>JBKAGT010000006.1:0-956857 GCA_046290495.1 Chlorobiota bacterium | reverse complement strand
TTTTTTGTAATTGATTTTTGGAGCTTTGTTCGGTTTGTCTTTGTTACAACATGACTTGACAACCACAACTTTGTGACATTTGTCACACTCGTCTGCCTCCAACAAGCCTGGAATAACTATTGAGTTCAGAGTATTTTGTGTTTCCCCACAAATATGGGTATTTATGTTGACACCAAGAATTGGAATCAGCATAAGTATAATTAAAAATGAAGATAGTATTTTAAAAACTTTATTAATCATAATTCACTCAATATATATGATTAACTTAAAAATTCCAAATTTAGTGCTTGTCGTACCTAAGTTCAATATTTTATAAATGTTTTCAGTTTCTGTGTGCCGTCAGCATATATAATTCTAAGAATAAATAACCCGGTCATCAGATTACTTAATTCGATTTTATTATTATAATCTACTGAAAATTGTTTTATTCCATTTACATCTATAATCTCAACTTTCGAAATAAGCTTATTACTATTTATGGACAAATATTCATTACTAGGGTTTGGATAAATATTAATATCATAAACTGGGTCTGTAGAATTAGTGGTTGAAACTACAGAATTTAGTTTTAAATTATCAAAAAACACATGACTACATTCTAAACAAACGGGTGGTACATCAAAACCGAATCTTTGTTTTGCGAGAACAATTATGACTGTATCAGGAATGATAGATTCAACTGAATAATTAATATCTAATTTAAAATTTTTGTAATAATCACTCTCTTTCAAAATAATACTAGAATTACCAATGGTATCCCTTCGTTCTTTTAAAAAGTCATATTTTGTTAGAAACACATCTATATAGGTTCTTAAAGAGTCACAACTTCCTAAAAGGATAGATTTGTAGTCACCAATTAATTCATGTGGCCTAAAGTTTATAGGCCACCCAGAATTCTCAGGATCTTCTCCTGAAATAATCCTCATTACCTCGTATGAATAAAAACCTGATAGAGCTACTGCATAATTTCCATTTGTCGCATCAGTAGTTCGTCCTAATCCAGTTGATTCGTGAATAAAACCAGTTCGATGGTGCCAATTGGGCGGGAACATTCCAACTCTATTTTCGACGATTGTTGTATCATGCCATAACTCGGTTGTTTCTTTACTTAGATCCCATTCTTCAAAGTCTAAATTCCATTCGGATACCTGACCAATTAAATTAGCTTGTGACAAGCAAATAAAAATAATCGTTATAATTAAAAAGTTTTTCATTTATTTTCAAATCATATTAAATTATTTTTCAGTATGTTAGTCTGAAAAATTTTCCATTATTATCTTTTTATAAATTTTTTAAATTTATAGCTACTGTCAAAATAAGTTATTTTTGTAATGTAAACACCATTTGAGAGATTATCAAGATTAATTCTTTTTTGATAATCTTTTGATAATAACATTAACCCATTTAAGTCAAAAATCTCTATTCTTAAGATTGCTTCGTCACTTAATAAATTTAAATATTCATCACATGGATTAGGAAAAATATCTAGTTCATATTCATTTGATATTTCTAATACTTTCGTAGTTATGGTACTAACAGGTATTTTACATACAGGATTATGTGTAACTAAAAAACCAACAAAGTTTTTAGGAAACTTTGAAAGACTATCATTTAAAACCATTGCATATCTTGTTGTATCACCAACTCTAAATGGGAAGAAACGGCTCCATCTATAGTAATCTGTATTCGTTATTGTATCTCCATTTATATCAACTAAAGCGAAACTAATATACCCTGTATTGTCAGCAGTGAGTTCATCATAAGTCATATCGAAATAAAATCCATTCCTCGGTTCATTCCAAACCCAATCATCAACAATTGTATCTTTAAAGTTAAATAAATGAAAAGTTCCACAGTCTTGACTGAAAAGATTAACTCCATAAACTAAAATTAATAATGAAAATACAAATAACTTCATTTAAATATCCTTATACTTATAATAGTAAAATCAAATTTTAATATAATGAATAAGTTTGAAAGAATGTAAAAGAAGCTATATCCACAACTAAATTTTTAATTAAAAACTGTTTGTTGCTCATATATTTTAGAGTAAGTGCTAAAAAAATGACATTACATTACATATTCAGGACAAAATATCATAAAGAAAACCGAATTCTTGAAATCATAATTTGTGAAAATAATTGAATATTTTTTTTTGGAGGAACTTATTCTTTTAGAATATTGCCTTTTAATTAATAGAATAATATTTTGATAAAAAAAATCTAAATGGGTATCAAAAGTTTCTGAGCTTAAATAATTGCTTGCTTATTGGCTTTGGCCATTTGTTTTTTTTGATGAACTATAGGTTAATTCAAAACTGTACAAGATTGGAAAAAGAATAATTGATAATACAATGATACAAATTGCAAAGTTTAATTTTGTGAGTCAAGGAAAATGGATTAATTTTAGATTTTAGAATAATTTAATTGTAAAATGAATATAACTGAAGTAGAAATATTTCGATTTTTAACTGAGATTAATATCAAAGGAACTTTCGAAGCAAATACATATCAAGAAAAATCTTTTATTACCACTAGGTTTGATCTATTCAAAAGAGATGAATCTAAACCTATTAAGAATGAAAAAGGTGGATATTTATTTAAAAATGTTAGTTTAACTCAAGAAGGTAAAGAATTTATTATCAGGAAAGCGTTCAGCTCAATTCAGAACAATTGTTGATTAACATTATTTCCCTAATATATTTAAAAATACTTCTTTTTTTCTATACTCTCTAATTATCCATTCTTCTACCTGTTTCATTTTTACTATTGCAAAAGGCTTTCTTGATAGAATATCCTCTAATACTAAAGCACGTTCCAAAGTAGTTATTTCTAATTCTAAAACCAATTTATTAAGCAAATCAAGAACTTGGTGACCACTAAAAATGTTAAGTTGATCTGGATTATAATTAGTTACTTTTTCACCTTCTGGGAATGAATAAGGATTTTTTAAATCGTCTTTAGTTAATTTAATAGCCATATTTTATATCATTGTTTAACAAACATCAAGATTATAATTTAAATGCCAAAGAATTAGATTTACTTTATCACATTTCTAATTCATTCTTAAATATTATATATTCTTCTGAACCTATTCTAGTTATTCTTTCTACTTCGGTTTTATATTCAATAAATTTAGACTTTAAACTGTTTGTTTAAAGTAACTTCCAAAATTATTAAATACACTAATAAACTCAGAGTCTACAATCAAACTAAATGATTAATTATATTTGTTAATTTAATAAAAATAACTTTCTTTTTTGTATGAAAACTATAAACCTGTTATTATTAATTCTTATAGTCCTAACATCCTGTTCTGATGACAAATCAACAGAACCTAATAATAAGTTTTGTTCAGAAATTAATATTATGCCTCAAGGACTAGAAGGGACATATACTAGAATCGTTGGTGTGTTGCCAAATCCTGAAGGAGATGACGATTACACTGAGCAGTTTAAGATTAGGTCTTTTTTACTTAATAGCACAGACCTTTCTGAATACTATATACACGATGATGAGAATGTGAGATGGAATCTAAGTGAATTAGAGTTTTACGTCGATTATGAAGGAGAAGATTTCTGTCGAACTTTAACTTATATCTCTGATAAAGTTGCTCAGCTTCTTAACTCTGGAGACAAAATTTATCTTTATGACAAAAATAATATTAAAATTCAATCTGTTTCTTTTGGACCTTCAGCTTCTGGTGAATGGATGAGTGTTTATAAGGCTACTGTGACACCTGCTGAATAAAATTAATAAATTTTGTATATACATTCTCATTCCATAATTCTGTCACCATTTTCAAACATGTGTGTTAGTTGGTTAAATTCACTTTCTAAATAAATATAGGAATACTAAAATGAAAAAATATATGATTCACATACTAACTGTTTTAGTAGTATGTACTCTAGCGGCTTGTGATTTTGATATTACTAACCCCGGTGGTGGTGGTCACGGAGGTGGTGGTAGAGATACAATGGATATCGATACAAACTATAGAGAGCCTATGCTCATTGATATTCATAATGATGAAGTAGTCACTACTCGCGCAATGAAGATGATTTCTGTTAATTCAGTATCTGTTTCTGCTCTTGGTTTCTATGTTGTAGAACTTAACGTGATTAATGGCAAAACTGGTGAAGTTAACACTGTCACTCTTTCATCAGAAAATCCTACAGCAGAGGTCGATGGGTGCTTAATTACTCTTCTCGGTGTAAGACCAATGCCAGGGCTTCCTGGTGAAGAAACGAAGTATGTTGTTAGTTTACAGATTATGTAAAATAAAAAAGCCCAGATTTTTGTCTGGGCTTATTATTATTTATCCGAATTTCTTTTTTACATTTTTATAAGAACTATTGTCCCTCCAGCATTTATGTTTACATCATTTGTTGAATCAACATTTTCTCTAAACTGAAGAGTTAAAGTACCTCCAGTAGTTGTAGTTATAACACCTTCAATGACTGATGGAGTTGTACCTGCATTATCTGCAGCATTTCTTAGATCTTCAAGGTTACTTTCATCTAAGACGACACTACTAACAAAACTTGAGAAATGAACATGATTAAATGTTCCAGTGTATGTAAATCTTACATCAAATCTACCGTTAGTTCCTCCTGATTCAACATCTTGGAAATCTCCTCTTACTAAATATGATGAGTTCGCATCGAGAGTAAAAGTAACCCCAGCACCTGTATAAGTTGTAGGAATTGGAGTCAGAGCTGTCGTAGTTTGAGTTTGGATAGTAGCTCCGCCGCCTCCTCCACCAGATGGTGTAGTCCATGAAAGATTACCTGAACCGTCTGTTGTTAATACTTGACCGTTACTACCATCACCAGGAATTTTATAGTTAGTATTCCCAGCCAAGCTAGAAGTAGATTCGAATGAAACATAATTTGTTCCAGTACCAGAAGCCTCCTGAAATCTTATTTGTCTAGCAGAATTATCTGTATTTACCAACGCAAGATGTGAATTATCTACTATTACCCCTACTAATCCAGTTGGTCTAAATGTTTGATTTCCTGTCCAAACATTAGCATTTGCTAGATTTATACCTAAAGGAGAACTTCCACTACCATCACCGTTTATAGTAGAATTTGTACTTACAGTACCACCACCACCTCCAGTGATGATTTTACCTGTATTGTCTACTTGAATGTTCTGTGTTCCACTACCAGCTAAGTCCATCAAAGTAACTCCTCTCAACTGAGTTTCTGTGATATTTGCATCACCAATTACTACTTGGTTGTCCGCTGTAGTGTGTGTTCCTGAACCGATAGCAATCGAATTTTGAACATCTACTTTTTGAGAGCCATTATTTCCTGCTTGACTGCCGATGAATGTATTATCTGATCCTGTTGTTAAACTAAATCCTGCAAAACTACCAATTGAAGTATTTTCATCACCAGTTGAGTTATTAAAAGAAAAACTACCAAAAGCAGTATTAGAGCTCCCTGTTGAATTGCTAGTGAGAGCATTTGTTCCATAGGCTGTGTTAGAAGTACCAGTAGAATTTGATACTAGAGCATTAACCCCAGTTGCAGTATTATTAGTACCTGTAGTATTATCTCTTAATGAATTTACACCTGTCGCTGTATTTCCACTTCCAGTTGTGTTATTTCTTAGAGAATACGCACCAATGCCTGTATTATTAGTACCAGTAGTGTTGGTTCTTAATGCGTTGAAACCCAATGCAGAATTATAAGGTGCAGTAGTATTAGATTGTAATGCATTTCCACCAACAGCAGTATTTTCAATGCCAGTTGTGTTGTTTAATAATGTATTATATCCAACACTAGTGTTATTACTACCAGCAGTATTACTACTTAAAGAAGATCTTCCATAAGCTGAATTAAAGTTGCCATTCTCATTAGACATCAATGCTCCACTACCAACAGCAGTGTTATGATTCCCCGTTGTATTCGAGTTTAAAGCACTAATTCCAACAGCTGTATTGTTAGAAAAACTATTATTTCCTTTTCCTACACTAATTCCATCGATTGTTGCTTGCTTAGGTATGTTAACATTGTCATTTACAGAAGTTAATGCTGTCAATCCTGCAACAGTCATAGTTGCTGTATTTGTAGCATCATCATAACTGAAGGCTAACTCATCACCTGCCATTCCTAGTGGTGGTCCTATATGCACCGTATTACCTTCTACAAATAACTCGCTCCATCTATTGCCATCAGTACCTAGTGAAGCACCCTCTTGTGTCGGGTTGAAGTTGCCATTATTATCAAACACACTTGTTTGTGCTTGTGCTAATATAAGTGCATCTAACCTATATTGTGCATATAAAGTTCCATTCACATATATATCCAAAGTATGGTATGTTGTTATATTGCTTGCATTGTAGTTTGACCAAGTAGTACCTGAACCAGCATGGTCTTGGACATTGACAATAATAATTCCTGAGCTATTAGGAGTAATATCACTAGTTAAATTCTCTCCTACAAATAGGGAAGAGCTAGTATTATCTGCCATCTGTACTCTTACACTAGTTGGCGTACCTGCCGTGTAAACGAATGCTACTTTCATTGGCTCTAATGCAGACAAAGTAGTTGTCAACACAACTAATAATATCAGCTTGAGAATTGTTTTCATAGGATTTCCTAAATAGTTATTAATAATTTTTTTAAGTTAATACAATCTACAATATTGTCAAAATACTAGAGAAGTTTTGAATAGAAGATATAATACCAAAACTAAACTAATTAGGATACTTGTCGGCTTGTAAATAGGAATCTTTTAACAAAGACAACTTAGTCGTTTCAATGATGTCCACTTCCATTTAACATTGGAAATATATATAATCCGTAGCATAGACTTTAGAATATTATTGATACAAGTCCTGAAAAAAACATAAATTTGTTTGCATATTTCCAAGTATTATACTATGTTACATCGTGTGATAAATCCTTTGATCCTCACACATTTTAATAAGAACTAGCACACCTTGCCCACAGAGGTGTGCTTTTTTTTGGAATTTTAAAATTCATTTGCTACTTTAAATCTAATATCATTTACGTATTCCTAAATAATTGGTATTGAACTAGGCACATCTACCCACATTGGTGTGCCTTTTTTTTATTGGCTTAAAAGTTCAGTCAGCACCAAAAATGTCGAATCAATTGTATCTTAATGTTTAAGTGACTATTTTATGGTATTAATGTAAACTAATAGTTTACAACGGTTATTAATAAATATTTAAATTGTAAAACCATAATATATGAGGTTATAATGAGTTTAAAAACATTTATAAATTATGAGTACATTTTGAGCCCAAAAGATCTGAAAAATCACAATGATAATCATAATGATGGAAATTATATTGGTTTTTTAATCAGATCAATTAAATCTTTAAATGGTCTTAAAACTAAAAATTTTGTAATTAATATCAAGCTATTGAATGAGAAAATATTCGTTTTAAGAATTAAGCGAAAATATCAAAAAGGTAGTAATAAAAGTTCCATATTAGTTATCAACCTAAACAAAAATGTTATTTCAGTAAGCAAAAGTAACGATTTTTTAAACTCTGATATATTACTCAAAGTAATTATAGTTTTACTCAGTAAGAAACTTAGTAAAAATGGACTTAAAATTGAAACAAGAAAGTTAAAAGTGGTTAAAGATTTCTGGGAATTAATATATGGCAAAGAAGATAGAATAAAGGAGCTTCATTTTGAATATATTAGCAGTAATTTGAAAGGCTCAAAAAGAGCAATAACCACAAAAATAAGAATGTTATTTGAAATGCTTGGAGATAATACAAACAAAATATCAATGATTGCTCCAAGAGGTAAAACATTAAAGAATATAAGTAAATTTAATAAGATTCTAAATCCATTAGTTGCTTTTTCTAGAAGTTCAAATTCAAATATTCGAATAAAATTTATCGATGAAAATAAGTATTTCAATACTTCAAAAAATTCATCAGTAACTATATTTGAGAACTTCAATTTTGATAAAATAGGAAAAGAAGAATATTCTAATTACAATTTAGAAATTCATTCTTAGTAATTGCATTCGAATCAGATTCAAGATGTATTTTTGTATTTCAATTCTAACAGGAGCTTAGATTTAGTCGAAAGCTTATATTATAAAATTGAATAGAATTTTTAAATATATAACTAATCCATTATTTTGTATTTTGTGAAAATTTCATTTAGCCTCACACATTGTTCAAAAGAAATAGCAAATTTCACTCTTTTAGCGTGCCATTTTTTATAATTTTTACATTTATAGTAAAATTCCCTTTTTATATTAAAAAAAATTACTAAATTAAAATGTGTGAATTGTTCATAAGCACTCGCACTTTTAAAGGAATAGGCACATCAACCCCATATTGGTGTGCCTTTTTATTACCGAAAACCCCTCTAAAGAACCTATATTTACCTAAAACACTTATCTAACAGTGACTTGATGTTGTTCGGAAAACTTTATTACTCTGCTAATTTATGTTTTTGTCTTTTATCATAGCATCGTATTAATTAAACATATCAGTAGAATTTCAACTAATTTTGTTGAAACTGTAACTTTTAGGATGAGGCAAAGTTGGTTTATAAGAGATGACAGAACTACTAAATACATACAGC
Organism: Chlorobiota bacterium; assembly: GCA_046290495.1. Taxonomy (GTDB): domain Bacteria; phylum Bacteroidota; class Ignavibacteria; order Kapaibacteriales; family UBA2268; genus PGYR01. The sequence goes on along the minus strand of JBKAGT010000006.1, from coordinate 948,264 downwards.
AACGAAGAACTATATAACAAAGCAAAAGGCAACCCAAAGTCTAAGGCTTTTGAGCTACTATATGACAGACTGAGTGATAAGATATACAGATATTGCTTAAAAGTTTTACAAGATGAAGAAAAGGCAAAGGATGTTTTTCAAGAAACATTTATGAAGTTTTTCAAAAGTATCAATAAAAGTAAGAATATGGTGAATGTTGAAGCTTTCATCTTTAAAATAGCTAGAAATAACTGCCTGACAATTAAAAATAGTAAGTACAATAATACTGTAAAATTTGAAGATAACTATTTGAAGTTTGATCAGAAAAATTACGCAGACAAAGAATTATTAGAACTTACAAAGTCAGCTGTCGATTCTTTGAAATTGGAATTCAGAGAGCCTTTAGTTTTAAAAGAATATAATAATTTGACCTACGAACAAATTGCAGAGATTCTATCAATCACTACCGGAATGGTAAAAATAAGAATATATAGAGCGAAGCAAAAAGTCAAAAAGATATTAGAACCATACATCAATGAAGATATATCCTACAGTGAGCTAAAAAATGATAAACAATGAATTTGAAATAATAGATGATTTTCTGAACGAAGATTCAAAAAATATAATTTCACCCCCCGAATTTAAAGAGCATTTTTTTGAAAAAAATGGTACTTTGAAAAAAGGAATTGTAATTGGTTATACTAGCTATATACCCCAGTTTGTAGTTATACTGTCTGTTCTTACTAGTCTTTACTTACTCAATTATGACACGAGAAAAGAAAGCAGTGAATCGTTAGTGAGTAAAGACATACCAATTATAAATCAGAGTAATGTAGAATCAGCTTATACATTGAACACGAAAGAACCTGATCATAATATTAAAAGTGGACCCACTGCAAATTTTGTTGGGGATAGAGGCGAAGAACCTATTAAAAATGCTATCCAAATTGACAAAGAAATTGAAGATGAATTGGTATTATTAGATTCAGAAAAAATTGACAAAGAAAATCGAAATGAGTTAGTACCAGTTTCAAAAGCACATTACCAAGACGATAGAAAGTTTAATGTTGATGCCACAGACAATGATATCTCTGGCATATCTATAATTCCAATTCAAATTACTAATGGAGCTGAGAAGTCTAACTACGCTATTACATTTCGTGGATTTAACAGCGTTTCAAATATTGATACAGAATTAAACAATAATTTCGCAGCTTGGAATAACAATCTGAATATTAATATATATTTCTATAGATATAAGAATTTACTCTTAGGGGCTGGTTTTGGGAGAGAAAATGTACCCCAAAGATATAATGGAAAAATCGATAATAAAGATGTAGTTATAACTCAAAATCCTAATTTTTATTGGGGAACTTTAAACGCAAGATATTATTCTGATATTCTGCCAATCAATGACTTGAGGCCATTTATTGATGCTGCAGTTGGTATAACTCCTTATGGCTCTGTACTAAGATCAAATATAGGTTTAGAATATAACATTAATTCTAATACTTCTGTATTTGTTGGGGCTGATGTTTCTAACTTTAGTTATTCATATCAAAATAATATTTTCTTCACTAATAAGATTGGATTTAGTTACGGAATAAAGGTAGAGCTATGAAACAATTATTATTAATCCTTATTGTTGTTTTTCTGTATTCATGTGACGATCCTATGTCCACAGAAACACCTAGAGAAATAAATGTGATTGAAACCCCAGATGAAGTGGTAGAAATCAAATCACTAAAGCTTGCAATAGGTGGTGAAGTGCTAAATACGAATGATGATAAAAGAATAATTCAAAATGATCATTTAATAATCGAAAACTTTTACGCTGAGAATAACAATCTATCACAGATTCTAAAAAGTATAACAATTCAAAAGTTAGAGTTCGACTTAGAGAATAGAATAATTGTATCTAATACCGGTTATTTTTCAGGGGAGTTATTAAGAAGAGATTATATATCTCCAATTGCAATAGATGGCTCAAATAAAATAGAATTGAAGTTAAAAAATAATAGTGCTGGTAAAATTGAATTCGAAATTAACCTAGAAATTCAATTCCCAAGACTATATACAGATACAGGTAAATTAACTATTGAATATTAATTTCTGTCAAACATAGAACAGTCAGTTAAGTGCATCAAATACTATAAGCGCGCTAGTATTGATAACGATAATATCAATTAATATTCATGTTATTTTTTAAATAAATGCAAGGAAATAAAAATGAGAACTATATTTAAAATATTACTCATAGTCAGTTTTTTGACTATGACAGCTCTGCAAGCTAGAAATGATAGGCCAGTGGGACTTAAAATAAATCTGGGGTATCTCGAGTATGGTGATGATACAGATTCACCTTTGGATTTGATTATTACTTTTAAAGCAGTAGAGAATGCAGAGTATTACAATTTCTATTTCAAAGAAGTTGTAATGGATGAGGACAATAGCTTCAAAAAAGCTACAAAGTTTAATGACAATGATGTTTTTTTATCTTTAGAAGAATCAACTGATTTAGGCATTGATTTGAATGCAAAAGCTTATTCATATTATGTGACAGCAGTTGATGAGAACGGAAATGAGTCAGAGCGATCAAATATTGTAAGCACGGCATGTGGTAGAGTATATAATGAGGGTGACTTGGAAGACGTTTTTGACCGTGAGTATTCTAGCATTATTTCTAACCCTGTTCTAGAGGCGGAAATAAATAGAGAATATAATTATGATGTAGAAGTACTCCAAGACAGAGCCCTAGAGCAAGAGTTTGATATAGTATTTAGACTTAGTTCAGCTCCTGAAGGAATGACAATAGACAAAGAATCTGGATTAATAAAATGGATTCCTAATGAGACGGGTTCATTCGTTGTGAAAGTTGAATCTGGAGTAGATGGTGATTTCACAAGAGGAAACTCTCAAATATTTAAACTTAATGTTAATTCAGTTACCTCAGTGGTTTTTGACAATACAAACAGAATATCAAAAGTATCACCGAATCCTGCTTATGCAACTGCAAAATTTGAATGGGATGAGAGTGTAAAGGCAAAAGAAATAACTGTGTACAATGTAAGTGGTCAAAAAGCTTTATCAGTAGCTGATTTCAATATTAATTTTGTAAATTTAAATGTTCAGTCTTTGAATTCAGGAAAGTATTTCTTGTCTATTTTAGATGAAAAGAATAAAGTATTGATAATACCATTCCAGGTAAATAAATAATTAAATAATGCCCGAGTACACCTCGGGTATTTTTATTTCGGAGATAATATGAAAATCATTATTCTGTTTTTTGTTTTAAGTGCATCATTATTTGGTCAATATGATGTAAATTGGGAAAGAGTCGATAATCCTATATCGGATGGCACTCTGAGTGGAAAAGGGTTTACAAGTTTCTACATAGATAAAAGTGGTGTCTTTTATATTATAGGAAATTGGGCGGAGAACGCATTTTCAACAGATAAAGGAAAAACTTGGGAATTGATTAAGGATACGGGTAGCGAATATAATGGAGACGGATATTATGATATGAGAAGTCTAAATGATGGAAGACTTGTGTCAGAGTTACATTCAAAATATTATTATTCTGAAGATACGGCAAAAACATGGAAAGAAATAGATTTACCAAATCACTTTATTCAAGGTTTTGGAGATGATAATTCAGGTAAAATGTGGGTTGGTGCTGCAGGTGGTTTAGTCTATACAACTAACTTAGTTGACTGGCACCAAATTGATGAAGTTGTGGGAAGAATACATTGTTTAGAGATAAATAACAATCAAATACTTGCTGGCTCATTTAATATTGGTTTTGACGAAGAAGAGTTTGGTACACGGGGTAGCTTGTATTATTCTAATGATGGCGGAAGGAACTGGGAAAAAATGCTATTGCAATACGAATGGTTTGAGCAGGCAATAATTTTTGATGAGAACACGATGGTAGTGTCTGTTCGAAGAGAAGGGGGTTCAGGCCAAGGTTATCGAACTGTCAATGGTGGCAATTCTTGGGAAACGATTTCTCTTAATGATGTAGTAGTTGGGTTTACAAAAGTTAACCAAGATACTGCTTTTGCGGTCTTAGCAAATTTGGGTCCTGTTATGACAACTGACAAAGGCCTAACTTGGCAACCTGTTGGGGAAGGTATTTTCTCAGTTACTAACAGATACAGACTGCCTATTATTATTCATCCTGAAGGTGATATGTTTCTTTCAGATATTACAGGTGCCGTTTGGAAAGCTAATATTAAAATGAAGAAAAGTAATCAGAACACCTTGCTAGCACCAGTACTCGAGAACCCAAAAGATAAGAGTTCGATTAAAAACGCTCTTACTTTAGAATGGAATTCCACGAACGCAGGGGAATATGAGATTATGATTGCTGATAATCTTTGGTATGAAACTCCCCAAATATTTAATTCAAATAATAATAATCTGAATAACTTAGATTTGGACAAAACAAAAAATTACTACTGGAAAGTTCGTTCAATTAACGGAGATGAAAGAAGTAATTGGAGTCAGAGTTGGAGCTTTAAATTTGACGGATTGAGCAACATAAGACAACTCATTGAAAGAAAAGATATAATTATAACAACAGATAATGTCATTGCTGATAATCTTACTTCAGAGTTGACAATCTATGATATTCTAGGAAACAAGATAAATAGTTTTAATAAAGGATACTCTGGTAAACTATTTGGACAAACTAACCATGGAATCTATTTCATAACAATAGGAGATATGGTCTATAAAATTTTTAATTAAATATTACAGAATGATTAAGATTGGACATTAAGAAAGTCTATTTAATTTAGACGCTTTAAACTTTCTTAACAGAATGGGATTCGTGATATTTTTATTTTGGTATTAGCAATGGAATCGGTTCTTTTGATTTGTTTAATTTTTTAAATTTCGGAGTGTGGTAAATCCATGAATTCTCGCACATTTTAAAAAGAACTAGCACACCTTTCCCACATAGGTGTGCTTTTTTTTGGAGTTTTAAAATACATTTACTTTTTAGTATTGTATATCACATAAGTATTCCTAAGTTATTGATATTCTAATAGGCACACTTTACTTCGGAAGTGTGGAGACTGTAAACTAAACTCTGTCCAAAGAAGTTATAATTAAGAAACGGAGAAGTCCAATGACAGAGCAAGAATATAAATTAATGCAAGAAAAAGCATTAAAACAATTAAAGTCTGGCAAATCCATGTTAGGTAAAGATGGAGCATTTACCCCACTATTAAAACAGTTTCTAGAAACAGCTCTTCAAGCAGAGATGGAAGAACATCTATCAGAGGTAGAACGAAGCAAAAAGAATAAGAGAAACGGTAAGGGTAAGAAGACAGTAATATCAAGCCTAGGAGAAGTAGAAATTGAAACCCCTCAAGATAGGCATTCTACATTTGAACCAGAGATAGTAAAGAAGCGAGAAAGAATACTAGCCTGGGAGCTTGTCAAGCAAGATCTTGTCTCTATATGGCAAAGGAATGAGTTTAAGAGATATATCTGATTATGTTGAAGATATGTATGATGTCCCAGTATCAGCAACAATGTTATCAAATATAACAGATAAGATTATTCCTGAGATAACAGAGTGGCAAAATAGAAGTCTTGAATCAATATATCCTATAGTGTTTATGGATGCAATGCATTTTAAGGTAAGAGAAGAAGGTAGGGTAATTACTAAAGCAATGTATACAGTATTAGCAATAATCAGAGAAGGAAAAAAAGAACTGTTGGGTCTGTATATTTCTGATAGTGAAGGAGCTACATTCTGGCTATCAGTTCTCACAGAATTAAAGAATCGAGGATTAGAAGATATACTAATAGCATGTATAGACAACTTAAAGGGGTTCTCTGAAGCTATAGAGACAGTTTATCCTAAATGTGAGGTGCAGAGCTGTGTTATACATCAAATCCGCAATACAATCAAATATGTAAGCAGTAGCAATAGAAAAGACTTTATGACTGATCTAAAATTGATATATAAAGCAAATACAGTAGATTTAGCTAAACTTGAGTTAGATAATTTAGAAAAGAAATGGGGAGCGAAATATCCATTGCTAATAAAGTCTTGGAGGAACAACTGGGATAAACTTACACCATATTTTTCTTACTCTCCAGAGATACGAAGGTTGATCTATACAACCAACATGGTAGAAGGCTTCCATAGACAGATTAGAAAAGTAACAAAAACCAAAGGTAGTTTTACAAGCAATATGGCATTAATGAAACTAGTTTACTTAACAACAATGCAAATAATAAAGAAGTTGACACAACAGCTACCCCATTGGGGAACTACTGTGCAACAGTTAGCTATACACTTTGGTGAAGATAGATTAAAGCTTAAAATATAAACCTAAATAAATACAAAATATTAAACAGAATTATGATAGCAACTAGAGATAAACTAAAAACTAGCTATATTGTATTTAGAAATTAAGCACAGTTTAGAATATTTATTAACCATTTTAACTAACTAGACAGAGTTTAATTTACACTCCCGAAAAATCCCTCTACAGTGCCTATAACTACCCAAAAACACCCATCTAACAGTAGCTTGACAGTGTTTAGGAAATCGCTTTAAGCTGTTTTACTACTTATTTTAATGTTTCAATCCGTTATTTTGTGTGTTTTATCTTTAATTATCCTCACTATTGTCGATTTTTCGAAATTTTGTGAGAAAATGACAAGAAAATCACCAATTTTGACACAAAATTGAGATAAATTCATCAATATTTGAAAATTCTTAATGCTTTTCAATGATGAATCAACGCCAACGAAACGGTAAATAACCTTGTCATCACTTTTACTGAACGATGTGAGTCCAATTTACAAAATAAAACTGATGGTGCTATTGGTTTAAAAGTTCAGTGAGGGGGGATTTTGATAGACACTCAATTGTCTTTCTTCAAATATTTTAAAATGTTATTTTGCATACCAATACAATGTGCTTAATAAAAGAAACTTAAAATGACTCTTGAAGATTTAGGATATACAAACCAACTGAATGAATATAGGAAAGAACAACAACTCGATTCTTTTGCCATTGGCAGAGTTATTACAGCCTATAAAGATCGCTACAAAGTAAGAACTACATCAGCTGAGCTTGATTGTGAGCTTATTGGAAATTTAAGGTTTACTATAGAAGATAAAAGTGAACTACCGGCTGTAGGCGATTGGGTTGCAATCGTAGAATATGACGAAGATAAAGCGCTAATTCATGCAGTTTTACCTAGGACTTCCAAATTAGAAAGAAAAGCAGTAGGAAAGAAAGGTCAATCTCAGATAATTGCCACAAACATTGACATGGGTCTAATAATTCAATCTATTAATCGAGACTTCAGCATTAATAGGCTAGAACGGTATATGACAATTTGTAATAATTCGGCAATTGAACCTGTTGTCGTCTTAAGTAAGATTGACTTAATCGAAGAACATGAGCTTAAGGAATTACTTATTCAGATTAAAGAGAGAATCAAGAATATCCCTGTGTTTCCCATAAGTAACATGAGCCAAGAAGGTATAAATGATTTAAAGTCTGTTTTACAAAAAGGAAAAACATACTGTTTGCTTGGGTCATCAGGTGTCGGAAAATCTACTTTGATTAATATTCTAAGTGGAGAGGAGATTATGAAAACAGGAGAAATCAGCGAAAGTATAGACCGTGGAAAGCATGTTACAACTCATCGAGAATTGATTATACTTGAACAAGGCATTCTTATTGATAATCCAGGAATGAGAGAAATTGGAATAACTGATTCTCAGAAAGGAATGGAAATGACATTTGATGAAATTTCTGAGCTTTCAAAAGATTGTAAATACTCAGATTGTACGCATACAAATGAAGATAGTTGTGCAGTATTAGAAGCTATTGAAAATGATCAACTGAGCCATGAAACGTATGAGAACTATATCAGGATGGAAAAGGAAAGAATGTATTATGAATCAAGTGCTCTTGAAAGGAAAAAGAAGTATAAAGACCTAGGGAAATTGATTAAGAACATGAAGAAGATTCATAATAAATATTAAGTGCTAAAACATCTATACAAGACTCCCCACTAAGACACACCTCTTATACAATCTATAGTAAATATTCAAACCATGCTATTATACCAGAAGGACGATAAATAACCTTGTCATCACAATTACAGAACGATTTGTTTCAAATTTACAAAATACACGGATTGTGCTATTGGTTTAAAAGTTCAGTGAAGGTGTTTTAAACGGATTACAAAATTTTATCAAAACTGCAATATTTCTGCTATAATTATGAGAGAAAAATGAAAAATCAGTATTTTATAATTGATTGGCAAATTGACCTTATTAAGTAACAAGAACCTGACAGGTCTGTCTTAATAGAGCAACTATAAAAGCTTGCCTTTCAGTAATGTGCTAGAAAACCATACATTCCTTTCCTTTCGAGTGTAAGACCAAATCAAACTGATTCGGAATGGCAATTTGAAGAATGAATTATCCTAGAACATTACATTGAAGGAACAATTGTGCTCTACATTCTGAAAAACTATAGAAATGGTAGATTAGAATTCGTTAAATAAATCAGAACTATGTAAACAAAACGCCCTACCATTACTATAAATCATTCTAATTTTCATCCTTTTCTTACCAATTGTAAAAGTTATATTTGATTTCCTTAGCAAGTTTTGGGTCTTGTTTTTTTTCTTCTTGAATTTAGTTGCTAGTAAAGTATTAAAAAAAACACACATTTTTCTTAAAAATGATTCAATTCTATTCAGCATAAAATTCAGAAAGAATATTTCTAAATGATAATTATTTATTGTTACTTAAATAGAAACATATGTTTAATTTATTGTTATATAATATAACATTAATCAATATAACATGTATATATATAACAATTTATGATATTTGTTAGTTATTCCTTTGGAGGAGCTTTTCACGCCGGGCGTGGGCTGTCTCAAAATAGATTGCCACACTTCGTTCGCAATGACTTATAAACACTTGGTTTGGGCTGCTATTTATTTAATCATTATATTTTCCAGTTCTTTTAAATCATGTTTTTTCGCTTTTACAATCCCGACTGTTTTATGTCTTAAAAGTTGAGGCTCAGTTATTTTACTTAAATCAAATGCAATCTTTGCAAACTCCTTTGAATCCTCTATTAGTCCTAGTCTACTTGCTAATCTCGCACAAGTCAAATAGTAATAGTACTTACTGTCGTTTAAATGTACCAAACCACCAGTTTTCTTAAAATCAACGGTAATTAGGTTGTAGGCGTAGCTATATTTGTCCGTTTGCTTAGTTGATAAAATCAAATCTGCAAGTTTTACATCAGCTAATCCAGACGTACCACTCCTATTTTTAGATTGATAATACTCTACAACAGTCTTATACTCACTCTCTGCCTTGTCGAATTGATTTCTATTATAAAAATAATCAGCTAGTTGCTCATGACCAAATATCACAGTAGATTTCTCATCTGGAAAATCACTGAACAATCTATCCATTAATCTTTCTCCTATCTGTCCGTGCTTTTTTGTATCAAGTAAGTACCCTGCTTGAATTCTTAGGTATTGAGCTTTGCTATAACTTCCTCTAGCGCGCTTAAGTTTAAGTTCAAAGTAATCTTTAATTTCTTCATTCCAATCAGTATTTCTAAACCACTCAGTCATTTAGTTAACTCTATAAATTAGTGAATAATCATGTGCAGTTACGAACATTGGAATATTACCTAAAGATTCTTCAATTTTTGAGTATGTAAATCTAAAAAGTTCTTGCAGTCTCAGGATTACTAGTAATTCACAAACTTCATAAGCTTTTTTAATATTCGGTTCTTTAAATCGGTCATTTTCGTGAACGTCTTCAAAGGCCTTCTGAATATCTTCCAATCCTGTAATTGTAAAGTCACCTGCTGTTGAATCATAGAATTCGCACAACCAATCCCAATCATCTCCGCCCATTTCCTTAAATGAAAACAAATCAATAAACCACCTATCATAATTAATTGTAAATCCATTCATTTCGCAATAATATGCAGCTGGTCTATAGTCTGTTGGCTTTCCAAAAACAGATTTTATGAATCCTTTGGGTTTATTTAAAATCACGGATGTTGATTTATCGAAGTTTTGAATATAAATCTTCAAATCATTTGAAAGGTGCAAAATATCTTTACCAATCATTTTATGAAAATCTGTTTCAGGAATCTTTATCAACTCTGATTCGGCAATTTTAATTGAATTATCAAGCTCCTGTTTTTCAATCATGTTCCTTAGTTTATCTTCTAATTCAAAATTCATAGTTTCAATTTTGTAGGTCTATAGGTAATTTGTTCATCTACCAATTTAGAAAAATATTTCAATTTTACCCAACGCCTATTCCCCTCTGGAGGAGCTTGCCACGCCTCGGCGTGGGCTGTCTGAACTCGTTCTGACTGGGGAGGACTATTATGTCACAGCGAGCTTAGCGTGTGCTGTCTCAATTGAGATTGCCACACTTCGTTCGCAATGACAGGGATAATAGACCACCTTAAGCTAATGCCTTTGGCTACACACGCAGCGGATGATAGACAACAGTGTCACTCTGAGGAAGTAAAGCGACCGAAGAGTCTATCTATCCTCTCTCAAAGCCATGAACATACTTTTTTAATATAATTATTTAAATGAAATCTTAAGTAGTTAATCCAATTTCTAATTGTTCCTTTTTGTGAATAATCAATAGTTTTTACAGTTCTTAACTTTTTTTCAATGTCGGTTCTGTTGTCAATAAATTCTAATTGACCTAAGTCACCGACCTCTCCAGTAGGAATTATAACCCGTTCATCAAGCCACATCAATAATAATGAAGCTTCACTTTTTACTCCTTGATATACTTTATCTATTCTTTTCATTTTTTCTTCGTGAGTAAGTTTTTCCCACTCATTAAAGTCATAGAAGTCTGATGAGAAAGTCAAACCATAACCAAAGGCGAGATTGTTAAAGAAATCATATCCCGAGCAATATAAGTCATATGTTTCAATCAACGATTTGGTAAAATTGTCAGTACGGTTTACTAAATCTTTCAATATTCTTCTCAACTTTCTCTCTTCATATTTTCCAAAGTCCAAGTAAATATCAATAGTTTTACTCATTTCATTTTTTATGTATTTGTCTTTGAAGTTCAATGAAATCAGTCTGGTATAGGTTTCATTATCAAGATATTGTTCAATGTCTTTGTTTGTATAGACCCAACTTTCAAAATCAGAAACAGGAATTTCATCATCATAAAATTTAAAGAAATGTAATTGTAGGTCTATAGGTAATTTGTTCATCTACCAATTTAGAAAAATATTTCAATTTTACCCAACGCCTATTCCCCTCTGTAGGAGCCTGCCACGTCTTTAGCGTGGTCTGTCTCAATTGAGATTGCTGTTCATGGTACTTCGGCAGGCTCAGCACAGGCACATACGTTCAGGATGACGGGGACTGTGTCATTATGAGCATTGCCAATATGAAAAATACATCTTGTTATTTGTAAGTATTTTATTATCTTTGGTTACGGGCAAATTGAATGAATTAATTTACAAATTATTTGTCCTATTAAGTGATAATATAGAACAGTTCATAAGCAGGAGTTACTATGAAATCAAGAATATTAATTGGATTCGTATTTACATTAATGGTGTTTGGCTTGCACTCGTGTGGCGATGACAAACCTACTTCCCCACTGGACGGCGATATACCAGCATCGAACGAGACCCACTTCGAAGCTGACTGGAACGAGGGAACATCATACTTTGATGAAACGGAGGTTTCTGACCTTATTTCTCACGATGAGGATAACTCAGTTCTCGTATTCTCTGGCACTAGCGACAAGGCAAAAGGCCTACAAGTAGGAGACGTGATTGTAGTGCATGGGCTGGTATTAGCCAAGGCAACTCAGGTTACTGAAATGGGTGGCAACGTTAGGGTAAGCTACGAACCTGCTAAGTTAACGGAAGCCATATCCAACGGAGAAATAGATTGGAACGTTACTACAGATTTCACTAAAGTAGAAGAAATAACGATGATTATGCCGGGCAAAAACGGCGAAGTATTCAAGCTTGAGCCAGGTGTTTCGGATTTCTCTTACACTGGTAAGTTTGGAGACTATACATATACTATTGATTTGGGATTAGGTTCAGATGAGATGGATGTCTCGTTTGATATCAAGAAGAAGTTTGGAGAATACACCAGCGCTACATTCTCAACCGAAGGTAGAGTTAAGAAGATTGCATCGGTTAACTCAATTGAGATTACTGATAGCGAGCTGACTACGTTTGAGTCTAAGAACGGGAATCTGAGAGGTGAGCTGGAAGTTTCGATGGAAGTTAAGGCAGAGGCAGGCACAGACAATATTGGGCTTCAGGTACCTATCGTATTGCTGAAATACCCATTCCTGGTAGGACCAATACCAGTCGTTATCACTATGCAAGTTGATTTTGGTATATTCTACCAGATTCCACTTGGGGCTGAAGCTAAGTCAAAAGTATCTGCTTCATTTAACTTTGATTCAGAAGGTGGCTTTTCGTACAACGGCACGAACGTAGATTATGAGTACACTGCAGGGAATATAAACCTTTCGAAGGAGGAAGGTCTGACTGGTGCTCCCAATTCGGTGGCAGCTGAGTTCGGAGTGAGCTACCCTTATATCTCTATGAATATATTTGGCAACACAGTTGTGCCAACGTTTAAAACAACTTTTATCATCAGAGGTGATTACTCTCCTCCCCTATTTGGTGAACCACCGTGCCACAACGCTTATCTGAGGTTTGCAGGCGTAGCAGGTGTTGACCTAAATTTATTCAGCATAGACCTGTATGAAAACAATGTACAGCTATGGTTTAAGGAGAATCACTTCCTCAAAGAGGGCTGTGAGTAAGAGCTTACATCGGTGAATAAGATAGATAAAAAATGTCACAGCGAGCGTAGCGTGGGTTGTCTCAATTGAGATTGCTGTATTCATGGTGCTTCGGCAGGCTCAGCAACCAGAGTATGCCTCTACTGTAATGCGTTCATATCATTTCAGCCACAGAGTGGCTATATTTCTGTAGAATTATGATTCTCCAAAAATCAAAAGCCGCTTAGCGGTGAAACAACAATTTGTACTACTCCTATGGAGCAGCTTTTTGTCTTTCCATCAATTGCTACAGATATTCAACCCCTATGGGGTTGGCAGCGGAGGGCAACTTTTGAGGTCATTGAGCTTGTCGAAATGCCTACACCCTCAGGATTCCAAATAGTTCATCTCTCCTACCCACCCCACATATTACATCTTTTTCTTTATTAATGATTTTTATTGTGTTAAATTTGTAATCTATTGTATAAACTAAATAAGAATAAAATAATATGATTACGGTTAATAATATAACATTGCAGTTTGGCAAAAAGCCATTGTTCAAAGATGTTAGCTTGAAGTTCACACCTGGTAATTGCTATGGTATTATCGGTGCTAACGGTGCTGGTAAATCTACTTTCCTCAAGATTCTATCTGGAGTGATAGAGCCACAGAAAGGCGATGTGCAGATAGATTCGAAAATGAGAATGGCTGTGCTAGAGCAAGACCAGTTCAAGTTCGATGATGAGAAGGTGTTAGACACAGTGATTATGGGTCACAAAGAGCTATATGAGCTTAGCAAAGTTCGCGATGAGCTGTACTCAAAAACTGAGTTCACCGAAGAAGAAGGTATGAAGATGGGCGAAGTGGAAGCTGAGTTTGCCGAGATGAACGGCTACGAAGCCGAAGCTGAAGCTGGTATGTTGCTTTCTGGTCTAGGACTTCCTGAAGAAAGCCATGAGTTAAAAATGGGCGAGCTAGAAGCTGGCGATAAAATCAAGGTCTTACTTGCTCAGGCACTATTTGGAAACCCAGATATCCTACTTCTCGATGAGCCAACGAACAACTTGGACATTAACGCTAAGAATTGGTTAGAAGATTTCTTAATCAACTTCAACAACACAGTATTGGTAGTATCTCACGATAGGCACTTCCTCAACACTGTTTGTACTCACATCACAGACATTGACTTCGGTCAAATCAATATGTTTGCCGGCAACTATGAGTTCTGGCTGAGAGCTTCACAACTATCGATGAAGCAGAAGAAAGACCAAAACAAGAAATCGGAAGATAAGATAAAAGAGCTGAAAGAATTTATTAGCAGATTTAGTGCTAACGCCTCGAAAGCTAAGCAAGCAACCGCTAGAAAGAAAATGATAGACAAGCTAACTATTGACAATATCCCACACACTTCACGTCGTTTCCCTTATATCGAATTCAAAGCAGAGCGTGAGGTTGGGAACATAGTGTTGAACATCAACAACATCTCAAAAGAAGTGGACGGCGAGCTATTAATAAATGATTTCAGCTTACAAGTCAACCCTAAAGACAAGATAGCTTTCGTTGGCAAAAATGACTTAGCTAAGACTGTACTATTCGACATTCTGATGGGTGAAATGGAGCAAGATAATGGGACCATAGAGTGGGGACAAACTATCACCCCTAGCTACTTCCCTAAGGAAAACTCGAAGTACTTCCAGACTGATTTGCCAATTACAGACTGGCTACGCCAATATTCTGATGACAATGACGAGACTTACATCCGCTCATTCTTAGGTAGAATGCTATTCTCTGGTGAAGATGCACTGAAGCCAGTAAATGTACTTTCTGGTGGTGAGAAAGTAAGATGTATGCTATCTAAAATGATGATGGAAAGCGCTAATGTATTAGTAGCAGATGAGCCAACCAACCACTTGGATTTGGAGTCAATCTCGGCACTCAACGATGGCCTTATCAAATACGATCAGGTGCTTCTTTTCTCATCTCATGACCATCAACTAATGCAATCGACTGCAAACAGAATAGTAGAAATTGGTCCTAACGGATTCATTGACAAAATGACTACTTACGATGAGTATATGAGCGATGAAGAGATAAAAGAGAGAAGAAAAGAGATATACGAAGAGAGTGTAAAAGAAGACTAATTTTTTTTACACAAGTCTAATTTATTTAGAGGTTTAGCAATTATTTTTATATATTGTTAAACCTTTTTTATTTTAATGTGTTATTAAATTAAATAAGAGTTGTTGTTATTTAAAATAAGATTACAAACTTAGAGGGTATTATGGATACTTTGCTACATAATTTTAATACGAAAGACCAAGTTCGCCCCGAAGGAGTGATTCCTGAGAGGAGAAGTGGTCAACTGATAGAAGCAGGGCTAGAAAAATACAGTGGTAGTTGGGGCAAAAAGCAAGCAGCTCACTTACTTAGACGCTGTACTTTTGGTCCAAATATGAAGGATATGAGCGACTTTGCTGAAATGACATTAGATGACGCAGTAGATGCTATCTTAGATTTCAACGAAGAGACTCCCCTACCTTTGAACTACAACAATGCTAATGACCCCTATGCTCCGGTAGGACAAACCTGGGTCGGCACTCCATTCGCTAACAATAGCGTAGGACAAAGACTGAACAGCTTCCTGGGTCGTTGGTTTGGTAACATTGTAGGTAGTGGTAACAATGTCGGTGAAAAGATGACATTGTTCTGGCACAATCACTTCGTTACTCAGATTAACACTATCAGAGAGCCAAACTATTCGTTCAACTATTACAGAACACTAAGAGACAATGCACTTGGTAATTTCAGAACTCTGACAGAGAAAATAACTGTAGATGCTGCTATGCTTAGATATCTGAATGGGAATGAAAATATTGTTGGTCGCCCAAATGAAAACTTTGCACGTGAGATATTAGAACTATTCACCATAGGCAAAGGTCCACAGATTGCTCCTGGTAACTATACTAACTACACAGAAGATGATGTATTGGCAGCGGCTAAGGTACTAACTGGTTGGAGAACACTTCGCGATACATATGATACGAAGTTTTTCCCAGCTCTTCACGACAAGACAGTCAAGCAGTTCTCCTCTGCATTTGGTAATGCAACTATAGAAAATAACGACGAAAATGAGTACAAAGACCTGATAGACATGATACTCCAACAAGAAGAAACAGCTAAGCATATCTGTAGAAAGCTTTACCGCTGGTTCGTATATTATGAGATTGATGAGCAAACTGAAGCAAATGTGATAGCACCAATGGCTGATATACTCAGACAAAATGATTATGAAATGAAGCCGGCACTTAAAGCATTGTTCTCATCTGCACATTTCTATGACAATTGGAACATTGGTTGTGTGATTAAGAGTCCAATTGACTTTGTAGCAAATATTTACAGACACATAGAGTTAGAATTTCCAACAGATTTAAATGGAAGCTACCAAGCATGGTTAGCACTCGGAGTGCAGTACGCGGCAGTACAGGAAATGCTATTAGGTGAACCACCAAGCGTAGCTGGTTGGCCAGCCATGCACCAAGCGCCTAGTTACCATAGATTTTGGCTAACAAGCGTTTCTGCACCTTATAGAGCAGTTCTTGGTGACTACTTAGCTGGTGTAGAAGAAATAAAAGGACGTGGCTATTCACTGAGATTCAATGATATTGCCCTAGCAGAGCAAACTAGCTTGCCTTCTAATCCGAATCAGTTAATAAAAGATTTGGCTGAATTCTTCTTGCCACTCGAGCTAACTCAGTTGCAATTAGACTATCTCAAATCAAACTTGCTACCAGATGGTTTGCAAGATTACCAATGGACGGCAGTTTGGACAGCTTATGTAAATGATCCGGATAACACTGAAAACACAAACATAGTAAGATATTTATTAAGAAACTTATACAGAGCTATATTCAATATAGCCGAGTATAACTTATCGTAAATAGGAGTTAGAATAATGAAAAGAAGAGATTTTATAAAGACAACAGGTTTGACCAGCTCAGCAGTAATGCTAGGTGGTATGAACATTGCCAAAGGTGCTCCTATTTTTGAACAGTTTGCCTCATTAGCAAAAGTTGAAGACAGGAAGCTGATACTAATTTTCTTGAATGGCGGTAACGACGGACTCAATACCCTTATACCACTTGACCAATACGGAAACTTATACAATGCAAGAGAGAACGTATTAGTCCCAGAGAATATGATACTGAAACTAAAGGATGAAGTTGGACTTCACCCAGCTATGCAAGGCATGAAAGAACTTTATGATGAAGGAAAATTACATGTGTTGCAATCAGTTGGATATCCACAGCCAAACTTCTCGCACTTCAGAAGTACTGACATCTGGACGTCAGCATCCGATTCTAACAAAGTAGTTAGTTCTGGTTGGTTGGGTCGTGAGCTTTACACTAAGCACCCTACTTACCCTACAAATTACCCTAATTCGGATTACTTAGACCCATTGTCTATAACTTATGGACCATTCGTGTCACCGACTTGTCAAGGTCCAAGCTTAGGTATGGGTATGGCTATAACGCCAAACGCCCAGGGGCAAATTGATATTTATAATATCAATTCTGGTGGAATTGACGAAGCACCTGCAACACCAGCTGGTGATGAATTAGAATACGTGAGACAAATAATTAATCAGACTCAGCTCTATGGAGATACATTAGAATCTACTTTCGAAAAAGGTGGGTCATTAATGTCTAACAAATGGGATAGTGCAACCGATGGGAACAGACTAATCGGACAACTAAAAGTTACGGCACAGCTAATAGCTGGTGGTAGCAAGACTAGAGTTTTTGTTCACTCACTTGGTGGGTTCGACACTCACGCAAACCAAGTACAAACTGCTGGACAAGTAGAAGGTGCTCATGACCAACTACTGAGAATGGTTTCCGAATCAGTAGCTGCATTCCAAGATGAGATGAAATTACAAAATATGGAAGACAGCGTAGTTGGTATGACTTTCTCTGAGTTTGGTAGAAGAATACTATCGAACGCAAGTAACGGTACTGACCACGGTTCTGCTGCACCATTGTTTGTATTTGGCTCTAACGTTATACCAGGTGTACAAGGTACAAATCCAGTTATTCCAGCAAATGCTACAGTACAAGACAATCTGCCAATGCAGTTTGACTTTAGGTCTATCTACGCTTCACTATTAAAAGATTGGTTCGAAGTAGAAGAGAATGACCTCAATAACATTATGTTAGGCGAGTTCCAACACTTAGATATAATCAAGACATCTGGAACAACGAATATCAATACTACTTTGGAAGACAATGACTTACAGATATATCCTAATCCAATGAATGGTAGTGGTGGAAATGTGAAGCTTAAAACAGAAAGCGGTATGACAATAATCTCACTTTACAACTCACGTGGACAAGAGGTTAAGAGATTGTTCGAGGGTATGACTATTTCAGCTACAAAGGAATTACAATTCAATACAAATGGCCTTAACTCTGGCAACTATCACCTGAGACTACAAACTGGCAATAAGCAAATTGTGAAACCAGTGAAAGTAGTGAAGTAAAAAGACAGGTTAGACAAATAAAAAACCCACTTTAGATTAAATTCTACAGTGGGTTTTTTAATAAATATATTTAATCTAGAATTAAATATTAAACATCGCAAATACACCTAGGTAAAGTTGCTCAAGTCCACCAATAGTGAATTTAGCTTGTGGCATCAAAGTAAAGCCACCCAAATCAATATCAGCACCAGCACCAATGTTCAAACCGATTTCACTGCTTGAAGTAGATGTTTCACCACCGAAAGGTCCTAAATCTACAGAAACTGAAACGCTAGCGTAACTTAGACCACCTAATAAGTAGAAATTTGTGCCGTCGTTGTCAGTAATATAATATTGTGCGTTTGCATTGAATTCCCACGCAGATAGTGGATCATCTAATAAATAATATTTAAAGTCTGCTGCGATATCAACTGGCAAATCAGAGCTATAAATACCACCAACTTGAATAGCTAATTCTTCAATGTCTAGACCATAACCAGCACCACCACCAACTTTCATATCAGCTTTAGCGCTGAAAGTAGTAAAAGCTGTCATAGAAACAACAACTAGAGCGAATAATAATTTTTTCATAGATAAAATCTCCGTAGTTTAAAAATATGTTTATTGTCAAATATAACAGTTTTTTTGATATGAAAAATATTTTTCTAGTTTTGTTGATAACTATTATGGGTGTTACCTCTTGTAGTCAGGACTCTGCAGAAGTTGAAGAAAAAATTAATAAAGACACAATAACTAAAGCTGAACCAATTATTTCAAAAAATCCGGTTAAGAAGAGAAAAAGGATAGAGACAGTAGAAGATCAGATAGAGCAGCTGAATAGAATAATTGGTATTAATAAAGCTCAGTTAGAAAAATACGAGAAAATGATTGCAGAGGGTGACACTTTCGATTTGAAAGGACTACCACTTTATGTGGAAGACCTAAAAAAAGCAATCAAATTGAAAGAAGAAAGGTTAGCTAAGCTTAAGAAAAAGTAGCTTACAGCTCCAAACCTAAGCTAAATCTGTGTAGAGCAATGGAACCACCGTATTCCGAATATGCATAATCAAAGTTGAAATCTTCGAAAAGTAGACCGACTCCCCCACTCAAACCAGATAGACCTTTGTTCTCGTCTGAAGTGGCGAAGTTGCGTATTTGATTATCATAACCGACTCTTAGATTAATGTGATCACTCAGATAAAGCTCTCCACCAAGAGAGAAGCTTTGGAATCTTTCTCCAAATGAATCAACTTCATCTGCCAAATGATGTAAACTAAAGTTTACAAGTAAAGGCAGTCCTTTTAATCTGTGGTTAATACCTAATCGTGCATCCACTGGCAATGTTGCAGATTGACCGTTGAGTGAGCTCAGTTCTGTACCTAAGTGAAGAACAGAAAATCCAATGTTAGTTCTTTCATTCAACCTATAAAATAGCCCTGCATCCAACGACATTGCTGAAGAAGATTGCTCTTCTAAAGTCAAGAATATGAATTTACCTGAAACACCATAATACCAATTAGAATCTAACTCATTTGAGTAAGTGGCACCAATGGAAAGGTCTGACCCTGTAAATCCATTGCCGTATAACTGACCAGTATTGTCATAATTATCAAAAGAGCCATAACTGTTAAAATTTACCTGAGCTGCTAAGTTACCACCGTCCAAATCCAAATCTTTGATATGATAAACTACATTACCAGAGTTTATGTCAAGCACGTGTTTTGAAAATGTAGTATAGAGTGGTTTCTCATCAGCAGTTTGCAACAATGCCGGATTGAAAAATATCAAAGATGCATCATTTTCTATTGATACAACTGCGTTTGACATAGCCGCTGCTCTTGCTGTTGAGTTAAATCTTATGAAGTTGTAAGGTGTGTCTTCTGCTGAACTTATTGAAAAAGCTAAAATAAATACTACAATTACTATTGATTTCATATTATCAGATTATGTTAAATTAATTTTAAAATAGTACAAATCGTCTTATATATTATTCTTATGCTTGTTCAACAAATCCACATACATTTTTGGAGGTCTGACAGGTGTCATTTTCACTCCATCAGCAAAGACATGATTAGTATAACCCTCAGCTATTTTTCTGCCTTCGCATTCTATACTGTATATAAACTGTATTTTTGCTGATAATGTTTCACTTAGCTGTGTTTTTATTTCTAAAACATCATCATACTTAGCAGGACTTATATATTTAACGTATGCATCAATAACGGGAAGAATAAGGCCATTCGCTTCTACTTTAGTATAAGTCAGACCCAAGTGTCTCATCAACTCATTTCTTCCTATTTCAAAAAATGACAAGTAGTTACCATTGTACATAACACCCATTTTGTCAGTGTCTGCATATATTACTCTTCGTTTTGCAGTGTACTCTAACATCAGCTTAGCAACTCTAATATTCTATTCAAATCTTTTTTAGAATAGTAGTCTATGACTATAGAACCTTTCTCATTTTTCTTGTACTTTATTTTTACGTCAGTTCCGTATTTGTTGCGGAGCATATCTTCATTATCTTCCAATATTGCTTTTAGCTCCTGCGAAAGTTCAGATTTGTTATCCTCTTTCGGCTTGCTTGTTCTTTTGCCGTAATTTTTAATGTATTCTTCAGTATCACGAACATTTAGCTCATTTTCCAGAATATGCTTCCAAGCATGTATTCTGTCAGCAGTACCCTCCAATGAGAGCAATGCCCTAGCATGGCCATTGGACAATTCATTATTAGCTAAGCTTTTTTGAATAGAGTCTGGCAGATTGAGTAATCTAAGATTGTTTGTAACTGTCGAACGATTTTTGCCAACTTTCGTAGCTACTTGCTCTTGAGTCAAATTGAACTCATCAATCAATCTTTTGTAACTTATAGCAATCTCAATTGGGTTCAGATCCTCACGTTGAAGGTTCTCGATTATAGCAAACTGAAGCATTTGCTCATCGTTAACATCTTCTTTTATGTAGGCAGGTATTTCTTTCAACCCTACTAATTTAGAAGCTCTAAAGCGTCTCTCACCAGAAATGAGTTCAAAGTGTTCATCTACTCGACGCACTGATATTGGTTGAATCAGACCGTGTGTTCTTATACTATCTGCCAATTCTTCCAAAGCACTCTGGTCAAACTCCTTACGTGGTTGCCAAGGATTGATTCTTATTTTTTTAATAGGAATATTTGAGCTAGAACCAACATTTTTCTTTGCTGCTTCATTTCTCTCATTTCCTTTTCTATCTATATCAGGGATAAGTGCGCTAAGTCCTTTCCCTAACCCTTTCTTCTTAACCATATTATTTCGTGTTTTTCGAATTGCCAATTATTTCTTTTGCTAAAGATAAATAGTTTTGTGCACCTTTGGAAACTGCATCGTATAATATAACGGGCTTTCCATGCGAAGGTGACTCCGATAATCGTACATTCCTATTTATTATTGTGTCAAATACTTTATCTGTGAAGTGCTGTTTTACCTCTTCTACTACATCATTCGATAGGTTCAATCTACTGTCAAACATAGTAAGCAAAACGCCTTCTATTTCCAAATCCTCGTTCAGGTGCTTTCTTACTATTCCTATAGTATTTAGTAATTGCCCAAGCCCTTCTAGTGCATAGTATTCACATTGTACAGGTATTAGTACACTGTTTGAGGCCGTAAGTGCATTGAGAGTCAGCAATCCCAAAGAAGGGGGACAATCAATGATGATAAAATCATATTTGTAGTCTAATTTAGAAAATTTCTCTAACAACTGGGTTTCTCTTCCCTGCCTAGATATCATTTCTATTTCCGCACCAACCAAATCTATATGCGAAGGTACCAAACTTAAATATTCAAGGTCAGTTTTTATAGTAGCGTCATCTATAGTATCATCGTTGACTAATATATCATAGCTCGAAACTTCTTGGCTCTTGGAATCTACCCCTAATCCAGCAGTTGCATTGGCTTGTGGGTCTAAGTCTATCAACAATACCTTCTTTTCCAATGCTGCTAATGAAGCGGCTATATTGACAGCTGTTGTAGTCTTCCCAACTCCACCTTTTTGATTTGCTATAGATATGATTTTGTTATTCATATAGTGTACACTTTATTCTGAAAATCGGATTTTTATTAACCTGTGAATTTAAAAATAAAAAACCCCTTTTCCTATTGTTTGGGAAAAGGGGTTGATAACTTAAATTTCTAAAACTATTTTACTATCATTATACTTTCGTTAAATGATTGAGTAGGAGTATCATATATAACTATATACATACCAGACTGCAAGTTAGAAGTTTCATACTCTATAGTATAGCTTTGTCCACTAGTACTAATTGATCTTCTATCTAGCTCAATCGCATTACCAACCATATCGAATAATGTAACTTTGTGCACACCAGTCTCAATTGTACTTGCAGTTAAGTCTATCTTCTCAGATACTGGGTTTTGATTCAATGTAATAGATGGTTCTATTTCAGAAAGTGTAAATAATCTTAAACTACCACCTTCCTCACATACACCATCAAGAGTGAATGTCTTAGTATCTAATGTCAAATCTGCTATACCTCCAGAAGTGATTTCAGCTAATGAAATCTCTATAGGTGACTGAATAGCATTTCCTAACTTAGCCATCATTTTAATATTAGCAACTGGCAACTGTGCTTGTGTCATACCGAGTTTCCCACCGTTACTATAAGTTATAGGGCTTGTAAATTCAAACTCAGCTATATCTTGACCAACAACAGTAAATGGAATATCAGCTGGTTGCATAACAGTATAATTATAATGCACTTTGAAAGTCATTTCGTTGTGTAACAGTTCATCAAGGTCATTGTCCTCATCATCTAAGTATATTGGGAGGTCAAATTGTTCACCCGGCTTAGCTGTCAGGTCATTAGTACTAACATCAGCATCAGCAATAATTATATCAAACAGACCATTGTTATTAATTACAGAAGCCGTAACCTGTCCATTATCATTTATTGCTCTCGAGCTAGTTATAGTCAAATCAGATTGAACATCTGGTAAAGAATTAAGTACTTCAAACTCAGGTGCAAATGATAGAGTTCCTGGGAATGGAGTCGGTAAATCAACAACATAGCTTACTTCATTAGTCCCAGATTTTGTTCCTGTAAGTGGGTTGAGCATTGTTTCGTCATATTGCAAAGTGAACTCAAGTTTTGTAGATCCTGAAGCATTGAACTCTGGGCTACCAACTATATCAAAGCTAATGTTAGTAGTAGCACCTATATAATCAGAAGTATTCATAGCAGTTAAGTTTGCAATAGCTAAATCTGGGACACCTTTTATAAGTATATTACTCAGAGTAATATCACAAGGTTGCTCTATATTCAAATATAAAAACCCATCGATTTCTACTGCATTATTAGCATCTGGAGTGTATCTGACATCCAGATTATATGTGCTATTTCCTGGTACTGTGAAACTAGTATTTGACAGACTAAATTCTGTTAGTGGCACTTGTGAAGCATCACCAACAAAAGCATTTACAACATCGAAATCCTCTGCATTTGGGTTAGTAATGGTGACAGTCTTAATTTCGCTAGAACCTACAACAGATGGGATTACCTCACTTAAATCATTCACTTCTGGTGAATTAATCTCACCTATTACATTTACTATTCTTTCTACATTTCCGCATTCACTTACGAAAGTAACTAGACCTACATAAGTACCATTATCAGCAGATTCGAATGTTATATCAACTGTAGCTGTTCCAGAAGATATATCATAACTAATCGCATCAGTATCGAATACAGGTAAGTTTGCATTTGCATTGACACTATATCCAAAGCTATTCAAATTAGTTAATTCAATCTGTTGAGTAACTGGATTACCTTCATTTGCACAAATTGTTCCAAAATCAACATTTACAGTTGATACACTATAATCTAAGGCAATCATTTCTCCACTAACAGAAATACTGTAAGGGCTTGTGTTAGAGTTGTTTGTTATAATAACATCAGTAGAATGAGAGCCAACTGACTGAGGATCAAACTCTATTTGCAAATCAGTACTATTAGTACTATTAGCAGCTACATTAAATGCTGTACTTCCAATAATATTGAAATGTGTATCATCGGCTAAAGTTACATTAGTAATTTCTAAATCAACTGGACCACTGTTTGTCACATCTATAGTAATAGTAGAATTGGGTGATGTACAATTTACATCTGCAAATTCGGGAGCCACACCAGATATTTCAGGATTTCCAGCCCCTCCTCCTTTTAGCATAGCCGTAAAGTCACCTTTATCAGTCTTCACTGTGTATTCTGCTTCTCTTTCACCCTGTTCGGATGGAGCAAAAAGTGCCTCAATATCTATGCAAGCACCTGGTGCTACAACAGTAGTTTGAGAAGTGACCGCAAAATCACCTTGGTGTGCACCACCGGTTATAATTATTCTTTCTATATCAAGTGGTTCATCAGTTAGGTTACAGAATCTTTGAGTGAAAGTCTCCGTTTTCTGTTCACCTTGATTTACACTTCCAAACTGTATGTCTTCTGCGAAAATGAATCCAGCTCTTGGAGTCATAGTAAGCCCAGAACAGCCTGTACCTTCAAACGTGATATCTCCACCAAAAAACTCCCTATTGTCTGGAGTTATCTGAACTTTTATTGTCCTGCTCTCTCCTTCAGCTAAACTAAAAGGTGGAGCTGAACCTCCCCAATCAGAGACAGTAAATATGTTTCCTGGAGTAGAGTTGAATCCTGTAATTTCTAAGTAATTCTTTTCGGCTGTTATATCAACATCTATTTCAGTGGCTTGATTAAGTGGTAAGTTTACTTCCAAGAAAGTCCTTTCATCAATATTAAGATTTGGCTTTAGCTCATCAGCAATAGTATATGCTTCAGTATCTGAAACAGGAGCACCAAATCCATTGTAAACAAGCTCTATCTCACCATCGTTACAGTCTGAAACAAAATCAATATAGCAAGGAGCTGGAGTTCCAAAACCCTCAGCGTCTCTTAATATTTGTGAATAGATATTCTGTACTTCTGACTCACTTAATAGGTTTTCAAAGTATTCACCTCCACTTGCTGTAGATATAGATTCCAATTTAGCTTTAGAGTTTTGATCTAAAGAGAAATCAGTTGGATCTGGTTGAGTAGGTCCAACAGTTAATGAATAAATAGTTGTATTTGTTTCAGCAGCTTTCTGATTGATAATTCCAACTTCTATATCACCATGTTGTTGATTAGATTGGTGGTAACCATCAGTCATAAAAATAATTACTGGTTTATATTGGGCATCTTTAACCAACCCAAATGCACCACCTTCATTATTTTCCCTGTATCCCAAAAATCCAGCATTATAGTTTGTAGCGTTTACTAATCTGTAATCTGTGGCTTGTTTTAATAAATCTTTATCTGTAGTAAATCTTTGAAGTTGATCGTATCTGAAATCCTTTGAAAATACTCCAACAGCTGCTTCAAATTGTCCGTCAGGTAATTGATCTATAAATGTTTTCGCAACATTTTTGATTACCTGATGTCTCGAAGGAGCAGAGTTAGACTCATCAGAAATATTTTTGTCCATCGAACTAGAGGCATCGAATATCAGAATCAAAGAGAACCTTGATTGATCTGGTGGACAAGTTGGAGCTGTAAACTGAGTTGAAACACCCAAATCTGTGAGCTCAAAATCATTTACATTAAGATTTCTGACTTCATCTCCGTTTGCATCCATTACTCTAAATTCTGCTCTGAGATTAGGGTAATTGTCAGTTACAACTCTCTCAATATCTAAGGACTGAGAAAATAGAAAACCAACATTCACCATCAGCAATGTGAATATTAACAACTTTAACTTATTCATAACTAATACCATTTTATTTTATTCTCTTAATTAAACAATTGAAACATAAAATAATTACATTATTCAATTGGAGTTATTATACTAATTACTACCGTACGGCTATAGAATCTTCCTTCTGGATAGTCATTATCGTATAATAGCTTCTTCTCACCCAAACCACGTGCATTTGTCTCAGGGTTCAATGCCAGATACTCTGCTACATTGTAAGCTCTTCTCTGAGATAGTCTTTGGTTTGCTAGTTCATTACCTAATCTATCAGAATAGCCTATGATGTCTGTGTTCGAATAGCTTCTTAGTCTCTTCTTAGCTTTGTCAGCAATGAATATATTTCTGTCATTTAACTCTGCAGAATTATATCCAAATCCAATCATAGAGTAAATATCGAATTCCTTATCAGGCAATACATTTTCAAACTTATATTCTATCGTCACTTGTTCTACAGGCAACTCTTGCATATCTGATTCCCACATCTTGTTGTCGTTATCAACAATTTGCATTCTGTATTGCAGTGGTTTGTCCATAGTAGGAATATAGTCTTGTTCTTTCTCTCTTTCCAAATCCCAATCCACAGCAGCTGGTATTTTACCTGTTCCACTGAATGTCTTTAGTTCTCTACCATCTTGATAAGTTATTATTCTCCATCTTTGAGAACCAACATCAGATTTTATAGTCGGCTTGAATCTGATATGTGGAGGATTTGAAGTCCTTAAAGTATCTTTTATAATCATCGGTTCGAATATCTGTGGAATATTCGCGTTCATTTCTACCCTTCTATTTTCTACTATACCGTCATTTTCCCTTACGTTCGATGGGTTATCTGGCAAGTTCCTAGCTTTAACCGATATTCTATCTGCTTCTATTCCCCACTCATTAACTAAGTACTTTTTAACTGTTTCAGCTCTATCTCTAGATAATGCAGTTTTACCTTTTTCAAGACCCTCGTCAGAGTTGCATCCTACTAGCTCAATTTTTGCTTGCGGGTAGAATTGCATTCTTTTACCAACTATGTTAAGTATCTCGTGATAAACTTCCATTGTTTTAAGGTCAAATAACTGTTTGAATGAGTAATCATCTTTCTCAGAATCTTCAATTCTAGAATATCTTTTCGGGATATCTGCTGAATTCTCATCGAAGAATACATAGTTCAATAGTGGGTGCGTTCTATTCAAGAAGAATTCCTCAACTTTTATAGAGCTTACATCACTTTCTTGACCATTGTCATTTACCGATACAGCAAGTATAGACGCATCTAACTTAGGTACTGTAGGCGGTGGTGGTGGCAATGGTGGTGGCGGCGGTGGCGGTGGCGGTGGCAAAATAGGTTTTGGCTTTACCACAGCTCTAGGAGCATATCTAATTCCTAAGCCCCCCGCAAATGTATTAGCAGTCCATCCGAAATCAGGTACAAACGAAGTGAGTCCTAAAGAAAAATCAACAGATGGAACTAAAAATAAAGTGTAAGAGCTATTAAGAGGTAAATCATAACTTGCACCAAATACAAAAGCTGCATTCAAAGATGACAAGTCAGGTATTTCCCCTTCATAACTGTTTCTTGTTCTAGAAGTGTTTCCATTCTCATCTACAAATAGTCCATTGCCAGGAGAAACAACTTCTTCTAAGTGTTCAGTCAAATCACCACTTAGCAAGTAACCAATTCTAAAACCACCTCTCAATCTTAATTGATCAGAGAGCTTATATTCAAGCAATGGCTCCAATGCTATAGAGTTGATATCAGCACCAAATCTATGCTCAAATTCTATTGTTTGGCTTCCACCGTTTAGAGTAGTTCCTGTTTCTTCTTCTATTCTAGATAATTCACCTCCAAGCTGTATATACTTGGCTCTTAGTGTCAGGTCAATCAAATCCCCCAATGGAGTAGTGTAGAATCCTCCTAGATTAATACCAAATCCATCACCCGATTCGAACCCAGGGCAACAACTTGGTATTCCAGCAAAGCTATTAAAATCAGCACTGTGTAGATTTATTCCTGCTCCTACGAATACACCATAACTATCTCTTGGAGTATATGGTTCTTCTGCATATTCTTGAGCTATTGTGGCTGTTGAAACCGTTAGAAACAAAAGTAAAAAAAATAAAATTTTATTCATTTAGCACTCCCTTTTGTGCATGGGATTTGTTTATTGACTTTTTGTATATTTGTAAAAATATAAAATTTTTAGATATTCTGATAATTATTTTAAAAACATTAACACTAAGATATTTTTTATTTATCCTCTGTTGCTTTTTTAAAAGCATCTAAGGCTCTTTGTCTAGCTGACTTATAATCTATTATAGGCTCTATATAGTTCTCTTCATAATCTGGTATCCATTTCTTTATATATTCTAAGTCTTTATCATATTTCTCTATTTGAAGTTCTGGTCTGAATATTCTGAAATATGGTGCTGCATCAACTCCTGTTCCAGCTGCCCATTGCCAGTTACCTACGTTTGAGGACATTTCATAGTCCATCAACTTCTTTGCAAAGTATTGCTCTCCCCATCTCCAATCGATAAGTAGTAGCTTAGTCAAAAAGTTTGATACTACCATTCTGACTCTATTGTGCATATAACCAGACTCATTCAGCTCTCGCATACCTGCATCTACCAATGGGAACCCAGTCTCACCTTTACACCATTTTTCGAATTCTTCTTCGTTATTTCTCCATTCTAAGCTATCATATTTGGCTCTGAAATTATTATCAACTGTCTCTGGATAGTGGTATAGAATTGTCATGAAAAACTCTCTCCATATTAGCTCGTTCAGATATTTTTCATTAAGATCTTTTGCTTTTGAAGCTAACTCCCTTACTGATACAGTACCAAATCTTAGATGCAAACTCATATTAGAAGTCCCATTCTTAGCTGGGTAATTTCTTCTATCCTCATAATTTTCAATCAATTCGGATTCAACTTCTTCTGGATAGAGCTTATAATCTACTTTTTCGAATCCCATATCAGACAATTCAATGAGTTCTGTTACCTCATCTGCTTTTGCAAAACTATCTTTATACTTATTTACACTATGATTATTAAAGCTTTCTTTATCTAGATTTTTTTTCCATTGCTTAGAGTATGGTGTAAAAACAAGATAGGGTTCTCCATCATCTTTCACTATCTCGTCCTTTTCGAATATCACTTGGTCTTTGTAAGATTTGAATTCTATTTCATTTTCTTCTAGAAATTCTTTTATCTGCTGATCTCTATCTAAAGCATAAGGTTCGTAATCATTATTTGTGTAAACAGAAGAGATATCAAATTCGTCAATTAAGTCTGAAAATACAGTCTCGGGCTCACCATATCGAACTATCAAATCGGAACCAGTCTTGTTAAGTTTTTCTTTTATATCCTTTATTCTATCATATATAAATGACACCCTTCTGTCATCTTTTGGCAATTCTTCTAAAATTTGCTTATCGAAGATAAATAATGGTATTACTCCCTCATTTTCTTTCAGAGCGGAGTGTAAACCAACATTATCATAAAGTCTCAAATCTCTTCTAAACCAAAAAAGCGTATTCATAATAGAATTTATTATTTTAATATTGAACCAAATTAAGATATAACTAAAGGAAATTCACTTTAATTATAATGCTTTCTTAACAACTCTTTGTTAATTGATAGTAATAATCAGATTACAATACTAATTCGATTTGATGTATAAGCAGATATTACTATATTACATTTATTAAGCTATGACAATAGGAATGAAATAAAATATATGTTAGAATTAAAAGTTAAAGTAGTTAATAGAGCTGGCCTGCACACAAGACCAGCTGCAACATTAGTTAAACTTACATCAAAATATAAGTCAAATGTAATGATTGAAAAAGATGGTTTCAGAAT
This sequence comes from Chlorobiota bacterium, assembly GCA_046290495.1. Taxonomy (GTDB): domain Bacteria; phylum Bacteroidota; class Ignavibacteria; order Kapaibacteriales; family UBA2268; genus PGYR01. The sequence goes on along the minus strand of JBKAGT010000006.1, from coordinate 918,294 downwards.
AAATGGCAAATCTATAATAGGAGTTATGACACTAGCCGCAGAGGTTGGTAGTGAGCTTTTATTTGAAATAGATGGAGAAGATGAGAAAGAAATGGCAGCAGAGATAGAAGAATTATTCGCATCAGGATTTGGAGAACCCATATAGTTGGTAGACAACAAACTCATAGGGATACCTGTTTCAAATGGAATTGCTTCTGGCGAAGCACATCTGCTTCTGTTCGATAACATAGAAATAGAGAATCAAGCTCCAGAAATTGAAATTAAAAAGGAGTTAGAAAAATTTGAAAATGTAGTCAGCGAACTGATTACCGATGCCGAAAAAATCATCAGCAAATACAAGTCTAACAAGACAATCATCAGTATTATAGAAGCTGAAATAATGTTTCTAAAAGATGAGGAATTTAGAAATACAGTATCAAAAGACATAGAAGAAGGAAAGAGCTGTAGTCAGTCATTAAATTCATTTTTTGATAGCTATCAGAATATGTTAAATATCAGCAATAATGCTATATCAAGAAAAAAATCAAATGATTTAATCTTCTTAAAGAAAAAACTTTCTAATAGACTTTCAGACCAAGTTATAAAAAAGGATTACAGTAATCTGAAAGGAAAGATTGTTGTAAGTAGTTTATTGGACTCAGAAGAAATAATTAAGATATATGAAGCTGGAGCCTTAGCATTTGCTACGGAATATGGCTCTAATCTATCACACTCCTCTATTATATCAAGAAGTTTAAATATACCAGCTGTATTCGGAATAAAGAATCTTCTAAGCAATGTGACCAATAAAGACAAAATAATTGTAGATGGGAATTATGGTGAAGTTTATATCAATCCAACTAATGAACAAGACACTTCCTACAAGCAAAAACAAGAATGTTTAGCAAAGGAGAATGAGAAGAACAAGGAACTACTAGATGAAACTATATATAGCAAATCCGGCACAAAAGTAAAGTTTTACTCTAATCTTAATAGTATGATTGATTTGGATAACACTATAACTAACAAAGCTAATGGAATTGGACTAGTAAGAACTGAGAATTTAATAGAAGAAATAGAGCAAATATTTGATGAGGATTATCAGCAACAACTATACTCAAAGATTTGTACTTCTATCTATCCGAACAATGTGACATTTAGATTATTCGATTTTGGATATGACAAACTGAACCTAAATAAGGAGAAAGAAGACAACCCAGCATTGGGACTTAGGGGTGTCAGATACTTAATAGAAAATGATAGAATACTAGAAATACAAATTCGGGCATTGTTGAAAGCATGTGATGAAGGGAATTTAAATATACTGCTCCCAATGGTGAGTAATGCTAGTGAAGTCAGGACTGTAAGAAAGTATGTTAGTCAAATTGCTAATGATTTGGGAGTAGATATGCCCAAGATTGGCTCTATGATAGAAACTATATCCTTCGTATTTGATTTAGAAAATACAATAGATGATTGTGATTTCTATAGCTTAGGCACAAATGACCTGATGCAATATTTTTTCGCAGCTGACAGAGGTAACTCACAAGTAGAGAAGTACCTAGATTATAAATCAAAAGCCTTCAAAAAATTACTAAAATTCATATTAAGATTTAGCTTAGAGTTCGACAAACAAATTGTGGTTTGTGGTCAACTTTCTAGTAACCCAGAATCATTAAAAATGCTTTATGACATAGGTTACACAGAGTTTTCAGTAGTATCTAATCAAATTCTAAACTTAAAAAAACATTTAATCGACAATTAATTTTAATGTCTCTTCATTACCATTCAAATACTTTATATTAACAAAATATAGTCCATCTGATATGTGGTTGAGATCAGATTCAGCACGATAAATACTTATTTTATATTCAATACTTATATTCCTTCCATTTACATCAAATAGTTTCAAGGACTCAATTGGTTGTTTGCTAAATACGAATAGTTGGTTATCAACAAAGTCAACTTCGGCCTCATCCGCATTGATTGAAATGCTTGAAATACTATCATCATAAACTGAATTAATCAGACCCGGAGTACCAAGTTCCGGTTGGCTAATTTCCCAATTACTTGCGACATTATTATCTAAGAATGGATTAATTAATTCTATAGTATAGCCAGTACCATCAGCACCCTCTGGCCATGGTAGATTGTTGTCATAGTTTACCGAATCGTGTGTATTACCTTGGGCATCTTTTAATATTACGATATCATTGCCACCAAAACCATAATCAAAGTCCCCTATCACTTGGTTTTCAATATCAATCAGTGCTTCAAAATCAGTTTTGTTCCTTGTAAATATAATATATTCATTAGGTTCTATTATTACATCATTTGAAATTACAAATGGCGTATGTGTATCATCCTCATCAATCATACTCCAACCAATTAGGTTTACACTTTCAGTTCCGGCATTATAGAGTTCAATCCAGTCTTTAGTATCATTTTCTTTATCTGCATTATACATAATTTCATTTATAACTAGATTTCTTTTTTCAGCTGTTGGATCTCTCTCTTCATAGATTGCTTCTATATTCATAGTTTCAGAAAGAGTAGTTGTTATAGAAGCACTACTACCTAAAGAATCAATATTCCATTTCTTGAATTTATATCCATGCTTTGGCAGCGCAGTTATAGTTACAGGTACATTCTGCAGGTACTTCCCTGACCATTGCGACTCTTCAATTGTAAGTGTGTTGACCCTAAAGCTACCTGCATTACTTGGAAAAGAAGTTAGGTTAAGGAGGGCAGGACCTTTTTCAAAATATGTCTGTAAATGAGTGTAATAATAACTTGCTCTATCTCTCAAGAAAGTTCTAACTTCATCAGTATCCTCTTCCCAATTATTTAATGTATTCGGCCATCTTTGATTTTGTATATCTTTAAATTGAGAAAAGTAATTCGCTAAGCTATCGAAACCACTTACTAAATAATTAGAACTAAAACTTGTATTCATCAGATCACAAGATCTATTTATATACTCATACACAAATTTATTGCTTTTCAATAAGTTATGTAGAATACGAGTAGTTATATTCTCATTTTTTTCAAATACATTGTTTATAAAATCTATGTCTGCGCCAGCACCTCTATATTTATATGAATAATCCATATCAGTAGCTAAATAATGCCATTTTTCACCATAAGAGTATGCTACAACATTATTATGTGGCCAGTCATGCTGAATATTGAATGTATGAATGAAAATATAGTCTATGAAGTTTTTTATATTTAAAATTGAGTCTATCGATTGATAACTGTTTCTTTTATTCTCAATCAAAGATTTATTAAACTCTATCATCTCAACAGGAGAACCATATTTTAATTGTAGATCATTTTCAAATGATTTTATATCAGACTTACTTACATTGTGATAATCGGCTAAAAAATCGTCATCGATTCTTTCTCTTAAATTATAAACTCCCCAGAACCTATTATTTAGATTTAGTATAACTGTATTATAATCCTTTGCAAGCAAGTTAGTACTTTTAAGTGTGTGATAAGAAAATCTGCTTCTAAGCATTGTCTTTTCATCATCACCACCATTTCTTAAAACAAAAGCAGATCCGTTTATTTCACCTCGGTAGGGAAAAAATGACTCTTTCTCTTTTACTTTAAAATCAGAATCAAATATCAACCTGAAAGGTGTCTGTTTTCTCCATATATTTGAAAAATTCCCATGTTTTCTTAGCTGGATTTCATCTCTAAATAAAAGTTTATTGTTTTTAGATATTGCTAAGTAAGCTTTAACTTTTGAAAATGAAAACGTTTGATTTATAATACCGGTAAAGTCATTGTATAAATAACTTGTATCTGTATAAAGATGAAAATGAATTAAATTATTGATAACATTATTAGGTTTAATTAATGGTAGAAAAAATTGTTCACTATCTACTTTATCATCTTCAAACCTTTTAACTATTAGAAAATTAGAGGTATCTGATGTATATTCAACTAGCTTATTTGAATTTCTATTTGGGGTTTCAAATTCTCGACTATATGTATAAGAATCATCAATCTTATCAAGCAAATCAAAATTGTTAATTAATTCAACATCTAATAACTCTTTATTTATTCTACTAATATCTTTATAGTGTTCACTGTTTTCATAACCTGGTGTGGGATTACCAAAGTACATTATATCATTATCATCAACATTAAATGTTTTGTTAGCTGATATTTCTATAGTTTTTATACTTTGATTTAAAAAATTATTCCTAAATAAAAATAAAGAATCACCCCCAGATGAAAGTTTGAAATCTGTATGACAAAATTCATTTTCTGATGTATAAATATTAGTTCCATGAAAATTAATAGTCTCAAATTCGTTGACTTTTAATTCTTTACCATTTAACTTCATTGAATTAATATTAAGAGTATCAAAATCTTCTATATCATGTGTTAAAATTGTAAAACCTAGAAAAGCCTCATCTTCAAAAGGTATAATATACTTTTTATTTAATATCACATTTCTTTCTTCATCTATTACTCTGTAATAAATACTATCTCTTACTTTTTCAACAACATAAGAATTTTCACTTAACTTTATCCTATCACTAATATGTTCAACCCCTCTGTAAACTTCTTCTTGATCTCTAGAATGAACAAAAACTTGCCTCCCTTCATTCGGATAATTGAAGAAACCTATCATTCTTGACTTAGGTGCAAGTTTATCTTTGATTAATATACCACCAAGCGATAATTTCTTGTGTGGATTTAATTCACATTTAAAAGAATTATAGTCTACTTCAAAAATAAAATCATCCTCTACCTTTATGTTAATAAAAGAAAGCTGATCTTCGAAATTATATAAAACATTAGAAACACCGTTCGAGATAATACTAGAACTCTTTGCATTATTAACTGCACGATCTGATGCACAGACAACAAAATAGCCTCCAGGTTGGATAATTGTATCAGGTAGTTGCCAAGCACTGCTGTAGTCACTCTGATCAGATATGCTCCAGTTAGATAGATTTACTGGTTCATCCGAATAATTATATAGTTCTATCCAGTCTGGTGTATCAAACTTTTCATCAAAGAAATTACCATTATTTGAAGAACAAATTTCATTTATTCTTATCTGTGAAAATGCAAACGGGGTCGTCAAGAAAAACAGAAATAGTATTATTTTTTTCAAGTTATTATATTTTTTATTTTTTTTGGGAGTTTATTAATTATAAAGACACATGAACACTAAAAACGTCTCAATTTTTATGATTTTTCTATTTTATAATCATAAGACACTTCAGCACCTGCTAATTTCAAAGTAGCTGAAACGCTGCAATATTTCTCATGTGAAAGTGAAATTGCTCTTTCTAGCTCGTTTGGTTCAACGTCTGGACTTTTCAAAGTGTAAGTCATGTGTACTTTAGTGTATATTTTTGGGTGCTCATCTCTTTTTTCTCCTTCTACTTCTATGTTCATACTATCAATAGTTTTCTTTCTTTTATTCAACATAGAAACTACATCTATACCTGAGCAAGCTGCTGCTGCTTCTAGCAATATTTCCATAGGTGTTGCAGCTTCGTAATCGGCATCAGGAGCATTAGAATCGAAGTGTGTTTCGTGGTTCGTTTCATTTTTTCCTATGAAACTCATATTTTTGTTATATCTTACATTTACTTTCATGTTAGTAATCCTATTTTTAGAATAAATTAAAGTGCAATATAATGAATAGAAAAATAAGTATTATAATGGGTAGTGATTCGGACTTGCCAACTATGAGGCAAGCAGCTGATATATGCAAAATATTCGGAATTGATTATGAAATGAGAGTAGTCTCTGCTCACCGTACTCCATTCGATATGATTGAATATGGTAAAACCGCGTCAGAAAGAGGAATTGATGTTATTATAGCTGGTGCTGGTGGTGCAGCCCACTTACCAGGTATGATTGCAGCTGCTACTCACTTACCTGTCATTGGTGTACCCATTAAGTCAAGCACTCTAAGTGGCATTGATTCACTTTATTCTATTGTTCAAATGCCTCCAGGCGTTCCTGTTGCCACAGTTGCTATTGGAGCTGGTAAAAATGCTGGTCTATTAGCTGTAAGTATTTTAGCTTTATCGGATGAAGAGCTTTCAAAGAAGCTCAAGAAGTATAAAATAGATATTGCAAATATGTCAAGAGAAAAGAATAACAATGATGAGTTTACTCAGATTTAGTTTCCTCATCCTCTGGGTATTCAATCACTAAGACATATTCGGCTTCTTTCACTTCCTGCTGCTCAATAAAATCGCGCAGAAATGGCTTAACGAAGTTATTGTCTATCTTTGCTCTTTTGAGCTCGGTTGCAATTACTGCAGCTCTTTTGTCTTTGGGTATTTTAGTATCTATTACTAATATTGGTTCGTCATCAACTAAGCAAATACCAGAGACTTTTGCCTTTTTATCCCGTTTAATAGTTACACCCAACTGCTTAGCTAGATCTAATAGCTCTTTGTAAAGTTCATCAGCTTTCATTTTTATCCAAAGGTTTGAATATTAGAAATAATACTATTGCTATATGCGACATAATTGACATTGGCACTAGTGTTTTGAACACGTCTGATAAGAATCTCATCTTAAACAAATGAACAACTCCATCAAAATTATCTTGTTTCATTACTGAAAATGAATTGATGTAATAATACATGTCAATATCATTAAGAATCAAATATACCTCAGCAGGAAGAAACAAAATAAACAGTGCAATCGAGATGAAAACCCAACCTCTTATCTTCAGTTTACCTTTATTAACTAGATATAGAAATATCATCGCAATAAATGTCAATACATATGTAATATTTGAATATATACCCAAAGTGATATATTTATTTATCGAATACATAGCTTCTGATTGAGTCAGATTTGATTTTAGTTGAAAGGTCTCAGCAACTTCAAAAAGTTCATAACCAACGATCAACCTAAAAACAGAAAGTATAACCCAAGTCGAAATTAATACAATAGTTGATATAGTAATTAGTTTTTTAATAGCTTTGATATATGTATTCTGCAAAAAACAAATATATAGTATTAAGCATTATATTTGAATAAATGTTATAAACTGATTAGAAAATTATGATAAAAAACACAGCAAAATTTACAGGTTTTGAATTAAAATTGATTTTTGGTGAAGAAAATTGTCTCAATATTACAGATGATCTTACTACTGAAAGTGTAGTTATAGATAGTAGAGAAATAAAAGGTGGTGAGCTTTTTGTACCATTAATAGGTGAGAATGCTGATGGACATAAGTTCATAACATCTGCATTTGAGAGTAGGACAGGTATTTCATTATGCAGTAAATCGTACTTCGAGAATCATAAAGATGATTTAAGCAACAAGTCTGTAATACTAGTAGAAGACACATTGAAAGGTCTTGGGTTACTGGCTAACTTTCATAGAAAAAGATTCGAATATCCCATCATTGCTATTGCTGGTTCAAATGGGAAAACCACTACTAAAGAAATCTTATCTCATATACTATCACAGTCGAATAAGATTTTAAAAACATACAAGAACTATAATAATCAACTAGGTGTTCCATTGATGCTATTAGCATTAGATGACAGTTATGATGCTGCTGTTTTAGAATTAGGCACTAATGAACCGGGTGAAATACCTTTGCTGTCTGAAATGGTAGAACCATCTCATGGTGTTATAACCAATATTGGTAAAGAACACTTAGAGAATTTTGGTGACATTTTAGGTGTTGAGTTAGAAGAAACTTTTCTATTTGGACAATTAAGAAAGTATAACAAAATGTCTTACGTGAATTTTGATGATCCAGTATTACAAAAGTACGCAAATCTACTCGAGAAAAAATTTGTTTTTGGTCAAGAAGATGGTATGCATCTGACATACAAAATTAGGTTAGATGATAATCTCTCCCCTACACTTTCTATCAAAACTTATAATGAGAAAGAATTCGATATAAATATTCCCAATGTAGTTGGATTAGCTCAAGCATACAATGCAGGAGCTGCTATATCTATAGCATTTGATTTGGGTGTAGAGATAGATGAAATTCAAAATGCTATGAACACATATTCAGCTGACGATTCTAATAAATATGGTAGAATGCTAATTGAAAAAATTGATAACACCACTATAATTAATGATTGTTATAATGCTAATCCTGATTCAATGTCAATAGCACTAGAAACACTTAATCTTTATGAGGGGAAGAAAATTGCAATTTTGGGAGATATGCTAGAACTTGGCCCTACTGAACTAGATGAACATAAATCTGCATTAGAAAGGGCGGTAGAAATAGCAGATGAAGTATATTTGTACGGTAATTTATTTAGTAAAATAGAGACAAATACTAAAAGCAGTCACCACACCGACAAAGATGAAATAGCAAATAAAATTGACACTTCAGAGATTCAAACGATATTAGTAAAAGGCTCTAGAGGTATGAAATTAGAAGAATTAATTGCATTATTAAAATAAGTTAAGCCACTTATTTTTTCACTTGTTAATAAATAATATTAAAAAAAATATTATATTTGCTTACTATTCTTAAAAGCAGCAAAGGATTTTAATGTTATATTTTCTAGCCGAATGGATTCACAATGTATTAGATCCACCAGGTTTCGGTGTATTTCAGTTTATCACATTTCGTGCAGCAGCAGCAACTATCACAGCTATGTTGATTAGCTTTTTCGTTGGTCCAAAAATTATTGCAAAGCTGAAGTCTATGCAAATTGGCGAACAAGCTAAAACAGAATTAATGGACAAAGGGCTACACCTGAACAAGGCAGGCACACCCACTATGGGTGGATTAATAGTGCTTTCTTCACTACTAATACCTAGTTTACTTTGGGCAGATATGTCCAATATGTTCATTATCATGATACTTCTAACTACATCTTGGCTAGGCGCTGTGGGTTTTTTAGATGACTATTTGAAAGTGATAAAAAAACTTCCCAAAGGATTAGTAGGCAGATACAAAATATTGGGCCAAGTAGGAATAGGATTTATACTAGGAGCCACTATTTATTTCTTTCCTGAATGGTACTCCCCTACTTTTGCTGAGTTCAACACATTAACTACAGTTCCATTCGCTAAGCACTTGAATTTTAATTTTGGGATTCTTTATATTCCAATGGTAATATTTATAATCACAGCTACTTCGAATGCCGTTAATTTAACTGATGGACTTGATGGATTAGCTATTGGAACAGTGAGTATAGTTGGTCTCAGCTTGGCACTATTGTCATATTTCACAGGCAATACATTCTTTGCCAATTACCTTAATATAATGTATTTAGAGGGCAGTGGTGAGTTAACTGTCTTTACAGCTTCTCTTGTAGGAGCAGGTATCGGCTTTTTGTGGTATAATTCATATCCTGCTCAAGTCTTTATGGGTGACACAGGTTCTCTTGCTTTAGGTGGTGCTGTCGGTGCATTAGTAATCCTAATTAAGAAAGAGTTCCTACTTCCAATACTTGGTGGTCTCTTTTTTGCTGAAGCACTATCAGTAATTATTCAAGTTAGCTATTTCCGTTATACAAAAAGGAAACTTGGAGTTGGTAAAAGAATTTTCAAAATAGCTCCATTGCATCACCACTTTGAGAAAACTGGAGTGCATGAATCAAAAATTGTTACAAGATTTTATATAGTTGGTATTATATTAGCTATTATAACAATGGCAACTTTCAAGGTAAGATAATGAGATTTCTACTATCACTTATACTAATTGTTTTTGTAGCATGTAGTCCTGTTAGAAACAGATATATGACTAAGAAAAGCAGTGATGATAAAACAGAATCATCACGAATAGATGATGATAAAAGAAACAGTGCTGAAGCAGCGACAGGAGCTGAATTCTTTAATACGGACACAGTCTATAGAGCCTTGCCTCCACTTATTGTTGAGAATGGAGAAGAGAATGAAATTCGTTCTCTAAATGCAGAATTAGATTCTGCTATTTATTTATTCAACAACAAAAACTATGAAGTTGCTTGCGAGAAGTTCCAAATACTTCAAGAAACATTGAAAGAGCAAGATTCCCTTCATCATGAAGCTGTTTTTTATAGCGCTGAATGTTTGATAGTTAATAATGAATATACTTTAGCATCTCGATTACTTGATGATTTGATGAAAGAGGAGTTAGCAGATAATGTAAAACCAAAGGTTTTGTTGAGGCAAGGTCACATCAGATGTGCTATGGGAGATGAAGAAACTGCTAAGTGGTACTTTGATAAATTAATTAGCGAATACCCTAATTCGTTCTTATTGCCACTTGCAAATTGCGAGTCTCTAGATTAATTCATTAACCAAAGTCTCTGTGTGTTTAGTGTAAGACTTCCTTATTCCAGAAAAATCAAATGCACTTTTATCTTTTACTTCAGATTTAAACTCATTACTTGTTTTCATCAAGTTGATGTTATTCTTTAGCATTTTGTAAAGAGAATAATAGTCCAAATCTTCTATTTTAGATTTAACGCTTTGATTGATTTTTTCTATTAATTGTTCCTTTTCTATCCTATTGCCAGTATATAACTCGAATGCTTGAATCATATTCAAACTACCTCTCAATTTCGCTTCTACCGAATGTCCTGCAATATGTGGTGTAGATATAAATGACTTTCTGACAGTATTCAAATCAGGAGTAGGTTCATTTTCCCATACATCCAAAATCAAATTATTCATATTGAAATCAACACTTTTTAGAGCGTACTCACTAATAACTCCCCCACGCGAAGCATTTATAAGTAAAACACCATTCTTAAGAGTATTGATATTTTTAGTGTTTAGCATTTTGAAAGAAGGGAATTTACCGTTCTTAGTAAGAGGTGTATGGAATGTAATAATATCCGATTTCATTAATAAATCATTATAATCGCATTGCTTTAAATTCTTATATTCTTTTATGTCTACAAAAGGATCTGATACAAGAACTTCTTTACAGTAGTAGCTATGAATCTTCCCTATTTTCTTACCGATATTACCATACCCTATTATACCAACAGTTAGGTCTTCAATATTTTTTACATTTTCAATACACCAATGCTGAATTCCTAATGTAACATACTCCGCTACAGAAAGCGAGTTGGAACCAGCTGCACTCACCCATTTTATATTATTTTTATTAAAGTATTGCTTATCAATATTATCAGTACCAGCAGTCGCAGTGCCAACAAACTTCACTCTCGTATTAGCAAGAAGAAAAACATCACATTTGGTAGTTGAACGAACAAACAATGCCTCAGCATTTGATTCTTGTATCAAGCCATTATCTAATTGTCCACCTTCAAATTCGATAACATTATACTTATCAGATAATATCTCTGATAGAAATGGAATATTGTTGTCTACTAGTATATTCATATAAAAAGAGGATAGTAATTTACTATCCTCAAAATTAATGCTTTTTTCGTAATACTACTTTACTTTATTGGAAAATAAATGTGTGTGATTAGCTTATCTTCTGGAGTGTTGCCAGGGTCGCTAATATAAACTTCCCAAGGATTTCCTACTATTTCAAAATTAGATTGCTCTATAAATGCCATTACATCTTCATAAGTCTGATCCATTCCATCATAAGAACCTGTATGAATTATCTTAACTGTAGGCCCAGCGTAAGTGTCTTTAACAACTACAGATGCAGATAAATCACCCTTTACTTCCTTAACAGGAATACAATTCATGAACTCATATTGGTTATCTTCCCATTTCGTGTTAACTGTCATAGGAGCACCAGCCATTTCCATTTGATTAACTTGTACGTTTGACATTAATTGTCCATAATTCTGACCAAATAGAGCTGATATAGCTTCATCATCTTGTGTAGTAGCACCAGAAATACAAATAACTTTTTGAGATTCCACTTCTTCATAAGAGATCTGAGCACTTGTTAAGTCTCTTTGGTTCTCTACTGCTTCGGAGACTCTCTTTAGATTTTCAAGTCCTTTAACATATTGATCTTCAATTACACCTCCCATAGCCAATACAAAGTAACCACCAATAATTGGTATATCCATATCACTATCAAAACCCCAAGTTACTTTTGTTTTGTTTTCACCTAATTTTTCGAACTTGAAATACGAAGTGGCAAGACCTTGATCTCCGAAATCTAAATCAGTATTAATAAGTTTGTAAGGTTCAGCTTCACTTACTGTCATTTTACCAACACCTACATTTTGATCAGTACTTTTCCATTCTCTTGAATTTTCTAGTCCAAATAGTGGTCCAGAATAGCTTGTCTCCATGTTCTCATCAATATTTGACCATGGATCCCACGCAGACATATTTTTTAAGTTCGCTACCTGCATATAAGGTACATTAGGTGGTGTATCTATTTCAATAGACTTTTCTACATGCATTTCAGTCGGAAGAATCAAACCAACTATTATAAACAACCCAATTAGCGCTGCAAGGGTTATTAAAATTATTTTTAATACTTTCATAAATCAATCCTCAGTTTATAAATAACACACAATATGGCAAATTATGTAATTTTTTTAATAATTTATAATATTATTGTAAACTGTAATAATTAAAGAATAAAGTTAAATAAATGAATAACTTGATATTAGTATTCATAGGTGGCGGTTTAGGAGCAACTTTAAGGTATTTGATAAATAACTTTGCAACTGACCAAATAAGTATTAATTCAGAACATAACTTCCCATTTGGTACTTTCATAGCCAATATCTTAGGAAGCCTTATTATTGGGTTTGTAGTGGGGCTATTTGAAAACGAAATTTTCACTAATGAGCAGCTTAGATTATTCATAATAGTTGGACTCTTAGGTGGGTTTACAACTTTCTCGTCTTTCTCATTAGAAATAGTGAATATGGCTCAATCTGGTAGCTATATGGTAGCTGTTGGCTATATTTTATCGAGTATCATAATAGCTATAATTTTTACACTATTAGGCATGAAAATAGGACATAGTTTTTAAAACAAGGTAACAACTGCTAAGTTTGTAATTCAATCAAGCAACAAAAGTAAATATGTTAAAATCTCTATTCACATTATTGTCATTACTATCTTTCGCTGTTCTAATAGCAGAAGAAGAACCATATTATATTGGTATAGAAGGTGGCTATGGTTTAGTAAATTATGATGCTGGTTTTAATCAATTTGAAGGCATAGACAAATGCGGCATCTACGAAGATGGTAGTGGTAATTCTTTTTTTGGAAGAATTTGGTGTGAGTATAATGTTATAGATGCTATCAGCATTGGTACTCATTTCCAATATACTGTGAAAAACGGGATACTAGACAAACCCGATACAGCGTTTGCTAGGGATTTGAATACAGGAAATATTGGTATTATAGAAACTAACAATGAACTTGATGTAAACTTTAATTCAATATCAGTCGGATTAGATTTTAATTTTCTTCTACAAAGAGATTTATTCAATGGACCTTTGTATTTGAATTTATCTCCAAGTTTAATAGTTAATCAGACTGGAAGTTTTATTCAAAAGGAATATATACAAAGTCCTGATGGAGCTGCGTTCGAGGGACCTAATGGATACTTCTTTGAAAGGACAAATGCGGAAGGAGATTTTACAACGCTAAGTAATATGATTCCTGTTATTTCTGCATCGCTATATAACAGCACTAAGATAGCAGATAATCTTTATCTAACTCAAAGAATTGGAGTTACTAATGATATGAGCAGTTTACTCGATGACGCTAATATAAGTTCACTTACACTATTTGCATCATTGGGAATAAAGTTATCATTCGAAAAGAAAAAAGAAGTGATTATTGTCCCTCCTAAAAAGCCAATACAACCAGAGCCAATTATACCGGTACCAGAACCTATTATCAGCTTGAATATGGAAGTTGATTATGAAAACACTTACATCATTGAACAAGAAGAATTATTTGCAGAGCCACCAATGGTTATGGCACTTTTCTTCGACAAAAATTCATCTGAAATTCGAAGCCAATACTTAGCAGATCAATTAAATACTAGCGATCCTATTCAGATGCACAATGGAATTTTAGGAAATATTAGAGATATAATGTTATCAAATCCTGATGCAATGCTTACGCTAAAAAGCTCCACATCTGGTTCAGACGAGAAAAATGACATTAGTTTAGCTAGAAGAAGAGCACAAGCCGTAAAAAATCACTTGTTGAAGTTGGGTATAGATAGTTCGAGTATTAATTCCACTTCTCAAATACTACCAAAAGTACCAACTAATAGCGAATATGAAGATGGTTTGGAAGAAAACAGAAGAGTTGAATTTCAACTAAGTAATATTAGATTAGAGAGAGTCGGTACAAGAACTACAAGAAAAGAATTGTATACAAGAATAGAAGTAATCACTGATACTGAAAATTTACAAGAAAAAGCTAAATTGAGCACTAGTTTTGATGATGAGAAATATAGTGTATATGACACTACTTTGAGCTTTAATTATAATCAAAACTTGATTGACAATAATTTTGATAAAACCAATTTTACATCTTCACTAGTTAGTAATGAACTTAGTGAAAAAGATAGTGAAGTTATTAATTTAAGCGAAATTGAAACAAGAAAATTAGAAACTAAATTCAATAATTTTGAGCTTTACTTACTATTTAACTTTTCGTCTAGTGTTTTATCAGATGAGAATAAAAAAGCAATCTCTGATTTAATTGATCTCTTGCCTGAAGGAAAGACTATTGAAATAATTGGCAACACCGATAAAATTGGTATGGAAAAAGCAAATATAGAGATTGCTCAAAATAGAGCAAATAACACCAGAGAATATATAGAATCTATAACAACAAAACAGTACGAGTTTGACATTAAAACAAATACAAGTAAGTTTGACGAGACAACCCCACAGGGTAGATTCTTAAATAGAAGTATTAGGATTAGGATAAAGTAAATCTAAATTTTCTCAATCTTGAAATGATGAATCTTGTGTCTTTGGTCTTTTAACCTAATCCCTGCAGTGCCATCGGGCAATAGAACTATATTGGAACCAACAGTCATTGTTATTTGTTCAAACTTTGGATGCTCATAAACTTTGGCTTCAAATTCTTCAGCAGACTCACCAAATAAAGCACCTTCTTTGTCGATTCCGAGCTTTCCTCTTAGTTTATAACCAAAGTACTCCATATTTTCAATAGGTCTTAGTGCAGATGGGTAAAGGGTCTCCCCCTCATTTGCTACTGATGGTTGTACTACTTCAACTAATTTTGGTAGTCTAATCTCGTTTCCATTTACATCCACTTTAAAATCAGATGATGATATAAAGTTTGTCAAGACACCTGAATTAATATTAAATGAATACATAAATGAGCTGAACTCAATACCATTATACTCAAGCTTAGTAGCTTTCTCTATTCTGTCCAGATACTCTTCAAATGAGTTGTTCCACTCATCAAAATGATCTATATGCCATATACCTATGTCAAGTAGGTCAAGTTCTTCTAGCTCCTTATCGCAACTACTAAATTTTTCTAATTGCTTGAGTAAACTATTTTTAGGTGGTATTATATCACCCAAGAGCTCCATTGCATTTGAGTCTTGGAAAACTGATAGGCTAATCATATTAACATCAATTTGCCCTTTACCATTATTCAGAATTAGAGAATCTTTTAGAATAGGAAAACCCTCATAGCTGAAATTCTCACTGGCTATGAAAAGTTGAGGTTTGTTTTTAGTTATATTCTTTGATTTTGGTATTAATTGAGTTAGGTACATTAATAGTTTATTTTTAAGAAGAAATAATTCCAATGATTTTGTTAACGTAATTTGAATTGGATAGGCATATAAATATATCCAGCAATTTTCCTACCATTAGTATCAATAGCAGATTCAAAAAAAGTGTCGTAAATTGCCTCTAATGCACTTTTATTCAAATATTCGTTATCACTTTCATGTATTTGAACACTTAGAACTCTGTCATTATCGTCGACCAGTACTTTGACAAGTACTCTACCCTCTATTTCATTCTCAACAGCGTATTCAGGATACTCTACTGCCTTCATAATCAAGTCAATATCTGTAGAGACATTCTGTTTAATTTTAATTGAATCTAGATCAACTATTTTATTCTTATTGGCAGCAATATACTTATCATATTCAGGATGCCTAATCAGTTGAATAACTTCAGGAGGTTCTGCTAAGGAAGTACAAGCTAATAGGAGTAGCACTGAAGACAACAATATTTTTGATATTACTCCCACTCAATAGTACCAGGTGGTTTACTAGTAATGTCATATACAACTCTGTTGATGCCCTTAATCTCATTGATTATTCTATTAGAAATTCTCTCCAATACATCATAAGGCATGTGATACCACTCAGCAGTCATACCATCAGTACTCGTAACAGCACGAACAGCACAAGTATATTCGTAAGTTCTTTCGTCACCCATTACTCCTACGCTCTTCACTGGTAGCAGTACAGCAAATGCTTGCCATATCTCGTCATATAGCCCAGCTTTCTGAATTTCATCTAAATAGATTGCATCTGCTCTTTGCAAGATTTCTATCTTCTCTTCTGACAAAGCACCAAGTATTCTAATACCTAAGCCAGGCCCAGGAAATGGATGTCTCTTTACAAACCATTCTGGTATACCTAACATTTTACCAACTTCTCGTACCTCATCTTTGAAAAGCTCACGGAATGGCTCTAATAGTTTTAAGTCCATTTTCTCAGGAAGACCACCGACATTGTGGTGACTCTTAATAGTTGCTGATGGGCCTTTGACTGATACAGATTCTATCACATCTGGATAAAGTGTACCTTGTGCTAGCCATTTAGCATTTTCTATTCCCTTAGATGCTTCTTCGAATAAGTCTATGAATGCTTTACCAATAACTTTTCTTTTCTTCTCTGGGTCTGATACACCTTCTAATCCACCTAGGAATGTCTCGTGGCCATTTATAAGCTCTATTGAGATATCAAAATGCTTTTTGAACAAATCATATATCTCACGACTTTCGTTCATTCTCATCAGACCTGAGTCTATATGAATACAATGCAACTGATCACCAATTGCTTTGTGAATAAGAACGGCAGCAACTGTAGAGTCAACTCCCCCGCTCAACCCACATATAACTTTCTGGTCGCCAACTTTATCTTTTATTTCTTGAATTGCACTATCTATGAATGATTCAGCATTCCAAACATCCTTACAACCACAAATCTTTCTGACAAAGTTCTCTAATACTTTCTTTCCTTCTAATGAGTGGTGCACTTCTGGGTGAAACTGAACACCGTATATATTCTTCTCTATATTAGCAATTGCACAAATTGGTGCATTGTCAGTATTAGCTATTGATTCAAAGCCATCTGGCATTTTGCTTAATGAGTCACCATGACTCATCCAAACTTGAGAATTATCAGCTATTCCACCAAGCAGTGGATTATCTTGAGTTACATTTAGAATAGCTTTCCCATATTCACGTTTTGCGGCAGCATCTACTTGCCCGTTTTGTGTAAAGGCAATGAGTTGCAATCCGTAACAAATACCCAATACAGGTAATCCTAGTTCAAATACATTGAACAGAGGATGCGGAGCACCTTCAGCATAAACACTTGAAGGTCCACCCGAAAGGATAATACCATTTGGGTTAATTTCTTCTAATTTTTCCTTCTTTATATTAAAAGGATGAATTTCAGCGTAAACGCCTATCTCTCTTACTTTCCTAGCTATTAGCTGAGTATATTGAGAGCCAAAGTCGAGTATTAATATTTTTTCTGTATGTTCCATAGTTACAAAAATACGAATATTGAAATGAAAACTTATACCATTTGAAAACTATTTTTCTAATCAGCTAATGTAGATAAGTTTCCAGGGTCTTCACCTAAAGCTTGAGCTTTCAAAACTCTTCTCATTATCTTTCCGCTTCTTGTCTTTGGCAATGAATCAACAAATGTCACTGACTGTGGTTTCGCAATTGGTCCAACTTCACTACCAACGTGAAGAGTCAATTCTTTCTTAAGATCTTCACTTGGTGTAGAGCCATTTATTAAAATAACATAAGTGTGTATAGCATTCCCTTTAATCTCGTGCGGTAAACCAATAGCAGCTGCTTCTGCTACAGAAGGATGACTAACCAGCGCTGATTCAATCTCTGCTGTGCCTAATCTGTATCCACTCACTTTAATTACATCATCTACCCTACCAATTATCCAGTAATAGCCATCTTCATCTTTCTTCGCACTGTCCCCGGTCAAATACATACCAGGATATTTAGACCAATATTGAGCTTTATATCTTTCATCATCTCCATATATTGTCCTCATCATAGAAGGCCATTGATTTTTTATTACCAAGTTGCCCTCCTCACCTACATCTACTGAATTGCCATCTTCGTCAACAATATCCATTTTAATTCCTGGGAATGGTCTTGTTCCAGAACCAGGTTTCAGTGGTACTGATGGCATTGGTGTTATCATAAACATTCCTGTTTCTGTCTGCCACCAAGTATCCATGATTGGACAATTACTACTTCCGATAGTTTCATAATACCACTTCCATGCTTCTGGGTTAATAGGCTCACCTACTGATCCAAGTAATCTGAGCGAGCTCATATCATGGCGCTTTGGCCAAGCATTGCCAAATCTCATTAATCCACGTATTGCTGTTGGCGAAGTATAGAGTATATTCACACCATACTTTTCAATTATTGACCACCATCTATCTGGATAAGGGAAATTGGGAGCGCCTTCATAGATAATAGAAGTAACACCGTTGAGCAATGGGCCATATACAATATAACTATGTCCAGTTATCCATCCAGGGTCGGCAGCACACCAATATCTATCTTCTTCATGTATGTCAAATACATATTTTAAAGATGTATATGTGCCTACCATATAACCACCATGAGTATGTAGTATTGCTTTTGGTTTACCTGTAGTACCAGAAGTATAAAGTAGAAACAAAGGAGACTCGGCATCAATTATTTCCGGGTCACACTTAGATGAAGCAATAGGCATATTCATAAGGTCATGATACCAATGGTCTCTACCAGAAACCATTTCAACATCATTCCCAACTCTATTGACACAAATGATAGTATCAATATATCCTGACTTGTCCGCAGCTTCATTTGATATTCTTTTTAACTCAACTACTTTACCTCTTTGATAAGAGCCATCACAGGTAATTAATACTTTTGATTTACTATCTTCTATTCTTTCGTGTAGTGCTTCAGTAGAGAATCCACCATATACAACAGAGTGAACTGCACCGATTCTAGCACAAGCGAGCATAGCTATCACTTGCTCAAGCACTCTTCCCATATAAATGGTAACTCTATCACCTTTCTCTACTCCAAAGCTTTTTAATACATTAGAAAATTTATTTACTTCTCTATGAAGAGCGAAATAAGTTATCGACTTTGTTTCACCTTGTTCAGATTCCCAAATATAAGCGACTTTGTTTCTGTTAGCATTTGTCAAATGAACGTCTAAGCAATTGTATGTAATGTTAGATTCTGCACCAACAAAGAATTTAAAGAATGGAGCATTCGAATCGTCTATATACTTATCCCACTTCTTGTGCCAGTGTAACTCGTTAGCCATTGATGACCAAAACTCCTCTGGGTTGTCTCCTGCTGATTTATTAAGTTCATCCCAATCTTTTACATGTGTTTTGTCAATAACTTCTTGCGAAGGTTTATAAAACTTAGACATACTCTTTCTCCATTTTTTTCATATTATAGAATCCCTAGTGCTAATGCAATTGAGATTAGTATTAACAAAAGACCAATTAACAGCCTTATATATTTAATAGTTACCTTTGTTAGATATTTCTTTCCTAATATTGCTCCAATGAATGCAGACAAAACCGCTAATAACAGCAGTTCATAGTTCTCATTGACATCATTCATCATTTCTCCTAGACCATAAACAACTAACCTTGAAATATCCACAACTAAAGATATAATTATACCTGTTGCAATATACACTTCTTTCTTTAGGTTTGCTTTGATTAAAAATGTACTTCTTAATGCACCTTGATGTCCAGAAAGTCCACCAAAAAAACCACTCAGGAATCCACCAACAGGTAACATTCTATCTGAGAACTCTAATTCTATTAACTTAGGTACTAAATCGAATAGTGCAAATACAAATATCAATCCTGCAATTACTAGTTTAATTACTGTAGTATTGAACTCTAGACTCAAAATACTGTAGTTGATGTCGTAATTATACTCAATCAGATAGTTAAGTATGCTAGCACCTATCACAGCAGCAATTAAAGCAGGAACACCAAATGCGATTACGGTTTTCCAATCTATATGGCTTTTCATCAGCGTTGATTTGAATACATTGTTCAGTAAATGAACAATAGCCGTCATAGCTATGGCTATATGAATAGGAAAAACTAATGCGAAAGCTGGCAATAATAGTGTACCAAGTCCGAAACCTGAAAAGAAGGTCATAAAACTAGCAAACATTGCAACAATCACAATAATCACTATATCCATAAATTTTCCATAAGTTTGTATCTGAATAATAAAATTAAGAATAAAATATTGAAATTTAAACTATTATGAAAATAATTGAATGTCCCAGAGACGCTATGCAGGGAATAGAAGAATTTATTCCAACAAGTACTAAAATAGAATATATAAACAAATTACTTCAAGTAGGTTTTGATACGATTGATTTTGGTAGCTTTGTCTCTCCTAGAGCAATACCCCAGCTAAAAGATACTGCTGATGTTATTAAACATCTCGATCTGTCAAAAACTAAAACTAAACTTCTTGCAATTATCGGTAATGAAAGAGGTGCCACTGATGCATGTAGTTTCGAAGAAGTTGACTACTTGGGATTCCCTTTCTCTATTTCAGAAGAATTTCTAAAAAGGAATATAAACTCGACAATCGAACAGTCTTTTGACAGATTGAAAGCAATACAAGAAATCACGGTTAGAAACAATAAACAGCTAGTAATATATATATCCATGGCATTTGGCAACCCTTATGGGGAGAACTGGCATCCTGAGTTAGTATCAGAATGGTCTGAAAAATTATCTAATGAAGGGATTAGCATCATCTCATTAGCTGATACCATAGGAGTTTCTACCCCGGAATCAATTCAAACTTTATATAAAACGGTTTCAAAAGATAACTCAAACATAGAAATTGGGCTTCATTTACATAGTAACCCCAAAAACAGTAGTGATAAAATTCGTGCTGCAATCGAAGCTGGTTGTACTAGAATAGATTCTGCAATACGAGGATTTGGTGGCTGCCCTATGGCTGAAGATGACTTAGTTGGAAATATCGCAACTGAGGAAGTTATCAAAGAGATTACTAACAATAGTCAACTCACTATAGACTTACAGAAATTTGAAAAAGCCATTAACTTTAGTCACAAGGTTTTTAAATAAGTATATCTACTTGAATTTACTACAAAATGAAATATTTGTCGTATTTTTTATAAATTTGGAATTGCCTAAACAATCAAAATCGATATAGTGTCAAGAAAATTATACAGTTACATATATTCCACACTTTTATTTTTATTCATTTCCTCATCTTTAATGTCTAAAGATTTGATTAATACTGAGTTCGATTATAAAATTGGCGTTGGATTTAGTTTCTCGGCTATTAGTAGTTACTATGATGGTAACGAGTTAGTCCAAACTGGCTACCCCAAAGGGCGATTTATAACTTTTGATAACAATGGTGAAGATTCAACTTTCTTTGTAAATGGTGAAGCAAAAATTGATTATACCGAGTTTAAGAATAATTACTTTGGGGAATTCAAATTATCAAATGATTTGATAGGTAGATTTGGTGTAAATATAGCACATTTTTCTGCAGACAATAGTTTCACTTTCAACGACACAATAAGAGATGAAAACGGAAATATAAAGTATGACAACTTTGATAATGCTTTATTTCAGAGAGTTAATATAGATGATTTCAATGGTTCATTATTCAGAGTAATGTATCTAAGACCTAGCGTAGAATACTATCTTATCAACGATAAGGAAAATATTTTTTCTGTTATAGCAGGAATTCAAATTCCTTTAGGTTTTGAAGAAAGATCTATACCTAATGACAGCTCTTTTATAGGCGATGGATATCTTCAGTTTAATGGGAATGTGAAATACAGAGCTATATATGAAACCATTGAGTTAGAATTAGGTGGTGGTTACTTTAAAAGAACAGAGATATATAATGATTTAGCAAATATTAATGCAACAGTTTTTTTTACAAAAGTGGAAAACGCTTATTTTTACGCAAAAGCAGACTACTATTCAGCTATGGGCGTTGATGAATCGCAAGAGTTGATATTGACAGAATTACCATATTCTGAATCATTTTTAAACACTCAATTTGGATTGAATGTATTTTTCGATGATTTTGAATTACAGTTTGATTATACATTCGTACCTTTTGGGAAGAATTATTGGGTTCAAAACATATTAAATGGTAGCTTTCATTATTACTTCAAATAATGAATAACATTATTCGTTTTAACCACTAAGAAGTATTAGCATTTACTGGCATTATTATTGCTTGTACTTTTTACAATGACATTGTGTGTCATATTATCATTAACAAACAAGGTTTTATTTACCTTAAAATATGAGTAAAAATAAAAAAAGCTCTAAAGGGCTTCTTTTTAAGCTGATGTTAAGTGGCTTATTGACATTTGGAATAATAACTGTCTATAATCACGACACAGCAACGGCGACAAATGAGTATTCACCTGGAACAGCGTTTCAAGATTTAACTGAACAGTTTGCTGCTTCAGAAGACGAAGAGTTCCAAGAATACAGGTTTGAAGAGAATATTGCTTCTAAATATTCATTAGAATTAAGTGGCAGTGCTTCTTATTATGCTGACAAATTTCATGACAGACTAACTGCTAATGGAGAAAGGTTTGATATGAATGATTATAGTGCAGCACACAAAACTCTCCCTTTTGGTACTATACTAAGAGTTACTAATATCAAGAATGGGAAAAAGACTTTTGTAAGAATAAATGACCGAGGACCCTATGCGGGTGATAGAATATTAGATTTATCAAAGCAATCTGCGAAAGATTTGGGTTACTTAGGTCTCTACAGAGTTAAGTTAGAAGGTTTCAAAATGGGACAAAGAAAATTCAGAAACTCAGAAAAAGACTATCACTTTGGTCTATCCTATGATGAAGAATTAGTATGTATTCCTAAAGAGCATTATAGATTTATCGATTCAACTTATAAGTTTGGCGATATAGTTAGAATGTATAACTTAGCCTATACTAATGACCCAAATGTTAAGCTAATAGTTGATGCTTCAGAAAAAAACAGGATGGAACTCAAAAATTCTGGCGTCAAGTATTATTTAGGTAAAGTTAAAGAGTCAACACTTTATCAAGACTTACCTGCTTAACAAATCAAAGCAATTTCAAAAACAGCCTTTTATGGCTGTTTTTTTTTGACTTGTTCAAGGGGTTCCAATTTGTTAAATTAGTAAAATTTTAAAGAATAATTTCAAGGAAAAGAAATGAAAAGAGTTATTGTCTCATCATTAGTATTATTTATTGCTGCTATACTTTTACAGGGATTCCAATGTGCATCTCAAGAAATGACAACAGCAAAACTTGATTTCCAAAAGCAAAAGTTTGATTCGGCAATTGAAAATGTAAAAAAAGAATTAAAAAAGAATCCCAAAAATGAGGATGCGCATATACTTTATGCTCAAATTCTAATGAAGAAAGGAGATTTAGTAACTGCAGCTACTGTTTTAGCTGAATCAAGAGAGTTTATCAAATCGAAGAAAAATAAAGATATGGCTAGATTTCTTGAGAGTCAATTACTAGCTGGTGCTTATGGTGAGGCATACCAAAACTATCAAAAATATTTTTCCAAAAAGGAAGACAAGTATTTAGATGCATCACTTGAAGCATCAGATTTAAGTTTAACACTAAGACCTCAGCTAAGTGATTTGTATAATCTAAGAGGTAGAATCTATGAAATCAAAAACGATGATAAAAACGCCATAATAGAATATGAAAAATTTGCTTCTGCTCACAAAAAAGAATATGAATTAGCAAAAGACACTGGTATTAACTTAGACATGTTTAGAGAAGAAGCATTAACAATATTAGGTAAACCAGTTGAATCTTCAACTTTTGTTATTGATTCAGTTAAAGGAAAAACATCTATTGTTGATAAACTAGACTATAAAAGTAATACTGTTTACTTACACTCAGTAAAAGAAACATCAGGAGCTAGCTACAAGGTAACAGGTTGGAGATTAAACTTACCTGAAAGCTGGTCAGAAAAGGAAAAAATGCAATATAATCCAATAAATATTGATCCTTTTGCAGCACTAGCTCAAAAATACTATGATAATAAAAATTATGACAAAGCACTCAATCATCTAGATTATCTTACTACACTACAACCAACAAATAAAGAAGCTGGTAGTTTGAAAATCCAACTACTAAGAGAAACGGGTAATACAGATAGAGCAATATCTGAGTTAGAGGAAGCAACTAAAAAAAGCCCAGACAACAAGCGTTATTGGTTACAATTTGGTGACTTGTTATCTAATCTTGGTAGATATGAAGAAGCAATTGATAAATATGAAAAAGCTTTGGCAATAGATTCAAAATATGATTATGCATTGTATAATGTTGCTTCTGCATACAAAAACTTAGCTGGTACAAAACAAAAGAAGGAACAAGAAAAACTTGATTCCGATCCAGACTACATTATCAATACAGAATTATACTTTCCTGAACTTGAAAAATCTGCTGAATATTATACTAGAACATCAGAGACTGACAAGTTTAAAGACAATCATAATGTCTTGTTGCAGCTAGCGAATATATATCAGGTATTAGATAACACTGATAAACTTAACTCTACTTTGAGTAAATTAGATAAGATTCAATATAATGTGCCTCAGAATCAAAAGAGAGCATTCTATTTGGACTTGTTGAAAATTTACTCTACAATGAAGAACCAAGATAAAACATCGGAAATTGAATCAAAACTAAAGAATCTTAAATAAGAGATATAAATGCAACAAGACAACAAGAAGAATCAAAATCCACAGAAGAAAAGTTTGAATATAGAGTTAACTGATGAGGTTGCTCAAGGAACATATTCAAATTTAGCTATTATCGCTCATAGCAAAGCTGAATTTGTTATAGACTTCACAAGGGTTTTACCAGGTGCACCTAAAGCGAAAGTGCAGTCTAGAATAATAATGACTCCACAACACGCTAAGATGCTAGCT
Source organism: Chlorobiota bacterium (assembly GCA_046290495.1). Taxonomy (GTDB): domain Bacteria; phylum Bacteroidota; class Ignavibacteria; order Kapaibacteriales; family UBA2268; genus PGYR01. The sequence continues at coordinate 893,154 of JBKAGT010000006.1, read as the reverse complement.
CGTGCTCTTAATGATAACATAGCGAAATTTGAGAATATCAACGGTGAAATCAAGTTAGATGGCAATGGAAGTATAAACAACTTCCCTGGATTTGACACTGATACAGGTAATACCAAAATAAACTAATTTGGCAGGAGCCATCTGTTTAGATGTCGTCTTCTAATCGAAAGTTATTAGAAAATTTGTCTTTCCAGTCTATTGCAGAATTTGCTGGAAAAGGTTTACAAGCCATATATTATCTTTACTTTGCCAATGTCATTGGTGTAGAAGGTAACGGTATATATGGCTATGCTATGTCTATAGTTGTCTTCTTTATTCTAATTGTCGAATTTGGGATAGATATATATGGAATGCGTTCTATTGCCAAAGATTCCAATAATGTTAAAAAATATGTAGATCATATATTCTCACTTCGATTATTTTTAGCGTTCTGCTCCTATTCCCTACTCGCTATATTTGCTTTCTTTTTCATTGAAAAGGAAATCGTCAGATATGCCCTTTTAATATTAGGTTTTAATATTTTCTCGAGTGCAATGCTATTAAATTGGGTATTCCAAGGAATTGAGAGAATGGGCATAGTAGCTGTGAGACAAGTCATGGTTTCTCTGCTTACCGTCATTTTAATATTTATATTTGTTCATGATTCTAATGATACTTTGTTGGCTTTGAGTATTATTTCTTTCTCATTGTTTATTAATAGTTTAATAATGGTTATATATTATATAAATAAGATAGGAAAGATAAAATTACAGTTTAACAAAGTAAGATGGAAAGGCATATTAAATGCAGCTATCCCAATAGGTTTCTATTCAGTATTGATAATGATTATGAATAATATTGATTTGACGCTGATAGGTTCTCTTCTTACTAATTTTGAAACTGAGAGTGGTATATATAACGCTGCTTTTAGAATAGCTATTTTTGCTTTAGTTCCGTCTATAGTAATACAAAATTCATTTTTCCCTCAACTTTCAAGAAGTAATACTAATGAAGAAAGAATACCATTATTAAATAAATATATAAAAGCAATAGTGGTCGTAGGAGCATTAGTAGGTGTTATAACTTATGTTTATTCAGACTTCCTTATCACATCGCTACTCTCTAATGAATACTTAGATTCAATTGAGCTAATGCAGATTTTTGCATTCTCTATTTATGTGAAATTTATTAATGTAGCTCTAGCTTCAACTTTGGTAGCTTGGAAACTCGAGAAGAGTGTACTTTACGGTACATCTTTTGCAGTTATATTTAACATTGTTATTGATTTAGTTCTAATACCAGATCATGGTGCTTATGGAGCTACTATAGCTACTATTGTTGCTGAAACAACACTAATGCTTGTATTAGCATATAGGGTTTACAAAGAGACTGGTCAAATAGTTTTAAAATTTGCTTTCGCTATCTTACCTTTAGCATTAATATCTATGATTCCCTCATATTATTATGTAAATAGTGCTACAAATAATATCTTAGGTATTTTTGTATTAGTAATAATTTACACTCTAGTTGTTAACTATTCTGGCTTCTTTAATATTTTTGGAATAAAAAAATATCTAAAAAAATGAAATATGATTATCTGATAGTAGGCGCTGGTTTTTCTGGTTGTGTTCTAGCTGAAAGAATCGCAACTCAGTTAGGAAAGAAGTGCTTGATAGTTGAAAAAAGAAACCATATTGGTGGTAATTGTTATGACTACTATGATGATAGTGGAGTTCTGATTCATAAATATGGACCTCATATTTTTCATACCCAAATGAAAAAAGTCTGGGAGTATTTATCACAGTTTACTGAATGGATAGACTATGAACATAAGGTAAAAGCTGTTATTGATGGTAAAGAAATTCCTGTACCATTTAACTTCAACTCTATTGAGATTGCGTTTGATGATGAGTATGCTCAGAAGTTAATAATGCTTTTGAAGGAAAAGTATGGAGAAGGTGTTAAGATACCAATTCTGACACTCAGAAAGACTGATAACCCAGAGTTAAAAGAGCTAGCAGAGTATATTTATAAATACATATTCCTTGGTTATAACATAAAGCAATGGAATATGAAACCCGAAGAATTAGACCCATCTGTTTCTGGTAGGGTACCCGTCTTTTTGAGTAAGGATGACAGGTATTTTCAGGATAAGTATCAAGCAATACCTATGCATGGATATACTAAGCTCTTCCAAAAGATGATTAATCATGATAATATTCATGTTCAGCTACAGACTGATTATAAGAAAATAGTTGACAGTATTAATTTTGATAAGATGATATATACAGGGCATATTGATTACTTTTATGATTTTAAATTGGGCAGACTCCCCTATCGCACTTTGGATTTTGACTTCCAAACTATTGATAAAGAAATATATCAATCAGGTGCTCAAATTAATTATCCAAATGATCATGATTATACTAGGATTACAGAGTTTAAACACCTGACTAAACAAGATCATAAGAAAACAACAATAGCTTATGAATACCCAAAGGATTACGTCTTTGGTGAGAATGACCCATATTACCCTATTCCAAAAGAAGATAATTTGAACTTGTATTCGCAATATAAAGAACTTGCAGACAAAGAAGAGAATGTATATTTTGTTGGTAGATTAGCGGATTACAAATATTATAATATGGACCAAACAGTTGGTGTAGCATTACAATTATTCGAGAATAAGATTGCAAAATAATAGAAACATAGAAAACGATATGCTTCCCCTATGTCTTGATTTAGATGGCACATTGATTAAAAGTGATGCACTTTTCGAATCACTAATTCAAATGCTAAAAATTAACCCATTTCTAATTTTTGTAGTTCCTTTTTGGTTGGCAAAAGGTAAGCCCAATCTGAAAGAAGAAATAGATAAAAGAATAGAATTCAATGCAGAATTTCTTCCTTACAATGAAGAGTTGGTAAACTATGCTAAAGCAGAGAAAACCAAAGGTAGGAAGGTCTATTTGGTTACTGCAAGTCATATTTCTATTGCTAAAAAAGTAGGAGATTTTCTCGGATTCTTTGATGGAATATATGGTACTGAAAAGGGTGTCAATCTTAAATCTAAAAAGAAGGCAGAATTTCTAAATAATAAATTCGGAAAAGGAAAATATGTTTATGCTGGAGATGCCAAAGTTGATTATAATATTTGGGAGCATTCGGCAAAAGCAATAGTAGTGTCCGATGATAAAAGTTTTATTAAGAAAGTAGATAGTAAATTCATTCTGGAAACTTCTTTCTACGATAAAAAAAATCTACTTAAGATAATTATAAAAGAAATAAGAGTTTACCAATGGGTTAAGAATATCTTATTATTCTTACCATTACTGTTGGCGCATTCTATAAGCAATATAACACTTCTTACTGATGTTATAATTGGATTTTTCTCATTCAGTCTATCAGCAAGTTTTGTTTATGTTCTCAATGACTTACTAGATTTACAATCAGATAGAAATCACCCAAGAAAAAGGAAAAGACCGCTAGCATCTGGCAAATTACCAATACAAATCGGTATAATACTTGTGCCAGTACTACTTATTATAGGTCTTTCACTATCATTTCTTATTAGTTTCAAATTTCAAATTATACTCATATCGTATATAGTTTTAACTACGGCATACTCATTCAAGCTCAAGAAAATACCAATGCTTGATATTATATTATTAGCTACGTTGTTTACTACAAGGATAGTAGCTGGTGCTTATGCAGCTGAAGTTTACTTATCTATGTGGATATTAGCTTTCTCAATGTTTTTCTTTATGAATTTAGCAGTATTAAAAAGATATACTGAGCTTCTAACTATGAAGAAAAGAAATGAAATAGAAGCAAAAGGAAGAGGCTACACAGTTGAAGATATGGGACTATTATTAAGTATAGGACCTGCAGCTGGGTTTCTTTCAGTACTTATTTTCGTACTATATATAAATAGTAGCCAAGCAACTGGATTATATTCTAATACTGAGATTCTATGGTTAATTGCTCCAATTTTCTTGTATTGGATAAGCAGAATCTGGCATTTATCAGTTCGAGGTAAAATGACAGATGACCCAATAGTATTTACAGTAAAAGATAGAGCAAGTTATATCGTTGGTCTCCTAATATTTATAATAGTGATGTTCGCAGCATAGAATGAAATTTGACAATTATATACCGTTTAACAAATACCCAAAACTTTACCCAAATAGTGTAATTAAACCAATTTGGTCAACAGATATTAATGATTTGATATTTGATTCTAATTCAACTGTATTATGCTATGGGAAAGGAAAGAGTTATGGCGATGTCTGTCTGAATGAAGCGAACACTATAATCGATATGAGTAGTCTCGATCATATTATAGAATTTAATAAAGAAACTGGAGTAATTGAGTGTGAAGCAGGTATTACTCTATCAAATATATTAGAATTTGTAGTCCCTAACAATTGGTTTTTACCAGTTACTCCCGGCACAAAGTTCATAACCTTAGGTGGCGCTGTAGCCAATGATGTACACGGTAAAAATCATCATGTTGCAGGTACATTTGGCAATCATATTATTAAATTTGATTTACTAAGATCTGATGGTAAAGTCTATGAATGCTCAGAAAATGATAATAAAGATCTTTTTAAAGCAACAATAGGCGGATTAGGTCTTACCGGAATAATAAAGAGTGTTCGCTTTCAATTAAAAAAGATCCAAAACCCATTCATTTATGTAGAAAATATAAAATTTAAAAACCTTGATGAGTTTTATACTATAAATGAGGAGTCTGAAAAAGACTTTCCATATACTGTATCTTGGGTAGATTGCACTACAAAAGGAAAATCAATGGGACGTGGTATATACATGCGTGGCAAGCATGCAACCGATGTTGATTTAGAAAAAGATTTTGAACATAAAGAAGGTGGTATTCCCTTCCCTCTTGAAGCTCCATTTATTAATAATCTGACTGTAAAAGCATTCAATAAACTGTTTTATTCTAAACAGTTTAAAAAAATCACAAAGCAAATTGTTCCGTATGAGCCATACTTCTACCCTCTTGATTTTGTTGATGGCTGGGAAAACGCTTATGGTAAAAATGGTTTCCTTCAGCATCAGTTTGTTTTACCAATGGATACAAGTAAAGAAGTTCTAAAAGAAATATTCAATCTTATAGTGAGTTCAGGTATGTCTTCTTTTTTGACAGTATTGAAGACATTTGGAGATATAGATTCTCCAGGTATGTTGTCATTTCCTAAGCGTGGTATTACATTAGCCATTGATTATAGAATGGAAGGACAGAAGACTTTAGACCTATTAGACAAGATAGACAAGAAAATAGCAAAAGTAGGTGGAAGGTTATACCCAGGAAAGGATGCTAGAATGAGTAAAGAACATTTTCATCTTTTTTATCCAAATTTTGATAAATTTGAACAATACATTGATCCAAAATTTTCCTCAAGTTTTTACAGAAGAATTAAATGATAAAAAATATATACGTGTTTGGTGCTACAAGTAAGATTGCAGAAGAAACTATTAAGCATTTTGCAAAAGATAATGCAAACTTTTACTTAGTTGGAAGAAATAAAGAAAAACTTGAAATAGTTAAAAACGACTTAGTTGCCAGAGGAGCGGTTAGTGTAAATGTAGAAGAATGTGATGCCTTAGATTTCGATCAACATAAATCAAGTATTTATAAAGCTGCTGATACAATGGGCAATATAGATTTGATTTATATAGCTCATGGCACTTTACCTAATAATGAAGCCATTAGAAACAACCCTGAGAAGCTTTTAGAGGAGTTTAATATTAATTGTAACAGTACTTTATCCATTTGCAGCGTGGCGTCCGAATATTTTGAATCACAAGGAAAAGGCACATTAGCGGTGATATCATCAGTCGCTGGTGAAAGAGGTAGACAAAGCAATTTTGTATATGGAGCTGCGAAGAGTGCAGTTACAGAGTATTTATCTGGACTTAGAAACAGGCTTTACAAATCTGGAATAAAAGTAATCACAATTAAACCAGGCATGGTAGATACTCCAATGACGTCTGACATGGAAAAAGGTCTTCTATTTGCTAATGTAAGCAGTGTTGGTAAAACTATTTACAACAAAATTAAAAATGGAAATGATGTAGTTTATGTGCCTGGGTATTGGAAATTAATTATGGGTATAATAAAATCAATACCAGAAAGTATATTCAAAAAGCTAAATATCTAGATCAAAGGTAATTTGAAAATAATCTTTGTGCCTTTGTTAAGTTCTGATTTTACAATTATTTCACCACCATGTTGCTCAATAGCATTTCTCATTATCATTGTACCCAAACCAGTACCTCCTGCAGATGTAAAATATGGTTTTAGCATATTTTCTTTCACATCTTCACTCATGCCTACTCCATTATCTTCTACTTCGTAAAACGCATATCTTTCATTCTTGTAAGACCGAATAATAAGACTTGAGTTTTCTCTCCCTTTCATAGATTTTAAACTGTTTTCAGCGGCATTTCTAATAGCACGAGTTAATTTTTGACTGTCAGCATTGAATACAAATTGCTCAACGTCAGTATTAAGCTCAATATTGGGGTATTGCTCCATATCGAACTCTTCTATAGCAGCTAGTACGACTTCCTTTGAATAAATTCTTAATTTATTGACCTCTGTACTTCTACCAACGGTCACTATGTCTCTTACTTTTTGATTCAGTATATTGATTTGCTTTATTATTTTGGATTTCTTTTTTTCAGCATCACTATCAATTACTGCTAATTCTTCTGAATTCAACTTAATGGTTGACAGATTGGTCTGCATATCATGAGCTAATTGAGCAAAGTTATTCATTTTTTGTTGTTTTAACTCTTCAGTTACATCTGTTCCAGACAATATATAACCTGCTATACTTCCAGTCGATCTTCTTTTTATTGAAGCATTACAAACAAATTCTATCAGCTCATTATTATGATAAATATGAATTTGTTGTTGGAAACTAGCTTTCAAATGTCTAATTTTTTCATAAAGTTGATATAAGCTTTGAGTATGTTCACTTATACAATAGTATTTGAAATATCTACCCAATGGAACAGATGAATCTATTTCAATCAAAGACATAGCACGTTTGTTCAAGTTTACGAGCTCTCCTTTTTTATTAAAAACAAATATGAACCCATCTTCAGAAAGCTCTAATAATGCTTCGTTTAACTCTTTCTTTTTTTTATACATTAGTAATAGAACAATTATAAAAATAGTAAGAATAATTGGGAGATAGTAAGCCACTGTCCTATTAAAGTAATAGTTTAATGGTCCAAAGGGATTCTCTTCTTTGGAATATATCCGTGTAGTATTTGATGAGAATGCAAAAAAAATGTTATTATTTATGACATGAATTTCTGAATTAAGTTCAGATGTACCAATCGATATCGGTTTAAAAAATTCAACATTTAGTCTATTATCGAAGCTGTAAACGCCATTTTGAAATATTGCGATGACTGAATTGTTTATAAAATCCAAACTAAGAGGCGATATAATATGACTTGGTAGTATATAATTGTCTAACTTTGATGACATAGATTTATCAAATCTATTTACTGAGTATTCTTCTCCATCGTATGAGATTGTATACACCGACAATTCATCATCCTTTGTAAAATCAATGAAGTAATTATCCTTAAAACTTTCAACCCAAAATTCTGCTTCTAAATTAAGCGACTTACTAAATATAGAAACTTTTGAATTACTGCTAAAATGACTTTCTACAACTATTTTATTACTTTTAAAAGAGAGTGTATAATTGTTAGCTGACTCCAATCTCACCAAGTCCTTTTCGTATTTATGTTTTATATTCTCTACTAGATATACATTATTTCCAGATGATTTAAGATAATAGAATGTAATAGAATCTATGTAACAGTAAGTGTTCGGAATGTACTTGTTTGTTATTGTTTGCTTTACTTTAGACTTAATATCGTAAAAATAAAGATTATTATTTTTCTCAATTATAAACTTTGAATCATTATAGTAATTGATCTTAAATCTGTCATTGACGCCGCTAATTGTATCTAACAGATGCAATTCTTTTACACTGAAATCATCATTCAGTAAAGTTAGGAATGATCTATTGTTAGAAATAACCAAACTAGCATAATTTGAATCAGCAGTATACAAGTCTCTAATTTCTGTGTTATTAAGAATCAAGGACTTTTTTGCTAATTTATCATCAAAAATATTAACTGTGGCAGTATTTTCGAGCCAATTGTTTTGAATTACAACAAACTGTTCTGAGTCGACTGGGTAAATTTTTCCGGGTAGATTGTACCTTTGGATTAAGGTAGTTGAATAGTTATCTGCCTCATTGGCTTGTGCAAACATAGAGGCAGATATAAAAATAAATATTAGTATCTTGTGATAACTTTTAATATTGAACCCAAATGAGAAAAAAATAAATATAAGAAATATTTGTATTTCCTAAACTAAACAGATATCTCCTTAATTATAACTATTCTTCGCCTTTTTCTCTTTGCTTTCTTTTTTCAATGAATTTATTTCTTTTTTCATCGAATTTGGCAAATCCATCTCTTATTCTTTTGAAGAGTTCGTTTCTTTGAGAGCGAGTTAACTTTGCAATTTTCACTTCATCTTGGACAGATAAAAGTCCTTCTCTAATATCATTTAAGTAATTAGTGAAGTCTATATAAGCAATCGCTTCATTTACCTTGACCTCTAATTTCGCGAAATTTTCTTTGCATTCTTCGAGAAATTCTTCTCTATTTGCATCACTTTTTTGATTTAACTCATTGAATACTTCACGAATTCTGCCATACAAATCATCACGGTGTTTTCTAGTTAAATTTTTACCTTTGATTAGCTTTTGGGAATCAATAAGTAATGCACGTGCTTTTTCATAGTCATCGCTAGTTTTAGCAAATTCAATATTTTCTCGTATAGTTGGTTCAATAGCTAAGTATTCTTTTTCAGATTCTTCTCTGAACTTTTCTCTTTCTTGGTCTTGCTTGCTGTTTACTGTTTCGAACGCTTTTCTTATTAATCCAAATAACTCGTCCAAATGGTCTTTCTTTAGTTTTACTTGCTTTAACTCATTCTGAGATTCTATCAGCCTTTGTCTTGCTTCATTGAAATTTTCTGTTTGTATTGCAAATCTGATAGCGTCAGCTACCTTAGGTTTTATGCTAAGATAATTTTCTGAAATTTCCATTTCATATTTTTCTCTCTCTGCTTCTTGTTTCTCAGTAAGTGATTCAAAAGCATCTTGGACCATTGAGAAGAAATCATCCTTCTTCTCACTATTGATTCTGCATTCTTTTATTTCTGATTGTAAATCAATTAGTTTCTTTCTCATATCAGAAAAGTTATCAGCTTCATCAACTTCAGCTATGACAGTTTTAACTTTGGGCTCTATTTCGTGTAAATTTTTCTCATATTCTTCAGATATTTTAATTTTAATATCATCCGACTTTTTCTGTAGTATATCAAATTTTTCTTGAATTGTATCAATAGAACTATCTCGATCTGATTTAGGAATAAGAAATAATGCTAATATTCTTTCCTTCAACTCAACCATACTTTTACGTTGATGCTTTATATCATCTAGCGTTTCAACGTCTGTATTGATACTATCTATTTCTGACTTCAAATCTGAATATGCTTTTTGCTGCTCTTCCAATGCTTCTTGGTTTACCTGCAGCTCTTCCTTTGTAGTAGATTCTTCTGTAGGTTTTGCTTCAGTTTCTTGAGCTGTGTATTCGCGATTCAAATTTTCATCAGTAGTATTCTCCGGAGCTTCAGAAGAAATTTGACTATTGTTTATTTCTTTATTTTCGTTTTGATCTGTCATAGCATTCACCGAAATTATTTGATTTTGTTGTTATCTTCAGAAGATATTTCTTCTGATTCATTTTCACTATTCTTAGAGTTACTCCCCTTGGAATCACTCTTTTTATCTTCAATTTTCATTGACTTTATTGCACTCAGTTTGCTCAAGTTGATAGGTGGAAGTTCTTTTCCTTCTATTAGCATATCTAGTTCATTTGCATCAAGTATCTCTCTTTCTAGAAGTACTTCTGCTGTTTTGTGTAATAGATCGATATTCTCTCGTAATATTTCTTCTGCTTTACTATTAGCCTCAAACAAGATATTCTTTACTTCTTCATCTATTGCTTCTTGAGTTTTTTCACTAAACTCACGACCATGGCTAAGTTCTCTTCCTAAAAATGGCTCATCTTCGCTAGTTGCATAGTTAATTGGTCCTATCTGTTCTGACATACCCCAATCACAAACCATTTTTCTTGCCATATCAGTCGCTCTTTTTATATCATTCTGAGCACCTGAAGTAGTATTACCAAATACTATCTTCTCTGCAGCTCTACCACCCATTAACATTATGAGCTTAGCTTCAATATATTCTTTCGAATATGAGTGTAAATCCTCTTCAGGTAATGAAGCTGTTACACCTAATGCTCTACCACGTGGAATGATTGTTACCTTATGAACTGGATCACTTTTTGGAACTAATTTACCAATCAGAGCATGCCCCATCTCATGATATGACGTCATTTCCTTTTCTTTCTTAGAAATTACCATACTCTTTCTTTCGATTCCCATCAAGATTTTATCTTTGGCGTTTTCGAAATCATACATAGTAACTTTTTCACTATTTCTTCTAGCAGCGAACAATGCTGCTTCATTGATTACATTTGCAATGTCAGCACCTGACAACCCAGGTGTACCCCTTGCTAAAACTTTCAAGTCTACATCGTCAGATAAAGGTATGTTCTTTGTGTGTACTTTGAATATTCCTTCTCTACCATTTACATCTGGTCTATCAACAATTACTTGTCTATCAAACCTACCAGGTCTCAGTAATGCTGGGTCTAATACATCGGGCCTATTTGTCGCGGCTATTATAATAATTCCACTGTTTTGCTCAAAACCATCCATTTCAACTAGTAGTTGATTTAGAGTTTGTTCCCTCTCATCATGTCCGCCGCCAAGACCAGCTCCACGTTTTCTACCCACAGCATCAATCTCATCTATAAATATTAGACATGGATTATTTTTCTTGGCTTGTTCGAATAAATCTCTAACTCTACTTGCACCAACACCTACAAACATCTCAACAAAGTCGGCACCAGACATAGAGAAAAATGGTACACCTGCTTCGCCAGCAACAGCTCTTGCAAGTAAAGTCTTTCCAGTACCTGGTGAACCAAGTAATAGAACACCTTTAGGAATCTTACCACCCAATTTCTTAAATTTAGATGGTTCTTTTAAGAACTCAATGACCTCTTCTAATTCGTATTTAGCTTCGTCCACGCCAGCTACGTCCTTAAATGTAACTTTTGGTAAACTTGCATCAAGTAATTTTATCCTTGCTTTTCCAAAATTAAATAGGCCTCTTTGACCACCGCCTCCACCTTGCATTCTTTTAAATATGAACACCATTAGGACTACTAAAAGTAAAAGAGGTAGAAGTGTAATAATGGTACTCCATAAGAAATCATCACCTTGTTCATATTTTAGTTCTATGCCTTTTTCTTCCCATATTTGCTCAGATTCAGAATCTAAAACACCTAGCTTAGTAACGAAACTTCTTATTTCTTTAGAACCTTTGTCTAACTTTATATTAACAGGGCCAGATAGTTCACCATAGAACTCATAATCATTCATCTGAGTTTTTACTATGGTAGCTTCAGTGATAAGATCTTTGTCTAAGAACTCTTTGTATTGAGAATAAGAAACTCTGGCGTCGCTCTTATTATTATCCTGGAATAAAAATACTAATGAAAATATACCAAATGAAATGAATAACCAAAACATAAGATTCTTGCTGAATTTGTTCTGATTCTCATCTTGATTGGGATTATTTTTATTATTCAAATTGTTGTTGTTGCCGTTCATTTAATTCGCCTTGATTTACGTATTTTTCAATTTAATTTATGACGTGAAAGTATTATTTTAATTTTTTATAATTTAATTGTTTAATGGTGATTTGAGTAATTCTATTTTCATCACCTTTTCAGAATCTTTTTTGACAGCGTATTTATCACTCATTCTAACGCCTAGTACCCATACAATATTGACTTTGTCCGTCATTACTAATAATTTTTCTTTCTTAATATTATCAATTTTCATATTCGTTAGCAAATCAGAGACTTTTACAGTTCCATCAAAGCCAAATGGAGTCAACTTATCACCTTTTATCCAGTTACGGATAAGTAGATTTTTGGGCATATACTCCAAATCAAAATATTCAACATTATTGTCTTTTACGAACCTAACATCTTTTCTTTCTATTTCAGAGAATTTTAACTTATAATCACCTATTGTTACAGTACCTTTAGGTTCAATTACTTCGCTGATTTGTTCAATTTCTTCAGTTTTGTCTCTGAATATAACAATTTTTCCTCTTTCCTTTAGTGCAGTTATGTTATTTGTAACTTCTACTTTCGAATTAACATTTTTACTTGTAAGACCAACTACTCTTTCAGTTATTTCATAAGGAGCATGATGAAAATTGAAATATTTTGATAAAGTTTTTCTTACTAATTCATTTTGAATAATCTCTGCATACGAATCTAGGAACTGAGAGTTAATCTCTACGTTAAGTTGCTTAGCAGAAATAAATATCTTTTTAAAATTTGCTTCTGTGTAATCTTTGACAAAATTATTTGCACTTTTAATAATGGATGCAGTTCGTTCAATAGTATTTACAAAGTTTGGATTGTAATTTTCAACTATTTCAGGTAGTAAAAGATTTCTAATTTTATTTCTAGTATAGACTAACTCATCGTTTGTTTTATCTTCCATCCATTCCAGCTCTCTCATTTTTGCATATTCAATCAATTCGTCTTTTGTCAAATTAATTAAAGGCCTTATAACAAAGCTATTGTTTGTTAATTTTCTTCTTACTGGAATAGAAGTAAGACCATGTAACCCACTGCCTCTGAATAAATTTAAGAGGAAAGTCTCTGCAAGATCATTCTTAGTGTGTGCTGTAGCTAAGTAATTATATTCATTTTCTTTACAAATTTTTTCAAAGAAAGAATACCTTTTGATTCTAGCAGCTTCTTCGATTGAAAGAGATTTCTTCTTAGCGTAAGAATCTATATTCGCTGATGATTTGAAAAGTCTAATATCATTTTTACCGCAAATTTTTTCTACAAATCTCTGATCTCTATCCGAATCATTTTCTCTTAGTTTGTGGTTGAAATGTGCTACTGCTAATTCAAAATTATACTCATCTTTCAAATTCAAAAATATATCAAAAAGAGTAAGTGAATCTACTCCACCACTTACAGCTAATAATATTTTCGATTTTTTTTCTACAAATAACTGAGTTTCCAAAGTCTTCTTGATACTTTTGAAGTAATCATAATACTTTTTGGATTTTCTTTCTAGAGGTGTTAACTCATCAGGGTATTTAAATTTTATGTATTTGGGTTTCTTATTTGCCAATTTTTATTTCTTCTTTTTACTGATATATTTTGTTGTATTTGTTAAGTATCTGAATCATTGCAGCAAAATCACGAGGGTATTCCGCTTCTATTTTAATACTTTTTTTTGTCTTAGGATGAATAAATTCGAGCGAGTGAGCATGCATAGATAATCTATCTAGTATAGGCCTTTCATCAGTGTGCTTTTTCAGATTAAACCTTTTCTTAAAGTTTGATAATAAAAAGCTCTCGAACCCACCATAATCTTTATCAACATAAAGTGGGAAACCTAGCGTAGACAAATGAACTCTAATTTGATGTGAACGACCTGTAACTAGGTTGCATTCTAATAATGTTGCTTTATCAAACCGATCCATTACTTCAACTTTCGTAAGTGAATATTTGCCACGTGCTGACGGCATTGATAAACCTTTCTTAGATGAACTAGGCAATATTGGAATATCTATATCAAGACTTTGTTTTGCGAAAATCCCTTTAACTAATACATTGTATTTCCTTATTATATCTTGATTTTCAAAAAGTGTATTCATGTATTTGTGTGTTTCTGCATCCTTTGCAAAAACCATAATACCACTTGTACCTTTGTCTAATCTGTGAGTCACAAATATCTCACCGAATCTTTCAGTTAACAAATGTTTGAGATTCTTTTTATTAGGATTGTATCTATCAGGAACAGACAATAAGCCGGCAGCTTTATTCACGAAAACTAAACTATCGTCTTCGTATATTACCTGATAATCAGCGTTCTTGTTTTTCATAACTCCAAAGCTGATTTATAAGTATTACTCATTAGCATAGCTATAGTCATAGGCCCGACACCACCAGGAACAGGAGTAATGGCAGATACTTTTTCTTGCACATCATCAAAATCTACATCACCAACTATCATATATCCTTTCTCATTGTCTGCATCTATTCTATTTATACCTACATCAATTATTGTTGTACCATCTTTGATATGCTCTTTTTTAATAAACTGAGCACTGCCAATAGCGACTATAAGAATATCTGCTTGTTTGGTATATTGGAACACATCATCTGCGGCTGAGTGACAGATAGTAACAATAGAATTTGCCTTCTCATTCTTCTGATACATCAGGTTTGCTATAGGTTTTCCAACTATGTTACTTCTACCTAAAACTACTACATGTTTTCCTTTTGTCTCAATATTATATCTGTATAATAGCTCGACTATACCTGCTGGTGTACACGGTACAAGGCCATCGTTACCAATTACTAAATTACCTAAATTTACTGGGTGAAAACCATCTACGTCCTTTTTGGGATCAATTTTCATTGTTACTTTGTATTCATCGATGTGCTTAGGAAGTGGTAGTTGGACTAAGATACCATGTATCTCATCATCATTATTCCAGTCTTCAATGATCTGTAAGACTTCATCTTCAGAAATAGTTTCTTCTTCCCTTCTCATCACAAAATGGAAATCTAGATTTTCGGAGTTTCTTTCCTTACTTCTCACATAGGATTCGGATGCTGGGTCATTACCAACTAATAGAATAGCTAAACCAGGTCTTATACCTTTTTCATCCTTTAAAACTTTTATGTTCTCTTTTATCTCTTCTTTTATTTCGTTGGCAATTTTCTTGCCGTCTATTAATTTATCCATGTCAATTAGAAACTGTATTGAAGTCCACCATTTATTATATCAAATTTACTTATGTTGTAGCTTGCAAAGACGGATACAGGACCTATATCTTTTTTTATACCTAATATTCCTTTTATATTAAAATCTTCAACTTGAAGAGTAGTAGTTTGTGGCTTAGTATCTCCCGGATAACCAGGACCAGTTTGTTTATCTTTGTCAACTAATCCAAGGTTCACTTGCACTTGTATAGGTAATGTATATGTTAAATCTGCTTCAATATCAATTTGTTCGAATGATAATCCCCCATAGACATCAAAATATCCTTCTATGTTTTTACTTGCCTGAATATTAAAATTAAGAATATCCGCTGATGAAACCATACTTGCATTTGTCTCTCCAAATACGTTTTCCATTGAAGATGATTGATATGCAAATTGAATTGCTAAGTCAAACGTTCTTTCCTGGTCAAAATCAAAAAAGTACTGAGAAATAGAGTGCTTCAATCCTACCCCAAAAAATCCAAAATCACCAATAGTTTGCCCATAGTTAATCTTTGGTATGTATCTAATTAAAAATTCAGTCCCAAAATAAGACCCAATCTCTAATTGAGGTACTCCAAAGTGCATAGCATCTAATCCAGCTCCCTTTGGTAAAGGGAAATTCTGAGTTAGCCCTTCAAGTGCTGATAATACTTGATTTGAAAGTTCTTCAGGGAACTCCACACCAAATGTGTTTTCTAAACTTTCTATTCTTTTTCTACCGTTTTCTTCTAGTGAGCCATCCTCAATTTTTATTTCTTTATCATCTTTACCTAATAAAGTTGCAGTTTCATTTGGAACTTCAATAGATCCATCTTGAATACCATCATATATTAATGTCCTCAATAAATAAGTATATAAACCAATAGTATCTTGAATTTCTATTGTATTATTAATAATATCAAAGCTGGCATAATCAGTAATTTTAGTTAAGCTAAATGGTTCATTAGGAAATGATGGAGAAAAAACTTTATCTTCATCTGGGACAATTCCATACATATAATTGACAGAAAACTTAAAATAGAGTGAATCTTCTTGTGGGATATACGCTGTATTAAAGAATCCTGAATTTACTGTAGCGTTAGTAGCTGTAACAATAGGTTGAGTAAAAGGAACTCCATTCATCTCAAATATGTCTTTACCTAGTACTCTAGCTAATTCTACAGAGTTTTCATTTATTTCATTCTCTTGACTATATGCTTCAATACTACAAGCGATGAGTAAAAGAAATAACATTATTTTTTTCATCATTTGAATACCTTATTTTTAAGGAATGCGTATATGGGAAATGCAAAAATAGCAACAACTACTATAAAAATAATATAGAATAATCCTTTTAATATGAATCCTAAAATCCCAAATAGAATTTTAATCAAAAAAAATGCAACTATAACTGCAATTAGTAATGATAATACACTTTTAAGAGTACCTTTTAGTGCCATTTTGTCCTTTCATAATTAATGAAACTTTAGAGTTAAAAAGCTTTTGTAATTGCCCCATAACTGTCAAATTTAGAGGTATATTAAATTTCTCAGTTTTAAAACAGTTTTTATACTCTTTGCTTTTGTCAAATATATTAAAATATATTTGTTTAGGCGTAGAATTGGGGTCATAATAGTCATTTTTTAGCACATCTAATTTAGCATCTGCTTCTTTGTCATTCAAATCAATCCAAATCTTATACCCATCACTATAAGTTTCTACTGCTTCTTCTACATCCATAGCGTTAGAACAATAAATTTTAATGTTATCTTCATCCTCTCTTATAGTTCCCTCTATTAGTATCGCCTTATCTTTTGAAAGCTTGTGAGAAATATTTCCATACTCTCTAGACCAAACTAAGCATTCCGCTTTCGAATAATAATCTTCTAAAGTAAGAATAGCAAACGGATCTCCTTTTTTACTTAACTTTACTTCCATGTTAGAAATAAATGCACACACTGTAATTTCCTGAGATTTTAGTTCCGAAGGGTGTTGGTCAAATGTAATCTTATTAAATGCCTTTACCAATGGATCATATTCCCTAAGTGGGTGGCCAGATATATAGAAATTAAGAACTTCTTTCTCTTTTATCAGCCTTCTTTTTTGATCCCATTCTGGTACATCTGGTAGTTTAAATTTCTGAACATTTTCATCTTCTACACCGAGAAAAAGTGAGTCAATATTCTCGGTTTCTTTGTTGCTAAACGATTTGGAGAAATCAATTGCCATATCAATGGATTCAAACAAACAAGCTCTTTTCCCATCTTCAATTTTATCAAATACACCAGCAGAAATTAATGACTCCAATGTTTTTCTATTTATAGCTTTGTCATCAACTCTTTCACAAAAGTCTGCAAATGAGTCGAACTTCTTCTCTTCTCTAACCTCTAGTATCTTCTCAACAACACTAACTCCAACTCCTTTTATACCAGCCAAACCAAAATATATAGAATCTCCTTTGGCTTCAAAGTAAGTAGATGATTGATTAATATCAGGCGGCAATACTTCTAGACCAAATTGCTCAGCATCATCTATGAGCTTTACTACTTTCTCTTGAGAGTTCAATTCAGCAGTCATATTGGCCGCTAGAAACTCAGCTGGGTAGTGTGCTTTCAGATAGGCAGTCTGATATGCAACTAATGAGTATGCAACTGCGTGAGATTTGTTGAAACCATAAGCCGCGAATTTCAGAATCAACTCCCATATCTCTGTGGTTAACTTCTCATCTATTCCTTTCTTCTTAGCACCTTCTATGAACTTGCTCATCAAACTGTCCATAGTCTTCATATCTTTCTTACCCATTGCTCTACGAGCAATATCTGCTTCTGCAAGCGTAAACCCACCAACATCTTGCACAATTCTCATCACTTGCTCTTGGTAAACTATGATACCATAAGTTTCCTCGAGCGATTTTTTTAGCTCATCATGTAGGTAAGTAATCTCACTTCGACCATACTTCCTATCAATAAACTCACCTATATTGTCCATTGGTCCAGGTCTATATAGGGCATTCATAGCTGTTAGCTCTTCTATCGACTGCGGCTTTAGTTTTCTTAGCCACTCCTGCATACCTTGACTCTCAAACTGGAAGATAGCATTCGCTTTCTGTTCAGAAAAAATTTCGTAAGTTTTTTTATCGTCTAGCGGAATGTTGTCTATGTCTATGTCAACGTTGTGATTACGGCGAATAGCTAATAATGCATTTTCAATAATAGAAAGAGTTCTAAGTCCAAGAAAGTCCATTTTGATAAGGCCTGCAGACTCAACCTCTTTCATTGTGAATTGTGTAGCAACTTTTATAGTAGCTGTGTCTGCATTCTTGTGCATATTAACAGGTATGTAGTCAGTAACATCACTCGGAGCAATTATTACCCCAGCAGCGTGAATTGAGTCATTTCTCTTTCTATCTTCTAAAATTAGGCAATACTCAATTAACTGCTTTATTTTTTTATCTTCTTCTGACTTTGGGTTGTCCATTTTTTCTTTGACAAACTTCAGCTCTGATAGCTTTAGTGCCTCAGCTAATTTCGTTACTTCACCTCTTACAACAGGTATTTTTGATGTTATATTCTTTACATCTCCGAAAGGAACTTGAAGAACTCTACCAACATCTGATAGCACTGCACGAGTAGACAAAGTACCAAATGTGATAATCATGGCTACTGCTTCTTCACCATATTTATCCCTTACATATTCAATTACTTTCTCACGTTTGTCATCGGCAAAATCGACATCGATATCGGGCATAGAGTTTCTATCTGGATTCAGAAATCTCTCGAAAAGCAAATCGTATTTCAACGGATCGACATTCGTAATTCCTAATGCATAGGCAACTATACTACCAGCAGCAGAACCACGACCAGGACCTACGCGGACTCCCATATCCCTGCCAGCTTGGATAAAGTCAGCTACAACAAGGAAATAACCTGGAAATTCCATGTCATTTATAATCTTTAACTCAAACTCTGTACGTTCCCTTATCTCGTTAGTTATCTCATCAAATCTTTCTTCTAAGCCTTTGTAAACTAATTCTTTCAGGTAATCTTCTAGATTCTCAGATGGTGAAAATTCTGGTATTGGAAACTTTGGCATATAGATTTTACTTTTGAAATCTATATCACATTTCTCAAATATCTCATAAGTACTATCAATTGCTTCTTGATTATCAGCAAACAGTTTCTCCATCTCTTGAGGAGATTTGATATAAAACTCATCAGAACCAAATCTGAGGTTAGTCACATCAACTTCATTTTTTCCACCATCTTTGATAAACAAATGAACATTGTGTGCTACGGCATGCTCTTTATACCTGTAGAAAGTATCGTTAGTAGCAACAGTTTTAACACCCAGATCTTTCGCAATTTTGGGAACTTCTTCGCAAACTTTGTCATCAAATTGTAATGAATGATTCTGCACTTGCATATAGAAATCATCACCAAATACTTCATGATAACTCTTAGCTACATCAACAGCTTCATTGTAATTTGAATTCACTATAGAGCGAGCAACTTCACCACCTCTACCACCAGACAAACAAATAAGACCTTCTGAATATTCTTTTAATAACTCCATGTCAATACGTGGCTTATAGTAAAACCCCTCGACAAATGCTCGTGAACAGAGTTTCACCAAATTTTTATAACCAGCTTTGTGTTTTGCTAGCAGTAATAATCTGTGGTAACGCCTTTGATTAGGTGATTTCTCGAATCTGCTACCTGGAGCAATGTAGGCATCTACGCCTATTAGTGGCTTTATACCAGCTCTATTGGCCTTTTGTTGGAAGTTAAACACACCATAAAGCACTCCATTATCAGTCAATGCTATACCTGGCTGCTCGTACTCAACAGCTGCTTCGACTAGTTCAGAAGTCGTTGTCATAGCATCGAGCAATGAGAAGTCAGTGTGGTTATGTAAATGTATAAATTTTGACATTATTTATTGCGAAAGTCTTAAATTTGATAATATTAAAATTATGAGTTTATTCATTTAGATAAAAAAATAGTTTTTACGGACTTGTTAACATAATACAATCCCTTTGAATGTCAACTAATAAAAAGAAAATATTTATTTCTGCAGGTGATCCATCTGGAGACATACACGCAGCAAACATGATGCGAGAGCTAATTAAGCTTAATCCTAATGTTGAATTTGTAGGTATTGGTGGACCCAAAATGCAAGAATTAGGTTTACTACCTATCGTTGACTTTAGTAAAATAAATGTTGTTGGATTCTGGGAAGTTTTAAAAAAGTATAGATTTTTCAAGCAGTTAGAAAATAATGCTAAGAATATCATATCTGGAAATGATATTGATTTAGTAATCATGGTTGATTATCCTGGTTTGAATATTAGATTAGCTAAATATGCAAAATCTATTTCAAAAAAAGTATGTTACTACATAGCCCCACAGCTATGGGCATGGGGTAAAAACAGAGCTCAGAAATTGTCTGACTCAGTTGACAAACTATTAGTGGTATTTCCCTTTGAAGTTGACTTTTTCAAAGATTTTGGAATTGATACTGAGTTCGTAGGACATCCTCTACTTGATTTAGATACATTCGAATTGAGTAGTCAAAATTCTCGAATAAAAGAACAAGTTTGTCTAATACCAGGAAGTAGAGAGCAAGAAGTTAAAGAGCACTTAAAACTATTCTCAGAAATAATAGATAATTATAAAGTAAATTTCACGTTCGCAGTCTCTAAATCACCATTTGTGAATGATAATGTGTACAGTGATTTTAAAATCAACCATCCTAATGTCAAACTATATGAAAATAGCCGAGAAGCTATGAAAGACAGTCAATATGGAATAGTAAAAGCTGGTACTTCCACACTCGAAGCTGCTTTACTTAACATCCCATTTTGCGCTATTTACAAGACATCCATAACCTCATACTTAATTGGTAAATACTTAATAAATATAAACTTCTTGTCTATGCCTAATATTCTACTAGATAAGAACGTAGTTGAAGAGTTTATACAAACGGAAGCCACTCCAAGCAAGTTAAGCAGTATGCTAAGTAAGTTTGAAAATGATAATAATTATGTCATTCAGATGAAAAATGACTTTAGCAAAATTCGCACTATGCTAGGTACTAAATCCGCTTGTGAGCAAAGTGCTTCTATAATCAATAGTGAGTTTTTACAATGAGAAGCATTGGAATTACATTGCTCTTATTGCTTGCTAAAACTTGGAGAATAAGAGCACATGGACCAAAATCACGTGAACCAAAAGTTATTGCCTTTTGGCATGGAGTAATGTTACCAGTGTGGTACTACCACAGAAAATTATCCCGCAAGGTTGCAGTAGTTAGCAAAAGTAAAGATGGGCAAGTGCTGTCATCAATTTTAAGGAAGCTAAATTATAAACTTATTCGTGGCTCATCTTCCAAAGGTGGAAAGGAAGTTCTTGAAAGAGCTACTAACTTAGCAGGAACACATAGAGTATTAATTACACCTGATGGACCTCGTGGACCACACCAAAAAATGAAAGTTGGAGCAATACTAATAGCAAGTAGAGCAAACGTTCCATTTCAATACTGCAGAGTTAAAGTTCAGTTTGGTATCTATTTAAATAGTTGGGATAAGTTTTCTATACCCCTACCTTTCTCTAGAGTTGATTTATATTTCTCAGAACCAATTATGATTGAGAATACTGATGATAGAGAAAAGACAAACGAGCTAATGAAAACAATAGAAACAGAGATGAATAATAGATAATGTTAATCCTTAGCTACATATTTGGTTTTATTGTTTGGGTTCGTTCTATGTTATACAAACTAGGAATAATAAAGCAATACAAATCCAAGAGCTTTGTAATTTCCATTGGTAACATAGTGGCAGGTGGCACAGGTAAAACACCGATAATTATATATTTAGTAAAACTACTTAAGAGTCATAATTTGAAAGTAGGAATAGTGGCAGGTGGCTACAGAAGAAAAGAATATGGCTTCAAAGTAGTACATGATGGTAGAAAAATAAGCTGTGAAGTAGCAGAGTGCGGTGACGAAGCAATGATGATAGCAGAGCAAACTGATACTGTGCTAGTTGTCGATGATAAAAAATATAAAGCATTAGCAAAGCTAGATAAGATGTTCGATCTAGATGTTGTACTTATAGATGATGGTTTCCAACACAGAAAAATCAACAGAGACTTAGATATAGTAATTATCAACCAACGTACTTTAGACGAAAAGCACTATTTACCAAAGGGTTATCTTAGAGAGAAAAAAACTAGCTTAAAGCGAGCTGATATATTATTAGCTAGAGATATCGCAAAGAGCGAACTCATAAAGTTTGAGAAACTAACATTTGAATTCAAAGCTAATATTAGCCCTTATCATGTAAATGAAGTTCGATCAGTGGTGATAACAGCTATTGCTAATCCAGATAATTTCGTTAACTTTTTGAAAACCAATAAAGCAAATATTGCTAGAGTTTTTGAGTATAAAGACCATCACTTTTTCACAAAGAAAGATATGGAAGAAGTGGTTAAGTATTGTAATTGGAAAGGTATAGAAAGAATTTATACTACAGAAAAAGATAAAGTAAAGCTAATTCTATATAGAAAACTATTTGAAGATAATTCAATCTCAGTTCTTACAATTCCAATGGAATTAGAATTCAGAGATGAAGCAAATTTTGAAAAACATATACTTGAGAAAATAAATGAAAAATCTTACTAATAATATATTATTTACGCTTGCATTATTATTTATACTAACTTCGTGTGCAGATGAGCCATTGACCATAGTACTATCCAAAGGAAGTGGTGGTAAGTCCTATGAGAACTACTCCAAATGGTTAGAAAAATATGATGATAACATAAATATCGTAGATATGTACAGCGTGGAAAACCCAGAAGAAGTAATGACTAATGCTGATGCGTTAGTGCTAACTGGTGGGCCTGACGTACACCCAGGCAGATTCGACAAGCCGTATGAGTCTGACAGATGCTCGATAGATGAAGATCGTGATTCGCTAGAGTTTCAACTGCTACAATATGCCTTACTCAAGAAAATGCCAATACTCGGAATTTGTAGAGGTCAACAACTCATTAATGTAGCTCTAGGAGGGTCACTAATAATCGACATACCTGCTGATATGCAAAATGCAGTAACTCATCAGATAGATGAAGGTGATGCCATGCACAAGGTAATGTTAGAAGATGGCTCAAAAATTAAAGAATTAGCTGGGATTGACGAAGCTGTAGTTAATAGCAATCACCACCAAGCGGTTGATAAATTATCCCCAGAGCTGAAACCTACTGGCTACACTGCCGATGGAATTGTTGAAGCTTATGAGTGGAAAGATGTATCTTTTAAAAGCTGGATGATGGCTGTTCAATGGCATCCAGAGAGACTAGAATCTGATCATCCCTTGTCTACCCCACTTGCAGAATCATTTATCGATGCAGCTTATACTTACAGAAAGAAGTTGAAGAATAAGTAGATTTATAAACTCGACAAGGGAGCTAGTTATCTTTTCAAAACTATGTCAGAGCGGGCGTAAATACGTATTTAGTATGTATCTAGACATAAAGGAGGATTTAGGTGGATTGTGCACCTTAAGCAAATATACCATTACTTAACGTTAGATAGAGGTGGTTCCAATGATATTATTATTTATAATTAAGGGCAAATTTCTAAAAATTTTTAATTAAAATCTTATTTCTTAAGTACCAAGATTTACAGTTTCCATCCTTTCTGAAAAAAAAGTCAGGATGTCCATGATAATTATCATTGCTACTTAGCAATTCATTTTCTATTTCACTCGACAACCATTCAAAATTGAATTCTCGTATATTATAATTAGGGTCAGGATAATCAGCATTTCGGTCAAATTCATAAAATTTTTCCATAGTTACCGAATCAAAGTACATCAATGCTTCTATTTTATATTCTGGGTTCTTTGCAAATGTTGAGTATATATCATTTTGTCCAGATTCATATAATTTAACTAACTTATATTCAACTTTGTAGGGCGTATAAGTAGTAAAATCAAGATATTTCGCAAGTTGTTCAATATCATTTTTAGTTGAATCTATGATATTCTTAGTATTTACTTCTACTTCCTGACTTTTGTAGTTATCTGTTTTGTTACAAGATATAGTAATAGCAACTAACAATAATATTATAGAGTTGGAAATAAATTTCATCATTCTTTAATAACCTTTACACTATAAGAAAACTTTATCTTCTGGTAACCAACCATTATTTATCTTTCCAATTAAATCTAAAAGTTCATTTCTTACTTTCAATTTTGTCATGTCAATACAAACAACTTTATCAATATCAAAATTGTTGTCATTTGCTACAACAGAGGCAAACCAAAACCCTTCTGCTAAATTCCTATGAGCTGTGGTCATAAGGGTATTTTTGTCATCAGATATTTCTTTCATTTGCACTTCATTGTCAATTGACCTCCAAGATAACTCTTCATCAAAGTATACCTCTGTTCTACTAGCCAAGTTACCAGCACAACACGCATAGGATATATTATTATCAATGCAAGTATTGACTACAACAGGCGCCATTTCTTCATCTTCTTTATTTGCTATTGTAAAAGCAACCCAATCATTATTTGGTAATTTAGATTTCCATTCGGGATTATTTCTAACTTGAACATAGTATATTTTTCTTCTATTTATTCTACCTAATAATTCCATTTTAATTAAGAGTTTCTTTCTTTATTAGTCCACTTCCAAAATACAGTCTGTCGTCATGATAATAAAACAATCCCCAAGTAAGAGAACTGTCAAAAATTACTAAGTCGTGAGCAAAAAACATTCCTTCCCAATATTTAACAACCATTTTCCACGTTAGCATAACAGGTTGACCACTTCTTTCACTATCGACATAAACATATTTTGAAAATGGAATTCCTTTACTATATAGCCATTTCTTTATCTCTTTGTCACAGTTCTGCGAAACTCTAAACATTTCTATTATTTTAAAGTGATTTTGAAATGGTTGAAATGGTAAGCCTTTTGTCATATTAGACCTATATAAATACTCATTAATTAGTTCTGTCCCTTTTTTATTCAAAAAGTGTATTTGATCTTTGTGCTCAAGTGGTATTTTGCTTGCCTCTTCTGGCGACCACAAAAATGACCATTTCTTAGGAAAATCTTCCCTAAATTGGATTATATTTTTATCAAATTCATTCATTATTTAATAATGCTAATGTTAATCATTTTGAAAATTATTTCTACCAAACAAATATAAGATAATTTATAGAAACTTGGTGGTAGGTAAATAAAATGTATGGTTGGAGAATGTATGCCACTTCGAAGGAGCTTGCCACGTCTTTAGCGTGGGCTGTTTGAACTTGTTCAGACTGGGGAGGATATGATTCGATCGCTGAGCCTGCCGAAGCGCCAATCATTGTAGGCGTAGCTGTCTCAAACATAGAGACGAGTGAATATGTCTCACATAACATTCAACAATGGGTTGCAACCCATTGTTACAAAATTTATTTGCCTGGACTCTTCGGATGTTATGGCATCCTCTGAGTGACAATGAACTTTACCTTTCAGTTTTCCTATTGACTGTAATCAATCAAAATTAAACCTCAACTGAAATATTAGCTGTGTTCTATTGTTATCATCTATCTCATCGTAGCCGCTACCAATACTTGCATCGCGATTTACGAATAGATGGTTCAATCGCACCCATACATCTAAAAAGTCGAGTGGCTCGTACTTCACAAAAGCACTAATGCTATTGCCACTATTGTAGAATGGATACACATAAGCCAGTCCTGGCACTTGGTACTGATAGGCATAGACTACAGACTCAAAGCTATCTGTATTGAAATTGATATAGTTTATACCATAGTACATGTTATTCCCCTTGTCCCTTTTGCGAATGTCGAGCATAATTAAGTTGCCAGACTCGATGTCAACTATATCATTGAAAGTATATGAATATTCTGTTCTCCCCCTCAGTGATAGAGTAGATGTCAATTTTGTGTTTACTTCTAGACGGATGTGCATTTTATTATTCGGTACAGTAATTCTAGAATTATAAATCTCATCATCACGAAAAGAGTCATCTTTCTGTTCATAGTTGAACCTAAAAGTATAATTTGTTTTGCTTGTACCATAAAATGCATTCAGAAAATACTGAATTCCCTTTACTGGTTGGTTCGTTGTGAATGTGTTCAAAATAGTAGAATACATATCTACAAAAGCTGATAAGGATAGTTTATTACGTGAGTAGGAAAGTCCTGTTAGTAAAGCTTTTTCATTTGATACAAAGCTCTGTTCACCAAAATTAGAAGCATAAGGTGCTCTGTAATCTTCATGAGCATAACGTCCTTCTAACATAAATGAAACATCATCAGAAATATTATTGAGATAATTTAGACGTGCAGATGGATTATTATTTATATCAAAACTTGTCTCAAATTTGGTTGCTGTTCTATTGGTATTATAATTTCCATAAATAGAATTTAGCAGTCCTTCTTGCCCTTGAAATGTACTAAATGAATTAGAGCTAATAGGAGTGTCATATTTCAGGTAAGTGCTCACAACTCCGATACTATAGTTGTTTAGATTTGCTTCGAAGTTAGCTCCATAGAGCTGTTCATTAAGTATTCCTTTTTTCTTAATCTCTGTTTCTGTTCTAAAATAACCAGATTTATAGACTGAAGTTACTATGCCTTCATCTTCTCTGAAAGTTGCTGCTCTGTCAGTATTCCCAACAAACCCCCTTACGATAATATTGTTAAAATAATTATAATCATGCGTATATTCAAAAAATCCACCACGAAAGAAACTACTCTCTAAAGTAGAGCGGTTAACTTGAGCACCATATCCATATTCAGTAGAAGTATTTATAAAATCAGTACCTTTCAGACTTAGAAAACTTTGGTCATACAAGTTCCCCAACCCAAAAAATAAGTTATAGTCCCCTATTATTGCTTTTATATTCTCATGATTGTACTCTAACCCAAAACTAGTGAAGTCTAACACTTCTAACTCACCGGCATCCTTATCAGAAACCGCACTAACTTCAAGCCCATCATACCTTATGTTTAGCTTTTGATATAAATCTAATCTGCTACCTTGAAATTTATTTCTTTCGAATCCATCTTCTTTTTGGATTGTACTATGATTCCGAATAGTGTAAGTTGTTCCTTCCCTTACTCGTCTTTCATTATCAATTGTTAGTGTGTTAATGAGTATATGTTTGATAAATTCATCTGTTGGTAAAGAATTTATTGCATTAAGTAACTGTGTCTTATTGGTGAATGGTCTTTTTCTTTGAAGCTGACTAAACAGCTCACGACTAACTAAAGGTATATCTTCCAAATTAGAAAGCTGTTCAGTGTTAATGTTGAGTGGGTATTTGCTGTAGTAAGAGTACAAATCTTGAATTTGTGATATATCTAATCTATTCTTATAGACTGGGTTGAGCTCTCCCATATACTTTTCGAGTAGCAAATCAAAATCTTCAGCTACTAGCAATAAAGGTAAAAGCAATATGATTAGTAGTCTACTAATCAAACCCATAAGCTAATCCAAATTTGTGAGTAGCACCAAGATAATTATGATAATTCAAATCATAGATAATTTCAAAACCATTGTTAGTATCTATAATTAGATTTCCTTCAAACATCTGAGGATTGGTGAGATAACTAACACCTACATTAAGCCAATCTTCAAAATTATTAGCTATACCTAGCATAATACCAGTTGTACTTTCCAAGTAGATTTGAGTACCCACTTGAATTATAAAATCATCTTCGACCTCATAGAGTAAACCAAAATTTGCTTCCTGTCTCACTGTGTTACTTTCACTCTCATACTCGCTGTTTAGCAAGTTAGTAAATACAAAACCTGCTCTCAAATTACTATCCAACTCAACTATCCCATTTAGATTTATATCAATTTTATCATAGGATTGAAATTGTTCTATATTCATGAATGAATAATTAAATGTAACAGAGGTTGTTAGCCTGCTAATTAACTTTGTACCTAAGGAATATGACAAATTGGAACGATTAAATTTATCAGAAAAGGTACCACCATAATTAACGAAATGAAATAGTTCCCCTGTACTAAAAGAAGCGTAAATATTATTATAATTTAGGCCATTTAAACCAAAACTATTAGGTGTGTAACTAAGAGCAAGATTGTTTCGTTCTATATACTGTAACTTTGTGGGATTTTCAGATATATCTAATACTGAAAGTGAGTAAACAGAAGATTTTATATTAGGTGAGTTATCACTAGCTAATATAGCTCCTCTTATAAAAAGGAGATTAAAAGCTAAAAAAATGAATCTATTTGTTAGAATTCTGACCATTATGTTATCTTTGTATAAATTCAATATAAATAAATTTTTAGACTTATGATGAGATTAACCTTAATAATTGCTGTTTTGTTAGCATTTTCCAGCGCTACATATTCGCAAGAAATAGAAGCTAATGTAAATGTAAATATGGAAATGTTAGACCAAGAATATAGAGTCAATGTTTCTACTATGGAACAAGATGTAGAAAATTATATAAACTCTACTAAATATACTGATGTGGATTTTGAAGGTAACAAAATACCTGTAGACATATCTATAGTTTTGTCGGGTGGGTACAATAACAGATACAATGCTAGAATATTTATAGCATCGAACAGATACATATATGGTCAAGATGACGGTAAATCAGTCGTAATGAAAATAGCTGATGATCAGTGGTCATTCGAATATGCTCGTGGTGCATTTTTTAATTACGATCTTAATAGATATAACGAATTTTCAAGTTTACTAGATTTCTATATGCTAATAGTCATTGGCGTTGATTTAGATACTTACGAAACTCTAGGAGGCAATCCTGCATATAGTAAAGCAAGGCGATTAGCTGGTGTTGCTGCATCCAAAGATATATCTGGGTTTGATACTTATGTTCAACCAGGAGAATTCACTAAATTCTCTTTGATTTCCGAATTAACTGACTTACGTTATGAAGATTTAAGAATTTTATTCTTTGAATATTATGTGGATGGACTTGACATGATGTCTGAAAACAAAGAACAAGGTTTAGAGAATTTAAGAAATATTATTTCGAAAATGGTTTACTTTAAAAAAGAAAAAATGGTTGGTCCAAGTGTACTGCTACAGGCATTTACAGATTCAAAAGCGAGAGAGTTAGGTGCCACGTTTGAAGGTTATAAGGACCCTACAGTCTTTGATGACTTAAAATACCTAGCACCAAGTTCAACAACAATATTTGAGCAGCATGAGAACAAATAAAATATAAATATAAATCAATAAAAAAGGGTAGTCAGCTGACTACCCTTTTTTTTGTCTTTTGTTTAGCAATATTAAGAAATCTTACCGATAATTAATGGATCATCAGATTTACAAGCTTCCATAATTTTGTCAACATTCTCTTCTCTTGCAATTAGTATCATTCCAATACCAAGATTGAATGCTTTTCTCATCTCTTCATCTGATATATTACCTTCTTCTTGAATAAGTTTGAATATTGGTAGCTGTTCCCACGAATTCCAATCAATATCTAAATTCATTCCTTCAGGCAGTATCCTAGATGTATTTCCAACTATTCCACCACCAGTGATATGAGATATACCAGTAAGTGATTGAGATTCTATCAATGGTTTTACATTATTCAGATAAGATTTATGTACATGAAGTAATGCTTCACCAACCGTTTCTCCTAATATTTCTGGTTTATCATTCACATCATACTTAGGGAATAATACCTTCCTAGCTAGTGAATAGCCATTTGTATGAAGTCCTGATGATTTCAATCCAATTAGTACATCACCTTTCTTTATGCCAGATCCATTGATAATATTCTTCTTATCAACAATACCTACTATTGTGCCCGACATATCATATTCGCCTTCATTATAAAAACCAGGCATCTCAGCTGTTTCGCCACCTATTAGTACACAATTATTCTCTTTACAAGCAACTGCAAATCCTTTTATAACATCAGCTGCTACAGTTGGTACTAACTTACCCGTTGCGAAATAATCTAAGAAAAACAATGGGACAGCACCACCAGCTAATATGTCATTAGTACAATGATTTACAAGGCACTGACCAACAGTATCGTGCTTATCATACATGAAAGCAACTTTTAATTTAGTACCTACACCGTCAGTAGAAGAAACTAATACTGGATGTTCGTAGTCAGGAAATTTCGCATCGTAAAACCCACCAAACAGACCTACATCCGATAAAACATTTTTATTCATTGTTTCCTTGATAAAGGGCTTGATACTATCTACAGTTTTTTCGCCAGCTTCTATATCTACACCAGCTGATTTATACGTTTCAGACATATTATTATCCTATCTAATTGGTTTCCATTCTTTGGAATAAGATTTTCCAAAAATAAGAACGGAAACTGAATTTAAAAACCACTTAGTTAAAGTGCTTATATAACCTTCTTTTTTGAATCTTCTCGGTGATTCATAAACTACAATGTCTTCGATAAATTTTACTTTACCTTCTTTTGCTAATCTATGATATAGATCAAAATCTTCACCTGCTACTATCTTATCTCTATATCCACCTACTTTTCTGAAAGCAGATGCCTTTATAATTTGACATTCTCCTCTTCCCATACCCATTCCAATTAAATTTAGGAACTTAAAATATTTATTTAGGAAGAAGTAAAATACAGTATCCATTCTATCAGTTTCATCTTTCAAAGGTAAAACATTAGTAGCTATTGCATCTACATTCTTTAAGTCAGGGTTTTTGTCCCAATTAACCAATGTTTCAAAAATCGAATCTAAATTCTCAGGGTAAGTATCAGCATTTATAAAGAACAGTATATCACCAGTAGCAACATCAGCTCCTTTATTCCTACCTTCTGCTATAGTTTGCCTTCTTTGTTCACTATGCTGAACTAATTTATCAACCGAACCATTTATCATTGTGATAGTATTGTCAGTACTGCCTCCATCACTTACTATAACCTCCAAGTTGAACTTCTTTTTCAACTCATCATTGTATATAGCAAGGGTATTGCTTATGATTTTTTCTTCATCATATACTGGAATTATAACACTTATCTTTACGTTATTATCGATTTCTTACTCTTGTAATTTGAATCAATACAAAGTTATCAAATTATCTAAAATTCTACGAATGGATATATCAACATAAATTTAGTTTCTCTGCCAAATTCAATAGCAGGAGCAGGCCATTTGATATAATTCAAAGATTGGATAATCCAATCAAAAGGTGGACCCATTTCTGGAAGTAACTCAGGTAAATTATAATCTAAAGCTAAAATTACTTTTCTTTCTCCGTGAACCAAATCAGTCGCTCTATAAGAATCCGAACAATCAAATGATGGATCAAACGGATCACACAAATTTCTAACGGCATAACCTACAGATAGTTGCAACCATTTTGGCCAATATTGATTGTATTCTTCAGGTAGCATATTATGAACGTTCATCGACATCCATAATGTGTGTGAGCTGTAATCATCAATAAAAGCAAAATGCGGTCTTCTTTTTTGTTCTCCATGCCAATCAGCAGGAAAATATGTAAATTTAGGTGTAAAATTTTGTAAATAGGGTACATAATGTTGAGCTAGAAAAAAACCAGCACCAAAGGCATTAGCATACATATCCGAGGGAGAGAATCCAAAGTTTTCTCCGTAACCATCTAATATCTCAATGTAGGTTTGATAAGTTAGCCCGACTGCAGCACCCAATATGTTCGATAGTTCCCAGTTAATACCTGTTGAAGCTAAAAAGTCAGTATATAAATAAGATAAATAATATCCTCCGAATATATGTCCTGCTTTGTCTGCATACAGCGCATATTGTCCATCTTCTATAACTTTAAACTCGGCCTGATCTTTCCATATCGTATTTGCTTGATAAATATGTTGTGATATCATAAACCCTGTAGTAAGTGCTGTAACACCTACAAAATATTCTGTTTTGATATTAGTTTCCTTGTAAGGTAAATCACCAGAAATAGAATATCTCTGAGTTCCAGCGTATTGGTATTCGGAAGAATCAATGAATATTTCTTCAGATAGCAATGTATTGCTAAACATAAATATACTTAGGACGAATAGTAAACTTTTTGAAATTATATTAAATATCACTTTAATTTTGGCTTGATTATTGTTATATTGTAAATTAATATAAATTTATTAATATATCTAATGCATGAACACGTAAAGATACTAAAGGACACTAGAATTGCCAAAGGGCTTGACATTTCTGAAGTTTCCAGAAAAACCGGAATACGAGAAAGTGTGCTTCTTGAGATCGAATCTGGAGATATGCCTAATCTACCTACAGTTTATCTGCGTTCTTTCATTAAGAAATATGCATCATTTCTTGGATTAGCTGAAGATTCTTATTCACAACTAATGTCTGAATTAGAGTCACAACTGTCTCAGGAACAATTATATCACAAACCAATTGCAAAAGACGCATCAGTTAGCATTGACCCTAGTGATCAAAATGTTATTGACATAATCAAATCAGGCAAATACAAAGAATTACTCTCAGATAAGCGATTAGTCTCCTCTGTTTCATATTTTGGTATTGGTATTTTAATATTATTAATAGTTTATTTTGTTTTCTTTAGTTCCGGCAATAATGAAAGTAATGAAGCAATTGAGGGAATTGCAATTTCAGATATAGAGAATAATGATGAAGGTGATGAGAATCTATTCGACTACTTTGAATCAGAAGGAGATAGCATTGTGTTAGAAGCATTTGCCCTTGATAGTGCATGGATGAGCATCACGATGGACGGAAAAATTAATGAAGAAATTCTTATGAAACCTGGTATGAAGAAAATCTGGAAAGCAGAAAAATTCTTTACTCTAACCTCTGGAAACGCTGGTGGAATAAAGTTAAAAAGAAATGGCGAAGAGCTTGAACCACTGGGAGCTAGAGGTAATGTGGTTAACAATGTAAAAATAACTAAAGACGAAATATCAAAATAGTGCTATCTACTACTTTTTATCAAATCATGTATCCTAACTAAACCAACTAATACATTATTTTCATCTACAACAGGTAAAACACTAATCTGACTTTTTCTATTTTCCATGATAGACAATGCTCTACCAACCAAAATTTCCTCTCTAATCGTGATGGGATTTGATGTCATTACTTGAGTTAATTCTATCTCAGATATTACATCATTCTTACTCAAAGCCCTTCTACAATCACCATCAGTAATAATACCAACTAACTCATCGTTTTCAACAACACATACACAACCTAATGGTTTATTCGTCATAACAAGTAATGCGTTCTTAAAATTATCATCTTTGGATACAAAAGGTAAGCTTTCTCCAGTATGCATTACATCTTTTACAGTTGTACTCAAGTTTCTTCCTAATTGTCCTAATGGGTGATTTTGTGCGAAATCAATCTCATTGAAATTATTAATTCTCATAACGCATGCTGCCAAGGCATCACCTAAAGCCATAGTAGCTGTTGTACTAGTAGTTGGAGCAATCTCTATAGGACAAGCTTCTTTTTCTACTGGAACATATAGATGTATGTCTGACTTCTCAGAAAGAAATGAATTTTTACGAGATGTTATTGATATTACCTTTGTTCTTTTTTTAAGATATGGAAATAATAATACTAATTCATCAGTTGAGCCACTTTTGGAAATCAATATAGTAATATCATCATTTTCTACAATTCCTATATCGCCATGCAAAGCTTCCACTGGGTGAAGAAAAAGAGCAGGTATACCAACACTTGAAAAAGTAGCCGCAATTTTTTTAGCGATTATTCCAGACTTACCGACACCAGAAAGAATAACTTTTTTTGCTGTCCTAATATTTTGACATGCATCAACAAAACTATCATCTAGAGTTTTTGATAGATTTACTAACGCCTCTGACTCTTCAATTAATACTCTTTGTGCTTCTTCTAATAAGTTCATTTTTTTTATTTGCAAATTAGTAAATAATTCTAACCTGGCGGCCATGTCATTTTTCTTCCACCTAATAAATGTAGGTGTATATGATATACTTCTTGTCCTCCATTGTCATTACAATTGAATACGAGTCTATATCCATCTTCTGATATTCCTATTTCACTTGCTATGGTTTTGGCTGTATAAATTAATTTTCCTGTGATTGATATATCGTTTTCTTCTATATCATTAATTGTAGCAATACGCTTTTTAGGAATAATAAGTATATGTGTTGGAGCTTGTGGATTTATATCTTTAAAAGCAATAACTTCCTCATCCTCGAATACAATATCAGCTGGTATTTCCTTACTTATTATCTTATCAAATATTGTTTCCATAATTATTCTTCTATTAGTTAAACAAAAAAGCCCTCGTTGAGAAATCAACAAGGGCTTGAATTTTAAATGATTAGTACTTAATTATTGTACTACATTCATCTTACCAGATTGAGTTTCCCCATCTATTGTAAGTTTGTAGATATAAGTACCACTTAATAGTCTGTTTCCTACAGCATCAGTAACGTCATAAGTGAACTCTTTAGTTCCTTCTTGTACTTCGTTTACTAATGTTTTAACTACATTACCTAATAAGTCAACGATTTCTAACTTAACATTTCCTCTACTTGGAACAGAGTATCTGAAAGTTGTCTCATCTTTAACTGGGTTAGGATAGTTAGCTAAAGTAGCAACACCATCGAAATCAACTTCTACAATCTCAGAATCGAAACATTCTTGAGTACCATCGAAATCAACTTGTCTTAATTGATATTGGTAAGTTGTACCAGGAACTACATCTTCGTCAGAGAAGTTGTAGTAACTTTTAGTTTTAGTATTACCATTACCATTAACAAATGAGATTTGCTCCCATTCAGTGTTTCCTTGGTCAAGAGCCATTCTCTTCTCAATGTAGAACCCTTTGTTGTTTTCTTCTGAAGCAGTAATCCAATCTAAATCGATTGCATTCTCTCTTGGAGCACCATTGAAGCTAACTAGTTCAATTGGAACATAATCGTCACAATCTTCAACAGATTCAGTAGCTCTGCTACCAGAAGATTTAGCACCTAAATAAGGTCTAATCAAAGGAATCCATGTACCATTAGTCAAAGTAGCAGTAGTTGGGTCAACTCCAACACCAAAGTGGTGTAAGTGTGCATATCCAACATTACCAATACCTGGAGTAAATGGTGCCCAGTTACCTGACTCTCTTGTATTTTCAAGAGCGAAATAGTTATTGTTTACTAAATCACCATTACCATTTCTTTTTCTGAATTCTTTGTGTATGTTTAACGATACACCAGACTCACCAACAATTGGCTGTGCAGGTGGGATATAAACGTTTAGAGTTCTTAAACCAGCTCTTTGTCTAGATCCACCTAACTCAAGACCAGTTTCACCTAATTGTGAAATAGCCATCCAGTATGTACCAGGAGGTAAGATTTGTCTCTTCTCTTTAGGTAAAATATATCTAACATATTCACCATAAATTCTTTCATCAGTTCTGTCATCTCTACCTCTATCTCTGTCTATAACTGATTCAGTTCTTAGACCTTGAGGAATATTGATGTCTTTATTACCGTTGTAAATAGCTAATGAAATTGCATCAGGAGCTTGGTTAATAGTTCCAAATAATGCTTCATATCCGTAAATAGTATCTGTTTGTAGCAATTCAAATTTCATTGCTATTTGACCAGAAATACTACCACCAATATATCCAGCACCGTGTAGTGATTCATTGTATGAATTTGCACCAGCAGTAGTACCACCGTAGTTATAACCTTGAAGGTTCAATCCTCTACCAGTAGGGAAAGCTCCACCACCAATATCATTTCTTGGATTATCAATTGGATCATACGCAAATGTTTCACCAAAAGTAACCTCAAAATCAGTGTAAGTAGTGTCATTAAACTCTTCTAAGTCACCACCAGGAACAACAACAATTGCTTGAGCTCTGTATTCACCTTCGCCAAATTCTCTAGCGTTAAAGTTAGGTGGATTTCTTACAATCTCATTGTTTCCTTCGTGAGTAGTTACAGGAACTGCTCTACAGTAAACCAATTGTCCCGTATTAGGATCAGTATTTGTACCTTTGAATATCTTAACCAAGATATAATAGTAAGGTGCATTGTTAATAGTATTGTTTGTAGCAGTTACTTCAATTGGAATAGAAGATGCCTGAGTAGCAGGTGCTTCAGTATATGGCCAATTGAATGAAATAGCACTAACTTCTATATCAGTAGTTTCCGGAGAATAGAACAATACATTTACGTTATCTACTAAATAGTCATCATCGTCATCTGGAATACACTGTGCACATTTCTGATCATTAGAAGCAAACATCTTAATTCTAAATCTGAAGTGCTTAGCACCAGCATTTTGCCATCTAATGAATGTATCAGGAATTGCTACGAAGTATTTCTTGTAAACAAAGTCAAAACCATCGTCATAGATATCAGCACGTAAAGAGTTCATTTCTCTAGTACCAGCATTTGGTTGAGCTAGAGCCGAATCTTTGTCAGCTTCTAAGAAACCAGTGACATATCCACCACCACCATAAACACCTAATGCAGGTACTTTAGTTTCAGCATCAACACCACCTCTTCTTGGGTGATTTCTCCATCTGTTATCTTTTACGTTTGTAATGTCTTTAACACCATTGTCAGACGGTAGCATAATTTCTACTGCTAACATATCAGGATTTGCAGCAACTGATCCACGACCAGTATAATTGTTGAAAGGATCAAAGTTAAGAACTGATCTCGGCTCTGGACCAACTAGTGAGTTATCACCAAATCCTCTATCCCAGAATTCTCTATCGAGAGTTCTTTGTACTGATAACGAGATTACAGAATTATATCTGTTTCTCATATCAATTGGGTGAGATCTTAGCTCATCACCAGGTGAGTTGTCTTGACCAAATAAGTTCTTTCTGTTCATTTTGATAACTGGAGAGCTTAAAACAAAGTTCTCATTGTTATCAGCTGGGTACATGCCTCTAGGAGCAAGTGGATGTCTTGAATTTACATCACCACTTACAACTTCTGCATCGATACTAACCCATTTCTGTACAGAAGGGATAGCAGCATTACCAATGATATGGTATTCTCTAACATCATCACTAAAGAAGGTATGCAATCTCATTACGTGTAAGTTAACTCCAGCAGTATCGTCAAATGGCCATGTATCGCCTAAGCTTTTACCATTGTTAGGGTTTGTTGCATCAGCAATTACATATGCAGCCATTCTACCAATTTGATAAAGTTTATTATTCTCATCTCTTGCAAACTCATTAGGCTCGAAAGGAGGGAATTTAACTTGTACATAACCATATGGAGGTATACCATCTCTAGGCTTACCATTCCAAGAATTAGTACCTGGGTAGTTAGCAACTTCAGCTTCGTAGTTACCATCGTCATCAATTGTAACGTTTACCAATCTAACTCTTACATCAGGGTTTCCTTCACAATCTTGTAGTGCAGAATCAGGAGTAGATAGACATCTATCATCCACTGGTACTGCTCTATTATATATCAAACGACCTGTTGCTTGATTTTGTACTCTAAATCTTGCATAGAAATTCAAATCTTGAGGTACAAAGTTAATACCTGTAGGAGATTGAATATCATTAGATACGTTTTGTATAATAGCTACGGGTTGTATTGCACCTAAGTAATCGTTACCAGCTAATAACTCATAGTTATTAACTTCTGTTGATTTTACTTGTTCTGAGAACGATAAATCAGCATTAGGATCTTGTTTTCTAACTCTGTACTGTATATCAACAACTCTTAATGTATTTTGATGTTGTTTGAATTTAACAGAGCTAAATGTTTGAGGGTAACTTGCAGGTGCTCTTACATAAGAGAAGTAGTGAGTATATTGCTCATACTCGGCTACCCAAGGGAATTCATCATCATTTTCGTCTGGTCCACCAGTAACGTTATAGTTTGCATGACGACCAAATCCATATACACCAACACTTGAGTTTGCTCTAAATATGTCTTTAGCTTGAATAAGTCCATTACCTACTCTTACACCACCCATGAATCTTTCATAAACAATAGTAATACTACTATCATTTCTGTTTAAGATAGTTTGACCAGAAACAGCTGTGTAACCATTGTCACCAGGTCTCATATCATTAGGGAATGTAATAATAAATGGTGGATAAACTTTTTGTCTTACTGGAGCAAGATTCTCAAAGTAAATAATTAATTTATCATTGTTTATTGTTCTTCTGTAACTTACTCTACCATGATTATCTACTTTGTTTGTAGTAGTTGAGTATTGTGACAATTCGTTATCACCATACATAAAACCAATTAATGCTGGTTTATATGCACTTGATGTAATTTCATTCATACCTGTAGGATTAACTAGCAATCCTCTATTGGCTCTGTTACCTCTAATACCACCATCAGGATCGTTAGGGTTACCACCTAATACAGAATATTTAAATCCGAAGTTATCAGGAGTATTATCAGCTAAACCATTACCAACTTGGTTTCTGTTTTCGCCATTGATAAAACCTACAAATCTATCCATAGAGTTAGGGTCATAAGCAGACTCTTCACCAGAAGGGATGTATCTGTTACCAAACTCATCATAGAAATATCTTCTATTTGTAAGTGCAATCAAACCATTAGTAGTTACATAGAATGAGTCATAACGAATACCATTGAAATAGAAACCACCAGCAACTTTCATTGGCATTGGACCAGCGTAAGCGTTGTCAGTAGTATCTTGTAACAATGAGTTATGCTCGAAGTAGCTATCTCCATTTGTTGGATAAGCATCGTTTCTGAAGAAACGTAAACCTTCCTCTTTGTTATCCCTCCAATAGTTTGAATCAACTATTCTAGGACCAGCAATTATATTAACCCATTCATCTGGATCTTGATCTTTGCTGTATATTGTTTCGTTCGGCCTCCAATAAGATGGGGCGTTGTCATCGTTATCTACTAAGTAGTAACCAGTAGATACGGCGATATTTGCGTGAGGGTTATTCACGAGTTGGAAAGGAAGTGGTGCAGTTCCTATTGCATAAGAACTCTTCCTTTGAATTTCACCATTTTTGCCGTTATCTAACTGATTGCTGTTGACATTTTCTGTAGTTTGAGCTTCACCATTATATGGTTCTACTTTAACAGAAACTTCGCTAGCAAACAATGTTGTTGCGGCAAAAAGGGAAACGAGAAATATAGAGTATATCCTTCTCATTTAATTCTCCTTATATTGTTAAAAAAAATAATTGTATTAAAATTTGTTTTCATTTTTCTATCTCTTAAATCTCCAGCCATTATCCTCATGCTCAAAAATCCAGCCAGCTATCTTACCTGGCTCTATCGAGTTGAAGAAATTCCAGTATTCTTCATCATATACTGGACCTGAACTAGTATCATCACTTGGTACTGACTCTGCTTGTTCTACAATTTTGTTAAGTCTATTTTTCCAAGTTTCTAAATTTTCTTCTCTTAAATCTATCCAACCGTCATAACAGAATTGGTTTATATTGTCTTGAGTAAATTCAATCTCATTGCTGTTATGTTGTACAGGGATTTTTACAAAATCTCCTCGTAAGTATTTACCCTTGTCTAATAATATTGGTAATCCAATTGATAAAATCTGGCTTCTTAATTCAGAATTTGTTTCTATCACATTATTAACTTTTCTAGTTAATTCTGATGTATTAATGTTCAAAATATTTTTAACACCACTTTCTACTTGACCAATCAAATTAGCTTCATGAAGTAATTTGGATAATCTAGGTGGTCCTAATAATTCAAAAGCAACACTTTTCTTTCCAGTTTCACTTTCAAGATGATTAAGTCTTTTGACTGCTTCATTTCTTAAATATCCACCTCTGTAAGTTGGACCTAATGCAAAAGCATCAATTCCTTGTATAATATCTTTGCCAGTATTACCACCTCTCATTTCAAAAACTGCATATTCTGCAATCTCTTCAGGAGTTACTAGCTCCATTTGCCCAAGTGCACTAATTGCTTCAAATTCACCTTTAGAAAATATTCCATTTTCACCAGTGTCGATAAATACTGAATTTAAAACTTTATCTGTATGTTCAACTCCAGTTTTGTTATCAAAAAGGAATGAACCTTCAGTACTAATCGCAGAATCTGGATTCATATCGAAAAGAGAAATCTCTTTACCTCCCTTCTTAACATTCCCATGAGCTATTCTTTTCCATGCGATGGTTGCAGCAGGCTTGATTTCCTTCACAATTGTACTATTTGGTGTTCTAGCCAGCAAATACATCAGCATTGTTTGAGCTCCAGCCACAGCTGTTTTTGACATCAAAACTCTTGATGGTCTCTCTTCACTATGAGTGTAAGGTATGTTCATACCCATACCACCAGTACCAGTTGTTCCAATTTTCAAGTACATTTCTGTATCAAACTCTGTCATAGCAGAATGTAATATCTGAACATGTCTGATTAATTGAGGTATGTAAGAACTTGCAATCAACTTTTCAATGTTTTCACTGTTTACTTTATTTGTTTCAATATCATTCAGAACATTATTTGACTGCTTATATACATTCAAATAAGCAATAGCCGTTGCAGTGTTGACACAATCAATAATTGCATCTGGTTTATGCTCTTTAATAAAATTATAAAGTGCTGAATGATTTAAAATACTATCATCTAAGTCTGCGAATACATCATTTATAAAACCATTTCTGGAATCTTCACTATTGAAAAGTTCACTTGGGTTTACATCTTTCCAATCTTTTCTAGTAAAAATATTTCCCCATAATGGAGTAAATTTAGTATTGCTATTCTTAAATTGATTTTCTAAATCGGCTACCGCCTCTTTTGCTTCTGACTCTCTAAGTGATGTAACAATCAATTCAGATGGATTGAATTTCATTAGTTGCTTGCAAATTGCAGCACCAACAAGACCCCATCCACCTATAACTAAAATTTTAGAATTTTTAATTCTCATTTACATTCCATTTTTATACTTTAAATTCATATCGTATTTTTGACATTCACGTAAATTAAAAAATTGTTAATTATGAAACAAATAAGAAAAATCAACAGTAACTGATAGTTAATAGATTTAAGATTTCAAAGAACTTGTCACATTTACTATATATAAAGACACATGAACACCAAAAACGTCTCAAGAAATAGTAACTTTTTTTATCTTTGTTTTCCACAATCGCATTAAAAAATAACATTACTGCATTAATGACAATGACTTACTGAGTTTCAACGTATTATGGAATATATTTTATTTTTCACATCTTTTGTAATTTATTTCTTCAGAGCTGTATTTTTTATAATTGGCTCGAAACGAGGTCGTTTGAATTTCGATGAGATAATATTAGAAGAATATCCAAATATCAGCGTCATTGTGCCTGCAAAAAATGAGCAAGATAGCATTGAAAATTGTATTAATTCAATTTTAAAATCTAACTATCCTATTGACAGATTCGAAGTTATAGTAGTAAATGATCAATCAATAGATGATACTGCTTCAATATTAAACAAATTAGAAAGAGAAATTAGTAACTTAAAAGTAATTACAATCAGCCAATATGACACCAAATCAATAGCAGGAAAGCCAGGTGCACTTGACAAAGGTATAGAATATGCAAACGGAGAATTTCTTCTGTTTACAGATGCTGATTGTACCGTTGATGAAAACTGGATTGATAGTATTGCAAAAACATTTATTAATCAAAATTCTGATTTAATCGCTTCATTTACTTTAGTTAAGCATGATAACTTCTTTAGTAGGTTTCAAGCAGTTGAATGGCTTATGTCGCATACTATGGCATCTGGAGGTATTGGATTAGGATTCACTCTAGGATGCTTTGGAAATAACATGGCTATATCTAAAAAAATGTATGATGAGTTAGGTGGGTACAAAGCTATTCCTTTCTCAGTAACCGAAGATTTGGCACTGTTGCAAGCAGTGGACAAAATAGGAGGTAAATTAAACTATATTTGTACCAAAGAAAGTACCGTAACAACTCAACCATTAGGAACTGTAAGAGAATATTTAAAGCAAAGAAAAAGATGGGCGCTTGGCGGAAGAAAACTTGGGTGGAAAGCAGTGTTTTTTGTAGTCACATCTTTGTTAATATGGTTAAGTGCGATAACTAGTATTATTGTAGGAAATTTCTTTTTAGCAACGGCTATTTTGTTACTCAAGATAGTATCAGATATTATATTAATAATACCTTCGTTAGTAACTGTAAAAGAGTATAAGCTTTTTCCTTATATCCTTCCATCAAGCATACTTTTCTTAATAGTTGAATTATTACTTCCAATTCTAATTTTAGATAAAAAAGTAGAATGGAAAGGTAATACTTTTGACTTAGATTAAGGTCTTTAGTTTGTAAAGTTTATAGATTCAATGATTTTATCAAAGGTTGGATAAAAGAATTCAAAATCTTGAGCTGAAGATTGAAAATATCCGTAAAACAACTTATCCGGTTTAGATGTCACTAATTCATACATCTTAAATATTGGAGAATTATGAGTTGGTTGTGACAGAGTTAGAAATCTTGTTGCGCTCCAACCATTCAGAGAAAACTTCTTTTGAGATAACAAGTCATATTTAACATAAGTTTCAGTGTTCTTTAGTTGACTTGACTGCCAAAAAGATACTAACCCATTCGGATCACCTACACCATAGTTGTCTTGCATATTGTAATTGTAAGATAATGTCAACTTAACTGCTTGGAATCTTGGATTTTTGTCTTTCTGGGGTATAGTCACAATTATCTTATCCTCTCCATCCTTTACTTGTTTTTCTACTATCCAATGAGACGGCAAGTTAAGATGAAAATTACCATCTTTTGAGTCCACTCTATTAAACTTGTAATCATTAGGATCTTTGAATTCAACTCCTGTTATTGAATATAGTTCATTTCTATCCTTTTCCGCTAAATCTTTTTTTCCAAGTTTGTCGTAACTAACTGCTCTGTTATTTAGTGCGTCAGTATTTTGAGGATTTCTTTTAATTACTTGTGTGTATGTGTTAGCAGCTTTTTGGAATTCATTGTTTTTAAAATATGATAGAGCTAAACTCATCAGAATCTGTTCACTATCTAGTCCCTTATTTAAAGCAACTTTATAATTCTTGATTGAGGATTTGAAATCATTTTTTAGACTGTAAAGTCTACCTAATTGATAATTAATCTCTGGATTTTTTTTATCTAATGTTTCTGCAACTTTCAAATCTTGAATAGAGTTTTCTGTATCACCAATTGAACTATAAGCGCTTCCTCTATTTAAGTATGCTTGAGCGAATTTTGAGTCCTTTTCTATAGCTATTGTAAAGTCATTTATTGCATCATTAACATTTCCTAAATATGCTTCCGCAAGCCCTCTGGCATTATAATAGTCAGCTACGGTTGGGTCCAACTCTATTGCTTCAGTGAAATAAGATTTAGCATTTTCATACTTCTCTAAAAACAAATTGGCAAATCCAATTTGACCTTTGATATATGCACTATTT
Organism: Chlorobiota bacterium; assembly: GCA_046290495.1. Taxonomy (GTDB): domain Bacteria; phylum Bacteroidota; class Ignavibacteria; order Kapaibacteriales; family UBA2268; genus PGYR01. Next base: position 849,676 of record JBKAGT010000006.1, on the reverse strand, counting down.
GGCTCTTCTATTAGAGCTAATTCATATTTTTGAATAGATTGTTGATATTGCCCCTGCTTATATAAGCTTTCAGCCTCTCCTAATACTCCTGTTTGTCCTAAAACTAATGTAGTTGTGTATAATATAAAACCAGTAATTAGTAAATAAAATCTCATTTTTCTCGTTTGTATGTTTATTGTTTTACTAATCAACGGATTAACTATGAAAAAGTTTTTGATTGCAATTCTTTTCTTATCAGTTTCATATAGTGCAAAATCAGACATTGGTTTTGGCCTCATGTTTGGTGACCCTACTGCAGTAACTATTAAATCTCGTTCAGGTGGAGCCAATGATTTGATTTTTAATGTTGGCTTCAAATCTCATTATGGATCAATAAGATTTGATGGAATTTACACTTTCAACTTTCCAAATGTCATTAACCATAGAAATTTTTCGCTCTATGCGGGTATTGGTGCTTCTTTAGGTCTAGGTGATGGAGATGGTTTTTTTCATGGCAAACACAAACATGATCACGATCAAGATTTGAGTATAGGAGCGAAAGGGCTATTCGGATTGAATTTTACCCCAAGCAAACAGTTTGAAATATTTTTAGAAGTTGGACCTTTGGTATCATTGACTCCAGGAATTTACGGAGATATGGAAGGTTCACTTGGTTTCAGGTTTTATCCATAATTTATTTATTCAAATTTAATTTAAAGAGAATCAAATGAAATATATTAATGTATTAGTATTATTTATCAGTTTATCAGTTACTTCATTAGCAAATTGTTTACCAGGAGAAGGTAAAATAATCAAAGATAACATTTATCTTCCTAGTGTTAACTCTATAGAAGTCAACGTACCTATGACACTTGTCATCACTCAAGATGATGATGAATCTATACTAGTGAAAACAAATGAAGATATACTTAGAAATCTTAACTTTGAATATAGTGGTGGTGATTTGAATATCGTAGGAAGAGAAGATCTTTGTCCTGAAAATTTGACTGTTTATATAAGTATTAGTAAATTGACTTCGCTGGAATTGAACAGTAAAACTATTGTTACTGCTACAAATAAATTTGTTTGTGAAGATTTGGATTTAGAAATTAACGAAGAATCTACTCTTCATCTAAGCTTGGACGCCGAAGAGGTATCTTTAGATATTGATGACGAAAGTCAGGTAACATTATCTGGCAACACAGAAGAACTTTATGTTCATGTAGATGGAAAAGGCAAGGCTAATGCATCAAGCTTGAAAGCAGATAATGTAGAAGCTGAGCTAGATGGAAGCGGTGAAATAACTGTAAATCCATCTGAATATTTACAAGCACAGTTAAATGGTTCGGGTAATATTTATTACAAGAACAAACCAGCAAAATTAGAAATCGATAAAGATGGAACTGGTTCAGTAATTAAAATGAGATAAAAATAAATGAAGATTCTCGTTATTGAAGACGACTACGCTCATTTTCACACTATAAAAATGGCATTGAAATATGCTTTAAACAAAAATATAGCTGTAGATAACGCACTAAAATTAAATGACGCTATTGAGTTTATGAATGAGAAGGAATATGATTTGATTATCAGTGACCTATTTCTTCCGTATTCTAATACATTGATGAATACGATAGAAAATGTTATACAAAACAAGCGTATGGCAAAGGTGGTTTTTTGTAGTGCAATGAACATAGCAAACAGTGACCTTACTCACATAAAAAGCAAAGGGTGGTTGTTTTTTCCTAAAGACGAGAAATTCCCTGAGAATTTAAAGCATACGGTTCAACAATCTTTTGCTTGAACCGTTCGTTTTATTTGTCATCAGGATTCATTATTTTCCACAGTGAATTTTTCAACTTATCTACATTCACATGTGAAACAGCAGAGATTAACATTGGTTTTGCACCTTTATCAAAACGCAACTCACTTATCTCTTTTTTAGTTTCTTCATCTACAACATCTATTTTATTTATACAAATTAACTCTGTTTTTTCTTCCATTTCAGGGTTAAATTTCAACAACTCATTTTTTAGTGTTCGGTAATCGTTCAAAATATCCTCACTATACGCTTCTAGTATGTAAACTAATATTTTAGTTCGCTCTACGTGGCGCAAGAACTGATGCCCCAATCCTTTCCCTTCACTTGCTCCTTCTATCAATCCAGGTATATCTGCCATTACAAAACTCTTTGACTCGGCTATCTTAACTACTCCCAAATTAGGTACTAAAGTTGTGAAGTGATAGTCTGCAATTTTTGGCTTTGCAGCTGATATCACAGATATAAGAGTAGACTTACCAACATTCGGGAAACCAACTAAACCTACATCTGCCAATAACTTTAACTCTAAAGTTATTTCTAGTTCTTTACCGGGAATACCTGGTTGAGCATATCTAGGTGCCTGATTAACAGAGTTTTTAAATTCAGCATTACCTTTACCACCTTTTCCACCTTTAGCAATTACTTCTTCTTGCCCATTTTCAGTTATATCAGCAAGTATTTTACCAGTGTTTGTATCTTTTACCAATGTACCAACAGGAACCTTAATTACTTTATTCTTCCCATTCCTTCCCGTTCTATTATTTTTTCCACCTTGCACACCATCTTCAGCTGCATACTTACGTGCGTATTTGAAATCTAACAAAGTACTTAGTTGCTGATTACCTTTTATAATTAGGTCTCCTCCCCAACCTCCATTACCACCATCAGGTCCACCTTTGTTAACAAACTTTTCCCTTCTGAAACTAACATGGCCAGCTCCACCATTGCCTGACTTAACTTCTATATTTGCTATATCTATAAATTTCATAAACCTAATTTCTCTATTGCTTCTTCTAACTTACTAATTTTATTAACTTTTAATTTCTTCGGTGAAAAACCTAATTTCTTCACATTTGGGATTATCGCATTTTTGTAACCTAACTTCTCTGCTTCTTTTAACTTGTTTTCCAATGCTGATACAGGTCTAACTTCTCCTGTTAAACCTATCTCACCTATCACAATAGTGTCTTTAGGAATTGGGATGTTATTTAGGCTACTAAGTAAAGACACGGCTACACCCAAATCAGTAGAAGTATCATTTACTTTTAAACCACCTGCAATATTCAAAAATACATCATTTTTGAAGAACATAGCACCTAATTTTTTTTCTAAAACAGCTAAAATCATTTGAAGGCGTTTATTATCAAATCCGGTTGTAGTACGCTGAGGTACTGAGTAGCCAGTAGGTGAAACCAATGTTTGAACTTCTAACAACAAGGGGCGATTTCCTTCAGTTGAGGAAACGGTTACTGTTCCTGGAACATTTTCTGTATTATTTGATAAGAAATATTCCGAAGGATTTGTAACTTCCGAAAGACCTTTTTCAAACATTTCAAAGATTCCAATCTCATTTGTAGAACCATATCTGTTCTTTATTGCTCTAAGTATTCTATAGTTCATCCCTTTTGTTCCTTCAAACTGGAGTACTGTATCAACCATATGTTCTAATATTTTTGGTCCAGCTATAGCACCTTCTTTATTTATATGCCCAATAGTGAATATTGGTTTGTTCAATCTTTTTGCTAATTGCATCAATTTTGAGGTACATTCCCTAACCTGAACAAAGCTACCGGGAGTTGAATCTAAGTCACTTAAATAAACAGATTGTATAGAATCGACAATAGCTATTCCACAATCATCGCTGTTAATAGCATCTATTATAACATTCAGCTCCGTTTCTGCTAATATATTTAAGTTTTGGGGGATATTAGTTAATCTCTCTGCCCTATGCTTAATCTGGCTAAGTGACTCCTCACCAGTAATATACAATGGTTTTTTGTCAATCAACTCTCTTGTCATTTGTAATGTTAAAGTTGATTTTCCAATACCTGGATCACCAGCTATTAGAACAAATGAACCAGGAATAATACCACCACCTAGAACCCTATCAAACTCTTTTATTCCAGTTCCAAATCTATACTCTTTTCCAGTTTCTATTTCAGACAATTGGTGGACTTTAACATTAGTTTTCTTATGAAGATTTAATTTCTTAGAATGCTTTCCTTCTTGAATTACTTCATCAAATGAGTCCCAACTATCACAACGGGTGCATTTCCCCATCCATTTTGCAGATTCGTACCCACAATTTGAACAAATATATTTGACTTTCGTTTTCATTTCGTAAATTGAATATAGATATGATTGATTGGAAAAAAACACAATATAAGAAAATTTTAATCTCCACTATTGCTATTGGGATAGTTTTACGAATAGTAGCAGTTGGTGTAATAGGTATAAGTAATCAAAACACTTGGGAATATGGCACTATTGCTAAAAACTTAGCCAATGACAAAGGGTATTCTTTCTATTATTTTGAGGGTAATAATATTGAATCAGAGTTCAATATTAAAAAGACCCCAGCACCTTCAGCATATATGGCTCCAGGTTATGTTTTGACTCTTTATGTATTTGAAATAATTAGTTCAGATGAACTTTTCAAACCTTTAGTAACTTTATTCAATTTACTAATATTTATTATAACTATTCTCCTCCTATTTAACTTCACATCCTGGCTGACAAATGAAAAAACTGCATTATTTAGTGTATTAATTTACAGTTTTGTACCTGAATTTATTTATACCACTTATTCACTTGGTGCAACTCAAATTTATCATTTCTTTATTATATCTATATTCTATACAGCTTTGGTTCACAAATCTAAGAATTCTATTTACTTAGCAATTCTATTTGGTATAGCTATTTTATTTAGATTTGAGTTAATATTACTGTTAGTGCTTTTTGTTGGATACTATATTTATAAAAAATCTTATACCAAATCTACACTCTTAATTATTATACCAATCTTATTCTTATCTCCTTGGGTTATAAGGAACTATATTGTATTTGACGAATTCATACCAACATCTACAACAGGAGGTCTAAATTTATTCAGAGGAAATAATGATGTAATTATCGGTGGTTGGCATAACTTTGAGACTTTAGAAAAAGTAAGAAGTTATGATGGTGATGAAGATATGATTGAATTGTACTTAAATCAAATGTATATGGAAGAAGCAGTTCGCTATATAAATGAAGATTATCTGAGAACAGCTACAAATTTCACGAAAAAGTTTTTCTATTTTTGGATACTAAATCCGAATGAAGATGAAAGTAACAATATTATTTACTTTGTACCATGGTTTCTGCTACTTTCTTTGTCGATTATAGGACTCTATAGAAACAGGAAGAAGAACAATAAACTTGTTCTTTTATATCTATCATATCATTCCATTTTGGCAGTTATTTTCATACCATTACTTAGATATCAAACCATGATGAAAATATTGCTTTTACCTTATGCAGCATATGGAATGTATTTGTTACTTAAAACTAATAAAAAAGATAGTTAATTATTCTATAAAAGTTTCTTCACCAGATTCAGAACCAAATAACGCTTCTACATATTTAATTGCATCGAAAGGTTGAAGATCTGTTATTTTTTCACCAACTCCAATATACTTTACTGGTATCTTTAGCTGATCAGAAATAGCTATTACTATTCCACCTTTAGCGGTGCCATCTAATTTAGTTAAAACTATACCTGTTATCGGGGCTACTTTAGAAAATTCTTTTGCTTGTTGAAGTGCGTTTTGACCTGTAGTTCCATCTAAAACTAAGAAGATTTCATTAGGGGCATCTTCTCTATGTTTTTTCATAACTCGGCTCATTTTCTCTAACTCATTCATTAGATTCACTTTGTTGTGAAGTCTTCCAGCTGTATCAATTATTACTACATCATTTTGATTTTGAATAGCTTCCGCCATTGTTTCATAGGCAACAGCAGATGGGTCAGAACCTTTTGTTTTTTGGATAATGTCTACTTCTGCTCTTTGTGCCCATACTTCTAACTGCTCATTTGCTGCAGCACGGAAAGTATCAGCAGCACCAATAATTACTCTTTTACCAGCGTTTTTATAATTATAAGCTAACTTACCTATAGTAGTAGTTTTACCAGCTCCATTAACCCCAATGACCATAATCGAATGAGGTTTTTTAGACTCATCTATTTGATAAGTTCTGTCACTTTCAGCAGTGTCGGAGGTAATCATCAAATTAATAATTTCTTCTTTAAGAATTTTGTATAATTTTTCTGCATCATCAAAATTCTCTTTTTTTACTCTTACTTTTAACTTATCAATAAGCTTTTCAGATGTATCCACACCTATATCAGAAGTAATTAATATATCTTCAATCTCATCTAAAAGCTCCTGGTCTATCTTTCTGCCTTTTAACAAGTTAGAGATTCTATCAGAGAAGGACTTTCTTGTTTTCTCCAAACCTTCTTTTAGCCTATTAAAACCAATGGCTTCGGATGTTTTTTCAACCGTTTTTTCTACTGTTTCAGATACTTTTTTCTTAAATTTATCGAAGAAACCCATATTCTTTATCTTATTTAGATTTTAATAATTTGTAAGCGTTGAACATGTAAATTACAAAAGATAATACAAATACACTTGCAGCTATAACAGAACCATAGGTATAAAAGCCATTTATATTCAATAATATACCGATCAATACTATTGCAGCTATATTTACTGCTCCTTTTCCTACTAGATTCGATGCCATAACAACACCTGTTTTATTTTTTACATAAATGCCACCAAGGAATATTAGTATATCTCTTGCTACTATAATTACTGCTAGATATGTTGGTATTAGTCCTTGGACTATCATAATTACAGCTGCAGTTCCAAAAAACAATTTATCTGCTAGTGGATCTAATACTTTACCAAGATCTGTAATTTCATCTCTACTTCGGGCAAAATATCCGTCAAGATAATCAGAAATGAATGCTAGAATACCAATGATAATTGCAACACTGGTGTTACCCTGTATCAAAAAATAAGCTAATGGAAATGAAAGAGCAATTCTTAGAATGCTAATATTGTTCGATATATTAAATTTAATTTCCAAATACTTTTAGTTAATTGACTTGAAATATTTGACTGTTTTATCAATTCCATCTTCAAAATTTACTTTTGGAGACCAATTGTGAGAATATTCAAATTTTGAAAAAGAACATACACTTCTTCTCTGCTCACCTTTTTTAGCTGGACCATGAAATTCTTCTATAGTACTATTTGTTTTATCTTTTAATACGTTGAATATTTCATTTACATTTGTTTCAATACCTGTTGTGACGTTAAAGCTTCCACTTACAGATTCATCCAAAGATTTGACATTAGCTTCTACTACATCTGATATATATATATAATCTCTTGTTATAAGCCCATCACCATTTATAATTGGTTGTTCTCCTTTGATGAACTTATTAGCAAATATTGCTATCACTCCTGCTTCACCATTTGGGTTTTGTCTTGGACCGAAAACATTGCCATATCTGAGTGCTGCGTAATCAATTCCATACACTTGCTTATAGTAATATAAATAATATTCATTTGTCAGCTTACCAATACCATAGGGTGATACTGGGTTCTTTGGGTGTTCTTCTGCACAAGGAAATTCATTCTGCTCTCCATAAACAGTACCTCCAGAGGATGCAAATATTATTTTCTTTACATTATACTTGTTGCAGTTTTCATATAAGTTGAGTGAACCTATAATATTATTGTGAGCATCAAATTTTGGGTCACTTACAGAAACTCTTACATCCATCTGAGCAGCTTGGTGAGATAGGATGTCAAAATTGCCATCTTCAAAGACTTTACTTATTGCTTCATCTTTTATGTCCATCTCAATAAAAGATGCTTTTGGGTTGATATTTTCTTTTTTCCCAGTAGACAAATTATCAATTATTGTGACACTATGTCCAAGTTCTAAGTATCTGTCAACTATATGAGAGCCTATAAATCCGGCTCCACCTGTAACTAATATATTCATAAAATAGTATATAGAATGTACGAAAATTTAGATTAATACGTCTGTAAAAAAAACATATTTCAATAATACTAAATTAAACATATTTATGCATTATTCTATTCCCATTAGCCAAAGTCAGAGAAAATTAATTAAATCACTTTACAGAAAGGATAAAAGAGAAGAGCATGATTTATTCATTGCTGAAGGTTTAAAACTATGTGAGGAAGTTTTAGATTCTGAATTTCATGTTATTCAACTCATTGTAAGAGAATCTCCATCTAAGTCAATTGTTCAACTTGCAGATAAGTATAACGATATTGGGGTTCCAGTTTACTCCGCACCTAAACATAAGTTTAGACAAATAGTTAAACAAACTTCACCTGAAGGAATTGTGGCAGTTGTTGGACTTAAGGAATTGGATTTCGAACCTAATGAGTCATTCATTGCATTGGATGGTGTGTCAGACCCTGGTAATGTTGGAACAATAATCCGAACTGCCGAATGGTATGGTGTAAACCAAGTATTTTTGGGTGCTGAAAGTGCAGATCAATTTAGCCCAAAAGTTGTTCGTTCCTCAATGGGCTCAGTTTTTAGAGTAAAAGTCTTATACAAAGAAGATTTGGCAGGTTTTATAAAAGAAAATTTCTCAGATATTGATATTTATGCTGCTGATAGCAATGCAAAAACCCCAATTGAAAAGCTAAAACATGGCAAAAAATTTGGTATAGTGTTTGGAAGTGAATCTCATGGGTTAAGTGATGATTTGCAAGATTTAGTAAAAGATAAATATATCTTAGATGGTAAAGGTAGCTCTGAATCATTGAATGTAGCTATTTCAGCAGGTATATCTCTACACTATTTTGCTAAAAATGGTAAAAAATAGTATATTGAAAAATAAACAACAATCAGTTTTTAGAAAATGAGTACTACTTTAGCATTAATAATAATAGCGATACTTAGTTATCTGGTTGGCTCTATACCTATTGCGGTTATCGTAAGTAAAAAGCTTTATGGCTACGACATACGGGACAAAGGTAGCGGCAATATGGGTAGTACCAACGCATTTAGAGTTATGGGATGGAAAGCTGGAGTCTTAGTTCAGCTTCTTGATATTGCCAAAGGTGTATTTGCAGTTGTTGTAATTGCAGGTCTTCTAGGATCTGAATTAACCATTCCAAACAATACTAGTTTTCAGGATATCACCTTAATCAAAATTATGGGTGGAGTTTTCGCAGTTTTAGGCCATATTTTTTCAGCTTTTGTAAACTTCAAGGGTGGGAAAGGTGTAAATACTGCTGCTGGTATGCTTATAGGAATTGCCCCAATTGATGCTGGTGTTGCACTGTTTTTCTTCCTTATTGCGGTTGGGTTTTCTGGCTATATTTCACTAGGTTCTATATTGGCAGCATTCTCATTGCCTTCTTCAATGATATTTAGGTATAATATTTTACATGATTCGATACCTGGATATTGGACAATTGTATATTTCATGGTCGGATTGTGTGTGCTAGTAGTTTATACTCATAGGTCTAACATCAAAAGACTATTGGAAGGAACAGAAAATAGATTCCCAAAACTACAAATATTTAAAAAATCTTCTGGTTGAAGTATAAATAACAAATCATAAATTCCACTATGCAAGAAAATATAGTTGTAGTTGGTGCTGGTGGCTGGGGAACAGCCTTATCCATTGTGCTTTCTGAGAATTTTAAAAATGTATATCTTTGGGCTAGAACCAACGAAATCGTTGAAGAAATAAATACCTTCAGAACCAATCAACAATATTTACCAAACTCTTCTTTACCTGAAAATATAATTGCTACAACTAGTAATGACGTTTTTGATAAATCAGACATTATTGTTAATGCTGTCCCTACTCAGTACATTAGAAATTTTTACAGTAAATATAATATTAATCTTAAAAATAAGTACATTGTAAATGCTTCCAAAGGGATAGAAAACAAATCAATATTAACAATTTCAGGTATATTTCGTGAAGTGTATGGTGTTGATGAAAATCATTATTGTATACTGACAGGACCTAGTCACGCAGAAGAAGTTTGCAATAAATTACCTACTGCTATTGTAGCTGGCTCCAAAAACGAAAAGTTAGTAGAGTTAGTTCAGAAGGCATTTACTACTGACTACTTTCGTGTTTATACTTCTGATGATGTAATTGGCTGCGAGATAGGTGGTTCTCTTAAGAATGTAATTGCTATTGCTGCTGGGATATTAGACGGTTTGGGACTTGGTGACAATACCAAAGCAGCACTCTTAACTAGGGGTTTAGCTGAAATAGCAAGATTAGGAGTATCATTAGGTGCAGATCACAAAACATTTTCTGGTCTATCTGGGTTGGGCGATTTGTTTGTTACTTGCAACAGTAAGCACAGTAGAAACAGAAATTTTGGTGAAAAAATTGGGTTAGGTCAGAAAGCAAAAGATATATTAGAACACAGCAAAATGGTTGTAGAAGGAGTTTTTACTTCAGAATCTGCTTATGAACTAAGTGTTAATAACAATATAGATATGCCAATCACTTCTCAAATTTATAATACGATATTCGAAGGAAAAGATCCTAAAGAAGCAATAAACGAGTTAATGACAAGAGACAGAAAAAATGAATGGTATAGTTAAAATATTCATTCTTTTTATTCTGACATATTCATCATTGTATAGTCAAGTAAAATGGGCAGATACTGTATATAGTTACACAAGTGAGAAGCACAGCAAGATAAATTCTGCTAATCAAGTTACAGGACATCCGAATACACTTTCACCTATCAAATCTCCGAATTCGTGGACACCCTTTCAATCTGAAAATCGGCATTTTGAAGAAATCACAGTCGGTTTTAACAATTCAGAAAAAATCAACTTCCTATTATTGAATATCAATAAAGGCAAAGAAAGTTTAGATGGTATACTATTGCTAGATGATAAAAGCAATGAATTAAGTTTAAATATTTCTGAGTCACTGGTAAGTGACAATAAGGGTAAATTTATTTTTGCAGTCTCCCCCGCCAAGCTTATCAAACGTGCTAAGTTAATTTTAAATTTAAAAAAGTCTAAATCAGACATTGAAATAGATGCAATAGGTATAACAAATGATACTACTAATGTATGGGCTATAAACGAAGTCAATAATAGTAATTTCGAAGGTACAGTAACTAATATGGGAACTAGGATTAATTCAGTTTATTCTGAATTAGCACCAATTATAAGTGCAGATAATAAAACTTTATTCTTTACCAGAGATGGTCACCCGGAGAATATCGGTGCAGAAAAGAATCAGGATATATGGATAAGTAAAAAAGAAGGGAATAGATTTCAGAAAGCAATCAATCCTTATAATCCACTGAATAATGAACATCACAATTTCATATTCTCAACCAATTCAGATGGTTCAAAGTTACTAATGAGCACTAAATTTAATGAGAATTCTCCTCCGATTTTATCTCAAAGTACTATTGATGAAAATTTTTGGTCTGAGTTAGATACATTTGAATTTGTTGAGTTAAATAAATCTTCCAGTTTTGTTAGCTATAGCTTATCTCAAGGGCAAAATTTAATGTTCGTTTCTATGGCTCGTGAAGACTCTTATGGTGGTTCTGACATTTATTTTTCAAAGAAGATAGATGGAAAATGGAGTGAACTTAAAAACTTAGGTCCGAACATTAATACTGCTGCAGATGAGATTACACCCTTTATCGCCAACGATAATAAAACCTTGTATTTTTCAACAGATGGATGGCCAGGTTATGGTGATAAAGACTTATTCGTAAGTAAATACGATGAAATGACAAATCAATGGAGTCAAGCTAAAAACCTTGGGAGTCAAATCAATACTGAAGGATGGGAAGCATATTTAACAATTTCGTCTAGCAACCAACAAGCGTATTTTGTATCTACCACTAACTCTATGGGTGCAGAGGATATTTTCACTATTAAAATGACAACCGAAGCTAACCCTAGTAATAGTATCATAGTGAAGGGAAAGGTTACAGACATGAATGGGAACCCATTAGCTTCAATTATTGAATATACTGATTTGAATACAGATGAATTAATCGGAAATGCCACATCAAGTAGTTCAGATGGAACATATCAAATCACTCTCCCGGTGAATAGTTTTTATGGAATAAGTGCTAAGCTTGACGGGTATTATCCAATCAGCAAATCTATTGACTTGATAGATGGTATCAATAATGATTTAGAAGTGGATATTATTCTAAAAGAAATTAAGAAAGACAGTTCATTCATTTTAAACAACATATTCTTCGAATTTGGTAAGAGTGAGCTAAATAGAAAATCACAGAATGAGTTAGATAGACTAGTCAAAATTATGGAAGAGAATGAAAGTATAAAGCTAAAATTAATAGGATATACTGATTCCATTGGTAACTCCGAAAATAACCTGATACTTTCTGAAAACAGAGCAAAAGCAGTATATAACTATTTGGTAAATAAAGGAATTTCGAAAAATAGGTTAGAATATATTGGTAAAGGTGAAATTAAATCAAATAAAAATATTAAATTACAACAACATAGAAAGGTTATTTTCAAAATTATAGAGATAAGCAAATGATTCTGAATGTGAATATAGATCATATAGCAACATTAAGAAATGCTAGAGGTGGAGCAGAACCAAATGTATTAGAAGCTGCATTGTTAGCCGAAAAAGCAGGTGCAAAAGGTATTGTTTGCCATCTGAGGGAAGACAGAAGACATATAAAAGATTCTGATGTCTATGATTTAAAGAAAAATATTTCGACAGCTCTTAATTTTGAAATGGCTATGTATGATGATATCATAGATATAGCTCTTGATGTAGTGCCAGAAGTAGTAACTATAGTTCCAGAGGGAAGACAAGAATTAACTACTGAAGGTGGTTTGGATGTAATGAGCTTACAACACCAACTAATAGGTCTTTGCAGTAAAATGCACTCAAATAATATAAAAGTTAGTCTATTTATAGAACCTGATAAAACCCAAGTAGAACTAGCCAAAAACATTGGTGCAGATATGATAGAAATTCACACAGGGAACTATGCGAATATTGAAGAAGAGTCTAGAAGGAATGGTGAGTTAATCAGAATAAACGAATCAGCACTATTTGCTAAATCTCTTGGCCTTAGAGTGGCAGCTGGCCATGGACTAAATTTGGAAAATACAGCTCCAATTGCACAAATAAAAGAAATTGATGAGCTAAGCATTGGTCATTCTATTATTGCTAATTCTGTAAAATATGGTCTTGAGAATACAGTTGCTAAATTTATAGATATTATAAATTCAGATAAATAAGGTTCAAACTCAGTATATGTGTGGCATTACAGGAATTGTTGACTATTCGCTAAATCCAAATACTTCTCCCCAATTATTAACTCAAATGACCGATGTTATTGAGCATCGAGGTCCAGACGCTGGCCAAATTTGGCGATCAGAAAACCGAGTTTGTGGTCTAGGTCATCGAAGACTCTCTATCATTGATTTATCTAATGCTGGCACACAGCCAATGACAACTAAAGATGGTAGATTTACTATAGTTTTCAATGGTGAGATATACAACTACTTAGAAATAAAAGAAGAACTTTTAGCAAAGGATGTCCGTTTTGAATCTAATTCTGACACTGAAGTATTACTATACGGTTATAAGTACTTTGGAAAAGGTATCATTGATAAGTTAGTTGGGATGTGGTCATTTGCTATTTGGGATGATCGTGAAAAAGAACTCTTTGCTTGCCGAGATAGAGTAGGAATAAAACCATTTTATTACCACTATGAAAATAACAAGTTTGTATTTGGTTCAGAAATTAAGTCATTGCTCAAACACCCAGATATTGCTCCAAGTTTGAATCTGGCTGAACTACCAAATTATCTTAATTATGGCATGTCAAGCAAGAATGAAAGTCTATTCTTAGGGATTTGGAAGTTAGAATCTGGAAGTTATCTGACATTAAATAAGAGTGGCTTGGAAAGAAAAAAATATTGGATTCCCCTATCAGAAATAAATAATGATATAACATTCGAAGAAGCAGGTAAGAAAACTGTTGACTTACTTCGACAAGCCGTAAAATCAAGAATGGTCAGTGATGTTCCATTTGGCGTTTTTCTAAGTGGTGGTATAGATTCCTCTCTGAATGTCGCATTGATGGCTGAACTAATGGACAGACCAGTTGATACTTATACTGTAGGCTTCAAGGAACTAGAAAAATACAATGAGTTAAAATATGCTAGTAAAATATCTAATATATTTAATACTAATCATAATGAAATACTAATAGACCATAATGATTGTAAAGATATAATAGAAGATATTACCTGGCATACAGATGAACCAAATGGTGATCCAGTATGCATGCCTCTATATTTTTTGAGTAAACTAACTCACGAATCTGGTACTACAGTTATACAAGTTGGTGAAGGAAGTGATGAGCAATTTGTTGGATATAAATGGATGTTGCAAGGTTATAACTTAAGTAACTCATATTGGAAATATTATAAATCTCTTCCTAAATTTATTAGAAACATAAGCTATAGTACTGCAAAGCTATTCTCCCCTATCATAAATAGCGAATTAGCTATGGAGTACATGCGGAGAGCAACAGCTGGACAAGAGTTTAGTTGGAGTGGAGTGCCAATATTTGGTCAATATTCCCAAGCTAAAATGAAAGGTGATAGTAGATTAGATGAGACTATTCCATATAAATATGCCCAAAAGCTATTTGGTGAAATAGAATCTATCAAATCAAATTCTGAATACTTTGAAAAAATAATGTACATAGAGCAACAGCAAAGACTAGCAGAAATATTATTGATGCGTGTTGACAAAATTGGTATGGCTCACCACTTGGAAGCTAGAGTTCCTTTTTTAGATCATAGGTTAGTTGAGTTTACAACTTCACTCCCAGACAAAATAAAAGTACCTAATACTAAAGAACCTAAGACTCTATTGAAGAAAGCAATAGAAGATATATTACCTAAAGACATAATTTACAGAAAGAAAATGGGGTTTGCTGCACCTGTTCACGATTGGTTCCGTGGCCCTTGGAAATCAATTGCAAAATATCATTTATTTGAATCTAGTTTTGCAAAGACAGGCATAATCAATTCTGACTATAAGAAAAAGTTAATAAAAGACTTAGATAATGGTGGGAAACTTGGATCTCACGTTTACAATCTAGTTGCTCTAAGCTCATGGTATGAGAGATTCATAGAACAATAATTTTTATTTTGAATATAGATTTTCGTAAAATTCTTTAAACTCTTTTTCCTTTCCTGTTTTTACTTTAATTAATGCATGAATATTGGTTTCGTATTCAACTTCAATAAGATCTGAATATTTCTCTATCATTCTCACATCACATAAAATATAAACTTTGGAGTAGAGCTCTTCTAGACCATATCTATATTCTAAAGTAGTTCCTTTTTGCAATATGTATTCATCTTCACGGAAGAAATTCTTTTGAGTTACAAATTCGATTTCTGGATATCTATAAACTTGAGAATTGATAGTTAACAATGATGTTTTTCCATCAAATATTGTGAAATTCGAGTCATTATTTTCCAAATAATTGATACATGAATCAAATGATTCGAACAATTCATTTCTGTTCGATATTCTAGAATAAGTGTGCAGGTAACCGTTATTTAATCTATTCCAGGCAACTTTTGGCAAAGATAATTGTCTCACTTCTCTTCGGAATAATGAATCTAACTCTACTTTTGTATAAGGATATATTAAAAAGAATAATGATTGAACTGCAATTATAATTATCAATAATTTTTCCGATTTCCTATCTAACCATAAACCTATTAATATAACTAAGGCAGGGTAAATAAGCAGAATATACCCTTTAGAATAATGACCAAATATGAAGAAAAATAAGCCTGGAATAATCCAAATCATTAGAAAGTAAATATTACTTTTAGAGTTTAGTGCTAACTTTTTTCGTTTGAATAGTTGATATAAACTTATAATCAGAAATGGAATTCCAAATGAAATGGAATAGGATAAAAACCCTACAATATTTTTAATGACACCTATAGCAGGCATTGGATTATGGGTGCTATATAACTTTAAATATTGACTTAATCCTCCTACAGAATTTAATAGTGGAGTAACCCAAATAGCTGTAACTATAATGCCAATCAGATTTGCAAAAAGTATATTTATTATATCTACTCTCCTCTCTCGCCAGTACATATAAGTTATAAATATATATAATGGAATGAGAAAAAACGCAGAACTCATTCTAATTCCACCCATAATAGAAATAATTGGCAAGTATAAGTAATAGGTATGTCGTTTATAATAGATTAATGCAATAATAGATGCAAAGAATAAATCATAGACGTAAGATTCTGGAGTACTTTGATAAAACCAAACCAGTGGATTAGTAAAAATAATAAGTGTGTATAAAAATGAATTTTTACCATTAAAATGGTATTGAAATAACTTAAAGATAATAATAGCTGAGAGTACTGATAATAATATGACCAACAATTTCATTGTTATAAAAGAACTGCCTGTCAAAACATTAACTACCGATATTGTTTTTATTAGTAGAAAGTACCCTGGTAAATGAGGTCTAGATTCCTTTATATTGTAGTCATAAGCCGCTAGAGCAAAGCCCGCATCATCGTCGGATAGGAATACATCAGTATCCAGAAAAGTAATTGAACGAGAAACAATTACAAATAGAATAATGCTTATAAAATAAATCTTAGTTTTCTCGTTCTGCATTTACTTGCTTAATTGTTATATTAACGAAATTAGAAATTCAAATTAAAAAAAATAGGTTTAAATATGTACGGAAGTATCAAAGATTATTTAAAATCAGAAATTGAAACATTAAAAGACGAAAAACTTTATAAAAGTGAAAGAAAAATAGATTCAGAGCAAGCATCTGAAATTACAGTTAATGGTAAAAAAGTTCTAAACTTTTGTGCTAATAACTACCTAGGATTATCATCACACCCAAGAATAGTAGATGCTGCCCACAAAGCTATGGACGAGCGTGGCTTTGGTCTCTCTTCAGTAAGATTCATCTGTGGTACTCAAGATATACACTTAGAACTTGAAGAAAAAATTTCTAAGTTTTTAGGTATGGAATCTACTATATTATTTAGCTCATGTTTCGATGCAAATGGTGCATTCTTCGAACCATTTTTTGGAAAAGAAGATGCAATAATAACTGATGCACTAAATCACGCATCTATAATCGATGGTATTAGGTTAAGCAAAGCGCAAAGATGGATATATAAACACTCTGATATGCGCGATGTAGAAGAATTAGACGAGGCGACTGGAAAAACTGCAAAAGGACTTGAAAGATGTTTGAAAGAAGCTCAAGATTGTCGTTTTAGAGTTATTGCAACAGATGGTGTATTTTCAATGGATGGTGATATTGCTAAGCTAAAAGAGATTTGTGACTTGGCTGAAAAATATGATGCTTTAGTAATGGTAGATGATAGCCATTCGACTGGATTTATGGGTAAGAGTGGACGTGGAACTCACGAGCATTTCGATGTTATGGACAGAGTCGACATTATAACTACTACTTTTGGTAAAGCTCTTGGTGGAGCATCTGGTGGTTGTATTTCTGGTAGAAAGGAAATGATTGAATGGTTAAGAAACAAAGGAAGACCTTATCTATTTTCTAACTCATTGGCACCAGCTGTAATCGGTGCGACTTCGGAAGCTATTGATATGCTCACTGAATCAAGTGAACTACTCGACCAAATAAGAAAAAATACTGAAAGATTTAGAACAGAACTAAATGCAGCTGGTTTCGATATTATAGAAAGTGAGCACCCAATTGTTCCTATTATGTTCCGAAACTTTGAGAACAGTGCTAAACTTGCGGTTAAGTTTGCAGACAAAATGTTAGATGAAGGTATATATGTAATTGCTTTCTCTTTCCCAGTAGTACCAAGAAAAATGGACAGAATCAGAGTCCAACTCTCAGCTGGTCACACTGACGAACAAGTTACGAAAGGAATAGAAGCATTTATAAAAGTTGGTAAAGAACTAAATGTCATCGACTAAAGAATTGAAAGAGGGCCGCGATTATTATATCGATGATCGTGGCTTTTTTGTTTTTACTGAGGAATATCATAAACAAAGAGGATTTTGCTGCAAGTCTGGATGCAAACATTGCCCATATGGCTTTAAGAAAAAGTAATGTACAAGTTATTTAAAAACATATTAATCTATGGATTCCTAATTCTTGGATTTTCTTTATCATATTATTTTTATGATTTGGGTAACAATCTTTTAGCATTGATATTTCTTATTATTGGTGTTGGTTATCTATTAGAAATCATATTTAAGAAATCAACTAATAAAAAAATTCAATTCTTTGTTGATATAATTATCGTCACTGGATTCACGTGTTTAGTGAGTTACTTCTTTATATTACTCTTTAATTAATCCCTTTTGTTCTATAGGGTATATATGCCCATAAGTTGAATCAATCCCTCCAATTTTTTCTGATATTTCTATTGATATATTTGTCATATCACTTCTAGTAAAGGTTTTTGAAACTACCCAGTTTTCCTTATTAGCACTAATATTTCTGACAAAAAGAAGGTTAGTTTCTACAGTTTGAATTTTATCATCATATTTAAAAACAAGCAAAGCATATAGCTTCATCTGTAACTCATAACTATTAGCAGCATACTTAAGATCATCAGCATTATTTATTTGGTTTGTCTTCCAATCCCAAATAAACGCTTTATCATTATCTAAATGCAGCAAATCTATTTCGCCATGAAGTATGTGTGTACCAAACATAGCTCTCAACTCGAACTCTCTTTTAGAATTTAATAGAATTTTTTTATTTGATTTCATAAATTCATTTGATACTAACTTGTCAATAGAATCCCTAACTAAACTCAAAGCTGAATTCATGACTTCCTCACTCTCACTAGAATAATATTCGCTAACTACTACTTTAAGTGAAGCTTCTTTCAGATTCATATTCTCATCAATAAATAATTCCACTTTCTCCATTACTTGATGGAAAAGGCTTCCAAATTTTGTACCTGATATTCCATATTGATTACTACCTTCAGCATTCAATTGTCTCAGCCTTTCCTCTACATTCGGTAGACCATATACATAGATCTCTTTGAAAATATTTTGATTGGTAGCTTCTGATTGTATAAATTTATTGAGTTTGGTGGCGGTAAACTGCATATATCTCTCTTTCACATCAATTGAATCTAAGTTAAGGATATAATCAGATATATCAGTCTTAGTATGTTCTTCAACAAAATTATCAAAGTTAAAATCTTCCTTTTCATATTCAGAAAAATCAAAGTTTACCTTGTATCTACTAATGACTTGATTAACTTCTTTTGTTTCTATATCATAACAATCAATACTATCTTCGTACTCATAAGAAATTATTTCTTTATGAATTTCCTCCCTATCTTTTCTATTTAGTTCCTTTTTCTGATCAGTAATTATTTTTGACACTCCTTGCTCAAATGAATCCCATACCTCTTGCTGTGCTCCACTTTTCAAAGGTGATATTATATCTATTGACTCTGAAGCCCGAGTCATAGCTACATAGCTCAATCTAATATTCTCAGCCTCTCTTTTTAATTTTTCTTCATTACTTATAAAGTC
The DNA here is from genome assembly GCA_046290495.1 of Chlorobiota bacterium. Lineage (GTDB taxonomy): Bacteria > Bacteroidota > Ignavibacteria > Kapaibacteriales > UBA2268 > PGYR01. The sequence goes on along the minus strand of JBKAGT010000006.1, from coordinate 830,201 downwards.
ATCAATGAAAGTTTTTGACTTCCCAAAATGCTCAAATGAATCTATTGACTTTGGAGTATTCAGTATCGGCCCATAGTTTTCATCAATTACCAACCTATTAGAATTACTTTTAGACGGCTGAAGCTCATAATTCAGGAGAATTAGATGTTTATACTCTAGACCCTTTGCACTGTGAATAGTTGACATAGTTATATGACCCGAAGTATTACCATACTCTTCTGACATTCTATTGCTCAAGAACATTTTGTCTAAATACAAAAATAAATCAGATAAATTTGTGTAATCTCGTCTTTCCACAGCCCTAACAAAATCCATAAATTTGTATAAATTTCTAAAAACAGCACTCCTTTCTGAAACAGAGGTGTTGTAGTAATAGTTCCAGTTAGACTCATCTACTATTTTCATTATCAAATTAGTGATAGGTAATTTGTTTGATAGCTCTATAGAATTAGTTATAACCTCATAGGTTTTATCATCTATCAGATGATTACCTTTCTTTTTCTCTGATTTTAAATATTCCCAAAACGTTAATTTTTTACTAGACTTCTTGAAATCATAAAACATTTTATCGCTATAATTAAATAATGCAGATTTTAATGTAGCAGCTAAAAGAAAATCATTATCAGGATTATCAATAAACTGTAAATAAGCAATTAAGTCTTTAATCTCATTTCTATTAAAAAAACCACTAGAACTAGACACAAAAGACGGAATCCCTTTTTCTTTCAATACTTTCAAAAGATCTAATAAATTGCTTGCTTTTCCTGATAGCACACAAATATCTTCTAATTTAGCTCCTTTCTCAAGCAAGTTGTGAATTGTTTTTAACGCCATAACCTCTTCAGACTTGTCAAATAGCTTTGAGTTGTAAGAGAAATTGATATTAATTTCTTTGAATCTATCTTCACCATGTCCTTTTAAACTTGATGAAGTAATTTTTTGATAATCGACATCATAAATACTATTGTCTGAGTTCATAATTGGTTTGTAGTACCTGTTCACAAAACAATTCAAATGGTGTACAGCTCTGAATGAAACATTTAGTTCTAAGGTATTTTTGCTATACTTTTGTCTGAATCTTTTAAATACCCTAACGTCAGCATCTCTAAAGCTATAAATACTCTGTTTATCATCTCCGACTACAAATATTCGAACCGAATTGTCTTCGCCTAGTTTCTCAGCAATTTCTAACTGTCTATCATCGGTGTCTTGAAACTCATCTATCATCAGATATTTTATTTCAAATCTCAAAAGTCTTTTGACTGTGTCATATTGCAAAAGTTCAACAGCATAGTTAATGGTATCATCATTATCCATCAGGTTATGCTCTTTACTATATAATCCATAGTTCTTTGATACTTGCTCCCCAATTGCAATCAGTGATTTTATTAGTTTGTATCTGTTTTCGAGTTTAAAGTCTGAATAATAAATTCTTTCATAATTAGCATATAATAATTCCTTACTCTCTTTAGAAAGTATCTTTTTTAGTTCGTAATACCTACCTATTCTGAATTGGGTAACAAATTCTGCCAATTCAGAAATTTTTATATAATTATTAGAATTATTAATCAACAAATCATTGAGTTTGATCAAATTACTATGAAATTCTTCAAACTCTTCTTCATTCTCTTTCTTTATTTTTAATGAGTCATAATTATTAAGTGCTTCATTTATAATAGGCTTTATTAAACTAATAATTGTTTGGTTGTTATGTGTAATTAATTTATCTGAGAACTCTTTGTAATTTTTCTTGTAATTATTTTTCTGTTTATCAAAGTAATTCTTCTTCCCTATCATGCCTTTTATTATCGATACCGTATCATCAAAACCCAAATAAAAGACCGCTCTTTTTATATCTTCATTTATAGGATTTTGTTTTGATTTAGAACTGAGGACTTGATGGATTAACTTTTCTAATATTATGTCTTTCTCTACCTCATCAATTATGTTTACATTCGATTGTAGGTTAATTTTATATCCGAAATCCCTTACAATTCTTCTACAAAAACTATGAATGGTGCCAACATTAAGACTCATCAAATTTCTGTTTACTTCATTCAGTAAATCTAATTGTTTGTTCGTAAGTTCTAAATCTCCTTGAATTAGACCATTAATTTCATTACGGATCTTTGATAAAATTTCTGATGCTGCTTTTTTAGTAAAGGTAATAGCAACTATATTCTTATAGTTGTATTTTTCTGGATAAAACAATAGTAAATATAGATATTTAGTTACCATCATTTTGGTCTTTCCAGAACCAGCGTTTGCAGTAACTGATACTTTTTCTTCTATATTTTCAACTGCAGTTTTTTGTTCTACTGTCAGTAATTTTAGAAATTCTTCTTTATTCATATTAGATTAATTGTACATTATATATTAAATCAATTCGGTGGTGAACAAGCTAGAGTATATGACTGCAATAGTAACGGTTATTATGTTTAAAACAAAACCGATTCTAGTCATATCCTTTATTTTTATTTTATTTGAGCTGAACACAATTGCATTTGGTGGTGTAGCGACAGGGAACATAAACGCATAGGATGCAGCAATAGTAGCCGGTATCATAATCTCTAGCGAATTGATATTCAAAGAAATAGATATTGAAGCTATTATCGGTAGCATAGTATATGTAGTAGCCGTATTCGATGTCAATTCCGTAATGAATGTCATAAGCAAGCATATTACTAATATAATAATAATATGAGGTACATTTGATAAATTTATGAAATAGCTCCCTATCAACTCCGACAAACCTGTGGATTCGAATCCATGTGCAAGAGCGAACCCACCACCAAATAGAATAATAATATTCCAGGGCATTTTGCCTATGGCATTTACACCTAATATTCTTCTTTTCTTTTTGTCTTTAGTAGGAATAATAAAAAGCAAAAGTGCCACAAATATTGATACTGTGCCATCATCTATGAAGCTCCCACTTGTGAGCAAATTGCTCCAACCAGGTATTACTATATTCCCCAAAGAAATGTCTGTTCTAAACATCCAAAGTATAGAAGCCGTTATAAGAGAAATCAATACTACTCTTTCTTCGTATTTGAACTTTCCTAAACTCTTCAATTCTTTGCGAATCAGATCTTTATCTAATTTTAACTTTTTACTTGGCTTGTAAAATACATTTAGAATAAATATTTTAACAACTATGAATGTGATGACAGCAAGAGGTAAAGCAAAAATAAACCAATTCGAAAATGTTATAGCTACATCACTAGTAATCATAGATTCATATATTGATTTGAATGCTAGATTTGGTGCTGTTCCAATCAGAGTTGCGGTACCACCAACAGAAGAAGAATAGGCAATACCTAACATCAAAGCAATGGAGAACTTCCTTGTTTCCTTCTTACTGAAATCATTTTCGAGCTTACTTATTATACCTAATCCAATTGGCAACATCATTATTGTTGTGGCCGTATTGGAAATGAACATAGAGAGTAAGAAAGAGGAAAGCATAAACCCTAGTACTATTCTCCTAGGGTTAGTGCCTAATTTATCAATTATACTAAGTGCAATTCTTTTGTGAAGTCCCCACCTTTCCATCGCAATAGCAATGAGAAAACCACCAACGAATAAAAACACTATAGAGTTGAAATAAAGACCTGCTATTTGCTTACCAGTGTCTATTCCAAATAGCGGTATTAGAACCAATGGCACTAATGAAGTTGCTGCAATAGGTATTGCTTCAGTAATCCACCAAATAGCCATAAGTATAGCTATGGCAAACATATTAGAGGCAAGTAAATTAGACTCTGATATTGGGAAAACTAAAAAAATTATAAATCCCAAAAAGCCTAATAGAAGATTATATTTATTAAACTCTATTTTACTTATCATAATTTGAGTTTTGATAAAATCTCATTTGGTACACCATCTTTGTGAACTGTGATAGAAGTTGTCTTGTGCATAAAGTATGAGAATGAAACATATAAATATCCATCTTTTCCTCTGTCCTTAGTACCCCATGAATTTTTCACGATAAAATATTTTCTGTCCAATTTGTCTTTTGCGATTCCAACTATGTGCATACCATGGTCATCTTGAGTAAGGTAATTATCAAAGTCTTCTTGCCTGATTTCTTGAGTGATATCCAACTCAGTGTAGATAGAGTCCCATTTAATTTTTTCTTTGTCTATCTTCATCTGCTTCATATCTGCAGGATTGATAGCCAAACCATAGTCAGATTCGAAAGAATCCTCAGAAACATCGGCACCCCAATCAATTGAATATCCATTTTCTAAAGCACTTTCTGCTATATTAAGCATCTCTTTCATTTTTACATTATAAAAATGTCCTTGAGAGAAATTATCTGGTACTTCTAGTACGAATGGCGTGTAGAATGGATGATGAGTAAAAGATGTGAAATCAATATAATTATCAGTGTCAATTCCTAAGTGGTCTCTGTAAGTGATTGGAGTATACTCCACTCCATCAACTACAAACTTTTCTGGTGCTTCTCCCATATAAACATCAATCACTGCATTAAAAGCATCTTTCCATTTGGTAGTTCTATTAGTTGCTGATGTGGCTACAACTCTATCGACTATATCCTTTAATATACCGGACATTTCATTGTGATTTAGAAAGCCATTTTCTGGTCTAGCAGAATAGACAGACTCAGGTACTACTCCATACTTCTTGATTGACCTCATAACATCATGAGTAAGTGCACCCTCACCGAATTGTGCTTTGCCATGATAACGAACATACTTATCAGCTTTCTCAGGGTACATGTTTCTAACTATGAACATTTCAGAAAGATTGACTTCTCCCTTTCCTTGCCTAAGTAATTCCGACTCAATGAAAGAGTTACCAGCAAAAGTCCAGCAAGTTCCAGTTCTATTCTGATTTTTAACATCTGTACGCTCTAAGTCTACCAAAACTTCAAACTCATAAACTGAGTCAATTTTTGCTTCCATGTCTTTGGTTTTGTCGTCATCTTCGGCAAACAAATTGAAATGAAAACTAATAATGATTAATAGGGCTAAGGAAATAATTTTCATATTTTTTTATTTTTTATGATTATTAAAGTTTAAAATATAATCAAATCAGATTAATATTATCTAATCTGTTCAAAAGTGGATAGGCTTAATTTGAGGTCATTGTTATGACACAGTTGCCTAGCTTATTTCTATACTTAAGTTTGGTAGGTGGCTATCCTCCACTGGCGGAGGTGACTTTTGCTGAAAGCAAAAGTCGGAGGTGGACATTCTTTAGCACATATAACAAACGATACAGCAACCTAACTTAGCTAACAGCGACAGACTACGCCAATGCGTGGCATGCTGTAGGAATAGTACCAAGTAAGTCTTATTGTTGAACCGCTATGCGGCTCAGTTAATATTGGTGGCCTAAATTGCTACAGATGTTTAGCCACTCTGTGGCTTTGAAATCCATTTTTTGAAAAACCAGCCAAGTCTTAAGCGTGGTTATTCACTATTTCTCTAAGACTTATTCTATTTATCTCTGTTGCCGTCGGTTTTAACCGACGGATAAAGATTCCTATTTTACCAGAAGGGACTTTAGTCCCATAATTAAATGTGGCTAAAGCCATCATAGCTTTAATCTAATTCTAATCCGTTGGCTAAAGCCAACTGCATTAATCAATCATTTTTTCTATGCTTGATATTAATCATCATAATTATAATTGCCATTGATGGTAACAAAGATAAAAAAGCAATGAATGGAGTTAAATCACCGTGTCCCCAAAACTCAAAATCTAAACTTCTAGATGTACTAAAATGGATACTTTCTTTTACTTGAAAGTTATCAGATACAATACTTATTTTTATACTATCTAACTCTTCTTCTTCTTCAATTTCAATTTGAGTTAGAAAATCAATTTTGTTGTATCCGCTGGTGTCAATTGCAATTAGTCTTTTATTATAATTTAAACTATCCTCTTCTAGTTCTACTTGGTCCATATGAATTGATTCATTAGTCAATTTTTTGTTTCCACTTCCATAAGAGTAATTAAATTCTACTAAATTAATATCTTGCTTAAGTTTAGAGAATGTTGTGTAAAGTAATAAGTTTTCTTCATCAATTTTACCATCAAAGCTAATAGTTACATAGTCTTTAAAGCTCATTTTCAATATTTCTTTATCATTTACATAAACGTTAGTGTTTAATTCTAAATGCAAAGCAAATATTAGAATCTGAAATGTACTTAACAAAATTAAAGCTATTCTAAGTAGTTCGTACATTATTTCTAAATCTATTTAAAATTATCATCTGTTTCATTCAACCAATAAAAGCGTATGTTCTCATTAAAAGTAATTTAAGTATAATTAGCTAAATTTTATTATTTTTTACTAGTTCAAGACTTATTCTAAGTCTTGAAACTATTAGTTAATATTTAATTTATAGCTTGCAAATGCAAATTCATTAGTGTTACTTCTTATTGCAATATTTAGTATAGTATCTTTCAAAAACAGAACCTCTTTAAATCTTCCAACAGTTGTAGGTAAAAATGAAACCTTTTTTAGTTTTAGCTTGTTACCACCTAAGTCTAAAAATGAATATTTAAAAGAGATTTGGGAACATTTTAAAGAGAATAGACTTTCAAAATATAAGTGCACACTATCACCTACAACTAAATAGTCATACAAGTTTATTCTTGTGTACAATTTATCTAATTCATAATGAGTTGGATAATATAGTGTATCGTTACTAACTGTTTTAGAATAACCAGAAAAAATTCTTTCTATTTTTATATTTTCAGTACTAATTGATGAGCATGAACTTAATATTAAAAGTAATATAAATAAACGACATCTCATAGTAAACCATTGCTTCATTTCGCATACAATACCATTCATTTCACAATTTACAAAATAATATAACTCCAACCACTACTGTTAAAATCTAACCTATAATATATATTCACATTATCGTCTAAAATTCTATAAACTTAGGAATATTTCGTAATTTTGAGTTTATTTATATTCTCAATTAAAAAAAGGTTGGATAATGTCAGTTAAACTTGCTATTAATGGATTTGGGCGTATTGGTAGATTGGCCTTCCGTGAAATTTATAATAGAAATTTAGACATAGAAGTAATTGGTATAAACGATTTGACAGATTCTGCAATGTTAGCTCATTTGCTAAAATATGATTCTGTTCATGGCAAATTCGCTGGCGATGTAGAGCACAAAGAAGGTGCTGTAATTGTCAACGGTAAAAAAATTAAAATCTCTTCTGAAAGAAATCCAGAAGGCATTAACTGGGGTGACACACCTGATATAGTATTAGAATCAACTGGTGTATTCAACAACAGAGAAGGAATGTCAAAGCACTTAAAATCAGGTGCTAAGAAAGTAGTACTTTCTGCTCCTGCTAAAGACCAAATGGATGCAAACGTAGTGCTTGGTGTAAATGATGGCGATTTGACTGGTGATGAGCAACTTATCTCCAACGCTTCTTGCACGACTAACTGCTTAGCTCCTATGGTTAAAGTATTAGATGAAAACTTCGGAATCAAATCTGGTTTCATGACTACAGTACACGCTTACACTAATGATCAGAGAATATTAGACTTACCACATAAAGACATGAGAAGAGCTAGATCAGCTGCTGTCAACGCTATACCAACAACGACTGGTGCTGCAAAAGCTGTTGGCTTGGTTTATCCAAAAATGCAAGGGAAACTTCACGGCTATGCTGTGAGAATACCTATTCCTGATGGTTCATTGACAGACTTCACTGTGGTAACTGAAAAATCTACAACAGTAGAAGAAGTAAATGCTGCATTCAAAAAAGCTGCTGAAAATGAGCTAAAAGGAATATTAGAATATAGCACTGACCCAATTGTTTCTTCGGACATAATTGGTAACAGACACTCGTCTATATTCGACTCGCCACTTACTGACGTTGTAGATGGCAACCACGTAAAAGTAGTTGGCTGGTACGATAACGAAGCTGGATATAGCAATAGAATAGTTGACCTAATTTCAAAAATTGGCGGCTAATTAAGTTATGATTAGAACTATAGATAGCTGCAATTTCTCTGGGAAAAAAGCATTAGTCAGAGTTGATTTTAATGTTCCATTAGATAAAAATTGTAACATAACAGACGACAAAAGAATAATAGCATCAATGCCCACCATCAAGAAAATAATTTCTGATGGTGGCGTTGCTGTTCTAATGTCTCACTTGGGCAGACCCAAAGGTAAAGTTGTTGAATCAATGTCATTAAAACCAGTAAGTGAATATTTACAAAAGAATATGGATTGCAAGGTGCACTTCTCAAATGATTGTAATTCGGACAAAGCAAAAGAAGTAGTAAATAAAGCTAAGAGTGGCGAAATTGTACTACTCGAAAATCTTAGATTCTATTCAGAAGAAGTTGAGAATGATACTGAATTCGCAAAGAAGCTATCAACTTTAGCAGACTTATATGTAAACGATGCATTCGGGACAGCTCATCGTGCTCACGCCAGCACAGCTGCTGTTGCTGAGTTTTTCACAGAAAAATATGCTGGTAAGCTGATAGAAAAAGAAATCGAATACTTAGAAAATTCCGTGAATTCTCCTGTTAGGCCTTTTACAGCAGTAATTGGCGGAGCGAAAGTATCTGGCAAAATTGATGTAATTGAATCATTATTTTCTAAATGTGATAATATTTTGATAGGTGGTGGAATGGTATTCACATTCTACAAAGCTTTAGGAATAAATGTTGGAACATCACTAGTAGAAGAAGACAGAATTGAAATGGCAAAATCAATTATTAATAGAGCTAAAGAGAATAATGTAAGCTTAGTGCTACCATCTGACATTGTTGTTGCAAAAGAATTCAAAAACGACACAGAATTTAAAAACGTAGAAGCTACAGCTATCCCAGATGATATGATGGGATTAGATATTGGCGAAGAAAGTAAGAATTCTTATGCTGACATAGTTAAGAATTCCAAGACTGTGCTCTGGAATGGCCCAATGGGTGTGTTTGAAATGCCAAACTTTGCTCATGGAACTATTGGCATTGCCGAATCACTATCGCAAGCTACAAAGAATGGTGCTAACACTATAGTTGGTGGTGGCGATTCTGTAGCAGCTATTAGACAGCTCGGATTCGAAAATGAAGTTTCGCACATCTCAACTGGAGGCGGTGCATCATTAGAATTTTTAGAAGGTAAAAAATTACCTGGTATAGAAGCATTAAGATAAAAACAATAATGTGACTAATTCGTATTTGTATTTAATCTTGAATAAATTAATTAGAGTACTAAAAATTAGATGAACGGATTCGGACAAAGGCCAGGTGGTTTTGGTAGAAGTGGAGGAATGATGAGTATGCTCCCCCCTGTTATCAAATACCTTTTGCTTATAAATATTGCGGTCTTTATACTTCAGTATTTCGTAATGGAAATAATATATATTTCTGGTATTCCATTATCACAATATTTTCTTGATTATTTTGCTTTAAATACAACCAACTTTTCATTCACATTTCAAAAACCTTCACCATATGGGAACCCTTCATTTTGGCCTTGGCAATTATTGAGTTTTCAGTTTATGCACGGTGGTCTGTGGCACTTGTTTTTTAACATGTTTGCTATATGGATGTTTGGTATAGAGTTAGAAAATGAATGGGGTAGCCGTAAATTCTTATTTTATTATTTACTCACTGGAATTGGTGCAGGATTAGTGCAACTCGCTATTAGTGCTGGTCCAACTGTTGGAGCCTCAGGTGGTGTTTTTGGTGTGCTTTTAGCTTTCGGTATGACTCATCCTGATAGAAAGATATTTATATTCCCAATATTCATCCCTATCAAAGCAAAGTATTTTGTAATGATATATGCAGGATTGGAACTATTTATGGGTATAACTGGTACTTCCGATGGAGTCGCTCACTTAGCTCACGTAGGTGGAGCAGCAACTGGTTTCTTGCTAATAAAATATGGTGATAAGATAGGTATATACAAATTCCTAAACACTTTTGTAAGCTCTTTTGGACAAAGAGGAAATCAATCAAGTTACGGTGGATTTGGTGGTAATTACCCTAAGAGTAACTTCAGTAATCCATTTGCCAAGCCAAAACAGGAAGCTGATAGATATCAAGTAAGTTGGACAAAAACTGAAACAACTGAAGATGAATATGAGATTGAGGATAGCTATTCCAACAGTAAAACTTACGAGATAGATGGTGAAACTATAACACAAAGAACTATAGATTCAATTTTAGATAAGATATCATCGACGGGTTATGCTAACCTCACTGAAAGAGAAAAAAATATATTAAATGAATTAAGTAAAAGATTATAATGACTGAAAACAACAAAAGCACGATAGGACTTGATATATTCAAGCCAAAAGAGGAAATGCCACAAAGTGTCATGTATCCTAGAAGAGAGTCAAGGAAAGTAATGATTGGCAGTATCCCTGTTGGAGGTGGTTCTCCTGTATCAGTTCAAACTATGACTAAGACAAAAACTGCTGACGTAAAAGCAACAGTTGACCAAATAAAAAGATGTGAAGAAGCTGGTGTAGATATAGTCAGAGTAACTGTTAACAACAAAGATGCTTGTGATGCTATTGGAGAAATAGTAAAGCAATCCAATGTACCAATAGTTTCTGATATACACTTCAACTATAGTTATGCACTAAGAGCAATTGAAGCAGGTGTTGCAAACGTTAGGATTAATCCTGGAAATATTGGAAGTGTTGACAAAATTAAACGTGTACTTGATGCTGCTAAAGAAAGAGGAATTTCAATCAGAATCGGTGTTAACTCAGGTTCATTAGAGAAAGATATCTTGGATAAGTATGGCTATCCGACAGACCAAGCACTCTTCGAGAGTGCTATGAGACATGCTAATATAGCAGCTGATAACAACTTTGATGATGTGATTATCTCTGTGAAGTCAACTAGTGTACCTTTGATGATTTCTGCTTATAGATTGATAGCAAAAGAAACAGACTACCCACTACATTTGGGTGTTACAGAAGCTGGATTGATTAAAAAAGGAACAATCAAGTCTGCAATTGGTATCGGTACTTTACTTGCAGAAGGAATAGGTGACACAATTAGAGTATCACTAACTGACCAACCCGAAAATGAAGTAGAAGTAGGTAAAGAGATTCTGAAATCACTTGGCTTAGCTCAAAGATCAGTAGAGATTATCGCATGCCCAACATGTGGTAGACTAGATGTTGACTTATTCAAGATTGTTGGTGAATTAGAAGAAAAAACTAAGAACATTAAGAAACCAGTGAAGGTAAGTATTCTTGGTTGTGCTGTAAATGGACCTGGTGAAGCAGCAGATGCTGACATTGGAGTAGCAGCAGCTAAAGGTAAAGGTCTATTGTTTAAGAAAGGTGAATCAGTTGGCTATGTTAACGAAGAAGACATAGTAGAAAGAGTTTACCAAGAAATATTAGACTTTGAACCTAACGAGTAAAATTTAATTTTAAAGATTTTCATCCTCAATATCTAACTCATCTTCTGGGTTTGTATTGGGGATTTCTTTTTCTGAAGCTTCTACATTTTCATAGTTTGTTTCTACATTTTTAGTATCATCAATTTCAAATCTAATGAGTATCCTCTCCCCATTCGAAGCAACAACTTCTATTGACTCTAACTCACCTGATTTCAATCTATTTATATAAACTTCTGCCTTACTTTCATCTTCTTCTGGTTTGCTAATTTCTACTACAGACTGCTTTTCATCTAATTCTTCCGACTCTATGAAGTTGTTTGAATATGTATTAGATTTTGTAGAAAACTTAGGAACTGAAAATGAACTATCAAAGTCATTTAGAGATAATAAATCATCTGAATCTAAAAGACCTTCTGTATCTTCATCATTATCTAAATTTTTATTAAAAGGATTTTTCTCTTTATCACTCATCGTCATCTCCTAGCTTTGCAGTTTTATAACTACGTGAAGTTGCGTCTATATCCAATTGTTCTAATCTATATCTAAGCTTAGCCCTTGAGATACCTAATATTTTTGCGGCTTTTATCTGGTTACCTTTAGTAATTATTAGGGTCTGATGAATAAGATCTTTTACAATATTATTCATATAAGCACCCTTATCTGATATTTTCAAATAGTGCTCACCATCTGGTAAATATAGCTCTCGAGTTTTCTGGTCTTTTGCTTTAGCAGTTTTTCTTCCATCACGAAGGAATGCTAATGAATCTTTATCAATAATTTCATTCTGCTCTAGTAAAACCACCCTTTCAATAACATTTGTAAGCTCACGGATATTACCTTTCCAGTGATACTTTTGTAGAGCGGCAGCAGCTTCTGGTGAGAATCCTTTTATATTTTTCCCAAAAGACTTGTTGAACTTTTCTACAAAATTAGATGCAAGTAGTAGTATATCTTCGTCTCTTTCTCTTAGTGGTGGCAATGTAATTTGGGCAACATTCAGTCTGTAATAAAGGTCTTCTCTGAATTCACCCTCTTCAACCATATCTTCAAGATCTCGATTTGTAGCAGCAACAACCCTTACGTCAACTGATATTTCTTTAGTGCCACCAAGTCTATAGTATTTCTTTTCTTGTAGCACTCTGAGCAACTTAACTTGTAAATCTAAACTAAGCTCACCGATCTCATCCAAAAGTATAGTACCGTGATTAGCTTGCTCAAACCTACCTTGTTTTACTTTTTCAGTTGCACCTGTAAATGCACCTTTCTCATAACCGAAAAGCTCATTCTCAGCTAATTCTTTTGGTATAGCACCACAGTTTATAGTTACAAATGGCCCTTTTGATCTTGGAGAATTATCGTGAATGTACCTAGCCATAAGCTCTTTACCGGTACCAGATTCACCTAATATTAAGACTGTAGTGTTCTCTGCTTTTGCAAAAAGTTTACCCATTTCAAGGGCTTTCGTAAGTCCTTCAGACTTTCCAATTATCTCACTGGGTTTTGTTTCATTTAATTGTTCAGAAAGTATATCAACTTTTCTTCTAAGGTCATGATTCTCTAGAGCTTTTTGTACACTTAGCTCTAGCTGTTCCAAATCTAATGGCTTGACTATAAAGTCTTCTGCCCCAAGTTTCATTGCCCTTACAGCCATCTTGATATCAGAAAATGCAGTCATCATTATGACAGGCATTTTGAAACCTTCATTTCTTAGAGTTTCTAATATATCAAGACCATTCGCATGACCTAGAAAAATATCGAGTAATAATAGGTCTGGTGCTAATGTACCAATCTCTTCTAATGCTTTCTTCGAATCGTTGTAAACGTGAACTTTGGAATAAGTCTCTGACAATACATCACTAACAGTATCACTTACTAATTTATCGTCTTCTATTATCGCTATCGTATAATTTTTCTTTGCCATATTTCCTTTTTTCAGCTGATATATTTTATCAAAATAAGTAATATTAATACAAATTACAATAATGGTAACTTAACATAAAAACACGTACCTTCATTAGCATTACTTTCCACATCTATTACTCCATTATGCTGATGGAGTATTCGTTGAGTTATTGGTAAACCTAGACCTGTACCTTCAGTTTTTCTTGTAAAAAATGGATTGAATATTTTCTGCAAATCTTCAGGTTGAATACCACTACCTGTGTCTTCGATAGATGCTACCACATAACTTCCTTCATTTGCCTTATTACCGATTTCAGTATAAGTGTTTATTCTTATCTCACCTGCACCCTCTATGGCATCACTAGCATTGGTGAGCAAATTAATAAATACCTGTTGTATTTGCTTAGCATCTGCTACAGTCTCAGGCAAATCATCTTGCAATCTTATTTTAAGTTTTATATCTTTTCTTTTTATTATTGGTTTAACCATATCCAAAGAATTTGGAATAATCTGATTGATATTTACTTTTTCAACTTTTGGTGTTGCTGGACGCGAAAAGTTGAGCGTTAACTCAACTATTCTAGAAATCCTCTCAGCCCCAGACATAGCATTTTTTATGTAGTTATAGTTTTTATCTTCTTTACCAGTGTTTCTTTTCATTAACTGTAAGTTTAGGTTTATAGCAGCTAATGGGTTTCTAATCTCATGAGCAACACCAGCACTAAGCTGGCCAAGTAAAACAAGTTTATCTGCTTGCACCATTTTATCTGTCAGTGCATGTTGCTCACTTACATCACGTGCTATTGCATATATAAGATTGTTATCATCATGTTCGAAAAACCTAGCACTAACTTCAACCATTAAATTAGGATTATGAGGGGTATCTATTGAAAGCTCACTAAGTACGACAGGTGATGATGATTTTTTCAGAAGTTTAAATATACGTCGGAATTGAGGCATGATAGAACCAACTAATTCCGAGCGAGGTACACCCAATAAGGATGCAGCATAATCATTTGCATCCAAAATATCCCATGCATCTGGTTGAACAATAAAAACAGCATCAGTAGCATTATCAAAAAATGACTTGTACCATTGTAGTTTCTGTTCTAACTTTTCAATCTTATTAATCAGCTCTTCGGTTTCTACGTAACCACGATTTAGCTCAAATTCTTTTCCCATTACATACAGTCATAGTTCAACAATATTTGTTGCAATGTAAGCTAATATTATAAGAAAATCAATTTATTTTTTCTTTGTTGAATCTGGGATAGCTGGTTCGGTTTTATTATCTGGCGCTGGCTCTACTGGTTCTGGCTCTTCTTCAGTATTAAATAAATTCATTGGATTTAGGTCATCAATATCTATTTGTTTGAGCATCTCTAATGGCTTATTTATTACTTCTTTTCCTTTGTCCAATGCCTTGCTAGGATCATTATATAGCTCATTAGGATCCAGCTCACCATTATTACCATTTGGATTTTTGATTTTAGGGTTTGGTATTGTTCTTGATGAAGGAATCCCTTTTATGGCATTCTTAGGTTTTAAATCAGTGTATTGTGGTTTGTATGTCAAAGAATCTGGTATCTCATCTCCATACCTTTGGTTTTTAAGTTGTGCAATTGGCAGTCTCAACTCTTCAGCGTATTCTGATGTAGGATATTTTTCCAGTATTATGTCATAGTAGTAAATAGCACTATCTATATTATTCAAATTATTTTCGTAGACCCACCCAACATTGTATAGTGCCCTCGGAGCTAATTTATGATTTGGATATTTTTCATAAATCTTTAAGAATTGTTTATTTGCATAATCATAATTTCCAAAGCCCTTATTTTTCATTCCTGATGAAAACAATTCTCTTACTGTATCAATTATAAACTCTTCAGTGAAGCCTAACTTTCTCATTGCATCTTGACCAAATTCTGTCAAAGCATAATTATCTGCTAAAACTTCATATAAGGAGTCAGATTTATATGCATCATCCTCTCTGATAGTTCTAGCATAAGAATATAAAAACCTTGAAGTTCCTTCCATTTGCTTAGGAGAAACATCATACGCTAATTTATAATAATGTAACACGGAATCCTTGTTTCCTAATTCTTCATGTATTCTACCAGCTTCGAAAAATAACAATGCTGTGTTGTATACTATTGTATCACCCATTTGTCTACTAGTATCTGTTTCCATTCGAGCCAAATAGTCATTCGCACTTTTAAGTTTATATCTCAATTCAGAAAGTGCTTTGAACATATAAGTCGATTCTTTAAAAATAGGAGTTCTTTGATTTCTCGATTTAGAAAAGTACTGCTGAGCTTTAAAATAGTTATCATTGCCATAGAAATCCATACCTCTTTCAAAGCTGTATGTATTAATTAATTTGTTGTTTGCATAAGTAGTATCAGCATGATTTTCCATTGCTACTATGTCTACTTCTTTGCCCTTCATTCTTTGCTCTGTTAATCGCCCAGCGTAAGTATAACCTTTCCATTCTTCATACTTAGAATCTTCTTCCAAATGAGTTAGAATTTCATCTGATTTTTCAAATTTCTTGAGTCGAGCAAGACTCTGAGCTTCATATAAGTATGATTCGTACTGAGCTTCATATGTAGGAGAGTATTTACGTACTTTAGCAAACTCTTTTGCAGCTCTTTCAAATTCACCAATTCTATAAAGAAGCGCTGCTAATTCAAGTTGCCATTGAGCCGCCATTTCATCATTATCTGACTGTGCTACTGCTTGTCTATATGGCCGAAGAGCTTCTTCTTTGTCATTTTCATATAGAGACAATTCTGCTTGAATTCTAAATGCTTCAGAAAGTATATCATATCTATTCTTTTGCCAAGCAATATCTACCGTACGTGAAAGCATTATCTTACCAGTATAGAAATTTCTTTGTATTAACGCATTTTTAGCAAAAAGTAAATGAGCATCAGGTGAGAAATCACTATTAGGGTATTTGTCTACTAATTCACTACATTTTATTTCTGAGGGTCTCCATTCTTCTTGGTAAAAGTAAGATTTGGCCATCAGAAACAAAGCACCTTCTACATAATCGGAATTACTTTTGTGTGCTAATATCTTAGAGCCTTTTATTATAATCGAATCTAATTTCACCTTGACTGCTTGTCTTTGCCTTTGTGTAATGATAAGATCCTTCATAAAAGGAGGTGGGCCTAGCTGATAATCTTTTTGTTCTTTTACATCTGGCTCAGGAACATATACTTGTATTTCTCTTTTATCATAAGACATAAACTCAAATTCATCCTCTGATTTCTCCATCAGCCTTTCCATATTATAATATGTATTAAAATATGTAGTAAAGTTATTGAAGAAATCGCAACTAGAAAGAATGATTGCCAATCCAAATATTAATAATATGTTCTTATTTGAGTTTATCATTTAAGCTAATTTAACTTTTTTAGAATGTTTTTGCACTATTAGTTCAGTTAACCCACACAATAATGCCAAAATCAAGAATATCTGCCACAACTCAGTGCCTAACCTAGCCCTTTGTATACTGTCGTTTATTGTTTCGTCATCGTTAACAAAAATTATTTTATTAGCATCAGCACCAATATTTTCAAGACTGTTAACCATCTCATCATTTGAAACTGATTCTAGATTAGATTCACTTTGTATATGATTTATACTATAGTACGCTACTAATTGCTTATTGTTATTATAAACATAATAGTTACCAAATTCACTCTTGTTTTGAATGTCAAGTATGTATGAGTCACCTACCTTTTTGGCATCTACAAATAAGGATGTTCCATTTGGTGATTTTATCTCAAACCTACTACTTGGCGTTAAGCTTGTTGGAACTTTTAATGAATTAGCTGAAACATTAGATTTATGATTATTCGAAGTATTAAGATAATCTATTGATTTATAAACAAGCGTTGGGAATAGCCCAGTAGTTACGAAATCACTCCATTTTGGAATTAATGGTACAGAGTAATAAAGCAAAGAACTTTCCCCAATAGATACTTCAGATAAGAAATTTCCACTAGGTGTTTCAATTATAGCTCTTCCATTGCTATTTGATAATTCAGCCATCAATTTGGGACTTTCAATTGTCTGATTATCAGAATTATCTCCAACAAAAACTCCCTCGAATAAAGGATGGAGCTTGTCGTAATTTGAGAATTCTGCTGCTGCAGGTTCATATCTAATTAATTCATTGATATTTAAACTTAATTTTTCAGCACTTTCAATGAAAGTGTCTACATTTTCAATAGGTGCAAAAAGAATAACATTTATATTCTTAGCAAGTGTTTTCTGTAAACTATTGATTTCATTGCTACTAAGTACTTTTTTATCAACTAATAGTATAATATTATTGTTGAACCTATTAGTTATGCTTCCTAAATTTTGAGTATAGTTGAAGCCGGATATTGAATTAAATTCAACTAGATTATCTAAAACTGATTTTAGGAACAAGTTTTCATAATCAGAATAGACAAGTACATTCGGTTTAGTTGGTATGTTTAATGTTAAAAAATAATTGTTATCAATTAACACTTCATCATTTTCAATGCTAACTATTACGCTAACAGGACCAGAGTTATCTGGTTTTGCAGACAGAATAAAATTTTGATTTTCTTGAGGGGCAATTGTGAAAGTGCTTTGTGCAACTTTTGTTTCATTGAATTGCACTGCAACTGAATTGTCAGTCAACTTCTTGTTAGACCAATTAGTAACAAATATTTCAAACTCTACAGGCCTATTTTCTTGAACCATGGAGCTGAGGATTCTCACTGAATCGATACTAATATTTTTGAATTCCTTTTTCGAATTCTTTCCAATTTGATTTACTACGATGGGTAAATTACCATTGATTATTTGGTTAGTGTCTAGTTCATCAATTATATTTTTTTGATTGTCTGTAACTATAAATAGTTGTTTGTTCACATTCACTGCTTCATCAAAAAGAATAGAAGCGAACTTTAGAGATTTCTCTAAGTTAGGTTTATTTGTCCCAATCTTGAGCTCTGAAATATCATTATTTAATTTATCTCTGCTATTCGTCCAGTTATAATTCTGTATTGGCTTATTGCCACTTAATGGTATAACAACTGCTTGATCGCCTTCTTTCAAAGAACTTACTAATTTGTTCAGCTCATTTTTAGCTTGTCTAAATCTATTCCCATTTTCATCTGAAACATCCATACTATAGGTGTTATCAAGTAAGATTATCATACTAGTATTCGAATAATCAGTTAAACCAGGTAAGACTGTGTTTATAGTAGGCCTTGCAAAAGCCAATACTGCAAAAATAATTAGGAGTGTTCTTAGCAGAAGCAATAACCATTGCTTTAGCTTTAGTTTTCTTATACTAGATTGCTGCAGTTCTTTTAAAAATTTCAAAGTAGAAAAGTCTACCTTCTTTTGCCTTTGCAAATTAATTAAATGCAAAATGATAGGAATAGAAGCTGCTGCTAGGCCAAAAAGTACAAATGGATTAAGAAAATTCATTTAAAATTCGAAATAATTATTTTATTATTTTAGTCCAACTAGCTTCTTTAACGCTAAAATCTCTGCTTTGTTCAGATGTCTGTATTGTCCACGAGATAAACCTGTATTGCTTATACCACCATAAGATTTCCTATCTAACTTTTTCACAAAGTAACCGAACTTCTCGAACATCCTTCTAATTTCTCTATTCTTACCTTCTATCAAAGATATAGATAAATTATCCCCATGTTTAGGGTCAATAAATATTTCACAAGGTGAAGTAACATAATCATCTAAATCAATACCACCATTTGCTATGGCTCTAGCATGGTCTATCTCAAGTTTTTTATCTAATTTAACCTTGTACAGTCTTTCAACTTCATAGCTTGGATGAGTCAGTCTATTAGCTAATTCACCATCGTTTGTCATTAGTAATACACCCGTTGAATTTCTATCTAACCTACCAACAGGGTATATTCTTCTTCTCACCCTTACTATATCCATCACCGTAGTACGACCAAATTGATCTTCGGTAGTCGTTATAGTATCTTTTGGCTTATTTAATATATAGTAAACAGACTTTTCTTCGTAACCTATCGAGTCACCGTCTACACGAACATTATCTCCCTTTCTTACCTTAGTGCCATGCTCAGTTACTATATTTCCATTTACAGTTACTCTACCCTGCTCAATTAACTCATCAGCTTTCCTTCTAGAAGTAAAACCCGTATCTGCTATGAATTTATTAATCCTAACTTTCGATTCTAATTCTTTTTCCTGCTTTTCTTTCTTATACTGCTTGGTTTCTTTCCCTAGCTTTTTAGTCTTTGGTCTAAATTTTTGGTGTTTCATTTTTCTAAGTCTGTAATTAATTATTTCGTTCTTAGTGAACGTATAAAAAACAAAAATAGCTTTAAATACTGACATTTAAAGCTATTTAATATTAAAAGTTAAATTAATTTCTCAATTAATCATTTTCATCATATTCTATTTTACCTGTCAATACTTTTTTCATTGTGTACACTACCATTGAGATAACAAATCCCCAACCTAATGCCATAAAAATAATTGCTTCTATCGAAATCTGATCCATTATTTTGCTCCTTCTATTTCTTCATCATTAAATGGTTTTCCATTGTTTCTCTTCCAAGCTACCCATATCAGAGCCATTAACGACATGAATATTGCAGTCATAAACGCTCTAGCACCCCATCTGTAGATTATATCTGCTTCTTTCACACCTTCTAACATTAGTGTAGGTATCGCATCTTGAATAGTCCAGAAAATTAGAATAAACAATAAGTAAGCAGGAGTTACATATTTTATGATGTAATAAAATACTCTAGGTATTTTAATATCTGAGCCTCTGGTCATTTCTTCCCAACCTTTATCCATACCGAATATCCATGCAAATAGTATAACTTCGAATAATGACACCAATACTAATGCAAATGTACCTGCCCAATAGTCGAGCTCCTCTAGGAAACCGTGCTCCAAGAATAGGAATATGAAGTGAATACCTATGAAAGTTAATACACCAACCACTAAAGTCGCTTTATTTCTATTTAGTCTAAATTGCTCTTGTAAGAATGAAATTAATGGTTGTGCCATTGCTACTGAGGAAGTAACACCAGCTATAAATAGTAAGAAGAACCAAATGAAGCTCAATATTGAACCAAACGGGATTTCTGTAAAAATAGATGCCATTGCAATAATACCTAAATCGAAAGCCCCACCCTCTGCGATTGACTGAGTCATCGACAATCCAAAAAATGCAGTAGCAATAGGGATAGCAATCATACTACCTAATACAACTTCGCTAAATTCATTTAGCCCTGCTGTAGTTAGACCACTAAGAGCAATATCATCGTTCTTATCAAGGTAACTTGCATACGCTTGAAGTGTTCCCATACCCACACTGAGGGTAAAGAACACCTGCCCGGCGGCGGCAAGCCATATCTTCGAATTTCCCAGGAGACTAAAATCAGGCTCCCATATATAATTTATACCTACATAAGTACTAAAATCAGGCATAGATGGATCGGGTGTTCCTAAGAAGAAAACCCAACCAACTAACAAAATTCCAAACCCAATGAGTAGAGGTACAGCGATAGTTGCAAATTTTTCAATACCGCCGGATATACCTTTCGATAATATATAGAAATTGACTGCTAGCGTAATGAGAAGAAATACATAGGCAGGCCATTGAGAAGTAAAATACCCTTCTCCTATACCCTGGTAGGAATATAAGAAGGTTTTCATTGTTTCTATACTATTGAATTCATTGAAAGTACCAATTATAGAGAAAAAACTAAATCCAAGTGTCCAAGAAATAATATAAAGGTAATAGATCATTACCAAAGTGGAAACCAAAATACCAATTGCACCGAAGTATTTAGCTACCTTGCTTTTGGTTAATGTGTCCAACATACCAGGTAAACTTCCATGTCCGTATTGCCCACCTCTTCTTCCAATAGTCCATTCTACCCACATTAGAGGAATAGCTAATAGTATGAATGCTGTAAAATAGGGAATCATGAATGCTCCCCCACCATTTTGTGCTGCTTGAACTGGGAACCTTAGGAAGTTTCCTAAACCTACTGCATTTCCTGCCATTGCAAATATTAATCCGAGCCTACTGTTCCAATGTTCTCTTTCCGCCATAAAGTTCCTTGTTTTTTTTCAACATATTTTCTGTGATGACCAAAATAATTTGAATTTTGTGCCAAGAGTGTTAACTTATTATTCATATACACGAAAAAAACGAATTATTCTTCATCTGTAATAGATTATGATAAGTTCGTAAAATCTAATCGCAAAAGATAAAATAATTATTTGAAAAACAAAAAAAATTTATAAATCATATAGGATTCATATATATATGTTAGGATTTTTAAAATCTAGTATCCTCAGTAAGATTGTAGTTGCGATAACGGGATTGATGATGGTGTTGTTCATCGTAGGTCATACCCTTGGGAATTTACTTATTTATGTAGGCCCAGAAGCAATTAATTCTTACGCTGTAGGACTTGCGGATTTGGGACCTGGTTTGTGGGTTGTAAGGATTGTACTTTTACTCGCTCTTATTCTTCATGTTGTTGCCACTATAAACTTAACAATGCACAACAAGAAGGTTGGAGGAAACTATAAAGTAAATAATTACAAAGCATCTACATTCTCATCAAGGTTTATGGCTTATGCAGGCCTTACACTACTTTTCTTTATTCTGTATCACTTAGCTCATTTCACATTGGGTATAACTAACCCAAGTGATTATGCCAGCCAAGCAACATTAGAAAATGGTAGAGTAGTTCATGATGTTTATACTATGGTTATTCTTGGATTCCAGAATGTAATAGTATCACTATTCTATGTGATAGCAGTTATTTTCTTAGGGCTTCATCTAAAACATGGTGTTCACAGTATGTTCCAAACTCTTGGAATACATGGTAAGGAGCTTACACCTAAGCTACAAAAATTTGCAGCGGCATTCGCATTTGTAATAGTAATATCATTAATCTCAATTCCAATAACCATAATGTTAGGATTAGTTGGAGGACAAGTATGAAATTAAATTCTAGAATACCTGAAGGTCCAATTCAGGATAAATGGACAAATCATAAGTTTGATATAAATTTAATTAACCCTGCAAATAAAAGAAAATATAAGATAATTGTAGTCGGTACTGGACTGGCAGGTGCATCTGCATCAGCTACTCTTTCGGAATTAGGTTATAATGTTGAAACAATCACATTTCACGATAGTTCACGAAGAGCACACTCAATTGCTGCTCAAGGTGGTATCAACTCTGCAAAAAACTATCCAAACGATGGTGATAGTGTATGGAGATTATTCTATGACACTGTGAAAGGTGGTGATTTCCGTTCGCGTGAGGCAAACGTTTACCGATTAGCACAAGTGAGTGTTGACATTATTGACCAAGCTACTGCACAAGGTGTTCCTTTTGCTAGGGAGTATGGTGGCAACTTAGCAAACCGTTCGTTTGGTGGTGCTCAAGTATCTCGTACTTTCTATGCACGTGGACAGACAGGACAACAACTTCTATTAGGTGCTTATCAGGCATTGGCAAAAGAAGTTCAGAAAGGTGGAGTAAAGCTAAGAACTAGAAAAGAGATGATGGATATCATAGTGGTTGATGGCAAAGCTCGAGGTGTAGTAACTCGTGACTTAGTAACTGGGGAGTTAGAAACTCACTTAGCTGACTCGGTTGTATTAGCAACTGGTGGCTATGGTAACGTATTTTACTTATCTACAAATGCACAAGCTTGTAACGTAACAGCTACTTATAGAGCATACAAGAAAGGAGCATTTTTTGCTAATCCTTGTTACACACAGATTCACCCTACATGTATTCCTGTAAGTGGTGATTACCAATCTAAATTGACACTGATGTCTGAGTCACTTAGGAATGATGGTAGAATATGGGTACCGAAGAAAAAAGGCGACACTAGAAAGCCAAGCGAAATTCCTGAAGATGAAAGAGATTACTACTTGGAAAGAAAATATCCTAGCTTTGGTAACCTTTCACCTCGTGATATTGCTTCTCGTTCGGCAAAAGAAGCTTGTGATGCAGGTAAAGGTGTAGGTGCAACTGGATATGGTGTTTACCTAGATTTCAAAGATGCAATAGCTAGATTAGGTAAAGACACAATCGAAGAAAGATATGGTAACTTATTTGAAATGTACGAAAGAATCACTGGAGATAATCCTTATGAAACTCCGATGATGATATATCCTGCTTCTCACTATACAATGGGTGGCTTGTGGGTTGATTACAACCTAATGAGTAACCTAGAGGGTCTGCATGTAATAGGAGAGGCAAATTTCTCTGACCACGGTGCTAACAGATTAGGTGCTTCTGCACTAATGCAAGGTTTAGCGGACGGTTATTTCGTATTGCCTTACACTATAGGTAATTACTTAGCTAAAGCTGACCTTCCTGACATTGACAACAATCATCCTGATTGTAAGAAAGTTGTTGGTGATGTAAATGACAAAATCAATAAACTTCTTAATGTAAATGGTACTAAATCACCTTCATACTTCCATCGTAAGTTAGGTAAAGTAATGTGGGATTATGTTGGTATGGCACGAAACGAAGCTGGGCTAAAACATGCTTTGGAAGAGATACCTAAGATTAGAGAAGAGTTTTGGAGAGATGTAAAAATCACTGGAGAGGGTGCTGAATACAATATTGCACTTGAAAAAGCTTCTAGAGTAGCAGATTTCCTGGAGTTTGCAGAGATAATGGCTTACGATGCACTAGACAGAGATGAGTCTGCTGGAGCTCACTTCCGTGAAGAACATCAAACGGAAGAAGGCGAAGCAAAAAGAAATGATGAAGATTACAAATATGTAGCTGCTTGGGAATACAAGGGAGTCGGAGTAAGACCAGAGTTGCATAAAGAAGAGTTGACTTTTGAAAATGTTAAGTTAGCAGTAAGAAGCTACAAGTAAGGAAAAAATGGAGAATACAATGAATTTAAAACTTCATATTTGGCGTCAGAAAAATAATAATACGAAAGGTGGATTCGAGCAATACGACGTGAGTGATATATCAGAACATATGTCATTTTTAGAGATGCTCGATGTACTAAACGAAGATTTGATTACTGAAGGTAAAGATCCTGTAGCTTTTGACCATGATTGTCGTGAAGGTATTTGTGGATCTTGTTCTATGACTATCAATGGTAACCCCCACGGCCCTGAGAAAGCAACAACTGCTTGCCAGTTGCACATGCGTAAATTCAGTAGTGGCGACACTATATACATAGAGCCATTCAATAGTGAATCATTCCCTGTTATTAGAGATTTGGTAGTGGACAGAAGTGCATTCGACAGAATAATTCAAGCAGGTGGATATATCAGTATTAAAACTGGCTCTGCACCAGACGCAAATGACATAGCTGTAGCTAAGCCTAAAGCGGACGTAGCTATGGATGCGGCAGCTTGTATTGGTTGTGGTGCTTGTGTGGCAGCTTGTCCTAACGGTGCAGCAATGTTATTCACATCTGCTAAGTTGAAGCATCTAAATGTATTACCACAAGGTCAAGCAGAGAAGAAAAAACGTACTATCGCAATGGTAGAGCAAATGGATAAAGAAGGTTTTGGTGGCTGTACTAATCACTACGAGTGCGAGGCAGCATGCCCTAAATCTATTTCTGTTGAGTTCATCTCTGAAATGAACTTCGAATACGCGAAATCAAAAATGACTGAGTATAGAGACTAACATCTCCCCTTCAATTTAATACTATTTACAAGCCCTCTCTTTTTCAAGTGAGGGTTTTTTTGTGTATATTAATTATATTTAGATTCTAATAATTGGATTACTGCTTAGAACATGAAAAAAATTCCACACCTAATAACAATATTAACTATCTTTTTTCTCAGCTCATGTATAATTCAAAAAGATGAGAAAGTAGATAAGAACAAACAAGAACTTAGTGCCCAAGTTGTAGGCGACACTGTGTATAGTTCTGAGTCTTTGAATGTTATTCAATTATCCCCGAATATCTATCAGCATATATCATATTTGTATATCGAAGGATATGGTAATTTCCCCTGCAATGGGATGATATATAGCTATGGCAAAGAATCTGTGGTATTTGATACACCAATTGATAATAAAAGTACAATTGAGTTACTAGAATTCATTTTAAATAAGTTAGAATCGAATATCAAAGCTGTAATTCCTACTCATTTTCATGTTGACTGTATAGGTGGCCTTGAAGAAGTACAAAAGCAAGGAATTAATGTATTAGCTAACAAAAAGACTATTGACCTAATTGATAATGGCAATATTGATGAGAGTTTCATCAACAGTTTTGAAAATGAGATAAGTATAAAAATTGGTGGGGAGACTGTAATAGCAAAATATTTTGGAGAGGGACATACTTCAGATAATATTATAGGCTACATTCCATCAGAGAAGATTATATTTGGTGGGTGTCTAATCAAATCAATAGGTGCAGGAAAAGGAAACTTAGAAGACGCAAACACCACCGAGTGGCCCAACACAGTTAACAAGCTAAAACAAACTTACCAAAATGCACAAATAGTTATCCCTGGCCATGGCGAATATGGCACTTCTACCCTATTTGATTATACTATTGAGATGTTTGGTAGTTAGGTTGAGTCAATGTCAGAGATAGCTTTTGTATTTTAATATCTAATTCAATAGAAATGAAAATAAACATAAAATATTTGTTAATATTAACCCTTATATTTATAGTTTTTACTGCTATTGGTACGGTTAGTCACGAGTTTGGACATATTTTAGTTGCAAAATATTTTGGTTATGAAACCACTCTTCACTTCGGCAGTATGTCTTATGATATGGGTCAAATTGTTGATTATTCCAGTTTTTTTTGGATTGCACTAGGTGGTCCAATGCAGACAATGTTAACTGGATTGCTGGGACTACTAATAGTTCTTTACAGAAAAGAACATATTAACAGAAATGGACTCAAACTAATCGATTGGGTAGCTGTATTTCTATCATTATTTTGGCTAAGACAGGTGTTCAACGTAATGATGTCAATAGTAATTGGATTCTTTTCTCCTACAGGGAGCTTTTTTACTGGCGACGAAGCTATTCTTTCTGAAGAGTTAAATTTATGGGAAGGAACCATAACCATTTCTCTAGGCCTTATTGGTCTATTGATCTCTGTTTACATAGTTTTTAGAATTGTACCTAGGGAAATAAGATTTACTTTTATACTAAGTGGTCTATTGGGTGGGATATTAGGGTTCATATTTTGGATGAAGATACTAGGACCCGTCTTATTACCTTAGGATTAATATTGCAAAAATTTAATCAAACCCCTACAGATCCTCAACATCCATACCCCATTTCTAGGCGTATTCCTCGTCTTCTTTGAGTTGTTGCTTCTTCATTCCGTAATGGTTACCAACAAAGAATAGTATCGATGTCACTACTGTAATTAGTGATGCTGTTAATAAAGTATCGCCTTTCAAATAATAAAATATCACGAAAGTTAAGACTGCTTCTAGTATAAACAAAGGTATTAAGATTGATTTTCTTATCATAAATATAACATAATAAAATAACGCTAGAAATCAAAGCGTTACCCGTGGAAGTGACAACTTATACTTTATTGACACTATTCTGATTGCGAAAATGAAAACAATTGGTAAACCCACTAACAACCAACTCGGAGCAGAGAGGTAACTCAAGACTACGTAGATAAACCCACCAGCCAGCACAGCAGAAGCGTATATCTCCTTTCTGAAAACAAGAGGGATCTGGTTAGTCATCATATCACGCAATATACCGCCAAACACAGCAGTTACTAACCCAAAGAAGATTGCAATCAATGGATGCACACCAAAATCTATAGCTTTTTGGGTCCCTATAATTGCCGACAAGCTAATGCCAAGAGTGTCGAATAGGAAGAATGTTTGCTTTAGTATCAGCATTTTTCGCTTGAACACAAAAGTAGAAAACACACCCGTAAGTATAGCAATTACGAATGATGGGTCTTCCATCCAAAACAGTGGGTGACAACCGAGCAACAAATCCCTAACCGTTCCCCCACCAACCGAGGTAACGAAAGTAACGAATGCAATACCGAACATATCATAACGCTTCTGTATAGATTGCAGAGTAGCACTAATTGAAAATACGAATACACTGATTAAAGCTATGATTGATAACAATTCCATCTTGAACGAAAACTAAAACTATGGGTAAAAACAATAATATAAAGGACGACAACTAATGTGATTTGGGATTAAGCATGATTACGCTTTATCTGATTATGCCTATTGCACATAATCATTGCCCTGGAATTAATCCAATGCATGGGCATCATAGTTGTATTATATTGTTTTGTTGTTATCAACTTTTTTGAGTTGTGTTGTAAAATTGAATTCAAAATTATTACGTTTCTGAATATAATGCAAGAAGAATTGAAAATATTTTTTCTTTAGCTATATTGTATTTTACATAATAACAATTGTAATACATAATGTTTGAAAGCATAGTTGACTTAGAATCAGCAATAAATTTTCTGTCGCACTTAGAATGGTACTGGGTACTTGGATTTGCCTTATTCATCACTATGCTCGAAAATATATTCCCTCCTTCACCAAGTGATTCTGTGCTTGTTTTTATGGGTACACTAGTGGGTATTGGCACTATTGGGTTTCTACCGCTATTGGTGTTCGCTACTATTGGTTCTGTTCTTGGTTTCATAATTATGTTTGCACTCGGTAGTAAGTTTGGTGAGCGGATAGTTAATTCTAATAGACTTCCTTTTATTAATCAAGAAAGTTTAGAAAAGCCAGAGGAATGGTTTAGGAAGTGGGGTTACTATCTAATAGTAGCAAATAGATTCTTATCTGGTACTAGAGCTGTAATTTCATTCTTTGCTGGCCTTTCGGAACTTGACTTAAAGAAAACAATTATTCTTTCAGCTGCTAGTGCATTAGTTTGGAACACAATACTAATATATCTTGGCTATGTATTTGGCAATAATTATGAAGAGATACTTGAATATTTGGGTTTATATGGAAAAATCATATTTCCAATAATTGGTATAGTAATTGCAATTTTCTTAATAAAGAAGTTTTGGTGGGATAAACGCAAGCAATAGCAGACAATAAACTCTCCTATTATTTGTACACTGTGAACCGATTTTTTGTTGTTTTAAGATAATATTTAGTAATTTTGTTGTTTAATTTTTAATCTAAAGGGAAAAAAACTTCCTTATGGAAAGTTTACTTCTTACAATCTATTTTATAGCGTTGACTATTCTTTTTGGGTTTGGTATCCACGGGATAGTATTACTATACTACTATAGAAAAACTAAGTTGCAAGACACTCAAGAAGTCGAGCAAAAAGGTGAATGGCCATTGGTCACTATTCAGCTACCTATGTTCAATGAACTATATGTGGTAGAAAGACTTATAGGCTCTATCTGTGAAATAGATTACCCGAAAGACAAATTAGAAATACAAGTACTCGATGATTCTACTGATGAAACTCAAGCACTAGCCAAAAAACTTTGTTTAGAATATGAAGCAAAGGGTTATGATATATCTTATATTCATAGAGTTGATAGAACTGGCTACAAGGCAGGTGCACTCAAAGAAGGACTAAAGATAGCAAAAGGTGAATTCGTTGCAATATTCGATGCCGACTTTGTACCTAAGAAAGATTTCCTAAAACGCACAGTGCCACACTTTCAGAACGAGAAAGTGGGAATGGTGCAGACTAGATGGGAACATATTAATGGCGACGAGTCTTACTTAACTAAAGCACAAGCCATTGCACTCGACGGTCACTTTGTTATAGAGCAGCAAGTTAGGAATAAAGCTGGTTTCTTTATCAACTTCAACGGCACGGCTGGTATTTGGAGAAAAGACTGTATAATAGATGCTGGCAACTGGCAAGCAGACACACTAACTGAAGACTTTGATCTTAGTTACAGAGCTCAACTGAATGGCTGGAAATTCAAATTCCTTAATGACGTTACATCTCCAGCAGAATTACCTGCTGACATAAATGCATTGAAAACACAACAATTCCGTTGGACAAAAGGTGCAGTAGAAACTGCTCTAAAACTATTGCCAATGGTATGGAAATCGAAGCTAAAACCAAAAGTAAAGCTAGAATGCTTTATCCACTTAACAAGTAATATAGTATTCCCATTCATTATATTAGTAGCAATGCTTAATATCCCAATAGTGATGATAAAAATATCAACTACTGGTTATGACAGCGTTTATTCACTAATGTCAATATTTGTGCTTGCTTCTATCTCCACATTCCTATTCTATATGTATGGTCAAAAGGCAATACACTTAGATTGGAGAAAGCGAATACTCCTCTTCCCTGTCTTTTTAGCTGGGTCTATGGGTTTGGCAGTGAACAATACCAAAGCAGTATTGGAAGCATTGGTTGGAAAGAAAACTGAGTTCACGCGTACTCCTAAAGATGGCGACAAAGCACCGAAGAATACAATCAAAAAGAAATACAGACAGAACAGAGTTACAATGTTAGTTGCTGTAGAGCTACTATTGACACTATACTTTGTCGTTGGAATTGGATACTCACTCTACCACTTAGAGATAGCTGCTATTCCTTTCCAAATACTATTTCTATTAGGATTCGGTACTGTTGGGCTGATGTCACTTCGCCACGCTCTTGGCAGATAATTTATTTTCTCAAAGGTGGTACTTTAACAACTCTTCCAAGTCCTGGAAGAAAGAACTCCTTTGGTGATACATTATTATCTTTTAGACCTACTATCAATGAATCAATGGGTGTTACCATTGCATCTCCGGCTTGTTTGAATGTACCGAAATGGATACCGATGCTTTGTTGTGATTCTAATTCTATATGAGATAGAACTGCTTCTCTAGCGTCTTGGTGTACTTCCTGCATAAATGAACGTGGAATTATAGGAGCGATTGGAAGAATAGAAAATCTCATTGGTCCGAACTTATCTTTGATTTGCGTGAAATGAATACCAAAGCCTGTATCGCCAGCAAAATAAACAGGTCCACCGTCCGATTCAAACACATAACCACCCCACAAAGTACCATTTCTATCAGCTATTCCCCTATTAGCAAAGTGTCTTGCAGGAACAAAAGTAATTTTTCTGTCTTTTATTACTTTCTCATCCCACCAATCCATATCGTCTGAATTTGGAATATTATAATCATCAAACAACGGCTTATTTCCCAAAGGATAAAGTATAAGCGGATCGTTTCTCTCTTTTAGTCTTTCTAATGTTTCAAAGTCCATGTGATCATAATGATTGTGGCTAATCACTACCAGATCAATTGGAGGTAAACTGTCAAACTCTATACCCGGATCTCTTCTTCTTTTTGGCCCTATTGGCTTCACTGGTGTAGTGTACTCAGACCAAACGGGATCACACAATACATTAATACTATCAAATTGGATTAGCGTAGAGGCGTGACCAATGAACGTCACCTCTAACTCACCATTACCAACATAATCACGTAAATTCGGATCTATTTTCTGAGGGTAATAATCTGCCCAATATCCGTCAGTACGAAATGCAAAGAATTTAAGTAAATCTAAATAGTTGAAATCTTGTGGTTTGTCTAAGTTATAAAATTGCTCACCATCGAAATGGTCAGATTTATCACCCTTATAAGGTGGAACTGAGAAAAAGCAAGATGTAGAAATTAATGCAAGTAAAGTAAAAAGAATGGTTTTTTTCATTTATCAATTTTTTATTTCAATAATATATATAGTTTTATAACGAGTTAATCCTAATGTTAGTTGATTAATAATCATTAGCTTTGTAATCAACAAAATGAAAAAGATGAAAAAATGAATACTTACGGAATTATAATACTCGCAATTCTACTGATTGAGTTCATAATAGATAACGTTGTTAAGTTATTAAATTTAAATAATCTAAATGACAAACTACCAGAAGAATTTGCTGATGAATATGATGCAGAAACATATAGAAAATCACAAGAATACACTAGTTATAGAACCAAATTTGGATTTGTAAAATCTGTGTTTAATCTTATCCTATTCTTAGTTTTCTGGCAAATGGGTGGATTCGAATATGTAAACACAGTTGCTGAATCACTGTCTGATAACTTCATTGTTAGAGGGCTCTATTTCTTCGGAATAATAATGCTAGCACAACAAATACTATCACTCCCATTTAGTATTTATTCCACATTTGTTATAGAGGAAAAGTATGGATTCAACAAAACTACAGCAGCTACTTTCGTAGTTGATATTGTAAAAGGGTTAGTTCTAATGGCTGTGCTTGGTGGCTTAGTCTTGGCACTAATTCTATATATTTTTAATGAATTGGGTCAACTTAGCTGGCTCTACGCATGGCTTTCACTAGTTGTAATCACATTGGCTATGCAGTATGTAGCACCACGCTGGATAATGCCACTATTCAACAAATACACCCATTTAGAAGATGGGGAGCTGAAAGATAAGATTCTGGAATTCTCAGACAAAGTGGACTTTCCGTTGCAAGAAATTTATATAATTGATGGGTCAAAACGATCCACAAAATCAAATGCATTCTTCACTGGATTCGGTAAAAATAAGCGTATTGCCCTATTTGATACATTAGTAGAAAATCATTCTGTTGGTGAATTAGTTTCTGTATTAGCTCATGAAATAGGACACTACAAGAAAAAACATATACAGCAAGGAATGGTAATTAGTGTACTACATACTGGTGTTCTTTTCTTTTTGCTCTCTATATTCTTATACGACAGTAACCTATATCAAGCATTCTATATGGACAGCAGCCCATTATATGCTGGATTCTTGTATTTCTCTTTGTTGTTTAGCCCAATTGAATCAATTCTATCAATACTGATGAATATGCTATCTCGCAAGAATGAGTTCGAAGCAGATGAGTTTGCAGTAGTTGGCAGAAAAAATAAGAATGATATGATAGATGCACTTAAGAAGCTTTCAAAAGACAATCTATCTAATTTAACTCCTCATCCGTGGTTTGTATTTATGAATTATTCACATCCCCCAGTAGTAAAAAGAATAAGAGCAATTAAGAAAATAAAGTTCTAATTACATTTCTATTTCGGTGTGAAGAGCAATTTCTTCAAGTATAGCACTAACGCGAAGGCATCCCGGCATATCACCTGAGTAAACAACAGCTTTGCCGTGGTTGTGCACTTGCCAAGTAATTTGCTGTGCTTTGTGATAATCACAGTTTATGGCCTTTATCAGTTGGTTAATAACTTCATCAAAAGTGTGCCATTCATCGTCAAATAGAATAACCTTTGCAGGATTAGCTACATCTACTTCAACTATCTCTTCAACTTCTGGAGTTTCCTGATTAGCTGAATTAATATTATCTAATTTCAATATCTGTGTTAGTTCTAATATCATAGGTTGCAAAGATAAGAAAATTTAAATATTTTCGGATATTATTTATTGAAACAATTGGAGATGAAATGAAATTAAAAATTTTACTCATTACCCTATCACTGTTTGTATTATTTGGTTGTGGAGATGACAATGGCACAAACAGTAGTGCTGATGGACTCTCTGCTGCTGTAGTAGGAGCAGAAGGTACTAAAATGACCTATGTTGGGGTTGATGGTAAATCTCATACAAGCACTGGTAATATTGTTCTTTATGGAAGTGGGATGCTACTTAATAGTAATTACTTTAGACAATTTTGATTAGCTTCAGATATAGGGACACTAAGAATTAATTTCAATATCAAAAAAGACAAGAATTTTAGTGAATTTGTTGATGGTACACATAGTATATATGAGCACTATGTTCTGTTGCAAGAAACAACTACAATAGAAAATTATAATGTTGAGGTGCACTTCACAAGTGTAAAAGAAGCAGGAGCAGATGATTTTGAAAGACTGAAACCTTTTGCTGGAGAGATAACTATTTACAAAAACAGACAGTTACTTAGCACTACTTATGATTATTCTGGTGTAATAAATGCTACTTACAAAGGTCGCAAATTCGAGGCATATTTCTGGTCACAGGATGGTGAGTTTTAGGTAATTAAAGAAAAATTTGAGTATTTATACCCCAGAAGAATTTATTATTCTGGGGTATTTTTTTACCTTACCACACTAAACTTCTTAGCATAGAACTTATTAGTTGTTCTTATCATAAGAAAATAAGTTCCAGAATTTAGTTCACTTATATTTATTCTATTTCTTTGTGGTTTAACAATTGATTTAACAACACTGCCGTTGATGTCGAATAAACTAAGTTTATTAATTTCACTATTAAATATTGGATTATTGAATATCAATTCATCATTAGTTATTGATACAAACTGGTCAATCTCTGACTCAGATTCCACTGAAGTAAACAGCTCTTCATTCACAAAAACTAGAGTATCATTGCCAGCTTTATCTGTAGTATAAAGTACTGCGAAAGCATCTGCATTGGGGTCCTTCTTTGTTAATTCGAATTCAAGTTGGACTGGTTCACCTGATATAAATGAGTTGACGTCTTCATTAACTAAAAACCCTCTATCCGCAGAAATTAAATTGTAGTTATAATTATGACTATACTCTTCTAACATATAGAGCTCTGCCAAGCCAGAAGCATTTTCATCAAAATCATAAACAATTCCATGAGTTCTATTATTCATCTGTGTCAAAGTCACTTTAGGAGTAGTTGTATCTGAAGTAGTTAGGTCTATTGTGTTTGTTGAAATTGGGAAGGCGTAGCTATCATGATCTACGATAACACCAGGGTAAACACCTGGAGGTCTGCTATATATGCGATAATAGTAACCGCCAAACCTAGTATTTTTAGCTCGAATATATACTTCACAAGAATCAGGCAAACTAAAAGAATGGCTGAAGTAATTATAACCATTGATTTCCCTTGAAATGTAATTGTCACCAAATTCTTCTTTAAAGTTCTTCCACTTTACAATCTTTGAAGTGTCTACAATTGATATTTCTATATCATTTGGCACTTCGCTATTTAAGGTTCTATAATTAATCACTAATCTATTAACCATAGTGTCTAAATATAAATAACTATGTTTATTGGGAATGGAAAAATATGCTCTATAAGTAAACTGTTCTAAAGAAGTTAATGTGTTAACACTGAAACTGTTAAAAAGTGATTCACCTTCATATATTTCTCTGTCTGAAAAAAACAATACTGATATTGGTTTATTACTAGTTATTACTTGAGGGCTTTTATTCTCTTTAGACCAAAGTATTGACTCAAATACTTGATTTTCAAAGGTATTATTGATGGTTGTCCAATAAATTCCATCTTTAAATAATTCAACATTATCATGAACTGTACTAATTCTAACCGAGTTAGTAATATTAAATTCCTCGTAAGATGGAACGAAATATTCCTTTCCCCAAGTATTAATAGGATATAGCACAGTATGTATTTCATTAGCATGATTAGAATACCTAGGTCTATCTATAACATAATGTGAGTATGTAACATTAATTGGATTGTTTGAATTTATCATAGAACCAGTCAAGTCGCCTGTTGTATCTGTTGAGAATATATACCAAACCTCACCTTTATTTAAACTTACGACTAAACTGTCGCCACCTTTGTATTCAGAACTGTCTTCTGTCATTATTGTTAAATCAGGGTTTGACTTTGCAAGTCTCAATTTTATTTTTGTATCATCGTATGGAGCAACTATGGATACTCCAGGTCCTTTGTAGTAAGTCTGAAGCATGTATTCTTTACCAAGAGAAGAAACTGGCAAAGCCAAGCTGGCATCTTTCAATCCAGCATAGGTATTAAATGTGTGTACAGTAATCGGATTTTCAGACTGAATATGGATTCCAACTGATTCAATAACTTTTGAAATTGTTCTTTGGCTTTCAAAGAAATTATATTCCCTTAAAAAGATTCTAATTATTTTAGACTCATTTGCTTTGAGTATTATAGTTGAATCGACTGATCCACCTGCACTTCTCAGATGTACAACATTCTCTGTTTCTGATAAAAGAGAAATATAAAAATTCTCATAAATATCTACACTAAACATATCTGGATATGACAACCAAAACTCTGTACCTTGATTGTTTAGTCCTAACTTGCCATCTAACTCAGCTCTGATTTCATCTACTTCAGAAGCAGAGACAGATATGCCTATAAGAAATATAAAAATTATAATAATTCTATACATTGAGTCCTCATTTTCATTTTTAAGCTTACAATGATGACACATAGAGAATCAGTTTAGTTACAATTTCTAAGAATAAAACAAAAAAATCCCAAGCAATAACTATCACTTGGGATTCTGAGTCTATGTCTGTATATAATTCTAGTTACTAGACATAAGTGCTTCTTCAGAAACTTCACCTGTTAGCGTTTTCAAGAATGCAGTTATGTTATCAATCTCCTCATCTGTCAGCTGTTTGTTTAACTGAACATCAGCCATAATAGCTACTGCCTCATCTAAGCTTTCTACACTTCCATCATGGAAATAAGGCCATGTCTTTTCTATATTTCTTAAACCAGGCACTTTGAACATATATTTGTCAGACTCGTTGCCTGTAACCTCAAATCTACCTTCATCGACTACTTCGCTGCCTGTTGCTTCCCAATACGGCTTATGAACTCCAAACTTCTGAAACATATTACCACCAAGCTGAGAACCGTTGTGACAAGTGATACAACCTGTATCCATAAAAGTCTTTAAGCCTTCTTTTTCTTTGTCAGTTAGTGCAGTTGCTTCTCCTGCCAAATAATCATCAAACCTTGAAGGTGTAATTAGTGTTCTTTCGAATGCGGCTATCGCTTTACCTACATTTTTAATAGTTATCTTTTCTTCTGGGAATACCTCAGCAAATGCTGTTCTATATTCCTCATTTTCGCTTAACCTTTTCACTACAAATTCGGGACTCGGCATTGCCATTTCCACTGGGTTAACAATTGGGCCGGTTGCTTGTTCTTCAACGTCTTTTGCTCTTCCGTCCCAAAACTGTGTTGTGTGGAATGCAGCATTGAGTACAGTCGGAGAGTTCCTATTTCCAAACTCACCTTTATCACCAGGAGAAGTTTTCAAGTTATCAACACCATAAGTTTCCAAGTTATGACAAGAGTTACAGCTATTGTTTCCATCCATCGACAATGCTGTATCAAAGTATAGCTTTTTACCTAAAGCAATTTTTTCTTGAGTTAGAGGGTTTTCTGGATTCTCTGCTTTAGCTGGTAATACAGCAAATAATCCTTGTGCTCTTTCTAGTAGCTCGTCTTTTTTATCAGAATCTTTTACTTGCAATTTTGCATCTTTCTCATCACCACAAGCCGCTAGTATAATTACAAAAAGTACAATGGAAGCAATTATGCTCATTTTTTTCATATCATTTACCCTATTTTAATTAGTTATTATTATTTTTTTGATAATTCTCACGTTATTTATCTCTATTGCAACAAAGTATATACCGCTAGCTATACCTATTATTTTATAGGTGTTACTGATGTTAGCTGTGAAATTTGCAATCTCGTTACCATCAATATCAAATAGCTCTATTGATTCTAAATGATTCTTGTAATAATCACCTTCTAAAATCAATTGATTATTTTTAACAATAATGTCATACTTACTATCTTCATAATTTACAGACGATTCAGTCTTTGCTTTAATTTTAGCTTTTTGTTCTGTTAAATAAGTAAAATCAATTGGCTCCAACACCCCTGCATTATCAAAAGCCGAAATCTCTACTCCTAAAGAATCGATAACTATTTGTTCTTCATTGGTTTGCGGAGTGTGGTTAGGGTCATAGATCATTTCAATAATTATGCTTTCATTTGGATCAATAGAATCTCCAAGTGTCCAGCTATTTGGTATTACTCTGTCGAATTCAAAGCCCCTATCTCCATATTTCAGGGATATATCAGATACATAGAGTGGATACTTACTACTCAAGTTATATAGAGTATCTTGAATACTAATTTTTGCATCACCATTCTTTATATCTTCTAATTCGCTCCCACTTTCTAAACTATATTTAGGAAATTCGACTTCAAAGTTTTTGATAATCAATTCCTGCTTTTCGCATTCGGCTATTTGTCTACCATTATAAAAACCAAAAGTTACGAATAGTGTGTCAGAATAGATCATGGAGTCTTCGAACTCAGCTTTCTCAATAGTTGATTCTATCACTAGCTTTCCTTTGGTTGGGATTGGGTCACCAAAATCCCAAGAAGTTGGTTCTAATACTTTATATTTGAAGTTGTCCGAGACATTAGAATATTCCAAAGCCATGACATACAAGTCATTGATTTCAGATTGATTATACAGTGTATCTAACAAACTATAAGTTATAACATTTGGATGATTTGTATAACCTTCATTATTACTTACACTATAATCGTCAATTATGTACTCTATTTCAACCTCGTCCATATTGCCTTCATTATCTATCATAATTAATGTAGCGCTTGCTGGTAGTTCACTATCTATCCTTGTTAAAGACCATGAAACAGAATCTGATGAATTACTAAATATTTCTAGTTCGTAATTCGTAAGATTATCGAATCCTGCATACTTTAGATTGCTAGTCTTATTACCACTATCATCATAATCAAAGACAACTCCTGCACCTTCTACAATATTACCATCACAGTCAATCAGATACTGAGCTATAGGTGCTGTATTATCACTATCTGAATTATAAAACTGTCCTCCTGACGGAAATCCATAAGGTGAGTAGTTTCCCCCCAAACTAACTGACTGAATACTAAAAGCATTAGATTCTGACTTAATGACGTAATTACCCTCAATCGATAAGTCGAGAATAGCGGAACTAATAGATTTGCTATTATAGTTTTCATCAAAATTATATACTTCATCAGCCAAATCTCTAACTTTTGACCATTCTTCAATAACATTATCGATATCAATTTTCGCTAACATTAAATCATCGGGTATATTGCCATCAGGGGTTTCGAATGTAACTATGATTCCATTGTTAATAAATGGGTCATTAGTTCCTATAGCATTAGGAGAAGCAAAATATGACAAATTGGTAAACTGTTCTGCGGGAATAATTTGCATCATATAAGGATTATCAGGAGTTTGGTTACCTGCGACAAAATCCTCACGAGTACCTGGGTTATAGTAAACTACTGCTATGTCTTTATTAGAGGAAATACTAGCTAATTTTGGTGGTATTGGGTCGTCACTTGCGTCAACTTTATCCCATAATCTAAATTCGAGATACTCCCCTTTTTCTGAGATAATATCTAATAACTGACCATTTCTATATACAGCAGCCTCGTCATCCTTGGCATACACCCTTACAAACCCATTATATGATCTATACATGCTAGGAGTTACAAAGTAATTTTTTCCATATAAATTAGTTGGAAGCTCCATTTCCACAATATAATTACATGAAGTATTACCTTCAGGAATCATGGCACAATTCACACCTGATACCACTGCCACAGGTTTTGTAGATTCAACTAAGCTTCCAGATAAATCTTGCCCTTTTCCATTGACAGATAAAACCCATACATCTCCTTTATTCAAAATTCTTTCAATTGACTCCCCTTTTTTCAACGATGCACCACTATTGAGAGCAATCTCAGAATTTGAAGATTCATCACCACCCATTGTAAATTTGACTGAAGTATTATTTTCACTTGCTGTTATAGTTGTGAAAGGGCTAAACCAACCAGGTGTACCCATATTTGGTTCATTGTAAGCCATAGTGATATACTCATTTCCCAAATTTTGAATTGGAAGAGCCATAAATCCTTCTGTTACAGTTCCATTCTGAATAATTACATACACAATAACAGGCTTTTCAGAAGTCACATGGATTGCTGAGCTCTGATAAATATTTGCTTCTCTCTTTTTGTCAGTTATTCCATTGTGTGTAATTGGTTCTGCATCATTTTGGTCTATATTAAACTCTACAATACTATTCTTAATTGTTTGCTTAGTTTCTGAGTAACTAGAAGATTGAATTTCGATAGTTACTTCTGACTCATATGAAGAAAGAACAGAGACTTTAACTTGAGGGGTTTTACCTGACTCATTATAGCTTGGTGGGATTGAAAAATAAAACTCCGTTCCAGAATTGCTGGTTTTTAGTAAGTATTTATCAGGAGTTGTAGAATACAAAAAGGAAATGGAAAAAACCGTAAAAAATAGCACCCAGTATTTCAAATTGCAAATCATAATTATGGTTCATTGATTTTTAAATAATTAGTCAATATACAAAAATTAAAACACAAGATTAAATAAGGTTATAATTTTAGCAATGTTCATAATTATATGGTAAAGATTAATTGGGTAATCAATGGGAATTTCTTATTTTTGGCTTTATATATTTTGAATAAAAAGTAATTGTACACAAACAGCGGGAAATTTGATGCCTGAATTGATTACGATCGTACCTCTACTACCACTTGTAGGATTTCTTATCCTTGGGTTATTTGGTAAAAAAATAGGTAGCGAAAAACTAATAGGGACAATTGCAACTTCTACTGTTGCCATATCATTTCTAATAGCACTTTCTATATTTTTCAACTTAGCTGGTGATTCCACTGGTGAAGCTCACATAATCAACTTATTCAATTGGTTTAGTGCTGGGGATTTTTCTCTAGACTTTGCTTATCAAGTTGATAGACTTTCGATTATATTCGTGCTAATTATTACTGGTATCGGTTCACTTATTCATATTTACAGTATTGGTTATATGCATGGTGACAGAAGTTTCTACAGATTCTTTGCCTACCTCAACCTATTTATATTTATGATGCTTAATCTAGTATTAGGCAGTAGCTTTTTAGTTACTTTTCTTGGCTGGGAAGGCGTAGGTCTTGCATCATATCTTTTAATTGGTTTTTGGTATGATAGAAAGTTTGATGGGTTTAGAATCACTTGGACAGGTGATGCTGCAAACAAAGCATTTATAGTCAACAGAATTGGTGACTTCGGGATGCTTGTAGCTATTTTTCTTATCTACATGAACTTTGGTACATTAGAATATTCTCAAGTAAATGCAATGGTAGCTAACGATTTCACTCTGCACGACACTGGGTTAATCACAGCTATCGCACTTTTACTTTTCTTAGGTTGTACTGGTAAATCTGCACAAATTCCTTTGGCTGGCTGGCTACCTGATGCGATGGCAGGTCCTACATCAGTTTCTGCTCTTATCCACGCAGCTACTATGGTAACAGCAGGTATATTCTTAATCGCAAGAAACTCAGTTATTTTTGCTTCTGCACCAGATGCTATGATGGTTGTAGCTTACGTAGGTGCGGCAACTGCATTACTAGCAGCAAGTATTGGATTGGTACAAAATGACATTAAAAAAGTATTAGCATATTCTACTGTCAGTCAACTTGGGTTTATGTTTGCTGCCTTAGGCGTTGGAGCTTGGGTTGCAGCTATATTCCACGTTATGACTCACGCATTTTTCAAAGGATTACTTTTCTTAGGTTCTGGATCAGTTATTCATGGTATGCATGAAGAACAAGACATTAAGAAAATGGGTGGCTTGAAAGAACATATGCCAACAACTTATAAGACATTCTTAGTTGGTTCATTAGCAATTTCTGGTATACCATTCTTCAGTGGTTTCTTCTCTAAAGATGAAATATTATGGAAGACTTACAGTGATGGTAGCATCTTTTTATGGATCATGTTAGGATTAGCTGCATTCTTCACTGCATTTTATATGTTTAGATTGCTTTACTTAACATTCCATGGTAAAGAAAGATTTGACGCAGAAAAGGTACACCCTCACGAATCTCCGAAGTCTATGACAATTCCTTTGGTTGTCTTAGCTGTGCTATCAGCTGTTGGTGGTTTCTTAGGTATTCCTTACGTTCTAGGATTCTTTATTTCGGACCATCCGAACATATTAGAAAATTTCTTAAGCCCAATTTTTGCTGATTCAAACTACATTATGGGCTTCACAGGAGTTCATGAAATACATACTATAGAATATGTCCTTATGGGTGTATCTACATTAGTGGCAATCATAGCAATCTTACTTGCTAGAAGTATTTATAAAAACGATGAGAACTGGTCAACTGCTAGATCGCTTACAAACAGATTTGGGACAGCCTACAAAATACTATGGAACAAATGGTATTTGGATAATTTCTATTACGGAGCATTTGTAACACCTATATTCAAATCATCTCGTGATTTCTTCTGGAAAATATTTGACTTAAACGTTGTTGATGGTTTCGTTAATGGAGCTGGTTTCTTAGCAAATGCAACAGCAAAAGGTGTTAGAAGATTACAATCTGGTGTAGCACAAACCTATGCAGCAGTTATGATGCTAGGTATTTTAATTTTAATTGGTTACTTGATATTCTAAAAAACATAGAGAAAAGATGACAATATTATTAGCGACTTTATTAATTCCCCTGTTGGGTGCTATAGTAGTACTATTCCTCAATAAGGACAATAGAAAACTTATAGAAACTGTATCTTTAGGTACATCATTAGTTGCCTTTCTAGTTTCTTTAGGACTGTATTTTAGTTTTGATAGTAGCTCAGGTGGATTCCAGTTTGTAATAGATACTACTTGGATTCCTGCTATTGATGCCGGCTTTAGAGTAGGATTGGATGGAATGTCATTACTAATGGTAATGCTAACTACATTTATAACTCCAATAGCGATACTATCATCTATTAGTTCAATTCACAAAAGACACAAAGAATACTACTTTATGTTCCTAATGCTTCAGTTTGGGATGTTAGGCGTTTTCATGGCACTTGATTTATTCCTATTCTATGTATTTTGGGAAGTAATTTTAATACCAATGTACTTTATAATCGGTATATGGGGTGGTAAAGACAGAGTTTATGCGGCTGTAAAATTCTTTATCTATACTATAGTTGGTTCATTATTTATGCTTGTAGCTATTGTATGGCTAGGACTCCATATTGGAGGCGATGTACTTGGCTTAGAAACAGGCTTTACTACTAACTATCTTTTGATAAAGCAACATAGTGGTGCTATCGCGGCCGATGTTCAAAATTGGTTATTTATGGCATTTGCTATATCTTTCCTAATCAAAGTACCTCTATTCCCACTTCATACTTGGCTTCCTGATGCACACACTATGGCACCTACGCCTGGCTCAGTAATCCTAGCTGGTGTATTGTTGAAAATGGGTACTTATGGTTTGATTAGGTTTAACATAGAGCTATTCCCAGTATCATCGATCGAATGGGCAGGAGTTATTTCATTCCTATCTGTAGTCGGTATTATTTATGGTGCACTATTAGCATTAGTACAAACAGACATTAAAAAGATAATTGCATACTCTTCAGTGGCACACTTAGGATTCGTTGTTCTAGGTATCTTTGCTATGAACGAATCAGGTTTACAAGGGGCAATAATCCAAATGGTTAACCACGGTTTATCAACAGGTATGCTATTCATCTGTATCGGTATCATATACGAAAGAAGACACACAAGAGAAATTTCTGAGTTTGGAGGTATTGCAAGAGTAATGCCTGTTTACACAGTCTTCTTTGGTATAGCAATGTTTGCTTCAGTTGGTTTACCTGGATTAAATGGATTCATAGGTGAGTTCTTAACTTTAATAGGTGCATTCACATCAACTGTGTTAGATAATATCTGGTACGCTGTAGTAGCAACTACAGGTGTGATATTTGCAGCTTGTTACTTACTATGGATGTTCGGTAGAATCTTATTTGGTGTAATAAACAACGAAGAAAACAAAAGTCTTAAAGACTTGAACAAAGTTGAATTAGCAATGATGATACCACTTACAATCTTTATTGTTTGGTTAGGTGTTTACCCAAGTACATTCATGAGTAAATCAGAAGCTTCAACTAAAAAGTTAGTAAATAAGGTAGAGCAAGTTCATACTCAAATGAAGAGTGGTTCTACAGAGATTATCATAGAAGATGAGTTAACAAATAAATAAAAGTAAATTAGTTAAAAACGGAATATCAAAATGAGTTCAGAATTTATATTACTTTTGCCTTTGATTATAGTTGGCGCTATGTCAGTTATTTCAATTTTGGTAGATGTGCTAAACCCCTCTAGTAAAAGTAGTGGATATTATTTATCTATAATTACTATCCTGTTAACTGGCGGCTTTGCTGTTAACAACTACTATCTAAATATTGGTGGAGTAGAATTAATCAAAGAAGAAACGATTACTTATGGAATGCTAAGCTTTAGTGGTTTTTCTGCGTTCTTTGATATATTATTTTGCTTAGGGGCATTGCTTATAGTCCTCAATGCTAGAAACTATCTAGACTCGGTTAAGACTGAACTCAACGAATTTTACAACTTAGTACTCTATGCGTTAGCAGGTATGATGGTGATTGCACATTCTAACCATCTACTTACTTTATTCATTGGTATTGAGCTAATGTCTGTAACATTCTACATCATGTCTGGTTACTTCAGATTCACTAAAAGATC
The DNA here is from genome assembly GCA_046290495.1 of Chlorobiota bacterium. Classification (GTDB taxonomy): domain Bacteria; phylum Bacteroidota; class Ignavibacteria; order Kapaibacteriales; family UBA2268; genus PGYR01. The sequence continues at coordinate 786,509 of JBKAGT010000006.1, read as the reverse complement.
GGTTGAAGCAGCTTTAAAGTATTTCTTATTAGGAGCGTTTTCTACTGGATTCTTAGTTTATGGTATGGCTATGCTATATGGTAGCACAGGAAGCATGTTCTTCCCTGAGATAGCCGCTTCGATTAGTAATGGCACTGCGAATAGTGCATATCTAATGTTTGGAGCAGCACTAATGATAATGGGTCTTAGCTTCAAAGCATCAGCTTTTCCTTTCCACCAATGGGCACCAGATGTTTACACTGGCGCACCGACAGTTGTTGTTTCATTTATGAGTACAGCTGGTAAGGCAGCTGCATTAGCTGGATTTATCATTATAGCAAAAACGATTGTTCCAGTTGGTTTTGATCCATCTGGGTTAGAATCTGCTATTGATTCTGACAAAATACTAATAGCAATAGCAGCTATATCAGCTTTGACTATGTTAGTTGGTAACATTACTGCTTTAGTTCAAAAAAGTGTTAAAAGAATGTTAGCATACTCTTCTGTTGCTCATGCTGGTTATATGCTCATGGGAATAGTAGCAAACACAGAAGCAGGCTGGTCAGCTTTAATGTTTTACGCTGTTGTATATACATTTATGCAAATTGGAGCTTTCATAATAGTTGGTATGTTAGAAAGAGATACTAATAAAAATTTAAATTTTGACGACTATTCTGGCTTAAGTAAAAGACAACCTGCATTAGCAGCAATAATGGCTTTCTTTATGTTCTCACTTGCTGGTATCCCTCCTATGGCGGGATTCTTTGGTAAGTACTATTTATTCATGTCTGTCATTAGCGAAGGTTATGTATGGTTAGCAATTGTAGCAGTAGTATCTTCTATTATCTCAGTTGCGTTCTATATTGGCTTAGTTGTCAATATGTACTTCAAAGATTCAGAAGACACACTTGGTGAATCATTACCAATGAATAACTCGAAAATATTAGTCTTTGTTACTAGTGCTATAGTGCTGATAATAGGACTAAATCCAGGCGGAATGCTTTCATTTATTAGCTCTGCTTTATAAGACAAACATTAAGCAAAAAAAGAAAAATCTAAGGGGACAAGAAATTGTTCCCTTTTTTTTGTACTTCGCTATGAGATTTGAATAGCATTGTTACAAATAATTGGATAGATATGTTAATGTTCGTATATTTGGATAGTTAGGCATAATTAAAAAACAAGCATTCGTCAATAGAATAAACCGACCGAAAATACAAAGTCCAGTTTGCGAATAAAAGCTGATGAAGTCAAGGATTTGCGATGTAAAAATCTTATAGCTGTTCTCGAAGAACCAACTGACATTAAAAATATCGCAACTGTTGTGCGGAATATAAACGCACTCGGAGTTGGAAAACTTTATATCATTGACGGAAAGAAAAGATTGCCAGAAAATTGGGAAAAAATGCGTGAACGAAAATCACTTCTAAAACCATCAGTTTCGGCAATTAAATGGAGTTTTGTAAAAACCTTTTCCAGTACAGAAGAATGTATTGAACATTTAGAAAAAAAGCGTTTTACTTCAATAGCAACATCACCGCACACGAAAGGCAAAACAAATCTCTATTTGCATAATGGAAATTATACTCAAAAAAGATTAGCAGTTTGGTTTGGAAATGAGGCTCGCGGAATTAGCGATTTAGCGGTTGAAAATTGTCAAGCCTGTGTGCAAATTCAAATGGCTGGAATTATCGAAAGTATGAACCTTGCAACGAGTACTGGAATTGTACTTTATGAAATAACAAAACAAAGGAGAGAATATCAAGCCGAAAACAAAAGAGGTCGAAAAAATGACCCTGAAATAAAAGCGGAATAATAACTATGCCTAACACCGTGTAAAATTAATGGCTAGTTCTCGCCTACTTTTCATATATAAATCCGTTGTGTCTAATTATAAGAAAAATGAAGAATCTACTATTAATAATATTTGTAATTTCAAATTTGAATTGTACATTAAATAATAAAAAATAATATGGGAATATTCGACAAACTATTCGGAAAGAAAGAACAAAAATCTGAACCAAAAGAAGCTGTACAGAATTCTGATAAACTAATGGATGCAGAAAAATTCTGGGAAATTATAGCAGTTTCAAAAACTAATAGTTCAGGTGATTATGAAAAACAACAAGTGAAACTTCAAAAAGAATTATTAAAACTATCACCAATTGAAATTCTTGAATTTGATAATAAATTTAGAACATTAAGAGGAGATGTCTATAATTGGGATTTTTGGGCTGCTGCATATATAATTAATGGAGGTTGCTCAGATGACTGTTTTTCTGATTTTAGAGGTTGGTTAATTGGACAAGGAAAAACAACTTTCGAAAATGCTGTTGAAAATATTGAAACTTTATCAGAACTTAAAGAAACAAATGACGGAGATTGGGAAGGTTTGAGTTATGTTCCATCTGATGCTTATGAAAAAAAGACAGGGAATGATATACCGAATGGGATTCGTGAGAATTTTGAAATAACGGGTGAAGAATGGAATGAAGTAGGAGATGATTTAAAAAATAAATTTCCGAAATTGTGGGCGAAATTTGGAATAGAATAATATAAAAAGTGCCTAACATTACCTATAAGTAATTGCTATTTCGTGCTAAATCTGAAACTATTGTGCTAATCGCCTGCCCTACTTTTCGTATATCATACCTTTAAACATTGCTCTCTAATAGAAGTCTTCAGAAACAACAGAATTGTATCTAAAGGGGCTTTATATAGCCTTTTTTTTTGTGTACTTAGATTTGGTATTAGATAAGTATTGTTGCAAGTAATTGGCTAATTGTATAGATGTTCGTATATTATAATAACTAGCAAGAATTATAATGAAAAAAAAGATTGAATACGGATTTTGGTTTTGGAGTCATAAACTGACTGGCGTCATTAGTATGCTCGCAGTATTATCAAATTATGATTTGGACGAAATGGAAATTGAAATCATAAAACAGGAATTGATTGGAACAAATGATGAATTGAATCAATGGGCAAATTATCGATTTGAAGGAAAGGACTTTAAAATGGATTTACAATTTGCTTATGATGTAGAAGAAAGATCAGATATGATTCATATCATAATTAGAACGGCTTCAATCTTAAAGGACAAACTTGAGATACTAAATTTGTTTCAGAGCATGTTTAAGGAATTAGAGAATGAATGACATTTTTATATACGAATGTTCGTATATTTGGGAAGTTGGCATTCATTGAAAAAAACGAATTGAAAAATTTTAGGACATATCTTTTAGCTGCTTTAATTTCCATAGCCATAATCCTTACTACAGGCTGGTTAGCATTTAGTAGTCATACTTCGATTTCCATATTACGTGAGATTTGTTTCTACTTTCATTTTATCCCTTTTGGAATTGGCTTTACAGGAGGTAGCAAAGCTTCAATGATTTTATATTATTTGGGTCTATGGTTCATTATAATTTTGGTTTTAATCCCAATAGTCAAAATAATTAAATCAAGTAAAAATAGACGCAAAATTCTTATTTCGCTCATTTCGATAATAACAATAGGAATAATAACAGTAGTATTTATTGACTGGAACCTTAAAATAGAATGGGAGGATAGGATTGCACAAAACGAAGAAGAGGACAAGAAGAACTTTAATACTTTGAAAACTGGTGATATAATCTTCCAAACTCCAATAAAATCAGATTCCATGGACTATAAAATAGCAATGATAAATGTCGATGTTCATGGCTATACAGTTCTGGAAATAACTGACAGAGTTCAACATTCTTCGCTCAGAAAATGGACTCAAAACATGAATAATTACACAATTAAAAGGCTAATCAGCGCTGATAGCATTTTAAATGAACACTCTATTAAAAAATTTAGAGCAGAGAGACAAAAATTCGTTTTTAAAAACTATGACTCCAATTATTGTTGGACGGATGCTAAAATTTACGATTCTGAATTAATATGGAAAACATATGAAAGAGCTTTCGGTATCGAGATTTGCGAACTTGACACTATTTCGAATTTAAATAAGAACCTTCCCACAGTAGAAGTATGTAAGGATAATTACTTTGTAACACCAATGAAAATTTTTGAGTCAGAAAAATTGATTACGGTTATGGAGAAATAACGAAACACCAACAAGGTGTATAACCAATTGGGCAATTAGAAATAAATTGAAAGTCCTGTTTTTTAAGCAGGCAACGCCAAAACAAAGATTTGAAGTTTAACTAAAAAATACTAAAAGTAAAAACGTTTGTTTTGGCTTTTTGTTAAACTGAAAGTATTGTGCTATTAAAGCCAGTACTAAGCTTATACTTACCGTTAATACATTTCTCTGGGATCTTTCCGAATAAGTTTATTCAACAGATTTTACTCAAAACAGATCAACTAAGTCTGCTTTTTTTGTAAAACAAAAAGTAATTTTTTCATAGAATATATGTTATTCTTAAATTGAGTTAAATATAAAAACAAAAGGAAAAATATGAAAAACGCAATTATTTTAGCATTATCTCTAATCTTATTTTTATCGTGTAGTGATGACAATTCTGTAGATTCTAATAAAGAGGCAGTAGAAGTAAGTTTTGAAGAAGTGCTAAACTATCCAAGTTTCCTGGACTTCGAATCAGCTTACAATAACTATACTTTGAATTCTAATTTTGTAGACAGTATTAAAACAGCTATTTCGGATGACGATAAGGTTTATTTTTATCTAAAGCCAGATTGTGGATGTACAGCAAGCTATAAACTATTTCCTTCTGTTGTTAAGGCATTAGACAGTGCTGGGTTCTCTAAAGACAATATGGTTTACTATATCATGGAAAGTGAAGATAATCCATATCCTGAATCTGATTTTATCACTATAACTGATTTACCTCAATTTTTTGTTTCAAATGATAGTGGTGTGTTTGATATCACTAATACTTCTGACACTGTAAAAATAGAACATGTTATGTATAACGCTTTAAAACAACAATAAATATGAAATATTGGTTAGTAAAATCAGAGCCAAACACATATAGCTTTGATGAAATGAAAAAAGACAAAAAAACATTCTGGGATGGTGTAAAAAACTATCAGGCTAGAAATTTCATGAAAGAAATGAAGAAAGGTGATATTGCTCTATTTTATCATAGTGGAAAAGATAGACAAGTCGTAGGAGAAGTAGAAATAATAAAAGAACACTATCAAGATCCAACAACAGATGATGATAGATGGGTTGCTGTAGATGTGAAATACAAGAAGACTTTAAAAAACCCTGTTTCATTGTCAGATATAAAGGATAGAAAAACATTAGCAGAGATGCATTTGGTGAGAAATTCTAGGCTATCTGTAATGCCAGTAACTAAAAAAGAATATGAAATGATAATTAGAATGTCTGAGTAATTCAGTCTCCCATTATTTCTAATGCCTTTTCAAACACATATTTGGGTTTTATTGAATTCATACATTCTAACGTTCCGAGTGGACACACCTCTTCCCCATGTATTCTACAAGGTCTACATTTTAGTTTCTCATTTTGTATAACTAAACTACTACCTGCAAGAGGTGAAAAACCAAACATAGGATGGGTAGCACCAAAAATTGTAATCGTAGGTGTATTAGTTATTGTAGCAAAATGAGTCGGTGCACTGTCATTTGTAATTAACAATTCTGACATCTGAAGTATGTAATATGTTTGCTCGAAGGTAGTCATACCCATTAGATTTATTGCTCTATCTGGTAAGTCGTATTTATCTGCATCACCACCAATAAATATTACATTATAGTTATTAGGAATTATTTCTGCTAGCTCAAAATATTTATTATTTCCCCATTTTTTAGTATTCCAAACAGAACCAGGAGCTAAAACAATGTTTTTATTACCATCAACATAATTAGACAGTAATAATAGATTGTCTATATAATTCTTTTCTTCGTCATTAATATTCAATTCAATCCGAGGTGAAATGAAATCTTTAAAAATAAATGATTGATATCGTGCAGCTTCATGTAAATGAAATTTATACTTATTTAGATTAGTGTAAACACGCTTATTTGATGCTATATCAAATCCCATTTTTACTTTAGCATCAATATTTTTGACTATTTGAGATGTTCTATAAGATTTGTGTAATGAAATTATTAAATCAAAATTGTAGTTTGAAAGCTCTTTTGCGTAATTGACAGAATCTTTCATTGTACTATGACTTCCCTTCTTGTCTAACACGTACAATTGGTCAATTGAAACTATAGGTTTTAGTAATTCAGCCCCCAAAGGTGTAGTAAGTACCGAAACAACCAGACCAGGATACTCATCTTTAATTCTTTGAGTGAATAATGAAGTGAGTGCTATATCTCCTAGAAAAGCAGTATTGATAATTAGTATGTTAGAGCTTTCATCAATAATCATTTCATTTTCCATCTTTTGTGTTGCCAAGACCAAAGACTAGGATATTCTTTAATATAGCTTTCTAATAGTTCTAAGTATCTTTTTGTTAGTTGCTTAATCCCTTCTTCGTTATTCTCTAAGTCAGACATTTCTAATTGTACTAATTTTACTTCATAGTTATAATCACTATTTCTAACTGCAAATCCAACAATTATAGGGCTTCCTAATCTTAAAGCCAATGTAGCTGGTGCTTTGAAAGTTCTTGCCTCTCTTCCCATAAAATCTAAAACTATACTATCTTTCTCAGGTGCTCTCTGATCTGCTAGCATGGCTATAATTCCATTATTTTTAAGAGTAGATACAAGCTTTCTACCGGCTTTATTCATGTCGAGCAACACATTACCACCCCTTTGCCTCAAATTCCTCAGATACTTGTCTGTAAACGGGTTCATTTGGTATTTTACTACTACATTCAATGGTTTATTTAGTAGTACACCAGCAGAATATGCAAGCAATTCCCAATTACCAAAATGGCCCGATAATAGAATCACTCCTTTCTTTTTTTCTAAAGCCTGATTAATAATCTCAACATTTTGGTATTGAACTTTGGGGATTTGATTATTAAAATCATAAGTATCTATAGTCAAAAGCTCAACTAATGTTAAACCCAGATTTTCATAAGATTGGTTAACTATAGTATTAATCTGTTTTTCACTTAGTTCTAAACTAGATTTCCTTAAGTTCTCAATAGTAATCCTTTTCCTCTTTCCAGATAAAAGCCTAAAAAGAAATCCTAACCCTTTACCTATATAGATTTTTACTTTTTCAGGAAAAAGTTTTAATATTGTTCTAAAAAGCTTAAAGAAGAATAATGACAATTTTTGGAACTTAACTTTCATTATTTTTCAATGTTCCTACTACTATTATACCTAGGACTGCCGTCGTTATCAATGGCTGGGTTGAATTCCTCGAACCAATTATAATTTTTTACTTCACCTGGTGCAGTTGAATGAACCAATAAGAAGGAATTATCACTAAATCTGTCTATGAAAAAGAAATATGATCCACCATACAGCTCATCATATTGCCATTCCTCTGCCGCTTTCTTCTCTCCCCTTTGTCTATATATCTCTCTATTCGTTGGAAAGCCATATTTAAGTAATACTCTTCCTCTCTCAGTTTTCCAACCAGGCATAATTTCACCTCTCGAAAAGAACTTATTTGCGAAAGTAAGTCTTTCCTTGTACTCTGACAATTTCTCATTTATTGCCGTAGTAGTATCTGAATCTCTTTCGGTCCAGAATCTAAATACTGCTCTTTGTTTTGCTTTTAAAGTTGATAATGATTCATAAGTATCAATTTCATATTCAGAAAGTATATACTTCATCGTTTGAAATTCATATTCTATATTTGTCATATCCATAATAGCAAAGGGACTTCTTTCGAAAGAAATACTTCCTTCAAACTTTTCTGAAATAAAAAAATCTCTTTCTGGATCCAAAATATAGAATTTCTTATTTCTTGATACAATCATTTCATCATTATTATAAACATTTACAATTAGTTTATATAAACCATTTTTTAAAGTATCTACATTAATTTGACCATATTCATAAATTGAATTAGATTTTAAGTTTTTCTCTTTTGAAATAGATATTATCTCCTTCTGTGTTCCGGTCAATATCTTATAATCTAATCGAATTGTGTTGCTATTGGAAGTATCTATATTATAAATCTCAAAATAATACTTCAAAAAAGGATATGCTCCGCTAATAGTATTTTCAACGTTTGGAATTACGAATAGATTTCCCTTTTTAAATAGCTGATTGTGTCTAGAATTATCAAATTCTTCTAACTGATGTGCTAGGAGTATATCTGATGATAAAGTCTTATTATTTTCAAATTCTCTTATAATTATTTTCCCAGCATTTTCTACTACTTGTTCATCACCCAAATGATAAAATAACTTAAAGTCATAAGTTCCAGGATATAAACTAAAATACTTTTTGTCAAAAATCACTAATCCTGAATCGTTCGCAGACTTATTGTAGGAATAAATCCATTTTTGATTTATATTTTCAACTCCAGCAGCTGATATGACAAATCCAAACTTTGTATTTGATTGTAATATACTGTCTTCGTTATATTCAAAAAGCAAATCTGAAACATTCATTTGATAATTAAGCTCAAGTAATGTTTTGCCTTCCGAATACTTATATTGTAATAATTCAAATTCAACCGAATTAGCTGAAGAACATACAAATAGAAAAAGAATTGTAATATGGGCTATAACTTTGTATTTCATAAATAAAAAATGCCGTCAAATAATCTTACTTAACGGCATTGAATAATAATTATTTAAAACAGTTAAAAATCAAGACCAACTGTAAATCTATTGATTAAACCTATGTCTGCTGTTGGATTGATAGAATAATCTAAGCTCCCGTTGAAACCACCACTATTGTAGTTTAATCCTAAACCACCTGCAAGTCCCAATTGATCATGTCCTAGAAGATATCCTCCTCTGACATATACAAAATTATTCCACTCATATTCTAAACCTAAAACATACTGCTCAGGTACATCAGACGAAGCGATAAAATCAAAAGCTGCATCTAGTCTATTCATGTCATCGTTAATAATCTCTTTAGCAAAGCCAACTCTGAAAGTTAGTGGAAGTGAGAATCTATATGCTGTGTACTCCAAATCATTAGGTAATGCTGAAGCAAACTCATTTCTAGATTTACGATCTGAAAGACCTTCACCTTCATAAGCATGATCAGTACCAAGATTATGTACAGAAAATCCAAATCTTATTCCTTCAATTCCAGTATCATATTGAGTTCCAACATCAACTGCTAAACCACCACTTGAAACGTCAGCAAAAGCCAATTGTACATACTTTGCAGTAATACCAAAAGTAAATTGGTCAGTTAGTTGTCCAGCAAATGTCATTTGTATTGAAACATCATCAACAGAATAGTTTCTTCCTGTACCTTCATCTTGCAGTAATGTAGTCTCCTCAATGTCTCCTGTTGTAAAATTAACAAAGCTAACAGCTAGTTTGTATTGTTCACTAAGAGGGAAAGCTACAGCTGCAAAGTTGTGAGCAAATCCACCAAACCATGCAGTATGTGAAAAATTAGCTGCAACACCCTCTAATTTTCCAATACCTGCAGGATTATAATGTAAAGCTGTCAAATCATCTGCAACTCCACTAAAAGCACCAGCCATACCTGTACCACGAGCACCTACACCAATCTTTAAAAATTGTCCACCATCAGCACCAACTTTAGAAAAATTTTCGGCATTTGATGCTCTAATAAATCTATCATCAGATGCTTCCAAATTCAGTAGAGGTAATATTATTAATATCAATATTAATTTCTTCATTTTTTTCTCTCTTTATCTTAATTAATCAAAAGTATTGAACGTACCAACTACAATCGAGAATTTCTCCATAGTCTCCGCTCCATCAGGTGAAACAATATGGGCTATCAAAGTTTGACTTTGTACCCTTAAACCATTTTTCATTAACATATCCCAAACATTTACAGACACTCTTTCATCTTCAGAATCAACTCCAAATGGATCGTGCTCTATTGTTTGAACTAAATTACCCGCTGCAGTATAAATATTAATTATTGAACCTGGAGGTACTTTAGTGAAATATAGTTTACTTTCATAAGGTGTTTTCTCATTCGCATGTGAAACATAGTAAGGATTTGGAACAACTTTAATTCCTTCCATTTGATCGTCTGTTATACTATTTTCAGTTTCGTCTTTGATAACTACTTTTAGACTCGCACCAGGGAAAGGTAAGCCAGAAGCACCACCTGCTGTTGCTAGTCTAACTTTGTCACCAACTTCAAAATCTTCTACTGGATCTTTCAAAGTAAGATCTTTAGAATCTTCATTCAGAAGTAAACCTTTCGTTTGAACAAACCTTCTTTTGATATTTCTGTTATCAAGTACAAATTGAACACCAGCAATGTTAATAACATTAACAAAATCAACAGTGTTCCCGTTTCCGTCAGTACCTCTTAAGTAATATCTACCCTGAGGTAATCCAGAATAAGTTTCAATTTTGTCTAACAATTCTGGTTTAGAAACTGGTCTACCTACAGAATTTGCTTTATTAACAAATCCATTGTTCTCATCTATATTAACATGAGCGAAAGCTGCAATATTAAACTTCCCTATAAACTCATCAACTTCTAGACCCATAGCAGGTAAATTACGTGGATCGGGGTAAGCTTTTCTAATAATTTTCAGCGATTCTTCTGCAGAAATCATAACATCTGTCTCCACATCACCAGTTGAAACTGGATCTATAGAGATATGTTCAATCTCTTCATCATTTGTTATAACAAAATTGTTTTCATCAGTTGGAGCTAAAGTGTAATTATTAGTTAACTTCACATCTAAGTATTCAACTGTAAACGTTGATGATTCTGTGTTAGGAGTTGTTGCAGCTTGTGCATTTCTACCCCATTCTAATTCAATAGTTTCTGTACCTGTACCTGTAAATTCTAAAATTGCATCTACAGGACCATTGTTAAAACTAGCTGATTCTGCAGAAACAAATCTTCTTGCAGCTGTACTATTAGCACCATCTTGAACTATTGTATAATTAGCTAATACAGTGTCTACAGGTTGAACCATCAAAGTACCTTCAGTTCTACCTATACTAGACTGTTGATCTAGATAATATAATTCAGTATCAGCATCGCCTTCTAAAACTTCAATAGCAGAAGGTCTGTATCTACCACCTTGTTGAGCTAATGAGAATTTGAATTCAAAACCTAATGTACCGTAGGCAGGTGTTCTAAAGAATTGGTTGTTACATTGACCAGGCTCAGTAAAATCACCAGTAGTGAATCTCCCTGAGAAATCAATATAGTCACCATTATTCCATATACCAAGTGCATTAAGTGGGTTACCTGAATCATCAAAAATTGTATCTCTGTTTCCAGCTATTACAGCAGCATTTTCAAACATTGCTGTTGCCAAATCACCAGAAGTATAGCAACCATTTGGATTAAAAGTAACAGCTTGTTGATATATAATTGCACTATCTTTTGTTAAGTTTCTAATAGTCGCATTTCTCAAATAAGGAGTTGAGGTAATTTCCTCATTTGTCTGATCTCTTAATTGGAAAGTATATTGATTACTACCCCACAATACTTCAAAATCTAATTCTAAAGTATCTCCTAAAAATAGTTGTTTTGCTCTATCTTCGTCAACAGCGTAGAATTCAAAATCATAAAGTCCATTTAAAAGAACAGAATCCATTTCAATAATTTCAAAACTAAGTTTCTTACCTACAGAAACTGCTTCAGGGAATGTTTCAACTTGATTTACTCCAGCTATACCTGTATTCTCCTTGGAAGGAGTAGGTTGACTTGCGTCACCTCTATCATAAGATAAAACTCTATAGTAATAAGGTGTGTTATTTATAAGTCTTTCTGAAAAATCAAAATCATCTTCAGAAGCGAAAATTCCATCACGGTTGTCATCACCAATATCTGTGAAAGTTCTATTATTAGTGATTTCATCCATATAAGGCATGATATAGTTATTAATTATGTTGTCAGAAGATTCGAAATCATAGAAGTCGTAAGTAACTCTTCCTGTTTGAATATAAGAGTATAAAGAATCTAGTGCTCTTTTTACTCTTGTAGAATCTTTCATTGCATTTTTATAATTATCAATTGGTAATGCTCCATCTACTATGAGAGTATTACTACCTTCACTTTGTAAAATTCTACTAGTGTTTATGAAATATACAGAATCTATTACAGAACTTTCTACAAATGCAGTTGTCGAATCATCTAACTGAACTTCTTCCATTTTATATCTAACTGCAATTCCATTTATAGCAACAGAATCTAATACTGTTTCTAAATAATTTCTAGACACTTCGAAAGTGTAGTGATCAACGTAAAGTGGGTTATAAGGTACCCTTGCAGGATCTAACTCAATAACACCAACTAATGCAGAATCAAATAATCCATAATCTTCATCAAATCTATATCTGACGCCATAATTATCAAATTGGTTCTGAGAAAATCCATCATTATCTGCAAGAGTATTGTAATAAACACCACAGGAGCTGTAGGATTGATAGCAGCAATTGCAGGAATGTATTCACCAGTATTTGCGTAAGTAAAGTTACTAGATGGAATACTACTCCATTACCTGCTCTCATAACTCTAATTGCAGATGTATCACGTATGTCACCATTCGAATCATAAACAGAACCAACTATTAACATAGAATCAATAGGTGCAACACCTGTTGTAGGATTACTTACCACTTTAGCTGATTCTAAAAATGGAAGTGGAAGTTCATAATTAGCAACTTCTTTCCATCCATAAGGCCCAGCTCCTCTCAAATATTCTGAATTAGGAGAAATTTGACTAATACTGAATGTGTCTAAATCTGGTCTTCTAGCTCTTTCTATTCTGTATCCTAAAAAGTCTAAACCTGCTTCTTCATTGTCTTTTGACATTTCTGAAGTAGAATCCCAAGAAATAGTAACTGCATTATTTAGTCCTTCATAGTACTTTATCCTTGGTTCATCAGGTGGCTTAGGAGCTCTAAAGTTGTTGTCATATACAGCTTGTGCAAATAAATCTAGTGTGAACAATCCTTGTCTGTCATCTCTTGTACCATCAGCATCACCCGTTTTAGAAGGTGGCGCTATCATAATACATACTACAGTTCTAGATGTATCACCAGGTCTCATATGAAATGCACCTGTTGCCATCATATATCTCTTATCACCTTCACCGAAATCTACATCAGTAACACCGTCAGAAATGAAATTGTACATCGCTTCTATACCTTCAACATCCTCCTCTAAGTTCCAGTTTTTAAATGTAACTAGACCTAATTGACTTGAATTAGCATAATAAGCTGAATCTCTTCTTAAGAATTTATAATCTGGGTGTTGAGTGTCTGGAATTATAATAGTGTCTTTAACTATAACTCCACCACCTAAATCTTTATCGATGTATTCATATTGGATATCTCCATTTTCATCAAGCAATGGAGGCCAGTATATTGTAGGAGATTCTAAGAAATCAAATCCCAAATATCCAAAACCTTGACCTTGCTCACCAAACTGTGGATTTGTAAATTGGTATGCCATATTCAATTCTGGATTCTCATACCAATAACTTACTCTATCATTTCTTGCACCAATAGCAAGAAACGGGTTACGTGCTAAATCGACATCCATAATTGGAGCTAACCAACAATCATATAGAGTATCATCTGACATATTTATTACGTCATATAAACAGAAGAAGAAATTTTGATATTGTCCAAATCCCCAAGAATAAATTGTAAATTCATATTGTAATCCTAATGGATATCCTAAGGCTCTGTTATTGGCAATCGCACCTTCGTATTGACTCAAATCCAAGTCATGATAAGTAGTGAAAATATCTTCACCAGATATCATAGCAGGACCTTTAGGATAAGTATCTGTATTTCTATCAGATGCATCATATACATAGTTACCAAAGTATCTACTATATCCTACAGTATCTTCTTCCTGAGTATCCCATACTGGCCAATTTGGAGTATCTACATCACTCGGATCTAAAGCAACCCCAGTGTTTTTAGAATAGTCTGTTGACATAAAAACTTTATATCTTTCTATATCTTGAACAGTTTGATCTCCATCATCAATTCTTCCTGGCGTTAACCAAGATTCAGCACTATTTGGATTGTAAGAAATAGAAACTAATTTATTTAATTTAAATCCTGTTTCTCCAGTTGCTGTGTCAACTGTTGGTATTTTCTTTTGTGCACCATACCATAGTCCTCCACCAAAAATATATTGGTTTCTGGAACCTCTTGGGAAATAACCTGATCCTCTTCCTCTTGGTTTATCATAACCTATCATACCATAATTTGAGATTACAGTCTGAATATTACTTAAGGTATTTTCTTGGAAATCGTAAAATCCAATAGGATCTCTTTGAACTTTACTTTCCTTTTTCTTCATATATTCTTCATTCGGTCTTGCATCAACTGAAATCTGACTAAACAGAACAGCCGCAATAGCAATGAAAAATATTTTGCTAAGAAAATTCATTTTAACTCCTTTAAATTATTTTTACTTTCTAGTTTGTGTTAAAACCTTATTACAGCACCAAAGAATACTCTTCTTGGTAATTGGAATAAAGGTTTATTTTTATATGTAATTTCTTCTAATGCTTTTACATAATTTTCATAGTGTTCTTCTCTTGTCATAATTCCATTTTGGTCTATATCACCTGAAGTGAAGTAAACTCTCTCTCCAAATTGGTTATACTGTGCCGGCGAATATGAACCTGGTACAGCTATGTTACCTTCTTTGAAATATGATTCAGGAGAGAAACTACCAATAGTAACAACTTCCAAAGTACCATTATTAAGTGAACTTTGAGTACCTGAGTAAACTCCTTGAGCTGCAGTTCTATTAGTAAGGTTAAATACATCTAAATATAATTCTATTGATGAACTACCCATACCTTCGCCAAATATATCGCTTAACTTAAACTCCTTACCTAATCTTGTATCAATTGACCAAGTGCCAGGTCCTTCTAGAGCATTAATTTGCGACAATTGTCCAGCACCATTGATTTCAGTCAATGTATAAGGTACTCCTGAACGGAAATTACCAGTGAATGTAACATAAGAGTTTTCTAAGAAGTTAATACCACCAATTGCAGGTCCTTCTTCATCTGCCCATGCAAAATTAATTATCGCATTTAACCTATGTGTAATATCTCTATTTAATCTTACAGGTGCAGTAGGTAAGATAGGTTCGTTTGTTGAAGGATCAAATATTATGTTAGCAGATGATAATGCACTGTTACTAGTTCCATTTACTGATCCTAAAGTATAGGCAATTCTGAAACCAAAATTATCTCTAATTCGTTTTCTTAAATCAATTTCTATACCTTTGTTAGTTCCATACTGTCCTACTTCAGCATAGTAATAAGGTGTTTCATCAGGTACGTAAGAGTAACCTAATTGATTATAAATATCATTGTAGTAAGCCGATATATCTAAAGCAAAATCATCAGTTAGTGCTGATGAGTATGCTACTTGATATTGATTAGTTCTTTGTGGTTCTATATTCGGATTTCCAATACGCAAACCAGAAGAGTTTCTGGAAATCAAGTTAACATTGTCAAACATAAATTGCAGTTCTGGCATTTGGTAGTAAACACCAAAGTTCATTTTGAAAACTGATGTTTGAGTAATTGGATAACTTGCATTCAATCTTGGACTAATCATGATTTTTGTAGATGCGTCTGCAAATCTGTCTGTTTCACTTCTTTGTGGTAGTGGGAAGTATTCTGTATGATAAACAGTGTTCGAATTAAACATATCAAATCTTAAACCAGGTGTTATTATAATACCTTCAAAAGAAATTTGATCTTGCACATACAAACTTCCTCTATATGGATTAAATTCTTGACTAGTCACCTCATAATCTTGCTCACTTTCAGTATAGATATTACCACCCATCTCAGAAGTATAAACATCAATTATTGATGAGCTCACTGGAGCTGGGTTATTGTGAAAACCCATAGTATATGTTCTAAACTCGAAACCAGTTTGAATATTATGTTCAAATTTGTCACCTTGAATCAGCTTTGTAAAACTACCGTCAGCTTGCATATAGCTACCCATTCTATATTGGAATCCATAAGTAGCGTGGCCAGCAAAAGCCCTTCTTGTACCATAAGGATTTCTATAAGTGTTAAACGACTCCGTCTCGTAATAACCTGATAGTGGGTTTCTTGTTATATAGTTACCATTTTGAGCTAATGCAAAATTGTCATTAGGTGCCCTATTTGTAATCAATTGAGTGTATCTATCAGCAACTTGATCTGGGGCTAATTCATCAGAGAACAATAAATTACCATTATCATCAGTAGCAACACCATAAGTATTTTGTGGAGTCAACAATTCGAAACCACCAAAGAAAGACGGATCTGAACCATACTCTGCTCTTCTTGCTTGAGCATCATTGTTAATAGTAGTTGATAATCTTAACTCATAAAAAGCAGATGCTTCAGGGAATGAATGGTTCAATTTCACGAATACATTATTTACATCTGTATTTGTAACATTTATTTTTGCTATTCTTTCCTCAATTCCATTTTCAGAACCATCTATAACTCCTATATCATTCATATAAAAGTTTCCAAGACCTTGATTCTCTAAACTTGTTTGACCAAATTGACCACCAACAGTTAATGCAACTTCTCTTGTTAGACCAAATCTCATACGACCAGTTATGTTTTTAACCCAAGATCTTTGGTTATCTAATTGTCCTAAATTTTCGCCACCCATCAGATAGTCGCCATTATCATCAAATATAGTAGGAGCATAATATTCAAAACCAGAATTTCTAAACTGTCTAGTTTCGTATCTACCTGTCAAGTAGAAAGTAGCATTTTCGAAAGTTGTATTAAGACCAGGAATAGGACCACCAACACCAAATTCAATATTATTAAGGTTATCACCTTGTAATTGTCTTCCTTCACCGCCTTCTATTATTTCGTAATTATTACCATTTTTAACTAATTCAGCTCCTATGCCTTGAGAACCGTATAATGAAGTTACGTCTGTTCTGTAAGTCAAGAAACCTTCATATTTGTCATCACGCCCAGTTTTTACAACTGTATTAACTGTACCGCCCATAGAGTTACCATATTGAGCGCCTGCTCCACCTTTCTTCACTTGAACTTCTTGAGTTGCATAAGAAGAAACGATTGGCGAGTACGCAGTTCCTGCCACACCAAAAGCACCAGTAAATTGATTACCGACATCCATACCATCTACCATAACTTGTGTGTCGTTTGCTCTCGCTCCTCTAATGTTAAATCCATCACCTGCATTAGTAACACCAGATGACAATGTAACCAGTGAATTAAGGTTTCCATTTGCTGTCCTTTGTATAGTCTCATCATCAAATGTTGTTGTAATTGCTATTTGAGTTGGATCAACTAATCTTTCAGCAGTTACTTCAATCTCAGTTGTCATTATTTCACCAGTACTTAGCTGGAAATTAACAACTGTCGATTGATCGGCATTAACTTTTACTTTTTTAGTTATTGGGTCATAACCAATAGAACTAACTGTCACCTCATAGTTCCCAGCCCTAACTCCAGCTATAGCATATTTACCATTACTTTTCACAACTGCACCCTGGGTAGTACCTTTTAAAGATACCGATGCACCAATTGCGGGATCGCCATTTTCATCTGTTACTTCCCCTTTGATTGTACCAAATATACCAGCAGAAAGTGATTGCGGTAATATGAATGCCAAACTTAATATCGCTATTAAAGTTATTCTTAGCATAATAAAACTCCTAATAAATTATAATTTTTTGTATTCATTTTACGATGAGTTTAAATATGAAGAGTAACGATTGGTGTAAATACTTTGTATGTAACTAATTAATAAGCACACACCTATTAATCATCACATTGTACGTATCCAACAATGTTAATATTCATTTTAAGCCCGTTTCAAATATATAATAAATATTTGAATTTTTTATAAAAGTGTTAAAATAACTTTACACTTTATAAAACATCATTTTAAAAACTAAACTGTAGACCATAAACCATAGAAAAGCTATAAAAATTATCAGTATAACTATTAACTAACTGAGGTAAGGAAGCAGTAAAGTAACTGAATTCAGTACCGGCTGTTAGCTTTATTCCATCAAGTATTTCATAACCAGCTATTACTTTTGAGTTGGTATTGAACCCCTCTTCGGACATACCAAAACCCAGTCTAACTCCCATATCAAAGTTATCTACTTCAAGTAATTCTGTCTGTAAAAACACTTGTCCCCAATAAAGAGCATAGTCTCTATCAGATTCTGATCTTACTCTAAAAAATTGACCAGTTTCTCTTCCGTATTTATCTAAAACTTTAGTAGTAGTATACATTTCACCCAAATATGAAATGTCAGAGTAACCTATCTCCAAACCTACTTTTGTTTTTTCATTCATTGTTATAGATACAGCTTGTGAGTAAGAGCTCATACTTGCATTAGCATTATCGTCAAAGCCATATAGTTGGAAAGGTTGAGAAGTAAATGTAGTTAACTGAATATTATTCACAGCCAAATTGCTTTGGTCAAATCTAATTCTATTGTTTATTTCACCAAATTCTATATTTGAAGCATTAGCACCCTGACTAATTGTTGAGATTGCTGGTGAAACTGCACTGTTTATTTGTTCTTCAAATACTTCATAATTTTGCTTTTTATCAACTTCTTCTTTGTTAGTATACAATGACCTATCAAATTGTTCTATAGAAGATATTTCTTCATTATTTGTGTTGTCTACAGAAGCAATACTATTATTTTGTGTATTGTTAGCATCAACTAGATTTTCTATTTCTGAATTGCTTGTAGTTATTCTATCATTGTTGTTTGGTTCAGCAGCAATGTTAGAATTACTATAAGATGTAGTGCTATTAGTTACATCATAAGACTCAACTACTGGAACAGTCATAACCATATCAGATTTACTAAAACCTGGTAAGCCATTAATTACTTTATCCAAGTCAGATATATTGACAAAACTAATTACTAACAGTACAGCAACCATGGAAACTAACTGCTTAGGGAAGATGTTGAATATATTCAGACCAGATTTGCCTTTGGCTACTGTAGGGTTTCCTTTCAATATAGCCATCATGACTTTATCTTCTGTATCTTCCTTTATGTCTTGTGGTGTAACTATAGATTTAGCATCTTCTTTAGCAGCAATATGAATATCAATGTAGCTATTGAAAATATCGCGAGCTTCTTCATCTGTGGATATGAGATTTCTCAGCTCATTATCCTCATACTCGGTAAGCTCACCGTCCAAATATTTCGATATTAATTTATCAATGTTCATCTAATTCTTGTATTATAGGTTTCAATATTTTTCTTAATTTTCTTCTTGCTCTAAACACTCTTATCTTTGCTAGTGAAAGTTCTATTTCCAAAACTTCAGCAATTTCTTCATAAGTTAATTCTTCATATTCACGTAGAATAAATGCTTCTTTGTGATTGTCAGACAATTGGTTAATTGCAGATTCAAGAGCTTTCTTTAAGCCGAAATCTGTAATGGGACTAACCTTTTGTGCATGAAATGTTTCATCGAAAGTAGAGTGTTCTTTTTTTGCTCTCATCATATTATAACAAGTATGTCTTGCTATAGTGAAAAGCCAAGCACTAAAGTTTTCACCATTGAAGGTTTCTCTTTTCTCATAAACTTTTATAAATGTTTCTTGAAAAGCATCTTTAGCAGCTTGCTCAGAGCCAAGCAATCTGAAACAAAATCTATATACCTTGTTGTGATATTTCTGATATAGAAATTGGAAAGCTTCAGCACTTCCCTGACGAAGAGACTCAACTGCCTGATCGTGTTCTATATCTGGATTATATTTATTTGGTTTAAACATACAATTTTTTTGGTATAATTTTTTGCCTTCTTAATTACATAGACAATTTCAATTACAAATTAGTTACACTTTTATTCAATTGGTGTCACAATTTTTATTAGTACTGTACGTGAGTAGTTTCTACCTTGCGGTATATTATTGTTATACAACAACTTATCTTCACCTATTGATTTTAAAGAAATATTGTCAATATTTGATCCAATGTATTTTTTTACTTCTTCTGCTCTTCTTTTTGCTAATTTTTTATTGTAAGCAGCTGAACCAGTTCTATCTGTATATCCTTCAATTGTAATTTTTGAATTTGCTTTAATTCTAGATTTTATTTCATCTAATACCTTTTTGTGCCTCTGAGAAAGTTCAGACTTATCATAATCGAAAACTATCAATGCAAATTTTTCTATTCTATTATCATCTTTTAATTCAAATCGCTTTTTCTTAATTGTAAGCTGTTCTACTTCTGTAGACTTAACATCAGTTGCTTTGTTACCAAACTGGTCTATTGCAACTAACTCTACTTCTATTTGTTTGTCTAACAATGGCTGAGGTTCTTCTAACACATTCCAATCATACCCATTTGGGCCAATGCTTTCTTTGTTTACGAGTCTAAGCACATTATCATCTTGTTTGATAGTTAGATTATAATCTACTTTGTTTTCTTCTTCAGAAGAATTTACTTCAGGTCTGATATTTACAATTGGTGGATTCGATACTTTAATTATATCCTTTAAAAATACTGGCTTCAAAATCTCGAAATCATCTGACTCTATCTCGGCACGCTGATTTTCAACTAATCCATCTGGAGTATCGGGGTTGCCTGGTATAGCTGGCAAATTTCTTGATTTAGTTTTTATTCTAGATGAAGCAATACCCCAATTATTCACTAGATAATCTTTTACTGAATTTGCCCTGTTTTCTGACAATGTTATATTTTGTTTTTCTACTCCAGTGTTGTTGTTTGTACCTACTACAGTAATATCAGCATTAGGATTAGCTTTCATACGGCTTCCAACTATATTTAGTAAGTCTTTGTGTATTTCAAGAGTGTTCCATTCTAGGCTATCTTCATTGAAATTATAAGTCATATCATCGTAGTTCCAAACTCTATCATCAGTTTGAATAGAATACCTTAATTTCTGACTTGAATTTTTCAACTCAGATTTTCCTTTATCAAAGAATACATAAGGTAGCAAAGGAAACCCTTCTTCCATTTCTAATTCTTCTATTACAATCTGCTTTACGTTCTCTATGTCACCAGTCAGATTTGCAGTTATATTTACTTCTTTCGGTATTGTCTTTTCATATTTTTCACTAATTGTCCTTGTCACAAATACTCTTTCTTCTGTTTCATCTCTATTCTCTACAATGTCAGAAGATATCATTTCAACTTTAATATCAGTACTATTTGGATTTGCTACAATGAGTGTATCTCTCTTATATAAGGTGTCAATAATAACTGGTTTTTCTTTGCTTGGAATACTGTAGTATTTGAAAGCAACACCGAAACGTGCATGATTTGGTTTCCAATTATCAATATTCACATCATTTAATGCAAGGAAGTATTTTATCTCTGGAACAATGTATAATTTCTTTGCAAGAGGAAATTCATATCCAACACCAAGAGCTATAAATGACTGGAAACCGTTTATTTCAGGTATTTCATCCCCATTAGCGACATTTCTTTTAAATCCATCAGTATCTTTGAATACAACATAATCCGGTGATGTTATCACAGAGTTTTGATTAAATGATGACGCTATTGGAATACCAAACTTAAATCCTAAATGAAGATTCAAATCATACAAAGGAGAATATCTGAAAGTCGGTTCTAATGAAATTATACTAAGTCCAGTTACCAAATTGTGTGTAATATTCACATCCTCAATATTAGTATTCTGAGGATTAGTCTGATCAATTAAGTTGGGATTAACAACATTGCCATTGTTCATATCGGCTACATTGAATTCTGCATCAAGCATATCAAATGATAACCGGATATCAAATCCAGAATGTTCAATTATGTTATTAGTCTGGAAATCAGAAAGTAGCCCAATTGAAAGTCCAACACCTGTAGCATTATCAAATTCACTGCAGCAATTAGGAATACCAGGTAAAGACCCAAATGAAGCGCTATGAATATTATAATTCAACCCTGTGAAAAATCCGTAGCTATTAAAATTCCTTCTGTCTTCTACTTGGGAATAAGAAATCCCAAAAGATATAAATAAGATTAGTATTATTATTTTCTTCATATTATTTAACTATTACTATTTTCTCTGTTTTAAATCTAGCTGGTGTTTCTATCAAGACATAGTAAATACCAGTAGAATATTCACTAATATCATATTGTATTGACATTTTATTCTCATCACCTTTGTTTCTATAAAATTCTTTAACCAATCTTTTCTTACCTGCCATATCCATGATGCTAATCTTATGCATACCAGGTTCAATAAATGTTGCGCTAATAGAAAGCTTTCCGTTTATTGGTTGAATGTCGTATGACAATTCATCCATATATTCCAGTAGCCTATCTCCTCCTTCCTGACAAACAGTTAAGTTAAAGAAAGAATTATTAGTTAAAATATGAGAGACTCCTGATGAATCTTGAATTTCTATTGATGATTCGATAATAATCAGATTTTCTTTTTCATTTCCTAGTAAAGTAGCACCCTCGATCTCGGTTAAAATTGACTCGTTTTCTGAGATACTAACTGGTGAATCCATGTCTAATTCTATAGTAGTTAGTACTGGGTCAGTTGTTAATGATAGTAGTGAGCCATTAGTCAAAGACATAGGGAAGTATACTGTCTTATTAAAACTCATTCTTAACCTTTTGAGCTGAACATCAACAGTTTTATCTTGTTCATTAGCAATATTAGATATTCTACCATATATAGGTATTTTATAATTATCTATGTTTGGATCCACTTCAAGCATATCTTTTGAATAAACATAAAGAGTGTCACCCTCTGTACCACTTGCTAACATATCAAAAGGAACAAAGTAAGTACATCCATTTTCCAAAGTAACTTTTAAATCAAATATTGTCCCATAATCTCTTACAGCCTGAGGTGAAAAAGTAATATCAAAACTCTCATCATTGTTATTATTCGAATTAAGAGTAATAAAATATGGTGAACCAAACTGGAATTCAGGAGCATTTGGATCTAGATTAATGTCATTTGCTTCAACAGTAATATCCTGATTCGCAGCAAAAGGTGCGGTATCATCTATTGAAATATTTACCGTTCTAGTTTCAGAGCCACCAACAAAAACTTTTCCGAAATCAGTAGGGTCGTCTGTAACTACAATTCCTGATTTAATATCTGCAGTAACAAATTTTTGAATCTCTAAATTTTGACCATTCGCTGAAAAGAATGCTGTTAATAATGCTTTGTATTCACCAAAAGGTAGTCCATTTGTAATTATTTCAAAAGTTTCGAAGTACGAGTTTGCACCGGTGAATTTATTGATAACCTGATCAATAACCTTAAAGTCTAAAGTATCCTGACCGCTTTTTATCATTACACTGTCTAATACTAGTTGTGCATCACCAGTATTTTGAAATTCAACTTGAATAGTCTCATCTAAACATGGACTCTTAACACCCAAGTCTAAGTTTGTAGGAATAATTAAATTTGCTTCTACTCCATTAGCAATAACCTCAATTGGTATTGAGTTATCACACTCTGCAAAATTTGCTACTATATCCTCACTAAATGGACCCAAATCAGTTAAACCTAAATCAATATCTACATCGAAATCTTGTGTTCCACCCGGTTGTATAATAACTGGGAATCCGCCTGTCTGAGTAATAGTAAGCTTAGAATCTGGCTTAGTTGTGAACCCTGTCAATGTCCTTCGAAGTTTTCCTTGATTATTAAGAGTTAGTTGTTTAGGAGCGACATCTACTCCAACTGGTACATCACCTAAGTCAAATGGATTACCAGGTGACATCATAACTTGGAATGTGTCAACTTCAGCAATTAATACAGCTTCAAACACCTTATCCCCAGTCTTATCAAGTTCAAATTGTAATATAGCAGTTTTCACACCTGAAGTACTTGGATTTGTAGGTGGTATAAAATCTATACCAAAAGAGTTAAATCTTCCTGGGAATAATGTATCAGGTTGAAAAGGGACAGTAAAATAGTTAGCTGGGTTTTCATCAATCAATCTATAATTCTTTCTTAGTATAAGTGTATCGTTTGAAGTGTTCTTTATTTGTAACTCTTTGAAAGCAGTATCACATTCATATAGAATACCAAAATTTAATGTATCATAATCGATAGTTGCCAATGAAGAAGTACCAACTAAGTTTAGTGTTTTAGAAGCATCGCAACTACCTTGACCACTATTAAATAATGAAGCGATATCTGTAGAATAATTATAATTCCCTTCTGCAACGGGAGCAAATGTATAAGTCAATTCCAGTTTTGCTGAAGGGTCAACAGAAATGGGCTGTAATAAATATGGCAAAGGTTGATCTGCACCCTTGAAACTAAATGGAGCTAGTGCAGTAGGCGGAGTATCTATAAGTGCTGGTTTATCCCCTACATTAGTAACTGTCACTACCATGTCTTTCGTTTGATTTGGATTTACGTTTCCAAAGTTCAATATATCTCCTGGAGCATCGAAAGCAAGTTCAGTCTCTGCCACTGTGACCTTAAGAACTAAAGTATCTATACCATCTGGGCACTCGTCTGAATTCAAAATAAGCTTAGCAAAAACTCCATTTGGATATGCTGTATTAGATAAATCTTGGAAATTAACATCGAATAGTGAAGTTTGTGATTCTGGTAGTATACCAATTGTGTTTGGAGTAACATCGAATGATGCTGCTATTCCACTTCCTTCATCAACAATCGATAAATTTAAGTTGTTTATATCAAGTTCCGAATCATTCCTGATATTAAATTTTGCCGTAGCTAACTCCCCTTTACATATCACTCCCAAATCTAAAGTATCTATAATCTGAGTTGATTGCTCATTAAGAAAGCTAACATCTACGTCTTGTAGGTTAATATTTATTGCAATAGCAACAGTATCGTTAAATGATACTCCATCATGAAAAATGTATAGAGTGTCAGTCACTACTCCACTTTGACCATCTAATTTTGTATAATCTATATATATATAACTAAGACTATCTGGTCCATTTGGAATTACTCTTTTAGCAGGTACGTAAGGAGTAAAACTAATCCCTCTATCACCAAAAGCTAATTTCCATGGCGACAGGAATAGATAGTCACCGCCAATAGATTGTATTTGTATCGAGTCTAGTAAAGTAGCACCAGTACAATTAACTACATCAAAAGTGGTATCTGTCGGAAAGTAAATATCTGGCTCACCAAATCGGAGAATATTTGTCGCAGCTTGGGACAAAACTTTTACTGGTTCAAATGTATAATCATCTACTACTTGGGTTTCTGACTGTACAGCAGAAATATAGTATTCATCTTCGTGAAATTCGTCAAAGTCGAGGTTCACTCCCCAACTTACACTACCAGGACTAAATGGGTTTCTTAATAATTGCCAGTCAGTAGTCTCAGATTTAATGTAAATCAATATTTCTTTTCCAGGTTCATGTGTTCCTGTTAATCTGTGTCTTGGTCTAATTATATTCGAGCTATCAGTACTTATACCTCTATATTCTGAAGCATCATCTGGAGCAGAGCTAATTGGTGTGAATGCTTGATAACCATCAAATCTAACTCTTCCTGCACCACCATCTCTTCCAGAACGTGACCCTCCACTAACAGTAAGTGTAGAATTATCTATCCCATTTTTGGACATAATCACTGCAGCACCACCCGAGCCAGGCCCCCCGTCTGAATCATCATTACCATTGTTCCCATTATGACCATTTGCTTCTATAGACACACCATCAATTTCTCGTGCAAAAAGGAGTAGAGCTCCACCGCCACCGCCACCATCGCCACTAGAAACTATTGGATCAAAGAATGAAGCTTCAGGATTACCACCAGCTCCACCAGAACCACCAGCTAAAGGTACTGTCATATCGTTGCCGTGAATCTTTCCGCCTGTCGTGCCTCCACTTACATTATTTCCTTCTCCGGCAGTTGCGTATCCGCCAGCTCCACCTTGAGTATCATTCCTGTAGCCAGAGCCGCCTCCATATCCTCCTTGGTTATCCGCATTGGAGCCACTTAGACTTTGAACACCTATAACTCCAAAAGGGTGACCAGTGCCTCCATAAGATGCTTCCCATCCACCAATACCTTCAGGATCATAAGATGGGATACCATTGAAACTTGTACCATCAGATGAAGTTCCTGAACCTAAATTTCTGTAATCTCCGCTACTGGTTAAATATCTATTAGTACCACCTTTTCCTCCACCAGTGAAGCCATCACCGCCGTTGGAGCCACCACTTCTTGAGTCAGGTCTATCTTGGAAACTACCACCGCCTCCACCACCACCAGGTCCGGCATGCTTATTAGTTGATGATACAGATATTATAGAACTATTTCCAATTATAGGCCCTTTGCTAAGAATAATTGCTGGGAAAAATCCTTGATTACCGTTCGATATGTTACCATCAGGATCATTCGTAGTAATTGTGTATGTAGTGTTATCTTTTAAAATTAGTGAGTCAACTATTATTGCACCTCTTTCAGAGCGAATACCTAAATTTCCTTCACCAAATACAGTTTCATTTATACCAGTTATATCACCATTATTACCCAATGTTTGTGGTTGCACTATGCTAAAAGTAAAATCTCTAGGAGCAGGTACTGTTGTTCCATCTACACTAAATTCTACTTGCCACGCTGGGTCTGGAGTAACTTGAGTTGGGTTTGCTGTTCTCTTAACAAAAATGTGAGTAGAAACTAAGCGCCCCTCCCATGAAACTACAGTTGGACCAAACTCAACCAAGTCTGCATTCTTAGTTACATTGAAATCAACTTCACCGTTCACACCTGGCAAGAAGAAGCCATCAGTACCAAAATATCCCTTTTGATCATGAGGAGCAACTAGTTCGACATAGATTGCCATGTCTGGGGCACCTATGTCAGGAATCATGTAGTGATTCTGAGCAAATAATGAAAATGAGCTTATAAAAAATAAGTATAGTATAATTTTTTTCATAATAAGTAAAGTTAATTACTGATAGTATTGTTAGATATACTAATATAACTAAAATTGCAGTAGTTGAAAAAATAAAAATTAGCTGATAAGTTACTATTTGTGCATTAGGCATACTATTTGCTTAAGTTAGACTATGAGATTAAGTAGAGCCATAGAAAATTTTATAAACTACCTTCAAGTAGAGAAGGGATATTCCAGCAATACCGTCGACACTTACATCACTGCTCTTAATCAATTTGATGAGTTTTTAACTGAGGCATTCGAATCAGATATAGATGTAAGCATGTTGGATTCTGATGATATAACTCCTTACCTTGGTTACCTTCATGATAGAGGTCTAAAGAAGTCATCACTAAGATTAAAACTAGCAGCCGTTAAATCTCTTTTCAAATACCTTTTTAAAAAAGAGCTTATAGATAAAAACCCGGCAGCAACTGTTATCTCTCCCAAGACAGACAAGAAATTACCAAATTATCTCCAGCTAAAGGAAGTAAAGCAACTGTTAGAATATTTTGACACAACAACATTCGAAGGAATAAGAGACAAGGCACTAGTAGATATAATTTATAGCTGTGGTCTTAGGATTAGTGAGGTACTTGAGATTAAAGTTAATCAAATTGATAAACAAGAAAGGCTACTAAAAGTGATAGGTAAAGGAAAAAAAGAACGATATGTTCCGATTGGTAGTAAAACTTTGGAATCTTTAAGAGAGTATGAATTAATAAGAAGAAGCATTAATACAAATTCCAAAACACTTTTTGTTAAATCTAATGGTAAGAAATTAGATAGGTTTACAGCCTATAGAAATATAAATAGAGCAATAAAATCAATATCTGATATATCACAAAAAAGTCCACACACATTGAGACATAGTTTCGCAACTCATCTGCTAGATAATGGTGCTGATATTCGTTCTGTAAGTGAGATGTTAGGGCATAGCTCACTTTCTACAACTCAGGTTTATACTCATCTTTCTATAGAAAGATTAAAAGATGCATACAAAAAAGCGCACCCAAAGGCATAAGATCATCTTTTTTTCTTAAATTTGACTTTTAAAAACAGAACCGAAGTCAATAAATATGGCAAAAATTAAATTTTCTGTAGTTGGTACAGGTCACTTGGGCTCAATCCATCTAAAACTATTAAAGCAAAACGAAAGCGCTGAAGTTATGGGGATATATGACCCAAACACTGATAAGGCGAATGAATTAGCGAATGAACACAACGTCAAAGCTTATAATACTTTAGAAGAAGCAATAGGAAATAGCGATGCACTAATTATTGCAGCTCCAACTATCCACCACTATGAGATAGCTGACAAGTGTATAGAAGCTGGTAAACATATTTTCATAGAAAAACCGATAACACATACTCACTCCGAAGGAGTAAAGCTATGTGAAAAATCACATGATAATAATGTAAAGCTGCAAGTAGGACACGTAGAAAGATTCAATCCTGCACTCGCTGCACTTAGCACTTACGAGCTAAACCCAATGTTTATTGAAGCACATAGATTAGCACAATTCAAAACACGTGCTACTGATGTGTCTGTTATTCATGATCTGATGATTCACGATATAGATATCGTTCTACATTTGATTGGCTCATCTGTATCTGCAATTGATGCTAATGGAGTATCGGTAATCACTGACACTGCTGATATCTGCAACGCCAGACTAACATTCGAAAATGGTGCAGTTGCAAACTTAACTGCTTCTAGGATATCTGCAAGACCAATGAGAAAAATGAGATTTTTCCAAAAGGACAATTACATTTCTTGTGATTTTGGTAAGCCAGAAGTAGAGGTATTCGAAATAATAGATGGTGAGTTACCAAAAACTGAAAATGTAGTACCAGCGACAATGCTCGGTAGTATAGAGGCTGGTCAAAAGAACAGAAATATCTACTTCAAAAAGCCAGCAATACCTGAGATTAATGCTATAATGGAAGAACACAATTCGTTTATAAAAGCAATAGAAAATGACGAAGATGTTTCAGTAACTGGTAAGGAAGCAACTGAAGCGTTAAGAATAGCTGAGAAGATTAGCGAGATAATTGATAAATAGTTATATCTAACATTTACAAAAATTTAAAAGCTCCTTTTTTAGGAGCTTTTTTTGTAGATTGTGTCAGATATTTGAGCTTATCAAACGAAAAAAGCCCTTAAGCATAAATACTTAAGGGCTTTAATGCGGAGGATGAGGGACTCGAACCCCCATAGGCTTGCGCCCGGCAGTTTTCAAGACTGCTGCAATACCAATTATGCGAATCCTCCATTGGTACCGATTTTGAGTTACAAATATCTGAAGTTTATTTGAGAAAACAAAACTTTTCAATCTTTTTTTATGGATAAATTTAAAAAAATAATCTCTTTACTATTGAAGGCAATTGCGGCATTTTTTATTGTCTCTTTCCTAAGTGTATTATTGTTGAGATTTATACCAGCTTTCATCACCCCTTACCAAGCATATAACTTCGTTATGGGAGATGGATTAGAAAAAGATTGGGTAGGACATGAAGATATTTCTCCCCTTTTTTACAGAGCTGTTATTGCTTCTGAAGATTCCAGATTTTATGAGCATTTCGGTGTAGATTGGGAAGCAGTAGAGGAAGCAAGAAAACACAACGAGAGATATCCGAAGAAAAGACGCCGTGGTGCTAGCACAATAACAATGCAAACGGCAAAAAATACGTTCCTTTGGCATGGCAGAACTTACATACGAAAAGCTATGGAAGTATATTTCAGTTACTTAATGGAAGTACTCTGGAGTAAGCAGAGAATACTAACTGTGTATTCAAACGTGGTTGAATTTGGCGAGGGGTTATATGGTGTTGAAGCAGCTTCCCAAAAGTATTTCAATAAACCTGCTAGCAAATTAACAAAAAGACAAGCAGCTCTTTTGGCAGCAGTTCTCCCCAACCCTATTCGTTGGAATCCCGCAAAGCCAACTAACTACATAAATCGTAGAGCTAACACAATCATGGCACGTATGAACTCTGTGAGATTACAGGATTAGAATTCTATTTTATAACAGTAAATGTTTTCGCTATTACCTGTCTATTAGATTTGAAGACTAGATAATATAGTCCACTACTAAGTTGTGAGATGTCGATTCGCTTCTTATCAGATTTGAACATTAACCTACCTTCAGTGTTAAGGATTTCTACACTATCAAATCTCAATTCCGATTCTATATTTATAAAATCATCTGTAGGATTGGGGTAAATTTTAATATCTTCTGAGTCTGTCACTTCTACTGATGTAGTGACTTGTGTTTTAACTATCTCGCCACGCAGGTGTTTCCAGAATGATGCCGTTGGGCTGTATTCTAAGACTCTTTCCCTCACCATATACCATACGTCACCGACATAGTGAAACTCGTCTGTTATATTGCCAGTTGTGATTGGCTCCTCATTTACTTTTTCAAATGGACCATACTCATGAATAGTACGGAATACATCATAATAGTGTACCTTATCATCTGGTACTGACCAGCTTAGCTGTACAGTGTAGTCATTTATTTTGTTTGCTTCTAAGTTTGCTACTTTACCATCTTCATTAATTGGATACATAGTTAAAGTTGGGTCTCCAAGCATTGCCATGTGAACACCATTTCTATATGGATCATTTGGGATTGGGGGTACATCCAATATTGGGAAGCCATTTGTATCTTCTGGGAAGTAGGACACTGGGAAATATGTCTTATTGTTCATAGTCAATCGTGTGCTGTAACCTATAGGGTAACCAACGGAAAGGTGGTGAAAGAACCAATGTGGATGCCCTACCCAAGCTACGTTGAGTATAGAAGGTTCAGATGCTAAGGAAGCACGTAGTAAGTTGTTTGGACTATCCCAATCACCAATATAATCGCCATAGAGCATAGTGAATACCGTATTTACTTGCCTGTTGGCAAAGTCATCGCTTGTCCCTACACCTGATAATGAGTCAAAAGGTTCACCAACACCACAAGCATAAGAGGCAAGATAGCTCTCATTTTCTAATGTTGTGAAATAGTCGGCTTCATCTATACTGTCTGGACCAAACATTGCATTGAAGTTCCTCCATCCAGAGGTTGCAGGTGCATCTAGATTTTTCCATGCAGGTAAGTTGTCGTCTATTAATCCTCTCCTTCTTATTGGTATCTGTCCTGTTCTATACTTATGATTTTTATTCAAGTATTTGCGAAGTAGTTCCACCTCTGTTTCTTCAAATGAAGGTAAGTCGGATA
Source organism: Chlorobiota bacterium (assembly GCA_046290495.1). Lineage (GTDB taxonomy): Bacteria > Bacteroidota > Ignavibacteria > Kapaibacteriales > UBA2268 > PGYR01. The sequence continues at coordinate 755,366 of JBKAGT010000006.1, read as the reverse complement.
GGTCTAGACTGCCAATCATTCTCACTATATTATCCGAAAATTCATTTAAATTAAAATAAAGAAAATTGCTCTTATAATTATTTCTTTCAAAGTTTGATGAATTTGAATTTTCAATTACTCTATTATCACTGATAAAGTTATTATTTAGCCCTAATAATCCATCTGACGGCCATGCTCCTACATGGTCTGGTTTATTATCAGGGGCAAATTTACCTGAGTAAAACTTTGGAGTCTTTCCAATTGTAAAAATTGCTTCAGTATTTAAATTTGGGTTGTTTCTTAAATGATTCTTTATACCACCTATATATAATTCTAAAACATCTTCAATCCTTATAAAAGGGAATTGTTCGTATTCAACCATTCTATCTACTTCTCTTATCCTTACGCCCCATCCTTCAGTTAGCAAATCATTTCTTAATTGATCAAGTTCATTTTGCAACTCATCCTTCAAGGTTCTATCAACAAGAATCAGTATAGTCCTTCTGTCAGTGTAAGGTTCTAATTCGTAGCCAACTGCAGAATATGTATTAGATTTTGAATATCTAAGATCTGATAAATTATTATAAACAGTATCGTAATATCTAGAACTTCCAACATTAGTAAAATTAAATTCATATAGTTTACTTTTCTTAATAGAGTTAAAATAATTTGAATCTAATCTAATTTCTTCAAATTTATTTGTTGAATCATTCTTTAATTCTGGGTTAAAAGTAGGAAACCACTTTATTTTTCTTTCTTTAAAATAGAACCTCATATTGACAGAATCAATTTCAATTAAATGATTAGTATATAGAAATTTAGAGCTTGCTGAATCACTTGCTGATAGTGAAAAAGAGAATGTGGTAACTATTATTATTATTAATCTATATATCATATTTAATTCATAATGTTGTTTTTTCCCCTCTGTTTACTATATAGACACATGAATGGAGAAAACGTCTCACAGATTGCAAATTATTTTTATAATTTAACAATTATGCCTACACAAAAACAGAAAATAATAGCTGATGGAAATCTTACCGAACTGGAAAGAGTTATACTTACATCTTTCAAAGAGGATATGATTAAGTTTGTGAAAGCAAAACCAGAACAATTTGACGAATTGGTTGAGCTAAGTTTATCCAACAAACAACCTGTATCATGGAGAGCAAATTCTGTGCTCAATTCATTGATCAAAAAAAATGATAAACGATTAAAAGACAAGATAAACAAAGTGCTAAAATTGATTCCTAAAAGCAATGACAGCAACAGACGTGAGCTATTGAAAATACTGATGAAAATGGAAATCCCAGATAGTAAGCAGTCAGAGTTCATAGACGTCTGTATTAGCCTATGGGTCGATGTCGACATCAAACCATCAGTACGCTGCTATGCATTCAGAATACTAATTGATTATGCGAAACGATATCCTGAACTTAGCCAAGAGCTAATACCATTAACCAAAGATATTTATATGGATACTCTTTCTGATGGCATCCGGAGATCGCTAGAAAATAGAATGCAAAAGAGCGGTGCATTTGAATAGTGAAATTAGGTATAATCTCATTTTTCCTTTAAATTTGAGAGTCTATAATTCAACACAAATTCTAATAATAAAGTAATGGCCAAAGGCAAAGAAACCCCTCTAATAAAACAGTACAATAGCATAAAATCGAATTACCCTGATACGGTTCTTTTATTCAGATTGGGTGATTTCTACGAAACATTTAACGAAGATGCTGTAATAACTGCGAAGGTTTGTGGCATTACTTTGACAAAGAGGAATAACGGTGCAGCTGGTCAAATGCCACTAGCGGGTTTCCCACACCACCAGTTAGATGCATACTTGCCAAAGTTAGTAAAAGCAGGATACAGGGCAGCTGTATGCGAACAGTTAGAAGACCCAAAACAAGCCAAGGGTATAGTGAAACGCGGCGTTACTGAGATAGTAACTCCTGGTGTAGCACTATATGATAAACTATTGGAATCAAAAAAGAATAAATTCCTCGCTTCAGTATATTATAAAAAAATCAAGAAAGGACCCGAGCTTATTGGGTTTGCATTCGCGGATGTATCGACAGGTGAGTTTTTCACAACCGATATACTTGCCAAAGAGCTAGGTGAGAACTTAGAAGCTGTTTTGCCATCTGAAATTATTATTTCAAAATCTCAGAAGCAGTACTTCATAGAGGCAATGAAAAAACTAAGCTTCTCCCCCTCCATCAGTTACCAAGAGGAATGGATATTCGAAGATGAGTTTTGTAATGATGCCTTATTAAAACAATTTGAAACAAAGAACTTAAAAGGTTTTGGAATTGCTGACCTTAGCGTTGGTGTTGTCGCTGCTGGTGTTGTGATTCACTATTTGAATGAAACTCAGAATAGTGCTTTGAAGCATATTAACAGCATTTCACTATATGACACTGCAAACTATATGCTTCTTGATAGCTCTACAAGAAGGAATCTGGAAATTACTCTAACAACAGAGGGCGAAACCGAGGGCTCCTTATTTTCTGCATTAGATGACACCAAAACACCTATGGGTGGGCGTTTGCTAAAGAAGTGGATTTCAATGCCATTAAAGAAAGAAAATGAAATTCAACGAAGACTGGATGCAGTTAACACTCTTTATGACTCACAGAAGATAAATCAGTTAAGAGAAGTCCTAACTGAAATAGGTGACATAGAAAGGCTTTCTACTAAGATTGCTACACTGCGTGCTGGACCAAGAGATTTAGTAGCATTAAAAAACTCAATGGTTAAACTACCTGAGATAAAAGATTATCTCTCAAAATTTGATGATGATTACCTAAAAGCATTGAAGTTAAATATTCCAGACTCAGAATCCTTAGTAAGCATAATTGGAAATGCTTTAAAAGAAGAACCAGGGATAAATATTGGTAAAGGTAACGTATTTAACGATGGATATAGCGAAGAGCTGGACGAATACATAACTGCTCGTTATTCTGCGAAAAATTGGATTAGCAACTTTCAGAAAAAGATGCGAGAAGCAACAGGAATTAACAATCTGAAAGTCGGGTTTAACAATGTATTTGGCTATTATATAGAAGTAACTAAAGTCAATACTTCCAAAGTACCAGATAGCTTCGAAAGAAAACAAACGCTGACTAATTCTGAGCGTTATATTACGCCCGAGTTGAAAGTATTTGAAGAGAAGATATTCGGTGCTGACGAGAAAATAGATGCTATTGAGAAAAAGCTATATAATGAACTTATTAATAAGCTGATGAACTACCTCAGAGAGATGAAACTTAGTAGCTACATCGTTGGTCAGCTCGATTGCCTTCAATCATTTGCATTTGTTTCACTACAAAAGAATTACTGTAAGCCGATAATCAATGATGGTAGGGATCTGTATATAGAAGACGGACGACATCCAATAGTTGAGGACAGTTTACCACCAGGTGAAAGCTTTACAGCAAACGACACAAACTTCAATACCGAAGAAGAGATTGTGCATATTATCACAGGACCCAATATGTCTGGTAAATCAAGCTACCTCAGACAAACAGCAATTATAGTGCTAATGGCTCAGATTGGTTGCTATGTACCTGCTAAAAAATGTACGCTTGGTCTTGTCGATAAAATATATACTCGTGTAGGTGCTGGTGATAATATTCGCTCTGGCGAGAGTACATTCCTTGTGGAAATGCAAGAGTCGGCAAATATAATGAACAATGCTACTGATAAGAGTCTTATTCTATTAGATGAAGTTGGTCGTGGTACAGCAACATTTGATGGAATTTCTATTGCTTGGGCTATCGCTGAACATATACATAACAAACTTGGTGCAAAAACACTATTTGCTACTCACTATCACGAGCTGAATGATTTGGCTAACAGGTATGAAAAAATTAAAAACTACAAGGTAGAAGTAGTTGAGCGAGATGCAAAAATAATATTCACTCATAAGGTGAAAGAAGGTACTGCAGATCACTCCTTTGGTATATATGTTGCAAAAATGGCAGGACTCCCCTACTCTGTTGTAGAGCGTTCTAAGGAGATAATGGGAACATTAGAAGAAGATGTGAGTCAACAAAAAATAGGTGGTTCAGAACTTTCTACATCAAAGCCAAACTTGAAGAAAGTGCAAACTAAAAAGAACGAAGAGCAGGATAATCAACTTTCTATTTTTGCTTTTGAAGATGACAAACTAAGGCAAAGACTGAAAGAGATGAATATAGAGGGAATGACTCCTTTGCAAGCGTTCCAGGTTTTAGCAGAGCTTATTTCAGAAGCTAAGACTTGATTTGACTAATATAAGTTTTTGTCAATCGTTTGCAAGTTTCTATAATTTAATTAAATTCTAATATTGACATATATTTAAAACGAATTCATAATTGATGGAATTATTACTTTTTTATTTATTCATAGCCGTATTCTTCTCGTTTCTTTGCTCTTTCTTAGAAGCGGCATTGCTCAGCACAACACATTCGTTCATTGGTGGTGCGGTGTTAGAGAATAAGCCTTTCGCGATAAAGCTTCAGAAATTCAAAGACGATATTGATAAGCCCCTTACGGCAATACTAACACTCAATACCTTTGCACATACATTAGGTGCAGCAGGTGTAGGTGCTCAAGCTCAAGAAATTTGGGGAACTGAATACCTTACAGCAATTTCAATTGTACTAACTCTTGTAATATTAATATTTTCAGAGATTATTCCTAAAACTATAGGCGCTACTTATTGGAGGCAGTTCTCTCCTTTCACAGCTTACACTCTGCAAGGTATGATATATATTCTATACCCCTTTGTAGTGATAGCTCCATGGATAACTAAGATATTCAAATCTAAAAAAGAGACATCAGAAATTAGCAGATATGACCTTCATATGATGACTAAATTAGGTGAGTCAGAAGGAGTAATAGACAAAGAGGAATCACAAATAATTCAAAATTTACTTCGGTTCAACGAGATTACTGTTCACGACATAATGACTCCGAGAACTGTTGTAGTTTCAGAGGATGAAGAGACAACAGCATCTAACTTTTTTAAAAATCTGAAAGTTAGACACTTTAGCCGCATACCGCTCTATAGTGAGTCACAAGAGAATATAACTGGTTATGTTATAAAAGAAGATTTGATCAGTGATATCATTACTAAAGAAGGTAAATCAAAGCTTAGTAAATTCAAAAGACCAATTACAATCATAGATATTAATGTCACACTTCCAAAAGCTTATGAGCAGTTCATACATAACAATGAACATATAGCTGCTGTATTTGATGAATACAATGGATTCTCTGGAATCTTGACTATGGAAGATATAATAGAAACATTGCTAGGTGTAGAGATAATGGATGAGTATGACTCAACTGAAGATTTACAACTCTTCGCAAGAAAGAATTGGGAAAAGAGAGCCAAAAAGCTTGGTATAATAACTGAAGATGATGACAATGACATTAGCAAAGGAGAATTATAGATGAAGATAGTATCGTGGAATATAAATGGCTACAGGGCAATATCAGGACAGAATCCTAAGATGAGATATGGAGAGAAGGTACAGATTAACGACCTTTTTGACTATATGGATGAAGAAAAACCAGATATCATGCTAATGCAGGAAACTAAGTCACACAAAGATCAGATAAAACCAGAGCTATTAGCACCCAAAGGATATGAGTCTTACTTTGCTTCATGTAAAATTAAAAAAGGATATAGTGGTGTGGCTGTATTCACAAACAAAACACCCGATTATGTTAATGACAGCATTGACGTTGATAGATTTGACGATGAAGGTAGAGTGATAGAGATTGGACTAGATGGAATGGCAATATTCAATGTATATTTCCCCAACGGAAAGCAAGGTCAACACAGAGTTGACTATAAACTAGATTTCTATGATGCTCTATTTTCGAAAGCAAATGAACGAAGAAAGGAAGGAAAAAAGGTAATTGTAAGTGGAGATTACAACACAGCACACACACCGATAGATTTAGCTAGACCAGATAGTAATCATGAAACTTCTGGCTTCTTACCAGAAGAGAGAAAGAAGATTGATGAGATAATAGCAATGGGCTACTCTGATGCCTTCAGACTATTTGATGACTCCCCAGATAATTACACCTGGTGGTCACCCAGAGGACGTGCAAGAGAGAAGAATGTGGGCTGGAGAATCGACTATCACTTCATTAGTAATGACTTAATTCCACAAGCTAAGGATAGCTACCACAGAATAAAACGACTTGGCTCTGACCATTGTCCTATTGTTTTGGAGTTGAAATAAGGGGCAAATGAGTAGCAAACTAGACCTAAAAGATTTTATACGCGATATACCAGATTTCCCGAAAGAAGGGATAATATTTCGTGATATTACCACACTTTTAATTGACCCAAATGCTAACAAAAAAGCATTAGAAGAGTTAGTAAATCTAACTAGTGGAATTGAGGTTGATAAAGTTGTAGGAATAGAAAGCCGTGGATTTTTCTTTGGTCCTCAAATTGCCAGTAAATTAAACGTCGGTTTTGTACCTATCAGAAAACCAGGCAAGCTTCCTTATGATACTATATCTCAAGAATATAATTTAGAATATGGCTCTAACAAGCTAGAGATTCACTCAGATGCCATCAAGAAAGGTGATAGAGTCATAATCCATGATGATGTCCTCGCTACAGGTGGCACTGCCTTAACAGCCTGCTACCTAGTTGAAAAACTCGGTGGCACAGTTGTGCAATGCAATTTTCTACTTGAAATCCCTTTCCTCAAAGGGCGTGATTTGTTGTTTGATTATAATGTAAGGTCGGTGTTGAAGTAGGTCAATCAGACGTGTTTAATTTTGTTACTTTAAAAATTGCGTATAAAGTTATAAAGAATGAAACAGCAGAAACTAATTGACCAATAAGCATAACAATAAAGTCATCAAACCTAAGTCCAGCGGTTATACCAATTAGAATTCCTGAAATAAATATTGCAAAAATTATCTCTCCTTTTACTAATGAAAAAATAAAAGCTGCTATAATTAATCCATTTATTACAAGACCCCAAGAAATATATAGAATTAATAAATACCCTAAGCTTGGTTCAAGTGTGAACATTAAATAGCAAACTAAAAATGCTAAAGATTGGATAACTAAAAGTAAATTTACTATAAATTGCGAGGTAGTAGTAATTTTTTTATTCATTTTCATGTCAATTACTTAATTTGGAAATGAATATGATCATCATGCCGCACTGCCTTACAGCCGTGAAACCTAATTCTACTGTCATTTAATTTTAATCTATTCTTCAAATATGGTTCTAAAAATAGTTTTTGTATCTCTTTATTTTCTAAAATTTTTGTAACTAAGAACTTTGTTCCTTTTCTAGAGAATTTTAAATTATTATTCTTTATGCCAAAAGTTAAATATTTAGGGTAATCATATTGGAAATATCCTTTTGATTTACATTTTTTTGTTTGATTCACTTCACTCGGTTTAGGATTCTCAAAATTACCATATCCACTATTAGATTTCTGTTTGTCAACTATTTCTCCATTTGCATCTTCGTAAATAAAGCTTACATCTAATTTTTTACCGTCATTGTGACTTAAATGTGGCAACATTGGAAATCCATTAATAAAAGGGAAATTTGCATCTAAATAAGTTAATTTAATTTTTGAATCTGATAAATCTTTTTCAATTTTCCTTATTATTCTAAAAAATTCAGGGTTAACGTAATTTCTATTTAGTAATATAGTTAGAAATGTCGCTGGCTTTACTGATTCGCTATTAGGCAAAGGCACTCTACCAAAAAAAGGTGAAATGTTAGGGATTAGTAAGAAAGTAGATATTAAATAAATACAAACAAATATGATTAATGGTTTTAATTTAAACTTAAATTTTATCTTTTTTGAAATCACTATACTTAATACAAACAATACACCTCCAACTTGACTTAGAATAGTTAGAAGTATAAATCCCAATGTATATAATAAAATTCTCATTATTTTAAATTTTAATTTTATTTAAGTAAATACTTATACGCGCTCTAAAACACTTGCTCAACAAGCCGTTTCGGTTTCTCTGTGTTATTGACTATTAGCTCAAAGTCAATAACACCTAGAATAAGACCCTCTTCAGTTATAACTTCTACTTCCCAATCACCTTGCTTTACGTTGTTTTTGAAAGAGTATCCACGATAACCAGCATCTCGCCCACCTGTTATTTTATAACTGATTTCATCTACAGTTACCCATTCTTCTGCTTTTTTGTCATACCAATTCCACCTATGAGTTATTGTTTTCTCAATATCTGTAGGAGCAAATATTGAAGTAAATATGTATACATTCTGTCCTGTCTTATAACTATAATTTGGTCTGTGATCTCGCCAGAAAACCCACCAATCATCATCCTCATAAGTTACAAGATAATTACCATTATCTTTAACTACTTCGTGGGCTACTATACCTTCATCTAAAGCAAGAGGTACCGGTGGTATTAGTCGCAAATAGTAAAACAAATTGATAGCTAAATACATTGTGAAAATTATACTAAGCATTTTACCAATGTGAATCTCCAACCTAGTAGATGGGCTCAGCCTGTAGATTCCTACTAAAACAATTAAGGTAAATATCAGACTTAAGAGACCTGAAAGAATGAAAATTTCTGTGTTCATTTCCTTCATAAACACAGGCAACATAAAAGTTGAAAATGTAAAGTTAATAAAGAAAAATACACTAAACTGAAGATATTTATTCGATATTCTTTGCTTCAAAAACTCATTGGCTATCAATAAACCAACTAAGATTATAAAAAATGATATTGTTTTAGATAAGGAAACACTCCTAGAAAAGTATATAACATAAGCACTTGATAGTGCACCGAAGTAGAATTGGATTGCTAAGGGTAAATACTTTTCATACTTCTCAAGGAAAGTATTATTCCACTTCCCATCATCAGCTAGATTATATAGATACAGCATGACAGTGAGTGATACCATGTGCAAACTAAGAATAGTCAAATCATAAAGTCTATCAATACGCCCCAAAGTTAGCGAATCAAAAATAAACCCACATATAAAAAAGACAACAGGTAAATACTTACTATTATCTTTAATATAGTTTTTTGTCCTTATGATCAAATTATTCATAAATCATATTTATAATTTTCAATTTTATTATTGTACTTAGGACAATTTAATAAAATAAAAAAGCACGGTCACTTAAATTAAAAAAGTGCCGTGCTATTAATCGTTTTAGTACATTTCGAAATTCGAAATGAATCGGTCGCTGAGCCTGTCGAAGTGCCGTGATAGACTTACAATTGTTCATTTCGACAAGCTCAAAGTCTAATTTTATGAGCCTGCCTAAACACTGAATCTATTACTTCTTCAAGAACTCTCTAAGAACATAGTGTAGAATACCACCATTCTTGTAGTACTCTATCTCTATTTGAGAATCTAATCTACAAACGACTTCAAAGTCACCCTTATTGCCATTTGTTTTCTCAAATTCTACTTTTAATGTCTTCATTGGAGTTAGCCCCTCTGAAACACCAGTAATTGTGAATTTCTCAGTTCCGTCTAATCCTAATTCAGCAGGTGTAGTATTTTTAAATTCTAAAGGAAGTACACCCATACCAACTAAGTTACTTCTGTGGATTCTCTCATAGCTTTCAGCAATTACAGCTTTTACACCAAGTAAGGCAGTTCCTTTTGCAGCCCAGTCACGAGAAGAACCACTACCGTATTCTTTACCACCTATTACAACTAATGGGATATCATTCTCTACGTATTTCATTGCCGCATCATAAACAGACATTGGTTCATTAGTTGGCAAGTAAGTAGTGTAACCACCTTCTTTCTCAGAAAGTTCGTTATTAATTCTTACGTTTGCAAATGTACCTCTCATCATCACTTCGTGATTACCTCTACGCGAACCGTAAGAGTTAAACATGTGGCGTTTAACACCATTTTCATCTAGGTATTTTCCAGCAGGTGAAGTTGGCGCAAAAGAACCAGCAGGAGAAATATGGTCAGTAGTTACCGAATCACCAAGTTTTAATAGAACTTGTGCACCATTGATATCCTCTGGTTCAGGAACATCTTCAGAAATATCTTGGAAGAAAGGAGCTTGCTTAATATAAGTAGATTCCATTCCCCAATCATAATCTTCACCAGTTGGTGCATCCAGAGTCTGCCATTGCTCTTCTCCGTCAAAAATAACACTGTAAGTCTTTTCGAAATCTTCTCTTGTGAGTGATTTTGCTAATACATCATTAATTTCTTGTTGAGTAGGCCATATATCTTTCAAATAAACAGCCTCACCATTAGGGTCATAACCCAATGGGTCTTCTAAAATGTTTATATCTACTCTACCAACAAGTGCATAAGCAACTACTAGCATAGGAGAAGCAAGGAAGTTCATTTTTACTTTAGGGTGAATTCTTGCTTCAAAGTTTCTGTTACCAGAAACAACTGAAGTCAAAATCAAGTCAGCTTTGTCAACTGCACTATCAATGTGTGGAGGTAATGGACCACTATTACCAATACAAGAAGTACATCCGTAACCAACTAGGTGGAACTTAAGAGCTTCTAAATCCTCTAATAATCCTGATCTTTCTAGATATTCAGTTACTACTTTCGATCCAGGAGCTAAACTAGTTTTAACCCAAGGTTTCGTGTCTAACCCTCTTTCTATTGCTTTTTTAGCAACTAAACCAGCACCTAACATTACGTTAGGATTAGAAGTGTTGGTACAACTTGTGATTGCAGCTATTGCAATAGCTCCATCACTTAGTTCATATTCCTCATTTTTTAGTTTGATTCTAACAGTATTCATCGTGTCAGCTTCAACAGCAACTTCTTGCTCAGTATCATGATGTGTTTCGTAAGTGAACTCTGTTCCAGAACCACCCTCAGCTAACCACGCTTTTTCTTTTCTATCTGCAATTGGGATATACTTTCTGCTGTAAACATCTTGTAACAGCTCATTGAACTTGCTATCAAGATCTTTTACCAAGATTTTATCTTGAGGGCGCTTTGGTCCAGAAACATTAGGTTGTAAATTATCCAAATTCAACTCTAATACATCAGAGTAAACTATCTTATCTTCGTTTTCTCTCCACAGCATGTTTGATTTACAGTAATCTTCAACTAACTTTATTTGCTTATCTGAGCGGTTAGTCTTTTTCATATAATCAATAGTCTGATCATCGATTGGGAAGTAAGTAACTGTACAACCAAATTCAGGAGACATATTAGAAATTGTAGCTCTGTCTGTAACACTTAAGTTGTCGAGACCGTCACCAAACACTTCTACGAATTTCCCTACAACACCATAATTTCTAAGAAGTTGAGTGATTTCCAAAACCATGTCAGTAGCTGTTATACCCTCAGGCAACTTACCAGATAATTTCAAACCGATTACCTGTGGACAAGTAAAGTAGATAGGTTGTCCTAATATAGCAGCTTCTGCTTCTATACCACCTACACCCCATCCTACTACACCGATTCCATTCACCATTGGAGTATGTGAATCTGTACCTACTAATGTATCTGGGAATGCCCAACCATCTCTTTCTACTACACCTGACGCCAAGTACTCTAAGTTTACTTGGTGACAAATACCCATACCCGGAGGTACCACTGTAAAGTTTTGGAATGATTGCTGAGCCCATTTTAGTAATTGATATCTTTCTTTGTTTCTTTCGTATTCTAAATCAACATTTCTTTTCAAAGAGTAATCAGTACCGAAATAGTCAACTTGAACTGAGTGGTCAATCACTAAGTCAACTGGGATAAGAGGATTAATTTTTGATCCATCTTTACCTTTTCTAATTACTTCAGATCTGATAGATGCAATATCTACAACTGCCGGTACACCTGTAAAATCTTGCATTAGTACACGAGCTGGTTTGTAAGGCACCTCTTTGTCAGTACCACCTGGATTCCAGTTTAAAAGTGTGTCTACATGTTCTTGTGTAATTGCAAAGTCATCTTTGTTACGTACAGCATTTTCTAATAATATTCTTATTGAGAATGGGAGTTTTTCAATATTTTCTTTACCTAATTCAGGTAGGGAAGCTATTTTCAAGTCCATCATATATCCTTTTTTTATTTTTTCAATTTGTTATCTTATATAAACATAAAGTTACAAAATTATGTTCTAATTGCAGAATAATTGAACTCTATTAAATGGATATAAGTATTTAATTGCTATTATTTATTGTTTCTGTTACTAACTTTTATTTGTTACAAATGTTTATTAATTTGTTAGAAAATAAAGAATTACAATTTGGAGAAAAGAAAATGGTAATAAAATACACTTTGGAGCAGACAATTAATAAACCAATTGACAGAGTAGCTAATCTTTTAGAAGACCCAAATAATCTAGCAAAATGGCAACCAGGGTTTAAAAGCATGGAACACCTTAGTGGAACTCCAGGTGAGAAAGGTGCAAAGACCAAGCTTACTTATGATATGGGTAAAAGAGAAATAGTGATGACAGAAACAATACTAGACAATAATTTGCCAGATCAATTAGACTTAACATTTGACTCTGATAAAGTCCATAATATACAAAAAAATAAGCTAGTTAAGATAGATGAAAATACAACCAAATGGGTGTCTGAAAGTGAATTTCAACTATCTGGTTATATGAATATTTTTGGAATATTTGGTAAAAGTATGTTCAAGAAACAGTCTCAAATCTACTTAGACAAATTCAAGGAATTTGCTGAAAACTCCTAATAATTCGCTGGAGCATTAGTGTCATCATCATCGAAGTAGATATTGATGTCTCGAACATCGTCATAGTTTTTCAATTTACGAATAAGTAGCTCTTTTTCTACACCTTTTTTGAGCTTCATATTGTAGTATACTTCAATATAATCTTTCTCATCTAAAGCTCTTACATTCACTACTTTCAAAGAGTTAGTATTTTTCTTTAAGGTGTTTTTCACTTCATCCTTTATCTCATTTGGCTTATAAGTAATATGGATAAGATAATTTACATCTGCCGTTTGAAAAACATTCGTATTAGAAAGTAATAGCAAAACAAGACTTATAAATACTGTTCCTATAACGGCAACCATATAAAGTCCAACACCCGAAGCCATACCAATACCCAATGAGAAGAAAATAAAAACAATATCTTGTACATCGCGGACTGCAGTACGGAAACGAATAATTGACATAGCACCAACAAGACCAAAAGCGGTTGCTAGGTTGTTACCAATTACTAATAGCACAAGTGAAGTAATGATAGTAAGTACTATAAGAGAACTAACGAAAGTACGAGAGTAATTAGGACCTTTGTATGTAACTCTATATACAAATGATATGATAAGTCCACAAACAAATGAAACTACTAATGAGTAAATTATCTCCATTGGAGATATTGGGAAAAGTTCTATATATTGAAATTCTTGCATAATTCTCTAAAATTCTTGAGCACGAAGATAAGCAAATCTGCTCTGTTTCACTATTGATTTTTCATTATCTATACAAATTACATATTTTGATGCTGATTCCCTTTTCAAAGTTAGTGACTCTGACATCTGTCTTATCCAACCAGGTAAAAAGTCATCGAACTTAACCTCTAGAATAAAATAATCTAACATAGCCGGTTTGACATTATCATCTACGAAAAGCTCATCTATTTTAGGATACGCTACACTTCTTAAATTTTTATCGAAAGTAACTCTAAGATTATTTTTAGTCCTAATCCTCTCTGTATAAGGTTCTCTATCATAAATTACATTCACTATTGGCCGTAGATTAAAGGACATAATCTGGTAGAAAAACTTTACTAAATCATCGTTGCTTTTATCTATATCTTTAGATTTTAACATCTCTACAGCATTGGAGTACTTCGTCTGGAATCTATTCTTCATTCCGGGTTCTTCATACTTTCTTTTTACTTCAAAGAAAACATTCGAATTTGGGTCATAGTCATAGCCCCTTAAACGAACTTTTTTCCTGTGCTTCATGCTGTTAATCTTTTCGTAGTAATGCTTTAGGTCTAAAGAATCAAAATAAATACTTCTAACAGTATAGTGAGGTCTGTCTGGACTGACATTAGAATCTAATTTAAGTTTAGTGGTAATTATACTTCTGAGCAGTGGAATCTTATGTTTGTGCACATAAAATTTGTATTCGTATCTCAATTCGGCCTCCGAGAATAACTAGAATCCTAGCTTTCTTTTTGCAAAAGAATATAGAGGAACTTCTTCTGAATAAATAGAAGCACGAGATATCATACCTGGTCTAATAAACTCATCTGGGTTTTTAATAGTAGCAGTCACTAAGAAAAATTGCTCTCTACCACGAACTCGAATTTCATCTTCAATATTTGTGACAACTGCTTTGTAAACTTTATCAGTTCTTTCGATTGTACATTCAACTGAATCACCAATATCCACATATCCTATTTCATAAACTTTAACAGGAATCTTAACAAGGTAATCTTCTGGATTTTTAATTTTTATTAGGTTAGTACTATCCTGATAATAATTAATTATACCGCCAAAAGGAGCAGTAATAACATACTTTTCTTTCATAGCTTTTAGTATGTTCAATCTTTCTTTGAGTGAGGTAATTTGCGATTGATAAACATGTACTAACTCAGGTTTTTCACCTGTTAAAACGTTTTCTAAAGTTTTTTCAGCTAAGCCTTTATTAATCACTGCCAAATCATAAGCATTTTTGTATTGCTCATATTCCAGCTCAGAAATCAAATCTTCTTTTACCATCTTTTCTGCACGAGCAAGCTGACCTTTTGTGAACTTTACATTATTTACAGCAATCTTGAGGCGTTCTTGGAATTCATCTCTAACAGAAGGTTTCTCGCCAGTCCTACTATCATTTAAGTTTGTTTTAGCAATTTCTAGTTGAGTTGTCAATGTAATTATTGATTGATTAATCACGTCTGAATTGATTACAGCAATAGTATCATTTGCTTTAACAGATTTCCCATGTGTATAGAAATTTATCTTCGCTACATCTCCCCTATCGAATATATAGTCAGTTTTTGCTGTAGAGAAATTCCTGTCATTATCTACTATCATTGAGCTAAGTTCACCATTATCATCACGAATTAGTCTCCATTCTTTACCAGAATAGACAACAGAATTCGCCTCCACCAAATAGCTAACTTCAATAGGTGCTACTATAAAGAGTGGCGCAACGAAAAACAATATAAATGAATATTTGCGTAGCATAATCTACAATTTAAGGAATTTCTTAACAATTTCTTAACTTTTGGCAATGCCATTATATATATAGACACATTAATTACTAAAACGTCGCAAAGATTGAAAACTTTTTCACTTTAAAATTGAATACTTTGATACAAAATAAGCTTTATCGAAAAATAAGCCTTTGGCAGGAGCTAATTTAGAACACATTGCTCTGTCTTTTGAATTTAGAGCAGTTGCCATATATTCAGGGGACATTTTACCAGAACCAATATCAATCATAGTACCAACCAAGGAACGAACCATGGAGTAAACAAACCTATTAGCTTTGATTTTGAATACCAAGTCAGTTTGATTTAACTGGCTCCAATTGCTTACTTCTACATTGCACCTGTAGTGGTTTAATTCTAGATTAACTTTTGAAAATGTAGTAAAATCATGTTCTCCAATTATAGATTTAGCTGCTTCATTCATCGTATATATATTAAGCTTATTTCTATCATAAGCAAAAAATCTATTCTTAAATACTGAATTATCATTTGTAATATAATAGCTATATTCCCTAGCGACAGCGTCAAACCTTGCATTATACTCTTCATCTATTATCTCTGCATCTAGTAATCGAATATCACTTGGCAAAACAGTATTGATTGCAGGTACAATTTTGTCTTCTGGTATTCTGAAATCATCAATCAAAATAGTAGCTATTTGCTCTCTTCCGTGAACTCCGGCGTCTGTTCTGCCTGCAGCAATTATTTTCAAATCTAGTGTTGTCTTGAGTTTGAAAGCCTTTGTCAACTCACCTTGTAAACTTCGTTGATTGGGTTGCATTTGCCAGCCACAAAAATCAGTGCCATCAAATTCAAACTTTATAATCAGAGTTCTCATTTTAATATTTCTCCCGCCTCTTCTGCCCAAAAGAGTAAATCTAATTCATCCATTGGGATTCCAACTTTCTCAGAAAATTTGAAAAATTCATCAGCTACAGAGTCATATCTTTTCTTAGTTACAATATTTGGAATTTCATCAAATACACCACAAGTAACTAAGTGCTTTAGAATATGCCTATCTAATATTGCAATATCCTTATAGCCAATATTTCTTAAATAATGAGCGGATTCCTTTCTTCCTATCCCGTTTACATTATTATTTAGCCATTCCCTTTTATCTCTATCATTCATATCTGATTTAAGTATTTTCTCAATTTCTGACCATTGTTGCTTGATTAATTGCAATCTTTTAGATTTTTGGTTATGAAATCTAATATAGTTTTCTTTCCTTCTCAGTATAGGTGTAGTATCAAAATCTTTGTTATAAAAATCTAATTTTTCTAGCTCATTCTGAACAATCATTGCTGAAGCTGCTTTGCTCTGTGGAGTACAAATACAAAAGCAAAGCTCATAAAAGTATTTATCTTCTGATACGTTAGAAAATTCATTCAATCTTTGCTGTATTTTGGGTTTGAGCTTATCGTATTTGTCAATAAATATTTGTGGCAATCGAGTTGGATTCATAATTAGAATATAGTAAGTTGTTTTTCTCTAATTTATAAAATTAAAACTGGATAGATAATGCAAGTTGAAAAGATACAAGAAGAATTAAGAAATATGGGAATAGACGGTTGGTTATTTTATGATTTTCATGGGCGTGATCATATAGCTGCTAGAATTTTAGGACTTGGTGGCGGACACATGGCTACAAGAAGGTGGTTCTATTACATACCAGCTAATGGTGAGCCAACTAAGTTGAATCATAAAATTGAACCAAACTATCTAAAGAGCTTACCTGGTAAAAAAGAACTCTACCTTCCTTGGCAACAATTATCTGAAAAGCTATCAAATATATTACAAGGTGCTGAGAAAGTTGCTATGCAATATTCGCCGAATAATGCTATTCCATATGTTTCAATTGTTGATGGTGGCACAATAGACTTAATAAGAAGTTTTGGCGTAGAAGTAGTAAGTAGTGGTAACTTAGTCAGCTTATTCGAATCACATTTATCTGATGAAGAAATCGCAGATCACAGGAAGTGTGGTGAGGTAATGCAATCAATCAAAGATAATGCTTTTAAATACATTAGAACAAGAATCAATGAAGGAAACCCTGCAACTGAGTATGAAGTTCAGCAATATATGCACCAGCAGTTTAAAGATAATGGAATTTTTTGGGATCATGGTCCTATAGTAGGGATAAATGAACATGCTGGAGATCCACACTTCGAACCAACTCCTGAAAACAGTCAGAAGATTACTGAAGGTGATTTAGTTCTTATTGACTTATTTGCAAGATTTGAAAAAGAAGGCTCAATATTTTACGATGTTACTTGGATGGGTTATGTTGGTAATGATGTTCCTGAGAACATCAAAAAGATTTTTAGATTAACAGCTGATGCTCGTGATGCAGGATATAACTTAGTCAAAGAACGCTTTGCAGTAGGTGAGCCAGTAACTGGAGCTGAAGTTGATGATGCAGTGAGAGATGTAATAGAAGATGCTGGCTATGGTGAATATTACTGGCATAGAACAGGACACAACATAGCTACTGATTGTCATGGCAATGGAACACATATTGATAACTTAGAATCAAATGATGTTAGAGAAATAATTAAAGGGTCTATTTTCTCATTAGAACCAGGTATCTACATGCCTGAAGAAAAACTAGGATTTAGAACTGAAATAGACGTAATCGTAGATAATGAAGGAAATGTTGATGTAGCAGGAGACATTCAACAAGAGATAGTTGTTATATAGTATTGTAACTGACAGATTATTCTTATAAAACATGCACCTTCGGCCTAATGAAGGTGCTTTTTTGAAATAATTATAGTACACCCTAGGAGACTAATATCGAACGAATTGTATCAACAGATGAAGGAGATTTCGGAGTTGATTAAGTTCAAAGTTTGAAAATGACTTTACTTTTTCCCATTCCTCATATTTATGTAGATTATATGCAAAACTCCAAACCAATAAGCTTTAAACTTGTACAATTGCATTTTTTAAAAAACTATTTAATCCCTTGAACCAGTTTGAAATATTCTTCAAATTTATCAAGTGAGTCATCATCTAATTCTTGAAATTGAAACAAATCTTTAATTGTAAATTTTGGAACTAAAGTATCTCCCATGTGTCCATTACAGATACATAAATCTATTTTCATTTTAAATATTTTTATTTTAAAATTTTCAATTTCAATATCTGGACAACTATTTTCGATTTCCTTGTTTATTTTATTATGAATTCGATATAATTTTTCTACTAGGTTACGTTCTGCTGAAGTTCCTTTTCCGTTGGTAAGATTATAACCTATCATGCAGCATGACATTGCATTATAATCAGAGTACAAATCTAATTCAATAACTCCGTTTTTTAGTAAATTAGAATATATATTATTACTATCTTGAACAAAATTTAGTAGCCCACTAGGTTCTTTCATCAAAAAGAAGTATCTATAAGTTAATTCAGCGTAGTTGTCAGATCTATCTTCATATATATCTAACAAGTAGCCTTCATATTCATTTGAAAAGGAAGAATTAATCATAAATAAAATAATTAATGGTAAAAATTTATTTAACAATTACTCTTTCCTCCACTTCTGGTACAAATTTAATAATTTCATCTACATCTCTTTGGTTCAGTGGTTCGATTTCTATTCCTCTATCTGGATCATTATATTGCAGATAACTTAGTCTATTTTAAATATTGCATAATCCATACCATATTTAAGACTTTCAATTATAAGTTTAAGTTCTTTGAGTTGTTTATCTATAGTAATGTCAAATTTCCCATTACAATCATGAAATATTTTAATTGGTATCAAAGATATATTTTCACTTGAGTCTTCAGAGAAAGTGTAAATGTTAAAGTTTCTTAATTCATATATTCCATATTTAATCTTAAAGTATAATCTTAAACTGTCATTTGTTTCCACATAATTATAGATATTTAATTCAGGCACAAACTCACCTAAATTATGTGATAGTGTTTTTTCAATTCTGTATTCACTATCTTTATTTGTAGTAACCATACCAAAATAAATCTTGTCAAAGTTATAATCTTTAGAATATAGTAAGAAATTAACTATTATCACATAAAAACTAAAAGCTATTACTCTTTTCATTTGAATACTCATATTTTAATTTTCTGTGCTTTTAATTTAACACCTTCTTCAGAACCTTGATGATAAGTGTCTAAATCAAACTCTTTCAATCAGTGAGCGTACCCATACAGTGTAATTTTTACATCTTTTTACAAACATTCCGACTCACTTCTTGAGCCACCCTTCTTTAAAAATAGGTGAATTTTATAATTATGAATTATTACAATATACTAAAAAAGCCATTAACTTTAATTAGCTAATGGCTTCCTTTATATTCTTAGATTAAATTGGTAACTACTCAGCAGAAGCAGTTGCCTCTTCTTCAGCAGCGGGTTGTTCTTCAGCGGGAGCATCACCTTCTGGTTTCTCTTCGCTATCACCACCACCTAATACTTTACCAAGTAACCAATTTGCCATTGCTTTACCCTCGGCAGGAGTTAATCCCTGTGCTGGCATACCAGCAGGATATTCTGATGGATTTACTGGATACGGATTTAGAATGAACTTAACTAATTCAGCTTCTTTACCTTCATACTTAGTAACTACATCATTATATGCAGGACCTACACCCTTTGCATCAAATTTGTGACAAGCTATACAACGTGTATCATAAATAGCCTGTGCATCAACTTGAGGTTTATTATCTTCAGATTCATAAAGAGCTAATCTTGCAGCTTCTTCTTCTTCAGCAACTTCTGCAATAGCGTGTAAATTACCTGAAACTGCAATGTGGAATGCCTGTTGATCTTGTGCCGCAAACATTGCAAATGCAATTAGAATAAACATAAATCCAAATTTGATTCCTTTAACATGTTCTCTTTTCTTTGTAACGTAAACTGACTGTGCAAAGAAAAGTACAAACAATAATGATAATAGTCCAAATACAAACATCCATCCAGATAAAGCACCACTAGGGATAGTTACCAATTGTAATGCAAATACTATAGGGATAATCAATGCTGCATAAAGACCATGTTTTCTAGCAAATGTTAAATATTGATTCTTAGTATATTCATCGATATTTTTTGCACCATCTTGCCAAGAGAAAGTTAAGAACATATAAATAGCAGAAGCTAAAGCAGTACCCATTACTAGTATCAAAATAGCTTTCATACTTGTGTTCATGCTAAATACCATGTCGAATATTGAAGCACCCCATAGAGATGAATCGTAAGCATAAGTAGTAGCACCAGCAATGAACCAAGTTGCAACAATTAAGAAAATAACACTCCAAATAGCAGCAAATGATCCATTATTCTCAACCTCTTCATCTAAATTGTGGTAATCATCAATTACACCTGCACTTGTAGATTTTACATTCGTTTTAAATGAATAGAACACTGATTTGAAATTAACTGCACTTTTATAACCATAGGAAGCAGCAATTCCCATTAACAAAAGAAATAATGCTATAAATAGATATCCAACTACATCAGCTTCAGTTCCACTTAGTAATTGTGGATAGCTTAGTATAAAACTTAGCATAGGAACTAATCCTAGACCAAACCACATTCCTGGTATTCCAGTACCTACATTGATTAAGTCTTGAGCTAACTTTTGGTAAGCCACATCATTATTCTTCTTTGCTTTACTTTGTGCTAAAGTAGAAAGCCATACCGAACCAAATAAAAGTCCAGTGTAAGAAAATAAGAATGCAGATGATATATAAAGCATCAACCTAATAAGAGTTAGGTGACTAGAACCAACCGGTATTACCAAATCATTAAATAGTTCCATTATTTTGCCTTTAAGCTATATTATTTTATCGATTAAAATTAATATTAATATTAGTAAAACATAAATATTAATAAACATAAATGTCTTGCGAATTAGTTTTCTGTCTAACTGCTTAGCAATTAGAAATCTGGAGTTATAGACTAAAATTAACTGAGCAATAAAAAACAGTACTAAAATTACAAAGTTATCAATTACGCCATAGAATGGTACAATCATAGTTATAACTGCCAAAGATACTATCCATACAAAAGTTACTCTACCTATTTGATTTATATTTAACCATTTGTTCAACATAACAAATCCAGCTTTGTTATAGTCTGATTCGAACAATAGTAAAAGCAACCAAAAATGAGGCATTTGCCAAAGGAATAAGAAAAATGCAACAGCCCAAATAGCTGGAGCATAAATATATCCACCTGCAGCTGTCCATCCAATAAGTGGAGGTAAACCTCCCACAATTGCTCCTGGTATGACTGCCAAATTGCTATATCTTTTCATCGGCGTGTAAACCAAATTATAGATTGCTAAAGTGATTAGACCAATCACCATTGGTACAATAATACCAGTAGCTAGCAATAACAACATCCCAACAAGTGCCATAATACCGGAAATAGCAAACCCCTTGCTTGGAGTAATTCGACCAATAGCTATTGGTCTATTTTTTGTTCTTTCCATCAGTGGATCTATTCTTCGTTCTTGCCAATGATTATATGAAGCAGAGCCCATAGACATTAGCATTGTACCAAAGAAAACAAGAATTAAATTAAAATCGAATTTAATATCTTGCAATAGATATCCAACTGCTGCAGTTATAGCAACTGAAATAGATATTCTATACTTTCCTAATTCAAATAAATCTTTGAATAGATTAGTATCATTATTTTTCACAGAACTTGTCATAAAATTCCCTCCCTTGAGGGAACATAAAATTATTCGTTATTAGAATCAGAACCTTCTGAATCCATAACATTTTCAGTTAAATTTTCATCAGTCTCGGTACTATTTTTATCATACCAAACAGCAAATTCGTCTTGAGGCATTACTACTAATTTCTTATACATGTCCCAATGCCTTTGTCCACAGTATTCTGCACAAGCAATATCGAATGTTCCTGTTTTTTCAGAAGTAATGAATACAAACCCATTTCTACCTGGGACTGCATCTTCTTTTATTCTGAACCCAGGAATATAAAAACTATGTAGTACATCAACTGAAGTGATGTTAAATTTAACAGTCTTGTTTACGGGTATATAAAGAGTATCTGTTTTAGTGCCATTTTCATACATAAAATCCCAATCCCACATTTTTGCAGTAACTGAAACTTCCATGTCTTGTTCTTTAGTATTTCTGAGTTCAGCAAAGTCTCTGTAACCATAGAAGAACATAGTCATAACTAAGATAGTTGGAATAACAATCCAAATAACCTCAATGGCAACATTTCCATGATATGGTGTTGGAATAGGATTCCTTTTTGCATTATATTTAATAACAAAATAAATCATAGCAACAGTTATTAGCAAAAGCATAATCACGGAAATTACCGTTACATATATCATTGCATTGTCGACTGTTCCAGCATATTTTGAAGCTTGATCAAACATTTTCTAACCGGGGTATGTATTGAATAAATCAAATGAATAAATAACAAATACAGCTAAAATAATAAATCCACACGCAACTAATATTCCTTTCATTAGGATATCATCATACTTTATGTGCATGAAAATGTTTATTACTAGCATTGCTTTAATTGAAGCGATTAACATAGCAACAAAGAAGGTATAGTCACCTAAATTTACGCTCGCAACAGTAACTGTCAGAGCAGTTAATGCAACTAATGCTAACCATATCATAACGTTCTTCCCATAACTGGGAACGTGATCGTGTTGATCTACGCTTGTGTGTTCGTTGTGTCCGCTCATTTTCAACCTTTTAATGTAATAGATAGAATAATGGGAATAAGAAAATCCAAATCAGATCGACTAAGTGCCAATACAGCCCAGCATTTTCTAATACAATATACTTGTCAGAATTTATAGTTCCTGTTTTGATAAATACATAACAGAATACCATAATTACCATACCCACTATTACGTGGAATGTGTGTAATCCAGTCATTAAGTAATAAAGTCCAAAGAATACCACTTCACCTGCAGGTCTTTCTGCCAACTCAGTAGAACCAGGGTAAATACCATGATGTATTTTAGCTGACCATTCGAAGTATTTATTAACACAGAATGTTGCTCCACTTGCAAAAGTGATGAATAGGTAAAATAATGATACTTTAATACTCTCTCTTCTTAATGCAACTATCGACAATACCATAGTTAAAGAGCTTGTTAGTAGCACTAATGTGTTTACTGCTCCCATAACAATGTTCAACTCCATTGCTGCATTATGATAGTCCTGAGGATAAGCTAGTCTGTATCCATAGTAAAGTATGAATAGACCACCGAATAATAATACCTCGGTAAATAAGAATAGCCACATTCCAAATTTAGATCCATAGTCATCTCTGTGTACGTGAACGTACAGCTGACTATTATCTCCGTATCCATGGGCTGCGTTGTTGCCGTGCCCGTGGTTATCAACAGAAGTAGTACTCAATTTAGTTAACCTCCTGAATTTCTCTTTCTTTGTTTTCTATAAATTCTCTCTCATCATGACCACTATAGTCATAAGGGTCTTCAGTTGCTACTGGAGTTTCTACAAAGTTTAGTAGTGGTGGAGGTGAAGGCATAACCCACTCAAGAGTTTTAGCTCGCCAAGGATTTCCACCTGCTTGTCTGTTTCCTTTTACTTTAGCTACTATTAAATTTATAATCATTAATAAGATAGCAGAAATAAGTATCCAAGAACCAACTGTAGATATTACGTGATAAATTTGATATTCAGGTAAATAGTCAAAATATCTTCTAGGCATTCCCATATAACCCATAATAAACATTGGGAAATATAGTACATTAGCACCTATAAAGTACATTACCACACCAGTTTTAGCAACCTTCTGATTGTACATTACTCCAAACATTTTTGGATACCAGTAGTGTAACCCAGCTATGAACATTGACAATATACCACCTATGATTACATAGTGGAAGTGAGCAATTACAAAATATGTATCATGTAAGTGAATGTCAGTAGAAATTGTTCCTAAGTGTAGACCAGTAAGTCCACCAATAGAGAATAAGAAAATTGAACTAAGTGCAAAAAGCATAGGCGCAGAAAGTACTATAGTACCTCGCCAAAGAGTTGCCACCCAGTTAAATACCTTAACACCTGTAGGAATTGCCACAAAGAATGTCAAGAATGAGAACACTGTTCTTGCAGTATCACTCATACCACTTGTGAACATGTGGTGTGCCCAAACCATATAACCAATAACTGCAATAGCTAATGTAGAGTAAGCCATAACATGATATCCAAAAACTGACTTTCTTGAAAAAGTAGCAATAACATCAGAAATCACACCAAATGCAGGAATTGCCATTATATATACAGCTGGGTGAGAGTATATCCAGAACAAGTGTTGGAATAATACAGGATCACCACCTAAAGTAGGATCAAAAATTCCGAACTTGAAAGTTCTTTCTAATAAAACTAGTACAATTGTAATACCAATAATAGGAGTTGCAATTACTTGAATCCATGCTGTAGAATACAATGACCAAGTGAATAATGGCATTGAGAACATTTTCATTCCCTTTACTCTCATTCTATGACAAGTAGTAACGAAGTTAAGACCTGTTAAAATAGATGAGAACCCAAGTATAAATGCTGCCAATAGTGGTAACGCTATATCTGTACCTGTTCTTAAACTATATGGTACATAGAATGTCCAACCTGTATCGATATGAGTTTGAAATACTAACGAGAATATTGCTAATAGAGCCCCAACAACGTACAAATGATATGACATTAGATTGAGTCGAGGGAAAGCAACATCCTCAGCTCCGACTTGCATTGGTAAAAAGAAGTTACCAAATACAGCAGGAATACCAGGTATAATAAATAGAAACACCATTATCATACCATGCAAAGTAAAGAACGAGTTGTAAGTCTGAGCATCTACAATAGTTGGACCTGTAGTTAACATTTCTAATCTCATTAGGAATGCAAAAGTCAAACCAACTAAGAAAAATGCTCCAATTGAGAATAGATACATTATACCTATTCTTTTATGATCTGTTGTTAACAGCCAAGATAGAATACCTTTGTGCTTAGTTTTTACATCGTAAAAACTTACATAATCTTTTAATTTTCCGTTGTTGTTACTCATCTCGCAACACTCTCCGATTTATTTTTTTCTTTCTTTGATGAAATTACTAAGTATCCTATGAAGATAATTAGTACTAGCGTCACCGTGCCACCAACAATTGGTAGTAAATTTAAAACGTAACTTCTTCCTTCTGGGTCATACTTAAAACATAACTCTAAGAAGTTGTTTATCGTGGGCTGCGCTATGCCCTTACTTGCTTCTATGATAGACATTTTAAAGTTAAAAGGAAGAAATTCTGTACCATTATGGTATCTAGTTATCTTTCCTTCGGGTGATAATACAATCAACACAGCACTGTGAAGATAATCTTTTTCACCTTCTGCAGAGAAGTTAAAGCCCACTGCGCTGGTTAGCTTGTCTATCTGTGAACTGTCACCAGTCATAAACTTCCAACCACTTGGGTCAATTTCTCTTTTCATCCCATCTAAATAGTTTTTCTTCCATTTTGAAGAAAGTTCACTATCTTCGTTATGATCAAAACTAATTGAAATGGCCGTATAATCTTCACCGGGTATCATATCAGTTGACTCGATAACCTCAGCGAATCCTTCGAGTAATGGGCTACATATACCTGGACAATTGAAATAAACCATTGAAATAACTGCTGGTTTACCATCCAAAACATCGATTAATTTTACTTCTTCACCATTTGAGTTAGTAAAAATGACATCTTTAGGTATATATTCGCCTAATTTTTCTTCAACACCAATCTTCTCATTCGCTTCTTTTTGAGCAAAAAGAATTGTTGGTATTAATATGCAAAGAGCAAATATTTTATATAACATTAATTTTGTTGTATTTAGTTAGCTGCGTAAACATCTAATAATTGTGAGTGAAGTTGATTCCACTCGTCGTCAGTCAAATATACAACGCTTGAATTAAAGCCATTGTCTACTAAATCACTAAGAACTAATTTCTTAAATCTAGAAACATCACTTTTCCAAGATATATCTTTGTTAAACTGATATACAACCCTTTCTATTTCACTCGAACTATTTTTAAGTAATTCTTTATTAGAATTCTCGGCTTGTGTTACAAGCTTGTCTAATCCTTTTGTACTCTCTTTTGAAACAATATCTGTAGCATTTTCTATAGTAATTTGATTATTAGTAGTTCTTCCATCTGCTAACGAATAAGTCAAATCCAAAGTGGATAATTCATCTTCAGTAATTTCAGGAAAATCTGCAAATGATCTAACATAGTGAATTATACCGATTCTCTCTTTTACAGAAAGTTGATTGTATGAGTTCATACCGTTCTCTACGATACCCTCTTCTAATGTTTTATAGATATCTGCAAATGATCTACCGTTTGTCCATCCATCTTCCGCGTGGAAATTTCTTGGAGCAGGGTCTAATCCTCCTCCAGCAGGTCCATCACCTTTTCCTTCATCGCCATGGCAAGAAGCACAGTTAGTAGCATACAATTCTTTACCAGTATTAATTAATTCCTCTGAAGGTTCCATACCTATGGCAATAATATCAACACCTTCTTGCTTCTGACCTTTCTGTTGTTTAACGTCCATTTGTCTTTCAGGCAAATTTGGGTTATGAAACTTAGGGTCATAATCAGAAATATTATCTTGGTGTTGAACATAGTACCTACCAGCTATAATAATAGAAATAAGTACAACAACATATACTAGTCCCATCCATCTAGATGGAGAAGTAAAAATCTCCTTGAAATTTACTTCAGTTTGATATTTTTTATTTTCAGACATTGTATCTCAATTGCTAATTATTATAAATGAAAATCTAAACCACGTTGCAACTTAGGGTCACCAATCGGTAGGTGATTCTTTTTGTTAGCAGCCAAATAGTAAACTACCATTATTATACCAGCTGATAACGCAACAAAACCTAATTCCATCCAACCGAATACTGGACCATGAGTTCCACTTGCATGATTATAAGTTGGCATAACTAACCAATACATATCATAAATGTGTGCACCAATAATCCAATAAGCAGCTAATTTCAATCTGCTTGGATTCATTTTTGAGCTTCTATTCAATAGTAAACCAAAAGGTATAACGAATTTGATGAAAATTAATGCTATTGACATGTATTCCCAACCATGTTCCATTCTAGGTAAGAACCAGAAAGTTTCCTCTGGAATATTAGCATACCATATTAACATATATTGTGAGAATGCCATGTACATCCAAAATGCAGTGAATGCGAACATTAATCCACCTAGGCTATAGTAGTGGTTTCCATTAATTTCACCAACCAAATTGCCATTATTCTTTAATTTGAGTACTAATAATGTTAGTACCGATATTGCTGTAGCAAAAGTACCTGCAAAATAGTAAACACCGAATATAGTAGAGAACCAGTGAGGTTCTAAACTCATTGCGTAATCTATTGCTACAATAGTAATACTAATAGCAAAGATCATCATAAATGGTGCTGATAGTACAGCATTAAATTTGCTAGTTTTTTGGCTTTTCGTTTCGTCTTGTTTCTTAGAATTTCTGTAGAACATGAACATGAATATTGTCATGATGACAAAAATCCCAGCTGAACGCCCAATAAAGAATGATTCGTTAAGATATGGAGATTTTTGATATAATATTGGGTCAGACAATACCGCATCCAAATGAGTCCAATGATACATATCATGCATATTCAATATCACAGGTATTGCAAGAATTGGAGTAGCCAAGAATATAAAACTTTGGTGTTCTGCTATTCTTCTGAATGGAACACTCCAAACTGCACCAACAATGTGTTCTAATGCAACAAGGAATATTCCTCCCATACCTACACTTACTACCAACAACAAAGAAATAAGATTGTTGAATGAAGCGCGTAATGGGTCAACTTGATAAGCAAAAACCGCAGCAGCTATACCAATGACAAGTAAAATTAATCCCTTTACAAGTATACCTTTAGGTAAATCTTTCTTTTGATAATTCATAATTGATTCGTGGTTACTCATTGCATATCCTCCTCTTTTGCATCTAAAGCTCTTTGCAATGTTCTAACATAATTAACTATTGACCACCTTTCTTTACGAGTCACAGTTTTCTTGTAACCAGGCATCACGTTTTGTCCTTGAGTAATTACGTGGTACAATCTTCCGTCAGTCCAATTAACAACTTTATCAGAGTGTAGAGTTGGACCATTAGGGAATTGACCTTTTAGCCTTGAATCACCCTTAGCCAAATCACCGTGACATGGGCTACAGTAAGTCAAATATTTTCTTTTTCCTAATTCAATATTCTCTGCAGTTGCAGGATATGGATTCTGTAAATTTTCAGAAGCGCCTTCAATGTCGTCTTCGTACAAGTAAGGCATAAACCCTCTTGCCACTGTACCTTTTACTGGAGGACGTGAACTAATTCCATTGTCAAAAAAATCTGAATGATCTTGCGCAGTAACTTTATGTTGAACTAACATCCAATCAAATGGAGGTAAATAAAGAACTTTGTTCATATGAAGATAGACACTAAGAGAAGTAAATCCTGCTATCGCTATAAGTCCTATCACAAATTTAGGTTCTAAAACTTTATTCTTATAATTAACTTCTTCTTCATCAAAATAGATTTCATCTACTTTAGAAGCACCTAACGACTTCAATAATTCTTTAACTTCATTAATATCAAATTTAGGGTCTTTTGCTTCTATACAAATCCCAAACTTATCCGAGGAGACCGACTTCATGTAGTCAGTATCATGCAACGGATGAGAATTATTAGGAAACTTGAAATAGAATATAATCATTATTGCTACTGTAAGTACAGCACCAGTTAATACAGTAACCTCAAACATAATAGGTACAAATGCCGGTAGTGGGAATAATGGCTTACCACCAATTACTTGAGGGTAATCAATATTATAAACCCAATACATAAAGTAAAGCATAAGTGACATGAATGTAAGACCAATAGTTATTGTGTAATAACCCATCTTTGATGGTCTTAATTTCATCTGCCCATCCATTCCGTGTACAGGATAAGGTGTATTAACATCATAATTTTCGTAACCTGCTTCTTGCACTTTGGCAGCAGCATCCATAATACTATTTGGAGTATCGAATAGAGCTGCTATAGAATATAACTTACTCATGATCTCCTCCATGATGTGTTGGTTGAGCTCCTTCCGAAACAGCTTTAATCTCTGCGATAGCAACTGCAGGTAAGAACCTTGTAAACAGTAATGTTAATGTGAAGAACAATCCAAAACTACCTAATAATATTGCAATATCAGTAATTGTTGGTGAGTAATACGCCCAACTTGATGGCAAGTAGTCTCTAGATAGAGAAGTAACAGTAATTACAAATCTCTCGAACCACATACCTATATTTACAAAAATAGCAATGATAAACATTAATGGAATGTTTCTTCTCACTTTCTTCAACCAGAATAGTTGTGGAATAAATACGTTACAGCTAAACATAATCCAATATGCCCAAGAATAAGGACCAAATGCTCTATTTACAAATGTAAAGTATTCCGGTTGACTACCTGAGTACCATGCTATGAAGAACTCCATAGAGTAAGCATAACCTACCATAGTACCAGTTAGTAATATAATTTTATTCATAGTTTCTAAGGTATTCAATGGAATCAAATCTTCCATATCAAATACTTTTCTAATCACAACTAGTGAGTTTTGTACCATCGCAAATCCAGAGAAGATTGCACCCGCAACAAAGTAAGGCGGGAAGATAGTTGTGTGCCAACCTGGTAAGATTGATACAGCAAAGTCAAATGATACGATTGTGTGTACTGATAATACTAACGGAGTTGCCAAACCAGCTAAAATCAGGTAAGTCATCTCATAGTGTTGCCAGTGTCTGTTTGAAAATCTCCAACCTAAACTGAAGATTGAGTATATAACTTTCTTGATTTTTCCAGTAGCCCTGTCTCTAAGTACTGCAAAGTCAGGTATTAGACCTACATACCAAAACACAAGAGATACTGTGAAATAAGTTGATACTGCAAATACGTCCCATAGTAGTGGGGAGTTAAAGTTAACCCACAAGGAATGTTGATTAGGATAAGGCAACAAATAAACTGCTGCAATCCAAGGACGACCAGTGTGAATTATTGGGAATATTAATGCAGTTATAACGGCAAATATTGTCATAGCCTCAGCAAAACGTGCGATACCATTACGCCATTTTTGACGTAGTAGAAATAAAATTGCTGAAATCAATGTACCTGCGTGACCAATACCAACCCAAAATACGAAATTAACGATAGGCCAAGCCCAACCTACTGGATTGTTGTTACCCCAAAGACCTGTACCATAGTAAAATGAAAGTCCTATAGCAGTAGCACCAATTAACAATAATGTTAATGTAAAGCCTAAAGCTATGAAAAATTTCAGATTTGGAATCCTGTCTAAGGGTGCGATGATAACATCATCGATTTGCTTCAGGGTCCTATTCCCTTCTACAAATACCTCATTCTTAGTGTAATCAATGGTGCTCACTCTTTACTCCCAATGAATCTGTATTTCTTAATTTTGCGATATAAGTTACATTTGGTTTAACGTTCAAGAAGTCTAGAACGTGATAGCCCAAATTGTGCTCTCTTCTTTCGTGTATCTTAGATCCTTTCTCATTAGCATCCCCAAATACAATTGCGTTAGCAGGACAAGCATCTTGACAAGCTACTGTAACTTCACTTCCTTTCAACTCTTTTCCTTTCTCTCTAGCTATCTGCTTTGCTTCTGATAATCTTTGTACACAGAAAGTACATTTCTCCATAACACCACGAGCTCTTATAGATACTTCAGGATTCATCATCACTTTAGTTGACTCTGTCTTGTAGTATCCATTTGCTAAATTGTCGCGGAAATCGAAGAAATTGAATCTTCTTACTTTGTAAGGACAGTTGTTGGCACAATATCTAGTACCCACACATCTGTTGTAAACCATTTGGTTTAGTCCATCTTCGCTATGAGTAGTTGCAACTACTGGACAAACATTCTCACAAGGAGCATTGTCACAGTGCTGACATAACATTGGCTGGTTGCTCATAATAGGATCTTCAGGAGTTCCAGCATAGTATCTGTCTATTCTCATCCATCCCATTTCACGGCCAACACCAACCTCTTCTTTACCTACAACAGGTATGTTGTTTTCTACATAGCAAGCAAGACTACATGCATTACAACCTGTACACTTACTTAAGTCAATGGACATAGCCCATTTTAAATTATTATATTCGAAATCCTTATTAATACTAAACACATCGTGTGCATGCTCATGTAATATGTTTGGATTCTCTTTGTATTTCTCTATTGTTGTTTCCTGAATAATCTTTCTAGCTCTGGCAAATGTTTCACCACCGCCAATAACCTCACCTTCAGGATTCTTTCTGATATCTGTTCTCAAAAATTCATCATCTAAAGAATGGTGTTCTTGAACAGAAACTAAATCATAGCTATCACCTGTTGAGCTTACACTTGCTCCAGTGTAAACCCATTTAGACATTCCTTTATCAGAAATCAATGGGTTAATATCGAAACCAACATTGTTTGCTATAACACCACTGTTAGTTCTACCATAACCATAATCAACACCTACAACTTTTTCTGCCATACCAGGTTGTATCAAAACAGGCAACTTAACAACGGCACCGTTTAGAGACACTTCAATCATATCACCCATTTTAACACCTAACTCACTTGCAGTTGCTGGTGATATCATCGCTGTGTTATCCCAAGTAATCTTAGTGATAGGGTGAGGAGATTCTTGAAGGAAGCCATTACCAGCATATTTACCATCTCTGATAAATGGGCTTTCTTGTATGATTACAGTGTAGTTTGATTTTTTGCTAGGTTTAATGTTTGATAATGAAGATTGATCAAAAGTATTAGAACTTACACTTACTTCATTATGAGTTACTACGCCTTCGTGCAATGCAGCATACCAGAATTCTTTAAAGTTAACTGATTTACCTAATGTAGGGTAAATGTTGTTCTTCCAGTTATTCTGTAAGTACTTGTGATAAATATCTTCTGAATAGTTTTCACCGCCATTTATCCAGTTTAGCAATATTGCTTCTGTTTGTCTCGTGTTATAAAGCGGAGAGATAACTGGTTGTTGAGTAGTATAAATACCAGTTCTAGTCTTAGCATCACCCCAAGATTCTATATCGTGGTTAATACCAAGAACATAATTTGCATTTGTTGTAGTTTCATTTTCAAACTCAGTTAGTGCAATATGAGCTTTTACTTTGCTCATCACACTTTCATTGAATACGTTTGGCATATTGTATGCAGGATTAGTATTAAGAGTAACTAATGCACCAACTTTACCAGAGCTCAAGTTAGAAGCTAATTGTTTCAATTCATTTTCTGAAGATAATTTAAGAGCATCTACTCTTCTAGCATCAGTTCTATATAAATTGTTACCACCAATCAATTCATTCAAGTAGTTTACAGCAAGATGAATGCTTTCTGGTAGTTGTCTACCAGCAAGTACAATTGATTTACCTCTATTCGATTCTAAATCACTAATAAGATGCTTAACGGCTTCTGACTTCCAATTGTTCTCTTTTGCTAATGCATCAAGAGATTTGAATCCTGACATAGTAGGCATTCCAGCTTTACCAGCAAAGTGATTAACCAAAGCAGCTACTACGTCTAAGTAGTTCTCTGGAGTTAATCTCATTCTGTAGTCTGCATTAGAACCTGTAAGAGAGTAAGAACCTTCTACATGGTAGAATCTGCTGTAGCTTTCAATATTATCTACATCTCTATTAGTAGCAAATTGTCTAACATTTTCAATTACATCTCCATCTGTACTAAGGAAATCTGAATCTATAGATAAGATAACAGATGCTTTTTCTAAGTCTATAAGAGGGAAATTCCCACTACCGTATGACTTCTTCCATGCGTTCTCTCTATTATTCTCATTGAATACTTCATAAGAATAAACATTCGCCGTAGGATATTTAGATTCAAAATCTTCAATCAACTTAGCAAATGTTGGAGAAACTACTTTTCCAGTAACAAGAGCAATCTCTTTACCTGAATTAGCAGATGACTGTAAAATACTTATAATATCTTTGTCAACTTCATCCCAACCTGTTGGAACTAATTTATTACTTTGCTTTTTCAAAGGTGACTGAACTCTGCTCGGGTCGTACATATCTAATATACGAGCAACAGCAGTTGGCTCTAACTTTCCTTTATTGATTGGGTCTTGAGGATTACCTTCAATTAGAATTGGTCTTCCTTCCCTAGCCTTAATTAAAATACCTTGACCTTTACCATCAGAGGTAAGAGTAGAAGCATAATAATTAGCAATACCAGGGATTACCTCTTCTGGCTTATCAGCATAAGGAACTATTTCGCCCTTGTCTCGATAGTCAGTACATGCAGCCATAGCGAAAGCAGAGGAAGCTGACATTAGCCCCATAAACTTTCTACGTGAAAATTTTGATTTAGAATTTATATCAAAATTCTCAGCACCTTCAGCAAATTCATTATCTTTAACTCTAAGTTGATTTTCATCATTAGTGTTATTATATGAATCTAAGCTTTTCCAATGTTTCGTTTCTGACTGAGATTGAACCACAGGCAGGTCGATTTGGTTTTTATTTTTGTCCACTGAGTTATTCATTTAGCTTAACCCTTTGTTGTTCTTTTAACAGATTGTGGGTGAATTTTTACTTCAATTTTTCTATCACTATTGTTACTATTCTCAGTAACCTGCTTTGCAGTTGCCTTCTTTACATTTAAAAAAGAAGTCATTGAAAGACCAACAGCGCTAGCACCCATAACTTTGAAGAAATTTCTTTTTTTATTATTCATTTCATTTACCATTATTATCTGTGACAAGCACTACAATCTTCAGGACCTTTCTTAATCTTATCAGCTAAGTAAGGCATTTTTTCATGTGGTTCACGGTGACAACTTAAACAATTTGACATAGTGAATGCATGAACCTGTTCAATTTTTTCCATAGCAGCTACATCGCCGTGGCAAGAAGCACAATTGATTCCTGCATTGACGTGAGCACTGTGATTAAAGTAAGCATACTCTGGTACTTGGTGAACTCTTTTCCATGGAATCGCTTCACCTGACTCATAGTATTCAGTTAATTTCTTAATTTCTGGGCTATCAGTTTTCGCCATTGTGTGGCAGTTCATACAAGTACTTGCCTGTGGAACTACTGCATGCCTTGATTTTTCTACACCCACATGGCAATATTGACAATCTATGCCCATTTCACCGGCGTGCAATTTGTGAGAAAAGTTAATTGGCTGATCTGGCGTGTAGCCGACACCGTCTCTTTCAGAACGAGAGACGTAAAATGTAATAGCATACGCAATTAGAATCACCAATACTGTTATCGGTAACCTAACTCGAAGTCCGTAATCTAGAACTGATTTTTTCACGTTATTCCTAATTACTTTTTGAATTAATTTCAGCTATAATGACGCAAAACAATAAACTTTTTTAATCAGCGTCTCGATAGCAATCGTAAATTTAAAATAATATATCTTTATTCAAAAATTAATAAGACAAATTATTTTCTTTTACTTTTCCCTTATAAGCAGTGTGTTCGCCAAACCTATTGATAATATTAATAGATATGAGATATAATACTCCTATTAATATTTTTTCAACACGTTAAAATAATTCTTTTACTTTGTCAATAAATGTGTTTTTCAGTCTTTCTGAATCTTCTACTGATTGCGACTCACTTATTATTCTTATTATTGGTTCAGTGTTGGAAGCCCTAATATGGACCCAACTTCTGTCCTCGAATTCTATCCTGACACCATCAGTTGTATCAATATTGTATTCTTCAAACTCAGCAATTATTTTTTCAATTACTAATTTCGGATTACCTTCTACTCCGATTTTACTTTTTATCATAACCAAGTTTGGCAACTCAGATGATAGCAGACTAAGTGCTTTGTTGTTTTGTGAGATTAATTGCATTACCAGTGCTACACCCACTAAACTATCCCTACCATAGTGGACGTGTGGAAATATAACTCCTCCACTTCCCTCTCCACCAATGATGGCATTCGATTTTTTCATTTTTTCTACGACATTGATCTCTCCTACAGCAGACCGACTAACCTTTGCATCATATTCTTCTGCGATGAAGTCAACCATAGAACTAGTGCTTAGGTTTACTATAATTTGATTGCTGTAATTCTTCTGATACTTCTCAATATTCGAAAGTACTGATTTGACAGATAAAGCAATAGTTTTTTCTTCGCCAATCGGATTACCATTCTCGTCTATCAATACCAATCTATCAGCATCAGGGTCAACAACAACTCCCAAATCAGCATTGTGTTCTTTAATTGCATTACATATATCATTTAAATTTTCATTAATTGGCTCTGGCGTATGAGGGAAAATTCCTGAATTATCTGTATACAAGTTTACTACTTCGCAGCCAAGTTGTTCCAACAATGCAGGTATATAATTAGAACCTGAAGCATTCACAGCATCTACAACTACTTTATAATTCCTACTTTTGAAATAGTCGTGTATTGATTTTATATCAAATAGATACTCATTTAATATTGAATCCAAGTGCAACTTAACTGCGTCTTTCTCTTCTATTGATAATACATTCTCTTCATCTGAAGAGTAAACAACACTATCACTTTCATAAATTTTCCAGAATTTTTCATTTTCTTCTTGGTTCAGAAAAACCCCATGCT
This sequence comes from Chlorobiota bacterium, assembly GCA_046290495.1. GTDB lineage: Bacteria > Bacteroidota > Ignavibacteria > Kapaibacteriales > UBA2268 > PGYR01. Next base: position 719,482 of record JBKAGT010000006.1, on the reverse strand, counting down.
CGTTAAGGAATTTCAATCCGTTCCAATTGCCTGGGTTATGCGATGCTGTGATTGCAATACCACCTACGGCATCTGTTTTTTCAGTTAACAATTGAACTGTTGGTGTAGGTGCTATTCCTATCTTTACTACTTTTCTACCACAAGCCGAAATTGATGCAATAACTAAATTCTCTATCCAAGTTCCAGAGGGACGGCCATCTCTACCTACTACTATTTCACCAGGTGGAAGGGAGTTACAATATGCTGAAACATACTTAGATAATATATTGGGTTTTAAACCTTCGTTGAGAGTTGCACGTATACCAGAAATAGATCTTACAAATGACATTTGATTATTACTGTGATAATTAATAAATTACTCAAAATTAACTGAAAGAAAAGTAAACTAAAAGAAATGAAAAAAATAATAGATAATCCAATATTAGTTCTTGTTGCAAGATTAGTCATATCAGGTTTTTTTATATTCTATGGAATTTCAAAAATTGCTGAACCTGCTAGTTTTGCTAATGAGATAGGTAATTATAACCTTATGCCTGAGTTTGTAATTCAACTCATGGCTTTAATACTTCCTTGGTTAGAAGTTACCGTTGGATTATTGATTCTATTTGGAATAAAACTAAAAGAAAATGGAATTATAGCTACCGCTCTTTTGTTAATGTTTACATTAGCAGTTGCTATTGCTTTTGCTTCCGGACTAGATATATCTTGTGGGTGCTCTAGCAGTGGTGGTGGTCAGAAAGTAGGATGGGCAAAAATAGCTGAGAACACAGGTCTTATCATTTTATCATTGTTACTAAGTTTCACAAATAGTGACAAATTCAGATTAAAATAAAAACACAAATATTGAGTGGTATTGAAACATTGCTCGACGCAATAGAACCAAAAGTTTGCTTAGTCTCTGGCAAAGTTATACCACCTAACAATCCTTATAAGTATTTTGATGAAGAAGAGTTATTATCTCTCCAAATACCCCCACACCCACTTAGTATTAGAGAAAGATTAATACAAGAATATGATTTGGATGATTTAGCAATTTCAAAAGTTATAGCTTTGTTCAAGCTAAATGAAGAAGACAAGATTTTAGATGCTATTCACAAATTCAAATACTTAGGTATAAGAGGAATAGGAGAAGAGTTTGGATATATGCTTTCTCGTTTGATTGACAAAGAGAATTATGATATTTCTATTCCTATTCCTATTCACAAAGCAAGATTGAGGGAAAGAGGATTCAATCAATCAGAAATTATAGCAAAAGAAATTGAGAATCGAATTGGACTATTAACTAATAATAAATCCATAAAACGAAATAAATACACTCACTCGCAAGCTAAATTATCTCACAACGAGAGAAAAAGTAACTTAGCTGGCAAATTCGAAATAATTGACAAATCGGCAATTTTTAACAAAAGGATACTGCTTATTGACGATGTACTAACAACAGCAAACACAGCAAATTATTGTGCAGAGTTATTGCTAATAGCAGGAGCTAGAAGAGTAGACATAGCTGTTGTAGCTGTAGCTTACTAACTCATGTTTATGGGAGACCTACCAAGTTCCTCTAGCTGTATCTGGTACACACTTAGTAGTTTCGTCACCTTTAGTATAATAAAACGATACATCATTTAATACAGAGTTACAGAAACTAGTACCTGTAATGTCAGATGAATCTAATATACAATCCTCAAGAGATGAATTTTCGAATAAGTTGTTTGTCAAATTTGAATGCTTAATATTACAAGCAAAGAAATCAGTATTATCCATTCTGCTACCAGTTATTGTACTATATGACATATCACAATCCCACATTACAGTATTGTCCAAATCTGCATCTCGGATAGTTATTCCTTTAGCATATGTATAATAAAAACTTGCCAACCTCAAATTTCTGGGTTTATCAAGCAATGCATAAGATATATCCGCACTATCTGCTTTTGTAGACAGGAAGTTAGAATAATTGAGAATGCTATAACTCAAGTTAGCAGCATTTAAATCAGCATTTTGAAAATCAGCATTAGTAAAATTGACACTATCTAGTTTGTATCCTTGCAAATTTACATTAACCAAGCTACATTCTTCGCAGTCATCTTCCTCTAAGATTGAGTAAATAACATCATTATAAACGTTATAAATCTTCAATGTCCTGATAGTGTCATAATCAGGTTTAGAAAATATTTTTCTAATACCCTTACTATTTCTCAAATTTTCTACTATTAACTTATGTTCCCCACTATTTGCCGTATATTCTACAGTCTGGTTAGGACCTTGTAAATTAAACAGTTCATTCCCATTTGGGTCTACCAACTTAACTCTAACAGAATCAACATTACCAATTCTATATCTATATTTGAATTTTTCCTTGAAGTTTATTGTTGCTACATCTACACCTTTTGAATCAGAGTCATAATAGCTCACCGAGTCGTCATTTTTTGATTCTAATTGAAAAACAAAAACGCCTTTTTTATCTACAACAACATCAGGTGAGACGTAGCTCATTAACTCACTACCAGCTCTATCGCTATATGTGACATCAGCTGTATTGAACTCACAGCTTGAAATAAAACTAACTATAAATACAACAAGTGCAATTCTTAATATTTTTTCCAATATATTTCATCCCTAAGTTGTTCAAAAAACTCTTTCATTTTATCCTGCTGTTTTTTGTTTGTCGCATATTGTTTAATCAACTCGTAGTCTTCTTTGATAGAAGGTTGGTGTGATTCAATAACTCTTTTCTTATAAATAACATGAAAAGCAGTTTTTGTAGGGTCAGCATTGTAGGGCATTGGATCACTAACATCACCTTCATTCATCGATTCTATAGAGCTTTTGATATTTGGTGGTATATTGTTCATAGTTAATTTACCAATTAAACCACCAAATCCTTTCGTCTCTTTATCATCCGAATATACCTTAGCTAAGTCCTCAAATGACTCACCATTTTCAACTCGTTTCTTCAAATCTAACAGAAATTCTTTAGTTTTCAAATTATCTTCTTCAGTTGCCTTGATAGAAAACACTATATGTTTAGTATTTATAGAGTTCTCTTTCTTTTCAATAGTCTGAATAATATGATATCCAAATGGTGATTTCACAGGCAAAGATAGCTCCCCTTTTTGAAGCTTGAATGCTGCATTTTCGAACTCAGGTACCAATTTACCTTTGTTGAACCAGCCAAGCTTTCCGCCATCATTTTTTGTAGCGGCATCAGCACTATAAGTCAATGCTGCATAGTCAAAAGTAATTTCACCTTTGAGAATCGAATCTCTTACTTGCTTAGCTAAATTTAATGTTTCTTCTATCTTATCAGCATCTGATGATACATTTTTAACTATATGGTAAACTTCAATCCTTTTTGGGATATTTTCCATTGAATCTCTGTACTTATCGAAAAATGCCTCTATTTCACTTGGACCAACTTTTATATTCGAGAACTCTCTTTGTTGAAGTTTCTGAACTAATAGGTTTTTTCTAATTTGGTCAGAATACTCGAACTTCAACCTATTCATAGATTTACCATAGACATCTTCTATTCTTTGTTCTGAACCATACCTTCTAACCAGATTTCCTAACGCATTATCCCAGGCATCATCCAACTCTTGGTCTGTCACTGAAATAGAATCTTCTAATGCCTTTGTAACCATTAGATTCTGATTTATCAAGTTGTCTAAAACCTTGTCAAACAGTTCTTGAGTAGTAAGTCCATTGTCTGGATCCATTTGCTGGTAAGTCATAACCTCAGCTTCTACTTCTGCATTAGTTATCACTTCCTTCCCAACAACGGCAGCGATACTATTGAGTGTTTCGCCTTCCTTTATTTGCGAAAATACACTTACAGAACTAAGTATAAAAAATAAAAATAGATTTTTAATCTTCATATATCTCATCAATTACATCGTTATTTATTTCAACTTCATGTTTTTGTTTAACTCTATCGAGCCAATTCTTAACTAATTTCTCTTGTTTAATAGTTTGTACAATAGGTGCTAAATCTATTATCGCTTCTTCAAATGACTTTTCTCTCGGCTCTATTATCTTATTTATTTTAATGATACTTATACCACTCATGTAATCTTTTGGAGGTATTACAACCCCGTCTTTTATTTCCTCTCCTTTCAATTGACGAGAAAATTTATTCTTTTCTGCACTCACTATACCGTGATGTCCTTTTTTCTCTCTATACCCTTGTCTTACAGTATAGTTAGCAGCCAGTTCGCCAAAATCTTCACCTTCTTTTATTCTTCTGTAAAGTTCTTTTGATAAAGTATCTTGTAAAACAAATATCTCAGATAGGTCGTATTTTTTTTCAGTATAAAATTTAGTTGAAGTAGTATCGAAATATTGCTTTGCCATAGCAGTGTCAAGCTCTAACTTATCCCACACCTCTATTGCTTCTACTTTAAATAGGAGAATCCCGTCTCTGAATTCATTAACTAAATTTTGATACTTTAAATCATCATTCATTAACTCTTCTGACCACATTTCTAAGACCATTGGCTTCACTATTTTAAACATAGCCGACTGTAAACCCTTTCGGTTAAGAGCAGTTGCTCTATAATCTGTTTTAGATTTTTCTGAAAGTATATTTATAAATTCTGAGACTGTCCATTCTTGACCATCAAATTCAAATAGCATGTCATCATAAATGTCTTTCGGAATTTCATTTGCCCAATTGGAATCTAGGTTTGTCTTAGTATAATCTACATTGCTAATAAATGTACTTAGTGCTTGACTGTTCAATTTGAAGCCATTTTTCCTAACATAATTTTCATAAAAATCCTTTTTTGCATCATCATACCTAGTTCTCTTATACATAGATTCTATTTCTTTTCTGTCCTTCTCTATATCAGGTTTCTTAGTGTCAACTCTTTTCACAATATGAATACCATATACTGTGTGTATGGTATCAGAAATCTCACCATCTTTCAAATTAACTAATGTATTAACAAAATAGTCGTCTAAAATACCTTTGTTCTTTATGAATCCAGTTGATAAATCATAGTAATCATGGAGCTCTCCACCATTAACTGCGCTAGCATGGTCATCTGAATGAAGTTCTGCCAGCTTCTCAAAGCTCTCTCCACTTTTAATTAACTTATGAAGTGAGTCTGCTAAAGAGCGGTGTTCATCTGTTAAGATATCATTAGTGCTTTCTTTGCCTATCAAAATGTGAGCAGCTTTAATCTGAACTCTCTGCATTTTCTCAACTAACTTGATAATAAAATATCCATAATCGGTTTTAAGCAGTGTGCCATTAAGTTGCCCTGGACTCAGTTCAAATAATACGTCCTCAATTGGCTTTTGTATAGTACCAGAAATAAGATATTTATTAACTATTCCTCCACTTTCTCTCAAGTCCTTTTCTGGAGCATGATTTTTAGCAGCTTGAGCAAATGTAATCTTGCCAGTGTTTATACTATCCAGAACTGTCTGAGCAAAATCCTTCGGGTCATGTTGTGTTTTGCCTTCTGCTTCTTCAGTATAAGGAAACAAGATATATCCAAATTTTAAATAGTACTGCCTTCTGTTTAATAATCTATTAACAGCAGGCTGAAAAACTTTCTTATCATAGTTGTATGATTCAGTTAACAAATTTTTGTTTGTTGTAATTTCATTCACCAATTCAGGGTCTTTGTGATATCCTCTGTCTATAGCATCCTTAACTTTTAATCTATATTTAACAAATAAATCTAGAAAGTTCAGTAAAGAATCCTTTTCTAATTCTCTTAATTCTTTTTTCTCACCAACCATATTTTTTTGGAAGGCATATTCTAATCTTTCGTAGGTAATTTCTTCATCGCCTATCTCGGCCAATACTTTGTCGTCATAATCATTAGATTTAGCTGCTAAAGGCAGAATTAATAAAAATGCAAAAAGTAAAATAAAGTGTTTCATATAGCTATTTATTTGTTTAGTTAATTACTGTTAACAATCAGCTCAGCAAATTTGAAAATATTGCCGGCTCCAACTGTAAGAATTACGTATTCACCGTCTAATTGTTTATCAAGAACGGTTTTTAAATTGTCTTTATCTTTAACATATATCACATTCCTGTGACCATAATTTTTAGCAGAATTTGCAATCAACTCACCAGTAACTCCTTCTATTGGTTTCTCCCTAGCTGGATATATATCTGTTACAATCAAAACATCTGCATCATGAAACGATATTCCAAATTCATCAGCTAATTCTTTTGTTCGAGTGAAGGTATGTGGTTGAAAAATACAGATTACTTTTTTGTCCCACCCTTTTCTTGCGGCTTCTAATGTTGCTTTAACTTCAGAAGGATGATGGGCATAGTCATCAACAACTAAGCAATCTTTGTATGAACCTTTTTTCTCAAATCTTCTAAATACTCCATTGAACTTTTTAAGTGCTTTCTGTATTGTCTTAAATGGAATATCCATCTGTAATGCTACAGCTACTGCGGCCATTGCATTTGTCAAATTATGCTTTCCAGGCATTCCGATCTCTATTTTGCCCAATAGCTCATCTTCTAAATAAACATCGCAAGAACTTTTCCTATTATCGTATTCAGGATTTTCAGCCCTTACTAACGAATGTCTGGAAAAACCATAAGTCACTATTTTCTTATTTATTGTAGAATATATTTCTTTGCAGCCCTTATCATCAAGACACATAGCAACAAGTCCATAGAAGGGAACTTTGTTAGCAAATTCGGTAAATGTCTCATATATATCATCTAAATCTCTGTAAATATCCAGATGATCTGTTTCTATATTGTTAATTATTGATATAGTTGGAGTAAGCTGTAAGAAAGATCTGTCATACTCATCTGCTTCAACTACTATCCAATCACCTTTACCTAGTCTAGCATTTGTTCCACCAAAATCTTGCAGTCTCCCTCCAACAAGAACAGTAGGGTCAATCCCTGCTTCTATAAGCACTAAACTGATCATTGATGTAGTTGTGGTTTTGCCGTGAGTACCTGCAATAGCCAAACAATAGTTTAACCTAGATAATTCTGCTAACATCTCTGCTCTTCTGATAACAGGTACATTATTTTTTAAAGCAAATAATGTCTCAGGATTTTCATTTGGATTTACAGCACTAGAATATACTACTACTTCGGCATCTTCAGCATTAGATTCAGCGTGTCCAATGTGAACTTCTGCGCCTAACTTAACTAAGTAATCGGTGTTCTCAGATTGCGACATATCTGAACCACTAACAGTAAAGCCTTGAGATATGAGTATCTCGGCGACACCGCTCATACCTATGCCACCTATACCTACGAAGTGGATTTTTTTAATAGAAGAAAACATAAATTTTTCATTATTGATTCAATGCAATAAGTAATTTATGAATTTTCATTGTTTAATATGTAATACAAGCAGATTTTGTTTAGATTAGCTGTATAGTTTTGGTCTTCTATCTTTAAATATATCATTAAATTCATTGAATGATTTATCTAAGGTTAGTTCTGGATAAATATCGGCTGTTATCACTTCTTCTTTGTTAGCAGATGCTTTTGCTAAGTAAGAACCATCGTATGAGTAAATAGCTGATTCACCGTTGAATTCAAGCTTCTCTTCTTCATCCTGCTCTATTCCTATTTTGTTAGCTACAGCCATATATACTTTGTTCTCCAGTGCTCTAGCACTCATCACATTTTGCCAAACTCCTGTAACTAGATTAGAAGGGCAAACCACTAGATTAGAACCTTTGAGTGCAAGGGCTCTGGTGGACTCTGGGAAGCGCCAATCATAGCAAATCATAGTCCCAAGTTTCAAACCGTTATATTCGACAACATTAAAGCCAGTATCACCTTCATTGAACACAAACCTCTCCTTGTAAAATAGATGAGTTTTTCTATAAATTGTGCTTTTAGTCGCATCAGGAATTAATATAGCGGCTGAGTTATAAATATCCTCACCCACTAATTCAGAAAAGCCAAATACAATTATTTTATCTTTACTTGTTGATAACTTTTGGAATTTATTTATTGTATCACTTTGAAAGCTATCAGAAATATTCATCAGAGCTGATTTATCTTTGTGTAAATAGCCAGTAGTCGCAAGTTCGGGGAATACTAATATATCTGAATCTAATTCGTTACAGTATTTCTTTAAAGTATGAAAATTTTTGTCTTTTTTATTCCGTAAAGTTTCGAACTGAATAATTGATAACTTCATATTTTTATTTGTATTAAGTAATTTAAATATATAATTTGCAAGATATTGTTTTCAATAATATAAAAAAACAAAAACAAACATCAAGAAATGAAAATAAACTTGGCAGGGAAATTCCCCCTAACTTTAACAATAATTATAGCATTAATTTTTTCATCTTCTCCTGATTTATCAGCAAGGAGACACTACAATCCTAAGCTCACAAAGAAGAAAGCTTTAGAAATGATTCGAGCACATTCTGAAGAAGTTTGTCGTATAGCAGGATTGGAACCAATCGAAAAAGATTCAACACTAGATATAGCAATAGAAGAAGATTCGGAATTGCTAAGCGATGCTGAATTGGATGAAGCAGAAGCCAAAGAATTAGAGCTAATGGAAACTGAAGACGAGGTTTACACAGATGTTGAAGTTGACATTTCTAATTTCCAAGATCAATGGTTAGATTTTGTTGCTACTGGTGAAGATGATAAATTCACTGAAAATGGTATTGAAAAAGAAGTGATTATGGAATCGATAATGGGGTGGTTAGGAACTCCTTATAGATTTGGTGGCACTTCAAGAAAATCAATTGACTGCTCTGCATTTACTCAAAGTATATTCGAAGAAGCAGCAGAAGTAAAAATACCACGTACTGCAAGATGGCAATATACTGTTGGGGAAAAAATTGAGAAATTCGAAGATTTACAATTCGGTGACTTAATTTTCTTCCACACTAGAAGTTATGCCTATGCTTCTCACTGTGGTATTTATCTAGGAGACAACTTATTTGCTCACGCAAGCTCACGTTACGGAGTTACTGTTTCTTCTTTAGAAAGTAGATACTACAACAAAAGATTTATTGGTGGTAGAAGATTAACTGATGATGATTTGATTAATCTAAGCATTATCAAAGATGAAGAGAAAGAACCTAATACTAACCTTGGTGGTTAATTAGTTCCTTATTTACTTCTTCCAATTCTATGTTGAGCTCAGTCCAAAGGTCCATTTGAATTTGTAAACTTTCTTTTACTTCTTCGTACTCTGCTTTAACTGCGGTTAATTTTTCTGTATCTTCGTAGAGATTTGGATCAGCAAACTGATCATCTAACTTCACTTTTCTCTCTTCTAAACTTGCTATAGATTCCTCGCACTTTTCAATCCTTTTTTCTGTCTGGCGTTTATTTTTTTCAAGTTCTTTTTTGATTAATCTGCGCTGTTGCGAATCACTTTTTTGGTTAGTTTGTGACACTGATTTAGACTTTGGCACATGTTCTAAGTCAATTTCTGATATATCTTCAAGATTCCTTTTTTCTAAATAATAGTCTATATCGCCAAGGTATATTTTTGTACCATTATCCGTGAATTCTATAGTCTCGTCAGTTATCCCTTGAAGGAAATCCCTATCGTGTGATACCAATATTAGTGCACCGTCATAGTTCATAAGAGCATCTTTCAAGATTGTCTTAGAGGAGATATCTAAGTGGTTTGTCGGCTCATCCATTACGAGGAAATTTGTTGGCTCCAAAAGTAATTTTGCAATAGACAATCTAGCTCTTTCACCACCAGAAAGTACTTTAACTTTTTTCTGAACATCATCACCAGAAAATAAGAATGCACCCAGTAAGTCTCGTACATAAGGTCTCATTTCGTCATTAGCTACATTTGTTATTGTATCTAGAACAGTTAGCTGTTCATTAAGCATTTGTGATTGATCTTGTCTAAAATAGCCAAGTTGCACACTTCCACCATGAATTAATTCGCCTTCGTCATATCCAATGTGTTCTGTTATTATCTTAGTAAGTGTAGATTTACCAGTTCCATTCTTACCAACAAAAGAAACTTTCTTTCCTCTTTCTAAGACAAAATCAACACCTTTAAGTACACGTTTAGGGCCAAAACTTTTATGGATTCCCTTTGCTTCCACAACTAACTTTGCTGATCGAGGTGCAGGTGGAAATTTGAAATTTATTCTCTTGTCTTCAAAGTCATCTACTTCAATTTTATCTATTTTCTCTAATTGTTTTAGCTTCGATTGTGCTCTCGATGCGTGTCGAGCTTTAGCTCTATATCTGTCAACATATTGCTCAACACTTTTTATATGCTTTTCTTGATTGGCTAATGCCTTCTTTTGTAACTCAATTTCAACTTTTCTTTCTTCTAAAAATCTACTATAGGCAAATTTTTTATCGAATATACTTCCATTAAGTACTTCGATTGTTCTGTTAGTAACATTATTAAGAAATCTTTTATCGTGCGATACTATAATAACAGCACCGTAATAATCTTTAAGGAATGATTCGAGCCACATTATTGATTCTATATCTAAGTGGTTAGTTGGCTCATCGAGTAGAATTAAATCTGGCTGCCTGAGTAGAATTTTTGCTAATTCAATTCTCATCTGCCAACCACCTGAGAACTGATTACAGTATTTATCAAATTCATTTCTATTGAACCCAAGACCAAGAAGTACTTTCTCTATCTTGGCTTCTACAGAACCAGAATCAAGAATGTTTAGATGGTCATTTAATTCTGATAGCTTCTGAATCAAATCAGAATACTCTTTTGAGTGATAGTCTTCTCTATTCGCAATCTCATTAGTAATGGATTCTATCTGCTCTTGCAATCTGTTTTGTTTTTCGAATGCCTTTTTGACTTCATCGAACAATGTTAAATCAGATTTTGCTCCACCTTCTTGCGGCAAATATCCAATCTCATAATTCTTTGGGTGTGATATTGCACCATCATTTGGTGTAACAATCCCATTAAGTATTTTTAGTAAAGTTGATTTTCCTTGTCCATTTCTACCAATAAGACCAACTCTTTCTTTAGGGTTCACCACAAATGTGATAGAATCCAAAAGAGTTTTGCCTCCAAATGAAAGAGTCAAATTAGAAACATTGATCATTATATTGCCTTACCATCATTATCAAACTTCAATATTTTATTTGTATCTATATCCAAACTCACCTTATCCCCTACCTCAATCTCATATCTATTTTTACTTCTAACTATACAGTTACTTTCTCGTACTGAAATATGGTATAAGCATTCGTGCCCAAGGTTCTCAACATTTATAACTTCATATTCACCAGTTTTGAAGTTTGTCAATCCAATGTCATCTGGTCTTATAGCTATTTTATTTACATTTGCCTCAAAACTCATAGTATTAAGCTTTCTAAAATTTTCTACTGAAAAAGTATTTATCTTAGGTGAACCAATAAATTCAGCAACAAATAGATTCTTTGGAGAATTATATATCTCATCTGGAGTACCAATTTGCATAACTTTTCCCTTATTCATAATCACGATTCGATCACCCATAGTCATAGCTTCAGTTTGGTCGTGAGTAACATAGACCGAAGTAATATTAAGTTTCCTTTGTAGTGATATTATCTCATTTCGCATTTGAGTTCGGAGTTTTGCATCCAAATTAGACAATGGTTCGTCAAAAAGAAAAGCTTTTGGCTCACGTACAATCGCCCTGCCGAGCGCTACTCTTTGTCTTTGGCCACCAGATAGTTGTTTAGGATACCTATCTAATAAATCATCAATTTCAACTAACTTGGCAATCTCTTCTACCCTATTTATAATGTTTGTTTTATCAGTCTTTTTAATCTTTAGTGGAAACTCTAAGTTCCCCCTAACAGTCATGTGAGGATACAGAGCATAGTTTTGAAATACCATTCCTATATCTCTTTTTCCAGCTGGTATGTCATTTATAATCTTACCATCTATACTAATTTCACCATTAGTAATTGTCTCCAAACCAGCTATCATTCTTAGTGTGGTTGATTTACCACATCCAGATGGTCCTACAAGAATCAGGAATTCACCATCTTGGATATCTATTGAAATATCATCAACAGCTAAACCACCATTTTCATAGACTTTTTCTATATTTTTTAATTCAATTACAGACATATATTTAGTTATTTATCATTACTGAAATTGCAGTTGAAACCTTGCGATTGTATTTATAATTATACGGAATAGCTAAGTTTTTACCTTCTATCACCAGTGCAGTAGAACCACCTCCATCTAAGTTTATAGCTTCTTTTGCTCCAATTGTTTCCAATATCCATGATAACTCTTTCAGAGTAGCACCTTTTACTTTTCTGCCTCTATTTGGTTCAACTGCAACCAAGTAGTATTTAGTATCGTCATAGCCAAAAGCAGATCGAGCTAAATGATGATAGTTGAATCTACGCGATGTGGCACCCTCGTATCGCGAATTTACAAACTCTTTACCATTTTTTAGAATAATTGGAGTAGTAGTGATTACATGTTTAACATTTGTCAAATCAATATTTGAATTGTAATCAACTATTAATTTATCGTTATTAAACAATGGTAATTGATATGGAGTCTCTAATAACATTTCCCCTTTATTCAACTCTACTGGAAGTTTTTTAATATGCTTTACGACATAAGTTCTAGCACTTGCATTTGACTTGCTATATAATGGAATAGCTTTTATATAATTATATTTCAGAGTGTCTGATATTTCTATCCTTAATCTTTCTGCAAATTCGTCTTTAGAGATAATATCTTCTGTGTCATCACTAATTGCAACTTTATCAGATTCAGTCAAATACTCAAAATATCTACTTTCAACCTCATCTTCATTTATCAATGGGAATTTATCAGTATAGTGACTAGTGTAAGCTACAACTTCATTGCTATCTGTTCTATAATTGAATCTAGCAATTTTTACTAAATTATTACCAAATTCAACATTTGCGTTTAACTCAACTTCGACTATGTAAATACTATCGCTAGTAAAAACTATAGAACTCCAATTCTTATACTTTTTAATTTGTAATGGTTCAGAATCAATTATTGTTACACCAACTGGCAAGTTAGTACCTGCTTGAAAGAAAGAAGCATTTATCGAAACCAAAGAATTATTATTTGTTGTATCGAACCCAATATTAGAACCCAAATCTTTAGCATAGTCACTTACTATATGTGGTATTAGGTCTATAGACTTGTGTTTCTTATCAATCTTAACAACATGAACTCTAAGCTTCTTAGTTCGCTTACCCATCTCTAGATACTGATATTCCACACCTGCATAAATATTCTTAGTTTCCAATACACTATATTCTATTTCCCTTGGTAGCAAAGGAACAGTGATTAGTATAATAATAATATGTAAGTAAATTCTAATAAGAATGATAGATTTTGTTAAATTAGATGATAATTATGTTGCATTTTAATCGGAATACAAAGTGGAATTTACAACAATTAGATATGAGAAAAAAGAAGGTTACGCATTAATAACGCTAAACAGACCAGATAAGTTAAATGCTCTGAACAATCAGCTATTTACAGAGTTGGATCAAGCAATCACTGCAATAGAATTAGATAGAGATATCAGAGCAGTCTTGATTACTGGTGAAGGTAAGGCATTCGCTGCTGGAGCAGATATAAAAGAGCTTCACGAAAGTGACGAACGCTCTGGGAAACACTTTTCGGAACACGGCAGCAACGTAATGGCACGTCTGGAAGCAATGAACATACCAGTAGTGGCTGCAATCAATGGTTTCGCACTTGGTGGTGGATGTGAGTTGACAATGTCTTGCCATATTCGCTATGCAGGCAAAAGTGCTAAGTTAGGTCAACCAGAAGTAAACCTCGGTATATTACCTGGATATGGTGGTACTCAGCGATTAACTCGCTTAGTTGGACCAGCAAAGTCTATGGAACTTAACCTAACAGGCGATATGATAAGTGCTGACGAAGCAAAAAGCATTGGCTTAGTGAATGAGGTGTTTGAAGATGAAGAGTTAATGGAAAAAGCAACTGCACTGGTTACTAAAATCATTAGCAAGAGCCCAATAGCTATAGCAGGTATAATAGAAGCTGTACGTGCTTCTGCTAAACTTTCACTAAAAGAAGGACTTGAATTTGAATCGAAGAAATTCGGTGAGGTTTGTGGTTCAAAAGACTTCAAAGAAGGAACATTAGCATTTATAGAAAAAAGAAAGCCAAACTTTATTGGCGAATAAATGAAAACTGTACTCAAACTACTATATAATTTTTTAGTATTGCCACTGCTATGGCTTTACTCTAAGATTATGCTTCTGACGAATGACAAGATAAGAGACCGCGAAAGCAAAAAAGACTCTTATCTTGACATTCCGAAGAAAAATGGCAAGCGGATATTGATTCACGCTTCGTCTATGGGAGAGTACGAGCAGGCTAAATACTTTGTTGAGTTAATTAAGAAAAATGAACCTGAAACAGAGATTATTGCTTCATTCTTCTCCCCTTCTGGGTACAACAACCTCACAAATAAAAATCATTTTGACTATAAGGTCTATTCGCCTATTGACTTCAGAACCAGAGCGAAGAAGTTTGTCGATCACATAGACCCAGATATTGTATTTATTATTCGCTATGATTTGTGGTATAACTTCCTTTCGCAAGTAAAAAAGAACGACACACCATTATACTTGATAAACGCCACTTTTACTATTAGTCCAACCATGGGCAAAAGTATGATAGGAAAGGCATTCTATAAGATGATGATAAGTAAGTTATCAGGTATATACTGCGTAAACGAATATCACAAAAATAAGTTTGAAAGGCTAAATCTACACATTCCTGTTTCAATATTGCCTGATACTAGGTATGACAGAATTTTATCCAAAGTGCAAGAGGCAGAAAAATTAGAGCTCTTAGATATTGGTGATAACTACACAACCTTAGTTGTTGGTAGCTGTTGGAAGCAGGACATAATAACAATTACCGAAGTAGTAAAAAAGCTAAAACAGAACCATAAGCTGAAAGTAATATATGCACCCCACGAAATAGACAACAAGACTATAAGCCAAATTACTGAGAATGTTGAAAGTTGTGTTTTGTACTCTGAGATGAAAGATAAAAATACTGGAGACAATGATATAATAATTAACAAAATTGGTTTACTACTCACTCTTTACAAATATGCAGACATAGCTTACGTCGGAGGAGCATTTGGTGCAGGAGTTCACTCTGTAACTGAACCAGCTGGATATGGAGTCCCGATTATTTGTGGCAACAAACACTATAAGAACTCTGAAGATGCAAGACAATTAGTCAAATCCGGTGGGTTGATAACAATTGGAAACAACAAAGAGCTAATGACTACTCTAACTACACTGCTGACAGACATAGATAAATCCACTGAGCTCGGCAATTCAAACAAAAAATATATAGAAAAGCAATGTGGCTCTTCTGAAAAATTATACGATGAGGTTGTGAGGTAAATTAAATAACCATATTTGCACAGCTTACAACTTTTAATTATATTTAATGTGTTAACCAATTTCTTACTTCAAGATCATAGCAATTTTCATGAAATCTTCATTATTAATTATAGCCTTTCTAGTATATTTTCCCATAAGCTCAGCGGAGTTAGAATTTGAAGAAGTATATCAAATTCATCCTGAAAATGGTCTATCAAACAGCCCCGAAATTTATTTAAAAGGCGACACAGTATTGCTTTTAACTTCAGTTTATGACAGTAATGATACTGATAGCAAATGGAGAGAAGTAATAAGCGAATCGTATGATGAAGGAAAAACTTGGAATGATTTAACTAGTTTTATTGGTGAAGGTACAGGAATTAGTGAATTTTATCAAAAAGGTTATCACCAGATGGGTAGGTATTTTGTGAAGCCAATGTCTGTTGATACCACTTTAAAATACTTTGATTTAAAAGGGAATATCACTAAAGAAGTTTATTATTTCAGAACTTTGAGTAATTTAAATAGGATATATTTTAATTTACAAGATGAAAATTATATAGGCTTGCAATTTTTATACAAACATGCGCACCTTGAATATTTGAGCAATAGTAATTTCATATATTCTACAAACAAAGGTAATACATGGACTTACATATCTCCAATAGAGGAGATGGAGAAACAAGGACTCGATCCTTACGAGGGTGGGAGTGTGCACCAAATAATCAACCCGAGTATTATAAATCCTGAAAAATATTATTTTTTTATTTCAACTGAAATGATTGTTGGTATGATCCAAGGTTTTATTTATGATTACAGAACTAAAGAATATGTATTGCTTGGTACAGATTATTATAATTCATGTTTCGAATGTTTTGGTGAGAATAATATGTCTCTTCAAGAGGATATTTATGGGAATTCTAGTTCTGTAGATGTAATTACGAAAGAAATTACCAATCATGGGAATTTCTACACTGAACATTTAGGTATAAATTTAGATTCTGCAAGAAACAGTGACCCTAATTATAACGATGATTTCTACGAAAGAATAGAAAGGAAATTTCATATTTCAAATGCTATAAATCCATATCATCAAATAGTAGGATACACGCATTATCAATATGATAATACTAACGATAATAGAGAGTTCCCATTTGTTCACCAATATTTTTACCAAACTTTTGATAATGGAAAAAACTGGGAATTAGTTTATTTTAATAAAGACAAGAATAACTTAGTTTATAAAATTTATATTAATCCACTCGATAATAATCTATGGATGATAAAAGGCATTCAAAATATTCCTAGTGAAGACTCTAAATCTACAAAACACACTATTTATAAGTCAAAGTCACCTTTAACAAACGTAGAGCTCAATGATAGAGAAAATAATGACTTTAAAATTTCAATAAGTAATAGGTTATTGCATATTACAAGTCCTAATAATTATACAGATGCAGTAATCTCATTGTATAATTTGAATGGTAAGCTTATAAGCAAGCTGAATACTTCAATAGTTAAAGGTAAAAACTCATTAGATTTGATTTATTCTTTAAGCGATAATCTTATTCTAGTTAAATTAAGAGTAGAAGGTGAAACTATTGTTTTAAAAATAATCAAGCAATAAACTGGTTTAATCCATATCTATCTCTAACTCCATCTCTTTTTTATTCACACTAAATGAAGCATCCTCAAAGGAAGGTGGCCCCATAAACCCTTTTGCATTATTCGAAGCACCAAAATCCTCATTGGGTATTCCCAGAAAATTAGTATCCACTTCATCATTGTCATTTATATCATGGTGGACAGCTATAGAATATGTACCGTACTCAACTCCTTCAAATACTGCTGTACCACTATTGTTTTTTACTCTAACAATTTTAGTCATTCTAGCTTTTTCCGTTTCCATAGGATAATCATCAGCTACGTCGAACAAATAGACATATAGCTTACCTGTGTTTTCCTCAGTGTTGACTATGTTTACAGTCAACTTCGCTTGCTTCTCTTCACCTCTCAAGGAGGTCGCGGTTAATAAAAGAAAAGCCCCTAAAAGTAGGAGCTTTTGAATAGACATATTCATATTGAATTACATCCCTAATTTGTTTTTTATTCTGTAAAGTAAGTCAGTTTCAAACCATCCGTTTGATTCCCAGAAATGTACTTCATTTGTTACATTATCTTCTGAACCACTAAGCTCACCTTTTATAATTATCGAAGTACCTTCGCCTTCGTTAATCTCTTCTATTATAATCTTATATTGTATTCTACCACTCGTCCAAATACCACCACGAATTACTGGCATTTTAACGCTATATATCTTCAATAAATCAAAAGTTGTATCATCGTTGACAAATACACAAAATTCTGATTTCAACACCCCTTTCAAGAATCCTTCATCATTGTTTTTTTGAACTTTAGTCATCATTGCACAACCCTGATCTTCAATAGATTCAACTACTGCATTCCAAACATCCTCAAAATAGGCCTCATCAAATTCTTCTTTATGAATTTCTTTGAAGTATTTCATTGCTTCATCATGTGTCTGTGGTCTTTCCAAAGAGCCGTCAGCTTTCTGTTGAATTTCCAGTTTTTCTTCTGGTTCAGACAAATCTTGCATTTGTGCTGAAGCAAATGAAACTGACATTACCATCATTAAAAATAAGTAACTAATATTTTTCATTTATTCCTCTGAATAATTATAAATTATTTTCTTGCTCTTTTCTTAAGTTAACTGATACAATTTTAGAAATACCCACTTCTTGTTGAGTAATACCATACAATGTATCTGCCTCTTCCATTGTTATTTTCATGTGTGTAACAATGATAAACTGTGTGTTTTTGCTAAACTCACGGATTAATTTGTTAAACCTCTTTAAGTTTGCATCATCTAATGGTGCATCAACCTCATCCAATATACAAAAAGGAGATGGTTTTACTAAATAAATTGCAAAAAGTAGTGCAATAGCTGTTAGTGTCTTTTCTCCACCTGAGAGCATATCTATACTACGTGGTTTTTTGCCAGGAGGTTTCGCAGTTATCTCTACGTTGGACTCTAACAGATTGTCTCCAACTAAGTTAATATCAGCTACACCTTCATCATTGAATAGCTTTTTAAACAACGCAGAGAAGTTCTCTTTGATTTTTTTGAATGTCTCAGAAAATCTTTCTTCAGCTGTATTATTTATTTCTTTTATCGTTTCTTTTAAAGTAGTTTCTGATTCTGTCAAATCTTTGATTTGCTTGGTCAAAAATATTAATCTTTCATTTTGCTCATCGTACTCTTGTACAGCTTCAAAATTTATATTCCCAAGATTTACTAAACGTTTCTTTAATTCACTAACCTCATGCTTTCTTTCCCGAATAGGAAAACTTTCATCTAGTTCTAAATCTAATTCTTTTAGCTGTAAATCATAAGCTTCAAAAGCTCTGTTTTCCAAAGCTTCCATTTTAGTTTCTAATTCACTTCTAACGATATCTTCCTTATGGAATTTGTCACGCAGCTTAGTATAGTTATTCCTATTCTGATTAATCTCGTTAGTCAGATTGAGCTGATGTTCTTCTATTTTCTTACGCTTATCTTCTTTCTGCTCTCTTTCATTCTTTGTTTGTATTAGTTTAGCTTCATTGTCATCTAATAGCTTTTTCTGTTGATCTATTCCTTCTTTCAAATCAGACTTTGATTGCTCATTTTCTATGATCTGATTCTTTCTATTCTCTAGTCTGTGTTTTTCAGTACTAATCTGATTTTTATTTCTGTCTATCTCATTTTTTATATTCTTATAATCAGAAGCAATTCTAATATTTAAAATTTCAGCAGCTTGCATTTCTTCATTTGACTTACTGTACTTCTTCTCGGCAGCAGTTAAATTATTTAATTTTTCTTCTTTATTTGCCTCGGCACTCGTCAATTTGCGCTTATTATCAGCTATTTTTTCATTTAATTGCTTGTTCTCGTTACTAAGTTCATCTGATTCTTTCCTAGAGCTTTCTATGCTCTTTTTATACATTTCTATATTATTTTTCAGCGAGTCAATCTTCATAGAAGATTGCATTTTAGTGTTTTCAGCTTGCTTTAACTCATTTTCTAGTCGCTTTATATCCGACTTTACTTTATTCGGATTTAAGTTATTCCTTTTGTCAGATAGCTCATTTTTTTCGGTAATAGCGTTTTCTAACTTGTCTTCTAATTCTGAAATACTCTTGTTTAGTTCCTTTATTCTTTTTTGTTTACCTAGCTTTGCAGTATCTTTCTTACTTGTTCCACCACCACGTAGAATACCATTTTTATTTACTATAAACCCATCTAAGGTAACTGCTGAATCAGCTCCTTTGCCTACTACATCGTAAGCATCCTCTTTCGTATCCACGATGGCAATATTACCAAATAGGTAGTTTACCAAATACTTAATTTTATCATCACAATCTATAACTTCAGTTAAAGACTTATTTTTAAGTTTAGATTCTCCTTGGGAATTTGGGATTAACTCCTTACAAACAATAGAGCGTTTCGAAAGATTTTTGTTCTCAAGCAGCTGGAATGCTGACTCAGCTTGCTTAGCAGTATCAACAACTAGCAAACTTCTAAACTCACCTAATACTGAGCTTACAGCTTTAGCATATTGGTCTTCGGATGATATCAACTCTTCCAAAAGAAATGTGTTATCAGGTTTATCCCAGTCATTTGAGTTAATTAGCATCTGGGTAGTATTATCATCAGCAGTCAATGCCTCTAAGAATTCAACCTGACTCTTTTTACTTGATATATTATTTCTAATATCAGAGATTTTCTGGTTCAAATTCGAAATATCAGAATTATACTGTTCCAGCTTCGAATTTACAATTTCTAACTCTTCAGTTTTATCTTTCAAGTCCTTAGTAATAGACGAGACTTTTGTTCCAAATTCTGATACAATTTGTTCTTTTTTCTGTATTTCAGTGTTATTGATAGATATTTCATCATTGTAATTATCTATTTTCTTGTCAATCTTACTGAATCTGCTCTCATTATTTTCTATAATAGAATATGCCGACTGTATCTGATTATTTAGTTTGTTCAGTATTTCAATATCAGCATTAGCTAATTCTCTGGCTTCATCTAGCTCTTTCTTATACTTATTCTTTAGTTCTTTTAACTCATTGAGTGATTCTTTTTGAGTGTTACTATCTTCCTCTCTTTTCTTTAGCTTTATAGTCAACTCTTCTACTTCTGACTCCAAGCTTCCTATTGTTTCTCTGCTTCTTTCATTTTCGTTCTTTAACCTAGAATTAGTCTGATCTAGTGAAGTCAATTTTTCATTGCTTACTGAGATTAATCTTTTTGATTCAGAGATCTGATTATTCAACACGTTTTCAGTACTCATTAGCTGGCTCAATTCAGCATCTACTTCGCTTTTAACTTCTCTAGTTTTAGAAAGCTCTTTATCCGACTCTTCAAGCAAAGTTTCCAAATCATTGATTTGCTTTTCTAGTTCATTCAAATTAGTTCGTACATCACTATTCTTACTTCCGAAAGAAGCATATTCATTTTTAAGTAAACTAGTCTCAATTTCTTTCAGTTGTTCGGATAGCTCATTGTACTTTTTAGTTTTCTTTGCTTGGCGTGAAAGTCGTTTCACATTAACTTCTACTTCAGAAAGGATGTCATTTATCCTTTCCAAATCCTCTTGTACCTTGTTGAGCTTATTGCCAGCTTCCTTTCGTCTCTGTTTATACCTTGTAACACCTGCAGCTTCTTCAATCATCTTGCGGCGTTCGTCCATTTTCCCATTTATCAGGGCTTCTACCATTTTCAATTCTATTACAGAATAGGAATCAGGCCCAAGTCCAGTATCCATAAACAAGTCATTAATATCCTTCAGACGGCACTTCGTCTTATTAAGTAAGTAGTTACTATTGCCATCTCTGAACAATCGACGTGATATTTGTATTGTTTCATATTCACTTGGTAGTACACCTTTATTGTTTTCCAAACGCATAGTCACTTCTGCCATACCAAGTGGCTTACGCTTAGAAGTACCATTGAATATTACACTATCCATTGAGTCGGAACGAAGAACGGAAGTCTTCTGCTCACCAAGTACCCACCTAACGGCATCGACTACATTTGATTTACCACAGCCATTGGGTCCCACTATTGCAGTGATACCATCGGCAAACTTAAACTTAGTTTTACCAGCGAATGATTTGAATCCAGATATTTCTAATTCAGATAAAAACATAAAATTTTATTGTCCTATATTATTCTTTCCTTTCTTCTTATAAGCATTGGGATAACAGCAAAAACAGTTGTGTAGAATGAAAATGCTACCCCAAACTTCAAGAAAAATGACAGAAAGGTTAAATTACTTAGTTTGATATAGAAAAAGAAGTATATCAAATTATGAATAAAAGAAGAAATGAAAACTATCAACAAGAACTTCAACCCATGAAGTATCATCATTTCCTTTCCTTCTTTATAAAATGAGCCAGCTACAAACCCAGCTATAGTTTTAGTAAAAGCATTGATACCAACTAGTTCGAATGAAACTATATCCAATGTTAGTCCAATGAGAAATCCCGCTACAGTACCAGCAAATCTCCCTTCTCTAATAGATATCCAAGCACACAAAATTAGAAGCAAATCAGGAGTAATTCCTTGAACTTCAACAAAGTTCAGTAAAGCGAATTGTACCAAAGATAATATGATAGCTAACAAAGCATATACTATATATCTCTGTACTTGATTATTTACCTTTATGCTTCCTCTATTCATTTATTTCTTAAGCGCCTTTAGTCTATCTTCTAATTCCTCTATCAAAGCAATTCTCCCAGGGTCATTTACTTGTTGAATAACGAATACTTGCTCTAGCGTTGAAAATGATACAAATGGCTCAACATAAATCTTGTGGAATAATGTAGATTTATCATCCTCTACTTTCACAACTTTTCCTATAGGCACCTGAGGAGGATATTTACGACTATAATTCGAAGTGATTAGCTCATCGCCTACTTTCACATCAAAAGACTTGGGTATGTTTTGCATAAAGAAGTACTTATCTCCACTCCAAACCAATATCCCATCTGTGCCAGTCCTAATATTCTTAGCAGAAATCTTCACTTGTCTATTGTTGATGGTCTCAATCAAAGAATAATTATCCTCGACTACAACCACCAATCCAGCTATCCCCGCATCAGTACGTATAGCCATACCTCTCTCTACTCCACTTGCCTTACCTTTGTTTATAGTAATATATTCACGAAGTTCAATTGTAGATTTGCCTATTACCTCAGCAGAGATTAAGGGTGCATCTACAGTTTCTTTGAATGCAAGTAAACGTCTAAGTTTTTCATTTTCTGTTTGTGCTTTTTGCGATTTGATTAACTCTGAAGATAGGTATAGATTTAGTTCTCGCACTGCCCTGTTCTCTGTCTTCAATGCCTCAGGATTTGGGACCCAGGAAAATGCTTCTTCTAACCAGCCAATAGAACCGACAACAAAAGCCCTATATCCGCCAATTTTTGATACATCACCCATTGAGATAAGTGCTAAACTAATAACACATAGGAGTGTGACTGCGGCATAGTCTTTGAATCTTACTATTAGATTTAGTAGCTGCAGCATAGCAAATATTTAATTTAGTAACTATTTCTTTTTATCAATACCGATGAGTAATCACTCAGGTTTTCCAATGCCTTGCCTGTACCAATAACAACTGCTATAAGTGGCTCTTCAGCTATATGAACTGGCAAGTTAGTCTCTTTTGTGATTTTTTCACCAAGTCCTTTTAGCATAGCACCACCACCACTGAGCATTATACCACGGTCAAAAATATCAGCTGATAGTTCAGGAGGAGTTTTTTCCAATAGTCGAAGAACACCATTTACAATCTTATTTACAGATTCTTCTAATGCCTTTCGAATATCAACAGAAGTAACGCTTATCATCTTAGGGATACCACTAACTACATCTCTACCTTTCACTTCAATCTCTATCTCATCTTCCAAAGGCATAGCAGAACCAACATTGCATTTTATCATCTCTGCAGTACGCTCACCGATTAGAATATTATGCTTAAATCTAAAGTAGTGAGATACTGCACTTGTCATCTCATCACCAGCGTGCTTAATTGATTCAGCAGTTACAATACCAGACAGTGCAATGACAGCTATCTCAGTAGTACCACCACCTATATCAACAATCATATTACCAACTGGCTCGTGTACGTTAAGTCCAATACCAATCGCACTAGCCATTGGCTCTGCAATCAAATGAACTTCCTTAGCACCTGCGTGCTCACAACTATCACGTACTGTTCTTTTCTCTACTTCTGTAATACCAGACGGTACAGCAACTACAACTCTTCTTGCTGGTTGCCATGTGTTAGATACTTTACGTATAAATGCACGAAGCATTCCCTCAGTGATTTCAAAGTCAGCAATAACTCCATCACGAAGAGGTCGGATAATTTTAATATCCTTATGAGTTTTACCTACCATTGACTGTGCATCATTGCCAATAGCGATTATTTTTTTGGTTTGTCTATCGAATGCTACAATTGTAGGTTCGTCTAGTACTATCCCCTTACCTTTCATCCAGATAAGAGTATTAGCTGTTCCTAGATCGATTGCAACATCGTTTGAAAATACATTGAAAAATGACATTAAATCGGATTTCTTTTTTGTGTTAAGGTGATTTTACAAATATACTTATTTTGAGGTTAATAAAATAATGAATTTCTGAGAACTAAATCTATTTATTTTGAAAATATTTAGTTAATGATGTTCTCATATTTTTTTATCTATACAACTCCGTTTGCTAATACCAAAGTCGATTTAATCTCATTTCAGATTTTTTTTGGTAGCTAAAACGATCATATTTCTAATTTCTATCATAAATGAAGATTGCCGTCGGTTTTAACCGACGGGCATATTTGAATACCTAATAAAATGGACTTTAGTCCCTATTTATTAAAACATACTTCTCTAATAATAAATTTCAACTACAACCATATTTTTTCTAAATTGGACAAATATATATAATAAACAATCAATAAAATCTATGAGTTGGGTTAGAATCTGGATACATTTAGTATTCTCTACAAAAAATAGAGAACCCTCGCTTACCGATGCAATAAGAGATAAAATTTTCAACCATATAAAAGATAACTGTGAATCAAAAGGTATTTATCTAAAGTGTATCAACGGTTGGAAAGATCATTGCCATTGCCTCATTTCTATCAATAAAGACATGTCAATTAGTAGAGCAGCACAATTAATAAAAGGAGAATCATCTGCTTGGATAAATAGACAAAAACTATCAAAAAACTTCAAATGGCAGGACGACTATTTCGCAGTATCAGTAAGTGAATCGAAAATTAATAATGTTGTTAAATATATTGAAAATCAAGAAGAACATCATAGATTCAAATCTTTCACCAAAGAGTATGATGAATTCATTGAATATTTTAAAAAATAGAATCAATTGTAACAATGTAGAATTGAGTTATATGTGGCTAAAGCCAATCCTTTGTTAATCCATCTTTACCCGTTGGCTAAAGCCAACGGCAATGGAATATCACTTTTATAAATGCTTATTTTTCTTTTATAGTTACCATATAATTAAATGCCACCTTCACTCTTCCTCAACATAATACAAACTAGTCTTTACTTTAAAACTTTCTTCACTCTCTAATGAGTGCTTTCCTCTAAACTCGTGAGTTACTGTTTTACTATCTACTATATGATATACCTCAGTATATTTTTCATAATACATAGAACGATCATATCTCTTACTTGTGCTATCATAATTTAAGTACAGCGAATCACCCTCAATTTCGTATTTACCTTAACCAAAGTTTCCGCAAGAAATAGTATGGAAATTAACACTGTCGATTAGTTTGAGTGTATCGCCCATACTAGTCGATTGACCATAAATTAATTGATTCAAAGCTAATGCAAGTTTACTTTTCTTCTTCCAAGCATAAGTCCCTTGCTTAAGTTCTTTTGTATTATTATCTATATCAGAGCAATTTAAGACTCCAAAGCAAAATATGAATAACAATAATAATCTCATAAATATTAAGACTAACTTTTATTAGAATTTTTCCTTTATCAAATATAATATTTTTTTACCGATATTAAAA
Source organism: Chlorobiota bacterium (assembly GCA_046290495.1). Classification (GTDB taxonomy): domain Bacteria; phylum Bacteroidota; class Ignavibacteria; order Kapaibacteriales; family UBA2268; genus PGYR01. The sequence continues at coordinate 694,000 of JBKAGT010000006.1, read as the reverse complement.
CATCAACATTTATAAAGCTGAATCTATTTTGACAAAATAATTATAATTAATTCCGTATATTTGAGCATATATTTATTTTATTGATTATAACATAATAGTATCAAATATGAACAAATGGGAAATAGAAGATTCAGAAGAATTGTATAATATTAATGGATGGGGAAAAGACTACTTCACTATAAATAAGGATGGTAATGTGCTTTTTTCAATAAATGAAAAAAATAAGCCCATAGACCTCAAAGAAGTAATAGATGAGCTATCTATTAAGGATTTTTCTACCCCAGTATTACTTCGATTCCCAGAGATAATAGAACACAGAATCTCTACAATATTTGACTGCTTCGAAAACGCTTCTAAGCAATATAACTTCGAAGGAGATTGCACCTTGATTTATCCTATAAAAGTAAATCAGATGAGACCCGTTGTGAAAGAAATAATGGACTCCATAAATGAAAGAAATGTTGGACTAGAAGCTGGTTCTAAACCTGAGTTACACGCTGTTCTAGCAATGATTCCAGAGGGAGCACCAATAGTGTGCAACGGGTATAAGGATGAAAGCTTTATAGAGTTAGCACTATTAGCTCAGAAGCTTGGAAATAACATATTCCTTGTAGTTGAGAAAATGAATGAGCTGAAACTTATTATAGATGTTGCCGAAAGACTAAAGGTAACTCCCAACGTAGGTATTAGGATTAAATTAGCTACTTCTGGTAGTGGCAAATGGGAGAGTTCCGGCGGTGACAAAAGTAAGTTTGGGCTTAATGCTGCTGAGTTGCTTGAAGCAGTAGATTATGCTAAAGAAAGAGGATTTTTGCATTGTTTGAACCTAATTCACTTTCATCTCGGCAGTCAGATTACAAAGATAAGAAAGATAAAAAGTGCACTCAGAGAGGTAGCGCATTTTTATGTTGAGTTACGAAAGTTAGGTTGTGATATTAAAAATGTTGATATAGGTGGTGGGCTGGGAGTCGATTATGATGGGACTAAATCAAGTAACTCTAGCTCCATAAACTATTCAATTCAAGAATACGTAAACGATGCTGTCTATTCTCTTGCTCACGTTTGTAACAAATATGAATTACCACATCCAAACTTAATTACAGAATCAGGTAGAGCAATAACTGCTCATCATTCAGTATTGATATTTGATGTGTTAGAAAAAACATCTCCTCCACACTTTGGTGATGATTTCCCCGATGAGTTTTCTGAAAGTGATTTGGTTCGTGAGTTAGTTACTATTCACAAGAATATTAAACGAACTAGCATGCTAGAGCCATGGCACGACGCACAACAGATTAGGCAAGAGGCATTAGAGTTATTTAGTCTAGGGCACTTAGATTTAAAAATTAGAGCAGAAGTTGAAAGATTATTCTGGTCAATTGCAAAAAAAGTACACAATATATGCTCAAACATGAAACGTGTACCATCAGAATATGAGAATCTTACTAATATGTTGGCTGATAAGTATTTCTGTAATTTTTCTATATTTCAATCTTTACCAGACTCTTGGGCAATAGATCAGCTGTTCCCTATTATGCCTATACATAGATTAAATGAACAGCCGCTAAACAGAGGCACATTAGAAGATATAACTTGTGACTCAGATGGTAAGATAGATCACTTCATAGGAGATGGTCATCATACAAGCACTCTTCCACTACATAGTTTGAAAAATGATGAAACATACTATTTAGGTGCATTTCTGGTGGGGGCATATCAAGAGATATTAGGTGATATGCACAATCTATTCGGTGATACTAATACAGTTCATATAAGATCAGGTAAAAAAGGATACAAAATTGAAGAAATGATAGATGGTGAACGTGTTTCTGAAGTGTTGGAATTTGTTCAGTTCTCTCATAAAAAGTTAGTACGAACTATGGAATCGAGAGTAGCAACTAAGGTAAAAGATAAAACAATAGCCCCAAGCCAAGGCAAGGAGCTATTATCTATATATAAATCAGGGCTGTATGGTTATACATACTTAGAATAAATAATTCAATTAAAATTGTTTTAATACCCTTACATCATTTTCATAGAGCTTTCTTATGTCATCTAACTGAGTTTTAGCCATAGTAATTCGTTCTACTCCGAAGCCAAAAGCATAGCCGGTATATACCTCTGGATCAACCCCACCAGCTTTCAAAACATTAGGATGCACCATACCGCAACCAACTATTTCCATCCATTTATTCGAATGCTTAGTACGTATATCAAGTTCTGCACTTGGCTCAGTGAATGGGAAGAAAGAAGCTCTGAATCTGAATTCAATATCATCACCATACATTACTCTTGCAAAATGCATCATAGTAGCTTTTAGTTCAGCCATTGTCACGTTCTTGTCAATATAAAGTCCTTCTATTTGGTGGAATTCAGCTAAGTGTGTAGAATCCAAAGTCTCATTCCTATACACTCTTCCAGGCATAATAGCTCTAATTGGTGGCTCTATATTTTCCATCATTCTAATCTGAACAGGTGATGTATGGGTTCTAAGAACGGTAGTCTGATGTTTATTATCTAAAAAGAACGTATCCTGCATATCACGAGCTGGATGATTTGGTGGGAAGTTTAGAGCATCGAAGTTATGATAATCATCTTCTGCCTCAGGTCCTTCTGCAACAGAGAATCCCATCTTAGTAAAAATATCAATCATTTGAGATATTGTTTGTCTTACTGGGTGCTCACTTCCAACGAATTGTTTATTGCCAGGTAGAGTTAAGTCTATACTAGAGCTTGTTATTGCCTTCTCTTCTAACTCTTGTTTTATCCTTTTGTATTCGCTTTCGGCAAATTTGCTAACTATATTTAACTCTTTTCCAACTTCTCGTTTTTCTTCGTTCGAGAGCTCTCTCATTTTTCCGAAAAATGCTTGAATCTTTCCTTTCTTAATTAAGTATTCTAATCTAAACTCTTCTAGTTGTTCAGAATTCTCTATTGATTTTAATTTAGATTCAATCTCTGTTTTCGTATTTCTTATGTCTTCTATCATTTCGTATTCTCAATTTTATTTTCATATTTGAAAAAGAATTCTTTGTGCTTTTCAAATAGTATTTTTTCAATATCTTTTGGTTTTGCAGTACCTACAAGAAACTTATTTCCACCACGAGTTTCCATATTTATAGCATATCCCCCGAATGCATTGTAAACGCTTCCATACTTTTCACTTATCCTCATACCATATCCAAAGCTTTTGTATTCTATTAAAGATATGGACTTTACATTTTGCCAGTATACTTTATTATACTTGTTATTGAGTGGAGACCATTGGAAATAAATTGCTTCTTCACTTATTTTCACTTTCAACTTTGAGCCAGCTGTAGAAATAATGAAAAACAATGATAAAAACATAAGCAGTGCACTGAGAACTATGAATGATGCAGCTCCTGCCGTACCTTCCATATAATCAAGTAAACTGGAAATACTAAATGCTAAAGAAAGGAAGAATGCTAAAAGAAGAACAAACCAAACATACCATTGTCTGAGTGATTGTTCTTCCTCATATATAAAATCGTCTTCAATTTCGTCGGTTTTTTTCTTCATCTTCAGTTTAATTATTCAATTAAACTTCAAAATTAGCCAAAATATCAATTATATTCTAATTCATTCTTGGCTTTAGCCAACACAATTTTCAAAATATTGTAATCTACGATAGGACCTAATTCATCCCTTACTTCAGAAGTAGAAATCTCTGGGTCTTCTTCGACCAAATCCAATATCTCTTCATATCTGGATTCGGTGATATGGTGACTCAGATCAACATCTATATCATTTCTCACAGCAGTTTTCAGATGCTTAATTACTTCCTTATCAGTAAGGTCTAACCTATCTGCAATTTCGTTTATAGGTATATGCTTTTGGAACAATACTACTATTCGCTTAGTAACCTCTGTTACTTTATCTATAGTGTCAGATCCATCATTTTCATTATGGTAATAGTTAATTATTGCAACAAAGTCAGCACCATAATTCCTTACAAAATCTAAGTCATATCCGTTGAGTTTCCTTAGCTCTAATATGTTTTTAGGAGAATCAGATGACAGTTTCATAAGCATATCATCAGAAATTATAGACTCTTCACTTCTTTTCTTCTCCATAGAAAGCTTTTTTCTATTCAACCTAAGCTTGTCATATAATTCATCTGAATAATTATGATCTGATTTTATTCTATCTACTTGTTTTTCTAATTTTTTGCCAACTAACTGGTACCCCTTTTCACTTATAGAAAGTATAGGGAATCTGTTTTTACTGACTTGAACATAATTATTTGTAATGGCTGAATCAAGATACTCTTTAACTTCAGCGTCAGTATACTCAGATAAGCAACCAAACATATTCAGATTTTCTAACTCAAATTTTTGAACTTTTTGTGTAGATTTACCAGATAAGAAATGCCTAATAATTGTCTTACCAAACTTACTGTCTATTTCCTGAAGAGATTCTATTATCTTGATATTTATATGTTCTTTCTTCTCATCTTTCAGTTTCTTTACTGAAGAAGGAATAAGGCAAGCTGAACATTTACCACAAACATCATCCATTTCTTCATTTTGGAAATATTCTAGTATATAATTACGCTTACATGAATCTGTTTCAGCATAATTTTTCATCAATTCCAATTTTTCGAATGCAAATTTTCTCTTTTTGTCATGTTCTTCAAAGTCAACTGGCAAATCATCAAAGCTCATTCTTTCTTTGACCAAATAAATTCCCGATTTATTTGCTTCTGGATTGTATTCAATATGACCATCAAAAGCGAGTTTGTTGATCGCTTTAATTATATGACCTGCATCTAATCCATGCTTCTGTGCTATTTCAAGAGGGTCAATTGCTTGGTAAGTAGTATTTGTAGAGGTATCTGCCGACCTAAATATAGCTTCAGTAGGCTCTTTTAACCATTCTGGCAAATGCTCGTAATACTCCATTAAATCTTCTCTTGTCGATAAGAATTTTATCGTTGCCTTGGAGAAATATTTCGAGTTGGATATAAGCGCTTGATTTCTAAGATATTTGAAAACAGCAGAAACTGTTTTCTGCTTGATACTCAAGTATGCAGCTACTAGTGCCGAACTAACATCTAAGGGTTCAGTTGCAAACTCACCCATTCCTACACCGGCTTTTTTGTAAAGAGTAGTGTAAACCCTTTTTATTTGCTCAACTGGTGGGTAAGAAACATCAATAAAAAATTCTTGAAGGGTAATATCACTTGGGTGATAAAGTAATATACAATTTGACGGTTTGCCATCTCTTCCTGCTCTACCAGCTTCTTGATAATAAGCTTCTATAGTACCAGGTAAATCAACATGTACTACATTCCTTACATCTTCTTTGTCAATTCCCATACCAAAAGCATTGGTAGCTACAATTGTCTTTATCTTTCCATTAAAAAACTTCTCTTGGGTTTCATTTCTATAATCATCGGGTAGACCAGCGTGGTACATATCAACCTTAATATCTTCCATTTTCAGTGCTTCGTAGAATTCTTCTACTCTTTTCCTTGTACCTGCATATATGATAGTTGAACCACTACCACTACTTCTGATAATATCTATACATGAGCGTATTTTATCTTCAGTAGTTCTAGTTATGTAAGTAAGATTAGGTCTATCAAATCCCTTAATAAATCTATTAGGCTCGTCTAAGTCTAAATTTTCGACTATATCTTGTTGGACTTCCTTGGTCGCAGTTGCAGTGAATGCCGCAATTGGATAGCCCCTGTTTGGATCCAATGTTTCAGGTATTTTCAAATAAGCTGGTCTGAAATCATGTCCCCACTCACTTATACAATGAGCTTCATCTACAGCAATAAATGAAATTTCGATATGGTTAATTATCTCAGCAAACTTTTTTGTCTGAAGCCGTTCAGGTGAGATATAGAGCATTTTGTAATCGCCATTGACAGCATTATGAAGAACTTCATTTACTTCTCTAGTGCTCATTAAGCTATTTACGCTCTCAGCCGGTATTCCTTTAGATTTAAGAACATCAACTTGATCTTTCATGAGCGAGATTAGTGGAGAGATAACTATACAAGTACCTTCCATAGCAAGTGCCGGTATTTGATAGCATATAGATTTACCTCCACCTGTTGGCATTATTGCCAATGTGTCTTCATCAGATAATATTGACTCTATTATCTCTTCTTGACCTGGTCTAAAATCTTCGTAACCGAAAAACTTATTTAAATATGATTTTACCTTACTCATAGATAAGAAAATAAGAAACTTTATGTAAATTTAAAAATATTATTTGAGAATTAAAGCACTAAACAACGTGAATAATATTGTTCTTGTTTTCACTTATTTCAGTAACATAATACGCTTCAAATAGTTCAGTACCATCTGTTACATTATCAGAAATACTGGGGAAATAGTTTGACATTTTAGCTTTAATATGAATATATAATTTAACTAAATTTGGTATCATAATTCCATTATGTTTTACACAAACACCATCGGGCGAGCTTTGAATAGTTAATACAGGTATATTGTCTGAAGGTTGAATTACTTCTATATTATTCTCTAGAATAGATTGAACAAGGTCATGAGTTTTTTTCTTTTTCCCATCAAGAATAGTGACTTTGCCATACAAGTTGCCATTCTCGTATTTTACTAAAAAATCGTAGAGATTTTCCAGTTCTTCTCCATTGATTTCTATCAATGTGGATTCTATACTCATATCACTATATATGTTTAGAAGTCCCATAATTCTTAAATAAACATAAGCAAACTAAATGACATAACGGCCATACCTGCAACTAACCCATATATAGCATTATGCCCCAAATCATACCTTTTGGCTGTTGGTATTAGCTCATCTACAGAAATAAATACCATAATACCACCTACTGCACCAAATAATATTCCAAATGTCGTATCATTGAAAAAGTTCTGTAATACCAAATAACCTATGATAGCTCCAATAGGTTCCGTTAGTCCTGTAGCAAATGAGTACCAGAAAGCTTTTTTCCTACTTCCAGTTGAAAAATATATAGGAACTGAAACAGCTATACCCTCAGGTATATTGTGAATTGCTATAGCTATTGCTATTGAAATACCTAAAGTAGGGTCAGTCATTGCAGCTGTAAATGTAGCTAAACCTTCAGGGAAATTATGAATTGCTATAGCTAAAGCAGTGAATACACCCATTCTTTTTAGCTTCTTAGCTTCAACTTCAGAACTAGTAAGTGTGCTCATCTCTTCAATTTTGTGTGGTTCATGTGGGTTTTCGTAAGAAGGGATTATCCTATCAATTACTAATATTATTAGTACCCCTAAAAAAAATGAACCGGCGGTGTACCAATTTGCTAAATAATCTCCATATACATGGGTCAACGCTTCTTTAGCCTTAAAAAAAATTTCAACGAAGCTAACATATATCATAGCTCCAGCGGAAAAACCAAGTGTTGCAGACAGAAACGCCTTGTTAGTCTTTTTTGAGAAAAAACCAATAGCACTACCAATACCCGTTGATAGTCCTGCGAATGTTGTTAGTGCGAATGCTATTACTAAATTATCTGACATTATTAGTAGGTTATTGCAAAGTTATGAATACCAAATATAATAATTTAATCATTCCTAACTAACTTTTGGGCTCCATTAACTGCCCTCACAGCATTGTCCAATATACTGTCACTAAAAGTTTCTGATGCATAATATCCTCTATCACCATATAGAAACTGGCCTAGACGAGCTTTAACCAAATCAGCCATTAACTCTTTATCTTTCTCAAACATTTCATCATTTTGTAGAGATACAGCTAATAGATTTCTTTTGATTCTTGGGTATATGTTTTCATTGAATTCAAAGTTTTTACCAAAACTTTGCTCATCTTTGTACTTACTTTTCAAAGAAGCCCATTCGCCAAGGAATATCTCAATAGCTGTTTTGAGAATAACCCTTTTCTTCTTTGCAAACCTAGTTAATTTAGTGACCGAATCCTTATCATTAACAGTACTGTCGGGCATAATACCACCCATTGAAATAAGCGTTCTACCCTTGCTCGATTTAAATATTGCTACGTCCTTCGGTACTTTCATACTTTGTAAAGCTTCTTGCAAATTGTCATCAAAAGTTTCAACCTCTACTCCAAGTCCAATTGATTCATACTTCTGTACTTTCCTACCAAGTGGAGTAACGTACTCGCCTACTGTAATTCGGAAAGCACTACCATCTTTGAATTCCCAATGCTTTTGCAGAGTTCCTTTTCCATAAGTCCTTGTACCTACAACTATACCAAGATCATAATCTTGAACAGCTCCGGCAAACAACTCACTAGCAGAAGCAGAAACTTCATTTACCAACAACACCAAAGGTAGTCCTATGAATCGCCCATCTTCTTTGGAATCTATACTGTACTCATAATCTTCGTGTTTCGATGCTGTTTTTATAACCTGCTTACCTTCTTCTATAAATAGAGATATAACCTTTCCAACTGCTTCTAAAACACCACCAGGATTATTTCTTAAATCAATAACTAATCCTTTCATTCCATATGGGAATGATGATATTGCATCCTTGAATTCATTTGCTGCATTTGCTGTAAATTTCAGTGATTTAATATAGCCAATACTGTCATTTATCATAAAACTAGCGTTTATAGAAGAGGCCTTGTGCGGAGAATTATTTATTGTTTTAGTAACTTCTTCCTCGGAAAGAGTTAACAACTTCAACTCTATTGATTTACTGGCTGTGTCATTAAGCATTTCATTTATTTCTGCTTCTTCTTTTTTCACAGTTGAAACACCATCGATAGCTAGCAACCTCCAACCTGGTAAAATACCATTAGAATCTGCTGAGCTGAACTCTTCAATTCTAAATACATAGCTAGTATCTGCGAAGACTATTTGGGATATACCAAATGATTTCTTTACTCCTGTATTAGCAACTTTTAATTCTTTATATCTTTCAGCACTAAAATAGTATGATTTATCATCCAGCGCCTGAAGATAAGAGTTAAATGCAGCTTCTGCAGATTTATTCATATCTACAGTATCTTTATGAAACTGAAGAGAGTAGCTAAGTAAAGTTTTAAATTTTTCTAATTGACTACTTAATTCTTTTTCTGTTGAGTCATTGACTTGTGAAAAGCCAACAAATGTTGCTAATAAAAAAACTGTTATAATACATTTATTCATATAGTATAATACGATTAATAAACACTAAAGATACTTTTAGAAATGCACAGGAGAGAAAGTGAAAAACCTTCTATTATTGTTCTTTTTTAGGATATTCGAAGAATAACAAAGTGGGTTCGGCCTTTCTAATTTCATGCCAGTCATCAGTATCAAACTCTACTGCTACAACAGAACAAGTGGGCATATTACCTATTTGAGTATTACTTAGCAGAGTCGATACATAGCTTAAGTCTGGATTGTGACCGAAAAGCATAGCTGAGTCAGCAGTAGGTGGCAATTCAGTCAGAAGAGACAATATATATCTTTGTCCCAAATTGTATATATCTTCTTCCTGCCTGATACAGTCTGATGGGTAGTCATATTCTGAAGCAAAATACTTTGCAGTTGTAATTGCTCTTTTAGCTGAACTTGAGATTATTATATCTGGCTTATGCCCCATTTCGTTTATTCTTTTTGCCATCATCGGAGCATCCCTATTACCTCTTTCATTTAGCGGTCTGTCAAAATCTTTCAGGTCATTATTCCAATCTGATTTTGCGTGTCTAACTATATATAATCTTTTCATTTAACTAAACTCTTTAACATATTATAATCTAAATCTGTTTTGTTCAGGTTATACAAAAACAAATTAGATTCGTGTTCAACAATTCTTTCAATTTTCTCAGCGTTTTCTGGTTGATTTTTTTGAATGTATGCGCTAACGAGTAAATTTTTCATTTTCTCACGATACTCATGTCTGACAGTTTTATCAGATATTTGCAACCATGCTCTTTGCCTAAAGAAAGTTTTTAGCGTATTTATAGTTTTAGTAGCTTTACCCAAACTGTCACTTATAATTGCTTTATTTAATACTACATCCATTTTTGACAACACTAAGCTATCAATTGAAACATTAGACTTACTGTTGGAATATCCATGTACTTTAGATTGCAAGCTAGCTACTACTTCATCATTGTTGAAATCAAACTGTTTAAATTTGTATTTATACTTTGGTCTAACTCTATTGACTACGTCTTCTTTGTCTCCAAAACCACTTTCTCTAAGCATATTGACAATTTTAGTTAACTTTGAGAGATTTATATTTGTCTCAACAAGTGACAAACCGCCCATCAGTACCAAATCACCGAATACGCCACCATAATTTTTAAAGCTTTTTCTAATTGCTTGATTTATAAATACACCTTGATTATATGTTCTTTGCCAATCACCACCAGCAAAAACTTTTCTAGATCTTAGTACCTGAAGTGTTTGTTTCGAATTCTCATAGCCGAGCCATTCGAGTAACCCTATAGCTTGTGAAAATCCAAACTCGATATAGAAGTGAATAGTATCTAATTCAGCAATTTCGGCTATTCTTTTTAAATAAGCCTTTTTACCATTTCTTGCTCTCAAATTTGAAATAGTATTAAAGTTTGTAGTATCTGGGTATCCGGCATCAGCGTATGTATCTCTTGGTATTGATGTGATTTCTATTTCACCAGACTCTGGCATAATTGATAGCACATGGTTCGCATCTGCATGTTTGTAGCGACTACCAAGTCTTGAATCAACACCAATTATAGCAACATTAATTCTGCGCCCGTTGTATTTATTTTTGTAAACAACACCGGCATTTTCATCAATCTTAAAAGGTATGTCCTTATTGAAATCAGTGCTGGTTCTTATAGTCTTTATTTCTGTATTATTCTGTTCTGCAGTATGAACAGCTTCTTTATACTCGTATTCCCTTCTATCAACTATTGTATTATTACCATTCCTAATAAAAGGTGTGAAAGTAGCAATTTCTTTGACTTCAAATACTTCAGACTGGGAGCCAGTAGAAATGTTGAAGAAAAATATTAGCATACCAACACTACCAATCATGAAAAGTAGCAGTATTAAGCTAAGGTGTTTTAGTATATTTGTCTTAGTAGAAATCAGTTATTTCTTATTTGTTCAACAGCTAAGTTTAAAATTTATCGACTTTTATATTAATTTTCAAATTTTAATTAATTTGCACGTCGTTAGAGTAACGAACAAATAAAGTAATTAGAAGAAAAATATTAAACGTAATTGATATGAAAATTGGAAATGTAGATATAGGCAACGGTATATTTTTAGCACCAATGGAAGATGTTTCAGATCTTCCGTTTAGGGTTATTTGTAAAAAGTTAGGAGCGGATATTGTATATTCTGAATTTATCGCTTCGGAGGGGTTGATTCGTTATTCTAACCAAGCTAAAAGAAAGCTAATAATTGATGATGAAGAAAGACCAACAGCAATTCAGATTTTTGGTGCAAGCATAGAAAGTATGGTAACTAGTGCAAAAATAGTAGAAGATTCAGGAGCAGATATACTGGATATAAACTATGGCTGCTGGGTGAAAAAAGTTGTAAAACGTGAAGCAGGCGCGGCATTTTTGAAACAACCAGACAAAATGGCTGAACTAACCCAAAAAGTTGCAGAAGCAGTTGATATACCTGTCACTGTTAAAACTAGATTAGGTTGGGATCCTGAGAATATCATAGCACTTGATGTAGCTGAAATGATGGAACAAGCTGGAGCAGCTGCTTTTGCTATGCATTGCCGAACCAGAAATATGGGCATGACAGGTGAAGCGGACTGGAGTTGGATACCTAGAATCAAAGAAAGAGTTAATATACCAGTAATATTAAACGGTGATGTACGAAGCGCAGAGGACTGCAAAACAGCATTTGAAGAATATAACGCCGATGCTCTGATGATAGGTAGAGGATGTATTGGTTACCCTTTTATTTTTCATCGTGCTAAAGTAATGATGGAACAAGGATATGACCCAGGTGAACCAGACATAAGATTGAAGATTGATACTTGTCTTGAGCATCTGAGACTAACTGTAGAGCACAGAGGGAACCATGGATTAAAAGTATTCAGGAAGCATTATTCAGGCTATCTAAAAGGGTACTATAATGCCTCAACAATTAGAAGAAACCTTATGGAATGCGAAACATTTGATGAGGTTAGAGCTTTGCTTGAAAACTACTATAATGAACTTGAAAAAGAAGACAAGTTAGAGCCCATTACAAAAGTTAGGACCGTTCAAAAACTTAGTTGTGAAAAGAAAAGCTATGTTAAAAGACAAACTGAAGGTACTTGATTTACCTAAAATCAATAATTTCTAACCCTTCTGTTGGAACAAAAGTGAATTTATTTGAACTTAGTTTAGGGTTGTAGTTAATCTCTTTTATTTGATAGCTTACCGAACTACCATCTAATTGGTTCACTATTATATTCTTCATTTCTCTGTTTTTATCAAACTGAATAATCAAGTTTTCAAGTTGATCTTCATAAACAGAATTTGTTTTAGGCGCTAACTCTAAACTATATTTTGCATCTGAATTAGTTTTACTGATTTGACTATATTTTTTTGGAGTCAGGTTCGAGACCAATTCGAATAAGATAGTTTCCAACGAAAAGCCATCATCCTCTTCATAATCACTAATAGCTACAGAATTGCCAGGTGATACATTCCAGATAGTCTTGCCATCGGATATAATAATATTATCACGAAGTGACATCCTAATCTTGCCACCTTTTTGAGCATATATTTCTCCAACCATATCAGAGTTATTAACCCCAAAAACTATATGAACTGTTTCAAGACCATTAAGTTTACTCCTAACATCCTCAAATGCTTCCTGTTTACTACCAGCAAAAGCACTCAAAACTGAGTATGATATTAGTACAGTAAGTAATATATATTTATTCAAGTTTCGCATCAATCGGGCCTCTTACACCACTATAATTTGTTAATTCTGCACCTACATAGCCGATAAGTATTTTTGTTGCTACCTTAACTGGTATTTTTCTTTCATCTGCTGTTAACCAAACCACTATATTGCCTTCATTTTTGAAAAGCCCACCTTTTTGAACCAAGGGCTCTATTACATGACATCTGAATTTACCTGCTTCTACTTCTACAGTTTGCTTACCGAGCATTTTAATACCCAAAGAGTATGTAGAATCCTTATAGAAATTCTTCAGATATGCAATCGAGTCTTTGCTCATGCTATCTAAATTCCATGTTCTAACATAATACAAAGCTGAGACTATATCGTGGACGTACTCTGGAACTTCATAGTCCCCCTCGCTTGTCCTTGCAATATTTTCTTTTTGATCAAACTCAGCTTCAAAATCACGTTTATATTTGCCTTCTCTTATGTGCTGTTCAAATCTCCAAGGGAATATACCGCCAATGTCTAGAGCAGTTTTATACCAATCTCTGACCTTATATATCCACTCTAAACTAGATAGTGATTTGACGTAAAAGTTCACATCATAGGCTTTTCTGCCATTTACCTCTATTGGCTTCTTTTTTATATAAAAAGAGCCAGTACCTGCAGTTATAAACTTATAACCTACCTTATAGTCTAACTTCTCACCAAGACCAAAAGCGTTATTTTCTACATATCTGAAATCTTCATCGCTGTAGTCCTGTCCTACAGAAACAAACCCGAAGAAAGTCATTAATATTAAAGTATATAGTATATTTTTCATCATAATTTAAGCCCATTGTTTAGCTATAGTACGAATATAGTCAATCATTTGTTCAGATTCATCAATTCAATAAAATAAAATTCCCCCATGAGGTAATTACTCTTTGGGGGAATAGAATTTATAGTACATACAATTAATACTAATTATTCGGAACAAAATATTCTACATATTCTTTATTGTTTTCATTAGAAAAGTACTTAAATCCTACTATCATATTATCACGTTCATTATCTTGAAGCTCATACAATAAGTTCCCATTTTTATTAGCTATTAATATTTCATTAATTTCTGATGGTTTATACTCATTAATAAACCCTTTATCATCATCTAATGTTATATTATAGTTAAGGTGAACAGGAATATCGAATTCATTAACAAAAACATATGGACTTGCATATTCCATAGCTACTGATTTGTTCAAAGAGTCAGAATAAAACTCGATAACATATATATCACGATTATCACTCACAACTGTATTATCAAATATCATTCTTATTTCACATTCATCAGGTCTTATAATTGTATTATCAATTCTAAATGAATTAAATGGAAAAAACTGTTGTTTTGGTTGAAATTTATCAGAGTTACATAAATCTGGGAATACTAATGTGTAATTTGTAGAATCAGACATATATGTAAAATTAACATATTTTTCAGCATAGATTGGGCTATTACAATCCCCTCGGATTTCCATTTTTAGACCTACTGACGCATGAGTATAAACTGTTATAATCATTAAATAAATAAATATTTGTATTTTCATCTAGTACCTCTTATCATTAGCTGGAAGTAAATACGTCTCTATTTATTATATGTTCAAAATTAGATTTCACAAAAAAAAAGCAACTTAAATCTAAGTCGCTTCTTTAAAATTTTTATTTTCTTGTTAAATCTTATTCCCAGTCAGCAAGAAGTGAGAATCTAAGTGTGTTAGCAAGTGGGTGATTTTCTTCGATTGTATTGATAAAACTGAAGTCCAGTCTGAATATATCATATCTAACACCTGCACCAAATGTCCAGAATTTACGAGCACCTGAGTTGTCTGGCTCTGAGAAGTATCCAGCTCTAAGAGCTATAACATCTTCGTACCAATACTCTGTACCTAAAGCAAATTCCATAGCTTGGTTTTCCCAAGAAGAAACGAATGATAATGGAATCGGGTCAGAACCACTAGCAGTTCTATTAACTAATATTTTTGTGTAGTCAAAAGCGAAAGTAAGCTTGTTGAACTCATCATTTACAACATCATAAGCAACACCTAACTTCAAGTTTGTAGGAAGTGGATCTGCTTCATTAATATAAGTCATCTTAGGTCCAACATTTTGCAAATTCATACCTAATGACAATCTGTCTTGCATATCTAAACCTAATACTTGTAAATCTGATGGTTTCCAAAGTAACCCAACGTCAAACCCACCACTTATACCAGTACCAGATTCTCCGCCACCTCCGCCACCGGAAGTAGGAGTAAGATTAGATTGAATATATCTAAGTTGAAAACCGAAACCTAAATCAGGAGCGATAATCGTTCCGTAAGAAAAGCCAATAGAAAACTCATTTGAAATAAAAGTACCTGCTTTTTCAGAATTTTCCAAAGTACGAGTAAACTCACCAAGGTTCATATAAATCAAGTTGAATGCAACTGTACCATCTAATTCTTCGAAATGTTGTGCTATAGTACCATAACTATAATACAAATCTGCATTGAATTGAGGAAGCCAAGGAGAAAAAGCTAATGCAACTTGTCTAAAAGGTGTCTTTACTTCATCATCATCAAACGTGTAACCATAATCAAAATAATCTAAGAACGCCAATCCACCTGGATTCCAGTATATAGCATTTACATCATCTGCTATCGCTGTTCCTACTTCCCCCATACCGCCAGCTCTTGCGTCAGGTGCGATTAATAGGAAAGGAACTGCCGAACTCTGTACAGCATTTTGTGCTGATAATTTACCTGCCGAAAGTGATAAGGCAAGTGTTATAATTGTAATTAATTTGATAGTCGTTTTCGATTTTATCAAAGGAATATCCTCCATTGTAAGATTTTCTATTTTCAAATTTAAAAAAAAATTCATTAAACTCTATTATGGTTTTATTTTATCTTTACAGTACGCCCTTTTAAGAACGTATTTTTTTCATTTAAGTTATCAATTATTATTCTAAAGTAATATGTTCCAATGCTAACTACATTACCACCATCATCTGTTCCGTCCCATTGTATCTCCCCTTCAAAAGGATTTAGTAATGTAGAATTAATAGATTTTATTTTTTTTCCACTAGCATCAAATATATCTAGATTAGCTTCTAAAGGTGGTTCCATATTGTGATTGAACCTAATTGTAGTAGCATCAGCAAACGGTGTTGGTGCAGCGCTAACATCATTAAGCACTATTCTTCCTTCAGAATCAATATTAAAATAAGTTTCTGCAACTGAATAATTATTGTAAATATCCCATGCTCTAACTTTCACTGTGTGCATACCTGGCTCCAAACCCAGAAGAATTTTTGAACTTGTACCTTTTCTATAGTCTACAAATGACCCTTCGTAGTCACCTGTTAAATCTATTGATTGAGTATTATCATCAATCCAAGCCTCTATCTTATGGCCTACACCAACTCCAGTTGAGTTAATACCTGACTCATCTTCCAAATCAACTATTAATAATGGTTCATCTCTGACAATGTCGCCAGCTTGGAATGATCGAGAATCAAGGTAAATGTTGATATTAGGACCATTATTATCACTGACACTAGTAGTAGCCAAACCATCTATTCTCAGTTTATCAAAGCTTCCCTTAGCGTTTCTGTCATCATCTGTGAATGCATAAGCTAATATTTTACCCATATTTTCACTAAAACTTATATCTTTAGGTAAAACAAACTTAGCTTCGAATTGCCCATTGACTACCTCATAGTTGGCATTAGCCAAGGTACCACCATTCTTTCTAAATCTATACACTCTGTTTATTACGTCCTTAATCTCAAGCTCAACATCGCCATCAAAGACTTTCAGCTTTACGCTACCGTTGAAATCTGTATCAACTTCACCTGTTAAAGGGTTCTTGACATAACCTGTTAAGCTAACTGTTTCGAGTCCTTTTACTGAAACTTCAGTAGTATCATTTATTTCTGTTCCATTGATACTGCTGATAGCAATATCATACTCTGGGATTAGTATTCTACCTGTGGGATCGCCAATCAACAAATACTTTTCATCATTAGTACCGTTGAAAGTAAGTTTCAAATTGTAGATTATTTCGCCCATAGTTGGGTACTTTCCAGTGGTGCTATCTCTGGTAAACATTGTGTTATAGAACGCTCTATTAATATCATGGTTCCCACTAGCGTAAACGACTCTGGCAGAAGCGAACACTCCGATTGCACCTCCGAATTCATTCAATAGCATTGTTTCAGCACCTGATTTCGAATCTACATTATCATATTTTGCAAAATCACATGTAGCTGCTGTAAGGAAAAACAACCTATCATAGTTAACCATTTGTCTTACAGTGACATCTCTATCCAGAATAGCCTCATGTGACCAAACCTGAGGATTCCCGTGTCCGTACCAGTTTAATAATAGCACTCCATCTTCATTTACAGTCTTTAATATGTCTGCATTAACCGTTGGTTTTCTATTTCCTGCTGCAGTATATTGTGTTGGGTACTCAACAGAGTATATCTTTTTTTGTTCCATAAAGTCAGGTACTCTAGTATAAGAAAACTCCTCACTATCAATCACAAACAGTGGTCCGTCCCCATTGCCTTCGGCATTTTCTGTACCACTGAAACCATCATCAGCAACTAAGGAGATTCTTGTTCTCCAATTACTTATTTCAGAATTTTGCTCGTAATGTTTTATTTTGTCTAGAACAACTTGTGCTTCTTGCTCATTGTTTATTGGCAACCTTCCAACAGCTAAATCAATCACTCTATCGTTACCTACTACTCTAGCGTAATAATCATCAGTTGAGTAAGATTGAACGAAATTCATTACTGTATTTTCGTCATCACTTTGGTGAGGTGGAACTAAGTTTTCTAAATCTGAAACGATACCTCTATAATCATAATGACCGTCTCCCCAAAGTACTAGATAGCTTGGTTTATTGTCCCAATTAGCCATAGCTTGTGCTACGAAATCACGTATAGCAGTGATATCCATAGTACCAGCATTGTATTCATTGTAAATGTCATCTACATAAAATATCCCTATATCCAGATCACTATTACTTTCCCTGTATTCTTTGAATTTTTTTGCTGATTCTTGAAGTTTTTTATTTGTAATAACTATTACATCATGGTTAAACTTAGAATCTCTCAAATTGGCTATATTCACAGATCTAATTGATACCGGCTTTTTCATATTTGAAGAAAGAAAAAATCTCTTCGGTTCATTTTCAGTAAGTCGTGTTTTTAAAGTAAATGTATTCGGCTGGTCCGACTTCAATTTCACAGGATTAGTAATATCAGTTATATCGTAGGCATATACATCGCCATTAAAATTAGTAAAGTTGTATTGTACTAATCCGTCCAACTCTGGGTCAGTAAATAAATATACTTCTCCATTGTTAGCTTTAGTCTGACTAGTGTAGTGCAACTCATAATAATCGAATACTCCTTTAGCTCCTGGGTGGCTGTTATTGGTATATTCAAAATCTAAAACTACTTTGTTGCGATTAGGTATCTCATCGATTGGTAAGTTTATTTCAAATACTTTTCTTAATAGCTCTTCTTTTGTAGAACTTAAGAGTAGACTTTCCGAAAGGGTTTTCCCATTATCTTTTGCTGTAAATGATCCTGCGAAGTTAGTTGCACCTTTGTGACCTAGAGTCAGTCTGTACATAATATCACCTTCATCAGCTAAGTGTATCAAATCTTGCTCAAAAGATTCTGAGAAGTAAGTACGACCAAAGAACTGCTTCCCTGCTCCGCTATGAAATGCGTTTACTAATTCTTCTTCAAAATAAACTCTTCTTGTAAAAGTATCTGAAATTAAATCAGGCGTACCTTGCTCATTTTCTCTTTCTGTGAAATCTTCTCTGTTGTCACCGCCCCAAGTTAGTAAATAGTGATTTTCGTTGCTAAAGTGGTTTATGTAATGAATGACTTTTTTACCGAAAAATAGGTTCTGCTTTTCTACATATTCGAATCCATTAGGTGCTGCACCAAAAAATATTATTGATTTCAAAGAGCCATCAGAATTTGTCTTAACTGTAATTGGTTGCTGATTCATATCGTTAAGAAGACCTAATTCTGGATTCGTAGGTAATTCTCTACCACCATTACCTATAATTTTGATAGTGTTTAATTTATCCTTAGGTATATTAATTCCAAAGTCTTTCAAATAATCAGCTGTCAACTCATACACTCCGTCTTCTTTGATTGTGATTTTAAACCAATCACCAGAACTAAGCTCTTGTGTTCCTTGAACAGTACCAAGTTTATAATGCTTTTCTACACCTACTTGGTTGAATAATAATTCATCGCTTATTCTCCAATTGTTAGCGACATTAGAGTTGAGTAAATTCGCATGTAAGTTTGTTTGTTTTTTACCAGTTGTGTTAGTTTGATTTGATTTGAATTTGACTGTAACTTTGATATATTCAGGAATTTCTATCGCACTTTTGGCTGGGTTATATTTTGCTGCTATCATATTCAATTTAGCTAGGTGCAAATCACGTCCCACACCAAGATATTCAACGTTTGCCCAATCTTCAAGAGGTCTATTCTTATATGCTCGGTCACTAATATTAACAAAGTCCTCTTCGCCTAAAACATACACAGGTGCTATAGTAGAATTTATATTCTTAATAGGTCCAATTTCAATATTGGCTATTCTGTAATCTGTTGGAGATGGGATAGCAAAAGATTTTTGTGCTCCCATAAGCTGAGGGTATCCAGGTTCATGAAGTAAGTTCCCTGCTTCTGAAAACAAGGGTTGTACATACTCTTTTCCTTGAATATTAATTTTGTTTAGTGATTGTAGTTCTGGTGTATAAACAACTGTGAATCCTTTGCTATTGGACTCGACAACTTCAATTTTAGCTTTTGAAGTAAAAACAGTAGCTATTGAAATAGCTAAGAATACAATGATTTTTGTTGTTTTATTCATTCTTGATACCCGCTTAATAATATTCCTTGTATTAAAGGAAATAATTCAAATTTATTTTACAAATGGTATCAATAATTATAGGCTTTTGCAGATTGTTTTTATATTACTTTGTACTAATTACTAAATTAGATTATAAAAGTTTCAAATTAAGTAAATAATTCTTGAAATTTTACTAAAGTCGGTATTACTATAATTTTGCCCCATTTAATAGAAGAAACAAGTGATAGTTGATTTTAGTTACAGTGAATCTGTAATAATTGAACTTTCTATTAGGCAATAAAAATGAACATACTTGGGTATTTTGTGAACCTTAAAAATTATACTTTGAGATTAACTGGCATAAAAGTTTTTCTAATTTTACTAACAGCCCAATATTTACATTCCCAAACTCTTCCAACCGAAAGAAGTATTGATTGGACTTTGGCTGGAATCCGTGATACAAACACCATAGGCTTTGAAGTGTATGATATGAATAACTTGGGTGCAATTGGTGATGGCGAATCACCTAATGACGAGGCTTTGAATAGTATTTTAACATCACTTAACGGTAAAGGGGCGATTATAAAATTTCCTAGTGGTAATTTCCTATTCAATAAAACAATCAACTTACCAAGTAATGTTGTAGTTAGTGGGAAAGGAGCAGATAATACAACACTTACTTTTGATTTGGGTGGCAAAGGACATTCAATCACAGCTAGTGGTAAATCGAATAAAGCTGACACTACATACATTATCAATACTGCTAAAAAAGACGATAGTATTCTGGTAGTCAATGATAATTCATTATTTTCTGAAGGCGATTGGATTCAAATAATTCAAAACGACAGTAATCTAGTTACATCCTCTTGGTCTATTCATTCCGTTGGGCAGGTAGTAAAAATCAAAAGAATAGAAGCTAATACTTTAACACTTGACTCTCCTTTGAGGATGGATTACGACATTGAACGTGAACCATTCATCCAAAAAATTACGCCTGTAGAAAATATTGGAATTGAATGTGTAAAGATCGTTCGAATAGATGACACAGCTCCCCAGCAAACTAGCAATATATATTTCGGCTATGCTGTAAACTCCTGGGTGAAGTGTGTAGAGTCTGAGAATTGTACTTTTAGCCATATTCAAGCAAATAATTCTTCTAATTTATCTATCTCAAAATCTTATATGCATCATGGCTTTGATTACGGTGGTGGTGGCCGCGCTTATGGAGTTATGCTTCATTCCACAACCAACGAGAGTTTAGTTGAAGATAATATATTCGAAAGACTCCGCCACTCCATGATTGTTCAATCTGGGGCAAACGGAAATGTATTTGCTTATAACTACTCCCTCGATGCCTATTGGGATTCGTTCCCAAATGATGCTGCTGGCGATGCAGTTCTTCACGGTAATTTCCCTTATGCTAATCTATTTGAGCAAAATATATGTCAGAATATAGTAATCGACAATTCACACGGTCCGAATGGACCAAATAATACTATTTTCAGAAATAGAGCTGAGAAGTTTGGGATATTCTTCTCTGCAAGTAATTCCCCAAATCAGAATCTAATTGGTAACGAGATACCTAACACAAGCTTGCCTTACAACATAGTGAATTACACTATACAAGGAGAAGACCACTTTGTATATGGTAACAACAACAAAGGCAATATCACCCCTTCAAATACATCCGAGTTACTTGATAAAAGCTATGCTTATGCAGCAAAACCAGATTACATTCCGAGCGAACAATGGGCAATGATTGGCACTCCAAACGATATGGAATCAGCTACAATCCCTGCTTATGATAGATATGAATCTGGTCAGATGACCTGTGGTGATTGTGGAACTACTACTTCTGTGATAGAAGACAGTTCTGAAAATTATGGAGATTTTAAAAGTTACCCTAATCCCATTTCTAATCAGCTGACTATTGAAAGTAAGCCACAAATAAAGAATATCATTATAACTAATACATTAGGTCAGATAATATATACTAACGATAACAGAACAAATAACAGAGTTATAAACACAGATTCTTGGGAAAGTGGAGTTTATATAATTACGATAAGATACATTGATGGTAGTTTCAGCTATAGAATTGTTGTAAAATCAATATAGTTACTATTACAATTGGAGTAATAATATTAAGTTGGATTATATATTAATAAAATACTTCAATAATATGAGTTTTTTAAAAGCAGAGTGGCGAAAATTAGCAATAGCTAATTATGCAATTAAAAAAGAATTGCTTGAGGAGTACATTCCACTTGGAACTGAGTTGGATATTTGGGATGGGAAATGTTACGTTAGCTTAGTTGGTTTCATGTTTATTAATACAAAATTGTTAGGTGTAAAAATACCCTTCCATTCTAACTTCGAAGAGGTTAACCTAAGATTCTATGTAAAAAGATTAGAAAATGGTATCTGGAAAAGAGGTGTTGTGTTTATAAAAGAAATTGTCCCGAAACATGCTTTGTCTTTCATTGCAAACACAGTATATAATGAGAATTACATAACACTTCCTATGAAACATAGTTGGGTTAAAAAAGAAAACTCGCTAGAAGTCAGATATGACTGGAAGATGAGTAATAAATGGAATCATATAGAAATTAAAACAAATGGGAAAAAATTAAATCTAGAACCCAATAGTGAAACAGAATTTATAACAGAACACTATTGGGGTTACGCTAAGGTTAACAACTTAAAAACTAACGAGTACGAAGTTACACATCCTAGATGGGAAGTTTATAATGTAGAAGAGTTTACTATAGATATAGACTTTGGAAAAATATATGGTAAAAAGTTCAGCTTTTTAAGCAACAAAGAGCCCGATTCAGTAATGTTGGCTGAAGGATCAGAAATAACAGTTGAAAACAAAAAATCAATAAAAAAATAGATGAATGATAATTACTACAATACTAGAGAAAAAGTCGAAGAATATATAAGACAAGCCGAAGGTTATAGTGGACAGGAAATAATAGGCAGCTTGGATAAATACCTATCTAAAGAATCAAAGATTCTTGAGTTAGGTTCGGGTCCTGGAACTGACTTTGGGATATTGAGCAAGAAATATAATGTAGTAGGTTCTGATCTATCTATTGAATTTCTTAATGTCTTACGTGAGAAATTTCCCCAAATGGAGTTTTTGCAATTAGATGCCGTTAAGATTAATACGAGCTTGAAATTTGATTGTATTTATTCTAACAAAGTGCTACATCATTTGAGTAATAGCGAGTTAGAACAATCATTTGCTTCTCAAGAGTTTGCGTTAAACCCAGATGGGTTAATTTGCCATTCGTTCTGGAAAGGTGAAGGCGAAGAAATCTTCAAAGGAATGTTAGTAAATTATCAAACAAAAGAATCTCTGACTAGATTATTACAAGATAAGTTCGAGATATTAGTTTTAGAAGATTATGCCGAGTTCGAAGAAAATGATTCGGTATTCGTTATAGCTAGGGTTAATATATAAATAAAGATGCCTTACCAACGGGGGAAATGTCAGCAAGGCATGCAGCATAAAGAGGAAGTTACGACTTAACGTCGTAGAGCGAAAGACGAGATTCGAACTCGCGACCCCAACCTTGGCAAGGTTGTGCTCTACCAGCTGAGCTACTTTCGCTTATTTTTAGAACACAAAATTAGGAGTTTTATTTGAATTGACAAAATTATTTTAAACTTTTTTTGTCAATAATTTATAACACTCTAATTCCATTTTACTTAGACAAACTACTTTTTTCAAAAGTGAATTTACCATCTCCATCGGTCCCAACTTCAATTGATGAGTCACCCTCTAATTCATCAGAAAGAATATACATAGACAATGGATCGACTATTTTCTTCTATATCATTCGTTTTATTGGTCTTGCACCGTAGTTTACATCATAGCTAATTTCGGCTAACCAGCTGAGTGCTTCCTCAGTAATTGTCAAGTTTATATTTTTCTTAGCTAATCTACTTGACAAGTTATTGAACTGTAATTTCGCTATGTCTTTCACTTCCTCTTTTAGAAGTGGTTTGAACATAACTATCTCGTCAATCCTATTGATAAATTCTGGTCGCATAACTTGCTTCATTTTTGCCATTATCTTCTCTCGTGCATCTGCAAGAAGTGCAGCTCTGTTTTCTGAGGTCATCTCCCCCATCTTACTCGTAATATTCTCAGTACCAATATTAGAAGTCATGATAATTATAGTATTCTTGAAGTTCACTGTTCTTGCTTTGCTGTCAGTCAATCGACCATCGTCCAGCACTTGCAGTAGCACGTTGAAAACATCTGGGTGTGCTTTCTCTATCTCATCAAGCAACACTACGCTGTAGGGCTTTCTTCTAATTGCTTCAGTAAGCTGTCCACCTTCATCGTATCCTACATATCCTGGAGGTGCACCTATCAGTCGAGTAACAGAAAATTTATCCATATACTCACTCATATCCAATCGTACTATGGCATTTTCATCATCGAATAAGTACTCAGCTAATGATTTGGCTAGTTCAGTTTTACCAACTCCTGTAGTTCCGATGAAAATAAATGACCCAATTGGCCTATCTTCATCTTGCAATCCCGCTCGTGAACGTCTGATTGAATTTGATACAGCCGTTACTGCTTCTTCCTGACCAACTACCCTCTCATGAAGTAAATCTTCCATTTTTAGTAGCTTTTCTTTCTCACTTTCTATCATCTTAGTGACAGGAATACCAGTCCATTTAGAGACTATATCAGCTATGTCTTCTTCCGTAACTTGTTCTTTTAGTAGATGGCTTTTCTTCTGTAATTCTTCCAGCTCAGTGTTAGCTTCTTCCACTTTTTTCTCAAGTTGGTGGATTTGGCCATATCGTATTTCAGCTACTTTATCGAAGTTCCCCTCCCGTTCGTAGCGGTCTGCTTCTGTCCTAAGATGGTCGATTTGAGATTTCATATCTCGAATCTCTTGCAACTTACCTTTTTCTGTCTCCCACTTAGCTCTTAGTGCTGTTCTTTTTTCTTTTAGCTCAGCCAATTCTTTTTCTATCTCAGCTAATCTATCTTTTGTTTTATTGCTCATAGTTTTTTCAGTTTTTTACTGTCGTACATTACTTATAAGACGTATAAATATAAAATTAATTATCATTTTGTATCTTACTTTATTGTGTACACCTTTCTGCATTTAATTCAACATTTTGCTTAATCCAATCCGAGTTTTGATCTTTATTTACGTATTTCATTATTTCCCAATACCTTATAATTATAATTTCTTTTTCAAGGCACAAAAAAACCCATAAGAATCAAATCTTATGGGTCCTTTAATTCAAATTTAATTGAATTTTACTACTTTTTATCACGTTTCTTGTTCTTGCGAAACTCTTTTAACTCTTCCTTAGTAAGGTAATCGTCATTATTAGTATCAATCAGATTGAAATTAGTAGAAAGATTCTTTCTTTCAGTTGATTCTGCTTCTTCTCTACTTATTTTACCATCATTATCCTTATCCAGATGCTTCATTATTCCACGACCACCTCGCTTTCCTCTCATTTTGCCACCGAACTCCTTTAGTTCTTCTTTACTAAGTTTACCATCAGAGTTTGAGTCAATCTCGTCAAATTTTTCAATTAACTTTTCTTTGCCTGACTCCTCAGCTTCAGCTTTACTAATTTCTCCGTCACCGTCAGTATCTAATTTCATAACACCACGACTACCTCTTTCTCCTCTTTTCGATTCCCCAAAGGTTTTAATCTCTTCTTCACTTAGATTACCATTGGAATTCGCATCTATCTCGTCAAAATGTTCTAGTAGTCTATCTTTTCCAGACTTTTCTACTTCAGCTTTGCTAACTAACCCATTACCATCAATGTCCAACTTCATGATATTTTTACCACCTCGTTTTCCTCTTTTACCTTTTGCAATCAAATCACTTGAAGTAAAACTGAAAGTAAGTGCTCCAACTAAAGCTATTGTTATAATTTGTTTCATAATCATTAATACCACCTTTATTATATTGTTATTAAATGTCGTTCTTTATATATTAGACACATAATAACAGAAAAGGTTTAATTAATATTATTTCGTTATTAGTCTATCAATCCTAATTTTCTTAATCTCGATCTAATCGCACCTCTATTTCGACCAAATATATTAGAAAGCTCTTTTGTGGTTAATCCTTCATTGAAAAGACGTTCTAACTTCTCGTCATCTTTTTCTTCCCAAGGATAATATGCATTTGGATATGTCTTTCTAATCTCTGCAAATGTTTTAGTTTTCGATTTCTTTTCAGTTGAATTAACTGAAGTTTGTTTATATTTTGTCTCAGGTGGTGGTACAGATTGTGGTAGTGGTGGTGGATCAAATTTTGAATTTGGCATAAGTTGATTAATAGATTCCAATAAATCATCAATATCATTTTCATTGATAACAATACGCTGGTCAGAATCTACTTTGACTATCTCCAACGACTTGACTCCATTTTTTCCTTTATCAATAGTTAAGCGATATTCTCTACCCTCACTCCTGAACTTTATTGACTTGAGAAAAGGCATTAATCACCTCCCTTTCCAAATTCTATCATCAACGTTGAGCAAATGGTTTACATATCTGGCAGCCTCGAACAAATAGTCAGATAGTCTGTTAAGATATATAACTATATTCCCGTTTATTTTTTCTTTGCTAGCTAACTCCACAACTAATCTCTCTGCCCTTCTACAAACTGTTCTGGCATTATGTAAGTGCGCCGCCGAATGGCTACCACCCGGGAGAATGAAATTCTTGAGTGGCTCCAATTCCTCTTCGTATCTATCTATAGCATTCTCTAATCTTATAATCTCATCTTCTTCTATTCTTGTTACAGCTTGCGATTTTATGCCATCATTGATAGGAGTCGCCAAATCTGCACCGACAGTGAAAAGAGTTTCAGATGTGTGCTGCAAATCATTCTTTACAGGTTCAGGGCAGCTAAATGATATAGCCAGTCCAATTACAGAATTGAGCTCATCAACAGTACCATAAGCCTCTACTCTTAAGCTATTTTTACTAACTCTTTCGCCATTAAAAAGTCCCGTTGTTCCATCATCGCCAGTTTTTGTATAAATCTTCATTTCTATTAGCCATTTAATTTGTTAAATTTGCGTCAGTATATATTCACAAAATAGTAAAATTCAAATTGAATAAAGATATAAGCTTAATATTTGTCGGTGACGTAGTTGGCGAAATCGGTATGAACTACCTAATTGAACAACTACCAAAGATTAAAGAAAAATACAGTGCCAACGCAATAATTGTGAATGGCGAAAACGTTTGGGAAGGTAAGGGTATCAACGAAGAAGAAGCTAACAAGCTATTCGACGCTGGTGTTCACGTTATTACTACTGGTAATCATATCTGGGAGAACTGGAAGTCTCGTCCACTATTAGGTAAGGACAGAAGAGTAATCCGCCCAATGAACTACCCTGCTGGAAATGCTGGATATGGCTTTACTACATTCAAAGCTGACAATGGAGCAAAAGTAGGTGTCCTGCAATTGCAGGGTCGCACTTTTATGCAATCTATCGATTGCCCATTCAACTCAGCTGATTTTGCTATTGACAAACTGAAGTCAGAAACAAACATAAATATAGTTGACTTTCACGCAGAAGCAACTGCCGAAAAAATCTCAATGGGATGGTATCTCGATGGCAAGGTAAGTGCTGTGTTGGGTACTCACACTCACATACAGACTGCAGATGCTCAGATATTGCCTAATGGTACAGGTTACATAACTGACGTAGGTATGACTGGCCCTTACGATAGCGTATTGGGAATGAGAAAAGACATAGCTATCAAGAGATTCCAATTGCAAACAGCACACAAATTCCAAGTAGCTGAGAATGACCTTAAGGTTGCATTTGCTCACTTGAATATAGATGGTGCAACTGGACAGACTATTAACATAACTTCACACGTAATACCTAATTACGAGAATCAAGTAATATGAGACAATATCACGTAGCTATAGTAGGTGCAACCGGATTAGTAGGCAGAAAAATGCTTACTTTGCTTCACGAACGCCAACTACCAATTGAAAAGCTATCTCTTTTTTCTTCTGCTCGGTCTGCTGGTTCATCTCTGATTTTCAATGGTGAAGAGATAGTCGTTCAAGAGTTAAAAGAGGATTCATTCGAAGGAATTGACATTGCACTATTTTCTGCAGGTGGTGAAACTAGCAGATTTTTCGCACCATTTGCCCAAAAAGCTGGTTGTGTTGTTGTTGACAATAGTAGCGCTTGGAGAATGGACGAAAATACTCCACTCGTTGTACCAGAAGTTAACCCTGAAGCATTAGAGAGTCACAATGGGATTATTGCTAATCCGAATTGTTCTACAATCCAGCTTATGTTACCACTGAAAACTATTGATGATAATTTCAAATTGACTAGAGTTGTTTGCTCTACATATCAATCTATTACTGGGGCGGGACAGAAAGGATTAGACAAGTTAGAAAGAGAATTAGGTGGTGATTATAGTGATGAGAAACCAATTGCATTCAATACACTATTCCACAGCTTTGAAGATAACGGCTTCACTGATGAAGAAAACAAAATGGTAAACGAAACTCGCAAAATAATGAATCGCCCAGATTTGAAATTGGCATTCACTTGCGTAAGATTACCAATTATGGGTGGCCATGCTGAATCTGTAAATTTTGAAACTGAAGAAGAGTTCAGCGTTTCTGGCCTGAAACAATTGCTTCAAGTAACAAAGAATGTTATTGTTTTAGATAATTGGAAAGAAGGTGATTATCCAACCCCTCTAGATGCTAATGACAAAGATCAAGTCTTTGTTGGTAGATTACGCAAAGACCCAAGCGTAGAAAATGGTGGATATATGTGGGTTGTAGCTGATAACCTGAGAAAAGGTGCAGCTACGAACGCTGTTCAAATCGCAGAAAAATTAATCGAAATGGATTTGGTAAGAGTACCTCAGTAGTACTCTTACTAAATTATCACAATCGCTGAAGCATCTTCTTTGCTTCCACCACATAAGGAGTAGTTGCATACTTCTCAATAATTGTCTTATAGCTTTCCTTTGCTTCTTTTTTATTTCCTTTATGTAAGTAAATTTTTGCTTTTGAAGCATGTGCCTCTGCTTTCTTTTCATAATCGATATTTGAATTAAGAACTTTATCAAAATAGTCTTCTGCTTGATTAAATCTATTCATATTGAGAAATGACTTCCCAAGTAAATATCTGCACTCAGCTAGTTTATTCTTATCTTTTATCTTCTGTTCTTCTTTCAAAAGTTGTAATATAGCTTTGCTATACTCCTTATTATCAACCAAATCTGATGCTTCTTTGAAGATCCCAGAATCTACTTTATCTGGTTCAATTACTGTCGGATTTGATTGCTTCTTCGTCTCGATTTTTGGCTTAGGTTTCTTTTTCTTTTCAACCACTTCGTCAGGATATAATACAAATGCCTCTTTCTTCTTTTTTGCTTTTGGTTTTGCTTCCCCTGTCATTGCTAAAACATCATTTTTGTCAGCTATTAGCTCAGCCAAATTATCTAACTTAGTGGTGATATTCTCATTTTGCTCTTCCAATCTGTCTATTCTTTTGTCAAAACTATCCTGTCTGTTATTCAACCTGCTTAATTGCTCTTGCAAAGTTGGTATTTTCTTAACTGCAACATTTGATTCAGTCTGAGCAGGTTTTTCATCATCCGGCAGATAAGTCTCATTTTGTGCAACAGATTTTAATTCGTTCGTATTATTATCTGAGTTATCAGCAACGTTTTTTATTTGTTGCTTTTTTTCAGATTTTGCTACTATATATTTTCCATTTCTCACACTACTCATATTAGAGCATGAGGCAACAATAGCCAAAAGTGATGACAATAATAGCCAATGGACGATATGTGACAATTTCATAGCGATTACAATTATTACTAATACATTATAATACATACAGTTATATACTTGCTGCATATATTACATTAAATACGGACAAGAAAAATGCCAAAGAATATAAAAATTTTAATTTTCAACTGGCAAGACATTAAAAATCCACTTGGTGGCGGTGCTGAGGTTCACCTGCATGAGATATTCAAAAGAATAGCTGCGAAGGGACACGAAGTAACATTAGTTTGTTGCGAAATACCCGGTGAGCCGAAAGATGAAGTTATAGATGGAATAAAAATAATCCGAAGAGGAAGCAGAAATACTTTCAATTTCAAAGTGCCAAAGCTTTATAAAAAAGGTTTTATGAACAAGGGGTATGATGTAATAATAGACGATGTCAATAAGATTCCTTTTTATTTACCACTATTCATAGGTAAAAAACTATTAGTAATAACACACCACTTTTTCGGAAAAAGTATATTCAGAGAGACAAACGTAATCGCTGGGCTTTATGTAGTATTAGCCGAGAAATTAGTCAATATTATTTATAAAAAATCAAAGATTGTTACTGTGTCCCAAAGTACAAAGGACGAGTTCATCAGTCGTGGGTTCGATGAAAAAAACATATCCATAGTTCACAATGCAATAGAACAAAACGATTACCCAATGGCTGTTTGCGAAAAGAATGAAAACTTCACTATCACTTATTTCGGTAGATTGAAGAAATACAAGACCGTTGATAATCTATTCGATGCCTTCGAGATTTTAGAAAAAAAATATCCAAATATTAGATTAGAAATTATTGGTCGAGGCGATTTCCGTCCATACTTGGAAGAATTAGCACAAAAAGGTGGCTATTCGGAAAAGGTGAAATTTCATGGATTCGTTACAGATGAAGAGAAAGTGCAGCTACTAAGCAAATCGCACGTTGTAGTCAATACATCGATGAAAGAAGGGTGGGGAATAACTAATATAGAAGCAAATGCTTGTGGTACGCCTATTGTGTCAGCTGACTCTCCTGGACTACGTGACTCTGTCAAAGTTGGTTTATCAGGTGAGCTATATGAATATCATAATGTAGCTGAGTTAGCATCCAAATTAGAAAAACTAATAACAGACAAAGATTATTTACAAAAGTTATCAGAAGGTGCAGTAGAGTGGGCTAATCAATTCTCATGGGATAAATCAGCTAATGATATGATGCGTGAGATTGACAAAATTGTCTATAGATAATCAATTACCAGCCAGAAACTACAGCAAGTAAAACATCATTGGATATTTGTTCCAGTATCTGCTCTATAGCTTCATTTCTGTTTGCTAAGGCATTTGACAACTCATAGTTCAGATAAGAAGAAAAGTTCTTATTCCATATCTCTTTTCGTTTCACGTTATCATAGTAAACAGCTTTGCACCTTACAGTTACTCTTCTTTCTGTCTCCAAGGCACCGCTAGAAACAGCTACTGGTGAATCTGCTATATTGATTATGCTAACTTCCAATCGTGCGTCTCCCCCGGGATTTTCATTTATATTGAAAGAGTTATCACTACGGAACTCATCTATCAATGATTGTGCAAGAATATCACGAAAAGTCGGATTCCCATACCCAGAATTATCAACCACTGGCTGAATGTAAATCGATTTCAAATGAGGAGGAATATTCCCACCAGTGAACGAATAGCAACCAGATAAGAATATTAAAACACTTAAAAATGCGACTAATTTTTTCATTGATTAATAATATATTGTTGAATGAATGGGTTGTTCGCTCTTTCACTACCTACTGATGTCCTTGGGCCATGACCAGGAAAAAGCCAATAATCATCTTCCAGTGGCAAAATTTTATCCTTGATACTCTGCATAAGTAAATTAAAATCTCCACCCGGTAAATCTGTTCTTCCTACACTTCCTTTGAAAATAGTATCACCAACGATTACAGTCTTTTTTTCATCATTGATGAAAATTACTCCACCCTCAGTATGACCTGGAGTTTCTAGAACTCTAAATTTCTGATGACCCAAAATCAACTCATCTCCTTCATTTAAATAAGTATCAGCATTGATTCCTCGCATCTCGAAAGGTAGCGGAAATCCACCCACATAACTATTAGGATCTTGCAATCTGTACTCATCGTCCTTGTGAAGATAGACAGGTACATTGTGTTGTTCCCTCAAATCTGGTGCATCTGCTGTGTGATCCCAATGTGAATGAGTTAGCCATATCTCCTTTAGTTCTGCCCCATTCTCTATGAGTGTACGATTGATAAATTCTAAACTACCTGGAGGTACGTCTATAACTACCGCATAGTTAGTGGACTCGTCAATGACAATAAAAGCATTAGTTACTGCTGGACCAAAAGCTTCGTAAATGAGTTTCATTTCGTATAATTTCTTAAATTTGTAAGAATAAAAAATAATTTTGGTTTAAAACCATTATAAAACTAACTAAAATTTGAACTATTAAAAAAGGTAAATGATGAGCACAGTAATTTTATCAGCAACAAGGACACCAATCGGTGGTTTTTTAGGAGCTTTGGCACCACTTTCAGCACCTCAATTAGGCGCAGAATCAATCAAATCTGCAATTGAAAAAGCGGGTGTAAAACCGGAAGATGTAAATGAAGTTATCATGGGTAATGTGTTGACTGCAGGTGTAGGACAAGCACCAGCTAGGCAAGCAGCAATCTATGCGGGTCTTCCAAAAACTGTAGAATGTATGACAATCAACAAGGTTTGTGGCTCTGGATTGAAAGCCGTAATGTTGGCTGACCAAGCGATAAAAGCTGGTGACGCTACAACTATAGTTGCTGGTGGACAAGAATCTATGTCTAATGCTCCTCACTTCCTAAAAGGAGCGAGAAATGGATACAAAATGGGTAATACTGAACTAATCGACTCTATGGTACACGATGGGCTTTGGGACGTTTACAATAATTTCCACATGGGAAATGCAGGTGAAATCTGTGCAAGTGAGCATACTTTCACTCGTGAAGACCAAGATGAGTACGCTATCAGTTCATACAAAAAAGCATTAGCAGCTCAGGAAAATGGTTGGTTCGATGAAGAAATCACTCCTGTGACTATATCAAGTCGTCGTGGCGATGTAACAGTTGACAAAGACGAAGATCCGGGTAAAGTAAAATTTGAGAAAGTGCCAGACCTAAGAGCTGTATTCAAAAAAGACGGTACAATAACAGCAGCAAATGCTTCTAATCTAAACGATGGTGCTTCTGCATTAGTTGTGCAAAGCGAAGAAGCAGCAAAAGCAGCAGGTCACAAGCCATTAGCAAGAATAGTTGCTCATTGCTCACACGCACATGAGCCAGAGTGGTTTACTACTGCTCCTACTTCTGCTATCCAGAAAGTATTGAAAAAGGCGAATATGGAAGTTGGCGACATTGACTTATTTGAAATAAACGAAGCATTCTCAGTAGTGCCTATGCACTCAATCAAAGAATTGGGAATAGACAGAGAGAAAGTAAATGCTCATGGTGGTGCGGTATCTATGGGTCACCCAATCGGTGCTTCTGGTGCTCGTATCCTTACTACACTTATCCACGCACTGAAGAGAACAGGTGGCAAGTACGGCTTGGCTACTCTTTGTATTGGTGGCGGTGAAGCTAATGCTATGATTATTGAGATGATGTAATTTAATTATAATAAGCGAATTAATTTTTACAAACCCTGACAGATATGTTAGGGTTTTTTTGTATATTGGTTAATCATTAAATTAACATATAAAAACAGCTTCAAAATAAATGGATATACGAATGTTCGTATATTTGTATAGTTGTGGGTAATTAAAAAGAACACTTGGGAATAGTGATAATAATATTGTTTGTACTTCTTGTCGTAGTGATTCTATCAATACCGTCAGGTTTAACTTATTTACTTTATCGACACCTGAGAAAAAAAGGAGATACTCAGAAAAAGATAGGTCTAACAATATTTGTCTTGACAACAGCAACAATGCTCTTTATCGGTCTTGATTCAGCAATGAGCGGTTTTGGCTTTGGTCCAGAATATGAAACCGAAATAATTAACCAAAAATTGGTGGCAAATTAATTTGTGAATCAGTTTATAACGCTGACCATCATTCTTGGCAATATAATGTTGATTATAAATACATTAATCAAAAAGGAGATACACTAGATTTTAGTGGTGGTATGTATTATGGGCGAGAATGGAATAAAGACGAACAGATTCAAAAATATAAAAACTGGTTAATTTTGAAAACTGGAGCGTGGCATGGTTCAGACAGATTGATTATTAAAAACATTCAGACTGACACAACTAAAATTTATGATATTGATAATAATTTTATTGAAAAAGATAGTTTGTGGAGAGCGCAGAATATAGAATCCTTATCGAATTTTTGTTATGCTGAAACATTTATTGAGAATATTCAAGAAAATAGAATCTCACTGACTTATAAATTTCGGACTGACGAAAAAATGACATTAAAATATGGGAACCGAAAAGTTACTTATGAGATTGAAAATGAAACGGGAAAAATAGTAATGACAGATATAAAATAACTAATGCCAACACGGTATTTAGCAAATAGGGTGTTCAGTGGTTTACGAAAGTTCGTGCTATTTACGAAAACCGCCAAATTTTTAATTATGGCTTGTGTATCATCACAAATGATAACGTCTTTTAATGCTCTTCGGTTCATATACACAAGACCATTAAGCACAAGCAAAACCAATCCACCAAACCAAAGGAAAATAAAATGAAATTAGGAGCTTTTTCAGTAAGTCTGAATGTAAAAGACTTAGCCAAATCGAAAGAATTTTATGAACAACTCGGATTCCATGAGTTCGCTGGTAGTATGGAACAGAACTACTTGATAATGAAAAATGAGGACACACTCATTGGTCTCTTCCATGGTATGTTTGATAATAATATATTGACATTCAATCCCGGCTGGGATCAGGATGCAAACGAGTTAGATGATTTTGATGATGTAAGAGTCATACAGAAGAACCTAAAAGAGAAAGGAATCAACATAATCAATGAGACAGATGAAACTGCAGAAGGGCCCGGCAGCTTTGTCATCCTTGACCCCGATGGCAATGCTATATTGATTGACCAGCATAGGTGAAACCTAGTTCTTACATAACTTATAGAACTAAAGCTATTTCGCTCCTATGGAGCTTTGTAAATATTGGAAATTCAAATACTATTAATATCTCACCACGCTGTGGCTATTGATTTTATCAATAATTCCCCTCCAGTGGAGGGGTGACAACGCCTTGGCGTTGACGGGGTGGTCGGAGACGTATGCAATACGTCTCTACGATTTAAATATAATACAAAATGCACTCTCAACTAAATCAATCAGTTGAGAGTTTTCAAATCTATGTAATTTTTAATATTGACTATGAATTTAATGCTTTCTCCACATCCTTAGCTATTTTCTTTGGAGTAGTTTGTGAAGCATATCTGTCAATTGGTTTCCCGTTCTTGTCAATCAAGAATTTTGTGAAGTTCCACTTGATATCATCAGTGATCAATCCTGACTGTTCTGATTTAAGATATTTAAATAGCGGAGCTGCATTATCGCCATTTACATCTACTTTTTCGAACATTGGGAATGTAACAGAGAACTGAGTAGTGCAGAATGACTTGATTTCTTCGTTAGTCCCTGGCTCTTGTCCACCAAACTGGTTACAAGGAAAACCTAGTACTACAAATCCATCATCTTTATATTGTTCATATATTTCTTGTAGCCCTTCATATTGTGATGTAAAACCACATTCACTAGCAGTATTTACTATGAGTAATACCTTTCCTTCATAATCGCTAAGGTGTACTTCATTTCCATCTATATCATTCACAGAATAATCATAAACTGAATCAGTAGCTGGCATAACTTTCCCTTTCGTATTTTTTGAAATTACAAATATTGAAATAAGCACTACAGGAATCAAAATCAGTAGTTTTTTCATATCAATATCCTCATTTTAATTATTAAAATTTATTATTTCTCAAAAACGATTGGTTCGCAATCACATTGTTGCTGTACAATTATTTTTGCTGCTTTAGCAGACTCTAAGCTTGAGTAGTTACCGATTACAACAGCGAACTTATTTTCGCCATCTATAGTTTTGCTTTTCACTTCTGTTCTCATTCTTTTTCTCAAGAATTTTTTCATTTCAGCATTTGCACTTTTCTTATTATCGAATAGTCCAACTTGTAAACCATAGTAGCCAGTATTTGTAACTACTGTTTCCGCTACTTCTTCTTGCTTAGGAGGAGTAACTTCTTTTGCTTGTTCCAAATCAGCAGAAGCTATGTCAACAGGCTCAGAATTTTGCTTTGTACTAGAAATTATTTTCTCTTGCTCTTTAACAATTTGAGATGGGTGTGTTTTGTCCTCTGTTTCGTCTATAGTTATTCTTTGTCTGATAACTCTATGATTATTATTACTAATCGCTAAGTTGTTATCATTTTTGTTATTTATCTTTTGTATCCTAACTGGTTGAGATTTCACAACAGTATTCGTTTCAACTTCTGGTTGCTCTTTTACTCTTGGTTCTTCTCTTTCTCTAACCAACCCTATTTTCTTTGGTTCTTCCTTACTGAAATCTCGCATTTGGTTAGGTTGCGAGTCATTATCTTTTCTAATAACTGGAGCAGCTTTTCTTTCGATAGTTGTGTTATTATCCGATTCTAGTATCGTGCTTTTGTTAGAAGCTATACCATCTGCTATTCTTATCATCTCCGTAGCAGCTAGTACGAATTCAGATTGAGGGTACTTTGTACGGAAATAATTAAGCTCATACTTAGCTTTATTAATCTCGCCTTTTAAAGCGTAATACTGTATTATTCTCCAATATGCATCATCAGCCCATTTGCTCTCAGGGTGATTAGCAACTATTTTCTTGAATATGTCTATTGATTTGTGTGTGTCATCTATCACTACAGCAAGTAATAACTTAACACCAGGATCATTAGGATATTCTACTAATAAGTCTGGAATATGTGATTTGACCTCTACTATTTTGCCTTGAGCAATCATATCAAGGTAAGAATCAATATCAGGTGTTTTGGATTGAGCTACTACGAACGCAGATAGCCACAGAATTAGGATTAAATTTCTCATGCTTTCCCCCAGAGAATTTATTATAATTTGTTTCTTTTTATGCTGTTGCCACTAAAATATAAATATAATTTGAATTATGGAAATATGTGAGTAAATTTATAATTGTAAGATATAATCAAACAATATATTTAATGAAAAAGAAGATAAATCTACTATTTGCAGCAGGAGGAACAGGTGGTCATTTGTTCCCAGCTACTGCAGTTGCTCAATATTTAAAAACAAAGTACGAAGAACGAATAAACTGTGTATTTATAGGAACTGAAAACAGAATAGAATCTACAAAAGTACCAAAATTGGGCTTCGAATATCACAGTATGCCTATCACTGCATTCCCTGGAAAGAATATTAACGGTTTGAAGTATCCAATCACTTTTATGAAATCTATTTCTGCAGCGAGGAAAGCAATAAAACAAAGTGAAATAGATGCGGTAATTTGCACAGGTGCATATATTAGCTACCCACCAGGATTGGCTGCTAACAGAATGAAAAAGAAGCTATTTCTGATGGAATCCAATGTTAATCCAGGCAAGAGTATATTGTGGTTAGCAAATAATGCATCAAAGATTTACACTTCTTATGCAGAAAGCTCGAAATTCTTTGACCCTGCAGTAGTGAATAATATCAAATGTCTTGGCAATCCTGTTCGTAGTGATATACTAAATCTACCAAATAAAGAAGAAGCCTATAATAAATATGGTGCGGATAGTAGTAAGAGAACAGTATTTGTTTTTGGAGGCAGTCTTGGGGCTCAGTCAATCAACAGAGTTATAGAAAAGAACTTACAAGAGTTAGAGCTTCTAGATATTAATTTGATTTGGCAAACTGGAAAAAACTATGTTTTCCCTGCTTCGATTCCTTCTAATGTTCATATTACTGAGTTTATCGACAATATGGGAGAAGCATACTCAATATCTGATTTGGTAATCGCTCGATCTGGTGCAACTACTGTGGCTGAATTATCTGTGTTGGGTAAACCATCTATTTTGGTTCCTTTGCCTTCGGCAGCGAATAATGAGCAGTACGAAAATGCTAGAATGTTAGATGAATCTAATGCAGCTATTTTACTGAATGATTCAGAAATAGAAACTCAACTGATGAGTAAGTTGAAATCTACCATACATGATTCCGAAATTCTAAATGATATGAGTACGAAAGTTAGAATGTTTGCTAAACCAGATGCAGTAAGAGACATAGCTGATGATATAATCAGAACTATTGATCCATCGTTCGTGTAAGGAAATCACTTATAGAACTTGATATTTTATCGTCTGACAGATTAATAAAATCATTACTATCTGATTTTACGACAATATTGACTTTAGACTTTGGAGCAAATTTTATCAACTCTCGTTCTATTGATTTGCTATATACTAGTACTGGTGTATTAAATGTTCCCGCAATGTGAACCAATGATGTATCAGCTGTTATAAGCCCTTTGCATTTATCAATATATTCAAAAGTTGCTACAATTGATTTCGTTGTCAATATATCATAACCACTATTATCAGACAATTCTTGAGCAATCTGAATATTATTTGGTGCTGTGATAATTTTAACTTTTGCATTATTATTTTTCAACTCTTTTAAAATCTTCTTGGCTAACTCGACCCCTATACTTTTGGATTCACTACTAGCTGCTATGTTAAAGAGATAGTAATCTAATCTATCTATATTTAGTTCTTTTTCGTAGAAGAGAGCTTGATTATTTTCAAAGTCTGGAGCTATGTCAAGAGCTTTTGCAGTTGACAATATTCTATCTTGAAAATGTGAGTAGTCATTGTTGTACTTACTAATTCCAATATCGAAAACTGAATTCTCATCCCTTTGGAAGCCGATACTTTTCTTAGCATTTACTACACTTGCTATTATTTGTGATTCTTGACTAAAATGGTCCTTAGGCTCAATTAATATGTCATAATTTTTACTTCTTAGTTTGAGTATTGTAGGAATAGCTTTTAAAGGGTTCTTATCCCAAACTATAACTTCATTTACAAAATCATCTTTTCTCACTATCTTATGGTTATCTTGGCTAGCTAGAACATCGATTTCTGCTTCTTTAAAGCGATTTCTAATCTGAGCTATTAGCGGCCTAGAAAGAACCATATCACCAATTCTTCCTAACCTAATTACTAATATTTTCTTCGGAATGTCATTCATAATCATCACAAAAGTAAATAATTTTAATATAATTATATTTTGGAATGGTATTTGCAATTACATAAATTGATAAATAACAATTAGGATTTGAATGAATATGAATAATACAGAGCA
The DNA here is from genome assembly GCA_046290495.1 of Chlorobiota bacterium. Taxonomy (GTDB): domain Bacteria; phylum Bacteroidota; class Ignavibacteria; order Kapaibacteriales; family UBA2268; genus PGYR01. The sequence goes on along the minus strand of JBKAGT010000006.1, from coordinate 655,039 downwards.
GAATTTCTTTGATCTGAATGAGCATAACAGCTTGCAAGTTGGTGTGTTCGTATTATTAATATTTTCATTTTCGTTATTATTCTATTTCCTAATGGTTCCTGCGGCAGAAATGATGTTCGAAGGGTATCTACTTGGAGTAGTTACTTATGACGGCAGTGATGTTCATTATTTACTAGACACTGGCTCAGCAAAAAAGACAACCAATTTTTATACCTCGTGGGCGGTTGATGTTTACAGAGGTACACCCCAAGAAGCTAGATACTGGTTCAATCCATTGTTATCTCTTTCTATTCCTAGTCTTATATTTGGCTCATTTTTGGCGTTCTTCTTATCTGCCCTTCTACCGCAGAGTTTAGGATACATAAGACAAAAAATAGAACGAGAAACCGCTGGACTTTTAGATGAGATTTGCCTCAAATTGTATGGTTTTCATAGTGAACAAGAAAGAAATATATTAAGAAATCAATTACTCAATGCAGATTTAAGAGATTTGCATGATTTTGAAAGAGATTGGAATATGGGTCTCGAAGACTTGAGGACTTTACACAAGGCAATTATTTGGCAAAATTCGAATATATTTCAAAAGATTGTAGGTTTAAATAGTGGAATAAAAGTCTATCTAAGATTTTACTTTACTGAAAGATATTCCAATAATATCATTGGTTCAGTGTATATAGGTGCTGCAAGTTTGATAATTATTATTGGTTTACGTGGCCTAAAGTTTATTCCATCAAATGAGCCTTCCTTAGTTCTTTTCGCTCTCGGCTTAGAGTTTACATTACTGATAGTTTATGCTATTACACTTATGTACACAAGAAATGAGACAGATGATCCACCATTAAGCTCAGGAAATCCATATTCTGGTGAATCATTAGCTGACATTGGTACAAATAGGGAAGTTGAAAAGTTATTGAAAGCATTTGTTAGGCAAAGTAAAAAATAGAATTTTATGGCACTGGAATTAATTGATGAAAAATTAGACGGTTTGAAGTTATTTCGACCAAAAGTATTTGGTGACAACAGAGGCTGGTTCTATGAAAGTTGGAGAGCTGATGATTTAGCAAAGCACGGAATTAATGCAGAGTTTGTACAAGATAACCATTCGCTTTCAAAAAAGAATGTAATTCGTGGAATGCACTTCCAACACTCCCCTCCTCAAGGTAAATTATTGAGAGTAGTTAGTGGTTCGGCTCAAGTAGTTGAGGTTGACATAAGAATTGACTCAGAATCATTTGGCAAATGGGAAAGTTTTGTTTTATCAGCCGTAAATAAAAGCATACTTTGGGTTCCTCCTGGATTTGCGAATGGGTTCCTTGCTTTAGAAGACAACACTGAAGTTCAGTACAAGGTTACAAACTACTGGAGTCCTAAAGGTGAGTCAAATATTAGGTTCGATGACCCTGAAATTGGTATTGAGTGGGATACGAACTCACCAATAACGAGTGAAAGAGATAAAAATGCCATGTCAATTGCAGATTGGAAAAAAGATGGGTTTAGATTTTAATCAATTCCAAAAGTACCAACCGTGTCCGCCAGCGACTCCTCCAACTATAGCTATAAGACTTATAACAAGTAATATCCAATGAACTCTTTGCATAATTTTAAAAACTTTGTCCGGGTGCGATTTGAAATATTTATCAATCAACCTAGGTAATACGTAAGGCTCCATTACAAATAGAATGATAGTGAATATAAGCCAAACCATCAACATTAGTTGTATTCACCAGAAATTGAATGATATTAACTTGCTCCACCCATCGGTAATATGAAGCATATAGAAACCAGACAAACCTGTTAGTAGTGTAGTTACTTTAGCTTGGGTCGAGAATTTATTCTCTATCTTTTCAAACAAAGCTAATTTATCTTCACTATTCTTTAATTTACTGATATAAGGGATTAGTACAGTAGTAACCATCGACACTCCACCAATCCAAACTACTACCGATAAAACATGTATCACCCTAGCAAATGTTAAATATTCCATATTGTTTCTAGTTATTATGAATAGGAATGTAAACTATAAAATCTAAACCAAGAACTTATTTCTAAATGAATTTTGTATATCTTATGTGTTTACATAGACACTTATTTTGCTTTTAGCTTATCCTTATTTTCGACAAATAACCTATTTAACTCTTCGAATATTTCAGTTGCTTTATCTTCATCAATATCAATGATTGAGGCATCATTACCATATACTGTTGCTGCTGTGTCTATTTCTACTGTCGCCAAATCAAGTCTTCTCTGGAAGTAGGTTGATCGCTTATGTAATGTCTGAATTTTCTCAATAGGTATAACAGATATTTTCTGAAACCAGAATCCTTGTTTCACAAATATCTGATCTCCAATTACATTATAACCTCTGTATTGATATCTAATAAATGCAGCAAACCCAATAATTGGAACTAAAACTAACAATATCCAAAATGAATCAAATGCAAAGTACAGTCCAACTGCGAATGGTATAGAGTAAATAAGATATCTAATCGCTGCTCTTCGTATTGTCTTTGGGCTAACTTTGTTGAATTCAAATGGTAGTTCTACACCTCTAATTTTAAATATGATATCCTTAATCTGGGTTATTTTTGCAAAAGGGATTGCTGTTTCAGACTTTGCTTTTGTCCCATCTCCACCACCGAACCCAGCTGTCTGCATATCCAATCTGTAAAAATTAAGCTTTCTAGTAATAGGATTCGATTTGATAACCATCATTTGTAATTTTTTTAATGGTATAGCACTAATCTTTGTTGAGAATAAACCTTGTGATGTTAAAAGCTTGCCCTTTTCACTAACTAATTTGAATCGATGATACGTATTAACTGTTAATAGTATATCTATCAACCATGATATAAATAGAATTGAAAACACCCCAAGTACAGCGTACAAAACAAGCATGAATATATCCATCTGCTTTACATATTCTTTGTAGCCTGATTCAAGTATTTGTTCAAGTTGATCAGTCCAGTTTGGACTAAATTGAGAGGCCATAGAAAATAGCCAAGCAGAGGCTGCTAATACTATAGGTCGGAATCTAAGAGCTCCATATCTTATGGTATCCATCAAACTCATAGAGAAAATTACATTTTCATCTTCAGTTATTTCAGTTCCCTCATCAGATGTCGGATCTGTGTTTTCACCCGATTTTTCAGCTTCTTTTTCATTTTGATATGTTCTTACCACTTCTTTTATATGGTGAGCGTCTGCTTTTGATACACTATCTAAAACACCTTCGGTAGTCGCATCACCAGCTGTCTCTAATTGGACCTTGGCGATATTTAGAATTTTATGTACAAAATTTTGAGTAACTGAAATATTCTGAATTCGCTCTATTTTTATGTGTCTTTCCTTTTTACTGAATATACCTGACCTGATAATTACTTCTTCCCCAGTTATACTGTAGTCGAAATAGTAGTAGTTAAGAATTAGACCAGGTAGAATAAAGAAACCAATAAAAATTGATATAAGAATATATATCCAATCTTCTGTATTACCACCATACATTACAAATATAATTGGGAAAGCAAAATTTGGTAATGTTGTTATTAGCCTGTAAACTAATGTGAGTGGATGTAACCGTTTTTCCCATATACCATTTTCATGGTTTATCATACGGCATCCTCAATTGTGTATTCTTTCAGTTTACTTTGTAGTTCTTGTGCGTAGTAATGTGGCAGTCCTGGGATTACCAGATCTGCTCCTTTTGTTCCAGCTGTATAGACAACTAAGCTAGACAGTCCAAATATTCTTTCAATAATGTTTTGGGCTATATCAATATGTTGTATTCTACAGTAAGGTGCTGTAGATGATATTTTAGTTACCACTCCCCTTTTCAAAAGAAGTTCATCATCTTTTAACTCAAAAAACCAATTATTATATTTCAATCTTGGGAAGACTAAAGTGAAAATTAGTCCAAAGACAAAAATCAACAAAGGAAGGAATCCAAAAAAGAGAGGCCATTTGTCCATCTCTGATAAAACGAAATAGTCTAACACAAAGCTAATTACTATCAAAAATAATGTTCTACGAATATAATAAATTATCCAAACGGACTTTACATCAGGATTTAGTTGCATCATAATATTACCTTTTCTCTACCGAAGTAGTAAAAAATATATAAATATTGTAAATTTGAGAAATATCTTTAACCCAAATATAAAAGCATTTCATGAGCAATCAAGAATTATATTCAGAAATAGACGTAAATGTCGATGTAGCCAAAGAGCTAGGATTAACAGAAGCAGAGTATAACAAGATAGTCGAGGTATTGGGGAGAATCCCTACTTATACTGAACTAGGAGTATATTCTGTAATGTGGAGTGAGCACTGTTCGTACAAAAATTCAATTCTACAACTAAAAACATTACCTCGTTCAGGTAAAAATTTATTAGTTGAAGCTGGCGAAGAAAACGCTGGACTAATCGATATTGGCGATGGATATGGTATTGCATTCAAAATTGAGAGTCACAACCACCCATCAGCAATTGAACCATTCCAAGGAGCAGCGACAGGCGTTGGCGGTATTCTAAGAGATATATTTTCTATGGGTGCAAGACCAATAGCTGCACTAAACTCACTTAGATTTGGTAAGCTTGATGATGAAAGAACAAAATATTTACTCCGCGGAGTTGTTAAAGGTATTAGTCACTATGGAAACTGCTTTGGCGTTCCGACTGTAGGTGGTGAGATATATTTCGACGATAGCTACAAAGGTAATCCACTTGTCAATGCTATGGCGGTCGGAATTGTAGAAGTTGGGAAAACAGCTTCAGCCGCAGCACAAGGTGTTGGCAATCCGGTATTTATATTTGGTAGCAGCACTGGGCGAGATGGTATTCACGGAGCATCATTACTTGCTTCTCGTGAATTCGATGAGCACACTGAAGATATGAGACCGACTGTTCAAGTTGGTGACCCTTTTGAAGAGAAAAAATTATTAGAAGCTACATTAGAAATGATTGACAAAGGGCTAATAGTCAGCGTTCAAGATATGGGTGCAGCTGGTATCTCTTGTTCAACTTCTGAAATGAGTGCTACAAATGGTTTGGGTATGGATGTGGAATTAGACGATATTCCGCTAAGAGAAAAAGATATGTCTGCTTATGAGATAATGCTATCCGAATCGCAAGAAAGAATGCTTGCTGTAATTGAGAAAGGAAGAGAAAAAGAAGCATTAGCAATAGCAGAAAAATGGGACATAGCAATGAAAGAAGTTGCTGTGGTAACAGATAGAAATGAAATTAATTTGAATTATCAAGGTAAGAAAGTAGCTCAATTAGATGCTCACTCACTTGTGCTAGGTGGTGGTGCGCCAGTGTATACGCGTGAAGCGAAAAAGCCCGCATACATGGAAAAGACTTTAAACTATGACTTAGAAAGCTTGAAAACAGATTTGAGCCAAACTGAAGTATTCTATAAGCTATTAACTGACCCTACTATCGCTTCTAAGCGTTGGGTATACGAGCAGTATGACTCGCAAGTGAGAACTAACACTGTGAATATAAAGGGCGATGCTGCAGTAATGAGAATTAAAGAAATTCCAGGCAAAGGATTGGCAGTAAAAACAGATTGTAATAGTACTTATGTTTACTTAAACCCATACAAAGGTGGTATGGCAGCAGTTTGCGAATCAGCAAGAAATGTAGCTTGTGTTGGTGCTAAGCCAGTTGCAATTACTAACTGCTTGAACTTTGGTAATCCTTATGACCCTGAAGTTTACTATCAGTTCTCAGAGGCAATAAGAGGAATGGGCGATGCTTGTAGAAGATTAGAAACACCAGTAACTGGTGGTAATGTATCATTCCACAACGAGACTAAGACTAGTGCAATTAACCCAACTCCAACAATTGGTATGTTAGGTTTGATTGACGATTTGAATAAAATAATGTCTTCGGAATTCAAAAATGAAGGCGATGATATTTATCTACTTGGATCTGACAGAAAGGAAATAGGTGGTAGCCAGTACTTAAAGACAATCTTTGATTTGGTTGCAGGAGATGCACCTGACATTGATATAGATGAAGAAGCAAGTTTGATAGAAGCTATATTAAAATTAATTGATGAAGGCGTAATAAACTCAGCTCACGATACTTCTGAAGGTGGAATTGCTATCTGCTTGGCTGAAAAAGCAATGGCTTCTGATGGCCTTGGATGTGAAGTAAATATAGAAGGCGACAACGCCGCACTATTCGGAGAATCACACAGCAGAATTATCATCTCTGCATCACCAGAGAATGCAACTCGCATATCAGAGATAGCTGTTGAACACAACTTAGGTCTTCTGAAAATGGGTAAAGTAGTGGAAGACAACTTCAAAATTAACAATAGCATCAATGAGTCAGTTGATAATATGACTGAAGCTTATGAGAACGCGTTGCCAAATATTATGAATAAATAATAACAATTACAATTAGAAAAATTACGAAAAGCGGCTTTTAATTAAGTCGCTTTTTTTTTGTATATTATTTTTTAATAAAATAAAAATATAGAAATATTTGGAGAAATCGTTTTTTTTTTAATTAATCAGATCTATCGCAAACAAAACTGAAAATGATCATGAAATTAGCGCTTAAAATTATATTATTCATATTCCCTATCGTTGTAATGAGTCAGTCATTTTATAAACTGACTCATTATAATGTACTTAATTCACACTTAAAAACTAAGTGCATTGAAGGGGACAATTTCTTGCTCTACGGATATGCTGGTGGTGTTCTAAGAACTACAGATAGTGGTGAAAATTGGGAACAAGCATTTTCTGGAACACATGAAACAATATCCAAAGTTGTTATAACAGAATCAGGATTAATTGGTGTTACTTTTGGTGGCGAATTTATGGTGTCGACAGATGGTGGTGACAAATGGGAAGTTAAGAAAATTTCAAGTTCCCCATTGACAGATATATATTCAGATAATGGTTTGATTTACATAAGTCAAATTTCAGATTCTATTATGGTGTCTGCGGATGGTGGTAATACTTGGAATTCCGAGTTTGTTATTAGTGATACACTAAATGGAATATTCGTTAAAAATAATGAACTAATAGTAAATAGCTACAGAAATAAATTATTAAAAAAAGATGTAAATAGATGGTCTAGAGTTGACTTACCTGAAAAAATTAGTTTTGGTGTAAGTTATGGTTTTAAAACTACTGAAAGTGATTTGTATGTTATAGGTTTAGGAGATATTTATAAGTTGAAAGACGATTTATACTGGGAAAGTTATAAAATTGGAGATATTTATTTTGATGACTTTCTTGAGACAAAAGATAGTATTATCACTTTACAATCAAATCCTATTAACGAAAGTATTGATTTAGTTTATTATGATAAATCTGATATGAGTGTTATAAATACTGAATCAATAATTGATTCGAACCTAACAAATTATAATTTTCAATCTACAGGAATTGATATTAGTGATAATAGAGATATTATTGTAACTGCAATTGGTAAAACTATATTTGTTAAAAAGAATAATTCAGATTGGGAAACCAAAAGCTCTTATGAGTACATTTATGGTTTTACATTTCAAAAATATCTGAATGAAAATGAATTGAGATTCTTATCGCTTCAAAATGGTAACTTCCAATGGACTAACGATGGTGGAACTACTTTCAAGCAAGGAACTAGACAGTTTGGACGGAAAAATGGAGACGTACTATATTGGAATTATATAACTAAAGATTCACTGAATGTTATAATAAGGAAGGAAGAAGAATCTAAACTTGCAGTTAGTTCAAATGCTGGTAAAACTTTTGAATTTACAGAAATTGATGTACCTATTTATGATTACTCTATTTATGAAAAAAATGAAGAACACACTATATATACATCCTTAGGTTACAGAAATCAATCAACAACTAAAAAGTTTCTTAGATTTTACAAAGAAGAGAATGGAGTTTTGGACACATTATTCGAATTAGATTCAGTTTATAAAACTATGAACTATGAGAATAAGATTTTACTTATACAAGATATGAACTCAAACCAAGAGTTTGAGTTTTATTTGACTGATGAGAATCTAACAAATCCAGAATTAGTATATACAATCAAATATGAATATGATTTAGAAAAAAATAGAAGCCTTAGTATAAAAAGTGTTAGGACTGACCAAGATGGAAATATCTTAATATTTTTTAGCCGTTGGCCTAAAGGGGTACCTGGCACATTATCCAGTGTTTACAAAATAAGTGATTTTGAGGAAGAAGCAGAAATTGTTATGGAAGAGAAAGCCGTTCATTTTTATTTTCCTGATAATTATCAAATTGGTTCTGACAAATTTGTTACTATTGGGTCAGCTCCAGATGAAGAAACACCATTGGATTTTTATTTTGCAATTATTGATTTGAGTGAAGGTTTCGATTATGAAATAGTTGGAGAATCGGACATTGATTTCATGCAACCACAATATACTGAAGAGGATGGAATACTATTATTTGAAAGACGTACACAAAACTTATGGCGACCAATAGAGCCAGACAGGATACCAACTTCAGTTAGTATAGAGGCTACTCCACCACCAATTTGGACTTATCCTCCTTACCCAAATCCGACCAGAGATAAGATAAGTGTAGCGTTTTATTCTGGTGTAATGAGTGATGTCAATGAGTTAGAAATAAGCATAATAAATATAGCTACAGGTGTAGTAACTGAAGTAGAGCCAACGAATTTGAATATTTTAAACAATTGGAATGGCAAAATTGATATTGATGTTTCTAGTTATAATTCTGGTCAATATATGATTGAATTCAAATTGAAAGATAAAAAAAGTGTAGAGAAATTTATTATTAATAGATAATGATAAGATTACTCTCGTATAAATTCAAGCCAATGATTACAATTATCATTGGCTTTTTTTTATATTGATTTATGTTGAAATAAAAAATACAGAAAATTATGAAAAAATTAATAGCAATATTAGCGTTGTCGGTTTCATTGGCTTTCTTCGGATGTGATGAGAATAGCACTGATTCAGATGGCAGTGATTTTTCTCTTGGTATAGAGGGCGGCACAGTTTGGACTTACGGTATTTACAATGCGGATGAAAGTGGGGAACCAACTGGTGACGAGCTTTCTGAAGAATCAATAACTTTAGGCTCAGAAGCAGAATATGAGGGAAAGTCAGCTCACTCTATGAATTACAACACATTGGGAGAAGATGGGCAATTATTCACTCACATAGCTAAAGAAGATGACGGTATATTCTTATATCTAGGAGAAATTGATGTAAATCAATTTGAAGGTATAGAGCCAGACACAGAGACTAAGATTCCTATTATCATTCCTGGATGGATAAAAATATATGATTTCAATCAAGACAATTGGGAATCATTCTTTGTTGAGCTAGATCAAGTAATTGGTCAAGACACCGTGAAAGGAAAACTAATTATCAGTGGCTCAAAAGAAGGAACAAAAACAGTTAATTTCATAGATAACGATTACTCTGCTTTGCTTTCAAATCTATCGATTGAAGTAGAAGCTATGGTAGCATCTCCATCATTAAACGTAAATCAAGAAGTTAAGTCCAATCTAAAGTTTGGCTTTGTCGAGGGTATAGGAATTCACTCTATCATGCAAGAAGAGAATGTATTGCTTGGAATAGAGAATGACATAATTCAGGTGTTGAAAAGTGCAGTACTTTTAGAGAATTAAAAACTCTATATATAAAATATTAACTCCCGGCTGATTGATTTAGGTGGGAGTTTTTTTATTTTAGTAAATAGTATAAATTTGAATCAGTATTTGGAGCTATAATCCAATTTAGAAACCGTAGGTAATTAAAGATGAAAATATCTGTAGTAATAACAATAGGAATATTGGTAATAATTATGTCTGTGCTTTTGTATGCTAAAAATGAAAAAATAAAGAAGAATTTCAAAACTAGCACTGAAAATAATGTAAGGAAATCAAAATTAGACTATAATCCTTATTTGAGATTAAGAAATCAAGCTATTAACGTAACTCCAGATCAACTGAAATTAAAACTCGAAACTGAGAATGAGGTTTATGGTATGATAATGGACTGGAATATGGGGGAGGTAATTGCTTCGGTTGTCTCTTTTAGAACAGGTGATGCAAGTGTTTATTTAAGTACTGGACAAGCTTTTATAGGTGGTTATGCCCACGAGACAATAATAACAGCATCAAATAAATTTATAGCAGAAGGAGAAAAATATTATAACAAAGCTATTAAGACAGTAAGAACGGAACCTGCAAATGAGAATAAAGTTGTCTTTTATTTCTTGACTAAATCAGATAAATACTATATTGAGGATGACTTTTCAAATATTGAGAATGGAACTTCCAATTTAGTAAATCTCTTTGAAGCAGGGAATTTAGTGATCACTGAGTATAGAATGTTGACTGACAATAAGTAACTATAATTTTTTCCATTTACCATCTTTCCCAACATCTCACACAAAAATCAAAAAAATCCATATATTAAAAATCTATTTTCGAACTCTATTTAAATTGATTATATAATGGCTGACAGACCACTAAATGATTTACCATTAACCTATGTAAAAGGTGTAGGCCCAAAGCGTGCAGAGGCATTAGCCAAAGAGGGTATAATCTCCCCTATGGATTTGATTCGATACTTCCCAAAGGACTATATTAATAGAGATTCTTCGCAGACACTTGCATCGATAAAAAAATTCCTAAGTAGTAGTGAAATAGACCTATTCGATGAACCAAGTCAAATAAGAAAGACGGAGTATTCATTCGTTGTTGATGTTGTAAATACTCAAGCAAGAACTCTTAGAAACAGAAAGAAACTCTTCGCGCTCACCGTTAGTGATGAAAGCAAAGTGAATGCTACTATCAACTTTTGGACTAATGCTCACTTCTTCCAGAAACAATATAAAACCGGACAGAAGTTGCTCATTAGTGGAAAGCCAGAGCTATCGAAATATGGTTTGCAATTCAGTCACCCAGAGATAGATATAATTGACAAGAATGAGCTAGAGGCATTTAAAGATGAAGGAATATTACCCCTATACCGAATACCAACATCTTTTATAAAGGTTGGTTTGCGTAACCGCCCACTCCGGGAAATAATTAAGATTTGCTTAGATACTCATCTGAATGAAATACAAGAAACTCTGGACCAAAAAATACTGAAAGCAAAGGGGTTGCTCGGACTTCAAGAAGCCACCGAACACCTCCACTACCCGCCAAACTTAGAACAATTGCATAGAGCAAAGAAGCGATTCAAGTTCGAGGAAATGTTTTTTTACCAGCTATCAATACTATCGCAAGTTCGTGACTTTGTTGAAACAGAAAAGGCAATTCCTCTAGGGCAGAAGCTAGGCAAAGCAAAAGAATTGCTTGGCAGCTTCCCCTTTGAGTTAACAGAAGACCAACGCAACGCACTCAATACAATTTGGAGTCGATTGAAAACTGACACTCCAATGAATGTCCTCTTGCAAGGGGATGTAGGCAGTGGTAAGACAATTGTTGCTTTTGTATCGATGATGATGGCGGTGGACAGCGGTTGCCAAACCTTGATTATGGCACCAACTGAGATATTAGCAAAGCAGCACTACAAGAGCTTACAGAAGATATTACCTGACGGTGTCACTACTGAGTTGCTCGTTGGTGGAATGAAAAATAAAGAGAAATCAGAAGCATTGGCTAAGATTGCAGCTGGTTTGACGAACATAATAATCGGTACTCACGCCCTTTTCCAGGATAAGGTGGCTTACAATAATCTCGCTTATGTAGTAATTGATGAACAACACCGATTCGGTGTTGACCAAAGGTCTATGCTAAGAGAATTAGGTAAAATATCAGGTGACAAAACTACTGTACCACATATATTGCTAATGACAGCAACGCCTATCCCTCGCACCTTAGCAATGACGAAATATACTGATTTAGAAGTGATAAAAATCACTGAAAAGCCAGCTCTTAGAAAAGAGATAATGACCAAAGTAAGATTCGAAAATAGCTTACCAAAAATATACAAATTCATAGATGATGAGGTAAGTAAAGGTAGACAAGCATATATCGTCTATCCGTTAGTAGAAGAATCAGAAAAATTAGCTGACTTGAAGTCTGCCACAGAGCACTTTGTCAAATTGGAGAAGGAGATATTTCCAAATCTAAAATGTGGCTTACTCCACGGTAAAATGCACTGGAAAGAAAAAGACGAAGTAATGCAGGAATTTGCAGAAGGTAAGTATGACATTTTGATTTCGACCACTGTGATAGAAGTTGGAATAGATGTACCGAATGCTACTATTATACTAATAGAAAATGCCGAGAGATTTGGTCTATCGCAGCTACACCAGCTTCGAGGTCGAGTTGGTCGTGGCGAACATCAATCTTATTGCATTCTGGTTGGCTCAGAGAAATATAAAAATCCATACAAACTAAAGCTAGCCGACATTCCTGCTGTAAGGAGACTTTCAGCATTGGAAACTACAAGTGATGGATTTGATTTATCAGAGATTGATTTGGAGCTACGTGGACCAGGTGATTTCCTTGGTACTAAGCAGTCAGGATTACCAGATTTTATGTTTGTAGACATAGTTGAGGACGTGAATATCATTGGCGATGCTAAGCATTTAGCTCACCAGATAATTGAAAACAATTTTGACTCACTAGAACGCACAAAGCGAACATTCGAAAAGAATAAAGAGAAGACCCAATATATAACTATTGGTTAGTTCTAAGAATCTTTTTCTACTGTTTCCATAGTCAAACCATGAGGTTTAGCTCTACCGTTGCTATCAACATTGACGAATACAATCTTGTCTATATTAACAATCACGGTCTGAGTGTCTTTCACTCTGGCAACACATTTCAATGTTAGTGAAGTGCGACCAAGTGCTGTAAGTTCACAGCCGATTTCAATAATATCACCACGAAAAGCAGGACTAACAAACTCAATCTCAGACATGTACTTAGTTACAACATGATTGTCGTTAAGTTGGCACATTACAAATATTGATGCTTCTTCATCAATCCACTCCATAAGCACTCCACCCATCAGGGCTCCTGAAGGACTAAGGTCTGGCGGCTTAACTAATTTTCTTGTTCTAAACAGCATCTTTATTCTCCTGTATAGATTGCAAAGTTTTGCCATGAGCTCTTGGTCTTCCGTTTGGATCAACGTGAACTAATACAATTTCATCAATTGTAATTATAGTTGTTTTTGTGTCTTTTACTCTTACTTCACACTTTATAGTAATTGAAGTAGTACCAACTCTTATTGTTTCACAGCCGATTTCAATAATATCATTGTTAAATGCTGGATTAACAAAATCAATTTCTGACATATATTTAGTCACAATGTGATTATCATCGAGTTGACACATTGCATAGATTGCTGCTTCTTCATCTATCCATTTTAGTAGCTGCCCTCCAAAGAGAGTTTCAGCAGGATTCAAGTCCGGTGGACTTACCAATTTTCTAGTCTTGAATATCATAGTTTTCTCTTGTTTACTTCACCCATTCATTCCATTTATCAGGGTCATGTCCTACAGTTGCATCACTTCCGTTTCTAACCAAAGGTGTTTTGAGTAAGTTATTATTTTCTAACAGCTCCTCCGCTACATCATAAGTCATATATTGCAAACCCTTTTCTTTGTATGCCTTACTATCCTCATCAATCATATTATCTATGCCTACCTTATTAGCGATATTGTTTAGCTCTCCCTTACTCAGTTCCTTCTCATTCAAATCCCTGAAGTGTGGAGTTATTCTCCTCTCTTTGAAGAACCTTATCGCTTTCTTAGTTTCCTTGCACTTTTTGGTGCCCATGATTTGTATATTCATTATACTATTTCTTTTATTGACCAATTCAGTTTCTTGCCCGAGTTGAACGGCACTACATTGCCATATTTCTCAGGAATAACGAATTCTTTTCGCTCTAATGTAACACGTTTGTTATTGGGTTTTAGTCCATAATTTTTGACAGCATTGTCAGAAACGAATGCTTGCAAATTGTCTAACTTCCCATTATCTTCAAATATATAAGCTAAATATTGAAGAGCAAATGGCGACGTAAAGCAACCAGCAGAGCAGTAAGCAGATTCCTTGTTCTCAACTGGATGAGGAGCAGAATCACTACCGAAAGACAGCTTAGGATGTGCAGAGAGAGCAGCATCAAGCAACGCCTCCATATCCTCTGGTCTCTTAGCTATAGGTTTGCAGAAATTGTGCGGTTGCATTAGTCCACCTACGACATCATCAAGTGTGATACACAAATGTTGCAAAGTAACTGTTGCGTGCAGATTGTCATACTTGTCTAATAGTTCTACAGCACCCTTAGTAGTGATGTGTTCCATAACAATCATCAACTTTGGAAATTCGGCAGCTAAGTGCTTGTATATTTCAAGAAATTCAGTTTCTCTATCCATAACAAAACCATGAGTTTCACCGTGCACAAGAAGGGGTATTCCCATTTCTTCCATCAACCTAAGAGTATCAAATGCATCTTCTATTGCCTTTATTCCTTCGTCACTATTTGTAGTAGCACCTGCTGGGTATAGCTTGATTGCTTTTATTTTATCTTTTACTGTTAGTAAGAAATCTTTGCTATACTTCTTAAAGAAAATCGTCATTAATGGCTCGAATTTGTAATCACCAATGCAATCAACTATTTCATTAATATAGTCAACTAATCTTTTTTCATTATCAACTGGTGGTACCAAATTAGGCATAATTATACCGCCAGAAAATGAATTTGCACTATGTGGTGCTACTTCTTTAAGCATATCCCCTTCACGAAAATGTATATGCATATCATAAGGGTTATTTAGAATTAATGTGTCTTTCATATATTTACTAAGTTTTCATTCTTTTCTATTACTTTTTCTATTATACTAAAATCAGATAGAATGTCAGGGCCATCGCTAGTTATTGCAACATTGTGCTCAAAGTGAGCCGACATTTCTCTATCTTTTGTTACTATGGTCCATTTATCAGATAGCTCTTCCACATCATAAGTGCCAACATTAATCATTGGTTCTATTGCAAGTGTCATCCCTCTTTTTAACGTTCTTCCTCTACCTGGCTGACCAAAGTTTGGGACTTGTGGGTCTTCATGTAATCTACGTCCAAGACCATGACCTACTAAAGAGCGTACGACACTGAACCCTCTTTCTTCGCAGTGAGATTGAATTGCGTGTCCTATATCACCAACTTTATTACCAATTACACACTGCTCTATCCCTTTGTAAAGAGATTCTTTTGTGACTTCGAGCAATTCCTTTGTTCTTTCAGCTACCTCACCAATGGCAAAAGTATATGCGTGATCGCCATAATATTTATTCTTTAATACACCACAATCAATAGATACTATATCGCCGCTAACTAATGGTTTATCAGTTGGCAATCCATGTACGACCGCTTCATTTACAGATGTAAGAAGTGTACTAGGACAGCCATAAAGTCCCAGAAAGCCAGGCACAGCATCATTGTCCCTAATAAACTCTTCAGCTAATTTATTTAATTCTGCCGTTGTTGTTCCTTCTTTTATTACTTCAGCCACAGTAGCTAAAGTTTTAGAAACCATAAGAGCAGACTCTCTCATAATTTCAATTTGCGATGGGCTTTTGTAGTGTATCATTTAAGTCCTCTGTTGGGTAGTTTATCCCAAAATAAATTCTAAGTCTTGAGTCTTATCTAACTCGTATGCTTCCTTACCTTTTTCAAATATTCTAATTGTGTGCTCGCCTATTAACTCTACTTCTTGGTTCTCAATTCTCAATATTGAACCTTCACGAAGACCAACCACTATATTATCATTTTGAAAGTGATATTCGTTAATTCTTTTTTCACGGGTCTCCCCTTTGTGAGTTGAATTTGGATCTGGGTCTAAGTAATGTGGGTTTAGATTAAATGGTACTAGGTTAAGTGAATCGAATGACGGAGGATATACTATTGGCATATCATTAGTAGTCTTCACACTTGGGCCTGCTATGTTGCTGCCTGCACTAGTACCCATATATTTTGTACCATTGCTAACTTCATTGCGAATCAGCTCCACTAAACCATTTTCATACAGAGTTTTCAGCAATAGGAAAGTATTACCACCACCAGTGAATATACCGCCAGCATTTTTAATAGCTTCTTTAGGATCATCAAATTCATTGATTCCTTTAATCTCTAATCCAGCGTTCTTGAATCCACCTTTAGCTATACTAGTGTATTCTTTATGACTTATTCCACCTGGTCTTGCATAAGGAATAAAAATTATATTCTTAGCACCTTGGAAGAAATCAGCAATATCATCTTTACAATATTCAAGATACCCTAATGGGTGTACAGTTGAGGAGCTACAAAGCAATAATTTAGTTTCGTTGTTCATTATTTACAATTTATATTTTCAAAACCTTCAAAGTTAAGAAATTTTGAGAAGAATATTTTTAGGTCTAAAAAGTTAATATAAACCAAAATATTTAAAAATAATAAAATATGATTAACTTCTATTCCTTAAAAAATATAAAGGAGAAAAAATGAGTAACAAAACTACATTAGTACAAAATTTATTTACAGCAATTGATGCTAAAAATACAGATGATTTCGTATCATATTTAACTGACGATGCTTCATTCGCTATGGGTGATGCTGAGCCAGTAGCAGGTAAAGAAAACATAAGAGAAGCAGTTGGTGGATTCTTCCAATCAATTAAATCATTATCGCACGAAGTAGGTGATGTTTTGGAAACTGGCAATAAAGTTATAACTCCAGGTCAAGTAACATACACAAGACACGATGATTCTACTCTAAGCGTGAAGTATTGCAATATCTTTACATTTGTAGATGATAAAATCAAAGGGTATGATGTATTTGTTGATATTTCTAAGTTGTACGCTTAATCAAAAGTATGAGCAAATTACCCAATATCAACATACCTGTTAGCCAACATAAGTTTGAAGGGAGTAAAATATACGACCCAGTCAGAAAAAAATATGTTGAATGCACGCCTGAAGAGTGGGTTAGACAAAACCTAATGTCTTTTTTAGTAAAGAATTATGGCTATACATTTTCAAAGATGCAAGTGGAAAAGGGGCTATCTATAAATGATAAACCTTTTCGTTTGGATGTAATTTGCTACGATAGTAAAGGAAATCCCTATTTGATTGTAGAGTGTAAATCTCCGAGTGTGAAACTAAATCAGTCCACACTCAATCAAATAGGGATTTATAATATTGCAAAATCTACTAAATATCTTATGGTAACAAATGGCTTGGATTTTTTAGTGTTTGAAACTGACTATGAGAAACAAACACTAAAATCCATTTCGAATATACCTAATGCTTCCTAAAGCTCGGTCTTCTACCAACAAGAGAATAAACTGCAGCTGAACCAGCACCCCTTCCTCTTTGTCGAGCTAATTTGAATTTCTGTTTCCAACTAAACTGTATAGTGTACATTGCTGGTACAACGACTAAAGTCAAGACAGTAGAGAACGACAGTCCGAATATAATAGCCCACGACAATGGTGCCCAAAAAGCAGTATTATCAGAACCAAAAGATATATTAGGATCAAAACTTTCCAAGAATGAAGCGAAATCAATATTAAAACCAACTGCTAATGGGACTAAGCCAAGCATAGTTGAAGCAGCTGTCAAAATTACAGGTGTAAATCTAACTACGCCGCCATCCATAATAGCATCAATAGGTTTCATTCCTTCTTTTAATCTAACATCCGTAAAGTCAATCAGCAATATCCCATTGTTCACCACAATACCAGCGAGGGCAATAATACCCACCCCTGACATTACTATCACAAACTCCATTTGAAATAAGCCATAACCTAATAGCACACCAAACACACTAAATAGTACAGTTGTGAAAATTATTATTGGCTTAATTGTAGAGTTAAACATAGTCACGAGAATAAAGAATACCAAAAGCATAGAAATTGCAAATGCCTTTGCTAAGAATGCACCTGTTTCTGCTTGTTCTTGCTGTTCACCTGTCAATTTTATTTCATAACCAGGAGGAAAATTAAACTCTTCTCCAGCTTTCTTTATCTTTTGATTTATCTCATTGGCGTTGAAACCAGTCAAAACATTTGAGCTTAGAGTTACTACCCTCTCAACATCCTTACGATTAATACCACCATATGAATTCACGAATTTTACATCCGCAAAAGCAGAGATAGGGACTTGGCGGAAATCACCAGTTTTCTCTCTAAATGTCAATTTCAGATTTAGTAGTTGATCTAAGTTCTCTCTGTACTCTTCCCTTAATCGTACCTGAATAGGATAATCTTCATCACCTTGTCTATACTTAGAAACCTCTGTACCATATAGCGCAGTACGGATAGCACTACTTATCTGTGCAGTAGAAATACCTTCTTTGTTAGCTTTTTGTCTATCAATATCAACTAATATTTCAGGTTTATTTAACTGTAAATCAGATTTTAGATTCTCAATTCCTTCTATTTCTAATGAATCTACAATAGTATACTTGAAAGCATCAGAAATCTCAATTAGTTTTTCAAATTCAGGTCCTATGATTTCGATATTTATTGGCTTACCAGTTGGTGGTCCACCTTGCTCTTTATCAACTTTTATATCTACACCAGGGTAATCCCCAACACCTTCACGGATTTTCTCCATGTAGTCCCAAGTACTCTCTCCATCACGTTTACCATATTCTACAAAGGCAACTGTTACTTTACCTTTATTAGGTTTAACGCTTCGGTCAGGATCCATTGGGTCACCTGCTCCAATACCTACATTAGAAATAACAGAAGTTACAATCGGATTATTTTCACCAACTATATCAATTACTTTATTCTCAACTATTGCAGTCAAACTATCTGTGACCTCGGCTCTTGTTCCTAGTGGTAATTCCAAATAAACCATAACATTGTTAGGGTCTGGGTCTGGGAAGAAAGAAACTTTAGGATTAGACATAGCAAATATCATGAAACTAATAAATAGAAAAACTATCGTAAGTATTAGAACACCAATTGGTTTTAACTTTAATAATGCGAAACTTAGTGTTCTTTTATAAGCTGAAATTAAGGCTGGCACAACTTTGTCTTGGAACCCTTTGATAAGAATAGGTGATACTAAGAATTTATTTAAATATCCTAATGCAACAGCTATTAGAATAAAGTTACCTAACATTGGTACTTTACCTAATTTCGGGATACCAACAAAAGATATTAATAGCCCAAACACTGCTGCGACAGTAGTCCAAATATAGAATCCTTTTCCAGGCTTGCTACTCTTTACTTCACTTCTCATTTGGTCCATAAATTGAACTGCAAAAACTGGATTGATAATGAATGCAACAAATAATGATGCAGTCAATACTATTATCAATACAGCTGGAAGGAAGTACATGAACTCACCAATTATACCAGGCCAGAATAGCAGTGGCACGAATGGAGACAATGTAGTTAAAGTTCCAGAAAGAACAGCTGGGAATACTTCACCAGCAGCTTCCGATGCAGCATCTTTTATTGTTAATCCTTCTTTGAAGTGTAGTCTGTATGTGTTTTCAATTACAACTATGGCATTATCGACGAGTATCCCAAGCCCCAAGAGGAATGAGAACGTTACGATAATATTGAATGTAAAGTCCAATGGAGGAAGCAAAATAAATGAAATTGCAGATGACAGCGGTACTGCCAATCCAACATATACTGAGTTACTAACTCCCATAAAGAACATTAGTACTATAGTAACTAATATAAATCCAATAATAACTGAGTTAATCAAATCTTTGATAGCAACTCTGGTATTATTTGACAAGTCACCAGTAATTTTGATTGACACATCATCTGGAAGGACATTCTCCTTCATGTCATCAATAATTAATTCTATCTCGTTTGATGCCTCAATTAAATTCTCGCCACTTCTCTTGATTACACTAAGTGCAATCACAGGCTCTTTGTTCATTCTAGCATAACTACTTCTGTCTTCATTAGTAAATTTGACACTAGCAATATCACGCAAATAAACTTTGTTTCCTTTGCTACTGTTAACTAAAATGTTCCCAATTTCAGAAACATCATCAAATTCCCCAACTATTCTAACAGATCTTTCTAATCTACCTACATCCAGGTTACCACCACCTATGTTGACATTCTCATTTGATATAGCATTGAATACATCATTGAAAGACACATTTGCTGCAGTCATTCTATACAAGTCCATATTAACTTGCACTTCTTTCTCCAAAGCTCCTATCATATCTGCCCTGGTAATTTGAGTCAAGCCCTCTACTCTGTCTTGTAATTCTTCTGCGTAGTTCTTCAGAATATCTAAATTATAATCACCAGATATATTGATAGTCATTATTGGCATTTCAGAGAAGTCAACTTCTTGAACTAAAGGCTCTTGATCCAAATCATTTGGAAGTTCACTTTTTGCCATATCAACTTTATCAGTTACCCTTTGTTTTGCAACTGCAGGATCGACATCTGTGTTGAACTCAATTGTGATTGCAGAAAAGTTTTGAATTGATTGCGAAGTTATTTTTTTAACACCAGAAATAGATTTCAATTCTTTCTCTATCTGTCTTGTAACTAAATTCTCCATATCTTCAGGTGATGTACCCTGATAGATAGTTTGAACATAAACAGTAGGAATTACTATCTCTGGGAATTGCTCTTTCGGTAGGTCAGTATAAGCCAACATACCCACAAGAACCAGGATAAACGAGAGTACGAAAATACTAACTCGGTTATTAATTGCCCAGTTCGTCGGTTTAAATTTTGGTTTTGACATTATTATATCCGTCTTTTCTAATTCTTATTCTATTTAATATTTAATTAAGCTTCCTTCTCTTAAGTTTTCATAACCAACTGTGATTAATTTATCAGAGCTAGTTATTCCACCTTCAACTTCAGTAACTCCATTGAATGACTTACCAGTAACGATAATTTTCTTATCAGCTATTGGTTTGCCTTTTTCATTTTTAGAAACTACAAATACAAAATCTGTGGTTCCTTCTTTTTGAATAAGATTAGTTGGAATAGTTAATGCCGAATCGATTTTAGCTGTTTTGTATCTAACACTTGCTAACATTGCTGGCTTTACTTTTTTATAAACTGATTTAGGCAGATTTACATATACGCTTACAGTTCTATTAACCCTATCAATACCTTCCGAAATAGCAGATATTTTCAAGTTAAGTGTGTCTAAATTTAAATCGGGGAAATAGACTTTCGCCTCACTCCCTTCAGATAATTTGTATGATACAGATTCTGCAACGTCAGTTCTTATTTTCAAGTCACTTTGACTAACTATTCTGAAAGCTGGCATACTAGGTGACGCCATTTGTCCTTCTTTAATATAAACTTTATCTATAACACCAGAAAAAGGAGCTATTATTCTAGTGTTTGCAACTTCTTCTTTGAGTAGCTCCATCCTATTTTCTAAACTTTCGAGATTGTTTTTAGCTTGTAAATACTCTACTTCACTACCAACATTCTTTTCCCAAACTCTTTTTTGTTTTTCGAATATAGTTTTTGCGTATTCATAAGAATCATTTAGTTCTTTAACTCTTTTCATAAGCATATCGTTATCAAGCAATGCAAGAGTTTGACCTTTATTAACTTTCGATCCCTCTTCAACATATACTTTTTGTACTATACCATTTGCCTTTGGGCTCATATCAACATCTTGGTCAGATTCTACTTCACCATATTGAGTAACGAAATGACTAAAATCACCTAAAGACAAATCCATAGTCTCTACAGGAATTGGTTTATCTTTAGAACCTATTTCTTCTTTTAATTCTGCAATTTTAGCTTCCAACTCTGTTTTTTCTTTTAGTAATTCTTGTAGTTGCTCTTCTTTACTCCCTTCTGATTTTGATTCTTCTGAGCAAGAAGTAACAAATAATCCAGAAAGAGAAGCAATTATTAATATTAATATTATCTTTTTCAATTTCCTATTCCCTGTTTAATTTCTTATTTTATATATATTTGAATAATTACCTAACAATTGATCTAACTGAGCATATGAAAATAATAATTCATAAACTGTTCTTAAGTTGTTAGTTTTTGCTGTACGAAGAGCTAAGTCAGAATCATTTATTTCTAATAATGACCCTATGCCTTCTTCGTATCTAATTTTTGCAATGTCATATCCACGTTTCGCTTGAGCAATGTTCTTCTCGTTAGCATCGATTTGTCTTTGAGCAGATTCTATTTTATTAACTAAGTTTTTCACTTGAGATTTAAGATTTATTTCAAGTAACTCAGATTGCGTTTTAGTTTTTAGCAAATCAAGCTCAGCTTTTTCCACCTTAGCATTAGTTTGCAAACCAGAGAACAAGTTCATATTGAACCTAAGCCCTGCAGTTGAAGTACTAGCAGTAGGGAAATCAAAAGTATTTGATTGTCCTTGCAATGAGTAAGACCCAAATGCAGATATAGTTGGTAAATATTCAGATTCATAGACTGAAATAAAATCTTTATTTACTTCTTGCTGAATTGTAAGAGCATTCAACTGAGGGTTCTCAACTAACACTTTGTTCTGTATATTATCCAAGTTATAGGAATTGTACTCAGATTTAAATTTGTCTAATTTATCAGTTAACTCTATTTCATTATCAGGGTCCAAGCCAATTAACACCTTCAAGTTATTCTTAGCATTCTGAAAAGCATTCTCAGATGAAATCAATTGTGGTTTGAAGTTTTCTACCTGAACTTCGGCTCTTATTTTATCATATTCCGCAATCAAACCTTCTTCAAATAAAACTTTAATGTCATTAAAGTTTTTAGTAGCATTTTCCTGACTCGCTTTTACTAATTCGTAAGATTCTTTTTGAACTAAAGCTTGGTAATATGCATTTTTAACTCCTAAGATTACTTCATCTAGTTGCACATGCAAATTTGCTTTTGCTGCATCAAGGTAATTGTCAGAAGCACTTATTGATCTGAATACAGCAGAGTTAAAAATAGTTTGAGACACATCAACTCTAGCATCTATTGCATTGTCAGATGATGCTTCTACGAATTGACCTCCACCACCTGCACCAGGGAAAAAATCTCCAGCAATATAGAATTGCATAGGTTTAAGATATCTTGTATAGTTTGCACTCAAGTCGACTTTTGGTAATGCATTACCAAAGACTTCATCCAAATCAGCTTCAGCTTTTCGAACATCATACTTAGCTGTTTGTAGTTGTTTACTTTGTTCAAGAGCAATTTTTATTGCTCCATCTAGCGACAAGGCTTCTTGCGAAATTACTTTGCTGTTCACTGTTATCAATAGTGCCAAAGCTATCGCTAGGATATATATTTTATTTATCAGCATATCGTGTTAACTGTCCTCTATTGTTCTGTTATATTTTTTAAATCCTTCCCTCGAAAATACTCCTTCGAAGAATACCATTCCAACATAGTCATATAGTTGTTGTATATTATGACCACTTTGGTCAATAGCCAAGGTAAACATGTTACTCATCATGCTATAATACATTTGTGAAACTATGTCGATTGGTATATCTTTTCTGAAATAATTCTCCTCTACACCTATTTTATAAAACTTTTGAAAAGTACTTAGAATAGCATTTTTTCTTAGATGTTCTACCTCTTGATAAAGTTCAGGCGCATTACGCTTTAGATCTTTGAGAAACACTATTGGCGCTTCTTTTATATCCTCAGCCGTTCTGTATCCTATTAATCTCATTTTTTCAAGGAAGTCAACATCTTGCTCAAGTAAATCGTCAAACATATTCTCTTTATCAGATTTTTTGCATTCCAATACACTCCAGAAAATATTCTCTTTACTTCTAAAGTATTTATAAATTGTTTTTTTGCTCACTCCAGCCGCTTTAGCAATTTCATCAACAGTCACTTTACTGTAACCGAATTGCATAAACTCACGCTGAGCAGCATTTATAATTTTTTGTTTTGTTGTTATTTTAGAGTCACTTTCCATATTTAGGAAACTATTTCACCTATTTTAGTTTATCTTTTCTCAAAATTATGAAAAATAATACGTCAGATACAAGAAAATATTTCACAAAGTAAACTTTTTTTGTGTATTTAGTTTCCTTTTGCGGTTTTATAGTTTTAAAATATGAAGTAAGATTAGATTAAATAAGACCGTTTAACTTTCGCAATAGCCATTCAGTTGCGAAACAAAGTAAAGAGATAATTAGGAACAAAGGTAAGTTCCAGAGAGGATAATCTTTAGTTTGAGATATGTATTTGTCAGTGAAGTTTTCTTTATTTTTTATGTCATTAATTAAGTCATCAATAGTATTGTCATAGAATTCCCCACCCGTTTCTTTAGCAATACTAGTCAATAAACTTTTGTTCATGGTTAGGTCGTCATACTCAGAATTTAATTCTCCAATTAAAAACCTTCCCGTTCTGCTTCCTAACATTTTATCATTAATCTTAGCAGTAGCTTTGTAGGTATAGTCTCCTTTAGAAAGATTTTCAAGTTTATAGTTATACTGACCATTTCCAAGCTCGCTCAGTATTATTTCACTTTCTGATTCAGAAGATTTTACTTCAATCTTAATTTCTGCATCTTCTAGTGGCAGGTAGCTGTCATCATATAACTGAGCAAAAAACTCAACTGACTCTCCTTCAGTATATTGTTTCTTATTAGTTTTTACTAAAAATGACTCAAATTTACTATCAATACTAAGCCACCTAAGAGTATTATCTATGAATTGGGAATATAAATCTATAGCATCATTTCCTTTAGAGATTTCTCGTGCATACCCTTTTAATTTCCATCTATGTAGTCCGTACCCCATAATGAATATTGACTTTTTACCTGCAATAGAGCGACTAATTATTAGGGGTTCATTCATATTACTTCCACCCATGCCATATCTCATTATTACAGCCGATTCTGGATTCGGTTTTATGAATGTTTCGGTTGTGAAAATAGGAGGTAATTCATTCCAGTTAGCTAGATTTGATTCACCCTCTACTCTTAGCAAAGAGTTGTTGGCAGTGCTTTCATCTACATTTACTAATACTTCCAATTCTGTATTACTTTCAGATAAAATTTTGAAAGGTAGATGTTCTTCTATGATTTTGAGTTTACGATAGTCAATATCACTAGAAGTAATAAAAATAAGTGGCTTACCTCTATCTAATTCCTTCTTAATCAACTCCATATATTTTGGGTCAGTAGTTTGATTAGGAAAACCAATCATAGCAATAATTTGAGCATCACGCAGCTCTTCTTGACTATATGGCTCGTAAAATTCTGTTGAGCTCTTTTGAACAAACTTATGAATTTCTTGATCACTATTTTTATTCAGTTCTTTAACAAAAAATGATACATCATAGCTTGGTCTACCACCAAACAAAGCAATACTCTTTTTGTTTTCTAATACTTTTATAATATTTATTTTTGAGTTGTTTTTATTTGTAACCTCGCCATCAAGAGATGAGACATTGGCTATTACTTTATAATTTCCTGGTTTATCTGGAGTAAAAGTGTACTTTAATTTATATCGTTTTTGATTTTTATAGAGTTGTATTGACTCACTGCCAACTGAATCCCCATTTGCAGTAACTTTGATTTTCACTTCTTCGTCTTCAAATCCGAATTGGTCTATATTTACAAATATTGGAGTTGGAGTGTTTACATAAGAAACTTCATTCGCAATCAAGTCAGCAAGTTTAATGTCCTTTGGCTCGGTAGTATCACCAATACCAACTGTAAAAATCGGTCTGTTAAGTTCTGTTGCTGCATAGAATGGGTTTTCGCCGAAGTTGTAAGCGCCATCAGTCAGCAATATAACAGCTTGAGTGTTAGTCGTATCTTGTCTGTAGCTAAGTTCTCTGAGTGGTTTAGCTATATCAGTTCTCTTTGAGTTAAATTCAATTTTTGTAAGACTATCTTGATTCAGTTCATTCAAATTATCATTGAAAACGAAATAATAGTCGTCACCTGAAAGTTCAGATTGTAACTCTTTTACAAGTCTATCAGTTATTTCTGCCCTATTCAGTTTAGCATCATTTATTGTCATTGATTCACTTCCATCAACAACTAAAGCAATTTTAGGCTTAATTATTTCATCAAACTTGTTTGTTACTATGGGTTGAAAAATGGCAAAAAGCAACAAAAGCATACCTACTACCCTTAGTGCAAGCATAGTATATCTTTTCAATCCAGTTACGGGTGGGTTTGTATTCTTATAAGAGTAATAGCTAAATCCAATTATTACTACAGCAAGAGCTATAAATAATATCCAAGATCCGTTTATTGCTATATTATAAGAATTCATATTTTCCTTTGTTTCCGAAAATGGTTTATACGATTGAGCAAATTATAAAGTTTATAATCAGCAAAAAATTAATATTTCAATGAAGTTTATTATTTTAGTTTTTTAAATTGATACAAAAATTAAAAAACAATATGGCATTAGAATATTATCAAGCCGAAGTATATAATATAATACAAGAGACTCCAACAGTTAGAAGATTTCAACTCAGATTCAATGACTTAGATGTCTTCGATTTCAAAGCTGGGCAATACGTAAAAGTAGACATGCCCCTAAACAGCACAAAAAACTACAGACAATATTCAATATCATCCGAGCCGCTCGGCACAAATGAGATAGAGCTGCTAATTGTATTTAAAGAAGGTGGAGCAGGAACTAATTATCTTTTCAACGAAGTTAAAGTTGGTTCATTCCTCACTGTTTCTAGAGCATTGGGTCGTTTCGTATTACCAGAAAACATAGAAAGAGAAATTTGCTTTATTTGTACTGGCGTTGGTCTTGCTCCATTCAGGTCGATGTACCTTGATGTTCTGAATAAGAACAAGGCTCATAAAGGTATGAATCTAATTTTCGGAACAAGAAAAATAGAAGATATTTGCTACAAAGATGAGTTATTTGGATTGGATGCAGAAGATAATAACTTCAACTACCACCCTGTTCTATCAAGGGAAGAAAGCCCAGAATGGCAAGGCAGAAAAGGATATTTGCACCCAATATACAAAGAGCTATACGCTGAAAAACCAGACGCATTATTCTACCTTTGTGGTTGGGACATTATGATAAAAGAAGCTCGTACTAGCTTGATGGAAATTGGCTATAGCAGAAGAGATATATTATTTGAGAAGTATGACTAAAGATTAGTTACAAAAGAAAAGTTTATAGAAGGAGTCAGTTTTTGACTCCTTTTTTTATCTACAACTCATATACATCATATATCTTTGCAATTCTAAAGCCATTCTCAATTACTTTTCTTGCTTCTTCGCTTGTTGAATCAATTATAGGGTTAGTATGATTGAAATGAATAAATATTATCTTTTCTTTCTCAACGCTGTTTAACGACTCAAATTTATTCATACTCTCAACAACAAAAGGATGAGGAATTTCAGACATATCTCTATTGTTTAGCTCTGCCCCATCGTAAAATGTTGCATCTAAAAAGGCATAATCTACTTTCTTCACTTCCGCTATTATATCCAGATCCCATTTCTCCCATTTGTCAATATCCGGAATAAAAAGTGCACTTTTGTTAGGCCCTTCTATTCTATACCCAACAGTTTCTGAATATTCGTCTCGATGTGGAACTAACAAAGGAGTAACGCTTAATTCTTCTGAAAGTATTACCTCCACACCATCTACTATTCCTACTATTTCAATATTCTTTTCACTTACTAACTGGCTCCATGGTCCATTAGTTTCCAAATACTTCTTCATCTTTGGCATTGCATATACTGGTACTTTGTTAGCACTCATAGCCTCCTTACCCAAATACATCAGTCCAGTATAATGACCAATATGTGCATGAGTAAGGAATATTCCATTTGGAACTTCCTTATCAGTTTGGTCACCATATTCTGACAAATATTTCATTTGTTGGGTAATATCAGGTGTCGCTTCAAATAAGTACTTCTTACCAGACATAGCATCATATAATCCTAGAGAGACAACCTGTCTGCTATTATCAGGATTTTCGAATAGTCCGTTGCAACATTCTTTCTTGCAAGCTATATGAGGCGAACCAGCATCTTGTATTGTACCAAGGACAATGATAGAAGTGTTTTCTTTTTTGAGATCAAACTCATATTCCATAGTCATACAATCATAGAACAAAATAAAAAACACCAGTATAAGAGCATTACTAACATTACTAATTTTTATCATCATTCACCTTTTTCTTTTGAAAAATGGATTACTATCATTTTTCATTTCTTCATTATTCGATTTATAATTTTCGAAAGCCTGTCGATGAACATATAGGAGTTTGTTTCTCAATTTTCTTGGGGTAATTACTGTTAGTGTTTCTCCAAAGCCTAATAGTACTCTTTCAATCTCATAATTCCATATTACTCTAATTCTAAGAACATGATAGTCATCATTATTCTCAATTACTTTTTGTGTATGGTGAATTGGCTTTGTAATTATATAAGGATATGTGTAATTATCTACTTTGAAAGTTATGTTGATTGGTCTTTGATTTGGTGTTTTTGTTACTCCAACCAAATTGTCATAATAGTTTTCATTAATTTCTTCATCTGGCGGTAAAAACAAATCAGATGAAAGTCCTTGCACATCAATCATTCTATCTAATGCTAGTGTAAGTATGTTCTTGTTCTTATTATTTCTACATAACAGAAACCACCTATTTCTATATTCTTTTAAAAAATATGGTGAAACGATTATTTGAGATGAATTGATAGCAGTAAAAGACTTATACTCAATCAAAATTGCTTTTTTTTGCAAAGTCAATTTATGAATAGAATCCAGAAACTCCGCCCCTTTCAACAAGTCATTCTTTTCAAAAAGTATGTGATTACCAACCTTATTTTTTGATGAGTGGACTTTACTTTCTAGCTTTGTAATCATTTCAGATAAATCTGAAAAATGATTAAACCCTTTAAATTGTTTCAAAATACTTACCGCTTGATTCATTTTGTCCAAGTCATTAGATGATATTGGAATCTTAGTTATACTATAATCCTCATCTTCATACTTATAGTACTTCTTATCATATACTACTATAGGAGCGTTGTAGCCGAGTTTATCAGACCTCATATTCATTATGTCTTGCTGGATTGTTCTAATAGCAACACCATTTTCGATCCCTTCATACTCATAAAGCATATCTGAAACTTCATTGACTAAATCATCGAGTGTCCATTTCCTATATTTATTTCTTAAGCATTCATCCAAGATTTTGTATCTGATTAATGCTAATTTATTCTTTGACATTACAATAATCCATTATTATTTTCATTTTAATTTAGTCAATTCATATTTATTACGCAATGTAATTGCGTACTTATATTTGTTGTCAAATCTAGCAAAAAAATATACCAATTCAGAACCAACTATTTATAGGAACTTACAAACTTCCCGAAATTTATTTTGAAATAAATTTCTATTACGCATTAACTATGCATACAACACCTTTAGTTTTGAATCAACAGAAAAGAGATAAGAATAAGAAAGTTTCTTTACTTATCGAAGCTGTTAATCTGATAGTTAAGATTTAATATGTTCTATGATGAGTGATTCTGTAAATCACCATAGTTTAGAATTGAATACAATCTCTATTTACTAGCATCATTAGATTCTTAATCTATCACCAATTAATCTATTTGACGGAGGTTCAATTCCTCTCCTTATCTTTCACATAAGGTAGCTCAGTTGGTAGAGCAATAGGCACTCAGGTTCGAATCCTGCCATTCGAAAGGATGGAAGCTAAACGGTAAGCACTGATTTTTGGTATCAGGATAAAGAAGTAACCACTTCTCTAAAAATGGTTGTTCTTAATAGAGTAATTCAGTTATATCTCTTCTTTTACATGAAGATTTATAACAATTCTTAAGTGAGCTTGAGAATAGTGGATACCGTTTCATTGGTTTTCGAATCTCAATAGAAAAGTAGTTATGTCAATTTCTTTATTGAATTTGAGTTTAATTATTCTTTCATTTTGATTCCTAAACTCAATGTCACTCAAACTATAATCCCTCAACTTATGGATGAGTTACTCTATATTTTTTTGAAATACAAATTTTTAATATTTAACAGGTGATATAATGAGATTAGTTAAAATAACCCAATACAAAGTAGGTATAGTATATGTAGATAGCATATACAAGAGAGTTCTGACAGAGGGTTGGAACTATGTAAAAAATAATGAAGAGGTCAGAATAGTTGACACATCAAGTCCATTCAACATGAAAAAAGACTATGATATAATGAAAAAAGACACTACACTAATGCAAATGTTAGAAGTTATAAAAATATCAGATAGCAAGGTCGGCTTACTTTACGATGGTGAGAACTTCAAGGAAGTATTAAGACCAGGTATATATGCATTGTGGAAAGGTGTAAAGGACTACAAGTTAAAAATAGAAGATTTATTTGATACAGAATTATCTCGAGATATAGATAGAATAGTATTAAACAAACTAAAACTTGAAAATTATATCAGAGCTTATGAAATAATGAGTTATGAAGAGGGTTTTTTGTTTATAGATGGTAAATATATAAAGAGGTTAGAACCTGGAACTTATTTTTTCTGGTATAATAATATTCCTATTAAAGTAGAAAAAGTAGACACTAGAGTTTTACAAATGGAAATTACTGGTCAAGAAATACTTACAAATGATAAGGCAAACTTAAGAATCAATTTTTCTGTCAGGTATAAAATAGAGGATATGGAAAAGGCAATAATAGAAAACAATAACTTTGAGAAACAATTGTATTTGTCACTACAACTTGCTTTAAGAAAATATGTTGGAACTTACAGACTTGACAATCTATTGGAAAAGAAGAACTCAATAGAAAATGAAATACTTGAAAATATTTCTACTAAAGCAACTCAACTTGGATTGAAGATAGTTGACTGTGGCATAAAAGATATTATTCTACCAGGTGATATCAAAGAGATTATGAACAAGGTTCTAGTTGCAGAGAAAAAAGCTCAAGCTAATTTAATTACCAGAAGAGAAGAAACAGCTTCCACTAGAAGTTTACTAAATACAGCTAAACTTATGGAAAACAACAGGATGCTTTATAAATTGAAGCAAATGGAGTACATAGAAACTATAGCTGAAAGAATTGGTAGCGTATCAATCTCTTCAAACAGCAAATTAATAGAGCAGTTGAATGGTTTATTTGAACCTGAAGATTAAGGGTAAATACTAAATTTTAAAATTAAAATAGGAGAATTGCATTCAGGTGTAGTTCTCCTATTACTATTTTAAATAACCACAAAGCAATAATGAATTATATTTTTTAAATTTGCAACTACCAAAAAGTAAAAACAACAGAAATACAATGTCAGAAAGAAAAAGAATACTTAGCGGAATAACACCATCTGGGATATTGACCATTGGTCATCTAACTGGTGCTTTGACTAATTGGAATAAAATGCAGCGTGAGTTTGAATCATTTTTTATGATAGCAGACCTTCATGCAATTACATTAAGACAAACGCCAAAGGACTTGCGCTCATGGACATTGGACACTGCTGCTATGTTTCTTGCTGCTGGTATTGACCCAGAAGAATCTGTAATATTCACTCAGTCACACGTACCAGCTCACTCACAATTAGCATGGGTTATGAGCACGTTCACTGGTATGGGTGAAGCAGAAAGAATGACACAATTTAAAGATAAATCGAGTAAGAATAGTGACAATGTTAATGTTGGACTACTTTCATACCCTATCCTTATGGCGTGTGACATTTTGCTATACCAAGCTAATGCGGTACCTGTAGGGCAAGACCAAAAGCAGCACTTGGAGCTTACTCGTAACTTAGCACAAAGATTTAACCATCATTACTCTGAAACTTTTGCTATACCTGAGCCATATATTCCAGAAGTAGGCGCTAAGATTATGAGCTTACAGGAACCGACGGCAAAGATGTCAAAATCTGACCCAAATCAGAATGCCACAATTTTTTTGACTGATGACAACGACACAGTTGTCAGAAAAATAAAGCGTTCAGTTACTGATTCTGGCTCAAAAGTGAAGCCAGGAGAGGGCAAAGAAGGTATAGAAAATCTGATAACACTGATGACAGTGGCTACGGGTAAATCGTCTGATGAGATAGTTGCTGAGTATGAAGGTGAGGGTTATGGTAAGTTCAAAGGTGATGTGGCAGAAGCCGTTGCCGAATACCTAGCACCAATAAGAAAAGAATTTGAAAAATACAGAGAAGACAAAACATTCTTAACTGACACACTGAAGAAAGGCGATGAAAAAGCTAATAAAGTTGCTTTTAAAACGTTATCAAAAGTGTATAAGAAAGTTGGTTTTCTTCAATACTAATTTATTATTAACAATTTGTATAGGTTGATATGCCTACTTATGTTTATATATGTGATGACACTGGCGAAGAGTTTGAGTACATACAAGGTATTAACTCTGATCCATTAGAATTTTGGCCAAAGGATGTAGAGGGTTTTGACCCAGCTAAGCCAAAAAAAGTTCGTAGGAAAATTGGCACTGGAATTGGCGTTATGCTCAAAGGAACAGGTTTCTACGAAACTGATTATGTAAAGAAATCTGGTGGTAGTGACGACTGATAGTTGCTACCTTCCAGTTAATAGTTCCTTTCTGATAGACAGAAATAGATCTACAAGCAATAAATCTGGCGTTACATTTCTATTCACTCTAACTATAGCTCTTTCAATCAAGTCAAAAACAACAGGGTAGTTAATGTCATTATAATAGTTGACAAACTTTTTTATTGAATCGACCTCGCTTCTATTTACTATCAACTTATCTTCACCATAATGCAAGTGCATTGCATCTTGAAGCCACTTTTGTAATAGTTTCAAGGTATTTATAATCAAGTTCTTATCTCTTTGTTTAGTTAGCTGCTCCACCCTATCCATCAATAAAGTACGGTAACCAGACCTTTGCAAACATGCTCGGAGTAAATCAACAGAAGAATTTACAATACCACTCAAATCTTCATCTACATACTGAATTGCACTAGATATAGAACCTTGGGCAAATGAAGTGATGATTGCTTTTTTCTCATCATCTATCTCTGAGTAGTGATCATCAAGATATTCACTTATACCCTCATTAGTTAATGGGGTGAATTTTATTTTTTGAGAACGAGAGAGAATTGTTTGCAGCATTGAATTTATATTCTCAGCAATCAGTATAATAGTAGTATTAGGATTGGGTTCTTCCAATGTTTTCAAAAAAGAATTTGCAGCAGCATTGTTCATAGTGTCCGCACCAGAAACTATTACAAATCTCCGTCCACCACTATTTGAAGTAGACAATTTCCTTTTCAGAATTCTTATCGAATCAACCCTTATCTGGTTTGCATTAGGAATCTCAACTTTATGATATGCATTTGATTGTTTTTTCTGAAGTTCATCTTTTATATGCTCAACAACATCAGCTGGATAAGTATCATATATATCATCACTTTTTTTGGTTGATTTATTTGCGGGGAGTTTGTGCAGATAAATAATATTCTCTGAATTAAGCCATTTTTCTTCGTCCAAACCATTAACCATAGCTGCAAACTTCAAAGCTACGGCTTCTTTTCCAATACCTTCTGGTCCATAAAAGAAATAGGTAGATGCAATAGAATTAGTATTGTGTGCGTTTTGAAGCAGTGTTAAAATTTTATGATTTCCGTACAGCTTTATCATTTTCTTGAAAAGTTGTTTTTTTAAATGAGTTTATAAAATTGTAAATTGTAAAATTGTATATAACAACAATAAGAAAAATATTAATTAAAATTTGGTGAGTAAAGTATGGCGGCTAAAAAAACTAGCACATCTAAGACTTCTGTCAAGAAAAAAAGCACTAAATCAAAAGCTAAAAGTTCAAATAAAAGTAAAGTAGCAGTTCATAGAGAACTGAATTTAGACAAAAAGCACTTGCTTGGCGCGCTGCGCAATATGATAACAGCAAGGACTACTGACAATATCCACCTAGGATTTGTGAAGCAAGGTAAATCTTTCTTCCACATAGGTGTTAGTGGTCACGAATGTATTCAAACTGCAATTGGTCTTCGTATGAGAGAAGACGATTGGGGTTGGACTTACTACCGTGATATGGCTATCACTTATGCAAAAGGAATGACTATGAAAGAATACTTCCTACTTGCATTTGCTAAGAAAGATTGTCCAGCAACTGGTGGTCGCCAGATGCCTGGTCACTTTGGTAACCCAAGATTAAACTTTCCAACACAATCATCACCAACAGGAACACAATTCCTAAACGCTACTGGTAATGCATTGGCAATTAAGAAAGAAGGTGGTGATCAATTCGTATATGTTGCATCTGGTGAAGGTACTACTTCGCAAGGTGAATTCTACGAAGCTGTAAACTGGGCGAACAGAGCTAAGTTGCCGGTTTTATTCTGTATTCAAGATAACAAATATGCTATCTCTGTAAGAAAGAAAGACCAAACAATGGGTGGCGATATATCTGATGCATTTGGAAAATATGAGAACTTAAAGAAAATTAGAGTTGACGGAACAGATTATTTCGAATCAGTAAAAGCAGCTGAAGAAGCTATAGAATGGATGAGAGCTGGAAAAGGCCCTGCGTTGATTCATGCTGATGTAGTTAGATTGCTTTCTCACTCATCTTCTGATGACCAAAGAAAGTATCGTGATATGGACGATTTGGAAAAAGAAGCACAAGACAAAGATTGTATCAAGATTCTTTCTGATTACTTAGTTAAGAACAGGGTAGCTACTAGAAAAGAGATAGACCAAATGCACGAAGATGTTAAAAATGAACTTCGTGATGCTGCTGACTGGGCATTAGAACAAGAAGATCCAGATGCAGAAGATTCAATCAAAGAAAACTTCGCTGACGAAAGCACTCGTGATTTACCTTATGCAGATGGCGAACTAGAAGGAGAAAAAGAAGCCGTATTGGTAGACGCTATTAACCATGCACTACACGAAGAGATGGAAAGAAATGAGAAAATGGTAGTGTACGGTGAGGATGTAGAAGACGGTAAAGGTGGTGTATTCACCGCTACTCGTGGACTAAGTGATAAATTTGGAACAGAAAGAGTATTTAACTCACCGCTTGCAGAAGCATCAATCGTTGGTACTGCTGTAGGTATGGCTGTAAAAGGCTGGAAGCCAGTAATTGAAATTCAATTCGGTGACTATATTTGGCCTGCATTTATGCAATATAAAAATGAAGTTGGAGCTATGAGATTCCGTTCTAACGGTGGTTTCTCTGCACCAGTTGTAACTCGTGTTGCTGTAGGTGGATATATTCACGGTGGTTTGTGTCACTCACAAAACATTGAGTCAATATTCTCTCACATCCCAGGTATAATGATTGCTTACCCATCTAATGCCGCAGATGCAAAAGGATTATTGAAAACAGCGTGTCGTTTGCAAGATCCAGTTATCTTCTGTGAGCACAAAGGTATGTACAGATTACCATTTGCAAAAACAGTTGAGCCAGATGAGGATTACCTAATTCCATTTGGAAAAGCAAAAATAGTGAAAGAAGGTAATGATGCTACAGTAATTACTTACGGAATGGGTGTGAAAGACACTGTAAATGCTGTTAAGAAAATAGAAAAAGAGACTAACAAGACAATCGAGATTGTTGACCTAAGAACTATTGTTCCTTGGGACAAAGAAACAGTTTGTGAGTCAGTTAAGAAAACGAATAGAGCTTTAGTAGTACACGAAGATACAATGACAACTAGTATTTCAGGTAATGTCATTTCAGAAATATCTGATGAGTGTTTCGAATACTTAGATGCTCCTGTCAAGAAATTAACTGGTAAAGATTCACACATTCCTTATCACCCTAACTACGAGATGGATGTACTTCCGACAGAAGCTAAGGTATATGATAAGATTATGGAATTAATCAACTACTAATCAATTGATTAAAATTTAGATTTTAAAAAAGACTGTTCTTATGGGCAGTCTTTTTTTTATATTAATATATGATTAAAACTTTAATGACAATATTTTTTCTTAGAAATTCTTTAGCTGGAACTTCGAGTTTAATTTGACGTTCCTTAAAAAAACTCATTAGATAAAATTATGAAAATATGGAAAATACTAAAGTGGTTATTAGTTTCATCTATTGTTTTCTTTTTGGTAGTACCTTTAGTTATCAATATTATTGAAAACTTATTTCCGACTAAATCAAATATCACTCACTTACTTAAAGAAGAAGATATTGCATTATTCGATGATTTTGAGATTATAAGATATAGGAAAGAATTTACAGTTTTTCAAGAGAGTTTTAGTATTAAAATCTCTGATAACGATAAAAAGAGAATTGTAAATAGACTCATAAGTTCTGAAAACTTTAAAGAAAATGTAGACGCAATGTACGATATTAGGCAAGAAATTCCCCGCTTTAGTAATAAACATATGATATACACTAGTTCGTATAAGTTTGGTGGAGTTTATGGTTTTCAGTCTTTTAAAACTGAGGATTATGGATATGCTCCTGATTGGATTATGATAGATATTCCTGAGAATGGAAATATTCTCAATTATGATAAATTTGAATAATTCATTCGAGCTAACTTCCCCACAAAAAACACTAATTTTTACTTAAATCAGTTTTTATACTTATTTTAGTGACTAAATTAAAACAAAGAGATAGAAAATGAGCAAAGCACAAAAATTACAAGATAAAATTGATAATAAACTTCTTGAGAACAGACGTATTTTCCTTTGGGGACAAGTAGACGACGACTCTGCAAAGCACGTTATTGATCGCCTAATGTTTTTGGAGTTAGAAGACCCTGGTAAGGAGATACAGTTGATTATCAACAGCCCAGGTGGATATGTAACTTCAGGTTTTACAATCTATGACACTATGAAAGGAATAAGCAGCCCCGTTTCAACTATTGCTACTGGCTTAGCTGCATCTATGGGTTCTATTCTTCTTTCGGCTGGCGAGAAAGGTAAGAGATTTGCTTTACCTCACGCTAGAGTAATGATACACCAACCAAGCGGTGGTGCAAGAGGGAAGTCGGCAGATATAGAAATCCAAATGGAAGAGATTGTAAAAACTAAGAAACTCGGTGCTGAAATATTAGCCAAAAACTGTGGCCACAGCGTAGAAAAGATAATGAAAGATTTCAATCGCGATTATTGGATGTCAGCTGATGAATCTGTTGATTATGGTATAGTTGATAGCAAGATAGAAAAGTTGGTTTAATTACTAAGCATTACAAGATGTATTGAAAGACTTCCTATATACTTGGGAAGTCTTTTTTTTGCTTGGTGTAAATTTGCATTTATAAATGATTTATATTATTTTATTAAATTAAATTTTAACACACTAATCTAAACATTCTTGTGGATAAAGAAAGAAAACGTGACCTATATTCTTTATTATTCATCCTAGGCTTAGTTTTGATGATATGGCAAATTGATGTCTTCAGAGTTACCATCATTAGCTTTTGGGTACCTTTATTAATAATAATACTCTCATCATCAATTGCTTTTATTATTGATTTCAAAAATTATCAAAGAACATTCATCGTATCTGGGATTTATTTATACTTATATTCTGCTGTCTTTTATATAGTTGGATGTGGATTTATATTATGCTCTGTATTCACTATTGCAAACTACCATTTAGCAGATGATTACACTGAAACTAAATCATATCTGATTCAAGAAAAATCCTCATTGCCTGGCCGTAGGCGACATCGAGACAAAAGACAGTTATTAGTTATAATAGATTATGATAATAAGCCAAAAGAGATGGTATTCAATCACTATCATTATCAAAATAGGAATAAGTATGATACAGTTCTTGTCGACGTTAGAGAAGGTTTTTTTGGTTTTGATGTATTTTACGATACTAGCTTAAAATGAAATTTATAATTATCATAATCATAACTTGTATAGCTTCTTCTTGCTCTTCTATTGAAACAGATGCTGAGCGTTTATCAAAACTTAAGTATATGGAGCTTGCAGATAAAATTGACTGCTCAAATCAAACTGGCACTACTTTAGAAAAGAGAATTTGTCTCAATCTAGAATTTCAGAGGGTTGATTCAATATTGAATGTTAAATTAGATTCACTTTTTGAAATTCTTCTATCAGGAATAGCGAAATCTTTAAAGACTGAGCAAGAAAATTGGCTAATTGAAAGAAGAAAAAAGAGTGAAAAAAGCTCTGATGGTTTCCGTGGACATGTATTTGGTATAGTATACTTGCAATCAATGATAGAGATTACTGAAGAAAGAATTAAGCATCTACAAAGTTATTAACATCCTAAACAATTATCTTTTTCTTTTTCTTAGGTTTCTTCTCTGGTTCAGTGTGATCCAGCACATAGTCTATTACACTACCAGCAATATCTTTTCCAGTAGCTTTTTCTATTCCCTGTAAGCCAGGGGAAGAATTTACTTCAAGTATCAATGGACCTCTTTCAGACTGTAGTAAATCAACACCAGCAATAGATAATCCCATAGATGATGCTGCTTTTAAGGCTGCTTTTCTTTCTTTTGCAGTTAGTTTTATTACTTCAGCAGTGCCACCTCTGTGAATGTTCGAGCGGAAATCGCCATCTGCGCCAGTCCTTTTCATAGCACCTACGACTTTACCATCGACTATGAAAACTCTGACATCCGAGCCACCAGCTTCTTTTATAAATTCTTGAATTAATATACTAGTCTTCAACCCAGAAAAAGCTTCTATTACGGATTTAGCAGCTTTGCGTGTTTCAGCTAATACAACCCCTAGCCCTTGAGTTCCTTCCAATAATTTAATTATCATCGGTGTGCCACCGATTTGCTTAACTAACTTATCGGCTTCTTCATTTTTTGGATGGCGAGCAAATACAGTCTTAGGGACTCCTAGCCCTTCCCTTGCCATAATCTGAAGACTACGAAGCTTATCTCTTGACCTTACTATCGCTTGAGATTCAATTGCACAAAATACTTTCATTAATTCAAATTGTCTAACTACTGCAGTACCATACATAGTTACGGACGCACCTATTCTCGGAATAACAGCACTAATATCAGTCAACGGTTCACCATGATAATAGACCATTGGGTTACCTTGCTCCATAAGTAAAGAACACTTCGTATGGTTAACCACGATTGGCTCATGCCCTTTCTGTTCTACTGCCTCAACCAATCTTT
Organism: Chlorobiota bacterium; assembly: GCA_046290495.1. Taxonomy (GTDB): domain Bacteria; phylum Bacteroidota; class Ignavibacteria; order Kapaibacteriales; family UBA2268; genus PGYR01. Next base: position 616,024 of record JBKAGT010000006.1, on the reverse strand, counting down.
TTGTTGAATAGAGCTCTTTATTTGTTGAAAGTATTACAATTTTTTTCATTTGGATAGCAAGTGTTTTTTAGAAACATCAATTAAAAATTTTCTTCGTAAGAATTTTGTACCTAGTAAGATAGGTGACTTCATATCTTTTCTGTCTGTTAGAGTGAACTCTACCTTGTATATTCTACCACCCAACTTCATTCTGGTCCTTATAGAGTATCTTCTTTGAGCAAATCCATTGGAACTTTTTACTAGCTTCACTTTATGGAGTGGTAGTTCAATAAATTTATCCTCGTACATTTCGTGAGATTTATCTAATAGTCGAAACCTAACGTACTTTTCTCCATCCTTCTTTATTCTCTTAATGGACTGTGCATGCAAAGCAGAAGTGTATGCACCTGAATCTATTTTTGCAACAAGTCCATCAAAACCCAAGTCAATCAGATTTACCTCTTCTACTCTTCCAATTGTTCTCATAGACTATTAGTTAGTTCCAGATTTTAGTATTTCAGCTCTTTCGGCAATGTGAAGGTTTTCGATAATATTTGTCAAATCCCCTTCTACTATTTCCTTTAAACTATAATTTTTTGCGTCGCCTTCCAAACGATGGTCTGTAACTCTGTTCTGAGGGTAGTTATAAGTTCGGATTTTAGCAGATCTATCACCAGTGGATACCATAGTCTTTCTTTGTGATGCAATCTCTGCCATCTGTTTTTGCAGCTCTTGCTCATATATTCTAGCTTTCAATACTTTTAAGGCACGAGCATGATTTTTAATTTGAGAACGTTCATCTTGACATTCTACTACAATTCCTGTTGGGATGTGAGTTAATCTAACGGCAGATTCTGTCTTATTAACATGTTGCCCACCTGCACCAGAAGCACGGTAAGTATCTTTCTTTATATCTTTGTCCAAGACTTCTACATCTACATCATCTGCTTCAGGTAGAACAACTACTGATGCAGCAGATGTATGTAATCTACCTTGTGACTCCGTTTCAGGCACTCTCTGTACACGGTGTACACCACTTTCATACTTCAAAGTACCATAAGCATCTTCAGCATTCACTTCCATTACTACTTCTTTGAAACCACCTTTTTCTCCATGATTCAAAGATATAATATCATATTTAAAGCCTTTAATTTCGAAGAAGCGCTCATACATTCTATACAAATCACCAGCAAAAATAGCTGCCTCATCTCCACCAGCACCAGAGCGTATCTCAACAATACAATTCTTCATATCATCCGGATCTTTAGGAATAAGAAGTACTTTTAGCTCCTCTTCCATTTCTTCCTGTTCTTCTTTGAGTGACTCATTCTCTCCATACGCAAGTTCTTTCAACTCACTACTAACTTCTTTGTCATTTATCAGCTCATCATTTTGCCTAATATCGTCTAATATTTTCAGATACTTTTCACCAGCTTGAACGATAGGTTGAAGATTCTTATGTTCCATAGTAACATCACGATATCTCTTTCTATCATTGACCAAATCAGGCTCCATCAGCTCCTGATTAACCTCGGCATATCGTTCTAATATCGATTTTATTTTCTCTTTCATTTACTCATTTTCCTAATTTTATTTTCACAAATTTAGTTATTATTCCACTTGTTTCAATGAAATAATAAAATTGATTTGGGATTTATCCGTTTATTTTATAAGTTAGCAATATGAAAGTAGAAAACAACATATTAAACGAGTACTATAGCGCTCCACAAACTGACCCAAGAGCTGAAGCAAATACGCAAGCTCCTTTGGAGAAAGAAGTGGAACAAGCACCTAAAATAGAGGCTCAGAAAGGTTCACAGGGACTTCAGAAAGAAGTTCTTGGTATCACTTCATTGAACCAATCACAACTTTCTAACAGAGAAACAGCTCAAAAACAGCTCAAAAATGGTTATCTTGATATAACTATTTAAACTGTTTTTTAACTACTCTTATCTTATACTCTCGACATAATTTTTAAAATTGTTCAATATTGACTGCCAACCAGCTCTTTGTTGTTCATCCGCATTAGTGCCTTCAGCATCAAATGTTTCTACAACCTCAACATTATTTCCAGAAGAAATAAATCTAATATCTACTTTACGACCATCTTGCATTTTGTAAGAAATTAATTCTTTTTCCTTGACTTCCTCGTAAATACCTCCAAAATCAAAACCCATACTCCCATCCTTCGATTCCATTCTACTTATAAATTTACCACCTGGTTTTAGGTCATTCTCTGCTGTTGGGCAACACCACTCATCACTAGCAAAATTCCAATTTATAATGTGGTCCGGTTTGGTCCAAGATTCCCAAACTTTGTCAATATCTGAGTTAATAGTGCACTGCACTGTAATTCTATTTTTTCCCATAATTCGATTTCGGTTTTTTATTCTTAGAAAGCTATATTTATTATTAATCTATCTTTTATTAGTCAATTATCTATATCAATTTACTTTACTTTTGGCCAGTTACAAACAACATTATTGTATATCCAATCTAATAATGTTAATTTCGTTATACTGATTTTAAGAAATAAAAAAAATAAGAGTAATTATGAAATTCGTAACATTTCTCAACTCTGAGAACCAAGAAAGATTAGGATTATATATAAACGGTAAAGTTGCTGACTTACAAAAAGCTGGCTTAGAATTGGGTATTTCAGTTCCTTCAGATATTTTGGAATTAATGCGTGGTGGCGATGAAATGACGAACAAAGCACGCGAGATAGAAAGCAAGTTGCTTGAATCTAATTTTGAATCAGAAAACGCAAACAAAATGTTAGCACCAGTTCCTCATCCAACTTCTTGTCGTGATGCTTATGCTTTCAGACAGCACGTAGCAGCTGCAAGAAAGAACAGAGGCGTAGATATGATACCAGAATTTGATGAATTTCCAATCTTTTACTTTACAAATCACAATGCAGTACAGGGAGAAGGCCCAATTGAAGTTGAGCTAGACCACTTACACAAATTGGATTTCGAATTAGAAATAGCAGCAGTAGTTGGTAAATATGGAAAAAACGTTTCTGCTGAAGAAGCAGATGACTATATATTCGGCTACACAATAATGAATGATCTTTCAGCAAGACAAATGCAAATGGAAGAAATGAAATTGAACTTAGGCCCTGCAAAGGGTAAAGATTTCTGTACAGTTATTGGCCCTTGGTTAGTTACTCCAGATGAGCTGGAAGAATATAAGGTAGAAACACCAAAAGGTAACATCTACAAATTATCTATGAAAGCATTCCACAATGGCAAACAAGTTTCACAAGGAAATACGAAAGATATAACTTATACATTTGCGGAGATACTAGAAAGAATATCTTACGGTGTAGAAATTCAACCAGGTGAAGTGATAGGTTCAGGTACAGTTGGAACTGGTTGCTATTTGGAACTAAACGGTACTTGGAGAAACGAAGCAGAAGCAAAAGGCGAAGAATTCACTCCAATTTGGTTAGAAAACGGCGACGAGATCACTTTAGAAATAACTGGACTTGGTACACTTAAGAATACAATCAAGTTGACAGACAATGATTATTCTATTTTCGCTAAAAAGAGAAAAATTTAATGCTGTCAATAGAACCTAAAGATATAGAGCTAAAGAAAAGACATGGTTATTTACTTGGTGGTATTGCCCCAAGACCAATAGCATTCGTTTCTACAGTTAGTAAGGATGGAGTCAATAACTTGGCTCCGTTCTCTTTTTTCAACGCATTTGGTGCTAACCCACCTACCGTGGCATTTTCGCCTGCTAGGAGAGGAAGAGACAACACTACAAAAGATACATACCAAAACTTATTAGATACAAAAGAATGTGTAATCCATGGTGTTACTTACGATATGGTACAACAAATGAATCTTGCATCTAGCGAGTACTCAGCCGATGTAGATGAGTTTGAAAAATCTGGATTTACTCCAATTGACTCTGATTTGGTAAAGCCAAAAAGAGTCAAGGAGTCACCATTTCAACTCGAATGTAAGTTAGTGGATATGGTAGAAATGGGTGGCGAAGCTGGTTCAGGAAACTTTGCTATTTGTGAGGTAATAAAATATCACATCAGTGAAGATATTCTAACAGATGGCCACATAGACCCATATAAAATTGATTTGGTTGGTAGAAACGGTGGTGCTTACTATACAAGAGCAAATGGAGATGCTCTATTTGAGCTTAGCAAACCAGGGCTATCGCTTGGTATTGGGTTCGACAGATTACCAAGTTATATGAAAAACTCAGATGTTTATACAGGTAACGACCTTGGTAAATTTGCAGGTGTTCATGAAATACCGAATCTAGAAGAAGTTGAAAGTTGGATTGAATCCATCGAATTGATAGATGCTGAGAAAGAGATGTTTGACCGTCACGCAAGATTGGGCGACTATGAATTTATGCTTATTGTAGCACTTTCTTTAGCAAAGAAAGGTGAAGGCAGCAAGGTGCTTTTCGAAAGAGTAGCTAAACTTGCCCTCGAGTTCGAAGACATTGATTTTGCTTGGAATGTTGCTGCTTATTGTGGCTCACATTTCGGTTAAGAAGAAAAGAAATATAGTTGATAAAAAAAAGCTACCAAAGTTAAATACTAAGGTAGCTTTTTTAATTTTAAATGAATCAAATTCTATCGTTTGAGCTGATTGATTTCTGCTAACATTTGGTCACCTACAGTAACCGTTCTGCTTGCTGCTTCAAAAGCCCTTTGAGTAGAAATCATTTCCGTAAACTCAATAGTCAAATCAACGTTTGATTGCTCCAAAGCACTACCAGCAATAGATGACGATGGGAATGTTTCCCCCGCCGTACCTATGTTCGGATTACCAGCATTTGGTGAAGCTTCGAAGAAGTTACCACCAGACGAGATAAGACCTTCTGGATTAGTGAATTTTGCAATTGCCACTTGACCAATTATCTCAGACTGGCCATTAGTGAATGTACCGACTATTTCACCTCTTGGGCTAACTTCCAGATTCAACAACTCACCAGCAGCGTATCCATTCTGAGATTGAATAGTCGCATTACTTGGTGAGGAGTACTGAGTTAAACCACCAAAAGCATTGCCATCGGGGTCAACTAAAGTTATCTCAACGTCCTGCGGAGTAGTGTCATCAAAAAGTGTTCCACCCAGTGCCGCATTCAAATCAGCAGCAGTTACCGTCAAATCAGTAGGAGTATTAATACTACCATCTTGATTAAAAGTAACAGTACCGGAGCTAAGAGCAATTGGATTACCCTCAATTGTAGCAGTAACATTGAACTCATCTACATTAGCAGATTTTTCAAATGTGATTGACAGCTCACGTGGAGCACCACCAATGTCGTAGATATTTATTGAAGTTTGTCTAGTCTCCCCTACTTCCATCTGAGAATTCAGGTTTCCGTTGAGAGCAATATCAGTTGTTTGTCTTGGCGCCGATAAGAAACCCGGTTGAATACGTAAGTTAGAAAGTGATCTATCTAAAACGTTATTTCCTTCGCTGTCCCTAACAGGCTTACCGTTCGTATCGTAAGTTAAGTTATAGCCCTGTAAGTGTGAACCAGAAGCAGCATCAACTAAAAATCCTTGGCTGTCACGCACTACCGCACCAGCTCTCGAATACTTTGTTTGATTGCCCGATTCGTACATAAAGAAACCTTGACCATTGATTGCCATATCGAGTGACCTACCTGTCACTTCTATCAATCCTTGGCTCATATTTCTTTGTACTGCTCCTACTTTTACACCCAATCCATATTGGACAGGATTTTCACCACCGGAAGTTGAACCAGATTGATCTGGTCTTCTTCCCAATGAAGTAGTTTGGCTAAATTGGTCTGCAAATGTTACCCTGTTAGATTTGAATCCAACAGTACTTGCATTAGCTAAGTTGTTCGCTATTACATCGAACTTTTTCTGGTGAGTCCTAAGTGAACTAGTACCAGTACTTAGTGATCTTGAAAGACCCATAAAAAAATACCCTCCATGGTATATATAATTAAGAATTCCTTTCTTATTTTTATGTATTTCCAAGGTAATCAATCGGTCATACCTTGGGAGGGTTTCCCAAGTTAATTGGGTCCAACCCTTTGTATAATACTACACAATAACAGCCGAATCTATATTAGATATGAAATTGTTATTCATAGTGTTTTGATCAATAACGGTGATTACAGTATTGTTAGTCACACTAACTATGTAAGCTTGCTTTTCCATAAGTACTAATGCTTCCTTGCTTCCTTTTGACTTAGCCAAATTAACGGCTTCGTTCAATTTTTCTAACTGAGGACCTTTTAGCATTATGTTTCTGTCTTCTAACCTTTCTAATGCATGATTAGAAAATTTGACCTTCTGTAATTCATCCTGAAGTAAAAGGTCGAACTTGTTAGAACCAGAGTTTTTGCCAGTATCAGCAAGTCTGCCACCATTATTATTAAGAGCATTTGCTCCGCCTACCGGCATAAACGGAACGCTTACTCCATTTATTTCCGGCATAATATTGCCTTTCTAATTGTTAAAGAATAATTATGCGTCCGAACGGATATCTGTCACATCGCCAATAGGAATTTCTAATCCATCGACAATCAATACCGTCCCGTTATCTTTGAATCGAACTGCTTCTATCTTTCCGAATGTGAAAGTAGATGCTTGTTGTTCGTATCCTTGTGTGTTCGTAAAGTCAACAAAGAAAGAGTAGTTACCGCTTTTCAGCTCGTTACCATCTTGATCTTTGCCATCCCACTGAATAGTATGTTCGCCCACTTGCAAATTGCTTCCGGATAAGGCGATTTCCCGTACTATTCTCCCTTGTTCATCGTATATCGTCAAATTTCCACTAGAAGCAGACATGTCTATATCAAATCCTAAAGAAACGGATTGGTCACCATCGTAGTTAATGTTAGTTGTGTATGCTTTAGCATATTTACCTAACATACCAGGCAGTGCTGAATTTGACATTACCCTCGAAAGGGTCATATTTACTTCTGATTGCTCTTCCAATAATCCCTTAATATCTGATAGTTGCTCGAGTTGTGAGAATTGCGCCAGCTGTGTTGCAAACTCTTGATTGTCGTAAGGTTTTAATGGATTTTGAGCTTTTAGTTGGAATGTAAGCAGTTTTAAAAACTGATCCTTTTGTTCCTGAGCTTCGTTTTTTGAAACGGATGACGAAGTAGGACCAAAGTTGCCGCCCATTGTGCTTATATTTGTAGTTACATTTTCAAACATTATATCTTTTTTCTCCCCACCATTAGTTAGTCACTTTCAAATGACTATAGTTATAATTTGCTAAGTCCAAATCTGATATTTCGAAACTTCCTTTTGCTGCTCTGTTTTTTATCGAGTTAACAAACTTTCTTCTTAGCTCTTCTTGTTCGTGTCTATTTTTATTGTTGTCGTTGTTTTGCAAATCATTGCTTTCAGATGACTCGTATGTAATCTGATCTAATCTCAGACCACTTTCAGTTAATTTCTCTTTTAGTGCAGGCAGTTGCTTTTCTATGTGTTGCAAAGTCTCGCTTTTTTCAGCTTTTATAACTAAGCTTACACTATTGCCTATTAGGTTCATTCTCATATTTACGGAACCCAAATGCTTTGGTTGTAAAACAATTCTAGCGTTGCTACTAACACCATTTTTAGCAAGCTTTATTGTTTTTATTGCTTTCTCCACGAAGTTAGACCGCATGGTAGATTCTGATTTTACCGTCTCTACACTTTCAGTGTTACTAGAGGAAATAAAATCAGACAATTGAGTTCTTGCTACTTTTGTTTGTAGTTTTTCTTTAGCTAGTTTAGCATTATTATTCTTTTGGTTGTTTTCACCAAACATGCCTTTATCTTCATTCAAGAAACTGCCATTTTTAGCATTACTTTCATTTGCGATTGACTCACGAATAATTGCTTGATGCGATTGTTTCTCTTGTGAAATAGGTTTTTCTACTTTAGTTGATGCAAGAGATATTTCCTCTGATTTCACATTCGGTTGTAGTATTTCTAATAATCTGTTAGAGTTTTTACTAGTAATCTTCTGCTTGGCATTAATCTCTTTGTCAGAGTATTGAATTCCCAATGTGTTAAGTTGCAAATTTTCTTTAACTGGGTTACTCTGAATATTTGCTTTATTTTTTTGTAGACTGTTCTTAATCTTCTCAAAATCAGTTTTACTTAAGTATTTTTTGATTTTGTTAAGAAATTCTTCAGAGTTTACCATTTCTGTAGAATAAGTGTGATTGCTAATCTTTTGTAATTTATTCTTATTTAGATTTATTCCATTAGACTTTGATTTTTTAAGTTTATTTGGACTTATCTTTTCTATTAACTTCTCTAGTTGGGTTAAATCAAACTCACCACTAGTGGTTAATTTCGGTAAATCAATATCTAATTTAGTAAATAATGATTTCAAGTCTTGATTCGTAAAACCTTCAAGTGATTTTATCTTTTGTGCTAATTCTTTTGCTGCTTCTGGGTTGATTTTATTTTTAAGATTAGGAACATCAGGATTAATATCAGAAACGAAAAGGGATAAAAACTGCTCAACAAAATCAAAATTTTGTTGTACTTCAGCATTTTCTGTACTAACAGAATTTCCAGATGCAATTAGGTCTGGGCTAGCTGTCAAGCTATTTTTTATGTTTGTTTCCATTGTAGAGGTGCTTCCATGCACATTGTTAAATGAACTAACAATCCTATTATTCTAATCTGCCACTCTCTTTCAATACTTCAGCAGCATATTTAGTATCTAAACTTTCAATTACCTTGCCAGCTTTTTTCTTAGACATCATTTTCAGAATATAAGCTGACTCTAAGGCTTTCATATTCTGTAATATTTTAGCAACTTCCTCTGAACTTGAGTTGTTATATATTTTTGCGAAGTTGCTATATTGTGCTAACTTAGTTGAATCTAAACCTCCAGCTAACCTGTTTTCCAAACTAGAAATCTTCTCTTCAGCTGAAGCAAATTTATTTTCTATTTTATCAAGCTCTTTTTTTAGCTTGCTTAACGAATCTTTTAGTGTCTGTTCTTTTTTAGCCAGAGTGGTTAATTGTGTACTTATGGAGTCGCTTTTTTCTCCATCGCCATATTCTTCATTCAATACTTTGTAATCAGCATAAATTGAATCAAATTTACTTTTAAGTGAACTATATTGTTCTTCTAAAGTGTACATTTTATCAGTGTTACTCTTGAGTTCTATTAACTCACTACCTTTTACAACAAAAGATTTTTCGGGATCCAAGTCATAATATTCATCTTTATCTTCTGGATCTAATAAGCCAAACAATGTTTCATCATGATACTCCTTGTAATACCAAGTCCCCCCGATAAGCAAAACCGAAGACACAGTTGATACTATAAATATTATTATGATTTGCTTACTAAGCATTGGATACCTTTCTTGTGAATTGTCTTATAGCAATTTCATCTAACTCATTTCTTTCTATTCTTTCTAATTCAGCCATATGTTCGGCATACTTTTTCTCTTTCAATTTCTCCATTACTTTTTCTTCTTTCAGAGCTGAGTTATACTTATCACGTTTCAAATTTTCAATATCTTTCAAATTTTCAAGCTCGTAGCTCAGTTGTTTAAGGTTATGATTAAGTGAATCTTTGTGATGATAGAAAGCTTGTATATTCTCTAACTTTTTGTGTTTTGACCTATTTTTATTGTGATTTGCGAGTTTGTTTCTTACTTCCTCTATTTCCTCTTCTTTCTCAATTCTTTTTTTCAGAATTGTTTGTAGCTCACCTTTTGCTTCATTGGTCTTTTCTGCTCTTAACTTAAGCACAGATTCTAATTTGAATTTAAATTTATTGTTCATAATTTACTCTCCTTAGACCAAATCAATAAGTCTTTGTGCTGTTTCTTCTAGCGACACTAGTTCATTAGTAGACTGTGTTAGAAAATCATTTATTGCACTAATCTTTTCAATTGCCTTATCAGTCTCTTCATTAGAACCTGGTTTATAAGCTCCAACGTTTATAAGGTCTTCCGAATTTCTATATGCAGCGATAAGATTTTGCAATCTATACGCGGCTTCAGAATGTTCTTTTGATATAACATCCCTCATAACCCTTGACACACTACCTAAAATCTCAATAGCAGGGTAATGTCCTTTAGCAGCCAAATCTCTAGAAAGCAATATATGACCGTCCAAAATACCTCTTACTGTGTCAGATACAGGTTCATTCATATCATCACCTTCGACTAATACTGTATAAAGACCAGTAATTGAGCCGTTTTCTGAAGTACCAGAACGTTCCATTAGTTGTTGAAGACCTGAGAAAACAGAAGGTGTGTATCCTTTACTGGTAGGTGGTTCACCAATTGATAAGCCTACCTCCCTTTGTGCCATTGCAAATCTAGTAGAAGAGTCCATCATCAACATTACATCGAAGCCATCTTCTCTGAAATACTCTGCAAGAGTAGTTGCAGTGAAGGCAGATTTTACCCTAGTCAATGGAGGGTCATCACTTGCAGAAACAACGATAACGGAACGTTGCAGCCCCTCTTCTCCCAAATCTTTTTCTATGAATTCTCTTACCTCTCTTCCCCTTTCGCCTATTAGCGCTATTACATTTATGTCGGCGTTTGTATTCCTAGAAATCATACCGATTAGGGTAGATTTACCGACACCAGACCCAGCAAAGATACCCATTCTTTGCCCTTTGCCAATCGTCAGCATACCGTCTATGCTTTTTACACCTGTAGAAATTGGCTCTTCTATCCTTTTTCTGAGCAAAGGGTTTGGTGCGGCAGCATAAATACTCCTTCTCTCCGAAGTCACTATTGGCCCTTTTCCGTCAATTGGGTTACCCAAACCATCTACTATTCTGCCTAATAGTTCTCTTCCAACATTGATTGACAATTTCTCACCAGTTGCAACAATTTCCATTCCTGGATATAAGTTGCTCGTGTCACCATAAACCATTGATAGAATTTTATTACCTTCTTTAAATCCAACTACCTCAGATTTACTAACTACCTGGCCGTTCTCATCTTTCAAATGACAAATTTCTCCCACAGGTACATTTGGACCATCACTTTCTAAAACAAGACCAATCATCTGAGAAAGCTTCCCAGATTTTATAACAGAATTGTAAGAGCTAATCTCTTTGGTCAATTCATTGGTAATATCTGCCAAAGTATCAATCATCATTTCCTGTGGAATTTTCGAAATCGTCTATCTCTTTTTGAATTTGTTTTGCTCTCTGAAGTTTAAAGTCTTCTTCTAATTTAGTTATTAGCTTTTTCAGCTCTTCTTCCATCTTGGCTATTAGCAAACCTGAATCTGTGTTGACTATAACGTCAGATAGTTCCAAGCTATCATCTGGTATAATTTCAACTTTTTTACTGTCAGAAACTACACTCAACTTGTTAGAAGATTCTATATACACAATTGTTTCGGGATGCAATCGAACACTAACTACTTTATTTCCTTTCACTTCCTCTATAACAGTTTGAACTCTGTTTTCAATCATTTCAAAATTATCTAAAGTCTCAACTTTTAATATATTTTTTGCGATTGCTTGGGCAAGTGAAATTGTTGAGTTGTAAAGACTATCTAATAATTGATTTGATTGTTTATCAAACTCTTGAGTGACTCCTTCTAAAGTCCTCATTTTTTCGACAAAATTATTTATTTCTGCTTTTGCGACAGCAGTTTCAGATATTTGACCATCTTCAAAGCCTTTGTCGTAAGACTTTTGTACCTCTTCTTCCATTACCTCTATTGGTACGACTTCACGTGGCACATTATCTAAATTGATTGAAACTGGCTCGGAAGTGTCTTTAATAATAAACTTGTGAGTATATGATGTATATCTAACAGGTTTTTTCTTTTTTTTGAAATTAGGCACATTTACACCATCAAAGAATCTCTCAATCTTCAGTTTCTTACTTTGTGTTGATGGTATTTTTACTAGTACTTCTTGCATCTAATTTTAATATATTTTATACGAACACATCGTCGCTACCACGACCACCGATTACTATCTCTTCTTTCTCCTCTAATTCTTTGACCTTATCAACTATTCTTGTTTGAGCTTCCTCAACTTCTTTAAGTTTAACTGGTCCCATGAATTCAAGTTCTTCTTTCACCACGTCGGCAGCTCTTTCTGACATATTTTTGAATATTTTCTCTTTAATATCATCATCAGCTATTTTCATTGATAACGCCAAATCACGCTTATCAATTTCACGTAATAATCTTTGTATACCTCTGTCATCAATTAAGATTATATCCTCGAACAAGAACATTAATCTCTTCACTTCCATAGCAATCTTCGGATCTTGTTCTTCTAGGTTCTCAATCATTTGCTTAGCAACTTGGTTGTTAACCTTGTTAAGTATATTAGCAAGCATTTTAGAACCACCAGCAGAAGAAACACTTTGAGTAAGTGTAGATGATGCTATCTCATCGAGCACACTTTCAACTCTACCTAATGACTCTGGTGACACCTTACCTAATGTCGCAATTCTAAATACAGCTTCAGTTCTCAACTCATCGTCAAATTCGTTAAGTACAGCGGCTGACTGATCTGGATCTAAATGAGATAATATTAAAGCAACTGTTTGTGGATGCTCTTTTTTCAGGAAGTTAGCTAGTTGCTCTGGGTCTGCTTTCTTAAGAACAGAGAAACTCTTGACATTTGACATTAATTTAATCTTGTCAGTCAACTCTCTAGCTCTCTCAGGTCCGTATGTCTTTTCTAATAATGATTGAGCATAACCTATACCGCCCTCTACATAAGCCCCAGAAGTAGACATTAACTGATAAAACTCAGCTAAAACTAAATCAATCTCCTCTTGGTCTATGCCCTTTAATCTGGAAATTTCTGTGGCGATGGATTCGACTTCACGCATTTCCATTTTCTGAAAAACCTTCGCGGCTACATCCACATCTAGTGACATAAGCAATGCAGCAACCTTTTGTTTTCCAGATAGCTTGTTTGCTATCAAATCTTCTGTATTAGTTTCACTCATTATTATTTGCTCCTGATTTTATTCAGAAAGTAATGTTTTTTCCGAATTATTAGCCGCAAAAGCACGAACTAATTTGACTGCTTCATCCGGATGATTAGACATAAATTGTTCAATTTTCTTCTTAATTTCAAGCTTCATTAGTCTTTCTTCAGAAAGATTTTCGTAGTCATCGACTACTAAGTCTTCCGTAGAACGAGAATCTAAGCTAATTTGTTGACCTCTATCAGTACCAATAGAGTTCATAGCCTCTTCTAGTTCTAACTTAAGGTTTCTTCCTTCTAGTTTTGCTTGTTTTTCACCGTTAAGTAACATTTGGTCTGGAACATCAGAAGGCATGAACATCATATCATCATCTACGTCTAATTCTTCCAAACCACCTTTACCACCAGATAAACTTTCAGCTAAGTTTTCATCAGTTGGTAATGATAATGCAACTTTCATCTTTTCTCTCACAAATGGTGATCTCACCAGCATATACATTAATATAGCAACCAGTAAGAAACCGACCATAAGTAAAATAAATTTCTTATTATTCGGGTTGTCATACCACTCTACTGGTTCGTTCAAATCATATTGATCTAATGTTAATGTATGTTCGAAAGGAACGTTGATAACTGATATTTGATCATTTCTCGTCGGATCATAACCTACCGCATTTCTAACTATCTCTTCAAACTGTTCCATTTCTTGGTCTGTTCTAGGCTTGTATTGCACTTCTTTTTGGCCATTGTTGTCTATAATTTCAGTTGTTCCATTAACCATAGCAGCTACGGTCAGTTTTTTAATGGTGCCAACTTCTTTTACAATATGCTCTACACTATTAGATATTTCGTAATTGGTGAGTGTATTGCCTTCATCTTTAGCCATATTTACATAAGGGAAACTTAGTGAATCCGTTGTTTGGCTTTCATTCGAGATAATCTGTTCACTTCTGGCTACTTGACTTTCAGGGTCATATTGAGTATTAGTTTTTTCTATTTGTGTGAAATCTAATTCTGCATTAACTTTCACTTTAGCATTACCATGCCCTAAAGCGCTAGCCATCAATTCTTCCACTTTGCTTTGTAGATATGATTCTACTTTCTTTTTCTGATTGTATTGTGACTCTGTAACTCCTGCAGCAGAATTAGCATCAATTTGGTCTCTAGTTAATAATCTACCAGTTTGGTCTGTTATTTTTACATTCTCCGTTTCCATGCCTTCTATACTATTAGCAACCAAATTTTGTATCCCAACCACTCCACTTTGCCCTAATCTGTTTCTACCATTCAGGTGAACAGTTACCGATGCAGTAGGTGGCTTCTGATCTTCTGCAAATAATGCAGTTTCTGGTATTACAATATGTACACGAGATTTTTTTATCTCGTCGAAAGAATTAATTGTACGCGAAAGCTCACCCTCCAACGCACGTCTGTAATTTACCTTCTGAACAAATTCAGACATTCCCAAGTTAGTTTCGTCGAATATTTCGTACCCAACACCACCTTCCGAAGGTATACCTTGGCTAGCTAAGTCCATTCGGACTTCATTAGCTTTTGTAGCATCCACCTTTAGAACACTTCCACTTGGGCTAAGTTCGTAATCAATATCACTCTCTATCAAGTAATCAACAACCTGTGAGGCTTCACTGTCAGGTAATCCTTTGTACAATGTTTTCATATTGGGAGCATAAGCTGAGCTTATAAGCATAAATATCCCAACAATCACAATTACTACTGCACCAACTATTCCTGCCATTTGTGGCAAGGAAAGACCTGAAGTAAAATTTTTGATTTGACCTAGCGCGTTGCTATTTCTTTTTTCAATATTATTAGCCATTGTTATAATTACCTAATTATTAGACCTGCATTCTACTTACTTCTTTATAAAGCTCTAATGCCTTATTTCTCAATTCCATAAGCAATTCAAAACTGGTTTTTGCCTTTTGTGAACTTATCATAACGTCATGAATATCCACAGGTTCTCCTTTTATAAAGGCCTCTGATTTTTCTTTTGATTCTAATTGGAGTGAATTAACATCACCAACAAATTCACTAAGTGTATCTGTGAATTCAACATCTGGTTTAGTCTTGTTGGTTAGTTGTTTTTGGGGGTCAACAAGAGCAGATATTCTACTCGATTCTGGTTCTATTGGTAACATAATATTACATCCTGTAATTTTATAATCGCCATCCTTGGCCATATATTACTTTATACTTTTTTAAAACTATTATACTTTAGCATCGAGCAATGTTCCCAACGAGAACGACTTACTCTGTACTCTTCCATTTCTATTGAACACTACATGTCTATCCAGAGATTCTTTGCTTTCTGGAAAAATCTTTTTGAAAAATTGTTTTTCATTATCTGATAGAATTGTATCAGGTTCATTTACTTTGTCATTGAACTCACGAAGTTGTTCTTTTTTGGGAAAGTCGAGTTCAGAGATATTATTCTTTCTATCAACTTTACCCGTATCGTAAGTCTTAGTCAGTCTAGTTTCGGTGGCTGTTAGTCGCATTAGTCGTATTTCCTTTTATATCTCTAATGAATAACGAGCTAAGTTCTTCGCTGCATCTACCACTTGTGTATTTGCTTGAAAAGCTCTTTGTGCAGAAATCATTTCTACCATTTCAGTAACAATATTTATATTAGGCATCTTCACGTATCCATCTACATCTGCGTCAGGATGATTTGGGTCAAATACCAATCTGGGAGCAGAATTGTCTTTGACAGTTCTTGCCCTTAGAACATCGTTACCTGTTTCCATACCTGTGTTTGCTGCTTGTGAGGTATGTCCACTATCTGTTTTTGCTAAACCTAATGATGCTTCCATCGTTTTTTCGAAAGGAGACCCTTTGATATCACGAACTACAACCACTTCCCTTTTAAATGGTTGACCATCATCAGCTTTGGTTGTATTAGCGTTTGCAATATTTCTAGCTACTGCTGACAAGCGAAGTCGTTGAACGCTCATCCCCAGCCCACTTATATCAAAACTCGAAAATATATTTTCACTCATAACAATTAATTTTTTATTTCTTAACTATTTGTACCTTTTATAGCACTTGACAATCCAGTAAAGTATTTGTTAACCATTTTAGAAACTAATCTAAATCTAATCTGGTTTTCTGCTGACTTTGCCATTTCTCTATCCAGATTAACATGGTTTTCACCACTGAAGTAAACTTCTGCATCTGGAATATCTATAACATCCTTTTCTCCACTAGGAACACCATTTTGCAAATCACCAATTTTCATGTGCTGCGACTTGGTCTCAACTCCTTTTAAAACAATTTCTTCTCTATGGAACAGCTCCTCAAATTCTACCTTCTCAGGTCTGTAGTTGGGAGTGTCAGCATTTGCTATATTCTTAGCAAATGTTTGTTGTCTGAGAGCATAAGCATCTAATGCTTTACTCATCAGTGGAACTTTTTTTGAGAACATAAAGTCCTTAATCATCTGTATCTTCCTGATATTGTGATTGTTTCAGCAGTATACTTGCAAACATAATGCCAAATAACATATTAGTTTTTAACAAGAACTTTCATTTTCAGCTATATATTAATATCAAATAGCAACTTGACATAGAAAAATTAAAATTGTCAACAACGACTAATTCAACTTAATTACTTAAAATAAGTTAATTACACTATGTGGAATAAAAACCAAAAGTATAAAAAAAACCATTAGAGAATAATGTTAAAATTAGTTTGTGATTGTACTTAAAACTATTTAAATTTGTAGTTCGTTAAAAAGAACAATTAAAGAAATACTAAAACAAAGGTATAGAAATGAAAAGAACGTACCAACCAAGTAATAGAAAAAGAAAGAACAAGCACGGTTTCAGATCGCGCATGGCTACTAAAAATGGTAGAGCTGTTTTGAACAGAAGACGTAGAAAAGGAAGAAAAAGACTTTCTGTTAGCGGTTAATACTGCTTAGTTGAAGCTTTGCATCCATTTTAATATGAATACTTTGACTAAAAGTCTCGCCCCATTAAAAGGGCACAACTCATACAAAGTAGTAATAGAAGAGGGAAGTAAAGTTAGAACAAAAAACTTCATTGGCTTTTTTGTTCCTGGTAGTGATGTTACAAAATCTAAATTTGGGATATCAGTCCCAAAAAGGTATGCAAAAAAAGCTGTAGTAAGGAACAGAACAAAACGGTTAGTAAGAGAAAGTCTAATTCACTTAGTTCAGAATGAAGTTGACCTAGTATTAGCTTTCGAAAAATTTATAATAATAAGGACTGAGAAATTACCTCCGCATCCCAAATTGATAAGACTCGATCAAATAGAGCCTGAAATAAATAAGCTATTTGACAGAGCACTGGAGGCAGTAAATAAATAATGATTAAGAAACTACTGATAGGAATAATCAAGGTTTATAAGTCCCTAATTTCGCCCTTATTCCCAAACACTTGCAGATTTCACCCTACATGTTCCACCTATGCAATGGAAGCAATCCATGAATATGGTGCGATAAAAGGAGTGTATCTGGCAATAAAAAGAATTTCAAAATGTCACCCATTCCACAATGGTGGCTTCGACCCTGTACCAATAGATAATCCCGAAAAAGGAAAATAAGATGGATAGAAATAGTATATTAGCTATAGTTTTAATTTCAGTACTAATATTTGGCTATATGTTCTATAGCTCAATTAACTATGAAGAGCAAGCGGCAATAAACAATGCAGACAGCACCATAGTTAAAGATGAAAGTGTCAAACAAGATGACGGTTTGTTCGATGACACAAGTTCTGAAAGTAGTAAAAATGACACCCAAAGCATAGTTAAAAAAGGTAATGATGATTTAAACTATGGTAAATTTCAATCTTTTACTCAGGGTAATAGAGAGGTTGTCACAGTTGAAACAGATTATATAATTGCTAAGCTTAGTAGCAAAGGCGGTGACTTAATCAGTTATGAGTTAAAAGATTATGACAAATGGGATGGTGAACCAACACAATTAATCCAAGATTATGAAGGTGAACTATTCTTAGAATTTATTTCTATTGACGGTAAAGATATTGACTCTAGAAATCTTTATTTTGAATTTGACAACAATGAATCACACATTACTATAAAAGGTGAAGAAGAATTTACCCTTACTGCTACTCTGGAAATAGAACCAGGTAAATCAATAGTAAAGAAATATAAGTTCGTAGGTAACAAATATATGTTCGGTACTGGTGTAGCTCTTAATAACATGGAAGAGTTTATACCACGTGGATACGAGTACAAATGGGCTAACGGTTTAGCATACCAAGAAAAGAACTCTGTTGATGAATCATCTGAAGCACTTGCAATGGTACAGATGAATGGAGAAGTAGAAGAGCTTGATGCTACTGATGATGAAAGTAAAGTAGATTACACAGGTAATATTGATTTCGTAGCAACTAAAACTAAATATTTTGCTACAGCAATTAAACCGAAGCAATTTGACGGTACAGCAGTAATGAGTGCTGAAAGTATTGCTTATCCTAAGACTGAAGGAATGGTTGAGAAGTATGACATTGCTCTAAAAATACCATACACTGGTGGCACTTCAACTCAAGAGTTTGATGTATTCCTTGGTCCTTTGGAATTAGACAGAATGGAAAGCTATGGTCTAAACCGATTAGTAAATTTGGGCTGGTGGGGTATCCGACACATTGGTGAATATGTGATGATGCCAATACTAAATGCCGTGCATTACTTTATACCTAGTTGGGGTTTGACTATTATCCTATTCTCTATTATAATCAAGTTTGCTCTTTACCCACTTTCTATAACACAAATGAAAAATGCTCAGAAGATGAAAATACTATCTCCTGAGGTAACTAAGATAAGAGAAAAATACAAAGACGAACCACAAAAGCAACAAAAGGAGATGATGGGGCTCTACTCCCAATACGGAGTAAATCCAGCGAGTGGCTGTTTACCAATGCTTTTGCAAATGCCTATCCTTTATTCTCTGTGGACCTTATTTAGGACTAATATAGATTTACGTCAATCTGATTTTATATTATGGATTAACGATTTATCTACTCCAGATACATTAGTACATTTTGGTACTTCTATACTTGGTATTAGCTCAATTAGTGGTTTGGCTTTAGCAATGGGTATTTCTATGTTTATCCAACAGAAACTAACTATTTCTGACCCTAAGCAAAAAGCGATGGTTTATATGATGCCATTTATGTTTACATTCCTATTCTCTTCATTCCCAGCTGGGTTGAACTTGTATTATTTCATGTTCAACGTTTTAGGTATAGGTCAACAGCTTTACATCAATAACTTCTCTAAAGATAAGATTAGCTCTATTCAAGATTTGAAAAAAGTTAAGAAAAAGAAAAAAGGTTGGTTAGCTTCAAAAATGGAAGAGGCACAAGCTGTAGCTGAAGCACAAGGTAAACTAAAAGATGGTAAACCAACTAGAGGACAAAATCCTCATAACCCTAACCACAGAAAAAAGAAAAAGAAATAATTTGACAATATAGTTACTATTATCATCACAATAGTAACTATAATTCTTTTCATTTGTCTTTTGTATTACTTCTAAATCAGAATATATTCTTATATTAGTAGTTAATATTATATGACAATAAAAAAGATTAAAATAATACGAATATACAGTAGCGCTGCAATATTAGCAATGCTTTTCTTTCTAAGTGGTTGCCCAGATGAAAACGATGGATTAGTCAATCCGCCGTCACAAGCTGAAACAATAAATATAAGATTTATCAATTTGGCTGGGGACTATTCCCCTCGCTCTGCGTTATTTACTAATCAGGTCGTAGGCCCTATTACCTATGCTCAATCTTCTGAGGCTAGTAATCCACCAGACGATAGTGTGCAAGTAACAATCGAGAAAAATGGACAAGCAGAATATAAGAAAGACTTACAAGTCAAATTCTTCAGAGAGTTGAACTATACTTTTTTTGCAATACCAACTTCACCGTCTGATAGCACTCACCCAAAAGATGTTGATAGTGTTGTAGTAATAAATACTTCTCTAACAATTCCTGATGTAACGAATGATGGGTATATACGACTCGTAAATTTATATCCAGATACAACTACTAATTTCAGTTTAACCTTGGGGTGTGCTGGTGGCACATCACTTGCTGGAGGAGTTACATACAGACGCGTAAGTAGTTCAGAACCCGTAATCTCTGGTGAAAATACATTCAGTATTACGTATTTCAAAGATGGAGCAACTCAATCACTAGGTCTTTTTGGATTAGATATGGATCAAAAGGGTGAATACGCATTCGTAATAATAGAAAATCAAAGTGGTGAACCCGAAGTTTATGTTCTTGATGAACTTAACACATCTGAAGCTGCATTCAGCAAAGCCGAACCAATAGAGAGTAAAGAGACATTCATAAGAAATATAAGTTTCTCAAACAGGGATTTTGATATAAATTTGGATGAGCAAATAATTTCTACATCGCCACAGCAATACCAAATAAGTGATTACGAAACCGTAGAAGCATGTGGTGGTACATCAGTATCGTCTCTAACATCAATTAGTCAAGGTGATACTATTGGGTATAGCACTACAAACTTAGAAGTTCTAAAGAATTATACGCTGTACTCATTTGACACTCAAGATAGTGTTAGGCAAGTATTAGCTCCTCCATTCAGATTATTTGATGAGAAAGAAGGAAAATCAGTAATTAGAGTTATAAATGGTCATCCTGATTACGAAGGAATTACTGTTTCTTTCGGAGCTAGAAAGCTTACTGGAATTGAAGATTCTGACAGTCCTGAAGATGAGCTTTCTTATGGAGAGACTATTGCTAGAGATATAAAATTTGGAAGAGTCTCTGATGTTGGAGTTTTTGAATCAGGTTTTTCACCAATAACTATTTTCGAATCTAGCCAACCTGCTAAATACATCACGGGTATAAATAAAGATTTATTGCCTGATAAAAGTTACTCAATAGTAATATACAAAGATAACAATGGAGAACCTGCAGTAACTATAATTGAAGATGGTGATATAGAAAAAGAAATAGAAGTTTCAGAGCCCGGAGTTTTTGTTCAAGTCGTAAATGCTGTAGCTGGCTCAGAGTCAGTTCAAGTAGGTCTTGGTGAAATAATAAAACAAAATTTTGCTGACTTATTTTATTCATTGAATTTCGCAACTGTTATCCCTGTTAATCAGACAGAAGTTAAGATAAATGGTGTTTCTAAACAGATTGATGTAGAAGAAGGTAAGCGAGTATTGATAGTCGCTAGTGGAACCGAAGGTAATGAAGAGGTATTAACTTATATATACGAGCCACTCGAAAAAGAAGACTCACATTACAAGATTAGATTCTTAAATGCAAGTTCTGAAATCGATGATATTACTGTTGCAAGGTATGATTTGGTGGATTGCCCAGATTGTCCGATTTTAGCTAATGCAATTAAATATGATGAATTATCGTTCGTACAAGAAGTGTTTTCGGAGGCAAAAATATCTCTATATATATACAATCCAGACGATTTAGAAGAGAGATATCATAGAGTTGATGATTTGAAACTGAATTTTAACAAAGCATTTACAGTCGTATTTGCGGGAAATTCATCATTAGGGAATAATGAAGACGATGACAATACTAACAATGGTTATTCAATAATTTTATTACAAGAATTTTAAACTAATATATGTGATTAATATGAAATTTTTACAGTCTTTACTGATCCTATCAGTAGTTTTTGCTTTTGCATTTTCAAATGCTTTTGGTGTTGAAGAAGTAGCTTACTTCGTAAACATAGAAGCAAAGTATAATAAAGTCCAAAGAGTTCCTGTTGCTCAATTAAAACAAGGGCAATATCAGATAAACTCAATATATGTTAAGACAAAAAATAAAGTTGCTATAGACGGCAACAAATTTGTCTCAAACACTATCAACCAATCATTCGATGGTATAAAAATAAATGCACTACAGAGCATTTCTAATTCTACAAAAGTAAAGAATACTCCAGTAGAAAGGCTATATATAGTTGAGTACGGTATTGGGATTGACTCTTATGATTTGGCACAAGAGTTAATGGAGAACCCAGATATCGAATATGCTGTACCAGTATTCAACAGATATGTAACTGAATACGAGCCGAATGACCCATTGATAGGTCAGCAATGGCATATAAACAACATTGGTGCGAAAGCTGCTTGGGATGTAACAAAAGGAAGTAATGACGTAGTAATTGGAATAGTAGATTCGGGAACTGATTGGTATCACGAAGACTTGAGAGATAACACATATATAAACGAAGATGAAATACCTGACAATGGTATAGATGATGATGAAAATGGATTCGTTGACGATGTAAATGGTTGGGATTTTGTAGGTAATATATCTCTTGGTCAAGCAATAAACCAACAATTTAGACCAGACAATGAACCAGCTCCATCTGCAGGTGGAAATGAACATGGGACTCACGTAGCCGGCTGTGCTTCAGCAACAACTGATAATGGAACTGGTATCGCAGCATTAGGTTTCAATACCAAAATGATACACGTAAAATGTGGTTCAGATAACTGGACTCAAACTGGAACAAGAGGCATCTTCAAAGGATATCAAGGTATATTATACGCAGCTGAAAATGGTGCTGACATAATCAATTGTAGTTGGGGTGGCCCTGGTTATAATCCTGCAGAGCAAGAAATAATCAACTCAGTTACTGAAATGGGAATTCTAGTCGTTGCATCTGCTGGAAACGACGGACAAACAATTGATGAAGACAATTTCTTCCCTACTGGTTATGACAATATACTTAGCGTAGGTTCTATTAACAGTAACAACAGAAAATCTGGCTTCAGCAACTTTGGTGTTCGAACTGATGTTTATGCTCCTGGTGGCAATATATATGCGACATTACCAGGAAATAGATATGGTAACAATTCAGGAACTTCAATGGCAGGTCCTGTAGCTGCTGGTTTAGCTGCCCTTATCAAAGCAGCAAACCCAGACTGGACGCCACACCAGATAGCAGCTCAGATGAGAAGTACAACTAAAAATTTAGCAAATGTAAGTGAAGCAAATAGACCACTTTACTTTGGAAGAATAGATGCTGAAGCTGCTTTGACTTCAAATACAAATAACTTTAGCAATAATAAAGTTAAAGGCATGGCTATTTCTGAAAATTCTATTTCGGAAAGTGGTATTATAGATAGTTATGATCAAGTAACAGTAAATCTAACTTTAGTAAACTATTTAGCTCCTGTTGATGGTGTTAGGTTAGAACTTATAGCTCTAGATCAATATATTGATATTGAAAATGATGAATTTGTTGTTAATGGTTTGGGTACAATGGATGAATCTGATCTTGAGCTAAAGATAACTCTTACTGATATGAATCCTTGGTATGATGGTTTTGCTAGAATATTAGTTAAATATACTGCAGAAGATTACTCTGATTACCAATTAGTAAAAATCCCTATAGTCATAGAATCTATGAATGAATACAATGAGATTTCTAGATTTCAAGAAGAGTACTGGGCTACATTCCACGACATTCACTCGCCAACACCTGGTGTTATTTGGGCGGTTGGTCAGAACAGACTAAATAACCAAGGATACATATACAACACAACTGCAAACAGGATATTTCCTGCTTATAGTTCACCTTTAACATCAGTCTTTGCATTAGATAATAGTAATGCTTGGGTTACTACAGGTAATGGTCATATCCTACAGACTACTAACGGTGGTATAGATTGGACAGACAATAATTTCTCACAGATAACAGGATTTTTCAACGGTATTTATTTCTTTGATGAGAATAATGGTATAGCCATTGGTGACCCTAAAAACAATCAATTCGGTGCAGTAAGAACTACTAATGGTGGTAAAAACTGGTCACAAGCTTCTACACTTTCAGCAGTTGGAAATGAAGGTGGGCTAGTAAATTCGCATTGTATTTTCGGTGATAGAATTTGGTTCGGAACTAATGCTGGTAGAGTCTTAAGAGGAATTAACTTTGGTAAAAATTGGACTCAAAGTGTAATTGATGAGGATGGTTCTGTATTAGACGTTGCTTTCGAGAGTAACTTAAACGGTATGGCACTATATATAAACAGATCGAAATTTGGTGATGATTTGCTAATGGCTACAACTAGAGATGGTGGACTGAATTGGGATACTGAAGTGACTAACTTTACTGAAGAGTTAGGAGTAAATCCAGTAGATTTTATATATAACACTAGTGCTGAAAAGATTTTTGCAGTTTGTGAAAATGGAGAAGTTTATTTTACTGAGAACTTGGGTTCTAGCTGGAATGCAGTTCTTACTAAAAAGGATGACCTATTTGAAAGAGCTACTATATCAAATGATGTAGAGCTATTCAAAATGTATGGAGTTGGTAAAACAACATTAGGCATGTTAGACTTTATAATGACACCTGAGGATGCTGTTGCTTCTGTAACATCAGACAAAGGAGACAGCTTCAGATATGACAGTACGGAAGTTAATAAAAAGAAAGCTGAATTATTCAAGTTTGAAAATGATGGTGATTTGACTATATTCATAGATAATTTCTTTTTCAGAGGAGAAGATGGTGAATCATTTGGATTCTTTGGCAATTTACCTAATGAAATCAAGCGTGGAAGTACAGAACAAATATTAGTACAATTCTTACCAACAAAGGCAAGAGAATACAATGCAGAATTAGTTATGGAAAGTAATAGTGACAATGGAGATTTGGTTATTGCACTATCTGGGAAAGGATTTGAAAAAGAAATTACTTCTGTAGAGTTTGATAAGTTCGATAATTCTACGACGGTTTATCCGACACCTGCTAGTAGTTATTTGAAAGTAGAGATGGACTATACGAATAGAATATTTGAAATTAATTTACTTGATATATCTGGTCAATTAGTTGAATCAAGAGAATTATTAACTTCAGAAATGGATATAGAATTTGATGTTTCTAACTTCAATTCAGGTGTTTATTTAATACAGTTCGTTACTGAAAAAGGAACATTCTACAAAAAAGCTATTGTTGAATAATGAAGCATCACAGAAAAGAATTATGGTTTAACACTCCCAATAGACGTGATTATATCAACATAACAAGGGATGTACAATCAGAAATTGATAGATCAGGAATAAAAGAAGGCATAGCGTTGGTTAACGCTATGCATATTTCTGCTAGCGTTTTCATAAATGATGATGAGTCCGGACTACACCATGATTTCGAAGTTTGGTTAGAGAAGTTAGCACCTGAAAAACCTCACTCACAGTATAAGCATAATGGATATGAAGACAATGCTGATGCACATCTGAAACGTCAGATTATGGGTAGAGAAGTTGTGTGTGCCATAACTAATGGCAAGTTAGATTTTGGTCCTTGGGAACAAATATTCTACGGAGAATTTGATGGCAAAAGAGATAAAAGAGTACTGATAAAAATTATTGGCGAATAATTCTTAAAACTCCCTGTCTATAAGAATTTTCTTATTCCCGCTTACAAAATTAGTGTCTTGATATTGCTTAAATGAAGTATAAACAATACCTATACCCTCAGCATATCTATACTCATACTCTTCTCTTTTTGTAATAAAGATAGTATCTTGATTTCTTTTTCTCTCAATATTGAAATACATAAATAATTTGCTAGTAAAAGCTTCTATTCTTTTACCTTCGTACTCAATTCTTGTACTCTCCCCTTTCTCTCCTTCTATATTTATAGTTCCAAAATATTGAGATTCTCCAATAATAGTATCATTGAATCTAATTTGACTATTTATCCAAGGGCCAGTGTATTGATCTAAGTCATAGAGAGTTATCCATCTATTTTCTGTAATAGCCAGTGAATCATGTATTCTAATCTCCAGACCAGAAATTGCTATTTGATTAGAATCTTTAGAGAAGAGAAATTCTCTCTGAGAAGTATTCCCATTATTTACATACTCAAAATTCATTTCTGTGGCGGTTCTTCCTAAGTACACAGTACTATCGATTGCAACCAGTGTTTCGCGTCCGAAGGGTGCGCTATAATTACTACCATCGGAATTTATAGCATAATACTCATACTCCCATAAATTTCCCGAATCCAGAGGAAAATATTCTCGATAATCGAAAGATTTATCTATTGGATTATCATCATCTGAACAAGAAGTAATACCAACTATAAATAATATAATTAATGCTCTAATGGTAAGTTTCATTTTTCTCTAATTTCTATCTTTAGTGTATCTGCAATTTACAAATAAGATTGCAGTTTCAAGAACAGTGGAATAAAAAAAGCTCATTCTTAACTATATAAGAATGAGCTTTAATATTAAAACAATTTACTATTTAGTTATCTATCATGAATGGCATAGCCATTAAGAATTTTTCCTTCTTCGATATTTCATACATTGCTAATGAGTATTGTAGTTGGTCTTGGATATTCTCCGGCAAATAATTTTTATTTAATAATAAAGACTCAACTGTAGGACTAAACTCACCTTTGATTCTCTCAGCAAATGTTTCCTTTGATACATCTGCTGAAGCTTCCAAACCAAACGCTTCCATGAACGCTTTAAACTCATCTTTCTTCTTAGGGTATCTTGTTATATAAGGAATTTTACCTTCTTCTACTTCAATCAATTCTTTTACATAATCAATTGCAAACTCAAGTCCACCTAGTTCATCAACAAGGCCATGCTTCTTAGCATCTTCACCAGTCCAAACTCTTCCTTTGGCAACTTCACGAATTTCTTCAACAGTTTTACCTCTAGATTCTGCTACTCTCTCTAAGAATCGCATGTAAATAGTCTTAGATAGGTTGTAAAGCTTAGCTTTATCTGAATCAGTAAACTCAAACATTGGATTCAAGAATTGTGCAGAATTAGTTGTTGAAATTGTATCCGCAGTAATATCTAATTTATCTAATGTGCCTTCAAAATTAGGGATTGCAAGGATAACCCCTATTGACCCAGTAATTGTAGAAGGGTGAGCAATTATCTTATCACAAGCCATCGCCATATAGTAACCACCTGAAGCAGCCACGTTGCTCATAGAAGCTATAACTGGCTTTCTTTCACGTGCTTCTTGTATCGCTACCCACATTTCGTCAGAAGCTATCACAGACCCACCTGGTGAATCTATTCTCAATATTATTGCGTCTACTTCTTCATCATAAGCGGCATCTCTTATTTGCTCTACGAATGCAGCAGATCTGATTTCCATTTCGTTGCCACCAAAAAGAGATTTATCAGAAGTTCCTGAGTATATTGGACCAACACTATTGATGATAGCAATCTTTTTATCTTCGTCAACTTCACCTTTGTGTTCGTACTTTTGTCTGTTGTATTTTGCTATTGATACGAAGTCAACTTCTTTATCATACAAACTGTCTTTTTCTACATCAGGATAGACTCTAGCTTTAATGAAATCTTTCACTTGCGTTTTTGTCATAAGTCCATCTATAAGACCATACTTATATATACTATCAACAGTAAATAAGCCTTGGTTCATTAAAGCAATCAATTTGTCTTCAGGTATATTTCTGTGTTCAGACACTTTAGCAACAAAATTATCTTGAGCTTGGTTGAATAGAACTTCTAACTGATGTCTTGATGAGTCACTGAATTTATATTTGTTATAAGAGTCAGCAGCAGATTTGAAATCTTCAAAGCCAACTACGTGATAATCAATTCCAATTTTTTTGAAGAAACCAGTCATAAACATACTACTAGTACCAAAGCCATTGAACTCCAAAAGTCCTTCAGTAGGCATAAAGATAGAATCTGCTACGACAGTATTATAATAAGTACCCTCGTTGCCAGCCTCAATAAATCCATATATAAATTTACCAGACTCTTTAAAATCTTCTAGTTTTTCTTGTAACTCTTCCGCTTTTGCTCTACCAGCAGAGCCATTGATAGTCAAGAAAATACCTTCAATATCATCATCGTCTTTAGCTCTTTCTACAGAATTTAGAATGTCATAAAAAGAGAGTCCCCTGTTTCCACCTGAGAAAATAGAGAATGGATCCTGACTAGTGTATTCGGGTACACCATTAGACAAATCTATTGTAAGAACTGTCTTTTCTGTGATTTTTACATCTTCCTGCTCAAATTCAGCTAACCCTTCGAATTTGGAGCCAATAAAAGCAAACATTCCAATTATAAATATTACGAATAATAAGAATATACCTCCAATTATTGATACAGGTATCCACCATCTTGTTTTCTTTGGCGGTCTATAGTTTGGAGGATAGTTTGGTGATGATTGAGGGGGTTGATTTTGTATATTTTCAGACATATTTAATTACCTATAAATGAAATAATTATGTAATTAGTTGATTACGATTATTAATATATTATTGTTTCGTGTAAAAAAGAAAAATCTCTACTTTTTAGGGTAGAGATTTTAATTTAGCAATTTTTATCACTTTATCCTTTTTGAGATCTTTTTCTCTTATTAGGATCAAGTTCAGCTTTTCTTATTCTAATTGACTCTGGAGTTACTTCCAAAAGTTCATCTTCAGATAAAAACTCAATTGAAGCGTCAAGAGTAAGTTGTTTATGTGGTCTAAGAGTAACAGTATTATCGGAACCAGAAGCTCTCATATTAGTTAGTTGTTTTTCTCTAACAATATTAATATTTAAGTCGCCTGGCTTATTTCTTTCGCCTACTACCATACCCATATATACCTTAACACCAATACCAACTATCAATATACCTCTATCTTCCATACCAAGACATGCGTACTCAGTTGTTTTACCATTTCTATCAGCTACTAACACACCAGTAGACCTTTGAGAAATATCTCCAGCCCACTCTCTATATGAATCAAATAGATTATTGATAATTCCAGCGCCTTTAGTGTCAGTTAGGAACTGTGATCTGTAACCAATTAGTCCACGAGAAGGAACCAAGAATTCGATATCAGTTCTACCATGGCCATGCGCCATCATGTTAACTAACTGTCCTTTTCTCGACTGTAATTTTTCAGTGACAATACCAACATGTTCGTCTGGCACATCAACAAATACTTGTTCGTATGGTTCGTGTTTTTTGCCATCAATAGTTTTTGTGATTACATTAGGTTTAGAAACCATTAGCTCGTAGCCTTCACGACGCATAGTCTCAATAAGTACACCAAGTTGTAGCTCACCTCTACCACTAACCTCAAAGGCATCCGTTCTTTCAGTTTCTTTTACTTTTAGTGATACGTTAAGCTTAGTTTCTTTATCTAATCTTGCTTTAATATGTCTTGATGTAACAAACTTACCTTCCGTACCAGCGAATGGACTATTGTTTACATAGAATACCATACTAACTGTAGGGTCATCAATTTCTATTCTGTCCAATGGTTTGGGATTCTCATTGTCTGTAATTGTATCACCAATTTTGATATCTTCTATACCTGCAATTGCAACTATATCTCCAGCTTCAACTTTATCTACTTGTGCTTTTGAAAGTCCAGAGAATGAGTAAAGGGATGAAAGTTTCATATTATGCTTTAGTCCTTCTTCGGTAGATACTGCATACTGTTTATTCAACTCCATCAAACCATTCCAAACTCTACCAATTGCAATCTGACCTACATAGTTATCATAGTCCAAAGATGCAGCTAAGAATTGCGTTTCTTTGCTATCATCAGCAGTTGGGCCAGGTATCTTCTCAATAATTGTATCGAAAAGTGGTTTTAAATCTTGTGAATCGTCTTCTAAGTTATGCTTAGCAATTCCATCTTTACCGATAGTATAAAGAATAGGGAAATCTATTTGCTCATCTGTAGCATCTACATCAATGAACAAATCATAAACTTCGTCAATAACTTCTTTTATTCTACCATCTGGTCTATCTATTTTATTGATTACCAATATAATAGGTAGCCCTCTTTTCAAGGCCTTTTTTACAACAAATCTAGTTTGTGGCAATGGTCCTTCTGAAGAATCAACCAATAATATAGCACCATCAACGATTGAAAGACTCCTTTCTACTTCACCACCGAAATCGGCGTGACCAGGAGTATCCATAATATTAATTTTCTTGTCTTCGTAGTATACGGCAGTGTTCTTTGCCGATATTGTGATACCACGCTCTTTTTCTTGATCCATTGAGTCCATCACTCTTTCTTCAACGTGTTGGTTATCTCTATAAGTACCAGAAAATTTTAACATAGCATCGACTAATGTTGTTTTACCGTGGTCTACGTGTGCTATGATAGCTATATTTCTAAAATTATCTTTTATCATTTTCTACAATTTGTGATTTTAAAAGAACGCAAGTTAAGTAATTATTATAGAAAGCATTGATTAATTTATCTATTTCTTGTCATTTTTTTAACTTAGGTAGCCAATTCAATAAATTGTCATTATATTTGTCAAATAATAAATATGAATTTCAGAACTAAAAATACTGTAGATATAGAACTTAACAACAGAGAGCAATCGATTTTGCGCTCAGTTGTGAATCTATATATTGCAAACGCTGCTCCAGTAGGTTCAAGAAAATTATCAAAATTTTTAGAGAAAAATCTTAGTTTAAGTCCAGCGACTATCAGAAACGTAATGGTTGATTTGGAAGAGCGAGATCTCATAACTCACCCACATACATCAGCTGGTAGAATTCCTACTGATAAAGGATACAGGTTCTATGTAGATTACCTAATGCAGTTAGAGAGTCTTTCAAAAGGAGAACACTTAGCGATAAGTAATCTGGTTAAAGAGAATAAAACCAGTGAAACTGCTCTGAAAGAGACTTCAAAAATACTAGGGATACTCTCTAAATACCTTGCACTTGTTAGAATACCAACAGCTAAAACAGCAAGGGTAAAGAAAATTGAGCTTATTAAATTATCCTCTACTCATATACTAGTAGTATTAGCTTTAGAATCGAATTTGGTCAATACCGTAACTTTAGAAGCTAGATTTTCGGTAGATGACAAGCATTTGAACGATATCTCAAATGCTCTAAACGATAGAATAAGTGGTTTGGAACTTTCAGAACTTCAAAACTCTTTTCCTGAAATTGTATCAGATATGAACCTATCTGAGAAACCATTGATCAGATTATTTGTTGATTCTGTCGATAGTATATTCAGGATAAAATCTCAGCAAGGTGAGCTGTTCACTTCTGGCACACAAAACTTACTGGATTTGCCCGAATTTGAAGATATGGGAAAGGTGAAGAGTATAATAGAATTAGTAGAAAATGAAGATATAATCATTCACTTGCTTGACAATATGCCTATAAATGACTCTATGGAAGTATTGATAGGTGAAGAAATAGGCAATGAAAAACTCAATGACTATAGCATGATAATCTCAAATTATAAAATGTCTGGTACTGGCGAAGGTGCTATTGGTCTAATTGGTCCTAAAAGAATGCAATACAATAAAATGTTACCATTAGTCAAGATAATATCTGAACTACTATCTGAGAAATAAAAGCAAATCAATTTGTATCCAAAATTAAAGCAATATATAACTGAATATCCATTCGTAATTGTAATTATTACATTCGTATTCCTATATTTATGGCAACCTTTTTTTGGAGGAATCTATTCTGATGATTGGGGCTTTCTTCTTAGCTACTTCACAGAAAACGATATAATATCCCCCCCTTTTTCTCTCGACAGATTAGAACACTTTATGAAAGTCTATGCGAATAGACCTATATCAGGGATTATGTTCTATTTGGTTAACTCAATTGCTGGATATAATATATTTGTAGTTCACTTTTTAATGTTGATTGGGATATATTTTTCTGCTTTAAGTATATATAAACTCAGCACTGCTTTTTTCAACTACTTAAAGTATAATAACAGCTTATTTTTAGGAGCCATTGCATCAACAATTTGGCTTATTTCTCCTTGGACTTTAGGAGTAACTGCTTGGTATTCTAGCTCAATCAACTTAGTTTCTTTAGTTTTTTTTACTTTTAGTATTTACTATATTTTCAAAAGCTTTGAATCAAAAAAATATTACTACATACAAGCTGGCATATTATATTTACTTTCTTGTTTGACTTATGAAAGTTTCTTTTTTCAATATAGCTCTTTCCTACTTTTAATTTGGCTATTATCAAAAGACAATAAATCCCACAAAAGAAAAACAATAAAGTTCTTTATATTATTAAGTTCAGTCTTGATATTAACAATAGCTTGGAATAGATTGTCTGCAAGTATATTTGAAGCATCTATCCATAAGGCACTCAACCCCTATTTTATACAAACATTAGCAGTGAATCTAGTGTCTTTCCCTTATGTTATATTTAAAGGTTTTGGAGATTTATTTATACCTGCTACGATTTTCTTTTTACCTGTGCTCATTTATTTAGTAGCTAAGCTATGGAAATCATCAGGAACAGCTAAGCAGTTCATTATGAACAAGAGAGCTAAGATAATTATTTCTTTTGTGCTAGGTGTTTTATTAAGCATAATTATGTATTCAGCTGCTGGATATACTCTATGGGCTCTTGGTTCAAGAAGTAGAACAATGTTTGTAGTTTCATTTTACATTCCATTTATCCTAATAGCATTGTGGCAATGGGTGAAAGATGAGGAAATATTGAAAAGCAAAACTAGAGCTTTTTTAATATATATTTTTGCTGTCATCACTTTGAACGCATTTATATTAAATAAGTTTAATTGGATTGAAGCGAATCATATTCAAAAAGAAATTACAAGCACAATACCGGATAAGATACAAGAGTTGGACAATGAGTCATTAGTCATTTTTGTCGGACCATATAGGCATGAGTGGATTTCTGTTGTAGATGCACCTTGGGCAATTAATTTTCAGATGAAATACGGCAAATCACTTTATAACAATGAGGAATTAACCCCAACAACAAATGCTCGGTTTGTTTCTGGAACAGGTGTGATACATCCTGCTAAAAACAATAATTATCAGCTCTATTGGGATGGTGATTCACTGACAATAGGGTATAACCTGGAAGACATAGCTTACAATAGTGGTGCACATGTTTACTATGATAAAATGGAAAAGTTTGAAGCCAAATATTTATATATATGGGATTACAGCACTCAGACCGTTACTCAATTACATGAGCCCAAATTATTAGAGTTTACTCCTTTTGAGAATTATGATTATTGGGTAACATTATTTTATCACAATTGGATTAAGTAGATATGATTGATGTGAAAAATATTGAAAATATATTTTCAAAAATAAATGAATATTGGTCACCCCATATCGTAGGAGAACTGAATGGGCAAGAAGTAAAGGCAGCAAAGTTCAAAGGTGAATTCCCTATGCACCATCATGATAACGAAGATGAAATGTTTTTGGTTGTGAAAGGTAAAATATTAATTCACTTTGAGGACCATACAAAAGAAGTAAAAGAAGGTGAGTTTATTATAATTCCAAAAGGTGTTGCACATAGTCCATATTCTGAGAGTGAATCACACGTTTTGCTATTCGAGCCAGCTTCAACTCTCAATACTGGTAATTCAGTAAATGAATTTACAAAGTCTGATTTGAAAAAGCTATAAAAAAAGTGGTGATTAAAATTAATTAATCACCACTTGAATCTATAAAGGGTATTAGTCTTACTTCTTAGGTGTGAACATACTATTATCAATTCCACCTTGATTGACTTTGTAAGTCATTTGTGTTTTCATGGAGAACATAGGAGTCTCAGTTTCTATCACTTTAGGGAACTTAATTCCTTCAACTTCCTGATATTCTTCATAAGTAACAGTAACTAACATATTACCTCTAGGGCTCTCTTGTATTTTCTCAGTTTTGTCTAATAAGTAAGTATTCTCATTGAAGTAAAGAGTCTCTATCGTTTCTTCACCCTTCATCAACTTAGCAACTATGTGTCCTTCTTTCTTACCAGTAACTTCTAGATTGTACCCATGATCATTATAATTTGAATATTTGAAAGGATCTGACTCGAATTTCTTTTGTTCTAGGGATTCACCTTCTAATTTGATATTACCCTGGGAACTATTTTCCCATCCTTCTTTACCATTAAAATAATCCTGTACTTTGTAAACATTTAGGTCTACTAATCTATACATCATACCATTTGAATAAGTAACTGATGTTTTACCAGGGAGACTCTGTCCACCAGCATTCATTGATATAGTTCCGGTTCCAACTACTGAACTAACACTCTCGATTTTGGAATCTCCGCCTATTGCATCAGTGTATTTTTCAATTAGTTCATCAGCATCTATGTTAGCCTCAGCTAGTGCTGATGCCGGCTTGTAATCTGTATCATAATTGAAAATAGGACCAAATTTTTCAAGTTGCTCTTTGACAGAAGGATCACCTACAACTATCAAATAGGAGTCTTGTGGGTTTAGATATTTTTTCGTTGCTTTTTGAACATCCTTTTTAGACACTTTGTTATATAAGTTAGGGTATTCTTTTATCATTCTGATTGGCACTCCTCTGAAATCATACCTTTGAATAAGCGAACCCAAATAACCAGAAGATTCGAAATTCAAGTAGAATTGACCAATTCTGAATTGTTTGATAGTTTCAAGCTCTTCTTCAGTCGGGCCATTAGAAATCAAATCTCCTAAAATTTCATTAGTCACAGAAATAACTGTAGAGTCAGTAACTTCATTTCTTACATCAGATCCGAATATAGAATAGTTATAAAATCTATTCGCTGAATGTCCTCCAGTCGGAGAATATGTATATGAATGTTTCTCACGAATAATTTTAAACATTCTACCTGCAAAACTAGAATTTATAACGTGATTTGCAACGTTAACATTCATATAGTCTCTGTCACTAAAAGGAACAGTCATATTGGCAAATCTAACTGCTGATTGTACAGAACCAGGTCTTTCTATAAAATAGATACCTCTTGGCATTGGTTCTGGCTTCGGCATTTTAAGTTTTACCACTTCACCTTTTTCCCATACACTCAGTTTCTCATTAAGCCAATCTACCATATCGTCTGTGTCGAAATCTCCAACAATATACATTGTAGATGAATTAGGAATGTAAAAATCATTGTAATATTTTTCTAAATCTGATTTTGTTACAGCATCTATTGTCTCCTCTGTAGATACAGAAGCGTATGGATGATCAGAACCAAACAATGCCTTCTTAGCCATATTACTCGCTAATGAAGCGGGGTTAGATTTTTCACTTTTGAGAGCAGTTTTAAATTGTGTTTTTAGCTTTTCCATCTCTTCTTCAGGAAAAGTTGGGCTAGTTAAAATCTCTGTTAGTGTTTCAAACAAAACGTCTTTGTGCTTCATAATAGAAGAACCAGAAACACTTGTAAACTCTGTACTATTTCTTACAGAGATACTTGCACCCAAACCATCTAAAGTTTTTGAAATATCCAATGCTGATTTATTCTTTGTACCTTTCATCATCATTGCTGCAGTAAATCCAGCTGCATCTTTCTTTGCTTCCAGTGCATCACCACCAGGCATAAGTATATTGAAGCTAACCATAGGTTGTTCATGGTCTTCAATAAAAAATACTTTTAGTCCATTGTCTAATACTTTCTCCGTAAACTCTGGGAATTCAAATTTTTTCTTTTCCAATGGTTCCGGCTTTTCGCCAATCTGATAATCTTGAGCAATTGCAAATTGTGAGAAGATTACCAATGCGATTATAATTTTAATTGTTTTCATCATTTTTTAATCTCCTTTTTACTTTTCAGCAGTTGCTGGCATGTATGTTAAAATTACTTTGTTATCAGTTCCTAAGTACTTCTTTGCAACTCTTTTTATGTCTTCCTGTGTAACACTAAGATACTTATCAATTTCAGTATTAATCATTTCTGGATCATTGTAGTAAGCCCAATACTTAGCAATTGTCATTGCTTTTGTTAATGTATTTTTGTTTGACATAATAGTATTTGCTTCTTCTATATTTTTTGCTTTTTTCAGCTCTTCTTCAGTAACGCCATTTTTGACTACTTTATCTATTTCTTGGAAAAGTGCCTTTTGTAGATCTTTTACATCAGTATCTCCATTGGGGATATCTACTAATATAAGAGCACCTGAGTTTTCTAATGAAAGTGGAATCATTTGACTTGCAATCGCTAATTCTTTCTCATTAACAAGTGTTTGGTATAATCGAGAACTCTCTCCAGCAGCCATAATACTTGATAAAAGTGACATAGCATAGTAATCATCCGAACCAAGTTTAGGTCCACGGTAACCTACGAATAGTGCCGGAACTTGTGCCTTCTCGTCATCTATTGTTACTTCTATAGTCCCTTTTAGATCTTTCATGTTAGTGTTTCTTCTTTCGATTTCTTTCCCTTTAGGAATAGAACCAAAATATTCACGAACATATTGCTTAGTTTCATCTACATTGATATCGCCCGAAATTACTAAACATGCATTATTAGGCTGATAAAATTCATTGTAAAAGTCTTGGAAATCTTTGATAGTTGCTTTATTAAGGTGCTCATGATAGCCAATTGTAGGCCATGAATATCCACTACCTTCAAATAGATTTTGAGCCATTCTCTCTAACAAATCTCCATAAGGCTGGTTATCAACTCTTACGTTTCTTTCTTCTTTTACAACACCTCTTTGAGTTTCTACTCCTTCAGTTTGAACTTTTAGCTTTCTCATTCTAGAAGCTTCTATCCAAAGTGGCAACTTTATTTGATTAGCAGGTACTGTAAACTTATATACTGTTTCATCAAACGAAGTATGTGCATTCAGTGTACCGCCAGCTTGATTTACATATTTGTCAATACTCGCTCTTGGTATTTCCTCAGTCGCTTCAAACATCAAATGCTCAAAAAAGTGAGCAAATCCAGTTTTCTGCGGATTCTCATCTTTAGAACCTACTTTATAGTGTACTACTGTAGATACAACTGGCGCAGATCTATCTACGTTATAAATAACATGAAGACCATTTTCTAAAGTCTCTTGTTGGAACTCTATCTCATTTGCTTGACTAAACAAAGACATGCTAAATGCAAATAAAGCTACGAATGATAAAGTTGTTATTCTTATCATACTTCTCCTTTTAAATTGTTTTTTGTTTTTGGTATATCGTATCGAATACGAATTTAACTTAGTTTATGTTGCAAAAAAAATCCTGTCTTATAGGACAGGATTTTAGTTTATTCTAAGTCAATTATTATACTATTTTTTGATAAATTTCATCGTTCGATATTTATTTTCGTCTATTATTTTTATCAAATATACACCAGCTGAAATCCCATACTTTTCGAGGTTAAATGATTTTACATTTTCTCCTTTATTTGAATAGCCGTTATATAATGTTGCTACTAACTGCCCACTGGAACTATATAGTTCTATAGTTACTTTCTGTGGATTCTGTTGTAGGAATGAAATTTCAATTTCATCTTCAACTGGATTAGGATAAATATTAGATTTGAATGCATTGTATTCATCATACTCAACACCAGATATTGTTACGTTTATGTGAATCGCTAATACACTATCACATCCGTTTTGTGCAACAACTCCTAAGTTTTTATACAATGTAGTGTCATTTTCGTAAAAGTTACCTTCGAATGGTTCATTGCTATATATTTCAACCACAGAGTCAGCTATACCATAAGGTAATACAACAATTTTTTCTTCGTAAATACTGTCGCAACCAGCTTCTGTTTTGTATGAATTAAAGAATGTTGTATCTGAATCAATATTGACACCATTATATTCGCTATTCATACAAACTTCGAAAACCTCACTATATTTAGGACCTTCATTAACGGTTATATCATAAACTACTATACTATCACATCCATCAGGGTTCTCGTGCTCCATAAGTAATGATCTGTCTTTTGTAATTCTAACACCATTGAATAAACCACCGTAGCAAACTGTTGTATCAATATTTGATTCAACTGGATCTTCTACTGTAATATTGTAAACAATTGTGCTGTCACACCCCTTATAAGATCTGAATAGTTCCTCATAGGAGCCATCATTTTTCCAAGTTCTACCATTCACTTCCTGACCATAGCAAACTGTCATATTTTCATTCATGATAATCTCTTCTATGACATCTATGTAAACAGTAACAATACTATCAACACCATCTGAAGCTTTGTAATTCTCTTGAATAGTTGTATCTGCTTTAGCCGTAAACATATTTTTATATCTTTCGCCAAAACAAAGTTCAACATTTTCTGTTGATCTGTAAGTTTGAGTAATTGTATGTCTTTGGTTTATAGCAAGTCCAGCTTTTACAACTTTTTCTCCATTTGGAAATACAACCTCTACTCTATTAATAGAATTAGCGCTTCCAAGACCATAATGAATTATTCTAGTTCGTTGTGACATATAACTTGAACCACCTGAATTTACTTCCCTTACAAGCTCTCTTCCATCAAAATAAAGAAATACTTTAGCACCAACTGCATCTCTGTTGTCTGTAGTACCAACTATCTTAAATTGAATCCAGTTGTTACCATTTTCTGATGCATTATTTTTGAAGAAATGAATTCTGTCATCATCTGTATCTGCTTCTGAGTCTAATGTAGAGTTAACAACAACTTGAACAATATCCATATCACCGTCATTGTCAAAATCATTTAGAGCAATACCTCTACCTTGCTTAGTGTCAGCTACCCCTTCCAGTTCACCAACTTCAGTGAAATTACCAGAACCATCATTTTGATATAGTAAATTAGGAACTTCAAATGCCATAACCGAATCTGTCAGTATAACATTTCCGTTGCTTACAAATAAGTCCATGTCACCATCATTTTCGTAGTCATACCAGTGTATTCCCCAACTTGTTGATAGTGAGTCAGTACCTTTTTTGAACTTATCATCCATTCCATAAGCTTCAGCTTGCTGAACTAAATTTTTATTACCATCGTTGACATAGAATTTATTCTCACCGATATTTGTTGTGTAATAATCAAAATCTCCATCTTCATCGAAATCTCCACCTTCTATGCCCATACCAAATATTCTATCGTTAAAGCCAGTAGCATCAGATACATCGATAAATTTTCTTTCTGGATATTGGTTTTCAAATATCTTGTTCGATTCTATAGTTAATCCAAAGTCATTCGCAACTAATAAGTCAGGGTCACCATCATTATCATAGTCAGAAAAAGTTGAAGCAAGTGAGCAACCGGAGTCATCTACACCAAGTTCTTTACTAATTTCTTTAAATTTAAAATCACCTAAATTTTCATAGAAAAAATTCGCATCGCACCTGCCGTCGGCTCCAACATAGTTAGATACGTAAATGTCCAAATCGCTATCTAAATCAAAGTCAACAAATGATACTGCTGTACTCCAAATTTTGACTTCCAACCCAGAACCTTGAGTTACATCATAGAAGACACCATTTCTATTTTCATATATATAGTTATCTGCTCTTTCATTAGTAGTTATAAATAAATCTATATCACCATCATTATCTAAATCTGCTGCGGCACACCCAACAACAACAGTTGTTTGAGGAATACTAATACCAGAAGATGAATATACGTTTTCGAAAGTCCCATCACCTTTATTTTTAAATAAAGCAGAGTTATTCAAAAATCCACCAACAGCAAAGATATCTTCGTAGCCATCATTATTGTAGTCAAAGACCACAACTCCACCACACATTTCACGGTCATCTTTTGACACATGATTACCTAGTCCGATTTCTTTAGCTACTTCTTCATAAGTTTGTCCGAATGTGAAGGAAAGCGTTACTAAAAACAATATTGATAAAACAATTAATTTTCTCATTCTTAATTTCCTCTAAGTATCTTTGTAACATAAGTATTTCTAGGCGTAATTATTTTCAGATAATATAGCCCATTACTTAAGCCAAGTTCTTTAGCGTTCAGCTCAAATCTGTTAGTTCCAGGTATTGGATTATAGTTAATTGGAATAGATTGTCCAATATGATTCATAAGTTCTACTCGCGTACCTTCTGACTGATCTAAATTGAATTCGATAGTAGTAATTTCATTGAATGGATTAGGAGTTACACTCACACCAAGTTTGTTGTCTACTCTAGTATCAAATATACTAGTTGGAGTAACAAATACATCAACTATATATACACTATCACATCCGTTAAAAGCTCCACCTTCAATTTTATTAGAATAAATTCCATCTTCAGTCCACTCTTTCCCTTTGAAACTTTCACCATAGTTTAGTTGGACAGTATCTCTAAATCTACTTTCTGGAAGTGGGTTCACAACAATTGTATGTACACTATCGCAATTTTGATCGCTCTTAAATTTATCAGAGAATATCTCTTGTTTTACAATAATCTTACCTCTGAAAATATCACCATAACAAACATCAAAATTCTCAGTGTAATTTGGAGCTTCCAAGACTTCAATGTTAAAAGTAACTAAACTATCGCAGCCATTTGCTCCCTTCAAACTTCTAACTAGTGTTGTATCGCTGATGTATTGCTTACCTTGGAAGAATGAAGAATAACAGATTGCAGTATCAATAACTGATTCTTGTGGTTGTAAAACTTCAACATTGTACGCAACAACACTATCACAACCTTTTGAGTTAACATAAGTAACATATTTAAGACCGCTTTCATCCCACTCTTGCCCCTCGAAAGTTTCACCTTTACAGATTTCAACATTTGTGTTAATAGAGTCAGGAATATTTACAATTATGTTATAATTAACATTACTATCAGCCCCATTAGCAGCTACAAATTGTTCATTATGAAATCCATGGTTTTCCCAAGTTTTATCAAAAAGAGTTTCACCTTTACAAACTTCAACATTTACAGTATCGTAATAAGACTGAATAATATTAAGTTGTTGGTTAGCTTCAATATCATACATTTTAGTTCTAACAGTGTTTTTGCCAATCCATATTACTTCCAGTGAATCAACTGATTCATTGTCAGCCAATCCGAATTGGAGCACTCTAGTGCTCTGGGAAAGGTATCCACCACCACCGGAGGTAACCTCTCTCATTTGAGTTACATTACCTGTGTATAGCTTTACTCTACTGCCAATTGATTGTATATCTGTAGTGGAACCAGTCAGTTTTACCTTTAACCAGTTTCTACCTGTATTTTGCTTATTCTCGAAAAGTTTGAACCAATCATTATCTCTATACCCATAAGTGTCTACATTAGGTCTTGTAGCAGTAGTAAGTAAATCCATATCGCCATCGTTATCAAAATCAATCTGAGCTGCTCCTCTGTCAATACCTGGAGAAAGCAAACCGTTTTCTTCAGTCACTTCGTCAAATTCTTGGTCTTTACCATTATTTTCATAAAATCTATTGTTATCAGCATATTTCGTGTCGATATCAGGAATTGGCGACAGATACCCATTTGTTACATGTAGATCTACATCCATGTCTAAGTCAAAATCAAACCAATTCACACTCCAACTAACTGTTAAACCAGAATTGTCTTCATCAGGGTTTACATCAGTATTATCAATTTTCAACTCTTTACCACGCTCAAAAAAGATTTGTCCATTCTGGTTATCATAAAAATAATTTTGTCCTAGGTTAGTTGCGTAGTAATCAATATCACCATCATTGTCGTAGTCACCACCATCTACTCCCATTCCTAAAATTGCTTCATCAAATCCCACTTGAGTTTTTACATTAGTAAATGACTCAAGAGGATACTCATTTCTATAAAGTGCATTAGAAGTAAAAGCCTGTCCAAAATCGTTGGCAACAAACACATCTAGATCACCATCGTTATCGTAATCTGACAATGTATTAGCAAGTCCACAGCCTCTGTCATTTACTCCGTTTCTTACTGCCTCTTCGTTGAAGAATTCACCATTTTTATTTATAAATAGTGAGTTAGGCAAACAGTTTTGATTACCTGAATCCTCAAAATAATTAGCTATGTATATATCTGGCCAACCATCCAGATTCACATCTCCGAATGAGACACTTGTTGACTGGAAAGTATGAATAATCCCCAACTGAGCACTTACTTCTTTGAATGTTCCGCCTTCATTTTCGAAAACTAATGTAGGTTCTCCTCTATCTGTAGTAAGAACTAGATCTAACCACCCATCGTTGTTGTAGTCAAAAGCCCCACCACCTATAGTAAAGTAATAATTTGCTTCGGGTATCAGGTCAGATACATCTGTAAACATATTAGCGTAATCGTAAGGGTCTGAATTGTATGCTTCCGGATTGTTTCTGAACAACTTGGTTGATTCATCATCACCACCAATCATCAAAACATCCTCATATCCGTCATTGTTGTAGTCAATAACTACAACCCCACCTGCCATAAGAAAATCATCATGGGTATAATGTTCAATACCTGCCTTAGGAAGTACATCTTCGAACCCTTGAGAATTTAAATTGACTGCAAATAAAAAAGCAGCTAATATAATGGCATGTTTAAAATTTGTAAATGTAAAATTCATATAACACCTGTATTAATATTTAATTTTCTATAATTATAAATATAGTCATTCGATACAATTAAAACAAGTGAAAGCTTAAAAAGTAACAGTAAATATTTACTTTTTCCTAAAAACTGAATAGAACAAATAAAACCCTGAAATCATAAGACAAAAGTAAACAAACCAATCACCATAAATTGCATAAATTGTGTTTTCATCTATTGTAGGTATTGACATTGCAAGGTCTGTTCTTTCATATTGGTTTGCTCTTTCTATTATTTCACCTAATGGGGATATAAAGCAACTAACACCTGAGTTTGCAGCTCTAGCCAAATATTTTTTGTTTTCTAATGCTCTGAAGGCCGAAATAAGTGCATGCTGTTCTGGTCCAGGTGTATGATCATACCATGCATCATTAGTAATGACCGTCATTATATTAGCCCCTTCATAGCTAAATTCCCTTACGAATGAGGGGTAAATTGATTCTATGCATATTATAGGAGCAATTTTTACATCTTTATTCATGCTTAAATTTTTCAATTCAGTTCCTTTACCCCAAAAAGAAATCCCCACTCCCCAATCAATAAAGTCTGTTAGAAACGTGAATATTTCTACATGCGGGACTCTTTCACCAAAAGGAGTTAGTTTTGATTTATGATATATTCCGTAATTACTTGAATCTAACAAAAGAGCACTGTTAAAATTATCGTAAGAAACCTCCTCCCCTCTAAAGTGCATTTCTTTAGTTATGCTAGGCTTTTCAGACTCATCGTAGATTTTTATATCCACAAATCCTGTAAGCAAAGAGATATTGTTTGTATCAATCCAGTTTTGAAGGAAGCTAAATTTGTGATCAATATTGAACTTATTGTTGATATACAATACGCTAGTCTCTGGCCATATTATCAAATCTAAAGAGCTATCTTTAGCAATTAACTCATCGCTATATTTCATAAGTGTGAGTGTCTGATCTTTAGTTCCTGCTGACCATTTATCCCAAGGATCTATATTCGGTTGAACCAAACCTATATTGATAGTATTATTAGCTTCTACTAACTTATCATGATTAAATCTATTAATTTGAATATTGGAATAAATTATTGGTACTGCTATTATGATTAGTAAAATTGCGATTTGAAATTTGCTTCTATTCATTTCAAACTTGGATTTTTCAAAGCTTGTAATTATATCATACACTGTAATATTAAACAGTACAATAAGAAAACTAACCCCGTAGACACCAAATAAATCACCTACTTGTACCCATTGAGTATTATATATTTGCGAATAGCCCAATGAGAGCCAAGGGAAAGACAACTCACTTAAACTCCTAACCCATTCCCATGCTGTCCAAATAAAAGGAAATGTATATAGCGCCATCCGTCTTGGAAGTCTTATTCTTATGACTAACCAAGCAACAATTGGCACCATAAAATATAGCGGATGAAATATATCTAAAACAAAACCAGAAGCCATTAGAAAGGGGTCTGTTTTTTCTTGAAAACTACTAATCCACCAAAGAGTAGCTACATGATAAATGAAGAAAGTTAAATACGTATTCCAAAAATAGAATTTCTTAGTTTTATCTAACAAGAATAAGATAGGAATAAAACTAAAAAATGAAAGGAAATAAAATGGCATAGGAGGAAATGACAATGTCAATAGTATACCTGATAAGCCAGAAAGTAATATTCGAGTTGATTTTTTCATATCTGCAATTTATTCAATTTGTGTAAAAAAGTATTAAATTCATTTTTTTTACTTTAGTTATGGTAACAATTACCGATAATAGAATTATACATTTGCAATTGGCAAGGAAATTGCAGCATTAAAATTCAACCCCCTTTTAAGTTACTTATAATAAGGGGTATGCAACAAC
Organism: Chlorobiota bacterium; assembly: GCA_046290495.1. GTDB lineage: Bacteria > Bacteroidota > Ignavibacteria > Kapaibacteriales > UBA2268 > PGYR01. The sequence continues at coordinate 572,006 of JBKAGT010000006.1, read as the reverse complement.
AAAAAGGATTTTGCAATGAGTGAACAGGAAGTTAAAGTAGTAAAAATTACAACTCCACACTTCGGAGAAATAGAAATAGAGAATGATAAGCTTTTTTCATTCCCTGATGGCCTATTAGGGTTTGAAAACCTTAATAAATTTGTGTTAATCAATCATGAGGAAACAGCTCCACTACGTTGGTTAATATCTATAGACGACCCTAATATTGGTTTTCCACTGATAAACCCTTGGCTTGTTGATATAGACTATAAGCCTGGGAGAGGCATTGATTTAGAGAAGGAAGCCGCTTTCGTAGTTATTACTCTTGGCAATAAAGAGAGACAGATGACAGCTAATATGAAAGCCCCAATAGTTTTTGAAGTAGAAAGCAAAACTGGTAGACAAATCGTAATATCCAAAGATAAGTATTCAACTAAGCAAGCAGTTATAAATAAACCAGCTAACAAGGAGGTATAATAAAATGCTTGTACTTTCTAGAAAAGTTGGTGAAGTAATAACTATTGGTAATTCAATAGAAATAACTGTAGTTGGTTATGATAGAGGTGTAGTAAGATTAGGTATCAATGCACCGAAGTCAATTGCTGTACACAGAAAAGAAATATACGATAAAATAGTTGAAACGAATCAAGAATCATCTTCTGTACAATTTGATGTACTAAAAGATATATTAAAAAATACAAGTATTGATGATTCTTCGTCAAATATTAATAAATTGGAACAATTAGCTTTACATAACTCAAAACCTGATAAAGATTAAGAATATGCACAGTGCGTTGATAATAGATGACGATATCTGGATGCAAAGGATAATGTTAAAGAACCTAAAACAGTATGGTTTCGATGAAATTTTTACTGTTTCAAATGGTTTTGAGGGGATTGCTTTGGCTGTAGAGCACGAGCCCACTCTAATTGTACTTGATATAATAATGAAAGAGCTAGATGGGCTAGTCACTCTTAAAATACTTAAAGCTATAAAAAACACTCAGGATATACCTGTGTTGGTTGGGTCTGGGGTCACCGATGTTGACCTAATAGCCAGAATAGTTAAAGCAGGTTCAAGTCACTTTATTTCAAAACCATATTCGAAATCTACTCTTGAAGCAAAACTACTTGAGATTTTTGGTGCAGAAAAACTTGAACTTTTAAAAAACAGAATCCCCTTTACAGATAAAGAGCTTGGATACTTTCCTGAAGAAAAATTCAAAAGGTCAGAATCTGAAATAGATAAAAATAAAACTTCAGATAGTTCTGATAAAGGGAGTATACCTAAAAGTAATAAAAAGAATATTAGAAAAATGGCCGCTAAACATTATTCTGAAGAAGAATCAAAGAATATCGATGCATTAAAAAAACTACTCTTAAAAAATACGAAGAAAAAGAAATAATTTTTTTATTAAATATTTTATAAAGAAAGTGTTTATTTAATTGATTTTTAATATATTTGCTTAGATATAAATATTTAGGTTTTGAAAAAACATGAAAAAATTACTTTTATTCTTAATTATACTTGCTTTGTCGGCTTCAACTGCCCTATCATTAGCACCTTTCAAGGTTGGTGTGTTTTATACTGGTGCTTCTACTACAATGACAGTTAGAATCACTGACTATTCAGGTGGCACAAACACACTTTACACAAGTGCAGATATTAATAATGTAACTGGTAATAGTTCAGGTTTTGCAATTTTGGATGTCGTTGAAAATACTCAAGGGCAAAATCAAACAGCACTTGCTGACATTCAACCCACAGATATTAACACCTCAACGGTTGTAGAAGTTCTTGTTGGTGGTCAAATTTATGCTCAGTATAGATTAGACCAACTCTTAGCTTCACAAGCACAAGGTGGTATATTTGACAATGATGGCAACTTAACTCCTCCAGAGAATGGTGGCTCAGATTTGGGTGGCGATGAGCAACGTTGGAGTAGTGCATATGTACTAGGCAACTCTGTTCACATTGGTCCAGCAGATGGCGAGGCTAATGAAACTGAGATGAAACTTAGCTATGAGGAGAATACAGGTACTGGTACAATCAAAGTTAACAGTCGAGACATAATTGACATTACTGAAGATAATTTAACCATAGATGGAAATGGTACTGATGAAGCCGTTACAATTGATAATGCTGGTGCAGTTGCATTAGGCGTTAACGGAGAATTAGAAGTAAGCGAGACAACAGAATTATCTGGTGCACTAACAGCTACAGCTGCTGGGAACACAATTGGCGATGGTACAGACGCAGCTCAATTGACTATAAGTGGTTCAAGTGCAAATGCCTCAATTAAAGAATTTATAGTAAATGGTGATGTTCAGATTAATGGTTCATTAGAAGTCAATGGAACTGTTGCTCAAACACCTGTTGGGACTGATATTGGAGCATTGGCCTCAGTTATCGTACTTAGTGCTAACAATGTGGTAAACAATTGGACTGAAGCAGATTTGAATTCAGAACATAGTATTGGCTCAATTGTACACATTTATCAAGTTGACAGCGACGCAACTTCTGGTCAGAATACATTGATTTTGAATGGAGTTGCACAAGATTTGACTGATCCTGGAGATAGCTATATAATTACAAAAATTGATGCTAATACATGGCGATTCGTGTCAATAAATGACCAATAATAATAACCCCTAGACGAAAAATATCATTAAAGTCCTAACTACTAGTTAGGACTTTTTTTGTATATTGTTTGTGAATCAATAAACGAAATTACGATTATGAAAGCTATCTTATTAATTATTTTTATCACTTTACAGTCCTTATACTCACAATCTCCTGCGGATCCTCATGAATACTTAGAAGTTGGATTTAATGTTATATCTTATGAACCATTCATTGAAATTACAGACCCATCGTCAAAAGAAATTGTAGGTATAAACAACATTAAACTTGATTGGAAAGAAGGAAAACTAGGAAATGAATTTTATTTTCATTGCATCAACTTGAATATAGATAGTGTTTATATAAATGGTGCAAAAACTGAATTCGATTTTACACCTAGTACTGATACATCTGATTCTTATTATACAGTTAAATCAATAGATGATAATGAGAATGCTTTAATAAGCATATATTATCATGGGAAAATGACAAGTGAAGGAGGTAACTTCAATTGGGGTGGCGTTCACTATTCATCAGAAAAGCTCTATGCTATGGGAGTAGGATTTTTTAACCCTTCTGTAGGAGCTACTCGCCATTGGTTGCCTTGCTATGATCATCCGTCAGACAAAGCAAAATTTGAAATTAGTATTGCAACATCTGATACTCTAATTGCTATTTCTAATGGGAAACTTATCGGACAATTGCCTCCATTTGAAGGAAAAACTGCAAATAAATGGAGTTTAGGTGATAAAGAAGTTGCTACTTATCTGATGACATTCGCAATAGGAAACTATGCTGAAGTAAACATTCCATCAGAAGATATTCCTGTTACGGTTTATATGTACGATACTCAAGAGTCAATAAATGCTGGTGCATTTGCATTCAAACTAGTACCTGAGATGATTACAGTTTTCGAAGAGTATTTCAACTATGACTATCCTTTTGAGACAATGGGTTACTATGCTGCTAGCAAAGGAGCGATGGAGCACCAGACTATGGTAACTATGTCTCACGGACAAATATTGACAGTAGCAAGTGCTAAAGATTCTATGTATAGCACAGCTTCACATGAATTGGCTCATCAGTGGTTTGGTAATCTAGTAACTCCTTATGATTTCAGAGATGCATGGTTGAATGAGGGTTTTGCTACTTTCTGCGAATATGTATGGATTAAGTCCAAGCTAGGAGAAAACGAATATAGAGATGCAATAATGAAACTCAGAAAGAAATACATTAACTCAACAGCAATTCCTGAACAACATATTCCTCTCTATAATTTTAGTCAATTTTCAAGAAATAATTACCCTTCGACTATTTATCAAAAGGGTGGTTTAATATTAGCTCTAATCTCTGATTTAGTCGGTGAAGAAGTTTTCAAAACTAAAATAAATGAATATTTAGGTAAATATAAGCATAGTAATGTTACTACTAAAGACCTCAAAAGCTTATTCTCAGATGTTTTAGATGATACATTTTGGGATACCTGGGTTTACGGTCGTGGATTCCCTCAAATAGATTTGAAAGTAGAATATGATGATGAAAACACTTATATCATAGCAGAACAGAGAGACAATGAATTCCAAGTTTTCGATTTAGAATTAAATTATGCTATTACATTCAGTAATGAAACATCCAACTATTCTCATGAGATAAATAACAAAGTAGACACTCTAATTATACCTGGTAATAAATTAATAGCAAATCTGGATGTGGTTGATAATCTTTATTTGTATGAGATAATGAGTACAGATATAACTACTTCAGTAGAACATGACAAATCAAACGATATTCATATTGAAAGTAATATTGTCTCAAGTCAGTTGTCTATTATATTCCCAATTGTTAGTCAAAACAGCATTTACAACATAGAGATTGTAACTTTAACAGGGCAAACTATGTTAATTGATAAAGGGTATTACACAGGAGCAGTAAGTTTTGATTTATCAGACTTTGCTACTTGCACCTATTTCGTTTATATTAGTGATGGGAACAATAAATTAGTTGAAAAAATATTGGTAAGATAGATTGGCATTATTAGACAAAGAACAATACAAAGAAAATTATAATAGTATATTAAATAGTATACCAGAAGTAAAGAAAAACAACTTAAAGATAATTTCTGTATCAAAATCACACCCAAAAGAGGCAATGAAAAGAGCGTTCGATGCTGGTTTGAGAGTATTCGGTGAAAATTACGTACAGGAAATGGTGGAAAAATTTGAATGGTTAGACGACAAAACAAAGGATAAAATTGAGTGGCACTTTATCGGCCATTTGCAAACGAATAAGGTTAAGTATATTGCTCCATTTGTCAATTGCATTCATTCTGTTTATAAACTGAAGTTAGCAAAGGAAATAAATAAAAGAGCTAATCAAAATGATAGAACTATTGATATTTTGCTCCAAGTAAACACATCAGGTGAAGATTCTAAATCAGGATGCAATCCTAATGATGCTTTAGATATAGCTAAAGGAATAATTGATTTAGAAAATGTAAATTTGAAAGGTTTGATGACTATTTCTGGACTTGATAGCACAGATAGTGAAAGAAAAAAAGAATTTGCCTTGCTGAAAGACTTAAAAAATAATATTAACAATGAGTTAGGAACTGATTTGAACGAGTTATCAATGGGTATGACTGCTGACTATCAATTAGCAATATCAGAAGGTAGCACAATGATTAGAGTTGGAACTGCAATATTTGGTGAGAGGGTATATAGCTGATGATGACAAGATTTTCAATAATAATATTTACGTTCTTATTCATAGCGTGTAATAAAGAGGAAAGATTAATTGACAACTCAGTCAACGCTAATGATATATACATTGCTAATAGTGAAACAAATGAAGTAAGCATTTATGAGTTTCCTGCAATGACATTGCTAGTAGACAAACTATTAGAATCGAATGGTATAGAAGTAAATTCTAACATTTCAAACATTCGTGAGTTTCAGGGTAAAGTCTATATTCTAGTACCTAATGAAAACAAAATGTACGTGTTTGATTCTGAAGCTGATACTTTGATTAAGACGAATGAGTTTCCTAATTCATCAGGACCAGATGATATTAGCTTTTCTAATATTGCAGATGGTTTTGTGACATTCAAAAATGCCCCATACGTGGCGAATTATGATTTAGTTTACAATGAAATAGTTAGATATATAGATGGAGGTAGCGTAATCAATTCTATCAATAGTGCTGGAAGCTTTGTATATCTAACAGAACCTCAATCAAGTAGTGTCAGTGTAATTGATATTAGAAATTATAGAGAATCAAATCAAATCGATTTACCCACTCCTCCTAGCGTTTCATCTATCACTTCAAGAAATGAACTATTAGTTGTATCGAATAGAATTAGTAATGAAAACAATCAAATCCCTGCTCAAATTCACTACATTAATACTGGATCGAATACATTAAGAGAATCTTTTGAGTTTGGCGACGCTAGGATAAATGCTAATAATCTAGAAAGTTATGATATACTCAGCACATCTCTATCTTATACATTTGTAGCGACAAATTTAGGGTACATTAGAATTGATAACAGAGTAGATGATAGATTCACAACTATAACTGAAAGGCAGTTCGAACAGATGGAGTATGGCCCAAATTTCGAATCTATTATGCTATTAGAAAGAGACGGAAATAGTTCGAAAATCGTTATTTCAAACTCTAAATCAGGTGCTATAGTTGACGAAGTAAGTCTACCTGCAAACACAAACAGGTTTATGATTCAACAATGAGAACCGCAGAACTAATAAATTTAGAATCATTACTTGATTTTAGTAATAAATTAAATCAAAATTTGAGTGAAGATTTTATTGTTAACTCTACATTACTAACTATATTAGGTAAATTAGGAGTATGTGGTGTAGAAGCAGTCAAATATAAGGACAACAAGGAGTTCGTACATTTTAAAAAAGGTAAGTTAGATTGCTCACCAAAATTAATTGAATCAATATCAGTAGATAACCTCACAAAATATGAATTTATTATAGGCGATAAATTAACTGGTGTTCCTATCAATTCGGTAGAAGAAAAGTATGTAAAACTCATATTATCAATCTCAAAATCTGCCCTTGAAAACTTGCTGATTTTTGACAGACTTCAATCTGAAAAAAAACAAACAGAAAAGAAAAATCAACTACTAGAGACTCTTTTTGAAATTAGTCGTTCCTTTAGTGGTTTGTCTTCCTTGGACAAGATAATACAAGCAATTGCATTCAACATAATGGGGCAACTTACCACAAATAAATATGCTGTAGTTAAAACTAGCAATGGTACTGAAGTTCTGAAGAACAATTTGGATATTTCAGATGATGAGTTGTGTGAACTGACTCCTAAATTTAATAAAATTAGACTAAGCACAGATTTAAAAGAGGAGTTTAGAGATAAGATAAAGATAGTCTCCCCTATGGAAATATTTGGTAAAACTGAAGGCTACATTGTAATTGGTCCAAAGATGATTGGCGAATATGACGAACAGGATTACAGTTTTGTTCAAAGCTTAGCTACAACTGCAATTTCAGCTATTGAAAATGAAAGACTTATCTTAGAAGAGATTGAGAAAAAGAAATATGAGTCTGAAATGAGTATAGCAAGTGAAATACAAATGAAGCTATTGCCTGAAAGCACTCTAGAAGAAAAGAATTTCAGTTTCTATGGTTTCACTAACCCATCTGGAGAAGTCGGTGGAGATTATTTCGACTATATTAGAATCAATGAAGACAAATATCTATTCGTAATAGCTGATGTAACAGGGAAAGGAGTGCCTGCTGCAATTATAATGTCAAATATACAAGCTGCGATACAAGCATTAGCACCAATAGAGCCAAATCTGAAAGAATTAGTTGATTCAGTAAATAAAATAGTTTATAAAAATACATCTAAAGATATGTTTATCACTGCATTCTTTTGCCTTTATGATCAATCTAATCATACTTTTGAGTATATAAATGCAGGACACTTCTACCCTCTTTTAGTTGGTAATGAAGATGAAATAAAAGAACTAAAAGTAGGTGGTGTAATACTTGGATTTTTACCTTCGCCTTTAGAATATGAGTCTGAAACTTTAGAACTAGATAATATGTTAGTTATGTACACCGACGGCCTGAACGAAGCAACAGACAAAGACGGAAATGAGTTAGGTATGGAGGGAGCAAAAGCAATTATATCTGAAACAAAAAAGCTATCCCCTAAAGATGCTACTCAACATATACTCAAAAAAGTAACTGAATTTGCTGGTAGCGATGAACTAACTGACGATATCAGCATAGTAGTTTTAAAAAGGAAATAGCTTTTCTAAATTGTGTTTTAATTAATTTTTACTTTTCATCCCCTTCTTCTAACCAAGACTTGTAATATTCCTCATCTTCGCAATCGTTTACATTCAATGTAGGGTATAAAGTCCCAAATGTATCAAGCATAATAGCATATTCGTCAGTTTCTTTTGCACCTATAGATGCTTCAGTCTTGCCTGGTTGAGGTCCATGCGGCAGCCCAACTGGGTGGAGTGTAATAGAACCCTCCTCAATTCCTCTTCTTGACATAAAATCTCCCTCTACATAGTAAAGCATCTCTGCACTATCCACATTTGTATGGAAATACGGTGCAGGAATGGCATCTGGATACCAATCGAACGGACGAGGATTGAAATTGCAAAGCACGAAGTGCTCCGTGTTGTATAGTAAGTGAATTGGCGGTGGCAGGTGAATTCTACCAACTTTCGGATGATAATCACGGATATTAAAAGCCCATGGGTATAGATATCCATCCCAACCAACTACATCAAGAGGGTGGTATGGGTGAACGTATTCATACATCTTTTTCCCAGCTTTGATTCTGATTATGAACTCTCCTTTTTCGTCGTGCACTTCTAACTCAGTGGGTATTTTGAAATCACGCTCACAGTAAGGAGCATCTTCAGAACATTGTCCATATTGATTTCTATAATGCTTAGGAATCTCAAATGACGATGCTGATTCAACCACTAATAGCTTATTGTCCTTCAAATCATCGAACACAATTTGGTGAACTGTACCCATTGGTATTACAATCTGATCACCTTGAACAAAGTGAATTGTACCGTAGTCAGTAAATAGTTTACCGCTACCTCTGTGTACGAAAACAAATTCGTGGGCATAGGCATTTTTGTAGAATTGCTTAGGGTTTTTGTTCGGGTGCGCTGTATAAACAACTACATGATCATTTCTAAGGTAAGGAATTCTTGAATCAAAGAAATCACCATCTTTGGTTATTCTATCCGTATAAAAGTGCAAATGCTTTACTGGTGGATCTTTCCATAGCTTTAACTCCACATCAGGTAATTCATTTATTCTTAACACCTTAGTTGGAGAATTGATATGATATTTATTGCTATAGATATCAGAAAAGCCCTTAGTACTAGCTAGCTCTTCGATATACAAACTTCCATCAGGTTTTCTAAAAGCAGTGTGCTTTGGGTTAGGTATTTCACCCAATTTATGATAAAAAGGCATATTACTTTCTCTTTTTTAAATTCAGATTAATTAGTCTTCTAATATAATAAAATATAGAATTAAGAAAGTAAATTTTATTGTGATTTCACTACTTTTATCGAGTCGGCACAAAGATTAATGCTTTTACATTTATGTGATTAGAATAAATGTTTAATGTTCCATCTATTAAGTTATACGAATGAGATTTATTAAGAATATCATTATATTCTTGTGAAAATGGGCAAGCGGCTTCTGTAATATTTCCGCCAAACATTTCTAATTTTGTGTTACTTACCTCATATTTTCCGCCATAAGTATTACAACCAGAAAACCCCTCATAGTAACTATTTCTTAAGAATTTTAATGTAAAGTTATTCATCGTGCTGTTTCTGTCAATATAGTCATCTAGTTTTACAACTGACCTATCAGCCAAAACTAAATTCGTGAGTTTCCAGTTGTTCTTAGACAAAGCTAAGACATCAGTATTTGGACTAACTAACTTAAATTCAACACTGCTATATTCATTGTTATCAGAATATATAATTAACTTGTTAGTATTTGCACTGAATTTGATAGATTCATTTAAGATATCATATAATTCCATGAAAGGTGAAAGCTTCTTTGTAGTTGCTCCCATTTCAATTTTTATTTGATTTCCATCTATGCTGTATTCACCGCCTGAATCATTTCCGTAAAATAAATAGAACTCAGATTCATTAGTGAAATATATATAATACCCGATTGCTTCTAGCTCTTTAGCAGTCTTCACATTACCATCTACAGTAGTTGCAGAAACTAACTCCCACTTAGTATCGACAAAGTCTGTTCTTGGCTTTTCATTATTTATTGTATTTACTAAGTCAAAACCATCTGCCTGAGCAGTCCATGGATTAATAACATAAGAACGAACAACTCCAAGTTGATAGTTATACGCAACCGCTAAGCCACCACCATCGTATGTCATTGGTTCATAGTTAACATGTGTATTTATCCCTGCAAATGTAGTATCACCTACTTTATAATCAAACAAATACCCATCTAAATTCTTATAAGTTGTATTTGGTGATATCAACCATCCATTATGAGACAGCTCCATTCTTGAATTTGGTCTAAGTGTTGGCTCTTGAAGAGAAAATAATATTGAGCCATAATAATCCTCACCAATGAAGGAAACAGAATCTTGATGTACTTTCAAAGTAAATGAATTTTGCTTTTTGTCGTACCTATCGAAATAACTCCCTTTAACTGTTTCAGTTATTATGAATGTATTGTCGTCAATCTGATTAGTGATTTCTAGTGTAAGAGTATCATTAGTGTACTCAAGATCTTTTTGAGTGTTAGACCATACATTAAAACCTACAAAATGCACATAGACTGATTTTTGACCTACTGATGGGCTTTCAAAGCTAATTTGATTTAATTCAGTAGTTGGCTTTTTATCGTCATCTGGACCTAGTCTCGGATCTTTACAACCTATTGCTACTATTAATAATGCTAAAATTAATGCTAATTTTCTCATAACAATCTCACCTCAAAATTACTATCTAATTCTGTATCTGTTTTTATTACTTTAATTATATTTATAAAACTACCTGTACCAATTCCTTGGTTTGGTTGAATTCTCAAATTTACTTTACCTGTTAGTAAGCCATTGCTTTCTTTTAACTCAACTACTTCTGTTTTCAAAACTTTAGTGGGAATAATATTAGTTTTAATCACTAAAACATCAAAGAATTCGAAATCTATTAATAATGTAGCTGAATTTACTTCATTTGATAACGATAGTGCTTCCATTAGTTCACTTGCACTACTAACTTTAGTTATACTCAAACTATCCGTAATATTTAAATTCGCTTGTGTCCTAATCGATCTAAAGTCCTCATAATAAAGATTTTGCATACTCAAGGCATCAGATTGATTAATTTTTGTCCTTCCAAACCTGATCTGTTTGTTAGTTTTGTTAACCACAACAAAGTGATTTGATGGACTAAATACATCTGTCAAATGGTTTATAACTGAAAATTCTGAACTTACTTCTAGAGTATTTAAAGTAGGTTGAATATTTGTTATTGAGTAGTCATATTCACCACTTGTAAAGTATCCGGTACCAACTGAAATTAGTGTTTGGGTGTTAAAATCAACACTATCCAACAAAGAAAAATCTTTCAAACTAACCTTAGTTGCCCAAGTATTAAACTCCAGTTCACTATTAAAGACCTCTTTCCATTTGAATCTATAGTCAACTACTAAATCTTTTGCTACTGTAGTGTAGCCATCATAACTATTCTCAAACCTTCTTTCGATTCTTTTTCTGAAAAGGAGAGCTTGCTTGATCTTTTTATTTATCAATAGAGCAACAGATAGATATTTAATCTTGTTTTCTCTATTACCTTCCTCAACTACTGTATAATCAACACCTATAGATCCACTATTACTTATAAACAAAGAATCAATCTTAATTGAAGAGTTAGAATAGATTGTTCTATAAGTAATTATCAATAGAGTTTTTTCAGATAAATCAATATCTAATAGCTTGTCAATAAAGCTAAGATTCATTCCATCTGACTTGTTTGTAATGAACATATTTAGCTCATCTTTAGACTCTATCACAAACTCTGAGCTCGAATCGGCTTCTATACCTTGATCAGAATTTGCTATTATTTCAAATTCTATACTATCATTCACAACCTTCTCACCAGGACCCGTAACTGATGGCTCCTTACAACCCCAGAAGATTAAAAGTATTAGCGATATTTGTAGTAATAATTTCATTAGAATTGGATATTTACTCCATAATTAAACCCTACCTTACCAGAGCCAAATCTTACTCCCTGATACTGGTAGGACATATAGTTATATTCAAGCCCAAATGTCATATTTAAGTAACTATATGGACTGTACAAAATCCCGCCCATAGCTCTACCAACTATACCAATTTTATTGCCTCCCAAAGTAAGTTGAGCAAACGGATCTACAGTTTGGCTCATATCAAATCTCTGCCTTCCAAACACGCTCAGCGAAGTAAAGTTTGGTTCTTGAGTATAATCGTAGTTTACACCATTTTGATCATCACCATTGAATTCTAACTGAAATGTTTCCTGCCTTATTTCTGAGCCAAATGAAAAACCATTATCAAAATTATACATAACTGCTAAAGCATTATTATTAAATTGTGATATATCAGAATTACTGTATTCTACATCTGTCATATCAAATGTTTGGCTACCTCTCCACTCTGCAGACCATTGAGAATTATTCTGTTTGCTAACCATTGGTATTATCTCACTTTGGTCTTCATTCAAACCGCTTTTATTCAGAGCTGAGAGTTGACTTTCATAGTTAGATATAAGTTCTGATTTAATTAAAAGTTCTGAATTTAGATTATCCATCTCAGAAATTAATTCAGATTCTAAAGCTGCCATGTCTCTCTCTGATTGAGCTTTATAATTGATTTTTAAATCTTGTAGTTCTGACTCGTAAGCAATTAACTTACTCTTGTAGCTATTTATCTCTTCTTCTTGATTACTGATTACATTCTCATAATTAGCGAGTCTCTGTCTTAATAATTCATTAGTTTTTAATTCAGAATAGTATAGAGATTCAAAGTTAGTAGACTCATCAGCGCTTTTCGAAGAAACTATTGCATAATCACTTTTTTCAGAAGTATTTTCCTGTGGCAATTCAACAACTAAATTGCCTTGAGTGAAGCTTTTCTCTATATAATTATTATTTGTGCTTTCACCTGCTAGGTCAATCATAAACCACATTACTATTGCTGTAGCAACAGCTGAAAGTGCACCAATAGTAAATAGAGATTTAGCACCATAGCCAACAACGGCTCCGGCACCTGCAGAACCAGCAGCAGTTGAAACAGCATCTGCTACAGGGATAGACAATCCAAGTGATGCAAATACTGCCTTCTTAGTTTTATCATTCTTAGCAAATGCTTTCCTGTTGTTTTTCACAACCGAACTAATAGCCAATAAATTTTTGAACTCACCACGAAGCTTATCATCAGATGCCAAATCATTGAACAATGACTGCTCCTCTGAACTTTGCAGCTCACCTTCTAAAAATTCATTTAACTTATCAAACTTACTCATAGTATCACCTAAATACTGCTCTATTTACTCAAATCTTTAATGTATGGTTCTAATGTATTTATTATCATTTTTCTAGCTCTAAGGACTCTCACTTTTGCCGTTGCAATAGCAATTGATTCCATTTTAGCTATTTCTTTATATTTATAACCTTCGAATTCTTTTAATATATATGCTCTTCTATATTTTTCTTTCAAGAATTCTGTCGCCATTATTATTAACTCCAAAAGCTCTTTATCTTCATAGCTTTCCTTTTTTTTATCAGCTATCTCGTAATCTTCATTAAGCTCAACTTTTGGCTTACTCTTACGCTTGTCATTAAGACACAAATTTCTAGCGACTGTAATTAGGAAACCCGGTACATTGGGGAAATCCTTTCCTTTTTTTATTTGTTTATAAAATGAAACAAAAGTGTCTTGTACTAGGTCTTCAGTCTTTTCTTCATTTTTAACAATAGTATATATATATGCCCTCAGAGTAGACTCATATCTATCGTAGAGCTCACTAAAAGCAAGCCCTTCACGCTCCTTCGAATCAGACATCATTGATATCAGATCAGAATCAGTATGTTTGTTAAGATTAATACTCATCTGTCGCTATATATAACTTCTGTAACTAATAACACATAAAAACTGAAAAGGGAACAAAATAGTAACGATTAATGAAAGTTTAATTTATTTTTGGGTAAGTATGGTATTATTTTTTAATGAATTTGAATACTCCATCATTCATCTTTATAAAATACACTGAAGGAGTAAAATTACTAATATTTATTTCTAAGCTACTTTCATTTTCGCAGTCAATGGTACTCATTTCTCTACCGTGTATGTCATATATTATTATTCTATCAGAAGTAATATTTTCTATTCTAATGTATGTTGAAGCTGGATTTGGTGAGATAGTTGGTGGTCTATTGAAATTACCTTCTACTGTAGTTCCAACACACAGTAGGTCGTCACTAAGGTCAAAGAACTCTTTCATATTCTTTCTGAAATAACACTCTCTTTCACGAGCAAAATTTATCAAATCCTCCTCAATATTATTCATCCAAACATCTCGATTTTCTGGGAATCCAAATCTTGTTATGCAATTATCTATTTCACTTCCATAGATTACTAAAAATGAGTCAATTTTACTTTTTACTGTTTTAAAGCTAAATTCTGTTTCTAACAAAACTAATGCTCTATAAATAAATTTGTTCCTAAATGTGGAATTACTAAAAAGACTTTGTTGGAATATATTTTTACTTCTTGGGTTTGGCCACCGTTGACTTTCAAGCTCATTAGTATGCTCAAACATATTATACTCAGGTTCTTCCCAACCGGCATCTATATCAAAAAACAGATTTTCATATTTTTTTTGCTCACCAGCTCCATTCCATATTAGATAATTCGAGCCGGGCCAATCATAATTTGCAAAATACATTTCCGCTAAGTAGTAGTCTATGAAATTGTCAATATTTAAATAGCTCTCAACAACTTTATAATTTTCATCATCAGAAAGTTCATTATCAACTACGAAATTATAAATATCTCTAAATTCATCGTAACTGCCATGTCTCTTTTCATCTATGTTATCGAGAGATACAATATTTATACTATCTTCATCTATTTCATATTTATCAGACAAATAATCTTCATCCAATCTATTTCTAAGTTCGCTCAATCCCCAATAGTTTCCATTTATATATACCACTATTGGTTTGACATATGTTTTTTCAAGATCTAAGTTTCGAATACAACTAAGCGTAAGTGCATCTTTGAATAATGTATGACTCATACAAGCCATTGTAGTTCGCAGAACTACACTATTGAATTCATCAACAGGGGCATCATCAAAAAAGACATTTTCTAACTTGTTAACACCATATTCTTTTCTTGCAGATACTCTAAGAGATTTCTGTGGAGAGGTTCTAGTAGTTTCCCCATGTATTTGTAAACCTATATCCTCTTCTAATTTATTAATACCCTTCTCAAAGAATGTAATTGTTGCAGGTTTTTCCCACCCTTTTCGGAAATAGTTTCCAGTCCAACATGGAATATCTTCTTCATAATTATCGCCAGGAACGAAAATACCTGAGTCTTGACTAAATAGATTACGATTATCAGTAATTATACTAACAACTGGTAAACTATGTTTAGTATGGAAAAAGAAGGATTGACGATATACTTTTGATCGATTGCCTTCATTGTCAATAACACAGTAGCTGATTACTCTACATCTAGGAATCTCGGTTTCAGGTATATAAAAGTTCATCCTACAATTCACACTATCCGGTGCCGCAGTAGGATATGAGAGATATTTATATTCATCATATTCATTTTTAATCTCAATTTTACCTTCATATTGTTGAGACTCTGTTGTTGGATCATCCCCATTTGTTGTATAGAATATTTTAAGACCTTCGGCAGTTTTTAGCTCTAAATCAAATTCATTTTGATAAAACCCTGATTCTTTACTTGGTACAATAGTACCGCTGATTCTATTTGATCTTCCTGGAGTTGGTATAGCCAGATTTGTTTTTATATTACTAGTTTCTTCTAGTCTACCGTAAGAATAATCTTCATTGATTCTACCAAATTTCATACTGTCTAATATACTTTGACCATTGGTTAAGTAAATAGTTTCACCATCAGAAGAAAGCTTGAAGTTTGTATGCACATCCCCATCGATAATATTGTCTTTATCAGAACAGAAAATTATTAAATATTCTTTTGATGGAATTGATATATTGGGAAACTTCCACTTATCAAGTACTTCGATATCATCTGAAATGTAATAATCTTTCAGAGAGATTTCTAAACCGGAGCTATTATATAGCTCAACCCAATCATGAAACTCACCATCTGAAGATTTTAAAAATTCATCATTTTTAGATGATAACTCATTTATTAATATTTGTGAAAGTGCAGGGGTAAAGATTAACATTAAACTCGTTATCAATATAGTTAATCTTATCATTTTCTCGGTTCTTGATTTATTATATAGTTTTTGTGAATAATAGTTTATTGTTCCTTATTCATTGATTTTTATAAATTTAAATATTTGGTCATTTGCGGATATGATGTACATACCAGAGCTTAATTCACTAACATCAATCTTAGAGCCTGAGATATAATCTTCCACAGACATAACTTCATATCCATCAAGACTCATTATAGAAAGCCGACCAGGCTTCTTATCTAGGGTTATTTGGATATAATCATTAGTTGGGTTAGGGTATACAACTGTACTGTTTTCTTCTGAACAGCATACCGTTGTTTTTGAACACAAAATACTAGGGTCTAAATTAAAATATTCTACTAAATGCTCCTTGTAAAAACAGTTTCTTAACCTAGCAAATTCATATATATCATAAAATCTTTTATACTCCCAATGTTGCTCATCTTTTGGAAATGACCAACGAGCGATATTACTTGTTAACTCTGCCCTGTAGCTATTTGTGTACTTCTCAATAATTGGCTCTAGTTTTTCGAATGTAAATTCATTATCTACCAAGTATAAAGCTCTTTGAATAAATTGGTTTTGAAAATCTTCATTTTGCATCAATTTATTGAAAATGACAGTTGTGCTACTAGGATTTGGGTAATCATTATGTTCTTGTTGCAATGCAAACTCAATCATATTTTTTTCTCTATCTCGCCATCCTGCATCCAGGTCATAAAATAATGGCTTGTACTTAGCTTCATAGCTTTCTTTCCAAAAAATAAGATTATTCCCAGGCCAATCAGTATTTGCAAAGAAAGTCTCAGCTACTAAATAGTCAATAAACTGAGGTATATCATATTTGGAAGCTACATATTCATAATTAGAATCATCAGTTAAATCATTTTCAACTATGAAGTCATAAACCTCTTTCATCTCTTTGTATTGATGCTGCCATGGATTACCAAATACTACTGGGGCAACAATCCTGATACTGTCTTTATCTCCATCGATTAGTTCAGATAAGTAATCTTCGTCAAATCTATTTCTAATCTCATGTATTCCCCAATAATTCCCATTGATATATAATAATACTGGTTGAACATAGTTTTGAATAAAATTGAGATTACTTACTGCTTCCATTGTTACAGCATCTTTCATCAATGTGTGGCTGAAGTCATTCATAGTACCACGAATTAGGAAATTGTCAAATTCATTTACTTCTGCTTCAGGTAAAAACTTATTCTCAAACTTATTTATTCCATATTCTTTTCTTGCGTACAATCGTAACCCCTTCTGAGCAGAACCTCGTGAGCCAGAACCATGTATTCTGAGTCCTGCGTTAAATTCTGCAATTAACTCTTCTTCATTAAAATGCGAGAATGTAGCTGCTCTTTCCCATTCCCTACCTCTTTGCTTATAATTACCACTTGAGCAAGGGTCATTTTTATCCCAATGAACACCAGGAACATATATCCCAGTATCTTGACTAAATAATCCCATATTATCGGTAACTAAGCTTATAACAGGTAAATCATGAACATTATTAAAAAAGTATGACTTGCTATGGGTTCTCCCCCACTCACCATCAGGCTTTTTTGTCCTGAAGCTTATAACTCTGCACCTAGGTATATCCTCTGTTACTGGCTTCCAAGTATAAGCACACTTTGTACTATCATGAGGTGTTGTAGGTATATCCAAATACTTATAATCTTCATATTCATCCTTAATTTCTATTTTTCCGGAGTAAAGATTAGATTTTTCATTAGGAACATCACCATTAGTGGTGTAATATATAGTATTGCCCTCAGCAGCTGTGAGTTCTAACTCGAATTCACTCAAATAATAGCCTGACTCCTTACTTGATACTATAGTACCACTTAATGAGTTTGACTTAGTAGGAGTTGGATTTGTTAAATTAGTTTTAATTTCACTATTCTCATCTAATCTGCCATAAGAATAATCTTCATTAACCTTACCAAAACTCATAGAATCAAGTATAGTTATCCCATTAGTTAAGAATACAGTTTCCCCATCTGAAGAAAGCTTAAAATTGGTATGTAGCTCATTGAGATATAATTCATCCCTACCAGAGCAAAAAACTATTAAAAACTCATTTGGTAATATGGAAACGTTTGGGAATCTCCACATATCAAGTTCTTCATTGTCATCAGATAAATACAAACTTGATAAATTTATCTCTTGATTAGATCTATTGTATAATTCTATCCAATCATAATATTCACCATCTGAAGACTCTAAGCTTTCTTCATTATCTGGTGAAGCTTCATTAATGATTACTTGTGCAGATAAATAATTTAAAGCCGTAAAAAGTAAAAAGAAAAGAATTATATTATTTTTCATTTAAATGCGTATTTTTTTTTAATCGTCTGTAAAACTATCCGGATAATACTGATTTGCTAAATTGATAAACTCATCTCCTCGAACAAACATATTCATATCAACATCTTCAATTCTCTCTTTACCACAAGCTGCGAGTAATTCCATTACAGCGTGAACAGTGTTGTTATGGAAATTAAAAACTCTTTCGGATTTATCACTAACTACGAGACCCTTTACTAAATCTGGGTCTTGAGTAGCAACGCCAGTAGGGCAATTATTATGATTACACCTTAGTGCTTGTATACACCCTATTGCGAACATATAACCACGAGCTGAATTACATATATCAGCACCTAATGCTAAGTTTTTCAAAATTGATTCAGCAGTAATTATTTTGCCAGCAGCAACAATGCTTATTTTATCTCTCAATCCAAAGTTTACCAAGGTTTGATTTACAAATATCAGTCCTGGCTGAAGTGGCATACCTACCGTATCTGAAAATTCTAAAGGTGCCGCACCCGTTCCTCCTTCGGCACCATCAACAGTTATAAAATCAGGCATCATACCTGTTTCAACCATTACTTCGCAAATCTCTTTGAATTCTTCCGTACGTCCAATACATAGCTTCATACCAACAGGTTTGAATCCAGACAACTCCCTAAGCTTTTCAATAAATTCTAATAAGCCCCTTGCATCATTAAATTCGCTATGTCCGGGAGGTGAAAGCACTGTGATACCTGGCTTAATATGTCTTATTGCAGCAATTTCTTCTGTGTTCTTTACACCAGGTAATACACCACCATGTCCTGGTTTTGCACCCTGTGATATCTTAAGCTCTATCATCTTCACTTCAGGTAACGCAGCATTTTCCTTGAATGTTTCAGGATTGAATCTACCATCATCTGTACGGCAGCCAAAATAACCCGTTCCTATTTGCCAGACCAAATCACCACCTTGCTTATGGTAAGGTGATATACCACCTTCACCTGTATTATGATAGAAGCCGCCTTTTTCAGCTCCTTTATTCAATGCCATTATTGCATTTTTGCTTAATGAACCGAAGCTCATAGCTGAAATATTGAAAATAGACGCTTCATAAGGTTGTTCACACTTTGCTCCACCTATTTTTACCTTAGGTGTAACATCACTCGGTAACTTAGCATATATACTATGTCTCAGCCCTTCGTACTCTAGTTTTTCTAAATCGTTTTGAGTTCCAAATGCTACTGTATCGCTTAAATTTTTTGCTCTCCGGTATGCAAGTGAGCGATGATTTCTAGAAAATGGCCTACCATCTGTAGAAGTTTCTATGAAATATTGTTGAATCTCCGGAGAAATAAATTCGAATAAATAACGGAAATATCCTAAGAGTGGGAAATTTCTCAAAATCGTATGTTTCGTCTGAAATACATTATATATTCCTACAATATATAATATCACAAATATGCTAAACACCCATGTAGGGAAGATTAATAGATAGGTCGGGATGAAAAGTATTGCTAGAACAATCAATCCTCCGGTTATAAATTTTCCTCGCATATGCTGCTTTACTCCCTTGTTATAAATACTGAGTTTTAAATATTAAATTAAGTAAAATTAGTTTATAATAAAAGCTTGAATCTGAAATTAGAACTTGCTATGATAAATTACTTGGAAGTGGAAAGTTTATTAATAACTAATGTTATATATAATTTACTTAGTTTTGTTCTTTGATTTTTTAACAATAACAAAATACAATATGAAAAGAATAATATTACTAGTTGTGGCTGTAATTTTTTCAGTTTCAACTGCATTCTCACAAGCTGATACAACTAACTACTGGTTAACCAAAGGAAATGCTCAGTTATTACTAAACCAAGCATCATTTACAAATTGGGTACAAGGTGGAAACAATTCGTTATCAGCAACCGCATTGTTGAATTATGGGTTTACTTACAATGACTCTATAACAATATGGGAAAATGTTATCGATTTGGGCTATGGATTGATTAGAACTGACGAGTTTGGTGTTAGA
Organism: Chlorobiota bacterium; assembly: GCA_046290495.1. Lineage (GTDB taxonomy): Bacteria > Bacteroidota > Ignavibacteria > Kapaibacteriales > UBA2268 > PGYR01. Next base: position 551,546 of record JBKAGT010000006.1, on the reverse strand, counting down.
AAGAATGAAGATAAGATTGATATACTTTCTAATTACAATTACCGAGCTTCAGAAGAATTCTTCTACACAGGTAAATTCAACTTCAAATCACAATTTGTTGAAGGATATAATTATCCAGATGATTCGACTGTAGTATCAAACTTTTTAGCACCTGCTTATGTTATTCTTTCTGCAGGTATGACTTACAAACCTAATTCAGATTTCTCATTTTACTTATCACCTGCTACAGGTAAATTCACAATTGTAAATGATGATAATTTATCAGATGCTGGCGCTTATGGGGTTACACCTGGTGAGATGTTACGTAGTGAATTTGGTGCTTATGCAACTATCGAATACCTAAAAGCAATAATGGAGAACATAACCTTTAAAACAAAATTAGACTTGTTTAATAACTACACCGACCCAAATGCAGATAACAGAGCTAATATAGATGTTAACTGGGAGAACTCAATAAATATGACTGTTAATAAATATATAACAGTAAATATATTCGCTCATTTGATCTATGACCATGATATTGATGTTCCTTTGAATGAGCCTGCTGAAGGCGAGGAACAAGAGTTTGGTCCGAGATTACAAGTAAAGCAGACTTTAGGTCTTGGTTTTAGCTACAATTTTTAATTTAGCTATCAATAATCTGAGATATTTTCTAATATCTTCGATATAGTAAATAAGTACAAAGAAGAAGATTTCGATTAACAAAGCTATGGCGAAACACTCCCAAGGGGTAAGTGATTTACCATAGCTTTGTGCTATTCCGAACTGAAAAATAGAACCATAGATAATAAATGCGTGAACAACATAAATTGTTAATGTCTCTGCTCCAATTTTAGGTATAATTGATGGTATCTTTATCTTCGAATTGTTAATCAGCATAAACACCCCTACTGCTACAAAAACGTGTCCCAATCTGAAAAACTGAAAATTATTAAACGCTAATGACTTTAAATTCTCCCAACCAGTAAAATCATAAAAATCTATTAGAATAGACGAAGATGAATAATGGAATAATAAACCTAAAAGTATAAACATTGCGGCAAATAAATTGTTTGTAATAAACTTTGGTTTACTATATATAAATATTCCAAGTACCCCTCCGAATAAAGAATAGCCAACCCAAGGGATAATAGTAAATCCGAAATTTTGGCCTCTGTCAATATAACTCGCTAAAAACCTTGGTAAATAATCGAAGTTAGTACTCACAATATCGGGATAGAATAGGAAGGACGACATAGCCAAAACCAAAAGAAGTAAATACATTTTTATCTTAGTCAAACGTGACAAGACATAAGTAGCGACTATTAGTAATATGGCGACTGCTATTATATGCAACACATCGGGACGTATCATATTGTTGTAACTCTTTGATAGCGAGCCATCTAGCAAATCAACTAGAAACCACCAATTGAAATGTAACAGATAGCCTACTCCTAAAAGCATTATGAATCGACTAAACCCTTTTTTTACTCTTGGGTTGTTTATGCCAATTCCACTTTTTTCTTGTTTCATCAACAAATATGTGAAAATCATCCCAGAAGAAAAGAAAAACACAGGAGCAGTCACACCCCGCATAAAGTTCCAGATAAAATACAAAGTATTCTCACTATCTCTGTATATAGGGTCTAAGCAAGCATCGACCAAATGTCCTTGCACCATCATCAATATGGCATAAGCCCTCATCAGGTCTATAAATACTATTCTTTTATTTTTATTTTCTTTACTCATAGAGCTACGAAAATATACAATAATATCGGAATATTTAATATAAGACTAAAGACACTTTTTTCTTAATTATAAAATTATTATTAAATTTAATAGATTGATAAATACATAAACCGAGAAAATAAAAATATGAGTAAAAAATACACTTCCGTTCACTACAACGAATATTTAGAATTAGATAAGGTATTAGGTGCCCAGAATTTGCGCAGTGCAGAGCTAGGCGAACCAGCTCACGATGAAATGCTTTTTATTGTCATTCATCAAGTATATGAACTATGGTTCAAACAAATAATACATGAGTTAAATTTAGTTGCGAAAACTTTGTCTCAAGACCCAGTTCCAGAGTATCAGTTAGGCGAAGCATTAGCAAAGCTTAATAGAATACACGAAATACAAAAGCTATTAATAGATCAGATAAATGTATTAGAAACATTGACCCCGCTCGACTTCCTCGACTTTAGGAATTACTTGATACCTGCTTCAGGTTTTCAGAGTTTCCAGTTTAGAAAAGTGGAAGCTATGTTAGGTTTGCCTTCGGAACAACGAATAACTTATGGAAACTATGACTATAAGTCCCCTTTCAATGAAGAACAACAAAAAGAATTAGAAGAGTTAGAGAATTCACTTTCATTATTTGAAGTATTAGAAAAATGGTTAGAAAGAACACCATTCTTACAGCAAGAAAACTTCAAATTTTCCTCTGCTTACTTGCAAGCAGTAGATAATATGACTGAAAGGGAGAAGAAAGCCATATTAGAAACGGAATACATCACTGAAAAAGAGAAAGAGCACCGCATAAAAATGTTAGAAATGCAGAAAGATTATATCTCCAACTCACTCAATAAAGAAAAGCACGACAAGCAAAAAGCTGACGGTGAGGTAAGATTATCATTTGAGGCAACTAAGGCGGCACTGCTCATCAATTTATACCGTGACAAGCCAATTTTGCGTATGCCTTATAGCATATTAGATAAAATAGTCGAGATTGACGAATCATTCATTATGTGGAGATTCAGACATTCACAAATGGTACTTAGAATGCTCGGTAGAAAGATGGGAACAGGTGGATCTTCGGGACACGGTTATTTGAAGAAAACTGCTGATGAGCATCATATATTCCGTGACTTACATAATGTCTCTACCTTACTTATTCCTAGGTCAGAATTACCTGAATTACCAAATGAACTAAATGAATTGTTGGGTTATTCGTTCAAAAGTTAATATTCTGATAAACTAAGAAAGCGAAGAAAAAAATGGACAGTGATAAACAAAAGCCAACCGTACTTTATGTCTATGACATTATGTGTGGTTGGTGCTATGGATTTTCTCCAGTTATAAATAAACTATACAAAGAATATAATGATAGTGTTGATTTTGAGACAATTTCTGGAGGTATGGTAACAGGTGATAGAGTAGGCCCCCTTTCAACTAGTATGTCAAGCTATATCAAAGATGCTTATAAAACAATAGAAAGCAGAATGGGCGTAGAGTTTGGTGAGAGTTATATAAACTCATTAGACAATCTGGAAAAAATACAAACATCTATCCCTGGCTCAAAACTTATGACAGCTTTCAAAAGTTTTGACACAAAAAAATCTGTTCCTTTTGCTCATGAGTTACAAAATGCTATATTCAGATATGGTGCTAACCCAGATAGTTTAGAAGAAATTCTAAATAGCTGTGATACCTTCGGAGTTGATAAGGAAAAGTTATTGATAATATCAAAAAGTGATAAAGTAGAACCCGTTATGAATCACGACTTTGAGTTATCTAGGAGATTAGGAGTTACTGGATTCCCAACTGTGTTTATTATTCTTAATGACGAAATCCACCAAATTGCTCGCGGTGCAACGAAATATGAGAATATAAAACAAAGATTAGAATCTGTATTAAACAGTTAAATCTGACTATCATCCTTGTTTTCATTTTCAACTATCAACTTTTTAGCCATCTTATAGTCTGACTTTTGTACAAATATCTTAACTATTGCTAGGTTGCCTAGAGTAAATTGTCTAGTAGTATCTACCTGAGAAAGAACCCTTGCAGGAATATCATTACTGTCGAGCATGCCTTTGATTAAGTGAGCATCAAACTCAGTAGAAGTTGTATAAACTACAACCCAATTATCATCATTATTCCGACTTCTCATATAGATATTTAGCTGTAACTTGCTTGATATAATTTGTGTTTTTATTCATTATAAAAGCAACAAATCTCAATTTTTTAGCATTATACTCATCAGGGATTGTGTAGTTATATGATTTGCTAAATGATTCTCCAGAGTTAATGTCATTACTTGTAAACTGAGTTCCAAATGTACCAGTCACTGAAGCACGAAGGACATGATCATGTACATAATTCTCTATAATAACTCCATTGTCCTTCTGGTCAGATATCAAGCTATCTTCAGTAACATATATACAAATATTGTCATCAGAATTGCTAGCTTCGAAAAAATCAGCAGTTATTTTAATTTCTACATCTTTTGAACCTTCATCGTGAATCAATTCCATAGTAAGATCCATTTCTGGCTCAAGATATGACTCTTCTATTACCATACCATCCCAGTTACCGAAGTTTGTAATTTTTCGGCCATCAATGTCTCTTAAGTTAACCATTCCTAATGGCAGCCCTTCACCTTTGGCGAATTTATCATATAACTCTGTACTTGGTTCTGACCTGAAATCTACCTGATTTTTGTCCTTCAAAGGTACTGCTAGTGAACTTGAGTGTGCTCCAATAACGATAACATTATCATGTCCATATAAATCTGATAGTGATTCTGCTACTTGGTTAGCAGTTGGACAAAATACGCAATTGATAGCTGTAAAATCAAAAATAAGTACGTTTTTTTTGAATTCACCTGCTGTGGTTAGTTCTTGTTTGTAAGGCTCTTCGACTATATCACAACTAATAGCCATGAACAATGTTGCCAATATTAAAATAATCTTTTTCATATACTCACCTAGAATGTAGTTCCTACACTAAAATAAAGTCCGTTAGAAGCTGGGACAAATCTACAAACCCCTCCTACACATATAATTCCTGCTCTCTGTCTACCATAAGTAAGTTGCATACGGGTACTACCTGTTACATAGGCGAAAGAACCACTGTAATAGTGTACCTGATTTTTCTCGTATTCATTACCATAATTAAATTCATCAGAAATAGAGATAAAATAATTTGGACTAATTGTTAATTCGAAAAGGGCCATAACCCAATTGCCATTAACAAAATCATTTTCTAATGGTTTTATTTCTTGTCTAGCCCAAATATGCTCCAAATCCATTTTCAAAGCATATTTATCAGATAGTCTGTATGTGAAGTCTAATATAGCAATATCTGAAAATACCTTGCCGGCAACTGGTGCCCAACCATTTTCAGAAACATCTTTATCATAAGTTTGCGATAAATAACTAGCTTTTGTTTTAAAGCCTTCAGACCATCTTTTTGAAATTTCTACATTGAAATCTTCGAAAAACAGCCTATCACCAAAAGCAAAGAAATCAGATTGGTAAGTAAGCTCACCAGTTGCAGTGGAGTCAATATTATGAACTCTACTATAGTTTACATTAATTAGTGTACCGTATTCACCACCCAAGAAACTACCTGATTCGAACTTATAAGTGATATCTGTTTGAATACCTATCTCCCCTACCAGCTGTGTTGCATAAGGATATAAAGATGTAAGTCTATAAGTATGTTGTTTTGTCAAAGGAGGGATGAAATTCATCATCAAAATATTACCTGTAGCAGCTCTTTCTGCTCTGAAGTCCATATTATCTGATCTGTGAAAATCTAATGACACTCCTAATCCTTCAGTAAAGTAAGAACCACTTAGCAACAATCCCTCACCTGAATTGAATGAGAAATTATTAATAGCAGATGGGTCATTGACTTTGTTAGCATATTCGGCATCTAAGCTGAAGCTATTACCCATAACTGATGCTCGTAAATAGTAAGAAAATACGTTTTCTGGAAGATTATAAAAGTTCTCGTTGTCTTCTTCGTATTTACTTACAAACCCACCACCAACTGAAACACCATTATCACCGAATATATCAGTATATTCATCAATATATATCTTAGCTTTAGCACCTCTTACAATACCTTCACTTTGATTCCAGAACTCTCTCATAGTTCCCATAAGTCCAGTTAGCTCAATTCCGTCATCTGGTCTTAGATTTACTCTAACACCATTTAGGGAGTTATCTATACCCAATGCTTTTTCTTCGTAGTTTCTTAAAATAAGGCCTGAACCAAATTGCTCATAGAAATTACCCGCAGTTACATCTATTATATCTGAACGATATGTTCCATACAAGAATGGGAATCCACTACCCTCGAATCTAGTATCTATACCTAACAGAGGTGGTCTATAAGCTTCATAACGCAAGCCAAATTCGAAATCATCTATGTGATACCTAGCATTCAAATACCCTTGTACAGCAACCTGTTTAGGGAATTCTACTGCTCCAATCGCAGTATCTTGTAAATAGTATTGTCCTTCTGTAACAAAGTTTCCTGTTAAATAACTTTGAGATGAGCTGTTGCTAGTTGCGAATAAAACAAATAATGCAACTAAACCTATATTTCTTATCATTCTTCGATCGGGTTATTTATTTCATTAATTAGTCTTTTAATCTCATCAGCCAGTGGGCCTTTTTCACCATTTAGCTCTAAGAATTTCTCAAAATCTTGTAGTGCTGCACTGTTTCTTTTATTCAATTTATGTACTGCTCCACGCGCATAATATGGCATAGCATAAGCAGGTTGTAACTCTATAGCTCTAGTGTAATCCATAAGTGCTTTGTCCCAATCTTCAAGGAAATAGTAAGCATTTCCCCTAGCATAATATGCTTCAGGATATTCATTTGATATTGATAAAGTCTTAGTAAAATCTTTTATTGCTGTTTGTAGGTTTCCTCTCTCAACTTCAGAAAGACCTTTACCATAGTAAGCTTCGAAGTAATAGCTATCTAGTTGAATAGCTTTATTGAAATCCTCTATTGCCTCATCATATTGACCTTGATAGAAGTAAGCTAGACCACGTCCATAATATGTCGGAGCATAGTCGTCTGCTTTCTCAATCGCTTTGTTATAATACGTAAGTGCTTTATCGTAATTTTTTGATTTTATAGCATTATAAGCAGTTTGGATAAACCCTTCTGTTTGTGCGAAGAGCGATATACTAACAGCCAATACTAATAGTAAAACTAATTTTTTCATTGCAACTATCTCTTTTGTGTTATTTTCTTATTATTCAATATAAAAAAAACTCGTAATTTTCCTTAACCAATTCGCTTTTTAAAGTCAGCAATTGTCTTTTTCAACCCTTCATTTCTATCAACATTTGGAGTCCAATCCAATAGTTCTTTAGCTTTTGTTATATCAGGTTGTCTAATCTTTGGGTCGTCTTGTGGTAAGTCTTCGAATATTATCTCAGAATCTGAACCAACAATCTCAATTATTTCCTTAGCCAAATCAAGCATAGATAGCTCATCAGGATTACCTATGTTCACAGGATAAACCTCATCACTCATTAGCAGTCGGTAAATGCCTTCGACTAAATCATCTACATAGCAAACAGAACGAGTCTGAGAACCATCTCCATATACAGTTACTGGTTCACCTTTTAAAGCTTGTCGAATAAAGTTAGGAATTGCCCGGCCATCGTGCAGTCGCATACGTGGGCCATAAGTATTAAATATTCTTACTATTCTAGTTTCTACCCCATGGTACTGATGATAAGCCATAGTCATCGCTTCAGCGAACCTTTTAGCTTCATCATAAACTCCACGTGAACCAATTGGGTTGACATTGCCCCAGTATTCTTCTGATTGCGGGTGAACCAATGGGTCGCCATAGACTTCACTAGTAGAGGCAAGTAAGTATCTCGCTCCCTTCTCTTTGGCAAGTCCCAATATTTTATGTGTCCCTAGTGAACCCACTTTTAGTGTTTGAATTGGAAGTTTTAAATAATCGATAGGTGAAGCAGGAGAAGCAAAGTGAAGTATATAGTCTATATCTTCAGCAAAGAAATTGTACTCGGTCACGTCATGGTGTACGAATCTGAAATTCGGGTTGCCCACCAAGTGAGCTATATTAGCTGTGTCTCCGGTTAGTAAATTATCCACTCCAATTACTTTGAAGCCATTGCCTATAAATTTGTCACAAAGATGAGAGCCAAGGAAACCAGCTGCTCCTGTTATGAGTACAGTTTTCATAAAAAAATGCTGTTAATAATTAATACTAACAGCAAATTTAATAATATTTGAGCTAAGGTCTAAGCTATTTTAAATCTTAGTTCACATTGATGAACTGGCTTACTTTATTGCCATTCAAATCTTCAGCTTTTATCAAATAAATCCCATTGTTCATGTTCTTTGTTGAGATTACTAAGTTGTCAGATGGAGTTGCTATATTTGCTTCAAAAAGCCCACCATCTACTTTGTTAAGAGTAATGTCATGAATTTGTGAATCAGTTGATTGTATTTCTATTCTGTCTTTCTTAGTGTCCACATCTATGCTGATAGATGCAAAAGTACCTGATGTTGCGAATAATAATGCTGCGAATAATGTTGTAATGTTTTTCATTGTAAAACTCCTATTTGAATAATTTTAATTTGTAATTTTTATTTACTTTTAAAACGAGTTTTACTGACTGAGGTTACAGTGCAAAAACAAAAAAACCGAATTAGCAATAAATTACTAATTCGGTTTTCTTTAATTTCAAGTTAAAAGTGAGTTATTACTCAGCTTCTACCTTTTCTTCTTCCTCTTCTATTGGCTGTGGGTTGTGCCCAAATATATTACCAATAGTACTTGCTATGTGCATGTCTTGATACTTTCTTAGTCCAGTACCAGCTGGTATCAGCTGACCCAAGATGATGTTCTCTTTCAGACCATTTAGGTAATCTACTTTAGCCGAAATAGAAGCATCAGAAAGAACAGCAGTAGTTTGCTGGAACGAAGCAGCAGATAGCCAGCTCTCAGTCTTCAATGATGCCTGAGTTATACCCAATAGTATCGGCTCACCAATAGATGGCTCAGCAGCTCTGAATTCTGGTGGCGTTTTGCCTTTCTTCTTCAGGTCTTTTACTACTTGTCTTACTTTTCTTCTAGGATACAAGTAATTCTCATTGTAGTTCGAATCACCTTTGTCAGTAACAACAACTAGAGACTTAACAGCTTCATTCTCATCGATGAACTTAATCTTGTCATAGTTATCATTTTCTAACATGTGAGTATCGCCAGAGTCAATAATCTTAACTTTCTGAAGCATTTGTCTTACGATCACCTCTATGTGCTTATCGTTCAACTTCACACCTTGCATACGGTAAACTTCCTGAATCTCGTTAACCAAGTATTCTTGTACCGCATTAGGACCTTTAATTTTCAATATATCATGTGGGTTAATAGAACCTTCAGAGATTCTGTCACCAGCACGGATAAAGTCTTTCTCTTGTACTAAAATATGACGACCAACAGGAACTAAGTATTCAGATTCTGTCTTCTCATCTAGAGATGTAATCTTAACAACTCTTTGGTTTCTCTTCGGTTTCTCGAATGATACGATACCATCAATCTCAGTTACAATAGCAGGATTTTGCGGAGAACGAGCCTCGAACAATTCAGTTACCCTAGGTAAACCACCCGTGATATCTCTTGTTCTACCCATATCCCTTGGAATCTTAACTAACTGAGTACCAGTACCAATCTCTTCATTGTTCTCAACTCTAAGTTGAGCACGTGAAGGGATGTTGTAAGTACGGATTACTTTATCATTTTCGTCAACAATCTCAATAGTAGGAGATTTCGTTCTATCTCTAGAGTCAATAACTACTTTAGTAATGTGACCAGTTTGTTCATCATTTACCTCACGGTAAGTAACGTTAGGAATCAAATCTTTGTACTGAACTCTACCAGCAACCTCAGATATGATAGAAGAGTTATACGGATCCCACTCATAAATAAGTTGACCTTTAGTAACCTTGTCACCATCTTGAACTTCTATAGTTGCACCATAAGTAGCATCGTAAGAAGTTAGTTTTCTGTTAGAATCTGGATCTATGATATTGATGACACCACTACGCGAAACTACGATTGTGATTTCACCAGTCTCAGCTTCGTAAGATACAGTACGCATATTTTCGAATTGGATAATACCATCGAACTTAGCATTTACTGTAGATTGCGATGCAACTAATGACGCAGAACCACCTGTGTGGAACGTACGAAGTGTAAGCTGTGTACCCGGCTCACCAATTGATTGCGATGCAATAGTACCAACTGCTTCACCAACATCAACCAACCTACTAGTTGACATGTTACGGCCATAACACTTAGCACAAACACCACGTCTGTTTTCACAAGTAAGTACTGATCTGATTTGTACTTTCTCAACTGAAGAACCTTCGATTTTTGAAGCTATCTTCTCATCGATAAGTCCACCACCTTCTACAAGTAGTTCATCAGTTATATGGTCATGTACATCTTGTAATGCCACACGGCCTAATATTCTCTCATAAAGTGGCTCTTTAACTTCTTCACCATCTTTAAGAGCTTCCATCTCAACACCACGAATAGTACCACAATCTCTATCAGTGATAATCATATCTTGTGCTACATCGTGAAGTCTTCTCGTTAAGTAACCTGCATCGGCAGTTTTCAATGCCGTATCTGCAAGACCTTTACGAGCACCGTGAGTAGAAATAAAGTACTCAAGGATAGATAAACCTTCTTTAAAGTTTGAGATAATAGGGTTTTCAATTAGTTCACCAGTACTACCAGAAACTGATTTCTTCGGCTTAGCCATTAGACCACGCATACCAGCTAGCTGACGGATTTGCTCTTTTGAACCTCTCGCTTGAGAGTCAAGCATCATCCAGAATGAATTGAAACCTTGTTTATCTTTTGCAATTTCATTGTATAGCTTATCAGCAACTCTATTTGTTGCGTTTGACCAAGTATCAATTATCTTATTGTAACGCTCACCGCCACTAATAACACCATTGATATAAGCCATTTCTATACCCTCTACCTTTTTGTCAGCAGAGTCAATAATCTTAGTCTTAAGTTCTGGAATCTTCACATCGTGAATAGATACAGATAAACCACCACGAGTTGCATAGTAGAAACCTAATTCTTTCAATCTATCCAAGAACTTAACTGTTACATCTAGTCCTGTCTCTCTGAAACAAGCACCGATTATTTGTCTTAATCTTTTCTTAGTCAATAGTTCATTGATGAAGCCCATCTCTTCAGGTACGATATCGTTGAAGATTGCACGACCAACGGTCGTCTCTATCATCTTACCGTTCCATCTTAGCTTAATTTTAGCGTGAAGATGAACAACTTTGTTATCATAAGCTAACTTAACTTCCTCAGTACTACCAAATACTTTGCCTTCGCCCTTAGCTTCTGGCTTGTGTTTAGTTAGATAGTAAACACCAAGTACCATATCCTGTGAAGGTACAGCAATTGGGTCACCATTTTGAGTGTGCATAATATTATGAGGAGCCAAGATAAGTAAGAATGCCTCTAATTGAGCTTCATAACTTATTGGTAAGTGAACGGCCATTTGGTCACCATCGAAATCGGCGTTGAATGCCGTACATACTAATGGGTGTAACTGTATCGCTTTACCTTCTACTAATCTTGGTTGGAATGCTTGGATACCTAATCTGTGTAGAGTAGGTGCACGGTTAAGCATAACTGGATGACCTTGGATTACTTTTTCAAGTATGTCCCATACTTCATCCGTTTTTCTTTCTACTAATTTCTTAGCAGACTTAACTGTCTTAACATATCCTCTTTCAATCAATTTTCTGATAACAAATGGCTTGAATAACTCAACAGCCATTTCTTTTGGTAATCCACACTCATGTAGTTTCAACTCAGGACCAACCACGATAACCGAACGACCAGAGTAGTCAACACGCTTACCAAGTAGGTTCTGACGGAATCTACCAGATTTACCCTTAAGTGTATCAGCTAATGATTTCAATGCTCTTTGTGAATCAGATCTAACAGCTCTTCTTGAGTTATCAAAAAGTGCATCAACTGATTCTTGAAGCATACGCTTTTCGTTACGTAAGATAACTTCAGGAGCTTTGATATCAATTAATCTTTTTAGCCTGTTATTTCTGATAATAACCCTTCTGTAAAGGTCATTCAAATCAGATGTTGCAAATCTACCACCTTCCAAAGGCACCAATGGTCTTAGGTCTGGCGGAATAACAGGAATAATATCCAATACCATCCAATCTGGATCATTTGGCATTTCTTTTTCAGCATTAGGACCAAATGAATCTAAGATACCCAAACGCTTAAGAATATCTTTCTTACGAGTTTGAGAAGTCTCAGTTTTGATTCTTTCTTTTAGCATGTGGTAGTCACCAAGTGGATCTACCCTTTTAAGAAGTTCCTTAATAGCCTCACCACCAACTAAGGCAATGAATTTCTCTGGATCTTCTTCATCCATTTCGAAGTGCTCATCAGGAAGTGAGTCGATAACTTCTAGGTATTGTTCCTCAGTTAACAAATCTTTGTTCTGAAGACCAGTATTACCTGGTTGAACTACAACATAAGACTCATAGTAAGCAATACGCTCTACGTCTTTTGTAGTCATACCCAATATACCTGCAATTTTACTTGGTAAAGTACGCAAGAACCATACGTGTACCACAGGAACAGCAAGCATAATATGCCCCATTCTCTCACGACGTACTGACTTTTGTGTAACTTCTACACCACATCTATCACAGACTATACCTTTGTATCTTATACGCTTGTATTTACCACAAGCACACTCCCAATCTTTGATTGGTCCGAATATTTTCTCACAGAAAAGACCATCTTTCTCAGGTCTAAATGACCTGTAGTTTATGGTTTCTGGTTTGGTTACTTCACCTCTTGACCTGTTTAGAATATCATCCGGAGATGCTATCTTAATCGAGATTTTGTCATAACCTTTCTTTGGTAATGGTATTGATTGCATAGGAATACTCCTATTTATAATTTTTTAGTTTATTCAATTTCTATATCTAAACAAAGCCCTTGTAACTCTCTCACTAATACGTTGAATGACTCAGGTATATTAGGATTAGGTAAGTTATCACCTTTTACAATTGCTTCGTACATTTTTGCTCTACCTTGTACATCATCAGACTTAATAGTCAACATCTCTTGAAGTGTATGTGCAGCACCATAAGCTTCGAGTGCCCACACCTCCATCTCTCCGAGTCTTTGACCACCAAACTGCGCCTTACCACCCAATGGTTGTTGTGTAATAAGTGAGTATGGACCAATAGAACGAGCGTGTAGTTTATCTTCAACTAAGTGAGATAGCTTAAGCATGTAAATATATCCAACCGTTACTTTTTGGTCAAATTCCTCACCTGTTCTACCATCAATTAGTGTCGATTTACCATCTCTAGGTAAGCCAGCATCTTCTAGGAAGTCACCAACTTCATCCCAAGTTGCACCATCGAAAATTGGAGTTGCAAAGTGAACGCCCAATTTATCTCCTGCCCAACCTAATGCAGTTTCATATAACTGACCCAAGTTCATACGCGAAGGTACACCCAATGGGTTTAGAACTATATCTACTGGAGTTCCATCTGGTAAGAATGGCATATCTTCTAGTTTAACAACTTTAGATACAATACCTTTGTTACCGTGACGACCTGCCATCTTATCACCAACTTGTAGTTTACGCTTTTTAGCAACATAAACTTTAGCCATCTGCAAGATACCTGGTTGCAATTCATCACCAGCAGCTAATTTGTTCTTCTCAGTTTTGAAGTCAGTCTTAATGTCATTTCTGAACTTCAAGTAATTTACAAATAAGTCCTTTAAAGTAGAAGAATCTTTCTTATCTTCCAAAATACCTGCATCTACATCAAGTAATTCTGGTTTTAATAATCCTTCTTCGAACTTATCAAATAAATCTTTAGTTGTTACTTTCGAGCCACCTCTGTAAACATTTACATTGTTGCTCAATTTCATACCTAATATCTTTTTGCCATCTAGCAAAGTACCAAGTCTGTTGATGAATTCTTCATCTACCTGCTTGATTACTTTTCTTTCTCTTCTCGCAATGGCTTCTTTTCTCTTTCTTTCTCTTGTTCTGATTTCTTTGTCAGTAGTCAGTACTCTTCTTGAGAATAATTTAGTGTTTATTACAACACCCTTCAGACCAGGACTACCTTTAAGAGAAACATCTTTTACATCACCAGCTTTGTCACCAAAGATAGCTCTTAGTAATTTCTCTTCTGGAGTTGGATCTGTTTCTCCTTTAGGAGTAATCTTACCAATTAGGATATCACCTTCACCAACTTTAGCACCATTTCTGATGATACCATGCTCATCAAGGTCTTTAGTTGACTCTTCACTTACGTTCGGAATCTCACGAGTGAATTCCTCTTCACCACGTTTAGTATCCCTTACTTGAAGTGTAAATTCTTCGATGTGAACAGATGTAAACACATCCTCAGCAACAAATCTTTCAGAAACGATAATCGCATCCTCAAAGTTGTAACCTCTCCAAGGCATAAATGCTACTAATACGTTTTGTCCTAAACCTAACTCAGCTTGCTCCGTAGAAGCACCATCACAAAGTGGTTGACCCTCTACTATACTATCACCAGCTTTTACAAGTGGTTTTTGGTTGATACAAGTGTCTTGGTTAGTTCTGAAGAATTTAAGCAATTTGTAAGTTTTTACTTCTTCAAAATCGAAGTCTGTTAATTTTTCTTCGTCAGATCTATTATCTTCGTATTTAACTCTAATTTCTTTTGCACTTACATACTCAACTACACCATCAGCTTCAGCTAATATCATAGTTTTAGAATCTTTGGCCGCCTTTGCTTCCATACCAGTACCAACAATTGGTGCTTTAGGATTCAATAACGGAACTGCTTGACGTTGCATATTCGCGCCCATAAGTGCACGGTTGGCATCATCATGCTCTAAGAAAGGAATCATAGACGATGCAAGTGAAGTGATTTGGTCAGTAGATACATCAATGTAATCTACTTCTTCAGGAGCAACCAGTACGAAGTCACCTGACTTACGAGCCTTCACTCTATCGCCAATTAGCTTGCCTTTTTCATCTGTTAAAGTTGAACAAGTACAAATGATTTTACCATCTTCTTTTTCAGCAGTTAAGAAATCAATATCTTCAGTTACAACACCTTCAATTACTTTTCTATAAGGAGTTTGGATAAAACCTAAAGTATTAATCTCAGCGTGAATAGCTAATGAAGAAATCAATCCAATGTTCGGACCCTCAGGAGTCTCGATAGGACAAAGCCTTCCGTAATGAGTATAGTGAACATCACGCACCTCGAAACCAGCTCTTTCCCTTGTCAAACCACCAGGACCCAATGCAGAAGTTCTTCTCTTGTGAGTGATTTCTGCTAATGGATTAGTTTGATCCATAAATTGAGAAAGCTGATTAGTTCCAAAGAATTGGTTAACTACAGAACTTATCGTTCTGGCATTAACTAATTCAGATGGAGTTAAGTTTTCACCATCGTGAATACTCAATCTCTCTTTAATTGTTCTAGCCATACGAGCTAGACCAATATTAAATTGAGAACCTAGTTGTTCACCAACAGTTCTAACTCTTCTATTACCCAAGTGATCAATATCATCACCTGTGTGTTTAGCATCGTGAAGCTCAATAAGCTGTTTGATTATCTCTACTATATCAGTATTAGTAAGAGTTGTTGTCTCTTCATCGATATCTAGACCTAATCTGTCGTTCAATCTGTAACGACCAACAATTCCCAAATCATATCTCTTATCGCTAAAGAACATTCTTTCTAATAGTTGCTGAGCAGTATCTACGTCAGGTGGCTCACTTGATCTTAGAGTACGGTATATTGTTTCCAATGCATCGTCTCTGTTTCTAGAAGTATCTTTAGTAATAGTTCTAGCGATAAGCGGCTCATCAGTAGGGTCAACAAAGCCATAAAGCTTAATTTCTTCTGCATCAGATTCAGTTAACTTTTTGAATAAATCTTCATCTAAGATCATATCACGTGTAGCGATAATCTCACCAGTCGCCATATCGATAACATCTGATGCTATTTTTCTACCAATGTGATCTTCTTTTAAGTCTTTAATTGAATATTCATTTGCTAATTCGAATAAGGAAAGGATATCTTCATCAGATGAGTACCCAATAGCACGCAACAACGTAGTAACTGGGAACTTTTTCTTTCTATCGATGTAAGCATACATTATCTCGTGGATATCTGTTGTGAACTCAACCCAAGAACCTCTGAAAGGAATGATACGAGCAGAATAAATTCTAGTACCATTTGGGTGAACAGCGTCATCAAAGAATACACCAGGTGAACGGTGAATCTGTGACACGATAGCTCTCTCAGCTCCATTGATAATGAAAGTACCTTTCGGAGTCATAGAAGGAATATTACCTAAGTAAACTTCTTGCTCTACTGCCTCGATATAATCTTCAGATTCTTTGTCCGCTTTACTAGATAGTCTAAGTTTAGCTTTTAGTGGTTTCGAGAAAGTTAGTTCTCTTTCTCTACACTCTTCTTCAGAATATTTAGGTTTTTCGATTGTATATTCTAGAAATTCAAGTTGGAAAATTTCTGAATTATCTAAAATTGGAAAATTTTGATGGAAAGATTGTTGCAAACCTTTCATTTCTCTCTTGTGTGGAGGTACGTTTTCTTGTAAGAAATTATCGTACGCTTCTACCTGAATGTTAAGTAAATCAGGATATTTCGACTTCGAGATGTTTGATTTAGCAAAGGTAACTCTGTTTCTTAGTCTATGAATACCCCTCGATGTTTCGAGCTTTGGATATTTTACGGCTAAGCCTTTTGATTTTGTTTCCTTAGTATTCGCACTCATATAAGTACTCCGATTTCTTCGATTTTTTCTTTAATATAGGAAAAGGATTTTTTGACAAAGCACCACTGTATGAGGCAATTCGTCAAAAAACCCTATTATTTTTTTATATTATATCGTCGATATGTATAATGTGTCAATCTTTAATAAAAAATATAAACGACCAAACGGCATACGATATGCCGCTCAGTCGTATAAGTTTAAAACTTATTTTAAAGTAACTTTTGCGCCAGCTTCTTCTAGCTTGCCTTTTACTTCTTCAGCATCAGCTTTGTCAGCACCTTCTTTAAGTACTACTGGTGCAGATTCAACTTTTTCTTTAGCTTCTTTCAAGCCAAGACCAGTGATTTCTCTTACAGCTTTAATAACATTAAGCTTGCTACCACCGATTTCAGTTAATTCTACATCAAAGCTATCTTTAGCTTCTTCGCCGCCGCCTGCATCGCCGCCAGCAGCACCGCCAGCAACCATAACTGGAGCAGCTGCGCTTACACCAAATTTCTCTTCTAATGCTTCTTTCAACTCAGCAGCTTCTACTAAAGTAAGCTCCGAGATTTGATCTACTAGTTTTTCAACTGTTTCAGACATTCTATAACTCCTAATAAAAAATTATTTTTTTATAAATTTATTGTTTTGTTTAATTAAGCGACATCGCTTTTTGATTTAACACCTTCGTGAATCACGTAGGCAAGATCACGCATAACAGCACCGATTGAACCAACAATACCAGAAGCTGGTGCGTTGATAGAACCAACGATAGCAGCCATGATATCTTCTTTCGTAGGTAATGAAGCCAATGTTTTAAGCTGAGTATTATCGAAGTATTTACCATCGATAACTGCTGCTTTCAACTTTGGTCTTTCCTTATCTTCAAAAGCTTTTTTGATGATTTTAGCAGGTGTTACTGGATCTTCATAGCCGAATACCATACCAGAATATCCTTTGAAATCCTCATCTTTGAATTGGAAATTTTCATTCCCTTCCAAAGCTCTGCGGAACAAAGTATTCTTAGCTACTTTGTATTTGAAGCCACCTTGATTCAATTCAGCACGGAAGCTATTTGCTTCTGCAACTGTCATGTGCTCAAAGTCTATCAAATAAGCGCCACTAGCACCTTCTAAGTAACCTTGTATTTCTTCAACCGTTTGTTTTTTTTGCTCTAATGTAATCATTGTATTTATTACCGTTTGTTATCCAATTATGGATTAAATGTAGAAGCATTTAATAATTAGAGTGCGTAAAATTTCTTATTTAATTATCTTAGTTTATTATTAACTAGCTTTAAAACTACTTTCATCTATAGCTAAACTTGGCCCCATAGTAGAAGAGAAGAATACACTCTTAATGTATTTACCCTTAGTAGAAGCAGGTCTGCTTTTTAGTATAGTTTCATAAAACAAGTTAACATTATCTTTTAGTGCATCTGGATTGAAAGCACATTTGCCAACAGCACCAGCAATATTTCCAGACTTATCTACTCTGTACTCTATCTTACCAGCTTTTAACTCTTCCACAGCTTTTGCTACATCAAAAGTTACTGTTCCAATTTTTGGATTCGGCATTAGACCACGAGGACCTAATATACGACCAAGTTTACCAACTTCGCCCATTACGTCAGGAGTAGCAACTACTACGTCTACGTCTGCCCAACCAGATTTAATTTTATCAACATACTCATCCAAACCTGCATAATCAGCACCAGCGTCCAACGCCTCTTTATCTTTTGGAGTTTTAGCAAATACTAATACTCTAACTGACTTACCAGTACCGTGAGGTAATGATACCGTACCACGAATATTTTGGTCAGATTTACGAGGGTCAACACCTAAGTGCATTGAGATTTCGAATGACTCGTCGAATTTAGCAGATGGATTTGCTTTAATAAATTCAATGGCTTCATCTACTGTATATTTTTTATTCTTGTCTATTTTCGATACAATCGCTTTGTATCCTTTACCACGTTTGTTCATTTTATTGTTCCAATATATTTATATGGTAGAATTAACCTTTGAAGTTAACACCCATAGAACGAGCAGTACCTCTTATCATTTCTACTGCCGAATCTATAGTTGTACAATTCAAATCTTCCATTTTAACCTTCGCTATCTCTTCGCACTGAGCACGAGTGATAACTCCAACTTTTGTCTTATTAGGTTCACCAGAACCACTTTTCAACTTAATCGCATTTTTTATAAGCACTGCAGCAGGAGGAGATTTGGTAACAAACGTAAAAGACTTATCAGCATAGAACGTAATCTCAGCAGGGATAATTAGACCCCTGTCATTCTGAGTTTTCGCGTTGAATGCCTTTACGAATTCCATACCATTCAAACCTCTTTGACCGAAAGCAGGACCTACTGGTGGGGCCATTGACGCTTCACCGGCTTTTAACTGCAGCTTGAATGTACCAGCAACTTTTTTAGCCATTTTAAACTCTTTGTTTAATATTAATTATTACTATCAGAAGGGTTCTCTATTTCTACTTGAGTAAAATCAAGCTCGACAGGAGTTTTCCTGCCTAAGATTCCCACTTCAACTTTTAACTTCTGTTTTTCATTATTAACGTCTTTTACAGTACCACTAAAAGTATTAAATGGACCATCGATAACTTTTATCGGGTCACCTACTTCAAATTGTGTTTCTACTGTAGCAACATCTTTTCTTTCTTCCAATCTACCAATTATTCTGTCAACCTCATCTTTTCTCAGAGGAGTTGCTTCATTTCTTCTACCAACAAAGCTAACTACAGAAGGTAAGTTTTGGACTACATCTTGAACCTTAAGATCCAACACTGCATGAAGAATAATATAACCAGGCAAGAAATTTCTTGTTTTAGTACGTCTTTTACCGCCCCTTACTTCAAACACTGTTTCTTCAGGTATTACAACCTCTAATATTCTTTCATCTATACCTAAGCGTTTAGATTCAATTTCAATTAGATTCTTAACCTTCTGTTCGTGCCCTGTAAAAGTACGTAATGCATACCAATTCGGTTTTTTTCTTTCTTCTTCTATTGCTTGCGGATCATACATATATTATCTTATCCAAATATTGCGAACAACTGGTCAACACCAGTTTTTATTATATAGTCAAATATCGCGACTATCAATGTAATAACTGCAGTAACTACAACTACGATTTGGCTTGATTTAAGAAGGTGTTCCTTCGTAGGCCAAGCTACCTTTTTCATTTCGGCAGTTACTTCTTCCGTTATCTTTTTTATTTTAGCTATCATATAAAACTCTTATTTATATTGTTTGCACGGGTGGTAGGACTCGAACCCACAGCCAATGGTTTTGGAGACCACTACTCTACCAATTGAGCTACACCCGTATGTGTTAGTCCCTTTATCAAATTTTCAAGTCACATTTTTTTTTGAGCTAGTGAGCGGACTTGAACCGCCGACCTCATCCTTACCAAGGATGTGCTCTACCAGCTGAGCTACACCAGCATTAGCACACAAACTTTGCAAAATAGAAAAAAATTGAGATAAAAAACTTTACCTCAACTCACAAATTTCTAATCTTTTGCACTGGTTGCTCATATTTATTGATGTCAAAATTTTGAGCGGGAGACGAGACTCGAACCCGCGACCCTCAGCTTGGAAGGCTGATGCTCTACCAACTGAGCTACTCCCGCGCATATAATTTTGCTTATCTATAGTGGGCAGGGAAGGATTCGAACCTCCGTAGGGTTGCCCCAGCAGATTTACAGTCTGCCCCGGTTGACCGCTTCGGTACCTGCCCCAATATATTTGAGCTTACAAAATTAATTGATTGATTTGTAAAAAGCAAGTTTTTAAGAAAAAAAATTCTATTTTTTCTTCTCTTCTTTTACTACAACCAATATATTATCATATTTTGTTAGAACAAGGTTTGCAATCTAAAAAAAACTTATTTATTAATTGAACTTTTTATTCAAATATTTCATAAAAGATAAAATTATTTTTAATACTAGTTGGGAAGACCCAGCTATTGACAGAAAATTATTGGACTTAGATAATTCTAGCGAAATCTTAACTATCACTAGTGCAGGGGATAATATACTTGATTATTTACTCGATTCCCCAAAATCAATCACTTCAGTAGATCTAAACCCTGCTCAGACTGCTTTGGCAGAACTAAAACTATCAGTAATTAAGTCAGGAAATTATAATACACTATTTGAACTATTTGGAATTGGCAAATTCAAACCATTTGAAGATTTGTTACAAAGTGTCAAGCAGCACTTATCAAAATTCAGCTATGAGTTCTGGTTAGAACACAAAAAGTATTTTGAATCTACACTCAGTTTCTATCATTATGGTACCTCTGGAATGATAGCTAGAGGATTCCACTATCATCAGAAACTAAGTCCAAAACTTAGAGAACTAGTACTAGAGTTAGCAGACACTGAAAATTTGACTCAACAGCACAAAAAATACAAAGAATTAGAGTCATTTCTTTTCGATAATTGGTTAGCAAAGTTGCTTCTTAATAATCGTTTGGCATTGTCATTTTTTGGTATACCAGACCAACAGAACGAATTAGTAATTAAACACAATGATTACCACAATATGTATAAATTTATTGTTGGTTCTTTGAGTACAGTTTTTAAAGAATATAAACTATCTGAAAATTACTTTTGGTATTTGTATATTAATGGTAATTATTCAAAAGAAACTTGTCCAAACTATTTGAAACAAGAGAATTTTGAATTGTTAAAACAAAATTCTGTTAAGGTTAATCTAATTACTGACACATTCTATAATGTATTAGAAGAATCGGCTGATAACTCATACACTCATATAATATTATTAGACCATTTCGATTGGTTTTGGAAAGATAAAGACACTCAACTTAAAGTCTGGAATCAGATAAAAAGAGTTGCCAAACCGAATGCAAAGATTCTATTTCGTTCTGCTGCATCAAGCAGAGACTACTTAATTCCAGAAATCCAATATGAGATTGAATTTAGAGACGATTTGACAAGAAGTTTTTCCAATCGTGGTCGAGTTGGCACTTATGGTAGTGTTAACTTTGGGATAATGAAAGAGATTTAGAATAAATTATTTATCCAAAAAGTAACACTTATATATATATGTATGTTATTTTAGAGTAAACAATAAAAAAACAACAAGTAATTTATAATGAAATTAGGTCTATTTCCACTCAATATAGTACTATTTCCTGAATCTATCTATCCTCTTCATATATTTGAAGAAAGATATAAGAAGCTATTATCTGAATGTGATAAAAACGATAAAGAGTTTGGGGTAGTCTATGCTAATGGGAACAATATTCTGACTATAGGTTGTACTGCTAAAGTTCATAAGTTAATCAAGAAATATGATGATGGCAAAATGGACCTTAATGTAATTGGTTGTAAGAAATTCAGAATAAATGATCTTGAGGAACACCCAGACGGACTCCTAGTAGGAGATATTGATTATTTATCTGATAAAGAAGAAACTATAGATGAAAATCTATTAGATGAATGTCTAGAATTATATAACTTTATCACAAATAAAATTCCAGTCTTTAGAGTCAGCAGAACCACTAAGGAAAATTTAAAAGATAAGACAGCAAGTTATTATTTTGCACAAAAGTCTGGTCTTATAGCAAAGCAAAAACAAGCTCTGTTGGAAATGAACAGTGAAAATCTACGATTAGACTACATAAGAAAGCACCTAGATAGTATTAAACCATCTGTTGACAAGGCAGTTGAAGTAGAGAAAATCATTAGAAATGATGGTTACTTACCACCCAAGGAGGGTAAATGACACCTAAGATTATGGGTATAGTAAATGTAACTCCTAATTCATTTTCTGATGGAGGTGATTATAATTCAACTTCAGAGGCAATTACTCATGCTCTAAGACTAATAGATGATGGTGCTGATATAATCGACATTGGTGGTGAAAGTACTCGACCAGGATCTGAACCTGTCCAATTAGAGGAAGAAATCAGCCGTACGATTCCTGTAATAAAGGGTATTCGTGAGAATAACAAAGACATTACTATATCAATAGATACGACTAAGTATGAAGTTGCAAAGCAAGCACTCGATTTAGGAAGTAATATAATAAATGATGTCAGCGCTTTGGAAGAAGAGCCGAGATTTGTAGAGTTGGCAAAAGAATATAATTCTGATTTGATATTAATGCATAAGAAAGGCACACCAAAAGACATGCAGAAGAATCCAAGCTATAATGATGTATGTCAAGAAGTATATGACTATTTGAATAATCAAGCAAAGAAAGCTGAAGGTTTCGACGGTAAAGTAATAGTCGATGTTGGCATTGGCTTTGGGAAAACTTTAGACCATAATCTCAATCTTCTCAATAATCTAGAGAAGTTTAACCAAATTACTGGCCATCAGTTACTTGGTTTAAGCAGGAAATCATTCATCAAAATGATGTATGGTATTGAGAACCCTAAAGATAGAGATGCTCATACAGCCATTATTCACTCCAAATTACTCAACAAAGATGTAGAGATTATCAGAGTTCACAATGTAAAGCTGATAAAAGAAATGATAGACATCCATTCTAGGTTAAGTAATTAGAATGAATATCTCATCCCAAAATTAATTCCATTCTTGCTAGTATTGTAAAGTCTGCTCTCAAAGTTATATTTCGCATAGTTTGCACCATATCCAACCATTATAGAATACGTGTTGTTCAGATTAAACATTAGACCAGACTCTGCACCCATAGCAAATCCGTTCGATAATCCACCACCTGTTATTTGTACATAAGGTGTTATCAATCCACTTAGTATAAGTTCATCTGGGGCATAACGCAAACCAAGGTTGAATGATGTCATTGACTCATTGTTATAAGTAACTTGTTCATTTGGAGTAAGTGGATTAGAAGTTCTCACAACATATTGTTCACTCCCAATCAAACCAATTGCATGCAAATCATCTACAATTTCAAAGTTAACACCAATCATCATATCATTTAGTAATTCATTCTGATTAGGGTTACTTCCACCTCTTAGCTCAACTGCAAAACCAGCATCTTCTATATAATTACCATTATCAATAGACAGTGGAACTACGGGTTGGCTTTCGTGATTAATCATATTTACTTTTACTCTTGCATATCCATTGCTACTTATGTCTTGATTAAAACTAGAAGAAGTTTCCTTCTGAATTGACGAATTTGATTCTAAATATTCATTCTCTAAGCTTGCTAAATCTTCATTATCATCTCTTTCAGTAATAATTGTAGAATTATTTGCATTGTCATTTTCAGAATAAATACTAGCTACATTATTACTAGCTCCATTGCTTGAGTAACTTTGATTGTTATTGTTTTCAAGAGTATTATCAGAAGCTGAAACGATAGGAATTTCGGAATGTGAAGCATCATCGTAATAATTTTGAGCAAGGGTAACACCAGTTAATTCTGAGTTCCCATTGTTAAGCTTCATGTCAAAATTCATAAATAATAGTGTTGAAATTGTAGCAGCAATAGCAACTGATGCTAATGTAGATAAATTATCACTAAATACACTAAGTATACTAACGCCAGAAGCAGAAGCAAATATGGATGCACCTGGTTTTCGGCTACCTTCAGATACAGGTGCTTCAGTTGAACCTGAAGGGATTGAGAAACCCAAGCTACTGAACACTGCATTAGTTGATTCGATTGGTGGTGATATATTATTCATATCATTCGAGGCAATTTTCATCATACTAAGCTGCTGCTCGAATTCACCTCTTAGAGACTGGTCTTGTGCTAATGCTTGAAACAAGGCATCTTCTTCTGCCCCATTCAGACCGGTGTCTAAGTATTCATGTATCATTTGATCGTAAGTCATAATAAAAACTCAATTATTTGTTATTCTTTATTTCATCTAAATAAGGAGCGAGTATTTCCTTAATCTTAGATTTCGCTCTCCAATATCTATTTCGTGCAGTAGATTCCGGCGATTGCGTAATTTCAGATATTTCTTTGTATGAAAAACCATGATATTGTCTGAGTACGAATGCCTCTTTGTATTCAAATTCTAATACTTCCAAAGCATTGTTTATCAATTCAAGAAGTTCTTTTTGTTCATAGCCAGTATCGTTTGTTTTTAAGTTATACTCTTCCAAGTCTATATGAACTCTTTTGCTTCTTGTGTGGTTTAGACATAAATTTCTAGCAATTGTAATTAACAATCCAGACACACTCGATATACTCTTGTTCGACTTAGATTGGTCAAAGAAATTGCAGAAAGTTTCTTGGAAGATATCATTAGCATCCTCCTTGTGTCCTGTCACCCTCAAACAATAAGCGTATATTTTCTGCGAATAACGCGAATATAGCTCAGCAAAAGCACCTTCCGCTTCTGCTTTTTCACCAGACAAAGCTTTATAAAGCTCTTTGTCAGTATATTTGCTATAAAGTTTATTCATTTTTGTAACGCTCCTATATATAGAGACACATGAACACTAAAAACGTCTCAATATTTAGAATTTTTTTTCAAATTTTTTGCTTTTTACTAGCTATAGTTGTGTTTTTTGATCATTATGACTCTGTTAAACTAAAGAATTTAACAGTAATTATGAAATTATATTATTCATAAAAAAAGCCACTACTATAAAAGTAATGGCTTCGAATCTCAATTCTTTCAATTTTATTTAATTATCATCCCTCTGCTTCAGGTATAGGCAATGCAACAATACTTGTCACTTCGGGGTATTTCACTTTAACTAAAATCACATCACCAGGAGACTTGCTATCAATAATATCCTTCAAATCCCTTGTACTATTAATATCTTTCCTGTCTGCTTGAACTATAACACCATTAGGGAACATACCTCTTTCTGAAGCCAAACTAAATCTATCGACATTAGTTATTAGTACCCCATTTTCTGTTTTATATTCATCCTTTATTTCATCTTTAAGTTTTTCGACAGCAAAGCCGAGCTTTTCGAAGTCCACTGGGGAGTTTTCACTCAACCCAGTTGTACTTTCATCATCGCCTTTAGATGTTGAATTATCAGCAAACCCCTCATCACCATCTCGTGATTTCAGTTTAACTGTTTTGTTGATCTTTTTACCATCTCTTAAGATGAGTAGGTCAACATTATCACCAGCTCTCTTTTGTGCTATTCTACTTTGAAGTTCAGAAGAAGAGAATAATTTATTTCCGTCTAATTCTAAAAGAACATCACCTTCCTTTATTCCAGCATCTTCTGCCGCACTTCCCTCTAGTATACTTCCGACAACTACACCGTAAACTTCATCAAGTCCAAGACCTTTAGCCATAATCTCATCTTTTACACTACTGATACTAACACCAATGTAACCTCTGTTAACTTCCCCATCATCAATCAAATCATCAATAACTGATTTGACCAAATCGACAGGAATTGCAAATCCATAACCAATATAATTTCCGGTACTAGTTGCAATTGCAGTATTGATACCAGTAAGTGATCCATTCATATTAAAAAGACCGCCACCCGAATTACCTGGGTTAATAGCTGCATCCGTCTGGATGTAATATTCTACCGAATAGCTATCTCTATTCATTCCTAACTGACCACGCCCGATAGCACTAACAATACCTGTTGTCACAGTAGAAGAAAGTCCTAATGGATTACCAACTGCAATTACCCACTCTCCTACTTTTACTGACTCTATATCAGCAAAATGTACTGATGGGAAGTCTTTTTCATCGGTTATTAACCTAATTACAGCTAGATCTGTCAATGGATCTGCACCAACTAGTTCCGCTTCAAATACTTTTTTATCTAGTGTTGTAACCTTAATAGATGTAGCATCTTCAACTACATGGTTGTTTGTCACTATGTAACCATCTTTTGAGATAAATACTCCGGAACCATTCCCCCTAACCAAATCACCTTTTTCCCCGCCTCTAGGCCTAAAAAACTCATAGAATTCTTCTAATCTTGGGTCTCTTTTTCTCTTCGATGTAACTTCTATGCTAACAACAGAAGGTAGTACAGCTTCCGATACGCTTGTGAAAGCATTGTTAAGTTCTCTCATTCCATCAGATTGAACAACAGGTGAGTTTGTTGCACCAAATTTTTTCTCTGATGCAAAGATTTGTCCAATATCATCAGACGAAAAATTGGAGATTAATAGAACTCCCATGAACATTCCTAAAGCTACTAAGAACGAGGAGCCAATAATAATTTTTTTCATTGAATACCTCTTTATTTTATCAAAATATTGAATATTAATTATAACACACTCTAATAGACGAAGATTTTACAAATTAGTTTCCTTATTATATATGATAAAAATAATATTGAAATTTTAATTTTTATTCCATAAATCAAAATAATTTATTAAGTTACATTAAATAGAATAATAAATATTTAGAGAAAATATGAAAAAGTTGATTTTTGCGGCAATTACATTTATTGTCGTAGCAATTAGTACAAAAGCATTAGAACCTGTTAGAATAGGTTTAAATTACCCTAATCCTAGTGGTTCATTGACTGTTCAACTTGTAGATGTATCTAACGGTAATGTATTAACTACACAGACTGTAAATGATGTATCTGCAAATAACTCAGGTGTAGTATCTTTAGTTGTTGGTGAAAATGATCCAGATTGGTCAAATCAGTCATCATCTTTAACATCTAATCCATCAGTTATGATAAGAGTATTTGACCAAGGTGTATTTATAAAACAATTTGTGTTTAGAGATTTGGTTACAACTCAAGCTTCTACTGGAAACGGAGATATTTTGGACGATGGTTTCAACTCTACTGGTGGGTTAACTACCTCAGGTGAAACAGCAGATGATTTTCTATTTGGTGCGCAAGCAATACCATTTGGAGGGTTTGGTGGTTTCGTTGAAGGTACAGAGGAAACTAAGTTTTTCTTCAAGAACAATTTAGGTGCACTTCGTGCAGGTGCCGTCGATGGCACTTCCTGGGATACTACTAGTCTAGGTCAATACTCAACAGGTTTTGGATTCAATACTGAAGCATCTGGGAATTCTGCTTTTGCTGCAGGAAATGAAAATGTTGCCACTGGTGATTACTCAACTGCACTTGGTTTTTATAATAGTGCTACAGGGGAAGCTTCTTTAGCTGCAGGTAGTGATACTGATGCAGATGGTGACTATAGCAGTGCATTTGGAATTGGTACTTCTGCTCAATCATTTGCTGAGTTTGCAATAGGTTCTTATAATACTGAATTTGATGGAGAAGAAGGAACACCTAGGTTATTTGTTGTTGGTAACGGTATTGATGGTGATGGTATTATTCGTTCAGACGCATTTGAAGTCTTTTATAACGGAGATACTCGTATCCACAACGATCTAGAAGTTGATAACGACGCATTTATAAGCGGTGCTTTAGAAGCAGATGGTATTATAGCTGACGGTTCATTAGAAGTAGATGGTGTTCAATATCCTGGTTCAGGTGCTAGTGGTGGACAAGTTATTATGTACAATTCAGAATCTGGCGACGCAGAATGGGATAATTTACCTCCACTAACAATTTATAAAGATTCAACTTTAACAGGAGACGGTTCATTTGAAACTCCTTTAGGTGTTGACTTAACTGCTTCTAACACTTGGTCGGGTGCTACTACATTTAGTGATGATTTAAGTTTGACTGAAGCTAGCTTTACAGGAAATGGTAATCAAGCGCTTTACACAGATGTTAATGGACTAGTAACTGCTGGTAGTGGTGAAACTGTACAGAATGCTGCTGGTATTTATGCAGGAACTGCTGCATGGAGTACTGGAAATACATTGACAATTAGTGAAACTGCTGTAAATTCTAGTAGTATTATCACAATTACTTATGTTGGTAATGATGCAAGTTATACATTTAGAGTTGACAATATAGTCGATAATACTAGTTTCGATGTAATTACAGACAGTCAAATAGACCCAACAGGTACAATACACTATATGATTATAAACCAATAATCATATAAGTAAATAGACAACAAAATAAAAAATGCCTGCTCTTAACTGAACAGGCATTTTTTTATGCTTAATTTTAACTTAGGGTTAGCTCAGGATTACTTCTTCTTTTTTGTTGTAGCTTTTTTTGTTGTCTTTTTAGCTGTAGCTTTCTTTGTAGTGGCTGCCTTTCTGCCACCTCTACCTCTTTTCTCTGGGGCATTAGCTATCATTTCTTTGCACTCTTCGTGAGTAAGATCAGCTGGTGTCTTATCTTTTGGAATCTTTACGTTCTTCTTGCCATTAGTTACGTAAGGACCATAGCGACCGTTAAGAACCTTAATGCCATCATCAAACTCTTGTATAGTATTCTTACTTTTCTGCTCCTTCTTATCCTTTATCTTCTGAAGAGCTTCTTCTAAAGTAATAGTAAATATTTCTTCGTGAGTGATGGAAGCATAAGTCTTTTCAATCTGAACATAAGGCCCAAATCTACCAACATTTGTCTTCACATCCTTGCCCTCAGAATCTTGTCCAATAACTCTCGGCAGCTTGAACATCTGCAAAGCTTCTTCCAAAGTTATAGTCTCTATACTTTGATCAGGCATAAGTGAAGCAAAGCGTGGCTTCTCTTCATCCTCGTTCTCACCCATCTGTAGCATAGCGCCATATCTACCGATACGAGCGTATATTGGTCTGCCAGATTTAGGGTCATCTCCTAAGTGGCGTGCGTTTATTGCTTCTTTCTTACTAATATCCTCAGATTTTTCTACTGTTTCGTGGAATCCAGTATAGAATTTTGAAATCATCTCATTCCATTCTTTCTGACCTTCGGCTATTTTATCGAACTCTTCTTCTACATTTTTTGTAAAATCAAAGTCAACTACTTCAGTGAAATGCTTTACAAGGAAATCTGTAACTACTTTTCCAACATCAGTAGGGAATAATTTATTTCTCTCTTGTCCAGTTACTTCGGTTAGTTTATCTTCAGTTACCTCACCATCTTTAAGTTGTATTTGGACATATTCTCTATCATAACCTTCACGGTCAGTTTTCTCAACGTACTCTCTATTTTGAATTGTCGAGATAGTAGGAGCGTAAGTAGATGGTCTACCTATACCCATTTCCTCTAGTGTACGTACCAAAGTGGCTTCTGTGTATCTAGCTGGAGGTCGTGAGAATGTTTCTCTACCTGTAATTTCATTAACATCTAGCTGTTGATTTTCTTTTAGTGGAGGTAGTATTTTACTGCTCTTACTAGTTTCAGGATATACTTTCAAGAAACCTTCGAACTTAATTACCTCACCTTTTGCAACAAAGTCAGAGTCACTACCTTCAAAACCGATATCAGCAGTTGTTCTTTCTAATTGAGCATCTGCCATTTGCGATGCCATTGCGCGCTTCCAAATCAACTCATAAAGCTTTTCCTGACCATTGTCTCCAGTGCTAACTGTTGGCTGGCTCATGTCAGTTGGTCTGATTGCTTCGTGTGCTTCTTGAGCACCTTTTGATTTTGTTTTGAAAATTCTTCTCTCGTGGTATTCATCACCAAACTGAGACGATATATAATTGCCAGCAGCAATCAATGCATCATCTGATAAGTTAGTTGAGTCAGTTCTCATATAGGTAATCTTACCTTGTTCATATAGCTTCTGTGCTATAACCATAGTTTGTCTTACTGAATAACCCAGCTTACTCGATGCTTCTTGTTGTAATTTAGAAGTTGTGAATGGAGCTTGTGGTGATCTCTTTCCAGGTTTTACTTTGAGGTCTTTGATAAAGAAATCTTTTCCAACAGCAGATTTCAAATAAGCTAACGCTTCTTCTCTAGTATCAAATTTTTGTCTGAGATCTGCTTTTACTTCTTCGCCATTTTCGGTAGTAAATATACCAACTAACTTATAAGTTACTTCTGGTTTGAAGTTCTCTATCTCTCTTTCTCTTTCTACTATAATTCTAACAGCAACAGATTGTACTCTACCAGCACTAAGTCCATATTTTACTTTCTTCCATAACACTGGAGAAAGTTCATAACCAACAAGTCTGTCTAATATTCTTCTTGCTTGTTGTGCATCTACTAATTCTTTATTTACTTTTCTTGGGTTTTCTATTGCATTTTTGATTGCTTTTTTAGTAATCTCATTGAATACAATTCTCTTAGTTTTATCTTCATCTAATCCAAGAGCTTTTACCAGATGCCAAGCAATTGCTTCTCCCTCGCGGTCCTCATCCGTCGCTAACCACACTGTGTCGCTATTCTTTGATAGTTTTTTTAGCTCGGAAACGGTTTTCTTTTTGTCAGGACTTATTTCATATTTTGGTTTGAATCCATTTTCTATGTCTATCGACATATCTTTTTTGGCCAAATCACGAATGTGACCAATTGATGACTTTACGATAAACTTACCTTTCTCTATCTCGTCGAGATATTTTTCAATTGTTTTTGCCTTTGCTGGCGACTCGACTATTACTAATGATTTAGACATTCAAAAAAACCTTTTTTTCCATTATAAATTATGTAGCGGTTGCAAATATACAAATTCAAAATTTATTATTCGTAACTAACACTAATAGAATAGAATTTTCGTTTTAAGAGGAAAATTATTTCATTTTTTTAACATTTAATAAATAAAGGGATAAAAATATGTCACTTTTAGTAGGCAAACAAGCTCCAGAATTCAAAGGAGAAGCAGTAGTAGGCGGACCTGCTTCTGACTTAACTCCAGACAACGCATTCAAACAAATCTCATTAGATGATTACAAAGGTAAATGGGTAGTATTTTACTTTTACCCACTAGATTTCACATTTGTATGCCCAACTGAGATTGCTTCATTTGGCCATAAAATTGAAGAATTCAAAAAATTAAACACAGAAGTAGTTGGTTGTTCAACTGACTCTCACTTCTCTCATTTAGCATGGAGAACTTCTGCTAATGAGCTTAAGGATTTACCTTACCCATTGTTAGCAGATTTCAATGGTGAAAACGCTAAGCGTTACGAAGTTTACAAAGAAGAAACTGGATACGCTCTTCGTGGTCTTTACATTATTGATCCCGATGGTGTATTACAATATTCTGTCATTCACCCTGAAAATGTAGGTAGAAACGCAGACGAAGTTCTTCGTGTATTACAAGCATTACAAGCTGGTGGATTAACTCCTTGTGACTGGAAGCCAGGCGACAAAACTCTTTAATTTCTTATAATTTAGTATTTTTAAAGAGAATAGATTAATTTTGTATGCTACTTCAATTGCGAAGTAGCATTTTATTTTTTAGTAATTAAAACTGTAATAAAGGTATTGTCTTGGAAAAAGAGATAAAAAAAATAGATGAATGTAAACGTGAACTTACTATCAGTTTGACAACTGAAGAGCTTCAACCACATTACGAAAAAGCATACAAAGATATGCAACCAAAAGTAAATTTGGAAGGCTTCAGAAAAGGTAAAGTTCCAATCAAAATGATTAAGAAAATGTATGGTCCTGGCATAGAAGCCGATACAGATCAAAACTTGGTAAATGATTTATTCAGAAATTATACTCAAGAAGAAAACGTTCAAGTTCTTGGTTCACCTGTACTAAAAGATATAGATAAAACTGAAGAGAAAATCACTTATGTAGTTGAGTTTGAGACTCTACCAACTATTACTCTTAATGATTACAAAGGAATACCAATAGATGAGCCAGTACATACAGTTACTGACGAAGAAGTAGAAGAAGAACTAGAATACATATTGGCACAGAATGGTGAGTTAGAAGAAGCAGAGCAAGTTACTGATGAACAGCATGTCATAAAAGTAGAAATGGCTGAGATATTATCAGATGATGGTAAAGAACTAAGTGAACCAAACGAAACTGAAGTTTACCTTGCTGATAAAAACATTTTGCCAGAACTAAAGGAAGAGCTACTAAACACAAAAGTTGGTGACTCTTTTGACTATACTCCTACTGCAGAAGACGCTAACCCAGCAATAAAAGATAAAAACTTCAAAGTAACAGTAAAGAATATAAAAAAATTAACTCCAGCTGAGCTGAACGACGAGTTTGTAGAGAAAATTACAAATGGAAGAATTACAAAAGCTGATGAGCTTAAAGATGAAATCAACTTCAACTTGCAAGATGAGTGGGACAAAAAGACTAGAGAGTTAGTAGAAACTCAGATCGTAAATAATTTAGTTGACACAAACGACATCCCTGCACCTGAGCAGTTGGTAAATCAAGTAGTTGGTCAGATGCTACAAGACGTGAAGCAGAGATTCGAAAAAAACCCAGAGATAGCTGGCAAAGATGACGACACTCTGAAAGAAGAGTTAAGACCAAATGCAGAAAGGTCTGTAAAATGGGAACTTGCTCGTAATCAGATAATAGAGAACGAAGGAATTGAATTAGAGGACTATGATATAGACCCGATAGTCGAAAAAGAAGCTAAGAGATATGGGCAAGACCCAGAGCAAATGAAGCAAATCTTAGCTCAAAACCCTAACTTCCTGACTAAGATACTTTCTAAAAAAGTATTGGACTTCGTGCTTGACTTCGCTATCATTAACGAAGTGGACTACGAAACTCACGAAAAAATAGAAGACTAATTACTTAGTTAAATATTAGAATTTAGTAAAAAGCGATAGCAGGGATGTTATCGCTTTTTTTTATTTATTAATTATTTTTATATTGTAACTTATATTTATTACAGCGAAATGAGTCTCTTATGCGTCTATTTTTTATTATACTTACCCTACTAACAACTTCATATTACCTTTATTCAGTCCAACCTGAAAGATTTAGTAGCGCTAGTTTTGACTTAGAGTATGACATGAAATATATTCATGATTATAAAACACCATTTTTTGAATTTAATGGTGATTTATATCTCACAGGTATGATTGGCACGTTTAGTAACGAACTTTTCAGAATTGATACACTTAATAATGAATTACATTTAGTTATTGACTTATATAAGTATGGAAGTTCAGATCCTTTTATATTAACCGCATTGGGAGACAAATTCATTTTTGTTACTAATGCAAACGACAAGATTATACCGACAAGATTTTGGAGTTCTGATGGAACTGAAGAAGGTACAGAAATGCTTTTTGAAGTTGAAGAATCCGAGCATTATTCAGAATTAATAGATAACTTTATTATCAGAAACAATAAATTATACATAAAAACCACTGGCGTATGGCAGGCTGAAAGATTCTGGGTGACGGATGGGACTAAAGAAGGAACAATTAATCTTACTGATGAGTTCGAATCATTCCATATTAATAAAATGTATTTATCAAATGATAAGATTGTTTTTCTTGAATCTTATCATTCAGAAAGTAAAATAGGTGTGTTAGATATGAGCGATAAACTGAGTATCATTGGTACCTTTAATATAGGTTATTACTCTGAAGTGTTAGCAGCTGATGATTTCTTCTATTTTAATATGTGTAAAAATGATCAACAGATAACTAGAGAATTATGGATTTCTGATGGAACTAAAGATGGCACAAAAAAAATATTTACTGCAAATGACACAGAAGTATGTCTGCTAGATGAAGAAAATGCTGCCTTGTATGGTAATTCACTCTATTTTAACATTCTTGATGAAGATGAAAATACAACCTCTGGTTGGATAACAGATGGAACTGAAGAAGGTACTGTTAATATAGAAGTCGGTTTTGATTCGGAAAAAGTATACACTATAGAGATCATAGATAAAGCTAAAGAACATATTTTTCTTAGAACAAGCTCTAAAACAGCCGCTCGTTCATTATGGTTTGTCGATTTGAAAAAAAATATTTTAAAAAATCTAATAGAAAAATGGTCAAGTTATATTCCAGATAATCATATCAAAGTTGGTGATTTTTTATATTTTAAAAATGGAAATAAATTCAAGGATAATCAAATTTGGAAATCAGATGGTAGCCTTGAAAATACAGAATTATATATAGACCCTGCAAAAATAGAAAATAATGAGATAGGCATTTTTTATTTTAAAGGTTCATATTCAGACTCTCTTCTATTTTACTCAGCTTATTTCGATAATTATGTTGGTTTATTCTCGATTAATCTATACTACAACCAAGTTGAGAAACTCACAGAATTTGAAAGATCTTCTGACATTAAAGTATCTCACGTTGGAGGAGTTACATTTTTTATCAACACTATTGACGACAGTGAGAAGCTTTATTACAACTATAAGAACCAATTAGAGCAGATCAATTTGGAAGAAGCAACCAACAACAAACCATACCTAGGTAATTATTATTATTCATTAGGTAATTATATTTATTTTTTCGCAGATTATGAAGGTGATGATTTGTATAAATTATACAGAATTATTAACCCTGCATCTGGTATTTCTTCTGTTGAAGATTCTGAAAACAATCAAATTTACTTATACCCTAACCCAACTAGTCACAATATAACTTTAGAAATTGAAGGAATAATTGACATTTCTATAATCGACTTAAATGGAAATAAAGTTCTGAGTTTAATTGATTTCACTGGAGGTGAGATAGATATTAGTTCATTAGCCACTGGTTTTTATTCAATCACAGACAACTCAGGTCGATTGATAGGAAAGTTTATAAAATCTAAATAACAAAATTCCGACTTTAAGAATTAGCAAAAGCGATAGCAGATATGTTATCGCTTTTTTTGTTTTAAATATGTCTCAATTTCTTAACATGACATATTAGACTTAGTCTAATTAACATTCAAATTTAAAGTTATTAAACTGATTTTATATTCAAATGAATTAGGTAGTATCTCTATTTTCTCAATTAATGAAAATTCAGTATCTTTATCACTATATATTTTAGTATACTTTTTAGTGATAACTCCTAATGTCACTCCTAAAGCAATGCCAACGAAGTTGGTCAATGCAAAGCTATCAAAAGTAAATTTGTCATATCCTCTAACAAAAGCATACATCAGAGGACTTGCCACAGCACCAACAATTAGTCCTGTTACTAAGTAATCACCATCCCGCTTTTGGATTGACTTGATTCTTGAGTTTTTATATCCATCTAAATTATAGTTCAACCTTGACTGAAAGGTAATGCTATTCTCAGCTTCATTTAAAACAATTGAATCGGATATTATATACTGATCTCCATATAGCTCTATTCTTCCTTCAAATTCTTGCCCTTTCAATATGAATGCTGAACCTAAAAGCATTAATAATATTATATATCTCATTTCTCTCTCAGATTATTAAAACTATTATACACTTGCTCAACACTTATCTCATTCATACATTTGAAGTGGCCTAATGGACAAAAACTCCGTCCTATGTGGGAGCATGGACGACACCATATATCATATTCTACTAGTTTATAGTCTATTCTGTATGGTGTGAAACCCAACTCCTTTACACTTGAACCGAATATTAGGACTATAGGTACCTGACAAGCAGAAGCTATGTGCATAAGGCCTGTATCATTTGATATAAAGTAGTCACATTCATTTATTCTCTTGGCTGTTTCAACCAAGGACAAACTACCCGAGTAATTAGTTACATTCTGATTTCCATTACCTAAGTTTGAATTATTTAATCCAAAAACAGATACATTATATCCATAAGTTGTCAATCTATCTATCAGTTCAGCATATCGTTCTTTGAGCCACCTTTTAGTGTTGTGATATGCTTCTGGTGCTATTCCTACAGTAATTTTATCCGAAACTTCCTTTTCAAGATAGAGGTCTAACCCCTTATCATCATCTATTATTAAATCTCTGCAAGTATTTAAGTAGCGTTCTGCTACGTGAGTCACCTCTTTTGGGAATTTCTTAAGGTAAACCATCTTGAGCTTTTCACCTCTGTGTTTATCTATCACCCTTAGGTCGCCCTTATAGTCAGAAATCAAGAAAGAGCTTATGTTATTTTTTTGTAAATCTATTACAATATCATACTTTTCATTCTCTATTTCCTGCTTTATTCTGTCCTTTACATCTGCTCTATATCTGATAACTTTTGAAATATGATGATTGTTAGTAAATAATGGAGCTATATGACTACTAGTTACGAAATGTACCTCTGCCCCACCTTTGCCAGCAAATTTGTTGTTTATCATTCTAGGTAAATGAGAAGTTAAAACAACATCACCTATAGAAGATAGTCTTATTATTAATATTTTTTTTAAATTGTGATTAGCTGACATTAAATAAAAGGAAAGTTATGAAATACGCAATTGAGAATAATGACAATATAGTGATATTCACTTTAAAAAACGAAGCATTGAATAGTAGAATATCTGCTGATTTCAAAGCGGAACTACTAATTCTTTGCCAACCATCTATCGATGCATTGATATTAGACATTTCATCTGTACAATCTATTGACTCAGCTGGCTTAGGTGGTATACTATTAGCTTACCGACAACTTCATGAGCACGGAGTTCCAGTTATACTAGTTGGAGTACAAGAGATGGTAAAGATGATTATGGATATTTCTCAGATTGGTAGCCAGTTTGTATTTTGTGATACAATAGAGGAAGCCACAAACTATGCTAAAGACATAGACGAGTAAATCGAAAAGCTAAATATAGAAGTCCAATGAATAACCATTGGACTTTTTTTTGTGCATAAACTAATATAATTCAATGACATTATAACTTTTATTATGCAAATATTTTGCGTAATTTTTGAGTTTTGATTACGAAAATTTAATAATTATTGTTCAATAAATAATATATATACATTATGAATTCTTTAATCTATCTGATTCCTGTGGCTGGTGTAATAGCGTTGCTATTTACATTCGTCAAATCAGCTTGGGTAAACAAACAAGACCCAGGTAGCGATAAGATGAAAAATATCGCTAAGTTCATTCAAGAGGGTGCAATGGCATTCCTAAAAGCTGAGTACAAAGTACTTAGTATTTTTGTTGTAGCTGTTGCTATTCTATTAGTTTGGAAAGGCGCATCTGCAGAAAACTCTTCACCTCTAGTTGCAGTATCTTTCATAGTTGGTGCATTCTGTTCGGCTTTGGCTGGATTTATCGGTATGCGTGTAGCTACTGCTGCTAACGTTAGAACAACTAACTCTGCTATATCTGGTCTAAACAAAGCATTAGCTGTGGCATTCACAGGTGGCTCTGTTATGGGTATGGGTGTTGTTGGACTTGGTGTATTAGGATTAGGTGGATTATTTATCGTATTCGCTTCTATTTACGGAGTTGATACTATTGGTAATGTAAACACTGTAATCTCAGTTGTAACTGGATTCTCATTCGGTGCTTCTTCTATCGCATTATTCGCCAGAGTTGGTGGTGGTATCTACACTAAAGCTGCTGACGTTGGAGCTGACTTAGTTGGTAAAGTTGAAGCAGGTATCCCCGAAGATCACCCACTAAACCCAGCAACTATTGCTGATAACGTAGGTGATAATGTTGGTGACGTAGCTGGTATGGGAGCTGACCTATTTGAATCTTATGTAGGTTCAATTATTGGTACTATGGTATTGGGTGCAGCGTTCTTTGGTTTAGATGCATTCCAAGATACTACTTTTGGTAATCTAAGTGCTATCTTATTACCTCTATTCCTTGCTGCTGCAGGGATCATTGTTTCAATACTTGGAACATTCTTTGTGAAAGTAAAAGAAGGTGGCGACCCACAAACTGCACTTAATATAGGTGAGTTTGGTGCTGCTGGTGGTATGTTAGTAGTATCGTATTTCCTTATCACTGGTTTATTGCCAGCTGAGTGGACTTATGGCGGTACAGTATTTACTTCTATGGGAGTATTCTGGGCAACAATCGTTGGTCTTGCTGTAGGGCTTGGCGTTGGTAAGATAACTGAATATTACACAGGTACTGGTAAAACTCCAGTTATCAATATTGTAAAACAATCTGTTACTGGTTCTGCAACTAATATTATTGCTGGTTTGGGTGTTGGTATGATGTCAACAGCTATTCCAATATTATTAATTGCTGCTGCAATCTTACTTTCATTCGAATTCGCTGGTTTATACGGTATAGCAATCGCTGCTGTAGGTATGCTTTCTACTACTGGTATTCAGTTAGCTGTAGATGCTTACGGTCCGATATCTGATAACGCAGGTGGTATTGCTGAAATGGCTCAACTTCCTCCTGAAGTAAGAGAAAGAACTGACAAATTAGACGCAGTAGGTAACACAACTGCTGCAATCGGTAAAGGATTCGCAATTGCATCTGCTGCATTGACAGCATTGGCACTATTTGCTGCATTTATGCAAACTGCTGGTATCACTTCTATCGATATTGCAAATCCGAAAGTAATGGCTGGGCTATTTGTTGGGGCTATGCTTCCATTTGTATTCTCGGCACTTGCTATGGATGCAGTTGGTAGAGCGGCAATGTCAATGATTCAAGAAGTTAGAAGACAATTTAGAGATATTCCTGCTCTTAAAGCGGCTTTAGGTGTGATGAGAGAAAAAGGCGCTGACCCTGCAAATTGGTCTGAGCAAGATAAAGCGACTTATGACAAAGCTGAAGGCGCTGCTGAGTATGCAAAATGTGTTGAGATCTCAACTAAAGCATCAATCAAAGAGATGGTAATTCCAGGCCTATTGGCAGTAGTAACTCCAGTAGTAGTTGGCTTTGTATTCAAAGCACCTACATTAGGTGGTTTGCTAGCTGGTGTAACTGTTTCTGGTGTTCTTATGGCTATCTTCCAGTCTAACGCTGGTGGTGCATGGGATAACGCTAAGAAAATGATTGAGGAAGGTTTTGAAGTAGATGGCGTTAAACTTGCCAAAGGTTCTGAAGCTCACAAAGCAGCGGTAACTGGAGATACGGTTGGTGATCCATTCAAAGATACTTCTGGTCCTTCGATCAATATCTTGATTAAGCTTATGTCTGTTGTTGCATTGGTAATCGCTCCGATGTTATAATAACAACAAGCTAATTAGAATTAGAAAAGCCAGTTGGATAAATTTCCGACTGGCTTTTTTTTATTTTGATGGCAACCTAATTATCATTCCGTAACTATAACATTCGAATGGCAAATTTTTGAAAATGTTCTTTGGGAATCGCTATAATCAGATAACTCCTTTATCTTATCAATAAATTTCTCAATTTCATAAGCTGCTCTAACATTCTTTTGCGCAGAGGGAGACCAGTATGATTGAAACTTATAATTAGAATCAATTTTAGATTCAATTGTATAGGTTACTCCATCATCTCCTTGAATCCAACTAAAAATTTTACTTTGGTCAGGGATATTTAATACTTTCGTATCCAAAATATAGTTGTAGATTTTATCAATTGATTTATTATCTAAATCATAACTAATAGAATAATCCCTAATCCTTTCTCCAGACTCACAATCTATCTCAGTTACCCAATGAATTTTATTCCCATGCAACTTCATATTATTATCTTTCCAGATACTAACAATATAGTGTCCTAAACTCATCCTTATAAATACTTTTTTACTTGTATTCATTATTGGTTCAATTTTTAACTCTTTACATTGGTCTAGGTAACTTTTATATTTAACAGCTGAGTCAACTCGATTAAATCTATATACAATTGAGTCATATAAAAGAATATCACTATTATAATCAATAATAGCTGATGAATCTTGATTTGAATTTATACTAGAATAGATAAACAAAATACAAATTAGAATTACTATTTTCAATTTAGAGTTTTTCATCACCACCATATTAAAGTACAACAACTATTTTTCCAACTTAATCATCTTTTTGGAATTCTATTTTAAAAATTAGAGCTATTCCCATCCTGTGGAGGGGTGGCAACGCTTTAGCGTTGACGGGGTGGTAAATAACCGCATAGCTGTAGTCATTGGCATAAAAGATTTTGTAATACCCTTTCAAGGCATTTAATTATCGAGCATTCAGTTTCTACAGATGTTCAGCCCCGCTGGGGCTTGAAAGATTCATTCCAATAGTCTGTTACAGATGTTAAACCTGTATGAGGCAAATATAATTAGACACGTTAGTGGCTTAACATCTATAGTCAAAGCTATTCTGCAACTAGTGTGTATCTAGATGATTGGGTTTCTTTTTCTTCCAATTATATTTAAAATTCTCTTCATTCAAATTTTCAATGCCCATAGTTTTTATATATTCATCCAATTGATTGGTATTCATTGGACCAATAATAGTATCCCTATTGCAACAGGCTAATTCTTCACCTCTAGCTTTTATCACATAGCATTCTTTATTAGTTTTGTTTACTAAAATATACTTGTCGTTCCATCTAACTCTTTTAACGTAATTAATATGAGCATCATATTCACAACCTAATTTACAAATTAAATGGTATCCATATCCAAAACTATCTTCAGAATAAATATAGTAATAATCACCTAAGTGCAAACGAGTATCACATGCAGTTAGAAATATAAAGAATATCAGAAATAATAATTTAGTCATTCTTGTACTCAATGATTATCTCTCTGAGTTTTGCTCTCACCACCTTCACCCTCGTAGAAACGAGTAGTTTGGTAAGCAAATTTAATGTTATCTGAGGCATTGTACTTCTCAAGTACTTCTTCGTAAATTTTGGACTCACTTACTGTTCTATTATATATATTACAGAAGTAGCGAACTCTAAGCTCAACACCATTCTCAACGACTCTTGTAAATACAGTAGGTTCGAACTCCACATTGTGAATCATGTATGCTCTGAGAGTTTTGTAGGCATCATACGTGGCTTGTGTATCTTGATAATTACTGTGATTTTTAGCTGATTCGATTAGTATATCTTTCGCTTTTTGCCAATCACTTTCAAAGGTAACTCTTACTTTTAGTTCATTCCATATAGATTTATAACCAGAACTCGAGTTTGAATTAGAATAGTTAAATACTTTCGCGTTTGGGATTGACACCAACCTCCCAGTGTACAAATCGCCATCGACCCAGT
Source organism: Chlorobiota bacterium (assembly GCA_046290495.1). GTDB lineage: Bacteria > Bacteroidota > Ignavibacteria > Kapaibacteriales > UBA2268 > PGYR01. Next base: position 510,202 of record JBKAGT010000006.1, on the reverse strand, counting down.
TTCTTATTTCTAGCATATCAAAATGAAATGGTGTTACTTCAATCACATCACCAACCTGCCCATCTATTTCTATCCTATCGCCTACTTTTATTGGACCTCGCCAGAATATATAGACCCAGCCGAATAGATTGACTATGGGTTCTTTCAGGGCGAAAGCAATACCAGCAGCCAAAAGACCAAACAAGGTCAAAACTTTAGTGAATCCTTCGAACCACAAATCGATAATAATAATTAAAGAAATGAAAAAGAAGATATAGTAACTATATTTAGTCCAGAGATAAACAGTACGTTCGTTTTCTGACTTCTTTCTTACTAATTTGAGAGTGAATTTCTTTATTAACCACAAGCACAAGATAAGAACTACAGTCACAACCATTCGCTCTATGAATTGTGTACTTAAGTCTTTTAATAGGACTTCCAGATATTTTTCGGAGTCATTAAACATTCTTCGTAGCTATTATCCTGTAGTATTCGTAGCCATTTTTTATACAGTCTTTCTCTTTGTTCGTAGCTGGCAAATCCCACTTGCTGTTATCATCAATAACTTTATAATCAAACTTACCAAATTCAGCCAAATTTTCTAAGTGGTATTCATGAACTTCTAGAATATCTGTTTGTAAGCGAAGCTCTCCCCCATTCTCAATTACTCGGTAGCAATTCTCTAAAAATTTGACATCAAATGCTCGTCGTTTGTGATGTTTCTTTTTAAACCAAGGGTCAGGGAAAAAATAAAACACTTTTTTGATTGAGTTTTCCTCAATGAAATGCAATCCATTTACTACACTATACCAAAGGAATGAACAATTATCTAACTCTTCCGTTGCTTTTACTTTCTTGGCATAATCAACAGCTCTTCGCCTAACTTCTATACCTAGTAGATTCTCATCTATTAAAGTTGAAAAATCCATAGAAAACCAACCAAAACCACATCCTATATCCAAATATTGAGGTGGCTCACCATTTTGAAAATGCTCCTTCCAATCTACTTTTTCATATAGAGGCGGATAATTAACTGGTTCTATCTTTAATTCTTGCTTGGGAAAATAATTGTTAGGTGCGACATGGTGTCTCATTTTGTCAGGTGTGGGATATTTGCTCCAATCTATCATAATATATAACCGAATAGTGCATCTAAAATTAAAATTATTGCAGCCGACATAGTGAAGGCACGTACTGTACTTTTACCAACTCCCTCTGCTCCACCAGTTGTAGTAAAACCAACGTGAACACCAATCAGAGCGGTTACTCCACCAAACACTAATGATTTGAATAAGCCGATGAACACGTCATAAGCTATGAAATAAACTCTGATAGAGTCGAAGAAAGTAAAAGCAGAAAAATCAAACTTTGCTGCAGTAAGTATAAATCCACCTAATATAGCCACTACATTAGAAAAGACCGCAAGTATAGGCATCATTATTAGAGCGGCCATAACTCTAGGCATTGCTAAATATCTGTTTCTGTCTATCGCCATCATCTCCAATGCATCTATCTGTTCCGTCACTTTCATTGTACCAAGTTGAGCAGCCATAGCACCACCAACTCTACCAGCTATTACAATTGCTGTCAGAACTGGAGTCAGTTCCGTAAATACAACTGTTGCAATAGACGAACCTAGAAAAGGAGTAGCGATTCCAATTAAATTAAATTTATCGAACAAGTTAGTAGCTTGCAAAGCAGCAATAGCACCAGTAAAAGAACCGATAAGAACAACAAGTGGTAGGGAGTCCGAACCCACTATACTCATTTGCTGAAGTAGTAAAGTTCTATCCTTTATCATTCGCGGTAGATACTTAATTATGTTAATCATAAGTATAGTAATCTGACCCAGTTCTCGGATAAAGCTTATTATTAAATTTCCTAATTTGCTTATCATTATTTCTCTTCTTTAGTTGCCTCTGGTGATACCAAATAGAACCTTTCAACTTTTGCTAAAAAGTCATCCCCTGTTTCTGAGGCCATGAAGTATTCACCTTCCATTGTTCCCCACGGCGTATCCAGTGGACAATAACTAGTATATTTGAACTCTTCACCTGGTTTCAATCTTGGCTTTCTCCCTATTACGCCCTCTCCCTTTACTTCATTCGTTTCTCCTTCCGAATTTATGATAATCCAATGCCTAGATATAAGCTGCACCGTATCACTTCCAGTATTTGCTATTCTTACCCGGTATGAGAACAAATATTTCCCTTGTGAATCAACTAATTCACCAGGAATGTACTCAGGGTCAACAGTAACTCTTATTCCATTAGTTGTGCAATCAGATTTCGTTTTCATATTCTAAAATTAAAGTAGTTTTGTTTAATCTGTGACGAAATAGGAATTTAATTGTCTTTTTAATTAAATTAATTTATAATTTAATAAGAAATTTAATAAATGTTACGATTCTCACTATTATTTTGCCTAATTGGATACTTGGCTTTCTCTCAAGATGCTAAACAAAACTCTATCATGATAGAGACTGAGCTGAAAGAGTTGGATGGCTCTAAATATATAAAAATTGTTTGGCAAAATGATACAACAGCTTTCAAGTATGAGATTAGCAAACGTTATTCGACAGACGATGAATTCGAGATAATTGCTGAATTAACTGGTGCCGCTACGAATTACAACGATGTGACTATTGGCGAATATCAAGAATATGAAATCAGAAAGAGATTCAGATTCAATGATAAAAACTATGATTCTAAATCCTACAAAGAACATTGTGTAAATTGTAATTTCGTTGAGGAAGAGACAAAATCATTACTACTCCTAGTAGATAGGACACAGTATAGAGATATTGAAGATAACCTGATCAGATATATAAATATCACTACTAAAGAAGGATGGAATATTGTTTTAAAAAAAGTCGACAGAGTAGAATCATATTCCCCAAAAGCAATTATAAACAACAAGCTATTAATAAACCAGGTTTACGAATCTGTAAATAATCTCAGAGCTGTTCTAATACTGGGAAGAGTTGCCGTGCCATATAGTGGTAATGTTGCCCCAGATGGCCATGGTGACAAAGATTCGAGACCACACAAAGGGGCTTACCCAACTGATAGTTATTATGCAGATATAGATTATAATGATTGGACAGACAGTGTGGAAATAAATAATAAATCTATGTTCCCAAGACAGCACAATATGATTAATGATGGCAAGTGGGACCAATCATTCATTCCAGGCAAAGTAGAACTGGCAGTTGGAAGAGTTGATTTTTATAATCTACCAGAATTTGAAGAGAGTGAGTCAGAACTTCTAAATAGATACCTGGAGAAAGTAATAGCGTATAAATCTGGTCAAGTTGAACCTGTAAACAAAGCAATTCTATATGACGGATTTAGAGAATATAAACGAGGATATGCGGCTGATGGCTTAAACAATATGACTGCAATATACGGAAAGGAAAATATAGTAGAAATGCCTGTAAGAGATGAGCTGTATCAAAATAGATATGATATGGTATATGCTGGAGCACCAGGAGATTTTAATAATATATATCTAGCTGTCTACTACAATGAATTAGCTGAAAAAGAATATTTGGCTACTCATAGTATGATATTTGGTTCTTATAATGTTGACTGGGATTCGGAAAACAATCTACACCGCTCTATTCTTGCAAGTGAGGGCTATGGCTTAACATCAGTTTGGGCTTCATTCCCACATTGGACTTACTTCAAGCTGGGTTTAGGTAGAACTTTTGGTGAGGTTCTAACTACCACTCAAAACAATAGATTGGAATATGATTACCCTTTTTCAGCATACAGAGGTGGTGTTTTTATTTTTCTCATGGGTGACCCAACATTGAAATTGTACAATGAAGATGTAATTTCAGATGTGAATTTAACTACTGGGAATAATTTCAGCATTCAAATTAAAGATGAAAACTCAATATGGGGTTATCAAATTTTGAAAAATGAAGATAGCTTAGAAATTCTGGAAACTGTATGGTATGATGAACCTATGTCAGGTTTAATCAATGAAATTTTCGATTGGGGAAATAATGGTGACTATATAATAAGACCTATCATTAAAATCAATAATAGGTCTGGAAGTTTTTTCTATCTAGGAAATGGAGTTGAAGTAGAATAGTTTAAGCTTCTATTTCAACGAAAAGTGTTGCTGAGTTCGAATCTACAACTTTTGCTTTTACTTTATCCCCTTCTTTCTCTCCATTATAAGGGAAGATACACATCTTGTTAGTGTCAGTTCTACCTTGCCATAGCTCCTCTTTCTTCTTGCTTGGTCCTTCTACTAACACTTCATGTGTTTTACCAACTTCTGTAGCATTGATTTCACCTGCTATTGCACGCTGTTGGTCTATTATTTCTTCCAGTCTTCTTTGTTTTACTTCTTCAGGTACATCATCTGGATATTTCTTCTGCGCTAATGTATTTCCTCTTTCAGAGTATTTGAACATAAATGCACCATCATAACGGACTTCTTTCATCAAGTCCATAGTCATTTGGTGATCTTCTTCTGTTTCTGTACAGTATCCAGCTATAATATCAGTAGAAAGTGCAACATTTGGGATATGCTTTCTAATCATTTCTATTCTTTCAAGATACTTTTCAGCAGTATAATCTCTACGCATTTTTTTCAATATCTTGCTACTTCCTGATTGCACAGGTAAGTGAATAAAATTACAAATATTATCATAATTTTGGTGAGCATATATTAGCTCATCACTCATATCATGAGGGTGACTAGTAGAATATCTAATTCTTAAGTCTGGTAATTCTTTAGCAATTCCTTCGAGCAACTGTGGGAATTTTATTCCTGATTCTTTATCATTGTAGCTATTCACGTTTTGACCAAGAAGAGTTACTTCTCTTACTCCGTTTTCGTATAATCCAATACTTTGTTCTACAATTGATCTGTAGCTGCTAGAACGCTCACGTCCCCTTGTGTAAGGCACAACACAGAATGCACAGAAGTTATTACAGCCACGCATAATAGACAGCCATGCGCTTACTCCTTCTGTTCTGAGTGGTGTTATATCCTCGTATGTTTCAACTTTACTTAGCTCTACAGCAACACCTTGCTCTCCTTTGAATGCTTGATTTACAAGTGATGGAAGTGACCTGTATTCATCTGGTCCTACTACAATGCTAACTAAGTCTCTCTCTCCTATTAACTTAGTTTTTAGTCTTTCAGCCATACAACCAAGGATTCCTACAACTAATTTAGATTTTTTCTTCTTATAGTGACGAAGATGGGACAGTCGGTGAAAAATCTTTTGTTCGGCATTATCACGAATAGAACATGTATTTAGAAGAATCACATCGGCATTGTCTGTAGTATCAGTCAAAGCAAATCCATCATCAGCTAAGATAGATGCTACAAGCTCTGAGTCAGCAATGTTCATCTGGCATCCATAAGTTTCTATATGAACTTTTTTTGCTCTGGGATTTGCACTGTTTTTCTCAGCTTGTTTTTTGGGATTCATCAAATCTATGTACATACTAAATACCTAAAGTTCTATCGTTTTATAATAAAGAGATGCAAAAATAAGAATATTATAACAACAAAGTCAAATATCAATACTTAATCAATTGTTCTATTTTCTCGATTAGTCTGTTATTTGGCAGAAATTGAGTTTCTAAACTATCTGCGAATGGAACTGGTGTGTCAAGTGAAGCTACTCTGACAATAGGGGCATCTAAGTTTTGGAATAACTCTTCTGATATGTAAGCTGCCAATTCTGACATAATACCACCTGTGATTGTGTCCTCTTGCAGCAGGAGGACTCTGTTGGTTTTTGAAATTGTTTCTTCAATTAACTCTTTATCATAAGGTATTAGAGTTCTTAAATCAATTATTTCAATATCATAACCAGTTTTTTCCTTTGCTTCAAGAGCCCAATGCACCCCATATCCATAAGTGATAATTGACATTTCTTTCCCTTCACTAACAATATTTCCTTTACCAAGTTCTATGCTATATTCATCATCATAAATCTCTTCTCTAATTTTTCTGTAAAGTGCTTTATGCTCAAAAAACAGTACAGGGTTTGGCTCTTCGATGGAAGATGTTAGTAGTCCTTTTGCATCCGATGGTGATGACGGGTAAACAATCTTGAGACCTGGGGTTTGCAAAAACCAACCTTCAGTTGATTGAGAATGGAATGGTCCAGCACCTACTCCGGCACCTGTAGGCATTCTTACCAGTACATCAGCATTTTGTCCCCATCTGTAATGTAGCTTAGCCAAATTATTGACTATTTGGTTGAACCCACATGTAACGAAATCAGAGAATTGCATTTCTACAATTGGTTTGTATCCTTCTACCGACAATCCAAGTGCAGCTCCCAATACTCCAGATTCTATTATTGGAGTATTTCTAATCCTATCTTTACCAAATCTTTCTAGAAATCCTTGAGTAACTTTAAATACGCCTCCATATTCGGCAATATCTTGCCCCATGATAATAACTCTATCATCACGTTCCATTGCTTGATAAAGAGAATCAGATATTGCTTCAATAAACCTCTTTTCAGTTTTACTCTCTGATTTAACCTGAATTGGTTTATAATCTTGATAGAAGAACACATCATTTAATTCTTCATCCACACTAGCTACAATATCTTGCTCACCAAAAGCAATATCTATAGCTTCTTCTATTTCATTTTTATATTCTTCTTTTATTATTTCTATTTCTTGTTCAGATAGAAGTTTATTTTTAATTATATACTCTTCATAATTTATGACTGGGTCTTTTGCTCCCCACTCATCAAATAATTCATCTGGTATATACTTTGTACCAGATGATTCTTCATGCCCACGCATTCTGAAAGTTACACATTCAAGTATATAGGGTTTTGGATTATTTCTGATTTCTGTGCTAATTTTCTTTACAGCTTCATATACCTCTAGAATATTATTTCCATCAATTTTCTTAGCTTCTATACCATATCCAACACCTTTGCTTACAAAATCCTTCATAGCAAACTGCTCCCTGCTCGGAGTAGATAATCCATAGCCATTGTTTTCAATCAAGAATATAACTGGCAGACTCCACACAGCAGCTAAGTTTAGTGCTTCGTGGAACTCTCCTTCACTTGCGCCTCCATCCCCAGTGAAAACTAAAGTAGCTTCGTTTTGATTCTTAAGTTGCTTAGATAATGCAATACCATTTGCAACACTCAATTGAGGTCCGAGGTGAGATATCATTCCTATAATCTTATCTTCTACACTGCCAAAGTGAAACGAGCGATCTCTACCTTTTGTATAGCCACTAGCTTTACCTTGGAACTGAGCAAATAGTTTCTTTAGTGGTAGGTTCCTTCCAGTGAATACACCTAAGTTTCTGTGCATAGGTAGAATAAATTCATCATCATGAAGTGCATAAGTTGAACCACAAGAAATTGCTTCTTGACCAATACCAGAGAACCATTTTGAGATTTTGTTCTGACGAAGGAGAAGAATCATCTTTTCTTCTATCATTCTAGGTAATACTACTCTTTTGTAAAGCTCAATCTTATCTTTCTTATTTATTTGATATTTATCATAATCAAATACAGATTTATTCTTTGGCATTGTTTATATTTCTATGGTAAGTTTTAAGTGTAGATATTAATATGATTATGAGTTTATCAACTTACTCAATTTCAAAACTGCGTTTACATAAGCTGTGCTATGGTTGTAATGCCAAACAGCTTTTCTTTGTTTCTTTTCTGTTTTGCCCCAACCATTTTCTTTCAAATAGTTAGCAACACTAAAAATCGCATCATCTTTATCAAACAGATTTATTACTCCATCATCATTGCCATCAACTGCCCATGAGTTATAGCTAGACGGAAGGAACTGAGACATACCGAATGCACCTGCCCATGAACCTTCAATCTCGGTAATTGGAATTGGAGAATTTTTATCTAACTCTTCTAGCGCAACCAACTGCTCCATCGCCCAGTTAGATTTAAATTCTGAGCGCTTTTTCAGTTTATTCAAATATTTTTCAAGCTCTTTAGAATCGTCACTATAAGTTTCTTTCAGAACTTTAGAATTTAATTCATAATATTCTTCCTGATCAGCTAAAGCAGTAGACAGAAAGACACTAACGATATTATTATAACCTAAATAACCACCGTGTCTTGTTTCTACATATAGAATGGAAGTGATTACTTCTTTTGGTACCCCATACTTTTCTTCAGCAGCTTCTAACTGTTCTAAATTTTCAGTTAGGAATTGCTTTGATTTACGAACAGCCCTGGAATTGTAATGGCTGCTGTAGTCAGGAGCTTTACCTGTACCAACAACATTTATCTTAACAAACTTTTCATTGAACTTCACATTCGTGTCATTTATTAATTTTTCGATAAATGTAGAATCAACCCCTTCTTCTAAGAGCTTCTCTTTAAGTGGTTCGAAGACTTCAGTATTGCTAGTATTACTAGTAGCCGATGAATACGATATTCTAACCGAACTCAAGACAAAAAAGCTAAAAAGTAAAATAGTAACAGTTGATATGGATACTTTATTATATCTTAAATTGAAATTCATATTTTCCCTCATTATGCTATCAGAAATTTAAGAAAATTTATTCAATTAGTTAAATAAATTTATAAAAGTCTATACTAATATAACACTTTTACTAGAAAATAGTTTCAAATCAAAAAGCCCCTTGCTTTTGGGCAAAGGGCTTCTTTTTCGGAATTATTCTTTTTTTAATAAATCAGCTAATTATTTCTTAAGTTGACTCATTATTTTTTCATACTCAGATCTAACATGCTTATCAGTCTCTAAATAATTATCAATTGCTCTACAAGAGTGAAGTACAGTAGAGTGATCACGTCCACCAAAATGAGCTCCTATACTCTTAAGCGATAAATTTGTTAGCTTTTTAGAAATCTGCATACACATCTGTCTAGAAAGTGCTATTTCATGCTTTCTAGATTTCGATTCAATCACATCTACAGGAATATTGTAGAAGTTAGAAACCGCCTTTTTAATATCATCCATAGTAATTTCGCGGTTTTCCATTTTAGCTACACCAGCTACAACTTCTTTTGCTAAGTCAATACTTATATCTTTCTTATCTAGTGTTACTTTAGCAATTAGTCCTATCAAACTACCTTCTAATTCTCTGACACTTGACGTTACATTCTCAGCAATATATTCTAATACATCATCAGGTAGTTCTACACCTTCATTCAGAGATTTCTTTCTAAGAATAGCGATTCTTGTTTCCAAATCTGGCTTCTGTACATCTACTGTTAACCCCCATTGGAAACGAGAAATCAACCTCTCATCCACACCCGCCAAATCTTTTGGTGGCTTATCAGATGCTAATATTATCTGCTTACCGCTTTGGTGCAAAGCATTAAATGTATGGAAGAAATTATCTTGTGTTTTTTCCTTACTGCTAAAAAACTGAATATCATCAACAATCAGTACATCTACACCACGATAGAATTCCACAAAGTCATTGACAGTTCTATTTTGAATAGAACTAATAAACTCCATAGTGAACTTATCACTAGACGTATATCTCACTTTCTTTTTAGGGTTGTTTTTGATAATCTCATTACCAATTGCTTGTGTTAAGTGAGTTTTACCAAGACCAGTTTTACCATATATAAATAGTGGGTTAAAACTAGTGCCACCAGGCTTTTTAGCAATTGCTTCGGCAGCAGAATGAGCTAATTGATTACTATCACCTACCACAAAGTTGTCAAAGTGATATCTTGGATTTAGTCCAGTTAAGAACTCTTTTTCATTATTATTCTGCTCAGCAAAATTTATAGCTCCTTGTGAGCCATTATTATTCCTAAATGCCGGTACTCTTATAGTTCTGCTCTCTAGTGAATCATCATCATTCTTCTTGATTACAACTTCGTACTGTAATTTGACTTTTGAGCCAAGAACCCTTGTCAGTGAATTTCTCAATAGATCGTAGTAATGTTCTTCAATCCATTCATAAAGAAACTGACTAGGCACTTGGACAATCAGATTATCACCTTCTATACGTAAAGGAACAATAGGTTTGAACCATGAGTTAAATGCTTGTTCGTTAATATTATCTTTGATAATATCAACACATTCATCCCATTTCAGTTTTGCTTTTTCATCTCTTTTTAGTGGAGATTTTCTTTTTTTAGCTTTGTCCTTCGTTGAATCCTTTTCGGGGAATAATGCAAATTTATCTTTTTGATTTGCCACGTATACACCTGTCTAACTTTTATTTGGTTTAATAAAATTGTTTTTCTATATTTTTCGCTTCGATTTCTGAGTATTGTGGAAATAAAATACTCAGATTCCAATTATGACTACGGTTCTAAATTTGTGATTTTTGAGGTAAAACACAAACGATTTATTTTCATTTTTTTTTCTAAAATATTTGCATTTTTCAAAAGCTAAAAATATCAATGAGTTATGCCGTTTTTAAATTTACTAAATTAAAATTAATCAGAATATTGCTGTATGCCGCTGTTTTATATGGAGTTACCACACCCCTTCCTAGCATTGTAAATTCCTTAAAATCTCCTAAGTTTGTTGATAATTAGGAGTGAGTAGTTTTCAACAGAGAAGTTTTCCACAAGTTTTGTTTTTGAATTAAATCATTTCTTTTAGTATTATGCGAAACTAATTCAGTATTTCATTTGTTATTAGCTATATGAAAACAATTAAATCAATAATTTATCTAACAATTATAATAATTTCTTCTATATCTGTATATTCTCAAGGAATAAACAAATGGGTTGAGGTGGATATTCCAGATAGAATTTCTCAAAGATCATATCTTGATGTATTTTTCTTTCCAGATGACCCAAGTTATGGTTGGATATGTGGTTTTGATAGTCAAGTTTCATTTACTACCGATGGTGGTGTAACATGGAAAACAGTAAAGGTGGACGGAAATCAAAATCAATTAGAAAGTATACACTTTCCAACAAAAGATATCGGTTACACTTCTGGCCATGTTTTGAGCAATCAAGGAATGTTTGCAGGTATATTCAAATCAACTGACGGTGGTAATACTTGGAGGAATATAACTCCCAAAGTTTCACAATCAATTGATTTTTGGGGAACTTATTTCTATGATGAGAATAACGGTTTAATAGCAGCTAATGAAGGTTGTGGACCAATTCACATTTACAAAACCACAAATGGTGGTGATAATTGGGATATATTTACTGATTCAGTACCTACTGGCACAAAGTTATCAGATATTTGGGTTGATGGAGAAACTGGTATTGGTCAAGCAATTTCTTCGGGATTTGTTTGGAGAAGTACAGATTATGGCAGTACTTGGGACATAGAATTTACAACAGGTGACATTGACTGGCCAGAAGAACTTTCATTCTCTAATAATTCATTTACAATTCCAATTCATAAAGGATGTCAGGGTGGCAGTGGTAATATTGGTGAAATTATATTTACTCCTGATAGAGGTAATACATTAAATGTATTTACAGTACCTGGTAATAATCCTATGTACGGTTCTTTCACACTTAGTGATTCTGTTGGTTGGGCATGTGGTCTATATAAAGCAATTTACAAAACTGAAGATGCTGGTAATAGTTGGGAATTAGTCAACTGTGGTGTAGAAGGCAGTTTGGATGATATATATTTTATCAACGACACTACAGCTTGGGTTGTAGGTGATTATGTTTACAAATCTGCGATTGTACCCACAGGAAATGTAACTGTTAATATCGATACCATAGATGTCTGTGAGGGTACTGAGTTTGTACTTCAGGTTGATTCAACTAGGGATTATAAAGTTTATGAGTGGAATACAGGAGATAGAACAAAATCTAGAATTGCAAGAGGAGTTGAAGATTTTAAGATAATGGCTTATGATGACAGCTGCTCCGTAAAGTACTTCTATGAATATCATATAAATTATTTACCTGTGATTGATCCAGAAATTCAAATTGATGAGAGTAGTTCATTTTGTGTCGGAGATACTGTAATATTGCGTGCAGATAACAATGAAGTCAATATTGAGTGGAGTACTGGTGAGCTAAGTGACAGTATTCTTGTTACAGAGCCAGGAACATACTATCTTATGTATAATAATGAAAATGGATGTAGTACTATTGATTCAGTAGAAATTGAATTTGCTCAATTACCAGAGCCAAGTATAAATAGTATCGGGGATAATAATTTCTGTATTGGTGATTCTATTTTATTAAGTTCTGATAAAGATTATAGTAATTATTTGTGGCTAAATTCCAATGGAGATACTATTTCAATTGACAAAAGCATATATGTGAAACAAGATGACGAGTATCAGCTTATTGTTAAAAATGAATTTGGATGTGAAAGTATGACATCAGCATTCTCAGTTGATGTAAGAAATGATACTAATCAATTATATGTCAAATATCACTTGGATTCTGCATTCGTTTTAGACACTAACACATTAACTCAAAGTATCTGTGGCACAATGAAAGTTTATAATATTTCCTGGTCCGAACATATTCTCTATAATATATCTTTAAGAGATAAATATTATTTCTCAAACCCACAGAGTCAGTTTCCCCACGTAATTCCTCCTCAGGATTCTATAGAGTTAGAATTCTGTTTCAGAGGCGACACAATAGGTAACTTTAGTGATTTGGTAACTATAGAAGACTTGTGTAGCCCTCATGTATTCAGTATAGAAACATATACTGAGGGTTTTGAAATGGAAGGCATTACTAGATGTGAAGTTGATTGGAGGTTTAGAGCAATAGAGCTATCAGAAGATTATGTATATGAAAGTTCATCACCTTATCCGAATCCTTCTGCAGGTAAAATATCTTTAGACTATATGGAATTTGGAAATATAGAGGATGGTGAAACTAAGCTTTATCTTTATGGTAGTAATGGCGAATATATTGATGAGTTTGAAAAAATAGTTGATGAATTATCACACCATTCGAATGGTACTCTTAGCAAAGGTAAATTCATATTAAATGTTAACGTTAGGCAAGGTGTGTATTTCATTCAAGAAAGACACAAGAATAAAACAAATGTCAAACCTATTGTAATTATGAACTAAGTAGTTAATTTTGTGAATGAATAAAAACTACGACGTAATAATAATATGCTTCACTGATCCAACATTAGATGCAAGAGCAATAAATATTACAAAAACATTGCTCAAATATGATAGGAAAGTTGCTCTAGTAACTCCAAAGTTTGACAAAATACCAGAATATATTAATCGAGAAGACTATTTTCGATGTAGTATTAACTTGGACCAACCAACTCACAAAGCACAATCAGAATTCACCAAATCAGTTAAAAAACTTGGATTAAATGGCAAGCATGTATTGGCTTCCGATTATTATTCGCTTCCTGCCGCCAAGTCAATTAAGTTGAAGAAAAGAGCGAACTTAGTCTATGATTCACGGGAAATATATTCTCAGCTCAACTCTCTAAAAGACCGACATCTTGCACGCAAATTACTTGAATTTAGAGAAAAGTACTTAGTTTCTTTTGTTGATAGAATGATTGTAACAGCTGAAGAAGATGAAATTTACTTGAAAAAGCATTTTAGGCATAGCTTAAAATATACAATTATAAAAAATTTACCACCTGAGTTAGATTTAAAGAGAAACAATAGTCTTCGAGAAAGATTTGAAATTCCTGATGAAAAGTTGTTATTATTATACCAAGGTTGGGTACTACAAGGCAGAGGACTTGATTTATTAATAGATGCAGTGAAAGAATTAGATTATGCAGAATTAGTTATAATTGGAGAAGGTGGACACCTCAACAAACTAAAAGATAAAGTCATTCGGAATGAGATAGCTAATGTTCATTTTACAGGTTTCATTCCTTATGCAGAGCTTCCAAGTTATACTGTATCGGCAGATATTGGTTTCGTGCTTTTCGAAAGTGATAGTATATCATATCAAAACGCATTACCAAACAAACTTTTCGAATTTATTCAGGCACGTGTCCCGATTATCACTACAAGTCAAAATACAATCAGAAAAGTAGTAAAAGAACATGAAATAGGAATTCCAATAGACGAACTGAATAAAATGAAAATAATTGAAGCAATTGGAGATATGGAAAATAAAGAAGCTCGTCAGATTTACATTCAAAATATAGAAAAAATCAGAAAAGACTATGCTTATGAAACACAAGAAATAGAAATATTGAAGGTGTTTAGTTGATATATTTATTATTATTGCTTCAACAGCTAATAGCTTCTGGGACTCATATTGTAGCAAAAACTTTAACCAGTGAGGTACCTCCACCTGTAGTTTTGCTTTATCGAGCGCTTATTGTTTCCGCACTTTATAGTGTTGTATTATACTTTAAAAAAGACAAATTCAAACAAGTTGAAAAGAATGATTGGTTTAAGTTTATTCTTATTGGATTGTTGAATATTCCAATTAACCAGTTTTTGTTTCTTAGCTCTCTAGAATTAACCCAAGCACCAAATGTTGCGTTTGCATATTCATTAGTTCCAGCATTTGTACTTATTATTTCAGTATCCTTTTTTAAAGAAAAAACTACTAAGTTTAAACTCTTTGGTGTACTCTTAGCTGTAACAGGTACTATATTACTAATAATGAATAGAGGCTTTGATTTTAGTTCAGGTTCCACTATTGGTGATATCTTAGCTCTTATGGCCTCTCTTTCGTGGGCATTTTACACTATTTTAGGAAAAGGGTTATCGGAGAAATATGGTGCATTGTTCACGACAGGTATGGCTATGCTAATAGGACTAGTTCTTTACTTGCCAATCTTTCACTTCCATCCAGTTGAATATCAGCTTTCGGATATATCACTAAAAAACTGGGGTCAGATATTTTATATTGGAGCTATAACTTCAGGTGTTGGTTACACACTTTGGTATTACTCACTACAAAAAATGGAAGCATCGAAAGTTTCAGTATTTAATAATATCCAACCAGTTTTGACAACTATCTTAGCATTTTTTATATTGGACAATGTAATAAATGCTAACTTTGTAATTGCAGGTGTGTTAATTATTGCTGGAGTTGTAATTACACAACGAGGATAGTGAAACAAATCAATCATTTAGCAAGTATATAAATAGATTATAAAACACAATAGTTATTAATTTTTTCGAGGATTTAGATGAAATTTATTTCAAATTTATTAATTTTAATCACAGTACTTTCTGTAGCAGCTATTTCGCAAGATTTGCCTAAAATGGACTACAAGTCTTTGACAGAGCAAATGCCGCTAAGAGACGACATTAAGCACGGAAAGTTAGATAATGGTTTAGAGTATTTCATATTAAAAAACGATAAACCAGAGAATAGAGTATCACTTCGTATGCCAGTGAAAATTGGTTCAGTTGATGAAAGTGAGGTTCAACAAGGTATGGCTCATTTCGTAGAGCACATGTGTTTCAACGGTACTGAAGACTTTCCAAAAAATGAACTAATTAACTTCTTAGAGAAAAGTGGAGTTAAATTCGGTGCTCACCTAAATGCATACACTAGCTTTGATGAGACAGTTTATATGTTGGATTTACCTTCTGATGACCAAAAGGTATTGGAAACTGGTGTTCAAATACTAGAAAACTGGGCACACAAAGTAACTTTTGCTAACGAAGATATCGATGACGAAAGAGGTGTTATCGTAGAGGAAGCAAGGTTAAGAGGTGGCGTACAAATGAGATTGTTCGATGAACACAAAGATGTTTCATTTTACAATTCGAAGTATGAGAATAGACTACCAATAGGTGATACAACGTTACTAAGACAATCACCTCACGAAGAGTTTAGAAGATTTTACAAAAAATGGTACAGACCAGATCTAATGGCTGTTATAGTTGTGGGTGATATTGATGTAGACCAAATGGAATCTTACATAAAGAAGTATTTTGGTAAAATCAAAAAGCCATCTAACCCACCAATGCCAGCGAAATATGACTTGCCAGAAAACAAGGAGCCATTATTCTCAGTTGCTACTGACAAAGAGCTTCCATTCCCAACTATTTCTATTACTTATAGAAGACCTGGTAGCGAAGTACTTTCGAATCATGAAGAATATAGAGATGTAATTATCGACCAGCTAGCAATAGGTGCTTTGAACGAAAGATTGTCTGAGCAAAGATTAACAGCTGACCCAGCGTACCAATTCTCGCGTGCTGGATATGGTGCTTCTATGGGAGCTGAAGATTTCTCACTTATGGCAGTTGCAAAAGGGACTGAATATCAAAAAGCAATGGATGTATTGTTGACTGAAACTATGAGAGCAACTAAGTTTGGTATTACTGATAGTGAATTAGAAAGAATGAAAGAAAATGTAGAGTCAAACTACAAAAGTTCATATTCAGAAAGAGCTAACGCAAAGTCTAGCGATATAGGTATGGAGCTTGTAAGACACTTTTTAAAAGATGAATCTGTACCTGGTATCGAGTATGAGTATGCATTCGTAAAACAACAATTGCCAACAATCACTAAAGCAGAAGTAAACAAAAGATTAGCAAGTTATATTGATGATAATAACTATATAGCAACTATATCACTTCCGGCTAGTGCAAAGAATATTCCTACTGCTGAGCAGTTCCAAAAAGAATACGAAACAGTAATGTCCAAAGAGATAACTGCGAAAGAAGAAGAATCTACTGACAAGCCACTATTTGATAAGGATGTTACTCCAGGTGAAATAACTGACAGAGAAGATTTACCAAAAGGTGTAAAGAAATTAGTACTATCTAACGGTGCAAATGTTTATTATAAAAATACTGATTTCAAAGATGATGAAATTATGTTTAGAGCATTTAGCCCAGGTGGTACTTCTGTAATGAAAGGTGAAGAGTACAAATCAGGTAGATTTGCAGGTGAAATAATCAATAGCTCTGGTATATCTGATTTTGATTTATCAACTTTGATGAAAATGACTTCAAGCAAAAACTACAATGTTAGTCCTACTATCGGTGAAATGACTGAAGGTTTCAGAGGTAATTCATCAGTTGAAGATTTTGAAGAGATGTTACAACTATTGCACTTATACTTCACAGCCCCGAGAGTAGATGAAGAGTCATTCCAATCTTGGTTAGTAAAAAGAAAAGATGCGTTAATTAATTCTAAAAGAAATCCAGCTTCAGTATTGCAAGATTCATTAGGATACATTTTATCTGGCTACCACGAAAGATCTAAGCCAACTACTGTAGCTGATTTAGAAAATGTAGATATGAAGGCTGCTCTCAATGCTTATAAGAAAAGATTTAAGCAAGGTGGAGATTTCGACTACTTCTTCACTGGTAATATTGATGATGTGAAATTTGAAGAATTAGTTAAGAAATACATTGGTTCATTAGAAGGTTCAGGCAGAACAGAACAATGGAAAGATTTAGGAGCTAGAACTCCTGACGGTGAAATGAAGAAAGTGTTCAATAAAGGAATGGATCAAAAGAGTCAAGTTATATTAGTATTTACTAATGATGACTTCGAGTATAATCAAGAGAACAAGCACTTAATGAAGTCTTTGGACAAAGTATTTGGAATCAGACTAAGAGAACAATTGAGAGAAGTAAAAGGTGGTGTTTATAATGTGAGTGCATACTCTAATTATAACAAATACCCTGAAGAAGAAAGCTATGTAGTTGTTGCTTTTGGTTGTGATCCTAATAGAGTTGATGAGCTAATTGGTGATGTTGAAATGATTGCAAAAGAGCTAAAAACTAGCTTAATAAGTGATGAAAATATGACTAAAATTAAAGAAACTCAGAGAAGAGAATTCGAATTAGCTCTAAAAGACAACCGAACTTGGAATACATGGATGTATAATTCAGTTTGGTATGATGAAGATTTAAAAGATGTAGATAATTACTTAGATGTAGTTGATGAATTAGATAAGAATGAAATCAAAGATGCTGCAAATAAGTATTTAGATTTTGACAATCTTAAGACTTTCATCTTAATGCCAGAGAAGTAATAAGCTCTTAACATAATTACAATTTACTACCTCAGTCATTAGTTTTGGCTGAGGTTTTTTTTTGCTTTGAATTTATTTAGATGAATTGTAACTTAATAGACTAAAACTTAACTAACACATTTAACAAATGAAAAAGCCAACTCTAAATAATGCTAATGATATTCTGAACAAAATCAACCCTATTAATATCGCTAAGAAGAAAAGCAAACAAAGAGAAATTGTCGGGAAGGCACCTGGTTCACTAATATATACAGGTGTACAAAAAGACTCGCCAGTTACTATGTCAGTTATTCGGTATAATTCAGATGATTATAAAAAGTTTAAAATAGAAAGTGTTAGCGAGGCGAGCTCCGAAAAACAAACAGAACAGGTGTCATGGATTAATATAAATGGTATACACGACACAAAAATTATAGAATCAATTGGGAAAGATTTTGGATTACATTCACTTTTATTAGAGGATATCCTTAATATAGAACAAAGACCGAAAATTGAACAATATGATGATAATATTGTTGTGTTTTTTAAAATGCTTTATCTCACAGATGGCAAACTTGATATAGAACCTATAAGTATAGTTTTGGGTCCAAACTATCTAATTTCTTTTCAAGAACGAGAAGGGGATATATTTGACAATGTGAGGCAAAGAATAGAAAATTCGCATGGTAGAATAAGGAAACGAGGAGCTGATTATCTACTCTTTGCACTCATGGATGCTGTAATTGATAATTACTTCATTGTTATGGAAGAGATTGCTGAAAGATTGGAACTTTTAGAAGACAGACTTTTTGAAGACTCTGATGAAGAATTATTATATGAACTTCAACAGTATAGAAAAGAAATTGTAAGAATGAGGCGTTCTATATATCCACTGAGAGAGGTAGTTGGCAGGTTGGACCGCAGTCAATATGAAATAATTGCCGAAGATACAGAAAGATTCTTCAGGGATTTATACGACCACACTATTCAAATCATAGAGACCATAGAAACCTTCAAAGAGACAGTATCGTCACTAAAAGATGTGTATATGACAGGTGTTAGTAACAGGATGAACGAGATAATGAAAGTTCTGACTTTAATCGCTACTATTTTCATACCTGTTACTTTTGTAGCTGGTGTGTATGGTATGAACTTTGATCACATGCCTGAGTTACATTGGGAATATGGCTATCCATCTGCATGGATACTAATGATAATTATGGGAGTAGGAATGTTTGTTTATTTCAAGAGAAAGAAATGGCTGTAAAATTTAGCTTTTTAGAAGAATACTTAGACACTATCCCCCCTACTCAACGCGAAATAGTGGAAGTGCTAGACAAATATATAGTTTCCTGTTCAGATAAAATTAAATTTAAATTCAGCTACGGGCTACCATTCTACCAGTATATTAAAAACCTCTGCTATATTAATTGTAAAAAGACTGGTGAAGTTGATTTATGCTTTTGGAATGGAAAGCATCTCGATATTCCAGAACTAGAATGGAAAGGTAGAGTTATGATAAAATCATTTACTTATCAGGTTGTTGAGGACATTGAAGAAGAGATTTTAATATACACTTTGCAAGAAGCAATCAGAATACAAGAGAAAATATATTAACAAAACTGTAACCGTTTTTTTTCTCCTACGTCTAAGTAGCAAATAATTTAATAATAAAATGGAGAAAAATATGGCTAACATTTTTGAAGCACTGATACCAATTGCTATGTTTGCAATGATATTTGGAATAGCATTCGTGTATCTTCAAACTCGCTCTAAAGAGAGACAAGCGCTCATAGAAAAAAACATCGACGCTTCGCTATTTTTCGGTAAAAAGAAAACGAGTTTTACTCTATGGACTCTTAGGATTGGCTCACTATTAATAGGATTCTCTATTGGGATTTTTCTGGGAGATTTCGCAATGGAGTATTATGATTCACACACAATGTATGTAGCTCCTATATTCTTTTTCTCAGGTCTTTTTTGGGTGATTGAATTTTTTGTAGAACGAAAATTGATAAACACAAAAAACGATTAAGGAATTCGACAAATTGGAGGAAATCGAGTTAATACAAAGAATAAAATCAGGAGAAAAGCATCTTTTTGAGCATTTGGTCAAAAGGTATGAAGATCTTGTGTATTCTATTTGTATTAACTCACTAAAGGATAGTGAAGATGCAAAAGATATAGCACAAGACACTTTTTACAAAGCTTATAAAGCAATCAAATCTTTTGATGGTAATAAAAGTAAATTCTCTACTTGGATTTACAGAATAGCTTATAATAAATGTATTGACTTTATCAGAAAGAAGAATAGTTTTCTTAATTATAAAAAGTATATAAAAGCTAAAGATAATACTCAAACAAAACAAGTACATAGCTTCCAAAGTGAAATTGTAGCAAAATTATTGTCAAAGCTCCCAGCTGAAGATTCAGCTATGATAACACTTTACTATTTCGATGATATGAGTATAAAAGAAATTAGCAATATCACTTCACAAAGCGAAAGTTATGTAAAAGTTAAACTACATAGAATTAGAAATAAACTAAAAAATATTGCTGTTAAAGAATATAACAATGAACTATGAGTCATTAGAGATATGGATGAATTAGAAAAAAAACTAAAACAAGAACTGAAGTCTAATGTAAATCAAAGTTTCTCACAAGAGACTATGAGTTACATCAGAGAAAGAGAAAGGAAAGTTAGACTAGTAATATCCCTGTTTCTTCTAACCTTATGCTCTATTGGCTTTGTATTTTTACCAATAGAAAATTTAGAATTTAGTAATATCCCGTTCTTGGATTACTCATTTACTATAAATAAAATATATGTGTTTAGTACCGTTTCACTCATTCTCATTATATTCTTTGATATACTTCTTCGCAGCTTGATAGCACCCAAGACGCTATTAGACAAATACTAAATTTAAGTCTAAAACGTTTTGAATGGTATGAAGAAATTAAGTTTAATATTAAGTATAATCTTCTTTTCATTTGCCTGTACAAATGCAGATGAGAAGCAAAAGGAATCAGACAAGCCAATGAGTAACAATGTAGAAACAGCAATATTTGCATCTGGATGTTTTTGGTGTACAGAAGCAGTATTTGAAGAATTAAAAGGCGTAGAAAAAGTAGAATCAGGATATATAGGGGGGCAAGTAGATAGCCCTACTTACGAACAAGTTTGCTCAGGTACCACAGGGCACGCCGAAGCTACTAGAATATATTACAACCCCGATATAATATCGTTTGACGAATTACTTGAGGTATTTTGGAAAACTCATGACCCAACTACTTTAAACAGACAAGGTAATGATGTTGGAACTCAATATCGTTCTGGCATATTCTATCTTACTGAAGAGCAAAAGAATCTAGCCACAGAATACAAAAATCGCTTAGAAGAAGCAGAGATTTATGATTCCCCAATAGTAACAGAAATAACTGAAGCTACTGAGTTCTTTGTAGCTGAAGAATATCACCAAAATTATTATGAGCGAAACCCAAATCAAGGTTATTGTAGCTTCGTGATAACACCTAAAATTGAAAAATTCCGTAAGGTTTTCAAAGATAAGTTGAAAAAGTAGTTTCGTTTTAATCAAATCTTTTTGTAAGTTTAACCTCTTATTTATCAACATCTTGGAGGTTAGATATGAAAAAGGCTCTATTAATTCTATTATCAGTCATAGTAGTAGCAATTGCTGGCTTGTTCGCGTATGTTTCTTTTGCATTGCCAAATGTAGCTGAAGCAGAAGAAATAGATATAGAAGCTACACCGGAAAGGTTGGCAAGAGGTCAATACCTAGTCGAAACAGTCAGCGGATGTGTCGATTGCCATAGCAAAAGAGATTTTACTAAATGGGCAGGGCCAATAAAACCTGAATCAAAAGGTGGTGGAGGCGAAGGCTGGACTGAAGAAATGGGACTTCCTGGCAATATTTACTCAAGCAATATTACACCTACAAACTTAGCTGACTGGACAGATGGAGAAATAGTTAGAGCAATAAAATCGGGAGTTAATAAAGATGGTAGAGCTCTCTTCCCTGTCATGCCATACCATAACTTCAGGCATGCAAGTAAAGAGGATATTTATTCTATTGTATCATACTTGAGGACATTAGAACCAAACAGCAATACCCCACCAAAAAGTACTTTAAATTTTCCAATGTCATTGATAGTAAATTTTATTCCATCTGATGCTGAATTTGGTGAAATGCCTGATAAAGCAAATACGATTGAGTACGGTGAGTATATGACCAAGTTGGCAGCATGTGCTGATTGCCATACACCAATGGAAAAAGGAGAGTATATTGAAGGTATGGAGTTTGCTGGCGGTATGGATTTAATATTCGAAGATGGTAGTTTATGTAGGTCTGCAAATCTCACTCCTGATAAAGAAACTGGTATAGGTAGATACACTGAAGAAGAATTCGTCAACTTATTCAAGAAATATAATGACTCGATTTATATAGACAAACCATTAGATGAGAATCAAGTTAACACTATGATGCCTTGGTTAGTTTATAAAGATATGACAGAATATGATTTAAAGGCAATTTATTCTTATCTTAGTAGTTTAAAACCTATCAATAATAGGATAATTACTTTTGAAAAAAATAAAGGCAGCTAAAATGAAAAGAATGGTATCATTAATATTTCTTATATCTATAATATCATCATCAGCTCAAGAACTAAATGAAAAAGATTTCCCAACTTCAGGGAGTAATGGTCTTTACAGAAGTTTTCCTAATTTTGTTGTGAAAGACCCAGCAGACAGAGCCGGAAAGGATGTAGAGTGGGATTATTCTACTTTCCCTAGCTCACAAGGGTTACAACCTGTATATTGGGCACCAATTGAGCTAGCGTCTGATGAAGAAAAAGCTATATACAATGATGCAACATACTTTGTAGAAGACAACACAAGTGACAGGCCAATTAACTTTTTTAAAATAGATGGGAATACTCATAAATATTTGGGTTTTAACTTTAGTGGGCAGAGTTTTAAATTTGAATCACCTGTTGACTATTTTACTTACCCAATGACATTCGAACAGTCATTAGAAACAGATTTCCAATTCGAAGATGAATCATTCGGTTCGGGTATATTTACAGTAACTTACGATGCATATGGTAGCATAAAAATTCCTGAATTAGAGTTTGATGATGTTTACAGATTAAAATTAGAAACTAAAACAGTATTCCCAGATACACCTGATGATACTATTTCATCTCGCGAATATCATTATTACGAACGAGGAACAGGTCAATTATTATTGAGATTGAATGAATTAGGTCCTTCTGATACTGAAGGTAGATTGAATTACTCTTACATTTATTTTGTAGAAAAAGAGACTTCAATTAATCCTGAGTTAACTGTAAACACAATTGTCTACCCAAATCCAACTCAATCAGAATTGAGTTTCGTTATACCAAACCATGAAATTATATCTTATGAAATTTATAATAACTTGGGTAATATAGTTGCACAAGGTGAGTATAATAATTTTATTAATGTAGCTGGTCTCGCTACTGGAAACTATTTCATCAAAGCAAAATTAGACAATGATGAATATGTAATGAAAAAATTCATCAAAGAATAGTTAATAATCAAGGGATTAAAACTAAAAAGCCAAGAATTAATTCTTGGCTTTTTTTATTCTATTTCTTGCAGGTATTCATCCCGAATATCGTATACAAAGGGCAAAATTTTATAAATGATGTTGCTGCAAACACTACCGCTACAACTAATAATATAATACCTAATGTGCCAGTAATAATATTCATAAAATAGAGTACTGCTATTATAGCAGCAACAACTAATCTAATAGCCGAATCAGCTTTCCCCATATTTTTCTTCATGCTTTCTACTCCTAAAGTTTATATTGCATATATACAAATTACAAATTTACAACATAACTAACAAGACTTTTGAACTGGCAACTATATTTAGAAATTATTGGGACTATATTAAATTTATTCTTTTTAATTCTAGTAATAAAAGAAAATATCTGGTGTTGGCTATTTGGAATACTTGGATCTATAATAAGCATTGTACTGTTCTTAGAAACAAAGCTATATTCTGAGTCAATACTATATTCTTATTACGTTATAATGGGTTTCTATGGCTGGCGTAAGTGGACTAGAGCTTCCGACAATAGAGAAAATGAATTAAAAGTATCCGAAAAATCTATAGTTTATCATGCTTCATTAATAGTAATTTGCTGTTTACTCGCATTTGGTTTAGGATATTTTTTTGATAATTGTACTGATGCTAACAACCCGTATTTCGATTCATACTCTACTATATTCGCATTTCTAGCTACCTACTTTGAAGCTATAAAGCTCAGGTCAGCTTGGTTCTATTGGATTGCTATAAACGGTTTCTCAGTTTGGCTTTATAGTATCAGAGGGCTTGAAATTTACGGAGTTTTGATGTTAATATATTTTGTCCTATCTTTCGTAGGACTTTACAAGTGGAACAAAAGTTATAATATTAATAAATAGGTTTTATAATATGAAGCAATTCTTAATAGCTATTTCAATAGCGTTATTCTTGACATCTTGCTTAGAAATGGAAGTCAAATATACTATCAATCCTGATTATTCTGGTAAAATAGAGACTAGATATTTAGCCCCAGTTGACCCAATGGGATTTGGTACTGCACTAAAAGACCCGGAAGGAAAAGCAAAGAAAGAGTTAGTGAAAATGATTGATGATTTCCCAGGTGTTGCGTCTTGGACTAATATCAAATATGAGTATATAAATGACTCAACTGATTTGGAGATAAGTGCTACTGGGTATTTCAAAAACTTCAATGATTTGGAAAAAAAGGGATTACTCCCTTATGAGTTGTATGAGGAAAATGGCTATGACTTTATCTCGTTTACTAAAGTAGCTGATTCTATTGAGAAAGGCATTGAGACTGTCAATCTACTTACCAACGACGAGTTAGGTATGACACAAGAGCAAGTAGATGACTCTGTTAGAGTATTAAAAAGGAGCGCAAGACGTGCTCTCAGTATGGTATCTATGGTGTTTTCAAACATCCAATTTACCACTTCCTACGAGTTTGCAGGAGAGATTTACTCATCTAAAACTGGAGAAAAAATTGGTACTGGAAGAGAATTCGAATTTGGACTAGATGGGATAAAGTTTCAGAATTTTATGATGAGTGAAATGAACAGTGATGAATTTTATGAGAACCAAGTAAGAGGAGCTCCTGAATTCAATGTCAATCAAGACCCTTCGGAAAGTGATAAAATGAAAGAATTATTTATCAAATTTTTATCTGATAGTGACCAAGATATATCTAAAATCAGAATTGAGTTCGATGACCCATTATTTGACTTTGATGAGGAATATCAAAAGTCTTTGACTGTCTGGGAAAAATGGCAAAAAGAACTTGAAGAGTATAAAAAGAAGTAAAAAAATAAGGACTATTTGCAACTCGCTAATAGTCCTTTTTATATTAAATCCCCAATGGTCCTATTTATTTACTAACTATTACTAACTCAACTCTCCTGTTCATAGCGTTTGCACTTTCGGTGTCTTGCTTTACCAATGGCATAGACTCTCCAAACCCTTTGGTACCTATTCTACCAGATTGAATCCCGTTGTCATATAAATATTGCCTTACGCTATTTGCTCTATCTTGAGATAGTTTCTGATTATAATCCTCATCACCACTACTATCAGTGTGTCCATGAAGCTCAATTTTAACATCTGGGTGACTATTTAGAAATCTTACCAACCTAGTTAGCTCTGGTTTCGACTCATCTTTTAATGATGATTTGTCAAAATCAAAGAAAATTAGGAGTCTAGTCTTACCCTCTTTCAACGGGCTTAAGCTGATATCTTTCTCAATGTCTTTAGTTTTAATTTCTTTTGGAATATTAAAATTCTCAGAATAGAATAGATACCCTTCTTTCTCTGCAGTGATAGAATAATTTCTGTTAGCAGTCAAAACAACACTATATTCGCCAGTAATATCATCACTATTCAAATTAGCTACCAAATCACCATTTTCTAAATCATAGATACTTATATTACTACCTAATGGCAAGCTAGTTATAGCATCAGTAACTTTACCATGAACAAACACCACATTATCAGCCAAGTGTGGGTTTGGCACTGCAGAATAGATATTGTACCCATCTTTACCAGCAGGTTTGTTTGAGCTAAAAAACGCCATGTCAGTATTGACAGCAATGGTATAAAAATGCTCATCATATTCAGTATTGATTGCTGAACCTGCATTTTTAAAATCATAAGTATTCATACTACTATTCACTTTAGCCACATAGATATCAAAGCCACCTTCTCCACCACTTCTATTGCTAGACATTGTGAATGTCTTATTATCAGGTGCTATAAAAGGGCTCATTTCGTCAGAATTCGAATTAACACTTTCTAACTCTTTTGCTTGCGACCAACCTTCTCTTGTTCTTTTTGAATAAAATATATTAGTCCCAGATTTAGATGCAGGTCTATCACTTGAGAAATAAAGAGTCATACCATCACTTGATATAGATGGTTGCGAGTCCCAATATTCACTATTAATAGCAATACCCAAATTTTGTATATCTGACCATTTTCCATCAATTTTTCTAGCACTGTAAAGATCAGTTCTACCCTCTCCATCTACATCATTCTCATAAGAAGCAAAAACCATGTATTGGCCATCTGGTGTAAGTGTTGGTGCTCCATTCTGTTCACCTGAGTTTACCTTATCACCAGCTGTTTGAACTATTTTCCAATCACCATTTTCGTATACAGCCCTGAATATTTTTTGTTCACCCGGCTTTTCGGAGGTAAAATACATTTCATTACCACGAACAGTAAGACCAGAAGAAAAATCATCACTATCAGAGTTTACATTCAAAGGACTAACAATTACATTTTGACTTGAAGCAAATGCAAAAGACATTATAAATAAAGCTATTATTTTTGTTATTCTTTTCATCATTTCCTCCTAAAATACCTTGTCAAACCAAACCGCAAGCGAGAATCGGATTTGGTTAAACGATTTATTTGAAATTGTTAGTATTTTGTCTTCTTCGGTAATTTGCTGGTTATCATTAACCAAGCTACTATTCTCATAACTAGTTAAACCATAATAATATGTTAATTGAGGAGCTAGAGAAATTTTCTCATCTATTTCAAATTTATAACCAACCGCTAAATTTAGCCCGAACCAAGACTCTTCATTTTGTTGAGTAAGTAAAATTGTTTTACTACTTTCATCACCTGTGGCATTATCATCATAAGTAACGAAATCTTCATTTTCAGTAAATATATATCTTAATTCAGAATCACCAACTCCCAAATTTATCGAAGGTCCTACTAGAAAATATAATGATTCATTCACAGATATTCTTAAACTAGGGTCAATATTTAGAAATTTAAGTCTTTCTCTATAGTCTAGTTCTGCTGTTCCTGTACCCAAGTAAATTAACAATTCTGGATCTATAAAGTCAACTATCCCAGACTCTGTGCCACTGTAAGATAACGCATTGTATAAGAATTTCAATTGAAGACCGAATGTTTCATCAATAGAATAATCAATGAAAAAACCGAAATGCGGTGATAAACCATTCAACTCATCAAACACATTATATACCGAATTAGCAGTAGTAGGTGTTCCTCTGTTAGTAGCCCAGTTCAAATCTGAACTAAACATATTGTAGGAGATACCACCTTCTAGTCCTATGGCAAATTTTTTGTCCATACTGGAACTTCCAGTTGTGCCTACTCGACCTTCGGGTCTGAGCACGTCCTCCTCAGCTAAAGATGTCATACTCATTATTATGCTGAGTATAATAATTATCACAATTTTATTCATTTCGTTTTCCTGTTTGTGTATGAATAATATAAACTTACAAATAAAATACTTTTAAGCCAATTTATTTATTGAGTAGCCACGCAAAAATCAGTGGTGCTACTATAGTAGCATCTGATTCAATTATATACTTTGGAGTATCTATATCTAGCTTGCCCCATGTAATTTTTTCATTTGGCACAGCACCAGAATAAGAGCCATAACTAGTTGTAGAATCAGAAATTTGACAGAAGTAGCTCCAAAATGGTGTATCAGTTAGCTCCATGTCTTGGTACAACATAGGCACAACACATATTGGGAAATCACCTGCTATACCGCCACCAATTTGGAAAAATCCAATTCCATTCTCTTTTGTATTTTCTGTGTAGTAATCAGCCAAATACATCATATACTCTATCCCACTCTTCATAGTGCTTGGCTTTAAGTCTCCTTTCATGCAATATGAAGCAAAAATGTTACCCATTGTAGAATCTTCCCATCCTGGAACTATGATAGGTAAATTTTTCTCGGCAGCAGCTAACATCCATGAATTTTTAGGGTCAATTTCATAATATTGCTCCAGAATGCCTGAATTCAACATCTTGTACATATATTCATGTGGAAGATACCTTTCACCTTTTTCATCCGCTTCTTTCCAAATATCATATATGTGTTTTTGTAATTTTCTAAATGCCTCCTCTTCCGGTATACAGGTATCAGTCACTCTATTAAGACCATTCTCAAGTAAATCCCACTCTTCTTTCGGAGTCAAATCTCTGTAGTGAGGTACTCTTTTGTAACTATTATGAGCTACCAGATTCATTATATCTTCTTCCAAATTTGCTCCAGTACAAGAAATAATATCTACCTTATCGGCTCTTATCATTTCAGCTAATGAGATACCTAATTCTGCTGTACTCATTGCTCCAGCTAATGTTATCATCATCTTATTACCTTTTGCTAATTGCTCTTCATACCCTTTGGCAGCATCAACTAAGGCTGCAGAATTAAAATGTAAATAATTTGACTCGATGAATTTCGATATAGTATTTCTTTCCATACTTTTTCCTCACTAATGATTATTTTTTATGTATTTTGCCATTGATTTAACACAAAATACAGAATTATTAAATATTTATCACTGAGATAATATATGAATAAATATATATTAATCGTATCAATCGCATTATTTTTTTCTTGTTCGGAGAATAATAATGTAGAAGAGGCAGACAAGTCAAAATCTGACACAACACAAAAAGTAATAGAAATTGATTCATGTGGATTAGTATTTGAACAGTTAGATACATTTCCAAAAATTAACTACCAAACCATAGTTATAAAAGATTGGAAAGAATATACTGAACTAAAATCTAAGTATAAATATACTAAGGATAATAAAGAAGCAAACAAAGCTTTTATAACTTTAAACAGGAAGGAGTTTAGATTTGTAAAAGTTGGTGATTCTGTAATCGTTCCTGACAAAATAGTTGGTGATATGAGAGCTTATTCTATATTCCCTCCTTACTATTGTGACGCAAAACATCTAGAAAAACTTATCGTTGTTTCAAATGAATATCAGTGTTACGCCGCTTATGAAAATGGGAGACTGGTAAGGTTCGCAGCAGCAAATACTGGTAAAGAAAAAACACCAACTTTCCCTGGGCGCTATGCATTAGTGTGGAAAGATAGAATAAGAAAGTCATCACTAGACTCTACATGGGTTTTGCCTTACACTTGGAACTTCCATCGCTATGCTGGCAATGCTTTTCATCAGTTTACTATGCCAGGTAGGGCTGTATCTCACTCATGTGTCAGACAGTTCATGTCCGATGCAAAATGGTTGTACAACTGGGGTAGCGGTGTAAAAGTAGATAGCAATAGAAAGCAAATCTGGCTATCAGGTACTCCTGTTATAATTACTGGTATGTTTGATTATGACAGAAAGGTAGGTCCATGGCTTGATTTAGTAGATAACAAAACTGGAAGAATTGAGCTAAAGGGTGACCCAATGGAAGTAGAAGAAGCATATATCCCAATTCAGCAAATTCCCGAAGAAATACAAGGTTGGATTCCGAACAGAAAAAGATATGTAGCGGCGGAGGATACACTAATAGCAAGAGGAATAATTGATAGTAATATCAGATTGATCCCTTCCGTTAATTTCAATAAGAGAAGAAGAGAAAGAGAAGCTAAGAAGAGAAAAGATTCAATAAGAAACTCTCAACAATCCACTCAATCAACTGACATTGATTTGATAAAACAAAATTTAGAGCAACTAGAAGGAAAAGAGATTGATATAAAAAAAGATAGCACAGAGAAGAAATAATGTCTAACAACATAACACACTGGCGAGCAGAGCTTATGCTTCTACTGATGACATTAATCTGGGGTGCTACTTTTATGTTCACTAAGATTGGTTTAGAAAGCAGTCCTCCTTTCTTCTATCTTATTCTTAGATTTTCTGTAGCATTATTTATGATGCTTATTTTTTATAATAAATACCTGAGAAAAGTAAGTAAAAAAACCTTGAAACAAGGTGCTATATTAGGCCTATTATTTGGTAGTGGCTTCGTTCTACAAACTTATGGTCTAGAGTTCACTGCTATCACTAACTCTGCGTTTATCACTGGACTAACAGTAGTATTAACTCCTTTTGCATTCAAAATAATTTCAAAGAACAGTATCAGTTTTTGGCCCAAGATAGGTGTTGTAATGGCATTCGTAGGTCTGTATATATTTACGAAACCTGATATAAACTCAATTAACTTAGGAGATATTCTTACACTTATATCAACTTCTTTTTGGGCTATATACATTACCTTTATGGATAAATTTACAAAGGGTGATGATTCAAAAGAAAGAACAATACAGTTAGTTGCTTTACAATTCATGTTTGTACTTCCTTTACCAGTTCTAGGATTTCTAATATATGAACTACCTGATTTTTATATATCATTTGAAACTGATCTAATTGTTTCTGTGTTATTCAATGGAGTACTTGCAAGCTTTGTTTTGACAATAATACATACAACATATCAGAGATACACTACACCCGTGAAAGCAGCTCTTATATTTAGCTTAGAGCCAATATTTGCTTCCTTATTTGCATTAACTTTCATGTCTGAAATTCTGACTAACAGAGAACTTATAGGCGCCTCTATTCTAATGCTTGGCGTATTATTATCTGAATTAGGTGGATTTGTAGTTAAAAAATTAAAGTTAAAATCTAGTTAAGTATAACAAATAGGTTATTTTTTATTTTGATAATCCAATTTATAAGTATAACTTACAATTGTTGACTACATTATTTTTGTATAAGTAGTTTAAATTCTACTGCGGTAGTCAACTTTTTTTTAATTTATTTTATAGTTTTTTTTTATGAATATATTTATTGCAAGGTTGAATTTTTCAACCACTAGCGACTCACTTAGAGAGTTGTTTGAAGAGTTTGGCGAAGTTTCTTCTGCCAACGTTATTATGGACAAGAATACTGGCAAATCTAAAGGCTACGGCTTTGTTGAAATGTCAAATGATGACGAAGCACAACGTGCTATCGATGAATTGGATCAATGTGAATTTGACGAAAGAACAATCGTTGTGAAAAAAGCCAATCCAAGAGAAGAAAGACCAAGAAACAATAGAAGATTTGACAGAGACGACAGATATTAATCTTCTATAGATAGTATTTATACTAGAAAGGACTGATAGAAATATCAGTCCTTTTCTTTTTTATAAATATTTGATTCAAATTTATTTTCTAACAAATCCGATATTAAGGAATAATACATTATCTCCACCGCTCATTACAAATGATTGAAAAGTAACTTTGTCATCGCGGGCTACCTTTAACTCAGCTTTTACATCTCCGTCTTTCTGTTCGCCTTCAAAGTTTCTAAATTCGAATAGCTTTTCATCTGGCTTGTACTCCCCATACATAAATACTGGAGTATCATTTGCACTACTATAAGTGAATAAATAATATTTCTTCTCCAAAACATCGTAGCCGATTATATACTTAGTTTTAACTAAACCAATTTTATGTTCAAACTCATTTTCAAACTGTAGTATCGTATTCTTCAAATCTAAAGAAGACACTGATTCGCCTCTACCACTAGCTACAGTCTTTCCATCTTTCATATTTGCATAAATCATAGTCCATTCACCAACAAACTGACTATATATTTCATGAGTTGGAAACTCAAATTTTTCTTCTTCCTGGGCATTAACAACTAATGCAAACAGTGAGAAAAGAATAATTAAAGATAACTTTTTCATTTTTTTATTAAATCAATTTATTATTTGAAATTCTTAACTATCGATACGAATTCACTATCAATTAGTTCAGGTAATTTTGTTTTATCTCGGCCGCCAGCTGTTGCCAAGTGCGGCTTTCCACCGCCACCACCGCCTACATACTTAGCCGCTTGACCAACTAATTTCCCAGCTGGGTAATCACCTTTCAAATCATCGGTAACAACACAAGCTAATTGGACTTTATCTTCAACAGTGATTGCAAGTAATCCGATCCCATTTGACTTCATTTCTAATCTAAGCTCATCGCTCAAATCACGAAGCTGATTCATATCTTCAGCTTCTACTATGCTAGTTACTACTTTTATACCGTTAGCATCTACAAAATTATTAGCCATATCTGATATTCCGCCAGCTAATTCTTTCGTTTTCAAATCGTTAATTTCTTTTTCTAATTTCTTAATCTGCGATTCTAAATCAGATGCAACTTTACTTTTTTCTTCAATTTTATTCTCTAAGTCAGAAATGTGCTTAACTACACCTCTACCAGTGATTGCTTCTATTCTTCTAACGCCAGAAGCTATAGAGCTTTCACCAACAATTTTAAATACGCCAATTTCCGAAGTGTTACTTATGTGTGTACCACCACATAACTCTTGAGAGAATGAGTTATCCATAGTAACTGCTCTTACTTCAATACCATATTTATCTCCGAAATACATTTTCAGCCCATCTCTGCTCTGTGCTTCTTCTAATGAAAGTACATCCGTTTGAACTTTAATTGCTTCCATTATTTTATCATTCACTATTCTTTCTATTTCTTTTATTTGGTTAACAGTGAGCATTTCAAAATGATTGAAATCAAATCTTAGGTGATTAGGTGCAACCAATGAACCTTGCTGTTGAATGTGACTGCCCAGAACTCTTCTTAGTGCTTCGTGCAATAAGTGAGTAGCAGAGTGATTTTTCTTAATATCATTTCTTCTTTCAGAGTCTACTTTTAGTTGAGCCATTTTGCCTGTAAGGTCTTCATTTAACTCAGAATCAATGATGTGAAGTATCGCATTTCCAGATTTCTTTACATCAACTACTTTATGGCTATCGTTACCAATTTCTATAATACCAGTGTCAGATACCTGCCCTCCACTTTCTGAATAGAATGGAGTTTTTTCTGTGATTATAATATTCTCATTTGAATAGACAATCTTACTTTCAGCAAAGGTATTCTCATATCCAATAAACTCAGTAACAAAGTCAAACTCCGACTCTTTCACTTCTTGAGATTGACTCTTTCTGCTACTTCTAGAGCGTTCTTTTTGGATTTTCATATTAGATTCAAATCCATCTACATCAACAGTAAGTCCTTTTTCTTTCGCTATTAATTGTGTTAAATCTAGTGGAAAACCAAAAGAATCATATAGTAAGAAAGCACTCTCACCTGATATCATATCTTTTGTATCTTTGGTCAACTCTTCAAACTTTTCAAGTCCTTGCTCAAGTGTAGTTAGGAAGCTATTCTCTTCGGACTTTATAATGTTAGTGATTAGCTCCTCATTTTCTGCTATTTCATTATATGCCTCACCCATCACTTCCACTAGTGTTGGGATTAGTTTATATAATATCGCTTCTTTGAATCCCAAATCTCTCGAGAACCTTGCAGCTCTACGAAGCACTCTTCTAAGAACATAGCTTCTTCCCTCATTCCCAGGCATTGCTCCATCTGCAATAGAAAATGCTAACATTCTAACGTGGTCAGCTATAACTCTCATTGCAATATCGGTTTTCTCCTCATCCTTGTGGGTATATTCTACACCAGATAGATTTGATAGCTTATTAATTATAGGCATGAATAAGTCAGTGTCATAATTCGAATTTTTACCTTGCAAGACTCTAACTATTCTCTCTAATCCCATACCTGTATCGACATGAGTATTTTTCAAATCCTCTAATTCACCCTTGCTGTTCCTATTATATTGTATGAAAACTAAGTTCCATATTTCAATCACATTTGGGTCATCAGCATTTACTAATTCTTTCCCTGATTTATCTGGGGTGCCATCATAATGAATTTCAGAGCTAGGTCCACATGGTCCAGTCTCTCCCATTTCCCAGAAATTATCTTTCTCATCGCATCTAACTATTCTGTCTTCTGGTACTATCTTCGCCCATATATCATAAGCTTCATCATCTTCTCTGAACACAGAAACAAACAACCTATCCTTTGGTATACCCCATTTGTCAGTTAGTAACTCCCATGCCCATTCTATTGCTTCTTGCTTATAGTAATCACCAAAGCTCCAGTTTCCTAACATTTCAAAGAATGTATGATGATAAGTATCTACTCCAACTTCCTCTAAGTCATTGTGTTTACCACTTACTCTTATACATTTTTGAGAATCCACGGCTCTGGTATAATCCCTTTCTCCGTCTCCTAAGAATACGTCCTTAAACTGATTCATACCTGCGTTAGTAAACAGCAGTGTTGGGTCTCCGTGAGGTATAACTGGTGCTGATGGAACTGCACTATGCCCTTTAGATTCAAAAAACTTTATAAATTGGCTTCTAATTTCTGATGAATTCATTTTCTTTTTCTAATTGTGTTTCCTAATTATCACCAAATTTAATCAATAGTATATAAATAACAGGAATAATTACAATTTGTATAATTTTTATATATGTGTAATTTATTGCTGATAGTTTTTAAGCTGTAACCAATCAATATCACCATAAGTAATACATATATGTTCAACATTTTATTACACATCTTATGAAATATTCTATACTACTTATCGCGTTGCTAAGCATTTATTCTACCTCATTTAGTAATACATTAGAAAGACGTGGACAGCTTGGTGTTCAACTAGAACCAGTAAGCATTGAAGAAGGGAAAGCCGTTGTAAAGCAAGTATTCCCTAATTCTACAGCTGCAAAAATTGGTGTTAAAGGAAATGATATAATTATATCTATTAACTCCAAATCCTATTCAAACTTCAGAAATTTGTTGAATGGCTTGGGTGAAAGCAAAAAGAACAAGGAGATATCACTCTCAGTAGAGAGAGAAAATGAGATTCTAGAACTTTCGGGAGAATTGGAAAAACTACCTTACAATGTTAAAAATGAATATGAACTAAGCAGCTTCGAATTCAAGAATAGTCAAATAAGAACTATAATTGAAAAGCCAGATGGAAATGGTCCATTTCCAGTAGTGTATTATATACAAGGCTACCCGTGTCAAAGTTGCGAATATACTGATCCCAACAGTAGTGTAAGAAAATTTATTGATGACTTGATTAGCTATGGCTATATGGTGTATAGAGTCGAGAAGCCAAACATGGGTGACAGCAAGGGTGAATTAAAGTGCGATGAAATTGATTTTGACACTGAAAATGCTGTTTTCGCAAGAGGTTATGACGAACTAATAAAACGAAATGACGTTGACAAAGAAAGAATTACTCTTTTCGGGCACTCTATGGGTGGATGGCATGCACCAATAATATCAAATATGAAATCACCTTTTGCAACTGTTGTATATGGAATAAGGATTGAAGACTGGTATGATTATTTTCTTTACGCTATGGAATATCAACAACCTCTATGGGAAGGAGGTGATTATCAGGAAGGTGATAGAATAAAAAGAAAAGCCAGAGATTATTTCTATCAAATTTACTTCAAAGATAAAGAACCAGAGGAATTAATTACATCAGATTCGGTAAGAAGATTCTTCCAAAACTATATGAATTACACTGGGAACAATACTTTCCTTGGTCGAAATTCAGATTTCTTTTTGAACCTAAATAGTAAAAATATTCCTTACGAATGGGATAGAATAAATAGCCATGTCCTCTCAATGCATGGGGAACATGACTTACAAGCAATTGACAACTCAGGAGCTATGAGAATTGTTAGAATTGTTAAAGACGGTGATAGTAAAAAAGTAGCTGAGTATAAAGAATTTCCAAATACAGAACATTTATTCCTCAAAGTTGAATCCCAAAGGCATGTAGCTCGTATAATGCAGAGTGGTAAGCTTATGGAATACTCAAAAGATAATTACAATCCTGATGTAGCAAGTTACCTTCACAATTGGCTAACAAAAGTGGCAAAAACAAATGGTTAGTATAAAGCATATTTGTAATGATGATTATTTGACAAATAGTCAGATAAGTAAAAGCTACATCGTTTACTCAGATCTAACAAAACTGTCACTCCATGATAAGGCAAAACTCCACTCTCTTAAGCTATGCCTTACCCAGAAAGAGATATATAGAATTGATGGAAAAGAAGTATCTCTAAGAACTGGTGAATTCCTTATGGTAAATCCGAATCAGAAGTTCGAGGTAATTGCAGACAACAAAAATACCAAAGGACTATGTTTGTTTTTTGATAGCGAAGAAATGGGCGGAGTAGACGATTTTATATTTAGTAACGATAAATACCAACTTGAAAAAGAAAACAGCCTAAAGTATAGTATTAATAAAGTTTTTGAGATAATTAAAGGTCAAAAATCTGACATTTCGGGAATAGATTTAAAATCGCTTTTCGACGATATTATTACATCAGAAAAAATAGAATATTATTCTACAAACAAGCTGCCACTTAGCATTAGTAAAAACAGAGCCGAAATAGCAAATAGTGTTTTAAAAGGTAAGAACTTCATTGATAATAATATATATGAAAAACTAAGTATAGATAATATTTCTGATTCAGTATATATTTCAAAATATTACTTTATTAGATTATTCAAGGACCTATTTGGCACCACACCTTACAAGTACCTAACAGAAAAGAAATTAGAAGAATCAAAGAGATTACTTAAAAACAATAGTATAGAAGAAACAGCACTAAGACTTCATTTCACCGATAGATCTGCATTTTCTAACAAATTCCACAAACAATTCGGAATTAGACCTTCAAAATATAAATCCATGGTAAGCTAAATATTTGTAAAAATTTATTTATTTACTTAGCTTCAATTAAGAAACTTAACCTATCAACCGTTTTTTATATTGAAGCAGCTAAATCACATTATTTTCATTTTAACACTTGGAGTTTTGATAAGCTCTTACGCTTCATCGCAGACTCAGATTGAGAAAAGCGTTGTTGGAAGCGGTGGTAATGCAAGCACAAATGGTAGCAAGACTATACAGTCTACGGTTGGACAATCAGTAATCAGCAGAATAAGCAATGACACTACTTACAAAAGTTTAGGTTTTTGGTATTCTGTTCGCCAATCATTCGATGAAGAAATTAGTGCATTAGTTGTAATACCGACAGCAGAAGCTGAAGTAGGTGAAAGAGTAAGCATTCCTATACTTCTTAAAGATTCAAAAAATTTAGCTGGTGAAGACAGAAAGTGGTCGGCTGTGATTGCATTCAACTCTACTATTCTATTTCCAGAAGAAAACACACCCCCCTGTGGATTAACTGAAAGATGTGAGATTGAATTATCAGGAGTTTTTTCGGACAGTAGTGGTGTACTATTTGAAATGGATTTTACTGCTAAGTTAGGAGCAGTGATAGATTCAGACTTAGAGATAGTTCAGTTCCAATGGGAAGACCAAGTAGAAACAATAACAAAAAATGGTTTTTTTCAACTTCACGGCGTATGCGAAATAGATGGTGAATACAGATTGATAAAACGCTCAGTAGATGCATTCATTAGTGAAATAGCACCTAATCCTACTCCTGATATTTCAACAATTGAGTATAGAATCAGAGAAAAAGGAATCACTAATATTGACCTAATTGGTACTGAAGGTAAGTTGATCAAAAATCTTGATTCTAGTTTTCATAATTCTGGCGAACACAGTAAGTCATTTGATTTTAGTACAGTACCATCAGGAGTTTATTACATCCAAATTTCAAGCCCAAATGAAGTATTCACTAAAAAATTGGTAGTGCAAAAATAGAAATGAAAAAACTACTTTTTCTAACCATATTTTTGATGCTGATTAAAACATCATTTACACAAACCATTGATACAAATAAATCCGTTTATAGCTTAGGTGTATATGGTATTGGTCAGTTTAATTTACATTCTGCAGACTTCAAAGAGTTACCTGGTTACCCAAGTTGTTGTCCTAATTATCAGTCTGGTTCTGGATTTGGACTTAATTTTGGGCTATTAGCTGAATATAGATTAACCAATTATATGTCAATTGGTATACGAGCAGGTTATGAGGATATGTCTGGAACAATCAGTCAAGAAGAGTATGATACATTTGATAATAATATAGGCACCACAAGCGACGGAATAATTGAACATACAATTGAATCTGACATTAGAGCAATTAATACTAATTTAAGACTTATAGTTGAACTAGATAAAAGTATAGATGTTTTTGCAGGCGGTGGAATTTCATTAATTCAGCAATTTCAAGTCAAGCAATATGAGACTTTGATTCAACCAACGGATGTAACATTTGAAAATGACCGAATAATAAGGAATGAGAGCGAAGGTGAAGTAAACGGCTCTAGCGGAATGCTCCCCTATATTAATGCAGGAATTAGGTTAAACTTACCAGTGTCATCTGACAGTAAATGGGAGATTTCGCCTTCAGGAGAGTTCACTTATTTTGTTGGCGATTTTGTAGAAAATATAGATTGGGGTTTGAGCCAAATTAAATTAGGTTTAGAGGTCAGGTATAATCATTTCGAAGAGAAAGAGATTATAAAGAAAGACACTGTAATCGATGAGCCACCTCCTACACCTCAGTCAGATATAATAGCTACAATAGCTGTTACAGATAGTATATATAACACCACGATTACCGATGATAAAAAAGAGCGAATTATTAAATATCAATCATTGCTTGGTTATATCTTTTTTGACGAGAATAGAGCAGTAATACCAAAACGGTACAACACTGAAGTAAGCAAAAGCGATATATCTGGAAACTCAATTAGAAGTGACCAAGACACATCATTAGCTAATTATTATAACTTGCTTAATACAGTTGCGAATAGACTAACTGAGAATCCTGAAGTAAAAATGACTATAGTAGGATGTAATTCTAACTATGGACTAGAAGAGAACAATATAGCCCTTTCAGAGAAGAGAATGAATGCTGTTTATAATTACTTTGTTCAAGACTGGGGCTTGGATTCCAGTAGATTCGAGCGGATTGCCAGGAATTTACCAGAAACCCCATCTCGATCAGATAATGAATTTGGTAGAGCAGAAAACAGAAGAGTTGAGCTAATACCAACTGATTGGAGCATCTTATTACCAAAAGTTTCTAAAGATACGAAGATTATTAAGTCTGCGAATGTTGACTTTACAATAACTCCAACAATTGAATCAAACTTACCTGTTTCTGATTGGGAAATAGCAGTTAATGACGATAGAAATCAAATTGAGAATTTTAAAGGAGCAGATAAACCAAACTCCGAATACATAATAACTAAATCATTCGACGAAAATTCAGAATTTAATGATATAAATTTCAAGCTGAGTGCAAAAGATAGTTTAGATGTTAGAGACAATGATTCTTATATATTTGATTCCAAGAAGATAAAGCAATATCTAGAAGATTTAGAAATAGTGAATAACCAACCAATTAGAAAAGAATTTAATTTGATACTTTTTGGATATAATATTGCTAATATTCCACCTATTGCAGAATTAACATTAAACATGGTAAAAGAAAATATAGATAAAGACTCCGAAGTTCTAATGATAGAAGGGTACTCAGACGTAATTGGAGATGAGAGCTATAACCTAGAATTATCTAAACAAAGAGCATTGAGAGTAGCTAAAGAGCTTAATGTAAGTAGTGATAAAGCTGTTGGTATGGGTAAGGTAAAAAACACAATCTATAATAATGAATATCCAGAAGGTAGATTCTATTCTCGTTCTGTGATTGTCCAGATTGGTAAAAAGAACTAATCTACTAAGTTTACGCTTTTTATGCCGCTTATTTTTAATATTTTTAAAAAGATATTATTCAAATCATCTTCCTCTGCAACTTTCAGAGTAAAAACTCCTTCAAAGTCCTCCTCTTGAGCACTTATATGCAGCTCGTGCATACTATTCTGACCAATCGCTTGTGTAATCTCTTTTAGCATGCCATCTCTATCTTCACCAACCACCTTCATTTTCACAAATTCGTCTTCATCCGACTCATCAGGAATCTCGACAAATGGATTCTCTTTGAAATAATGGAATAAAGTAGTTACAGCTTTGAAGGTAACAACATGCTGTTGCCACTTTGGTTCAGGTTTGACTGATTTAGAAGTTATTATCTCTACCTGGTCACCATATTCTAATTCATAGTCAATTGGTTTTACTACGCCATTAATTTTCGCTGAAATGCACGTCATACCATCATCGACCGATTTTGAAAATGCAAAGTCAAGAACAGTTGATCCATCTGGAAGCGATACAGGTTCACCTTTTTTGTTATATACAACAACATCTACATCGAATAGATTAACTTTGATAGAATCCCAAATAATTTGAATAGCATTATCAGGATATTCTTCTATCATTTCTTGCATCCACTGCCCCCATTCATCCAAATCAGATTTATTTATATCAAGGGCTTTACGTTTATTTTTCAATGAAAATTTTGCAGCGAAACCTTCTTCAGCTATTTCCTCCATTTCTTTTGTACGAATAGACAGTTCAATTTTTCTACCGTCAGGGCCTATGATTTCAGTATGAAGTGATTTGTACCAATCAAATTTTGGTTTTGAGATATAATCTAAAAACTTTATTGAATCAAAGGTATTAGCAATAATACCATGAGCT
Source organism: Chlorobiota bacterium (assembly GCA_046290495.1). Taxonomy (GTDB): domain Bacteria; phylum Bacteroidota; class Ignavibacteria; order Kapaibacteriales; family UBA2268; genus PGYR01. The sequence continues at coordinate 469,556 of JBKAGT010000006.1, read as the reverse complement.
CTATAACAATCACCTATCTCATTAGAATTAATTATCAAATTGATAGAGTAGAAATTATCTATATCATTAAGTGCCTTGCCAGTTTGAATAATATTAAAAATTTCATACTCATGCTTATGATAAATTGTTAAAGTGTGGTCTATTCCTTGCTCGTCTAAATTCTTTTCTATCACCCCCAAAAAGGACTTAATGTATCCTAAAAATTCGCGTCTTTTTTCCGATAGTCTATTCTTTATATCTTCATAGGATTCTCTGTCCAAGTAGAAAAATGATAAGTTTTCTAACTCAATTTTAATTTTTAGTAAGCCAATCCTATGTGCTAGCATAGTATAAAAATTGAGAGTTTCTTCGGCAATATATTTTTGTTTTTCAGGTGGTAAGTAGTGAAGTGTCCTAATGTTATGGAGCCTGTCAGCAAGTTTAATCAATACGACTCTAATATCTTTAACTAAAGCTAAAAACAACTTCCTATACGAAGCAGCTTTATTTTCAGTCTTACTTACTTCCTTATGGCTTATTTTAGTTACTCCATCAACCATTCGAGCTACTTCAGCACTAAATTCTTTAGTGATGCCTCCTCTTGTTACAGAGTCTACATCTTCCAAAGTGTCGTGTAATAAGCAAGCAGCTACAGTTTGTGAGTCATAGATTGGGAACTCTTCCAATAGAACTATTGATACATTAAGAGGGTGAGTATAGAATGGCTTTCCTGATTTTCTAATCATCCCATCATGACTATTATAACAATACCAAAAAGCTTTTTCGATTAATTCCTTATCAAAATCTTTTACGTATTGCTCTGCCTTTTCCAATAAGAATTTCAAGTCTTCTTTTGGGTCTTCACCAAATGGACTATCTTCCTCATATTCTGGCTGAAACATAAATATGTTATCTGTATCAATCACTTTTTGTAAACTGTTTTTTCTTATATTGTACCAATTACTTTAAAAAAAATATAATAAACAATGAAAAGGCGAAATTTATTAAAAATATCTGCATTATCTTCAGTGTTTTTACTTAAAAACTCTAGTGTATTATATTCTCAGGACAATGATACATCAATAATAAAGCCAAAAAGACTGAAACAAGGTGACAAAGTAGCACTTATTTCACCTGCTACTAATGTAACGGATCCTAAAGATATTTATAGAGCTGAAGAAATATGTGAAGCACTTGGTGTAGAGAGTGTAATGACTAAAGCAATTGTAAATAACCCTAATGGTTATAAAACAAGAAGTGCCGAAGCAAGATTCGAAGAAATACACGCTGCTTTTTCAGACAACTCAATAAAAGCTATTTTCTGTATTCGTGGTGGATTTGGCTCAGGAGAGCTATTGGACAAATTAGATTATGATTTGATTAAAAAAAATCCAAAGATTATAGCTGGATACAGCGATATAACTGCTCTAATAACAGCAATAGAAAAAAAGACAGGATTGGTTACATTCCACTCCCCTGTTATGCTTTCTAACTTTGACAAAGTGTCATTCGATTCATTCAGTAAAACTATAAAATCGAATAAACCAGCAGGAATAATACAAAACCCCTCTTCGAATGGAATAAGAGAAAGAAATCCTATAATAACTATAAACTCAGGGAAAGCCGAAGGTGAGCTAATAGGAGGTAACTTATCCCTAATTACTTCACTAATTGGTACAGATTATCAGATTGAGACTAAGAAAAAAATATTATTTATTGAAGACGTTGGAGAGGCTCCATATAGATTAGAGAGAATGCTTACACAAATGAGATTAGCTGGCATGTTAGATGATTTGGCAGGTGTTGTAATAGGAAAATGTAGTGACTGTTCTTCTGGCAGTAGCCAATCAACTTGGGATAGGAGTGAATTAGAAGTTTATAATTATATATTTTCTACTTATAAATATCCTGTTTTCTATGGCTTATTGATTGGGCATACATCAACTCAGTTTACGATTCCAATTGGAGTAAAGGCATCTATGAACAGCGACAAAGGAAGTTTGAATATATTAGAATCAGCTGTTACCTGATACCTAGAAAAGCTCTAAGCATTAGCTTTGCTTGTATATTTCTCCAACTATTCTCAGAGAGTAGGCTATTAACTGTATATCTGGTTAAGATTGACACTTCACCATAGCGCTCTATTCCTAGGTCTAAATCATAGCTCCCCCCTAAACTCACACCTAATACTATTGGAGATAATTCTTTGATTCTTCCATCGGATAATTCCTTCTCAAAACTACCGTCAGAGAATGGGATATTGCTTGGAGTTACCACCGAATTAACATGAGTTTCTGAACTACCTATGTTGAAATTCAAATCTACACCAGCCTTAAGACTAAACTTTTGATAGATTCGATTTTTTATTCCCAAATCTATTGTTATATAGCTGAGAGATATATCGCTTTCGTAAGCTGTAGTCCAGTCAAAACCTGGAAGTCCTGGATTAGTTTTTTTAATCACGGTTGTCTCAGTGTAAAAATTTGAACTTAAATTGCTATATAATAAACTTACAGAAAAAGCCATGTCTGGTTCATGCCAATACTCAGAAGTAATCCCAAGTTGGAAATCTGTTCCAATACCATCTTCGTAAGTGCAGCAAATAACATCTTCCTCTAAAAATGGAAAGTTTCCTGTGTGATAACTATATGCAAAACTTGCTAAACCACCAATATACAAATCTGTTATTTCATAAGGTGTGCGGGAGCTATATTGCCAGTCGAAACCCTGCGAGTAAATAATAGCAGGCAACAGAAATAATATTATTCTTATTAAGTATTTCATTTAACCACTATTAATTTAACAGAATCTAACACCCTGCCCTTATACATTACTAGATGATAGGCACCAGACTTTAAGTTATTGAATGTATAATTGAGCTTATTCTCACCAGGTTCCAAATGAAGCGCTTTCTTTTCCCACATAACATTACCAAGGGGAGATAATAATTTCAGATCAACATCTATTTCAACAGGAGTATTTATATCAATATTAACATTTCCATCTGTTGGATTAGGGCTTGTACCTAATATTTCTACAAATGGGTTTTCGTTGAATACTTTAAATTCTAAACCACAGACAGAATCTGTTTGATAATAGCCCCTATTATTGTTGATATTGAATAGTTCCTCGCAATTTCTATTACCAATTTTAGAATCAATAAAATCAATATAGCTATATTCAAAATCCCCGAGGTAAGTATTAAATTTCAATATTACCAAAGTGTCAGATTCAGCAAATGGTTCTTCAGACTGTCTCATTAGTTGAACACTCAAATGCCCTTCTGTATTAAGGTTAAATCTATTTCCAATTGAAGGTGAAACAGAAGCTGTATTCTCGTAGATTGGTTCTATAAATTCTAATATAGTTCTATTATATCTTATGATATCCGTATAAGTAGTAGCGTTAGAAATTTTTTCTTTTTCTACAATTATTGGTACTAAAATCTCTGTTCCAGGAAAAGATTTTACCGAATCGATTCTTAAATCAATCTCTGCTCTTGGCACACCTATTCCCTTTAACTTTACTAATGTAGTATCGTTAGGTTTTTTGTTGTTGGATATTATTTTAAGCTTTGAAAGATGAGTACCAGAAACATCTGGTTCAAAATATATAGTTACTATCCCTGTATCCAATGGCTCATAGACAGATTTAGAATAGTATACATCATAATTTTGTAAATCTTCTACTAATATGTTAAATATCTCTAAATTTTCATTACCTAGATTAGTTATTACTATTTGCTTTTCAACTATAGTCTGACAATCTCCGGAGTTTGTAATAGCCACAGCTTCGAAATCTAAACTATCTGCATTAATAACTATACGTGGTTGAATTACTGTACCTGTAAAATGGATTTCGAAAAGAGCATTTTTTCTCTGAGCTCCTACTATATTCCTATCTAGCAAATCACTTTCAAACTGATACACCATATCAATGGTGCCACCTGTACCAGCTGTAAATTCAATATCTATAGTATCAGCTAGTGTTGGTTGTAGGTTCCCACTAGTCGCTAATTTGCTTTGCAAAAGACCAGTATCATTTCTATTTGTAATGAAGTTATTCGATTTACTACCTATGGGGAAATTTCCATTGTTTTGTACTACAACGGAAATTAGTTGCTTTTCGCCAGGTCTCATCTCCCCTAACTCAATATCATATTTACCATTTTGAATTGATAAAAATTGCCCAGTTAAAACATCGATTATTTCTAGTTTTTGTTCAACTCCAACTCCTGATATATTTGCTTCTACTGAATCAATATCGTCAGTATTCCCTTCAGACTCAAAAGGATAAAAATATAATTTGTAAATAGCCTCATCAGGTTCAGTGTCCAATGGTTTGTACTCAATCTCCCATTCAATTGATTCTCTATTAGGTGCTAAAGTAATATCATCACCCAATCTTTCAACATTTATCTCATCGTCAGTTAGATTCGAACTAATCAATTCATATTTATCTTCAAATATCCTCTGGGGAGTAGTCCATACATTTCGAACATACCAATTCTTAGTAATAGAATATTGATTGCCTATATAGACCGAGTCGAAATTGATATCATCTTCGTAAGAACCAACAAACTTATCCGTTTTTCGAGCAATTATCACAAAGGTATCTTTTACAACAATCTCATCTGAGTTGTTAAGCAACCCTGCTATATACAAACAGGAACTTTTTTTCCTTACCTCGGGAATTGCTTGATCAAATAAATATTGTACTTCTACTGTATCTGTTCTATTACTCGGATTTAGCATTTTAGGGAAACTATTTATATCGTCAGTAAATTGAAGGAAAGTCTGATCCATTCCCCCATCAATAGAGAATATTGCTGAAGTTTGATTACCGTTTATTTGCCTAACTTCATTATCAGTGTCATTATACAACTCGAAGCTAGCCCTTAGTGGTATGCTTTTACCGCTAGTACGATAAGTAATCCCCAAATCAACAGTATCCGTGTAGGTATTCAGTGCTCTTATTACAGGATTAGCACTAGTATTGTAACTTTGAAACAATACGACTGTTAGTACTGAAGTGATAAAAATAAATATTCTCATTGTTATATATCTGCGGAACAAGTTAGGTTAACATTCGTTATATAAAACAAACTAATTAACTAAAAATTACGTTAGAACAAAAGTTATTTTATAATTTAGTAAATAAAACAGAACAAATTTAGAGGTAAATATGAAAAAATTAGTACTAACTGCTATCACGCTACTATTAGCAGCGTCTATGGCTTACGCTCAACCAAAGATTGAAGTTATTGGTGGCAATAAACACGATTGGGGTAAAGTTTCTCCTAAAGACAGTCCGCTGAAGACTAAAGTAAAAATTAAAAATACAGGAAATGAACAACTAGTAATCACAAATGTTAAGCCATCTTGTGGATGTACAACTGCTCCATTGGATAAGGACAAATTAAACCCAGGTGAAATAGCAACTGTAGACGTTACTTTTAATGTTGGTTCTAAAGCAGGCGTTAATTCGAAAACTATTAGAATATCTTCTAATGACCCAAAGAATAGTACTATAATTTTTAGACTATCTGCAGATGTTCAAAAAGAAATTGAAATAAGCCCTTCTTACTTCGCCTTTAACCAAATGGAAGTCGGTAAAAAGAAGACATCGAAGATTAATATCAAAAATACAAGTAAAAAGAGCATAACTTTTAGTAATTTGACTAAAAGCCCTTCTGATATGGAAGTTAATCTAAAAGGAAAGAAAACTTTGAAGCCTGGTGAGTCTATGGATTTGAAAGTTACTATTACTCCTACGACACCTGGTTATGTAAATTGCTGGGTTAAGCTGAAAACTACTTCTGAAGAGGACCCAAATCTATCGATTTCTGGTTACGGAATGGTAAAAGAGTCTCCTATTTTTAACAATAATTAATTGTTATAATATACGAATGAATTTATTTTTGAGCTGATCAACTTGGTCAGCTCTTTTTTTTTATAATAACTCTAAGTATGATTTCTAAAGATGTAATAATAATTGGTGCAGGTGCCGCAGGAATGATGTGTGGTATTGAATCTGCCAAAGCTGGTAGAAACACTGCTATATTAGAGCACAACCGGATGATAGGCACAAAAATACTTATCTCAGGAGGAGGCAGGTGTAACTTTACTAATAAAGATGCTACTCATCTTAACTATACTACTGCAAATCCTCATTTCCACAAATCGGCTATGTCACGTTATTTACCGGAAGATACTATTAGTTTAGTCGAACAGTATGATATAGAGTATTACGAAAAGACTTTGGGACAACTATTTTGTAGGAAATCATCTCGTGAAATAACTTCTATGTTAGAAAGTGAAGCCGAAAAATACGGACTAGAAATAAAAACGAGAGTTAAAGTATTGGAAGTTGAAAAACAAGAAAATGGAAGGTACTTTGTTAGAACAGATAGTGGTGATTTTAATTGTGAATCATTAGTTATAGCTACTGGCGGTTTATCATTTCCGAGCAGAGGTGCAACTGACTTTTCATACAAAATAGCAAAACAGTTCGACTTAAAATTGACAGAACCAAAGCCAGGATTAGTACCATTAAGACTAGATAAAGACAAAAACCTAGATTTTCGTTCACTAAGAGGAATTTCATTCTTCGCAGAAGTTTATAATGAAGAAATATCTTTCAGAGAGTCTGTTCTATTTACCCACAAAGGTATGAGTGGTCCTGCAATTTTACAAATCTCTAACTACATGAATGGTAGGAATAAATTTTATATCAAAATTGAACCCAATAAAAACATACCTCAATTTCTAGAGGACAATAAAAACTCTGGTTCACTAGTAAAAAACATTCTCTCTAAAAAAATAACTACTCGCTTTGCAGAGGAGTTTTGCAGGTTCTATGAGTTTGAAAAGCCAATGAAGAATCTAAATGAAAAAGAATTTGAAAGGCTTGTATCTATTCTGAATGAATGGGAAATCATAACTATTGGAGACGAAGGATATAGCAAAGCTGAGATAACATTAGGCGGTGTTCATCCGGACGAGCTGTCCTCTAAAACTATGGAAACACGAAAGCACAAGGGATTATATATAATAGGAGAAGCTGTGGATGTTAACGGATGGCTAGGTGGTTATAACTTCGCATGGGCTTGGGCATCGGGCTGGGCAGCTGGACAATTTGTATAATTGCCCACAATATGTAATTATTTTGATTTAATATTGTCTTTTAACTTTACTATATTACGTGAAACAATGGCAACAATTAAAATTTAACTAAAGAAAATTAAAAAAATGAGCAACGATATATTACTTAATTCAGACAAAGCACCCGAACCTGTTGGGCTATACCCTCACGCAAGGAAAGTTGGAAACCTACTATTCATGTCTGGAGTTGGACCTAGAGAAAAAGGGACAAAAATTATTCCTGGTGTAGAATTAGATGACAATGGTGAAATACTAAGTTATGACATAGAAAAGCAGTGTCATTCTGTATTCAAAAATGTAAGAACAATTTTAGAAGCTTGTGGTAGTAGTTGGGCTAATTTAATCGATGTTACAGTTTTTCTAACAAACATGAAAGACGATTTCAAAACTTATAATAAGGTTTATGCTGAATACTTCAAAGACAATCAACCTGCAAGAACTACCTTGGGTATTCACAGCTTACCAACTCCAATTGCGATAGAATTAAAATGTATAGCCACCATAGAAGAAAGCAAATCATGAGAAATTTATTATTATCACTTATTACTATTGCCATTGTAGGATGCAGTTCTAACAGTTATCAACCTCCATGTATGGAACTCGAGTCAAAGAATCTTACTTCTCTGTATTTTCCCATAGCATTAGGGAACAAATGGAGCTATGACGTTATGAAAATAGATGGTGATGAAAAGAAAAAAGAAACTTATGAGCTGGAACTATGTGAAATAGACACTGTTTTTTATGTAAAAGATGGCGAGAAAATACCTTTTGAGGCTTATAGAGCTTGTAGAAACAATAAAAAAAGTTGGAATTTTTATTTTGTGAAATGTTCTGATGGCGCCCACTTATTGACCGTAAATGATTGGTATAACAAAGAGCTTGAATCTGGCTGGTTAATCCCAAATACTCCAAACGAAGGAGATGAAGTTTCCAATATGGAAGGTTTTGTTTGGCGTGGACAAGATGTAATAACCGTTCCATCTGGTGAGTACCAAGTGTGGATATTAGAGGAAATACGTGAGCTAAATAGAAAAGAAATGAAGATGTACAGAGATCACAGAGTAGATGGGAACAAAACTGTTAGACGCAGGTACTATTTCGCTGAAGGTGTTGGCCTTATCAAAACTGAAGAATACGGTGCACCAGGTGTTCTAACTAGCGTAATGGAAATGAATGAATATGATATACAAAACAACCGTGGTGGAGAGGCAAAATAATGTCTGAGAATAAACCAAGAGTTACAGGGATTGGGGGTATATTCTTCAAATCTGACAATCCTGATAAAATGAAAGAATGGTATACCAAAAACTTGGGCCTAGTCAAAAATGAATATGGTTCACTTTTTGAATTTCGTGATTCCAACAATCCTGAAAGCAAGGGGTATTTGCAATGGAGCCCATTTGAAAAAGAAACAAAGTATTTCGCTCCTTCATCCAAAGACTATATGATAAACTACAGAGTAGTGAATATAGAAGCGATGATTGAAAATATGAGAAGTGAAGGAATTGAGATAATTGGCGAAATAGAAGAATACGAGTACGGAAAGTTCGCCCACATAGTTGACCCCGAAGGCAATAAGATTGAGCTATGGGAACCAGTTGATAAAGTATTCACCGATCTTTATGAGGGAAATACGACTAAATAATACTTTCAATTTCTTATAATTTGTCATATTGAAATTCGTTCATAAAACATCAACAACACAATGTGAGCAAAAGAAATGGACGGCTCAAAAAAGAATGTAGTAATAGTTGGTGGCGGATTCGGTGGCTTATCTACTGCCAAATCATTAGGAAACACTGAATTTGAAGTCACAATAATTGACAAAAACAACCACCATTTATTTCAACCACTCCTATATCAAGTAGCAACAGCAGCCCTTTCACCAGGCGATATAGCGCAACCACTTAGAACTGAATTGAGAAACTACAAGAATGTGAAAGTAGTTTACAATGAAGTAATTGATATTAATAAGCAGGAGAATAAGGTTATACTATCTGATTCAGAAATCAGCTATGATTATCTAATATTAGCACCAGGTGCTACACCTAATTACTTTGGGAATGACGATTGGGAAAACCATGCAATTGGTCTAAAAGATTTGAATGACGCTATAAACATTAGAGAAAGAGTTTTAGAGTCATTCGAAAGAGCAGAAAGTACAAGCAAAGAAAACAAGCTTTTCGAAAGCCTAACAACATTTGTTATAGTCGGTGGTGGTCCTACTGGAGTTGAGCTTGCTGGTTCTATTTCTGAAATATCTAGAAAAACAATTCTAAAGGATTTCAGAAAAATAAAGAGCGAGGAAATAAAGATTATTCTTGTTGACGGTGCTGATAGATTGCTTAATACTTATTCGGAATCACTATCACAATACACTCTCGAATCACTAACTAAAATGGGTGTGGATGTAAGACTAAACACATTCGTAGAAGATATTTCGGAAAAAGGAGCTAAGACTTCAGATGGATTTATAGGCAGCACTAATATAATATGGGCAGCCGGTAACAAAGCAGCACCACTGATCGACACTCTCGATACAGAAACTGACAAAATGGGTCGCGCAAAAGTAAATCCTGATTTATCTATACCTGGTCATAGTAATATATTTGTCATTGGAGATGCTTCATATCTAGTTGATCCTAACGGAGTTGAAGTACCAGGAGTAGCGCAGGGAGCAATACAAGGCGGTCAGTTTGTGGCGAAGTTGCTAAAAAACAAAGTAAATAAAGCAAAAGAATTCAAATACTTTGATAAAGGTAATATGGCAACAATAGGAAGAGCCAGAGCAATAGCAGAAATATCGGGTATGAAATTGAAAGGTCTCACAGCGTGGTTGATTTGGGGATTTATACATATCTTCTTTTTGATTGACTTTCGCAACAGATTAAAAGTAATATTGGAGTGGTTCTGGTATTATATCACATTCAAGCCTGGCGCTTCTTTGATATTGAATTATAAAAAGAAAGATAAATGAATATCATTTGACAAGCGAGAACTTTTCAAATGTCTTGAACTATAATTTTTAATTCACTAAGTTGGTATCAGTCATAACCAAACACAAAATTGAAAAAAAATGTCAAACAATATTGAATGCCCTAAGTGCGGCACTAGCTTAGATGTTGAAGATGTACTAGCAACTAAACTAGAGTCTAAATACAAGAAAGAACTTGAATCAAAGATTGCTGAGAAAGACAGCCAAGTATCAAAAGAACTTGAAAAAATTGAGACTGAAAAAGCTTCACTTGAAAAAGCAAAACAAGAACAGCTGAAAGAAATAGAAAAGCAAACTGAACTTAGATTAAAAGAACAAAGAAAAGAGCTAGAAGAAGAGCTAAAAGGAAAGTTTGAATCTGAGAACAAGGAGCAGTATGAGCTTATGCAGCAGGAGCTGAAAGAAAAATCGGAGAAGCTAAAAGAATACAACAAAGCAAAAGCTGAAATAGAAAGATTGAAAAGAGAGAAGGAAGAAGCTGCTGAAGAAGCAATTTTAGCTGCTGAAAAAAAATACAACGAACAGCTAAGGCAAGAAAAAGAAAAGCTGCAGGAAAAAGCTGAGTCGAAGATAAAAGAAGAGTATGAGTTAAATATAAAAAAATTAGAAAAACAGTTAGAAGACCAAAAGAATTTGACTGCTGAAATGAAGCGAAAGCAAGAACAAGGTTCTCAACAGCTCCAAGGTGAAGTACAGGAATTAGCAATTGAAGACTTGTTAGAGAAAGAATACCCATTTGACAGAATAGAAGAGGTATCAAAAGGAGTAAGAGGTGCCGATTGTTTGCAAGTAGTTATTAACCACAACCAAGAAGAATGTGGCTCTATTGTATATGAAAGCAAAAGGACAATGTCATTTTCCGATGATTGGATTGCAAAACTAAAACAAGATCAACTCAGCTCCAAAGCTGATATAGCAGTGATAGTTACTCAAACTATGCCAAAAGGAATGAGCCAATTCGGGGAGATAAATGGTGTATGGATATGTAATTTCCCAAATGTGAAGTTTCTGTCAAAAGTACTAAGAGAAATGCTTATTAACATCAATACAGTTCAGTTACAAAACAACAATCGTGGTGACAAAAAGGAAATGCTTTATAACTATTTTGCTAGTAATGAGTTCAAACATACTATTACAACAATAATAGAAACCTATGGCAAGATGCAAGAACAATTAGATTCAGAGAAACGGGCATTCCAAAAACAATGGAAAAACAGAGAAAAGCAATTAGAATTAGTACAAAATAATATGTTAGGTATGTTTGGTTCTATTGAAGGAATAATTGGCAATCAATTAACCTCCGATGATCCTTTTGGTCTATTAGGTGGAAACGAAGATGATGATGAGTAAAATTAAATAAATCAGAAATATTACCCCCTCATTAGTAAAACTAATTAACTATTAGCTTTTCACTTGTGACAAAACTAGAACTAATTATAGTAACTATATATACTCCTTTTTCTAATGTAGAAATATCCAATTGGTTCATTTCTGTTCTGAATACTAGTTCGCCAAGCAAACTATAAATCTTAGTAGTCTGGTCAAATCCGTTGGAATTAATAAAAAGTGTACCGTTACTAGGGTTTGGATAAAATAAACTACCTGAATCTTCTGATTCAACATTAGTAGTTGTTTGGTTGATAAAGTCAATGCATTCTTGCATTTCATCAGTAAACCCATTGAAATTTACTGTATGACCAACATTGGGCATCGAATTAAAGAAAGTTACTCCCCCATTTGCCTTTAATTGGTTATATAAATCTTGATTCCTATTATAATTACCATCATTTGTACCTGAACAGAAGCAAGTAGCTTTCTTTGATTCCAGATTGTATTTTCCATCATATTGTGGTGGTAAGTATGCATTAAATGGAATTAATCCTTTGAATTCGAATATATTATTCAATCCATGGAAGATTGTCATAGCTCCATTACAAGAAAATCCAGTTAAGTAAACCGAATTACTATTGATGCTATATTGCTTTGATAAATAACTAATTGCAGCAGGAATAACATCCCCTCTGTCATCAACCATCATTTTGTTAAGTTGTGTGCCGTCATCTAATGCATTAATACACATCAAAATTAGATTATTGTTATCAGCAACATTTGAAAGTGCTTCTCTGTAGCTATACGCATCTTGGCCACAGCCATGAAGACCAATTAGCAATTCATAGCTATTGCTGGAATTATAATCATCTGGGATTTGAATAGCTAATTCACGTTCTACTCCATCAAATTCAAAGACTAAATCTATGTCTTTTGCTGTTGAAATAATAAAAGCTAAAAAGAAAATGGGAAGTATATATTTCATTCTATTTACATAAAGTTATTTGTAGAGTTGTATAATATAAGCAATTAATAATTATTAGGACTGTATAGGATGTAATTTGAACGACTTATCGCGAATATATATTTAAAACCAAAGTTTATGGTCAACTTTACTCTCAATACTTTTCTCAGTGCTATCTGGTAAGTTATGGAACAAGTCCAAGTCAATTACATTTTCCAAAGAGTCAGTAGTAATAACAAAATTTTCTAGCTTTTCTTCTTTGGTGTATTGATAAATTAAAAATGATAATGAGGATTGTACATTGTCGTCATAAACGAGAATAGATTTGTAAAAATGATCTGGCACAGCTATCTTTCTTTTACCAATGCTGGTCAAACTATCGTGAAGTACAGCCCCTGTAACTACAAATACAGAATCAAATTCGCATGCCCAATCACGCACTTGACTTTCCAATCTTTTCCAAAGCCCTCTATTAAAGTCAGGAATTTGTGGCGACACATTGGACATTAGAAAACTATCATCCATAGCGAGTGAATCAGTTGTCAAATCACCTGCTGGCACAAGATGACCTTTATCATAACCTGAAGCATAGTAATCATCTGTAGATGGGCTATACTTGCCAAGGATATCATCCTCTCTGAAGTAGTGGCTTCTACCTATATCGCCCTTTGTCTCTTCACAATCCAGTTTATAAGCAACCCATGCGGCATGTTTATATTTCTTTATATACCCTATAGTAAAATCATTTTTAGGTAAGATTGTTATATCTTCGCTATAACTTGGTAGCTCTATATTCTTATTGTATGTGAATTCTGTCTTAGTTATTTCACTTTCTATTTTGTCTTCAGGCAGATAATCCTTGTCTGCTTTTATTATCCAGCCCAATACTAATAAGATTATCAATGCCATAAGTATCAACACCTTCTTCATTTTGATAAAGCTTTTTTCTGATACTTATCTACTGGAGCCAAATGTGAGATTACTGCTACTATTGACAATAAGACAAATGAAATAATGAAGTTTGTTTCCATAGAAAACATGGAGCTAACAACTCCTGCAAAAAGGAAACTGATTAGTGAGCCAAGAAGATTAGCACCAGATGCCAACCCCATAATTCCACCTTTTTGTTGTGGGGCTGCTCTTTTGCTTAGAGCAGAGTAAAGAGTTGGAATTAGTGCTGCATAGAAGATACCAATAACTGCTCTTAGCGGTAATAAATAATAAAAATTTGGTGCAAATATATGAAGCAAGTACATGAGGGCTACTATGCCAGAAGCAACTTTAAGCGTTTTCTGCCATATTTTTTCATCATTTCTTTTGCCCCATTTTGGAGCGAAAGAGATATTAAATATAGCTATGATTCCAAAAAGCACACCAGTTACTGTTGCTAATAAATCTTCTGGTGCACCTTTCTCTTCAACAAAGTAGGTAAAAATAGGTATAGTAAATTGAATTCCTGCTTGCACCAAAACAATTAGCAACATTAATCTAAAGAATATTTTTTCTCTAAAAATATATTTGATATTCCATATTATACCATACATCTTATCTTTTCGAGGTTCAAAGTTCTTCTCTACTAATAGTGATAAGACTAATATACCTGCCACAGCACACAAGATTCCTACAATTACAAAGACATATCGAATTCCAAAGAAATCGGCCATAAGACCACCGAAGAAAGGTCCAAATACCTGACCGGCAGCTATAGAGCTTTGCAGCCACCCAATGGCAAATCCAGATTTCTCTTCAGGTGTGTTGGCACTAACAAATGCGAGTGAGGAGGCGATCATTCCACTCATAGAGCCTTGCAAAAATCTCAGAAAGAAAAGCTGATAGACATCTTGAGCAAAAGCCATGAGCACAACTGAAACAGAGAGCCCAAAAATAGCTCTCACAGTCATAAACTTGCGCCCATATTTATCTCCTAATGAGCCCCATATAGGAATCATTACAACCGCAGAGATATATGTACCAGCAAATACCATCCCCGACCAAAATTTTGCTTCTTCTGGGTCCGTTATTCCTAACTCACGAACATAGAGTGGTAAAAAAGGAAAAACTCCACTCATACCAATCAATGCTATAAATTGGGCTAAGCAGAGAATTATTAGATTTCTACGCCATATATTATGCTCTTCTGAGGAGAGTAGTTCTTTTAAGTCTATCAAAAGCTATGTAGTTTCTTAATTTTGAATATTTCTATAAGCATACTAATAGAGTCAGTAATTGGGTTTACTTTACTCCTATCATCATTGTACCACTCTACTGGTACCTCGTCTATGTTCATCCCAGCTTTTTTGGCAAGATATAGAGCTTCAACATCGAAACTAAAGCCATCTATTTTTGCCTTACTGAAAATCTCTTCTGCTGCTGCTGCAGTAAATCCTTTGAATCCACATTGAGTATCTTTTATACCTTTTATCACCATCATTTGAACGAATTTATTGAAGGTCTTCCCCATAAATTCGCGATAGAATGGCTGGTGTTCCTTTACCATATCATAGTCTAGAGCTCTGCTACCAATTACTACATCATAGTCGTTTTTCAGAGAATATATTATCTTTTCTATTTCATAGATTGGTGTTGAGAAATCGGCATCTGTGAATATCCTAATATCCCCTTTTGCCTCTAGCATCCCCATACGCACAGCAGCACCCTTTCCTGTGTTTTTGGGTAGTGCTACTGCTCTTATGTTTCCACCAAAGCTATTTGCAATTTCGACTGTATCATCAGTGGAGCCATCATCAGCAACTATTATTTCATACTCATAATCCTTATTGCCAAGGTAATCTATTGCTTTCTGCAATGATGCCTTTATCCTATCGGATTCATTGTATGCAGGTATTATAATAGATAAATAAGGATTCATTTGGTTTAATTTTTATTGGTTTGCTGTAGTAAAATACAAAGATAATAGATTAAGAGGTAAGTAAGAAATAAAATGAGAAATGGACTTTATCTTGTTAGTCAAATAAAAATAATAATTAATTACTTATTGAACCCAATATAGTAAAGAGTTTTTAGATTCTAGCTCAAAAAAATCTTGGTTTCTATTGTTTTTATGATAAATCTTAGATACGTTTTTTCTGTATAATCTTAATTGAACATGTCTAGTTTTCATAATTTCATTTTTTGTGAAATTTATAAATATCTTTGCTTTAGAGTTTGGTTTTATTTTTATCATTTCTCCAAGATTATAAAAGTTGGGAGTTAACATTGGGTCTTTAGTGAACTGACCCAAAATTAATGTATCAGGATAATGAATAGTATCTTTTATTAGTGTTATAGACAGATTTTCTACATTTAAACGTTTAGGAATAAAAAATGTACTTTCTGATATATTTTCAATGTGAATAAAAATCCTTTCGCCATATTCAATTTTAGAGTTTAATAAAGAATTATTTAAGATTTCTTCATATGAACAACTTGTAAATATTGTTAAAGTTGATAAAGCACAAACTATTAAAATTAATTTCCAATTATTTGTTCTATTATTGATTTTTATAAATTTGGCAATAAACATTCTAATTTGTATTTCTTGAATTAAGAGGATTTTTGTTTCTCATTTGTTTAATAGATACTAAGACATATTTAATATAGTAATTAAATAATAAAATGAGAAATCCATATTAACAAAAGAGTATAGAAATAGATAGAGTTATAAAGTTATTATATTTGTTCAAAGGAAACAAAATAAATGGAAGTTATGAAATTAATTAGCATATTTATCTTACTCTTATTCGTAGATGTTTGTACTGCATCTGAAAGAATAAGTAATGAAACAAATGAAAATTGGTATTTAAAATGGAATATAGATTCTACTGCATTCGGTTATAAGGATGTGAATGGTAATTTAATGATTGATCCTATATATTGGGCATGTAACCGCTCATTAATATTTGAAAATATTGTCCCTGTAATTCATTTTTCTGAAAGCGTGTCTTATTTTCATTTAACAAAACATGGTGAAATCGTTGGAGAAGACAGCACTTATATAATGGATAATTGTTTTGATTGTGAAAGTGAAGGATTTATTAGGTTTAGAGATCCTGAATCTAGGAATGTGGGTTTGTTTAATAGGTGTGGAGAAGTAGTAATTCCAGCAGAATATAATACCTTATCAAAAGTTCGAAATGGTATATTGATCGGACGAAAAGGGTCCACATTAATACCTCAAGGTGAACATACACTGATAGAAGGTGGAACTAGATACCTAATTGATACGCTTAATAATATACTAGTTGAAGATATTAAAAATGAATACTTAACAAACTTATATAGTCTTGAAATATCTGAAGAA
Organism: Chlorobiota bacterium; assembly: GCA_046290495.1. Classification (GTDB taxonomy): domain Bacteria; phylum Bacteroidota; class Ignavibacteria; order Kapaibacteriales; family UBA2268; genus PGYR01. Next base: position 452,826 of record JBKAGT010000006.1, on the reverse strand, counting down.
AGAATAATTGACTCCACAAAGATTTCATACTTAGGGGTAAATGGAAAATACTATACATTTACTTACTATGAAAAAGAATTTGAAGAATGGTTTCACGGTGAATTTGCAAAGGATTTAAGTAAAGAAAATTTATTAGAGCTAACGTATGATACTTTAAGTTGGAATGGATTGAGTGATGCAAAAGAAAAAGTGATTTCTGAAAATTTTGAACAAATAGTTAGTGAAATCAAAGAAATTCTGACTCCAGGCTACAAATATTTTATTTCTCAAGAAAGATTTGCTGGAAGGAGTCATTTATTTGAAAAGTTTAGAAACAATTGTGGAGAATACAACTATAAAAAATATCCATACTTTGAAATAGTTAAGAACTCTTCTGGAGTTTTAGATTATTCAAAAGAATTTTTAAATTTTATTATAACAGACGATGGATATAAGTTGCTTTCTGTTAGATTTTTTGATGAGGAAGATAATTAGATACAACTCTACAACTCAGTTATTTTTTGACATTGAAATTAAAAAAAGACGCATATCACTATGCGTCTTTATAGATTTAATGCCTTAAATATTAGTTTATAACAATCGGTATAGTTTGAATTCTATCACCCACTTTTACCAAAGCATAGTAACTACCACTTGATATTCGTATACCGAAGCTATCTCTTATATCCCAGTCAATTTCATTTGTTCCAATGTTAGAAACACCTTCAAATGCTCTAATTGGATTACCATTGACATCAACGATATTAATCGAAAAGTTTTCTACTTTCTCAAAATCTAACTTGATTACTATGTTATTCTGACTTGGATTAGGGTAAGAAATAGCATTGTTAAGAGTTGGGATACCATAACTAACAGACGTCATTACCGCATTTGCAACTACAGAAATATCTATCACATTTCCATCGCTCAACTCTATTGTTAAAGTTTCATCATAGTTTTTGACTTCTGTTGGTTTGAAAGAGACATTTACATCTAACTCATCCGAAGAGCCTAATGTTGTATTATCATTTACATCAGTAGTTATTTCATTAGTCGTTGACACAGTCTTAACAATTGTAATATCTTTAGATGAAGTGTTAGTCAGTTTTAGTGGTTGAGTTACCATATCATCTTGAACCACACTACCGAAATCAATACTGTTCACTGAACTAACTATAGTTCTGTTATCTACCCCAATTCCCTTTAATTCTATTGTTGCATCGTTTACAGAGTTGCTTTCAAATCCTAAAATTGCTGTTATTTCTCCAACAGAAGAAGGAGTAAATTCTACTTGAACATCTATTGTTTCACTAGGGTTTAGTGTAATCGGTAAGCTAGGATTCAATATTTCATAATCATCCGAACCAGATCCAATAACTTCAAATGCTGTTATAGTCAATGCCTCATCACCGCTGTTTGTCAAGACGGTACCTGAACTAACAGTATTAGACTGACCAATTTCAACTTCTCCTAAATCAATAACGTTAACATTTACAGTAATAGCCGGTCCACCATTATTTTCTAATACTTTTACCTCTATTTCATCGGAAGTTATTTCCAAATCGCATGAGTTAGATACTGTTACTTTGTACATACCGGCATCGGATAGATTTGCAGATGGTACTGAGTAGTCAGATTGATTTGCATCATCAATTTCTTGATCGTCTTTCAACCATTGGTAGGTAAGATTAGAATTATCATCTCCAGGATTATCTGCTACCACAGAAAGTGTAAACGCTTCCTCTTCGAATATACTCTTACCAACAGGTTGAGTTGTAATAGTAGGTGCCGAATTCAACGTCAAGTTTACTTCGTTTGATGTAATTAATTCGTTACATTTACCCTCTATCTCTACTTTGTAAGCACCTACATCATCTGTATTTAAGTTAGATATTGTGAGTGTTTTCTCAGTTTCACCGTTAATTACTGCGTCATCCTTATACCACTGATATCCTTCTATTTCTCCTCCAGCTTGAACTACAAATCTAACTTCACCTCCTTCACAACCTACCTCTGACTCGGGTTGCCCAACTATTATAGGAGATTGTGTTAAAGATACTGTCGCAACAGATGACTCCAACTGACTATTACATTTATCACTAGTCACGAATAAAGTATAGTCTCCTTCATCTGATGAAGATAAATTGTTTATTGTCAATGACTGAGAATTAGCTCCACTGATATCTTGACCATCCTTTCTCCATTGGAGCGTGCTTATTTCACCTTCCACACTTGCCTGCAAAGTTACTGAGCTACCTTCACATCCTGATTGGTTGCTAGGTTGAGTTGCAAAAGCCAATGATTGGTTTACTGTAAGAGTTGCTTTGTTCGAGGTAATTTCATTACCACATGAAGTAGTAATAACACAATCATAATCTCCCGCATCATTAGTGCTAGTGTTACTCTTTGTAAATGTAGATTGATTAGCACCAGCTATATTAACATCATTCTTTCTCCATTGGAACTGGTTCCCACTACCGGTAACAGAGACCGACATTGAAAATGACTCTCCTGAACAGATTTCATCTGCAGATGGTTGCTCAGTTATTTCTACATCACCGATGATAGAGAATGAATTATTAGAAACATCGTTTCGGCTTGCTTTATCAGCATCACTAATTCTAATAACATAGCCGCTTCCCTCAGATAGACCATTTGGAATATCCCAACTAAAGCTACCTGAAGAAGCAAAAGTGCTAGCTACAATATTATTCCAATCTGAACCACCGTTGCTCGAATACTCTATTTTAACATTTGTAATCCCATCTGAATTCCATGTTATATTCTGCGAAGAGCCAAGACACCAACTCTGGCCACCATTGGGTGCAGTAACTGTTACTCCTGCTACTATTACTTTCTGAGTTGTAAACCTATTCCATTCATCGCCAGATGTATTTCCATTATTATCGACTGCATTCGCAACACCTCTTATCCAATATTCCCCATGTTCAGCAGGCGATTTCCAATCGAAAGTGAAATCGAACTTACCACCGCTTAGTGCTTGTTCTCCATTGTGAGTAACCTCGCCACCTGAAATTTTTGTACCTGTTCCTGCTGTTAAAGTTCCTGCATTCGAACCACCAGACTCTGATGTTTTCACTCCTGCATTCATCCCAGCATTTACTTTACCCGAGTTATCAATTCCTACTGTGAATGTAGTTGTGGAATTCGGGTCCACAGTAAATGAACCACTACCACTTGTTAATGAAACAGAACTATTGCTACTCGCTGAGCCATGACAAGAACATCCATTCTGAGTAGAGCCTGTTTTTCCTGAGCTATTTCCAATAGCAGAAATAGTAAGCCCAGCTACAAAAAGCAAGGCTAATAGTGTGTTTATTAATATTAAATGTTGTCTATAAAAGTTCATATTGCACCTATAATTTTTTTTGATATAAAACTATAACAACATTTTCTTGGTTTGGTTACCAAGACAACTATTTTTTTTTGAATAAAAAAAAGGCAGCTCTTTTTAGAACTGCCTTTGATAAAACTCTATTGAAATTTAAGTTATCACTCCACCTCTGGTAGTACTATCTCCTCTTCAACTGGTGTTTTGTGGTTGAATTCCGCTCCCCTTAGCCATTCTTCTATATGCTTAGCTATACCAGCTACTACCTCTTCCCTCTTGCTATTGTCTTGTTTTATTTTGCCACGTAGCTGTTTGTACTCTAGTGGGTCAAACTTGACATCACGAATTAGTATATCCTCTTTTGCTCTATTAGCACATTGTTCAGAGCAGAATCCCATGTGCTTGCGATACTGTTTTGGCTTAGCAATTATCTGAGCGTTGCAAGGTCCATAACGGCAATTGTAATAATTCTTAGCTTTCTCACCAGTGTAGTGACATTCCGATATTATTGTCGTTGTGTTTTCATCACCTACATCAGTACTTACTCTATCATCAAAGGTGTATAGATTACCTAACCAATTACCATCTTTGTATTTATTTACGTACTTCATCACACCACCGTCTAACTGCTTCACGTCTTCAAAACCTTGTTGGTCAAGGTAAACAGCTACCTTCTCGCAACGTATACCACCAGTGCAATACATTACTATTTTCTTATTGTCAAATTGCTCTTTGTAGTGATCAATTATTGACTGCAGATCACGGAAATTTACAGTTCCTGCAGGAATTGCATTTTTAAAGTGACCAAGTTTATACTCATAGTTATTACGCATATCCAAGATTAAGTAATCATCATTCTCTTCATCCATTACTTTCTTGAATTCTTCTACGCTCATTTTGCTTTTCACTTTCTCTATCTCGGCAGCTGAGTACACTTCTCCTAATGCAACTATCTCTTTTCTATACCTAACTATCATTTTAGGAAATTTGTGCTCATCTACTTCGGTAGCTTTTGCTTCAATATCTGGAATATCTTTAAAGTATTGGTTGTTCTCTAAGTAAAGCATTAGTGCATGTACTTGGCCAATGTTACCAGTGACTGTTGCATTAATCCCCTCTTCTCCGATGAAGATACGCCCACGTAAACCAATATCACGAGTAAAGCGATATAGCTTTTTTACCTCTGCTTTGGGGTTTTCTATATCTACGAACTTGTAAAATGTAAGTAATGAATATCTTGTTTCTTTTTTCATTTTAATCTTTAGAACTTTCTTGTAATAATTACACAAAATTAGTGAATAGAAAAATAAAAAAGAAGTATTTAAGACTAAATTGTATTATTTTCTATATACTTGTTAGCAATGGCTCTTATATCAGATCTGATTTCACTTAGCTTTTTCTCTATATCCTTTATTTCATCTGGGGTTATGCTATTGCTTCTTAGCTTATTATCCAAATGCTCAACCTCACCTTCTGTACCTATGAATGCTACTAAGTCTTCTGGATAGCCAAGGTATGTCCATAGTGAGCCAACTAATCGGGAACCGTCTATGGCGTCTATCCAGTCATTCGCCACTGCATAAACAATCAAGTTAGCAATATCTGTCATCGACTCATCATCTTCCTCGTAGAATTCGATGAATTTGTACAGAAAGTCATAAGCTTGCTCACGAGGAAAGTGGCCATCACTTACAAACTGCAAAAAAAGACCGACCTCTGTTTCTGCCGTCGCTGGCATTTCGAAGTCAGTCTCTATTTTGTGATTTATATCTTTTACTTTTTCTTTGGCTTCAGTCGTTATCTTTTCATGAAGTAATTCTAAAAATGGGTGCATATTTTTATTTCTTGCTACTGTCTTTTTCAAAATTCAAAGATACTGAATTTATACAATAACGTAGTCCTGTAGGTGCGGGTCCATCGTTGAACACATGACCCAAGTGACCACCACAATTCGCGCAGACCACCTCTGTTCGTATCATACCGTGGGACTCATCTCGTATTTCTTTTATCTTACTTTTGTCATCTATATCATAGAATGATGGCCAACCGCAATGAGATTCGTATTTAGTATCAGAACCAAACAGAACTTCACCGCATCCAGCACATTTGTACTCGCCTTCTTCAAAGTGCAAATTGTACTCACCTGTTCCTGCTCTTTCCGTCCCTTTTTGTCTTAGTACTCTATACTCTTCATCCGTCAGCTCAGCTCTCCACTCTGCGTCAGTCTTATTCATATTAGATTCTCCATTATTGACTGTATTCATTTCTATTTTTTTATTCGTTTCATTCTTTTCAGTATCTGATTGTGTGTACAAAAACACTGAAAATGACATTGCCAATATTACAATAGCTATTATTGATGTCTTTTTCATTTGTAAATTCCTATTTATTTTTCTCTTTATATAGACTAAATTGCAATAACATTATTTCATTTAAGTCTCCGTGCATATTTGATAATTAACGAATTATAAATTTTATGAAATACTTGTTTTTAATAACTACAGTTTTAATTTTAATTAGTTGCAGAAACCAAGATAATGAAACTCAAAATGTAAGAGAGAATACAGAAATGGTAGAAAAAAGTGAATACACTCCACTGAGTGAGAAGCTAAACGAAAGAAAAAGTAATTTTGAAAAGAAAGCTGATGATGAAGTCAAAAGGATATATGCTGAAGGAATACAAGCAATAGTTGATGCTGGCGTATTAGATAACGCATTGAATGTAGGAGATAAAGCTCCGGACTTCACTTTGAAAAATGCTACAGGTGATGATATTAGTTTATACGACAGACTAGATGAAGGTCCGGTTGTTCTTGTTTGGTATCGTGGTGGATGGTGTCCTTATTGCAATATAACTCTACAGAGATTGCAATCTGAACTACCAAATTTTGAAAAACACAATGCTTCACTAATAGCCTTAACACCTGAAGTACCAGATAGCTCACTTTCTACTACTGAGAAAAACGATTTGCAGTTCGATGTGCTTAGTGATGAGGGACAAAAAGTATCGGAGGAATACGGTGTGGTATTCCAGTTGACTGATGAGGTAGCTGCTCGCTATGAAAAATCTTTCGGACTAACAGAGTATAACAATGACGACTCAAAAAAATTGCCGTTAGCAGCTACTTATGTTATAGATACTAACGGCATAATAACTTATGCTTTCTTAGATGCTGACTACAGAAACAGAGCTGAGCCCAAAGACATCATAGAAGCATTAGAAAAGTTGGATTAAGCTTAATCCAAGTGATATATTGCCATGATATCATCTAATATAGCTTTGAAATCAATTTTCAAATCTATAATCTTGCCAGTTGCAATATCGAATACCCAACCGTGAATTTTTATATCGCGGTTGCGTATCGCATTTTGAACTACAGCAGTCTTAATCACATTCACACACTGTTCTTGAACATTTAGTTCAACTAATCTTTCGTACTTTTTATTCTCATCTTCTATCGCGTCTAATTCAGCTTTGTGTAACCTATAAACATCTCGTATATTTCTAAGCCAAGGATTTAGTATACCCAAATCCGCTGGTTGCATAGCTGCTTTTACTCCACCACAACCATAGTGTCCGCAAATTACAACATGGTTTACTTCTAGATGTTTTACTGCATATTCAATCACTGAAGCGGCATTCAAATCTATGCTCGGAACAGTATTAGCAATGTTTCGATGAACAAATATTTCACCCGGATCAGCACCCATCATATCCTCAGCAGTTACCCTACTATCAGAACAACCAATATATAAATAATCAGGCGCTTGCCCCTTAGCTAAATTTTCAAAATATGATGGATCCTTGTCTAATTTGTTTGCTACCCATTCCTTATTATTTTCGAATATTTTTTGAATATTCATCTACTCACTCCATTTTTATTAGTAATTGCAATGTTTAATCTCTAAAAAAATTATTAAAAAAGCAAGTATGTGTATATACTAGCTTCAACAACTTGTCAATCTTTAGATTTATCATTAAATTGTATGATTGAAATTTTCTGAAACCGCTAAGATAAAGTTAAAATTTAGTAAGCAATTATCTACACAACAGAATCAATTTCTATCCGTAAAATGCAATATAATTAATAGAAGTTTTAAAACATAACATTAGTGAAATATGAAAAAATTTACACTCTTATTGATAGCCCTAGTTTGTTCTACAGGATTATTATTTAGTCAATCCAAGCTGTTACGCTTTCCAAATAGTTCAGAAACGCATATTACTTTCACCCATGCTGGTGATATTTTCACTGTACCTATCACTGGTGGTACTGCTCGAAGAATTACAGTTTCCGATGGTATAGAAATGTTCCCTCGTTTCTCTCCAGATGGCAACACAATAGCTTTTGCAGGCGAATACAACGGGAACCAACAAGTTTTCGTAATGCCTTCTGATGGTGGTATGCCTATACAACGTACATTCAATATGGATGTGGAAGGATTACCAGAAAGAATGGGACCAAATAAAATTATCTTAGAATGGTCAAAAGACGGCAGAGATATTATCTTCCGTTCTCGTCAAGATAGCTGGCACGTACTGGAAGGTAAGATTTACTCTGTCCCTGCTATCGATGGTCTAGTAGAGACATTGGAATTACCTAATTCTGGATACGCTTCTCTATCTCCTGATGGAAGTAAGATAGCTTACAACAGAATTTTCCGTGATTACAGAACTTGGAAAAGATATAGAGGTGGTCAAGTTGCAGATGTGTGGATATATGATTTTAATTCAAGAGAATTAACACAAGTAACTGATAATGATGCACAAGATATTATGCCAATATGGAATGGCGACAATATCTATTATATCTCTGATAGAACTGGAACTTTGAATCTATTTAGATATAACACGAAAACAAAAGAAGAAAAACAGATTACAAATTCGGATTATTACGATGTTAAATTTCCTTCAAAAGGTGCTAAGCACATTGCGTTTGAGATGGGTGGTGAAGTTCATCTAATGGAATATGCTACTGAAACAGTTACAAAAGTGAACATCGAAGTAAATGATGATTTCCCTACGGCAAGACCTAGAATAGAAGATGTTAGCGACGAGATAAAAGGTGGAACTGTTTCTCCAGATGCAAAATGGACAGTGTTCTCAGCTCGAGGCGATATATTCGTTGTTTCTAAAGAGAAAGGAATCACTCGTAACCTAACAAACTCATCTGATGCGCACGACAGAGACCCAGATTGGTCTCCTGACGGCAAATGGATTGCTTACATCAGTGATGTATCTGGTGAATATGAAATTCACTTGGTTAAGCCAGATGGTTCTGAGCACAAGCAACTGACAAATGACTTCGAATCATATAGATATGAATTAGACTGGTCGCCTGATAGTAAGAAGATTCTTACTTCTGATAAGTCAATGAAGTTATATTATTATGATGTGCCATCGGGTACAAGACATGATGTAGCAAAATCATCAAGATGGGAAATAAGAGATTATAATTGGTCTCCTGATAGCAAATGGATTGCCTACACTGACTATATAAATAATAAAATTACTGGTGTTTATATTCACAATACTTCTGGTGGAGAAAATCAGCTTGCAACAAATAGATTCTTCAATGCTAGCCAAGGTACTTTTACCCCAGGTGGTAACTATTTACTTTATGTATCTGGAAGAACTTACCAAGCAGATGTAAATGCACAAGAATGGAACTTCTTCTACGACGACATGAACAAGGTCTACGGTGCTGCATTGACAAAGAAAGTAAAATCACCATTTGTTTTCGAAGGATTTGACAAAGAAGAAAAGAAAGATGATGAAGACAAAGAGGTAACTGTAGAAATAGACTTTGATGGCATCAAAGACAGAGTGTTCGATATGCCAACTCCATCTGGTTATTACTTCAACTTGGTACCTACTAAAGATCACAAGCTATACTACGTGAGAGGTAATAGCAAAACTGATGCTGAGACTTATGTATATGACTTTGGCAAACAGGAAGAGAGCAAAGTAGGTAGTTTTAGTGCTTGGGGCATTACACCTGACTTCAAAAATATCATTATCAAAAAAGGTAATGACTATTTCATTGAAAAATTAGCTTCTAAGATTAAGCCAAAACCAGAGAATAAGCTAGATCTTTCTAACATGGAAACTAAGATTAATCCAAAAGATGAATGGAATCAGATCTATTCTGAAACTTGGAGACAGACCCGTGATTTCTTCTATGACCCAGGTATGCATGGAGTTGATTGGGATAAAATGAGAGAGAAATACCAAGCTCTTATGCCTTATGTTAATCACAGAACTGACTTGACTTATGTTCTTGGTGAATTAATATCTGAGCTAAATGTAGGCCACGCTTATGTTGGTGGTGGTGATATGCCTAAGGTTAAGACTATTTCAATCGGTCAGCTTGGTGCTGATATAGAGTGGGATGGTAACGGTTGGAAAATCACGAATATATTAGAAGGTAGAAACTGGGAAGAGAAAACTCGCTCTCCGCTTACTGAACCTGGTATTGATATAACTGAAGGAATGTATATTATTTCAATAGATGGTCAGGAACTTTCTAAAGATATGACTCCTAACATGGCTTTAGAAAACAAGGCAAGAAAATTAGTTAGCTTAAAAGTTAGCAAATCTGCAAGTGGATCAGGTACAGAGTTTTATGTTAAGACTATTAAAGATGACAAGAACCTTAGGTATTTCAACTGGGTAGAAAGCAGAAGAAAAATAGTAGATGAGAAAAGTAATGGCAAGATTGGCTATATACACATCCCAGACATGGGGCTTGGAAATGGACTAAATGAATTTGCTAAAACTTTCTATTCTCAACTAGACAAAGAAGGACTAATAATAGACGACAGATATAACGGTGGTGGTAATGTATCGCCTATGATTATCGAAAGACTGAGAAGATATATTTCAATTGCTCAACACATAAGAAACCAAGAAGATGTATCTGCTAAGCCAGACGCAACATTTATGGGACCAATGGTTTGTCTGATAAATGAAATGTCGATGTCTGATGGTGATCTTTTCCCATATCAATTCCGCTACTATGGCTTAGGTAAACTAATCGGTAAGCGTACTTGGGGTGGAGTAATTGGTATCCGTGGTTCACTACCATTCATTGATGGTGGTTACTTAACTAGACCAGAATTTGCAAACTTTGGCGCAAGAGGAGATTGGATTTTAGAAGGTACTGGTATTTCACCAGACATTGAAGTTGACAATCACCCAGCTAAGGTATTAGATGGAATTGATCAACAGCTGAACAGAGCAATAGAAGAAGTACAGAAAGAAATGAAGAACTTCGATAAGAATAAGAAATTGCCTGTTGTCCCTCCATTCCCAGACAAAAGCAAGAAGAAATAAGTAATAGTTAAATATTAGAATTGAATAAGGCAGCTCAAAAATGGGCTGCTTTTTTTTTGATTTCTTTTTACAACTTACCTGTTTTAATTTATATTGAGACAATCGTTTTCCTATTATGTGATTTTATTATGAAGTTTTACATTTCAATTTTTATTTTTTTAAGTTTTTTAGAATTATCATCATTTGAGTATCTAGGTGTACATGTAATGTCGAACCCAATGGTAGAAAGCATTATTATCGATGAATACATTATTACAACTAATGAAGGTATTTTAATACAAGCATTTAAAAATGATCGTTTGGTATCATCTTTTGATCAAGAAGTATTAGAGCAGAATGGTATTTCGCATACCCCAGATTTCCCATTTATGGGAGAAATATTATTTGATAAATATAAAGAGAATGTATACTTAAAATCTGGAAAAAGAATAATATCTATAAATATAATCGATTACAGCACAAGAGTCTTCGAATATGATGATTTGATAGGGGCAAATTATTTTGTAAATAATGATGTAATAACAATCTTAGGAAACGGTAAATTTAGTAGATTTAAGTTAGGAAATGAAAATGAAAAACTTGTATTAAAAGAACCTAGTATATCTAAGAGAAATAGAATTATCCCATTTAGTGAAAACGATTTCTTTATTCTTTCAGATAGCAAGTTAATTCATTGGCTTGATAACAAAATTGAAATTAAACAATATGAAAACTCAACAGAATTTTCTCATATTTTTAAAAACTCTGAAGGACATTACACATTTATATCAACAGACAAAGAAACCTTGAAAGTTTATGATAGCAATTTCAAAAAGCTATTTGAAGAGAATCTGGCATTGTACACCTATGAGAATATCGCATTTTATGATGATAAAATTTATCTTATTGATAGGAACTACAGAATTAAAACCTTCAATACAACTAACAATGAAAAGAAGTTTACTAATATCACAGGGAATAAGATAGGAGGGGAAAATTCTTTATTAATTGAAAAGAGTAATTCGATTTACCGAGTTACAGATAAATCCATAGAAAATATAATTTATGGACATTCAAACTCTACTATCAATTCTATTGAAAATATTAGCAATCAATTTTTGCTTTTAAAAAGTTCAAATATCGGTGGTGGAATTTCAACTTTAATAATAACTGGATTAGATGGTAAACTCTATGATAAGTTTGACATTCACTCTGTTGACTTATATCATATCACTGATAATATAATCTACTTTGTTGGTAATGATAAGAATATTTGGAGATATTCTATATATGAAAAAAAGTTAGAACCATTCCATGAAACTAATATTGAATATGTAAGTTCGATTTTTGTAGATGACAAAATATATTACTCATCCTTAAATAAACTTTATGAATTAAATTTAAATAATGGGCAGACCAATGTAAAAGTATTAGATCATAATTTAAAGCAAATAATCTACATGGATGATGTTTATATATATGCATTCGTTAGAAATGATCAATTTGAAAATAATTTTTGTAGAATTAACGTATCAAATAATGAAATTGAAAAAATTGATATCAATTTTACTGACTTTATAATTGAATCAAGGAAATATGAATTAATTGATAGTAAATTATATATTTTCAATAATGATGAGATATCTGTTATAGATTTAGAAGAATTCGAAACTGAACTACCTTTCTATATAAATAATAGATCAAACGAATTTGATATAGATGAAGGTGTTCTCTATACTTCTGCTGATACATTGATTATGTCCTATCAAAATGGAGCTGAGATTTTAGAAGTTGAAATTGATAAGAATTTAAATATTACTAACAAAGTTCTTTCTAAAGCAATAAAATCATTTACTAAAATTGGGGATTATTACTATATAATCGACCACAATAAGATACTATCAAGAGTTAAAAACCCTAAACTTTCTTTAGAACATGATCAAAGTGATAATATAGATTTAATTAATCTAGAAAATATTGAATCAGTTGAAATTTATGATTTCTCTGGAAGACATATTGCTACATTTAAAGAATATAATGAGATATTCAAAAAATTAGATAAAGGACTATATTTACTAATTGTCAGAACTAAGCAAGAAAATTATATTCGAAAGGTTTCTATAGAGTATTAGAAAATATCTAATGGCTAAAATCACTCAATCTGGTTCACAAATACAGATTAAAATAAGGGATGAAAGTAATGATGATAATGAAGAGTTTTATTTTCCTTTAGATTGGTAAAGCGATATTCTAATGATCTATAATTCTATTAAATATTTTTCTGAATGATATTTGAATATGACCAATATGAATTTAACCTATTTCAAAACCTGAAAATTACCATTACTCTCTTTATCTACTACAATTAGTGTATCTCCATTACTTAAATAGTATTCAATCTGGTCAAACAATCCATCATTATTAAAATCATATTCTATAGAAGTTAACTCCTTGTTATCATTATATGTAAATATTTCATTTAGATAACCATTATCATTCAAATCATTCATTACATATCTTATTTTCAAATTTGGTGAGTATATATATGTTTTTTCAAAATTTGCATTAAAATTGACATCATGATTTTCACTAATTACTCTACCTGTCCTTTTATCTATTGTCTCAAGTTTAGTCCCTTTGTAATTCCATACAAACTTAAAATCACTTAGTACATCATCCCTATTTATAATTGCCCAATACCTAACTGCAACAACTGTAATTAAAACTGCATAAACTAATAGTGCAATGTATTTAAAATTATACTTTTTACCTTTATTATCTAATTCAACTTTTCTGCTTAATTCTTCTTGTACTTTTAAATAGATTTCTTCTAGAAATTGTTTTTGTTTATAATCTATTTTCAGTACAGCATACGGGGCTTCTTGATTAAATACAGGCATCACTGTATCATTATTGAACACTATTTCAAATTCAATTTCAGTTTCCTTCAAATACTTTATTAACTCATCTAGTTCGATTTGTGATTCTATATTCAGATTAAATTCCTTCATGGTTACTCCTGGGATTTATAATCATTTAAATAAACTTTAATCCATTCATTATACTAAACTCAAAATAATCAAAACTATAACAGCAACAAGAACAATAGTCCCAACTACATAACTCTGAACTGTTTTGGACTCATCATGGTATAGGTTTCTTATTGGGGTAGTTGTAAAAGTTAATACTTTGATAAATAAAACACCTATTGATTTCACTAAAACCCTAATTACTTCGGGTATCAATTCTATAAAAAGATGCGCAAGTAATTCTAATGCAAACTCAGTCATATCACACTTTACTCCTGTTCACACCTTGTTTTTAACTCTTCATTCATCGCCTTGAATCCCTCTTCTGTGCTTTTTAACACACCACCCATAAAAGGAATCAATATTCCACTGAAGTTTTCTCCATGTATGAATTTTGTTTTATTACCTTCTATTGGCTCTAACATAAAGTAATGCTCACCATCAAATATACCACTTATAAATAATTTCCCTTGCCATCTCAACTCCTTTTGGGGAGCCAACTCTGTTATTACAGGTTTAAAGTCCATCTCTTTGCCATTTACTTGCTTTAGTGTAATAGCAATTTGGTTCCCTTTTTTAATCTCACCTTCCAACTTCCTAACAAACGGGTTCCACTTATGATATTCATCGGTTTTCATTAGAGTATTCCAAACTTTATCTGGCTTGGCATTTATGGTAATTTCTGTTTCTATATTCTTCATAATTCTCCTGTCAATTTTTATTCAAAATACTATTTCGATTGTAATAATCTATTTAATTTAGTAATATTATATAATGTAGATAAACGAAAGATACAATTTTTTATGTTCAAAAAGATATTAATCGCTAATCGTGGCGAAATCGCAATTAGAGTAATGAATGCAGCTCGTGAACTTGGTATTGAAACTTATGCCATCTATCACGAGGTTGACACCGAATCGCTCCACACTATATCGGCAGACAATGCCGTTGAGATATTCGGAGACACTCCAAAACAAGCATATTTGGATGCTGAACAGATAATAGAAGTTGCATTAGCAAATGGCTGTGAAGCTATTCACCCAGGTTACGGCTTCCTCTCAGAAAATTCTAGATTCAGTAAGGCATGTAAAGATGCAGGAATTAAGTTTGTAGGTCCTAATGAATATGCTATAGAAGTAATGGGTAACAAAACTGCTGCTCGTGAACTGATGCAGAAGGCAGGAGTTCCGATTGTACCTGGCACTAAGGAAAGGATAACTGACTTAGATAAAGCTAAAGAAATAGCTGATGACATAGGTTACCCAATTTTGCTAAAAGCTGCCGCAGGTGGCGGTGGAAAGGGTATGCGAAAAGTTGAATCACCAAAAGACTTTGTTGATAGTTACGATGCTGCACAAAGAGAAGCTAAAAATGCATTCGGTGATGATACTATCTACATGGAAAAATTCATTGTCAACCCTAAGCATATTGAGATACAAGTCCTGGCCGATGAACATGGTAACTGTATTCACTTGGCTGAGCGTGATTGCTCAATCCAGAGACGTCACCAAAAAGTAATAGAGGAAGCTCCCTCTACTGTCTTGGATGAAGAACTAAGAAATGAGATGGGCAAAGTAGCTGTAGATGCTGCTCAGGCTTGCCAATATGTGAATGCAGGTACAATTGAATTCCTATTAGATAAGGATAAGAATTTCTATTTCTTAGAAATGAACACTCGTTTACAAGTGGAGCATCCAGTCACAGAACTAATAACTGGAATTGACTTAGCAAAGGAACAGATAAAAGTAGCAGCAGGTCAAGAATTAGCGTTCGAACAAGAGGATATAGTTGTATCAGGTCACGCAATAGAAACAAGAATATACGCAGAAGATCCACTCAGCAACTTTATGCCAGATATAGGTAAGGTAGCTTACTTACGCAATCCCGATGGGATTGGGGTAAGAGTAGATGGAGGGATAGAAAGAGGTGATAATGTTAGCATCAATTTTGATCCTATGTTAGCAAAACTAATAGTGTTTGGACAAGATAGAGAAGAGGCCATTGACAAAATGGATGCGGCTCTATCGTCTTACAAGGTAGTCGGGACTAAAACAGTAATTCCTTTCTTGAAAGCTGTAATGAAGTCTGATATATTCAGAAACAACTATTTTGATACAGGGTTTGTTGAGTCTAATTTTGACTTTTCTGTATTAGATGAGATGAAAGATAAAACCGAAAAAGATGCAAGTGTAATTGCAGCATATTTCTACAACAGAAATAAGAACAGAAAGAAAGTAAATCAAGTAAAGCCACAGCCAGACGTTTGGAAATCAAAAATGCTGAATAATATGAGAAAGGTATAAGGAGAGGATATGAAAGAAGAAATAATATTAAAATCAGCAGAAAACGAATACAAAGCAACATTTGACCATACAGACTTATCTAAAGTATTTTTGGATGAGGAACCACACGATGTGAAAGTGCTGAAGGAATACGAAGATAATGTATTTGTAATGTCAGTCAACAACAAAGTCTACACTGTAAAAGTAGATGATGAAGAAAGAGGCAAAATCCAGCTTTTAACAACTGGTTTCGGCTACGAATTTGAAGTAAAAACATCAACCTCTGCCCTACTAGAACAATTCGTAAGACAGAGTGGCAAAGGCTCTGCAGCTGACAACGGAGTAGTAGCACCTATGCCTGGTATGGTAGTCAAAATTGATTGTGCGGTTGGTGATAGTGTGGCCGAAGGCGACAAAATAATAATAGTTGAAGCTATGAAAATGGAAAATGCATTAGCTGCACCTACAACTGGAACTATCAAGAAAATCAATGCTGAAGAAGGAAAGGCAGTTGACAAAGGAGCAGTATTAATAGAAATAGAGTAATTTTTTTCCCCTGTATTAAAATTATTTATTATCTTGTCCTATTGAAATTTAAATAAATGCAATAGGAAAGTATGAAAACTCTATTTACCTTATTAACTATATGCTTAGCATTACCCTTAATGGCAACGGATGAAGGTTTTTTTCTTAGACAAAGTGAAAAAGCTCACCCTACTCCTGACCCAGAAGTAATGCAGAACTACGCAGCACCTGTTTACAAAATTCCTTACAAAGTACAGAGTGAATCGAAGTTTTTTAATGTGGCAACCACTGTAAATGAAGAGAATGTAGAAGGAATACCTACTCAGAACGAGTCCAGTATAGCTGTTAATCCTAATAACCCCAATATTGTTATAGCATCTGCTGTAGACTATCGCGATAACTCATCTACTTGGGTTTATATATCAACCGATGGCGGTAGAACATGGGAAAACAAAAATCTAGGTAAAGCAAATGGTTGGCGTTCGTCGAATGACCCATCAGTAATGTTTGACAAAGATGGTATAGGTTACTTGGTGCATGGAGGATTTCCAGCTTCAGGTGATGGCCAAAATGGCGTTTATATCAATATATCAACAGATGGTGGCTTGACTTGGGGCGATCATATACCTGTTATTGAACACAAACTACCAGACGATCCGCTAGAGCTATTCGAAGATAAATATTATATAGAAGTTGACAATTCTGATGATTCTCCTTACCGCGGACACTTATATATCCCTTGGAAGAGAGTTACAGCCGCAGATAGTGCTACACAAATAGTGATGGCAAAATCAACCGATATGGGTGAAACTTGGCTTGACCCAGTTAATATAAGTGAGAGATTGAGTGGTAGCTCAGAAGACACAACTTTCGGTCAGTCATTTCCATTAATTTCAACTGGTCCTGAGGGAAATGTATATGCCGTTTGGAATCATGGTATTGAGCATGCAGTTGGATTTAATAAGTCTACAGATGGTGGCGCTACTTGGGGTGATCCAAGATTAATACATAAGTATAATATATTCGGAACTACTAAACTTCTTACTCAAGGTTGGAGACACACTTTGAAGGGTAAGGTTAGAGCAGAAGCTTACCCAGTTATAAAAACGGATTATAGCAACGGACCCAACAGAGGTAATGTCTATGTTGTATGGGCAGCGGACAGTGTACCGAATATCTATTTTTCCAAATCCACTGATCAAGGTGAAACTTGGTCTGAAGCAAAGATTGTACATTCAGAAGTTAAAAATGATCAATTCTGGACATGGTTAGGGGTTGACCCTACTAATGGTGATTTGGCTGTTATGTATTTAGATAGTAGAAATGACCCAGATAATATATTGGTAGAGTGTTTTGTAAGTTATTCTTCTGATGGTGGTGAAACATGGACTGAAAGACAAATATCTGATGAGCCATCTGATATAAGAAACAACCCATTTTCAAACAATGTATTTGCTGGTGACTATAGTGGACTTGATTTTTACGATGGTGTGATTTTTCCAAGTTGGGTAGATATGAGAAACACAGTCGGTGAAGGAGGCTCTATTTCGGATAATGATGTGTATTCAGCTATCATAAGAGTAGATCAACCCTCTCCAGTAAATAACTTCACAGTTAATATAATTCCTAGTGACCCAAGACAACTACAACTTGACTGGGAAACTGTGTGGGAAAGCTCATTTGGTAGACAGCTTAACCAGAATGATTTCATGCTTGAGCTTTATAGAGATGATGTGTTACTAGAGGAACTTTCTCCGAATACTGAAAGCTACACTGATAATGGACTAACACCATTCCAAAGATATGATTACAAGCTAAGAGCTGTTAGCGAAAATGATTCGAGTATATACAGGTTTGATTATAACTATGCTGGAGGAAGCGAAAAACCTGATTCAGTGTTCATCACAAATTTCGAATTTATAAACTATGGAGATGAGATAGACACTAAGCTTTTTGTAAAGATACCAGCAACTAGAGCTGATAAAACCACACCAATTACAAATGTCGTTAGACTTGAAATCTTTGCCGATGGCGAAAAAATAAGAGATTTTCCATTAGTTGATGATGAAATTGGTACAACTGTAGCTGTAAATATAACGGAAGAAATTGGCACATTTGCACATGTGAATTGTGTACTTGTTACTGGGTACGAATCTAGTGGGGTTGGCGAACAGTACAGTGACACCTCAAATACAGTCTTTATTTATGAAGGTAAAGTTTTAAATGATGAGACAGTAAATATTGACTTTGAGGATAATGATAAAGACTATTACTCTATGGAATGGGCAAAAACAGATGAAGCAGCGTCATCTGCTCCTAACAGCTTAGTATCTTCACTAGGCGGATATGAGTCTAATAGTGAGTATATGTTATATTTTCCTCCGTCGAGATATTTGGTAACACAGAGTATGCCACCTATAGTAACATCTCATGAGCTACAATTTGATCATATTGCATTAGTAAACAATCGTGACAGTGCAATAGTTGAGATCAGTTCGGATTTCAGGAACTGGGAAGTTCAAAAAACTTATACAAAGGACGATTACGAGCAATGGGGTGACAATGAGTTTAATCAAGAAGACTGGATAAATGAAGAATTGTTCTTGCATGGTGATGGAATTAATAGTGATTTTGTATTCGTTAGATTAAGGTTGAAATCTAATGCGATTCTTAATGACAAAGGATGGTATATTGACAATATCAATTTAGTGCCAAAAGTTTTAGCAAGCGTGGAAGAAGAAATTTTGAACGAAATTAATATATATCCAAACCCTACTGCTAATTATTTGAATGTATCAAATACTGAAGGTTTACCTATAGATATAGAAATCATAGATGTGAATGGAAATATTGTATTGTCAAACACTGACTATATTGATAATTCGTTAGATTTAACTAACTTTGCAAGTGGAATATATATGGTTCAGATAAAATATAATAACATCACAAAAATAGAAAAGATAACCGTAATAAAATGATAATAGACAGTACACAAATAAGACCAACCGCCGAAAGCTTTTTCTCTAACGAGAAAAAGAAGGATAGTGGTTTATCTAACCGTACTGAACTGACTGAATCAGAAGAGAAGAGAGTAAAAGAACTAAAAAAAATAGATCGCGAAGTTAAAACTCATGAACAAGCACACTTAGCGGCAGCTGGTGATTTGGCTCGGGGCGGTGCTAGTTATTCTTATACTTCTGGACCAGATGGTAGAAAATATGCTACTGCAGGTGAAGTTGACATAGATATTTCACCTGTAAAGGGCAACCCCAAAGAAACAATAAAAAAAATGCAAAAAGTAAAGCGAGCTGCTTTAGCTCCTGCTAGCCCATCACCTCAAGATAGATCAATAGCAGCTACTGCATCACGAGAAATTGCAAAAGCACAAGCCGAGCTGAACTCTCAAGCTGGTAAAACTGATGATGCTACTAAAAATAAACTCTCTGCTTACACCAATGAATATACGGAAAGCATCTTTAGTAAAGCAATTTAGAAATAAATTATGTCTTACTTCTCCCCTCTTATTGAAATATTAGAACGCAGTTCTAACTCAGAAAATGCTGAACAAATGACTGCATATATGAAACATCAATTTTTATTCTATGGTATAAAGTCACCACTTCGAAAAGAGATTCAAAAGCAATTTATAAAGGAATATGGCAAACCTGATATTGAGTTGATTTCTAAGGAAGTCAAATCAGTTTGGAACAATTGTAACAGGGAATTGAATTATATTATTATTGACTTACTTAGGCCTAGAAAATATTGGAAGAATGATGAATCAATTAAATTGGCCGAGTGGATGATATTAAACAAAAGTTGGTGGGATACAGTTGATATAATAGCTACTAACCTAGTAGGAGAGTATTTGAATCAGTATCCAGACAGAATAGAATACTATAATTCCAAATGGATAAATTCTGAAAATCTTTGGCTTATTAGAACTGCTATAATATTTCAATTAAAATATAAAAAGAATACTGATTTCGAGCTACTCAAACAAAATATCAGACAATATTCACATAGCAAGGAATTTTTTATTAAGAAAGCTATAGGTTGGTCTCTCCGCGAATACTCAAAGGTCAATCCAATTCAAGTATTGAGTTTCATAGATTCAATCGAATTGCAACCATTAAGTTATAAAGAAGCTATTAAGTATTTATAATTATTTATTAAGTTTGTAGCTTATAAAAATAAACAAAACAAAAGAAAAATGAAGCTCCAAACTCTATCTATTCTTTTCGCAATGCTATGCCTAAGTTATTCTTACGGGCAAGACGTTTCCTACCAATCTTTCGGAAAGGGAATCAAAGTAATGGCAAATGACTCTTCTGCAAGCATGAAAATCAATGTCAGAATTCAGAATCTAATGGAATTCAATTATGATGAAATGTCGAACGAGACCACAAATAAATTCATGGTTCGAAGACAACGATTGAAATTCAGTGGGTTTGCTATAGATAAAGATTTGAGATATAAATTAGAGTTAGGCTTTTCTAACAGAGATCAAGGCAACTCAAGAACAGCTGCTTTTGGGAGTAGTGGGTCCAATATTATATTAGATGCCGTGATTAAGTATTACCTTTTCGATAACTTCGATGTATGGGTTGGTCAAACTAAAATCCCAAGTAACCGTGAACGTGTTATTTCTTCAGGTGATTTGCAATTTGTTGACCGTTCGCTATTGAACTCAAATTTCAACATAGATCGTGATGCTGGTGTTCAGTTAAGATACAAATTTGGTACTGATGTCATCTTCAAACCTACATTTGCTTTCACTTCTGGTGAAGGTAGAAATATAACTGCTACAAACCCTGGTGGCTATGCCTATACTGGTCATATTGACTTCTTACCTTTTGGTGAATTCGAAAGTAAAAAGGGTGATTATATTTCATCGGACTTAAATCACAGTGAAGATCATAAACTTTCAATTGGAGCAACATACAGCTTTAATGATGGTACTAATAGACAAGGTGGTCAAATCGGTAGCTTTGTTTATGACACATCTGGTAACTTAGTAGCAAACGATATGACTTCCCTTTTTATTGACTTACAATATAAATATCAAGGCATAAGTGTTATGGCTGAATATGCAGATAAAAAAGTCGACGAAAACATGTCGGATATAACTAAACAGTTTTTAACAGGTAATTCCTTCAACATCCAAATGGGATACTTATTCAGAAATTATTGGGAAGTCTCTGGTAGATACACCCAAATTGAGCCTGATACAGATTTTTCTGCTGTAAAAAATCTTAAAGAGTATACATTTGGAGTTTCAAAATACTTAAAAGGTCACAAGTTAAAAGTCCAATCTGATATTTCATATTTTGATATGCCTACAGCTTCTACTGCAACTGATTGGCGATACAGATTCCAAATTGAACTTCAATTGTAACAAAAGTTTAAAATAGTTGTTTTGTAAACTATAAGACCAAACTCCATTTAAATATTTAAATAATTGTTACTTTCTCAAATCTATTTCGGTTATTAGTAACGTATATTTATCACATTTATAGGAGTTATGATTATGAAGAGTTTATTTAAACTGTTGCTACTATCTTTTTTAGCTGGACTATTAGTTGTGGCTTGTAGTGACGACGACGATGACAACGGTACAGAGCCAACAGATACAGAATTTGTTGCCACAGACAGTGACTTCGCTGGTTATGATAGTTGGAATGAATTAGCTAGTAATACTGGACCAGACCCTGCCCTTGGAGGTTTTGCTCATGGAGATACTAATTCTACTAGGGTTATTTGGGCGAATGATGATGACATCACTATGGAAAATGGTGAATGGCCAGTAGGTACTATATTAGTTAAGAAAATGAATGTTACTGAAACTGGTGATCTAATAGCCGTTATGGCAATGGCAAAAAGAGGCGCTGATTTCAATCCTGATCATAATGGATGGGAATGGTTCAAATTAGCTGAAGATGGTACTATAAATGAAAGAGCTGCTGACATGAATAATAATGGCTGTAATGGCTGTCATAGTGGCGCAGCAGGTAATGATTACTCTTTTACTTTGATGGATAACTAAAAGAAAAATTTAATATGAATCTAAAACTAATATTTTTAGCTTTTTCAACTTTAATAATTGCTTCATGCTCCGAACATATTGTTTCGGAGTGTGAACCAATTGATGAAGGTGAGCCAGCTATGGCTGCTACTTTTTCAGCTATTAATGAAGAAGTTCTACAACCATCATGTGCATTATCTGGCTGTCATATTAATGCTTTCTTACCAGAGCTTTCTGAGCCAGTTGCTTATGAGAATCTAGTTAATAAGCAAAACAATGCGCGAAATATGAATTATGTTGAACCTGGTGATGCTGCTAATAGTTTTTTGATAAAAAAACTATTAGGAGATGGCACTACCCTGATGCCGCAAGGTGGACCAAAGTTGGATGATGAAGTAATTGATTCAATTAAGGTTTGGATTAATAATGGGGCTTTAAACAATTAGATCTTAAGAGGAAAAGAAAATGAAATTTTTAATTATTATATCTGTAATTCTTGCATTCTCGATTAATTCGGGTGCAAAAGAATACCACGTAGACAAGTCTAAGAAAAACGTTGTTAAATTCATCTCAGATGCACCTATCGAGGATTTTGAAGGTGTAACTAATTCAATTGATGGTTATATTTTCAATGAAGATGATGAATTAGATGGCTCTGATGTGTACTTTGAAGTTGATTTGAATACTGTTGACACTGACAATGGGCTCAGAAATAGGCACATGCGTGAAGACTATCTGCACACTGATAAATACCCTTTGACAACATTTACTGGAAAGATAATAGAGTCAAAAAAAGTAGATGACAAACATTATAAGGTCAAAGCAAAAGGAAAATATAAAGTACATGGAGTAGAGAAAACAAAAACGATAGAAGCTGATATATATAAGTATGGTAAAACACTTCATATCAAAACCAAATTTGTTGTTACACTATCTGACCACAACATAGAAATTCCTTCTTTGATGTTGGTGAAAATAGATGAGAATATGGATTTGAGATTAGACTTTTATACTACAGAGGTAGAAAATTAAAATGGTAAAATACTTAGTTTTATTGATTGTTATTCCGTCAATTTTGTTTGCACAGTCTTGGAAAAGAACAGAAGAAGTTACTGAACCCCCACTTCAACTATTCAACAGTACTTATGCTTATGCTTTGCCAACTGCAGAGACTTTAACCCAAGGAGATTTTTTATACGGTATTTCACACAGATTTCTTTCACCTGTATCATCTGGTTTTGACCAACTATTTGGTATTGATGGTGGAGTAATTAATATGATGAATTTGGGATATGGTGTAACCGATGATTTATTTATAAACCTAGGTCGATCTAATTTCCAATCGCAGTGGTGGTTCGAAACAAAGTACAAAGCTATCAAAATAAAAGATGATACTTTTCCATTAATAATTAGTTTCCTCGGTGGTTTGGCATACTCTAGTCGCCCAATCCCAGAACCCACTTTTGAAAGATCTGCGAGAGATTGGCATTTCTACGGTGTAGCTATAATTAATACATTGATAGGAGAAAAATTAGGACTAGGTATCACCCCTACTTTCTCTTACAATTCGCATCTTCAATGTCCCGAGGTTGAAAACAGTATTACATTAGGTACTTATGCTGAATACTATATTGATGATATGTATAGCATTCTATTAGAAGCTAACCCCACAGTTGCAGGTTGGAGACAAGGGTATAACTCATATACTGCTGGATTTGTAATGGAGACAGGTGGACATTTCTTCAAATTTTCTGTATCAAATAATACAGCAATAAATATACAACAATTCAATGCCGGAGCACAAAGTGCTTTCTTAGGTAGTGAGAACAACAACAACCTTCATTTCGGATTTCAAATAACAAGAAACTTGTAAAATTTAGGAGATTCATCTAGGCAATATTGTTTTTTAAATATTTAAGATAAAATTGTCTTTTATCTTTTGTTTATTGATAAATAATTTATAAGTTTGTTTAGTATTTAAAATACTTATTCAATAAACAAGAGGTACTAGTATGAATTATGGGAAAATAGCATCACAAATCATAGCTATTATGATATTATTTGTTGCATTTACAGCTTGCAACAATAAAAGTGATTGGGACCCTGCAACTGCTGAAATAGTAGGAGAAAATGAATTAGTTTTAACTCAACCTCCTAATGTTCCCCCACCAATAGATCCAAGAAGACCTGCGACAAAGCAGATTTTACATATGGAAGTAACTGAAGAAGAAGGTACAATGACAGATGGTGTTACATACACTTATTGGACTTTTGGAGGAAGTGTACCAGGAGAATTTATAAGAGTAAGAGAAGGTGATGAAGTAGAATTCCATTTAAAAAATCATCCTGATAATAAATTTGCACACAACATTGATTTACATGCTGTAACTGGACCAGGTGGTGGTGCTGCGTCATCATTCACAGCTCCAGGACATGAAACAGTATTTTCATTTAAGGCATTAAACCCAGGTTTATATGTTTATCACTGTGCCACAGCACCAGTAGGTATGCACATAGCGAATGGTATGTATGGTTTAATATTAGTTGAGCCTAAAGAAGGTTTACCAAAGGTTGACAGAGAGTATTATGTAATGCAAGGTGACTTCTATACAAAAGGTAGATTTGGTGAAGCAGGTCATCAGCCATTTGATATGGACAAAGCATTAGAAGAGAACCCTGACTATGTTGTGTTCAACGGTTCTGTAGGTGCTTTGACTGGTGATAATGCACTACAAGCAAAAGTAGGAGAAACTGTTAGGTTGTATGTTGGTAATGGCGGTCCTAACTTGATTTCATCTTTCCACGTAATCGGTGAGATATTTGATGAAGTCTCAGTTGAAGGTGGAGACATGATTAATAAAAATGTTCAAACTACTGCTATACCAGCTGGTGGAGCCGCTATGGTAACATTCAAAGTTGAAGTACCAGGTAGTTTACACTTAGTTGATCACTCTATTTTCAGAGCATTCAACAAAGGCGCATTAGGAACTATAGAAGTTAAAGGTGATGAAGATTTGGCTATTTATAGTGGTCAATTAGAAAATAAAGTTTATCTACCTGAAGGAGGTAGATCATTAACTCTACCATCTAAAGGTTCTAAAGAAACTGTTGCTGGCACTAAAGCAGAGAGAATAGATATGGGTGAAAATGTTTACAAGAACCTTTGTCAAGCATGTCACCAAGTTGATGGTAAGGGTATGAAAGCTGTATTCCCGCCTATAGCTAATTCTGATTACTTCGCTGATAACCCAGAGAAAGCAATCAGTGCAATTGTTCACGGACTTTCAGGACCAATTACTGTAAATGGAGAACAATATAACAGTGCTATGCCAGCTCAAGCTTTGAGCGACGAAGAGGTAGCAAATGTTGTTACTTTCTTACTTAACAACTTTGGTAATAAAGGTGGAGAAGTTTCTCCAAGCCAAGTTGCAAAAGTTAGAGCTTCAGGTGGAAGTAAAGAGGGGCATAAATAAATCATGCTCAATAAAAGAATTATAATATTCTTTATTATCATTTTTAGTGGCACTGCGGCTCTTGAGTCGCAGTCACTAAATGATATTAATTCCATTGGATTAAAGACCAAAACATTATCAAGTGATGATGAAGATTCACGCAAAAGTGAAATAGAATGGGTTAAGATTCAATCGGGTAAATTTTTCCCATTTTTTGCAGATACAGTTAAACCTATTGATATTAATAGCTTTTACATAATGAAAACTCAGGTTACCAATAAACAGTTTCTCGAATTTGTAAAAGAAAATAAAAAATGGCAAAGGTCTAATGTACCTACGATTTTCGCTGAAAAAAACTACTTGGCTCACTGGGAGTCAGATACAGTTTTGGGAGCGAATGTAAATCCAAATGCTCCTGTTGTATTAGTGTCATGGTTTGCGGCAAAAGCCTATGCAGATTGGATAGGTGGAAGGCTAGCAGATATGGGCGAATGGGAATATGTTGGCAGTGCAAGTAAAGAAGTAAAAAATGCATACAACAAAGAATCATTCAAAGACTTTCTCCTTAGCAAATATGAGAGGTTGCCAAAACTCCCTTTACCGTCAGTAGATGAGGGTTGGACAAATTATTATGGAGTAAGTAATATGCACGGGTTAGTATGGGAATGGACACGTGATTTCAACTCAGTGATTGTTTCAAATGATTCTAGAAGCAAAACCAACCAAGACGGCAAGCTGTTTTGTGCAGCTGGTAGCATTGGTAATGTAGACCCATCAAATTATTCTGCTTTCGTTCGCTACTCTATGTGGAGTAGTTTAGAGGGTAATTATTGTCAAAAAAATGTAGGTTTCAGATGCGTCAAAGACATTTAATCAGAATTGCTTCCATATTCATATTTGCTTTTTTATTTATCTCTTGTAATGATAATGATGAACTATCAGTAGAAGATTTAAAGAATAGCACTCAAGAATCTGAATCAATAGAACCATCAGACATCTCACTTTTCAATTTAGAGAGCAATTGGGAAAACCAAGATGCTGAAACAATTCAACTTTCATTTCTAAATGGCAAACCCACAATTATGACTATGATATATACTCATTGCGATTATTCTTGTCCAGTAATTGTAAAAGAAATGAAAGATTTATACAGTAAAATTCCTCAAGATTACACTTCAGATGTGAATTTTCTTTTTGTGAGTATCGACCCAATTCACGACAAACCAGATACACTCAAAAGATTTATGAAGGAAGAAGAACTAAATCCTGAACACTGGACAATGTTATCTGGGACTGAATCAAATATAAGGGAACTTGCTGCAGTACTAGGTTTTAAATACAAAAAATCATCATTAATGGATTATGCCCACTCAAACTTAATTACTTTATTAAATGAAAAAGGAGAAATTGTAGAGCAATTAGAAGGTTTCGAAGAGAATAGAGAGAAGTTTATAAGTAAGGCAATTGAACTAATAGAAGAGAAATAGAATGAAAAAAGTAATTTTAATAATAGTTTTAATATTTATATCCAATGATATATTCGCAAAATTTGACTTAGGGGTACAATACAAACCAAGATTTGAATACCGTGATGGTTACAGAATGTTGCAGCCAATGGAGAACTCAAATCCTGCTGCATTTGTTTCACAAAGGACTAGAATAATTGCAGATTATTCTTCAGATGATATCAGCACAAGACTATCTTTGCAAGACGCAAGAGTCTGGGGTGATGAGATTCAAGTACAAAGTCAAGCACGTGTAGCATTACATGAGGCATGGTTACAGTTAAACTTAGGCTCTGGCCTATTTCTTAAAGCAGGACGTCAGGAATTAGTATATGATGATCACAGGTTATTAGGTAATCTTGAATGGGCACAACAAGCTAGAAGCCACGATGGAGCACTTTTAAAATGGCTCGGTGAAAACAGTCAGCTTCATTTAGGTTTTGCTTTCAATCAGTCTGCCCAAAACGTTTTCGAAACCACCTATAATTTGAACAACTACAAAGGTTTGGCTATGATTTGGTTTGAGAACAAAATTGACGAAGAGAATAAATTTAGCTTAATAGGAGTAGCTGACTTTTTTGAGGAAAGTGGAAATTTTACAGGTCTTGACAACAGAGCAACTTTTGGTGGTAATTACTATCACAACGGAGAAAAGTTAGAGTTGCAAGGGACTGGATATTACCAGATAGGTAGAACTGTTACAGATACAGATATTGCTGCCTACATGTTCTCTGCACAAGGTTTTTACAACATAGGTGAATTCAAAATTGGAGCAGGGATAGATTACTTATCAGGTAATAATCGTGATAGCGAAAGCTTTAATTCTTTTAATACTCTTTATGCTACTAACCATAAGTTTTATGGATACATGGATCATTTCTTGAATATTCCTAATGACACAAGAGGTGCTGGGTTAGTTGACATTTATGCTAAATTAAAATACCAATTCGCAGAGAAATGGAATTCAAGCTTAGATTTTCATAGTTTTTCAAGTGAGCAGCCGTTTTTAGATTTTAGTACAGGAGAAGAAATTGATAAAGCATTAGCAACAGAAATTGATCTAGTGGTAAAACATAATTTTAATTCTTTTACTACCATATTCTTAGGTGCTTCAACATTGTTGCCTACAGACAATCTGAAGACTCTACAGGGTAGACCATTTGGCGACAACTCAACTTGGCTATGGGCTATGATTTCTGTTAAACCAACTATTTTTAGTGGTAATTAAAGATTCGAAAAAACAACTTAATATTAGGCAAGCTTTAAAAGGCTTGCCTTTTTTTATTTCTTCATTATCTTATAAATCTTATCATTGATAGTCATATAATATACTCCAGCAGGTTCATTCGAAATGTCTATAAAATCTAAATTCGCATCATTGCTTTGTAAGACAATTTCACCAAGATAATTGACAATTCTTACATTTGATATTTGATTATCATTATCAATATTCACAACTCCGTTAGTTGGATTTGGGTAAGGAACTGTTTCTTCAAAACCCATACTCTCAACGCTAATAAAGCTGCAGCCTGCTTGTACATTGGCTATGTTGTTACAATCGTCTTCATTGCCCTCAAAAATAAAATCTGAGTAATCTCTTAAAGCACAAATACCCATCACTGAACATCTTGTTAGCTTCTTATTGTCTGCAACAATAACATTTGATTTTATTATTGCTTCTCCATTAAATAGAAATCCATTTAGTTTTTGCAATGATTCTAATCCATCTAAAGCAAATAGGTTATTATTCTCTCTTATAACCAGATCTCCCATTAGTGAGTCTAGGTTATCTATACCCCAAAGGTTAATCAAATTATCATTTGACACTATTTCAAAAAATCCTACTTCATCTATATGCTTTTCTGATTCTTGACCAATCATATTCAGACTATTTAAGCCAGTCAATCCAATAATAGAATTATTATTAACTATCGATATTCCAAAACCAACACTATGTAAATTATGAAGGCCGGTCAATCTGATTAGATTCGTATTTTTTATTACTAGTACCCCACTTACAGACTCTATATTCTCTAAGGGTTGTAATGTGTTGATTTCTGAATCGATAGGGTCTATCACTATTGAGGCGTCTAAGTTTTTACACTCCTTGTAGTCTTGTCCAAAGGCGTTTATATCTTCTTGACTGTGGAAGAATAGAGTATCACCTTGGAAACATTCGTCCGATTTGGACTCTTGATTGAAAACAAATAGTGTAAGTAAAATTAGTAAAGAAAATTTCATGATAGTGATCCTCAATTATTAAGTTTCACTAAGATAACGATTAGTCTTATGAATTAAAAATACTTACTTGACTCTATTTGGATTATCTTTTATAAATTGGGCCCAATTATTAGAGCTTTTTTTGTTGCCATTTCCAAGTTTTATACAATGACAAATGGCAATAGCAAGTGCATCAGTTGAATCAAAAAACTTTGGTGTTTCTTCAATATTGAGCAACTTTTTGACCATGAATTGGACTTGCTCTTTGCTCGCTTTCCCCTTACCAGTGACTGATTTTTTTATCTCATTAGGTGAGTATTCGTATACTGGTAGGTCGCTTTGCTTGGCAGATAGTATTGTCACTGCTCGTGCGTGAGAGAGCTTCACAAGTGATTGCACATTCTTAGAATAGAATAGAGATTCGAAAGCGCTAATTTCTGGATTGGTTCTTTTTATAACTTCCAGAACTGATTCGTTCAAGATTTGTAATCTTCCATTGAAATCTTCTGATTGTTGTTTGGCTTTTACAACTCCATATTCAACTAATTTGAAGGAGTTCCCTATCATATCCACGACTCCATAGCCACAAACTACAGAGCCCGGATCTATGCCAATTACTCTCATTTAGATATCCAGTTGATCAATTATTGAATCATCTATATCTGCATTATTATATATATTCTGTACGTCATCTAAGTCTTCCATCTTTTCGATGAAAGTCATTACTTTTTTTGCAACACTAACTTCAGTGATTGCCACTTTGTTTTTTGGAATATATTCTAGTTGACTTTCTTCTACTTCAAAAATACTTTTATCAAAATAATCGTTTACCGTGTTGAAATCTTCCATAGCACAGATAATTCTTGAAGTCTCAGGACTATATTCTACATCTTCACCACCAGCTTCTATTGCTTCCATCATAAGGTCATCTTCGCTAGCACCATTAGTCTGTATTACTATCACTCCTTTCCTGTCAAAATTCCAGGCAACTGAGTTGGTCTCACCCATATTCCCATCATATTTACTGAAAGTAGCTCTAACCTCTGAAACAGTTCTGTTCTTATTATCAGTAATAGTTTCTACTATCATCGCCACACCATTGGGACCATAACCTTCGTAAGTGTATTCCTCTAAGCTTTGACCTTCTAGCTCACCAGTTCCTTTTTTGATAGCCCTTTCTATATTATCCTTAGGCATATCCTGGGATTTAGCTTTCTTTACCGCGAGCCTAAGTCTTGGGTTCATATCCTCATCACCACCGCCTTCTCTGGCTGCTATTGTGATTTCTTTACCCAACTGTGTAAATATTTTGCCTCTTCTGGCATCTTGCCTGCCTTTTCTGTGCTTTATATTAGCCCATTTACTATGTCCTGCCATAATGCTTTCCTTCTTATTCTATTTCTTATTTTACTATTTTAAAGTTTAATTACTAAGATTCTGATTTTTCAAATTCAATCGAGTTCAGATTCTAACAGATTTATAAAATTACTATAAACTGACGATTTGCACAATATATTTTTGCATCCAGTCACAAACAATCCGTATTTAGCTCTTGTAATAGCAACGTTCAATTTACGGTCTATCTCTTTTTCATCAATTATTACATTTGATTGCATATTCTGCAAGTGTTCTTCACTATTTACTGCAAATGAAATAATAATAATATCTCTTTCACTACCTTGATATCTTTCTACTGTATCCACATCTATAGAATTCGAATACTCAACCAAAAGATTCTTTATCAAAGCACATTGACTTCTGAAAGGGCTAATTACCCCTATTGATAAATCTTTGGTATTTTCATCTCCTTTCAGTTTTTCTACTACCCCCAAAACGTAGTTAGCTTCATTCAGATTAACAAATGGTTCATACTCAGGTTCTGAGCTGTGAAACTCTATTGTATTCCAGTTATTAAAATCAACTTCTTCAACTACTTTCAACATTCCAGAGTAGAATAAATCATTTGCTATCTGCATTATTGGCTGACTCATTCTACCTTGATGAGTTAACATACCGTGTGAATGAGCCCATCCTCTATTACTTGCATTTTGAACCATTCTTTGGAAATATGAATTTGACAAATCTTTAAGTTCTATATCAATCAGATTCTCATCTTGTACCAAGCAACTATCTTTTCCTTGAGTGACAATAGCTGGTAGTTGTTTCTCATCCCCTATGAATACCGTCTTTTTAGTCCTATGAAGGATGTTTACAATATATGGTTCTAATATTTGTGCCGCTTCATCCACAACAGCTAAATCAAATTCTTTCAACTCAAATAATTCTGGGTGAGTCAATGCAGAAGCCACAGTTGTAACTACTATTCTGACTTTTTTGAATTTTGTTTCTAACTCCTCTTTAGAGTATGTTTCGCTCATTTTAGAAAGAAGAACATCATTATGAATTGATGATTCTTTGGAACCTAATCGTATAAATCCATACTCGGTTCTCTCTTTTAGAACCTTACAAATCTGATCAACAGCTCTGTTAGTGTATGCTGTTAGTAGTATATTTCCATTTGTATTTTCGTAGTAATATTCAACTATTGCCCTCATTGTGTATGAGGTTTTACCAGTTCCTGGAGGTCCTTGGATTAAATAGTAGCTATTTGCTGCAATGGCTGCAGCTACTACTTCATTTTGTTTATTATTCAGATAATCAAATGAGCAATTGACTGCATTTATTTTTTGCTCCTCTGCACCCACTTTGATAGCAAAATCTTTATCATCCAAAAAGTCTAAAATTATAGCTGGCAATTTTTTGTAGGTGCTTTCATAGAAATCACTTTCCAATGCCCAATAATTGTATTTATTAAGAAACATTGTTCCCAAAACCTTATTCCTTAGACTAACAATCACAGTTCTTTTATCAATATATTTGATAACTCCTTTCAAGATTTGCTCTTCTAATAGCAAAGAATTACCAAACTCATCTGTTGGATAAACAATTATCTGATCACCTATCCTAAAACTTGTAATAGATTCAGTAATGATATAAAAATTCAGATGATAAACTTCGAAGTCAGATTCGTCAAAATTTAACACTAAATTTGAATGTACATTTCTATTCTTTATTTTCGAATGTTCGAGCCAAAGATTGGAATATGAATTTTCACTTCTATCGCTATAAAGTCCTACTTTATTGCTCAATAACTCTCTGTAAGTGAATGCCAACATCACTTTAAAATAGCTGTGTGCCAAATCAGTCGAATTTATTAGCTTATCTTCAAATCGTGTCAAATTACTAAAAGAGTAAGGTGGTAAAACGTTTCTTACAGATTCGCTTAGTTTAGAGATAGAATACAAATTCTCTGCCGCCAGCTCAAAGTAAAGCGAAACAATTCTATTTCTTACTTCAACTATTTCTCGGTATGTATTTGCCACTATGGGAACATTTCTTAGTGGTGCATTTACATCTTTCGCATAATAAATTGCCGAATTACCAATCCTTTTCGGATATACTGAACTTAATATCAAATTATAACAACTTGCCTGGATATAGTTGTTTCGCCACACATTCATTGAGTATTCTAAACCAGTCTTTGTTTTGGTTTTAAAACTTGATTTCGGAAAACTGCCAGATTTCAACTCAATAACATCTTTCAGATTTTCATTGTCCTCGTTTACAACTAGTGCAT
The DNA here is from genome assembly GCA_046290495.1 of Chlorobiota bacterium. GTDB lineage: Bacteria > Bacteroidota > Ignavibacteria > Kapaibacteriales > UBA2268 > PGYR01. Next base: position 419,505 of record JBKAGT010000006.1, on the reverse strand, counting down.
CTAATCTACCTTGTAAACCATATTGAGGTGATATAAAACTAGGTTCTATGAATGTATGACCTTTGGGTATATGACTAATAGATTTGCACATAGTAATATATATAGATTCAACCTTATCTTTTATATTCGATAGCTCATTTTTAGAATACTCATTTAGATAGAAGTATTGTAATGGCGCCTTAGACAATTCAGAATCAATAAAACTATCAATATCTATCTCTAAACCACTAATTATTGAATCAAATAGATTATTAACTATATTACCTATAAGCATTGGTACAGATGGAGTTGATAGTGACAACCAACTAAGTAGTGCTAGATATTCACTTTCGCTTTTATTTTGAAAACAGTTGGCAACTTCAGTAACATCAACAAGATAGTTTGGTTCATAAACTAAGAAAGTATCTTTTGTGCAAGTATAAACAGAATACCCTTTTCGTTCATCTCTATACTCAAGTTCTATTGCCTTTATATTCGTGTATTGTTTGGCAATGTCCCAAATAGACTCCCACGATTTACTCAAATATATCGCTACTTTCCCAACTTCCTCCGATTCACCAAATACCACCTTTTTCTCACTTTCTGAATTGGATCGGTTGGTAACAGCGAAATCGAACGACTCATTTTTTTTATCTTCTCCAGAACTGTAGTCAATTATTGGCTCGTTATTCAAGAACTTTTCTAATTGACTGTGCTCTGACTTATCAGCAACAACAAAAAGAATAATAATTAATACGCTTATTGCTGAGTTCAAATCCTCTTGCGAAACATACAACTCAGGATTTTTATTAGATTTGACTACAAATTTTCTGTAGCTATTTATCTTTTGGAATAATACTTCGTCTAAGCCATATTTATTTTTTATAAATAATAGCTTAGGGTATATTCCTAGGAATTTGGAATTTTCTTGTGCAACTATTTCGTTAACTAAGCTTTTGAATAAGCTATATGTTTCGATTAGTTTTGATTTTGAGTCCGTATTCTCAGAGTTTATAAGACCCAGTATTTCATTAGCGTAAGCAGTATAGTTATCTTCTGCTATCATAAATCATTTTCAGACTTAATATCCCTTATGAATAATTGAGGTGTGTTTTGACCATTGAAAGTATTTATTTCTAAGTTATAAAGTATCTTGAATGGCTTACCGGAATTAACAATATCATATTTATTAGCCAAGCCAAACGCAATAGCATCAATGGCAAAATTATTTTGTAATGCACGGAATTTAAGGTTATTCTGCCCTACTATTTTTACCCCATTGGATGATGTTACATCCTTAGAGAAGAATATAGGTTTATAATTCGAATACCCATAAGGAGCAAATTTATTCAATGATGAGATAAAGTTAGGAGAAAGCTCATTAAGTCTAAGCTCAGCATCTATCTCCATCTCGTGAGTAAGCATATCAGAAGAGATGTTTTCATCCGCACAAGAGTTTATTATTTTTCTCAATTCTGGAATATCTTCCTCATTCAAAGAAAGACCAGCAGCGTGACGGTGTCCACCAAACTCAATCAAAAGATGTGATGCTCTTTTCAGAGCAGAATATATGTCAAAATTGTTTGGGCTTCTACACGATCCCTTGGCATTACCTAAAATCGTAGTCATCAGAACAGTAGGCACGTTAAATCTATCAACTAATCGTGATGCAACAATACCTATGACACCAGCATGCCAATGCGGTTGGTGAATTACTAGTGACCTAGCTCCTTCTTGAAGTTGTTTTTCTGCGATAGGTATAGCTTCTTCGAATGTCTGTTGGTCAATATACCTTCTTCTTCTATTCTCATCTTCTAATTGTTGCGCAATTTGGAAGGCGTGAATTTCATCATCTTGAATCATCATTTTTACAGAACGAATTGCCTCACCCATTCTACCTGCAGCATTGATTATAGGAGCTACAGCAAAAACAATATTAGTAGCAGTGATAGAACCAATCTTAAGATTAGTACAGTGAATTAGACCTTTCAGCCCTGGTCTTGTCTTTTCATTTATTAGCTTCAGTCCATAGTAGACTAATGTTCTGTTTTCACCAATCAGAGGAACCATATCCGCTGCAGATGCAAGTGCAACAAAATCTAGATATTCGTATGCCTTTTCTTCAATACCTAATTTATTAGATATACCTTGAATCAGCTTAAACACAACACCACAAGCAGCTAAGCTCTTAAAAGGATAGTTACATTCTTTTCTAACAGGGTCTAATATTGCGTATGCAGTGGGGAGTGATTCAGTAGGTTCGTGGTGGTCACAGATAATAAAATCCATACCTGCTTCCTTAACATCTTTCGATATTTCGATAGCAGTTATACCAACATCGACCGTAATAAGCACCTTGGCACCAAATTCTTTGGCACCTTTTATGCTCCTTTCGGACAAGCCATAACCATCCTGAAACCTATCAGGTATAAAAAATTCTACCTTATAACCCAGATTGTGAAGGAACTTGTACAGCGAAGCGGTACTACATGTTCCATCTACATCATAATCACCATGTATCCAAATGGCTTCGTCGCGGTCCTTTGCTTCTAACAACCTCTGCACAGCCTTGTCCATATCTTTCATTAAGAAAGGGTCATGGATATTCTGCTTTGAAGGTGTAAAGAATTTGCTAGCGTCTTCAGGAGATTCTATACCCCTACCCACTAGGACTCTACCCAAAGTCTTTGGTATTTTAAGTGATCTTGCTAAGTTATGTACGGTTTCTTCATTTGGCTTTTCTTTAAATTTCCAACGATAATACAAAATATAACCGATAATTTAATATTTTAGCAAATCTAACGAATTAATATTTTCTTAACAAGAAAAAGTGTGCAAAAAATTACACACTGGTAAAATACAGAATGGCAATTAACAAGAAAAATAAGCAACAGTTTAAAAATGAACCGTTTAGAAAAACAAAATCTAGAAAGAGGATTTTAACAAAAAAAACGGGTAAGTTGCCTGATGACGTTCAAAAGGGTATTATTTACCATGCTTTAGGTAAAGTGTATACAGTTAAAAATGAAGTAACTGGGAATTTTGAAGAATGTGTATTGGGTGGAACAGTAATTACCCCCTATGTAAATATCAATGTTGCAGCTGTAGGTGATAGGATTTTTTATCAAGAACCCACTGATAGTCAGCCAGGTGTGATACTTCAAATTAGAGAGAGAACAAGTAAATTATCTCGTGAATCCGTTAAGAAAACAGATAATGAGCAAATAATAGCAGCCAATATAGATCAGATATTAATTTTTATGGCAGCTGCAGACCCATACTATAATAAAGGGCTGATTGATAGATACCTAATTTCCGCTGAAATGTATCACATTCCAACTATAATTTGTATCAATAAGATTGATTTGATGGATATGAAACTGATAAAAGAGGATTTGTCTGTTTATCAAGATTTAGGGTATGATTTATTTTTCCTTTCTGTTGAAGAAGAGGAAGGAATTGAAGAAATTGAAGCACAACTTAAAGACAAAACAACATTGGTCACAGGGCCATCTGGGGTAGGCAAATCAACATTCATTAACCACATACTCGGTAAGGAAGTACTAGCAACAGGTGATGTGTCCGAAAAACATTTCAAAGGTAAACACACTACAAGTTTTGTTCAAATGTTTGATATGAATAGTTCAACTAAAATTGTAGATTCACCAGGACTACGTGAATTAGCAATATGGGACTTCGAAAAATCTGAGTTACAGATGTATTACAAAGACTTTGAAGGATACAGAGAAGAATGTAAATTCACACCTTGCACTCACACTCATGAGCCCAATTGTGCTGTAAAAGACGCCGTCGAAGATGGCTATATAGACGTTGAAAGATATACTTCTTACCTCTCAGTCTTAGAAACATTATAAATTCATAATATATTATCTTTTAATTATTATCTTTTTTCATTAATTTGTAAAATATTATAAAAACTTTTCTGTTGATAATGTAATCATAATCAGCAAAGAAAATAAAATTACTCGACAATATGAATTTACAATCTCATTTAGAAATAACTAAGCTGAACGACCAGCGTCAAGAAAAAATATACAAAGAGCTACTTGACAAAGATACAGAGCTGATATTCGACGATGCATTGGATAATGACATGGTATTGAATATGGGGCCGCAGCACCCAGCTACTCACGGTGTATTACGTGTGCTACTCCGTATGGATGGTGAAACGATAATCAAGTGTGTACCGGAGCTAGGATATCTACATCGTGGATACGAAAAACTAGCAGAGAACACCACTTATCATGAGTTTATACCTCACACTGACAGATTGGACTACTTAGCGCCAATGATGAATAATGTGGGTATAGCATTAGCCATAGAAAATGCAATGGGAATAGATATTCCTGAAAGAGCAAAATGGGTTAGAGTATTGGTTTCTGAACTTGCAAGGATATCCTCCCACCTTATGGCTATGGGAGCAACTTGTATGGATGCCGGAGCATTGACTCTATTGCTTTGGGCGTTCACTGAAAGAGAAAAATTATATGACATATTTGAAAAAATATGTGGTGCCAGATTCACTACTAGTTACACAAGAATTGGTGGTGTGGCAAATGATATTGACGATGACACATTAGCTCACATCAGAGCATGGGCAAACGAATTCCCTAAAGAATTAGATTACTTTGGGAAGGTAGTTCATAGAAACAAAATCTTCGTTGACCGTATGGCTGGCGTAGGTGTTATGACTGCACAACAATGTATAGATTTAGGTCTGACTGGTCCTGTATTACGTGGTTCTGGCGTCAATCGTGATTTACGTCGTGATGATCCTTACTTAGTTTACCCAGAGCTAGATTTTGATGTAATAGTTGAAAATGATGGCGACACAATGTCTCGTTACATGGTTAGAATTAAGGAAATGTCTGAATCATTAAAAATAATTCACCAAGTATTAGACAAAATGCCTAAAGGTGAGATAAGAGCTAATATTCCTAATAAGACTTTACCTAAGAAAGCAGATGTTTACACTAAAATGGAGGAGATGATAAGTGATTTCATGCTTATTAACTACGGAGCTGCTCCAGAAGTTGGAGAGACTTACACAGCAATCGAATCTCCAAAAGGAGAACTTGGGTTCTTCATCGTATCAGATGGTACGGGACACCCTTGGAAATTGAAAATACGCTCTCCTTGTGCATCTAACTTACAAGGGTTAGCACCTATGGTAGAGGGCTCTATGCTTTCTGACGTTGTAGCTATCATAGGATCAATTGACCCTATTATGGGAGAAGCTGATAAATAAAGCTAATTTGAAATTTTACAAAAAGCAGTCAGATAATTGTGGCTGCTTTTTTTATTTATAGTATGAAAAAACCAACAGCAAAAAGACTAGAAAAACTAAAGAAAGTGATTGGCCACAGGCAGCCGAACCTTACAGTTATATTGGAAAACATTAATGACAAACATAACTTAGCGGCTTGTCTTCGCTCTTGTGATGCCGTTGGTGTCAGTGAAGTCTTTATTCTTTATCATGGCAAACAGCCAGAGAGAAAGCTAGGTAAGAACGCTGCAGCTAGTGCAACCAAATGGTTAGACATTCACCGTTATTATAGTGTAGATGAGCTTTTTAATCATTTGAGAAAAAGAGATTACAAAATTTTCACTACAGGACTGGGCAAAGAATCCCTATCACTTTATAGCTTAGACCTTACTGAGAATGTTGCTCTATGCTTTGGTAATGAACACGAAGGTGTATCCGAAGAAGCTATTAAACTTGCAGATGGCAATTTCAACATTCCACAAATGGGGATGATACAGAGCTTGAACATATCTGTTGCATGTGCAGTAAGCCTATATGAAGCACTCAGGCAGCGAACTGAAGCAGGCATGTATAACAAATCGCAATACAGCGATTCGGATTATAAGATTAAATTAGAGGACTGGTGCGAGAGGTAATGTGGTTTTATTAAATTATTCTCTTCTCTATATATTCTGAATTAAAAGCCCTTAATGCTCCCATATATTTCAGTTTAAACTTAATCTCGTCACCTACTTTTATTCCTCTTTTATTCTCACCCAAATCTATTACTAACATATCAGAACTTGCACCAACTACTTTTATATCGTCATCTATAGGAATTATAAATTCCTTGTCAGCAATATCTAGAACTCCTATGTCAATCAAAGCTCTATATGCCGTTTTACCATAATCAGAAGAATCTACTTCATATATTTCTCCAGATGGGTTTGCATCCATTACACCAATCGGTACCTTTGGCTTCTCGGTTATTTCTATCACCTGTGTATGTAACCGAAATACATCATCATTCATACCATCAAACAACTCACCCGTAATCAGATTATTCCCAAAAAATAATGACTCACCAATTCTAAAATGATTCATTTCTGGTGGTATTTGTTTTTGAAACAGTAAGGGTAGTACTACTGATGTTCCACCAGTTACCCAAGGAATTTCTTCATCAAAAGTTGCTTCTATCAGTTTCTTGTATAAAGTTAGTTGTATCAATTTGTCAGCCGAGGGTAGCACACCATGCAGACAATTGAGATTAGAACCAATTCCTGAAATAGTGATATTTGGTAATTCAAATACTTTCTGGTAAAAGTCAATCAAGTCATCTCCCAATACACCCTCACGCAAATCACCAAGCTCAATCATAATTATTACTTTATGTTGTTTCCCTTGCCTAACAGCTTCTTCGCTAATCCATTTAATAGTTTTATATTCTGTGTTGAAACTGACATCAGCATAGCGTACCATTTCTTCTATATTATCTTTAGCAACTGGCTTTATATAGACTGTATTTATACTAGGGTTAATCCTTTTAATTGTTGCTAAATTACTGATTCTCGAATCACATATTTCTTCAATATCCATATTACAGAGCAATTTGATATATTCTTCAGTACCACATAACAATTTGCTTACAATCGCCCAATCAGTATTGTGTTTTTCGAATAGCTCTTTAAGATAATTAAAATTTTGATGTAGGTTTTCCTTATTTAATGTCACAAAAGCCATTATTTTCTATACCTCATCTCTAAGTATGGATTAGTAAAACCAATCTTTTTATAAAGCTTTATTGCTGGATTTGATTCCTCCACATGAAGAGCTACATCTCCTTTTGCAGTATTTACAGCTTTCTCCATCAATTTTTCCCCATACCCATGCCCTCTTTTTTCTGGGTCTACAGCTATATACACTAAAATATTTTCTGGTATATAGTCGCTCATACCAGTTTCGTTTACAACTACTGCTCCTATTATCTCGCCTCCAATTTCTCCAGTTAGAACAAAACCACCTTTACCGTTTTCGTTACTTAGTGAATAATCTATAGCTTTCTCTATGGATTTTTTCTTATCACCATACTCTTCAAGAAATCTATAAAGGAAATTAGTGATTTCTTGCTTTTTTACTTTATCTATCGAATTATTACTACTATATATCCTAAAATCCATTATTCCTTATACTTAATTATTATACTCTTTGCAATGTGAACGACAAAAATGTTGAGTCATTGCCTAATTTATAGGATTACTTCCTCAAAATTTGAAGGGTGATTGTAGTCATTAATTTTTAAATATGTATATTTGGATAATTATTAACCAGTGAATTTCGAGAGAAAAATGAAATTATTTAGTACAGGAAGCAAGGATACAAAAACCAGTATAGCTTTATTACTTTTGAGATTAGTTGCAGGCCTTTCAATGGCTTTTAGCCATGGTTATGGGAAGCTAATGAGCTTTTCTGACAAGGCAGACAGTTTTCCAGATCCAATTGGACTAGGAAGCGAAATAGCATTGACATTAGCTGTTTTTGGCGAGTTCTTCTGTGGTTTATTTGTAGCTGTTGGTTTGGCAACTAGGTTAACAGCAATTCCAGTAATAATAACTATGGTAGTAGCATTTGCTGTGATACATGGTGGAGACCCATTTGCTAAGAAAGAGATGTCTCTTTTATTCCTGACTATGTTCACAGCTATCTTTGTAGCAGGCCCAGGTAAATATTCCATAGATAACTTTATTTCAAAATAGAAATAAAAAAAGGTGCTTTGGATTCACAAAGCACCTTCTATAAATTTATCTGTTTTTTAGTTTATCGAATCATTACCTAATACAAAACTTGAACCAGTTGATTTGTTATTAGCAATAATAATAGATGGTAATAAGTTTTTCAACTCCTCCCTATCTATCAGCTTAAAATCTTTGAAAATTGCTGTTTCAATCAACTGCTCCACTTCTTTTCCGGTAATCAAACCCATAGATTGTAATTGAATCAGTTCACCTCGGACTTCCTTGGTGAAGAACATTTGTTCTGATTCTAAAAAGTACCTGAATGAATCTTTGCTTTGAGGCTCTACATTTTCTAATTCATCAGCATTTCTTTCTAACGGGTCTACAGATTCTTCTTTTGGTTCACCACCAAATATCTTGCTTAAGTCTGAAAGTTCAACATTCTCATCTTTAAGACCAGTTAAAATTAATTCTAAAATTTCTATTATGTTATTGTTCATTTAACAAATTTAAATATTTATTCTCTAAATTATGCATTCTTTCCCTTTCTTCATCGGTACTATCGTCCTCATTCATTAGGTGTAGAGTTCCATGAGCTGCTAATCTGAGTAGCTCTTCATTTAACTTTGCACCATATTTTTTAGCATTTTCCTCTGCTGTCTCAACTCCAATGTAAATTTCACCTTCTAGCTCATCTTCATCTAAAGTAAAGGTGATTACATCTGTTGGATAGTCATGATCCAAATACTTTTTATTCATCTGATGTATATCTTCATTATTGAGATATATCAAATTAACCAAAGCAGACTCACAATTGTAGTCACTCAGTATAGACGTAACAATCCGTTTAGTATTAGTTTCATCAACGATTCCGAATCCACCCTCATCATGTATGTTGATTAGGTAAGACATTTAGCTCAGTATAGGTTCAGCCAAGGAAAGTTGCATAGCAGCAAGTAATATAGCAGGATCTAATTCCGTAATATTAGAATTCAAAATACTTCTGTTAATATCTGAGAAAAGGGAACAGCTACTATTACTACCAATAACTAAACAAGACACCTTTTCGTCTTGTGCTCTAACAAAAATCACTTCATCAGGTTCAAACAATAAGAATCCAGTTAGGCCATGAAGCTCAAAGTATCCATGTTTAGTTTGAACTGAAACTAACACACCTTCTTCATCACTATCTGGTGACAATTTCGTTTTATTGTATATAGTAAATACAACCGCTTGCTTGGTTTCTTCATTTTTCAATGTCCAAGTCCAAGTATTGTTGCTACCTTTGTGTTGCGAATTTAGAATATTTGAAATATTGCTAATATCATCTGAAGTAAAATTGAAGCCCATAGTATAAAATAAGTTAATTTTAAAGTAGTAATAAGTACCTCCACTAAAATAGAAAATAAATTGAAATTATTGTATATAAAAGCCAAACTATTGTTAAATTTAAAAAACATTAATCGTGCTAATTCATGATAAAAATAGAAAATCTTTATAAAAGCTTTGGTCAAAAGGAAGTACTCAAGGGTGTGGATATAAATGTAAAAACAGGTTCTACCCACTGTATTATTGGCAAATCTGGCTCTGGCAAAAGCGTATTGCTCAAGCATATTGTTGGTTTGTTAGATGCAGACAAAGGTGAGATATTTGTTGATAATATGAATATCAAGAATATGACTTACAAGGAACTTTTTGAGATGAGAAAAACCATGGGATACGTATTTCAAGGTGCTGCACTTTTCGACTCATATAATGTTTTTGAAAATATAGTTATCCGATTATATGAGCATGGAGAGAGAGACAGTAAGCTTTTAGATGAAACTGCTATGGAAGTACTTTCTGCAGTTGGTCTGTTGCCTCCACTAAGCGAAAAAGAATCCAAGCATTACCAGCACGAATGGAATATATTAAAAACAAAAAAACCGTCGGACCTATCTGGTGGCATGAGAAAGAGAGTCGGTGTTGCACGTGCATTAGTAGGGAATCCAAAGTATATTCTTTATGATGAGCCGACTACTGGGTTGGACCCCGTTACTAGTGAGCAAATAGACGATTTGGTAAATGAGATTGGTGAAAAGCGTAATGTTACATCTATTGTAATAACTCATGATATGTTTTCCGTATTCAGAGTAGCAGACACAGTGTCTATGCTTCATGATGGGATAGTGCGTTTTGAAGGTGGTGTACAAGAGCTGAAGGATTCTGAAGACTCTGTAGTCTCAGAGTTTATAGAGCGATTTAGATTAGAGGGGGAATTTGACTCCTAACACTACACTTCTGAAGTTAAGAGCTTTGCTGCCATCAAATGGCCAATAAGTAGATTTACCCCGACCCTCATAAATCAAGTAGGACACAAGAGTTTTGTAAGCATGATATATAAGAGGGTAATAACCTCCAAACTCCCGTATCATAGTTTCATGAAATAAATCTGGGGCTCTTTGAACGATGTTTTCTAAAGCCCACGATCCTAACCAAGCACCAAATTGAAAATCAGTCCAAACTACATTATGTCTGTATCTGAGCTCTACACTAGTCACACCATTTCCAAAAGTATAGTTTATTCCACTAGTGTAGAACATGCCAAAATTATTCTCATCTTCAAACTCCATGAGTAGATTGTTGTCTGAGTCTTTGAATGCAAAGTTTTCTATATCAGATTCGGTCCATACGATGGCACTACTGTGTGAGAATAAAAACTTACTACCTTTTTCTGTACCATAACCAAAACCATTGTTATAAAGACCTCCGTAGCGATAAATATCAGTCTTGATAGTCAAATCATCTACAGGAGTCAACTTAAACCTAGATGAGGTGCTACCGAGAAAAGCACGCTCTGAACTAAAATACAGATAACCTAACTTAGCAATTTCTTTATCATATCTGATATAGCCATATTGAAGTTCGGTGGAAAAGTTACCTTCGAATACACTATTGAAACCAGAATGAAACGAAAGCCTTTCTGGTCCATAGCTAATATCAACTATTGGTATATTTACATTTTTTTCGTTGCTGAAATATCTAGAGATAATATCACCAATTGTCTCTTCTTCCTCAATCGAATAAACTGTGGTAGAACAGATGCAACAAAACAACAAAAAGACAGTAAAATATTTCAAATTTAGAGTATTAAAGTTAGTCCAATATTAAAATTCTTTTGTATCATAGGTGCTGTAGTGTTTAATGGCCAATTCATATTGTCCTCTTTCAATCTGTTTACACCATACGATATACCATTGTGCAGCAAGAAATACACAATAGGAACCAAAGCTGGAGAAGAATCAACAAATGTACTTACAAAATAAGAAGAAAGTCCATGTGCTGTACCTTCTATTAACTTGCCTAGAGTCCAATGCCAAAATAAATGTCTTGGTAAAATTAAGTTTTCACTATAAGTAAATGACAAACCTAAATTTTCAATAATTCTGAACTTAACACCAGCTTCAAATCTATCACCGAACTTAATTCCGTCCTCAAACAGCTCTAATCTACTTAGGTCACTCGAATCTAGAGCTGGATTGGTTTGCGAGAAATTAACCGAATTCCATGCAATACCAGCACCATGTGTCAAAAGAAGTTGAGTTTTATCGCCAAGTGAATATCCGTATCCATCGTTCGAATTGAAACCAAAAGTCCACACATTTGAATTTACAGTTCCATCATTCAACAACTCATCAATATCACCCATCGAATTTGCAACAAGTAGTGATGTAAATTTATATTTTAAATAACCTGAACCAGCTACTGTTTCGCCGTAACTTGAAAAACCAATTTTTCCTAGTATTCTATTATTTTGATTTATTTCACTCGATAGATAATCTTCATGTATGCTTGGCTCATTCTGACCATACTCTATTTCTATAGTCGGTCTTCTTAACTCTGCATTAGCTGCACCAAGCCAAAAATCAAAATCCCATTTCGAATAATTGCTGTCTGTTTGAGCTACTTCACTTTCGCTTCTATCTATTTGATTTTGTGAAAAGAGTAAAGTCGAACATAAAATAAAAACACTTATATATTTTAACATATATTACCTCTATAGTTATTAAAAAGTGTGACCCAACCCAATATGGTATTTTAGAGTATTTAGCGAGGTCTTCTCTTGTCCCAGTGGGTCATATACAGGAACTGCAATATCGAATCTCAGTGGACCAACAGGAGTAAAGTATCGAATGCCTCCACCAACTGATACAGCTAAAGTACTTAAAAAGTTATCTATGGTTACATCACTTCTACTGTCATTTACTAACCAGTCGTAAGAATTACCAACATCAACAAAACCAACAACACCAAGACTAGCTATCTGATCGGCAAGGAAGTCTCCGAAGTATTCTGGTCTTTCAAATTTATATCTTAGCTCTGCTGATGTCTCAAAAATACTAGTTGAACCTACAAAGTTTTGTAGAAATCCATAAAGTTCATTATTTTCAAATTCTGGATTGTCTTTGGGGTTATATCTTAGCGCCCTCGAAATCCAACCCCTTATAGAATTTGCTCCACCAGCAAAAAACTGTCTATCAAATGGTACGTAAAATTCACTATTGAAGTTTACAAAAAGTTGACCAACATTCAATTTTAGTGCTGATGTTAGCTGATCCGATAAACTAAAATACTTATAGACCTTTAATTGTGTTCTAACATAATCAGACAGAACATCTAAGGTTGGAAATTCTATTGAGCCATTTATGTAATACCCAGTTGTAGGATTAATAGGGTTATCTCTCTTATCCCCTACTGCTCTCAAACTCATTGTAGAAAGAGTCAAAAAGCCCTCATAATCTTGTAGACTAGAGTAGATGATTAGTGCTTCTGCTATATCATTAGTTATTTCTCCACCATCCAGTATATTATCAAGTCCAGATGGTTTTTCACTTTCAAAATTTATGTCTAAATATACATTATTAATTACTGTATAGTAAGGCAGTCTGAAGTTAAATGTAAACGGAAGTGAAAAAGTATTCAAAGCAAAATTATTCAGGATGTTTCTTACTGCATATTGAGGGTTAGTGGAAGCACCGACGTTCCAGTTGAATATGGAGAAAATATAGGGTTGATCAAATTTTATACCCACTTGATACTCATACTCTAATAAGTTCTGAAAGTCATTAGTAGAGTTCCCTGAACCAATAAACCTACTAATATCTCTTGCGAAAATTTTACCATATAGTCTAAACTTCTGAGCAGCTCCAAATATATTCTTGTGTCCATAGCCAACTTCAATACCTGCGTTAGTGGTTTCATTGAAAACTGTCCTATTAACAAATGGACTAAGTTCCCAATCTTGTTGATTGTTGTAAACCAAACTAACTTTCACATTTACAACCGAGTCGGATGTAGTAGAATCGGAGATATAGCTGATAGAAGCATTGTCAAAGACCCCCAAAGACAAAAGATTTATACGTGACTGCAACTCATCCTGCTTGCTATAGTAATCACCTGTTTCAAAAGTTAATTGCATTTCACGCATATTTTGAGAAACTGCCGGTTGGTCATTTCGGATATCTACTATTTCTATACTACCTATTTTCTTTCTATGTCCTAACTTATATTCTATTACAACACTATCTGCTTTAGTTTCATCGTTGATGTATATTACTGGCCTATTTCGGTTGATAGTCAAATAACCATTGTTTTCTAAAACTTTGTTTACTTCACTATACTCTGCTTCTATTATAGATTCTGAATAGAAATCCCCTTTGTGATCAGTTCTGACATTCTTAATTTTCTCATTCAGGTTAGAATCCAAATCCTCCAAACCAACATAATTAACTGAAGAAATGGTGTACCTTTCACCTTCTTTTATATAAAAAGCTAATACATTCTGCTCGGTAGTGCTATCAGGAAAAAATTCGTAGTTGATTCGGGACGTGTGATATCCATTATTCTTATAAAATGCTTCTAGAGATTTGACATCTTCTAATACTACAGCTTCATCAAAAACTCTTCTTTCATTTTCAAACCATTTTATATTCTTTTCCAAGGTCTCCATTACTAACTCTGGAGTATGAGGGTTGATTTGTCCTTGGCTATGATACATAAGCATTAGGGAATGCAAAACACCTATGTTTGTTGGGCGACTTTGTACCTTTGAGTAAAGCTCAGATTCTTCGTAATCTTTGTTACCTACAAATTCGAGTCTATGAATCTCGTATCCATAAGGAATAAACTCTGTTGTATATAATCCTTTATTCTCTATATTCTCAGACTTCAATACGCCTAAGCAGCATATCGTAATTATAACAATAACTAACAGTCTTTCTAATATATATTTCATTATCTAAATACATCAATAAAATGTATTTTCAGAGTTTGTAAACTATTTGTACTGTTCTTCTTCGTCGTCATCGTAGAAGTAATCTTCTTCTACCATATCCTCATATTCAGGCCAAAGATCTTCCATACCCTCTATTAATTCGTCAGTATCATCCAATTCCATGATATTGTCCAATACTTGTTGTGGGCAACCTGATCTGTTTGCATAATCCCACAACTCATCTTTTGTTGCTGGGAATGGTGCATCTTCTAAGGTTTTTGCTATTTCTGGTGTCCAGAACATACTTGACAACTCCTTAATTTTCATTATTTGGTTATTAGCTAAATCATACTATTGCTTTATGTGCAAACGTATTTTTCGCAATATCTAAAAAATTGACTTAATAACAAGAAAAATATTACAATATTATCAACTAAATACAAAAAAAGGCACTTACTCACTGAGTAAATGCCTTATTAAGTTTAATAACTGATGTTTTTAAGCTATTCTCCAGCTCCATCAGCTAAAGTGTCCGCACCTGCTTTTCTTTGTAGTTCCATATACTTTCTGTAAAGCACTGAGCTTAGAGTATTACTCACTTGTGTTCCATCTTGTCTGTATTTATCCATTTTACTTTCCACAAGTTTAAGTGCCTCGTCTAATTTACCCTCACTTTCTAGCTTGCTTACTTCCATATCATCTAGCATCACGAATACATCAATCAGATTCGATTGAGCTCTCTGTAATTGTGACTCATACCCTTGGCGACCTTCAAATTGGGATACCACAGCTTCCACTTCAGTTTTCAACTTGTTTATAACATCAATTCCACCTTGATAGTCACCCATCAGCTTATACATTTCAGCTGAATATCTGTATGGTCCTAAGTATCTGTTCATCACTTCATATTGAACTATATCAGGTCTAATATTCTTGTTAGTGATAATGTAATTCGCTCTTTCTATACCCATTTTTGCGAATTTAGCAGCTTTTTCTTTCTCACCAGCGTCATTGTATAACTGAGCTATTCTATAAAGTAAGTCATACTCCATAGGGAACTGAGTAGGTGATATATATTTATTCATCATATCTAATGCTACTACAGCACTGTCTTTGTCATTTCTGTTTGCAATATACGCTGTAGCTAACATTGTGTATAGCTGTCGGTAACTGTTCATTAGTCTTCTGTGAACAGGGTCATAGTAAACACCTGGATCATTCAAATTACGCAATTTGAACTCCTTAGTAGGTACTTTACTATAGTTATCACTATTATCTACATCTAATAGTATGTCAGCTGTTACATCAATATCAATTTTTTCACCAACTGATGATTTCTGAGGTACAGGACATATTCTCATTAACATACCTTCGTAGCGGAAGAAATTCTCTAGTCCAGCGAATGCATCAGGTCCAACAGTTGTAGAGAAGTAAATAGGTTTCTCAAATCTGATTTGTTCTAAAATTTCTCTAATTACTTTGTCTTGAACTCTAAACAAGTACATTTGCTTTCCACCTTGCTCGCCGTAATCTTTTCCTTTGAACTTAGCTTGGAATGTACCTCTATCTAATATTTGCTCATCATCCGTGTACTTTTCTAATATTTCTCTTTTTACTGGAATCTCCAAGTTATAAGCTTGACCAAAGTCATAACTCAAAGCTCTATCATCCATTTCATCTACTTGCATACTTTCATCAGAGAATGTCAATGGAATCTCATCAGCTCCCCATGGTCTTGTATTCTTTAGTTGGTTAACATACCAAAGAGTATTACCAAGTGATAAGTTAACTATTCTAACATCTCTTCTTACACCCATAACATCTTGTATATACCACACTGGGAATGTATCATTATCACCATTCGTGAATATAATCGCGTTCTCATCTGCTGATTGCAATAAGTTATACGAGTAGTCGAAAGGTAAGTAATTGCCAGTTCTATCATGCGTGTTCCATCCGCCTATTGCCATATTCACAGGAACAAGTAGAGTAGAAACAGCTACAATACCGGCAGCTAATCCCGCTTGTACGTTCTTTTTACTTATACCATCTATCAAAGAGTAAACCCCAATACCTATCCACATAGCCCAAATCATAAATGAACCGGTGTAGAAGTAATCACGTTCCCTAGGTTGCGGATCTTGTTGTTGTTGTGCAATTGCTGCAAGCACACCCATCATTAAGAATATAACCAAATGAAGTGTTGCCATTCGTTTGTCTTCTTTGAAATGATAGAAAAACCCTAAAAGACCAAAAAGAAATGGTAAGGCAAAGAATCTAATTGGATACTCATCAGAATATCCAGATAAATCATTCATAACTTCAATCTCTGGCGTAGAATTGCTAAACCAAGCTACACCTGCATCTTGCTCATCTGAGACTCGCCCAATAAAGTTCCATCCGAAATATCTAAAATACATATGTTCCATTTGGTACTTCCACAAATAAGCAATTTCACCACCAAAATTAACGTTTTCCCAAACTTGTTTTACGTAAGGATCACCATTATCGGTGTGAGCTTGTACCCTTCTTGGAGGAGTCCATTCTCCATATTTATACTCACCATTAGCATCTTTAGAAAGATAATTTCTTGTGAATCTAGGTTCTGTCTTTATTCTTCTTGGCCAACTTGCATCATTTCCGTATTGTTCACGACCTAAGTATGAAGCTAGTTCACCAAATGTTTTTGGTGAGTTTTCATTCATAGGAGGATTAGCATTTGATCTTATCATTATCTGAGTATATGTTGTGTACCCTAACAGCACAAGTACAACTGAACCTGCAGCTAACATTATGATTTGCTTCTTGTTCTTCATAGCCCAGATAAATGTACCAATTGCTCCACCAACAAAGGCAAATGCTACTACTTTCAGACCTGTGCTATTATTAATATCGTAAAGGTGTGCCTCATTTCTACCTGGCGAGTGACCCGCCAATAAAGCAGGTATCCATTTCACAATGAATGGATAAATGATAAAAAATACTACTAATGAAACAACTGTGGTTATTATCAAACCAGCAGGTGTAACTTTATACTTTCTTAAATAAACTAAGAATACAATAGAAAATATTGTTAATATCGCCAGTAAGTGAACTCCTGTAGATAGACCAATTAAGTAAGCTATTAATAGTAAAAATCTTTCATTTCCTGGGTTGTCTGCCTCTTCATTCCAACGCATCATCAGGTAAATAATAACAGACACGAAAAGTGTGGACATTGCATATACCTCGGACTCAACAGCATTGAACCAAAAAGTATCACTAAAAGTGAATGCTGCTGCTCCGACAAAAGCCGAACCATATACAGCAAGTGCATCACCTACAGTTTTTATTGCTTCTTTTCTGAAGTTCTTAATACACATTACAGTTATTAGGTACAGGAATAGCACTGCGAACGCACTACTAACGGCAGAGGCCATATTTATTTTCCATCCTGGATCTCCAAAAGGAATAATAGTATCAAAGACTTTTCCAATCATCAGGAACAAAGGTGCTCCAGGAGGATGGGGTACTTGTTGCCATACAGCAGCTGCGGAGAACTCTCCACAATCCCAAAATGGCACACTATCCTGGACAGTTAGCCCAAAAACTATCATTGCCGTGGCAAAAGAAAGTAACGCAAATAAACGGTGTAAATTTTTACTATCCATACTTAAAACCTAATTATATATAATTTTCAATTTACAAATAAACTTCAAATTTAAAAAAACATACCCTATAAATAAAGTACTTTTCAAAATTGGACTACGAGTAGTCCATTCTATTTGTTACTAATTCAATAATAGTTGGAAACTATTTTATTATTTGTAAAAATTATTTATTTTACTGCCATTATTTATAATCATAATTTCAGGAGTTAAGAGTGAAAATCTTTATTACTTCATTATTTGTAGCTGTAATACTAGCTTCAACTTCAATTGCTTATTCCCAAAACAACAAAGCTTTAGTACCTATAGATAAATACGGATTAGGAGTTAAAGTAGGTGTAGCTGGCAATAATGGCATTAACTTAGCATATGCATTAAAAAATAATATGCATTTAGGGACTGGTTTAGGCATTGGCATTCAAACAGACAACAATGATGAAAGAGTTGACAATAGTGGAGTTAGTTTCGCATTCAGCCCATTTTTTAGGTATATTTTTACTAACAAAGCAAACCTATTTCCATTCTTAGAGCTAAATTTTAGTTTCACTCAATTCCCAACAGGAGGTACTACAAATTCAAAAAGCTCCATAAATGTGCAAGCAGGCGGGCTTTGGTTCCCATTCCCATCTGTGTCACTTAGAGGAGGAGTTAATTCAATAAGCTATAGTATTGATAAGGAACAATTGGGAATTGGCGTCTTGACTCCATTCTTAGGTATTGATTGGTGGATGTAGAAGAGAATATCAAAGATATTCTAATTCAGCATAGGTTGAATTTTTTTTATCAAAAGTACAATTTTTTGTTTTTTTAATTTTTTCTATGCATATTATATAAAACAAATGAGGTAAAATATGACAGATGTTACTCTTTTAGTATTAGGAATTTTAGTTCTACTTGTTATACCAGCTGTTTTTATTGGAAAAAAAGCTAAAGAAGCGCAAGAAAAAGAAAAAAAGAAGCAAATGGCTTTTAATCGAAAGCAAAGAAATAGAAGAAAAAAGAAAAGAAAATAATAAATTACTTTTTTATTTTAATAAGGAAATTAGACCCCTTACCAATTTCACTAGATATTTCTAACTCTCCTTCAGTTAGTTCGATAAACTCTTTTGTGATAAGAAGACCTAGACCAGAACCTCTCTCGTTTCTAGTTCCATTGGTTGTAACTGATTTCCCATTGAGTATATTATCAATTTGCTCCTGACTCATACCAACTCCAGTGTCACTAACTTCTATGTGCCATTCTTCAATCTTCTCTAAGCAATTGATAATTACAGCACTTTCGGGGTGACTGAACTTTATTGCGTTTGAAATTAAATTTCGTGTAGCAGTACTAATTAGGCTTTTGTCAGCATTCATAGTAATGCCATTATCTTTATATATCAGTTCAACTTGTTTTTCATCTGCTGCAGGACCTAATATTTTAAGACAGTTTTTAATCATGTCATCAACATAAAACTGGCTTTTTTGAATCTCAATGTTTCCTGTTTGAGTTTTAGTCCATATCAATATATTATCTATCAAATCAATAACTTGCTTCGATGAACCACTCAGCAAATCTAAAGTACTCTCATACTCTTCTTCACTCATATCATTCTTATAATTCTTGACAAGCCCGCTTAGATTGCTAATGTTGTAGAGTGGAGCTTTTAGGTCATGAGATATAAGTGTAAAGTACTTACTCTTATCTTCTGACATTTTTTCCAATTCTTGATTACGGTGAGTTAGCTCACTTGCTAGAACTTTATTCTTTTTAGAATTTCTGTATGCAATGAATATAAAGACACCTAAGAATACTAATGATGTACCTAGCAATAGTATCAAGTAATATTGAATTTCATTTGCATCGCTTAATTCCTTTAGGTGTTTGTCTCTAGCTTTTAACTCGAAGTCTTTTTCAATTCCTGCAATCTTGTTACTTGTTTCTGAGTTAATTACTTCCATCCTCAATTTACTATATTGTTTGTGTGCATAAAATGCAGAGTCATACTTATCTAATTTTTGATAGTAAATGGATTGTAATTGGTATGAGTCAGATTCTAATAATTTACTGTTTATTTGTTTACTTATAGATATTGCTTGATTCAAATCATCAAGTATATCTTCAACCTTATGTTGGTCGAGTAATATTCTTGCCCTATTATTAAGAACGTTTGCGTATTCCCACAATTCGCCTTGTTCTTGTGCTAGTTTTGCTGCTTGATTATAATATCCTAATGCCCTAGTAGTGTCTCCCATTCTAATTTGGAGCATCCCTAAGTTATTATATGAGCTAATTAGACCTGAACTATCTCCTATTGCAAGACTAATGAGCATAGACTCTCTTATGTTATTAAAGGAACTATCGTAGTCTTCATTATTCCAGTGAATAATCCCAATATTATTCAACAGATTAGCTATAGAAACTGTATCGTTATTTCTTTCTGCTATTACACGAGACTCGTTCAAGTAATCTAGTGCCCTATTCCACTGATCATATCTAATGTACAAAACACCTATATTGTTATATGTAATTGCTAGATAATCATCCCTTTTCAGATCTTTTGCTAATTCTAATGCGCTTAAAAAATATTCTAAAGCATCATCAAGATTCCCTTTATGCTTATAAGCAAATGCTAACTTCTTATATGATTTATATATTAAAGTATCATTTCCTAATGATTCTGCTACTTCTAATCCTTTTTCAGCATACTCTATACTTTGGTTGTAGTCAGTATCTCTGAATAACTTAGAAAGTTTCAAATTATACTCAATAAATTCAATACTCTCTTCATCTTTAAATTCCACCTTCCTTAGACTATCTATATTTATAGAGAATAATGTGTAAGAAAAGAAAATCAAAAGTGTAGAAACTAATATATAACTAAACTTTGTATTTTGCATTTTTTATTGAATACTAGATTTTTGTGTAACATCTGAAAAAATCAAAGAAACACAGGATAATATAAATTTATTTTTTGTAACAATTCATTCTCAAATTTGTTTGATAAATATGAGAAATACTACTTTTTGGTATTAAATATAATGAAAAAAGTTGAAAAATCGTTAAATTGAGAAAAAGTTAAATTATATAAGGTTATTATATGTACAGAATACTACTATTATTAATTATTGCCATAAGCTATTCCACTTTAAGTGCTACTGAAACAGTAGTTAAAGTAAAAGCTCCCGAATACGAAGGAGTTAACGTCTTAAAATCTAACAGCTCAGACCTGGTCTTTGCAGGTACTTGGGGTAGTGGAGTATATATTTCTTCTGATGGAGGTGCTAATTTTCAAGCACAAAACAACGGCTTAAATAGTTTATATATAAACGATATCGCCTTTGACAGCCAAGAAAACGTATATGTAGGGACTCAAGGTGATGGTATTTATAAATCTACAAATGATGGGAACTTATGGGTAAGATTAGATTTCAATACAAATCTGAATGTAACTTCTGTTTATGTTAGCCCATTTGATGATAACACTGTGTATGCTGGGACTTATGGTTCTGGACTGCATTATTCAACTGATGGAGGAGCGACTTGGTCAGACATAAGCAGACCAGCCGAAAACACTGGACTGAATTCAGTATTAGAATCTAGACACATAACAGCTATTTCTATCACTCCGGATTCAACAATCTTAGTTGGTACTTACGGCGATGGAGCATACAGAGCTGAAAAATTATCATACAGTTGGAGAAATGCTAATTCTGGAACAAATAGCTCTGGAACTGGTAGTACAGAGTTTATTAATCAATTTGAAGTAATTGACAATAACACAGTTTTGATGGCAACTAATGATAACGGATTGTTCGAATCTGATAATGCTGGTTTGTTGTGGTCTCAATATCAGCCATTAGCTGATTCACTAAAAGGCAAGCAAATCACATCATTTGTTTACACAGATGACGGAGCTGTTGTTGGTACTAAAATGCATGGTATTTGGTACTACAATCCATTACCAGTAACTGATTGGTTACCTTCAAATTTGAGAAGATTTGGTGTAGTTGACATAATTAAGTTAACAGACGGTACCCTCCTTGCATACAACTATGACAGAGGATTGATAAGAAATACAGTAGGTGATGGGAAATATTGGGAAAATATTTCACTTCCCGCAAGAGATTCAGAAAGTTATATCACCTCTATTGTTGATGATTTCGTTCTTAATATAAACGACAAAATGTTCATCACAGATGATATGGGTAAAACTTGGACGGAATTGACAAACTACACAGGTGGTATGGTTAATAGATTGAAATATACAAGAGGCCGACTTATAGCTGTAAAAGACAACATTGTTTCATTATCTGCTAACAAAGGTCAGTCTTGGACTAACACTACTCCCGGTGATGGGAACGATGTTCTAATTGACTTCACAATAGCACCCAATGATGATATGTATGCATTTATCCTCTTTGTAGATGATGGCATGCCTCCCACAGTAAGGCAAGAGTTACACAAGTCTACTGACGGTGGAAACAATTGGACAAGAATTCAAAACTACGATGATGAATCTTCATCTGTTGGATTGCTGGTTACCTCACCAAGTGGTGATATATATATGTATCGTCAATCTGGACAAAATCAAGACAATAAAGTTTACAAGTCTATTGATGCCGGAGCTTCTTTTCAAGAAACTGGTTATTCAGCGGACGAAAGAGTTTTTGATATGCAGTTCACTAGTGGTAACTTATATCTTGGTACGGGTGATGGACTTTATGTTTCAAAAGACAATGGAGTTAGTTTTAGTAAGCTTAATATAGAAATGGCACCTCGTGATGCTATATCATCTCAACCTCAGCAAGTTGTTGAGTCAATGGCTATTGGTTCTGCTAATGACATTTATGTAGGGTTAACTAGAAACTGGGGTGTATATCATACTACCAATGGTGGCACAGAATGGGACTCATTACATACTGGGTATAATTCAGGTTCAATCCACTCAATGGCAATGAATAGCAAAAGAGACTTAATGTTCACAAGTAAATTGTTATACAAATACCTAAATGGAAATGCTATGGGTAGTCCAGCTTTGACTACTCCAGAAAACGAAGCAATGAACCAACCATTAGATTTAACTTTTGATTGGGAGTCTTTAGTAAAAGCTGATTTATATCAATTCCAGATATCTGCAAATGATGCATTCTTCTTCTCTTATGAAGAAGTAATTACTTCAGATACTGAACATCAGATTTTCTACGAAATGGCCCCAAGTACAGAATATTTCTGGAGGGTAAGAGGCAAATCAGGTGGAGTTTTTGGACCTTGGTCGCCTACATATAGCTTTACGACTATAATTGGACCACCAACTCTAATAGAACCAGTAAAAGACACTATTTCTGTTGTCCATACACCGACATTCTTATGGCACCCTGTAGAAGATGCAGAAAATTATAAACTATATGTAGCTACTGATAGCTTGCTTAATGACATAGTCTTGACTAAAACTATGCTAGAAGACACTACATATACATTAACTGAAGATGAAAAGCTAAACCCACTTACTAAATACTACTGGGCTGCAGCTGTACAGAGTGAAGATGGTAGTGAAGGTCAACTATCTGAGATTTGGATGTTTAGAACTGGATTGGGAGCTCCAATACTAATATCTCCTGAAAATAATGATGTAAACTTACCTGAAGATGTAATGTTTACATGGAATTCAGTCCAAGAAGCTGTTAACTATCAATTCCAAGCATCAAGACTTGCAGATTTTTCTGTTCCAATTGCGGATGGTATTGTTGTTGACACTTTACAGAACTTACCAGATTTAGAATTCAATGTTAATTACTATTGGAGAGTTAGAGCAACTGATACAAACAATGTAAAAGGCCCATGGTCTGAAATTTGGACATTCAAAACTGGACAAGAAAGACCTATTCATATTAGCCCAGCTAATAACAGTGGTGGTCAACCACTTACCGTAACTTTAGATTGGACTGATATAGATGATTATGAGTATGATGTTCAGTTTAATGACAGCCCTGACTTTGAAAGTGGTAGTCTGATATTAAATACTACTTCTACTGAAAGTGAGTACGAGGTTATTGACCTAGAAAACAATAAAACATACTATTGGAGAGTAAGATCAAGACTAGATGACACTTTGAGTGCTTGGACAGAACCTTGGAATTTCTCAACTGGTTTGGCAAGAACTGTTCTTAACTTACCTGAGAATGGAGCGGATGAATTGGATAAGAAAGAAGTTGTTGTTAGGTGGTTCAAAACTGATGGAGCTGATAGCTACAAAGTTCAAGTATCTAGAAATGATTCATTCACGAACATGTTTGTCGAAGATTCACTTGGTGATACTGATAGACTTGCTCTAAAAGACTTAGAGTCTGGGCAAACTTATCACTGGAGAGTGAAAGCTTACGATGAGGGAGTATCAAATGATTGGTCTGAAGTATGGACATTTACTATAAGTCCTGAAACTTCAGTGCTATTTGCTAATGACAATAGTATTTCAATATATCCTAACCCTGCGAAAGATGAAGTTACACTGGATATACCAAAAGAAATATTCTCGACAGTAAAGAATGTAATAATTATTAACCAAACTGGAGAAGAGCTCAGAAACTTACAGTTGAATTCATCGGTACAGCCATTGAACCTGAGTGATATACCTTCTGGTACTTATTATATTATTATTAACAGTGAGAAAGAACGTTACTTGTTTAAACTCAACAAAGTAAAATAAATTACACTTTAAAGGCTCTTTATTATAAAGGGCCTTTTTTTTTTAATTTATTTTTATTAAGTTAAGCAATAATAAACACAGACATATTTTGAAATTTTTATATAACATATTGATTATTTGTACTTTAGTTACTCTAGTGAGTTGTGAAAACGCACTAGGTCCACAGCTAGACGATACGAAAACTATCAAAACAGAAACGAAATGGTCTGTTTCCCCTATCAATAAAGCTAAACTCCACAAAGTTGAAGAAATTAAATACAACCAAAATGGAAAAGTAATTAATAAATTTAGCTATAATGAATTCGGTAGAATTGAATCTTCTTCTTCCTATGAATACGAAAACAACAAAGAAATAGAGACAATTTCTGAATATAGCGGAGACAAGGTTGTTAAAGAAATAACAATTACCTCTATTCTCGAAAACGGTCTAGTAGTCAGGGAAGAGATAAAAAACGACGATGGTTCAGTTTTAGACTCAAAGCAATTCTCTTATGATAACAATGGCAATATAATTAGTATAAAAAGTTGTAATGACAATGATGATTGTGACAACACTATCAAATACGACAATGTTTATGATGATGGGAACCTAAGAGTAACTTACACAATTAACAACAATGGTGATATATCACAAAAAGATAGCTTAGTTTATCAGTTAGAAAATAATTATTTCGAGAGAATCACTACTGATAACAACGGTAACGTATATTATATTACTGGTTATAAGATTGACAACAGTGGTAGGATAGTAGAAGAAATAATTAAAAATTCGAATGGGTTAATCTCTAAATATTATATTTATGAATTTACCTATTTTGAATAATTCTACTATAAAACAATAATCCAACGAAAGAGACCCCTCCAATAATTACAAAAGGCATTAATGACAAATATGGTGAGTACTCATTCCATAATAAGTTAGTTGCCTCTATTTCTGTAAAACTACCCACTTCTATCATTTTTTGATAAGCTAGATTTAAGTCTACATCAATATTATGAATTTCCATCAGATACTGCTTTGCTAAGCTTGCTTTTTCACCAAAAGCACCATACATATAGCCACCCAACAACGCACCTATAGGATACCCTATCAGATTAGAGAAAAATAGAAGCCCCATGTAAGTTGACTTATCGACTTCTTCAGAGATAAAATCAAAATATTCTGTAAACTTTGGATTAGTAATCAACTCACCAATTGTATAGATAACAAATCCACTAATTAAATAAATGCCATTTGTGGAAACAATAGATACTCCAAAACCAATAACTACTAATACAAACCCTAGCATAAGAGAATTTAGAATTTCCCTGTAAGCTAGCATTAATGAGAATGGCAAAAGTAGTAAAAGAGTAAGACCTGTGTTTATATTATACAACCATTCGAAGGCTATCCCTTCGCCAGCCCAAGTAGTCATTGTAAAAAAATCAGGTAATGATAGTCCAGTTACTATAGCATTAGTATTAGACCAATCGTAAATAAAATTAGGCAAAGTTTCGTAAAATTGCATATAAATCACAGCAAAGCCTGACATAGAAATAAGAAATAAAAAAGTATGGTTTTGCCTCAAGGTTAAATTTACACCTTTGATAATATCCTTGATAGATATGGATTCTATTTGTACCATTTTTTTGAAGTCAAGTAATTTTGACAATAGGATAGCAACAATATAGATAGTTGCAGATCCTATAAACAGATATTGCCATCCTAGTCCCCTAAGGAAGTTAGAGTAAGGAACAGCAATTATAAATATAGCCAAATTATATAACCAAAAATGTAAACCCCATCCCAAAGAAGAGTAGTCTTTTGAAATATAATAGCTTATTTGTCCTTTCATCAATGGATTGAATATACTCACACCGAAAGAAACAAAAGTTATCCCAACTAAGAGTCCAAACATGTTTTGCAACATACCAAAAAAGAAAAATGCTCCTGTAAGAATTAGAAGAGATGCAATAAGTAGTTTCAGCTTTTGGTGTGACTTATCTATCAAATTACCTAACAAGAGAGGTAAGCTATTCTGTAAAATAACCCAATAAAGGTATATTCCGCCCTTTGTTTCTTGGGTAAATTCTAGACCACCTACTCCTTTCTGAGCTATAAATATAGGAATCTGGATAATTAAAATAAACCAAGCTGTTCGCTCTAACATGAATATAAGATTGAAAAAGTAGTATTGCTTTGGGAATTTTGATAGAAATTGCTTCATACTACTGAGGTCTGATTGGACGCAATACAGTTATACCAGAAAATTTAGAGATATTAGATACATAATCTGATATACTTTTATCAATTATAACTTTCTTTTGGGTTAATGACGCGTGCATAAATCTCGAAATGCCATCTTTTTTATTAATTATACCAATATGACCATAATCTAAACCGGGAATAGTTGTGACAATAGCAACTATATCACCACTTTGCAACTTACCTTCAATATCTGCTATATTTTCCTTTGGGATATAAAAGAATTCGCTTTCATTTATACTATCCTCAATCTCTGATATCTTTTTAGTCAACTCTGGGTTATTCTTCAAGAATTTATATTTATCTGAATTTTCTGACATAAAGAAAACATCAACACTAAGCTCTTCTCCTCCGAGCTCTTTCGTTATATCTTTTACTATTCCTTTCTTAACATTATCAATTATCCACTCAGAAGTATAATGTAGCCTGCTCTCGTAACCATCCATTGTACCGTCTCTATATCTAGTGTACTCCACTTCATCCTCTAAATTTGCCATATTCAAATCAGTGCCAGAAGCAATAAGATTAGAGATTGCTAGAGTAGTCTCGAAGTATG
Organism: Chlorobiota bacterium; assembly: GCA_046290495.1. Taxonomy (GTDB): domain Bacteria; phylum Bacteroidota; class Ignavibacteria; order Kapaibacteriales; family UBA2268; genus PGYR01. The sequence continues at coordinate 392,141 of JBKAGT010000006.1, read as the reverse complement.
TAACACAGTCTAACTTGTCTAAATGTACTGTACAGGTTTCAGTTTCACCTTTATCAAGTGTGCCCCCAACATAAGGGACTCCCAAAAATTGTTTACCTACTTTAATTATCAGATCACCATACTCCAGAGTATTCCATTTTTGGCTTTGAGCAGTTTTATCTATTCTGCTGAGTAAATCATTATTACTTTCGACATTTTGAATTAAACCTATGCTTAAAACTAAAACTAGGGAAATATATAAATATTTAATTCTACTCATTAGATATGTTCTTTAATCATATTAATTGGAACAATAATTTCCTTCTTTCCTTCTTTTATCTTGAGTGAAGAGACTCCATTAAAATCTACGTTTACTATACTAATTTTGTTCTTAGCACCTTTGAATAGAGATTTATCAGTTGTACTCGATTCATTTCCTTGGTACCCCTTATCTACAGAAAGTTCCTCTTGCATTGCGGCAGCTCTGGCTAACTCATCGACTTCTTCGTTGAATTCAATTCCGCTGTGTGCTTTTACTTTTATAAAGTTGATTTCTAATTCACCTGACAGTTCTGTGTATAGCTTGTATATTGGTTTCCATATATCTGCATTTGCTACTGGTTCGTTTCCACTTTTTTTCCAACCTTTTCGAACCCAGTTTTCTAACCAGTTTTTGTTTATTGCTTGAACTATAAAGTTCGAATCAGATTTTATATTTACAATCTTTGCTTTATTCTTACTAGCATATTTCAATGCCATAAGAATAGCATACATTTCCATTCTTGAATTAGTAGTATTCTGATAACCTTTGCTATATTCAGCAATTATCTTGTTATCCTCGACTATCACAATCCCCCACCCACCTTTACCAGGATTTTTCAGGCAGGAGCCATCAGTATATATATCTATTTCTTGTGTCATCATATTCGCAATTTACATAAAAAAATGCCTCGTTTAAACAACGAGGCATTTTTAGTTCTAGAATATTTAAGACTACAGTCTATTTAGTTTCAGTAATTGGTGTCTCAATTAAAACCTGAACAGTTCTATTATAGAATCTACCTTCTGGAGTATCATTGTCGTAAAGTGGCTCATCTTCACCAACACCACGCATTTCTAAACCAGCATATTTACCTTTAGAAGACTTTTTTATACCCTTATGAACTGTTTTTGCTCTGTTCACAGATAGTTTTGCATTCGTTTTATATAAACCAACAACATCTGTATGACCTATTACTTCAACTGTTGATTCAGGTCTCACACGATTGTAAACATATTCATTCATAATTCTATCATTAAGTGGTCCAGCATCATAACTGTTAAACTTAAATAGAATCAAACTATAGTTCTCATACATCGTAACAGAGCCACGTTCAGTTAATAATTGTTCTGATGAAACTTGCATAACAGGTACATCTACTGGTTCTGAGATACATTCTTTTCCAGCTTTAGAAACTACAACTAATCTTGCAGTAAAGCTATCTTCATTCTTAGGATATTTACCATCTTCAGATTTCCAATCCCAGTTGTACATAGATTCTGTTCTACCAACATCTTCTAAAGTTTTCCAATCTTCGCCACCTTTTTGAATTTCAATTCTTCTAGAAGCTACGATTGATTCGTCTATTCCATTTTCCATATTCCAGTTCATAGTAACTGGTTGAGGGAAAGTTTTAGGATCTTTCTCGAATACTGGCTTAACAACTTCCCAGTTGTCACAAAGAATTTCTACCCTTCTGTTCTCTTGTAGACCCATAGAGTCTTTTGGATTTGATTTAATTTTAGGGAAATTTCTGTATTCTATTTTCATTCTATCTTCACTGATATTCCATACTTTATTTAAGTAATCATATACAGTTTGAGCTCTTGCTTTTGATAGTTCCTTATTACCTTTTTCACCTGGGTTTGTATTGTCATTACAACCAACTAATGTGATCTTAGTATCAGGATGTTGATTCAATCTAAAACCATAGATATTCAGAACATGATAGTATTTGTCCATAGTACCACCTGGTATAGTAGTATCAGTGAAAGCTGCCTTGAATGGGTTGCTTGGACTATCAAACTTTATATATCTATCAGGTAAAGTAGAAGATCCTATATCAAAGAAAACGTAGTTAAGAAGTGGATATAAATCCCATTTTATTACCTCTTCCATTACTAAACCATTGAAATCCGCTATTTCTGGTTTTTCTGCAGATGATTTTTTAATATAATCTGCTGTTTCGATATCCGGTGTGATAACAGGTCTGTTACCTAAAGTAACTTCAAAATTATACTCTAGTGCAATCTCACCTTCTTTACTTTGGTCGTTAGTTTGCTCTGGTTTATCAATTCTTTGTACAATTGTTCTTTTACCATAGCTTGGATGTTCAGCAGTAATCTCTAGATTAATATATTTGTTATTGTCTTTTGGATCACCGTACCAATCATTAGTAACAATTTTTTCAAACTGTCTATGACCATCATTTAGCTCATCTGTATAAAGCTCGTCTGTAATTGGGTTTCTGATTGAAACACGCGCTGGTATAAACTCACCAGTACACTCATCTAATACAGTACCAGCTATACTAACAGCCTTAAAGAAAGATGGTACGAATGCCATGTAGATATCAAAGCTACCTTGTGCTCCTCTCAAATCTTCTCTTTGAGATGAGAAGTAGATGATATCACCAGATGCTGGCAATGTTATAAATTGCTCATCATTCTCTGTGTTAATAGGAGTACCAATGTTCTGAGGCTTCATCCATGTGTCTGTACCAGCATCATAACGAGTATAGTAGAAATCTTGTCCACCATAGTTTGGCTCGTGGCCGTCAGACGCAAAGAATAAAGTAACACCATCTGCCGCGATAAACGGAGATACATCTCTACCAGGAGTATTTATAGCTTCTAAGTTCTTAGCTTTACCCCATTCTTCTAAATCGAAATCATAATCAGAATACCAAATATCAAAGTTCTTTACATCTTCTTCGCCGTCCGAGTTAGGACCTTCTCTAGTTGATACAAAGTAAATTCTACTTTGATCAGGAGTAATTGTTGGTTGAGAATCGAAATTTTTGTTATTTACATTTCTACCCAAATTCACAGGACGACCCCATTGGTCACCTTGAATCGAGGTTCTATAAATATCACAGTTTCCAAGACCATCTGGTCTATCACATGCTGTGAAATATAATGTTTGACGGTCAGCAGCAATGGAAGCAGCGCCTTCGTGGAGAACAGTATTTACACCATTCAGTCCCATATTGTTCGAGGGGTCTAGGTTATATGGTTCATTGAACACAGTGTCCATACGATCGGCTTTTTTAGCAACCCAGAAATCATGAGAAAAATCATCATCCTCATTTTTTATACTTCCTGGTTTGTCCGATACATAAAACAATGTTTTACCATCGGCAGAAATAGTTGGTGCATAATCAACTCCTGGGTCATTGATAATAGGCCCCAAGTTGATAATTTTAATCTGTTTATTAGATAAGATCCCACCATCAGAATCATCTTGTGCAACTGCTTCAATAGTTGCCCCATACATATACAATGTCGCACCATTAGCGTCTTTTGCCGTAAGCTTTGCAGCGGTTAACAAAACAACTAAAGTGAAGAGCGACATAAGCTTAGTATATTTTCCAAACATAAGCGTTCCTTAAAATATTTATAAAAATTTACTTCGTTTTTTAATAGTGTTGAATATTTCTGACACACTCCAACACATAAGGTTTATAATTTAATACAATTCTTCATTTTTAACAAATAAAAAATGATACAATATTGTATTAATATTTAACTCAAAGCTATTAATATAACTGTATTTTCAAGGCATTTGTTACTTTTTATTAATTATTTTGGATAGATAGTAACACTTTAAGCAAAGGTGGGTCACTTATAAGTAACCCATTAGTCTTTTATTTATAGCATATTACAACTAATATAGGGCTGGCAATAGATTTCACTCTAATAATCAGAAACTCTGTAATACAATTTATCATTCAGGAGTATCAATTTTGTTAGGATTGTATTTTTTAAACTATTAAAAACAGAAATTATTTATCTGTATAACCAATCATGAATCCTTGCAAGAATAGATCATTGATGAAAGGAATGCTGTGCTGTAACGCTTTGTCTTTATCAACACCGAATGTTTCAGCAGTTTTACCTGTACTTTCTTCAAGAAGGCCTTCCCCATCTATTAAATTTTGTAATAACAGAGCAAAAAATGACGAGATATTGATAAACTTAACACCACCAGTATCAGTTTTTCTAAACATAAGAACGAAATAGTTACCTTTATTATCAAGTAATTCATTTCCTCTCATTTTGTGTATTGGGTATTCGAAGCTAAGCAAATGATGTTCTGGTGTCATTACAATCCTGTCTTCCAGCATATCTCCTTCTTCTCTAAACTTTGGTATTAGCTCATCTTCCTGAGTATGCAAATCTATCTCTACCCATTCGAAAAATAGTAATTCATTCAGGTAAGGTCTTTCGAATTTGGTTTGATAATCTTTATTCACACAATAATAATAGAATTCTTCTGGCATCTTCCACACTTGTGGTGACTGCATCTTATGCTCCTTGTAATATGAGTCAATCATTTCTTTCCACTCGTTTTCAGATAGTGTTTTCTTTGCTATAGGGTAAGCAGTACTAAGTGAGTCTTTCAGTATATTATAAGTTAGTCTTCTGTAATGGTGCAGTCTATCATGCTTAGCTCCCTTCAGCTCTATCATTTCACCAGTTTTACAAAATTCGGCTAGTTTTGATTGTAACTCTTTAGTTTCAGTTTTTAGAGGCATTTTCTCCCTCCCACACTTTATCTACTATTGATTGTAATTTTGATATTTCATCTTGTAGTTCGCTTAATTTAGGTATATTAAAATCTCTTTCTAATAGAATAGGTACAGGACTAATTTTTTTAATTGTCCATTCAAATAGATCGAAAACAGGATCTATTATTGGGCTACCATGTGTATCTATTATTGTATCAGGCGATACTTGCTCATGACCAGCCATATGTATGTACTTTACTTTATCTAAAGGAAGTGATTCTATGAACTCTTTTGCATCGTAATTATGATTAAATGCATTTACATAAACATTATTTACATCCAGGAGAAGATTACACCCTGAGCGCTTAACAATCTCTGATATAAATGTAGCTTCATCCATCTCGGCAGCTATAGGTGTATAGTATGAAACGTTCTCTATAGCAATTGGTCTTTCCAAGAAGTCTTGTACCGTTTTGATTCTTTCTGAAACGTGATCTATTGCATCTTCTCGAAAGGGTATTGGCAACAAATCATACAAATGTGCATTATCACATTTACTATAGCTTAAATGTTCTGAATAAACTTCTGGGTTATAAATATCAAAAAATTCTTTCAAATCTTTCAGGAAGTCGAAGTCCAATTCATCTGGACTGCCTATAGAAAGGGAAAGCCCGTGACACATAATTGGATACTTATCAGCAGCAGCATCTAATTTCTTCTTCCAGTAACCTCCCATTTTCATCCAATTTTCAGGTGCAAATTCGATGAATTTCGGCTTATCGCCCTCTAAATCAATTATTTTTTTTGCTATATCTCTTCTAAACCCTAATCCTACTCCACTTACCATTCTATTAATCTTTAATAATTTAAAAAAAAATAGGGCTGGCAAAAACCAACCCTTTAACTCTATTCAACTATGTGATTAAAGTCCGCATGAACCTTCACCGCACTTGCCTTCACCACATTTAGCTTCACCTTCTTTACCTTCAGCGCCTTCTTCTTCCTCGCCTTCTTCTTCACCTTCTTCTTCGCCTTCGCCACATTTGCCTTCACCGCATTTACCTTCGCCACACTTGCCTTCACCGCATTTGCCTTCGCCAAGTTTTGCTTCTTCGATATTCAACTCTGCATTATAATCAACTGCATTTGAATTTAATAACTCAGCTCTCACTTCGTTACCACTACCCATAGCTTCATAGTTAAAAATATCTACATCCATAGCATTTGCTGATAAACTACCTGCTGCCAACGCACCAGCTGCTAATAAAGAAAGTTTAGTATTGTTTTTGTTACCCATTGTAACACCTCTTAAAATATGTTTAAAAAATAAAATTAATCTTTTGCCTTTACATGTTCTAAATATATACATTCGTCTTCTATGTAGTCTATTCCATTCTCTTCGGCTAATTGTTTCGCATTTTCGTTTGATAAACCAAGCTGTAGCCAAATCAGCTTAATATCGCCTTTTTCTTTTTTTCTTGCTATTGCCTCCTTTACAATATCTTCAGCTTCATCTGAAGGTCGAAAAATGTTTAAAATATCAATCCTATCAGGAATTTCTGATAGAGATTTATAAGCATCTTGTTTAAGAATTCTCTCAGCAGTGGGATGAATTGGTATTACTTTAAACCCTTGCTTCAGCATATAGCCGGGCACAGTATGTGCCGCTTTAGCCAAATTCGTGGACATCCCATAAACTGCTATATTTTCGTATTTGTCGAATATTTCATTCTTAGTCATATCATTATTTTGTTTTATTAGTAATAACCTCAATTATAATACGAATTTTACAACAAATAATTCAACATATATAACGATTTGTTTCAATGATTGGATTATCAGAAGAGAAAAAAAATTTACTAATGTAAGACACATTACAATAATTATGCACTTTTCACATCAGTAAGACATTGGTAAATTGAACTTTAGGACTTATGGTATCAGAAGCGACGGATTTAATCTTAGATAAAGTAAATGGTTGGTGGGAATCGGCTGTTAGAATGTTCCCTAACTTTGTAATTGCTGTTTTAGTTGTAGTAGTATTCTTCATTTTAGCTAAATATGTAAAAAAAGCTATTACAAAACTACTGTACAAACTGTATGGCTCTTCAGCAATTATAAACTTATTTGCTAATATTATATACCTCAGTATTCTTACAGCAGGTACTTTCGTTGCATTAGACATCCTAGACTTAGATAAGACCGTAACCTCTATGCTTGCTGGTTTAGGTATTATTGGTTTGGCACTAGGTTTTGCTTTCCAAGAGATAGCAGCTAATTTTATGTCTGGTATTATTCTCTCTATCAACAAGCCATTTACTATTGGGGATATAGTAGAAATAAACGATATTATGGGTACAGTAGAAACCATATCCTTACGTACTACAAACCTTAGAACATTTCAAGGTAATATAGTCTACATTCCTAACAAAAATGTATTCCAAAATGCAATTTACAATTATACTGAGAATGGTAAACGAAGAATCGACTTGGAAGTTGGTATCTCCTATGGTGACGACTTACCTAAAGTACAAGAAGTAACTCTAGAGGCAATAAAAGAACTTGATGACACATTAGAAGGAGAACCAATCGACTTTTATTTCACTAGTTATGGTGATAGCTCTATAAACTTTGTTGTTATGTTTTGGACAGAGTACACTAAGAAGCATTCAGAATTTCTATCAGCAAGACATGATGCCATCATGAATATCACTAAAAAATTCAGCGAGAATGATATCACTATACCATTCCCTATTAGAACTCTAGACTTTGGAATAAAAGGAGGTGAAAAACTATCAACCACTATTGGAAATACTAATCTATCTTTGAAGGAAGGTGATAAAGGAGAATAGGTAAATCTATTGTTGTATTTTGTACCATTCGCCGTCATAATGCATAAACATTTTTATTTGGTCTTCTCCTACTTGGTCATTCAGAGGATTAAAAGTATCAACATCTATATCACCTGCCCCTGCTTTATTAATTATATAACAGATTTGCCCATTATCAGCTTCAGGAAAACTTACTAAAGAGCCTGGATTAGAAGTAAAGACATATACTGAGTAACCAGCTGGTAACTGAGTTCCAGTCACCTCTTTAATCGAAGCAAACTGTAGTGTCCCAAAATCATCATCTTTACCAATTTTAACAGCCTGAGTTGTACTATCTGTTGACAATACTTGAAGTCTTGCATCAGGTGTTTGAGTACCAATACCCACATTTACAGTAGAGTCTGCACCGTTAACACCATCTATAGCACCAAGCACTAAGCTGTGGTCAGCATTCACTTGGGCATAAGCACCTATCGCAGTGGAGTTCTTAGCGTTAGCATGATTGATTGTGGCATCTTTACCAATAGCAACATTATTACTATCAGCAGCATCATTCCCAACAGTGACACCAGCACCTATTAATACATTTGATTTACCAGCCAAGTCAGTTGCTATGTTATCACCTATCGCTACATTATCTTCTGCAGTAGTTGAACTATTCATAGTTTCATAGCCAATAGCGATATTCCCACTTCCGGAAGTAATATCTTTCCCAGCATTATTCCCTATATAAACACCTTGTGATTTGTTGTGAATCATAACTGTATCAGATAGATTATACTGAGTATCTGTATTGATAACACCCTCAGCATCAAGTGCGTAATTATTTCCAGAGCCATTGACAGTTGCTATTGCCTTAATTGCAATTGCATCATTGTTGGTACCATTAGACTCAGCTGTAATTGTTAGACCTGTAGCTTCTCCATCAGTGCTTCCACCGGTAGATGTAATTTTCGCTCCTTCTGCATCACCACTACCTGTATTTGCATAAGACACATCGAATAAATATTCACTAACAGATGCAGAATTTTGTGTGCTGTTAGTGCCATATTTTATATATCCATCACCAGCATCTATATCTTCCCAAGTTAATATACCAGTATTATCTGTAGTTAGTACTTGATTATTAGTACCATAAGTCTCTGGCCATACATAAGTAGTACTAGTAGTTAAATTCTGCGCTGCTCTGAACTTCACATAATCACTCGTGTCTTGGTCAAAAAACCAAAGATGTTTTTGGTAAAGTATTTTGACTTCAGAATCAAAGCTCTTATCACCTCCAAATATTTGAGGTCCAACAGAAACTATACCTCTTTGTGAAGGTGAAGCCTCTTTAATGTCTAATGAATCTGTTATACCATCACTTATAAAAACATCGGAGAATAGTAAAGTGTCTCTATTTTGATTAAAACTAGACCAATCCTCTTTACTTAGGTATCCATCTGTAGTTGCAGATGCTTTAGCAATACTTATTGGGTCAGCTTGTAGTCCATTCCCTGTAATCGGGTCATCAGTATAGACTGAATCTAGTTTATTATTAAAAGTAGTCCAATCATCATTATCCAGATAACCATCAGTAGATGCATTAGCTTCAAGCATTGAAATTTGTTTAGTATTTCCGCCAAACACTGAAGAAATAACAGGAGACACAGCTACAACATCATCTAATTTATTGTCAAAGCTTTCAAAATCAAGAGAATCTAAATAACCATCTCGACCAGCAGATGCCTCAGGCATTTGAACATAGATAGTACCATTTGATGCAATTGTAGTTCTCAACGGGTGACTACCTGCTACTGAATCAACTTTACTATCAAAATCAATCCAATCATCATTGGTCAAATACCCATCCGTAGCTGAGTTTGCAGCTAACATTCTTATTCTATCTCCAGAGGAACCATCTCCTCTTACAGGCAGTTGTGTGCTCACAGTCTTAGCATCATCAAACCTTTGCCAATCATAAGAGGTTAAATAACCTGGGTTACTAGCACTTGCGGAGTCCATTGTTAGAGGGTCTCCACTTGTTCCATTACCCGAAATTGGGCTTTCACTCCATACTGAGTCTAATTTATCATTGAAAGTATTCCAATCGCTTGATGTCAAGTATCCATCTGTGCTACCATCTGATTGGGAAATAACTAATGGGTCACCATTCGTTCCATCACCACTAAGTGGTGTATTTACCGTTACGGTATTGCCACTATTAAAACGAGACCAATCGTTTGCTGTCAGATAGCCGCCGTTGCTTGCACTAGCCGAGTCCATTGTTAGTGGGTCACCACTTGTTCCATTGCCAGAGATTGGACTTTCACTCCAAACTGAATCTAATTTATCATTGAAGGTATTCCAATCTGTAGAGGTCAAATATCCATCAGTACTTCCATCTGATTGAGAAATTACAAGAGGATCACCGCTAATGCCGTCTCCGCTAAGTGGTGCGTTTGCTGTTACGGTATTGCCATTGTTGAAACGTGTCCAATCGTTTGCTGTCAGATAGCCGCCGTTGCTTGCACTTGCTGAGTCCATTGATAAAGGATTTCCACTAGTTCCATTTCCTGATATTGGACTTTCACTCCACACCGAATCCAATTTATTATCAAACCTTGTCCAATCTCCTGATGTTAGATAACCATCTGTGCTTCCGTCTGATTGAGAGATTACCAATGGGTCGCTGCTTGTACCTTTCCCTGATAATGGTGCATTACTAATTACAGAATCCAGCTTGTTGTCGAATCTTGTCCAATCTGTAGAAGTTAAATATCCATCGTTACTTCCATCTGATTGAGATATTACAAGCGGGTCTCCACTCGTTCCATCACCACTAAGTGGAGTACTTGCAGTTACGGTATTGCCATTATTAAACCTTTCCCAGTCATAAGCAGTCAGATAACCACTGTTACTTGCTGTCGCTGAGTCCATTGTTAGTGGATCACTGCTCGTTCCATTTCCTGATATCGGACTTTCACTCCACACTGAGTCTAATTTATTATCAAATTTTGTCCAATCCTCTGACGTCAAGAAACCATCTGTGCTTCCGTCTGATTGAGATAATACTAGAGGATCACCACTAGTGCCGTCTCCGCTAAGTGGAGTATTTGCAGTTACTGTATTGCCATTATTAAACCTTTCCCAGTCATAAGCTGTCAGATAACCACCATTACTTGCACTTGCTGAATCCATTGATAGTGGGTCAGATTGAGTTCCATTCCCGTCTATAGGACTATCACTCCATACTGAGTCCAATTTATTATCAAACCTTGTCCAATCACTTGAAGACAAATAACCATTTCTGCTTGAATTAGCTGGTGGAATATATATTGGGCTTGAAGATGTACCATTACCAGTAACTGGTGAATCTGTAAAAACAGAGTCAAGCTTACTATCAAAACGAGTCCAATCACTTGATGTAAGATATCCATCATTACTTCCATCTGCTTGAGATATTACAAGCGGGTCTCCACTCGTGCCGTCACCGCTCAATGGGGAATTTGCAGTAACAGTATTTCCGTTATTGAAGCGTACCCAGTCATTAGCTGTTAGATAACCACCATTACTTGCACTTGCCGAATCCATTGTTAATGGATCACTGCTTGTTCCATTTCCTGAGATTGGGCTATCGCTCCATACTGAATCTAATTTATTATCAAACTTTATCCAATCTATTGAGCTTAAATATCCATCACTGCTTCCATTTGACTGAGATATTACAAGTGGGTCTGCTGTGGAGCCATCACCACTCAGAGGTGAGTTTGATATCACGGTGTTTCCACTGTTGAATCTTTGCCAGTCATTGGCTGTCAGATAGCCACCATTGCTAGCACTTGCTGAATCCATTGATAGTGGATTACCGATTTTTCCATTACCTGAGATTGGGCTATCACTCCATACTGAATCTAATTTATTATCAAACTTTATCCAATCTATTGAGCTTAAATATCCATCACTACCTCCATTTGACTGAGATATCACTAATGGATCAACTGTTGAGCCATCACCACTAAGAGGTGAGTTTGATATCACGGTGTTTCCACTGTTGAATCTTTGCCAGTCATTTGCTGTTAGATAACCACTATTACTTGCACTTGCCGAATCCATTGTTAGTGGATTACTGCTCGTTCCATTACCTGAGATTGGGCTATCGCTCCAAACTGAATCTAATTTATTATTAAATCTTGTCCAATCTGAAGAAGTTATGTATCCATCAGTAGTTCCATTTGATTGAGATATTATAAGTGGGTCTGCCGTGGAACCGTCACCACTAAGTGGAGCATTTGAGATTACTGTATTTCCACTATTGAATCTTTGCCAGTCATTGGCTGTCAGATATCCACTATTGCTAGCACTTGCTGAATCCATAGAAAGTGGATTTGATGTAGTACCATCTCCAATAATAGGTGAGTTACTTGAAACATTATCTAATTTGCTTTCAAAACGAGTCCAATCATTATCAGTCAAGTAACCTGAATTAGTTGCAGTAGCAGAGTCAATTCTTAAAGGATCAGCTTGAGAACCATCTCCACTAATTGGCGAGTTGGAATAAATATCAGCAACGCCAGAATTATCATCACTCGCTACCCAGCTTGTTCCGTTCCATTTTAAGACTTGCCCTGTGGTTGCACCTTTTTGTGCAATCGAAGGATTAGGATAATTCCCATCCAAATCGCCGCCAGCTACACCTCCAGGTGGAAATTCTGTTGGTTTATTTGTAACTGTATTCCAATCAACATCTGATATTTCTTCATCCGTAATGCTTTTTGGAGCTATATTAATATCTATTTCATTACCATTCTCTTCTATAGTTAAGTGAGACTTTGATGAGATAACACTCTCTATCGAAACATTAGTCCTTCCAATTATTATCTTATTTCCTGCAGTACTAACTACTATATCAGACTGCCCTTCTATCTCCAAATCGCCTTCAAGTTGGTTCAAGGATAAAACAGCACCTTGGGCATCATCGGTCAACCCTCCAGCTATTTCAGCATTCATAGAATAAGGCACAGATACTAGCGGAATTCTTGGTGTCATCTCAGGTTCGCCTACTATAGTCACACCAAGCCAATATTGTCTATCAAAACTTAAGTCAAGTGGTGTGACAGAACCAAGATAAACATCGAATACACCTGTGTTCAAAGCAACAGTTTGCTGCTCCGACCATAACTCAGTTTGTTCTGTATCTGATGTATATATTCTAAATTGGATGTCGTAATTACCATTAGGCAGAGGCACCATCTGTTGGCCTGTCAGTATACCTTGATATGAAATTTCTTTTGGTACATCTGATTTTAAAATTTGGGTAAAAACAAATGCAGCAATGCAAAATAGTATTATTTTTCTTTTCATATCAAAACCGTTAATCTTCTTATTTTAGTTTTATTATTTCAGAGCTGTTTCCATCAAATATCAACAACTCTAACTCATCGCCACCACAGGCAATAAGTTTATTTTCATTCACAATAGCTGAATTAAAATATATACTTTCATCGAACTCTATTTCAGTTTTTGAACCTTTAGCATCAACTATAAGTTTACCAAGATTAAATCCAAGGTTGCCAACTAATACTAGCTCATTGTTCAAATCTAACACATCTGTAATGATATAATTCTCATCTACATTAGTAAAAATTTCTTCTTTGCTATATACTTCATTTTGATTTATTAGCTTATAACAAGCAGAAAAGTCTGAAACATAGATTTCACCGTCTACAACAGAAATATCAGACACTAACTCATTGAACTCTAAGTTAGTCAGCTCTAATGTATCTCTAATTAAATCATACTTGTAAAGCAATTCAGTTGGTTCATTTGAACTTCTAAGTCCAAAGTAAACTATATCGCCTAGAACAGCCATATCATTTACTGTGCTGGAAAACTCAGTTTCAATTTGACTCCAGGTTTCACCATAATCAGAACTAATTATTACTCTTCCTGATTCTCCACTAGCGATATAAGTGCTGTCATTTATAATTTTAACGTTTTTTAAGAAACTGGATACACCTGTAGCTTTTACTTCCCAACTATTTCCTTTATCAGTACTTACAAGAATAGTGCCATTCTCGCCAGAGCAAACAGAATATTCACCTTTACCATCAAGTGAGAGTAGTAGGTTAGTGTTAGTGGTAGGTATTATCTGCCAATTTTTAGCATTTTCTGAAATGTATATATTACCTTCGCTAGAATTTGTAATATAAGTGCCGTCTAAAACAATAATAGAGGATAAATAATTATCCTCTATTTCATTTCTAATCGGGTCTTCTAAACAAGAAGTAAGAGTCAATAATGCTAAGACTATTATCGATAAAGTTAGCCTATGCTTATAAAGGAATGTTTCCATGTTTTTTTGTTGGGTTTTTGTCAACTTTGTTTTTAAGTAAGTTGAATGAATCAATTAATCTTTGACGAGTAAACTTCGGTTCGAACACATCATCAACATACCCATAGGAAGCAGCTATATAAGGATTAGCAAATCTTTCATTGTATTCTTCCTCTAACTCTTTCATTTTTTCTTCTTTATCTTCAGCTTCTTCTACTTGCTTTTTGAATATAATTTCGATTGCACCTTTTGCACCCATAACAGCTATCTCTGCCGTTGGCCAAGCAAAATTAAAGTCACCTCTAATGTGTTTACTACTCATCACATCATAAGCACCACCGTAGGCCTTTCTCGTGATTACTGTCACTTTTGGTACCGTTGCTTCACAGTATGCGTATAGTAGTTTGGCACCATTATTAATTATTCCACCCCACTCTTGCTCTCTACCTGGCATAAATCCTGGTACATCTTCAAAAGTTAGTAATGGGATATTGAATGCATCACAAAATCTGATAAACCTAGCAGCTTTTTTGGAAGCTTCAATGTCGAGTACACCAGCCAGAACCATTGGTTGGTTAGCAACAACACCAATTGACATTCCACCTAAGTGAATAAAGCCAACAACTATATTCTCTGCATAATTTTCATGTACTTCTAGGAATTCTCCGTCATCAGCAACTTGTTTTATCACTTCCTTGATGTCATAAGGCTGATTCGGATTTTCAGGAATTATCTCATTAAGCTTTTCGCTTTCTCTATCAATTGGGTCTTTTGTTTCTTTGAAAGGAGCTGGCTCAGCATTATTACTTGGTATGTATTCGAGTAGATTCTTTACTAACTCAATTGCTTCTAAGTCATTTTCAGCTACGAAGTGAGCCACACCACTTTTTGCACTATGTACGGACGCACCACCCAAATCTTCTGGAGTAAGTTCTTCATGTGTTACAGTCTTTACTACTTTTGGACCAGTCACAAACATATAGGATGTGTCTTTTACCATTATTACAAAATCTGTAATCGCTGGTGAATAAACAGCACCTCCTGCACAAGGTCCCATTATTATTGAAATCTGAGGGATAACACCAGAGGCTAAGGTATTTTGAAGAAAAATATCAGCATATGCACCTAAAGAGATTACGCCCTCTTGCACCCTTGCACCACCAGAATCATTTAGGCCGATTACAGGTTTACCGTTCTTGAGTGCCATTTCCATTATCTTTACAATCTTTCTACCGTGCTGTTCAGCAAGAGAACCACCTAATACAGTGAAGTCTTGCGAAAAAGTAAAAACACTCTTGTCATCAATATTGCCGTATCCAGTAACAACTCCATCACCTAAAACTACATTTTTCTCTAATCCAAAACCAACAGTATGATGATGGGCTAGCATATCCATTTCAGTAAATGTCCCATTATCTAGCAACAAGTCCAATCTCTCTCTTGCTGTTAGCTTACCTCTTTTGTGCTGGGCATCTATTCTGTCTTTGCCCCCACCTTGCAAGGCCTCATCTTTCTTTTCTTTGAGTAAGTCAATCTTTTTGCTATTATCCATATAAAAAATATTTTTTGGTTATCAATCTTAATAATGAATAATTTAGTGAATAAAAATGAAAATTCAATATTCAAATGAAAACATTTCGTGATGAGATATAGTATAATAGAAGTAGAAATAGCTATTAATCGAAATACCATAAATTTTTCTTATTTTTGGAACAATTGACAACAAACAATCTTCAAATTGATTATGAAATATATTATATTAATTGCATTCTTGTTATCAGCAACTATCAGTGCTCAAGATTTGCAGAACAACATAGAAAAACTAAATTCTGAGAACTTATACAATCGTTCTAGAAATACAGAAAACCTTTCTGCAACTGCTAATTTTATTGAATCTCAATTTAAGTCTATTGGCTTGGAAGATGTTGAGACACAAACATTTAAAGTCGAGAGCGGTCTGAATATCGACAACAATAGTGTTTCTTTTGGAATAGTAGTGCCGAGAAGAGGAATCCCAATTGAGAGAATTAAACCAAGCATACAAACTTGGGATGTTGAGAAGGATTGGTTACCACTCGGTTTCACTTCCGAAGGTGATATTGAGGGTGCAGAGTTGGCATTTGTTGGATATGGTATAACAACTTCTGGCTATGATGACTATGCAGGAATAGATGTAACAGATAAAGTAGTTATCATCCTCACTGACTCACCAGAAGGAGAAAATTCAGAGCTGTATAAAGAGCAATCAAGCTATGAGTATAAGGTTAGAAATGCAAAAGAGAAAGGAGCTGCAGCAGCACTATTTATTAAAGCAATGGGAGATTCCGCAAATGTATTTGAGCCTGTGATAGTGGATGATTTCAACTCTGGTATTATTGCAATGCAAACGAACAGAACATCACTTGAGAGATATTTCCCTAAAAGTAATCCACTAATTGACCAAGAGAAAGCCATCAGAGAAATGAAGCAACCAAAAAGCTTTGTTCTACCTAATGTAACTACCAATCTTTCAATAGAATTAGAAAAGAAAGAAATGGTAAATAAAAACATCTTTGGTAAAATAGAAGGCGAAGATGAAGACAGATCTGTAATAATTGTATTCCCCTATGATGAATCTTTATCAGATGAAAAGATTGAGAACTATGTAAAAAAACAGAATAAATTTTTCTATCCTTCTGGGAACAATTTATCGGGTATCGCTACTGCTCTGGAGCTAGCTAAGAGATTCAAAGAGAACCAACCACCTCACAATATTATCTTTGTTGCTACAAGTGGAGATGAACCATATTTTGATGGTAGTAGAAATGCTGTAGAGCAATTAGACGATTGGGTTTCAAGCAGTTCAGCCATATTATATATTGACAATACTGAAAAAGTACATAAAAAACACATTGTGTTGAACTCAAATGACCCTTTAATTGTACAGACTTTTAGAGATACTGAAAGTTTTGCTACATTAAAAGTAGATGCTAAAGAACTAAATTCAAAGGATAACAATCCATTCTTAGAATCTAACAACAAATATGTAAGAGTATCGAATAAACTAAGAAGCTATCCCCCACCAAAAAGAGAATGGAAAGATAAAGATTTCGAAGATTTGAATCTTTACATTGATATGCTTGAGCAAGTAGCACGAAATATTAATCAAGACTAATGAATAAAAAAACTTTTCAAGTAAATACCGAAAATGGTTTAGCTGTTAATGGTGATGTTTATTTTGAATCTCCATCGAATGCAAAAGTGTTAATTGTGTCACATGGTTTCAAAGCATACAGAAATTGGGGATTCTTCCCTTATATGTGTGAGCAGTTTGCTAAGGATAATATAATAGTAGTCAACATTGATTTTTCGTTAAACGGTATAGTTGATGAAGAAAAAGGATTGTTCGACGTAGAGAAATTCAGAAAAGTAACAGTTACCCAAGAAATATCAGATCTGAATTCTGTCATATCCAATGTAAGAGAAATATTAGGCGCTGACATAGTTGATAACTGGAATGGCGAGATATCACTATTAGGGCATTCGTTAGGTGGAGCCGTTTCTATCATTACAGCTGCCAAACTTGATAATATTGAGAGTGTTATAACTTGGGGCTCTATCGGTGATATTGATAGAAATACTGATAGGCAAAAAGAAGAATGGCGAAAAAAAGGATTAATGGAGTTCGAGAATAGAATTACCAAACAGAACTTAATACTTGATGTAAACTACTTGGAAGATAAGTTAGTAAACAAGGAAAAATACGATTTAGAAATTAACGCTGCAAAACTAAATTGTCCTCTATTGGTTCTGCATGGTGGAAGTGATTTTACCGTTAGATTGCATGAGGCAAAGATGTTACATAATACTGCAAAGAACTCACAACTAGTTATAGTAGATAAGGCAAATCACACTTTCAATGTTCGTCATCCGTTTACTGGAGCTAATCAATATTTGGATGAAGCTATTAGCGAAACATTAAAATTTTTGGGTGAAAATTGAGATTATTAATAACAGCAATTTTAGTACTATCACTGACGGGTTGCGAACTGTTTGTCATAGGAAAAAGCACACCTCAGAAAGAAGTAATTGATATAACCCAACAAACATCTACTGGCGGAGCATTGCTCTTTGCTACTGAATTAAAAAGAGGAAATGTTAGAGGAGCAGCTCAATTAATTGCAGATAATACCACACGTATTAGCGCTGATAAACAATCAGAGATTTATTACGATTTGGCAAGGTATACACGCATACTAAACAAGAGAGAAGTCAGTCGTATTATCACAGACACCCTAGCTAAAGACCTACATAATATCCGAATAGAATATGATTACCTGAGGGAGTTCTCATTTGCAATGAGAGAGCTAGACTCACTTTGGTATGTTATCGAATACAAGCAGCTTAATTAGTCAGATTTTCTGATGGAAAGATAGAGCTTTATCCATCCAAATATAAACGCACCTCCGCCTATGGGTGTGATTGCTCCAAACATTCTAATATTAGTGATTGAAAGGATGAAAAGTGACCCAGAAAATAAGATTACGCCAAATAAGAATAGATAATAAACACTTTTTATATTCTTACATTCGAATCTTTCATTAATTATTCCAATCAGAATAATCGCAATTGAGTGAATGAACAAGTAAAGGACTCCTGTATCATATGTATCAATTCTATTATTCTCGGTTAATAAATCACTAAAAGCATGAGCGCCAAATGCTCCAATTGCTACTCCTAACATTGACATAATCACACCAGATTTGATGATTCGCTTTGATAATTCTTTTCTGTTTTGCATTTTTGGTTTAATATTTGATTGTTAATAGATATAGTTTAACAGAACTCTAACAAAAGATTAACGTTTTTTACATAATTAATAGCTAATTTGTTTAAAATTAAATTGAAAACGAAGAATAAGATGAAAAATAGCAACATATTCCCTAGAAAAACTAAAATACTATGTACAATTGGTCCCGCTGTAAACGGCACTGAGAACCTAACTAGACTTATTTATGCAGGAATGAATGCTGCTAGAATAAACTTTTCGCATGGTACTCACGAGATTCACCAGAAAACAATAAAGCATATTCGTGCTGCTTCCAACATAGCAGGAAAGAATATTCCTATTATGATGGATTTACAAGGGCCTAAGATCAGAATAGGAAATGTGAAGGAAGGTGGTGTAGAACTAAAAGATAATGCCGAGTTTATAATTACAACTAAACCCCTGAAAGAAGGTACATCGAAAATAGTTAGTACTAATTATACAGATCTAAAACACGAGGCACTTCCTGGATATACAGTCCTTCTTGATGATGGTTATATCATGCTTAAAGTACTTGATGTAAATGGGCCTGAGATTAAGACAAGAGTTGTGAAAGGTGGGATACTAAAAAGTAAGAAAGGGATAGTAGTACCAGGAGCTACAAGCAATGCACCTTCGCTTAGTGAAAAAGACATAGAAGATTTGAAATTTGGATTGGAAAACGGTGTAGATGCTGTTGCTTTATCATTTGTTCGTTCAAAAATCGACATTGTTGAATTAAAAACAGCGATGAAAATATTCAAAAGAGAAGTACCTATCATTGCCAAGATTGAAAGAGTAGAAGCCTACGAAAATATAGACGAGATAATACAAGAAACAACAGGTGTAATGGTTGCAAGGGGTGACCTTGGTTTAGAAATGCCTGCTGAAAGAGTACCTCTGATTCAAAAAGAAATAATAAATAGATGTAATTACTACGGGAAACCTGTGATTACAGCGACTCAGATGTTGGAGTCAATGATAGAAAACCCAAGACCAACAAGAGCTGAGGCAAGTGATGTAGCCAATGCTGTAATGGATGGTTCTGACTGTTTGATGTTAAGTGCTGAATCTAGCGTAGGAAAATACCCTTTCGAAGCTGTTGGGTATATGTCAAGAATAATAGAAAATATAGAAGAAAAGTACCCTTATGGCAGCGAAAAATACAAATCAAGCTATGATGGGGGTGATATCTCAGATGCTTTGGGTAGTGCAGCTACTATGATTGCTGATCAAATAAACGCAGCAGCTATAGTTACATTAACAAGTTCTGCTTATACAGCAAAAAACGTAGCGAACTATAGACCAAGAGTCCCGATAGTAGCGTTTACTGATACTGAAGCCGTTGCTAGAAGGTTGTCATTTATCTGGGGTGTTGTTCCAAAGTTGGTTGATTCTCCAGTCAAGACTGAAGATGCCGTTGTGACTTTCAGAGAGCAGTTACTCGAAGAGTATGACTTTATTAACGAAGGCGACTATGTTGTGTATGTAGCTGGTTTATCTAAAGACAAACCAAACTTCCAAAATATGATTAGGGTGTTTAAGTTCTAATAAGTTAGATGTGAGACAATTTAGTCGATTTATATTACCAGAACCAAGAGTTACTTTACTGTAAAGTATTATAGTATTGCCAAAATAATTAGATTTTAAGGAAGAATTCTTCTTTAATTTTTGGATCTTTCTTGAGCTTTCTTAAAGATTCTTTGTCTAGAACCTCATTTATTTTCTCTATTAGCACCTTTTCTTCAAATGGTTTTGCTATAAACCCAACTGCTCCATTCAGATATGTAGATTTTATATTTTCTTTAGTTATTTGAGCAGAGAGGATAACTACCTTTGTATCTTTTGTTTTTTCCATATTATTGATCAAGTGTAGCAACGCTTCTCCACTTACATTAGGCATATTCAGATCTAACAAAACTAGCATTGGGTCTTCACCCATTACAAGCTCAAGACCTTCGTGAGGAGAAAGTGCTTCTTTGACTGTAAAACCATACTTTTCAAGCATATTTCTAGCTAATTTTTGCAGCCATTTATCATCATCAATAATAATGATTAAACTATTAATATTTTTCTTGTTTTCTGCTATTTCGGTACTCTATTTGCTTACTATTATTATTAAGACATATATAAAAGTAAGTTTATAAACTTTTATATTTCTGAATCGTCTTAATATAAGCAATTATCAAGGAATTAAACAAATAAAATATTTGAGCAAAAAAGGAAAAAATAGCAAAAAGAACCAATCTGAAAATACAGGAAGCTCAGCATTCAAAAAATGGACAAAAAGGCTTATAGTCTTTTTATTGCTTCTTATAGTATTTATTATTGGTGGTGCTTTTGTTTCTCTACAATTCAAATCTGTCCGTTCATCTATTCTAGATTTCGCAGAAGGTGAAATAAACAAATCATTGAACGCTAAAGTAGATGTAGATGATTTCCGCCTATATAGCTTAAAATCTATTGAGCTATACGATGTTTCTATGACTATGGACTCTGATACTATAGCATCTATTCCCAGTGCTACAGCATTTTTCAACTTAAGTGATTTGCTAAACGGAAAAATATTTTTGACGAGTCTTTCATTAGAAAAACCAGTTTTTAACATGCTAAGAGACTCAGCAGGCATCTGGAATGTGAGTAAAATACCTAAGAAGAATCCGAATGATACCACTCCCCCAGCTGATACACAAATATTATTCAGTCATCTTGAGATGAATGATGGTGAATTTAGAATGTATGACCCTTATGCTCCTGAAAGTGAAGGCAAAGGGTTTAACACAAGCAATATGCACTTAAAAGACCTAAATTTTAGCGGTGAACTCTTTATCAGACCAGCAAAGAAAAAACTAGTTGCAGACTTAAACAATCTTAGTTTTTACGAAAAGATAATGGATAAAAAATTAAGTCCTACAAATTTAGGGTTTATAATAGATAGCAATTATGTGAAAGTTGAAAACTTAGAATATCAAAATGGCGATACTGAATTAGATTTAGATGCAGAAATAGAAGGTATAGATATTTTTGGAGGTTTAGAAGATGGAGCTTTCGAAACTGCTAGTATAGACGTAAAAGCTGATGCTAAGAAATTAGATGTGGCTGAATTGTTTAGCATACTCAATGTACCAGCAAAGTTTGAAGGAAAATATGATGTCAAGTTAGATGCATCTGGCACAATGGATAATTTGGAGATTGATGAATTTGATATGAATTTAGAGAATTCAAATCTTAATTTGACTGGAAATATTAAAGATGTTACAAACAGCGAGAAAATGTACTTTAATTTAAAGTCTAAAGATTCTTACTTGACTTATAATGATGTGAAAAAATTCTTAAATCTTTCTGGAGATAATTTACCAAATTTCAAATACGCAGATTTTCATTACCTAACCATGAAAGGGAATCCTAAAAACTTGAAATTTGATATAAATGCTAGTACTGGAGTGGGTAGTTTAGACGGTAACTTATCAGTAGATTCTAGGAACAACTTGCAGTTAGAATACCAAGGCGATATCAACAAAGTAGATATCAAAAAGCTTTATCCAACCTCTATTGCAACAAGTTTAAATGGTCAAATAGATGTAAGCATGCTTAATATATCAAGTGGTAACCCAGTAATCAAAATTGATTACAGTGGAGGTAATAATATTGTTGATAAATTTGATATGACAAGATTGGATATAAAATTCAATACTGAAAAATTTGAAAGATTCTCGTTAGACACTATATATGCCGAATTTGGAAGCACTACATTTAGCTATTTACCCAATGAAGTAATTAGAAAATACATAGCTGGTAGTGGAAAGCTAACCATAATGAAAAATAAAGCTAAATCTAAATATAATTTAGATTTATACTACAATGCCTTGAATTTAAAAGAGATGTTAGCTTCTGACCAAATGCCAACCTATATGACAGGACACTCTAAACTTAATGGTTCTGGCTTAGAAATAGACAACATAGTTGGTAATTTTGATACTGAAATTGAAACTATAATGTTCGAAGATAGGTCATTTTTCCCTTTCAACTTTGATTTAGTAGTTGAAAAACAATCGAAAGAAAATAGAAAAATAAAGTTTGACTCTGATTTCGGGACTATAACATTAGAGGGAGATTATAATTTTGAAAATACAATAGATGCATTGCAAAAACAAGGCTACTATATGTATAACTTCATTGCTAATGAAGTAAACAAACTCATCCCAGAAGACCAGGATGTTGTTAAGGAGTTAGAGCTAATGGAAGTAGAGAAGATTGGTGAATACAACCCAATTGATGCTACTCTTAAAGTTGAAGTTTCAGATTTTTCATTTATAACTGCGTTTCTAGATAGTGTCAATCTAAGGATGAACACTGAGCTGAACTTCCATCTTTTTGCTAACAAAGAGGAAAGCTCGCTATACATCAACAAACTCTTAGTAGATGATTTCTATTACAACAAGGGTGAGCAGACAGTTTCATCGGACAAGATTGAAGCAGACGGAGGATTGTATATGAAGATTCAAGATTCTATGTCTGTGTTCTCTGATTTTGATTTGAAAGCCAAGGCTGAAAATAAAATTTCAATAAATGACAACTCATTTAACTATCCTCAGATCTCTTTGGGTTTCGATGGTGAACAGTTTGATTTCACTGGTGCATCGGATATAAATAATCAATTGGACATTGCTTTTGACGGAAATACTAATATTATTCCTGGTGGTATAAAACTAGGTTTTTCTAGACTTGATTTATCATACAAAGACGAATATACGCTTCAATTAAGCCAAGAAATTGATGCAAAATTTGTAGATGGTGGATTTACCATAAACTCTATGGAGTTAGAAAATCCTAACTCTGATGAAAGAATAGTAATAAGTGGTGATTATAACGCAGACAATGAGACCTTTTCTGATTTTAGTTTGACAATTAGTCAACTTGATATAAAGGGCATAAAACCATTTTTACCAAGAAAAAACAGAGCACAGTTCGAACAGATTGATGGGAAGATTGACTCATTGCAAATATTAGTCAATGGTACTGTTTCTAATCCAAAAATGGATTTCTATGTTACTTCGAACGATATAAAAGTAAATGAACAAATGGTAGGAGACATTGAATCTGAATTAAAATATAGAGATAAAAATCTGAATGGTAGTTTAATAATTGACCACTTTAGCGATGAAGAAGAGTTTCCAGAATTAATCAAAGGGGACATTAACTCTCTACCTTTAGATTTATCATTCGTAGATGTAGATGATAGGTTTAGAAATGATAAGAACGTTGATATGGAATTCGACATAGACTCACTCCCATTGTCTATAGTCAGTCCTTTTGTTCCTTCTATCAGCTACCTGAAAGGAATTGGCAAAGGGAAGTTAATGATTGGCGGAACTATGCCAGATGGAGTTACTTTAGATGGAATTCTTCGTTTCAATAATTCCTCGTTCTTGGTAGATGCTACAAATGTGAGTTACAAAGCTAAAGGTGGGCTGATACTAAAAGAGAATAATGTATTTCTAGAAGATGTTGTTTTGTATAATCAACAAGATGATTTGAGTAATGGTAGAGCTGAAGTGACAGGGAAAATTGAGCTCGAAAATCTTAATATCAATAAACTTGATATAGGGATGAAGACTGACCGATTCTTGGTGATGAGAAATGAAACTCAGAAAGTAAAAAAAGACCTCTATGGAAAGCTAATAATATCTACTGAAGATGATTCTCTCAGATTTTGGGGTACATTTGAAAAGCCAAACTTAGAGGGATATGTTTCTCTGGAATCTGCAGACCTTAAAATGCCTGAAGAAGAAGAAATACAACTTGTAAAATCAAAATTTATTTACAGAAGGCAAGGTGATTTGATTACTGCTAGTTATGGCCGTGATGACAGCGTAAAAGTAAAGAAAGTAGCCAAAGCACAAGAAGTACAAGAAAGTTTAATGGAACTTCTCAATATAGATTTAGATATCGAGTTCAGAGGTAGAACACTAGTAGATATGCAGATAAATCAATTCCTTAGAACAAGTGTAATCATTGGTACTCCTATAAATGTTAAAAATATTAGATATGTAAAGAATAGAAATAATAAAGAAGCAAAACTATATGGCAGAATAATTCTTAAAGAAGGTAGTAAGCTATCTTTCTTTAAAACATTTGATATAAGTGGTGACATAAACTTCCCTACTGGTAATATATCAAATCCTCAATTGGATTTGAAAGCAGAATACCAAGGAACAACAAGAGAATATAAGCAATTTAACGTAGAAATATTTGTAACTGGAACTAAAGAAAACCCTATACTTAGATTCGAATATGACATAGCTGGTAATTCTGGCATTGGGGATAATGAAAAGAAATTGAGAAATATTATTAGTTTACTTCTTACTGGAAGTTTACCTGACGATAGTCAGAATGCAAATGGAGGTCAGGATATAAATTTACAAACCACCATTGCCTCAGACTTAGTAACTAGACAAATAGCACAAGAATTGGGTAAGCTAGGATTGAGTGCTCAGATAGATTTCGATGAGAACTTTGAGGATGCAAGAGTAAAAATAGGTGGAGATATTGTCGGTGGAGCTAGATGGTCTTTCGGTGGAAATGTGAATGACATTAGTGGTTCAAGACTAGAAATTGAAATTCCTCTTGATGATTTCATTAATCTGACTGAAGAAGAGTGGTTGAATATACTACTAAACTTTACTTATGTTAACTCACCTGAAACAATAAGAACAGATGAAAATCAGATTCATTGGGAAGGTAAATTGAAATTAGGTGGCAGCTGGTAATCTATAATTTTTCTATCACCCTTAACTTTGCACTTCTAGCTCGTTTATTTCTTTTAATTTCCTCATCCGAAGGCACTTCTGGTGATTTTGTAAGCAGTTTTACTACTGGGTCTATAGCAACATAATTGCCGTATACTTTTTCTTCATCAGTAATAGCGTCTCTTCTTTTTGCTGCAAACTTTTTGAATATGTCTTTTACTATTCTGTCTTCTAATGAGTGATAGGAGAGTATAACTACTCTTCCACCTTTTTCTAGTTTTGGTATTATATTATTGAGAGTATCACTAAGTACTTTTAGCTCAGAGTTGACTTCTATTCTGATTGCTTGAAAAACTCTAGATAGTGATTTGAATTGCAAGTGTGTAGGTACTGATTCTTCTACTATTTTTCTTAAGTCATTAGTAGTAGAAAGGGAAGTAGCACGACGGACCTCGACAATTCGTCGTGCTATCTTTCTAGAAAAGGGCTCTTCACCAAAATCTTTCAGAATTCTGATTAGTTCTTCCTCTGTTGCTACATGCAACAAGTCCTTTGCAGTTCTTCCTTCAGTCCCAAACCTCATGTCAAGTTCGGAATCAAAACGATAGCTTATCCCCCGACTGCTACCGTCTAACTGTTTGGAAGAAACACCTAAGTCTAGCAAAAGACCACTTATTGTCCCTTCTCTCTCCTTTACGCTGTATGCCTTATCGAAACCTTCGTTCCGTAGTATTAACATACCATTTTCTAGCTGTGTAGAAAATCTTTCTTGACAGTGTGCTATTGCGTCTGGGTCTTTATCAAAGGATATCAAAAGTCCCCCACTGTCTAATTTTTCTAAGATAGCTGCTGTGTGGCCTCCACCTCCCAGAGTGCCATCAACGTACATACCCGTTTTGTTAGTGACCAGATAGTCAACACACTCATTCAGTAGTACTGGGTCATGATAATCATATTCATTCCCCATAGCTATAGCCTCATTCTTCTTTCTTTGTCATTACAAACTTTGCTACATCTTCGTAGCTTTCACCAAAGTTATTTATGCTTTCTTCGAATGTGTCTGGATTCCAAAATTCAATCTTGTCCACCATTCCCATTATTAAGACTTTTTTCTCTACCCCAGCAAACTCAATAAGTCTTTTCGGAAGAGATATTCTATTCTGAGAATCTAAGCTTACTTCGTCACTCCACATTAGTAGAACCCTTAGAAAGTATCTGTTTTTCTCATCATATTGGTTAAGTGATTGTAGTTGAGATTGGTATTTCTTCCACTCATCCATAGGATAAGCTACAATACAATTGTCTGTTCCTCTAGTCACTACGAAAGTGTCATTTGACTCAGGTGAAAGCATTTTTCGCATTTTTGCAGGGATATTCACTCGACCCTTCGAGTCCAAAGAATATGTTTCTTGACCTTGAAAAAATGACACTTTAACACCTTGATTTTACAAATGCAGGCAAATTAACACACTTTCTACCACTTTCACCCACTTTGGTACTCGCAATTAATGAAAAATATATATAACTACAAAACATTATTTTAATATTCTTAGTTATAATTCCTAACAATACTGATATTCAAGCATTTTAATGTCTATGGCATTATTATTAGATACTTTTTTAGCGAGTGTAAGATTAGTATATGGCGTTGCTAGAATTACTAGTTTTGTTCGGATATTAAAGGGGATTGGATTGATGTGGTACAAAGTGGGTAAAAAAAAAGCCGAGTAGAACTACTCGGCTTTAAGTTTTGTTTATTTTCTATTTAGAGTTGACCATGAGGTGGTTTTGGTCTACCTTCTTCTTCTTCCATCCAGTCAAAGTATTCGAATACCGCGTCGCCACCATCTATTCGGATTATTTCTCCTGTCATAAAAAGTAGATCCGGATTGCAAATTGCCAATACAAGTGCCGCAACATCATCAGTTGTAGTTACTCTTCTAAATGGATTTTGAATCTCAGCAAGCTTAATCATGCTTGGGAATCCAGGTATTTTGCTAGCTGCCGGAGTATTTGTAACACCAGCAAAAATACAATTCGCGGAAATACCATGCGGTGCAAGTTCAATAGCTAGTTGTCTAGTATATGATTCTATTGCAGCTTTTGCAGCTGACACAGCCCCATAGTTTAACATAGCTTTACTAGAACCAACACTTGTGAAAGATAATATTCTTGCATTGTTAGAAAATAGACCTGCTTTGAAAACATCTTGTGTCCAATACACTAAGCTATTAGCCATAACATCCATTGTCATTTCCAATTGCTTTTTAGTAATCTGAGAGTCCTCGTGGTCTGTAACTAGATATTTTAAAGTACCGAATGCCAGAGAATGTATTAATACATCTAACTGATGGCCTTCTACTTTCTTAGAATTTTCTACTATAGCATCAACAACACCTTGTCTGTTTTTATCATCAGCAGCATTTTTGTTGAAGAAGTGTACATCTACACCTAGTTCAAGTAGTTCATCTCTGAAATCTTCGGCTTTTTGGCGATTTTTACCTAAATCCATGTGAACGCCATAAATATTGTAACCATTTTCAGCTAGTTTTCTAGCCGTGGCTTTCCCAAATCCACTTGATACACCTAATATCAAAGCGTAAGGTTTTTTCGAACTCATTATATTACCCTTTTTAGAAGTATTGATTTTAACTTTTTTTAATTTAATAAAATTTTATTTCATATCTAAGAACCTTATCTTTGGATTAATAAATAATTTTAGAAAAATATCAATAGTACCTATGAGCAACATCACACCACCTCGACCCAGAAAAGACTCAAATGAGTCGGAAAGATTCGAAATATTTATGAAATTAGTTAGAATACTTAGAAATGAATGCCCTTGGGATAGGAAGCAAACCAACGAATCGATTGCACACCTGACAATTGAAGAAAGCTATGAGATATTAGATGCTATTGAAAATGATGACGACAAAGAATTAGCTAAAGAGCTAGGCGATGTATTGCTGCATGTTCTACTACATAGTGTAATAGCTGAACAAAGAAATGCATTCGATATTTCAGATATAATAGGTGAAGTTCATGAAAAAATGATCCATCGTCACCCTCATGTTTTTGGTTCTGTAAAAATAGACAGTGATGAAGATGTAGTTCAAAACTGGGAGGCCCTAAAGAAAAAAGAGGGTAAAAAGTCTGCATTAGATGGAATTCCCAAAGGACTTCCTTCGTTACTCAAAGCAGAAAGAATGCAACACAAAGCATCAAAAGTCGGGTTCGATTGGGATGACAAAAATGGTGTCTGGGATAAAGTATTTGAAGAGATAGAAGAATTGAAAGAAGTTTTGATAGAAAATGATGAAAAGCGGAAAGAAGAGGAGTTCGGTGACTTGTTATTTTCTTTAGTCAATGCAGCAAGGCACGAAGGTATCGTACCAGAAAAAGCACTAAACTCAACAAACAACAAATTCCTTAGAAGATTTCAGTTTATTGAATCAGAAGCTAAGAATGCTGGTCTTGATTTAAACAATATGAGTTTAGAAGAAATGGATTCTCTGTGGGAGAAATCCAAATCAATGACCTAGATTTTAGTTAACATTAATAGTAGATGCAGAAACGACAAGACTATTTAGCGTTTCTTCTAGATTATTAATAACAGATACTGTTGCCTTGTCTATACTATCACTTATTTTTGCTCCCTCAACTATTGCAGCTAATTTCTTATTATCCATTTCTTTGTCAAATACTTCATACTGTAATTTACAGTTTGCTAATATTTTTAAAAGAAATAGATTATCTCTTTCTTCTATTGTTTTGTGATTATGAGCTATTTCAATCAGTTTACTCTTTATAGCGTCTTCCAATGATGCATCTATCATAGGATATGTAGTAGCTCCATTAACTTCTTTAGTCTCTAATATCCCTTTGTTGACCAATCCAGTCAGAATTTCATCCTTAGATTTACTAGCCAATTTAGCAATTTTATAAACAACGCTAAGCAATCCTTTATTTCTCAAATTAGACATAAGCTCTACAGCGCTAGTAGACAAATTACTTTCAGATTTTTTGTTATCAATTAACTCAACCTTACCGTCATTAATTTTCAAACAATTTTGTTGATATAATTCAAATAAGATACCGCAAGCCAATGCGTAATTCAAACGCATAGAGTCAGTAACCCAAATACCAGTATTGTCATCTAGTGCAATCAATGTTATCTTTTCAGTTATAGACAAATTCATATTCTCAACCTATTCTAATTAATGTTTATTTTATACTTAGCAATAATGTTGCCAAGTTTTATATTGTTGCAATTTACTAAATCATTGATTAAGTTAACAATTACTAATTCATTATCAATCAGGAGTGTGTGCTATGGAGTGGTATTTAAAAGTTGTTCGAAACAATTATGCTAATTTTAATGGAAGAGCAAGAAGGAAGGAATATTGGATGTTTTTGCTTATTCACTTTATTATTAATTTAGTCCTTGGGGTTATTCAATGGTTACTAAGTATTGATTATATGCTAACCACAATTTATGGCTTAGCTGTTCTACTACCAATATTAGCAGTTTCTAGCCGCAGGTTTCACGACATTGGCAAACCAAGCTCGTGGGCTTCATTAGTAGTCTTTCTTTACGTTGTAAAATACATACCTTTAATAGGTTGGTTCTTAACACTTCCGATTGCAATAATCTTAATATACTTCTTTGTCCAAGAGGGCGACCAAGGTCCAAATGAATATGGCCCTGACCCCAAAGGTGAAGTTGCATATCAGTAAAATAGAAATTTAAAATACACCAAGGGCTATAGAATCTATTGATTAATAACTTCAATTAGTTTTTTGTAGCTCTTTTCTTTATTAAAATTATCTGATACATATTTATACCCTGCAATACCATAACTTTTCCTTATATCATCGTTATCAATAAGTCTGATAATTGCCTCTTTCAGTTCTAATATATTAAAAGGAGTAACCAATATTCCAGTTTCATTATTTCTGATTACTTCTGGGTTACTACTAATATCAAATCCAACTACCGGCAGCTCATGAAGCATTGCTTCAGCTATTGAATAACCGAATCCTTCGAATTCTGAGCTACAAAGGTATATATCTAACTCACTTAGAAATTCATGGATATCATCATAGAATCCTACTAGCTGAACATAATTATTTAGATTTTTTTCCTTTATTTCACTCAATAATTCTTGCTCTAATTCACCTTTACCAGCAATCTTAATAATGGCATTTATATTTTCACTCTTTAACAGCTCTGCTAACTCTATAATGTAGTTCAATCCCTTTTGTTCAGTTAATCTTGAGGCATTCCCTATTACTATTTTATCCATTTCATTTTGTCCATTAGGAAATTTCTCAATTTCTAAGCTATTATAAATGATATGCTTTTTAGTTGGTATAAGCGATTCATCGATATTTTTGAAAAATGCCTTTTTAGTGGCTTCTGAGTTGAATATTATATCGGATACTAATGCTGTATATATAAATCTATTTGCGTTTGTCCACTTAACAGGCCTAGCTATACCCCTTCTATATATGACTCTGATCTTCAGCTTCTTACATATCATAGATATTGTTTTAAGGTCTCTCGAGTCATTAACAATCACTACTTCTATGTTTCTTTTGATTAAGTAGTTAGCAATTTTTTTATTCTTGAAGTAATTGAAATATGAGAAAGGTGTAATATCAACTTCATAATGATTGATTCCAGCTTCGGAAATTTTTCCTTTTAGCTCACCAGCTTCATTGAGTATAAAACTAACTTCAAAGCCATATTTAGACATGGCAACAGCATTTTGATAATGCCATTTCTCACCACCACCCCAAAACTTCGTTGTGTTGACAAAGCAAACTTTTTTCATTGTTTTGCCTTTCTATTGAGCTGATATAGTTTTAAATACTTGAGGTATTTTGCATAAGCTGAATTTTTAGCAACCACATACCCGTAAAACCCATCGAGAAACCCAAGTCTAATAATATAGTCACGGATAAATTTAAATACCGAGTTTAATATAATGTTTCCAATACTGCTCTGTCTACCTTTCTCGTGCATTGCCTTTGCAGCAATTGTTGTAAACTTTTGTATTTGTTCTAGGTGTTGTTCTATACTATCTATTGAATAGTGGAGTAAGTCCCCTTCTAAAAATCCTACTTTAACATTTTCATTAAGCACAACTTTATCATGAGGGTTTGTTCCTGCCCAACTACCTAATTCCTTCTTCCAGAGTCTTAATTTAGTATCCGGGTACCAACCACCATGTTTTATCCATTGTCCGCAGAAACTTGTGAGCCTATTAAACTTATACGCATCGTGAGTTGGGTTTTCTTTAATATTTAGAATGGATTGTTTCAACTTTTCAGAAAGCACCTCGTCAGCATCCAATGACAATACATATTCATAGTTTGCCATTTGGAGTGCAAAATTCTTCTGTTCTATATACCCTAAGAATTTCTGCTTTATTACAGTTGCACCTTTACTTTCACATATTTCAACAGTTCTATCCGTTGAAAATGAATCAACAACTATTATCTCATCAGCTATAGCAGAAAGAGAATCTAGGCACATACCTATTTTATCTTCTTCATTATAAGCTATGATTACTGCTGATAACTTCATATTGGGCTGCATTAACTAATGCAGATATTGATTATTTTTTCTTTCGGTATTGTTGCACATCTATGTCATACTTGCGTATCTTATTGTGCAATGTTTCACGACTAATATCGAGCTGTGCGGCTGATTTACTAACGTTACCTTTGCATCGCTCCAAAGTAGATTCTATTTTTCTTTTATCAACTTGTTGCAAATCTTCTTTCAGAGTTCTATCAGAAGATAAGAATGCTTCTGCTTTTGAGTCAACAACTGGAGTAGAAGAGTTAGATTTTAACATTTTGTGAACGTCATTTACTTCTATTTCTTCACCTTTCACTGTTTGCAAAATAACTCTAACCAAGCTAGCAAGCTCTCTGACATTACCATTCCACAGTTGCTCAGTCATGAACTCAATTGCTGCAGGTGAAAATACTTTGTTCTCACTAAAATTGTCATTGTGAATTTTTAGATAATAGTCCACTATTTCAGGAATGTCTTCTTTCCTCTCTCTTAATGGAGGAATGAAAATCTCACACTCACGTAGTCTATGGTAAAGAGGTTCTCTGAATGTCCCATCTTTCATTTCCTGAACTAAGTTTTTATCAGTAGCAGATACAATACGAACATCTACATCTTCACTTTCCACTGAACCAACTTTACGGACTTGGCGTTCTTCAATAGGAATTAGTAAATTGCTCTGCAAGTCAAGTGGCATATCGCCAATCTCATCTAGAAATAGAGTTCCTCTATGTGCTTTGTGAAATAGACCTCTCTTAGTCTCTGTAGCACCAGAGAAGGCACCTTTGATGTGACCGAATAGCTCACTTTGGAATAGTTCCTTAGGAATATTTGGTATATCAACTGTAACTATAGAGTTCTTAGTTCTTCTTGAAATAGCATGAATTGCCTTAGCTACTAATTTTTTACCAGTTCCTGTCTCCCCCGTTACTAATATATTCAAGTCAGTCCTTCCAAATCGAATAATTTGGTCACCTAACTCAATCATAGCTGGACTATTTCCAATAAGTCCATGCATTTTTAAGAAGTTTAAAATTTCTTTTGTCTCGCCTTTTGCTTCAGCTTTACTTATAGCACTTTCTAAAACTTCTTTGATTTTATCTTTGCTGACTACACTCTTTTCTATAAAGTTTACAGCACCAAGTTTAGTGGCTTTTACAGCAGTTTCTATAGAACCCTTTCCTGATATCATTACCACAGGGATAGATGGGTATTTCTTGCGAGAATATTCCAGAATATCTAAACCTGTTTTTGCAACGGACGGTCCAAACTCAATATCAAGCAAAGCAAGAGCTATCTCTTTGTTGCCTTCATCTAATTGATTCATAGCCGTTTCTGGGTCATTGCACATTATTGTTTCGTAACCGAAACCTTGCACTATGTCAGAAACAGTTGAACAAAAATCTGGATTATCGTCTGCTATTAAAACTTTCATTTAAACTATTCTTCAAATTTTACTGGTGATATAGTATTCAATATACTAAAAACTTCTCTGTATTCCTTACTACCAATAGCTTTTAATTTATTATTCCAAAATCCATTCACACTTATATTGGTTTTAGGATTCGAATATCTGATAAATCTGACAGTATCTGCGGGAACATTTAACTTCTGGACTTCCATGATAGTATTCCACAGCTTTTCAGTCATATTGCAATACACAGAATCAGTTGTTTTTAAAACTGGCTCCCCCATGGTACTATCCCTTAGACTTGCTAAACTATAGACATTCATATCAGTTGTA
The DNA here is from genome assembly GCA_046290495.1 of Chlorobiota bacterium. Taxonomy (GTDB): domain Bacteria; phylum Bacteroidota; class Ignavibacteria; order Kapaibacteriales; family UBA2268; genus PGYR01. The sequence continues at coordinate 358,384 of JBKAGT010000006.1, read as the reverse complement.
ACTGCATAGCCACGAATAACTTTGTTATTAATCATATCATAGTCACCCCAGCTAATGATAACAGAACGCCTTGATTCGGTCACGCACTTACTGTACTCTACTGAAGAGCAACCAAAAACTAACAATCCAACAACTAATATGAAAAATTTATTTAGCATTCTCTGATTCTAGGAAGTCATTTATACGTTTGAAACTTTCTTCTTTTCCAAGTAACTCCATTGTAAGTGTTAGACTGGCCCCTACAGGTTTACCAGTCAACATAAGTCTAAATGGATTCATTACTTTTCCGAAACCAAGCCCTGAGCTATCTACATAATCTTTAACTACTTTATGAATTGACTCATCTGTCCAGTCTTCAAGACTTTCCAACTGATCAATCAGTGGTTTGATGGAGTCGTAAGTACCTTCCTTCCATTGTTTCGCTTTGTATTTTTCATCGAACTCACGAATTGGACCAAACATATAGTCACCAAACTCAGGAATTTCTTCTACGAAATTTACACGCTCACGAAGCAAACCAACTACTCGCTCAACATATTCCTTATTTTCATACTTCCAACCCTCTTCATCTAATTTGGGGATTAGCTTATCAGCCAGCTCACCCAATGGCTTAGTTTTCAGGTATTCCGAGTTCATCCACAGAAGTTTTCTTCTATCAAAGATAGCCCCACCTTTGTTCACTTTCTCAATATTAAATCCAGCTATTAGCTCATCCATTGAGTAAATTTCTCTTTCACCACTTGGGTTCCATCCAAGCAAAGCAATAAAGTTTGTAAATGCATCTGCGAAGTATCCCTTTTGTTTAAAATCTTCCACAGCTACATCACCATGCCTTTTACTAAGTTTTTGCTTATTCTGATTCAATAGCAGTGGCAAGTGAGCTAGTTTGGGCATATCCCAGCCAAATGCTCTGTAAAGCAAAACGTGCTTAGGAACTGATGGTAACCACTCTTCCCCACGGATAACATGAGTGATATTCATTAGGTGATCATCTACAACATTTGCTAAGTGATAAGTTGGGAATCCATCAGATTTCAATAATATCTGGTCATCCACATCCTTACCGTTCACTGTAACTTTACCACGAATCAAATCCTCGTACTTTATTTCTTCGTGTGGAACTTTCAATCTTACTACATGCTCAACACCTTGATCTAACATCTCCTTAGTCTTCTCTTCACCCAAAGTGTATTGGCTCTTCATAGTCGAGCGGTCATACTTAGGAGCAACTCCAGCAGCCATTTGTCTTTCCCTCATAGCCGTCAACTCTTCTGAAGTGTCAAAAGCATAGTAAGCTGAGCCATTATCAATCAACTCTTGAGCATACTTAGAGTACAAATCGAATCTTTCAGATTGGATATATGGTCCATAATCACCGCCTTGTTCTGGTCCTTCATCGAACTCAATACCGCACCACTTCAGTGATTCTATCAAATTCTTTTGCGAATCTTCGACAAATCTCGTTCTGTCTGTGTCCTCTATTCTTAGCACCATAGTGCCACCAGTGCTTTTGGCAAAAAGGTAATTATACAAAGCTGTTCTTAGCCCACCTACGTGGAGGTAGCCTGTTGGTGATGGAGCAAATCTTACTCTAGTTGACATCTTAAATTATTCCGTTTGATTTATTTATCTATTTTTTCGTATTTCTACGTTTTGTGTAATAACAAAGATAATAAAAATCGGGGGAAGATTTAAAACTACTTGTGAGGTAGAGAATTCTTATTAACTTTGTACAAATAAATGGATTTTTAAAACAGGAAAGGCTAATGGGAACGATAGACAAGTTAAAAGCAGCATACGAAATTGAAAAGGAGAATAACACATCGAAAAAATTCATACTTTTGGCTGTGTTGACACCTTTGTTAATGATGGCTTTCATGATATTAATGAATACAATAGATCCGACTTATCTTAAAAGTGAATTTGCACCAAATAACTTAAGCAAGTATTTTGGGGTACCTATCCTTTCATACATTGGTATATTTCAGCCAATATTCTTGCTAACCATGTGTTATTGGGTTTTCAGTAAGAGTAATGATATGGAATACTCTAAAGACTCTAAATTCTACTCAATCATTCCTAAAATTCTTGTAATACTAAAATATGGTATTATAAACATTGTTGTTTTGATTGCTTATTTAGCTATATATTTACCAATACAACAAAATCTGTATGGTGTATCACTAGAGGTTAATTTCTTAAACCTAATTCTTACTCTAATAATAGGTCTATTTACCCCTCTATTTTCATTACCATTATTACTGGTAATTAGTGTTTTTAGCAAGTGGATGAGTAAGTACAGACATTATGTAATTGGGATGTTTATACTTTGGGCTGCAAACTTTACATTTGCTTATCTACCTATAAACTTTCCTGAAATCCCACTTTGGCACCTGACATATTTCGTCAACATTCAAATGGTTCCAATGCTACTCTTCCAAGATGGAGAATTTATCCCCTATTTAAAGATATTAGCTATCTTAGCCACCAACATAGCAGTCACAGCATTGGTCATCTACTACCTGAAACGTGGCAACAGGACTGATATCGCATTGGAGGGTTGAGGGAATATGGGAAATTTTTTTAGGGAGTTAAGTCAAACTTTTTACATTGAAAATGGTCGTGAAAACAGAAAGAATCTATTACTCAACTCTATCATTTGGCCATTATTTGTTGTTATTTGGCTCTCATTATTTGGTCTAAATGCTGAGAGTTGTGAATGGTTTGGTGGATATTTCGCTTGTTTCACAAAGATCTATATTCTACTATTTCAGCCAATTTTAATAATCTATTTATGTTATGAACTTAATAATAAATCAATATATTTTACCGAACCCAAATACCATAAGAGCAATGTTCAAAAGTATTTAATAGAATATTCCAAAATCCTATTAATCTTTAAGTATAATATTTATAGTATTTTGACTTTACTTCTATGTTTATGTATTAATTTAGAGTATTCTAGAATAGCAACAGATATACAAGTTTTTTACGCATATCTTGATTTACATATTTCTTTAATTGTAGTTATTTTGAGTGCTATTTTATCACTTCCGTTTTTGACAATGATTTTTACTTTAACTTTGAAATCAAATAATCTTATCTCATACCTTATTATTCTATCACTTATTTATATTATTAATTTCAATACTACAATAAGTTCGATAGAAATGAATATTTATCATATTTTTAACTTCCAGATAGTGCCAGTTAAGATGTTGTCAGTACTTTTTAACTTAAACTTCTTAGAGTTTATCATAATGATTTCTATAAACTTTATATTAATGTTTTTAATACTGCACTATATTAAGATTAGAAGTAGTTACAAAGTAAAAATCCTTTGTGAGGCAAAACGGTGAATAAATTTTATTCTAACACACTTTGTCACACTGGTTATACCCTATATATGAAGAATACTATTCTTTTATAAATTTGACCATATACTCTTTGTTAAGTAGGATAAAGTAAGCACCGGTATTTAGTTCTGAAATATCAATATTCGATTCATTTCCCCCTTTTTTCATTGGCTTACCTAGTAAATCAAATATTCTATAGCTATTAATGCTTTCACTAAAGTTCAAAGAATTATTAAATACTTGATAATCATATTTCTGACTTAATTCTTCATTTACAGAAGTTATTGCCGACTTATCAAACTCTAGAATTCCTGTTCTTCTTATCACATAATACTTATCCTCTGTTTCGTAAAGATCCAGGTTCTCTGATTTCGCTGATATTCCATACTTTTTTTGTTGCATCTCTGTTATGTTGAAATAGGTATAGCTATTCTCATGTTGTATTGTAAATTCAAGCCCTAATATTGCAACATCGCCATTATTTAGTTGTTTTACTTTTCTAGGAACTTCCCAATTTCTACCCTCGAACCCATCATAATTCTCTAAGTATTCCGTATTAAATGACCAATTTTTTTCATCAATATTATAAATACTGAGTCCTTCTACATAAGCTGATGTCCCAGAAGGAGGTGAGCTAACATAAAGTGAGTTATTTACTAAGTCAATTGAAATTGGTTGCAATCGAATATCTTTTCCTGAATTTGATTTCAAATCAAAAATCTCTACGTTAAATTCAGAGTTGATTTTTATCACCCCTCCAATATTGGGTTCATTTTGAGTATAAGCGAACCAAATATTTTTATTCTCATCAATAACAGGGGATTTATCAAAACTGTAATAATCTTTATTAACTCCTCCATCAAAAACCCTAGTTATGTTACCAGACTCAAATTTTAAAAGTTCCCCATACGATTCTACTTCGTAAAATGGAGTACCATATAAAGTATCTCTTGTTTTTACTGTCCCATACGTAGAGCCGATGAATAATGAATTGTCTTTGGCAGTAATATTATGTAACTCTCTGTACTTGTCTGAGTATGGTTTGAAATCAAATTCATCTGAAAGAGAGTATTCCTTATAACCATCAGATATATTAATTAATTTATTATCTTTAATAACAAATATTTCGTCATTCAAAAATACCATATCTTCTATATTTGCTAAACCATTCTCATTTAGGTCTTCTTTTGAGATAAGTGTTTCGTAAGTATTGCTCATCGCATCAAATACTTTGATACTTTTCCCATCAATGAAACTGTTTAATAAGTAAATCTTCTCATTGTGGAATTCAATATCCGTAAAGTGAGAATTATCCTCAGTTTTGTAGAAGTTGTAATCTTGGGAATTTACTGAATTAAAGCACAGAAATGCTGTAAAAACAAAAATGAAAGCTCTCATTTTAAACCTTAGTCTGAATTGAAAGAATAGAATAATTCTTTAATTTAGAAATAATTTTTAAAAAATGCAACTCGAACCTACACCTCTTCCAAGCTGTTCAAAAGCTCAATAGCATCTTGGTGGTCGGGATAGACGGCTAGCACTTGTTGTAAATATTCCTTACCCACATCATATTGCTCGCCCTTTATCATTATTTCGCCAATTCCGAAGAGTGAGTCAATATTAAGTTTATTTATCTCAAGTGATGCTTGGTAAACCTTTAGAGCCGACTCATCATCTCCCATAGAACTCATTATCTCACCAACGAATGATAGCACATGGTCAAGTGTAAGACTTATTTGACTATCGTGCTTTATCTTTTGCCAGTTGTTCATTATGTTAGTCATCTCATCTAAGCAATCTTCTAAATTACCCTTGTATGCTTTAGTCTTAGCTGATAAGTATTGGTAGTCAACATCATCAGGATTGAAACTTTCTAAAAATTGCTCTGCCAAATCGTAGTTGCTTGTGTTTAACATAATTAGTACAGTCTCTTTCAATGCTAATGCTTCATATTCATCTTCTAAATTGCCTGATTCTACTACTTGCTTATAGAGCTGAATCGCATTATCATATTCAAAATTATTGAATGCTATTTCTGCTTCACCGAGTAAGATATAATCGTCTTCCAACTTCTCTAATTTCAGCATTGCAGGAGTTGCCATTTCCGTATCGTATAAGTAATCCAATCTTTTCAGAGTCTTTATAGTAGCATTTCTCCAAGTGAATACTGTCCTCGCTCTGTGTGATGCGATCAAGCCAACACTTATAAGCGAAGTAGAGCTATCATAGGCATGTCGTAATTTCGTATTCAAGTCTTTCTGATCAGGTTCTAGCAAATATGCCTCATGAACGAAAGTCTTCTCTCCCATAGATGTACCAATAGACTTAGGATCCGCTTTTATTTTCCAGCCAACATTTTCATCAACGAAATCATCTGTTGCACCACCTTCAGTAACAATTACTGGTAGGCCACAAGCCATAGCTTCGAGTGTTGGCAGAGAGAAGCCCTCACCTCTGTATGGGGAAACGAAAACGTCACATGCCCTGTAAAGTGCTGCTATGTCTTCTTCAGGAAGCATTTCATCTATGTAATCTATTTCTGGCGTGTCATCTATCAATTTTAATTTATTGATATACTCTTTTGCTGTTTGACCTTTGTAGAATGTGTCGCCACCCATATCCTTAATAACTAAACAAACATCGTCGTGCTTAGTAAATGTACTGACATAAGAATCTAATAGTATATCAATCCCTTTCCTATATATTGTTCCACCAACGAAAAGGAATTTAATTTTCTTGTTAGATTTCAATGGATATTGCTTACCCTTAGGAGTGAACAAACTTGGGTCTATACCATTTGGAATTACTTGCACCTTGTCTGGCTCAATTCCAGAGTTGATATACACATTCCTACACCAATTTGTAGGAGTCCATACCTCATCAGCATTTTGGAAGGCATCTTTTAAGTCAGTAGTCAGAGCTGAAAATTCCCATGGTTGATTTATAATCCATCTCGAGCCCTTTGGCGCCTCATTCTTTGGTGGCCATTGGTGCCTAATCCAAACATATGGCAGCTTCTCTTTTTCTTTATTTATATCTTTTACTCTGATATCATGCCAGTATAGCTTTTCATACTTATCATTTCCTTTCGGATTGAATTTCTCTGGCTCATAAGGTACTATTGTCAAGTCAGCTACTTCTGCATCGATTATATTAGAGCATTGCTCTCTATTTATCAGTGCAAGTGAGTGATGAACAAACTGTGTTCCTTCCCATACTATATTGAGTTGTGGTCTGTAATCTTTAGAGTAAGTGTAGCCATTGTCCGATTGCTCTGCAGCATTTACTGGTTTGTAACCTATACCAGTAATTAGTGGCTTACCAATCGCTGTGGAATCATCTTTTGTTTTTTTGATTTCAATGTTCTCAAACTTATTGGCTTTTAGCAATGCGTTGAGTGAAGCAGAATCGAACGAGTTTTTAATCCTATGGTTCGCAGCTCCGAACATCATATTGTTATAATCATTGAGAGAAATGTCACCAGTCGATAAGCTACTAGAAATTGTAGCAACATCTAAGACACTAATTTCTAACTTAGCATTGCCTGCTAGCACACGTTTTGCTTCTTTGAGCAATTTAGCCACTTCGTCAGTTTCTAAATATTCCAGCAAATTTTCAAGCTCTAATGACTGTAACGAAGAATCTTCTAAATCAATTCTCTGTGTTTCTTTGTTAAATAAAGATTGGTCTTCACTCTTATTGTAAAGGTTTCTAGTACCTGCAGAGCTATAACCACTCAGATTAATAACCATACGTTTAGCACCAACAGATGCTTCCTCTTCTAATTCATCTTTCAATTCTATCCCCTTTAACATTGATTTAAAATCAAACTCTATTTCTTCTCTTTTTAGTGGAGCATTGCCAATTAGCTTTTCGTAGATACCTGTCAAGTGAGTCAAATAATCATTGAACGAAACTGGAACGCATGCGTTCTCTTGCAGTTCAGTCAATAAATCTGGATTCTTTATCATATCTAAGAGGATATCCCTCAGCTCTATGCTATTGGAATGGTCATAAATAATTCCATTATACCCATCTTCTACGAAGTCAGAGATTCCACCCAAATCAGAACCAATTACTGGCAAACCCATAGCAAGCGATTCTTGCACAACAAATGGAGCACAATCTTCCCATATACTTGGTACAACCATAAGGTCTAATTTGTTAGCAATATCATTGAGTTGATTTTTATCATAAGCACCGTGGAATACAATCTCACACTCTGTTTTTATACTTTGAAGCAACTCTCTGTATTCGTCATTACAATACCCGTATATGTGCAATTCTAAATCTTGTCTATCAATTTGTGAGCAAGCTGCAATAAGCGACTGAATACCTTTCTGTGGAATAACCGCACCAATAAAGCCAATCTTGATTGGTTTGTGAACTTCTCTGCTCGAACGTTTTGAGATTACGTCTAGATTATCGTGTATTTGATTGACTTTGTATATTAGCTCTTTATATATTCCAAATTCTTCATAAATCTCTTTCTGTCTGTCAGACACTGCTAATACCATATCGCAGGCGTTTACGCTATCCCTTGCTACGTTGATTCGCTCTTCGTATAAATCATGTTTTCTGTCTATATCTGGCACATCACTGTAAGTGAAAAACTCAGTATTACCCCACTTCTTCAAATCATCTGTAAACATATATAGCTTAGGGTCAATCGGGTGATAGTTATATGGTGTGAATATTGTCTTGATTGCCCTCTCCGTAGTTGGCTTTACTATACCGAATGAAAGCCCGATGAAGTTATGGAAATTGACAATATCTGGGTCTATCTTATCTAAATATTGCTCATATATTTCAACTATTTTCTCATCTTTAACTTCCCTTTCTGGTCTCTCATAATCTAAGAACTTAGCAGGGCGATTGTATATACCAATCAGATTAACCCCAGAATCATTACTTTCTTCCACGAAGTATGGCTCATCGTTGTGTGGATGTTTGCCAGTAGCATAGATTACATATACTTCATAACCTTTGAGTACTAACCCTTTAGCAACAGACTTAGGGAAGGTAGTACCACCACCGACTTCATTCCATCCGTACATAGTGAATAAGATTCGTTTCTTATCGCTATCAACATTTATATCTTGCTGTTTTGTTGTAGTTTGGGCCACTGAATCGACTACCAATTTGTCCTTCCATTTTCTCAAAAAATACTCGTGGTTTGCTTTGTCATAGCTATCTTCATTCTTGAAGTATCTCTCGAATTTATCCATTCCAACTGTCTTCTTCGTAATAGACTCGTGGTGTGTAGCACTGACTTTAGGGTTATACCATACCTTATATCCAGCGTCACGCACTTTCATACATAAATCCAAGTCCTCATGGCCAAAATAATACTGCTCATCAAAACCACCAACTTCCTCAAATACTTCTCTTCTAATCGTTAACAATGCACCCGTTACCATCTGGTATTCTTTTGCGATATTTACAGCAGGGTCATCTTCATCTTTGAGCAAGTGAACGTGATAGTGAAGGTTTATATTATTCAGCTCTGGAACTGGTCCCCAAACAATACCAGCATGTTGTATTCTGTTGTCTGGGTAAGTTAGTTTAGCTCCTTGAATAGCAATTTCTGGATTGTTGTCGAACACAGTTTCCAACGATTCCATCCATCCAGTTTTTGTCTCAATGTCATTGTTCATAAACACAAGATACTTACCAGTAGCTATCTCTGCACCTTGGTTATTTGCTTTTGAATAGCTCTCGTTCTTTTCATTAACAATTACTTTTGCAAAGTCACCGAGGTTCGATATTAGTTGTTTCGTTCTTGAATCTGAATCATTATCAATTAATATAATTTCAATATTATGTAGATATGTTTGGCTATGAATATACTGTAAACACTTCACTGTGTAATCAGCATCAGAATGAACCGGAATTATAATCGAAAACTCAATTTCACCTTTTCCTTTGCCTAATATTTCGCGTCTTACTTGTTTATAATCGTATTCTAACTCATCATTTATTTCTTTATATCTTTGATTATTCTCTGCAATTTCTTTACTCGTCTCTTCATAGTTTAATTCATAACTTGCTTTATCTTCCCATTTTCTTACAAACCTAACTAAGTTTTCGTTATCGAACTTATGCCTGCTCTGCGACATAGATTCATAGTGAAATAGTAATGATTTTCCACAATAGTAAATATTCCAACCAGCATTCTCAGCCATTAGGCAGTAGTCTATATCTTCATAACCATTTATATAGCCATCATCTAATCCGCCAATATCATTTATAAGCTCCTCATTTATCAGAAAGCAAGCTCCAGTTACAGCTCTCAATTTTCTTACTTCCTTAGCTTCAGGAGTTTCTGAGAGCTTAGCATATAAATTAAAATGAAAAGGAAAAGCAAAACCATTCTGGTGCTGACCAATATAAACACCACAATGCTGTATTAATTCTGAATCAGGGTAGAGCAAACATGACCCAACAATACCACATTTTTCTTCATTGTTGAGTGTGGTAAGCATTTCTATAAGCCATCCTTTGGTAACAACAGTATCATTATTTAGAAGTAGTGCGTGCTTACCTTTTCTAGCATCTATACCTTGGTTACAGGCAATAGCAAAGCCCATATTCTCATCATTTCGGATATATCTAAAGTTTGATAATTCCTTTGAATATTCTGTACACAGCTCTTCAGTCGCATCTTCCGATGCATTGTCAACTAACAATACTTCATATTTAACATCTTGGTCTGTAATCTCAAATATTGACTCTAAGCATTGCTTCGTCAGCTCTACTTTGTTGAAGCAAGGAATAATAATAGTAACTTTATAATCTTGTTCACTCTCTCTTTCGTTGGTCTGCTCTGGCTTAGCTTGCTCATAGCTCATATCTGTACTGCCACCCATTGCATCTTCTATCGCTGCACGCAATTCGTGAGCTTCTTCGAATCCTGGGTTGATAATCACCTCAGCATAGACTGCTTCTTCGGCTTCCTCGTATCTACCTAGTTTGTATAAACATAATGCTTTAGAATAATGTAAATTTGAGTTATTTATAGTATTCCTTGGCAAGTTTTCCATCAATTTTTGTGATAAAACTAACGCTTCCTCGTAGTTGTGTTGCTTTAAGTGTTTTATAAGTTGAGGAAGATCTTTGCTAAATTCTGATTTTGGCTCCAAATACTTTCTATACTCTGAAATTGGTTTATTCCAATCTGATTTCATTTCTTTTATTAAATCATCAAAGCCAGTGAATTTGATATCTTCCAGTGTTTTTGCAACGGCATATACATCGTTCAGTTCACCAGTATGTGTGGAATTCTCACCGTTAAGTCCACTTGGAGTAAATGCATCTTCTCCTTTTGTCTTAGCCCAACCAAAATCAAAAAGAACAGGTTTTTTATCTCTTACAAATATATTATTAGTATTAATATCCCTGTGCTCTATTCTTTCTTTTTCTAAAATTTCTAAAATATCTAGTAGCCCTGTCACAAATTCCTTTCTTTCTAAATAAGTATACAATTTGTGGAATTCCTTGTCATCTGTAATAGTTGTTCCATCAATTGCTTCAACTTCAAAATAGTGACTATTTTCTTTTTGTTGTAGATTATTTACATTTGGGAAACAGTTATATTTTGACAGTTGTTTTAAAAAATTATACTCATCTTCTGCAATCCCATGATTTGCTTGCTTTACGTATCTATCTTCTAATTTATAAACTCTACTAATAAATATTCTCTCTCTAGTAACGGACAATATTCTAGCACTTACGCAATTAACCAAAGAATATACAAAGTCAAATGATTTGTCAGTTAAAAATTTATTTGATTCATTAATTTTAAGACTATTCTCAAAAATCAAATTTGAATAGTAATTCAAGTCAGATGAAATAGATACTACATTTTGATCAGGATTGAATATATTATATAACATATTGAGTGAATTATCTGTTGCACCGTAATGATATAACATTTTGAACAAAATAAAATCTGCACTTGCTTTTCTATTCAGTGCTTTGAACTCACCGCTCTGTTGAACACTATTTTTAAAGTATTTCGATACTTTTTCTGGAAAGTTCTCAATTGTAAAAAGGTTTATTCTATAATTCAACTTACCTAAATCTAATTCAATGTATTTATTTCCATTCTCCAGAGTAGTCATTTCACATATTGTCTCAATATCATCAATAAATTGATTAGAAACTAAGATATCTGTTTCATTTATGTAATTATCAATCTTCATATTTTGCAACAAATCAGGATAGAAAAGCAGTGTCATATCTTGGTCAATATTTTTTATATCCCCTAATATACCAGCTAAGGTCTTTTGTAAGAATCTATGTGCTTGGTCAGGGTCATTGTTATTTCTATCTTCTTCTCTCTTTTTAATTTTATTTTTTATTGCTTCTGATTTATAACAAGCATAAACTTTACGAGTTGCTTTTACATCACCAAGTAATTCCCAAGTTTCAAATGACTTTGATAGTGCCTTTTCAAAATGTTCTAAATCATATGGCTCATTAATTATTGATTTGTTGAAATCTAAATGGTTGAAAAACTTGATTGCATCATCTTGAGGGTCAACCCATTCTATAATAAGAACTTCATTTGCCAAATCTGCCAACTTAGCTACAGCTTGTGTTAAGCTTCCGTAATCTGAAGTACAAGAATAAATCCAATGAATTAGAGCGTAAGCAACGACCAAATCAGCTTTTTTGTGATAATCCATAACATTAATGTCGTGCATTTCCATATTATTGATATCATAGTGATTAATAGCTGAATTAACCATTCCTACGTACTTTTTGTCAATTTCTACAGCATCGGCTCTGTTTGAACCGTTTAGTAGCGAATAAAAACAGAAGAATGCCGAATTTGCACCCAAATCTAGAATAGATTTTTCATTGAACCATTCTGATTCTACAATAGGCCTAACCAAATCTTGTTTTCTCCGAAGTTTTGGGTCTGAAGGTAGTACTTTTATAAAGTCTCTTCCTAGTTCAAACTCTTGGTAGCCGTAAAATTTTAGGGTTTCACCAACTAATAATTTCCCTTCATTAGCATATCTATTTGGGTCGTCGTACAGATTTACGTCTTCACTCATCTCTTTTTCACAATTTATTATTTATTATAATTAAACAATTTATTCAAAAATTGTGCCACCACCACTATTACGATATTAAATTTTATAATGCTATATTTGAATATTATTACAACAGAATTAGAATAATATTACTTATGTCTAGAACAATAGTCGCATTAGCAACGGCTCCGGGGATAGCTGGACTCAATGTAGTCAGAATATCTGGTAAAAATGCCTTTAAAATTGCTGACAAATGCTTTAGTGGAAAAACTACATTAGAAAATGCAGATTCACACACCATTCATTATGGTAAGTTTCAAACTGCTGATGAGTTGATTGATACCGTTACAGCAAGCGTTTTCCGTGCTACTAACTCTTACACAGGCGAGAACACTGTGGAGTTTGGTTGTCATGGCGGTAATATTGTTGCTGGTCAGATTGTCAATGCTTTGCTTGATTCAGGAGCTGAATACCCTGAGCCAGGTGAGTTTACAAGAACTGCTTTCTTAAATGGCAAATTAGATTTAACTCAAGTCGAAGCAGTGGCTGATATTATCCATTCTACTTCTGTTGCTGGTGCATTAACTTCAGCTCGGCAATTAGTTGGGCAGTTCACAAAACGTTTGAAAGAATTAAGAAAAGAATTAATTAGAACTGCTGGTTTACTAGAATTAGAACTTGATTTCTCCGAAGAAGAGATTGATTTGGTTGACAACAGCGAAGTAAAGAGACGTTTGGAAGAGTCTTTGCTCTACTGCAATGAGTTGGCTGACAAATACAGAGCATCCGAAGTGCTGCGTTCGGGCTATGTGGTAGCTGTAGTTGGATTCCCTAATTCTGGGAAATCTACACTATTCAACACGATTTTACAGAAAAACAGAGCTATCGTAAGTGATATAGAAGGAACCACTAGGGATTATATCGAGGAAGACATACTTTTAGATGATATAAAAGTCAGGTTAATTGATACAGCTGGACTTCGTGAAACGGAAGATACTATAGAAATTGAAGGGATTAAGCTGGTTGAATCTGTATTAGAACAGGCAAATTTAGTTCTGGTTCTTAACGATGCAAATAATGGCATTAACAGCTCCGTTGATTTATTCGAATCGCTCAAAGAGAAGTACAGTAATTCACAATTTTTATTAGTTCAGAATAAATCTGATTTGATAGAATCACAAGAATCAAATAATATATATATTTCAGCTAAAAATGGCGACGGAATAAATCAAATTACAACCATTATAAAACAGAATGCTAAAAATAGTGTTGACAGAATAAATGATGTATTGATAAACAAACGTCATGCTGATTTACTTCGAAAAGCTGCATCAGAAATACAGAATGGAATTGATGCAATAGATTCCAATATGGAAAATGAAATAATTTCCATAGACATTAGAAATGCAACTAATACGCTCGGTGAAATCACCGGTGACCAATGGAATGAAGAAGTTTTGGCTGAGATATTCTCTGGCTTTTGTATTGGTAAGTAATATTTTTTTATATTTGGAACTTTGTGATTAGCTTAAGTTGAAGAGGAAAAAGTTGGAAGTAACAAAAGACAGAATTAAACAGTTAGATGAAGATGGTATGTATGACATACTCACAGAATTTTACCATCAGATTGAGACTGGACTTAATGCAGGTCAAGCAATTGACAAAAAACAATATGATTATGATAATATTGTATTCTGTGGTATCGGTGGTTCTGCCATATCGGGGGATATCTTATCCAGCTATCTTGACTCCATAGGTTACAACAAGCAGGTATATGTAAACCGTGAATACACTCTTCCAAATTGGGCAAATGAAAACACTTTAGTCTTAGTTAGTTCTTATTCAGGGAACACTGAGGAAACTCTATCTGCTTATGAAGAAGCAACAAAAATCACAAAAAATATAATATGCTACACAACAGGTGGCAAACTTGGAGAACTAGCAGAAAGTCGTCAACATCAAGTAATAAATCTAAGAAAAGGAATGATGCCACGTTGTGGGTTGGCTATGAGTTTTATAGCGGTTCTTAGCTCTTTAGTCCACTTGGATATTATCCCAAGCAACTTAGATGAAAGTATAGAACAAGCAATTAAGGATACTTACGCAAATCTGAAAAACAATTCGAAAACTCTATCAAATATAAATAGTAACAACGCTATAACATTGGCCAAAAAGCTGCACAAAAAGAAAACTGTAATTTATGCAGGCAAGCTAATGTACCCAGTTGCGAAAAGATGGGCAGGGCAAATACAAGAAAATGCAAAATCTCACGCTTATTTTAATCAAATCCCTGAGATGAACCACAATGAAATTAATTCTTGGGATTACGAAGCAAATAATAAGGACTTGTGCATTGTGCTTTTGAAAGACAAAGCTGAACACCCAAGAGTGCAAAAAAGAATGAGAATTTTCACAGAATTAGTCAACCAAAGAGCAACAACATTTGGCTTCAGTTCAGATGGCCGCTATGTACTTACTCGTATGTTTGAGCTAATTTACTTTGGGGATTGGGTAAGCTACTATCTATCTATCATTCGAGGAGTAGACCCGACACCTATCCCAACAATTACCATTTTAAAAGAAAAAATGGCTGGTAAATCACCAAAATAATGTAGAAGTGAATGACTTATATAAAATTTGCTTATTCGTACAATTAAGAGCATTTGTAATAGTCATATAGTGACAATGAAGTTTTAGAATTCAAACAGAAGGAGAATTAATTATGGCATTCGAATTACCACAGCTACCATATAGCTACGATGCATTAGAACCACACATTGATGCAAAGACAATGGAAATACATCACTCTAAACATCACAATGGTTACACAACGAAACTAAACAATGCAATAGAAGGTACTGAACTAGAAAACGAATCAATTGAAAATTTACTAAAAAATCACACTAGCAATACAGCAGTCCGTAACAACGGCGGTGGTTTCTGGAATCACAGATTATTCTGGGAAATTATGTCACCAAACGGCGGTGGAAATCCAACTGGTAAATTGGCAGAAGCAATAGACAATAAGTTTGGCTCATTCGATAAATTCAAAGAAGAATTTTCAAATGCGGCGGCAACTCAATTTGGTTCTGGGTGGGCATGGCTATGTGTTGATGAAAGAGGTGAACTAAGTGTATGTTCTACTCCTAATCAAGACAACCCACTAATGCCTGAAGCAAAATGCAGTGGCACTCCTATCTTAGGACTAGATGTATGGGAACACGCTTATTATCTAAACTACCAAAATAAAAGACCTGATTATATCAGTGCATTTTGGAACGTAGTTAATTGGGAAGAAGTTAATAAAAGATTTGAAAACAGCTAATTAGCTGTTTAAAATCATACGATTTATATGAAGTCCAGCTAGAAATAGTTGGACTTTTTTTGTTTTTATTTAACAAACCTCTTGCATTATAAAATATAATTACTAACTTTGTGTCGTATGTTTACGACAATAGAAAATAATGTATTATGATATCAAATAAATCAAAGCTGTTTCCAGCTGACGAGCAACAAGTCGCACACTTTGCGAAGGCCTTGTCCCATCCCGCACGCATAGCTATACTTCGCTATTTGGCAGAATCTAAGGTGTGTATAACGGGCGATATAACAGACGCAATCCCACTGGGTAGAACTACTGTTTTGCAGCATCTGCAGGTGCTAAAAGATAGCAAGCTAATCACTGGCGATATTGATGGGAAGAAAGTGTGCTATTGTATTAACCCTTTGGTTTATGATGATATGTGTAAGCTTTTCACGACTCTATTTTCGGATATAGATACAATTAATAATTGCTGTTAAACAAATACCCATGAGGTAATATTATGAAAATGCACGTTAGTTTATATGTGGCAGATGCCGCAAGAACAAAGAATTTTTACGAGCTTTTCTTCAATCAAAAGGCAACTAAAGTAAAAGACGATTACGTTAAATTTGAACTTGACAAACCAGAATTAGTTATTAGCTTTGTACAAAACAAAGACAGAGTTCAATCTAATTTTGGGCACCTTGGCTTCGTAGCTGATTCACTCGAAGTAGTGATGAACAGGTTAGAAAAAGCGAAAAGCAACAACTTAGATGTACTAGAAGAAATGGGTACTAATTGCTGCTATGCTAATCAAGATAAGTTTTGGGTCACTGACCCCGATGGTCACCAATGGGAGATCTACACTTTCAACGATGACGTAGAGTTCAACGACCCTAAGTATGCTAGTCAAGATGCAACGGCTTGCTGCACTCCACAAGTACAACTTAATATCGGATAGAATGAAGAAGAAGCTAAGTTTCTTAGACAATTACTTAACGCTATGGATATTTATTGCCATGGCGTTAGGTGTATTTTTGGGATATTTCTTCCCGAGCTTGCCCACCGCAATCAACTCTATGGGCGACGGAACAACTAACATACCAATAGCTATTGGTCTAATAATAATGATGTACCCACCCTTGGCAAAGGTCAACTACCGACTCTTACCAAAGGTATTTCAAAATACAAAAGTGCTATCCATATCGCTATTACTCAATTGGATTGTTGGTCCAGTACTTATGTTTGCTCTGGCACTAGTATTCCTCCAAGACTACCCAGAGTATATGGTTGGTCTGATTTTGATTGGACTAGCTCGTTGTATAGCAATGGTTTTAGTTTGGAACGATTTGGCAGAAGGTAGCAGTGAGTACGGTGCTGGATTGGTAGCACTAAATAGCATTTTTCAAGTGTTTGCCTATAGTTTTTATGCGTGGCTATTTATCACAGTACTGCCCCCCTATTTCGGATTCGAAGGAGCAATAGTGGATATATCAATTTCTGTGATCGCAGAAAGCGTTGCTATCTATCTGGGTATTCCCTTTGCACTAGGTATTCTAAGTAGAGTAGTACTTGTTAAGCTAAAAGGCGAAGAGTGGTATAACAATAAGTTTATACCAGCTGTATCACAGCTAACACTCGTAGCATTGCTCTTCACAATAGTAGTTATGTTCTCGCTCAAAGGTGAGCTAATAGTTGAAATACCAATGGATGTGGTCATTATTGCAGTTCCACTACTCATCTACTTCACGCTTATGTTCATTATCGGATTTTTCATTAGCAAGGCAGCTGGAGCAGATTATGACAAGAATGCCTCCATTGCCTTCACGGCAGCAGGCAATAACTTTGAGTTGGCTATTGCAGTCGCTATTGCTGTTTTTGGTCTCAATTCAGGTCAGGCATTTGCAGGTGTAATTGGGCCATTGGTTGAAGTGCCAGCACTTATATTATTAGTTAGAGTATCGTTTTGGTTAAAAGATAAATATTATAACAAAGAGATAGTAAAATGAAAATATTGATTTTATGTACAGGAAATTCTTGTCGAAGCCAAATGGCAGAGGGCTTATTCAGACATTACTTGCCAGAAGGAAGTGAAGTATATTCAGCAGGAATAGAGGCGCATGGTGTAAATCCAAACGCAATTATTGCAATGGCAGAAATTGGAATAGATTTAGGTAGCCACACTTCAAACAAAATAGATGATTTGCCAACTCAGACTTATGACTATGTTGTAACTGTGTGTGACAACGCCGCTGAGAATTGCCCTATTCTACCAGGCAACCACAAGACTATACACCATAGTTTCCCCGACCCAGCAAAAGCCACTGGCACAGATGCAGAAATAAAACAACAATTCGCCTCGGTCAGAAATCAGATAGAAGAATTTGTGAAGGATTTTGTGAGTGATTTGTAAGTTACAATAGGTGCCTATTCTTACTTTAGAATAACCAAATTAAATAGAATAGGACAATATTTACAATAAAAAGACAAAATACTCTTTTATATAAATATATTTTATATATTAGCATTGTACTTTGAAACAAATATGGAGAATTGTTTATTATGACATTTCCGAAAGTAGGCGAAATAGTAGCCAAAGATATAAGAGCAGCAGAGGTACTAAAGAAATATGGGATTGATTTTTGCTGTGGTGGAGGCATTAGCCTCGAAAGAGCTTGTGAAAAAAAAGGATTAGACCCCAAAGAAGTAATGCAGCAAATAGACAATCACTTAGACTCTTTACCTAATTCTGGTATAGATTTTAATTATATGCCAATGGGAGCTTTAGCAGACTATATAGAAGCAAAGCACCACAATTATGTACGCGAAAGTATTGATTTTATAGAGCCACTACTTGAAAAAGTAGTCCGAGTTCACGGCGACTCGCACCCTGAGTTGAATGAAATTAGTGATTTATTTTTCCAATCTGTAAACGAGCTAAGTTTACACATGAAAAAAGAGGAAAAAACTGTATTTCCTTTGATAAAAGCTTTGGAAGAAGGTCGACTAAAAGAATTAGACCCCGATGCATCAGTAAAATATCCAATTGAGATGATGGAAGACGAGCATACAAACGAAGGTGACAGATTCAAAAGAATACAGGAATTAACGGATAATTATTCTCCTCCTGCTGATGCTTGCAATACGTACAAATTGGTTTACCACAAGCTAAAAGAATTTAACGAAGATTTGGAACAACACATACACTTAGAAAACAACATTCTCTTCCAAAAAGCAATTAAAAAAGAAGAGGAATTATAAGCTTACAAAAAAGCCGAAAACTTGGTAGCAGTTTTTTTATAGAAATCACTCCAAGATAAATAAGACACACATTAGTTGATAGACAAGTTAGAATATAGGTTTGTAGGACTATATTCTATTTATTAGAAAAACCTATCAGTTTTCGGCATTATTTTTCATTTATCCCCTCCTCTGCTAACCTTTATTATTATTTATCGTTATCTGCTAATAAATCCTTTATTTTTTCTATTTTTGTGAAAGCAAAAAATTAAATCTGAGTAAAAAAACATGTGCGGAATAGTAGGTTATATTGGTAGACAAAAAGCGTCACACATTTTGATAAATGGTTTGAAACGTATGGAGTACAGGGGCTATGATTCAGCCGGCTGGGCTATGATAGAAAATGAAAAGCTCAATTTGCTAAAAAATACTGGTAAGGTATCACAACTGGACAGATTGACCCCACATGATATGATAAATGCTGATATAGGTATAGCTCATACACGTTGGGCAACTCACGGCTTTCCCAACCACTTGAATGCACACCCACATTTGGACAATTCTGAAAAAATAGCAGTAGTTCACAATGGGATAATTGAGAACTACACTCCTTTAAAAACAAAATTGGAAAAGGACGGATACACGTTCAGTTCGGACACAGACACTGAAGTTCTTGCTGTATTTATTGGCGCTATTTATGAAAAAGTAAATGATTTGGAAAAAGCTGTACGTGTTGCATTATCTGAAATTGATGGGACTTTTGGAATAGCTGTACTTTCATCGCATGAGCCAGATAAAATCATTTGTGCACGTCACGGCAGCCCAATGGTTTTGGGTATTGGAGACGGAGAATACATAGTAGCATCAGACGCTGCGGCCATCATTCAGCATACTAACCAAGTTGTTTACCTTAATGATAAGGAAATGGCGATTATCACTCGCGATGGCTTTACTACTAAAACTATTGACAACGAAGACACTGAGCATATAATAGAAGAGATCAATTTTGATTTGGCTCAAATTGAAAAAAGCGGTTACGAACACTTTATGCTTAAAGAAATTCATGAGCAACCAGAGACTGTGTTCAACTCATTCCGTGGGCGATTACTTGCAGATGTAGGTAATGTAAAACTAGGTGGACTTAACTCAGTTATGGACAAGCTTCGTAATACTAAGCGAATAATAATCACCGCTTGTGGTACCTCTTGGCACTCTGGTATAGTTGGTGAATATATGATTGAGCAACTAGCACAGATACCTGTGGAAGTTGAGTATGCCTCTGAGTTCAGATATCGCAATCCGATTATCGGACCCGATGATATTGTTTTTGCTATATCACAATCTGGTGAAACTTTGGACACTTTAGCTGCAATAAAAGAGGCCAAACAAAAGGGAGCTACTGTAATAGGTATTGTGAATGTAGTTGGCTCTACTATTGCTCGTGAGACCGATGCAGGCGTATATATACATGCTGGCCCTGAAATTGGTGTAGCTTCTACTAAGGCATTTACCTCGCAGATTACTGTACTAGCTCTGATTGCACTTCTGTTAGGAAGAACAAGGTTGCTTTCACAACCAGAAGGTCAAGCAATAGCAGAAGAGATGATGGAGCTTCCTGAAAAAATCCGTAAAGTTTTGGCGGCAGAAAAAGAGATAAAAGAGATAGCTGAGAAATACTACGAAAGCAAAAACTTTTTGTATTTAGGTCGTGGGTTCAACTACCCACTTGCACTAGAAGGTGCTCTGAAATTAAAAGAAATATCATACATCCATGCTGAAGGTTACCCTGCTGCGGAAATGAAGCACGGTCCCATAGCATTGATTGACGAGAATATGCCAGTGGTATTCATTGCTACTAAGGATACTATATACGACAAGGTATTCTCAAATATAGAAGAAGTGAAAGCAAGGAAAGGAAAGATAATAGCCATAGCAACAGAGGGTGACGAGAGAATAAAGAAAGTTGCTGACCACGTAATCTATGTGCCAGAAGTAACACCAATGCTTAACCCTATTCTTTCTGTTGTACCATTGCAGCTATTAGCATACCACATAGCCCTGAAACTGGAGTGCGATGTAGATCAACCACGGAACCTGGCTAAGAGTGTAACTGTGGAGTAAATTTTATTGGATTAGTCTAGTAATAGCTACCAAATTCTAGAAAAAAAGGTTCAGTTTTCAATCAAACTGAACCTTTTTTTATTCTAAATTAATTTTTTGTTTCGAGGATTTTCTCATGTTCCAAATCGTAAGGTGGCATATCATCTATACCATTTCCTTCCATTAGATAAAAGTCCATCCATCTCATCAATCGTTTACCATAATCAAGCTGTGCTGCTGATTTTTTGTTTCCATGACCTTCTCCTGGATAAAAAACCAACCTGACTGGTGTTTCAGTTCTAGTTTTAATGTATCTATAAAGCTCCATAGATTGACTTGGATGCACACGTGTGTCTTCCTTTCCATGCATTATAAGCAGTGGAGTCTTGGCTTTATCAGTGTGGTATATAGGACTACGTTCTAGCATCCATTGCCATTTATCCCATGGGTAATTGCGAGCATGGACATTATACATTTCCTTCGGAATATCAGTGGTTCCAAACTTAGATAATTGATTTGATATACCAACAAACATAACACTTGCAGCGAAATGCTCACTCAATGCTGTAGCGGCCCAAGCAGAAGCATAGCCACCATAAGAACCACCAGTAATACCAACACGATCTTTGTCTATTAGTCCAATTTCATCGAAATGAGTAATAGCATCAACTATATCATTGAACTCTGCTCCTCCATAATCAGCTTGACCCATTTTACAGAATTCCACACCACGGCCTGTACTTCCACGATAATTTGGGAAAAACACTACATATCCTTTACTTGCAGCATATTTGATTGGATTCGAGTAACGATCTTTCCATTCATTAGAAATATGCGATTCAGGACCTCCATGAATCATCATAATCATAGGGTATCGTTTACCTTCGCTATAATTGTTTGGATAAATCAGTAGCCCCCCAATTTCTAAACCATCGCGAGCTTCGTATGTCACTGCAACCTGTTTTGGGAAGTCAACATCAGATAGATCATTTGAATAAGTCAGACGCTTTACTGAGCCATCAATTATCCTTATTACTTCCTGAGGATGCGATGAACTACCCGAAACACCTATAATATTTCGTCGACCATTGTCAATTGACAATCCTTTTACTACAGCAAGGTCTTGCTTCAGTAGTTGCTTATTTTCACTGTTACTTGTGTTGATAAGACCAACTTCGCTAGTCATATTTACTTGACCAATATAAACTAGATTATTATCACTTGTCCAATCAACGTGGCTCACATGACCCATATAATTTTCAAGATATTCAGTTAGATTTCCATTGCTTGTATTACCAACGAATAGTCTTCCTGCAGAAGGGTCATTGATATCTTCAGCACCAATGATAGCAACCTGTTTGCCATCAGGAGACCAGCTAGCCATTCCCAATTTCCCTTCTGTTCCAAACGATTGTTTCAAGTTTCCATTTAGGTCGTATATTTGGTATTGAGAATTAGTATAATTATCATCAATTAATGGTGTTGGGGTTGTTCTGGTCAAAACTAAATCGCTAGATGGGCTAAACTGCACAGACAGAATGTTTTTGTTAATTTCTATCAATTCAGGTTCTAAATCATCTGAATTTAAGTCAACTTTATATAGGTGGTTGAACTTATCTGACTCTTCGTAAATTTCTGCTTTAAATCCTTTAGTTTTTAAAGACTCTTCATGCTTTAATTGAGAATCCTTAGCAATGAAAACCAAGGTATTACCTTGATTATTGATGCTATATGAGCCAATATTGTTTCCATGAGTCACTAATCTTACAGACTCTCCCCCATCTACAGGTATTCTATATATACTGCTAAACTCGTCGTCATTTCTTTTAGTAGTGTAATAAATAAATTTACCTTTTGGACCCCAGCTGATATTTGAAACATTTACTTTTCCAGTGATAAATGGGCGAGAATTACCATCTAAATCAGATACATGTAATTCAACAAAATGGCTACCATCATCATTGATATAAGGGACTCTAGGATTAACCAAAGTGTAAGCAACATATTTCCCATTGGGAGAAATTTCAGCTTGGCTTACGTGGCTCAAAGTTACAGTTTCTTCTAAAGTAAGAGTTCTTGCACTCAATTGTGTTGTTGTAAATAAAAAACTAACAAATAGTATTGTAGTTAATTTCATTAAAAGGTTCATCTTGATTCCTGTTTTTTTAGAATGTTTATTTTTGTGACAGTTATTATTGAATGTTCTTATTTACCCACCTGCGACGATATTTATAATAGCTTAATGCAATTTAAGATTAACGATTCTAAAAGTAAAACTAGGGTTAATTTAAGTATTTAACACTCTTTTAAAGATTAATAATAATAAATATTCTTATATTTTACCGTTAAAGTGATTATAATCCTTCAGGAGGGTAGAAAGAAATTCAAATGGCTCTAAATTATTATCTAAATTCAGCTTTTTTATATATATATCTGTTAGCTTTTTAGTAGCATCTGCTATTTGGTAAGTGAGTACTTTCCCATTATACTTTCCCAACACTTCTCTTATTAAATTTGCATCTTCATCATTCAAATATTTAGCTTGCGGAAATTTAGGCGTGTAGTTGTCACCAGTTCCCATGTAAATGGTATCTTCTAATTTGAATCCCTTTTCTATTTTCACTACAGAGGTTTTGCCAATCATATCCCCAATTCTTTGCGATTTTTTAGTCAACAAAATAGAAAGTAATGCCACTACCCCACCAGTCATCATAATCTCTACTAAACCCAAAAGCCAACGAGAAAAATAATCAACAACCGAAGGTCTTGTCCCATCTACTTTTATTACTTTGATGCCCCTTATTTTTTTCCCGATACTCTGACCATCTAAAAACAACTCACAAAGAAAATGATAGAAGAAAAAAGGAATATAAATGAGTACAAAAATCCATAGAGATGGATAACTACCAGCTATTGAAAATGCCATTATTATCATATAGACTAAAAGTATGATAGAATCTATGATAGTAGCTAAAATCCTATCTCCAACACCAGCTAACTTGTATTCTATATCAATATTCTGAGTAGTTTCTATTTTTAGTTGTTCAAATGAATTATCCATATGCATATCTTTTTACTAGAATATTTTCGAAAAAGTATTATCTTTACCAATACAAAGGTATCAATAAATATTAATATAAGTCAGATTCAAAAATGAAGGAAGTTCAATTTTTAAATAATAATTCAGAAAAATGGAAAAAATTTGAATCGCAGCTTTCACAAAAATCAAACCCAAGAAGTGATGAAAACTCAGATACCTTTATTGAGATTCTTGATGATCTATCTTATGCTAAAACATATTACCCTAAAGGTAAGACACATCAATACTTAAATTCTATCTCTGCAAGTGTCCAACAAAAAATTTATAAAAACAATAAAGAAACTTGGCAAGGAATTGTAGATTTCTGGAAGCGTGATCTCCCTTTAATCTATTCTACAGTTCAAAAAGAGCTCCTGGTATCACTTTTAATAATGTTATTAGGAGTTGCTATCGGTTTTTTATCAGCAGCTAATGATGATACTTTTGTCCGCCTTATTTTAGGGGATGGCTATGTAAACATGACTGAGAGTAATATAGAACAAGGAAACCCAATGGCCGTATATCAAAAAAGCAGGCAGAGCGATATGTTCTTCGGTATTACATTCAACAATATCGTAGTGTCATTCTATGCATTTGTTTTGGGTATCTTTTTTTCAATAGGAACAGCTTACGTAATTTTTACCAATGCTATTATGCTAGGTTCTTTCCATGCATTTTTTTATCAAAAAGGTATGTTCTGGGAAACATTCCTTACAATATGGATACATGGGTCTTTAGAAATCTCGGCCATTGTAATCGCTGGTGCCGCAGGCTTTGTACTGAGTCGTTCGTTTATGTTCCCGGGCACTTATAGCAGAAAGGATGCTTTCCTAGCAGGAGGTAAAAAAGGTATTAGAATGATATCTGGATTGATACCAATTTTTATTACTGCAGGATTTTTAGAATCATTTGTGACTCGTTACCACGAGATGAATATACTAATTAAGTTAATAATTATTACTGGCTCTTTATCTTATGTATTATGGTTTTTTGTAATCAACCCAAGAAAAGTAAAAGCCAAATTTGACAATGAAAAATTAAATGAATTAATTTAGGATATATAAAAAATGGAAAATTTTGATAGAATTGAATTTGAGAAAGAGAGAGACTTTTCTAGCTTACTCAATGCTACTTTCGAATTTCTGAAACAAGAATTCAAACCTTTGATGAAAATCTTACTAGTTAGGATAGCTCCATTTCTTGTACTGATTGGAATATTTAGTGCTCTAAGTTTAGATAATTTAAACAACAATTTATCTTCAAATCCATTTGCAATATTTTCAATCTATTACATTGCTCAAATGATTTTAACGCTATTTACTGTAATCTATTTACAATCATTAACGCTTCATTACATAAAGCACTATAATTCTAATTCCACTGAACCAGTAGAAGAATATCTGAAGAAAAACGCTTTCTCAAAAATATTTAACCTACTAGGAGTAAACATAGGTTTTTATTTCTTAGTAGTGGTGGGAATTATATTTTTTGTTATTCCAGGCATTTATCTTTTCGTTATATACTCTTTATCTATTATTATTACGGTATTAGGTAATGGAAATGAAGGGGTGTTTAATAAGTCTTCAGATTTAATAAAAAATCATTGGTGGGAGACTTTCGGTGGACTAATAGTTATATTTATTATTTACTATATACTCTCTTTAATTTTAAGCTTACCTAGCTCTATATTCTACTTTTTCAATGCGTTTTCTGGCATAGAATCTGGGGTTGCTTTTCAATCAAGCAATAACTTGATACTAGATATTATTTTGAATATCATCACTTCATTTAGTCTGATATCGGCTATTATCATGTATATATATCTATCATTCAACTATTATAGTTTGAAAGAACAAAAAGAAGCAACTGGGTTGTTAGAAAAAATAGACCAAATGGGACAAGATTTACCTGAGGGGAATGCTTAGAATTTTCGTTTATATAATACTTTTTTCATTTTCTGTAAGTTTATTTGGCGAAATTGACTCTAATTCTATTGATACTGCTGAATATAATTCTCAGAATCTTGATACAAATGAAGCTGACACTATACAACAAGTCAACTATATTAGCAAAGATGTTGATATCATACCAGTACCACATAAAAAATTAGACTCATTGATATCTTCTGGTGATTACATTTATTTAACAGAAGAAGAAAGGGAAGAATTGGGTATTTGGGACTGGGTCAAAATGAAATTATTTCAGTGGTTCTCGAACGCATTGTATAGAATGAATGAGTTAGGGCTGATTGAATTACTTGCCTATATATTGGGGTTAGTTTGTTTAGGTTTCATTATATATAATTTAATAAATCATGGTTTCAGCTTTGGGTTAGTTAATACAACAAATCAAAAATCAGAATTAGATTTAGTTAT
Source organism: Chlorobiota bacterium (assembly GCA_046290495.1). GTDB lineage: Bacteria > Bacteroidota > Ignavibacteria > Kapaibacteriales > UBA2268 > PGYR01. The sequence goes on along the minus strand of JBKAGT010000006.1, from coordinate 331,886 downwards.
CTCAAATGATAAAGAAGACTTTGATAAACGAATAGAACAAGCCAAAAAGAATGGAGATAGTAGAGAAGTAGTGAGACTTTCTTTTCTAAAAATAATCTCAGAATTAAACAATAAAGATATAATAAAATACTCAGAGGATAAGACAAACAGAGACTATTTTTATGAGATAAAAGATGATGATATTAAGTCTCAGTTTAAAAAAGTATCGAATATATTCGATTATACATTCTATGGAGAATTTGAAATCACAGACTCTCATCTAACTCAAGTCGAGCCACTATTTTATAACTTGTTGAACTCTCTTGATGGAGGAAATAACAAGTGAAAAATCACAGAAACAAGATATTATTTGCTTTAGTAATAGTTCTTATTTTCTTGATTGAAGTATCAAATAGAGATTTGACAGATTGGACAGCAACCTTCAGCAATGAAGACAATATACCTTTTGGCACAAAAGTCTTTGACGAACTTTTACCAGAGTTATTCATTACAGATAATATAAGCTACAATGATGCTAGTTTGTATGAAACACTTGATACGAATGAAACAAACACTACACTAATAATTGCATATGACAATATGTTTGGCAATGCAAATATTAATATAGACCCCAAAAGTTTAGAGCAACTTGTGACTTGGGTAAGTAAGGGTAACACAGCCTTCATCAACATAAATGGAGTTGCTAATTTTGACACCTTAGGCATTGGTATAAGTCAAACTTATGTTATTAGTGAAACAGAATATAAAGATATTAACTTTTATGATAAAAAATTACAATTTGATGAGGAACTTAAACTAGACAAAGGAACTTACTCATCGTATTTCACTAGATTTGATACTAGCAAAGTCGAACTAATAGCCCACTATGATGATCAAGCTATATTTATCCGACAAAATATTGGGAAAGGTGATATATATATATCAACTGTTCCATACGTATTTACTAATTATAATTTGCTTTATGGTAGTCCTGATTTGGCTATCCGGATGTTATCTTATTTACCAAAAGAAAATGATATAATATTTGACAATTACTATAAAATCGGAGCCGATAAATCGAATCATAAACTGAGGTACATATTATCACAAAAGTCACTCAGATGGGGATATTTCACTTTACTAATAGCAGTAGTTTTAGCAATTATTCTAAACCTTAAAAGAAAACAAAATCCAATACCAATAATAAAAAAGAAGAAGAACACATCGCTAGAATTTATAAAAACTATAAGTAATCTTTACTTGGAAGAGAATGACAATAAGTTCATAGCGGATAAAAAAATAAAACACTTCAGAGACTTTCTAAAATTTAGACTTAATCTAAAAGACAGTTCAATCCATGACGATATTTTGGAATACATTGCCAAACGAACAGGAGTAAGTTTACAACTAATTGATGATATTTTCAATCAGATAATTATAGTTGAAAGGACTGAAGACATTAGTTTTCAGCAATTAGATAAATTAAATTCAAGCATTGATAAATTTTATTCAAAGGTAAGAGATGGAAAATGAAAACATGGGATTTCAATCAAGAGTTGATCTCAGTAAAATACAACCCAAAGTTGAATCAATAAAAAAAGAAATAGCAAAATCACTGATTGGTCAAGATCATATGGTCGAGTTGATTCTTACTGCTATTCTTACAGGAGGACATGTTTTAATAGAGGGTGTTCCTGGTGTAGCTAAGACACTAACAGCTAAACTAGTTTCTAAAGTAATAGATGCAGATTATGGTCGAATACAATTCACACCTGACCTGATGCCTTCTGATATATTAGGTACTTCTATTTACAATCCGAAGCTAGGTGAATTTGAATTTAAAAAAGGTCCAATATTTAAGAATTTACTACTGATAGATGAAATTAATCGCGCCCCTGCTAAAACACAGTCTGCACTATTCGAAGTCATGGAAGAAAATCAGATTTCTATGGATGGTGTAAAATATACTCTAGAGCCACCTTTCTTTGTCATGGCTACACAAAACCCAGTAGAGCACGAAGGTACTTATAGACTACCAGAGGCACAGTTAGATAGATTTTTATTTAAAATAAATGTTGATTATCCAAGTATGGAAGATGAACTGAGCATTTTAAAAAACAAATCGTCCAACAAATTTGAGAACCCTATTGCAAATATTAATCAGATAATAAGTTCACAAGAAATCGAGGAATTCAAATCTTTACTGAATGATGTAGTAGTAGACGAAGTTATTTACAAATATATAGTAGAGATAATTCAATTATCCAGAAGCTTTCATTCTATATATTTAGGTGCTTCACCCCGAGCTGGCATTATGTTGCTCCGCTCTGCTCAGTCTTTTGCTATACTCAACGGACGTGATTTCGTAACACCTGAAGACATACAAACCCTTTGTTTACCTCTGCTATCACACAGACTTATACTGACACCCGAGAAAGAAATGGAAGGTATAACTACGACAGACGTTATCAAAGATTTACTTCATACTATAGAGGTTCCGAGATGATAGAGTTTTATAAGTCTTTATTTTTGAAAAAAAGATTTTATATTATAATATCAATCATTACTTCTCTTTTTTTTATAGGGCAGTATTTAGGAATTCTGTACTATGTTGCATTAATCTTACTATTACTTTTCTCTGTTGCATCTCTTTTTGATATAATTTGGGTATTTAGCAATAGGAACAAATTTCTTGCTGAACGTGTGCTTGGGAAAAAGTTATCCAACGGTGATAAGAATACTATTACTATAAAAGTAAAAAATAGCTCTAATCATAATTTTGATTGTATGATTATTGATGAAATACCCAAACAATTTCAAATAAGAGACAATGAAATTAGTTTCAGTATGTCTCCTCACGAAACAAAGGAAATCAGTTACAAACTGCGTCCCACAGAACGTGGAGAATATACATTTTCCAATATTAATCTGTTTATATCATCAACGTTAGGTATTATTCAATGTAGAACTATATTTAATTCTGAACAAAATGTAGCAGTTCTTCCATCATTTCTACAGTTAAAAAAGTTTGCTTTTCTTGCTATATCAAACAGATTAGACGAGTATGGTGTAAAAAAAATAAGAAAAAGAGGGCGTTCTTTAGAATTTGAACAAATAAAAGAATACACTACAGGTGATGATTACAGAGCGATAAATTGGAAAGCCTCTGCAAAACGAAATAACCTAATGATAAATCAATATCAAGATGAGCGTTCGCAGAATATCATTAGCATTATCGATAAAGGCAGGAATATGGAAATGCCATTTGAAGGTATGGCACTTTTAGATTATGCAATAAACTCATCTCTAATTTTATCAAATATAGCTATCCAAAAATATGATAAAGCTGGACTAATTACTTTCTCAAAAGAAGTTGATACCATTCAGCTACCGAGTAAGAAAAAAGCACAAATCTCTAATTTACAGCATAGTCTTTACAATCAATCCACAAATTTTCAAGAGCCAAATTATGAGAAGTTATTCCTAACTTTAAGACATTTTATCAAACAACGTAGTCTAATATTACTTTATACTAATTTCGAAACTGTTTCAAATATGAAGAGAAATTTAAAGTATATACAAGCAATCGCAAAGTACCATGTAGTAGTAGTAATATTTTTTGAAAATACAGAAATATCAAGAGTATTAAGCGAAAAAGCAGAAACAAAAAGCGATATATATAGGAAAGTTACTGCAGAGAAATATGCTATGGAAAAAAACAATATTGTAGATATTTTTAAATCTTTCGGTATTCATACTGTATTGACTAAACCTAAAGACTTAACTGTCAATACTATAAACAAATACTTGGAAATAAAATCAAAAAGATTATTATAAATTCTATATCATGTGCTAAAATTTATTAGATTAATTATATACTTATCTCACATCATCACCAGAGAATTATGTATTAATTATTCGTATTATTGAGAACATCTTAATTTGAATGAAATTTCTATTAATCATATTACTATTTGCATTCTCATCGTTTAAGTTAACATCCAAACTTAATTATGATAACAGAAAGCAATTAAAATCAGTCTCTTCTTTTGTTGTTTTAAACGACGGACAAATATTTCTTACGACAAGATTTTTAAAATTATACAAGGCAGAATCACTTAATAATGGTTTCAAACTAATTATTTATGATTCAACAGAATATAACAAAATTCATTATTGGCAAAATTTGAGAATTTTCGAAATAGGTAACGATTCATTAATTATTAGAAAGGAATTTAGTCAAAACAGAAAAGAGTATGAAGAAAAATTGTTCTTATCTTCAGATTATGGTAATAGTTGGCAACAAATAGACTCCAATAGTATCAGTAACTATAAAACAATATCAGGACGTAAAAATAAAGAAAAGAAGATAGACCCATTAAAAAACTACAAAAAAGTTAAAAGAATAAAGCAAAATCAATTCATTGCTTTAGATAGCAATAATAATCTATTCAGAATTTATAATAAGAATAAAAGAGAATTAATAAGTAATAAGGAGCATAAACTTTATAGTTTCTTAATAGACACTAACATGCATGCCTCATTTCTTTTTCTTAGAGATGCCTCAAAACTTTTCAAGTTTGAAGAATCTAGAATAGATTCATTTCTATTATTCACCAGCTCAGATAGGATAGCAGAGCCGGAAGATATTTACTTTAACGGAAAGTTAAAATGGGGTTTCAATTATAATACCCTCTATTTTTCACATCTAGATGATTCAACTTGGTATAGACAAGAAATTTTCGATTTCAGTATCAACGATTTAAATTTTGTTGGGAGTGATTCAATAATAATAACAGATTACAAATATGATAATCATGTTTATTCTATAAAAAGTGAAGAGATAAATAATTACAATTACAAGTCAAATTCCATCAATGAATTTTTCGAATATGATATTACTACTATTCATGTTGAGTCAGGCAATTCGGGGTGTTTGAGTAGCGCGAATAGTGAGGTAGAGTTCGAGTTGACAAATGAAGACTTAATATCCGAAACTGTTTATATAGAAGAGCATTTTAAAGATCCCTATACATTTAGGCAATTGATAAAAGTTACCCCAGATACTGTAAAGAAAGTCATTTTAAATAGCTTCAAAAATAGGGGTTTAACATTTGATTTAAGCTCACTTAAAGATTCAAGTCTTAAGACTTACTTTGTAGAGTATAGAAAGAGATTATATGAAGAAACTTACATTCGAAATGAATATAAAACTGAGGATTATACGAAAGAAACTAATGATTTTATCGAGATGTTAGACACACTTTCTCAAGAAACTACCGATGAATTAGTTTATGAATATGTAGAACCTTCCACTTTATTATCAATGTGGTTTGTTGCAACATTCGAAAATTCAAATGGAGATACTTTAGTAGTAAGAACTACAAATCAGTCAACTAATAACCCTTTCAATTTACCTTGGATTATAAAGTATAATGGTTTAATTGAAAAAACATATAATCATGAATTAAGTGAGTTTTTTAATTACTTAGTGCCTGATAATTTTTACTCAAGAAGTTATGGTAGGAAACAAGCAATGGTAAAAATTTTTAACAAACTAAAAGAAATAAGAGAAAAGTCAGTTGAAAACTATCCCACCAAACCATGACAATTCTAAAAACCACAATTTTCAATGAAATTTAGTCTAATTTATATGATGTTAAGCTGTCTATAAGTGCTTAACTTTGCAGTAGATGAGCAAGAACTAGAGCGTTCCGTCAAAATTATAGTAATTATAGAAATAGTAATTAATTATCGCTAAGACAAAGAAGTTTGGCGAAAAAAATAAAGATATTGTTTTGCTGATAATTTGAAACATCAAATAAATACCCTCCGTAAGCTTTAGAAATCATTCCATTTACAAACTAAACCCCATTCCAGATATGTCTAAATCAAATTGGCCAGAAAATAAACTTTTAGTTATAGGATATATATTAACAACTATTTGTTTTTCATTTCTATATATTTCGAGTATTATAAAAGTTGAATCAAATGACTCAAATATTTTGTTTTTCTTCGTTGGTTTTATATTGAACCTAGCATACTTAGTCCTAGCTTCACTAAAAAAACAAAAAAATCTAAGCTACTTAAAAGAAGGGAAAGTATTAACAACAATTATACTATCAAATTTTTTTCTACTTTGCTTTATTTTAAATAATACAATTGAGCTATTTGGTCACTTTCCATCCTGGGTGATGATATATCTAGGCTTAACAGTTGTCTCTATACTTTTGTTAGGGCAAATAGAGAAGTTCCCTCCACTTGTTACTAATTTAGTATATTTTCTATACGGAATTAGCTCAATTTTTGTTTTATACTTTGCAATTCATTTATCCCCTACCTACCTTGTCGGGATATTTGGATTAATCTTCTTTGGAATTACTTTTAGTTTATTTGTACCACTACTTATTCTGATACTAACCTCGATAATTATTGCAAACCTGAAAAAGACTAAACAAAATATTATTTTCTTTGTTATAGGCCTGACTATACCCTTAATAGGAATATCACTTTATTTATCTAAATGGGATTCAATACAATCCAAAATTCATAAAGCTAACTCATCCATAGTATTACGTCCTGATAACAAACTACCTATATGGTTATTATTAAGTCAAGATATTGGAACAGATTCATTCACATCCGATATAATAAAAGGGAAGTATGTATTTGACTCTTTTGGTTTTGAGGGTAATTTTTTACGAGGAAATAGAAGTTTTGATCAGAGAAGAGCTCACGACCCATTAGTTAATATAGGACTTACATTTTTTGGTGATTTAAATATTGATATTGAAACTAGAGTAAAGCTACTAAAATCTAATTTTAATGCCCGACATCATAGCCATAGAAGACTATGGTCAAGTGAAGATTTGACTACTACAGATATATTGAATAATATAAAAATTTATCCTGATTTTCGATTTGCTTACTCTGAGAAAATTTTTACAATTAAGAATACTAACAGTTGGAAAAACGATCAACAAGAAGCTATTTATACATTCCATTTACCTGATGGCTCGGTAGCTACTTCATTGTCGCTTTGGATAGAAGGAAAGGAAGAAAAGTCAAGACTAACGACAAAGTCAAAAGCAGATAGTGCTTATGTTAGTATAGTAGGAGTAGAACGACGTGACCCTGCACTTATGCACTGGCAAGAGGGCAATAGATTGACAGTAACAGTATTTCCTTGCACTCCAAGTGAAAATAGAATTTTTAAAATAGGGGTAACCTCCCCACTTGAAAAGGAAGGTGACCTCCTCACTTTTCATAACATTTATATAGAAGGCCCCTACTTTGAGAATGCATCAGAAACTACAGTTGTACAGATTGAAAGCGAAAATGATACAGGTGAAATAAACCTACCTAGCGGCTTTACCAAGGATATAGATCAGAAGTATATTTACACTGGTAATTATAGAAATGATTGGAAACTCTCTCTTAATTCAACAACTCTCTCAAAATCGAATTTCAATTACGGTGACTATAGTTACCATGTAAAAGATAAAGAAATTAATTGGTCTTCAACTAAAATTCAAAACGTTTATATAGATTTGAATAGCAGTTGGGATGAAGAAGAGTTCAACTCTATTATTAAAGAAGCCAAAGACAAAAAAATATATGTTTATAATGATAAAATTTATGAATTAAATAAATCCAACAAAACAGATTTATTTAAAAAATTAAGTAATAAAAATTTTAGTCTTTTTCCATTCCATTTTATAGACAACAATGCAAATTCTCTGGTTGTGACTAAATCTGGAGAGCTTTCTCCTAATCTATCAGATATAGAGGAAACTAAATTTTATAAAAATTTAATAAATGGTTTAGGCAAACAATCAAGTAAATTGAAAGTATTTCAGTTTGGTAAAACTACAACTCCCTATCTTAAAACTTTGAAGGAATATCAGGTTTTTAATTTTTACACTGGCAATTTTAATGAATACAAAAAAATAATTGGTGAAAGTAAATTTCCTGCCGAACAAAGTGATACTAATAGAATAGACATTGATGTCGCAGATGTTAGTATTCTGCGAGACACGGTAGTTAGTGATTCCAAAGCACCTGATCATCTACTTAGATTATTCTCATATTCTGATCTTATGAGAAAATATGGCAATAAGTATTTTGGCAAAAAGAATAAAGAGGTTAAGGAATTAGTTGAAATAGTAAACGAAGCATATATTGTTAGCCCAATATCGTCACTTATTGTTTTAGAAACATTGAAAGATTATGAAAGATTTGAAATAGATGAAAACAAAAACAGCTTGAAAAATGCTTCTATGAAATCTTCTGGTGCTGTTCCTGAACCACATGAATGGGTATTAATCAGCTTATTTTGTTTAATAGTATTAATCATTTACAAAAAGAGATTCAAGGCTTGATTGATTTTTTAGATAAAAAATTAGTAATTGCATTAATATCAATTCTCACAATAATTACTTTAGCTTACAGTAAGGTAAGCCAGTATATGTTGTTAGATTTTAATCTGATACTTTTTATTATTGTTCTACCAATTTTAATTTCAAAGAATAGCGACCTAAAATCATTTAGGTATGGATTAGTTGCATTGATTCTATTAGCAACTTTTATAGTACTTAAATTAGAAACTGTATATTACTTTGCTGTAATCAGTTCATTGTTATTTGTATATGAGTCAATTTATGGTAAAATATCAGATCTCCCAATATTATTAATTTTGATAATATCACCTATTACCAATCATTTTAACAAAGTTATTGGGTTCGAAATTAGATTGCTCTTAACTGAATTTGCAAGTAAAATACTGAAGCTTATATACTCTGATATTGGGCAAATGGGAAATCAGCTTATTGTATCAGGCAATCCATTTACTGTTGATCCGGAATGCTTAGGTCTTAATATGATGATAATGAGCTTCTTTGTTAGTATGGTTCTTTTGTCACTAAATGAAAAAAAAACTAATACTAAATACTCAACTACAACTGTGTTTAGCGTATTAATTTTATCCTTTCTGTTATCAACTAAATCAAATTTATTTAGAATTATATTGCTGGTTGTTTTTAAATCGCCGCCAAATACTTTATCACATGAACTGATAGGTATCATCTGCTTTTGTGTTTATGTTGTACTTCCGCTTTGGTATTTAGTAAAATTATTACCGATGAAATATGTGGAGCCAAAAAAGTTTAATACTCCTAAAGGGTTTTCAAAAACATCAATTGTTATTTTTATGATCTTAATTATTTCATTAACTCTTATAAGGTATAATAAAATCCATAAAGTTGATCCAATAAAGCTAGATAAACACTCTATATCATTAGACTCAGAAAACTATAAATGTAGTGAAGAGGAATTGGGTGTTTTAAAATACGAGAACAATGAAGTGTTAATTTATATAAAACCCAGTGCTAAATTTTATTCTGCTGAACACTCACCTTTGATTTGTTGGAAAGGTAGTGGTTACAAAGTTGAGAATGAATCGACAATAAACATGTTAGATACAGAAGTTTATTTTTGTACTTTAACTCAAGGTGACGACAAACTATTTTCAACTTGGTGGTATGATTCTGGTACACACAAAACTAAATCGCAATTTGAATGGAGAAAGGATAATTTATTAGAAGGTACAGATTATCAGTTAGTGAATATAATTAGTTATGATAAAAAACTACTTATTTCAAAATCAAAAAAACTACTAAGTACAAACTTATTTGAATAGAATAATAAACCCATCTAACCATGACAATCCTAAAAACAAAAAGATTAACACTAAGAGAGTTTGAACTAAGTGATGCTAAGTCTTTTTATGAGCTTAATTCTGACCCTGAAGTAATAAAATACACAGGCGATCCACCATTTAAAAATATAGAAGAAGCCCAAGAATTCATTTTAAACTACAATCACTACAAGAAATATGGCTATGGACGGTGGGCAGTAATTCTGAACTCAACTAATGAATTTATAGGATGGTGTGGTATAAAATATACTAAGGAGAAAGATGAACTTGATTTAGGTTTTCGATTCTTCAGAAAGTATTGGGGGCATGGTTATGCCTCAGAATCAGCAGCAGCTTGCATCGATTATGCTTTTAACTCACTCAATATTAGTAAGCTTTTTGGTAGAGCTATGAAGGAAAATATAGCATCAATTCGTGTACTAGAAAAAATCGGAATGAAGTATTCTCATGATTTCAAGTTTGATAATACTGATGGTGTAGTTTATATAAAAAAAGCACCTTTTTAAATAGATAAAGGTGCTTTATGAATTTTAAATAGTTAAGTACTAATCTTCTTTTACAAGCTTGAAGACTTTAAATTTATTGTCTTTAGTAATTTTTAATAGATAAACACCGCTTGTCAAATCAGATATTCCAATTGAGCTTTGACCTATTATTTCCCCATTTTTAATTGGTCTGCCACTCAGTTCATATAGCTCATAACTGTAAATTCCCTCTGCATTGAGCAGGTCAATATTTACATAATTTTGAACTGGATTTGGATAGACACTAATTGGTATTTGCAATCTATTTTCTTCAACTTTGGATGGACCAGTTATATCAAGTTCTACTACTTCAGGAACTGCACTTTCTTGGTTGCCTACATTGTCAGAAGTTACAGCGTAGAATCTATAAACCGAACCACTATCCGAAGAAGTGTTAAAGCTAATTGCTTTTTCAAATCCATATCCTAATATTCTAAATGGCTTTCCATCTACTGAGACGAAATAAGCAATTTCACCTATTCCGCTACCACCTTCATTGTCTTCTACGTCTAACTCTAAGTTTATCACTTCATTTTGCTTGTCGTAAGCAGCAGTTATTTCAGTAGTATTGGGTGAAATTCCATCAAGTACGTTAACCCAAGTGTTGGTTGTTATTGGTGCATTCTCGTCGAATACAATTGTAGCTCTGTTTTCAATTATTTCACCTGATTCAACACCATCATTGAGCTTCACGCTGAAAGAAACATAACCTTCACCCTCAGGTGGATTCGCATTTGGCGGCAGCTCTATTCCTTCCACATACCAACGAAGAATGTTCCCCTCTCTTTCTACAGTCCAATCATTACTCTCCGAGTGGCTAGTACTACGAAACTCAACTGTTTCTGGATCGAATAAATTAGACAATGTGTCTAATATCTCAATCTTATAAGCAGGAGCAGTTGCTTCCTTTTTGTTTTCAAACGAAATGTTATAAGTGAAAGTACCTGCATCTTTTAGATAATTATCCTCACCGTATCCCGAAGGACCAGTCTTCTCATTTGGGTCCCATGATTTTACCATTCTCACATCTTGCGATGTACCACCAGCAACCTTCGATTCCTCAACTCCGTAAAGTCCAGTTTCTTTATAAAACCAATAGAACAGTCTTTGTCTAAGAGTTGGTGCTACTTCAGAAACAGTTTCAATTGCAGAGCCAACTTTGTAAACCAATGATGTAGCCGGATTGGATTCAGAGGCTTTTTCTACCCCTTTCTTGAGTACTGTTCGCAAAGCAGTGACACCACGTCCATAAGTTTTTTTCTCGTGTCTTGTTTGCTGGACAGTTAAGTTAAGACCACGAGCGTATTCAGACCTCTCCTTATCGCTCAATGAGAATACACTATTAACATAACCTACTAACGCACCTACAATCCCATCTTGTGCTTTGTCTCCTACCGCACCTACTAAAATCGATTTTGAATCCAACACCTTACCAGATTCTTTCGATTCAATCCCCTTAACAACAAAGTCAAAACTAATTGTCTCATTTGGTTCTAAAGCAGGGATAAAAAGAAGGGCTGTGTTATCACTTTTTAATCCCATAGAGTCAAATGGAACTCTTTCCACTCCATTGTTATGAGTAAACTCGAAATACATGAACTCAATTTCATCACCTACATCTATAGGCAGTATGTAATCTTCTGTTCTTTTGTTAGTAATGTTATCTATTGTAACTGTAAATGGATTTGGAGCACCCAATCTTACATCTTCTCTACCAGTTAGGTTCATAACCAATGGAGATTCTACTGGAACAGTTGCGTCCCCCGTACCAATTACAAAATCACCAAACTCAGTCAGAAGTGATTCCTTATTAGACCATGTTCCTATAGAAAAGTAGTTTTCTTCCTTGTTGTGCTCTACATATTCTCTAATAGAAACAACTTCCCAAGTTTTACCTTTATCATTCGATCTGAATACATTAATCTCGTCTTCGCTTTGACCATTTAGCTGACTTTCATCATAATATAATTTCAATGTGTATTGCAAATCAGTAAAATTATCATCAGATTCAACTCTCCACCATCTGTTAGAAGTACCTGCCAAAGCAGGGTGAGTCTGGTTATTGTAGGTAGTTACATAAACACTGTTTAATTCACCTTCCCAATCTCTAAGCTCATAGTCAATATATGTACCTGGTTCATCATCAAAATGTCTGTAATTCCAGTTATTATTAACCCTATGAACTCGATCAAAAGTACCGTTATTTTCTACTTCTGAACTCGAATTTTTATAGAATTGTGATCCACCATCATAAGTTAGTTTCAAATGCCCACTCGTATCAATTAACATATCTGTATAAACATCTAACCTACCACCAATTTCTACTTTGCTATCTATTAATATTTGGCCATCTTTGTGTTCACTATCTTCTGTGTCCATTATCTTAACATATCCGTCTATATTGCCATAAATATTATTAGTGCCCCCATCGGTTACTATATAGAAATCTGTTCTACCAGTTATAGAGCTATTATTATAATCACCATAAACATATAGTTTAGTGCTTCTTGCTGGAGCAACTGTTCCATCTGTTCTTACAGAATCATAGTTCATAACTCCATTATTGTAGAAATCACCCATTACCCTTACAGTGATTAAATTTTCTTGTGCACTAAGTCTAGTCCCCTCTGCTATGTTTAAGTCATCTTCAAAGTCACTTGATTCTAAAAAAGCATATTCATTACTTGTTATGGTGACGTCACCGCTAACTGTACCTCGATATATGGAATTTTCAAGATTCATAACTCCTTTATCATCAAATGTCAAATCGATTGTCATTCTTGAGTTAGAAGTAAATTTACCATAATAACCATCATATTTAATAGTATCACTTTCCAAATATAATTTATGTGATCCCATTTTTATATACTGATCTTTCGAACTCTTTACATAACAGTTTCTAATTTTCAAATCAGTTTCTGGAGTTACATAATCATCTTCTACATTTATATTTAATGCCTCACATTCTATGGGCTTTTGTGTATTCAAAGTTACGTTAGTACCTATCATATTGACAGTTCGTGGTTTGAAAACTCCATTGTTAGTTAAATTACCACTGACTCTCAAATCCAGCCAATTTGCCAAATCAATTAACTCACCGTTATTAATTAAGTTTCCATTCACTTCAAGAATTGTGTAGCCACCAGAACCTTCGCCTTCTCTGAGTATCTTACCACCTTCTGCAATTGTCAATTTATTTGCTCTGTAAGTTTTTGTAGAGTAGCTACCACCATTGGTGATAACTAATCCATTAATTACAACATCGTCTTCCGCACTTGGGACTTTACCGCCAACCCATGTTGACTCATCAGCCCAATTCCCTCCATTCTCTGTAGAGTTTATTACTGCTGAATGTAAGCTATAAGAGCTCATAATCAGCGATGTAATAAATGCAATTATTATTTTTTTATTCATTTAAACCTCTAATCTGTTTATTTTAAAATCCTGATAATACAGCCCAAGGTAATATAGTAGAAGATGCTTTTACTCCACCCTTCATTTCTATTTCTATCCCTACTAATCCAAATTTATGGTTAGCATAGTATGTTATTTTATCTACCAATTGGTCGTTTTCTTGTGTTTCTTCAATCTTATATACCTTGATATATAAGAACCCTAGTTCGTAGTCATCATCAGTTGATTTTGAAACTACTTTTCTAGTAAATGTATTTCCATCGTCATCAGTAAAACTATATGTATCACCAACTTTTGCATCATATTTTATCAAAGTAAATGGTTTATCAGTATCACCACCACTGTTCACATAGTCTTGTATACCTTTGTCAGTTATCTTACCCATAAGGTCAGCTTTAAGAGTTATATTTTGCTTATCTGTAGTGTCAAGTTTTGCGTTGAACCGACCAAGGTACTCATCAAGTATGCCTCTTTTCACTTCTTCTGACAAATTTTGCAGACCAAGTATAGTGTCTAACTTCATTACACTCGCTTCATCAATTACGAACTCAGCAGAAACTGTTGTTACTCCATTTTCCCTTTTAGACACCACGACGCTGTCCCTCACTCTATCAAGCACGCCGCTATTATCGCCCTCGATTTCTAAGTAAACTCCAAACTCACTACCTACTTCAGATATTGGAATATTTGTATTCCCATCCAACTCATTCGGATTTGTGCTGTTGTCATCTGTACAAGAAACCGCAAATGCTAATCCAAGCACCAATATTGCTAAAAAATACTTTTTCATCGTATCACCTCTACATTATTAAAAAGAACTATCTTGTTTCATATATAAGACGATTTTATCTCTATTTAAGTTCCGCTTATTTAAGATATTTTTGTATTTATATCTCTTAATTATCCTTTCCAATTTAATAGAAAATGATTTTAAAAAAAAACAGCTAAGCGGTTGAATTCCACTTAGCTGTTTTGAACTATAAATCAATTTATTACTTTTCAATAACAAACTTTTTGGTGTGTGATTCCGACTCAGTTTCTATTGTGTAAATATAAACTCCTGTAGGAATGTTCATAGTATCCATATCAATAGTGTAATCACCAGCTTCACGTCTTTCATTATCAACCAACCTTGTTATTTCATTACCCGTCAAATCACGAATAACAATACTTACAATGCTAGATGTCTTAAGACTATAATCAATATTAAGTTGACTTTCTATTGGATTAGGATATACATTTGAACTAATTGTACGTTTACTCAAACCATCTTCTCTTGCTATACCAGAAATTGGATTTTTAACGTCAATTTCACGACAAATAACAACCTCGCACCAGTTACAATCACAGTCGTAGAATTCGTATCTCACGCAAATCTTAACTTTAAGCCTACATTTCTCTGCAGAAGTAAACGGAATATCTAATGTGAAATTAGGAACAAATTGATCCAATGAATCACAATCTTTACTCTCCCAAGTAACTGAAGGTGTGCCTAACCCACTAGGAGTATAACTTAGCCAGTTATTAGCAGTTTGGAATACAGCTCCAGTATTGTATGTTGTTATCTGACCATCGCAATCTTCAACAATTTGAGCACTCACTATAGTAGCTCTTACCCATTTAAGATAAGCACCAGAAGTTCCAATGAAACTACTCATATAGAATGAAGTCCCTTCTTCTTGACCTGCTTGAAGAGGCTCAGTATTTATTTTGAATGGACACTCACATTCTGTTTTGTCATCACAAGGAGGCACCTCGAAACAAACCTGTTCTTTACAAACAGTACGTTGCTCAGCATCTTTTAACTCAATTACAACACATAATGTGTCTCCAGCTGATAGACTTGTTATGAAGTCTGCTGTAACTGTTGTTAGCACTCCCGTTGGTAGTGTAGTAGGCGATAAGTTGTAGAATGAACCATTTGTTGACACCAAATTAATATTTGTTGTATAGCCAACATTACTAAACAGTTGAGTACTGAAGCCATAGACTTGATTGCCTTCACCATCTACTTCCTTACATTCTACTCTGATATTTTCTACAATTAAACATGGACCAGGTTCATCTTCTTTTCCGGCAACTACGCAAGCATTATTAGACTCTGCGGACAGACATACATTCGGCAGACCAGCTGGAATAGCCGACATAGCAAATGAATTACAAGCAGTGTCTGCCACTGTTGTTCCAGAAGAAACTTTAGAAGGCACAAGAATCTCTAATGTCGCACCAGCAGCCAAGCTAATTCCTGGATCTGCATTCACTTTATATGAGTATGTATTCGTTGCGGCTCCATAAGTACCTGCCACTGCACCAACAGGATCAGCTATACCACAGAATCCTCCACATTCACTAGCTCTCGATGGATTCTGTTGAATCCCTACTGCCGCATTATTATAAGTATCAGTATATCCAGATGGAGTTATCGATATTGCACCATCAGCTGGGTTATAAGGCATATCGAACTGACTATTTCTCGGGTTGTACGGTGGCAATACGTTTATATCACCAACCCAAGGAGCAATATCTAAAAGACAAACCTGGGTTAGAGGGGTGTTCCCTGTATTAATTACACTAAGTTTAAACTCAGCATTTTGTCCAACAGGAACGTCTGCTGTATTAGCCCAAGCCAATCCAGAACCTTGCTTTCTAACTTCCTTCATAACTTGAAGCTGAGCTATTGCATTTACTGTCATCGTTGCTTGGTTAGAAGTAACCGCAGGAGAATTATCTGCATTGAATACGAAAGCATTATCATGCTGACCTGCTAATACTGGTGGGTCTTCGGAAAGGACCACATCAAATTCAATTAGGAAGAATTCAACAAATCCGTCACAGCGAGCAGGCAACACAGGGAAATTCCACATCAAACTAGTATCCCCAACTGATGGTGAAGTAATAGAACCACCAATCTGTGTAGGAACTGTGTCCGTAAATAAATCACAATTAGGATTATATTGATTTATATTATAGCTAAAGTTTCCATAGTAATAACTCTCATTCCCAACATAGCTGAATCCAGTTGGAAGATTGTCGATTATATTTGCAAGATTAGCATCTTGATTTCCAACATTTGCAACAGCCATTCTATATCTGACTGTATCTCCAGGCATAAAAGGTCCATTCGGATTTATAGAACCTGCATCACACTCCCCTATGAACAGCTTAGTTGATATTACATTAGGTGCAATAGAGTCAACAACTGTGTTCACCTCATCAGAAAGATGAAGTGTATCTGCATGCACATCCATTTGATTATTAGCTACAGTGCCAGGTATTACTGGAGCACCCGTTATAAAGTTAGTATCCCTAACACATACATCAATATAATGTCTTACTATTGTGTTCACAGGGATAGTATCATAAGTCCATTTTAATCTACAAATATTTGCAGGTAGTGTATTTTCAATTTGTGTTCCAACAGAAGGGTATGTAAAGACAGCTGCAGGAACAGGATCACATGTTACACCATTCCAAGTAAATACTTCTAGAGTAACTGGTACTATCTGAGGATCATTTGGAATCTGGGTTATTATAGAGTTTACATCCACATCTCCTGATAAAGTATCTTCAATTATTACATTTTGCTGAGCCAAAGTACCAGTGTTTCTATACCACATTCTATACTCACCACAGCACCCAGGAGCAAATGTTGGATAGTAATATGGATTGTTATAGAAGTTAATGTTGTAAGCAAAATACTTGTTAAGTGAACCAGTGAAGACTCCCTCACAAAGTACAGTAGAAACTGAATCTTCGAACACTTGGGCAGTTGTGTCACAAGGTGTTCTGAAAGTTAATCTTGCCTTATTCAATACTGTATCACCTTGGTTAAATAATGCAGAAGGATAGCTTACTTTTACATAAGTACAATACCACGAAGGATATGAATTCACATTAAGAACAAGTGGTCCTCCTGTAAGATCAGTCCAACCACCAGTAGAAATAGAGCCATTAGGCCCTGTCCACCATCCACTTACATCTGTGATTTCTGCACCTAGAGGCAACATATCTTGCAGGGCATTAGTATCTAAATTTAAATTTAATCCTCCAATATTATTACCTGATGGAGCTGATATACATATTCTGTAGACTACCTCATCATCAAGTGCACAGCCAGCTATTTTAGTTTTGCTTAGTTCCCATCTGTTCACGGGTTCTGCAGAAATAACACAAGATTCATTTGATTCTTCCCATTTATCACTCTCCCTATCATCTGTTATCATGGCGGTATTACATGCTTGTACCCCACCACAAGTAACTCCTTCAGGGAATCTAGCATTTATCTGAACTGTACCAGAACCACTCGGAAGTGTTAAGCCTGAAATAGCAAAATTTACAGTATTACCTGAAATAGTTGATACAGGACTTGATGGCAAAGCACTCAGCACTTCTAATTCTGGAGGTACAACATCTTGAATATAAAGTGTACCTGGAGCTCCACCAGACCAACTATACGTTATTGTATACGTAAAAGGCAATCCAGATTGTATAGGAGTTGGTGCATTATTACTCTTACTCACACTGTATGTGATTTGAGTAAAAGACTCATTCGGTATGAGAAAGACGAAACTCAATAGAAAAACATACAACAATAGTCTTATTCTACTATGGGAAATTCCCATATATTCACTCTGTTTCATCCTATACCCCTCAAAAGAAAGTTAATAATTACTATATCCTATATTTACATAATAGTAAAAAATAGCATAAGTTCAAACAAAGCAATAAATTAGAATATTCATTAATTCGAATAACTACTAATGTTATAAAAAAGTAATATAGTTATATTAAATAATATAAATACTTACTATTGAGTTATGCAGATCAATCATAAGAAAAATTTACAGTTTGGGAAATTAGTACTTTATGCAGACGTTTTTTGGTTCAGTGAAAAAGTCCATGGCTTCAAATCCACCTTCTCTGCCCATACCGCTATCTTTAACACCACCGAATGGTGTTCGTAGGTCTCGAAGTAGCCAACAATTTACCCAAACAATACCTGAATGAAGTTGTTCAGCAACCCTGTTCGCTTTGCTAATATCTTGAGTCCAAACAGTAGCAGCTAATCCATATTTCACACTATTAGCATATTCTAACACTTCTTCTTCGGTGCTGAATGGTTGTAAAGTAACTACTGGACCGAAAATTTCTTCCTGATTTGTACGGCATCTATGGTTAAGACCTTCAATAACCGTTGGTTCTATGAAGTAACCATTTTTGCAACGGCCTTCTGGCTTAACGGCGTTCCCACCTGTAAGTACTGTTCCACCTTCTTTTTTCGCCAACTCTATGTAAGATAAAACCTTCTCTTGGTGGTCTTTTGACACAACAGCACCCAAATTACTTGACTCATCACTTGGGTCACCTACCTTTAGCTTCTTTACTTTTGCTACGAAATCATCACGGAATTTTTCATAAATTGATTCGTGTATATAAATCCTCGACCCACATAGACAAATTTGACCTTGATTGGCAAAAGATGACATTACACTTGTTCTAAGAGCATTATCATAATCACAATCATCGAATATAATATTCGGATTTTTACCACCCAATTCAAGTGACATTTTTTTGAATTTTGGTGCTATAGTTCTAGCAATGTGCTCGCCTGTTTTAGTGCCACCAGTAAACGAAATCGCCTTTATATCATCATTATCGACTATTGCCTGTCCTGCATTGGGACCATTCCCGTGTACGATGTTTAGTACTCCTGCTGGTAAGCCAGCGTCCACACAAACCTCAGATAACAAATAGGCAGTCATTGGTGTTACTTCACTTGGCTTAGCTACTACAGTGTTACCCGTTGCGAGAGCAGGAGCTATTTTCCAAGTAAATAAATAAAGAGGTAAGTTCCACGGAGAAATACATCCAACAACACCTAAGGGTTGCCTCAATGTATAGTTTATCGCGGGCTTTTCAGCCATGTGGTGAGATTGACTGGCAAAGTGAATAGCTGCTGTTGCATAAAACTTAAAATTTGATTTTGCTCTAGGTATATCAACAGCTTTTGCAAGCTTTATTGGTTTACCATTATCTCTACTTTCTGCTTCTACAAATTCATCGAATCTTTTATCAATGCCATCTGCTATTTTCATTATATAATCGTGACGCGCTTCGTTAGATAGCTTTGACCAAGTAGGGAACGCTTGCTTTGCAGCAGAAACAGCTTTCTCTACATCAGCGGAATCCGAATCAGGAATTAAAGAATAAACTTCACCAACTGATGGATCATAATTGTCTAAATAATTTCCGTTTTCTGGTTCTAGAAGTTCACCATTAATATAATTTTTAAGTTTTAGCATAATTTGTATAGAGATTTTGTTTTAAAGTAGTATTACTACAAAAATACGAAAAATTAGTTTGATATAATTATATTTAAAGTTCATTGTATTTAAAGCTATTATTTGTTTAATTAGACATTCTTGTACAATTTTTAAAAACAAATATCAACATGAGCACAACTACACCAAAACATGATAAGCAGATGGCAAGATTAACCTTTGCTTCAGTATATCCACATTACATTACGAAAGTTCAAAAAAAAGGAAGAACTTTAGAAGAATTAGACGAGGTAATTGAATGGTTGACAGGCTTTGACAAGAGAGAAATACAATCAATGATTGATAGCAATGCTACATTCGAAACTTTTTTTGAAAAGGCTAACTTAAACCCAAATGCAGAATTAATTACTGGGGTTATTTGTGGGTATAGAATAGAAGATATAACTACACCACTTACTAGAAAAGTTAGATATCTAGATAAACTAGTTGATGAGCTAGCTAAGGGAAGGAAAATGGAAAAAATATTAAGAACTAAATAAAAAAGCATTCCCATAGAGAATGCCTATCTTAATTTCTTTAGTTTTTTTTTAGTCGTCGAACCTTGAATCGAAATCACTGTCAAAATCATTATTAGACTCTGAAAAGTTGTCATCATAATCGATGCCATCATCACCATTAGATCTTCCGTTTTTTCTGTCTTCTAAAACAAGCATGTTGTCAGCTAATATTTCTACAACTTGTCTCCTGTTGCCATCATTATCTTCGTAATTTCTAGTTTGCAATCTACCCTCTACATATATTCTAGTACCTTTTGTAACTAGTTTATCAATTACTTTTGCCAAACCACGCCATGCAACTATAGTGTGCCAATCAGTATGCTCCTTTAGATTTCCATCTCTATCTTTCCAAGATTCAGAAGTCGCCATTCTAAAAGAAGTAACTGGCACTCCACCAGGTGTTTCTTTTAACTCTGGTTGTTTACCCACATTCCCAATCAGCATAACTTTGTTTAGTGTTCTAGACATTTATCTACTCCCGCACTATTATATAATTTACTATTTCAACAAGAAGTTAATATAAAACAAAAAATTCCATTTTTCAAATGGAATTTTATTATAATCTTGTTATTTTAGTTCAAATTAATTCTCTATATCTTTTAGCAGTTTCTCTGATATTTTATCAAGTACACTTTCATTTTCATAGAAACCTTGTTTGATTTTCTCCTTGATTGGTGCAAACTTAAGGGCTTCGGGAGAAAGTTCCAAAGAATCACTTTTCGTACTATTTGTAGATGATTTTTCTTTTTTCTCTACGTCTTTCTTTTTCTGACTATCTTCGTATATTTTGTTATACGAATTGGTTGGGTTTATCTTCATAACTTATTCTCCTCATATTTGAGAACCTGTTTTTGGCTTTCTTTACTTTTCAACTCTTTTTCCATTTCTTTTACCCTTTTTTCTAATAACTTAAGGGCTTTTTCATCTTTCTGTTTTATTGGCTCCATAAGTGAAATCCATTCCTTATCATTTTGAGCTAATAATTGCCTGTTTTCTTCTATTGCAATATAATCATCCATGTTTGCAATCATCTTTTTCCTTACCTTATACAGCTCACCAATTTGATCAACCGAAGAGTCGTCATTTTTGAGTTCATCTAATATTCTGTCGGTTGTTGAATCAATATCATTAATCAATTCTATGACTTTATTATTAAACACGGGCATCTTTCACCGAATTGTTTTCTATCATTTCATTTACCATTCTAGCTATTTTCAGAGATACTTCTGGTGGATATTGTTTCACCACTTCTTCTGTTTTTCTGTCAACTATAGTCAATATCATTTTATTAGTATCTTCGTCTATGCTAAATTTTGCTTTCAGAGTCTCTTCTTCCAGAAGCTTAGAAATTTCAGATTCCAATTTGTTAGAGTCAATAGTTTGAATAAACTCATCATTCTTCTTTTTTTCAACTTTGCTTTCAGGTTCACTCACACCGAAATTTGTTTCCCTATTGTTCATATTTGACAACAAATTATCGAAGCTAGAACTAATCGATTCACTATTTCCTATTGCTTTTATCATAGTAAGACCTCTCTCAAGTCTAATTAAAATTGTTGCACTGAGCCAACAAAACCACCTGAATAAGCAGAGAATGAACTATATTGATTTTGTGCTTCCAAATAAGTACTCAATATATTTTCATACTGTTTTCTCAGATTATTTGCTTGGTTGTCAATTCGCAACTGTAATTGTTTGTATCTATTATCGTATGATTCTATTTGATCTACAAGAGATTCCTTCTTTGCTTTGATAATACCATCATCACCTTTTAGCGATGAGATTATATTTTCTAACTTTGAAACGAATCCATCTTCAGACGTAAAAATATCAGCTATTTTCTGTGGATCATCTTCAAGAAATTCTTGCAGTTTCTCTTTATCATCAATTTTTAAGTAACCATTTTTATCTGGCTTTATCCCGATTACAGTCAAGTATTCCGGATTTCCTTCATCAATGTTATCTATTCTAGTTGACGGAATAAATCTAAGTGAACTATACAAGCTATTTGCACTAGCGTCAGCCCTTCTTATTGATTTATTATCCTGAACCAATTTGAGTGCATTATTGTAAGAGTCCAACAAAGGTTGTATTAATTCAACAACTCCCTCTACATCGATATCCGTAGTTAATGTTTCTGGGTTCGCATCAGTTTCATGAACTTTATTTAGATTGAAAGTAAAACCATCAATAACATCGTCCAAAGTGTTTGAAGAACGAGTAACAGTTATACCATTAATCTCAGACTCAGAGTTGAGATTACTTACTTCCGACAATCTATAACCAGCATTATTCGAATCAAAAGCTGTTCTGTTTGCACTTGTAGAATTCAATGCGTTTCTATCAAGTCCAATATTTGCAAGTATATCTTTGTCAATAAATATACCGCTGTCATCATTAACAAATAGGATTTTGTTATCCTCACCTAACTCAGATGTGTTAAATGACAACCTTGCAGTGGTAGTAGTATCTTTTACTACCGAAGCACTTATTTTAAAATCATCTTCATCGTTCACAGCATCAGCTATTTTCTGCATTGCTTCTTGATAAGTCTCACTATTATCCAATTCTACATTGATTGTACGTACATCGCCATTAATTTCTAAGTCAAATTCGAATGTACCCCCAAAGTTACCAAAGTCATCATCAGCATTCACTCTATCGGAAACTAATGAATCGGATGATGCCAATCTATTGACCTTTACAGTGTTAGTACCAACATTAGAATCTCCATCAGCGGAAGCTGTTACGTATTCAGCTCCTGTTGATTCAACTTTTTTAATACCAAACTTTTCGTCAAAATTAGACGCCTGAAATTTATCAATCTGAGTATTAATTGAATTTATACGAGTATTCAGAGTCGTGAAGAAACTATTTCTAGTTTCCAACTCATTCTTTTTTGACTGTATTCTGTTAAGTTTTGGCTGCTGAGTCTGCAAATATGACTGCACAAGCAAATCAGTTTGAGACTGATTACCTCCACTCAATAAACTAAATAAATCACCCATAATAATACCTATCCTTCAAGATTGAAAGCTTCTGACCAAGTATCACGGAGCTCCTTGATTATATTATATGCTTCGTCATATTTCTTTTGATAAATACACCTTTGGCAATATTCATATAACCTATAAAGCCTAGTAGAAGTTTCGCTATAATCAAAGTTGAGTGCACCCATAAGTTCTACGAGTACTTTACCCATTTTTTCTATATCCTTTCTCTTGTTGCTCACTAAGAATAGATCATACATTTTCAGTATTAACTTTTCTTTGCTCCAAGATAGAACTTCTTGCTCTACATAAGACGGAACTTTCTTTCCTTTCTTACCAGCATTTCCGTATGCTTTACTGGCAGCTAATTTCTGTACTTGAGTATTCATTACTTAATCAATCTTCCTGATAAATTACTTATACTAATTATGAAAGACGGCCGCAAAAATCGAGCCGTCTTTCACATTAACCTTAAAAGAACTTGTAATCACTAGCTCTCTCTTGCTATCTTAACCTAATAACTGTAAGTAAGTTTGTGGGTTTTGGTTAGCTTGAGACAACGAGATGATTGAAGTCTGTTGCAAGAACTGTTGTTTAACTAATTCTAATTGCTCTTGAGCAACATCAACGTCTTCGATTCTAGATATTGCTGCTGTGTAGTTAGTGATTTGAGAAGAAAGAAGATCCTCTTGCGAGTTCCATCTTGCTTCCAATCCACCTACGAATGATGCAACTTTACTTACATTATCCAATGCAGAAGAAATACTAGTCAAAGTAGTTTGAATATTAGCAGATGAGAATACACCTAAATCAGAATCACTTACTGAATCTAAACTTGACAAATTCAAACCAGTAATACCAGCAAAAGCTGTTGCAGTATCTGCATTTAGCTCAAAGTTAATATCAGTATTGAATCCAGAAGTGTTAGAAGAAGATAAATCTACACCTAAAGTGATAAGTGAATTACTTTCACCAAATCCGATTACGAAATCACCGTCAAATTCACCACTTAATAACTCTTGGCCACCGAATACAGTAGAGTCAACAACAGTTTGAATCTGTTCAGCTAAGCTATAAGATGCTTTTGCTAATGCAACCTTCTCGTCAGTACCTAAAGCACCAGAAGAAGCTTGTGAAGCTGCATCTTTGATTTGAGTTAATAGACTAGTGATGTTGTCTAGTGCATCTTGTGAGATAGATGTTACGTTCTTTGCTTCACCAACAGAATTCATTGCTGCTTTCAAAGATACGTTTCTAGAATTTAATGAACGTGACGTGATATAACCTGCTACGTCGTCAGATGCTGCGTTAATTCTTTTACCTGTCGACAAACGTAGTTGCGATTTCGCAATTGCTTTGTTAGAAGACATTAGTGAGTTAAACGCGTTTAGAGCGGGAATATTATTTCTTATTCTTCCGCCGCTTGCTATAGATGATGGCATTACAACCTCCGTGTGTAATTAATTAATAATTTGAGGGCATCCTGCCATTTCCATTAAAATATTGTCCTTTCAGTTTTAGTTATCGGTGGGTTTTTAGAATACTTTAATATTTTTTTTCATTTTTTTTATTTTTCTTACATTGTGATTACCAAAAGAATGAAGACTCATATATTTCATTCACTTCAAAACTATATATCTCTAGCTCTGTGCCTTCCCCAGTAGCGAATAGTGTGTATTCTGTACCAGGTATTTCAGTCTTATGTTTTACAATAGTATCGCAGTCAACTATCATTGTTGTAAACTTAGCATCTTGTATTATTTGGAAGTTCACTACTTCATTTTTGTTAATCTTTTTACCACTATATGTATATAGGAAGTTATTACTTTCATATATATCTATACCATTTTCTTTGAATGTTGCTTTTATACCAGCATCAATTCCTCTTTCCAGAGGTGAAGTACGTTCTAAAACTGAGAACTCACCTTCTTTCGTTTTCTTTAGAAAAAAAGATTTGTGATATTGAGTTTCCTCAAATTTTCTAAGTGATGTTACTGAGTTGTCTTCTATTCTAACAGCATCATCAGCTATCAGATTTACTTTTAATGGGTTATCACCCCTGTAACCAACTACAGTTGGCAACATGACATTCCTAAACTTATTAAGCACATACGTATCCGAAGCACACCCAGATAGCCCAATAGTTAAAAGTAAAATTATAATAGATTTAATTTTCAAACTATATATCAGTTCATATTAATTATATACAAAACTCAAATTATAGAATTTTTGAGCGAGTTTCAAAAAATAATTTCATATATTATTAAACTATTTATTTCTTGTTGTGTCTAAAATATATGAAAACATTAATATTAATATTAATCGCATCAGCTTCGGTTTTAGCATCTGATTATTATTACCCCCCTACAAACTCAAATGAATGGGAGAGCATCAGTGGTGAAGAATTGGGTTGGAATGAAACTGAAAAAGCAGCCTTATTTGATTATTTAGACACAACTGGAACCAAAGGATTCATCATATTAGTCAATGGGAAAATAGTAATTGAAGAATATTTTAATGATTTCGATAGTACTAAAAACTGGTATTGGGCATCAGCAGGCAAGACATTAACAGCAACAATGGTCGGGCTTGCCCAGCAAGAAGGACTAATAGAAATAGAAAGCCCTACTTCCGATTACTTAGGTGCCGGCTGGACTAATATGGAATTAAGCAAAGAGAAAAACATAAAGATAAGGCATAATTTATCTATGTCTACTGGACTTGATTATAATGTCGACAACCTAAATTGTTTAGAACCTGAATGTCTTAACTATCTGGACGAACCAGGTACTCATTGGTTTTATTACAATGCACCATATCGTCTTTTGCTAGATGTATTAGATTCCGTTTACGACAAAAGGATAAATCGAGTTACTAATGATTTAATTGGTGTTAAGATTGGAATGGGTGGATTTTGGTTGGATTATGTTCGCTGGGGAACAGCTCGTGACTTAGCAAGATTTGGATTATTTATCACAGCCGATGGTAAATGGGAAGATGTATTAGAACTCGATGGTGACTATTTCGCAGAAATGACTAACACCTCACAAGAAATGAACAAATCGTATGGATACCTGTGGTGGCTAAATGGAAAAGAAAGCTATAAACTGCCTTCACTAAATCTAGAATTCAATGGACCATTAGTACCAACAGCACCACGAGATATGTATGCTGCTTTGGGTAAAAATGACCAAAAGATTTATATAGTACCATCTATGAATATGACGGTAGTTAGAATAGGTAACAGTGCTGGTGAATCGTTATTAGCAGCTTCATCTTACGACACACAGCTATGGGAAAAAATAATGAACATGCTGCCTACTACAAATATTGAAAGTGAATCGGTTAATTTTTCCATTTATCCAAACCCTGCTAAGGATATTCTTTATATAGATACAGATGAACCTTATGGTAGTATTAGAATATTTGATTTATTAGGAAATAAAATCTCTGAGTCAGTATTCACTAAATCTATTAATACAGAATCATTATTAAATGGACAATATACAATCGAATTAGTTAAACATAGTGGAATAACCGAGAGAGTAAAACTTGTGATAAATAAATAACCCCATCACTAGAAAAGCAATGGGGCTAAATAAAATAATCATTTATTTACTTTTTAATCTTGGCTACCAATGGGAATGCTTACACCTGCATGAAATCCCAACTGTCTAGTATATATTTCTTCTGTGAAATCAAAAGTATCATCATTTCCATTATCTATATTAGACAATCCATGAGTATAAGTAAATTGACCGAAAAGCGATAGACCCTCTAACTCAATTTCTAAACCAACACCACCCATAAGTGAAAAATCCATATTCTCAGTTTGGTCAGAAATATCTGTTGTACTACCATCATCGGCTACATATTCTGCATCTAATTGAAAGCCAACACTGGGACCAATTAGGAAATAAGGCTTAATCAAGCCAGCGTCTAAATTAATCCTAGCCAATACTGGAATTTCAAAATAATTTGCTTGAAATTCTGCATAATCTAACAAATCAAAATCAAATCTCGCTTCACCACCTTTTTGCACCCACATAGGTGTAATTTGTAAACTTAATAGTTCATTAGTATGTAAGTTTAAAAACAAACCAAATGCTGCACCTGTTCTTCCTTCTATATCGAAGTTATCTTCTGGCTCTAATTTTAGAGTAGTGTTATTAATACCACCAATAACCCCTATGTCCATGGCACTTTTTGCATTGAAAGCACCAAATGTCATTAATAATATAGTACTTACTATTAATTTCTTCATATCGTACACTCCATCATATATTTAATAAATAAACAAGTTAAATAACGGACAATTGAACTTTGTATTGTATGCGACAGTTTTTCAGTTTGATAATTTGCGAAAGGTTTCAATCTCTGACTCTGGGTTTGCTTGGCTAGGACCAAACAACTTAGGTATAACTATAGCTACAACCAATACAGCTACAAGCATTATCAAACTAAATAAAATTGACCCAGTATTTACACCCTTTTTAATAAAATTGATTAGTGAAAATACTATGACGAAAAATGAACCGAGTAAGCTAATAAGAAGAAAATAATTGACTGTTATTTCGTCCCAGATTAGCTCTACTATTACTTGGTTTTCTTCAATTTTACCAATTAGCTCTACTCTCTGACTGATTGAATTAATCTTGAATTCACTCTCACCAACATTACCATAATATTTTTTGCCACTCAAGGAGTTTTTGATAGTTGGCTTATCGCAGGTAATCTTTTTTAGTCTTAGTAGCAGAGTTTCTTTATCTACTTCCAGGGGTAATGTGTATTCTTTCTTTTTCTTCATTGACAAATATAAAAAAACCAACTCCCACCACAAAGAGTAGAAGTTGGTCCTTATCAAATAATAGTTATACGAACTATACCGCTCTTACGACTGCAGTAGTTGTAAGAAGGCCTGTGGATTCTGGTTCGCTTGAGAAAGCGAAGTCAGTGATGTTTGCTGTAAGAACTGAGCTTTGATTAGCTCCATTTGTTCCATAGCCACATCGGCATCTTCCAGACGTGATATAGCTGCATTGTAGTTGGTTACTTGTTCTTCTATCAACGAACCTTGCGAGTCTAATCTGTTAGCAATACCACCCACGAACGATGCAGTTTTACTAACGTTGTTTAGAGCATTGGTCAACGATGTTAAAGTAACATTGATAACCGAGTCCGCAAAAATACCCAAATCACTAGAGTTAATGGAGTTCAAACTAGATAAATCTAATCCAGTTATCCCTGCAAAGTTTGCTGTAGAGATTGAATTCAAGTCGAAATTATTACTTTCTACATTGAACTCAGGGTTGCTTGTTGATAAATTAACAGCCATTGAAATTAGGTCATTAGTTGCGTTAGTTGCTATATAGAAATTAACGCTGTAAGTACCGTCTAATAACTGTCGCCCACCAAATACCGTCGAATCAACTACTGTTTGGACTTGTTGTGCCATTCTCCAAGCTGCCTTAGCCAAAGCGATTTTTTCATCCGTTCCCATCGCTCCGGAAGCGGCCGCCGAAGTACCATCCTTAATCAAAGTTACCAATTCAGTGATATTATCAAGTGAATCCATAGCTATGTTAGTGATGTTCTTAGCATCGCCTACTACTTTTAGTGACGCTTTTAGGGCACCGTTTCTTGCCTGCAAAGCTCTAGAAGTTATGTAAGCTGCAACGTCGTCCGATGCATTGTTGATTCTTTTACCTGTCGAGAGTCTTAACTGCCTTAAAGATATCTCTAAACCTGATTTTCTCAAAGAATTATAAGCATTCTCCGCAGGTATATTCGTAACTATTCTGGCGCTCTCACTAGATGCAAAAGGCATATTTACCTCTTATATGTTAGTGAAATAATATATTAATTATGTTTTTCATATTCTTTTTGTTATTCCAACAATCTCAAATAAGATTGCGGAGTTACATTTGCTTGCGAAAGCGATTGCAATGCTGTCTGCTGCATAAATTCTCGCTTTACTATTTCCATTTGCTCTCTGGCTACATCAGCATCTTCTATTCTGCTGATTGTGTCCTTGTATCCAGTTATCTGCTCAATTATTAACTGAGATTGTGACTCTAACCTTTGGCTAAACCCACCTACATAAGACGCTGTGTTTGTGACATTGTCCAATGCGTCAGCCAAGCTACTCAATGTAGTTCCTATATTCTCATCTGAGAAAACACCCAAATCTGTTGCACTAACATTGTTCAATTCAGCTAGGTTCAGTCCTGAGATCCCAGCAAAGTTGTCAGTACTACTAGCATTTATGTCAAATGTACCAGAGCTAGTATTGAAGTTTGGATTATTAGTACCCATATCAATTGACATTGTTTGCAAACTATTATTCGCATTAACCGAAATAACAAAGTTTGCAGAGAATGTACCATCTACTAGACTTCTACCACCAAATACAGAACTATCTACTACAGTTTGTATCTGCGATGCTAATCTATATGCAGCTTTTGAAAGAGCAATTCTTTCGTCAGTACCTTGCAAACCGTTCGCTGCCTGAGCAGTAGCGTCTCTAATTTGTATAACCAAATCAGAAACATTGTCCAATGATTCTAAGATTATGTTAATTACATTCTTAGCATCATCTACAGCTTGCATAGCTGACTGTAAAGTCCTATTTCTTGAGTCTAATATTCTGGAGGTTGGGAAGTTAGCCACATCATCCGAAGCACTGTTAATCCTTTTACCTGTCGACAAATTGAGTCTGTGCTTATTCAACTGCTCCATATTATCTGTCAACGTCTTCAAATGACTTGATGACGGTGTATTACTGCGAATCCTTGCACTATTGCCCACCGAAAAAGGCATATTCACCTCCATGTGAATATTGTAATCCTAAAAATATTTCTTCCTGACTGATTAGTTACAAGGGGTGTGCCAAAAAAATATTACTATCATTATCATTTACTTATTTACTTGTAAATTCAAATTTCAATAAACTCACTATTATCAGTAGTTTCGAGTAGCAAATTGTAAGCGATAATAATAATATATTATTGGTAAAATTAAATTTTCTGAACTAAAATAAGTAATTTTGAAAGAGTTAATAATGACCGATAAAATAGGATAATATTCAACACCAATCTTTTTTGGTTAATATTATACAATGACTACAAGCAGCAACAATAATAATAGAATAATAAAACCAGAAGTACTTCTACAAGCTTACAAGCAAGGGTATTTCCCTATGGCTGACAGCAAAGAGGGCGAAATATACTGGCATTGTCCTGACCCAAGGGCTATTATTCCGTTGGATAATACCAATAAGCCAAAGTCATTAAAAAGAAACGAAAGAAAGTTTGATTTCGAATATAGAGTAGATACAAATTTTGAAGCAGTAATAACGAAATGTGGTGAGAGAAAAGACACCTGGATTTCTGAAGAGATAATTGACACTTATCTCACTTTACATAGACTTGGCTCAGCTCACTCGGTTGAAACTTACTCTAATGGCAAATTGGTTGGTGGTTTATATGGTGTTGCAATTGGTGGAGCTTTTTTTGGCGAATCAATGTTTAACACACAAACTGATGCCGCAAAGGGAGCATTTTACCACTTAATAGATATTCTCAAAGAAAAGAATTTTCTTCTTTTAGACACACAATACATTAATCCATTTACTCAGCAGCTGGGAGCTATTGAAATCAGCTTTATGGATTACTCCAAAAAGTTAATTAAAGCTATAAACTTTGCGACAAGTTTTGTAGATTAGATTATGAGAATAGTTACTATATTATCCATATTAATATTTTTATCATCCTGTAGACCACCAATCAACAAGAAAAATGTCATTGATTGTGAAGTGCCTGTAGTAGATTGTGAACAAACAACTTGGTCTGGAATACCAATGGATACTACATATTATAATGGGGGTAAGAATTTTTATTACGTGATAAAGCAAGTAGATGGTCTGAACACAGATAATCAAGAGTTTGCTATATTTCTATCTGACGTTATTCATCCACAAAGCAATAAAAAGATTAACTTTGCTACAGTAGGTGAAGAATTAGGTCAGAGAACTTATCTAATAGAGAGCAACACAGACAAAGACTCAAAGACTAAAAGACTTGACAGTTTTCGTAAAGTTTTAGACATAAAGGGAGATAGTCCTGGTCACTATGGCTTCCCAACTTTAATTAGCGAAAAGCGGGTTGTTATTGCTTCAACGTATGAAACTTTACCAAAATCAAAAGCTAAGGGCTATGGCGCTTATGAGTTATTACCAGTAGAAGAATCAATAGGCCAGTCTCGTTTATATGATGTAAATGAAGGATCAGACGAACCAATTTATACAAATATTACCCCAGAATATAGCCACCTAATATGGGAGTCGCAACCGAGTTTTGATATGAAGAATAATATCCTATTTTTTGCATCTAACAGAGAAGATGGGTTCGGTGGAGTCGATTTGTGGTATATGCTTTTGAAAAATGGAATTTGGGATGGGCCTTATAATTGTGGTATAAATGTAAATACAGCTTGTGATGATATTACCCCATTTGCTAATCCAAAGGGTAATCGGTTGTACTTTAGCTCGGCAGCTCACAATAGTGTCGGCGGCTATGATTTATTTTATATTGATTACATTGTTAATGAACAGAGTGGAGGTAGTATTGTATTCGATAAGGATGTTCATAATGTAGGTGCACCTATTAACACAGCTGATGATGAAATCTCTCCATTTTTCAAAGATAACCCAGACAATTACTTTTACTACAGCTCTGACCAAGATGGTGAGTTTGATATATATGTGAAGCAAAAAATATTCAAAGAAGGAGCAGACTTAGCAACCAAACAAGACAAAAAAGAAATAGTTGAAAATACGGAAGTAGATATCCCAATAGATACATTAGATATCAATCCAAATTTTGAATTGGAAGGAATAGTAACAGACAAAAGAACTAGAGAACCTATCAAAGATGTAGATGTTACTGTGACAAAAGAAAAGGAATCTTCACCATATAAGCAGACAAAAACAGATGAAGAAGGAAAATATAAATTTGAGCTGGAGAAAGGACCAGAATACAACGTAAAAATAGAAGACGACACTTTGTTCTATGAACAATACACTGTAAAAGTAGATAGAGTTGATACTGCTTCGACTATCAAGCGTGATGTCACCATGGACATAGTTAAGACAGTGAGAATTAATTTCGAATATGACAAATCCGATGAACCCTATGATTATATTTTAGATTCACTAGGAAATACGCAGAATATCACTTGGCAAACTGCAATTGACAATTTGGCAAATGATATAAAAGGTTCTCAGAATGAACTAGAAGAAGTAATAATAACAGGTCACACTGACCCCGTTGCAAGTAAATCTTACAATAGAACTTTAGGTCAGAAGAGAGCGGAATTTGTAGTTGCACAACTTGTAAAACGAGGAATACCTATATATTTGCTAAAAGCAAAAAGTAAAGGTGAGACACAAAAACTTATTAGATTTGAAAAAGAAGACACGAAACAATATCACAAGCGTTTAAGAAGAGTTACACTAGAAAAAGTATTTATAAAATGACACCAAGATTATTTCTAATATTATTAATTTCAATCACTCTGGTAATAACTGCTGGAGTAAGTATCTATTTCTACTCTGTTATCTCTACAGGATTACCCTCACTAGAGCAGTTGGAAAATCCAGAACAAATGTATGCTAGTCAAGTCATAAGTAGTGATGACGAAGTAATAGACAACTTCTTCATGCAGAGACGAGTAAATCTCAAGTTAGAGGAAATGCCAAAGTCAGCTATTGATGCTCTAATAGCTACAGAGGACAGAAAGTTCTACTCGCATTGGGGTATAGATTTGGATAGGTTAGTAAAAGCAGTAATTAAGAAAGTTCTTAACCCATTCAAAAGAGCTGAAGGCGCTTCAACAATAACACAACAATTAGCAAGAAATTTATTTTTAGATCTTTCGCGTAATATAGATAGAAAAATAAGAGAAGCCGCTGTGACGGTAAAAATAGAAGATACTTATACTAAGAATGAAATACTTGAGATGTATCTGAATACCGTAAACTTTGGAAGAGGTGCCTACGGAATCAGTGTAGCTGCCAGAACTTTCTTTGATAAAAATGCAGAAGATATGACGATAGCTGAATCAGCTTATCTGATAGGACTATTGAAGGCGCCATCTAGATATGATGTTAGATCTAATTATGACCGTGCATTAAGAAGGAGGAACTTAATACTTTCGATGATGCAGTCTCAAGGAAAGATAACTTATGAAGAATATCAATTAGCATTGGAAACTCCAATCGATGTAAGAGAAGGCACTGCAGTTTCAGCTTCTGAATCTAATTTGGCTCCACACTATGTAGAGTCAATAAGAAGAGAGTATTCACCATTCTTAAAAGATAAAGAATATGATTTGTACAGAGATGGACTAAGAATATATACCACTCTCAATGAAAAGATTCAGCAATATGCTAATAGTGTAGTTAAAAGCCATTTGAAAACATATCAAGAAAAATTTGATAAGAAATGGAACTGGAAAAGAAACAAAAAACTAGAAGCTGATATTATTTCAGAGGCAATTAGAAAACACCCAGAATATAAGTCTTCTCCAAAAAGCAAGAGAGAAGAAGTAGCAAAAAGATTGAAAAAAGACCAGCATTTTATAGATTCTGTGAAAAATGAAAAAACAACAATACAAATAGGTATGGTCGTTATAGATCCAGTATCTGGAGCTATTTTGGCTATGGTTGGCGCTTCACCTAAATTTATGAATGACAATAGTCACGCTAAGCACTCACTGAATCATATAACCCAGATCAGAAGACAACCAGGTTCATCTATGAAGCCATTTGTTTACTCTATGGCACTCAAATCTGGTTTGTACCCTATTGATTCAATTGTTTGTGGTCCTTTCGTTTATACAGATCCACACACAGAAGAAGTTTGGGCACCAAGATCTGGTACAAATGATTGCCCAGATAGCACATATAAAATGACTGTAGCAACAGCTCTGAAAAAATCCGTAAACTCAGTTGCGGCTAGATTAATAACTGAGCACACTAACCCCGATGAGGTAAAGAATCTGCTGCGTAAAGCTGGCATTTCAACACCAATTGATGCTGTACCTGCTCTTGCATTAGGTGCAGGAGGCGAAGTAATTCCTATGCAACATATATCTGCATTCTCAATATTCGCTAATGATGGTTATAGGGTAGAACCATACTATGTTAACAGAATAGAAGACAGGAACGGCAATCTGGTATTTAGAAAAAAGAGAACAAATAAAATATTTGATGTATTAGACAAAGATATTGCTCATGAAATGACAATCATGATGCAGGATGTTGTTAATAGTGGGACTGCTGCTAGAGTCAGAAGATATTTCAGAGATGTAGAAGCTGCAGGTAAAACTGGGACAACCAATGACAATTCAGATGCATGGTTCATTGGTTACACTCCTCAGCTAATATGTGGTATATGGGTTGGATTTGACGACCAGAGGATTAACTTTAATCCAATTGGTTTTGATGGCCAAGGTGGTAGAGTTGCAGGCCCTATCTGGGGTATGCTCATGGATAGTATATATACTGATGAATCTTTACCTTACAAACAGAAATCTTTTGGTTATAAAACGAGATTAGAGATTGATTCACTATCTCAGCTACGCAGACAAGTAGGCGAGTATTTTGACATGATAAATAATTAGAAAATGAATAGATTAATCGAATATAAAGATGGCAGAACTGTGCAGGTAGGGACTATATATTGCATAGGTAGAAATTATGCAGAACACGCCATAGAACTTGGGAATGAAGTTCCCACTGAACCCGTAGTATTCATAAAACCACCTAATTCATTTGTTCCTAATAAAAGCAAAATATCTAGACCTAGTTATTCCAATCTTATGCACCATGAAGTAGAAATAGTAATTGCAATAGGAAAGGACACATTTGGCACTTCTACTACAGATGCTCTTAGTTATGTTGATGGAATTGGTGTTGGAATTGATTTTACGCTAAGAGATGTTCAAAACAAAATAAAAGAGAAAGGATTGCCCTGGTCATTGGCAAAAAGTTTTGTTGGAGCGGCCCCTGTATCTCCATTGGTGAATATGGATGAATTTAGTGATATTGACAATATCGAATTCGAAATAACTAAAAATGGTAGCACCACACAAAAAGGCAATACAAAGGATATGATACATGATATAAGAAATATAATATCATATATATCTAACATATTTGGCCTAAGAAAAGGTGACTTAATATTCACTGGCACTCCAGTAGGAGTTGGTCCTGTTGAATCTGGAGACAAACTTGTCGCTTCTATCTGTGATAAAACCACTTTAGAAATTGAAATAGAGTAAAATTATGAGAACAAGAATACTAGTTTTATTATTACTTGCAGCTATAGTGCAATCATGTAGTTTCGTTATTACTCGTGAGGAAGAGGATTTGTACACAGTAGCTACTAAAGACACGGTAGAAACACACTTTATCAAAAATGCCCCTGGCAATGTTGACAGAGGTGTAGTCCACCCTTCCACTAAAGAAATACTTAAAGATAGGGATATAGTAAAGTACGACAGTACTGTAAATAGGTATTATCCTGACTTTATTAGACTAGGCCTGTTCGAAGGTATGGGTTTTATAGGTGGAGATACTGACTTTTCTCTAAATAGTGGTTTTTTCGGGATCCACCCATCACCCGATCTACTGGACGAGAGTAGCCGAGGTGGCGGTGGTGGAAGTATTTTCACTGGTGGAATATATAGAGTTGGAATTTATGAGAACAGACTACGCTGGTTCCGTGATGCTCCTGACTGGACTTGGGGGGTACATGGGTTTGAAGCAATAGTGCCTGATGCAAGAGCTGAAAACAGTTTGATGTCAATGATGACTCCATACATTAGAAAAAGATTTTACTTCAGAGATGATATACCCTATCTTTCTGCTACTATAGCTGTTGGGCTAGGTTATTATCCTTCTCAGTACCTCAATATCTCTGGTTCATTAGATTTGGGTTCCATAGGAGGTCTGAACATCCGTGCTTATGTGGGTATGGCTACAGGTTATAACTCAGAGACTAGTCCACAGATTTCAAACAATGACTTTGCTAACGAAGGAACTTTTAGCACTCTCCCCTATGCTGGTCTTAGTGTTTCCGTGCTCGATTTCGTAAACAGGGTGCCAGAGCTATATACTGAGTGGAAAGACCATGAACATTCATCATGGAGCGTAGGTATAGCAGAACTAACAGTAGTAAATACGAATTCCGAATATTCTTACTTTGGGAGTGAGACTGAACCATCTGAATCGCCTATCAGTGGTATGATATTCAAATTAGCAAATGCAAATGTCGCAATCCCTATAGAGGATAATTACAATTTCTATGCAGGTACTTCACTATTATCAATGTATTTACTAGGTCAAAATGGAAATGGATTAGCCGTACTTCCAATCAGAATTGGATATTGGCATCAATTATTACAAGATGAACTAAGCGTAGACCCTTATGCTGAATTCGGTTATTATCCTTCTACTTACTATGATGTAGGAGTTAAACTAAGACTAAGATTCACTGAGAGATATAGTGTAGCTCTGAACGGTGGCTATATATCTGGTAGGACTTTAGGTGGTCTGAATAGTGAGACTTTGGACTTTTTGGGTGATGCTGATAGCTTCAGTGGCTATTATATTGGGTTGAGCTTTGGACTCGGTGATAGAATATTCTTCCCAGAAGAGCTTAGATATAATGAATAAAGATAATTTTTTTAACTCTACTGTTAAATAATTATCACAATTAATCTAAGCTAATATTGGTTTATATTGAAAAATATAATCACTAAGCCACGAAATTCCATACTCCTTCGTAACTTACAAACTTATATTACACGCAAACTGAAACAATATCTTTATGAGTAAAAAGAAAAAAAAGAATATAGAATTAAAAATAGAATCAATAGGTTTTGAAGGTAAAGCAATAGCTAGACACAATGACAAAGTACATTTTATCAAAAAAGTAGTACCAGGTGATTTGGTTGAAGCTTATGTCAAACGAAAAAGAAAAAGCTATAATGAAGCTGGTTTAGTAAGAGTAATTGAAGAAAGTGAAAATAGAGTTGAGCCACGTTGTGATTACTTTGATGATTGTGGTGGTTGTAGCTGGCAAAATATGCCCTATTCGGACCAACTAGCATGGAAAAAACAACATGTAATAGATGCATTCGAAAGGATAGGAAAAATAGAAACTGAAGTATTTGATGTTCTTCCTTCTCCTCAAGATTTCTATTACAGAAATAAAATGGACTTCACCTTTAGTGCAAAAAGATGGGTAACAAGAAAAGAAATAGAAACTGAAAATGAGATTGATAACAAAGAGTTTGCTCTTGGTTTACACTCACCAGGTTCATTCGAAAAGGCACTGGATATAAAAAAATGTCACATTCACCCTGAAACAGGAAATGAGATTTTATCTATAGTTAGAAACTTTGCTTTAGAGAATGAAATCACAGCGTTTGACAAAAGAGATAAAACTGGGTATTTGAGAGAATTAATTACTCGTTACAGTGGTAGCAGTAACTCAATTATGATTATCCTAACCACCAACGCAAGTGATGAACATCACGACACTTTAGTAAACGAATTGGCCACATTGATAAATGATAAAATAAATGATAAAATTAATTTCATTCATGCTATTAATTCTGGGCCATCGCCTGTTGCTATAGAATCTAGCAGGTTAGTTCTTGGCAAAGAGTATTTAATTGATAAAATATTAGGTGTAGATTTTAAAGTATCTCCATTTTCATTTTTTCAAACAAATAGGGTACAACTAAATAATTTCGTTTGTAAGATATTAGAATCTGTTCCATTGAATGATGATATGACTGTTTGGGATTTATACTGCGGTACTGGTTCTATAGCACTGCCAGCTGCTAAGAAAGTAAAGAAAGTTTATGGTCTAGAGTTAGTGGAGTCTGCAATAAGTGATGCAAAACAAAACGCACTTATTAATGGGCTCGACAATACTGATTTTCAAGTTGCAGATTTGCACGCAAAACAAACTCCAGAACTTTTGGACAAACTACCTAAGCCAGATTTAATCTTTATAGATCCACCAAGAGCTGGTATGCACACAAATCTAGTAAATCATTTGCTAGAAATCAATGCACCAAAATTAGTATATGTAAGTTGTAACCCCTCGACTCAAGCTCGTGATTGTGAACTATTGAAACAAGGGTATAAGGTTATAAGTGTTCAGCCCGTAGATATGTTCCCACAAACTTATCATATTGAGTCAATTGCGATATTAGAAAGAATTTAGTAACTTTTTATCTGTTAGTGTGTCTGTTGTTATGAATAATGAAATGATAAAATATAACGTAAACGAAATATTTTACTCCATTCAGGGTGAGGGAAGCCGAGCTGGATTACCTTGTGTATTTGTAAGAATGCAAGGATGTCTTTTGCGTTGCACATGGTGCGATACACCTTATGCTTTGGATAGAAAGCAGACTGAGAAGCTTATGACTATAGACGAAATACTTGAAGAAGTAGAAAGTCACAATTGTAAGTTCTTAATGCTAACCGGCGGTGAGCCACTTGAGCAGAAGAATATTGATGAGTTAGTCAAATCTGCATTGAATAGAGGAATGGAAGTAGTGATAGAAACAAATGGGCAGCAAGACATAGGAAAGGTTTCTAATAAAGCAGTAAAAATTCTTGACTTAAAATGCCCTGGTTCAGCAATGCACAAAAAGAACGATTACTCAAATATAGAAAAGTTAGACAAAAAAGATGAAGTGAAGTTTGTAATTAAGAACAGGCAAGATTATGATTGGGCTGTTGAGAAATGCAATGAATACGATCTATTTAATAGAGTATCAGAGGTGCTTATGTCTCCTGTCTTTGGAGAGATAGAACCTGTGGACTTGGCAAATTGGATATTACAAGACAGCTTACCTGTTCGAATGCAAATGCAGCTTCACAAATATATATGGGAGCCATCAACCAGAGGTGTGTAATGTTATTAAAAATTACTACAGTCCTAACATTCTTAATTAGTATTCAACTAATTAGCCAAGAAAAAAACTTTTTTGAAAGAAGAAGTACAGTTGGTGAGATAGATTTCATATTGAACAATTTAGGTCAAGTTGGTTATAGTAGTGCACTGAATCAATCAGGATTTGTTTGGCCCAAGGGTAGTGATGCACAATATATTTATGGTGCAGGATTAGCGATATTTACCAAACTACCTAATGGTGAAAATCGAAATTTTTACACTTATAATCCTAATACAGCAAGTAGTGATTTTACTATTGGCTCACATGCTGACACTTCCGAACCAACTACTAGTAAGTATAGAGTCTACAATTCAAATGATTATGATAGACTGTCCGGAATAGCAAATGAAGAATTTTATAATGAATACCGTTGGCCTATATGGGTTGGTAATTCTGTACTAGACCTTCGTTATGGACAGTATGTAATTAGCAATGCAGAAAGAAGTAGATCCTTATCTAGTCCACGAATTAGATCATTAGAAGACATGGCTACAATTACTAAAATAGACGACAGCTATCCGATTGATAAAACACCAAATCCGAAAGAGTTTGAAGATTTCAGGTTAGATGTAGAAACTAGAACTTATACTTTAGAAAGTTTACCGAACGCTCTATTTATTAGCTGGGTTATACATAATAGAAGTACAAGAGACTTGGATAGTATTTCAATTGCACCTATTGTTGATGTTGATATAACAAGAGCAAGCCAAAGATTCAAAGGAGTAGATAATGATATAATGTATTTACCTGAAGACAATTCATTCGCTGTATTTGCAACTAAAATTGGTGACACAGAAGAAGGAAATGAATTTAATTACATGGTCATAGATTACTATAATTATTTAGATTTAGAATTTCATGATGAGCTTATCTATGGTTATAATAATATTGGTTTTTTCAATTTAGATTTGAATACTGATTACAGTTTTTTTGAAATGGAAAGTGTTTTAGAAACTGATACAATCAAAAGTATTAGTGGCGAAATTAATGTAATTTCACCTTCTGAAAGATTTAGTTTGGATGCTGGTAAGAAAGCAGGTTTAACTATACAAATTTTAATGATTCCTGCCGATAATAATTACCCAATTTTCTCGGATGAAAAATTTGAAGATTTAGAATTAGATTTATCTGCTAACTGGTACACTTTCTATACTAAAGTGAGAACAAATGTTGAACATACTGATAGTGATGAACTAGACTTATTCCCGAATCCAGCATCTGACTTTATAAATTTTGACAATAAATACGTCCAAGAATTAGTTGAGATTATATCATTAGATGGAAAAGTTGTTCTGACCTCTACTGGAAAAACTAAGATTAATATTAGCACATTGCAATCTGGCGCGTACATTCTAAAGATTGGAGAACAAAGTCAGCAATTTATAGTGGAGTGAGGAATTTACCTCACCCCAACTATAGTGTAAATTATTATTCATCTTTGATGAACTTATCTCTTATTAATTTCTTATCCGTTGTATAACATTCGATAATATACATCCCCTTTACAAGAGATTTAATATCAATTGTTTGAATAGAAGAGAGATTACCATTTCCACTTAAAATAGAATTGCCCTCTAAATCAAATATTTCATATCTATCAATATTTGTATTATTACTTAGAGAAAGAGTTATCTTATTCTTTGTAGGGTTTGGGAATAATTTGTATTCACCTTCTTGAATAAGTTCTATATTTGTTTGTCCAGATGGCTCGTAAGATACTGTTATAGTTGTGTCATTGCCAGCTCTATCTAAAAAGTAAATAGTTGCCCGAGCAGTATCTGAAATATCTTTCACAGTCAAAGACCAAGATAATTCTCTGTCTTTCCCTGGAATAATGGTTGATTCTTTCGACTCAGGATTAGAATATTCGAACTCAAAATTGTCATTCAAATTTTCAATTAAAAAAACGTCTGCTAAATTTACTCTTTTACCTTCGTCTTCAGGCATATCTATCACTGAGCCGAAGACTTTTGTATTTTCTGTCACCTTTCCAGATACAAATGTTGGGTTAGGAGCCTTAGTGTCTTCTTTTGTTATATCTTTAGTGGCAGAAGATGTTTGGAAGCCATAAGATTCATAAGGTGAGAATCCATAAGAGTAAGCCGCAAATTTTGTAAATTCAGATTTAAGTGAAAATACACCTTCATTTGGCAGTTCGACAGTCACAGTACCGTATTTCTTTCCATTATATTCCTTTGTAAAAACTTTAGGAGCTTGACTCACAACATCAGAAAGAGACTTCCAGGTTGCGGCTTTATTATTAAACAATTGTGCAAAGAGCAAGTCATCTGGTATCGAATTATCTGTCATTTCAAAAACTACATTTATATAATTAAGTTCAAAAAAATCGCTCCCCCCTACTGCATTTGGAGAAGCAAATATTATTTGATTTTGATATTGTTCTACTGGTGTAAATTGCATTTGGAAAGGATCACTATTTGCATTTCCAAAGTCCTCTTGGGTACCTGTATTATAATACATTACGGCTATAGGTTTATCAGCGTGAATAGTTGCAATCTTTGGTGGAATAGGATCACCATTACCGTCTTCTTTTGGCCATACTCTAAACTCCAAGTATGCTTTATCAATTGAATTTCCTCCACCATGAGTTAATTCTCCCATAAGTTCATCATCTCTATAAACTTTTGTGTTTGGTTCAGAAGCAAATACTCTTATTACACCATTGTATGTCCTATCTATCATTGGTGTTACAAAATATTGCTTCCCCCATACATTAGTAGGAAGTTCCATTTCAACTGAATAATCACACCACGAATTTCCAAGTGGGAAATTTGCACAATGCATACCTGAGACAATGCCAAAAGGTTTTGACCCTTTGAATAAAGAACCAGAAATATCTAAATAGTGACCTGACGAAGCACCTAACCAAACATCCCCTTCATTCAAAACGAATGAAGTCTTTTCGCCAGTAGCTATTTCATCACCATTCTCAAGTTCAAGAATATCAGTTCCTTCTGGGCCACCACCCATAGTCATATTTATATCTGTATTATCAAATGCTCCAACGACACACGTAAATGCAGGCGCAGAACCATTATTTACTCCAAATCCAGGATCTGGATATACCATATTTATATATCTATCACCAAATGAAGAAACTGGCAATGCCAAGAAG
Source organism: Chlorobiota bacterium (assembly GCA_046290495.1). GTDB lineage: Bacteria > Bacteroidota > Ignavibacteria > Kapaibacteriales > UBA2268 > PGYR01. The sequence goes on along the minus strand of JBKAGT010000006.1, from coordinate 289,249 downwards.
CCATCAGAAGTGTACTTATATTTTATAACTACATAAACTACAATTGGGTCATCTGCTTTTATAGACACTGCAGCTTCCTTATAAATTTGCGCAGGAGGAGAAACATTCTTTATGCTATGTGGAATAACTTGTGCTAGCGATGGGGTCAATCGAAAATCAATCACTCCATTAGGTATTGTTTTTTTTACCATCTTCAATGATTTAGCTTTATTAGAGATAGTTACTTCAGTTTCTACTGCACTTGTAACCAAAACTCTCACAAAATTGTCACCTGTAACTTCCTCATAAACAGGTGGTATTGAAAAGAAAAAATCTTTTCCCATATTATTTTGTCCCAAAAGTGCAGGAAGTTTTTCTGTCATTTCTTCTGCATCTATACCACTATATAAGCTATATGGTATTGTAATTAGAAATGCAATGATTAATGCAAATACATTAGTAAAAAAATTCTTCATAGTATCCTCGTTAAATTATAATTATTAATGACTGGAATATATTTATTTTTTAAATACATTAATAATGACAGATGAACGACAAAAAAGTCTCATAAAATGATGTTTTTTTTTAAGAATTTGAAGCTTTTTTGCCTACTAATCCATAGACAAGTGGCAATTTGTCGCCAAATTTTTCTATTCTATATTTTCCAGGTGAGTATTCTACCATACCCTTGAAGCAGTTATAAGGTGAGTAATCATATTCAGTATATGATTCTATTTGAATATTATTTTTGATTAAGCTGTTTATTAATTCACTTGTACTGTGATTCCAACCCACTGTAGTTTGTTCTATTTCTGATTCTCTATCTGCATAGGTCCCTGTTTCATTCTCTACTATGGCTTCTCTGTTGAAATAGCTGTATTCTATCTTATTAAAATCATTATCATACATCCAAACGAAAGGATGGAAATCTACTATAATGAATCTAGCATTAGGTTTAAGGAAATGTGAAACTACTTTTCCCCATTTGTCTAAATCAGGTAGCCAACCAATAGTTCCATAGCTTGTAAAAACTATATCGAATTCGCTACTCAGGTTGTCTGGTAAATCATAGATATCGCTACAAACGAAGCTAGTATCTGTATTCATTTTGTCGGCAATTTTTCTTGCTTCTTCAATTGCTATATCAGATAAATCTGCACCCGTAACCTTAGCGCCCATTTTTGATAACGATATAGAGTCTTGACCAAAATGACATTGTAGATGTAGAACTGATTTTCCAGTAACATCTCCAAGCAATTCTAATTCAATTGAATTCAATGAAGACTTTCCTTTCATGAAACCCTTCATATCATAGAAATCAGAATCCATGTGAGTAAGCACTTTGTTGTTCCAGGCCTTTTTATTTAACTCTTTGTAGTCTTTCTCTATATTATTCATTTTTTACTCTATATGAACTCTTTCTCTTATTGAGTCTTCGAAGAAATGATGGAGTGCAAACATTTGTTCAGCTCCAATCTTTTGACCTAGTTGAGCAATCAAATATATAACTAGTGCAACGCCTATTAAAACTGGCACACCTGTGTATATTAAGTCTGTGTTATCATTCATTTGCCATTCTACCCCACCCCATATTAATACGGCAGCTAATAGCATAGCAACTGTACCATAAGCAAATGCAAACAATGTCCAAACACTTGACTTCGGACTGTACAAGCCTCTTATTAGTGTACCTTTCTCATGCTCTTCTAACATAAGAGTAAGCTCTGGTGACCAATAATGATTATCTTTCTCAGCAATTCGGAACTTCACCATTGAACTAGCAACTGTACCATTAAAGTCATTGGTCGAATCTATCAACTTTTGGAAGTGAATTCTGTGTTCTTCTACAGTACCTTTACTAATCTTTCTGAATCTTGGTCTAAGCTTAAAACTACTCATTCATTCCCCACAGTTTAACCCAAAATAGCTTTTTTAATAAAGCCATTATTTCTGTTCAGTCTTTCTTTTGCTTCGCTTCTGTCACAATTTGCTAAACTCATAACAATTGCAGTTTTTACATGATTGCCACTACTTTCTAGTAAGTCTGATGCTTCATCATAATTAACATCGCAAATACTCATAATGATTTTTTTAGAGCGTTCAACTAACTTAGAGTTTGATTGCTTCAGATCGACCATTACATTACCATAAGTCTTACCCATTCTAATCATAGCAGCAGATGTTAGCATGTTCAATACCATTTTCTGAGCTGTACCGGACTTCATTCTTGTTGAACCAGCTACAACTTCAGGACCTACGTTTGGAGATATTACTATATCAGGGTTAACATCAAGTGATTCAATTTTTTCATGGCCTGCAGTAGTAACCAATATTGTTAAGCAGCCTATTTCGTTTGCCTTCTGTAGTGCACCTAATACGTAAGGGGTTCTACCCGATGCAGCAAGTCCACTTGCTATGTCATTCTCAGTAAGTCCAGAATTAACGACTTCTTTAACTCCGTTCTGAGGGTCATCTTCTGCTCCCTCCTGAGCTACAAATACTGCTTCTTTGCCACCGGCTATTTTGCCTTGTACTAACTCGTGTTCAGTACCAAATGTGGGTGGACATTCTGATGCATCTAATATTCCCAGTCTACCGGAGGTACCTGCTCCAAAGTAAAAGAGTCTTCCACCTTTCTGAAATCTTTTAACTATTCCATCGACTGCTAGCGAAATATTTGGTATTTCTTTTTCTACAGCTTCAGCTACTTTCTTGTCCTCAGCATTGATAATTCTAACAATTGTTTCTGTATCAGAAATATCAATATCCTTAGAATTTGGATTTAATTGCTCCGTAGCCAATGAGCTTATCTCTTTGAATAGTTCAGATTCAGGCATTATTGATAATCTATTGTATTTACTTCTATATTATTTTTCTGCATTTCATTTACCACAGACTCATAGTCAGTATTTATCTCACCAGATTTTATTCCATTTATAATATATGGCTCACTGATAATTACTGTTCTGAATGAGTAGTCAAATTGTGGGAATATCACTCCGTCCGGATGAGTGTCAAAATACTCAATTGTTACTTTCTCAAAACTATAACTTGGAACTAATTCAATAGAATATGTAATTCCATTCTCATCAGTGTATACCTGTGTTTGGGGTAACTCGATATAATTGGGGTCTCTTTCGGAGCCAATGTTCAAGTAAGTTAAAAAGTAACCATAATCCAAGATATCATAATTAATCTCAGGAGCATTAATAGTAGCAAAATATCCCGGTGCATCAGAATATTCATTCCAACTTGCTGCGTCGACAGTATAAACAAATGTGGTATAGTCAGACGCATAGTGTACAGGATGATCATCATCACTACAAGCTGTAAACATAAACAATGCCGTAATCGTTAGTATTAAGTATTTCATAATTCTTCTCATTTTTGGTTATACAATATAGTAAATGAAACGAATAAAATATAATAAGGTTCGAAGAGATAAATTTTTAGAAAAAACTTTCAAAAATTTTAGAATTTATTTGGAAGTTAATTTTCGAAGTCATAATTTAGGACAAAAGAGTCTTTAATATTTTATAAAAAGGTTTCCTATGTCATTATTATCAAAATCATGTGTTTATGGTATCCGAGCTTCTATACTCATGGCAGTAAGGGAACACGAGAAAGTACAGTTCATTTCTATTAAAGATATAGCTGATGAGCTGAATTTATCTGCTCATTTTTTAACAAAGATTCTTCAACAACTAACTCAGAAAGGACTGTTGGTTTCGCACAGAGGTCCAAAAGGAGGAGTCAAATTTAGTCGCTCTACTTCCGAAATAAAGCTAATCGAGATAGTTGAAGCTATAGATGGCTTAGGATTATTTGAAGAATGTGCTTTAGGGTTAACAGGTTGTGGTACAGCTGCTCCTTGTCCACTTCATGACAATTGGATTAAACACAAATCTGAGTTAAGAAAATTATTTGAAAATGAAAGTCTGAGTAAAGTTGCAGAAAATGTGAAAGAAGCTGGTTTGAGATTGAGAACAGTAAATCATGCTGAATTAATAAAAATGAGTAAACAGTAAAAAATTATTTATGTATAAAAGTAATCAAATATATCACGCGAAAAGAACAGCAATATACTTTGTGAGTATTGGCATTATAGTCAGTTATTTCACAATTGTTTTGATGTACGAAATAGGTTACTTGAATAATAATGTAGTTGAATCAAATGAACTACACTTAAAACTAGCGGCAGGATTTATTTCTATGCAGTTTATTCTTTTCGCCTGGAAGCTCTTTATTAGCGGCAGAAAAAACATTTTTTGTTTTGAGAATATAATTATCGCAAATCTTTTTTTACTAGAGTATATGGTTATTTGGAACGGTTGGTATACATCGATTATTGATTTAAACCCAGTTACAATAGTAAACATAATTGAAATCTTGAAAACTATTTTTTTATTGGTTTTTTCAGTGATTTCAGTGATAGAAATAATCGACGATAAAAATTTTAATTATTTACAAATAAATACTTCGGAGTGAGTATGAAAAAGCTATTAATTATAGCATCAATAAGTGCTTTTCTATTTATGTCTTGTGGAGAAGCAGGCGACTCTAAAATAGAGGCAGGGAAATCAGAAGCAAAAGTAGAATCTGTAGAACAAAGTGGCGGTTCATCTGATGATGGCATTGGGGTTGGCCCAATAAAATCAGTAACACTTGGCGACATAGATGAGGCTATGGCGACAGAAGGTGAAGAAATTTTCAAAACTAATTGTAGTGCTTGTCACAAAATGGATAAACGATTTGTAGGTCCTTCTCTTGCAGATGTAACTGAAAGAAGAAAACCTGAATGGATTATGAATATGATAATGGCACCAGAAAAAATGGTGAAAGAAGATCCAGTAGCTAAAGAATTATTGGCTGAATATCTTGCACCTATGGCTAATCAAAACATTACTGAAGACCAAGCCAGAAAAATATTAGAATATTTTAGAAACTACGATAATCAATAACTTTTTACAATCTTAGGAGATAATAAGATGAAAACGAAACTATTTATTTTACTAGCATTTGTTGTGTCACTTGGCATGATGGGTTGCGAAAGTAAAGAAGAAAACGGCGGTGGCGGCAATAAAGGAATGATTGGTTCCAATGCTGCAGAAAAGGTGTACGTTGCTCCAGGTGAGCACGATGAGTTCTACGCGTTTATGTCTGGTGGCTTTAGTGGTCAAATTTCAGTTTACGGTTTGCCTTCTGGGCGTCTTTTTAAAGTGATCCCAGTATTCTCAGTAGATGGAGAAAAAGGTTATGGCTTTAATGAAGAAACTAAGCCCTTGTTAGAAACAAGCCATGGTTTTGTACCTTGGGATGATGCCCATCACCCAGAACTATCACAAACTGATGGTGTGCCTGATGGTAGATTCATATTTATTAATGGTAATAATACTCCACGTATTGCGAAGATTGACTTGAAGTCATTTGAGACTACTGAAATCATTGAAATACCTAACAGTGCTGGTAACCACTCTTCACCATTTACTACTCAAAACTCAGAGTATGTAGTAGCTGGTACAAGATTTAGTGTTCCAATTACTGAAACTGATGTGTCAATAAAAGACTATAAAGAAAAATTCCAAGGTTCATTGACTTTCGTAAGTGTTGGTGATGATGAGCATGGCGACATGACTATTGATTTCCAAATCTTAGTGCCGGGTTATGATTATGATTTAGCTCATGCTGGTAAAGGACCTTCTCATGGTTGGATGTTCTTTACTACTTACAACACTGAGCAAGCATACACAATGAAAGAAGTTAACGCTTCTCAAAATGACAAAGATTTCATTGCAGCAGTTAACTGGAAAAAAGCACAGGAATACCTAAAAGAAGGTAAGTTCCGTGAGATGCCTGCTAATTACCTAAACAATGAGTATAGCGAAAAAACACACACAGCGGTAAGTAAAAGAGAAAAGTCTGTAAGAGTATTAATACCAGAAGAATGTCCAGGTTTGATTTATTACTTACCAACTCCAAAATCGCCTCACGGTGTTGATGTTGATCCTACTGGTGAGTATATTGTAGGTAACGGTAAATTGTCTGCTGATTTGACTGTTCACTCTTACACTAAAATGATGAAAGCAATTGAAAACAAATCATTCGAGAAAGAAATTGATGGTATTCCAGTTCTTAAATATGATGAAGTTGTAGCTGGTGTAGTAGAAAAACCAGGATTAGGTCCATTGCACACTGAGTTCGATGGAAATGGATACGCTTACACTACTTTCTTTATCTCATCTGAGGTTGTTAAGTGGAAATTAGGTACTTGGGAAGTAGTTGATAGAATCCCAAGTTACTACTCTGTTGGTCACTTGATGATACCTGGTGGTGACTCACGTAAGCCATGGGGTAAATACCTAGTGTCATTGAATAAAATCACTAAGGATAGATATTTGCCAACTGGACCAGAATTAGCTCACTCAGCACAGTTGTATGATATTTCTGGTGACAAAATGGAGCTTATTCTTGATTTCCCAACTATTGGTGAGCCACACTATGCTCAAGCAATTAAAGCTGATGTAATCAAAGATAAATCTCTGAAATACTATAAACTGGATGAAAACGAACATGCTCATGTAACAAAAAATGAAGCAGACACAAGAGTAGAAAGAAACGGAAACGAAGTACATGTATATATGACTACAATCCGTTCACACTTTGCTCCAGATTGGATTGAAGGAATCAAAGTAGGTGACGAAGTTTACTTCCACGTTACTAACTTAGAGCAAGATTGGGACGTTCCGCATGGATTTGCTATAAAAGGTGCAAGAACTGCTGAGCTACTGATTATGCCTGGACAGACTGAGACTCTAAAATGGGAACCAAAAGATGTTGGAGTTGTTCCAATATACTGTACTGACTTCTGTTCAGCTCTTCACCAAGAGATGCAAGGCTACGTAAGAGTACACCCTGCTAATACTATTGTTGAGCTAAGCTGGGGCTTAGGCGAAGACGACGAGTAATTAAATTTGAATTAAAATTATTTCTTAGCCCCCAAATTTAGCTGGGGGCTAAGTAAATAAGAAGGCAAAAAAATGAAAAACAATAAATCTCGCATATTGATGATAATCGGTTCAGCTTTGCTGCTACTTATATTCTTATTCCCACTATGGAGAATTAGCTTAGATGCTCCTCAGTTCCCAGAAGGCATAAATATGTATATTTGGGTGAACCAAGTAACTGGTGATGACGAAGCTACCCTTCAGAATGTGAACATATTGAATCACTATATTGGCATGCAAAAAATAGAACCGGATTCGATTGCAGAATTACAATATTTCCCTTATATTATAATAGCTATGGCTATAATAGGTATACTGTTTGGCATAGTAGGGAACAAAAAGTTAATATTAGCATGGATAATAATAATGTCAATATTGGGTATACTAGGAATTTATGATTTCTACTTATGGCTCTATGATTATGGACATAATTTGGATCCAATGGCACCTATAAAAGTGCCTGGCATGGTGTATCAACCGCCTCTCTTTGGTTCTAAATGGTTATTGAACTTCCATGCACACTCATACCCTGCTGCTGGTACTTATGTACTATCATTATCGGTAATTATGGCTATTGGAGCGTTTTTAATTAAAGGAAAAAAAGGAGATTCAAATGAAAAAGCTGCTTAGTATATTGGCTTTGATTTTATTGTTGGCTTCGTGTTCTACTGAGCCACAACAAATAGATTACGGTAATGAAAACTGTGATTTCTGTACAATGACTATATCAGATGATAGATTTGCATCACAGTTAGTATTAGAAACTGGAAAAGCATATAAATTTTGTTCAATAGAGTGTCTGGTAAGAGATTATAATAGAAATGAGAGTTACTCTGATAAAGATGTAAACAATTACTATGTTATGGATATGTCTAAACCCAATACACTAATACCAGTAACTGATGTAGCGTTTTTAGTAAGTGAAAAAATTCAGAGCCCAATGGGTGCTAATTTGGCAGCTTTCGAGAATGCTGAAAAAGCTAAGGAATTGCAAAAAGAATGGGATGGCGTGATATATAATTGGGATGAGCTAAAAACTAAATTTCAATGATGAAAATAATCTTCATATCGATGTTATTAATTGCTCTCGGTAACTCTTTGCAGTCTGAGACAATACGTGTAAGCAATGATGGTGACTACAACTCTATTGGCAAGGCAATAGAAGCAAGTACTGAAGGTGATACACTACTAGTATCCAAGGGAACTTACGAAGAGTCAGAGATGCTAATAGATAAAGGAATTGTGATAATTGGTGAGAATTATCCAAGAATCAAATCAAAAGATGGTAAGAAGATATTCACTATTACTGCCGATTCGGTTACTATTACTAAAATGGAGCTATCCGATTTGAAACGAAGCTTTGTGGAAGACAGAGCGGCGATAGATATTGATGGTGGTGATTACATAAATATAATCGACAATAAATTTAACAATACTTTCTTTGGTATTTACCTTGCCAAATCCAAGGGAAGTGTTATTAATGACAATGTGCTGAAAAGCAATGCTGTTAAAGAGATGAATAGTGCAAATGCTATACACGCTTGGTACAGCAAAGATATGACAATCAAAAACAATTATGTTTCTGGTCACAGAGATGGTCTATATTTCGAATTTTGTGATAATTCTGTGATAGAAAACAATCACAGCAAGGGCAACTTACGTTACGGACTTCACTTTATGTTTAGTAATTTCAATGTGTATAAGAATAACACATTTGAAGAGAATGGCGCAGGAGTAGCTGTAATGTATTCGGACAATATAGAGATGGTAGGCAACAAGTTTGTAAATAATTGGGGTCCTACTTCATTCGGACTATTACTTAAAGAAATAAAAGACAGTAAAGTACACAACAACTTATTTTACGGAAATACAAAAGCGATATATGGCGAAAGTGCCATAAGAATAAATATACACAACAACGACTTTATTAAGAATGGATGGGCTATGCAGATGATGAGTAGCTCTGAGCAGGATACTATTACCTACAATAATTTTATCGGCAATACATTCAACATATCAACTAATCAAAATGCTCGTAACTACAACTTGTACGAAAAAAATTACTGGAGTGATTACAGTGGTTACGACTTAGATAATGACGGAATAGGTGATATTCCTCACCGTCCAGTCAAATTTTTCTCTCAGGTTTTGGGATATACTCCCGAAGCAATAATACTGCTTAGAAGTTTTTTTATAGAGCTACTGAACTTCATAGAAAACATTGTTCCTGTCCTCACTCCAGATAATTTGAAAGATGTAAAACCAATGGTGAAGAAGATAGACAATGATTCAGTTCCAAGACATATATAAATCATTCGGAAAGTTAGACGTTCTGAAGGGCGTAACAACTGAAGTCAGTGGAGGCGGTATATCTGCTATACTTGGGCCAAATGGCTCGGGTAAAACAACTCTTATCAAAATGTTATTGGGTATGGTTTACCCCAACAATGGCGAGATAATATTCGACGGCAAACCGATAAAGAAAGAGTGGAATTACAAAAAGGACATTAGCTATCTTCCTCAAATAGCAAGATTCCCTGAGAATTTAACCATCAACAATCTGATAGAACTTATAAAGGACATTAGAGGTGGGAATTCAGAAGAGAAGAAACTAATCGAACTTTTTGATTTGAAATCTCATTTAGATAAAAAAATAAAGCATTTATCAGGTGGAACAAAGCAAAAAGTTAATATTACATTGGCAATGATGTATGATAATCCAGTGATTGTATTGGATGAACCATCGACTGGATTAGATCCCATAGCGCTAGTTAGGCTTAAGAATCTCATTTTAGAGGAGCGAAAAAAAGGAAAAAATATACTCATAACAACGCATATCATGAGCTTAGTAGAAGATCTGTCCGATGAGATTTTATACCTTTTAGAAGGCAAAATTCACTTCCGTGGAACTATACCAGAGATTAAGGAATTCACTGGTGCAATCAATTTAGAAACTGCAATAGCAAACTTATTGGAGCAGAAAAATGCTGAAAATATTAAAGTATAGTTTTAACGATCTACTTAGAAGCAAGTGGACACTTATCTACTTGGCTTTCTTCTTAATAGCTACCCAAGGATTACTATACATAACCGGTGATAGTGACAACACTGTAGTTGGGTTACTCAATATCGTAGTTATATTATGTCCTCTGATAGCAACTATATTCGGAACTGTTAATTTTTATAACTCAAGAGAATTTACTGAATTACTTTTGGCTCAACCAATTAAGAGAAAAGATATATTTTTAGGTCAGTACTTCGGTATGACTTTATCACTATCATTGGGATATGCTCTAGGAGTTTTTATTCCATTCCTTATACATTCACTTACAAACCATATAAACTTTGAATTACTTGCTATATTATTAGTTGTAGGTGTTTTCTTGACATTCATTTTCTCAGCTCTTTCATTTTTGATTTCACTAATAACTGATGATAAAATCAAGGGCTTTGGTATATCTATTCTATCTTGGCTCCTATTGGCACTAGTGTATGACGGAGTACAGCTTTATTTGCTTTCTATGTTGAGTAACTATCCTCTTGAGAAAATATCACTAGCACTTACTTTTTTAAATCCAATTGACCTTTCAAGAATATTACTGATGCTCAAATTAGACATTTCTGCACTGCTTGGTTATACTGGCGCTGTATTTAACAAATTCTTTGGTAGCTATCTTGGTTATTTACTTTCTTTTGTAGCTTTAGCAATATGGGTATTAATTCCACTCTACTTTATAAATAGGGTTTCTATGAAAAAGGACTTTTAATAAGCATAAGCTTCATAGTTTATAATACCTTAGGAAAGAAAAATACAATTACAATTTGCATCACTCGTTATTATTCTATATTTTAGAATTGCAGCATAATTCGACTGATCCAAAATGGATAAAACTACGTAAGTGTAATTGTGGAAAATTGAATGTACCAAGTTTTATTGGTGTGGATAATTCTCCCTTGCAATCTATTCGCTTTTGCTATTTATTGCATCCACTTAGTTTTAATATTATTATAAACTATAAATTGCCGAAGTAGCCACTTGTTGAAAAGTGAGAAAAGGCAAGTTCATAATATCCCCGTGTTATGCTAAGTAAAATCAAGTAGTTATTAATTTATTTTCAGGTGCCTCGACATGAAATTTTCTAGATATTTCACCAAGGATGACAGTAGCGTATACGACTTGTTCAAATACACTCATCGTTCGTCTTCAATAAAAAATCCAGACGGATCTGCAGTTTTCGACATGAAGAATGTAGAAGTTCCAACAGGTTGGTCTCAAATGGCCACAGACATTTTAGCTCAAAAGTATTTTAGGAAGGCTGGAGTTCCTCAGTTCGATGAAGACGGAAAGAAAATATTGGATGAAAATGGAGACCAGGTTACTGGCACTGAAAACTCCGTAAAACAAGTTGTTCACCGTTTGGCTGGCACTTGGAGACACTGGGGTGAAAAATATAACTACTTCGATACTAAAAAAGACGCTGAAATCTTTTATGAAGAAGCTGCATACATGCTTCTCAATCAATCAGCTGCGCCAAACTCACCACAGTGGTTCAATACAGGTCTTAATTTTGCTTATGGCATAACTGGCAACAAGCAAGGTCATTACTATGTTAACCCCGACAATGGAAAAGTTGAGAAATCAAAGGACGCTTACACAAGACCACAACCCCACGCATGTTTCATTCAGTCTGTTGGAGATGACATGCTTAATGAAGGTGGTATATTTGACCTAATTACTCGCGAAGCAAGAATCTTCAAATTCGGTAGCGGTACTGGGTCAAACTTCTCACAAATAAGAAGTAGCGAAGAACCATTATCAGGAGGGGGGGTATCTTCTGGAATGATGAGCTTCTTGAAAATATTTGATAAAGCCGCTGGGGCAATCAAATCAGGTGGGACTACAAGGCGTGCAGCAAAGATGGTAGTGGTTGACATAGATCACCCAGACGTAGAGGAGTTTATAGAGTGGAAAGCAAAAGAAGAAGAGAAAGTTGCCGCACTAGTAACTGGTTCTAAGATTAATAAGGTTTTCTTATCAGCTATCATGGAAGAGGCAATAACTAACAGCGCTGATGTAGAGAACAATAACAATTTGAAAGATTTAGTAAAACGAGCTGTACATCGTGGTGTTCCTCTTAACTATATTGACAGAGTGCTTGATTTAGTAAAACAAGGATTTACTTCTATCGATATAGAAGAGTATGATACTCACTATGAGAGCGAAGCTTACAACACAATTAGTGGTCAAAATGCTAATAACTCCGTAAGAGTAACTAACGACTTTATGAAAGCTGTAGAAGCTGATGAAGAATGGGAACTGAAGTGGAGAACTGACGACAAGCGCGTAAAAAGAGTAAGAGCAAGAGACCTTTGGAACAAAATTAACTTATCAGCTTGGAAATCAGCTGACCCAGGATTACAATACGATACTACAATCAACGAGTGGCACACTTGCCCAGAGTCTGGTAGAATCAATGCTTCTAATCCTTGTTCTGAGTATATGTTCTTGGATGATACTGCTTGTAACTTAGCTAGTTTGAACTTAATGAAGTTCTACAATGAAGAAACAAACGAATTTGATATAGAAGGTTACAAACATGCGATTAGAGTTTGGACTGTAATATTAGAAATATCAGTGCTAATGGCACAATTCCCATCGAAGAAAGTAGCTGACTTAAGCTACAAATTCAGAACATTGGGTCTTGGGTATGCTAACATTGGAACATTACTAATGGTAAATGGTATTCCTTACGATTCTCAAGAAGCATTAGCTTGGACAGGTGCTTTGACTTCTATACTTTGTGGACAGGCATATACTACTTCAGCTGAAATGGCTAAAGAGCTTGGCACCTTCCCAGAATATGAATTAAACTCTAAGCACATGCTTAAAGTAATTCGTAACCACAGAAGAGCTTCTTACAATGCTAAGACTTCTGAGTATGAAGGTCTGACAATCAGACCACAAGGTATTGACACTAGATTCTGTCCTCAAGATATGTTAGTAGCAGCGAGAGAAGTTTGGGATAATGCTTTAGAAATGGGTGAAAACCACGGTTACAGAAACGCACAAGTTACCGTTATTGCTCCTACTGGTACTATTGGATTAGTTATGGATTGTGATACTACAGGTATCGAGCCAGACTTTGCTGTTGTGAAGTACAAAAAATTAGCTGGTGGTGGATACTTCAAGATTGTAAATCAATCTGTAAGAAAAGCATTAGTTAAACTTGGCTACACTGAAACTGAGATAGAAGAAATAGTAAAATACAGTAAAGGTCATGGTACTTTAGTGGGTTGCCCAGCAATCAACAAAGCATCATTGATTGAAAAAGGATTTACTGAAGATAAAATCAAATTAGTAGAAGACCAATTAGACGATGTGTTCGATATCAAGTTTGCATTCAACAAATGGTCTCTAGGCGAAGACTTTATGATGAAGATTGGGCTTAGCGATGAAGAAATTGCTGACTCAAATCTAAATGTTTTAGCTGCTCTTGGCTTCACTGCTGAAGAGATAGAAGAAGCAAATGACTATGTATGTGGTACTATGATGATTGAAGGTGCACCACACTTGAAAGAAGAGCATTTGCCAATATTCGACTGTGCTAATAAGTGCGGTAAGAAAGGCGAGAGATCAATCTCTTACATGGGTCACGTTAAGATGATGGCTGCTGCACAACCATTTATTTCTGGTGCAATATCTAAGACTGTGAATATGTCTGGTGACGCATCAGTTAACAACATCAGCGAAGTACACATGAAATCATGGAAACTGATGTTGAAAGCAATTGCCCTTTACAGAGATGGTTCTAAATTATCTCAACCATTGAACTCAGCAAACTATGACGGCATGGACGAAGTAGTACTATTGGGTGATGAGCATACATTAGATGAAACACTTGGTGCGAAGGAATTACATGAGCACAGAGAAGGCAAATTAGTTCGCCAATCACAAAGATACAAGCTACCTAAGAGAAGAAAAGGTATCATCAGAGAAGCGACAGTTGGTGGTCACAAAATATTCCTTAGAACTGGTGAGTATGAAGATGGCCAATTAGGTGAAATCTTCATCGATATGTACAAAGAAGGTGCAGCATATCGAGGTATGCTTAACAGTTTTGCAATTTTAGCTTCTAAAGCATTGCAATATGGTGTGCCATTGGAAGAGCTTGTTGATACATTCACTTTCACTAGGTTCGAGCCAGCGGGTATGGTACAAGGTCACGAAGCTATAAAGAACTCTACATCTATCTTAGATTATGTGTTCCGTACTTTGGGCTACGATTACTTGCAGAGAAATGACTTGGTTCATGTATTTGACAATGACGCTGACAAAACAGAGCTAAACACGGATGCTGCAGAACAATTGCAAGAAATAGAAGCAAAAGGCAATAGCGGAAACGAAGGCAATCAGCCAGATGAGAAGGACATAGCAAAAAATAGATTAGACAGCCCTTCAACTCTAAAACTGAAAGCGGTAACTACTAACACTACAAGTGGTGGTAACGCTAGAAGTGCTGAGATTAAAGAAGCAATGAGCTTAGGCTATACAGGTGAAATGTGCTCTACTTGTAGCTCGTCTCGAGTGAAGCGAAACGGTAGCTGTACTGTCTGCGAGGACTGCGGCACGACGAGCGGCTGTTCGTAAAAAGTTAGATGATATTTACAATCCCTGTTCTGAAAAGAATGGGGATTTTTTTGAAAAAAGAAATTCAAGCGATGGAATACGTAATCGGCATAGTAGGGTTAGTTCTTCCTATTTACCTATGTAAAATATAAACCTTCTCCCTTAGTAGATACAGAAGTTAATGCTCTAATAGAATTAATTGATGGGCTTTTCAATTTTAAACCTTCTTTAATATACTTCAATAATAATTATTTAAAGGACTCTCGAAGAGTTTTTACACTTGATGGTAATCATATAAATTTAATAGACAATATTGAAAAGAAAATTGACAAATCAGTATTAGACTATCCAATAGTTTTTAATAAGGACCAAATAGATAAAATAAATATTAAAAATTTATCAAGTAATAGGTTAATTCCTACCCATATAAGAAAAATTTTAAGGCAATTTGATTTTAAACCTTCAAAGAATAAATTTACTGCGAATCAAATAATCGACACTAATCAGAATTATGTGCTTTTAGATTATGAAAATGATATTAGTATATTAATGGCAATAGGTGATGTAATATACCGAAGATTTGCAATTAGAGATTTAGAGTATAGCAATATAATATATAAAGATAAAATAATGTTATCCAAAGACTTTAAAAAAATATTAAAGACTTTAGATAATGAAGTTAAAATCTGGTTAAAGAAAGTAGGAAAATATCACCTTTATGAGAAAGGGAATCTAAACAAATTCCTAATGTGGAGCTCAGAGAAATTATTTATGAACTAGAAACAGTCTTAAAAGATGTAGCATCAATTGATTTCTTTTCCGTAAAAAAAGAATCCAATTTAAATGAGGAGATCGAAGATTTAATGAAGAAAAATAAAAAAAAGAAATGACATTGCGATAGCACTGTATAAATATTACAAAAGCTAGTTATTTTACATTTGCCCTTGAAAAGTTGACTTCCAAGTAAAAATTTCTTATTCAATACTTGTTTTGCATTACACATATAGCTGATTTCATAACCATTTTTCATACAACTTCTTTACTTCTGAGTTAGATATAGTATTATTGTTGTCCATATCACTTAAGCCCTTTTTGATAGAGGCCTTTTCAGAGTCAGATATTTTGGACCACCAGTCACTATCCAATTTATTTCTTAGGGCAAGTTGGTCAGAAATAATTGTCTCATCTTCCAATGAGGCTAACCATTGTATCAATTCGACTTTTGAGTTTGATAGATTGTTATTCATAGTATTATATTCATACATTACAAAACAGTTGTAATCAAATATAACGAATAAGGAGTTAAATACTTTATTCTAGTCACAATACTTTTCATTTAATTACTTATATTCTAATAGCTGAACACCATCAAACCCAAAACTAAATGAGAATATTACTAACAGGTGCAACTGGTTATATAGGTAAAAGACTACTCCCCTTATTAGTAGAGGATGGTCAACATGTCATCTGTTGTGTAAGAGACAAATCAAGGTTTAGCTACCCTGACTCATTAGAAGATAGCATCTCCGTTGTAGAAATTGATCTATTAGAAGAGGATTCGCTCTCCTCTATTCCCATTGATATCGATGTAGCATTTTATTTAGTTCACTCTATGTCAGCAGCTGACAACTATATGGAGCTCGAGAAAAAGTCGGCTCAGAACTTTAGGGACAGACTAAACGAAACTAATGTTAATCAAGTTATTTATCTAAGTGGTATAATCAATGAAGACGAGCTTTCCGAGCACTTGCAATCTCGAAAAAATGTAGAAGATGAGCTAGGGAAAGGGAAATATAATTTTACCTGCCTCAGAGCAGGAATAATAGTCGGCTCTGGAAGTGCATCTTTTGAAATAATAAGAGACCTAGTAGAAAAACTACCTATTATGATAGCTCCTAGATGGCTACAAACGCGTTGCCAGCCAATAGGTATATCAGACGTTTTAACTTTTCTGAGAAAGTCAATAGGAAATGAAGAACTGTACAATTCGAATTATGATATAGGTTGCTACGATATTCTCACTTATAAGGAAATGCTTCTTCAGTTTGCTGAAGTTCGTAATCTAATTAGAACGATAATCACAGTCCCAGTAATGACTCCTCGTCTATCATCTTATTGGCTATATTTTGTTACCTCAACTTCTTACAAATTAGCTCGCTCATTAGTAGATAGTATGAAGGTAGAAGTAGTATGTAGAAATCATGATATAAATAGAATAATAGGTGTAGAACCTATCTCCTTTAAGGAAGCAATCCAAAAAGCATTCAAGCGGATAGAAGACAACAATATAGTTTCTAGCTGGAAAGACTCATTTGCGAGTAGTGGGATTGACTTCGATATTTCCGAGTTTATCAAAGTACCTGAGCATGGTACTTATACTGACGTAAAAACATTTGATATTAACGACAGAGAAAGAGTCATAGAAAATGTATGGCAGATTGGAGGTGATAAAGGCTGGTACTATGGTAATTGGTTATGGGAGGTACGTGGTTTTTTAGATAAAATAGTTGGGGGAGTTGGTCTACGTAGAGGAAGAACAAGCCCCAATTCCCTATCTGCTGGTGATGCATTAGACTTTTGGCGTGTACTTTATGCTGATAAAAGCGAAGGTAGACTATTATTACTTGCCGAGATGAAATTGCCAGGTGAAGCATGGCTAGAGTTCAAAGTAGATGAAAACAGAATTACACAAACCGCCACTTTCAGACCACTTGGATTACTCGGCAGAATGTATTGGTATTCTGTATTGCCATTCCACGGATTTATATTCAAGGGGATGTTGAGTAGCATTATAGATTAAAAAATAATTTAGTAATTGGATAAAGAATCATTAATATATAAAGTAATCAAACAGTTATCAATTGTATTCCTTATTGATATTATTGTTCTTTATTTTTTGGTTTATTTAACCAACCAATACCCAAATAATGATTATTATTATTACAATCTAATTTTTAGCATTCCAATTATTATTATCTTAAATATAATATTAGCATTAGTATTTACATTTATGCAAAAAAAGAGTCTAATAATCGTATTTCTTATTAATATCGTTCTAAGCTCGCTGGTATATAAATTGATTTGGTCAATATATAGACATGTGATACAATAACGAAAAAGATTTTTAACATCAATCATAAGTTTTTTAATCTAATTATTCCTTATATTTGTTCATCTCTTTCAGTTCTATCCTCTCTCATTTTTTATAGAAACAATGGGCTGACCATTCAGCTTAGCAGTTATAAAAATGACTAAACACCACAGAATTATTCATATTGATATGGATGCATTTTTTGCATCAGTTGAACAGAGAAATAACCCCAAGTTGAGAGGCAAAGCCATTGCCGTAGGTGGTGGACATCGTGGAGTAGTATCAGCAGCTAGTTACGAAGCACGAAAATTCGGCGTTCGTTCGGCTATGCCATCGCACCAAGCACGTAAGCTATGTCCTCACATTATTTTTGTTCGAGGTAACTATCAAGCTTATAAAGAAGCTTCTGAGCGAGTGATGAAAATACTCAAATCATATACAAGTAAGATACAGCAGGTTTCAATTGATGAGGCATACATAGATGTAACTGACTACAAACCAGACCAAATGACCGCCAAAGAAATTGCAATTGAGATTAGAAAAAGAATTAAGAAAGAAGTGAATCTAACTGCATCTGCTGGCATCTCATTCAATAAATTCTTGGCAAAAGTTGCCTCTGATTGCAACAAGCCAGATGGCTATTATGTTATCCACCCAAATAAAGCTGATAAGTTTGTTACTCAGCTTGCTGTAGAAAAAATACCTGGTGTAGGCAAAGTGAATAAAGAAAAGCTTCACTCGAAGGGTATCTTTATAGGTAAAGACATATTAGAAAAAGGTAAGGTCTATATGGCACTCAACTTTGGGAAAATGGGTGTTTACTTACATGATCAAGTTACATTCAAGCACTTCAGCCCTGTAGTCAACAAAAGATTAAGAAAATCAATAGGCAGAGAAAGAACTTTTGCTGACAACATAGATGACCACCACGAAATGCTTAGTAAACTACATGAGATAGCTAAGAAAGTATCTAGTGATATGGAAAAGAAAAAACTATCTGGCAGGACTGTTACCTTAAAAATAAAGTATCACAATTTTGTAATTAAAACACGAAGCAGAACATTGAATGATTATATTTCCACGAGCAGTGAAATATATGGAGTAATTTCAGAGCTAATGATGATACCTAATTATCCAAAAGAACCAGTTAGATTATTAGGAATACAGATTTCAAACTTGGATAATATAAAATCGAACAACTCACAATTACACATCGAATTTTAGAGATATTATTGCTATATTCGATTGGTTATACAACATTATAGGAGAAACTTAGATGGATGAGAAAAAATTAAAAGTCTACGACGACTTAGTTACTGAATGCAACAGGTTCGAAAGAAAAGGTAAAACCATGCCTTATACTTCTGCTAATGGTCACATGTTTTCTTTATTCAACAAAGATAACCAAATTGGTATTAGGTTCGGCAAAGAAAAACAAGAAGAATACATCCAAAAGTATAACTCTGACTATTATAAATCCTACGGAGCACTTATGCGAGGGTATATATTAATTACGGAAGATATGCTCAAAGATAAATCCGAGATAATAAAATTACTAAACGAAAGCTATGACTACGTTATGAGTTTGCCAAGTAAGTAGCTAATCGTTTTCTATATCCTTATCAAAATTGATTATTTTTTGTTTGCAAACGGATAATTAATTAAGTTGTCTTTATGTATCTCTAACACTATAGGTGACTTATGAAAAAATTATTACTTTTTATTCTCCTTTTACTATTTGCTAGTTCTATAGCTTATTCTGGCAATTTAAAGGTTGGCGCTTGGATAAACCTAGAAAAATCCTACGATATCGAGGAAGTAGGAGATATGCCTGAAGCCAAAATTGAGTATGAAAATATAAACACAAAGTATGCGGTTTCGGATATAGTATTTAATCTTTCTATATATGATGACCTTACGAACGAAAAGATTTATTCAACAGATGTTGAATTAGATAGACTAGAAGAAAACGATAAATACATTGTAAATTATGGTTTCGGTTATAAAGAATATTTGAATTCAGCTGGTATGTATCGGTTTGAATCTACTACCACGCAAGAGTATGATGAAGACGAATCTAATAACACAGGGATAACAACTATAGAAATAAGCGGTACTCCTCCACCCAAACCAGATGTAGCAGCTTTGAGTATAATATACTTCAACAAAGCAAAATTCATCCCTTTTAATAATGAAAAAACCGTTAAAGCAGTTTTTCAGAATAAATCTATTTCATTAGCAGCCACAAATTTAGAATATAAAATGGAGGTAAAAGATACTACTGGAAAGGTAATTTACTCTAAAATTTCAGTTAGTCCTAAAGTATTAGCTCCGCTTCAAGTAGTTGTAAAAGATTTTGGCAGTTTACCTAAGTCATTGTTCGATAGCATCAAAGTAAATCAATATAGCAGCAATATGTTCACCATAGAGGTTAGTGTGAAATCAGATGATGATCCAAGTAATGACGCCGATTTATCTAACAATAGTACATCTATCTCTAACTATTTCAAACTGGAAGTGTCATTCGATGATTTGATGAAAGGACTCAAAAAACACATAGAGGAAAAAGGTGCAGACGCCAGAACTCCAGGATATATGCACAATGAGAAGCTTGGAGCTGGTCATAATGTTTCAACTGAAAATGCTGAGATAAATGTAAGCTTACAGGAAGAGTCTTATGTTGGTTGGATTGATTTAGGATACGGAAGTAAGTTCGGACATGATGTTTCTATATATACTTATGGTATAAATAGTAAGAACTTAGAATTCTACTCTACTGAAGAGAGACCTGATATATACGATATGAATGTGAGTTTAGTAAATACAAATGATGTAAACATAATTGGTGAAGAGTATGAGCAAAAATTTGACTTGGAAGGTGAGTCTATATTCAATGCTAGTGAACCAACTACAAAGAATAGAACTTGTGCTTTGCTAGTTTCAGGTGAGGAAAAAAGAGACACCAAACTTCAGGCTGCATATAATCAAGATGTAAAGGTTATGTATGAGAACATGAGAAATGAAAAATTAGGAGCAAATCTATCTGATGCGAATATACGTGCTGAATATGGAATCTCTTCTGATTCGGTTGACAAAATTCTAAAATCAATGTCTGGGAAGTATGATAAAATATATTTCTATTATTCAGGTAATAACTACAGCAGTGGTGGACAGATTTATAGCACCCTCTCATTACTTGGTGGGATTGGTGCAGATGAATATAATATTTTAATTGATGCAAATCATGCTTCTGCATGGGAGCTTTTCGCCTCACAAGAAGGTTATGACTTATTAAGTGATGCTAAAACAATTTTTGTTAGTTCTACTAGTAGTGGGAAAAAAGCACTAGTTGAAACTGATCCAAGTGGAATCAGTATAACTGCCTCTAGCTATTTTACAAAAATGTTCAGCTTAGTTTACGGTTCTTCTGCCGCAGATTTGGATGGTGATGGATATACCTCTTTTGAAGAGACCTTCAAGACAATGAAAAAGGTAGACAAAGAAACAAATGGTAATGATCTGACTGTGAAGCAATTGCCTAAAATGTCTATTTTTGAAAAACCTGAAAAAGATGAATCAAACAAAGGTATAAGTTATCCGAATCTAGGAATAACAATATCAAACATCTCTGATTTTAGTATTACAACAAAACTGACTGCTGGTATCAATCTAAATACAGAGTTTTTAGAATCAAATGACTCAGATATTTTTGAAATATCGGGACAAAGAACTTGGCGATTAGAAGCAGATACAGAAACCGAGTTCACATGTGATTTGGAGTTCCAATTAAATAATGAATATGATATGCTTTCGCCGACTATGGGACAACAGATTGGAATGATTTACAGAGAATCTATTGATTCAGAATGGAAAGCACAATATCCTTCTGTTTATAATGAAACTGAAAATAAAATATATTGTGGGAATGTAACTCACTTCAGTGAGTGGGCAGCTGCAACTGTAAAAGAGCAAGTTGCTAGTGTTGACAGTGATTACTTAGTTGGTCAATATCAACTTAGTCCTAATCCATTTGCTAATGCTATATCACTTCATTTCAATTTTGAAAATGAAGAACATATTGCTATTGAGATAATTGACATACAAGGAGTGATGATTGATAGAATAGGAACAAAATTATATTCGCCAGGTGAACATTTACTATCTTTAGATGGTTCTAAATATAGTTCTGGGGTATATTATTGTCGTTTAATCTCGGAGAAAGGGATTACTACTTCCAAAATAGTAAAAGTTGAATAGTCATTAGAACTAAATTAATAATTGAAACAGCTTAGCTATTTGTATAACTAAGCTGTTTTTTTATGTTATGGAAGCTTGAACTTTACTGGTATTTGCACCCAAGTAGCTACAGCTTTTTCTCCTACTGTTCCTGGATTCCAATCTTTTAGAGTCTTAACTGCTCTTACTGCTTCATCGTCCAAGTCAGAATTACCTGAACTCTTCGCGATTTGTGTATCAACTTGATTACCATCTTTGTCTATCTTGACTTTCACAACTGTCTTACCTTCGATTTTATCTTCATAAGCAGATTTTGGGTACTTCAATTCTTTCACCAAATCAGCCATAAGATTGCCCTTGTAAGTTGGAGCTACATCTGATGTCGTTATTTCCGTAGCTCCTGCCGAATGTGATGTTATTGCCGTCATGCCGGCAGAAAAAAACAAGAGCATAACTCCAACTATAAGAGATGGGATATGTCTTTTATTAGAGATTTTCATTTCTATTCTCCTTTTATAATTAATTAAACTATGGTTACTTGTTATTGCAATAACATTTTTATTCATTGGTATTAGCTCTGGGATCATTTCTTCTAAATTATGGTTTGTCTTGCTATCAGCTTGAAATTCATGTATTGCCTGTAGTTCTTTGTTCAATAGGTTTACAAATGGATTGAACCAAAATAGTACAGTGTAAATATTAGAAACTAATAAGTCTATATAATGCTTATTCATTATGTGCTGTAATTCATGTTCTATTAAGACATCCTGATTTTCTGAATTAGAAACAGTTACAGACTTCCAAAAACAAAAATTCAATTTCTTATTATTTTGATAGACTTTTATATCTCCCCTTTTTGCTATTATTACACTTGAGTTAAATATTTTCTTTATACTAATAACACCTATCATTTTCATAGTGAGACTAATTGCCACACCAATTAAGTACACTATCAATATCCAATTATGGGAAGTTCCTTCTTTCTGTTCTCCAGAGCCATTTAGAAGAACATCATCATTCAAAGGTATATATTCCAAAACACTTATGTCAGCCACTTCAAAAGAAGAAAATGATAATACTGCAATTATTGGAATAATTGAAAGAATTAATACCCTCTTAAAATTATAATACTTAGTATTTGCCATTATGTATCTAATTGATAGATAAGACAGACCACACAAGACAATAAATTCGAATATGTCAAATTCATTCATTTCTTTCTCTCCATCTTTTGCTCTATTATTTTTTTTAGTTCTTCCAACTCAGCAACTGACAAATCATCAGTATCAGAGAAGAAATTAACTAGATTTTTGTAAGAATTATCAAAAAAACGACCTAACATACTGTTCAGATAGTCCTTTTTGTAATCCTCTTTTTTCACTTTTGGGAAATATCTATGTGACCTTCCCAATTGCTCATAGTCGACGAATCCTTTATCCACCAATATCCTTATAAGTGTTGAAACTGTATTATATGCTGGTTTAGGTTCTGGATATTCTGCAAGTATATCTTGAACAAATGCATTCTCTAATTGCCACAGGATAGCCATTATTTCTTCTTCTGCTTTAGTTAGTTTTTTCATAGTAAATTGTTTTTTAAATTTTATAAACTAAAGATTTAGTTATATAACTAATAACTTAGTTATAAGTTACAAAATGATACAACTTTTTTCGATTTACTGGAAAAACAACACATCATGACAAAAAAAGTCAATTAATTGTAATTAGTTTCGTTCTTGATTAAATTGTGCGATTGAATAGAACATAAACAAATTAGTTATCAACATAAATGAATTTAATATTTTTAGGCCCTCCTGGGGCTGGTAAAGGAACACAAGCTAAAAGAATATGTGAAAAGTATGATCTGACTCAGATTGCAACTGGAGATATACTCCGCGAACATTTGAAAAATGACACAGGTCTTGGAAAGAAAGCAAAGGAATTCATCAATGCTGGTAACTTAGTGCCTAATGATATCATCATAGACATGATGAGATACGAAATTGAAAAAGCTCGTGGCAACAGCAGTGGGATTCTACTCGATGGTTTCCCTCGTACTATCGCACAAGCAGAAGCATTGGACGAGTTAATGAATGATTTGGATGACAAGATCGACTCAGCGATAGTACTAAATGTACCAAATAGTGAGTTGATGGAAAGACTTACTGGTAGGAGAGTTTGCCCAGTATGTGGTACTTCTTATCATATCAAATTTAACCCTCCTGTGAAAGAAGGAATATGTGATAATGATGGAGAAGAATTAATCCAAAGAAAAGATGACAATGAAGAAACAGTAAGTAATAGACTAAGTGTTTACGAGGAACAAACTAAGCCAATAATAGATTATTACACAGAGCAAGGAATTGAACACAATATTGATGGTGTTGGTTCGGTTGATGAAATATTTAATAAAGTAAGTGCTGCAATTAACAACACAGTAAGTAGCTAATTTATTGAGCAAAAAAGATAAAATATCGTGTATTTACTGCCAGTCTGAAAATGTTATCAAACATGGTAAGTCAAGATCTGGTGACCCTAGATTGAGATGCAAAGACTGCACAAAGACATGGGTAAAAGGAATTGTTGTCCATAACAAACCGGATATTAGTGCAGTTGCTGAATCTTATTTACTCGGACACTCAGTACGCGAATTAGTACCTTTTTACAAAAGCTCCCCACACAGGATAAATACAAAAATTAGAAATTTCCTATCCAACACACAGAGTTGGGAGACTTTTCTAGATAAGAGCTCTGAAGTTAGAAAAGCTGATGTCGTCTACTTGCAAGGTATAAGATTTAACTGTTCTTACGGTTCACCTGAGAACAATGAAATGTATATTGCCTTTGCTATAGAGGGACTTTCTTCAAACATTATAGGATTCGAAATTTCAGAAGACAATGACGAGCAAACTTGGTCAAATCTAATCAGCAGACTGAATGTTAGAGGTTATGAAGTTAAAACATTTCTTACTCGAGATATTAAAGCTGTCGAAAAAGCTGTTAATGACAATTTCGAATCAGCTAAAGTGAAATTATACCTTCATAAGTTGAACAGAGACAAAGAAATGGAGCATAAGTGTTGTCTCTTAGAGAAGAAAACTCTTAGAGATAAGCTAATCGACGATGCTCTTAAATTTTACTCTAAGTTAGATAACCAATCTTATTCATCTTATCTGAAAAACAGATTTGACATGGATTTGAAATCATGTATCAACAAAGATTGTGATAGATTTTTCGAATGTATGATGAAAAATTGTGGTAAAGAATCTGATGCTAGATTAGAACAGTTACTCGAAGGATTTGACGAAAGATTTGGCAAATTCCATGCTTTAAAAACTGATCCATTCCCTATAGTAAATGCATGGATAGGGCTTCACATGCTTAGACCAATGGAATGTGGATTTACAAGATATTCATTATATAACCAAGTTCCATGTAAATGCTCTTTTGCATGTTTTGCTTGCAATCACAATGAACAACAATGTGAGTTTATACCAAGTGAAAGGCAGCTTAACAGTTTCGCAAATGAAGTAACGATAAGAGCACTTCACTTACCAATAGAGTCTACTGTTCGTGGTAGATTTAAGCTACAGCTAAAAAATATATAATAATCTTCAACCAATACCATGTTGAATCCGTAACCTTTATTCTCTAAAACCTATATTTTATTTGAATTATAATTAGTTGTTTGTTAAATTAATTTCTTTCCAAATTCAAAAATTAAGATAAATAAGATATTATTATCTTTATATCTAAAAGTACATAATTATGGCACTATTATCAAAGTCTTGTGTTTACGGAATTAGATCCTCTATCTTCATTGCTTCAGAGGCCAAGGAAGGATATATTTCTATCAGTAAAGTTGCAAAAGATTTGAATTTATCTGCGCACTTCCTTACTAAGATACTTCAGCAATTGACTAATGAAGGTCTTCTGCTATCGCACAAAGGACCCAAAGGGGGCGTCAAATTTTCTAGAGATATATATGACATCAAATTATTAGAAATAATTGCAGCTATAGACGGTATGGAATTATTTGATGAGTGTGCATTAGGATTAGAAGGTTGCGGTGTATATAAGCCTTGCCCGCTACATGATAATTGGACCGTGCACAGAACCAAACTAAAGGAGCTATTCGAAAGAGAAAGCTTAGGTAACTTAGCGGAAAACGTGAAAAGTGCAGGACTCAGACTTCGGACATTGAACCAAGATGAAATACTAAATTTGAAGAAGAAATAACAAAATAAACCGAGACGTAAAGCTCGGTTTATTTATTTTTTAATTCTAATTGCGAGTTAATTATTTTTTAGCAACTAAATGAAGAGTAATTGTAAACTCATCATAAATCATTTTATCACCAAGCGCTTCAATATCGAAAAAGCTTTTTGAATTGTACTTTACATTATAATTTGATCTGTCTAAAGTGATTGTTGCTGTTGCAGTCAAAGCGTCTTCACTTGCTGAAATTTCAGCAGGAAATGAGATCTTTTTTGTTTTACCTTTTATTGTCATTTCACCATAAACAGTAGTTTGACCAGATACTGTTTTAACTTCGGTTATTTCAAACATTGCTTCTGGATATTTCTCAACAGAAAAGAAATCATCAGATTTTAAGTGATTTTCTAATTTTGCTCTATACCCTTTGTCTTCTATATCAGTATTAACAATTGACGTCATATCAATCACAAATTCACCGTCTTCTAACTCACCATCTGAATATTCAAGACTGCCTGATTTTACACTTACATAGCCATCGTGTTCACCAGTTACTTTTTCTGCATGCCATTTTACTTTTGTTTTCTTTGTGTCTACCTCATACTCAGCAGCATTGATATTTGTCATTGCAAATAAACCAAGTGCGATTGTAGATAAAATTAATTTGTACATTTTTTTAAACTCCTATTATTATTAAATAAATTTATTCTTCTAGATTTCTACTTATTTCCCAAAGTACTTTCTTACAAATTTCTAACTCCTTAGTATTAACCCCTTCTAGTGCTTGCTCTCTGGTTTTGAGACCAATTTCAATAGAACTTTTCTCTAATTTTTTACCTGCTTTCGTCAAGTAAATTTTGTTGCAGCGTTTATCATCTTTGTTGACTCTGCGTTCTATTAGACCTTTTTGCTCAAGGTTGTTTAGGAGTCTAGTTATTCCTGGCTTATCCTTGTGGGTTGCTTTAGCTATATCCAATTGTGTCAAACCTTGCTTTGACCACAATTGTTTGAGTATTCCATATTGTTCAGAAGTAATTTTGTTCCCTTCTGACTTCAAGTTATTACTCAAAGTTCTATTAATAGCTCTATATGCTATACCAGTAAGATAGCCGATAGAATTTTTAGAAATATTGTTAATTTTAGTTGTCATAACAACTATTACGTTTGTGAATAAAATCTATTGTAATAATAGGTTGCTTAATATAATAAAAAATTTACAAAAAAGGATAGTCTGTATATCCCTTGCTACCACCTTTATAAAATGTTCGGACATTCCAATCATTTAATTCGGCTTCTTTCTCTATTCTTTTTACAAGGTCAGGGTTTGCTAACATCAATTTCCCAAATGCTACTATATCAGCTATTCCATCCTGCAATATCTGTTCAGCTTCCTCTATATCATAGCCGCTATTCGTGATTAAAGTACCATCATATAACGTGCGGAAATGAGGAGTTACCTCTCTGTCTTGTAAATACTTTTCCTGCGGGACATAAGTCTTACCTGGAGGTGCATAAGGCTCCATAATATGAAGATATGACAAATTGAACTTATTTAACTCCTTGACCAAATAACTAAAAGTCTCTACTGGAGTCTCATCGAACATACCATTGAATGTACCACTAGGTGATAGTCTTATTGCTGTTCTTTTACTTCCGATACTCTCTGAAACAGCTTTTACCACATCAAGAGCGAATCTACATCTATTCTCTATGCTACCACCGTATTTATCTGTTCTATCATTCGAACCAGAGCAGATAAATTGGTCTATAAGATAACCATTAGCACCATGTATTTCTACTCCATCGAATCCAGCTTTAATGGCGTTATTTGCCGCTGTCACATAATCTTGAATTGTAGATTCTATATCCTCTAATGTTAAAGGTCGTGGGTCAACTTTTGGCTTTAGACCATCATAAGTATAAACTGAACCTCCAGAGTTAATATTTGAAGCTGAAACAGGCAATTCACCTTCATGGAAATCTGGGTGTGATGACCTACCAGTGTGCCATAGCTGAAGATAAAAATGGCCCCCATTTTTTCTTACAGCTTCTGTTGCAGGTTTCCATGCTTCTACATGTTCGTCAGACCAAATACCAGGTGTGTTCATATAGCCAACTGCAATTGGGCTGATATTCGTTGCTTCAGATATTATCAATCCAGCACTCGCCCTTTGTGAATAATATTCTGCCATTAGTTCATTTGCTAAACCGCTTCTATCTGAACGGCATCTAGTAAGAGGTGCCATAGCAACTCTGTTCGGGATTTCGGTGTTTCCTAATGTAATAGGAGTCAATAATTTTTTCATTTAATCTCACTTTTGTTAGGGTAAGCAATTACCTGGCTCAGACATCCAAGGATGAACCTCAGCTATCAATCTGCCAGCCTTTATTGCTGGGTCAGTAGCACAAAGCTCCACCACTTCCTCTTGACTTTCAGCATCGAATATAAATATTCCTCTAATTTCTGAATTGTCTAACAAAGGTCCAGCAATTACAATCTTACCTAACTCTGCAAGGCGAGAAATATTGTTTAAGTGAGCTTTTTGCAATTTCATTGCTTCTTCTTTTGGTTGATTTCTATTCTCACCTTTCTTCAACAGTACAAGGTAATAAGTCTTCAGTCCATATTTTGCAGCAGGGTCATCTTCAGACCTAAGTGAGTAATAGCTGATTGTTGTGATAACAAATGTGATTAATACAGTAATTATCGTCCTCTTCATTTTTTCTCCTTTCTTGTTGTTTATATAATATTTAAAAATAATTTAATTTATTTTGTTAACAAAACAACTATCGATTATGACCGTTATGGAAATTGAAAGTTAGTAACTACTACATAAATAGTATAATTAATGAAGAGAAAATACGATGTCATTTGTAAAAGCAATGCAACAAAGGTACACCACAAAAGTTTACAATCCCAATAAAAAGATTAGTGAAAAAGACATAAGTGACTTGCAGGAAGTTCTCAGACTCTCTCCATCATCGATTAATAGTCAACCTTGGAAATTCACATTTGTAAGAGACCAAGAGCTAAAAGAAAAGCTCTCTGCTGTATCGTTATCTAATTCACAAAAGGTCACTGATTGCGATACGGTAGTTGTATTCAGCCGAGTTGACAATCTCGACCTACTCGAATCTCAGTTACAAGATGAAGTTTCTACAGGAGCTGCTAATTATTACAGGGAATTTATCAAAATCAAAAATGATGAAGAAATAAAGATTTGGCTTTCGAAGCAAGTCTATTTATCACTAGGTGTTTTCCTCAGTGCTTGTGCTAATATGGGTATAGATGCTACACCAATGGAAGGCATATATCCATTAGGTTATGATAAAGTATTAGAAAATGATGACTACTCTACCTTAGTAGCTGTAGCTATTGGTTACAGAGATGAAAGTGATTTTAATCAACCAACTAAAATACCTAAATCTAGAATAGATGCTAACAAGGTATTAGTATCATTATAATATGTTTGAAAGAGGAAGTTCAGAGCTGAACATTTATTTGGGGGGAGTTGCCCAGCTCTGACTAATCGAATTATATTCGTGTTTTTTAAAACTCTCGATTGAGTTATGACTAATTGGAATACCACAATTACAATGCCAAAAAAAGTATAAAATAAATTCTTATTTTTGTGGTCTTCAAGTGAATGAAATTAAAAGTAATTAGGAAATCAAAATGACAAATATGAGAACCGTAAAAGTGCCAAAAGGCACAGACTTGACATGTAAAAACTGGCAAATAGAAGCCGCATATAGAATGATTCATCACAATTTGGATCCTGAAAATGCTGAAAAGCCAGAAGAGTTAATTGTGTATGGTGGTCTTGGAAAAGCTGCAAGAAATTGGGAAAGCTTCGATGCTATTACTAGCACTCTTAAAAATATGGATGTAGATGAAACATTGTTAGTACAATCTGGTAAGCCAGTAGGAGTTGCAAAAACTCACACTACTGCTCCTAGAGTTATAATAGCAAATTCGAACTTAGTGCCTAATTGGGCAAACTGGGAACACTTCCGTGAGTTAGACAAGCAAGGACTAATGATGTACGGACAAATGACTGCTGGTAGTTGGATTTATATCGGTACGCAGGGTATTGTCCAAGGAACTTACGAGACTTTTGCTGAGTGTGCTAGACAACACTTTGGAGGTTCACTTGCTGGTAGATTTCTACTTACTGGCGGTATGGGCGGAATGGGTGGTGCTCAACCATTAGCGGCTAAGTTTGCAGGTGCTGCATCTATAACAGTTGAGATTGACGAAAAGAGAATAGACAAGCGTATACACGATGGTTATTGCGATGTGAAAGTTGATAGCTTAGACGAAGCTCTTAGAATAATGGAAGAAGCAAAGCAGAACAAAGAAGCTAAATCAATCGGGCTAATTGGCAACACAGCCGAGATATTACCCGAGCTTTTGAACCGTGGCATAATCCCTGACGTAGTAACTGATCAGACTTCAGCTCATGACCCATTGAATGGCTATTATCCAGCTGGTTACACTATGGAAGAAGGCGATAAACTAAGAGTAGAAAACCCTGACAAATATTTAGACGAGGTTTACAAATCAATTGCCAAGCACGTAGAGACAATGGTTGAATTCCAAAAGCGTGGCTCAGTTGTGTTTGATTATGGAAATAATATTCGTGGTATAGCACAGGACAAAGGTGGCTACAAAGACGCATTCTCGTTCAAAGGATTCGTTCCAGAATATATAAGACCATTATTTTGTGATGGCAAAGGGCCTTTCCGCTGGGTGGCACTATCTGGCAACCCTGATGATATAGCTGTAACTGATGAAGCAATCAAAAACCTATTCCCTAATGACGAACCAATGCACAGATGGATAGACAATGCAGCAGCCAACATTGGTTACCAAGCTCTGCCTTCGCGTATCTGTTGGTTGGGCTATGGTGATAGAAAGAAAGCAGGATTGCTTTTCAATGAATTAGTAGCTTCTGGTAAAGTATCTGCACCAATAGCTATTGGTCGCGATCACTTGGATTGTGGCTCTGTTGCATCTCCTTATAGAGAGACTGAAGGAATGAAAGATGGCTCAGATGCTGTTTCTGACTGGGTATTCTTGAACTTCGCACTAAACTCCATTGGTGGTGCAACTTGGGTATCACTTCACCACGGCGGTGGTGTAGGTATGGGTCTATCACAACATGCTGGAATGGTAGTTGTTGCAGATGGAACAGCCGAAGCTAAAGGAAGATTAGAAAGAGTGCTAACTTACGACCCACTAATGGGAATATTAAGACACACAGATGCTGGATACGACAGAGCTAGACAGAATGCAAAAGATAATAATATATTAATACCTATGGATAGATAAAATGAAAGCAATAGTAATAGGTGCAACAGGTACAATAGGAAAAGGAATAGTAAATAGGTTAGAAAAAGAGGGTTACGAAGTAATAGCTGCTTCTAGAAATGGAGAACATAAAATTGATATCAATGACCCAAATTCAGTGAACGCATTTTTTGCAAATATCGACTCTGTTGATGCTGTAGTTTGTGCAGCTGGTAGTGCAGCGTTTACGCCTATCAGCGAGATTGATGAAGAGAAGCTACAACTAAGTTTCAATAGCAAGCTAGGTGGGCAGATAAGAGTAGCTCAAAAGGCATTAGAAAAGCTAAATGAAAATGGAGCTGTCATACTAACTGGTGGTATGTTTGCTTATGACCCATGGCCATCTACATCTGTCTTAGCAGCTGTAAACAAAGGACTAGAAGGATTCGCACTTGGAGCAACTAAAGATATAGAAGACGGAAGAAGAGTAATTGTATCACATCCCCCACTATTATCTGAAACAGCTGAGAGAATGGAAATGGACAAAACACCATGGCCAAACACAGACAAGGTGTCCGATATGTATTGGAATGCAATCGGCAATGCAAAAAATGGCGATGTTGTTTACCTTGAGGGATACGAGCCAAAGTAGCTAAAACAAGATATAGATATATTACAAAGAGTATTTTTTTTAGAATACTCTTTTTTTTTGTATCTTGATAAATAGTTTTAAATAACAGGTTGGATTATTAAATTTCTGCTTACCATATTATTATTCTTTTCTACCTTGAGCTTTGTTTTTGCTCAGGGAGAGAGTCCTTTAACAAAATGTTATACTCCTATACCATTTTATGTTGGTCTAAATTCTGGTGTGAACCTATCAAAAGTTAACTATTCGGAGCATACAATTAATTTAAACACTTCGTATCAAATTGGTTTAGAAATTGAGTCATTTATTCGACCTATTAACAATTGGGAAAAAAGCATTCTTTATGGCTTAAGTTATGAGTCAAAAAATTTTAATATAAAAAGAAATAATAAGGAATCTAAAAATATAAATGCTGGTTATCTTACATTTCCAATTAAATATCACCAAGAGTTATTTAGATTTCTCGATGAAGAAATTATTTTTAGGATACAATTGGGTGGTTTTTATAGTTTTTTAATTAATTCTTCAATAGTTAATACAAATTCCTTTATTCCTAACAGTAATTATGGTATAATATTAGGTGCAACCTTCACATATACAACTTCAATAGGATTATACTTCATTCTAGATTATAACTTTCAAAATGGTTTTGCACCAATAGATAATACTACCCAATTTAATAGTAATATCTCGCATGTAATAAACATAGGTTTCAAAGTTCCTTCAACTTCTATTTTTTAAAAAATTTAATTATGCCATTTTGAAGTATATTCTTACCATATTATTTTTCTTTTCTACTTTAAGCTTTGGGTTTGCTCAGGGTGTGAATCCATTGAATCGTGGTTGTTATCCATCTCCCTCTACTTACTTTGGGTTCAATACTGGCTTAAATCTTTCAAAATTAAACCAAAGATATTTTCCAACAAATTATTTTCTTTCTGGTCAATTTTCTTTTGAGATAGAATCATTAATAAATCAACCAGGCTCTCCTATTAGTAGTCTGCTCTATGGTCTTAGCTATGATTCAAAAAATTATGAAGTTAAAAGTGAAACTATTCAAACTCGAAATATTCAAGTTAATTATATAACATTACCAATAAAGTATCAACATCAGTTTTTCAGATTTTTTAAAAAACTTCTTGTTTTAGGTACTATTGGAGGATACTACAGCATATTGCTTAATTCCTCACAAGATAGCAACAATCAGTTGTTACCAACTAGTAATTATGGCATATCTCTAGGCTTAAATTCAATTTATGTATTTAGAAATGGAGTTAATTTGATTTTGGAATACAGTTATCAAAATGGGTTTGCACCAATAGATAATACTACCTCATTTAGTAGTAATATCTCGCATGTGATAAACATAGGTTTCAAAGTTCCTTCTACAGCTATTTTTTAATAATTACATTAATTCAACAAACATAAATAATATTTTAACCGTATTGAATATAGAACAATTAACAAACCAGGAACAGAACTTATGTCAAAATCAGCGGGTGGAGGATTATTCCTCGCAGTAGCAATAGTCATTGGCTCTTGTTCGTTCAAAGGAGAATAGAAAAAAATTTAAGGTATTAATAGTTAGCCTAAGCCAGTTAAATTGCTTACGAAAGAGTAGAAAGATTAGAAACACTCGTAGCGAAGCTGAGACATTGCAATTTTCGTCACGGGTATATTCAGATTATGCTTTCGAAACTTGGCTTTGATATCAGATTATGAGATCTTCGATATTTATTTTAGATTAACAAGAATAAGAAGTAATAACATCAGAATTTTCTGTTGAATAAAAATTTTAATAATTAGGAGTAAAAATGTTAGATACAATATTAGGACAATTAAAAAACGAAGTGGGTTCAAAGCTGCAATCTGAAGAAGGTGTAGATAGCTCACAAATGGACGGCATAATGGGAGTGGTTCAGAGTGTAGCTGGTGAAAAAATTGGGAAATCACTTATGGGTGATGGACTGAATTCTGTTATGAATTTATTCAGTGATAAACCAAATACCACACAAGCAGATACACTACAATCTGACATTACCGGAGGTATAGTATCTGGACTAATAGAGAAGTTAGGTTTTTCAAGCGAGAAAGCTACAAGCATAACTTCTATTATTGTACCTATAATTATAAACCTAATTACTAAAAAGAACTCAGAGACTCCAGACGACGATTCTTCACCGCTTACAGACTTATTTGGAGGTGGCGATTTGGGTGGATTAGCAGACAAAGTAGGTGGCTTTTTCAATTAAAGACAATTTTGTCAGCTATTAGACAAAAAAAGTTCAGACTAGATACAATTATACTGATTTGTATCACGTCTTAGAAAATGTACTGAGAAGTACAACCCCTATATTTCATAGGTCCTCCTGTTGAAACGCATCCCGGGCTACGGCTCGGGATGTTTTTTTTTGCACCCAATATAACCTGTATCAATTATGTAGATTACTTTTCGTAAATTGCAATATGAGCAAATATATACGAGATATAGATATAATAGAGCAGTTTATTAATTCTAATGATACTGTTATATTTACCCTTGACAATAATTACAAGTATACCTCATTCAACAAGAAGCATAAACAAATAATGAATATGATTTGGGGAGTTGATATTGAAATTGGTAAATCTATGTTGGATTATATTAGCTCAGTTAATGATCTTATAAAAGCAAAGTCAAACTTTGATAAAGCTTTATCAGGCTCTACTTTTGAACTTCTCGAAGAATATGGTGACTCTGAACTAGAAAGACATTATTATAAAGACAAATATTTCCCTTTGGTAAACGAAAAAGATGAAATTACTGGTTTAGGTGTTATTGTTGAAGAACTAAAAATTGATAATGTAGATAACAAAGACTTAGATCAATTAATTAAACAGCTAGAAGGGCAAATAAAAGAGAGAAGTGAAGATTTAGAAATAATAAACGAAAATCTAATAGTCGAGAACCAAAAAAGACTAAAAAGTGAGCATGAACTAAGAAATATAAAAAAAGATTTAGAAGCTGCTTTAGAAAAAGAAATGGAACTAAATAAGCTTAAAACAAAGTTTATATCAATGGTATCTCATGAATTCAGAACTCCTTTAACTGTTATTCAAGCAACTCTCTATCTGTTGGAAAAATCATACGAAAGGCAAGATTCGGACAAATTCGAGCACAACCTAATGAAGATTGAAAAATCAATTGACAATATGGTCAACTTGATGGAAAATATATTAAACTTAGGTAAGCTGGAACAAGGTGAAATAAAAGTATCAAGCACTGAATTTTGTGTAATAGAAGAAATCGATGAATTAATCAACAGTAACAAAGATTTCAAAAAATTTGTGACACTAGATTTAGAAAACAAAGAACTACTAATCAAGACCGATAAGTTATTAGTAAATCAAATTCTTAATAATTTATTATCAAATTCTGTTAAGTATAAATCTGACAACCCAGAAATTATTCTCTCTGTCTATACATCTGATACCTTCTGTTATTTCGTTGTTTCGGACAATGGTATTGGCATCTCCGAGAAAAATATAGACACAATAACTCAACCATTTAAACGAGATGATAAAACTACAAGTCTTATAAAAGGTACTGGCCTTGGACTTTCTATAGTTAACCACAATCTTGAACTGATTGGTGGTGAAATGAAAATAGAAAGCAAAGAGAATGTAGGAACTAAAATCACAATAAAGATACCTATTTAATCTATGGCAAATATATTTGAATTTGATGGCTACAAGCCAGTAATTGATGAATCAGCATACGTTCACCCAAATGCGACTGTGACTGGAAATGTTGTTATAGGTAAAGATGTCTATATAGGTCCTGGTGCCGCAATTCGTGGAGATTGGGGTGGCATAATCATAAAAGATGGATGTAACGTGCAAGAAAATTGCACAATTCATATGTTCCCTGGAGTTACAGTAGTTCTTGAGGAATCTGCTCATATTGGCCATGGTGCCATAATCCACGGTGCTCACATAGGTGAAAATAGCCTAATTGGCATGAATGCTGTTATAATGGATAATGCTATCGTTGGTAAGGGCTGTGTAGTAGGTGCATTGTGCTTTGTGCCAGCAGAAATGAACATTCCAGACAGAAAAGTAGTTGTAGGCAACCCAGCTAAAATTGTAAAAGACGTATCTGACGATATGCTGAGATGGAAGACAGAAGGAACGAAGCTATACCAGCAACTACCATCAGATTTAAGGGAAACATTGAAACCATGTGAGCCACTTAGAGAAATTCCTAGTGATAGAAAGATACAAGATAATAAATACAAAACTTGGAAAGAAGAAAAAGAAGGTTAGATAATGACGAACGCACCAGTAGCACTTACAATTTTCCTAGCCACCCTGGCTATTACTTTATTCGTGATGTACAGAAAGCAATCCTTATATAGTAAACTTATTTTGAGTCCTTATGCAGTAAATCATAACAACGAATGGTATAGATTTTTGACTAGTGGCTTCATCCACGCAGATCTGATGCACATGGGTTTCAACATGCTAACTTTCTACTTTTTTGCCTTCAGATATGAGACTCTTACTAGTGGTCTACAATTTCTTATAGTATATATTGGCTCTATGATATTAGCTGATGTGGTTACTTATATCAGAAACAAGGATAATCCACGCTACGCTGCTTTGGGTGCATCAGGGGCAATTTCTGGGCTTCTATTCAGCTTCATACTCTACGACCCATCTATGAGTTTGTATATCATGTTTGTACCCATCCCTATTCCAGCACCAATATTTGCAGTACTATATTTAGTTTATTGTTGGTATGCAGACAAACAATCTGCTGACAATATTAATCATAATGCCCACATGTGGGGTGCTCTTGCAGGTTTGGCTATTACTTTAGTGTTAGATCCATCTACATTCAAAGGATTCTTTCAATATCTATTCTAGGATTGATTAAAAATCATATCCAAGTGAGAATAAGTACTGGGGTACTGACCAATTATCATAGGTCTTAGCCCAAGCAATATCTATTTTCAGTGGAAGTCCGAGTACGTAGCTCCTAATCCCCAATCCTGATGAAATCATTAGATCATCATATTCTTTTCTAAAAGTCAAAGGATCCACTATATTAGTTGGATTAAAATTATCATCCCAAGCAGCACCGACATCTAAGAAGACTGCTCCCATCACACCTTGTATCAATATTGGCAATGGCCCAGCTACTAGGGCTGTAAGCATAGGGAATCTAAACTCAGCATTCGTTAGGAAATACTTATTACCATTATTAGCAGCAATAGAATAACCACGCATAGGGTATTTGAAATTCATGAATGCAAAATCTTCAGGCTCGTTGAATGGCAAACGACCATTCCTAAAACTTCTGTTTAGCCAATTATCAGTACCACCTAAGTAGAACTGTTGTGCATCGTCTCCAAAGCTGGCACCACTAGTGAATTTGAAAGCAAAGCCAATGAAGTCAGATAACGGGTGATAAGTTCTGATATCCGTCTCGAATGTGAAAAACTCCAGACCATCGCTAAAAATATTTGGACTACCTGAAACGGTGAAGTTATACCTGGTTCCATCTCTAGGTCCATACAACCCAAATAGTACATCATCATGTACATATTTGAATTCGGGGACTATAAGTGTTCTTGTTAAAGAAGGTGCACCTGCGTTTACTATATCAGTTCTAGATAAGTTGTACCATGTCAAATTCAGCTCTGCCCTATTGAACAAATCAAATGGATATTGCGCAGACACGGCACCGCCATAACTTCTAAATCGAAGTACTGATCCAATCTGTGGTGAAGTAAATCCAGCATTGTGAAAACCAGAGAATCTATAATCAATTATACCAGGTAGATAGCTATAAGCACCATAGAAATTACTATTTCTCAAGTCAATCAATAAGTTAGCTTGGAAATAAAGTTGGTGGTTACCTAGCTCATCACTAAATAGCATCTGGGTGCTACCCTGAGCACCAAAGAATGTACTATAACCCGGATTAGCTAATATTATATCAGGTGAAAATTTCAGTTTATAGTCTTTTATTCTGAAGTTCTCGTCATATACTTCATCTTCACCGCTATTAACTATTTGAACTTTCTGATTCGGCTTTACTATCTCTTGGTTCTCAAAGTCAATATTGAAATCACCATAACTGATTAGTTGGTCATCTTCCTTGTTGCTAAGAGTGTCTATTCTTTTGTTGTTTATCTCTCTAATTAAGCTATCTCTTTTAGCTTGAGTCTTTCTGTAATCAGTAAGTGGCAAGCTCTCTACATCTAGATTTATATCAAACGGGTACTCGATAGAAAATATATCATATCCCCCATCAATCTGAGTACCGAAAAGAACCTTACTATCATCCCTTGCCAATGACAACTGAGTTATACCTTGCAATGAGTTAGTAAGTGGCCTAGATTCAAGTGATTCTAAGTCCAATGAATATATATTACCAATTCCGTTTTTATCTGAAATATAAAGCAATTTGCTTTCATCTGATGCAACTGCTACAGAAGTTTTTCGGTTATCTACATCATCCGTTAGTCTTTCAATTTTTGTGCTTTCTATATCTATTTTATATATATCATTCTTGCCATAGTTATAATCCCACATATCCAAATCATCAGCATCTATGTTTGTAGCTACTTTGCTACCTCTGTCAGAGATAAAGTATATACTTTCCGAATCAGGAGCCCATGCTGGCAACTCGTCAGTGAACAAATCATTAGTAAGGTTTTTTAACTCTTCGGAATCTATATCATATACATATATATCACTTTTCTCATCATCAGTTGCTATGAATGCAAGTTTCTCTCCATTTGGTGACCATGTGACAGAAGAAATTGATTTCAATCCCCAAGTCAATTTGTCATAAGCACCAGTTTCTACGTCGGTTATAAAGACTGCATCTTGCCCACCAGACTTCGCAGATATTGCTATTTTATCCCCTTCTGGGTTCCATGAAATACCAGGAGTGAGCATATTCAGATCTTCGAAATCCTGTCTTCTGAAACTAGACACCAAGGGTCTAATGCTCGTCATATCATCCAAATCTTCCATCACTGCGACAACGAACACCCCTCCTTGCTCAGAGATAAATGCCATTTTATCTCCATTTGGAGATATTGCTGGAGCAGAATTATAGAAATTCCCAATCTTTTTCCTTTTGGTAATTCTATCTGCTATTTCAGGCAATGCCTTAAACTTTTCCAAATCAGGCCAATATATTCTTTTTATATCGCGTTCCCACATCTCGTTGAATTCTTCCAATGACATATCGAAACTACTTTTGAATGCGATTTCTAAGTTCTTGTGTATATTTAACCGATTGATAAAGTCAGCTACTTTCTCTTTCCCATATTTGTCAGCGATATACCAATAGAAAGTTTGACCAACTCTATACTTAGCGTAACCACTTATTCTTTGTAATTCCGGTAAGCTCTCGCTAATAGTAACATCCCTCATGAATATATCTGTTTGTGTGTCCATACCGTCATTACTAAGGTATTCACAGAGTCCTTCATTTAGCCAACCAGGGATGAAATATCCTTGGTTCCTGAGTGATGATTGCAATGTACCTCCATGGAACATATCATTCAGAACACCATGGACTAGCTCATGGTGAACTACATGTCGAAACTGCTCATAATCACCTTGGTATGGAACTACTATTCTATTCTTGAATAGCTGAGTAACACCACCCACATTCTCTGAAAGGAATGAGTTGATAATATTATTTTGCTGAAATTGATTGTGAGAATTGAAAACGATGAAAGATATTCTCATTTTCATATTATATTTCAGATTACTCTCTATAGATTGCAATGCCCTTTCTGCTTCAACTGCAGTGAACTTTGCTAAGTATTCGCCACCTTGGTGAAAATAAATATCGAAGTGCTTAGTTTCAATGAATTTCCATTCGAATTCTTGGTATTGAACTCTATTCTTTCCGAACTGGGAATACACACTGGCAGTCGAGAGTAAAGCAATTGAAAGTATTATAAAGCTTTTTATAAATTTCATATTCTAATTGTATTTTTCAAATTTTATAAAGTTAACGAAAAATGTCCGTAAACCTTTTCTATATAAAACGAAATATACCCATTTGGTTACAAATATCGAAGATTAATGGGCTGTAAAAATGATTTAATATTTGATGTATTTATTTAAGACTTTGAAGATTCCCAACTTAGAAGCTATTAAAGGGCTTAAAAATGTATTAATACAGGTTACCCAAAAAAGTAACCCTCCAGGTGCCAAGGGTACGTTATTCCCCCAAATAGCAGTAGAAGCAAATAAAAAAAACAAATAGATTAAAAGATTAAAAATTTGAATCGCAATTACAATCTTCTTATGATTCATATTTATAAATCTAGTAAAAAGATAAAATGCTATAAAATATGGCACACCATGAAATAATAATCTCCAAAAATTCCAGAGAATTGCTGCTGAAAAGTTCTGATATAAATCAAATGAGTGAAAAGATAGTAAAATAAAGCTAATAAGAGTTTCTATAGTAATGAAACTTAAAGATAGTAATACTAGTTTTAACATTTGATAACTTTTGTGATTTGGGTGATGTTTTTTAGTAGTATTCATATACATTAGGTAGAGAAAATAAGTTCTAATAGATAATCACATTAGTCATGAGAATAGGCCTGTTGAATTTCAAATTCTTCTTCTGTTAAAGGAGCAAATTTATTCATCTTCAAATATTCTAAACCATATTTTTCAAGTTTATTTATCCAAATTTCAAATTTTGATTCTAATTCTAATTGATTTGAATCTTGGATCTTAAAATAATGTAAAGGGCGATCTCCTTTTCTTGTTCTAATAATGAGCCCACCTATTTCTTCCCCTTTTTCACCATATTTAGGAATATATCCTGAATCTGTTAACCATTCCGAATGGTAATCAAATATCCTATTTTTTTTAGTTGATTTAAAAATTATAATATCATTGTCTTCTAAATCTATCTCATAATATAGTATTACAATCCAAGATAATGCTTTTAATTTTTGAGAAACGAAATAAGATTCTACTTCATTATAGATAATTGCATTATCTATAGCCATCTCGGAATACCATAATAGGTGTTTATCAATAATACTATCAATTTGAAACTCAAACAATTGCTTAATACATTCAGTTGTATCAAA
The DNA here is from genome assembly GCA_046290495.1 of Chlorobiota bacterium. GTDB lineage: Bacteria > Bacteroidota > Ignavibacteria > Kapaibacteriales > UBA2268 > PGYR01. The sequence continues at coordinate 248,028 of JBKAGT010000006.1, read as the reverse complement.
ATTATAATCAGCTAATAACTCATTAAGTTCATCATCCACTAATCTCTTTTCTATTTTATCCATCTTTTCTTCTAGGATTTTATGATAGTTTAGATCATTCTCAATTGAATCTTTTTGTTGTCTACTAAGTGAATCTTTAGAGCAATAAGTTGCAATGTAGAAAATTGACAAGAGGACAGTTAAGATGAAAATTCTTATTCTAAACATTTTATTTTTTCGTTGTATTCATACTTTGTCTTTCACCCTACTTCTTCTTGCTAACTATATACTCCCGTCTAGTTATTTCATCCATCAGTCGTTTCGACTTGCTTAGCAGTAGGTTATATTTCAGCCTTTTGTCCAAATCACCAAGTACGTCGTAGGCCTCTTTTATTTCGCTGAATATCTTCTCTATTTTTGGATTATCGGGGTGTAAATCTGGGTGGTACTTACGAGCTAATCGTTTGTATGCAGACTTAATCTCTGCAGAGGTGGCAGAGCTTTCTATTCCTAGTATTCTATAGTAATTTTTTATTTTCATAGCTTAATTGAAATTGAAAATAAGAAAAAAACTGCAAATACTATACTTGCTCTAATAGATTTACATTACTCACCACTTCTATATCTGTGTCCGAAGGTAGCTCGGAGTAACTTATCACGCTGACTACTGGGAAAGCTGTCTGTATCATTTTCTTGAAGTATGGCCTTACTTGCGCTGAGCAAATAACTACAGGTAAGTGACCTGCTATTGTAGCATCGTCTATTGCTTTTGCTACTCCTTCCTTCACCATTTCGATAAACTGTGGCGGCATACCCATAGTTGGGCTTACTTGGTTCCCATTCGTATTCTGAAGTGCTTGTGTCATTTTATCTTCTATATCCGGAGAAAGAGCAATAGTGTTTACCACTCCATCCTCATCCTCATATAGAGATTTTATTGTCTCAGATAGGTTGTGACGCACATACTCAGTTAACACATCTAAGTTCTGAGTAACTCTGTAATATTCGATTAAAGATTCCAATATCATTGGCAAATCACGAATTGGTATATTTTCACTAAGTAAGTTTTGAAGGACTTTCTGTATAACTGACAGTGGTATATTATCTGGAGTCACTTCCTCAGTTAGGGCAGGATAATCTTCTTTCAGGTTCTCTATTAGCTGCTTAGTATCTTGTCTTGTTAATAGTTTATCCGAGTTCTGTTTCAGTATTTCCGTCAAGTGAGTAGTTAGAACTGTAGCCGACTCAACAACAGTATAACCCATTATCTCAGCGTTTTCTCTTTCATTCTGGTCTATCCACTTAGCTGGCAATCCGAATACAGGCTCGGTTACTTGCTTACCTCTCAACTCACCCTCTGCTGTTCCTGGATTCATAGCCAAAAGCATATTGGGGAATAGGAAGTTTGACGCTACTTCATTGCCTCTAATTTTTATCACATAGTTCTCAGGATCTAGTTGCAAATTATCCCTTACTCTTACTGGTGGCAATATAATACCCAACTCTGTAGCTAGCTGCTTTCTTACATTTGTTATTCTTTTGAAAACATCACCACCTTGTTGCTCATCCACCAAAGATATTAGTGAATATCCTAACTCTATTTCAACAGGATCTACTTTCAGTAAGTCTTCTACTGGAGTCTCACTTGGTTTTTCACTTTCATCGGCAGCTTCTAGTTCTCCCCTCATTTCTGCTTGAGCTTCTTCTTTTATAGTTTTAGTTCTGAAGTAAGCAATAGAAGCTATAATCGCAGCAAGTATTGCAAATGGAATGAAAGGGAATCCAGGTAATAGTCCAATCAAGAATAAAGTCGCAGCAGCTATGAATAGAGCCCTTGGCTTTGCTCCAAATTGTTGTCCAAATTCAGTTTCCAACTGATCACGTGCACCGGAACGAGTAACTACCAAACCACCTGCTACTGAAATCAATAGTGCTGGTATTTGCGATACCAAACCATCACCAATAGTAAGTGTAGAGTATGTAGCTATTGCTTCAGCAAAGCTCATATCTCTTTGTAGCATACCGATAGCAAAACCACCAATTAGATTTACAATCGTTATGATTATACCTGCTATAGCATCACCTTTTATGAACTTAGCCGCACCATCCATAGACCCAAAAAAGTCTGCTTGGTGTGCAAGCTCATCACGTCGCTCTTTAGCAGTTTGTTCATCTATATAGCCAGCATTCAAATCAGCATCTATACTCATTTGTTTACCAGGCATGGCATCCAAAGTAAACCTTGCAGAGACTTCTGCAATACGCGTAGAACCCTTGATAACTACTATAAAGTTGATGACTAAGAGTATTAGGAATATAATTATCCCTACTACTATGTTTCCACCTACTACAAAATCCCCGAAAGCATATATTATCTTCCCTGCCTCGGCTTGACCCAATATCAATCGAGTGGAGGCGACATTTAGCCCCAATCGGAGCATAGTAGTGATTAGTAAAATAGCCGGGAATGCTGAAAAGTCTAATGGCTTAACCAAATAAACCGCTACCATTAGTATCATTACCGAAAGAGCAATGTTAAGTGCTAAGAATAAATCAAGAGCAAATGGTGGCAATGGCAATAGCAAAAGTGCTAATATTAACAATACACCTGCTGCCAATCCCACATCTGGATTATTGGTAATAGGTGAAAGAATATTATTCTTCAATCTGTTTGCTGTTGGATTATCGAATAGTGCCAATTGTCTATTTTTAGCCAAAAATGTTAAAATTTATCTTGTATATCTGAGTGTGCAAGTAGCTTGCCAAAAAATATTCGATTGGTTTTTTCTATCCTTCATATTCAATCTAATATTCCTTAATTTTGTACTATAAAATGAACTAAAAACACCTTATTTACTCCAATTTTGATAAGAATAATACTTATACTATCTTTTATATTTACCAGTGCTACTTTTGCACAAGTAAACACTGAAGCTATTCGTAAAAGCAGCTTGGATGAAGGATTTAGAACTAAAGTCGATTTGCTTTTTGGTCTCAATGCAGGTAACTCAGAATTCATTAGTGGTGAAGCAAATTTGAGAATGGATTATATCGGCGATAAGTATCGCTCATTTGTTGCTGGTCAGATTGCTTACAAAGAAGGTAATGAACAGGTTATTAGTAATAAAGGGTTTCTACACGGACGGTTTATTTACGAACTTAGCGACCATTTTGAGCCAGAACTTTTCGTTCAAAAAGAATACAACGAGTTTGTTTTACTTAGCGACAGGAATTTGGCTGGCGTTGGCATGAGATGGTCAATATTTAACAATGATTTCGTTGCCGACTCTTCGCAAGAGTTTGATTTATTCCTTGGCGTAGGTGCTATGTATGAAATGGAGGAGATCAATCAGAATCCGACTGTAGTAACTGAAATTCTAAGATCTACTAACTATTTGACACTACTATGGAAACCAAGTGAAAATTTTTTGTTAAATTCGGTGACTTACTTTCAGGTAGATGTAAATAGATTAGCGGACCATAGGGTTTTGAACGATACAAATATAAAATTTAGAATTTCTCAATCTGTTAGTTTCGTTTTCTCTATGAGTTACAGATATGACAGCGAACCACCTGGCAGTATAAAATTGTATGATTTAGAATTAAAAAATGGGATTTCCTTTGAATTATAAAAATATTATAATAGTCTTGCTACTTGCAGCACTTGGGCTAACTTCTTGTAAAAAAGAAGAGGCAAGTAGTGATTACACTAAACAAATAGAAGAATACCGTGCAGATGTAGTTGACTTCTTCCTTAACTCTCAAGACTCTCCACTAGTAGATATGGTAGAAAAATCTGAACCTATATTCTATCCTCCAAAAGATAAGTATAGAGTAGAAGCATACCTAGAGAAATTTGACAATCAGGATACTTTAGAGATGCTAACTACTCAGAGTGATGTAAGAAAAATGGTACGTTATGGTGAGTTACAGTTTAAGTTAGACGACGAAAAATACACTCTGAATGCTTATATAAATGTAGAACACCCCGAAAGCTTTTTTGTACCATTCCATGATAAAACTAATGGCAGTGAAACTTATGAAGCAGGAAGGTATATAGATTTGGAAAGAACAGATAAGAAGCAATATATATTAGATTTTAATCTAGCTTACAATCCTTATTGTTATTACAATCCTAAATACTCTTGTCCGATAGTACCAGAAGAAAATATACTAAATACAAAAATAGAAGCAGGCGAAAAGGCAGATAATGAAGAACATTAGAATAATCACGATAGTATTATTAATTGTAGGATTCAATTCCTGTATAATAGTAAAGAAAGATGGTAAAGAACAAAGGGACGCAATAGTAAAGCTAAGTCCGAAGCCAATAGTACCTATGCAAGAGGAAACAATCAGATCGCAAGCAGGCGATATGATAGTATCTATCCCCGAAGGTTGGTTCTTTATTGATATGGATGATGAAGTTTCAGCAGAAACAATAGCTATAGCTACTAATCCGGACTATAACTTAACTGCGGTATTCAAAAGGATATTGCCGTCAAATACTTTAGAAACAAAATACAAAAATGAAAAGCTAAAAGGTGTAGCAGAATATAGCTATAAGCAAAAGGCAACATCCACTAATGGGAAGTGCCAATTAACATCAGAGTATGGTGTGATTATAGCTGGAAATCTGACATTTGGTAGTTACACATATTCAAACTCAGGTGGTGCACTAACTGCGAGGACAGCAGTCCTAAAGACAGACATAGATAATTACTATGAGTTCACTCTAATACCAACAGACATAAAAGGTATGTCTTACCCCACGGAGATAGAGCAAGAAAATATATTCAAATCAATATTAGCAACCTTGAAGTATTAATATGGAAATATCAAAAGATACACAAAATGTAGTCGGAACAGTAGAGAGTTTTACAGAAAAATCACTATTAAAAAAGAATGACTTCTCACTATTAGTAGAGCTTTCTGCAACATTTAACCATATTGAGGCATTCACACAAGCAGTTTTCAATGGTGCAGCCTTCTTCAAGCTTTCAAAAAAGCTGAACAAAATTGACCCAAACGACGAAACCGCTGTTAATTTCAAGAAAGAATTTGAATATTACTTAGAGATGTTCAAAACGAACTTATCTGAAATTTCACAAGACTTAGAAGATGATAGCTTAGTAAAAAGACTGAATGAGACATACTTTGAGCTAACTAGAGGTTGTGTTCTTAATCTAATTGATTTAGCTCACGATTTCACAATGTTTAAACAAATGCAGACATCAAATAAAGAGAATTAAAAATCTTATTTATCACTATCAACAGGAGTTAATAAATGAATATTATCAAAATATCTATTGCATTACTTTTCTTTGCAACTATCATCAGTTGTTCGGGTGAAGCTGAGCAATCAGACACTAAAGCTGAAGTAATAGAAGAATCTAATGAAAACAGTGCAAGTGGGGATATAGCAGTATGCGAAATACTTACAAAAGAGGAAATAAAGAAAGCACTTGGAATAGATAATATCGGTGACCCTGTTAGTGAAGAAGTAATGAAAAGAGATGATTGGGAGCAACACAGTTGCAGATATTCATTGGACGATATTGAATCAAATTTGACAATTTATGTTACTTATGGTGATGCATTAAACTCAACAGAAGAAGCAATCAAGAAGTATCAAATAGGCATAGACTACCTGACAAAAGGAGTAAAGCAAGAAGGAGAACACAAAGGTACAAAAGCTACTTTCAGCTACAAAGGAGAGTTTCATACTATTGATGATCTTGGTGCAGCTGCAGCTTGGCAACCAGCTAAATCAAAGTATATCAGTGGCTATGTGACATTTGTAACTGGTAACTTTATATTCCAAGTACACCCTGGTATATACGGAGAAGGAAAGGATGAAGAAAATTACAAAGCTGCAATAGCACTTGCTAATACGATTATAGATAAATTAAACTAGTATTATCCTCAGTTTATAAAATAGAAAACCTCCCATTTTGGGAGGTTTTCTTTGTTTTTAAGCTAACCTATGCTATCCCTATAAATTAAAATGTAACATGGACATACAACTATAGTACAACTTAGAAGATGCTGTCTGAAATTATTCAGAGTGAGGAATCTTAGATTGTCACAGCGAGGACTGTAAGGACGTGGCTGTCTGTATTTATAAGATAGAATCACACGCTTCGCTTGGAATAACAACAAACGTCACTCAGAGGTTACTTAGTGCCTGTGCTGAGCGCAGCCGAATTAAAGAGTCTAGGAATAAATAACCCCTACCTCACCACAATCACTTGCTTGGTGATTAACTTATCATTTGATTGCAAGCGTAGTTGGTATACTCCTGAAGGGATATTGTCTGTTGGAATACTTAATGTCATTTCAGAAGTTGATTGAGTCCAGTGATCATTGTGAATCTGCTTTCCCTCTGAAGAGATGAGTTCTAGTTTAATCTGTGTTTCAGTTTCTGCAAAGACACTTATGTTAATGGCTTCCTTAGCTGGATTTGGTGTTACTTTCAACTCAACAGGTTGTTGGTATTCTATTTTCCTTAGATCAAATACACAAATTGAATCTATGATCATTAATCCTGGTTGTATTTCTAATTCTACAAATGAATTATTCATATTTATTGGGTTAATACCTATCTCATATTCCAAATCATCTGAGAGTAATACCATTCCTGACATTTCATGTACAATCTGGGTTCCTTTTGATATTGGTGAGCTTAAAACAAAGCTCTTACTATCTTCTGTTTTAAACACATCAGCAATTTCTACTTCAAACTGAATATCTTCTATATTAAGTTCTGTATCCGATTCAGAATATATTTTTATGTCCGTAAACTCACCTATTTTTGCTTCTAGGTTATCAGAACTTATTTTAAGTCTTGCATATACCTCAGCTGAAACTGGAATAGATATCGTGCTATCACAAGGTGATATAATTCTAATTTCAAATACTTTATCAATTGATCCAACTTCGCCTACTCTTAGAATTTCATTTATTATATAACTTTGGTTATCAGATAGAATAATTGTCTGATTGTTATGCTCAATTGTAATCTCAGCACCACTAGTGTTAATGAACTCTATTGAGTCCCGAACTATGTCAGATAGGTATAACTTACCATAGTTGAAGATGTTTCTATTCAAATCAAAGGATAATGTACTTTCGTTTACAGTGAACTCTTTTGTTGTTTCACAGCCATTTTCATCTGTTACAGTCAGCGAATATGTGCCAGCTTGAGTTACCTCTATAGATTTACTAGTTTCATCAGTTGACCAAAGGTATTCTTCGAAGTCAGTATCACATTCTAATGTAGCAGGGTTTCCACACAGAATTTCTTCACCATTTATCTCAAAATTAGGTAGAGGACTTTCATTCACAGTAAATTCTGCTGTCCCTATACACCCATCCTTACTAACTGTTACAGAATAAGTGCCTGGGGCATCTACGACAATCTCAGGTGTGGTTTCGTTTGTACTCCATAAATATGTATATGAAGGATCATTTGGAATAGCTGTTAGTGTTGCACTTCCACCATCGCAAATGTCTTTTCCAGTAATTGTTGGTTCTAAGCTATCTTCTACCCTTATCTCTATTTCAGTGCTGTCATTACATCCAGTTCTTGTGTCCGTAATAAATAGCTTATACAAACCAGACGATTTTGCATATATAGAGCTTGTTGTTTCGTTTGTACTCCACAAATAAGCGTAATAGCTCTGCTGGTATTTAGATTCTAGTAGAGTAGAATCTCCACTGCAAATAGTTTGAGCTGTTGGGTTAAGCTCTGCCACAACTGTAGGATGATTTTTTACTTCTATTTCTTTACTGAGAATACAACCTTCTTTAGTTTCCACTGTCAATCTGTATCTATCGGGTTCACTAACAGTAATAGATCTTGTTGTATCTCCATTAGACCAAGTATACTTGGAAAACTCTTCTGTAGAAGTTAATGTAACTTCTTCTCCTTCACATTTCTCTGTCTCACCAGATATTTGTAATTCATATTCATTTCCAAAGCCCACATTAACCTCAGCATAGGACTCACAACCATTTTTATGGGTTACAGTTAATCCATAGACTCCACTAGAGTCTACTACTATTGATTTTGTAGTGTCTCCATTAGACCATAAGTAGCTTTCATAGTCTTGATTTATAGATAGGGTAATATCTCCTTCCTCACATACAAAAGTAGAAGGATAAGCATTAATCTCAGGGGCAGGTGCTTCTTTTACACTTACCATTGTTTCAGCATAGTAGACATCCGTATCTGTTCTTACTGATACTTCATATATTCCAGATAAGTCAGTAGTTGCATTCTCAAAAGTTGGGAACTGTTCATCAGAACTGAAATTATTAGGACCAGTCCATGAATAAGTTGCTGTTGTATCTGGGAGCTGAGTTTTTACAAATAATTCAAAGTCTTCTCCTTCACAAATTGAGATACAAGTCTTCACATATATATCTGCAAATGAGGCTGTGATTAAGTTAGGTATACTACCTGTTGAAAATGCTTTATTTGAGTTAATTCTTGGAAACGGAATTACATTATACTCATAATTATAGCTGTCTTTGCTAGTTGGATTATTAATAACTGTCATGTGATTGGCCCTATTCCTAGCTAGATATATTTTATTATTGGGGCCTAGAGAGAGTTGTATTGGGTTTGCAACAGAGGGTCTTACAGTACTACCATTCCAATATTCAGAACTCCTTTCAGTCAATTTTCTATGTATAAGTTTTAGTGATTTGTTTCTAATATCATATTGATAGAATTTTTCCCATCCTCTGTTATCAAAATGTTGGTCATGGCCAAAAAAGTATAAATACTGAGAATTAGCCGAGAATTCTGTGCTTTTTACTGAAACTGAATCTACTCTAATAGTCTCTATTTCAGATAGTTTTAAAGTCAAAGGGTCAAACTTTGCAATATTAACTTCTGAATACTCTTCTTCACCCAGGCCACTTCTGTCACCATGGTGTTCTGAATAACAAAAAGCAACCATATCTCCCATGATATTGAAATTTATATCACCATAGGTTTTTCTTATTGTTGAGGGGGTCTCTTGCTCATATGAACGTAATAGATTACCATTTAAATCAAATTCAAAAGTATAGTTCATGCCTCTCGGGTCATATAGCATTAAAAAATATGTATCCGTAATTGCACTATAAGTTGCTGCAACTGCATCAGCTCTTATTTCATCTTTTAGTGAAACTGATTTTTCTTCGAAAACTAATTCCTTTGTAGTTTTATTATAATTTAAAATAGAATACTGCAGATCTCTAATTGGAGCATGATTAAAATACTCCTGCCTTCTAATGTTCGAAATATGTAATATTTTATCATTTTTCAGCGGAATTAATATACTCCCTTGTCTTGAATAAGTTCCATGTATAATACCATTCTCAGAAGGTTTAAAATCTATACTATCAATGATACTATAAGTGTCATTAAAGAAATAAAGTCCTTCAGATTGAAGCAACCAATCACCATATCTATCTGATAAAGTAGTAGCTGAAGAATAAAAAGAATAATTCCCCCCATATTCCCAATACTCTGGTTCTTCGTCTGGAGTCATAAAAGTTATACCAGTAGAGTATCCGAAATACCAGTTATGATAAACATTTCCTGCTATTGGAAGTGTATCATTAAATAGCTCACCAGCATAAATTTTGCAAGTAACCAAGAGTAGGAATATGTAAGTAAGCTTTTTCATTTATAGTTTTCGAAATGAAGTTTAAATCTAATCATTTTGTATTATACATTCAATTACCATATTAATCAAGTATAGACCAAAGCCGAAGTTAATTCAAAACATCAGTTTTGATAAACATTAAACTTATTGATATTCATATCAACTAAGTCCTAAATACTTAAATCTGAAATTTTAAGAAGGTCAAATTTAAAAACCTATTATAGTTAAATTATTATATATTTTTTCTACAAATTCAACTTTAATCTGACTATCATTTTAAATTATAAGAATTATATTAACTTCATAATAACTCTGTGAAATAATAAATTTTTAATTAACTCTCTCAAGAATTCCATTGACTAACTTAAATTCAATAGGTATAATATTGATTGAATCAAAATAACCGAAATTATTAATACTATCAAGCATTTCATTATCTTCAAAAGGGAACATTGATTCTGTTAAATCAAGACTTAACGTCTCCTTACTAAATAATAAATAGTCGATTTTTCTTGCTGCTATATCTTTTTTAGAAAATGAGATTAATTGGATATAAGCAGAATAATTTTCAACATTCTTTATATTCTCTTTAATCTTTAAATTTAAATTTATAGAATCAGATTTATTAAACTCTAAAAAAACTGGTTCTTTATGTGTCAATGTGATAGTTGTATTAGTAGGGTGTGGAAATTGATTATTAAAATCTATTTTTGTTTTAGAAATAATAATCTTATTAACAACTAAATTTCTACTTAAAGTAAAATCACTTATTATTTCAGGATTATTTATATTTGATACAAGCCAAACATTTAACAAAATATATAAATCTTCCCCTAGATTATTATATATTACTAAGGGAATATTAGTATTTTCTTTTTCAGTTTTACAACTAAAAAATAAAAATATTACACAAATTAAAATCATTAATTTATTCAACTGATTGTCTCTCGTATCTTCTAATCCAATATTTCAAATATTCAGGGTCATTAGTTCGATCTTCTTCATGATGATGTCTAATTCCCATTATATGAAATCGGAAATGAACAAATAATTCGTGTGCTGTAGTTTTAGAAATAGATCTCCAATAACCTCCATTGTGAGTAGGGTTTACATAGATTTCTGTATTTCCACTTAAAGTAAATTCATCTTTTATTGAAGGGTCACCATATGGTAGGATAGTAAAACCTGCAACAAATTCATCATAACCCTTTACAAATGGCTCAAATTTCTTATAATCATAAATATTTCTCGAAAAAACTTCACCTTTTGAATTCTTAAATTTAAACTCTCCAGTTTTTCCTGAAAGAGTTACAACCTCTGAACTTTGCCCTAATCTAACTAGAGTAGCAACATTAGAATTAGGATCAATATCTTTTGGTAATTTTTTCTTCAATTCTTCCCAATCAAGAATCCCATCATCAAATGTTACCGCCGTTTCATATGCTTCTTCTACTGATAGCCTTATAAATTCTTCAGCTTTTGCATCAAGAGCTTCAACTACTAAACCATTTACATCAACTAGCTCAATTGAGCTATTCAAACTATACTGATATGGTGTCCATACATAATAATTATTCCATAGTGGATCTATACTAGTAAATCTTCCTGTTTCATATTCATATTTCCTAACTCCGTGGTCACCTAGCCCGTTTTCTTTATCTTTTTCTTTACCTATCCAGTTTTGGTTGTTTTTATTCTCATTCGCCAGATCATCCATTTGCCATCTTACTTCACTTAATGGAATTTACTTTACACAATTTAAAAAAACTCAGTGGATTGGGCAAGTGGGAGTGACACACAAAAAAAGCCCAACCATTCGGCTGGGCTTGATAATCTTTATATGAAAAGTTTTACTTCTTCTCTTTAGCGACCAAAGTTAAGATTGTTGCCTGAGCTACTTGCTCCTCATTTTGGTTTAGTACTTCTACATCCCACTTAACTATACCAGATGGCACTTCGCCTTCCTTAGCTTGTTTATCTTGCTTTGATTTAGCAGTCAATTTCACATATATAGTGTCATTCACATATACTGGCTGGATGAATCTTAGTTCATCTAAGCCATAGTTTGCTAGTACTGGACCTTTCTTCGGCTCAACAAATAAGCCAGCCGCTGCAGACATAACGAAATAGCCGTGTGCTACTCTACTTTCGAATATGCTGTCATCGTCTATCGAAGTTATATCAGTGTGTGCATAGAAATTATCACCAGAAATATTAGCAAAGTTTACTATATCTGTCTCAGTTACTGTGCGTTTGTGGGTAGTTAAGCTATCACCAATTTGCAATTCTTCGAAGTTTTTTCTGAATGGGTGAACAAGTCCTTCGTTTCTGTCGCTACCTTTTTGGTATTGTTCTGTTATTGCTGTTAGCGTGTTTGGATGTCCTTGTATCGCTGTTCTTTGCATATAGTGTAGCACAGAACGAATACCGCCAAGCTCTTCTCCACCACCAGCTCTACCTGGTCCACCGTGTACTAACTGTGGCATTGGGGAACCGTGTCCAGTTGATTCTTTTGCAGATTTCTCATTCAAGAACATTAGCCTCCCGTGGTAAGCAGCAGTTCCGTAAGCAATTGCTCTTGCAAATTCATTGTCTGCAGTAAATACAGAACCTACCAATGAGCCCTTTCCTAACTTAGCTAACTCAATAGCTTCATCTACATTTTTAAACGGCATTACCGTACTGATCGGACCAAATGCCTCAACGCTGTGAGGTGCAGACTTGCTTAGTGGGTCTTCGCAGTGTAGTAACATAGGCGGGAAGAACGCGCCTTCTTCTTTACTACCACCTAGTAAGTCATAATTGTCCATATCACCGTATGCAATCGATGCGTCATTTAATAATTTTTTTAGATTGTCTTTTACATCATTCACTTGATCTATACCCGCCAAAGGCCCCATACGGACTCCCTCTTGCTGTGGGTCACCAAGTGTAGTTTTAGCTAATCTTGCACTAAGTGCCTTTATTACATCATCTGCATATTGCTCTGGAACTAATGTTCTACGGATAGCAGTACATTTTTGCCCTGCTTTTACAGTCATTTCTCTAGATACTTCCTTCACAAATAAATCAAATTCAGCTGTTCCGGGCTTAGCATCTATACCAAGCATAGAAAAATTGAGGGAGTCAGCTTCCATATTGAAAGGAATTGAATTATTAATGATATTCGGATGTGATTTCAGCTTCACCCCTGTAGAATGTGAACCAGTGAAGGTAACCACGTCTTGAGAATCCAAGTGGTCTAATAGATCTCCAGCAGAACCAGCTATTAACTGCAGTGACCCCTCAGGTAAAATACCAGATTCTATAATCTCACGCACCATTAGTTCAGTCAAATATGAAGTAAGTGATGCTGGCTTTACGATACAAGGCATACCTGCTACCAACGCAGGTGCAATTTTTTCTAACATACCCCAACATGGGAAGTTGAATGCATTGATGTGGACAGCAACTCCTTCCTTAGGTACACAAATGTGATGCCCTTGGAAAGTACCTTCTCTCGATAGATGCTCAAGATTACCATCTACATAGAATTTTGAGTTAGGCATTTCTCTTCTTGCCTTACCACTATAAGTGAATAGTGTGCCGATACCACCTTCTATATCAATCCACGAATCTACTTTAGTAGCACCAGTTGCAAATGATAGCTGATAGAATGCATCCTTTTTACTTAGTAAATACTTAGCCAAATCACGAAGCATATAGGCACGGTCGTGAGTAGTGTATTGGCGCAAGTTTTTGCCACCTACATTTCTGCCATATTCCACTGCACCTTTGAAATCCACTCCCTTTGAAGTAACTTCAGCAACTTGCTCTCCAGTTACCGCATTTTTTAGTATTTGTCCTTCGCCTTCGCCTTCTTGCCATTGTCCTTGCACATAAGATTTTAGTTTCATTTTTCTCTTCTATTTAATTAAATTTTTATGATATTATTTACACGAAAATAAGCTTTTTTAGTGTTTTTTTAAGTCAGTTCTTGATCCAAATTGTATCCACTAAACCAAATCAAAATATTCATCTAGTGAATCTGGATTTGCAAGAGCTGCCCGGTTTCCAACTGGGTCACCATTCACAATCTTTGTTACTGCTAACTCCACTTTCTTACCACTCAAAGTCACTGGCACATCGCTTACCTGTCGTATTTCTTCAGGTACGTGTCGTGGAGTAGCACCCTTACGGATATTTTGTTTCATCTCATTTTTGAGCTCGTCTGTCAACTCAATTCCTTCTTTTAGCACTACAAACAGAACCACCCTTGTGTCCGATTGCCATCTCTGCCCCACTACTACACTATTTATAACTTCTGGCATTGCTTCTACTATTCTGTATATCTCGGCAGTACCTATTCTAATACCACCGGGATTCAATGTAGCATCTGAGCGGCCATAGACAATAACTCCACCCCTCTCTGTAATTTCTATATAATCACCATGACGCCATATTCCTGGGTAATAATCGAAATACGCACCGAAATATCTTTCGTCATCCGGGTCATCCCAGAAGTGAGTAGGCATAGATGGGAAAGGAGGATGACATATCAGTTCACCTTTCTCTCCTATAACTTCACGCCCCTCGTCAGATAGTGCCTTTACATCCATACCAAGTCCGCGACATTGTATTTCCTCGTCATATACACCAAGCATTGGATTGCCTAGCATAAAGCAAGAAATAATATCTGTACCACCGCTTATGGAAGCAAGTTGAACATCTGGTTTTACGTTATTATACACCCATTGATAGTTCTCACTAACCAATGGTGAGCCTGTAGAATATATACTTTTTAGAGCAGATAAATCGAAATCTCTCTTAGGGTTTACTTCTTGTTTTTGGCAATGAGTCAGAAACTTTGGGCTAGTTCCTAATGCGTTAATCTTTTCCTTTGCGGCTTCCGACCACATGATATTGCTATCTGGATAAGTTGGACTACCATCGAAAAGGTAGAGAGTAGCTCCTACAGATAACCCACCTACAAGCCAATTCCACATCATCCACCCACAAGTTGTAAAGTAACTCAACACATCACCTTTACTAATATCTCCATGCAGATAATGCTCCTTAAAGTGCTGAAGCAAAGTACTACCTGCACCGTGCACTATACATTTTGGTACACCAGTTGTACCAGATGAATACATGATATAAACAGGATGATCGAATGGTAGTTGTTCAAATTCTATTTCAATAGCATCATTAACCGTCGCGGCATTATAAGTAATATACTTATCGCCTACAATTACTGGTACATCTATCTCTTGAAGTAGAACAACTTTTTCTATAGAATCTATGTTTGCTACAATTTTAGTAAGCTTATCAGTGCTGTCAAAGTGTTTACCATTGTATGAATACCCATTCACAGCAACTAATACTTTTGGTTTAATCTGACCGAATCTGTCCATAATTCCTTGGAATCCGAAATCAGGGGAACTGCTTGACCATATTGCTCCTATTGATGTTGCGGCCAACATACAAACTATCGTTTCTGGTATATTAGTTACAAAACCTGCAACTCTGTCCCCTTTTTTAACGCCAATAGATTTGAAATAATGTGTCATTTGGGCAACACTTGTGTATAGCTGTTTATAGCTGATTCTTACATTTTCTTGGTCTTCTCTGTGTGCAATAATTGCCAAGGAGTCATCTTTATACTTTAGTAAATTTTCAGCAAAATTGAGCTTGGCTCCTGGGAACCAGATTGGTCTCGGTATTTTTAGTCTATTATTATCTTCCAAATAGACATCTGTGTATTTCAGTGAATGCTTAACTTCAGCCAAATCCCATATATATGCCCAGAAGTCTTTCTTATTTTCAACAGACCAGCTGTGTAAATCATCATAGCTAGTCATTGACAATGAATATCTATCATTCAAATCTATCATCATTTTATACATATTCGATGATTTTATCTGCTCTTCAGTGGGAACCCAATAGGGAGTATTATCATTTACCATTTTATAGAATTTGCTTTTTTGCTTTCAAAATAGATAATAAAAATACGACAAAATACTCAATTTGTCAAAGAGCTTTTGAGTAATCTAAAATCATAGAAAAAACTTTAATTTATTTTGAATTTTCAAAAAAGAATTTGGAAAATCATTCGTAATAGAAATGTAAATTTCTTAAATT
This sequence comes from Chlorobiota bacterium, assembly GCA_046290495.1. Classification (GTDB taxonomy): domain Bacteria; phylum Bacteroidota; class Ignavibacteria; order Kapaibacteriales; family UBA2268; genus PGYR01. The sequence goes on along the minus strand of JBKAGT010000006.1, from coordinate 232,267 downwards.
GTAAGACTTTTATGTGTACGATTTACATATAAACCATAATTCAGAAAAATAAATAATATTTAATTTAAAAGTTCAAGGTGAAAAATGTCATTACTAAAACAAAAACTATCTCAGGTGTTACCACCACAAGTCAAGGAAATCAAAGAATTTGTAAAAGCAAACGCAGACGCTAAAGTATCTGATGTTACATTGGCTCAGGCCTATGGTGGTATCAGAGGTGTAAAAGCAACTGTTTGTGATACTTCTGAAGTTCCTCCAACAAAAGGTTTGGTTATTAGAGGTAGAGAGTTGGGAGAGTTAACTGACAAATTACCTGAAGAAATTTTATGGTTATTACTAACTGGTGAGTTGCCAAACTCAGAAGAGTTAGCTGATTTGCAACAAGATTTGCAATCGCGTCAAGATGTTCCTACTTACGTTTGGAATGTATTGAACGAAATGCCTTCGGATTCGCACCCTATGGCAATGTTCAACTCTGCTATTTTAGTAATGCAAAGAGAATCAAAATTCGCTAAGAACTACAACAATATCAAGAAATCAGAATATTGGGAATACACTTTAGAAGATGCATTAGACATCATCGCTAAGCTTCCTTCTATCGCTGCTTATGTATACAGAAAGAGATTTGACAAAGGTGATAGAATAGAGCCAAAAGCTGGTGCTGATTTGGGTGAAAACTACGCACACATGTTAGGTCTTAACGACGAGAACGGCAATTTTGCTAAATTGATGAGATTGTACTTAACTCTACACTCTGACCACGAAGGTGGTAACGTTTCTGCATTCTCTGCGGCTACAGTAAACTCAGCACTATCTGATATGTACTACTCACTTTCTGCTGGATTGAACGGATTGGCTGGTCCACTACACGGTTTAGCTAACCAACAATGTCTGAAATGGGTATTGGACACTATGGACAAATTTGATGGTGTACCATCTGAAGAACAAATCGAAAAATACACTTGGGAAACACTAGACGCTGGTAAAGTAATACCTGGATACGGTCACGCTGTACTAAGAGTAACTGACCCACGTTTCACTGCATTCCACAAATTTGGTGTTGAAAATTGTTCAGAAGATCCAGTATTCCAAACTGTAGACAGAGTATTCAAAGTAGTACCAAAAGTATTAGACCAAGTAGAGAAAATTAGCAACCCTTGGCCAAACGTAGATGCTGGCTCTGGTTCATTACTTTACCACTTCGGTCTTAAAGAATTCGAATACTACACAGTATTGTTCTCTGTTTCTCGTGCTATCGGTATCAGTTCACAAGCAGTAATAGCAAGAGCTTATGGATTGCCAATAACAAGACCAAAATCATTACCTACTTCTAAATTCAAAGAATTGGTAAACGGTTAATAAATAGATAAAAAATATAAAAGGCGGCGTAATAGCCGCTTTTTTTTGATAATAAGAATATAAAAAACAAACAATAATAATTTTTCGGAGTAATAATGAAAGTAACAGTAGTAGGTGCAGGTGCAGTTGGTGCAAGTTGCGCAGAATATATAGCAATCAAAAACTTCGCTTCTGAAGTAGTATTAGTTGATATAAAAGAAGGATATGCTGAAGGGAAAGCAATGGACCTAATGCAAACTGCTTCTTTGAATGGATTTGACACTAAAATAACTGGTAGTACAAACGATTACAGCACAACAGCTGGAACAGATGTAGCAGTTATCACAAGTGGTATTCCTCGTAAGCCAGGTATGACTAGAGAAGAGCTTATTGGAATTAATGCAGGTATCGTAAAAGAAGTATCTGGGAACATCCTAAAACACTCACCTGATGCAATCATTATAGTAGTAAGTAATCCAATGGATACTATGACTTACTTAGTTCACAAAGCAACTGACATCCCTAAGAATAGAATCATTGGTATGGGTGGTGCTTTGGATAGTGCAAGATTCAAATACAGATTAAGTGATGCTTTAAATTGTCCTGCTTCTGACGTAGAAGGGATGGTAATTGGTGGTCATAGCGACAAGGGCATGGTTCCACTAATCAGCAAAGCAGTAAGAAACAGCATTCCTGTAACTGAATTACTAAGCGAAGAGAAGCAAACTTGGGTAGTAGAAGAAACTAAAGTTGGTGGTGCTACATTAACTGGCTTACTTGGCACTAGTGCTTGGTACGCTCCTGGTGCAGCAGTATCTGAATTAGTAAGAGCAATTGCTCAAGATTCTAAGAAAATGTTCCCTTGCTCTGCCCTGTTAGAAGGAGAGTATGGACTGAATGATTTATCAATTGGAGTGCCTTGCGTTCTTGGTAAAAACGGTATAGAATCTATTGCAGAAATAGAGCTGACTGATGCTGAGAAAACTAAATTATCTGAAAGTGCAGAAGCTGTGAAAAAGACTAATGGTCTTTTGGACTCAGTTCTGTAAACTTTAAGTTTAGATTAAAAATGAAAAACCTGCATCAATTAGCTTTGGTGCAGGTTTTTTTAATCCCTTATAAGTCTAAGCTTTCCTTTGTGTAAGTCTCTATGGTTAAAATTTATTCTACTGTAGAATGAAACAAAGAACTCCTCAAGATACTCTAAATCGGTCACACTCCTTGAATTTATACTATCATACATTTGTTGTCCTTTTACATACCATCTTTTCTCAGGGACTACAAAAGCATACTTCAAGCTATCAGCTCCAAGAGAAGTTGGATATAAAGTGTCTTTATCAATATAAATTGAATCAATAAATAAATAGCATGAATAATAATGCCCCTCTATGTTGCTTTTATGATAATCTTCATTAATACTTACATTTGTTTCAAGATTGAAACTATTGCTATCATTATTAGTATTGAATCGAATTTTATACTTTTCTTTATCAAATGAAGTACTTCCGACTATCTCTTCCAAATTTGGCATTATCAACTCTATGCTTGTGTCAATTTCTTGTAAATACATATCACCAATAACTTTAAACTCAGTTTTGAATATAGTATTTGAGGTATACATTGAGTCAAGTTCAAGTTCTGATAACAAATTTTTATTTTCCCAGACTACATATTGTCCAAACCATTCCCCACTATAAGGTGCCCCAGAATCAGTAGAGTTTTCACTACAAGATATAAGTACAAAAATAGAAATTATTGATATTAGGATTCTCATCTTTTATTGTATTATATTAAATGTATTACTAATTATTGAGTTTTGATAATATACAGTTGTTTCTTTAAACACTGGATTAAAAAAATATTCAAGGAATTCAAATTCATTAATATAACTAGATGACATGCTATCATACATTACTTGATTTCTAGTATACCATCTTGCCTCTGGAACAGCAAAAGCGTAATTTAAACTATCAGCGCCAAGAGATGTAGGAAATAAAGTATCTTTATCAATGAAAATTGAATCAATAACAATATACAGCTCGATAAAATGACCTTGGAAGTAATCTCCATCGTAACTTTGACTTACTTTTATATCTGTTGTAAATTCAAAACTGTTACTGTCATTATTTGTACTGAATCTTAATTTATATTTTTCATTATTGATTACATATTGAGTTCCATTCGCATATATACTTTGGTTGGGTATAGTTACTTCTATATCTTGATTTGATTCTCCTATATAGATATCGCCAACCATTTTAAAATCTGTTTTAGCGACATTCAAAAAGCTATAAGTCGAATCAACAATTAAATCATCAACTAAGTTATTTACTTCCCAATGTATATACTCTTGTATATACTCTCCTCCGTATGGTTCACCACCGACGTTGTCTGTAGAATTATCACTACAAGACACTAGAATTAAAGCAATAATAATTATAATATAGTTTCTCATTTTGTATACTTTCTTTTTAACTTTTTGCTCATGTTAATGATAATTAAAACTGTTACTATCTTAATATAGAGAAATATCTTAAAATATGAAAAACCTGCATCAATTAGCTTTGGTGCAGGTTTTTTGTTTGATTTTTAAGTGTTCTAATTCCAACTAAGGCATTTCACTGTAAACTACATCATTGTTTGCTTCTACTTTTGCTAGGTGTCTATTATCTATAAGTGAATGAAGCAGTTGATTATGCTCAATATAAGTTAGTGTAATATCTAAATTTAAGTATTCTTTTTTCAGCTGATTGATATCTAGTCCATTTTCTAACCCACGGTTGACATAGTAAGAAATATCATCGCCTTCTAGTTTGAAGACTACATCTTTTACACCTGCTTCATATATATTTACTACTTTTCCTTTCACAGTAACAGTATTTTCGGCAGTCGCATTTGGCACTCTTAGAGTAAATAGCAGTATTCCACCACCAATTAAAAGACCAAATATTGATAATATTAATTTATACATTCTATCCTCAAGTAATTATTTCTTTTCTACCTTTACTGCAGTACCGTAAACTAGTAACTCGGCCATACCTTGTCCAATAGCACTAGTTGCGAACCTAACATTAACAATCGCGTTAGCACCCATTTGTCTGGCATCATTGCACATTCTGTCCAATACTTGTTCGCGTGCCTCTGTTAGCATTTGGGTATAACTCCCGACTTCACCACCAACTATATTTCTGATACCAGCCATGAAGTCACGACCAATATGTTTAGTCTTTACTATATTTCCACGAACTAAGCCGTGTGTTTCTACTATTTCAAATCCCGGTACTGTGGGCGTGTTTGACATGTGCATATTAACTCCTGTTAAAAATTTAGAGAAAAATTATTACGAATTATACGCAAAAAATAATGAGAATGTTTCCTTACCATTTCGATATTAAGCACTTACTCATTTCTGTAAATAGTGTTCTATCTGCTTCGCTGTTTCTCTAGCTGTTTTACCAACCCCATAGATTGTTGCAGAGGCATATCCAGTCCAGTTACCATATCCAACTAGCCACAACCCTTCTACCTCTACTGATTGAGTTCCTTTGGTTCTCACTCTCCGATTATTAACAATCTCTAATGATTTCAGGTGTTCTAAATTTGCTTTGAATCCAGTACACCATATAACTGTATCGAAAGCTTCTTTTTCACCATCACCCCAGACTACACCATCAGAGTAAAATTCTTTAAAAGGTCTAACCGAACCCAATGCACCTCTCTTCTCTGCATCTCGCACAGATTCTACCTTAACTATATCACTCAAACTTGCCTTTCTTTGCTCAGTTTTTTCACCTTTTAGCATTTGCTGATATTTGGCCGTTGCCTGATTGAACAAATATCTTCCATCTATTTCCTTTGGTAGAAAATTCGGCTCCGTTAGAGTGACCCACTTTGCATCTGCCACCAAAGATATCTCTGCTAGTATCTGAGCCCCAGAGTTTCCACCTCCTATTATTAAAACTTTTTGCCCAGCAAAGTCCATTGGTGTTCTATAGTCCACTGAGTGAATTTGTTCACCTGCAAACTCAGATTGGTTGGGGTATTCTGGTATAAAAGGACATTGGGCTGTTCCAGTTGCACTAACTAAAGTAAGAGATTTGTATATTCCTTGATTAGTACTAATTTCAAAGTAGCCACCTTTCTTAATAACAGTATCAACTCTTGCTGGTCTGTGAATAGGAATTTCATATTTCTTCTCATATTCTGTAAGGTAATTGATGAACTCATCTTTAGTAGGATATTCATTCTCGGATTTAGGCATTCTCCAACCAGAAAGCGAGCTAAATTCTGAAGGAGAAAAAAGCTTCAAACTATCCCAAGTTCTACTCCAAGCACCACCTGGCACTTCAGAGTCATCTAGAATTAGATAATCAATTTTGCTTCTTCTAAGGAAATAGGCCATGGAGAGTCCCGCTTGTCCTCCACCTATTATAATTGTCTCGTATATTTTATTATGCATTTCTTGAAATCTTATTCAATAAAATCTTTATTCAATATTCTTTATATATTGTTTAGTAAATTTGCATTCAAATATAAATCAAAATATCATTAGACCCAATGCACCTTCCAATTTTACAAGATATACTCATTTTATTAGGATTCTCAGTTGTGATAGTTTTTGTGCTTCAAAGACTAAAACTACCTTCGATATTGGGTTTTTTGGTAACAGGAATCGTTATAGGTCCGTTCGGTCTTAGTTTAGTCAATAACGTAGAACAAATAGAGATAATCTCTGAGATTGGAGTAATATTACTATTGTTTGTAATAGGTATGGAACTATCGCTAAAACAGCTGGCTTCCATCAAGAAGACTGTATTCATCGGTGGTTCACTCCAAGTTGGCATAATGATTTTACTATCTGGACTTACTTACTATTTGTTGGGATACAGCTGGAAAGAATCTGTTTTCGTAGGGTTCTTATTCTCACTATCAAGTACAGCAATTGTACTAAAGGTATTCCAAGATAGGAACGAAATCAACTCCCCTCAAGGTAGGAATGCATTAGCAATACTGATATTCCAAGATATCATTGTTGTACCAATGATGCTATTCACCCCAATTATTGCAGGGCAATCAGACAACGTTACAATGAGCATATTGAGTCTATTGCTAAAGACCGGTATAGTAATAGCAATCACAATAATAAGTGCTAGATATATAGTACCAAAGCTAATGCACTCAGTAGCAAAAACACGTAGCAAAGAACTATTCCTAATGACAACTATAGCTATTTGTTTTGTGGTTGCATTCTTAACCTCGGAAGCAGGATTATCCTTGGCATTAGGTGCATTTTTAGCAGGACTAATTATTTCTGAATCAGAGTATAGTCATCAAGCAACTAGCATCATTCTCCCTTTCAGGGAGCTATTTACAAGTTTCTTCTTTATTTCAGTAGGTATGCTTTTGGACGTAACATTCTTTTTAGAGAATGCTGCAATTATTCTATTAATAGTTCTTGCGGTTTTAATTGTAAAATCAGCAGTTGGCTCTATAGCAGTAGCTGTGCTAAAATACTCACCTAGAACTATACTAATCACTGGACTATCGTTATTCCAAGTGGGTGAATTCGCATTCATATTATCAAAGGTAGGAATAGAGTATGATTTACTATCTCCAGAGACAAACCAATATTTTTTAGCTGTTTCCATTGTGTCGATGTTGCTTACTCCTTTTGTAATTATGTTTGCTGAGGATATTGCAGATAAATTCTTAGCTACGAAAGTAGCAAAGGTTATGACTAACCAAGCGAAACAACCTCAAGAAAACAATGACGATGTACAAACAGAACATCTGGATGATCATTTGGTAATTATTGGGTATGGTATAAATGGTTCGAACTTAGCAAAGGCAGCTCACTTTAGTAATATCCCCTATATAGCAATAGAGTTAAATCCTGAAACTGTAATTAGAGAAAAGAAAAATGGGATACCAATTATATTTGGTGATGCTGCCGAGCCACATATATTAGAAACAGTAAATCTAAATAAAGCACGTGCTGTAGTGATTGCTATATCTGACCCAGAGGCAACGAAGGCAATTACTACTAACATTCGTGAGTTCTCTTCTTCAATCTATATGGTAGTACGTACCAGATATGTGAAAGAGACCAGTGAATTACTAGCATTGGGAGCGGATGAAGTTATACCAGAAGAGTTTGAAACATCTGTAGAGATATTCTCACGTGTGTTGCATAACTTCCTAGTTCCAGAAGATGAGATTGCTCAATTTGTTGAAAAGATTCGCTCTGATAATTACGATATATTCCAGAACACGAAAGAGCTTCCTGTAACTTACAAACCAACTAAACATCCTGAGTTTAATATCACTTCACTAAGAGTCATAAAAGATAGTGGTAAGTTGATTGGGAAATCTATATCAGATTCCAATCTAAGAGCAAACTATGGTATAAATCTTTTGGCGATAAATAGAAAAGATAAGTTAATGGAAAACATAACACCAGATGAGAAGATTCTTTGCAGAGATATTCTCTATGTATCAGGTAAGCAGGAAGATATTGAGAATTTCAATAAGCAGATAACTTAGTTGGTTAACTTCCCAACTTCACCTTGAAAAGTTTAGGCCACAGCTTACCCGTTAGGTAGAATACATCTTCAGATTTGTCATAGGCAATGCCGTTGAGTACGTCTATTGCAGGGTTGTACATCACTCTTTCTATCAACTCGGACATATTGTAAGCAGCGACTACATTGCCAGTCTTTATATCAATTTTTACTATCTCTGCACGTTGCCATACATTGGCAAACAGATAGTCATCTATGTATTCCAACTCGTTGAGGTATTCTAATTTATTGCCGTTTATTTTTACGCTGATTGTGGACTCTATGCTAAAGTTGGTAGGGTTGATTACCTTAATCACCGAGCTTCCGTCGGTCATGTATAGCTTTTCGCCATCTGTTTCCAGTCCCCATCCCTGACCGAGATAACTATATTCTTCAACTAACTCGAATGTCTTTTGGTCAAATACCAGGCACTTACCAGAAGTGTAAGTAAGCATATATATCTTGCCGTTGAGCAATGCTATTCCTTCAGAAAATATACTTCTACTCATCTGTTTCGATTGCTCTATCTCTTCGCCCGGTGCGTAACGAACCAATCGAGATTGTCCTCGCATTCCGCCACTTTCGTACAGATGACCATCGTGGAAGAGTAGTCCTTGTGTGAACAAGGTGCTATCGTGGGGAAGCACTTCTACAATTTCATACCCTGGGTATTTTACCGCTGTAGGAGTCGGTTTTGGTTTCGACTGAGTAGTGTCTTCCGTAGTCTTTTCTTGGCTGCTACATGAGAAACCGAAGAGCAAAACCACGGAAGATAATGCCAATATTCTAATCAGATTTTTCAATAGAATTTGCTATTGTTTTTGTTCATTTTCTTGAGTAAAAAGTTAGTGCGGTATCTGTCCTCTCCGTAGCTTTCTTGCAATCCTTCTAATATGTTAACCACATAGTCAATACCAAGCTCGTCTGCCCAGTGGAGCAATCCTTTTGGATAGTTCACACCCTTGGTCATTGCAAGTTCCACATCGTCAGCAGTCGCTACGTTCATGTGGACAGCATCGGCTGCTTCGTTGATAAGCATTGCCAATATTCTCTCGAATATCTGCTTGCCTAACTCTTCATCTTTGTTTGGCTCTGGATTTATCGCACCATCGCGGTAATCATAGAACCCACGACCAGATTTTCTTCCTAAGAATCCTGCCTCAACTAATCGCTTTTGGCATAGTGCTGGCTTGAATCTTGGGTCGTAGTAAAACTGCTCGAATACTGTTTCTGTTACAGCATAGTTCACATCGTGACCGATATAGTCAGTTAGTTCGAATGGCCCCATACGGAAGCCACCGATCTCCTTCATAGCCCAGTCGATAGTCGGTATGTCGGCAATTCCTTCTTCGTATATTCTCATTGCTTCGCCATAGAAAGGACGAGCAACACGGTTGACTATAAAGCCAGGTGTGTCCTTTGCTATTACGGTTACTTTCTTCCAATCGTCAACCAACTTGCGTGAAGATTTAGTCACCTCATCAGCAGTGATAAACGATGGAATAATCTCTACCAACGGCATAAGCGGTGCTGGATTGAAGAAGTGAATACCCAAGAAATTCTCTGGGTTTTGCAATGCACCAGCAATCGATGCGATAGATAGTGACGAGGTATTGGATGCCAATACGGTTCCATCAGCCGTCAACTTTTCTAACTCAACGAACACCTTTTTCTTGATGTCCAATTTTTCTACTATTGCTTCTACAACTAAGTTACAATCCTTTGCATCTTCTAATGAGTTTGTGAATTGGATATTGCCAAGAATATCATTCAAATTGTCTTCTGTTATTCTTTCTTTTTCTACTAATCGGTTCAGAATCTTGTTTAGCGATGCTTTTGCACTGGCAATTGCCTCTTCGTGCACGTCGTAAAGAACTACTTTGTGTCCTTCGGTTGCAGCTATTTGTGCAATACCGCGACCCATTGTACCTGAGCCGATTACTCCAATGATTGAATTGTTGTCTAACATAATTACTTACTCGATTTATTCTTCAAGAAATTATAAAGCAAACGAACTCCAACACCAGTACCGCCCTTAGTTCTGTAGCTACTCGGTGCATCAATAAACGCTGGACCAGCTATGTCTAAGTGTATATAAGGATAATCCGTGAATTGCTCTAAGAACTTACCTGCAGTTATAGCACCAGCTTCTCTGCCGCCAATGTTTTTGCAATCTGCAATGTCCGATTTTAGCAGCTCAGAATAGTCATCCCAGAATGGGAATTGCGCTATTCTTTCGAATACATCGTCGCCTGATTTTTTCAGCTCAGTGAACTCTTCGTCAGCAGCATTACCCATAGCCACAACACCTTGGCGACCAATAGCTATTGCAGCAGCACCTGTTAGAGTTGCCAAATCAATCACTAATTCTGGTTCATATTGCTTAGCATAGTGAAGAGCGTCAGCCAATATCATACGACCTTCAGCATCGGTGTTTAGCACCTCTACAGTCAGTCCGCTCATCATCTTAATTACATCACCAGGAGCATAAGCTAAGCCGTCTGGTCTGTTTTCTGTAGCAGGAACAAGTCCAACAATGTGTAATGGCAGCTCATTAGATGCAACTGAAGCCATAGCTCCAACTACTGCGGCAGCTCCACCCATATCTGCTTTCATTGAATCCATAGACCCTTTTGTTGGCTTCAAACTAAGTCCACCAGTATCATACACAACTCCCTTACCAACTAATACTATAGGTTTGCTATTGACTGCATTTTCTGGCTTCCATTCCATAATGTTGAATGTCGGAGGGTTCGGAGTTCCGTAGTTCACTGCAAGCAAACCACCCATACCAAGTTCTTCAATTTTTGCTTTGTCGAAGTATTCAAAAGAGAATCCTGCCTTCTTGCTAATTCTACCAATTTCGCTCGAAAGCTCTTCGGCAGTTAGGTATGACAATGGCTCATTAACAAGTGTTCTTGCTTCGTAAACGCTCTCAGATACATTTCTCAATTCATTCAATTGCTCTTCGCTAATGTCTGCAAATACGCATACTTTTTCGAATGTATTCTTGCGTTTTTCTGCATCTTTGAAGTATTTCAAGAATTGGTAATTACCAAGTACTATGCCTTCTACGTAAGCCAACGCGTAGTCATTATCATTACATTTGTTCACAACACAAGCACTTTTTTGCTTCATTGAGTTTAGTGCTGTTAATGTGTTGTAAGCGGTCTTTCTTGCCTCTTCTAACTCCAAATGGTTTTCATCTTTCTTAACTTTCTTTTCTACAATAATTACCTTTTCGCCACTATTAAAAGTAGCTGAATTATTCTCTTCAAATTGTGCTTTTACGTATTCTAATTGCGAATCAGTTAGTTCTGCTTTCACGTCGTCAGCACTGTTCACCAAGTAAATTGATGGTTTTTTCTGACATGGGGTATCTACTTTCTTTATCTCTAATTTAAACTTACTCATTTATCTATTTTCCTTTAAAATTTGGTTTACGTTTTTCTAAAAATGCGCTTACACCTTCGTTATAATCATAGCTTTCGCTCGCTTCTTTTTGCAATTTTTGCTCTAAGTGAAGCTGTTCGTCGAAGCTGTTACTCATCGACTCATTTAGTGCTCTTTTTGTTAGCCCTATTCCCTTAGTCGGCATCAGTGCTAACTTCTGAGCTAACTCTGTGGTGTTTTCCATTAACTTCTCAGCTGGGGCAGTGTCGTATATCAATCCAAGCTCTTTCGCTCTGTCAGCCGTTACTCTGTCGCCAGTCATCATCAGTGCCGCAGCGTTTTGCATACCAATCATACGTGGCAGATAGAAAGTACCACCAGAATCAGGAATGAGCCCAATAGCAGCGAATGACTGAATAAACTTAGCATCGGAAGAGGCAATAGTAATATCGCAAGCGAATGCAATATTGGCACCAGCACCAGCCGCCACACCGTTGACAGCACAAACGATTGGCTTTTCTATACCACGCAACAGCTTAACTATTGGGTTGTATTGCTTTTCTATTATGTCCTCAATTTCATAAGCATCATCGCCTACTGCTTCCGATAGGTCTTGCCCAGCACAAAAGCCACGCCCAGCACCAGTCAGCAATATAGCGCGTACGCTGTCATCACCCTCTGCTTGCTCCAGAGCGGAGATTAGTTCGAGCGACATAGCTCGGTTGAAACTGTTGAGTTTATCGGGTCGGTTGAGTGTGATTCCTGCCACACCACTTTGAATTTCGAAGAATATATTATCCATATAATTGTATTCGTATTTGGTTCATTCAAACAATTACAAATATACGAATTAGGGGCGTTAAAATTATATTGTGGGGAGAAGTGGATTTTATTTGGTATATTAGTGATTTTAAAGATTAATTGTTACTTTTTAGCATGGAAATAGGAATTTACAATTGCTGTATATAAATCTTTAAGGTTGAATAAACTCTTCAACTTAAATCCTCATTACCCCATGAATCTGTTGATTTATCCCCTCTCACTTTTCCCTATACTCAATCAATTTCATTCTACTTTTACTAGCTATCGAATCTGAATCGTGTGGATATTTGATAAATTCAGAATCAATTTCATAAACACCAATGCCGTCAATAACCGTCATTTCGACTATGTTTTTTTCTCTGTCTTCATAAGGCTCTTCCTCAGGATACTTAGTTACTCTTCTTATTTTAGTAGTTACTCTCGAAGTAATAGATTTCCTATCTTTTCCATCAAAGTTTATAATAGAACTACCTAAATTTTCACCTTTTAATTCTATATAGAATTTTTCATAAAGTCCAGATTGATAAGTTGTATCATTTTCATCCTCCAAAATTGCCCAACTTTCAGTATCAACAGAAAAATACTTTACATAAAATTCTTTTTTCCAATATCGACCTGCGTAATAGTGGCTGCCAAAACCATCTCTGTGAATATATATATTGTTTTCATCAATAATTAAATATCCAAAATTACCGTATTCATTAGCCGTTTCTATAGTCATTCCATTAGGAAGGCTATATGTCTTAAAGATTTTAGTACTATCTGTAGATTCTTCTAAAAACATTACCCATCGGATTGAATCTATATTCGGGTCATAAATTCTGTCATAAATCCACTCTTTGTTTTCGGCGATTCCAATATCAAAAGTATCATCACCTGAATTTGTTGGATTATCTGACCCGCAAGAATAGATAAAAAGGGCTAAACTGAATAGGATTATTTTTTTTAACATTATTAAATGGTTTTTTTATTGATTTTGATTCATTTAATTTAACAATATTATAAATCTTAAGCAATACCGCTATCTCTCAATTCAATAAAACTTGTAACCAATACACCAATTCATGTGTTAGATAAGTAATATTTCAACTATTGGAGGATAAAGTGAAGTACACATTTCTTTTCATTATACTATTTTCTACATTTTCATTTGCGCAAGAGTGGGAACCAATGCCAAATAGTGTCTATTTTGGTACTAGGTGTGATGATATGTCCTTTTCTGAGAAGATTGGTTGGGCTGTTAACAGCCATAAAGACACCGTTTTTAAAACTACAGATTTTGGTGATACTTGGACAAAAAGTGGATACCTTAATGGATACCTGCGTTCAATTGAGTTTCTAAGCAAAGATATTGGTTTCGCAGGGGCCTTCAGAAATGGTATATATAGAACATCTGATGGTGGTTCAACTTGGGATACTATTCCAATCAAAGATACTCTATTTAAGGGTATTTGTGGTATTCATGCCTTGCAAGATAGTACTATTATTGCTGTCGGTACTTATTTTTATTCAGCTTTGATAATGAGGTCAAATGACTTAGGATTAACATGGGAAGTAACAAATTTAAGTGATGAGATAGAAGGTTTGGTAGATGTTAAATTCTACGACAATAAAATTGGTTTAATAACTGGTACTGGTGATAAAGGAGGTGTAGTATATAGAACTACAAACGGTGGAGATAATTGGGAAATAGTATATGATACTGGTATTCCTGATGAGTTGGGTTGGAAAATTGATTTTACTACAGATGAAAAGTTTACATTTATCTCAGTTCAAAATTTGACTGCCGATAGTACTTCTATTCTCAAATCATCAGACAAAGGTTTAACATGGACCGAGATTAGACACCCATATACTCAGATTCAAGGTATTTGCTTTTGGGATGAAATGAATGGCGCTATTGGTGGTTGGAGCATGCCTATATACGAAACCACAGATGGTGGTATTACGTGGGATAAATCACCAACAGGAGAAGCTAACGTAAACCGATTTCTCAAGTTTGATGATTATACTTTAGCGTGCGGCAGTGTAATTTATAAAAAAGCAAATTCAAAGTCTTCAGTTTTTCCTCAAAATAGTATTACTAAAAGGAACTTAGATATTAGTATCTCTTCTGACAATGGAGAAGTTGAGGTCAATATAAAAGCAGATTTAGAAGATCAAATCATATATTCTATTTATGATCTAAATGGAAATGTACTAATAAGCAAAAAATTAGAATATCTAAGTAACGGTAATAACAAATTCAAACTTAACACCGAATTTAATAGAGGTGTTTACTTTATTAGCATGCTAAATGTAGAAGGTATATATAAACAAAAGTTTTTGGTAGAGTAGAGTTTACCTACTCCTTCACAAACTTACCAATAACATTACCGTTGGTGTCCTTCAGCAAATAGACACCTGCCATGAGGTTTGATATATCCACTCGGTCATTCACTACGGCAGAAATACTAATTTGATTCCCATCAATGTCATAGATATAGATTGACTCTTCAGAATAGCCACTTAAGTTTATAGAGTTCATCGCTGGATTGGGATAGATAGTTTGTTTTTGTTCGTTGGTTTCGTTCACGCTTGTTTGTTTTGGTGGGATAGAGTAGCCCTTTAATGAAATTGTATCATTCCTAACAAAATTACCACCATACAATCTGTAACTAAATACCACATTTTGTTCTATCCTGCCTGTATCAACGGGAGTAAATACAATTGGTATCTGTGCAGATGAATTTGCGCCTATTTGTAAATCAGTTGATTTTATGTCAAAATTTCTAACAGAATTTGAGTCATATTCAATTGTAATATCAAAGTGAGATATATTACTTAATGACAGATAATGAATAACACTAGTGTCTTTCACATTCAAATCACCAAATGAAATTTCGTTTTTTTCATATTGCAATGCGTCATAAGTTACATTTACAGCAATAGTGAGCGTAGAACCCTCCGAAGTGTTTGGCTGGATAGGTTTTGTAAAGTAAAGTGTTTCAAAATGAGTCCCACTTCTGCTAATAATATTATTTATCCTCATGCCAGCACATTCCCCTGGCTCCAAATACTCGTCTTCATGAATAACTTCAGTGATTCTATTTCCTCCACTGCTAAATGAACCAAAATGATAACTATCAATTTTGCCAGTTATACTTCCTTGATTACAAAATAAATCGTTAACAACAGTATCTATATCTGTTCCAATAAATTTTAAATCTAACCAAATAGTGTCTTTAGTAAATTTGGGCTGACTTGTCTCTACGCTAAACTTTTCAGAAAACTCTTGTAAAACTATTGGCGAAACTGTATATTTCTGAAAGGTCAATTCACCAGGTTTGTTCTTACCAACCACAATCATTGCATGATCTTTAGTTTCGATGATGGATTTAGGGATATAAATCCCTTCATTTAGCTTTTTGGACCAAATTATTCTCGCACTAGTATCTATTTCTTGTATGCCGCTTTGTGACAAATCGGTTATGTTCCCTCTACTATTTATGAATTGTTTATAATAAGACCATAAATTAGCATCTAGATACTCCTTTACATACTGTAAATTATGATTTTTATCGATTTTTAGTGCCCAATATGTGTGAGGGTCCTGATTAGGCCAACCATCTGACCAGTCTGAAGAGTGGAATACTGTTAATATACTACCGTCACTTAATACATTAAATTTTCCTCCATAATCATCTCCTATGGCATGTTGATAGTCCCAAATTATCTTCCCTGATTCATCAACTTTTACAAACCATGGATGTTCTTTATCTGTCCAATTTCCATACTTATTACTCATATGAACAGAATCCCTAGAATTAGAGAATCCAAACAATATTATATTCCCCTCTGGGTCTAGTTGCATATCATCTAACAATTCGTCTTTTTCTCTACCATAGGTTTGCGACCACTCCATATACCCTTCTGAGTCTATTTTCATGAGATAGTAATCAACTTGGCCTTCATTCTTCTTAAAGTATCTATCCGATGAGCCAGTCTGCCCGCCTATATAATAGCCTCCATCTTTTGCTGGGAGAATTCTGAAACCCCAATCATTGTCCTTACCACCATAAGTCTGTCGCCATATCTTATTGCCATCTTTATCTAGCTTTATCGCAACTATGTCTTTCTTTCCAAATAGCTTTACTCCTTGATCCGTTGATTCTGTTGTCCCAACTACAATGAAATCTCCGTCAGAAGTCTCCACTATGCCTTCTGCTCTATCATTCGAATCCAAATCACCATACTCATATTCCCATATCAACTCAGCTTCTGTTGTGTATTTTGCTACATAGAAATTAGTTTGGTCTTTCTCAGTATTCTCAGAATATTCTCTTTTGTACCCAACTAATATCATATTACTATCACTAGTATTTACAAGATTGATTGGCTCTATATGTTTTATAGCGGGTTCAGGTGTACGTGTCCACTCGTGTTTTAGGAAGCGAGTATCTTCATCCATATATGGTTCTACTTTCCACTGGCAACTGTCGCAATTCATATCGCTAATTTCCCATTGGTATGTATTACCTATTACGCTATCGCTAGTTAACCACCAGTTGTAACCATTTGGTGAAAGTGATAGTTTATACCTATCATAATCTGGCAGTTTTTGCCACTTCACTTCAGTTTCATGTCCATATAGAAAATGGTCAAACTTAGTTGGTGTGATAAATTTATTTACTTTAACAGTGTCGAAAGTGCTTGGGTCTTGACTTAATAATAGTGTTGGAATTAAAGATATAAAGATTAATAATTTCATAGTTTTTCAATTTTAACAATAATGTCCTCTATATATAGACACATGAACAATAAAAATGTCTCAAAGAGAAGGAAATTTATACCGTATCTAACTACAACTCATTATAAAATGCTTCAACTTTTTTAGCTAAGCTCTCCCAAGATTGGTCTCGTAGGGCTTGGTCAATATTTGCTACATAGTCAGTTTCAGAGCTGAAGTAGTCTTTTATCGCATTTGTGAATAAAGATTTGTCAGCTTTCTCGACTACAATACCTGCATTCCAAGGGGCAACCATTTCTTTCAGTCCACCAACATCGCTTACAATTACAGGTATGTGGAAGTTGTATGATATACCTACAATACCCGATTGAGTAGCCGTTCTATATGGCAATACACAGACGTCAGATGCCGAAAAGCACATAGCTGCTTCGTCCTCCGTAGTATATTTTATTAGCTTAGTCACTCTGTTAGAATCGACATCAGCAAGCATCTGCTCATATTTATCGAAGCCAGAATATGACTCCCCTGCTATGATTAGGTGGTAGCTGTCATCAAGCGATTTGAATGACTCAATTAATACATCTAACCCCTTGTAATCACGAATGAATCCGAAGAAAATCAACACTTTTTTGCCTGGTGCTATCCCGAGTTTTTGCCTTGCTTCTTGTTTATCTATCTTCTCACCAAAGTGGTCATAAGGTGGATGATAACCCATTATATACTTTGCATCTGGCTTTAGCGTGAGTAGGTCATCTTTCACAGATTCTGCCATTGCTATAAATCCGTCATTTCTATTCAGATAGTACTTTGTAAGTGCTTCGTCGCCTATTCTGTGCTCGTGGGGAATTACATTGCCTAACACAGAAATTGCCTTCACTCCATCTTTTCTTAGCTTGCCCGTTACATATCCAACAGAAGGGGCAAGGAACGGCAGCCATAGCTTACTCATAACCAAGTCTGGTTTGAACTCTGCTATCTCTTTGTAAGTTGAATGCCAACTTAATGGATTCACCGAGTTTAAAGTTCTCTCTGACTCTATGACTATTGCATTATCATCTTCATTAACGTATTGGCTCTTACCAGGGAACAAAATCTTTGGATATTGTAGCTTATAGTTGAATGCTTTAACCTCATGATTCTCTGACAGAGCTCTGTAGAGTGAACCATTGAACTGAGCAATACCACCTTTGTAAGGATAAAATGTAGATAGATACGCGATTTTCATAGAATAATTTTTAAATTGCACTATTGTAAAACATTAAGATAGTCAATCAGCTAAACATTTATGGCAAATATTAATATTTTTATTAATATTTAACTCAAGTTTCCTTCTCTTAACTCATTATCACGCCTTACAGCATCCTTTTTAATTTCAGTGAACTATGCTGAATACGCCCAAATCAGCATAAATTAAATAAAACTGTCCTACAAAGTGTCCTACATTTTTATCTTTAAAATAATTTATTATATTGCCTTTGGCTTTATTCATAAATAAATAAATATTTCGATATGATTAAAATAAATAGGTATCTCGCACACAGTAATAGAGATATTACTAACATCGTTTTTAGTACACATTTCAAAGGTACTAGAATTAAATTCTCTTCCAAAGTTTCGATTCCAACTGAAGATTGGGATTCACGAAAACAAAAAATTAAACCAACTTATAGACTACATTCGAGCTTCAATAAACGGCTTCAGAAGATAGAAGACTTTACACTTGATACTTATGTCAAGATGTACGAGAAAAACCCCAACATTGATACAAATGAGTTTAAATCGATAGTTAAATCATTCATCTCTGGCAAGCATATAACCAACATTGATATATTCCAACTCTTTGATTTATATATAGAGAATGCAAAGAAAGAAAATCATTTGAAAAAGTCTACAGAGGGTCTTTATAAGAATGTAAAATATACTCTGGCTAAATATGCAAAATCTTCAGATCAAAAATTACTTCTAACTGAATTTGATAGTGATCTGATTAATGATTTTAAGAATTACTGTTATGAAACACTAGGAAATACAGACAATACAGTAAATGTTAAACTTACTATCCTGGGGAGCTGTCTTAATTTTGCATTCAAAAAGAAATTCATTCATCATCAAGACTTTTCTTCAGCTCTTAGAGTCAAAACTCATAAGGTTGATAGTGTAGCTCTTACTGATAATGAAGTAGAATTAATAGAAAATTACGTCGGCCGAAAATTAGAAAATACCCGGTTTTGGTTTCTCTTTCAAATTTACACCGGTGTTAGGATATCTGATATTTCAAGAATCGATAATAGTAATATCAATTTAGATAAAGACGAAATAAAAATAATGACTCTTAAAACCAACAAAGAGCTTACTATTCCTATCAGCAATAAATTAAAAGAGCTGTTGATTACTCATAGCTTGGAAGATTATCAGTTAGAAAATAGATATAAATACTTAAAGAATATTAGAGAATTATGTAAAGAGGTTGGTATAACAGATAAGACTAAGAAGATATCTTTTGTGAAAAATGAGCAAGTAATTTATGAAGTAGACAAATACGAACTAATCGGCTCACACACCGCAAGACGTACATTTATTACTAGACTAATTAAGAATGGTGTTTCTGCTAGTGAAATTATGAAGATTACGGGACACACAACAAGAGAGGCGTTTGATAAGTATATTAGAATATCTGAAATTGAAGCTGTTAATAAGGTTAAAAGTGCTTTGGATGAGATGTAAATAATAATGGAGAAACGAAATTGATATATAAAGACATTTATCATAGGGGACAAAAAATATTATACTCTAATGATATAACTAGACTAAAGAACACAAAAAAAGAAATATTACTTTCATCAAGTAAAAAAACTGGATTGAGTTTATTTCATTTTTACATTATAAATTCATCAAAAATTAATATGAATTATTATCATGTAATTGACGAGTTCATTAACGCTGGTGTTGATATTAATTCTAAATCAAATAATTTCCATCACAATTATAATGCTTTATTTTTAGCTATTGAGACTGCTAAAAATTACGAGTTAGTTAAAGCTCTAATTGATTTAGGAGCTGATGTTCATGATAAAGACTTAACTGGTAATAATGCCCTATTTATAGCTTGTAGAAATTTCAAAGAAAATTCTGACTCTATCAAAATAGTTGAATTATTACTTAGTAAGAAAGTCTCAATCGAGAGTAAAAATACTTCTGGTGTAAGTGTGAAATCATATGTAAATATGATTGGGGAAGCAATTGACCATGGTCATAATCCAAATTCATTTGATTTGAGACCGTTGATTAGTGAGGATTTCAGAAATTGAAATTGTAAGAACAGATAAAATTTTAGATTTTTTATGATTGAAAAAACCACATAGAAACAGAAAGAAGTAACCAATGTAGCAAATGAACGAATTTCAAAAAGCGTATTTAGAAAGTTTAAGGTTAGAAGAATCTAGAGTCTTGTCTGAAAATATTGAATTGATCGAATCATTCATTAAGTATTGTCAGACTAAGGGCATTTCAATATCTAAAGATAATTGCAAATATATAAGAGAAATAGGTATTATAGTTGAATATCAAAATATAGTTGAGATTCTTAACAACAGTCTGATTAGAGATAAAGAAGGATTAATAGAGGTTTCAGTATTAGATAATCTTTTTTATAAAAGAGATTTACAAGAAGGATATTTTATTGATAACAACTATATGCTGATGGCTCATCCATTTTTGAGAAGGGGATTAAATAGTAATAGAACATTTTCCTACCATTTTATTAAAACATTTAGTAATTATTCTAATGAGAATACAGACCTACATATATCACTCGATTACAATAGAGTGAAAATTGATATTAATTATTACCCAACTAAGACCAAAGATTATTGGTTTGGAGCAAAATTCAATAAAGATATTTCCAAAATAGAAGAAAGTATTGTGAAACTGAAGCCTCCGTCAGATATAGATAGTCATATTATATCTAGTTTTTTTAATGACATTCACTCTTTAGATATTTCATGGGTTAAGAAAGGGAGTATATTAGTTTTTCAAGCGATAGAATTTAAAAGAGATAAAGTAACAGTAGAATTTAACAACAATATTTATTACCCTGCAAAGTATGTGCATGCAGAATATGATACTAATAAAAAAATATTTAGACATTTCGATGGTGCCATTCATCTCTATAAAAATGATGACTATTATAGAAGAAGAGATTCAGACTTCAACTTCAATAAGAAGAATAAAAATCATATAAAAGCAAAATCAATTAAATTGTTCAAGATGAATGGTGAAGTTAAAGTTGATGATTGGGTAAACTTTACTAGCTATTTTTATACTGAAAGTCCACTTATATTTGAATATTTCGAAGGAGAATACCCTAATGAAATTAAAGATATACTTACTAAAGTTAGAAATTTAGAAAGAAATTAATTTTTTTGTATAACCATTTATTTTAAAATTTAATAAACAATTCACTATTCTTGTACTGAAAATGTTGGGCATAAAATGAGAGCATACAACAAAAAAAATAAACTTTAATACTCAAACAGAAACAATAATATTTTATTATATACTTTTTTGAATTGAAATTATTTAGTAGGGGAATAAAATGAAACACTCAACAGTATATTATGGTAACAGTACAATAGAACTACACAATACTATTTTAGGAAAAGAAACAGTAATAGTAAATGGTGTTAATGTATCTGAAAAGTATTCTTTATCAGGTACAAATCACAGATTCACTTTCACAGATGAAGGTAAAGAAAGACACGCACAGCTCACTACTAAAATGAACTTCAACGGTGTGTCATTTGATTTATATATAGATAATAAACCTGTAATTACTATCCCAGAAAGCAATGAAATGGTTACTTTCTTTTTAATAATTATTTTTGCAGCTGTATTCTTATCTATAATATTCTAATATTTATCTCCAACATAACTATCTAAAGTTATATTCGTTTGCATTTCTTATGAAGAAATTTGCAATTATATTTTTAAAGTATTTATCATATTTTATACTATGTTTTGTATTACTTAATCTTTTCAATCATGGTGTTCCTGGTTTCAGGAATATTGGATTAAATTTTGAGTTATCATTAATTAATACTTTTGTGTTTGGTGTAGTAAATTTTTTGATTAATAAGAAATCTCTCAATTTTAATAGAATTGTCTTTGTTTCTTTTGCTGTGATACTAATACTGTTTGTAGTGCTTTTTGTACAAGAATTTTCTTCTTTTAGAGGTCATTGGACTGAAGTTTCTGGTAAGATTTTAGAGTGGCATTATAATGAAACTGGTGTATTTAGAGAAGAAATAGTAAAGATAACATCGTACCTATATTTATTCATTACCATCGGATTTATAAAATTTAAGGATTTAAAAAAGGAATTAAAAAGTGTTCTTTTGTTTTTTATGGGTATGTATTTAATTTTGGTAACAGATTTTATAATTCAACCTAGACCAAATTATGGTGAGTTTTCTTATTATATAATTGAGACAACTGAAGGGAGCTCATCTGTATATACTTATAGATTTTTCTTTATTGAATTTGGAAAGCGTCGTTAATTATTTATATATCCTATTAAAAAACCCTCACTATCTCTAGTAAGGGTTGCCAACAACGAAAGAAAATAAATCAGATAATTAATAAATCAGGAAGCAATAGAAACTAATTCATAATTATTAGTTTCTGATAACTGAAGAATATTATTCTTTCGTAAGTTAAATTCATTATGTACTCTTACATAATCTAAGTTTAAATTGATCTGGTCTTTGTGGTCTTCTACATCTTTTCTATTTATCTCTAATTCTTTCAATACTGAATTATAAACGTCTAAAGCTTTGTCTATTAATTCATTATATGTATCGTCAAAATTTCTATTCTTTTCTATATGTTCCATAAGTGCAAAGACTTTGAAAAATTTTATTGATTCCTCACTAAAAACACATTTATAGTTTGGCAGCATACAATTTGCTAGTGTAGAAACTCCATAAGTAAAGAGTAAACTTTCATCTATTTCTTTGTTTTCTTTGAGTATCTTTTCTATGTCCTTAACACTTTTATTATGATACACAATGTACGACTCTAGTACCTCAGTCATTATTCTTTAACCTCTAAATTCTGTAATATCTCATTTTTAGTTTCGTTTTGTGGTGTGCCGTCTTCAATGAATTTAAGCAAAGCGTAACTATCTATCATTTTTTCCTGTTCATCTGTTAAATCATAGTTTACTACTAAGTCATTAACTCTTTCCTCTAAATTATACTTAGCTAAATCTGTAATTGTTAAATTACTTTCATATAAAGCGTCTGCGACTTCCTCTATTCGGTTGGGTGCAATGTTCATAGCTTCAATAAATGCCTTGTCATCTACTAGTTCCGATATTGACTTCATACTATTAGTTTTATAACTATTCGCATAATTATAATTAAGAAATTTTCTCATTTTCTAAATCCTCTATATTAATATTAAATTTTCTTACTATCTCTTCAAATCTAGGATTCATTTGTCTTACGTGATTATTCCACTTGTAAGTAGTGTCGTGAACAAGTGATTTGAAATAATAACCCTCATCTGGGATTTGATTAATTATTACTATCCTCTTCAAAACGGTTACTAGATTTTCTTGCATCTTAGAAATAGATTTTAATAACTCGATTACTTCTGGCTTACCTTTCTCTAGTTGCTCATTGTAAATAGTATTATTATAATCACGTTCAGAACTCATTAACTCTGTTTCTGTTTCTTTTATCTTTCGTTTGATTTCATTTAAAACAGTATTCAAATAATGATTATCTCCCTCTATCTCTTTAATTTGCTCTGCTAACTCTCGACTTTTCTTAGTGTGCTTGTTTAAAGTTACATCAATTTGAATATCTACTAGATTATCTCTCTCAATTTGAATTTCTTTAATCTTGTCTAGATTTAGTGAGATTTGTTCTTTTACTTTACTCGCTCTGCTCTGTAGCTCTTTTATATGCTTTTGCAATTCTACTATTTCATCACATAAATTATAATTTATCTCTAAATCATTATCGAAGTAGAAGCAAGTGTCAACTCCAATGTCATTTCCTTTTGCAAGTCTTTTTATTATTGTATTTTCCATTTAATCTATTCATTTGTTATTTAACTCTGAATGCAAGTTATATAACTAGTTATGTAGGTTTCAGTAAGACTTTCACTATGTATTAATGTTGTTGTAAATGATTGAAAATTAATTACTTATAGCGTTATAATCACTGTAATGATGTATTTTCTAAAAAATCAAAAAATCTTTAACTCATTTAATGTCAAACTCTTATGCTAATTAATCTTATAATTGAAAATCTTACATTAAATTAATAACTATTTCTTTTTTGTAACATAAAATGTAAGTTGCTGTTTATTGTAAGAAGTTTAATTATTCTAAGTTATGTCATGCAAAAATTATCTGTTCTACTATTACTATTCATTATTAGTTTTCTAGGTTGTTCTGAAAATGATTCATTTTCAGAAAGAGTTCAAATTCCTGATTTCAATTTTCCCAAAACTGTAGTATTCAAGCAGAATTTATCTGAATACGACATATTTAAAGATACACCTTCAAATTTAATCCCTTCAGATGGTTTTCATTTATTAGAACTCAGCTCAGTTTTATTTACTGATTATGCTTACAAACAAAGGCTTGTCAAAGTTCCTGAAGGACAAAGTATCTCTATAGGTGAAGAGAATTCTATGAATTTTCCAGATGGTACAATACTTACTAAGACTTTCTATTATTACAATGATGAAAGAGACACTAGTTTAGGTAAAAGAGTATTAGAAACTAGATTGTTGATTAAAGCAAAAGACACTTGGAATGTTGCAACTTATATTTGGAATGATGAACAAACTGATGCTAAATTAGATTTAGAAGGAAAAGACACCGATGTAACTTGGATTAATAAGAAGGGCTCTACTGTTTCAACCAATTATCATATACCTAACGAGAATGAATGTATAACTTGTCATCAATCAAACTCAAGTATGACTCCAATCGGTACTAAATTAAGAAATTTAAACAGAGACATTGTAAGAGATGGAGTTTCACTTAATCTATTAACTCACTTACAAAATGTTGGAGTTTTAAATTCTATTCAACCTGCCGAAGCTCCTAGTATTGTTGATTATAATGATTTAAGTGAATCTCTAGATAATAGAGCTCGAGCATATATAGATATGAATTGTGCTCATTGTCATAATCCTGGTGCATGGGAAGAGTCGGCAAAGAAGGACTTTGATTTTAGTTATGAAGTCTCAATAAGAGAAACAGGTATTCTTTCTGAAAAGGATAGAATCAAGAGATTAGTTATGAATCAAGAAATGCCGTTTATAGGTACGACAATCTTAGACCAAGAGGGTGTAAACCTTATGATAGAGTTCATAGATAATCAATAAGGGTTCTTTTAATTGTTACTTGTTTCTTGATCTAACTTCAGTAGTCTACTGTGTTCTACTTTAGATAGTAGTACATAGTTATCTAACTTGCTTTTACTAGCTCCCTTATCTAACTTTACTATCTTTTCACATTCTTTAAGCTTTTCTAGTTCCTCTGTGCTTACAATAGTAAACTCTGGTGTGTACTTTTCATAACTATCATATAATCTATTCTTAGTAACATAGTAGTTAGTAGTTGTATAGAGTGTGCCGTCTGGCTTCCTAAATATCTTGACTAGATCAGTTGTTTTAGTGTGTTCAATTATATTCAAATCCATTAATTGTTGAATTAAATGAATATATGTAGTAGTTGGGGTACTGTAGTTTTTAGTTAAGAATATTTCTTTTTTGTCCTTACTCATATCAAACTAAATCCTCTATATACTTATCTTGTTTAGTTTGGTTTGGTTTGTTATTTCCAAAAGCACCGTTAGGATTGAAATAAAACACTTCCTCACGTCCCAACTTATCTTTAAAAACAATCTTCAAAGAATTATCTCTATCATACTTCAATCTTAACTTATCTAAGTTTTCTTTTTTAGGTGGGCAATACAAAACAAATATACTTTGTCCTTTTTTTCTGGCTTCTATCATTTTATCAAACAGTTTAACTAAATCTGGCTCTGTATCGCTTCCATAAAATCCTAACTTATACTTATACCTATTTATAGTCTTATTACTGCCGTCAGGTTGCTCTATTTCATATTCTTGATATATTATTTGAACTGTTAAGAATGGTAACATAAACGGCTCATGTTTTATTTCAGATTGCTTAACTTTTTCTATATTAGTTTGTATTCTCTTGACTTCTCGTTTGAGTGTGGATATATTACTCATTTCTCTAGCTCTTTGATTTGATTCTTTAACCTCTCTACAGTTTTCTCTAGTTCGTACACTTGCACTAAACTAGAAAACTCTTTACAAGCCGAAATTATAGATTTTGCGGTCTGGTGGCTTATCTGGTCTTTTTGTAATTGAGTTATTACTCTAGTTGTTAATCTCTTTGCACTCGCAACATCTTTTACTATTATACATCTCTTAAAATTGTTCATTTTCTTTTTGCTCATTTCTTACCTCTGTAACTCCTTATATTTATCAAATAAGTGTGTTTTGTTGTTATTTTAATGTAGTTTTAACTAGTTATTATGTAGTTAAAGTGTCCTAAATTGTGTCTTAACTTGTTTCTTAAAATGGGTCAAATACTATATTTATCAATTAGTTAGTGTCTTTATATCATTTATAATATATATATGTTAGTCTTGTTTTTGGCTCTTATACTCACATCTGGAGTTAAAAATAAGGGTATCCTAAGGGTGCAGTCCATTGTGCTTTATTTTATAGTGTACCCTGCTCTTTCCCCTCTGTATCAATAGTTTTGGGTTAAGGGTGCACTAAAGACACTAAAAACCACTCTAAAAAAAATCCTACAGGCACAACAACCCTACAAGTGCAATACTACTACCATACTACTCTATATACATCTTATATATATAGTATACCCTATATACCCTATACCTCTCAACCTAACTAATATCAATCAATCCGAGCAGGGTATATAGATTTTTTTTAGTATACTTTAGATAGACCCTTTATCCCCTAAAATCTATGATCTAAATCCAATCCAATATCCCTTAACTCCACCGTTACTAGTCTTCTTATAACCATTTCTTTGTAATGCTTTCCCTAGATTAGTTTGAGCGTATCTATCATTAACAATTGGAATACTAGTTTTCTTTTGAAGCTCTTCTAGTATCTTAGTTACTTGTAAATGTTTCTTGTTGGTGTCATTTAAAGCATCTTGAGGTAAACAATATTCTTTTATTAATTCATCAAAAACAGTTGACTCATTATATTCTTTATTTAGATTCGCTGTAAATTGAATATCCTCTTTTGTGAAAGAAACTATATGATCCCTTTCAATATTCTCTTTATATAGTGAGTAAACATATCCCCAAAAATCCCTCTGGTTAAATGATTTTTTATAAAAGTGCAAGTTGCTTTCGACTTCCTTATTATCTTTAATATCCTCAATCGGAATAACTAAAAATCTACGTGAACCCGTTTCATCTTTTAAAAAGTCATCGTTATTTTCTGTAGCCATTAGCGACATTACACGTTTTCTTAATTCATCTCCCTTACCGTAAGGTTTACGAACTTTAAATTGAGTAGCTGAAAGTAACCCTTTAACACTACTGATATTAGAACGCTGTAAAGCTTCCCCCTCGTCATCAAAGAAAAATAGATTTTCACAAGCAGCTATTTTAACATCAGTAGTATTTAACTCGTGAATAGAAGTTTTGAGAAAATCTTTTAATTCTGGTGGCAATAATGACCTTAGAGCGGTTGTTTTACCAGTATTTTGACCACCAGCTAAAACAAGAGCTACATCATTCTCACGGTCTCCAAATACGACTTGAATAACCATTATGAGCCACTTAGTAAATAGTTTTTCAAGTTTATTACAAAACTCTCCATATTGCTCATAGGTTTGAGTGTCTTTTTTAGGAATGTTTTTTCTATTAAACCAACAACTAATAGGATTTTCTTCATCTGGATTTTGCTCTTTCCATTTGGTCAAGTCAAAATTATCAGTACTAATAAAATAATCTTGTAATGGGTGGTAGTTTTTACTTATATCTGGCTTTGTGAAAATATTAAATGCTTTATTACAAGTGTAGTCTTTTCCTCTGGATTTAGAATAAAATTCAGAAATGAAGTCATTAACAGCTGTAACTACATTATCCTCTAATCTCATTGGAGCGTTCGGAAATACATTTTTAGTAAAGTATTCTCTTTCATCTATTGATGAAAATGTAAGTTTTTCCCAATTCTCTTTAATAGGAGTTATAGTAACTTCCTTATTCATTTCATTGATTTTCCAATCAAAAAGCAACTCTATAAGTGGTCTAGTTACATACTCTGGAATTTCTTTAGTATGGTTAAAACTAAGCTCTTTAACCATTTCGGATAGATTGCCTTCATCTTGACTATTAACAACGGTGTTATTTACCTTAGTCATTTTCTTAGATTGAGAGCCGTAACCTTGTTTAGCAAGGTCTTTAGTAGCTTCCTTAAAATCTCCATTATGTTTTAAGTAAGTGTAAAGAGCAAACTTATTATAAGATTTCTCAGACTCTAAGGGGTGGGCATTACTAGAAAAAACATAGAAAAGCCCAGAATTTTTATAGTTGAAAGTCGCTGAATGTCCTTTTTCTCTTTTACCTGGTCTTTTCCATTTTTCAACGCCGTTAATCTTACTTTCTAGTATCCAACCGAAAGATATTAGAATATCTTGAATATCTCCACGATTATTAAAATCGTCTCCTACAGATAGATTATTACTTTCATTGCTCTTATATGTAGTCTCTTTTTGGTGTGTGCCAACAGTATCAAAAGATTTAGCAAGGTTAAGTAAATAGTTACGTTGCTCAAAAGTAATAAATGGTATCTTTTCAATTGAGTTTTGAATTAGATCATAACCATTACTAGGATATGAAAGTAAGTAACCACCCTCGCCTCTGGTCTCAATAACAGTCTTTTTTGTGCCGTCTTCATCTAATTGAGTTGCTAGTTTACTATTGCCCTCGATTTCCTCACAAAAGTAAAGAATATGATAACCCTCAGATTGAGTTGACTCAATGACTAAACTGTTATATAAATCTTCATCAAACTCTTTAATGAGTTCAATGTAAGAATTAAATACTTCGGTAGCATTGTTAAGATGGTTGTCAATGTCAATGACTTCTAACCCATTTGACACACCACCACAAACTAAAGCAAGTTCATAATTTGACCCATCGCCAAACCAACTATGAATTTTCTCTTTTTCTGGTGGTGCGTTTTGGTATTTTTTCCACGCTATAGGTGGTCTTTTTTCTCCATTGACAATAGGAATTATTGATAAACCTGACTCAATGTAAATCTCTGCTAAATTTAATTTTGTTATTCCTTGTTCTGCTGTACTAGTATCCATCTAACTTATTATTTTATTTAGTTTATGTTCATTTTATTTTAGCCCGACATTTGTTTTTGAAATTAATTTAAGTTATGTTGCAAGTGATACAGCTGTTAAAATCTGTAGTAGATAAACCAACTGTATCAGTATTCATCTACTATTTTCAAATCCTTTGTTAATCACACGAACAAAGGATTTTTTTTGGTTTTTATATGATACCTCCTTATATTTACTCGAAAGATATTTATAGATTCTTAAAACAGTTTTAATCCTATATGATCATTTGGAACTGTTTTAGCGACACAATTATTTGTGTTCCTTAGAGACTTAGCATTAATAATTTGAATAAAGCCAATTTTCGAAATATTATTTTTTGCTAAGTCTTTTTTTATTGACCTTTTCATTTTTGACCTCTCTGAATCGTTAATGAAATAGTTTTATTTGCATCCTTTAAGTGCTTCAAAAACTTGTCATTCTGACTACAAAGCTTTTGAATATCCTCATTGATGATCTGATTAATGAATCCTTTGTTGGTACGCATTAGAGCCACACAAAGAATGCTGACTACTAGTAACTTCTCGATTATAATCTGAATTTGGTGCTGAAGTTCTATTGAACTCAACGTGTCAAGAGTTTTGATATAATTATCGTACATCAGCTGAAAGTCTGTTAAAATTCTCTCCAATTCATTAAGTGCTTCCAGGTATGCTATAATCTCTTGGTTGAGATTTCCATCCACTTTAATTGAATTATTCTCTTTCATCTTGATTACATCATATACCTTTAAGTATTTGACTTTATAGTAGAGGTCTCTAACCATTGAATAAGTTACAAGACCAGCGTTTTTTAATGTTAATACTATACTCTTGATATTGTCAACATTAAATGGAGTTGGGTTTATTGGTGTTGCTGTAGTTATCATTTTATATCTCCTAATTAAATTGTGTTTCTTTCTAAAAATTCTTCAATTGCTGTTTTCTTGATGAATGTACGTCTATTAACCTTAATAAAATCAAGATTATTCTTATTCATTAATGCATGTAATGTTGGTTGTGATACCCTTAGGTACTCACAAGCTTCCTTTATTGTTAACAAACCAGAACCTTTATCTGATTCTTGCTCTTCTATAACTGGATTTGGAGTGTTTTGCTTGATTAACTCTATTAGCTCTCCGGCTGTCATATCTACTATTCTCTTATCATAAATTTGTGTGTTCATTTTTAATCCTCTATGGTTTTAGTGTTTCTAGTTAAATAGTCTTCAATTGATTGGATAGGAATAAGAGTATATCTCCCTTTCTTTACATGGACTATCTCCTTATTTCTTAACATCTTATTTAGAGTACCTAAACTAATATTAAGCATTTCACACGCTTCATCACGTGAAGCATATTTATTTTTAAGCTCTTCTATCTTTTGTTGTTTCTTAGAGTCATAAGCTGTATTTTTTTGCATTATCTTAGTTAGCTGTTCTGTTACCTTGTCCGCAATCTTACTGACAAGTGCGTCTTCGTTTGTGTTGTGCACTTGCACGATTTGTGAGTTGTTCATGGTGAATCCTCTTTTGGTTGTTTATACTTAATTCTGTATTTTGCGTTTAATTTAAAACAAAATAGTTAACGCAATTTGACATTAAACGTTTGTTTAAAGTGTTATTAACCGTTACTGTTTGATGCTAACTTAAATAACTGTTTTAATAATTCCAAATAGTTGTGGGAAACTTTTATGAGTTTTAGTGGTAGGTTGCGCGTTATAGCTGATGATGTTTACGGCTCTCAAGTAGAATTAGCAGAGAAACTCGGTTTAACAAATATAGCAGTTAATAATTACATATCAGGGAAAAGAAAACCTAGTTTTGAAGTTATTTCTAATCTATATAATCTTGGTTTTAGTATTGACTGGCTTATTTCTGGAAAAGGCTCAATGTATAGAATCTTTTTCTCAAATAATGAATCTGATATTTATGATGACTCAATCTTAGAGGAACTGCATAAAGAAATTTACTTCAAACATTTCGGTACATCGATTAAGGAGGAGGCTTATCTGATAGGTAATAAAAAAGGGTCTTTGTATACTCCTCAAGATAAATCTAAAGCGCTACAACGTTTTCTATATGTTATTTTTTCTGTTTCGGCATTAAGAAATAAAATATTATTTACTAAACAATACAATACCTTATTTAAGATTGTTGAAAATTCTGATTTTAAAATCCACCTCCAGTATCTTATCAAAAGGTCTAAGGTGGTAATTGAAATCTTAACAAACCCAGAATATTCGAAAGGAAAAGGTATTACTTCATTAAGAATTAGAAATGGCATTTCGCTAGAAAAGTTAGGAATAGAATCTAAAAATCAATTATTTGATCTTCTTACTGAGTTCATCTTTTTAATAAAAGAAGTTAATGACTATGAATCTTTTTTAAAAGATGCACAAGAAATTGACATAAAGGATAAACACAGAAAAAAAACATTGGATTCAATTTATAAAATAAGTTTTGACAATTTGAAAAGTTATTACATGAGCCAGTACCAACTATTTGAAAATAATGATTTAATAAAAAATAAATCTCAGATTTTAAAAATTGCTGTTATGAATAACTTCAAATTCGTAGAATAAACAACAATAAAATTAAGTAAAACTGTCCTACAGTGTGTACTACATAGAAAACACTAAAACCAGTTAAGTTAAATAATTACAAGCGTATACAGAGAAACTAAACAAAAGATAACATTTATGGCAAATATAAGAGAAATTGTCAATAAGGACGAGAAACTAACAGACCAAGATAAGTATTATTGGAACTATATGTATGACCTAGGTCATGATTTCATAGTCCCATACCTAACTGATAAAGGACTATTTTCTGAAGGCAATCGAGTTGCTGAAGTAGGAAGTGCAGAAGGTGGTGTGCTTGCTGCATTCATGGAAGCTGGTGCAACCAAAGGACTTGGAACTGACATAGCACAAGTTAGATTAGACAAAGGAAGCTATATAGCTGAGTTGGGCGATCTGGATTTGCAATACACAACACACGATATAGTGACTCAGCAACCGCCAACAGAATGGCAAAGCGAGTTTGATTTAGTGCTTTTGCGAGATGTAATCGAACACTTGGATAACCCAACAGCCGCACTATCGAACATAAAAATGATAATGAAGGATAGCGGAAAGTTATTTGTAACATTCCCACCATTTCACTCACCTTATGGTGGTCACCAGCACACTGTTAAGAGCACTGGCGGCAAATTCCCTTACATTCATTTATTCTCAAAAGGGCTATTCAATAAATTTATAGAAAAGGGCGTAAAAGCCGACATAGAAGAAGCTAATAGAATACAACGAATTAGACTTACTATTCCTAAGTTCGAACAAGCCGCAAAAGATGCAGGACTAAAAATAGTTGAGAAAGAATTTTATTTCCTAAGACCTGTATTCAAAATGAAATTTGGGCTACCAAGTTTAAAAATAAATGGTCTAGCAAAGATACCGTTCATTAAAAAATATTTCACTTTAGAAGCTTCATACATACTAGAGAGAGCTTAGTTTACCCAACATTTATTTCTTCTTCGTTCTGAATCTTAAATCAAGTAAAAAGTTTGTAATAAACCAGTTTATAGAGATAGTAAGAAATACAACAGAAATGAAATGTATCTCTAACCCTTCAGTTGAGAATATTATATCATTAAAAATTATATAAAAAGAAACCGATAAAAGAACTAGATAAATAATAATCCTTAAAGATAAACTCGCTAAATCTAGTTTCAAAGGTAATACAACCATTAAAGCTGAACTAATTATTCCAAAGACTAACCCTAGAATCGGTCCAACCTCTCTACTCCCAGTAAAAATATTGAAAATAAGAATTGAAAACAAACTCACCACTAATGTAATGCAAGGCAAAATTAGTGAGCTAATAATTAAATATTTAGTATTCTTTTTTATTTATCACTTCCTAGACTTGATAGATAATCCTACCCCCCTTTTATTTCTTTCTTATTAGCTCTGAATCTCATATTTAACAGTTCAATGATAAACGAGAATAATACAGCAAAGTAGATGTACCCCTTTGGTATATCAAAGTGGAACGCTTCTAATATAAGCATAAACCCTATCAGAATTAAGAAAGAAAGAGCTAGTAACTGTAGCGATGGATGATTATTTATAAAGTCACTTATAGAGTTAGCAAACACCATCATCACAATCAAAGAAATAATTACTGCTATTACCATGATTATCAATTGATCTGATAAACCAACAGCAGTTAAAATAGAGTCAAACGAGAATACCAAATCTAGCATTACAATCTGGAAAATGGCATTTCCCATAGTGATAAGTTTACCATTCTTCTTTTGGGTGTGTTCTATTTGTTCTACCTTATGATGAATCTCTAGCGTTGACTTAACTAATAGAAATAACCCACCACCGAGGAGTATCAAGCCTTTTCCAGTTATATCTATATCGAACACCTCAAACAAAGTATTATCTAACACTGCCAACTGTGTGATTAATGCTAATAGAATTATCCTCATCAACATAGCTAAGAATAGTCCAAATACCCTAGCAAACTTTTGTTTGTCTTTAGGTAACTTATCAGTAACTATAGAGATAAATATTATATTATCTATACCTAATACTATTTCTAAAAATGTAAGTGTAAGTAAAGCAAAAAGATTGTCAGCAGTTAGTAATTCCATTTCTAATGTTTTGTATTATTTTTTAAGTGATTTTTTATTTTATATATTCGAGATTATTGACAACAAATTAAGCAAAATAATATTATATGAAAACTTATGATAAACTATCGAAGATACCATTTTTAAAAAAGTATTCTTTTAAATTTCTTTTCGTTGCATTTATCGGCATTCATATCCCATTAATAGGTCTCATTCTTTATCTTGCATTTGGTGGTAATGAAGTACTAGACCCTATTTCAGTATTCATAGCCGTACTAGTTTTTACTTTGCTCGCTACAGCAGCAACTCTATTTATTCTTAATCGATTATTAGAACCTATTATTTTCGCTAAAAACTCACTTTCAGAATATATAGTATACAAAAACAAACCTAACATACCCACACATTATACTGACGAAATGGGTATACTATTGAAGGAAATACAATTTTCGGTTAAAACTCTAGATGAACTAATTAATGAAAAACAAGATATGATAGGCCTAATGTCACATGACTTGAAGAATCCATTGGCAGCTGTAATGACTTACTCCGAGATGATACCTGCGGCTGACACTGATGAAAAGAAGTTACATCTGAAAGAAAAGATAATAGATGCAGCTAAGGTTCAGAGGGGTATTATCAACTCTGTACTTGAGCTATTAGAAAGAGAAGAAATTATCATCACAAAGGAAATGATGGTAGAATTTGATGCAGAGAGTTTATTCAATGAAGTTAAATCTAATTTTGAAACAGAAATAACAGCAAAGAACCTCAATTTTAATGCAGAGTCAAACAAGAACAAAATATTAGGCAGGAAGGATTTGATAAGTCAAGTTATTTCAAACTTGGTTAGCAACGCAATCAAGTTTACTCCTAAGGGCGGGACTATAACTCTTTCTGCAAGTGAATCTAATGGGAACACAACAATTAAAGTTGTTGATTCTGGAATTGGCTTCAATCCAGACAAATCAGAGCAATTATTTGAAAGGTTCACTAAAGAGAAAAGAAAAGGCACTGAAGGTGAGAACACTACTGGACTTGGTCTTTACCTTTGTGAAAAGATTATCTCTCGACACAACGGTACAATCACAGCAGAAAGTCAAGGAAAAGATGCTGGCTCTACATTCGAGGTTAAGCTACCAAAAGCTGTCTAAGAATTTGACAATAAGGGTCATTAAAAACATGACCCTTATTTTTGTCTTTATTTCAACCTATAGCTTACGCCTGCTTCAATCCAGAAATCATTATCTACTTCTTGGTCTTCTATTTCAACTGCAAAGTCTAGAAGAAAATCATCATTAACCAAATAAGACCCTCCAAAGTCAAAATTAATCCCAAAGTTTGGTTGCAACTCACCATATATTTCAGCAAATATGGATGTATTTTCAGATAGTGAGTAAGAGCCATTTAGAGTGAAAGGTGTAAGTATGTCACCACTCAATTGGTCATAATAAATACCAATATTAGTTGTAGCATTCAAATTATCTGCTACTTTTTGGGTTAAGATTAATGTAGTATTTATATCTTCATAAGGATCATTGTAAACCTCAGTTCCCAAAGCAAAAAGAAAGTCCACATTAACACCAAATCCAGGTGTATACCCTTCTTGCTGAGAGAAATTTGCCCTGGCCCCTAACCTAAGATTATTGATACCATTTAGGGTCTCATTGGGGGTACCTACTATTCCATATCCTACTGTTCCATTTATCTCAAACATCTCACTTAAACCATAACGTATATTAGTTAAGTTTGAGATTACATTATCTGTTTCTTCAGCTCCAACTAGTTTAAAATTAACTCCTGACTGCAACTGTAAAACACTTGTACCAACAGTATGCGGTGTGAATGACTGCCCAGGTCTGTCGCTATCTATTGTTTCTTGAGTTTGTGCCTTTGTTGTTACAAATGATAAACTAATAATTGCTGCCAGCCCAATAAATCTAATTAATTTCATAACTCCCCTTTTGTTGTTCGAATCCTTTTTTTATATATGTAGTCAATTACATCTAGCTAAGATATAAAAAAGCCCCTTAGTAATCAAAACAAAAGGGCTTTGGAATTTTAAAGATTCAATAAAACTATTGTTGTTTTACTATTTTAATAGTTCTTATATTCTTGTCAGAAATGAATCTACAATAATATGTACCAGTAACATATTTTGAACCATCTAAGTTAACAGTCGATCTACCTTGACTATAAGTTGCCATCGGCAGCCTATCTATAACTTTTCCAGTTACATTAACAATTTCGATAGAGAATGTCTCAGGTTTATCCAATGTAAAGTCAAAGTGGAATAAATCTTTGAATGGATTAGGTCCATACTCAATACCATTTACTAAGAACTTGCTATCAACACTATTGGCTGGTTCTTCTACTATTATGCCTGCAACCCAGTCACTGAAATGATCTGTTTTGCCGCAGAGTACAGTATTATCATTTGTATTGTGAACTGATGGATATTGAGGTTTCCAATCATCACTTTCATCTTCTCTCCAACACATCCCAATAATCTGTTTCGAACCAGGAGATAGGTTTTCATATTGATCTCTAAATTGGAATAGTAGGTCAACAGTAAATGTTCCATTCTCTAAATCAGAGTTTATAGTCCACATCCTGTTTTTAGAAAGACCTATAATTCTATCATCAGTTATAGTTCTATCTTTTGTATCAACTTCTAATCTCACAGCAATATCAAAGAAAGAATCAACCGAAAAATTAGAAGCTATTACATCATTATCTCTAAAGCTAATCTCTTTTTTGGTTTCGTCTACATCTCCTTGAGCAACAGATGTTATAGCTGGACACTGAAGAGAATCAATATCTCTTCCATCAACCATCTTGGGTTTTTGATTTTTAACCCAATTAAATGCTTCAATAAAACTAGTTGTACTATCATTGTTTTTGTCAGCTTCTGGGTTTCCGAAGCACATAAAAAAGTTTCGACTATAGACACTATATCCTTTCCACTTTTTACCTGTATCAGCTACTTTTTCATAGTCATTCCAAGTTAGTTTTTTACCATTAGAGCCTGTTACTAAATCAACGTTATTGCCATCAAAATTAGTACCTTCTTTAACATAGTCCGACGCTTGACCTGAATAACACGCATCGATTAAGATACAATTATCCTTTGCGTTAATATCGCTCAGCTTTTTCATTAAGTCTTGATAACTCATCCAATCAGAAGTGGAATCGCCTAAACACATTTTACCACTTTTGGAACCATGCCCAGAATAATAGAAATATACTTTCTTATATTTCCCTACCATACCTTCTAGGATTGTACATAAAGAATCTTTACCAATACCTTTAAAAAGTTGAACGTCTTTTTCTTCTAGTTTAGGTCCTAGTTTCTCAGTAGTTAACTCCTTTTTGAATTCTTCAATATTACATTCATATGTTGTTTGTTGTCTATGTATATCTTCTCTTCTTGCAGGACGTTTATCAGTGCCAGAAACTAGTATAGCACAAACTTGGTCTTGTGCTTCACTTTCACCTACTTCTGATATTGTGCTTTCAGGTGTATCATCAATGTATACAGGCTCCTCACCTAATAAAACTTTATAATCTAAAAATATCAAATCTCCCAATGGGTCAGCGGCAACTGGATACCATAGTGCAGGTTGAGTATTAAACTCTTCTGTTTCTGGGTTGTAAGAAAAGAGTATAGTTTCATGTTCATACATAGCACCTGGGAATAAGTCTATCCAACCATAATATGTGTCTGTTGGATATGGAGGCAACAGCAATTCTGGTTCATGGATAGGGTAAAATGTCCAATCTGGAGGAAGAGGTACTGGATCCCAAAATACAACTCCACCTGGAGGTCCTTGCTCGTAAATTGGAGTAACAAGATCTCTAATAATCTTTTCTATATCTAATTCATTCGTATCACGTGTATCTTCTACAAACTTCTGAGGATTCTGTCTTTCATTAATAGAGTCGTTTATGAAAGTAGGGTTCTGTTTTCTTACCCAATCGAACGCCTCCTCAAAAGATATAATCGTATCTTTATTTGTATTAGCTAATGTGTCAGTACTACATAAAACTAAATTCCTTGTGAAGTAACCGTAGCAGTAACGTTTAGTCGTATCCTCGGAATCAATGTACCATACATTCCTAGCTGTTTTAGTTGAGTCAGAAGCGGTAAACACATTTACCTTTCTATCACCACGAGTAGTGTCTTTCTTTGCCGCATCTATGGCAAGTCCAGAGTAACAAGCGTCTAGCACAACAGTAATTTCGCCTGCTTTAGTACAATATAGTTCTTTGAACAGTTCTTGATAAGTTAACCAGTATTTAGAAGAATCTTTAGTGCATATTTCTCCATCTTTTGAACCGTGTCCAGCATAGAAGAAGTATATTTTACTATAGTTTTCTTTTAGTTTTTTTATAGCAGCTATTATTTCAGCTTTTGTTGCTTTATTAAGTACCTCAACATTATCATCTCCTAATTGTTCTCCTACATCGTTTTGCTGTAAAAACCATTTTATCCAACTTCTATCATTATCAAATGCTGTCTGCATAGTCGAATCGTCACCTGTCACAATAATTGCACAAACTGAATCTTGAGGAACAGTCGGTACAGGTGGCTGTGTTATATCCAATGGTGGAATAGGCAACGGTGGTAGAAGTGGCGGACCACCAACAAAGAATGGATCAAGCCCAAAAGGATCAGGGGTTGGGATAGCTAATGGGTCAAAATTCCAAGGTGTACCATCAATTACGGGGAACCAAAACACATCCTCCACTATTGGTTGTGCTTCCAAATCACTAAACAACATGAATGTAACTGGTTTCGAATATTTTGCGTAAATGTCCCAGTCAACTAAAATCAAATAGGAATCATTTTCTAAAGTCATACTGAAATCTTCAGTGTCAAAAGTCTCAATTACTGTCCCTGCAGGTAGCAAAAACGGATAAGGCTGAGCGACTGTATTAGTCAAATCTACAGAGCTATAATTTTCATCAAAATATTGCTGAACAACTAGCTTTAAATTAAACAAATTGAATCTTGTATCAACTAAGATACCTTGAGGGTTTTGTCTATTACTCATAGCCGTATCTCGGGCTTTAGCCCAATCAAATGCCTCTTTTGCAGATACAACCGTATCTTTATTAGTATTGGCTAGAGAATCTTCTGCACACAAGACTAAGGCTCTTGAGAAAATACTTTCGCAGTATTTTTTAGTAGTATCTATAGATGATTTGAGCCACTCGACCCTGGATACTTTGTTACTATCTGACGATGTTAACACAGTAACTTTTTTTCCTTTTTTGTTATCATTATCTTCAGCAGATTTGATAGCTTTTCCAGAATAGCATGCGTCAATTATAACAACTATTTCTTCGGCGTCTGTACCAAACAATTCTTGGAATAACTCATCATAAGTCATCCACTCGCTCGATTCATCGTTAGTACACATTTTACCGTTTTTAGAACCATGCCCAGTATAATAAAAATAGACTTTTTTATACTTTTTCTTTAGCTCTTCTATTGCTGCCTTTATCTCAGCTTTGGTACCTTTATCTAATACTTTTATATTTTCATCCGAAAGCTCTTCACCCAAACCATTTTGTTGAAGCATATATCTAATCCACTTTTTATCTTCATCTAAAGCAGATTGTAATACACTATCCTTACCTGTTACTATGATAGCACATACAGAGTCTTTTTTTACTGTTGGAACAGGTTGGCTGAAATCTATTGGAGGTATCTCAGAAATAAATTCAGCAGGTTCTCCAAAAATCAGTTGATCGCTACTGAACGGATCTGGAATCCAGAGTTGATCATCTACATAAGGATACCACTGTACATCGTGAAATATATCATCTTGTCCTTCGGTAACTAGCATATATGTTACTGGTTTTGCATATTTACCATATATATCCCAATCTATAAACACCAACCAAGAATCATTTTCTAAAGTTGTACTAAAATCTTCTTGGTCAAATGTTACTAGTTCAGTACCTATTGGCATCATTTCATCACCAACATAAGCGTGAGTATTTGCAAGCTCTTCAGGTGTATAATTATCTTCTAACATAGTAGCAACATGAGCTTGAACCCAGTCTCTGTCAAATGGAGGAAGAAGATAAAATAAATGCTCACCATTGTTATTAGTGGGATTTTCGTCAAACTCTTGTTGAGTTCCTACCTCTAATATATACTCTTCATCTTCATCCAATTGCTGATAGTCGAGTGGCCCAAAATTTACAATATGTTTTTGCTGAGGGGGTAACTCTTGAAGTTGTCTTGAGTCTTGATACATTATTTCTTGGTCACTCGTTCGCCTGACTGTTAACTGAAATTGAATTTGCTGAACTGGGAACATTTGATGGATATTTTCAAATTCAATTTCTACTTCTGTTTCGTTACCAAAATGTAACTCTGTAGGAAAGAAATAAATGTTGAATTTTAAGTCACCACCAACTGCAGAGGAAATAGCTAACGCGAACAGAATTAAAAAAGTAAATAACTTTTTCATAACAAGCCTCAATGAGTGTGGATAATTGAACTTTTACAACATATATAATTATATTAATTATTGCAAATTTCAATTGCTATAAATCATTGCTATTAGTGTAGATAGAGTACCCAATGCTTGATTTAGCAATTAGTTTAAGGCTTTTTGTTAAAATTGGCGAATTTTATGACATAAATTATTATTTAATTATTTCGCAAGTATTTACATATACATCTTTGCCCAGTTGTATATAATATTTGCAGTTTTGACAGCTTTATCCTCATCCATAATTAAGTGCCCATAATTATTGAGCATTATATAACTTCTATGACCTCTGACCTGAGAAAGTATCTTCCTAGCTTCATCCAGTGAAACAGTATCATCATCAGGAGAATGAAGCACTAAGATTGGTTTTTTCAGTTTAGACAAATCGTAATCCTTACCATTCTCAGTCAAATCGTCAAAGAACTGCTTGGTCAAAGTAAACTCTATTCCACCTATTGTTCTCTTTGACTGACCTGTCTTTTCTGCTTCTTTTACATTTCTGGTTAATACATGGCAAAGATGGTCAGGTGTAGAAGGGGCAGCAATAGTAACCAATGCCTCCATGTCATCATACTCTTGAGCAAACTTCATCATAGCAGATCCACCCATAGAATGTCCTATACCAAGCTTAGGTGCTTCATAGTTTTCCTCCAACCATTTGGCCGCTAATCTGATATTCTTAAGGTTTGTACTATATGTAGTTTCTGCAAAATCGCCCTCTGACTCACCCAAGCCAGGGAAATCGAATCTAAGCAATGCAACTCCTCTCGATACTAGCTGTTTAGAGATGTGTTTTAACACTCTGATATTTTTGGTACAAGTGAAACAAGGAACATAAATACAAAAATACTCAGGATATCCCTCATCAGGTAAATCCAACTCCGCAGCCATTTCATAACCGTCATGTCCTTCTATAGTAAATCTTTTTATTTTCATTATAGTTCCTTTTTTGTTTCCAATTTAATCAGATTTATTCAAATACATTAACGTACAACTCCCTTCAAACTTTCATTTATTGCATTTTTTGTTATATTGAGATTAAGCTTACATTTCCAAAGGTAAAAATGAAATACTTCATACTTCTTATACTCTCATTTTCTCCACTATTATCAAATGGCTGGATTGACACTACTTTTAATTTTGAACTAGAATCTGATATAACATACAGTATTGAGACTGATTTTGCAGGTGCAGAAAGACAATTGCTATTAGACATTAGAACACCTCTGGGTGATGACCCACCAAACTGTGGTAGACCTTTGGCAGTTGTAGTACACGGTGGTGCTTGGTTAGCTGGTAGTAAAGATGACCCAAATATCAAAAGAATGAGTCAAGATTTTGCCAAGAGAGGCTATGTAACAACAAACATTAATTACAGATTAGGAATGTTC
The DNA here is from genome assembly GCA_046290495.1 of Chlorobiota bacterium. Lineage (GTDB taxonomy): Bacteria > Bacteroidota > Ignavibacteria > Kapaibacteriales > UBA2268 > PGYR01. The sequence goes on along the minus strand of JBKAGT010000006.1, from coordinate 190,450 downwards.
CACACAGAGAAGAATATACATTGCAATGTTGAGGGGTGGGATTGCTTCAATGTAACCGACTCTGCTGAGTGGTACAGAGCTTATTATCGTGCATTGCAAGATGTTAATACTGCAGTCAGGTATATGATTACAAATGCTGAAAAGTATAATATAGATCCTAACAATGTTTTTCTTATTGGTGAGAGCGCAGGTGCATATACAGTAATTGGTACTGGGTATATTGACTCAGAGAGTGAAGTAATTACTGAATACATACAAGAACTATCTAACGCACCTAGCCCCAACTCAATTTATGAGTCACCTTGTATTCAAGAGTTAGGAATAGCAGAATCAATAGAGTCAATGAATTTAGAAAGACCTGCATTGGGAGATTATAGAGGAAGCCAATATTTAGAATCATCGCTCGAATATGATATAAAAGCTGTTGGTGGTTTCTATGGTGGTGTATTCAACAATATTTTTACAAACAATGATGCATCAAAACCTGCACTCTATATGTTCCACCAGCCCAATGATTTGATTGTCCCTATGAATTATAACAAAATACTGCAAGGATTTGCCTCTTGCGCTAGAGGTTTCCCACTCAACTGTCAAGATATTATTAGTCGTTTACACACTTGGGGTTCCGGTGGAGTAAATGAAATGCTCGATTCAATAAGTGATATTTCTTTGAACAATATTGACTATAGATTCAAAAAGTCTAATAACAACGCGCCATGTATAGAGCAGGTAACTAACCCCTCTACATCTGGGCATAGTTTTGATAATTTTTGGCTTAGGACAAATGAATTAGCTGAATTTTTTGCAACAAAGATAGAAGATTGTAAAGATGAAACAAATGTAGAGGGTAATCAAAATACTAGTGAATTAGAAATATATCCAAACCCTGTTATAAATTTATCAAACACTACTATAAAATCTATATCCGGAATGCTGGAGTTGACAAACCTATTTGGAGAGATAATACTAAGCAAATATACTAATGGGCAACTTCAACTTTCAAACTATGAAATGAGACTGCAATCTGGAGTTTATTTCATTCGTGTCATAGGTTCAAAGCAAGTACAATCAGGTAAGATAATTGTTCGGAATTAGTTTTATTCATAACTTTGTCTAATTATTTGTGGTGGTTTACAAATATTTGTGCCACCATTTTTTTATGCAATAATCAAAAGTAAAATATATGAAATTGAAGATAATAGGACTATCACTAGCTTTTGCAGTTTTAGTTGGTTGTGGAAATGAGAAAAAAGAAACAGAAGAAACAGTTGATTCTACTAGTGCTACTGTAACAGAACAAGTTAAGACTCCAGAAGTTAGCGAAGGTAATACGGTTTCGACTAATGTACCTGAGACGAATCAACCAGCTGATGTAGCACCAAGTATTGGCTCCCAACAAAACCCTGTAACAGTTCCAGATAGAAAACTAACAGAAGCAGACTTGAACAAATTAGCTTCTATATTAGGGAAACTACAAAAATTGAATGTAGAGTCTCAGAACAAAATGATGGCATTAGTGCAAGCTAAAGGAATGGAAGTTCAGAAGTTCATGCAACTTCAACAGGCTCTACAAAGACCAGAAACTGCGAAAAGTGTTAGTGAAGCTGATAAATCACAATTCCAAGAAATTACAAATGAGCTTGGTAAAGTTCAAGTGGAAATGAGAAAGAAAATGGAAGCGACTTTGAAATCAGAAAATTTGACACTAGCTGAATATCAAGAAATGATGATAGCTATCCAAATGGACCCAGCTGCACAGCAAAAGTTGATGCAAAAAGTAGCACCACAAACTACACCTCCACCTCCAGGTCAATAGTAGTTTCGTAGATTTATACTTTAACAAGCAGCTCATTTGGGCTGCTTTTTTTTCGTTATTCCCAACCGATATGACTTTGTTCTTTTCAATTTCCAAACTTGCATTAAACCTAACTCATTAATAAATTGCTTTATAATCAATACATTATTTTACTTATGAAAAAAATCTTTACAGCTATATCCTTTGTTCTGTCTTTGGCAATTTATATACTAACTATTGCACCAGATGTTTACTATACTGATAGTGGCGAGTTAGCAGCAGTAGCAAGTTCGTTGGGCATTGCTCACCCCACTGGCTACCCTTTGTTCACACTAATTGGTCATTTGTGGAGCAACTTATTGCCTTGGTCGGCAGTGTTTAACTTGAATCTGATGGCTGCAGTTGCTACCGCTATATCTTCTGCATTCATATTCCTTACTTCATTCGAGCTAATAACAAATATTGGCTTCAAAAAGAAGGTAGGACAGTTAATAACTGAGCTGGATGATTTGCTATTGTCATTATTCATAGCTCAGGGCTATTCCTTTGCACTCACGACTTGGAAACAGGCCACATCAGTTGAGGTCTATTCATTACAACTAGTAATCATAACCCTATATTTATATTTAGTAACTAAGGCATATTTCACAAAAGAAGATTCTGGTCGTTTGCTTATTGCTGCAGGATTTACTTTGGGTTTGGGCTTTGCTAACCACCTAACTTCTTTTATGCTTATACCTGCTGGGCTTATTGTATTATTTACTAAGACAAGTAAGCAAGACAGATGGAAATTATTTAGCTTTGTTGTGGCAGTTACCTTATTGGGATTTCTGCTATATATATACTTACCCGTTAGGTCATCGCAATCTCCAGAATTCAATTGGGGTGCAGTTCACCGTAGTTTTGATAAGTTTTGGTATCACGTAACAGGAGCACAGTACCAAGTGTGGATGTTCAGCGATGGCAATGCATGGAAAGAGAATTTCAAGCTTTTCTTTTCACTAATCCCTGCTCAACTAACTTGGATTGGGGTGTTGTTTTTACTCTTTGGCCTATTTACTGCTTTCAAGCAATCAAGAACTATATTCTATATACTTATTAGCACTTTATTCTTATGCCTTTTCTACTCACTTAACTATTCTATACATGATATAGATTCGTACTTTATTACTGCATACATCGCAATGTTTTTAATAATGTTGATTGGTGCCAAGCAATTAATAAACAAGCAGAAGAACTTACTTTATCTTTTTGCTTTTATCCCACTATTCAACCTATATGCCAACTATTCTGACAGTGATTTGAGTGAAGATTATTCAGTTTCAGAATATGAAAGAATAATAATCGAATCAGCTGAAAAAGATGCTATTATTATATCTGCTCAGTGGGATTTTTGGGTCTCTGCTCGCTGGTATAATGATAAAATAGAAGGAGAAAGAACAGACATTTCTCTTATAGAAAAAGAACTACTACGTAGGACATGGTATCTAGAAACTATGAAGCAATGGTACCCTAAAATAAGCTCGAAATGTGAACCAAAAATGGAACTATTTGATGGTCAATTAGAAAAGTTCGAGTCAGATAAAGCTTATGACCCAAGATTGATACAATCTTATTTTATAGATATGCTGAATTGCTACATCGACTCAAATATAGACACAAGACCAGTGTACGTCACTTTTGATATATTGCAGAGCGAGCCAGAAGTAGGTGAAAATTATGTAAAAATACCTGAAGGTTTCTTGATAAGATTGAGCAAGCAACCAGAACCTATGAAGTTTGATTACAGCAATCTAGATGTATTAAAATTAGCCAAATCTGTTAATAGCAAAGATGACGAATTGCACAATATGACAAAAAATCTTGCATTGGTAAATTTGAAAGCGGCTTCTAATTATGCTCAATACGCTAACAATCTGAAGCTAAAAGAAATAATAGATAAAAAGATTCAACTTTTTGGACAATAGATAAAAAGAAAAAAACGTCGCAAAATTGTTACATTTATTGGTTTATATTGTTATATTGGTATAAATTAGAGAAAAATAAATATAAAAGGTTTTATAATATGAATAGTATTTACAAATTATTATTGATATCAATTATCAGTAGTTTGGTATTGCTTCACTCATGTTCAGATGATGGAGCTGGTCCTATTCCAGATAGAGATGAGTTAATTGAAAAATATAATCTAAAGACATTACCTGATATTCCATACCCACCGGACAATCAGTATAATCCACTGAGAGTAGAATTAGGAAGACTTTTGTTTTATGATCCGATATTATCTGCTGAAAACAGATCTTCATGTGGTACTTGTCACCACCCAGGTTTGGGATTTGCTGATGGAAGAAAATTACCAGCTGGTGTTAGTGAATCCATGCATATCGGTCCAGACAGAGAACTCGGAACATCTGTATTTAGTGGTTTACCAATAGGTGATGTTCCTAGGAATTCACCTACAGTATTTAACACTGCATTCAATTTAGATTCTACTGGTGAAGCAAATCACATGGGAGTAATGTTCTGGGATGGAAGAGCAAGAGGATTGGAAGCACAAGCTGTTAAACCACCGACTTCTCGCGAAGAAATGAAAGGTGACAGATTATCTCCCAACAATGCTATTTATTTCCTATGTCGTGATATAGAGAAAACTCCAGAATATGTAAGATTGTTCAAGGAAGCTTTCCCAGAAGAGGTCAAGGAAGGAAAAGAGTTTGATATAACAAGTGATATGCTTGGTAAAGCACTAGCAGCTTTCCAACGAGAATTAGTAACAAGAAATACAGCTTATGACAGATTTGTAGGTGGTGAAGCTGATGCTTTGACTGACCAACAGAAAAAAGGACTAGACTTATTTTTCTCTAAAGCTAAATGTGGGACTTGTCACAACGGTCCTAACTTTAGTGATTATAAACATGTTGTTGCTGGTGTACCTCAGATTGGCCCAGGTAAAAAGCTAGAACCTGGCGAAGATTTTGGTAGAGAAGAATTTACTCAACAGATTTCTGGTAGATTTGCTTTCAGAACACCAACAATTAGAAATGTAACTCTAACTGGCCCTTACATGCACGATGGAGTATTCGAAACTTTAGAAGAAGTGGTTCAGTTTTATAACAATGGTTCTAGACCAAGACATCCTAGGGTTACTGATGATTTGATTCACCCTGTTCTAAAGAATCCATTGAATCTAACAGATGAAGAAGTAGATGCTATTGTAGCATTCATGGAAGCTTTAGAAGACAATGGTACTTTACTTGATCCTAAATTAATGGAAATTCCAGACAAGGTGCCTTCTGGAATGAAACCATTGGCAGGAGCAACGCTAAAGAAATAGAAAAAATTACAAGAATTTTTTATAAAAGACCTAATCAAAAGATTGGGTCTTTTTTGTTTATATTGCAATCAATGAGAACAAATTTTAAAATATTAATTCCAATACTATTTCTTCTTTTCTCACACAAAGGCATATTGTTGTTTTCTTCACAAGAGGAGGATAAAGATGTAATAACTATTCTTTCAGACGACTTCGAAAGTGCATTTGATGATCTAGGGTTTATAGCAAATGACTTAGTTGATTTCGATTCCTATTCAGCAATAAAGCTTGGTGGTGTCATCGTTGGCACGGCTGCACTGATTCCAGCAGACATGCCTGTCTATAATTATATAGAAAATAATAAAGTGAAACATTCCGATACTGAGAAATTTTTAGAGGTATTAGATAACTTTGGAACTATACCAGTAGCTGATGGCCTTGCTGTTGGAATATACCTAACTGGACTAATTGCACAAGATGAGAGTATAAGAACAACAGGTCGACTTTTAGTTGAAACTCTCATTTTATCTGGCTTCACTACTATAACCTCGAGAATTATTATTGGTAGATCCCGCCCTTATAATTTGAAGGGCAATGGAACATTTAGGCCATTCACTTTAGATTATTTTTATCACTCATTCCCCTCTGGTCATATAACCATTAGTTTCGCCATGGCAACTCTATTGTCAAACCGAATTGATACTTGGTGGGCTTATACAGGACTATATGGATTAGCCACCTTAAATACTGTCAGCAGGCTATATTTCTCTGCTCATTGGGCATCAGACACATTTATTAGTGCATCTATAGGTGCCCTAAGCGCATTAGCTGTTATAAAAGCGTACGAACATAGTATCGGAAAAAAAGAGAGCAGCTCCGATACAGGTCTAGATTTTGGTATTAGTCCACTAGGGCTACAATTACAATATAGATTTTAAGAAAAATTGCAACTAAATTAAAAGTATTAGCGTTATTTACTCATACTTTTCAAAAAATAAGGTGGAATTATGGAAGCTGCAATACAATCAAACAAGTCGGATGGATTAGAGCTAAGTACAAAAGTCTTTTTAATTTATACTTTCCTACTCACAATGTTATTTGGCTTTATAGACGAAGGATATTATAATTTTTCATGGATTAATAATATTGGTAATTGGATTGCTCTTAGTGTTTATTTCACTTTCATATTTGGGACTATTTATCTAATTCATCGAGTTTTAACTAAGAAAATTGAAGAGCTTGGAAGTCTATTTATAGCCATACCAGTTGGTACAGTTGTTGGATTCGCTATTTCTGTTGTATTATTCACAGCAGGAAAGTAGTTATAATTTATTATATTGTGAAATAAAATATTAATAAATATAATATAAAATATTCTGTTATTTGTATTCGTATTAATCAGAATTATACTCAAACAACTAAGATTACATGGCTGAAAAGCACTTCATATCTAACAAAAACGAATCTGTAAGAATGTTCAAAACGGACTTTATGGAAATGATGTCCAAGACACACTGGTCTGTACCAATTTGGATATTTGCACCAGTCATTGCTTATTTGTTTTATCTAACTGTTTCCTCATCAGTTAACATTTGGTTGTCACTTCTATTAATTGGATTAGGTATATTTGTTTGGACATTTGTAGAATATGCTATGCACAGGTTTGTATTTCATTACGAACCAAAAAGTAAAATCGGACAAAAGTTGCATTGGATAATGCATGGAGTTCATCACGACTACCCACAAGATGCAAAAAGGTTAGTATTGCCCCCTAGTCTCAGTTTACCACTAGCTACAGCTTTTTTTCTGATTTTTTATAGCATTATACCTATACCAGCACTTTATCCATTTTTTGCAGCATTTCTCATAGGTTATTTAATTTATGATATAGGTCACTATGCTATGCACCATTTCTCATTCAAAAGTGACTTATTCAAAAAAGTGAAACTACACCACATGAAGCATCACTATGTTAAGCCACATGAGGGTTATGGAGTTAGTAGCCCCCTTTGGGATATTATTTTCCGTACAAGAGAAACTGATAAATAACACCTAACTTTTTACACTTGCTGAATCACCATAAAGTAAATAGGCATTCCAATTGTTATATTCACTGGGAATGTAACTGCCAAAGCCATGGGCAAATATAAACCAGGGTTCGCTTTTGGTACAGTAATTTTCATTGCCGCAGGTACTGCAATGTAGGAAGCACTAGCTGCTAATATTGCGAATATAAACCTATTAGAAATGTCATCAGTCACGAAAGAGCTAAGCAATCCGAATGCTATTCCATTTGCTAAGGGCATGAAAACTGCAAAAACAAAAGGAAACCAACCTTTCTTTATCAAGGAGTTTAGCTTTCTTCCGCTAATTATCCCCATATCTAGTAGAAATATTGCTAGAAACCCTTTAAAGATATCATCTGTAAATGGCTTTATCCCTTCAGCTTGTTTTGCATCTGCTATCAATCCGACTATAAGACTACCAGTAATAAGAATTACACTTCCGTTAGTCAAAGAATGCTTCAAAACATTCTTCATACTTACTTCCTTTTTATTCTTTTTGTTGAATAGAAAAAGTAAAACTAATCCTGCAATAATTGCTGGTGATTCCATCAAAGCCATCATTGCTACCATATGTCCGTGTAGTGTTAACCCCATCGTTTCTAAGTATGAAGATGCTGTTACAAATGTAACTGCACTTACTGAGCCATAGGCAGCAGCCAAAGCCACAGAATCATATACGCTTAATCTTTTCCTTAGTAAGAAAAAGCTATATATTGGTATGATAAGGGCAATTGCAACTCCGAAGATCATCGAGAATAAAATTTCAGATGAAAAGGCCTCGTGTGAAAGCTCTTGCCCCCCTTTGAACCCAATTGAAAACAATAGATAAAGTGATATGAACTTGGAGGATGTACCTGGTATTTCAAGATCACTTTTTACACATACCGCCAGTATTCCTAATATAAAGAACAATAATGCAGGATTAGTTAAATTGTCAATTAATAGTGCAAAATCCATGCTTTATGCGTTTTCCAATACCTTTATTGATACTTCTGCTTCCAACGCAATCGTGCAACCATCAAAATCATTATAATTAAACATTTCTAAAACTTTTTCCCTCTCCTGTTTTAGTTGTCCTATTCTATTCTTAGAATACTCGTCTTCTTTACCATATTTTTCAAACGAGCTTAATATTTTTTGATTATGAAATTGAATTTTATAATCAAGTAAACTTAATAGAACTTGTTTAGCATCTTTAGGCTCGAAGCTACTGTTGATTAGACTAATGTTTTTCATTGTGTTACCTCACTTTTTATATTTTGTGTGTTATTAAATAATAGTATTCCGATAAATATCAAACTTGCTAATAGTGGCTTGTACTCGGCTATATTGCCATCTTTGATTGCTTGTATTCCTATAATAGTAGTTACGATGAAGCATATAACAGAACCACAACAACTAATCGCATTTACTCTAGTTAATTCCATTATCATTATTGCCCCTGTCCTACTGAGAAGGACTTAATTCCATTGAACAAATAAAGATTTTCTGTTTTAATTGTGTCGATATCCAAATCAATTGCACTCCCAATGATTTCTACTATATCTTTCTTCGTCATATCATGATTATCCTTAGCAGTAAATCTACATCTCCAGTGGTCTGTACAGAAAGTCTCATCAAATCCGTTTGGCCAAACCAATATCCCTCGATTTGTTATCATTTCTAGTTTATATTTTTCTGTGTCAATTTGTTGTAACTTGATTGCTAACTCACTTGGATCATACCCTTCCCAATCAACAAAGATGTCAACACCATGAAGTGTTTTTACTTCTGGCTCTCTTCTTTCATAATTCTTAATCTTAATTGGTGAGATTCCTTTGAAATCACCTGGTTTTAATGTTTCGGGTACTGAACCAAGATTAGTAATCACTTGATTAGCAAACTCTTTGGTTCCAACTAATTCTCGGCTAGTTGACTCTTTGTATATATCAGCAGTGTGATATCCTTGCTCTATAGTTTTTAGCCATGCATTATATATATTTTCAGCCACTTGGTTTTGTCCAAGGTGATTAAGCATCATTATGGCACCATTTAGTAAACCAGATGGGTTAGCTACATTCTGTCCTGCTATATCAGGTGCTGAGCCATGGATTGCTTCGAACATAGAGCACTCCAATCCAATATTTGATGAACCAGCTAGACCAACAGAACCTGATATTTGGGCTGCGATGTCAGAGATTATGTCTCCATATAGGTTAGGTAGGACAATGACATCGAAGTTTTCTGGTGTATCTGCTACTTTTGCAGCCCCAATATCAACTATCATGTGATCGCTTTCAATCTCTGGATATTCCTCTGCTATTTCATTAAACACTTGGTGGAACAAGCCATCTGTTTGCTTCATTATGTTATCTTTAGTAAAGCAAGTTACTTTCTTGCGCTTGTTTTGCTTAGCATATTCGAAGGCATATCTTACTATTTTTTCGCATCCTGGTCTACTGATTAATTTTAGGCATTGCACAACTTCATCAGTTTGCCTATGCTCTATACCTCCATAAGTATCCTCTTCATTCTCCCTTATGATTACAACATCCATATCCGGGTGTTTTGTTTTAACATAAGGACTAAAAGACTTACAAGGTCTTACGTTTGCAAATAATGAAAGGAATTTCCTTGTAGATACATTTAAACTTTTGTAACCGCCACCCTGGGGTGTTGTTATCGGTGCTTTGAGAAATATTTTATTTCTTTTTATTACTTCCCAATCTTCTTTTGATATGCCTGTGGAGTTACCACTTTTGTAAACTTTTTCCCCTATCTCTATCTCATCATATTCTAATTTTGCACCAGCTACTTCTAATATTCTTAGTGTAGCGTCCATTATTTCGGGTCCAATCCCATCTCCTCGTGCTATAGTAATTCTATTCATATAATGTATTTCCTCACAATGTTTTGAAAAGTATAGTGCAAAACTATGTAAGATTATTCATAAGTTTTTATTTATATTTGTAATGTTATACATAAGGAAAATTTATGGATTATACTTTAACACAATTACAACTATTCTTAAAAGTTTGCCAGACACGCTCTATTACCAGAGCTGCTGAGGAATTGCATATCACACAACCTGCAGTATCAATTCAGCTGAAAAACTTTCAAAAACAATTTGATATTCCTTTGACTGAAGTAGTAGGCAGACAGCTTTATGTGACAGAATTTGGTAACAAAATCGCTCAGAAGGCGGAATTGATAATTGCCAAATTGGAAGAAATCAATGATATGAACTTAGCTTTCAGGGGTGAACTCACTGGTAAGATAAAAATGTCCGTGGTCTCTACAGGAAAATATGTAATGCCATACTTTTTATCTGATTTTGCGAATTCAAACAAAGGTGTTCATATAGAAATGGACGTGACAAATAAGAATAGCGTAGTAAAAAGCTTAGAGAGGAATGAAGTAGATTTCTCTTTAGTTTCAATTGTTCCTGATCACCTAAATACTGAACGATTATCTCTACTAGAAAACAAATTATATCTAGTTGGAGCTGATAAAATTGAAATTAAATCTAAAAAAGGCTTACATAAATTTTTTAGGGAAAAGCCAATCATTTACAGAGAAAGCGGCTCAGGAACTAGGCAAACTATGGAAGCATTTATCATGAAGAATAATATCCCAATTGTTAAAAAAATGCAGCTTACATCGAATGAAGCTGTAAAGCAAGCAATTCTTGCGGGTATGGGGTATTCATTCATGCCTGTAATTGGTTTAAAAAATGAGATTCAAAACGGTTCATTGAATATAATAAAGATAAAGGGCACACCTATAGCTACTAATTGGCAGCTGATATGGCTAAAAGGAAAAAATCACTCACCAGCAGCTACTGCTTTTCTGGAGTATCTCGAATTGAATAAAAAGAATATTATAGATGAGAAGTTTAGCTGGTTCAAAAAATATTAGTAATCAAGTTGAAATAAATTCCATAATTAAGAGTTATTTGAATATTATTTAACAAAATAGGTTTCATATGGTTAAGCTAATACCACTATATCTGTTTTATTTTCTTGCAACTGGCAGTATTATGCTATTTGATTTTAATAATGATAATCTAATTAACAATTGGAAAATTGTAAACGACACAGTTATGGGTGGTAAATCCCAAAGTCAATTCAAAGTTAATTCAGATGGTCATGCTGTTTTCTCTGGTGATATATCTCTAAAAAACTATGGTGGGTTTTGTTCTGTTCGTTATTCATTTGGCACTTTAGACATTGGTGAATACAGCAAGATTTCAATAATGCTAAAAGGGGATGGAAAAGACTATAAACTTAGACTAAAGAATACTTCCAAAAATTACTATTCTTATCAAAAAGACATAGAGACTACAAGTGAATGGCAAACTATAGTAGTCGATCTTTCTGATTTTTATCCCACTTTCAGAGGTCGTGATTTAGATTTACCAAACTTTAATCACAATAGTGTAGAAGAATTCAGTATTCTGATAGCTAACAAAAAAGCTGAACAGTTTAAGTTGTTAATTGATAAGATCGAATTTACTAACTAATATTTAACCTTTCTATTACTCTGCAATGAATTCTGCCGTGAGTCATTCCAGTATTTGTGTGATAAGACTGGCTACGAACTCTTAGACTGGCAAACATACTCATACTCCACAATCAAAAATGTAATCTATAAGTTATTCAACACTAGCACAAAAGCTAGAGTGTTGATAAGGAAAAAGAATTAATTCATCTATTCCACCACAAATTTCTTAGAAACACCATTTACACTAATAAAATAAACACCAGATGCTAAGTTGTTAATAGGAAGGGTGTAGTTCCTTTGACCTATCTGATATATATTCAATGATTGCTTCCCACTAATGTCTGTAATTGATAAAGAATTTATAATTTCTTCACATTCAATATTCAGCTCTGATTGATTGCCAACAGGATTGGGGAAGATTGTAAAATTAGCATTTTCATTTACTACCAACTGTTTTTCCTCTTCATTTTCAATGTTTGTTAATTGCCTGTCAATAAGCAATACTAATCCATCAGAACCAACTGCAACAAATTGAATATTTTTTGATTTCTTGTTAGATTTTATTTTATTCAAGGATTTAGTTTGAAGAAATTTGAACATATTTTTTTCTATATCTCCATTAAACGTGAGTCTAAACAGAAAAGCACACTCGCAATCATCCATAAACTTTCCAATTTGTAAATTATCCCTATCAAAATCAAAACTTTGTCTGAAGCCAACAGAGTTATATACGTTATCATAACCTGGGCCAAAGAATACTTTATATCGATCTAGTTTATAATCCAAAATATACAAATTATTCCCTATATGTTTTGAGTCTCCATAGATTGCTTTTGCTCCCTTAATTTCTTGCATATCAGAGTACCCCTTGTAAAACTCTTGAAGGAAATTGTTTTTTTCTTTCCATTCTTTATCATCTATATTAGTGTAAAGGAGTGTAGCATCATCTGCTAAATACATAAAAAGAACCATTTGTGAGTCCATTACAAAAAGCCTATTGAACTCTGGACTAGGTATGTCCTTTTCTTTCCAATTATTTTCACCTATTGGAGTATAGCTTATCTTTCCCTCTGTTCCGTTGTTTGATAATATATATAACTTACCTCTGTCAATCCTAAAATCCGTTATCTCTGCATTATCTTCTTGATAAATTGTATCCAAGTCTATAAAGTCAGTCGTTGCTAAGAGCATTGTTTCTGTTTCACTTACGACTGAGAAATAGTGAATTTCTCCCTCCGATTCTGCTTCAGTTATATCTCCATCATAAACGAATACTCTCTGTACAATTGGGTCTAACCCCATATTCTTAACTTTGAGTATTTCACCAATATCTGTTATAAGATAAAAATCTTCTATTGGGCTTTCAGGGTCTAATAGCACATTGTTGAAATTATAATTTTCATAACCCTTAAGTTTAAATTTCTCAACTTCTGGGTGTCCACTCTGGGAGTATAGTGTAATAACTGAAGTTAATATTAATGTTATTATTGTTTTCATATAATTCTCCAAATATCAATAAGTGGTTGCAATCACTTGATGATAATATTCTATTACTTTACAACTTTAAATATTTTAACAATTTGCTTATCTTTAGATATAAGATTGAGCGTATATATACCAGTTTGAAGACCAACAGTACTAATTATTAGTGAGTTGGATTTATTTGATATTTTTTCTCTATAGAGTAGTTTGCCTTCTATAGTATATATTTCATATTCAAAATCCAACAATTCTCTTGTATCAACACTGAAACTATTTCCTTCTACAAGTATTTGCTCTAAATCTACACTATTAGATTTTTTTGTTTCTTTTGCAAAAACATCCCCTTCACAAAAATGTTCATAATTTATAGTACATAACAAATTACCAAATCTATCATAAATCGCAAGATACCCCATTAATGTAATATCGTCATTGTTCGTAAGATTACTAAACCCACCACAAATTGTAAGAGTATCTTCTGATCCTTTTAATAAATTATCTTGATATTTACCAATATTTATTTTATCTCTAACTCCATTCCCTGTTTCAAAAATTCCATAATAATCACAACTTCCGGAATCAGGATTCATTACTTCAATATCAATACAGCACCCAGTAACAGTTAAATGATTAGGGGGAATTCCATAGGTAAAACTCTTTTTATAAGAATTGACTGAATCAACCTCTATATCTTCACATGTTTGGCATTGTAAAATAAGCTCTTTTTCACATAATTCTGTACTATCTTCAATAAACTTGAATACCATTGTGTCTAATTGGCAAGTGTTCATTGTATGTTGCCAAGTGTAGTAATCTGTGTAATCCATTGTACCAACTTTAGTGTAAACGCCATCGACATACTTCCCATATTCTATTTCTGCTGAGAGTGAATCTATTCCACATTCATCAGATCCATAAATTCTGTCAATAAAATATTTACATCCAACTCCTGTATAGCTAACATCTTTCATAATTCCAATGAATAACTTACTGCAACAAGAACAATCGTCTATAACATTATTAAAATCAAAATTCTTTACACAAAATAATGTATCTGAATTATATATTTTTACTCTAAATTTAAAATCAGAGTTATCGTTACATAATTCATAAGGAAGTGAAACAGGAATTTCAATATCATTGTATATTTTGAAATACGCAACTGAATCACCACAATTTACATTTGCACTATCAATTGTTATACAACATTTAGTTGTGTCAGAACTAAATGTATTAAAGAGTTCAAACTCTGGACAACAGGCTTCACAACTAATTTCTACTTCTCTTTTGTCAAAACAATCATAACTTCCTGATTCAGAGCGTGAATTACTTAGAGCCCAATCAAATGTCAATGATTCTCCAGGATAAAGACAAATTTGTACAATTTTTCGAGTGCTATTTGCTTCAAAGCCATCAATTGGAAAAAAGTTATATCGTTTATATGGATAAACTGGACGTAAATCTAAATCTGATATATTAGTCACAGTGGCACCTTTAAAATCAAAATTTATATCTGATGCATTTAAATCATACGGACTATTATTAATAAACTCAAGTTCATAACAACACTGACCATCATCATTGGTCCCTAAATAATTAACATCCAACCTGACTGCTTGTTTTGTTGGGTCATTTGGGTCAGGATATGGTTCTTTTAGCCAAGAGCAAGGCAAATCGTAACAATCGAGAGAATCATAAAATATTTTTAAACAATCAAACTCTTTACTCCCTAAAGTTCTAAAATAGAATCTATATTGGAAAACTTCGCTATGTAATGAATCATCATAACAAATTGTATCTACCGGAAAATATTGATTGTTTTTTAATTGCAGATGACCGAGATCGTTCACGTTTACAGTGTCAAATATAAAATCTCCATCATCTGTATCCCAAATAAACTCTGAAATTCTACAAGTAGTATCTTGGTTGTCAAGTTTTAAATAAATTACACGACAACACTCACCTGGTTCTCCTCTAGTTTCGGATCTAAAAGAAATATCATTTGTAATATCATCACAATCACAAGTATCTATAAATCCAATAGAATCAATTTTTACATCATCAATATAGTGATATGTTATTTGCCAATCAGTTGAAGGGGAAGTAGGCGGATCAATTAATCCAGCCCCAAAAAAGTGGCTAGTGTCTGCCATCTCACGGCTTTTATCAAAAGAACCTATAAAAATGTAATTCAGATCATGTGGAGCGATTAATGTATCTCTAACTAAAACCCAATTAGTATCATCTATAAATCCTGATGGGTTGTTATGTTGATTTATCATAAAATAATTTCTTTGTAAAGTATCAGTATAAATTATTCGGTATGAAGTATTTAAATCAGGAATCTCATACCAAAGGAACATTGAAATCTGTTTCAAATCATGATATGAGGTTTGTTCATTTTGTGTTTTTCTTACTCGAAATGAAATATCATATATTCCACCTTCACGTATGAAATTTTCAGGATTAGACGCATCCAATCTTTGGGTGACAAATTCATTATAATAGATTAGATTTGTTCTTGTTGAAAATATTCCAACATAAGCATCACCATCATATGGTTCAGCGACCTGGGAAGATGTAAGAGGGTTATCACTTAAATCTTCAGCATTGGCATGATTTAAAGGAACATCTGCATATCTCGCCTTATAATAATTATCATTAGGGTTTACATCCCTATGAAAATAATCACTTGTTGCATATCTCCAAACATGTGGTGTCTCTTGATAGCTTCCATTGAACCAACCTATACAATCTGTATACTTATCAATACCAAATGGGTAAATCATTGCAGTATTAGGAAAACCTCTGTCACAGAGACAGTTAGTTACCATATCTCCTTTTACAATTTGATACCTACTATAATTAAACGTAGAAAAGTGAACTGGCAAATGTATGTAGTTTTCGAATGAGCCGTCTGTAACTAAGTTTTGGGCTTGCATTGTGGGTATACTCAATACAAAAATAAATAAGGCTAATATATATTTCATGTCTAACTCCTATCTTATATGAACTTTAGAAACTTACAAAACTTTCAGAATGATCCCAAACTTTATAAAAAATTGGACTCTCACTGAACTTTTAAACCAATTAGAAATGTATTAAATAGCTGGAATTAGACTAAAAACAAAAAAGCTCATCAACTATAAAAGTCAATGAGCTATTTATTTATATTCTTTCTATGAATGTATTGGTTTATTTCTCTTCTGCTTGTAAGAAATCGAACCATGTCTTGTACTGACGTACGTTGTTTTCCAATCCTTTGATATGGTGACCCATACCTTCATATTCTTGAAGAGTAACGTTTTTGTTATACTTTTTCAAGCTATCTGCCATGAATCTACTACCTTCTATCGGCACACGGCTGTCGTTAGTACCGTGAGTTAGCAATAGTCTGCCCTCCATATCATAAGCGTTGTATAATGGTGAACGGCTGTTTAACTTCTCAGCTTCAGTTGCAGGGTCACCAGCTTCCAATGTTACCCAGTCAGGAATATTACAGTGCTCATAGAAATGGATAATATCTGAAAAACCAGCGTGTGCTATACCAAATCCAAAATCAAAGTCTTCCTTGATTCCATTCACTTCACCTGGAAAAGTAAGTAACCTCATAGTAGCATAACCACCATGACTACCACCAAATACACCTATTCTCTCAGCCGGAATGTCTAATTTCTCCGATATATACTTAGCAGTTTCTATAATATCAATTATCTCATTACCACCCAAATCCTTATCATTGAGTGCAAAGAAATCCTTACCAAACCCACTACTCCCACGTGGAGAAGGACTAAGCAAATAAATCCCAGCATTTGTTAATATGTGCTCACGTACATTGTACTTATTCGATCCTCCATAGAAAGATTGAATTAGTACTCTTTGCTTCTCTTTTGGTAATGGATTCTTTGGCTTATACAAGAATGCGTGTAACATTCGAGTTTCACCAGTCTTAGGATCTTTATCAAAAGTAGGTATTTCTAGCTTTTCTACCTCAGCATTAACTATTTTTTCTTTTAATTCCTCTGGCAAATCAGCGATGGTCGACTCACTAAAACCATTAGCTGATAAAGTAATCTCATCAATTCTGAATTTAGTAGTTGCTCCATTCAGCGATACCATAAGTTTAGCACCGTCAGAATCTAAGAAAGACAAGCTATAAGGATATTTTTTAGATGCCACTACATCACTCGTTACTGGATTAATCATATAAAGAGTGCTTTCTATTGGGTTTTCTGTATTGGCAATAACATATTGTTCACCATCTATTTCAGAAACTGAAGCATTGGATATATCTTCCTCAAACTTAGTGACTTGTTCAGTTTTACCAGTGCTGACATCATAGCTAAATAAATTTTTATATCCATTTTCATTAGATAGATAAAGTACTTTTTTCCCGTTATCAACCCAAGTTGAAAGAACATCTGGGAAGAACCTTTCTTTATTGTCATCAGTTATTACTTTCGAAGTCTTAGCTTCTATGTCAACCAACATCACATTAGCTCTAGTTCTATCAGTACCTTTTAATATCGGTAAAACTACATACTTACCATTAGGAGAAAACGACGGAGCCCCCCAAGTAAATCTATAATCAGGAGAATCTTGGACTATGCTAACGCTCTCGTTTGTTTCGGTGTCCATTATTCTTAGCTCACCAAGTCTTTTTTCTAAGTTACCTAACCTAACTACGTAAGCAATTTTGCTCTTGTCTTTGTTGAAGTTCCAGCCAAATATGTAAGGAACATCTGTTAGTTTTTCTAGCTCATTATTGTCAAGATTTAACTTAAAAATATCAAGCTTTTCATCATTTACTTCATCACCAATCCAGTAAAGCGAGTTATTTTTATCGTTATATTTTGTTGACCATACATTTCTCAATGAATAATTGATATCAGTTATTTGCTTACCATCTTCAAAGTTAGGTTTGTCCAGATTTGTAGAGTGAAGTGATGTAATAGAGTCTGATTTATAATAAAATAGCTTACCTGATTTGTAGTAGCCATGGAAGTTAGAATAAGGAAACCCTTTGAAATATGGCTCTAAATTCACTTCTCTGCCCTCGTATTCAACTACATAGTCTTTGTTAACTTCATTCGCAGGTTCGTTGCTGTCTGACTCTTTCTTATCACAAGAGGTCAAAAATGCCACAAAAATTAATACTAAAAGAACTTTAATTTTCATATATACTTTATCCTATATATTGTTTTGAACTAATTCGAAATATACAAAAAATTAGAATAGTTGGTTTCATTACTTTCCTTTAAAAGCAATATTATCTACACCAAAAAAAAATAGAGTATTCTAATTTTCGTTAACTTACAATAATAATAAATGACGAAATTAAGAATATTTATGAGTAGAATTAACCCCATAAAAATAGAAAGGCCAAAACCTTACTTACTGCAGGCAGAATGGGCTGATGGTAAAAAAGCTATGATGACACTTGAGATGTTCAGGCGAGAATGCCCATGTGCATATTGCAAAGGGGAAAAAGTTGGGAACAAGGTTTATTCGCACCCTGTGGAAGTAAAAGATGAACCTGGTGCTTTCGATTTGGAATACCTGAAGCCAATTGGTAACTACGCTTTAGCAGTAAAATGGAAAAACGGTCACGACACTGGGATTTATACTTGGGATTACTTCCGAGAGATAATGGTTAAAAATGATGTTACTGGCAATGAGGAATCATTGGCCCAAGAAGAAAAGAAATACGACAAGAACAAAAAGAAAATCAAATTAGATGTACTGTAACTTTACAATAATTTTAATAACACTTGGTTATAGTAATTAATTATAGAACTATGATTTTGCTAAAAAAAATCAATTATTTTATATTTGTTCAATGGATTAATTTCAATAATTAATAATTGAAGCACTTTTTTAGAAAAAATTTGCATTCAGAGAGTAGATGAGCACACAACAAGTTAGGTTCAACCCTAGAAACAACCCAGAATTCGTAAAAGAACTAAGAATGAGGGTTAATTCATATTTCAAAGATAAAGGCATAAACAAATATGCCAATGCTGAAATGAAAGTTAAAACTATAACTCTAATTTCACTTTACTTTATCCCATTTATATTAATGCTTACAGGTGTAGTTAGTGGTTTTTGGCCAGTAATGGCTATGTGGATTTTGATGAGTCTAGGTATGTCTGGAATTGGTTTGTCAGTTATGCATGACGCCAACCATGGGGCGTATTCCCAAAACCCTAAGGTAAACAAAATACTTGGCTACTTAGTTAATTTTCTAGGTGCTTATCACGTTAATTGGAAGATTCAACACAATGTACTTCATCACTCTTACACTAATGTGGAAGGGCATGATGATGATATAGAAAATTCCTTGATGAGATTTTCTCCAAGTCAACCTCGTAGAGTACTAAATAGGTTCCAAGCTTATTACGCACCATTTTTGTATGGTTTACTTACTATCAACTGGCTAGTTTTTAAAGACTTCAAACAAGTAATAAAATACAACAGAGAGAATTTGCTCAAAGCTCAAAAGCTTACTTTCCCAAAGGCTATAACTGAAGTTGTAGTTAATAAGATATGGTATGTAGCACTAACACTTGTGCTACCTTTGATTGTTGTTGATTTGGCTTGGTGGCAGATTTTAGTTGGATTTTTAACTATGCACTTTATTTCTGGTGTGATATTATCATTCATTTTCCAACTAGCACACGTGATTGAGGAAACAGAGTTTTTTGAAGCAGATGAAACTGGAAGTATGGAAAACAATTGGGCTGTGCACCAATTGATGACTACTGCAAATTTTGCACGTAAGAACAAGGTCTTGTCATGGTATGTTGGTGGTCTTAACTATCAAGTAGAACACCACTTATTCCCAAATATATGTCACGTGCATTATCGTGAAATATCAAAAGTTATAAAGAAAACTGCCGAAGAATATGGAGTACCATATCACGAGCATAGGACCTTCTTTGGTGCTGTTCGAAGTCACTTTGCCCTACTCAATCAGTTGGGCACTGGTTCTTACGACAAGAAAATTGCAGCTTAGACTTTTAATAATCAGCTGTTCAGTTCTCGCTTCAATCTATCAAAGTTATAGACTGCAACGCCATTTTCATTGAGTACTATCTCACCCTTCAAGTCTGGAACTAATTTCTCAAAGACCTGTTCTATTTCTTTTATATTGTGATTATTCACATTTATTTTAGAGACTAATCTCTCAATGGTGATTGGTCCACCTTTGGCTGCTATAATCTCACCTACTAATATCTTACGGACTACATTCTTACTACGTTGTGCTTGCTTTTTCTTTACATCGAAGAATCGAAGTAATGGAATGGCAAAGAAAAGAATAGAGAAAATAAGTGGAAACCAGCCCAAAGCATATACTAAAAATGATGAATTTAGCTGTACCCCTTGAGTGATAACAGCCACAGACATCATTAAGTTAAATAAATTCATAAAACCTATTGCAAAATTTCGACCACCTGAGTTGCCAGTCATTTCGTAAGGTGGCTCTACTTCATCTACGTAATACTCAATTCTTCCACCTTTTAGCTCAGAGCTAATCACACTCAAATCACGGAAATCAGCTACTGCTGTTCCATTATTAGTAATATCTATGTCACCTCGAAACTTAGACGCATATTCGGCTAATCGGCTATCAGCTTCGTCATAATCTACACCTGATAGATTAATTATATCAGCAGATGTTATTTTCTCAGACTTATCTCTGATGTAAGTAGCTACTTCTTTGGTGTCATTTAGTGGATCGAATTCAGGTCTTTCTGGGCCGAATACAAAATCATATACGCTCTGGATAAATTTCTTTCCTTTGTGTTGTGGCTTCTCATAATAGCGATAGTGCATATTATCCCTATCGGTTGCAGTTTTATAATGTTTGTTTATAGCTGCGAACCGCATACCATGGAATATAGCAGAAAATATATTAGATATCATTCTACTCGAATTACTATTCTTTCTATCTCTGTCACCACCTTGGCTAGTAGCTACAATAATCAATACAACGAATATTAGAGTATAAACTATTAATATAACCCCAATTGCAACTTTATAAACCTTTTTGAATATCTCCCAAAGCACATCTAGAAAGGCATACATTTTCTCTTGGAAAGTTTTCTCGCCTCTCTTTTTCAAAGGTACATCGAAGTTGTAAATAGGCCTTGCATTTTCCATATCTACTTCAACTTTACATTTGTAAAGCTCCATCAATCTTGCGAGAGAATCTTCTACATCTTGGGTAGAGTATCCCGTTGCGGCGGCAGCATCTTGAGGTGCTACTTTTCCATTACTTTGTTTGATTATTTTCTCTAAGGCAGCGAGTACCTCATTTTTCGAATGTTCTGGGTTCATATTCTTTATTAATTCTCGTAAATTAGTATCTGTAAAATTAAAACTTATCTTACTTATATGAAAAACTTTCTGATAATAGGTGGTGGACTAGCTGGAATAACTTTAGCACATCAATTGCAGGAGCGTAATCTTAGTTTCACTATAGTTGACAACCACCCAAATTTCAATTCGTCCAAAGTCGCTGCTGGATTCTGGAATCCAGTTGTTTACAAACGTCTAACAGAAAGTTATAACGCATCCATTTTGCTTCCATACCTGAAAGAATTTTACGGAAAAGTAGAGCGAAAGTTGAACATAAAATTTGCAGTGGAAGTAAAGCAATTACGAATATTTGCAGATAGAGAAGAGAGGAATCGATTTATTGACAAAGCATTAGCTTCAGAGATAAGCCAATATCTCGACGAGGATATTGTCGACTCACATGATGGAGTAAAATCACCTCATGGCTTAGGTATAGTAACTTCAACTGGAAAAATAGACACCATCACTTACCTCCAGGAATCAATAAACTATTTTCAGAAATCTAATTCTGTAATAGAAACCACATTCGAATATGATGATTTGGTTATTAATCCTGATAGAATAGAATATAATGATGAGAAGTATGAGCGAATTGCTTTTTGTGAAGGTTACAAAGCTATTGACAACCCATATTTCCAAGATATTAAATTGAAGCCAACAAAAGGTGAGGCATTGATATTGGAAATACCAGACTTGAGTCAAGAGTATTCTATAACACGAGGAGTTAGTTTAATTCCTTTGGGTGAAAACAAATTTTGGTTAGGTAGTAATTACTCTTGGGATGATATGACAGAAGAGCCAACACAAAAAGCAAAAGAAGAGTTGACCGCAAAGTTAGATAAATTCCTAGATTGTGATTATAGAATAATAGACCACCAAGCTGGAATACGACCAGCAGCACACGACCGGAGGCCAATAACAAAAAAATCAGATGTTGACGATAGACTATACATTTTAAATGGCTTTGGCACAAAGGGAGTGATGTATGCACCATTCTATTCTGGTGAGCTAGTGGAAATGACATAAATGACAATAAAAAAACCCCTTGCATCATAACAATACAAGGGGTTTTCTATGTGGGCCCAGAGAGACTTGAACTCCCGACCAATGGATTATGAGTCCACTGCTCTAACCAACTGAGCTATGGGCCCTAGTTTTCTTTTTTTTCTTTCTGCTTTTTACAGAGTTTCAAATATAATAAGATTTAGTTTTCAATTCCAAATTAAAAATTAACTAAACCTATCATCACTCCAAACCCTACTTTTAAACCAGATATATCTAAATCTGGATTCTGAGTACTAGTGCCAAGTGTATTGAATGTCCAATTCTCATCTTGAGCAAATGTCAAGTTATAAGATGCATCTGCTCTTAGAATGATAAAGTTAGCAAGGGCATATTCGAACTGGATGTTTGGCATTGCGAAGAAGAAATTCTTCTCATATCTATTTAGTCCATAACCACCTTCCGCAAACACCATTTTGTCATTATATTCTCCACCAACATACTTTTCGTGAGTTATATCTCCCCAGCCCGCATTTACACCACCTAGTATAGCGAAATGCTCAAATGGAACATAGGCATAGTGAAGTGAGAAGCCAAACATACTTGCTGTTAAACTTCTTTGAATTCCAGTCATGACTGTTTCCATATCTTCTGTAACAGTTGGGTAATCTGCTATTTCAGACTCTATACTACCACCATAACCAAATACACCAATTCTCATATTTTTTACCCAAGGAATACCTGTTACGCCTTGTCCACCAATCAGTTGTATTGGACCTGAAAGCTCTAAACAATCACAATCATCAAAACTATTAAGGTGGTCTTCACTAATCATAAGCCAATCGAATGTCATACCACCGGCAAGTACAAAGTATGATCTTCCCTCGTCACGAAGTGGCTCATTATCGAATGGAAGCTCATCAATCTCATCGTCTTGTGCGACCATAAATAGTGGTGCCATAAGAATAGCAAGCAATAGCAATATTTTTTTCATAAATGTCCTCTTTTCATGTTAAAGATTTAATTTTTAATTCCAAATTAAAAATTAACTAAACCTATCATCACTCCAAATCCAACTTTTAAACCAGATAAGTCAAAATCGGGTACTATACTACTTTCACCTAAGGTATTATAAGTCCATTTTTCATCCTGAGCAAAAGTAAGATTATAAGAAGCATCTGCTCTTAGAATAATAAAGTTTGCTAGAGCATATTCGAACTGAATGTTTGGCATCGCAAAGAAGAAGTTCTTCTCATATCTCTGAGTCTCACTACTTACATTTGCCATAGGTCTTTCATTAGTTATGTTTCCTCTATAAGTTTCGAATGTAACATCACCCCAACCTGCATTTACTCCACCAAGAATAGCAAAGTGTTCGAATGGCACATAACCATAGTGAAGAGAGAAACCAAACATACTAGCTGTTAGATTTGTTTGCGTACCAATGGTTATTGGTTCGTTGAATTGCAAATCAGTACCAGGAGTCTCTAAAACTTCAGACTCTATACTTCCACCATAACCAAATACTCCTACTCTCAGATTTTTTACCCAAGGAATACCAGTAACACCCTGACCACCAATTAGTTGTATTGGGCCAGAAAGTTGTAATTCTTCAGGAGCAATAGAAGTGAACTGACTTAATTGGTCCTCATCTATCATAAGCCAATCGAATGTTAGACCACCAGCTAATACGAAGTAAGCTCTTCCCTCATCACGAAGTGGTTCATTGTCGAATGGAAGCTCATCAATCTCATCGTCTTGCGCTACCATAAATAGTGGTGCCATAAGAACAGCAATCAATATCAATATTTTTTTCATTATCATTCTCCGTTAGTGTTTTTTATTATTTGTACAAAAATAATGAATTATTAGACACTTACACATTATTATAACTTTTTAGCTTTTTGTTCTTATATTTGTAGTCTAATTTTATACTAAAATACTGAAAAACATTAAGATGAAAATTACATTCCCAGACGGCAACGTAAAAGAATTTGAACAAGGTGTAAGTGGTTATGATATAGCTATGTCTATATCACACGGATTGGCTCGCAACGCATTAGGAATAATACTCAATGGTGAGAAAAAATATGAGCTACACAGCCCAATAACAGAGGACAGCACCGTAAAGTTTGTAACATTCAACGATGACGAGGGAAAAGATTTCTTTTGGCACTCATCAGCTCACTTGCTTGCTGAAGCATTGCAAGAGCTATTCCCTGGCGTGAAATTCGGGATTGGCCCATCTATTGAGAGTGGCTTTTATTATGACATAGATATGCCTGAAGGGCAATCTTTATCATCGGATGACTTCCCAAAAATAGAAAGCAAGATGAAGGAATTGGCTAAGAAAAAGTCAGACTATGTGATGTCTGAAGCAACTTGGGAAGAGGCCTACGAGTTTTACAAAGAAAAAGGTAACGACTATAAGTTAGACTTGCTCGAAGGACTAAAAGGACAAGAAATCACATTCTGTACTCAAGGTAACTTCAAAGACCTATGTCGTGGTGGTCACATACCTAACACTGGCGCCATCAAGGCAATCAAACTATTATCACTAGCTTCTGCATACTGGAGAGGCGACAGCGATAACCCTACTTTGACTAGGGTATATGGTATCACTTTCCCTAAAGCATCTATGCTAGATGAATTCTTGGAAATGAGAGCTGAAGCACAAAGACGTGACCACAAAAAATTAGGTCCAGAATTAGGTATCTATATGATTGGTCAAAAGGTAGGTAAAGGCCTTCCAGTTTGGTTACCTAATGGAACTGTGCTAAGAAGAAAATTAGAAAGTTTTATCAAAGAAGAGCTATTAGCTCGTGGATATCAAGAGGTAATCACACCTCACATTGGTAACTTAGACCTCTATAGAACTTCTGGTCACTATCCATATTACAAGGAGTCACAATATGCCCCTATGGAAGTTGAAGATGAAGAGTATATGCTTAAGCCGATGAACTGTCCACACCACCACCAAATTTACAGCTCAGAGCCACGTTCTTATCGTGACTTGCCAGTAAGATTAGCTGAATTTGGTACAGTATATCGCTACGAGCAATCAGGTGAGCTCAACGGACTATCACGTGTTCGTGGCTTCACTCAAGATGATGCACATATTTACTGTACAGAAGATCAGCTGAAAGATGAGCTTATCAACTGTATTGAGTTAACTCAGCTTGTGTTCGAAACATTCGATATGGAAGTTACAACTCGTTTGTCTTTCCGTGATGACGAATCAGACAAATATGCTGGTGATGAAGAAGGTTGGATCAAATCTGAAAAAGCTGTGAAAGAAGTAGCTGATGAGCTAAACCTTGACTACTTTATTGGTGAAGGTGAAGCATCATTCTACGGACCAAAAATTGACTTTATTGTTCGCGATGCACTAGGTAGAAAATGGCAACTTGGTACTGTTCAAGTTGACTATGTAATGCCAGAAAGATTTGAGCTAGAATACACTGGCTCGGACAATGCACCTCACAGACCTGTGATTATTCACCGTGCTCCTTTTGGCTCTATGGAAAGATTTATCTCAATCTTAATTGAGCACTATGCTGGTAATTTCCCATTCTGGATTGCCCCTGTGCAAGTTAGTGTTTTGCCAATTACAGATAGACAAAATGAATTTGCTGAAAAGATTGTAAAATCACTCAAAGCTGAAGGTATTAGAGTAAAGTTTGATAATCGCTCCGAAGGTGTAGGAAGAAAGATAGCCGAATCGGAACAAGCCAAGATCCCTTATGCGGTGATAATAGGTGATCGCGAGCAAGAGAGCGAGACAGTATCTATCCGCCAACACACTAAAGGCGACATCGGGTCTAGCACAATAACTGAAGTTATGGAGCTATTCGAAAAACTAAATGTACCACAAGGGGAAAAGGAAGTTTAGTAATGTTTCAAAAGAAACTAATAGTTCTTTCATCACCTAGTGGTGGTGGCAAATCTACGTTGGCTAATCACCTAATGCAGCTATATCCTGAGGTTAGATTCTCGGTATCGTGTACCACAAGAACTAAACGAGCAGGTGAACAAGAAGGAAAAGATTATTATTTCCTAAGCAAGGAAGAGTTCGAAAATAAGATTGCTGAAGGCGAGTTTGCAGAATACGAACAGCTATTTGGCAATTACTATGGAACACTGAAATCAGAGATTAAAAAACATCTGAATTCGGGCAATTCTATCTTATTCGACGTAGATGTGAAGGGTGGCATTTCATTAAAAAAGAGCTTCCCTAATGATACTCTTTTGATTTTCATTTACCCTCCAAGCTACGAAGAGCTAAAGCGTAGATTAGAAAAACGAAGCACAGAAACCGAAGAGCAACTCAAAGTAAGACTAGAAAGAGCAAAGGAAGAGTTAGAATACAAGGACAAGTTCGACCACACTATACTCAATGATGACTTGAACAAAGCATTTGAAGATCTGGAAAATGTGCTAAAGACTAACTTGAGTTGATATAGGAATTCGAACAAATGAAAAGAATCGTATTCATTGTTATTAATCTATTGTTATTACTTTCCAGCTGCACCAACGACAACAAATTAACTGGCCTATGGACATTAGTAGTAATGGAAAACTACAACGAAGAAACTGGCGATTGGGAAGTTTGGAATGGTGGTATGCAAGGATATATACTCTATGATGACACGGAAAACATGTCGCTCCACCTAATGACGAAAGACTACGAAAAAACGGATTTGCGATTCCCAGACTTTGACGACACAATCCCATTAGAAGCACTAAAACACCTGACTAATTCCTATGTCTATTTCGCCAAATACACGATTAACAACGAAGACAGCGTTGTAACACACGAGCGAATATCACACTCCAACCCAGGCGAGTGGGACAAGAAAGTAAATAGACGTTTCGGCTTCATTGGCGACACCCTCACCTTAGAACCACTGGAAGACAAAACTGCTGGCTTGCGATTGAAATGGGTAAGGGGTTAGGTATTATTGTTAGTTTTTCATATTTTAAAATATGAGAGCAACAATAACATACCAATTTTCAATTTTAATTACAGCTTTTTTTATTGCGTTTACACTTAACACATTCGCTTTACCTATTTCGCCACAACCATTACGAAAGTTAGTAATGGAAGCAGAATTTATTGTCTATGCTGATGTAATTGATATTATATCTGAAAAGTCAGATAATAATAGGGATGTTACTTTTGCGGTTTTAGTAATAAAAGATAAACTCCAAGGAGCAATTAATAATGATACGATTAAGGTTCATTTTTCAACAGATATAATTTGCCCCGAACCAGCCAAATATAGTAAAGGAGAAACTGTTCTTGCTTTCTTAAATAGAAATTATACTGGATATTATACTCATGCAAAGTCGTATGGTTCAAAACCGATGGGCTCATCAGCTTTCTTAGTTTATAAGTTGAGAATACATGAAATGCAAAGTATTTTGAAATTGGAAAATGAAGAAGAAAGGAAAAAACAAACAATAGATTGGCTAGTAAAATGTGCACTGAACCCAGTTACTAGATTTGAAGGAGTAATTGAACTTTCACATACTAAGACTGCTGGACTTCCATATCCTAATCAAATCAAGCTAGAATCTACTAGAATGTTTGAAATAGATGATATACAAAGGGGAAAGCTAAGAGAGGCATTTTTATCAACTTATGATTTGACTAATTTAGATATGTTATTAATTAATTTAATTGAAGAGCCTAAAGATACTGAAATTATTGATTTCCTTATTGCAAGAATAACTGAAAAAGAAATAGAAAATGCTTGGCAAGAATTATTCATTTATAATAAAATAGCAAGATTAACTGAAAGAGAAGACTTAATAGGAATAATAGAACAGATGTATTCTCTTTATTATTCTGATGAATATACAGAAGAGAAAGCCAGAAAACTTCTTAAAGGATTTAAAGAAAAACTGTAATTGAAGTATAAAATTGGAAATAGAAATTTAAAAAGGGTTATAGAAATAATAAAAATTATTGACTCTAAAATCACAAGTGAAACTGATGTTATTTGGGCTGGTTATGACTCACCTGATGAACTAAAATATGATATTAGGAGTGACTTAGAAGCCCTTATAAATGGAGATTTAAGTAAACTCGAGAAATTCAGTATTCATTTTGCACCTACATCTACCTTCCAAGAGCTTTCTATGTCAAATGGATGGTCCGATGAATATTTACAGTTAGCTAAGGAATTTGATAAAAATATCACTTGAGATGAATTTACACTTACCATATAAATCAATTATAAAATCTGCTATTGTATCAATAGCATTTCTGTCATCATATCTCGCTGTTTATTCTGATGAAGAGTTTCACTTTGATAGTTTGGAAGTTGAGTTCAATGATAGTTTACACGAAATAGATTCAAGATTCGAGATGAATATTATAAGCTCAGATGAGAAAGAAATCAATAATGTTGAATCTCCACCTCCATCTAATTGTCAAAATGTAGAAAGAATACCTATAACTTACGATGGTAATTTAGAGAAAGACATAGAAAAAGAATTAATATATCCTAAATTACCAAAAGGGTTTGAAAACAAAGAATATAAAGCTGTAGTGATAATACAAATTGATGAAAATGGGAAACAAATTCCAGAAATGTGTTATATTTATAGAAGTAGTGGTTTAAATATACTAGATAATGAAGCATTGAGAGTTACTAAGACATTAAAAAATTGGAAACCTGCGGCTAATGTGACTAATGACACAATTGCTGAATTTGTCCCAATTACTATAATATTTGATTACTCATCAACTGACAATACAAATTAAAATGAATTTATATAAACTATATCAACCATTCATAAAGATAGCTTTAGTGCTAGCAGCTTTGTTGTCATTCTATTCCAATACGTACTCTTCTGTCAAGATAAATGTTGACAGCCTTCTTGCTGAGGCAAAGAATGAAGAATTCATTGTGCCTGATCCATCAGATTGTAGTTTTGGTTTCGACATGTTAGATAATGGGTTTCCTTATGAAGGGAAAATATTCGAAGACATTGCAGAAGAGTTAGATCTTTCTAAAGTTAAAAGCTGTTTATTAAAAGATACGAAGTACAGAACAGTTGTTAAAGTACTTATAGATTCAACTGGGAATTTGGCTGAATCAAATATCTTAATTAGTTCAGGAATTAAACAAATTGATGTAGAAGCATTAAGAGTTATAAACTCTTTAAACAAATGGACAATACCAATACAAAACGGAAAACCGATATCCGTTTCGATTTCAATCCCGGTTTTATTCAAACTCGAAGAATAAATAACCCACGTCATTTCGACAAGCTTTATGACCAAAGAATAACTCCCACACTTATCCACAAAATGTTTATAACATAAAATACAATTTGTTATATCTATTTCTTTTGATTATTATAGCTATATAGTATTTTTGTATAATATTTATAAACAAATCCCCAGATAAGGTTTAGAACTCATGTCAATAAGAAGTGAAAGCTTGCTTAATATAAATCCTAATAAGCAAGACAAAAGATTCACAGGTAATGTAAAAGATAAACCAATCTCAGAGTATTACTCTCGCTTAGTTTTCAACGACGAAGCAATAAAAAAATATCTAATGAAAGAGGCCTACGAAGGGCTGACTGCTGCTATAGAAGATGGTAAAAAAATAGATGCCAAAACTGCAGATTTTGTAGCTGTAGGTATGCGTAACTGGGCATTGGACCATGGCGCTACTCACTATACGCACTGGTTCCAACCACTAACTGGTAGAACTGCCGAGAAACACGACTCTTTCTTCAAATTAGATAAACACGGAAATCCGATTGAAGCATTCAGCGGTAAGGAGCTAATCAAGCAAGAACCAGATGGTTCTAGTTTCCCTACTGGCGGACTGAGAGAAACTCACAGAGCAAGGGGTTATACAGTGTGGGATCCAAGTTCTCACGCGTTCATAATAGAAGCAAAGCACGGAAAAACATTATGTATTCCTGCTATTTTCATCTCATACGAAGGTGATTCGTTAGATTTGAAAACTCCACTTCTAAAATCTATCCACGCAATTGAAAATGCTGCACTCGATGTAGTTCGTTACTTCAATCCAAATGTAAATAGGATAATTCCTACTCTCGGATGGGAGCAAGAATACTTCATCGTAGATGAAGCACTATATAATGCAAGACCAGATTTATTATTATGTGGTAGAACACTATTTGGAAATGCGTCTGCTCGAGGTCAGCAATTAGACGACCACTACTTTGCACAAATCCCAGAAAGGGTGTATGACTTTATGCATGATTTTGAAAATGATTGCTTGAAGTTAGGTATCCCAATTACAACCAGACATAATGAAGTTGCACCAAATCAATTCGAGTGTGCACCGAATTTTGAAACAGCTAACAGAGCTGCTGACCATAACCAACTACTAATGTCGATAATTGACATAGTTGCCAAAAGACACAATCTAAGAGCAATGCTTCATGAGAAGCCTTTTGCGGGGTTGAACGGATCAGGTAAGCATAATAACTGGTCATTAGCTACAGACGAAGGCAAAAACTTGCTTTCTCCAAGTAAAAACCCAATGGAAGATTTGAGCTTCCTGACTTTCTTTATCAATGTAATTGCTGCTATTCATAAGCATGCAGGATTGCTAAGAGCTAGTATTTCGAACGCAGGTAACGATTACAGATTAGGAGCAAACGAAGCACCACCTGCTATTATCTCAGTTTTCACTGGTGATAATATGGAGAAAGTGCTAAGTGCTTTCTTAAACGAAAAAGGTTATGATAATAACGACAAGTCTGTAATTGATTTGAATTTGGAAAAAATAGCAAATATAGAAAGAGACGAAACTGATAGAAACAGAACTTCTCCATTCCCATTCACTGACAATAGGTTCGAGTTCCGAGCTGTTGGTAGTAGTGTGAACGTATCGAACCCAATGACTGTACTCAACACAATAGTTGCAGATCAGTTAGTAGAGTTCAAGAACATGGTAGAGGAAGAGAAATCTAATCACGATGAAATAAATGATGCTATAAAAGCAGTATTGCGTAAAGTGTTGAACGAGTCTCAGAATGTTATATTCAATGGCAATAACTACAGCCCTGATTGGATAGTGGAAGCTGAGAGCAGAGGACTTAAGCACATTAAAACAACTCCAGATGCTTATGACGAATATATAAGTGAAGAAACTATTTCATTATTCGAAAGACATAGTGTATTCACTGAAAATGAGTTGAAATCTAGATACAATGTTGCAATGGAAGAGTATTGTGCTAAGCTTGATATTGAAGCTAGATTAGTAGAAGAAATTTCGAAAGCGCATATCATTCCGGCATGTGTTCAGCATCAGAACAAACTAATTGATAATGTAAAAGGATTGATAAAGATAGGATTGGAAGAAGAATCTGAAGTTCAAAAAGAATCAATCAAAGAAATTTCTACAAGATTAAGAAATTTGAATACATACTTAGCAGACTTACACAAAGTAAGAGTAGAGACAGAAGAATTAGACTCACTCAGAGAACGTGGCGTTATGTATGCTGATAAAGTAAAGCCACTATTCGATAAAATTAGAGTAGAAGCAGATGCGTTAGAATTAATTGTTGACGACAGAAGTTGGCCATTGCCTAAATATCGTGAATTATTATTCTTACACTAAGAATTGGATAAAAATAATTATTACTAGTACAAGCCCTATGAGTAAAATTATAGGGCTTTGTTATATCAATGTATAGCAGACTTAAAAATATAGCCAAATCAATAATCCCAAAATCAATGATTCAAAAGAATGAGAAATTGATAAGAGGGGTTGTATCACTAGCTTACAGGGGTAATAAATACCAATGCAATATATGCAATACTAGTTTGCGAAAATTCGTAACCCTTGAGAATGGGAATAGACTATGCCCAAATTGTGGCAGCTTGCCACGCACAAGAAGACTTTGGGAATTGATTAGATCAGATTTGGAAGGTAAGACATTACTTCATTTCTCCCCTTCTAGCTCAATGAAGCAGAACATTGCTAAATCAGATGTGAAAAAATACATAACAACTGACTACGAGGATGAGTTTCAAGCAGAAGAACAGTATGATATTCAGAATATAGAGTTAGACGATAATAGCGTTGATAGAATTATTTGTTTTCATATTCTAGAACACATACCAGATGATAAGAAGGCTATGAAGGAACTTTACAGGATTCTTAAAAAAGAGGGACTATGTTATATTCAAACGCCATTCAAAGAAGGTGAGATATATGAGAGCGAGTCCATAACAACACCTGAGGGTAGATTAGAACACTTTGGACAAGAAGACCACCTTAGGATATATTCAGTGACTGGTTTGAAGCAAAGGTTAGAAGAAGCTGGATTTGGTGTGGAGGTCAAGATATTCGAAAATGATAACAATGTCAACGGCTTTGAAAATCATGAGATTGTACTTCTGGCAAAAAAATAGGGCCTATAACATAGCCCCTATCTTCATAAATATTATTTTATCTAAGATCTAGTCATAGCTTCTATTGAATGGCTGGAACCAAGTATCACCAATGCTAATATTTACTGACAATCTTCCAAAACTCTCTTGAATTAGGTTATTATCTGTAGTTCCTCGTTGACCTACAGTAATTGCAGCATCGATTTGAGCAGTACCTCGGACAGGTATAGTAAAACCAAATGAACCAGAAATTTCAGATATTTCAGTACCGTTCAGATTGAAGTAGTGATTCTTCAAATTAGCACCTAAGCTATATCCCCAAGTATCTAGCCCTTTAGCATTTGGGCTCTTATTACCTATTCTCTGTACACCAAATGAATAAGAATTGTAATTTGTGTATTCCGTTCTATCATAGGTATTATATTCAAAACTAGAGAAATCGGCTGAAATCATATCAGCACCAAATATAAATTTACCAGTTTGATAAGATAAACCTAAACCTAATGTACTTGGCATTTCATAGTCTGTTTCTGTAGTAAAAGTAGTATCGTCGACTAATCCAGAACCATAAGTTAGTTCGTTCTCAACAGAAAGTATAGATGCAGGTTCGTAGAATGCACCAATTCTAAGATTATTAATTGGCTCAATTGCTATCCCAAATTTGAACCCTGTGCCACCAAGTCCATCTATCGATTCAGTATAAGTTGGAAATGCGTTAGTTTCAAAAAATGAAGATGTAATATTATTTTCAATTATTCCGGTATTACCAAATACCTGAGCACCAATCGAAATCATACTAATTGGCTTAATTGAAAATCCGAAGTATGCACGGCTAATACCACCACTTGATTCAGTGATAGTCTTACCTGTCAGAGTCTCACCATTTCGCTCTACATTTATTGGTGTTGAGATTAGACTATTTACATTCGAATAGCTATAAAACCCCATAGAAACGGATGCCCCCATAGCTGTGTCAATGTTGAACAATGTTAAAAGACCATCTAGTCCACCATTGTTCTGGTATAGCTCTTGGCTGTTATTGCTGACTAAACTCTGGTTAAACTTATAACCCAATTGAATTCGTGTATCTGTATTCTCTGACCACATAGCAGGATTTTTTAAGTTAATACCTGTCGGATGTGGGAATGCAACTCCTGTACCACCTAAAGCATCGTACTTAGCACCATTTACATGGAATAGCTCACCCACTCCAAATACGGAGTAGTTAGAACCACCTTGGCTAAATAAGGGAGTACTGAAAACAAATAGTATAAATATTAAAATAATTTTTTTCATTAAAATTCTGGTCGTTTTGCATAGAATATAGTTAATTCTGGCCTTAGTGCTTCATCTGCTTCAGTACCATACAGCACATATTTATCTAATCTTAAGTAAGTATCTGAAGGGTTGGTGTTAGGTGCATAATAAAACATTAGTGAGCCCTTTCCATCACCTCTTACCCAATCTTCTACTGCTGATGTGATACTGGTAAATCTGTAGTATTCATTTCCCTCACTTCTTAGCCCTAGATAAACATTATCAATGCTTTCGAAATAACCATCTTCTAATGATACGTCTTTCTGAGCAAGAAGAAAACTATCTCTTCCAAATGAACCATAGTAACTTTCTTCGTCATTAACATATACTTTAAGAACTGCTTTAACAACTGATGCATATTCTGGCAATGAACTTACATCAAAGTCTAATTGCGACCTGATATTAACAGCAGACTGTACAGTTAAAGAATTTTCTGAAGGTTCTGGTGCATTAGCAAAATATGCCGCTACATTTGCTTTAAGTAGTAAAGTGTCATTATCTGTACTATCAGGCCACTTATATACTATTTCTATCAGTGGATTTGGCGATTCGGTAGTAGAACCAATTCTCTCAGCAAGAAAGCCATTTATTACTTGAGAATTTTCAGTAGGTCTTAAACCTATAGAGTAACTATGTTGTCTTCTGAAATCATTACTATCAATTGCATTTGTAGCTTCTAGTACTGAAAAATCTATCCAATTTTGTATCAACTGTAAATCCAAATCTATATATGTAGTATCATCTATAGTGTTGTAAGGTGACTCAAGCTGTCCCATTACAGGTCCTTCATACACATTTTCCAACCCATTTTCTTCTATCACAGTTTCGTAGGTACTAGTTGGCAATACTGGCACCTTTACTTCGAATATCTCGAATGATTGTAGAGCAGTGGTATCACCTAGTGCATAGCCACTTTTAGTAAGCTTTAACTTAGCAGAGATTATTGATTCAGCAGAATCTAAAAATGCGATATTATCATATCTTAAAATAGGATATGATGAGTATTCTTGGTTTGTACCAACCTGAAAAACACCTTGATTGAAAGGATTTAAGTAATACCTTTGTGAGGCAGAACCTTGAATCAAGTCTAGTTCTTGAGATGATATAGCTTGAAACGAAACACTATCAATTTGATATCCCAACTCTGTGGGTTGTTCGTTACATCCAATAAAATAAACTGATAATAAAACTAATATTACTTGCGTAAACTTTTTTGTCATTACTTTTCTTTTAATAGCTTTTTGTATAAATTCTCGTACCCTTTAATGTCTTCTTTCCAATTGAAATCATCTAACATACCATTTCTAGCTAATGTAATCCAATCATCTTTCTCCGCAAAAACTTCTAAAGCACTTTTTACTGCTTTGAGCATAGCTTCAGTCGTGTACTCTTCGAATAGTATTGAATTACCTTCGAATTCATCACCATCGTATGCAACAGCTATTTCCTTTATTACACCAGCATTATGTGCTATCGGAACAGAACCGTATAGACAAGCATGCATAAACTTAGCAGCTGTTCTTGGTTTTTCTGGAGTAATCAGATACATATCACTGCCTGCTTCCATTTCAGAATTAAGCGCTTCAGAAAAACCTAACTTGAATTTGAACTTCGAAGGATGTTTCTTTTCTATTTTTTTCAATGTCTTTTCTAAATCCTTATCTCCAGGACCCAAAAGCACAACTTGTAAATCTTCTTTAAACAATTTATCGGCTGAATCGATAAAAAGTTTCAAATCTTCTTGATTATCTATTTTTGCATTGACGGCAACCAAAGGCGTTTTAGGATGGAATTCTAATCCAAATTTATTAACTAAGTCAACCTTATTGTGATATTTGAAATCTTCAAACTCCTCGTCATATTTTGCAGCTAAGTTATCATCTGATTTTGGATTCCACGTCCAAGTGTCAATTTTACTTTTCAGAGGTACAAATTTCTTTTTGAAGCCAGCAACTTTCTTAACCAACCCATCTGATTTTGATTCATCTGAGAGCACTTCTTCACCATACACTTCATCAACTGTAGTGATTCTATCAGCATGAATAAGACCACCTTTCAACAAATTCAATTTTTTGTCGTGAGTAAAGTCTTTTTTAAATGAGTCCTTTAATCCAAGCAAATCGAATTTCTTCAAATCATCAACACCCTGATTAGTAAAATCGAGAGCTGTGACTACGAATTTTGTGTTTTTAAATTCATTTGGATAGAGTGATTTTGCATAAGCAGGAATCAATGATGTTTGCCATCCCATACAATGAATAACTTGTGGGTACCAGTTTAGAAGTACGCAAGTATCAATCACAGTTTTACTAAAAAATACAAATCTTTCAGTATTATTCGGATGCTCTTTCCACGTCTTTTGATCGTGATAAGCACCTTTGAAAGAGTCAAAATACTCTGTATTAGTTGTAATATAAGCTTGTACTTTGTTTCTTGAGTTACTAACTGAAGATGATTTGATAGAGCCAACTATGCTCTCACCGCCCATATCGAAAGTAAGTTCTTTCAATCTATTTATATCATGAATTCTATTTTTTCTTTCAGAAACGTTACCGAACTTAGGCATCATTATTCTGGCATCGTGGCCATTTTCTCTAAGTGCTAAAGGGTATGAGTATGAAAAATCTGCAGTTGTAGTTTCATTCGAAAATGGAAAGACTTCTGGAGTAACAAACAAAACGCTTATTTCTTTTGCCATAACTTTATGATTTGTTTAAATGTACGTAAGTTGCAAAAATAACGAATTTTTTTCTGATTTAGAAACCTAATATATGTATTTGGCAATTTATCTAACATTAGCTCTGCTAAATCGTAATAAGCTTAGGAATTGAGTTATAGAACAAAACACAAACCAACATTAGATTATGAAACTAAAATTTATACTTTTTTTAAGTCTATCACTATTATTTACATCTTTTTCATTCGCTCAAACCCCTCTTGTTGCTTACAAACAAGGACAAGAGTGGACATTTTTAGATTCAGAAGGCAAACAGCTCTTCAAGGCGGGTGGTATAACACAAGTTGGTGGCTATTCAGAGGGATTCATTTCCGCACAAGTTTATTTAAAAGGTAAAGTTAGATGGGTATATTTCAACAAAAAAGGACAAATTGCTATTGCGACCGATGCAGAGCAAGGTGTTAACTTTAGCGAAGGAAAAGCATTGATTTTTAACATTATTGACCCTGAAAAAGACATTTTTGAATTTGGGATTATTGATTCTTCAGGTAGATTAATCAAAGAAATTCAATACAGAGATGCACTGAGTTACAGTGAAGGGTTAGCCTATGTTATGAAAGATGGGGAGCGTGGGTATTTGAATCACGATGGAGAAATGGAAATAGAGCTTGAAGAGAACCAAGTTGGATATGCCTTCAGCGAAGGTTTAGCAGCAGTTTTAAAAGATGGGATGAAAATTGGATATATTAACAAAAAGGGCGAGAAAGTAATTGATTACCTACATGATATGCCCTCAAATTTTAACAATGGTCTTGCCAGAGTAGCCGATACTGCAACAGGTAAAATTGGTTTCATGAATAAATATAACGTTCTGATGATTCCTAAGCTATATGATGAAGCATACAATTTCATAGAAGATAGGACTATGGTTGGTTACTACGATCAAAGTTTCAAAATGAGATGGGCTATGATGGATTTGAATGGTAATTATTTATCTAATTTCATGTATGATCATGCTAAGAGTTACAGAAATGGAGCCGCACTAATACTTTATCAAGGTAAATGGGGATTCTTAGATTCCACTGGGAACTTTCTTTTCACTAAATATTTTGACTATGCTGAGAGTTTTGCTGAAGATGGCTTGGCTTGGGCAGTGACCAGTGATGGTAGACAAGGATTTATTGATAAGCAAGGAGATATGATTATCCCCTTGCCAAAAGCCGATTATTATTTTGATTTGAGATTTAACAAAGAGCTTAAAACGTCAACAAAAGTTAAGTAATTTTGATATGTATTTCATATATTATCCTCTGTTAAAAAACTAATCACAAAAACACCTATTTGATTATGATAAAAATAAAACAATTTTTAATTATTGCAGTAATATATGCTATTGCAAGCTCTTGTGCATCTATAAATTCGGGGGATACTTTTTTGTGGAGAGTAGATAGCGAAAACACACATATATATTTACTTGGTTCTATTCATGTGGGCAAAAGTAGTATGTACCCATTAGATTACAGAATTATGACT
This sequence comes from Chlorobiota bacterium, assembly GCA_046290495.1. GTDB lineage: Bacteria > Bacteroidota > Ignavibacteria > Kapaibacteriales > UBA2268 > PGYR01. The sequence goes on along the minus strand of JBKAGT010000006.1, from coordinate 152,026 downwards.
GCTTATGATGATAGTCGTTCTGTAGCTTTCGAAGTTGACATGACGAAGATTGACCCATTGGAGATGCAAAAATATGTAGTTTACAGTGATGGTACTAGACTAAGTGACAAAATCTCAGCTGAAAGTTATGAAAAGTTAGCTAGTATTTTTGACAAGTACGGTGTTCCTGAAATGGGGTATAGACACATGAAACCTTTTGTAGCGGCAGTTACAGCACAACGACTTATACTTAATAGCGAAGGTGGATATACTGGAGGTCAAGGAATAGATGAATACTTTATGTCTCAAGCTGGTAAGGACAGTAAGGAAATAAGAAGCTTAGAGACAATTGAGTATCAAATGAACTTATTTGAAGAATTTGATGAAATATCAGATTCATATATACAGTTCACAATCGATAATTCGGAAAGTACTGTGGGTGAAGTTGATAAAATGATTAAAGCTTGGAAAGAGGGGAATAAAGAAAAGCTGATGGAATTTATCAATGATTCAAAAAGTGATTACCCAGAATTTGAAGATATTTTTAAAGAATTGATTGACGTTAGAAATGATAATATGACGGAAAAAATTGAGCAGTGGTTGACTGAAGAACGAACTATATTTGTAGTCGTTGGTGCAGGTCATTTGATTGGAGAAAATGGAATAATAAGTCAATTAGATAAAACTGGTAAATACACTATTGAAAATTATTAAATGTGAGAAATAGTTAGAAGAGAGTGACTAGTCGCTCTCTTCTTCTATTATTGTTTTTAGCTCAACTATTTTATCAGCATATAAGTCATCATCACCCGCTGATTTTTGTAGTTCTAAGTAAATATCTAATGCTTGTTGGTAAGCGTCTTGTTGCTCATAAATTTTGGCTAGAGTGAGGGTTTCTTTTAATTCATCGCTTTCAGTGGAATTCGATTCAGTGGGCTCTTCACTATTACTTGTCAATGACTCAATTATATCTGGACTTAGTTCATCATTTTTAAGAGCATCTGTTATCTCAGTTTCTAAATCTTCTGCACTTTCGACGACGGGAGATACATCTTCAATCTCATTTGTTAATTCTGACTCGTCGGTTTCATCTGTAGTCGTCACTTCAAGACTTTCAGATTCTTCATCTCCTTCATGTAATTCTACAACCTTATTTGCCTGCTTTGTCATAGCAGAACCAAGATTATTCATCATATACTGAACCGTATGGTTGTATTTCACAAAGTTGGGTGCGTCTTCATAAACTTCATGTATTTGTACTGTGTCACCTAATTCATTTAAAGCTCTGATTAGAACAATATAAGCTGTTTTGTACATAGGGTATTTTACCAATCCCCTTGTACATAACACAGCAGACTCCCTAGCTTTACCCTCTTGGAGCAAACTCTCTGCTTCTAATAAAAATGTAGGGAGAATATCGTCCATTAATCTCTGCCACTCATTAGCTGTAAAATAAACAAGAACATATTAATGAAGTCTAGGTAAAGTGCCAGAGCACCCATTACGGCTCCTTTTCTTGCTAATTCATTGTTTTGCATATAGTAGTGGTGCATATTTTTAAGTCTTTGTGTATCATAAGCTGTAAGACCAGCGAAGAGCAATACACCAATAATTGAAATAGTAGTATTTAGCGCGCTACTTTCTACAAAGAAGGTATTAATCAATGTAATTAGGATTATACCTACAAGTCCCATAAATAGGAACTTCCCAAAAGCAGATAAGTCTTTCTTGGTTGTAAATCCATACACACTCAAGGCGGCAAATGCCCCAGCACTCACAAAAAATGCATTGAATATAGCACCTAACTCATAAGCTGCAAATATTGATGAGAAAAATAACCCGTTGAGCAATGCATAGGCAATAAAAATACCTGAAGCTGCAGTTGCAGAGAGCTTATCAATTCTGAATGACAAGAAAAAAACTAATCCAATAGTAGCCAACCCTATAAATAAGTTATATGGCGCTAAACTCATCCACAAACCACTATCATATACATAATATGCTAATAGTCCTGTGAGACCTAGTCCGCCCACCATCCAAGCATAAACTTTCTGCATGAATTGTACTTGCGATGATTCTATTTGTGATTGTGATAAACCTTGTATCGGTTTTAATTCTTGAGAATAATCTATCATTTTCCTTATATCCTAAAATAAAAAAAGTATTTACTACCTTTCAAAGACGAAGATAATAAATACTTTATTGAAAAATAAAACTTTTTATATACGAATGGTTAAAATATATTCAGTATTAATTCCATCCCACTTTGTTAAATAGAATTACTGCATCCTTGTTATATTCACCCAATTTGGATAGATTCAGTTTATCCTCTTTAAATTCACCCCATGATTGCAACAAATCAGAAGCTGGCACATTAGGGTTTACAGGATATTCGTAGTTTGATTTTGAGAATAAATCTTGTGCTTTGTCAGAAGTCAAAAACTCAATGAACTTAATAGCATTCTCTTTGTTTTTGCTATACTTGGCTACGCCAGCACCAGATACATTGATATGAGTTCCACGCCCATCTTGGTTTGGAAATATCAATCCAATATTTGCTACAGCTTTTGTGTCTGACTCGTCATCTGACTCTATCATCTTACCGATGTAATATGAATTCACAATTGCAACATCGCCAAGTCCCGCAGCCACAGCCTTCACTTGGTCACGGTCACCACCAGCAGGATTACGGGCCATATTATTAACTATTCCTTCTGCCCATAACTCAGCGTAATTGCTATCTGGATTCATGGCAATCATTGAAGCTAAAAGTGATTGGTTGTATATATTACCACTAGAGCGAACTAATACTTTCCCTTTATACTTCTCATCTGTCAAATCCCAATATGTTTTTATATCATCAGGATTAACTCTGTCTTTATCATAAGCAATTAGTCTTGCTCTTTTTGTTAAACCATACCATTGATTATCACTATCTTTCAAATGTAAAGGAACTTGTTTAGTTAGTATCTCAGACTCGACTGGTTGCAATAAACCAAGCTCTTTTGCCTTGCCCAACCTGCCAGCATCTACTGTTATCAATACGTCTGCAGGTGATTCTTCACCTTCATTCTCTAGTCTTGTAATTAGCTCATCTGCATTGGCGTTCAGGACATTGACTTTGATTCCAGTTTCCTTTTCAAATTGCTCAAATAGCAATTTGTCCGTATCATAATGACGGTGAGTATATACATTTACTACCTGTTCTTTCTTTTCAGGTTTTTGCTCTTCATTGTTAGAACAAGCGGTGATAGCTAGGGTAGCAATCAGCAGGATCAGTGATTTAAATTTCATTTATATTCTTTGTAGTTAATTAATGATATCGTGAATAAGACACAAAACAAAATTAATTTATAATAACTACAATGCTAAGGAATTATGGTTTTAACTATTTTCTGTAACCTTGTGTAATTCACTAGATTTTACAGATAATTGTTTCTTTTCCCAGTCATCAAATATTACCATCAGCATATCCAAACCATCTGTTAGAGCAGCTGGACCTGGTTGTAGGATAACCTCTGCTGGTAATTCGTAAATAGCATCATTTTGAACAAAAGGTATTGATTCCCACCCCTTTCTACTGATGACTTCATCATAGTTAAACTTTTTACCACACCAGGAAGCTAGCATGATATCAGCTATTTTATCTATCACTTCATCTGTGGATGCTACTATTCTATCTTTTGCGTGGAATTTGTGACTCAGTTCTGCGTAAACATCTTCGCCACCACAAATTTCAATTAACTCACTAACCCAGCTAATGCTTGTGATTATTGGGTCGTGCCATTCTTCAAAATACACTTTCGGTTTCAACTTTCTGGCTTTTCCTATTTCCTTCGCTCTGTCTAATTTACTCCTTAGTGAATTAGAAAAGTCTAATGCCTCATCATAATAGCCAACCATCGCTCCCAATCTTTCTATAAAGTTAAGAGTCTCGTCAATGGTTCGGTGGTTAAAGCACATTACATTAACACCTTCTCTTATCAGCTCGGCACAAATATCAGCCTGTAAATCGGACCACGCAAGTACCAAGTCTGGTTTCTGAGCTAATATTTTATCTATCTTCGCATCTGTGTAACGGCTGACTATTGGCTTTTCTTTCTTAGCTCTTTTGGGGCGCATAACAAACTGAGAAATCCCAACTATCAGCTCTTCCGCACCAATAGTGTAAAGAGTTTCTGTAGTCTCTTCAGTTAGGCAAACTATTCTTTTGGGTAAGTTATTGTTTTTCATTTTATCCACTTTTTGCATTAAACACGATTGAATCTTATCTCAATTATTTAAAACCTTGATTATTTCGTTGCCTACTGCCACGAAATAAACACCCACAGGGTAATTGTTGAAATCAAAATACTCAGCACTCCCCTCATAAATTGTTGTTCCCAAAGTGTTGTAAACGCTAAATGTAGCTGCACCGTTGATAAAATGAATTATATTACCATCCAAGGTATATTCTTTCTTTTGTTCTGCCAACTCTACTTTAGTTTGACTGTTTGAAATACAGCTTCTTTCGTACTCTAAAGAGACCTTCCAAGCAATTTCTTGAAAGACTTTAGCTTGCTCTAGGGTAGGGGCATCAAAATCTCCACCCCACCAAACCTGTAGTTGATTAGTTGCACCAACTGGTGACACTCCAAAGATAGTAGAAAAATGTACACAAGCAACAAAGTATTTACCTACATCGGTCAAATGAATATCATCAGAAAATAAATCATCTATACTCGTTATATCAGGCACAGCCCCAACTGCGATAGAATCAAAGAGCTGTGCTAAAGCCTGACCGGCTGGTATCATACATACTTGGTTAGAGGGCGACAAGCGTGCATTTAAAGTGTCCAATACGCTTTCCCACATTGGCAAGTCGTCGTCCAATCTCTGACGCCATGGGTTAGCATCCACATCATAATCACAGCCAGTAGGAGTACCACTCTTCAGACAGTGCCAGTCTTCGTATAGATAAATTTTAGTTTCGGGGTTATACTGCAAGGCATAGCGTGCTAAGCTATCAGCATATTGATAAGTCTCTTTTATCAAATCACCATAGCGAGGCACCGCCTCCGTGAGTACCAACACATCGAACTCACCTGTTGGCAACCCCTCATTTTCATCGTAAAACCCGTAATAATGTGGGTCGATTGTATTATAGTCTCTTTCATTCTTTCTATCCCATTGCCAACGAAGAGGAGCACCAGGTATTCCCTGATAAGTCCAATGGAACTTAGTCACAAATACATCATTTGCAATGGATTCGACCATATCAGGAATTTGATCACTTAGACTATGACCTATATAAAAGGCGTTGTAGTCTTGCGACTTGGTGTCAATTGCATTAAATAATAATGCAAAGCAAATTGACAATATAAGGATATTATATTTCATAGCGCAGGTTGAGTTAGTTAGTTTTTTTGCAATATAACAAAAAAAACCCCACCAAATTGGCAGGGTTAATAAAACTTATAAATATAAGAGCTTAGCTTATAAAACTATTGTGTTCTCGTTCATTCCTTCCAATGAGTCAACAATCGCTTTTAGCGTTTGACCAGCTAACATACCATCTACTACTCTGTGATCATAAGTGATTGAGCAATACATAATGTGACGAATAGCAATTGAGTCAGAACCGTTTACAGTCAATACTTTTGGTTGCTTTTTGATAGCACCTACGCCAATGATTGCTACTTGTGGTTGGTTAATCACTGGAGTACCGAATAGAGTACCAAAAGTACCTACGTTAGTCAATGTGATTGTACCACCTTGTATATCGTCGGGTTGTAAGTTTTTAGAACGTGCTCTGCCAGCCAAATCATTGATTGATCTTTGTAATCCAGTCAAGCCATAGTTATCAGCATTTTTGATAACTGGTACAATCAAGTTACCGTCAGGCAATGCAGCTGCAAAACCTAAGTTCAATCTGTTGTGCTTGATTATGTTTGTACCATCTACACTAACGTTAATCATTGGGAATTGCTTAACACCTTCAATCACTGCCTTAGCAAAGAATGGAGTGTAAGTCAATTTCATTCCTTCTCTTTCCAAGAAGCTAGCTTTGTGCTTTTCTCTGTAGTTTACAATGTCAGTTACATCTACTTCCGCAACACTAGTTACGTGAGCTGAAGTGTGCTTAGAGTCAACCATGTGCTTAGCAATTAGCTTACGCATTCTGTCCATAGGAATAACTTCCGAATCACCACCGCTGAAGCTGTATGATGATTGTGTAGGAGCATTCGAAGGAGCAGATTGCTGCTGTGGTTGTGGTGCAGGAGCCGACTGTTGTTGTGGCTGCTGTGCAGGAGCAGAACCTCTGTTACTGATGTAATTTTCTAAATCTTCTTTAGTAATTCTACCATCATTACCTGAACCATTGATAGACATCAATTCTTCAAGTGAAACTTTCTCGTCAGTAGCCATTGCTCTAACTAATGGAGAGAAGAACTTACCATCTTTCTTACGAGGTATATCGTAAGTAGTGCCTTGTACTTGCTGACCACCACCACTTGGTTGTGCACTAGTCTCAGCAGCTGGCTTAGCAGCTGGTTTTGATTCTTCTTTCTTAGAAGGAGCAGACTTTGCAGGAGCTGATTTTTTAGCACCGCTACCACCTTTAGTAGCGATTTTACCAATTACTGAACCAACTTCTACAGTTTCTTCTTCTTGAGCTAATATTTGTTGTAATACACCAGCAACTGGAGATGGTACTTCTGTATCTACCTTATCAGTAGATATTTCTAGTATCATTTCATCTCTTTCTATCTCATCGCCTTCACTTTTAAGCCATTTAGTGATTGTACCTTCTTGTAGTGATTCGCCCATCTTAGGCATAACCAAATCTTGTAAATCACCGCCGCCATCGTCGCTACCAGCATCACTATCATCAGAAGATTCTTCTGTTGGTTCTTCTGGTTCAGGAGTTGATTTTTCTTCTTGGCTGCTGCTATCATCAGAGCTACTAGAACCTGCCGCCGATGCGTCAGTTTCAAGCTCAGCAATCTTAGCACCTACTTCTACTACTTCTTCTTCCTGCGCTAATATTTTTGTTAATACCCCAGATTGAGGAGATGGAACTTCAGTATCTACTTTATCTGTAGATATTTCCAATATCATCTCATCTCTTTCAACAGTCTCACCTTCTTTCTTTAACCATTTGATAATGGTTCCTTCTTGTAATGACTCGCCCATCTTGGGCATTACTACATCAACTTTCATTTATAAACTCCCGTTTATCTTTTTCTTAGTTTTGTTTTTTTATATTATTGCAAAATAATCAAATTTGAAAATTAAAGCAAAGTAAATGCTTATTGCTTATTATTTTCTGTACTTTCTGGTAATTCAAACACAGAGTCTTCATACTTTCTGTTTAGTATAATCTCATCTAATTCTAATCGTGTAACTTCTTTACCATTGAAATAAGTAGCAAAGCTAAATGGCATCATAATACCATCAACTTCCATATAATTTGATATATAGTTTCTATATGTAACTTTCTTACCCTGAGCAGTAGTCTCAGTTTCTATGACCATTATAAGGTCTGTTTGCTTATCTAGATAGACATAAGTCTTGGGACCTGCTTCTGTCTTCCAAACTTTTACCATTTTATATTCTACGCTATCTATAGTTTTCAACCCTTCATAATCTGCTTTTGCTCCCTTCTCTTTATATCCGTAGAAAGGTCCAAGTACCAATGCTTTCTGTCCTAAAATTTGTTCTGCTTGTTGCTCGCTTATAGCAGTTGGAGTAGTTATACCCATTGGTGGTACTACATTCCAACCTTTATTTCCAATAGTAGACTGTATAAATTTTACGGAGTCTATTACAGTTTTTACTTTTAACTTATTTGGTTTAACGAATATAAACTGGAATTCACCAGGAGTATTATTTGCCAATCTAGAGCCGCCAATTAAGTGCCAAGAATTGATAGATTCAAATTTCTCTTTGCCACCAATTGCGTCATAATATAGAGCTATTACTTCATCTGCAGTTTGTGCAGAAAGTGAACTAAAACCTATAGTTATGATTGAAAATAATATTAATATGTTCTTCATAATTTTTCTAATTTATTTATTAACTTAATGAAGATAGTTTTGATTGTAGTTCTCTAAACTCACGCTTACTGAGCTTCAGCTCCTCCAAATTCAAATCTTCAATTTTTGTACCATTTAGTAATTCCTTTAAAGCGTTCAGCTCTGGCTTTGAGAAATTTGCAGCGTTTAATCTGTAATCTTCAAAAGCTTCCCAAGCGTGTGGTACAATTTGCTTAACTATGTCTGCCATAGCTTCACCAAAAACCCTTATCTCATACTGAGCATGTGAGTCTATTCGTAAACGTAAGAAATGAAATAAATTGTGCAAATCAATTTTCCAATACCATTCCGTGTAGTTAGAAAGCGGTAAATTTATTCTAGCCAACTCACGTGCAAAGTTGTCATCGAGCAAATTTTCATACTCTCCGTATAAATCTTTTTGTACTTTGCTAATGCTGTCTTGTATTTGCTTTGCTTTTTCTGGTTCGAATGCTTCTTCACTTCTACCTTGTTTATTGTTCTCACTCTGGGGTCTTATTTGTTCCAGATCAGGAACGTAGAAATCATCTTTCATAATAGAGTAACGACCACTATATTCGTTCACATTAGCAGTTCTATGTCTTATCCATTGTCGAGCAATAAATATAGGTAGCTTAATATGAAATTTGAACTCAACCATCTCGAAAGGAGTGGTATGCCAATGCCTCATCAAATATCTGATTAGACCTCTATCTTCTCTTACAGTTTTTGTCCCGGAACCATAGGATACTCTGGCCGCTTGCACTATGGAAGAATCATCTCCCATTACATCGACTAATCTCACGAAACCATGATCCAAACACTTTATCTCTTTTCCAATTAAATCTTCTTTGCTCATCTATTAGCTTCTATTTATATATTACTTTTGTTTTATATTTCTTCATTATTTTAGATGCTGTTATTTTAGCATCATCTTCATTTTCAAATCCCCAAAGCATAACTCTGTAAACGGGTTCATCACCTATCATATAGCTGTCAAAGTATGCGTCATACCCTCTTTTGTTCCAAGTTCTGACTGCAGCTGCTGCTTCATCTTCTGTCCATAGCTGCGCTACTATGATCTCAAAAGGTGATTTACTTGCAGGATTTATCCATTTCAGTTCGACTCTACGGTTATAGGCATTTTGCCAAGGAGTTTGACCCAGAATATATAGTGGCTTAGAAAAACCTTCTGAATCAGTGATAATTTGACTTTCATCTACACCAGCTGTCACCAAAGAGTTCTTAACTTTAGTAGCTCTATCATTTGATACAGTTGAATTTAATGCTACATCACCCTCATCATCACTGTGTCCAGTCAGCTTAATTTTGTATTCAGGATTACTCTTCAGTACATTAGCCAACTCTATGATTGATTCATCATAATCACCACGATAATCGTCTGTTTTTTGCTCAAATATTGCTACTGATTGATAATACGAGTGAAATTCATTTTTTGTTGGGTTGACAACAATACCGTCTTCTACTGTATTATCGCCATATTTCAACACTAGCTTCCCATAGGAATCACCACACTCGGCTTCATTACTCTCATAGTCAACAGTTACAGCATAGTGATTATTCAAAGCAAAGTCTATTTCTTTTAGTATTTGTTCAGCGTTTTCTAAGCTATCTGCATCCAGTTGATATAATTTCCCACCTGTTGAGTTAGCTATCTTTTGCAAGGAATACGAATTGTAGGCATCTCCGATAGCTATTATATATACAGGAATCCCAAAATTTCTACCTGCATTTATAATATCATTAGGACTGTAAATAAGAGAAGAATTGTCTTCGCTATATGTTATAAGAACTACTGCTTTATTCTTATTATTCGAGACCTCAGAAGTAAAGACTACCATGTTATTATAAAGTGCTTTGTAAAGCCCAGACAATCCACTTGGCTCTGGAATATCATAGTTCTTGAATAAATCAAAAAATTCTTGTTGTGGCAACAGTGTAGTATATTCTGTGTAGTTTTGGTTAAAATAAGAAAAGCTTAATTTATCCTCTTCAGCCAAGGACTCTGAAAAGTTTAGTACCCTTTCCAGTAGTGGGAAATTAAATTCAGCAACTGCAGAATTGTCAAATACTATTGAGTATTCAGATCCATTCGTTTTGTGTACTTCTTGAATTTCTAAGTTAGCCGAAGATGTAGAACTCTTTGTACACATTTGTATAAATGATAAATCTACTACTTCAGAATTAAGACCATTTATAAAATTTCCATTCTCATCAAGTATTATTGTTTCTAACTCAAGCTTGTCCTCTTTGACGTATGAGTTAGTAATCTTCAATCTTACAGGAGCAGCCTCGGGTCCAATAGAACCGTTTATATACTTCGAGCTAGTTCCATTTGGCTTGTACGAAGTAATTATATTGTCGGATTGGTCCGAAACATCTTTGTTACTTTCTACTACGTTTTTATTCTTATCAGCAATTTCATCTTTTACTTCCACTATCCATTTGTAAGCAACAGTATCTTGATCATGTAGAGCGGTAATCTTATAGTCTGTAGTTTCCTGTGGTGATACCTTAGCACTATCTATAGCATTATAATCTTTATCATAGGATTCTACTTTTACTTTCTCAGCATTGGCAAAATCCCAACTCATAGTCGCAACTTCACCTTTTTTTATTTCACTATACCCTTCAAATTTATTCGAAGATATAGGTTTAGATGAAGTACAAGCTATAGTTAGCCCAAAAGTTAACACTAATAATAGTTTGACTAAATTGCTCACAGTTGTTTGTCAATTACTGATAAATAAAATATCAAAATAACAATAATTATTTCAATAATTAAACATTGTAAAAAAAATCTTACACAAATCAGTAATTTATTCCGATTTCATATTAAATATAAGTATAATTACTGTCTAAAATTTTAATGTTTAATTGTAAATTTGTATATTGATTATAAGTTAAAACAAAATAAAGGAGTTAATATGAAATTAATTAAGATATTTTTAATTCTTGCTGTACTATCATCTAGTACTGTAATCGCGCAAGATAAAAAGCACGAACGCCCAGAAAAATATAGAATTGGTCTAGATTTAGGTCTTAACTACAATATGGCTGGATTAGGTTACCAAGATCTTAGCCCTAGCGGAGGCGATTTCCCTACACTCTTCACAAATGATGGTACTGGTATAGCACCCTACTTGGGTTTGAGAGCAGAATATATTTCTAGCGATTGGTGGGGAATTGGACTACAACTAGGTTATGATGACCGTTCAGCTTTAGTTGTTGACCAATCATTTGACAATGAGCCAGAATTTGATATCACAAACACTTATCTTAATGTTGCACCTTATTTGAAGATAAACGAATTTGTTGCTAGAAATTTGAGCGCTTACGTTGGGCCAGTATTAGCATTCAAAATGGCTGGTGAATTTGATTATGACCCAATGAATGGAATGCCAGCGACTTCTGGATTAGAAGCAACTGAGTTAGATGATATGACTTTTGGTGCTCAGTTAGGCTTCAATTATGATATCAGGGTAGCTCCCGTAGGTGAAAGTTCAGTATTCGTACTTTCTCCTTTCATCGAAGGTTCATGGTTAATTTCTCAAAAAGCACCTAAATTAGATGAACAAGATGGATTTGATGACACTTGGACTACTATAACTGCCAGATTAGGTGTAACAGCTGCAATTGATATGATCCCTAATTTAACATCGGCACCAACTGGTGGACAGTATGCTACTGTACTTCCTCCTTATGAAGGTAAAGTAGTACAAAGGGTAGTAGAAGAATCATTCCCTCTTATTCCTTATGTATTTTTCAACCCAGGTGAGCAAAACTTAGCTCCTCGTTACTCAATTTTGAGCAAAGGCGAAGCTGATAACTTTGACAAGGAAGAAGTATTAGATTTAACTGACAACAAAGCATTAGCTGGGCAAACAGCAACTAACAAAAAATTAGCTGTATATCATGAAATATTGAATATCTATGCACAAGAGCTAAAAGATGATGATGACCTAACTGTAGAGCTCATTGGTTCTGCACCGAAAGCAAATGATGGTGACGTTTTAGCTAACACTGTTAAAGATTACCTAGTAAATATTCACGGTATAGATGCTAATAGAATCACTACTAAAGGCCAGAAAATGCCTCGTATTCCATCTGGTAGCTCTGCTACTCCAGTGAATGACAGACCTTTGGCAGACGTTGAAAACAGAAGAGTAGAATTTGTATTTAGTAAACCTGATGTTTACAAAATGTTAGACGTTAAGATGGTAGACGAATACCCAATTGATAATGACATATTAGTTACTCTTAATACTAACGTTAAATTTAGCTCTTGGAATATCAATATAATGGATGAAGATGGTGAGAAATATACTTATGGTCCTTACTTCGGTCAAACTGAAAGAATTTCACCTTACGAAATTATGAAAGGTAAAGAAGAAGGTGAGTATAGTGGAAATATAGAGATAGTTCAACAAGATGGATCTACTATTCAAGACCAAACTGAGTTCACTTTAGTTAAGGAAATGGATGATGAGCAAATAGGTGAAAGATACACTATCTTATTCAACTATGGTCAAGCTGACGCGATTAAAAATTCAGAGAATGACTTAAGAACAGTTGTAGCTCCAAAGGTTGACAATAATGAATTGCTAGTAATCTCTGGTCACACTGACCCAATTGGTAAGACTCAAGTTAATTCGGAAATCTCACAGAAGAGAGCGAACGAAGCAAGAGATATATTTATGAATGAGTTTACTTCACAATCTAAGAAAGACAATATCATTTCTTATGGTTATGGTGAGCAATACTCAGCTGGTACTTATGACAATACTCTTCCAGAAGGTAGAATGTACAACAGGAACGTAACTATAGATATAGTACCGACTGTAGAATAATTATAATTACTAATATGATATTATTAAAGCCCAGCCATTTGGTTGGGCTTTTTGTTTTTATCCCCCATTTGCCCAATCCACTGATATTGTGTAAATTGAGCATGAAAAGAAAAAAACACTTTTTATACTCTTGCTAATTCTAATTTATTATCCTTCTTTATCACAGAAGGAGTATTATAATTGGTTCTTTGGTGACAGTGCCGGGATTACTTTTATGACACCAGATAAGGTGCCTATAAGTACAAATCTAAATAAAACTTCAGTTTATGAAAATACTAGTATTATCTCAACTCCAGAAGGTAATATTAAGTTCTTCTCAGCAAGTGGATTTACTTTGGATAGCAATCTGAGATACGTACCTGGAGGGGGCACTTATAGTAGTTTTACTTCTACGCAAGGTGGAGTATTTGTAAAAATCTGCGGTGACAGATATATGCATGTTGGTAGAGGCACGGTTGTATTTTACAATAGCAAAGACACGATAATAAATATTGACACTGTTAATAATACAATAGATACTACGATCAAAGATATTATTGGAACTGATAAAAAAAGAAACCTTATATCAGACTCTGAAAGATTACTTCTCGTAAAAAACTTATGTGGAGGGTCTTTTTATGTAGTAACTTTATATAAACGTAGAAATCAATATATGCTATATCATTTTAATTTAAGAACGGAGGCATTTGAACTTGTTGATTCCTTGGAAACTAAAATACCGCAATTTGATATAGAAACACAATTGAAATTTAATAAAAAGAATAATACGATTATTAATCTAGATAGGCATTTCTATGAAATACTTAAACTAGACTGTGAGAATAATAAATTAGAATTAGTACGGCACGAAAATGCATATTTTGGTTTCAACGGTAGTTCAGGTGAATTTTCCCCTAATGGTAAATATTTCTACTTCTTAGATACAGAGGGTATTTATGTAATGAACAATATGGATCAGGTTGAAACTAAATATCCTGTAGCGCAATTAATATATGATGATATAAATCTTCATCGGCAGAATGATCTTGTAATGGGGCCTGATAGTGTAATTTATATATCTAATTATCGTACAAATGAGTTATGGGCAATAAGAAATTCAGATGACATACATAGAGTGTATTTAGATTCAAATGCTGTACGATTAGATGGGAAATGTCAATTATCATTACCCCATATTCCTAATACATTTTACGATTATACCATTGATAATAAGATAGTAACTTGTGAAGGCAAAAACTTTGAGCTTAGTGTAAATGCAGATTGGTACTTTGATAATCCCAGATACGAATGGACTGGACCAAATGGCTTTACTAGCAATGAAAGAACTATAAGATTTCTTGATGTAACAGTTGCAAATGCTGGTACATATCAAGTTAAAGTTGCTGATAATTCAGGCAAAGAGCATATTTATGAGTCTGTTGTTTTTATTGATAAATTTATTGATTCTGATATTAGTATTGAGCCATTTAAACCGGTATACTACCAAGAAGACGTAGAGTTAAAGTTAGAAGGAGAGTATGACAATTACCTCTGGTCAACAGGTGAAAGAACTCAATCAATAATTGTTAATAAATCTGGTAAATACAAAGTTAGATATTGGAATGAAACTGGTTGTTTTTCCTCTAAAGAAGTAGATTTGTTATTCAAAGAGGAATTTAATCTATATTTTTCGGGTTCTAGAATGCTTTGCACAGATGAAGAAACAATTCTAACTGCTGATAGTGGTTATGTTTCGTACCTTTGGTCTAATGGAGATACTACAAGGAAAACTGTGTTCAAACAAGCGGGTATTCATTGGTTAGAAATTGTAACACCAGATGGATTTATAGTTAGGGACAGTATTGAATTGAGATACTATCCCAAGGTTCATAAAGAATTAAAAGAAGTGCCTTTATCAATATGCAAAGGAGACTCAATAAAACTAGAGTTAAAATATCCATCGGATTATTATAATTACTTATGGAATAATGGTTCAACGAATGCATCGATTTATGTAGGCGAAACAGGAACCTTCAAGCTTACAATCACTGACACAAGAACTGGATGTAGTGACAGTACAGAGATAACTATTAAAGTAGAAGATAACCTTGATCCAATAATTATAGGTATCGATATCTGCGAGGGAGAAACAACAACTTTAGAAGCATTACCCAACGACCCAAGCTACAGTTATGAGTGGAGCAATGGAGAAACCACTCCAACGATTGAGGTAAGCCAACCAGCAACTTACACCGTAACAGTAAGTAAAGACGGATGTAGTGGCACAGCCGAATTCACAGTCAACGAAAGTACAAATCCAGAATTTGAAATATTGGGCGAAGATATAGTTTGTGGCAACAGTGCTACACTGACACCAGACAAAGACTTTGCAGAATACTTATGGTCAACAGATGAAATAACCAAAGAAATAGAAGTAACAGAAGCAGGGACTTATTCACTAACCGTGACAGATGAAAATGGATGCCAAGCCACAGAAGAATTTACAGTAAATGAGCAATCACTATCATTTGACATTAGCAAGGAAAGAATTGATTTTGGTAAGGTGTATATCTCTGATACTGCAATAGATTCAGCCACAATTATAAACACAAGTGGGATAGAATTGACTATCACTGATGGTACTCAAAACTATACTGTTCCAGATGGTTTCCCAGTAGAGTACACAAAGACATTAGAACCAACAGAGCTTGGTCCTTACACTGATAGCTTTGAGTACAGAGTAATCTCGCCATGTGATACTGTTATCACTATACCAGTAACAGCTGAGGTATATGCAAAAGCAACTATTAGCACTGAAGAGATTATAAAAACAGAGATTGGTAAAGAAGAAACAATACCAGTTTACTTAAGTGCAGAAACTGATTTAGGTGAACAGACTTATACAATTACTACTGATATTGACAAGACTCTCCTATTCACAGAAGATGACTTCACGTTTACTCAAACCGCACCAATCAATAAAACAACAACTAAAGTCCACGAGATAAGTGGGAAGATAATGTTATCCAGTGAGTTAGAATATGATATCACATTCCCTAATTATGATTTTAATAATCCCTATATTGAGCTTGATATACACCCCGGTAAGATAATAATAGACTCAACATGTGCTTATCCATTTAGGAGTGTAACATTAACAGAACCCACCGTTGTGAGGGTGTCGCCAAACCCTGCAAAGGATAGGTTGGTGGTTGTAGTAACGACTGGGGATTTCGACAAGCTCATAAACCAGTCGAATAAATCGGTCGCTGAGCCTGTCGAAGCGAGCGGACAAAAAATGAAATTAGAGTTGATCTCAGCAGAAGGAAGAGTTGCCTACACAGAGAATTGGACACAAACTAGCTCTGTTAAGCAAGTAATCATTAACACTGACAAAATCCCTTCTGGGTTATATCAAGTGCGGTTGAAGACTTCTGGCAGTGTACTGACTGAGAATGTAATTGTGGTGAGGTAGAAAAAAAAAGCAGCCCAAATGAGCTGCTTTTCTAATTCTTGTTTTATACTAAAAAATTAATCGTACTTCTTTTGGAAACCACGACCAACAGGGTAGTATTCGTAGCCTAATTCATCCATATCTTCTGGTTGGAATAAATTTCTACCATCAAATATAATATTCTTGCTTAGAAGTCCCTTCAATTTGTCAAAATCAGGATTTCTAAAAGAGTTCCATTCAGTTACAATAATAAGTGCATCGCTACCCTCAGTAGCAGAGTACATATCTTCAGCATAGTTAATCTTATCACCAAATTCAGCTTTTGTATTTTCCATTGCCTCTTGGTCATACGCTGTAATCTGAGCACCTTCTTTGAGTAGTTCCTCAATTATAACAAAAGCAGGAGCTTCTCTTACATCGTCAGTATTTGGCTTGAATGCAAGTCCCCACATTGCCAACTTAACGTTCGATAAATCATCAAATCTTGACTTAATCTTATCTACAAATCTCATAATCTGAGCTTTGTTTATCCTTCTTGTTGCTTTTACTATTTCTAGCGGAGAGCCAACCTTATCAGCCGAGTATTCTAACGCTTGTACATCTTTCGGGAAACAAGAGCCACCGTAGCCAACACCTGCAAACAAGAACCTTTTACCAATTCGACTATCTGAACCTATACCATATCTTATTTGCTCAATATCTGCACCAACTTTCTCGCAATAAGCAGACAAATCATTCATGAATGAAATCTTAGTAGCAAGAAAAGAGTTAGCAGCGTACTTTGTAACTTCTGCACTTTTCTCATCCATAATAAATATAGGATTACCACTGCGTACAAAAGGTTGATAAAGGTCATTCATTATCTCGCCAGCTTCTTCTGATGAAGTACCAATCACTACCCTTTCTGGCTTCATTGCATCTTCTACGGCGAAACCCTCTCTTAAGAATTCTGGGTTTGAAACAACACTCACAGTGTTATTTTCTAATTTCGATTCAAATATTTCTGTTACAGCAGCAGCAGTACCAACTGGTACTGTACTTTTGTTAACTACTATTTTTTCGTCTTCCAAATTATTGTCATTAATGATGTCAGCGATGTCATTCGCAACTTTTAGTACATATTGCAAATCGGCTTCGCCACCCTCACCTGGAGGTGTAGGTAAACACAAGAATATGATTTGACTGTTCAGAACAGCTTCTTTCAAATCAGTAGAAAATTTCAACCTACCTTCTTTTATATTTCTAGCTAATAAGTGATCCAACCCCGGTTCGTATATAGGAGATTTCCCACTTCTCATCATCTCTACTTTCTTTTCGTCTATATCAATACAAAGAACATCGTTTCCAGCAGCAGCAAAGCTAGTGCCTGAAACCAAGCCAACATAGCCAGTTCCGACTACACCAATTTTAAAAGACATAATTTCTCTTCATTTTTAAATTAAATAGTTTCAAAATTAATCAATGCTCTAATGAGTTACAAGGCAAACACTTCAGAAATATAGAGCAAGATTGCAATAATTATCAATACTACGATTGAAAACTTCAATAGTTTTTTGAAAATAGAAACTATGAATAGTAGCACTAGCAGGGCAAAAATAACTTGTAGAATAGTTGGTAAGCTAGCAATAAATTGAATGATTCCTTCCATCTACCTTAGAATAAAAGTTAAAGGAATAGTACCCCACATTTCTTTTTCGTCTTGCAGTGGGTTGAATCGCCATTGTTTAATAGCATTTATTGCAGCTTGTTCTAAAGCTGGATCAGCTTTCTGAAGTGGTATAACTTGACTTACACTGCCGTCAGAAAGTACTTTGAATCTCAATTCAATTCTAGCGTTTGATTTTACGTTTTTTGGGAATCGTGGTAATTTCTTAGAAAGTAGAACGCGGTTTCCACCACCACCCCAGTCGATATCACCAAATCCATCTCCAGCACCTCTGCCTGTTCCTCTGTCACGTAGACCAGTGCCAGCTATATCTGATCCATCAGATTTACCTACACTTTTCCTGTCTGAGCCATCCAACTTGGTGTTATTTTTATCTTCACTTAGAATATCTTTAGTAGCAACAACATTTCTAGATTCAGATAAATCAGCTTCCGAGGCCTTACCTTTTGTTTTAGCGGCTACTTGAGCATCTTCTATATTAATTTCAGCTCTGTTTCCTTTTACAGATTTCCCTTCCTTAGTTAGGTTACCACTTTTTAACCCAGTGCCATCACCAGAACCAAAATTCAATAGTTCTATAGGAATTGAGTTATTTAGTTTCCGAGGCTGTGCCTTTTCTATTTTGATTAAGGGAGATATGAGCCAGAAGCCAAGCATTATAATCACAGCAATCCCAAATCCCTTAGCTGTATTAGCATCCCAGGGGATTCTTATCTGTAATCCTTGATTCATATTTGCTTGTCTTATCATTCTACTCTATCTATCCACGATTGAGAATATCCTAACTCTAATGCAGACGCTCTAGCTGCGTCTTTTGTTTCAAATTTTCCATATCTAACTCTGTACCATGTCTTCCCTCTAATCTCTTTTTCTACTATCATAGCATAAGGTATTTCTCTTGCTTTAAGCTGACCTAGCCAGCTCTCTGCATCTATCTTAGAAGGAGAAGAGTATATCTGTACAGTAAAAATTCCAGTTTCAGGTGCCGGCCCTTTTGGTTGCGGCATAGAAAACTGTGATTCATCTATCTTTACACTATTCTTAGTTGTAGATTTTGGCTTTGTTTTCTTACTATTAGTATTATTGCTAGCTAAGTCGTTCTTTTTCTTATTCTCAGTAGTTACATTACTAGTTTTATTCTTTTTCTTTGGTTTTGTTGTTGTCTGTTTTCTTGGCTTTTCTTTCTCTAAGTTTTTATCAATCTTATCTTCCAAATCGGCAAAAAGCTCTTTGTCTTCTTTGAATTTCAGTACAGTATCTTTGGCATCGATATCCATTTCAGCTTCCATAGAGTCCAGCCAATTATCCTCTTCTTCATCTATGCTATCAGCAGCTGTCATTTCATTATGATCATCTGAATCATGCTCACTATTATGTGCTATTTCCGAGGAATGACTGTCATCAGTATGTGCAACTTGTTCTGTTTTTTGAGGATCTTCTATATCTTGATTTTCGTTACTATCAGACATCAGCCACCAAATCAAAAAACCAGCTCCTAATGTCAACAAGAAAGTAGCAGCGGAACTATATAACATAAGAAGCCAAACAGGTGTTTTCTTCTTACTTTCATCTTTTTCTTCAGTTATTGCTTCCTCTTGTTTCTCCTCTACCTTTGGAGTTTCATCATTCTCTTTGATATTGTTATTTGGGTCGTAGTTCGATGGCTTATCCGCATCGATATCACTCAAATTAACAACAGTGTCTGCATCATCTCCGATTGGCATTGCTAACTCGCCACTAGGTTCTATTCCATCTTCTTCTGTTGCATTAGCTTCTCTTCTTGCTTTACTTTGATCAATGTTTTGTTGAAGCTGTTTCTTAAAATCATCACCAAGATCGAAAGTCTCAGAATCTTCCTCATCTTCTGCTTTTGCTTCGTCTATTTCTTCATTATTTTCAACTTCAGGCTCTGTTTCTTCAGGCTCATCAATAACTTCTTCCTTAGCTTTGACTTCTTCCGATTCAGGTTCATCTGGTTCTTCACTAACAACAATTTCTTCTTCAGGTTCTTCGATTGGCTGTTCATCTTCTAACTCATCATCAGACGCATCATCACTAAAGTTATCAGGTAGTTTGGCAGGGTAATCACCATTCTCACCGAGCAAGAATGTTTCATCATTCTCCTCTTGCTCTGGTTCGAACCCTCCGAACTCCTCTTCTTCTTTTTTTCTATCGTCGTGTAAGTTTGCCATAAAATGCTAGAAAGTGTAAAGCACTCCTAATTGTGCGAATATTCCTCTTTGCCTGTAACCGTTCCAGATAAATATATCTTGGTTCAAAATATTTTCAAAGTTAACAAAAGCTCCTAAACTTTCTGAAAAGTAATATTCTGCTTTCAAATTAACATTGAAGTAACCATCTAATTCTATTGTATTTGCTAAATCTGCATAACGGTTACCAATATAACTAACACCAATTACTGTGCCAAATTCTTTTGTGAAATTATAATGATAATTTGTTGCAAACTCTACTATAGGTATATAAGTCATTTGTTCATCAGTAGAATCTTGAGTAGTTATGTTCAAAGCAAAGTCAGATGTAATTCTAGACATTTCTGTTATATCATAAAACAATTGTGCGAATGCTTTTAACCTGTTACTACCTACGTAAGTTGGTGTAAATCTAAAAGTAGATGAATCGTTAGTCAAAGCAATGTCTGTATTATTCAATTCATAAGAAGCTCCAAACACTGCACTCACATAAGTAAAAGGATGATAATTGAAAATCAATTCACCTTTAGCAATTGTATGTTTGAAGTCTACAACCGGTGCTGAGCTTATATATGGATTATAACCATACATTTCTGTTAAGCTATTGTCTTGCAGACCCGTGTTTGCCCTAGCATACATAGTGAAATAGTTATTCATCCTTAGAGCCAATTCAATATTTGCAAATAATGCTACATCTCCGCCACCAATAGTGTTATCAGAAAACTGCACACCTGGTTCAATTGTGAAGCTTACATCTCCTTTTGCAATTGGGAATACTGCATTTGCCAGAAATAGTGAGTTACCATTACCATTAGTAGTTCTGTAGCTAAGCTCTCCATTTAGCCCAATTGCATCAGTTCCAAATGGGTTTAGTAATCCTAATCCAGCATTAATACCAAATTCTGTTCCGTCATCACTATTGTCATCCATTGAAAATAGGTTAAATCCTAAGTTAGAGTTAAATCTAAAACCATTGTAGTTTGATTCCGTTTGCGTACCTAATGCTATATTAGTGGCATTTATACTTTGTAGGTTGCTGCTATCAGCTGCATAATTGTTGAAACCATCATTGAAAAATCTGAATTTCGTTCTAGTTTTGCTACCTCCAAATAACCAAAATTTCTCTGGAGCAATATAATCTATATCAGCATTTGCAGTAATTTTTGAATACTCGGCATTATCAATATGCCCTTGCGAAGATTCGTAACCACCATTTACGAAGAAATCGAATTTATCAATATTAAAATCAAATCCAGCCATTGCCCTTGGAGTAATAAAACTACCAAAAGACGCTTCCAGATAGCCAGTTGGAAAAGTTGGCAACTCAAAGTTTGCCGGTATCTTTTCTGGTGGCAACAATAGAAACTTTTGTTTCTCATTGTCATTCAGCGAATCCAACGAAGACTGATTCATTGGCTTAGGTTTCTGTGGTAATTTTTTTGTACCACCACCTGTTTCAGGATTATAATCACCTATGATAATCGCATTAGGGAAGCTTGCAGGCTCAGTGTTCGAACTCGCTTCTTCCCCACCAGTTTGCTGCGATAATAGCAAACTCGATGTAATTCCGAATAGGGCTATAATATATAATAATCTAGTCATTGTTACCCATCGCTTTTCTTACTCTTTTTAACCTAGCTTTGGCAGTGTTGCCATATTCATCATCTGGCCTTAGCTCCAGTAGTGCCGAATATATTTCTTCTGCTTTTGCATACTGGTCAGTTTGCTCGTATATCTCACCCAGATTAACCAATGATAGCGAGAACCAATCTTCATATCCAGAATAATTGTTCTTGACCTGCAAATATGCTGCTTCTGCCGAATCTAGTTTCTTTTCTTTTTTGAATAACTCACCAAGTCTATAATATGACTCGGCAGCTATATCATTGCTGTTTGTATTCATTGCCAAACGTAAAAAATAATCTCTTGAAAGCTCATTACTATCTAATCGTTTGTAGTAATTAGCAAGTCTGTAACCAGATTCATCAGCATATTCATCACCAGGGTATGTCTTAAAAGCATAGTCATACATGCTTAAACCAAAAGTAGTATCACCTAATGTGAAGTTAATCAGAGCCCTTTCGAATACTGCTCTTGGTGCTTCATTTTTATTAGGATAGATTTCAACTAGTGATGCAAAAAGAGAATCTGCTTTCTTAGCTCTAGCTGATTTTTTCTGTAATAAGGCATTTTCCATTAGTGACAAGCTAGCATAATCACTTTTAGGGTATTTGCTTTGCACTTTTACAAATGCCTTTTCTGCCTCTTCTGGCTTATCTAAACTTATATAGCTTTTGCCTATCCAGTATAGAATTTCAGCATTGTCCTCATTACCAGGATCATTCTTGATTATTTTTTCATATTCATCAATTGCTTTGTCGTATTGTCTACCATCGAATAATATCCTAGCCCCATCTGAATGGAAACTACGAGTGAAAGGAGAGTTAGCATTATTCTCTACATATTCATTTATTATTCCCATTGCTTCGTCTTCTCTACCCAATAACACAAGACACTGCTGTACACTTCGCATAGCTTCAGGCGCTAAATTACTCTCTGGGAATTTATCAACTACAGCTTTATAAGCCGGCATAGCTTGTTCAAAGTCGCCTTGATTATAATAGCAATCTGCTATTGCATAGTATGTCCTTGGTACGTAGCCACTATTGGGGTATCTCTCAATTAGGAATCTGAAGTTAGCAATAGCTTCATCATATTTTCTTTGCTGGAATTTTATCCATCCAATCAAATACATTGCATTGGGAGCAAGAGTGCTACTGCCATAAAGTCTTGTAAAATCTCTAAGAGCTGAAAGTGATTGCTCATAACTCCCAGACCTATATAGTGCATCAGCCCTTTGGAAAGAAGCATAGCGACCAACATCTGTTCTTGGTGCTCTATCTGCTGCTTTCTTATAGTAGTTTGCAGCTTGTCTGTATGATTTAATCATGTGATATCCGTCAGCTTGTCGCACCAACACTTCTGTACCATACTCCGAATTAGGAAATTCATCTAGCAATTGTTCGAATACCTTGCTCGACTTTCTGAAGCTTTGTTTTCTAAAGTAAGACCAACCTAGAGAGTAAAGTATATCCTCCCTTCTTGAATGATAAGGGTATTGCTTTAGTAATTTTTCATAAGATTGTGCAGCATTAACAAGGAAGTCACTATTATAATTTGCTTCAGCTAACCAAAACAGAGCTTCTTCCATTCGTGGGTCTTCTTTGTCAGACTCAGCTACATAAGCAGAAAGAGAAGCAATTGCCTCATTACTTCTTCCATCCATTACTAATGAAATCCCTCTACGGAATCGTGCTTCCGACAAATACCAATCTTTTTTAGGCATTAGCACATAATCAGAATTTACAATCGTTTCTATTGCCTTATCATAAGTGAGTGTAGCTGCACTCCACTCAAACACTTCCATATATGTAGCTGCCAGTAAAAGGTTTATCCTAGTAGCTGTAACTGGAGAAAGCGCATATCGCTCAGCTCTTTCTAGCACCTTCTTAGCTTGCTCGAAGTTCTTCTCTGTATAGTAAATCTGTCCTAATTCTAGCAGAACTGCTCCCTTGAATGGAAAAGAAGTGCTCAGAGAAAGGACATCTAACTCTTCTTTTGCAGCTTCAATATCACCTGACTTTACTAATGTAACAGCTCTGTATAATTGAGCGTTAGCTTTGACTTGAGTGTCACTTTCTTTAGTATTATTAATAATCTCATTGAAATAAGCCATCGCCTCGACATATCTTTCTAGATTAAGCAATGCCCAACCAGCACCCAATTTACTTTTGCTTTCTAATGGTGAACCAAAGAAGGTATTAAGGAATGTTTCGAAGTATAACAGCGCTTGATCATAGTTACCAGCTAAGTTACTTGCTTCACCTCTCAAGTATAGAATTGCTTCTTGTGGGTTTTCGAAGTTTGTTTGCTTTTCATACTCTTTCCCGACTGAATCTTGCTTCCTTATGCTTTCGGCAGCAAAGTTAGCTCTTTCCAAAACTAGCAACGCATCTGGGTATTTCCTAAGCATCAGATAGTTGTTTGCTTCTCTAATCAATGAAGCTATATAGACATTTGTCTTAGGGTATTCTATTCTCACTTTTTTGAAAGCAGCTATAGCTTTTTCATTTTCGTATTCTTGCTCAAAAAGCTGGCCATAAGCAAAGATTGCATCGTCGGAGAGTTCTCCATTTCTATAAACTTCAGCACACTTCTGCAGAGTCTCTTTTGCATCATTCAGTTTACCAATTTGACTTTCAGCTATTCCTTTCCAGTATAGAGAATGGTGACCAACAATGTAATATTCATCATCTGGTCTGCTTTCTACTTTCTCGTGACGTGTGTTATAATTACTTTTTGCTGTCTCGTAAGCTTGATTTAGGTAATATGCCGCAGTTTCGTACTTCTCTTGTTGGAAATGAATCATACCAAGTCTGAAATTAGCAATAGGTACGAATGGTGAGTTTTTTCTTTCATCTAAGAAATCAAGCAAGTGTGTTTCAGCAAGTATAAAATTCCCATTAATCAAATCAAGCTGAGTCTCGAACATCAGTGCTTTATCATTTGCAGGATTTTCTGGTATACTTTCTATTACTTCATCTATCTTTCTTTCACTAAGGTTTATTAGCTTAGTGTCATATAGGCGAATAGCTTTGTCTAGCTCTTCTGCGTTATATATATACTTAGTTGCTGCAATCTGTGAACTAGCACTGACCACACACAATAAGAAAAAGATAAGACTTATAAATATCTTAAATTTCATCATCTGTAATTTTTAATTATAGTTATATAGAGAGGAAGAAATGGGATTTTCTATACCTTACCCTATGCTGCATTGGTAAAATTACCAAAATTTATTTAATTAACACAATTATTACGGTTAAGTGGAAAAAAAGTGATAGGGAATAGATTAAATTATTCTAATTACTCCGCTACAAAGCCACCAAAGCTAACCAGTGATTCTGTCTCTTGTTCGTACCAATGAGAGTAACCAGTTTGTCTGATTTTAGCTTCATTTCCTAATAAATGCATTGCTGCATAGAAAGGGGCTGTACCACAGATTCTATTCTTATCTCCTACAGAGCTGATTGCTTTGAAGAATTGATTTTTGTCATTTGCTGAGATAGTTTTAGCAAGATCTTGGTCATACTCTTGAACGTGGCTAATAAACTTACCTGCATCATATTCATCTCCAAACTTTCTACCTACATGAGAGAAATCACCGCTAGATAGGATAATTGTTTTTCTACCTAAAAGTTCAGCGGAATCTTTTAGTGCTACTAAAGTTTCCATATACTTTTCATCACTATCTGGTAAGTTTTGCTCAGCTACAAATTTTGAAGGCGAACCAGTTAATACTGGGAGTATCTTTATATTCTTTTCCTTTAGAAGGTGTTGTAAAAATATAGTATGAAATTCAATAGAATGCTCTTTGAAATGAGCTATATCATCGAAGTGGACTTCTGTTTTCTCTTCTATTTTATCAATTAATTCTTGATCAGTTTCTAATGTACCAAGAGGGGTCACATAATTCTTTCTTGTAAACATAAAGTCTGCAGTACTTGCATAGTGGGCAGTCCCGAGTAGTATTACTGTATCTACTTCATCAATATTTTCTAAAGGTAAGAATGAATTAGCATACACTTCCCAAGATTCTTCTAATCTCAAATCAATGTGAGGTGCTAAAACTGCCTTTGGCTTAGTGGCAGATACACTTTTCCCTTTGTCCAGCATTACTTTCAGAAATGAGGTCAATTCAATTGGGTCTTCTGGATATGAAAAACCATGACAGTAACTATTACGGACATTTCCATTAAGATAGCTGTTCATTTGGTCCAAAGCCATGCTAGTAACAGGATTTTCCAAGATGTGTAATGTGCGGAGATTGTCGAGCAATGTTCTTAACTTTTCATCAGAAAGATTTAACGTTTTGGCAATACCATCAGACACTAATTGTTCTTCGGTTTTATCGTCTTCCATTAATGCTTGTATAAGAGTATAATATGCAAAAGGCAAAGCTATTGGCTCGGCCACTAATAGAGGGTCACTAATATAGATAAACTGACTGTCATCTTCTTTTACTAGACTTACATCTAGGTCTTCCCTAATCTTAACTTGGTTCATTCGGTTTCGACTGTCTTTCGTTTAATTTTCTTAGTTTTTTCTTATACTTATTCACTACTATCATAAATGCAACACCAGAAACTAACATAGCAATACCAGCAATTAGGAACCATATTTCCTTTGTTACTGTGTAAACCCACACTAGTATCAGGAAGGTTACAAAATTAGCACCTGACATAAACATAATTGATTTTGTCAAATTGCTGTTAATATTTCTATTTAGTTTATCGCTGGCTTTACTCATCTTAATGCCTCTTCTAAAGCTGTTTTAGCATCTGTTTTATCATCTCTGTACTTTACTATTAGTGGAGTAGCAACAGACAAGCCATTCTCCTTACCAAATTCACTATTGATTGCTCTAGCTCCAGGTATCACTACTGCACCTGCAGGAATTTCTAATGGATTATCAGATGAAGATGAAAGCACTGTTTCATTCACTAAGTCATATAATTTAGTGCTGGCATTTAGAATAACACCTGTACCTAGCACAGCTCTTTCTCGAACCATTACCCCTTCGTAAACACCACAGTTCCCACCTATCATGACATTATCTTCTATCACTACAGGTCTAGCTCCTGCTGGTTCTAGCACGCCACCTATTTGCGATGCTGCACTTAGGTGAACATTTTTACCAATTTGTGCACAAGTACCAACCAATGCGTGTGAGTCCACCATAGTTCCTTCATCAACATAAGCACCAATATTAATATACATAGGAGGCATACAGATTACTCCTTTTGCGACATAGCTACCTGTTCTGATAGAACTACCACCAGGTACTAATCTAACGCCGTCATCCAGCTTAAGTGGCTTCAATGGAATTGTATTTTTATCAAAATAGACATGTTCTTCATTAATTGACATATCTTCCATTTTACTATATTTGAATAAAATCAAAATAGCATTCTTTACCCATTGGTTTACTTTCCAACCGCCATTACCATCTGGTTCTGCCGCTCGGATTGATCCATTATTCAAGCTAGCAACTATTTCAGCTTGAAGCTCCAATATTTCAGTTTCATTGGGGTTGTTCAGGTTTTCTATTCTTTCTTTTAAGCTCATATCAATATCTATGTTTTATAATTATTATCTATTTTTTCCATTTCACAATGCTGTGTGGCAGTGCTTCAGTTATGTGTTCTACGAATATTATTTTCAATCCTTTGGTAATGAATTCATCTACCTCATCTACGTCTTTCTCGTTTGCAGCAGGAACTAAAACTTTCTTAATTCCACGCTTTTTCGCTGCTAATAACTTTTCGCTAAGTCCACCAATTGGTAATATATCACCTCTCAGGGTTATCTCACCCGTCATGGCTACTTTGCCGCTCACTGCTTTTCCTGTGGCAGCTGAAACCAATGCAGTACACATAGTGATACCAGCTGAAGGACCATCTTTCGGTATCGCACCTTCCGGTACATGTATATGAATTTCCTTCTCTTTAGTAAAATCTTCTGGTACTCCCAGTGCTTCGTAATTAGCTCTGACATAAGACAGAGCAGCCATACCAGACTCTTTCATTACATCTCCCAACTTACCAGTTAGAGTCAGTTTCTCATTCTTGCTTGGCATTATATTTACTTCCAATGGTAGTAAATCTCCACCAGTGCTTGTCCAAGCTAAGCCAGTAGCAACACCTACTTTGTCTTTTAGCTTGTCGCGTTTTTGCTTGTGCTTAGGTGCCTTCAGATACTCTTCTACTTTCTTAGGAGTGATTGTAATTTTCTTGCGTTTGTATTTCTTCTTGAACTTAGGGTCATCTTTCAATGCCTTTCCTTTCTCACTGCTATCACCATAATCCAAGACTATCTCTTTAGCTAACTTTCTAAATACCTGTGCTATAGTTCTTTCCAAATTACGAACACCTGCCTCGCGAGTGTACTCTGTAATCATTCGGGTTATAGCTTTATCTTCAAATTTGATTGAAATATTATCAAATCCGTATTCTTTGACTAGCTTTGGTATAATGTGTTTTTTCGCAATCTGCAGCTTATCGTGATCTAAGTAAGAAGTAAGCTGAATTACTTCCATTCTATCTATCAATGGTTGAGGAATATTATGAAGTACATTCGCCGTTGTTATGAAAAGCACATTCGACAAATCGTAATCAATCTCTAAGTAATGATCATTGAAATTAATGTTCTGTTCTGGGTCAAGAACCTCAAGCAATGCTGAAGCAGGGTCTCCTCTGAAATCAGATGCTAATTTATCAATCTCATCTAATAAAATCACTGGGTTCTTAGTTCCTGCTTTTTTCATTGACTGGATTATTTTCCCAGGCATAGAGCCGATATAAGTTCTTCTGTGTCCACGTATTTCTGCCTCATCACGCACTCCACCTAGTGAGAACCTTACAAACTCTCTACCTAATGCATTTGCGATTGATTTGGCTAGTGATGTTTTACCAACACCTGGAGGGCCTACGAAACAGATAATCTGTCTTTTCAAGCTACCAGCAAGATTAAGCACAGATATAAATTCTGTAATCCTCTCTTTAGGCTTTTCTAAGTCATAATGATCTTCATCTAATACTTTCTGTACATGACTAATATTCAGATTGTCTTCGGATGATTTATTCCATGGCAATTGTGCCAATAACTCAAGATAGTTTCTATTTACAGAAAACTCAGGTGACATTTGAGGTGTCTTTTTCAGTCTATTTAACTCCTCGTCTGCTTTTTCCCTAGCGTGCTTAGGCATTTCTACAGCATCAAGCATTTCCTTCAGCTGCTGTATTTCTGGTTCGGCCTCTTCGTCCTCACCTAGCTCTTTTTGCAATGCTTTTATTTGCTCTCTGATATAGAAAGATTTTTGAGTCTTCTGAATAGAATTACTAACTCTTTCGCCTACTTGACTTTGAATCTTAGAAAGTTGTAGTTTCTTGTTTAGGAGTTTAATCAATTCATTGTACTGAGTTTTCAAGTATCTCTGATTCAAAATGATTTGCTTTTCGCTTATTTCTGCACCTATGTTCGTAGCTGCATAGTAAAGTTTACGCACGGGGTCATCTATATTATTGAAAGCACTTACCAAATCTGGTGGTAGCTTCTCCTTTGAGTAAACATACTCTTTGAATAACTCAGATGCCTGATCAACCAGCGATAGTATCTCCTTGTCTTTAGGATTATACTTTACTGGAATCTCTACAACTTTAGCTTCCAGGCACTCTTTGTTCTTTACTTCTTTCTTTATTTTAGCATGGAACATACCTTCTATCAACACTTTAAGCAAGTTGTTAGGCAGTTTCAATACTTGAATAATCTTACCAATAGTTCCATATTCATATATATCATCTAGACCAGGTTCTTCTATGTCAGCATCCTTTTGGCTTGATAAGAAAATAAACTTATCATTCTCTATTGCCTTTGCAACAGCTTTTAAAGAACTACTTCTACCAATAAGTACTGGTAAAATCATGTTGGGATACAAAATCATTTCTCTTAGTGGTAATACCGTCAAACTATCTGGTATTTCAACACTTTTCATATCAGCGTCAACTATTGAATCTAAAACTTCGTTTTTCTTAGCCATTTTATCTTTTTATTCTTTTAATTTCAATTGTATAATTTCAATGAGACGTTCATAACTATATATCTTTTATAGCTATAAAAATTAAAAAAGGCAACTTATTGCTAAGCTGCCTTTTACAAAGTTATGAAATTTGATTTAAATAGTAGAGACTTTATTGACCCAACCGTGAGTATCTTCTGTTTCACCTCGTTGGATACCTACAATAGTATCATATAAATCATGTGCAACAGGACCAATCTCATTGTTGTTTATTACTATTTCTTTGCCCTTGTAGGTCAGCTTTCCTACTGGAGAAATAATAGCGGCTGTCCCTGTTCCAAATACTTCTTTTAGCTCGCCTCTTTCATGAGCATCGAATACTTCTGAGATTCTAATTCTTCTCTCAGATGTTTTCATTCCTTTCTCTTTAGCTAAAGTTAGCACCGTTTCACGAGTAACACCAGGAAGTATAGAGCCTTGCTCGAGCGTAGGCGTTACTAGTTCATCACCTATTACAAACATTATATTCATAGCCCCAACTTCATCTACATACTCTTGGTGTACGCCATCTAACCAAAGTACTTGGTCAAACCCTTTTTCTTTAGCTTGCTTACCAGCTAATAGCGATGCTGCGTAATTAGCAGCAGTCTTTGCCATACCCAAGCCACCTCTTACTGCACGTACATATTCGTGCGATACCAGTATACTTACTGGCTTCAATCCAGCAGCGTAGTATGATGCTACGGGTGATGCTATAATAATAAATTTATATTCTTCTGAGCTGTGTACGCCCAAGAAGTTGCTAGAACCATACATAACTGGTCTTATATAAAGCGCTTGACCACGTTCTTTTGGAATCCAGTCTTTCTCTATAGCAACCAATTGGCTTACTGCATCCAAAAACATATCTTCTGGGAATTTAGGCATGACCAATCTCTCAGCAGAGTTGTTCAAACGACGTGCGTTTTTGTCAGGTCTAAATATATTTACACTACCATCTACATCCAAATAAGCTTTAAGTCCTTCGAATATAGTTTGTCCATAGTGCAGGGTACACATTGTAGGTTCTACTTCCATCGAATCATAAGGAACAATGCGATTATTTTGCCATTGCCCATCCTTATAATCAGAAACAAATATGTGGTCTGAAAACACCTTTCCAAAACCTAAGTTGTTCCAATCAACAGAGTCTAATTTAGTTTCATTTGACTTTTTAATTTTTATCGTATCATCTATTACGTTCATTATATTCTCCATATAACTTTATCGGTTCAGTATTGCGTCAAAACTCCTAACGATTATAACTAAATTTAGTTTAAAAATCGTAAGTAGTATTTAAGTCTCTTGGTATATCTTTTAGTTTTTCAATATTCTCTTCTATTCTTGGCTTCACTACCCCATAGTCTTTAAATAGGTTGCCAGCTTCCTCATAATTTCCTTCTGCTTGTATAGTCAGGACTTTGCCAGCTAATTCGCCAACTACATCGAAGAAAATCTCGTCATTTATTCCAAGAGTACCATCTTCATTAGTAGTTATTGCTCCCTTATCCATTAGGAAGTTCAGCTGTATAAGGTTACCTTTACCGTGTGCCTTTTCAGAGCCAAAACGGATTGATCTATATAGCCCAGCAACGAATGTAGCTTTCGATTTTTTCACATATTCATCGTCTATCAGACCAAGTTCATGCATAACAGAAATATTCCACATACCCACTATGTCAGCCTTACACTCTTCGAGTGCTGAATATCTTTCTTTTAGAACTGATGAAACTGTAACATCTTTCTTACCATATACATACCCTCTACCCAATGTGTGAGATACTTCATGCAATGTAACAAAGCTTGTGAACGCCTCTTGATCGACATATTTTCTTAGTGATGGCTCTAATATTACATCACCAATTGGCTTAACAATCTGGTCAAACTTAGCTTCCATCATATTCTTGAACATTGATTTTTTCGCACCTTTTTGCTTATGCACTCTTGGGTCATTTGGTAGTGATGCTGCTATAGTCTTCGTACCCTGTTGACCATGCCCACCGAAGTATGCTACATTAACAACTTGCAGCACAGTACCTTTGCCAGCAGTCATTCTAATATATTTTTTATCATATGGTAATTTAGATTCGAAAACATCTATGTTGCTTTCGAACATTTCTAATTGCTCAGACGCCTTTTTATCTCTAATCATAACTATTGATTCATACGAAGTCTTGTAGCCCAATAACTTATCTGCATAAGATTCGATAGGACCAATAACGACATCAATATCATTACCAGTCAAATCCATCCACGCCATATCACTTTCGTAATACTCATCAGTTCTAACTGCTTTTGCTCTCAGCTCCAAATAGCTCTTCAGTGATGGATTATCAGCATACTCAGCCGCTTTCTCCAAATAGCTAGCTAGCTCTTCAACTTTATCAGCATAAGCTTCGTGATATGGTATGGCTTTTAGAACAGAGTCTTGGTCTTTTATTACAGTATAAAGACTAGTGAAAGCATCTTTGACATCAGGATTTTCTGATATATAATTCTCAAAATCTACTTTACTCAAATCTGTTGGGTAAAAATTACCCCCAGCAGGTCTTACACTAGGGCCATCACCAACGAATCTCTCACCACCGTAAATCTCATCATAAGGGCCATAGTTTATCTTCACATATTCCAAGTAAACGTCTGATGACTCTGAGTCAGAATTAGCCAGTGAATCTCTTATGCTAATAGCATCCGGAGTATTTTGCATCCAAAAAATTTCGTCTGACACTTTCCCAGCTCTAACTAAATATTCAACTACTTTCTTCTGGTTGACTGTCAAATCTGAAATATCAGCAGTTATTTTAGTTGGGCTGTAAGCTTTTATTCTCTCTTTCACCATTTCCAAATTAGTATCTTGTGTATTAAATTCTTGCACTTCTTCTTCCTTGCTACATGATGTTAAAATAATTACACTTGCCAAAAGCAATATGGTAAAGTTTTTTTTCATTTTTCTCCTTAATTGACGTGGTTCTTTTTTGGAATTAAGTGATAAGTCTTATATTATTGGTAGCTAATAACCTAAAATAATTATTAACTTTTTAGCATCACTTTTGCATACAATCTAAGCAATTTTTATGAAAAATACAAATATTAATTATTCACATAAGTTATTCATATATAGCACTTTATTGATAGTGTTGGCCTTGCAGTCCTCACTGTATGTATTTGCAAAAGAAATTGAAAAACCTTGGCTTCAGGGGTTCGATACTGACAGAATGTATGTGTTAGTTGAGTCAGACTCACCCAAAGATATTACTCTATATTACTCACCTTTTGGTCAAGAATCAAGTCAAGTTGATACCGTAAAAACATTGTTTTACAGAACAACAAATTTTGGAAGTAGAACTTATATCCATCGATTTTTACTGACAGGATTAATACCAGAATGGGCATATAGCTATTGGTTTGATGAAAATGAAAAATATAGCTTTCAGCAACCAAAAGAATTAGGTGAGATTAGTTTTGCTAATATGGGAGACAATCGCTCAAACCCAAAAGTGTGGAATAAAGTAATTAGCAATATGGCCTCTGAAAAGCCAGATTTTATGATATTCAATGGAGATTTGGCGTACAAAAAAGAGTATAATTACTGGATAGACGAGTTCTTCACTCCAACAGCCCAAGCTATATTCACAGAATACCCATTTGTCAACTCCATTGGTAATCACGAGGGGTGGAACGACAACAGCAAAGCATTTTTGCAATCACTCGAGATGACAAAAAAGCCAAAGGAATTCTTCGCTTTTGAGAAAGGTGAAGCATTATTTTTGATATTGAACACAGAGGTAGGAGTAGGCCCAAACAGTCCACAGTGGAAATTTGCAAAAGAGCAACTAAACAGCACTAACAAGAAATGGAAGATTGTAGTCTTCCACATACCTGCTTACAGCTCAGGGGCACATGGTGAAAACAAAAACATGAAAAGAATGACTAGCAGAATATTCGAGAAATATGGAGTGGATTTGATACTAACAGGGCACTCGCATTACTACCAAAGAAATGTAGTGAATGATATAAATCACTTAGTAATTGGTGGAGGTGGCTCACCTCTTTATTCACCAGAAAAAGCAAAGTATACAGTCGCTCAAGCAAAGGAGTATCACCATGCTATTATAAATGTAAATGAGAGTATGATAGAGGTGAAAGTGAGAGACTTAGATATGAATACAATTGATGAATTTGAAATAAAAAAATAGAGATAAAGAATGTACAAAGATTTAATAAGTTATGAGTTAGCAGAAGGCATTAGCGAAGATAAACTGCGCGAAGTAGCAACGGATATAGTGAACAATTGGATGAAAAAGCTACCCGGATTTATAAGCTGGGAGATAAACAAAACATCAGATAACAAATACACCGACATAGTATGCTGGGAAGAACAAGCATCAGCAAAGAACGCGGAAACAGAGATGATGAATATACCAAACGCAGCCGAGTGGTATGGCTGCTACAAACAAGGAACTATTAGTAGCGTTGGATTGCATAGTGTAGAGAAGTATTAATCAACTGAAATTACTGCAGAATGACATCTTTTATGCCCCTCAAGAGGGGCTGTCAGAACTTGTTCTGACTGGGGAGGAATGAAGTTCACTGAGCCTGTCGAAGTGATTCTTCATTAAGTGTCTTCGACAAGCTCAAGCAACTTATATATATTCCGCATCCGCCAGCGTAGGACAGGAAAGCATGTTATTCTTTGCCTCTTAAAAAGTAAAATAAATAAACGAGAATCTTTAGAAATATTAAGATTCCACAAGCAATCAACTGATATTGTAAAATTAGATATGTAATATCACTATGTATATCTAAGCTTTTAATTTGTAATTTATTTGAAAAATAGAATTTAAAATCTTGATTTAATTTGTAATTGAAATCACTTGTTATAAAATTCAGATTTTTAATTTTTAAATTGATTGTATCATTGATATTAATATTTTCAAATCTAAAAATACAGCTAGCTCCCATATATTCATATTTTTCCATGAATGTAATTGTATCTTGAATATTCTCATTCCAATCAAATGTACTTTCATTTGTAGTCTCTTTTATGACTAAATATTCTGGATTAAAACTGTTTATACTAATTTCAGAATCTAACATCTCAATTTTTGGTACTTCAGGATAAAAATAAATAATTACTTCAATAATCTGATCATTCTTCTGTAATCTTATGCTATATTTTAAACTTCTGTAGCTTTCGTTTATAGCTACTTTATCATTTTCAACCAGTTTATAAGAATTCTCTCTTTTGACATGTATCAATAGGTTTAGTAATGTTAAGGGTACTATAATAATTAAAAAAACATTGATTAATTGACTTATTTCGTTTTTCTTCATTTTCTCTTAATTATTGTAACCCCATATCTTTATGGTTTTATTTAATAGCTTCCCCTAATGAGCCACAAACCAGTTCTCACCGACCCCGGTATCAACAACTACGGGAATACTACCCAGTGATAGTGCATTACTCATATTCTCAATGACTAATTCTTTTAGTTCGTCTAACTCGGATTTCACTACATCGAACACAAGCTCATCGTGCACTTGTAATATCATCTTTGATTGCATATTGCGGCCTCGCATCACCTTGTCTATCTTTATCATAGCAATCTTTAGCATATCCGATGCTGTGCCTTGTATGGGCATATTGATAGCCGCACGCTCGTCTGCTGTTTTCAGCATTCTATTTTTACTGTTTATATTCTTGAAGTAACGTCTTCTGCCGCATAGTGTTTCAGCGAATCCCTTAGCTCTAGCAGATTCCACGGTCTCGTCCATATACTTTATTATTCCGGCATACTTCTCTTTGTAATTGTCTATTATATCTTTCGCTTCCGTTCTGCTTATGCCCAATCTATCTGCTAGCCCATAAGCTCCAAGTCCATACATAATACCGAAGTTCACAGTCTTGGCTATTCGGCGCATATCCTGTGTTACTTCCTCTTGGGGAATGTCATTCAGCACGGCAGCAGTAGCAGCGTGTATATCCACTCCTTCCTCGAAGCCCTTTTGCATCTTCTCATCACCACAAATATGAGCCATTATTCTAAGCTCTATCTGTGAGTAATCGGCAGCCATAAGTACATTTCCTTCACTCGGCACGAATGCCCTACGCACTTGCTTACCCAATTCCGAACGAATCGGTATATTCTGCAGATTTGGGTCTGTGGATGACAATCGCCCAGTACTTGCAACAGCTTGGTTGTAGGTCGTGTGTATCTTACCAGTCTTGTCGAATACCATTCTCGGAAGCGATTCCACATACGTAGAAAGCAGCTTAGCCAACTGTCGGTAGTCTAATACATAATCTGCTATAGGGTGAGCAGGAGCAAGTTGATTTAGCACTTGCTCATTGGTGCTGTACCCAGTCTTGGTCTTCTTCACTGGTGGAATCCCCATTTCCTCGAACATTATTTCCGAGAGCTGCTTTGGAGAGTTGATATTGAACTCATGCCCTGCTTCTTCATATATCTGCTCTTCCAACTTGTCTAATCGCTTAGAGATTTCAGCTTGTAGCTCTTCCAGAGCGTCAGTGTCTATACTCACTCCTTGCATTTCCATTCTATTCAGAACACTGATAGTCGGGAATTCAATGCTATAAGCTAACTCTTCTTGCGAGCTACCTTTTAGCTTTTCTTCCATCTTGTTTTTTAAGCGGAGAGCCAAATCTGCATCCTCGCAGCCGTAATCAGATATGTCTTCTGGGTTCAAATCTGCCATTGATTTTTGGTCTTTCTTCTTCTCACCTATCAAAGAAGTAATTGAAACTGGCTTATAGTTCAGCCACTGCTCGCTTAGTGCATCTAAGTTGTGC
This sequence comes from Chlorobiota bacterium, assembly GCA_046290495.1. Classification (GTDB taxonomy): domain Bacteria; phylum Bacteroidota; class Ignavibacteria; order Kapaibacteriales; family UBA2268; genus PGYR01. The sequence continues at coordinate 115,344 of JBKAGT010000006.1, read as the reverse complement.
TTGTCATCAGGATTCAGAACGTAGGAAGCAATCATGGAATCAAACACTATTGGGAAAATAGTTACTCCATATCGCATAAGTATATACTGATCAAACTTCAGATTTTGACCACATTTGCCAATTTTTTCCGACTCCAATATTGGCTTCAGTTTCTCTATTACATAGTCAATAGGAAGCGACTTCTCTGCTCTTAGCTTTCTATTGAACTCATCTTGGTCTATCTCGTCCTGCTCGAATAAAGACTTATCTTTTGGAGCAATAGCTATTTTTTCCTCTTCGCTAATTACTGGCATATAGTATCCAGAGTTTTCCTTGATAGATAAAGCAAAACCAACAATGTCGCAAGTGTTTTTGTCCAAAGCTGATGTCTCCAAATCTACTGAAATTACCTCGCTCTTCTCTAGCTCAGAGACTAATTTTTCAAATTCATCTTTCGTGTTGACTAATTTATAATTTGTATCTGTTGATTCTATAGTGTCAATTTCTTCTGTTGCTTCTGGAGCGAAATCATCAATAGATGCCTTGCCACTTCTTTCATACCATTTGCGGCGAAGAGTACGAAATCCCTCGCGAGCAAAAAATTCATCTAGCTCATCAAACTTGGTATTTTTGAACTCATAGCTATCATAGTCAAATTCAATTGGGCAATCTACTTTCAGAGTCACTAACTCTTTCGATAAAAATGCCTGCTCTTTGTCATTTTCTAATTTGGTGCGAACAGCTTTTCGGTCGATTTTATCTAGATTTTCATAGATGCCTTCTAGCGATTCGTATTCCACAACCAATGGAGTTGCTGTCTTGATACCAATACCCTTTACACCAGGTATATTATCTACCGAATCACCAGTCAATGCTTGTACATCAATCACTTGGTCAGGACGAACTCCGAATTTCTCTTTTACTTCCTCATAGTCAACTACTTCCAAATCCGAGCCCTTTCGTGCTGGTTTTAGTATCTTTATATGGTCAGTAACTAACTGGTAATAGTCCTTATCACTAGTTAAGCAATAAGAGTCGATTTCCTTTTCAGATGCCTTGGAAGCAAGAGTAGCTATCAGGTCGTCTGCCTCGTAGCCGTCAAGCTCCATCTGCGGTATTCCTAATAACTTCATCAGCTCTTTTATCTTCTTTAGCTGAGGTACCAAATCTTCCGGGAACTCATCTCTATTCGCTTTATATTCATCGAACATCTCATGTCTGAATGTAGGGGCTGCAGTATCGTAAACAACAAGTATATGCTTAGGGTCATACTTTTCTAGCAAAGATGTTATAGTATTCGCAAATCCAAACACAGCACCAGTTGGCTCACCTTCCGAATTGGACAAACCTGAGCGAAACATAGCGTGGTAAGCTCTGAAAACTAGAGACATTCCATCAATCATAAAAAATCTAGACATAATATAAATCCTGTGTTCTTATTCGTTGAATAATTTTTTTGCTTTTAATAACTCTTGTATCGGTTCTATATGCTTCATGAAAATAACAATACATAAAATAGATACCAGTTGGAAATACCTAGCAGCTTCATCGAAAGCTACTAAAGTAGTAATTTCTATCATCAAATCTGGTGTAACTAATACCATAATTGGAGTCGCAACTGTAGCTAATGCATTTGCTACGTGAACGTGCTTTCTTACTCCATAATATGAAATCAACCAACATATTCCCCATAGTGGAATAGCCAATGGATTAATAAACAACAATACTCCAACACTAGTTGCTAATCCTCGACCACCTTTCATTCTTAGCCATAGGTTAAAGTTGTGACCGATAACAGCGAATACACCGGCGTAGGACAGCAGAGTCATCATATTCTCCGCATCTGGAAACAGATGGTAAACAATCATACAAGCGGCATAACCCTTCAGAGCATCGAGTATAAAAACAACAACTCCAATCCATTTTTTGCCAGTAGTTTCAAAGCTATTCATTGCCCCTGTGTTTTTGCTACCCTCTACCGATAAGTCAAGTCCAGTTGCTTGCTTCACTATTATTTTGGAGAAAGCAATAGAGCCAAGCAGATAGCCAATAACAGCTGATATAAATCCTTCCATCTAATATTTTTCCTTTAATAATTTCATTTGTACTACGGAGATTATCAAAATAATAAAAAATAACACATAAGCCACTGCAGAAGCATAGCCCATAGAGTCAGCTTTCTCGAATGCATCACGGTAAACAAGATATACCATTGTCACTGTTTCGTTCAGTGGGCCGCCCTTAGTCATTACGTATATCTCTATGAATATTTGGAATGACTTGATAGTATTTACCACCAAAATAAACAGCAATGTTGGACGAAGCATAGGCACAGTAATACTCTTAAACTTTTGCCAAGCCGTTGCACCTGATATTTCAGCAGCTTCGTACAAATCTTTGGGAATGGTCTGCAATCCCGCTAAGATAATAATCATATAGTAGCCAGTTGCTATCCATATATCCATTGCCATAATTGAGGGCAATGCTGTCTCTACAGATTGCAGCCAACCTTGAGGTTGCCCCTCTGCACCAACCATTTGCATTAGCGTATTAATATAGCCATCTTTGCTGTATAGATTCTTGAAAATCAAAGCCACTACAACTAGCGAAGTCACTGAAGGTAGGAAATAAGCCGCTTTGAATAGCTCTTTTATCTTTCCATTGGTTTGATCAACAGCCACTGCTAGCAAAGTAGCCAAAGTAGTAGTTATCGGCACAGTAATTACTACAAAGAGCAGAGTATTGCCGAGTGCCTTGAGGAATACCTCATCACTGAAAAGCGAGGTGTAGTTATCCAATCCGATGAATGTAAGCTCATTCGTAAGCGTTTTGTATTCGGATAAGCTGAGAATAAAGGAATAGACAATAGGGTACGCCCAAAATACTAAAAACGTGAGCAACCACGGTAATAGCAATATCATTATATTGAGCCGTTCCTTATTCCTATAATTCAGCATTAAATTTCTTTATTTCTTCGAAGAATCGTGAAAGTGGGAATCCCACAATATTATAATAGCACCCAGAGATATTACTTACGAACACCGAACCGAAGTCATCTTGTATTCCATAGCTTCCTGCTTTATCCATAGGCGAGCCAGTAGCAATGTATGCTATCTTTTCCTTCTCGCCCAACTCCCTGAAAGTAACTTCTGTCTTAACGTAGAAAGTGCTTTCCTTCCCTAATTCATCGACCACAAACGACACACCAGTATATACCTGATGAGTATTGCCACTCAGCTTAGTGAGCATATCATACGCTTCTTTTTCCGTAGCAGGTTTATTTAGCAACTCATCGCCAAGATAAACAGTTGTGTCAGAACCGATGACTATGTTCTGAGTAGCTTGATTTTTCGCAATATGCAGTGCCTTACGTCGAGCCAGTTCAATGACAAATTGTTCAGGAGAGCTTATTTCAATGTCGTCTTCATCTATATTAGCAGGTATAATATCGAATTGCAGGCCTACTTGCTCCAATAACTTCTTTCTTCTCGGAGAAGCAGAAGCGAGAACAACTTTTCGTTTTAAGTCTAAAATCTGTGATAAATCTAACATTAAATTAATCGATGGTTTTATAATTTTCTTTCAGCAAATATATGAAAGTATGTGTATATTACTCTATCTGTAACTTATTTTCAACTTATTTGTCAACAATAATATGACAATGACAGGAAACTTTGAATTATGAAATATATAGCAATTACCATATTATTTATTACCCTTTTTAATTGCAGTGACAAGAGCTATCATTTATCTGCTTTGTCTTTGGACCCTCCAAGTTTTGAAAGAACGTATAGTTTACTGGAAAGCAAACTAGATACAATAACTATTGATTCTAATAAAGTTAAAGTTTATATAGAGCTTAGTAGATTATTAAAAGACACCATTCCTGAAAAAAGTATCGAATATGCTCAAAAAGGAATTGATTTATCAAATAATATTAATTGGTCTAGAGGTGAAATAGATAGCTATTTTGCATTAGCAGCTTGCTATTCTAATTATTATGAAGATCATTATAAAGCTATTGAAATTTGCAAAATAGCCTTGAAACTTAGCATCGATTCAAAAGATTCAATTCAGTTTGGTAGAAGTCATGCTGTTATGGGAATCTACAACTTAGAGATTTTAAAGTCAAGTGATGATGATGTTTTAGAAGATATAGTTTCTAATCTTCTAAAAGCTAAAGATATTTTTTCTGAGTTGGATATGCCTTATTATATGGGACTAAGTGATAAATTTTTACATGAAGCATACATAGAAATTGGTGACTATAAGACTGCATTGAAGTATCATAAGGAATATCTTTGGAGTAACAGAAGTTCATTACATAAAGAGCATCGAGAGGAAATAGAAAAATTAGAAGAAGAGCATAGAGAAGACATTAAAAAACTAAAAGAAAAGCACAAAGAAGATATTGCTCAAACAAAGATAGAATCATATAAACAAGGAGGAAACATAATTTCTTACCTTTCGGTAGCTGTTTTTATTTTGCTGCTTGTCATTCTCTACCAATTATTCAAAATAAAGAAATTACGAAAAGTACAGACAGTAGTGAAAAACTTTGAGAGTAAGTCCTAATAAAAGGATAATACAACTTCCCTACTAACCTAACATTTTCATTACATAATCGTTTCATTCATGTACAAAGTCAAAACGAGAATAATACAACATATAAAATGAAAAAAACATTACTATATTTATTAATAGGAATCTTATCGCTTGGAGCTGTTCGCGCTGAAAAACTATTGATACCAATGGACTTGGCACAAACAAACCACCTGAAAGCATATGGGATTGCCTTTTGGGTAATTAAAAATGGACAGCCAGTAGATTGGTTACTCAACTACCGCGATGGCTCATTTATGATGGACATGAATGAAAAAATCGTTCTGGAATGTAGAATCAGAGGTGTGTCTTTTGAGCAAGTATCTGACGGAAATGCGAGTGAAATATACTCACAAGTGCAAGCGGACAATGTAAACCAAGACGTAGTGAAATTAGAAAAAACACCGAAAATAGCAGTGTATGTACCAAAAGGGACACAACCGTGGGACGATGCCGTCCGTATGGCTTTGGAATATGCTGAGGTGGAGTATGACATGGTGTGGGACGAAGATGTTCTAAAAGGAAAGCTAAAAGATTATGATTGGCTTCATTTGCACACGAGATTTCACAGGTCAGTTGGTAAGTTCTGGGCGAATTATAGAAATTACCCTTGGTAACAACAAGTAGCTCAACGAAAACATGCTCGAACGGTATTCTAAGTTTCACAATGAAGCTTCGTAGCAAGACAATCAAAGAATATGTAGCCGTGGTGATTTCTATTCGCTGTGCTCTGCTGATTCTTACGATATTGCCTTGCGCTGGCTGAAATGATAGAATTTGCTTCGATGATGGATGGCGATGCCAAACCCAGATGCTCAGAGTAAGCTTGATTAACTAGTACATTTCTTTCAAGGATTTTAATCTAAGAATGAACCCAGCCGAAATGAATATTCTGACATTGATGTCGTTATACATTGACAATCCTGAGAGTGATTACTTTACTCTGTTCGGATTTTCTGCAAAATATGACCCTGTTCCCACTGCTAACTCAATGCACGGGTATTGTGCATGATTTGGGACAACAACATTTGCTAAAGAGAAGATTAAGAAATCAGTTACAATATTAGCTGAAGAGAAACAAATGAAGTCCGATATTCATGTAATTCAGTCCATAATTTTATAGGTAAACCATGAAGATTATAGACATGGCATTGGTGACCTCCAACTGATTTACTTGCACAAAAATTTCCTGGTTACAACTAATTCTTAATAATATTTTGTCAGGCTGCAAAGAAGAAAAAACAGAAATAAAAAATACAAAATATTATATTTTTGTAGATAAAAGGAACAATAAAACGACAAAAGTTATATATGAAGCTCATTTATACAATTTTATTTTTCAATTAGTTATCTTGGCTTGCTACAACATTTTCCATCATACATACCACCCAAAGAGATTATAAACATACTGTTATATCAATGATATAGATGATTATATCTATTTAGATACTGATAACTCTTTCAATTTGGAGTTAGAGTACAATGCTTATGTTGGAAATGAAGTCTATGTCATGGAATGTACTGAAATCAAGGTGTAACATTTGTAAATCAGTTAAAATGAAAATTTCAGCATCTAGTTTAGATAAATTTTGAATATGGCTTTCACCTCTGATGAAGGTATACTTTATATTCAATTCGAAATATTACATACAGATGAAACAGCAAAGTAAATCTAGTTAGCTTTACATTAAATCAGAGCAATGCAAATACAAACTTTGACTCAGGTGTTATTACAATCCCTGAACCAGTACAAGAAGTCGACAAATCTTACATTTCTGACTTCTATCCGAATCCGTTTAATGTGTTTTCACAAGCTAAAATAGAGCTAACTAAACCAACTAGAATCCAGATAGCCACTTATAATATTGGTGGTTCTAATATGCTAAGTAATTTCTGTTATGAAGATTGCTTAGAAAGGCACTTCAAGCTCATTGACAGTGAAGGCAATACATACGATGGCACAGAGTTACTAATGCCTGGAGAATACACACTAGAGCTAAGAAATGACAGCTATGCGCTTGCTGCTGGAGCTTATTTACTAGTTATTCAGACAGATTTCAAAGTATTGAAACAAAGATTTATGGTGATGAAATGAGAAAGATTGCCATAATAATAATACTAATCATAGCTACTTCTTTTTTTGCTTTCGCTCAAGTTGATAGAGATAAAATATTAACTGAAAAAAGCCCAGAAGGGACAGAATTTTGGCTGTGTTTTATGCGAAATCATAATAATGCAACGCGCGACAACCCGAATGTAACACCATTAGACCTTAAGCTTTTCCTAACTTCTGACAAGGATGCAAATGTAAAGATTAGAATTAAAAGCATTGGTTTCAGTGAGGACATTTTTGTTAAAGGTGGCACTGTAAAAGCAATACAAATATCTAATCTCGCACAAGTTACTAGTTCAGAAATAATAGAGAGTGGAAGAGGAATACACGTTACTTCAGATGTTCCTATATCTGTATATGGTCTGAACAGAAGGAAATTGACTACTGATACATTTATGGGATTTCCTGTTAATGTATTAGGGCAAACCTATAGAGTTATGTGTTATGATGTTTCAATAAAACTAATGGCAGAGTTTGCAATAGTAGCAACTGAAGACAAAACAGAAGTAACTATAACTCCAACTGTTGATACTGATGGTGGACACAAAAGAGGTGTACCATTTAAAGTGGTACTTAATAAAGGTGATGTTTACCAAGTTGCAGCAGCTAATTATGAAAAATGTATTGATGACTGTGATTTGACTGGCTCACTTGTTGAATCAAACAAAAAAATAGCTGTATTTAGTGGGCACCAGTGTGCTTATGTTCCAACAGATGTAATTGCTTGTAATCACTTGGTTGAGCAAGTACCACCATTGAATTCTTGGGGTAAGCACTTCTACATAGGAGCTTTCAAAAAGAGAAGTTTTTACAATTATAGAGTATTGGCAAACGAAGATGGCACAAAAGTTTTTGAGAATAACAAGCTTATTGGAACGCTGAATGCTGGTCAACACTTAGAAAGAGAAACTAAAAAATCTGTTCAAATAACGGCAACTAACCCAGTACTTGTGGCACAATTTTCACAAGGGTTTGACAATGGTGATAGAATTGGTGACCCAATGATGTTGCTTATTAGTCCTACCCAGCAGTTTTTGAAAAAGTATAGATTCGCCACCCCTGTAGATGGCTCATGGGAGCACTTCGTGAATGTAGTGGCACCAACTAATGCATTAGAATCAATTAGATTAAATGGAATTAGACTTGACGTCAATAGCTTCAGGAAATTAGGCAATAGCCGTTATTCATTTGCACAAGTTGGTGTAAATTACGGAACACACGTAATAGAGTGTAGCGAACCATTCGGTATGACAAGTTACGGCTTTGGTTTTGGTGATGATAGGTATGATGCTTATGGCTCACTGGGTGGCCAGTCATTTATGGAATACATAGAAGCACCAGATACAGAAGCTCCTCTAGTTGACTATGATAACGGTGCAGATGGGTTCAAACTATTGATTAGAGATGATAGAAATAATGACCGCGGTGTTGCAAATGTCGAGTTCACGGACAACACGGGTTTTGATTTCGAGACTTTAGAATATGAACCAGGTACACCATTGGTAATAAGTAACTTTGGAAGTAATAAATATTCGAAAAACCAATCAGTGAAATTAATAGCTACTGACATGGCTGGCAATAAATCAAAATATACACTCTGCTATACATTCAATCAGGTAGCCAATAGATATCAGTATCAGCTACAAGAAGGACACGAAGTAAGCTGTGCTGAAACTATACCGTGGGAAATAGGTGTTTCAATTGGTTATAACTATGTGAACCATAGCGCTGATTTCAGTAATACAGGTAATATTACATCTAAAGGTACTTTTAGTGATATTGCATCCACTTCTATGGAGTTTGGAGCATTGGCTGCGTATAGAGTAGACGAGAAACTCAATCTAATTGGACGCTTGAATTTCATGAATTATGACGGTAAGCTAAAAGCACCGGATTCAACAACGAGCTCAACAAGAAATCCCAACACAGGTGAGTTAGACGACTATAAAGAATCTGTAAATTTTGAATTGACAGGACTGTTTACAAATGTTGTTATTGGGCTTGAATACCTAATGACAAACAATATTTACTTACATGGTGGTTTGCAATTCGATATTCCACTCAGTAGTACGATAGAAGCTGAGAAAGAGATAATAATACCAGAGGACTATGTTTTTGAGAATCAGACTAATACTTTAGATTTACCTCAAACTGAGCTTTCGTCTTTAAATACTATTGGTATCGCAGCAAATATAGGTATTGGATTTAGGATTAATGTCTATAATAGCACTCAGACTTTCTTTGAAGCTACCTATTCAAACAGACTTACTAATATGGTTGATGATGCAGATTGGAGTGTGTCAACATTTGGTGTCAGAGCTGGTTTCAGATTCCCACTATAATGTAAGAACATGGAAGCACTAAAAAGAATAAATGGAGTTCTTCAAAAAGAGCTTAAGACTGAAATTAAAAATCTGTCTTCTGCATCTGCTGTTTTTCTTTTTGTTCTAACTTCTGTTATTATTATTAGCTATGCTATATCTGCCAAGCATATATCTGACGAACTGTTCGCAGGTATAACTTGGGTACTAATTTTCTTCACTTCTATGATAGGGCAATCGAGAATTTTTGTTAATGAAGAAGAAAGAGATACATGGTTATTTCTTAAAATAAACTCTGATTCTACAAGTATTTTCTTTGGTAAAATATTATATAATATATTATTTGGACTGATAGCAAACTCACTAGGAGTATTCTTACTTATATTGTTCAACTCCAATTTCGAAATCATGCATCTGGATTTATTTTGGCTCTGCATATTAGTAGGTAGTTTTGGTATATCAGCATCTTCTACAATCATATCTGCATTAATTGCTAAATCATCATCCAAGGGTGCATTGTTCCCAGTACTAGCATTTCCACTATTGCTACCCATACTACTTTTAGCTATAGATGCAACTATTCTAAGCATCGTAGGTGCATCCTTTGATAGAATATATGCTGATGTTAATCAGATAATTGCTTACGGGGGAGCAATTGCTACTGCTTCGTATTTGCTTTTTGATTTCATTTACAAAGATTAATTTTAACAATACTACAATCAATAAATTCAATTCATATAAGTTTCATTCAAATAATTAGTTAATATTATTTAGTTTTGTGAGTTGTCTTATTAACTAATATCAAAAGTAAAAATGGCTACTGCTTCCGACTGGCTAACAGCCTTACGTTTGAAGACTTTATCAGCTAGTGTTTCACCTGTGATTATAGGTTCGGCTTATGCTCATAGCATAGGTGAGTTTAGATGGTTGCCATTCATTGTGATTCTTTTTTGCGCAATGTCTATCCAAATAGTAACAAATTTCATCAATGAAATTTATGATTTTAAAAAAGGTGCAGACAACGAAAATAGATTAGGTTCAGTTCGTTCTGTTTCAATTGGTGCTATAAGTTCTAAGACGATGAAGATCGTCTCTGCGTTATTAATAATAATTACATTTATAGCTGGTCTCTACCTTGTTTCCATCTCAGATTATTCAATTCTTATAATTGGCATATTGTCACTAATATTTAGCTGGGCTTACACTGGTGGTCCTTATCCACTTGCTTACAATGGTCTAGGTGATGTATTTGTTCTATTGTTTTTTGGTCTAGTTGCTGTTTGTGGTACTTTCTATGTTTATGCTGGATATATTGATAATTTCATTTTAGCTAGCTCATTTGTGCCAGGTATACTGTCTATGAATATATTATCCGTGAATAATATTAGAGACATAGAAACTGACAAAGCTGTGAATAAAAACACATTGGCAGTAAAAATTGGACCAAAGAAGTCCATCGCTCTTTATGTAATTTTAACGTTTTTAGTTTTTGTAATAGAGTGCTACCTCGCAATAATAAAGACTGATTACTTACTGCTTTTGCCTTTGATTACTATTCCCTTGGCTGCCATAGTGGTCAAAAAACTAATCTTAGCAGAAGGTAGAGAATACAACAAAGTATTGGCACTTACTGCACTTCTTATGATTTTGAACTCTACTTTACTAACCGTAGGAATATTAATTGGACTTTAAGCTACGATACTTCATAATCATATTCTCTATCACATTGATGGCTGTTCTGGGTATCGCATCCGTATCGCCTGCGCTACCAGATATTGCATCGGAATTCAACGTAGCAGATAAGGATTATGGATTAATAATAGCAGTATTTGCGATTCCAGGTATATTATTAACACCAGTCTTCGGGTTTCTATCTGACAAATTCGGAAGAAAAATAGTAGTTGTTCCTGCTTTACTTTTGTTTGGTATTGCTGGATTCTTATGTTCCGTAGCAGATACTTTTAATTTACTATTGTCATTCAGATTTTTACAAGGTGTGGGAGCAGCATCACTAGGTGCTCTTAATGTAGCGTTAATTGGAGATATTTTCCCTCCAGAGTCAAGGCCAAAAATAATGGGTTTCAATCATAGTATACTCAGCTTAGGCACTGGAGCTTTTCCTATTATTGGTGGATTACTTTCTGACATATCTTATCGATATGTATTCTATATGCCACTGGCAGCTATACCAATTGCTATTTATATAGCACTTTTTCTAGATATTAATATTAAAACCAAACGAAGTCAATTTGGCTTATATTTTAAAAGCTTCACAAGTGTGCTGAAAGATAAGAACTTAGTAGTCTTGCTCTTAGTAAGCGTATCGCTATTCATTATTCTTATGGGGCCATTTTTGACTTATGTCCCATTTGTAGCCAAAGAACGGTTTTCTCTAGAACCGTCAACCATAGGCATTATACTTGCTAGTATGTCCCTTTGTACTTCTTTCACAGCATATTTTCTCGGTAAGATACTTAAAAGATATAGACACAAATCTTTACTTCAAATTGGATTACTTGGTTATGGTTTAGCTCTTGGGCTGATACCATTCTATTCAGATTGGTACATGCTGTTTGTATCTACAGCAATTTTTGGAGTTGCACATTCATTTGTACTACCAAACTCGCAATCAATGATAATAAAATTCAGCACTGAAAATAACCGTGCTTTACTTATGTCGTTCAACAGAATGATATCACAAGTAGGTCAAGCTTTAGGCCCAGTGCTAGCTGGTATAATTTTCACACTATACTCAGATAGTATAGGTATAAACGGTGTTTACTATACAGCAATATTATTTTCGATAACAATATTTTTAATTTTTACATTCACATACAAAAATAAGGATTTAGCATAATGAAAAAGCTAATATTACTTACTGCTATTGTCTATTTCATAACCATTTCTAGTCTGTTTGCTAACATAACTGGTAAAGTAGTAAACGCAAACACTGGAAAAGCTATGAAAAAAGTAGTTGTTAAGATAGTTGAAACTGGTGACATAGCTGTTACTGATGAATACGGCATATTTTCATTCTATGAAGAGTACTCTGGTGAGAAAACTATTTTCATAAAAGAAAATGGTTTTCAAAAATACACCAGAACTGTAGATGCAGATAATGGCGCAGACGTCCTAGTAGAGTTAGATTACCAAACATATAAATTCGATGATCTGGAGGTTACTGCCAGCTCTAAAAAGCTAGAAAAGGTGACAGAATCACCTGGCTCTATTGACGTAATGTACGCTGAGCAGATACAAGAGAAAGCTCGTATGAACCAGCTCGGGGCTGCGTTCGAAGGAATGACTGGTGTAGAAGTACTCAGAAGTGGTACAACAGACTACACTGTAAACACTCGTGGATTTGCGAACACAATGAACAAACGTGTTTTAGTTCTTCAAGACGGTAGAGAGAACCACTTGATGTTATTATCTGCACAAGAGTGGAATTCATTCCAATTACCAGCAGATGAATTTGAAACAATTGAATTCGTCCGTGGTCCTAACGCTGCATTATATGGTGCAAATGCCTTCAACGGTGTTATCAATATGAAGAGTTTTTCTCCAAGAGATGTATTAGGAACGAAAGTAACTCTTACTGGCGGAGATTATCAAACAGGTAGATTAGATTTGCGACATGCTGGTTTAATCAATGATAATTTAAGCTATAAATTAACTTTAGGTCGTAGTCAAAGTTTGAACCTTTCCAGAAGTCGAGTTGAAGAATCTCAATTAGAATACGATGGATTACAACTTGAAAGAAGAGCATTGACACCAGATGAGAGAGAGACATTTGCGACTTATGGTACATTTAGAATGGACTATGATTTTGACGTTGACAAAAGAGTTGTAGCTGAAGTAGGTATGTCTAATTCTGGTAATGATACATATTCATTCAACCTAGGAAGAGTACTTGTGAAAGACCTTTACAAGCCATATGCTAGACTAGAGTACAATTCAGAGAACTTCAATTTGCACACTCACTACACGAACAGATATAGTAGAGATTCTATTTGGTTCTTACACGCTGACTTTTTCACGCAAAATGATGAGCACGATATGCTAATTGATGCTCAGTATAATTTCTATGCTGATGAAGATGAAGATATTCACTTAATTTTTGGAGCAAGCTATGACAAACAACTCTTAGCTCAAAACAGAACATTGTCTCGTGATGTAGATGCTGATTTCTATGGTCTTTATGGACAAATGTCTTGGGAAATGACTGATGATTTCAAATTTGTAGCATCTGCTAGAATGGACCAATCAAACATTCATGACAGCTTCTTCTCTCCTCGTGCTGCATTAGTTTACGATGCTGATGAAAACCACACACTAAGGTTAAGTGTTAGTAGAAGTTTCCAAAGACCCACTTATAATGAGTATTTCAGATGGTCACCTATAGCTCCAGCTTTTGCAACAGGAGAAAAATACTCAACAAATGGACTATTTAACTATAATGAACTTCAAGCCGATATTTTGGATTCTATTTCCACTCTCTCAGGACAAGATGCCTCAGGTGAGAGCTTAAACCTAATAACTAACGACCCTAGAAATCCACAATTCGCAAACAATTTGCCGCAACCTATTTCACGTGCATTAGGTAATGAGGAATTAGAATTGGAGAAAAACTTAGGATATGAGTTTGGCTACAAAGGTATTATCAGTGAAAAGTTATATATCACTGCCGATGTTTATTACAATCAAATACGTGATTTCGTTACAGTTTTTGTCCCAAATGCGAACGAAGATCTTGAGAAATGGGGAGCTTCTTTGAGTGGTGATTTCGCACAGTACAACCAGCTCGCTACTGATATGGTCTATGAAGCTTTAGAAAACTATGCGAACAATGCACCTCTTGTTCAGCTTGATGGAACTCCATTGCATGCATTGTCGAATGGTAACATCGGTAGCGTAGAGCAATACGGATTGGAATTAGGAGCTAATTATTACTTCACTGATGAACTAAAACTAACACTAAATTATACTTACTATGATGCCATTATCAATTTAGATGAAGATGACCCAGAGTTGTTACCAAATGCATCACCTCACAGAGTAAACGCATCAATAACATACGATGTACCAGAGGAATTTGACGTTAGTTTACAGGTAAATCACGTAGAAGGATATGACTGGTTAGCAGGTATAAACGTAGGACAAATTCCTTCATATACTTTGCTAAATCTAAGTGCAGGCTACCATATATTACCAAATATGGAATTAGGATTGAACATCTATAATGTTTTCAACCAGTTCCACTATCAGGTATTTGGTGGTACTCCAATTCCTAGACTTACTACTATGAGGGTGAGTTATAACTTCTAAAGAAATAGAAGTATTAAAACTATTAAGCCACTTAGAATTACGTTCTGAGTGGCTTTTTAATTTGCTTTTCTATTTTCTATCTATCGTTCTACTTAATCAAGTTAGCTATAATATCTACTGTATCTATCCCTTCTGCTTCTGCGTTGAAGTTAGTAACTATACGGTGGCGAAGCACTGAGTTTGCTACTGCATTTACGTCATCAATCTCAGGTGTAGCATTACCACGAATACCAGCTCTTGATTTTGCTCCCAATATAAGGTATTGACTTGCTCTTGGGCCAGCACCATAGCTGATATATTTCTTAACCATCTCGTTTTCAGTATGCTTTGGTCTAGTGTTACGGACTAGATTTACGGCATACTCAATCACATTGTCTGCAACTGGTATTCTTCTTATTAGGTTTTGAAATTCAATAATCTTATCAGCGGCTAAGACTTGATTTATCTGTTCGGTTCTTTCGATTGTAGTGGATTTTACTATTTCCATTTCTTCTTGTTGAGATGGGTAATCCAGATTAATGTTAAACATAAATCTATCCAATTGCGCTTCGGGCAATGGGTATGTCCCCTCTTGTTCTATTGGGTTTTGAGTAGCCAACACAAAGAATGGTTCATCTAACTTAAGTGTCTGACCAGCAGCTGTTACTTCATGCTCCTGCATGGCTTCTAGAAGAGCAGCTTGGGTTTTAGGAGGAGTTCTATTTATCTCATCTGCCAAGACTATATTCGAGAATATTGGGCCTTTTACAAATCTAAACACCTTACCACCAGTAGTGCGGTCGTCCTCTATTACTTCTGTACCAGTTATATCACCCGGCATCAGATCTGGAGTAAATTGAATACGAGAGAAATCTAGGTGTAGTGATTCGGAAAGTGATTTGATAAGTAATGTTTTTGCTAATCCTGGTACACCAACAAGTAAACAGTTACCTTTAGCAAACAAAGAAATCAACAACTCCTCAACTACAGTTTGTTGACCAATTATTACTTTCGATACCTCTGATTTTACTTTTCCGATTGAGTCGGCTAACTCTTTTAGCAGCTCTATATCTTTTCCCATTCTTTCTCTTGTTTATTTTCTTTTTATTTATTCCTATCACCAAAACAATACGAAAAGAACTAACTATTGTTTTCAGTTCTATTTAGTATTTTTCCTTCTGCATCGAGTAGATCATATTTATCTATAAATTGGTCAAACTGTGGAGCAATATTATCCACTTTACCAGCTATTGCTATTACCAACCCTTCTGGTTTCAGTAAATCTATTTGTGCGCTGAACAAATCATCACTTCTGATTCTTCTAATCTTGTTATAAAACTCATCATAATAATTAACAGCTAATCCATTTATAGTCATGGTAACAAGCATTTTTGATATCTGCTTATAACTCTCTGCACTTCTTAGGAAACTTCCTAAAAAATAATTCTTAGCTCTTTTTAGCTCTTTTTCTTCAAGCATTTCATTTGATAGAAGCGACATTTCTTCTATTATATCATTAACTACTTCCTGAGTGTTGGCTGCTTTTACAGAAGTACCTACACCAAGAAGACCAGTACACTTTGCAGAACTCAAAGATGAATGTACCCCATAGCTTAGTCCCTTTTGCTCTCTTATTAAGTTATTCAAACGAGACATAAAGTAGCCACCATAAATAACATTTAGCAAACTAAGAGCAGCATAGTTTTCATCTAAGATATTTATAGTTGGTTTGCCAACCCTAATTAGCGATTGGTTCTCCGAATCATAATCAACTAGTACTAATTTGTTTTGCTCCCTTTTAGGAATCTCTTCAATTTCTTTGTCTATTACATCGGAACACATTTTATCAACTATTTGTTGGGAATACCGAACAGCATCCGATTCACTAATAGCGCCAGTTGCTACAATCGAAATCTTTGATTCGTTAACATAAGATTCCCAATTATTCTTTATATTTTTTCTGTTGATATTATCTATCTGATCAGCATAACCGTATTCGGGTGAGCCATATGGGTGCTCACGAAACAGTGCAGTCATCATAGCTGTTGAGGATAAATAGCTCGAATCAGATTCTTCCTGTTGTTTAGCAGAAATTAATTTTCGGATTGTTTTTTCAACTTCCTTCTCGTCAAATTTGGGTTCTAATAGTGATTCCAAAAAAAGCTCGAAAGAGGATTCGAAGACTTCTGATAACGTATTTAATCTCGCCACAGCATAATCCTTACTTTCATTGAAGTTGATAGAAGCTCCGAGGTAGTCCAATTCTGATGCGAATTCGAAAGCAGTTCTTTTTTGTGTTCCAGAAGAGAGTAACTCAAACATCACTTTAGAAATACCAGGATACTCTTCTTGTGCAGTTCCTTTGTGAAATATAATCTTGAAAGAAACCAGAGGATGAGAGTCATTGTGATAATGCATCAACTCTGCATCTTTATCAAGAGGAATTCTCTTAATTTTTGGTGCTTCAAACAAAGGAATATCTTCACTTATTGGCGGAATAGACCAATTTACTTTATTATCATTTTTGTCATTCATAGTCTAGGCAAATTAAGAATTTTTATGAGTAAATTCATCTACTAAATGCATAAATTCACTCATAATTATAGCGGTTGCACCCCAAAGTGGCACTTTGTGATGGACATCCCAATATGGAAATGAAAAAGGCTTACCTTTATATTCTGTGCTCTTAACTTTTAATTTCTCTTCTCCCTCAAATTTGTTGAGATTAACAAAAAATGCCTCGTCAACTTCATCAGGATTTACTTTAATAGGTGATGGCTTGTTTAATCTTGCTACAACAGGTTGAATTACACTATCAGAAGGTGGTACATATAAGTGAGATAATGTACCCATTACATCTATGTTACTTGGTGGTATTCCTACTTCTTCCTCCGTCTCTCTAAGTGCAGTCTCTTCGTCAGTTTCATTTGGGTCTTGTCTTCCACCAGGGAATGAAATTTGGCCACTATGTTTTCTTAACTTGCTACTTCTTAAAGTGAACAAAACATCCTTATTTTCCGTAAGTAATAGCAATACTGCACTCCTTTTGGAATTAGGCCTAGGTTTGTTATTTTCCAACCTTTCCAAATCACCAAATGGAGCCATTTTAATATGAGCTTTGGCACCTGGCAAATCACCAGACATACGCTCATGTAAGAAATCAAAAAATATATTATTATTACTCATAACTATGACTGTAAACGAAAAAATAAATAAAATAGTGGCATCAATACCAGTTGGTAAAGTAACCACTTATGGCGACATAGCCAAAGCTATTGGTATGCGTTCTTCTGCTCGTTATGTTGGGTGGGTTCTCAACTCTGGCAAAGGAGATATGAAAGTTCCTGCACACCGAGTTGTGAATAGAAATGGCGAACTAACAGGACGTATGCACTTCCCTACTCCTACATTTATGAGAGATCTGTTGGAAGCTGAGGGTGTAGCTTTTGTTGGTGATTCAGTTGATATGAAAACTCACAGATGGATACCAAAAGAATTAGACTAGTTTATCCACTTGAGTTAGTAATTTATGTTTTTTGAGTTAAGGGAATATTCAGTATATTTGTTTTTTAAAAATAGAACATAAGATATGTAAAAGAGGTTAATGTGGATTTATTCGAAAAAGCGTATCATTTTCATGTGGCTGACGAAGCAAAGGAAAAAGGTATATACCCTTATTTCCGTGCTGTAGAAGAGAATGAAGGCCCTGTAGTTAGTATGGAAGGAAGAAAAGTCATTATGGCTGGATCCAACAACTACTTAGGTCTAACAGCTCACCCAGAAGTACGCGAAGCAGGAATAAAAGCAATAGAAAAATATGGAACGGGTTGTTCGGGATCCAGATATCTAACTGGTACTTTGGACCTGCACATCGAACTTGAAGAAAGATTGGCAAAATACCTTGGATTTGAAGAAGTATTGTTATTTAGTACAGGTTACCAGACTGGTATTGGTACTATATCAGCTTTACCTACCAAGGGTGAATACATAATAATGGACAAAGAGAATCATGCATGTTTGATTAATGGTGCTATGATGGCTAAAGGCGCTTTCGTAGATTTCAAAAGATACAAACATAATGATATGAATGATTTGGAAAGAGTGCTGAGCTCTTTACCAATGGATGCAGGTAAGCTTATCGTTTCTGATGGTGTGTTTTCTGTAACTGGTGAGTTAGTACATCTTCCTGAGCTTATTGAAATTGCAAGAAAATACAATGCAAGAGTTTTGATTGATGATGCTCACGCTACTGGTGTTGTTGGTGAAGGTGGTAGAGGTACTGCTAGTCACTATGGTAAAACATCTGAAACTGATATGATTATGGGAACTTTTTCAAAAACTTTTGCTTCACTTGGTGGCTTTGTTGCTGGTCCTAGTAAAGTAATTGATTTTGTAAAACACACTTCTCCTGCTCTTATATTCTCTGCTAGTCCGACTCCTTCATCATGTGCAGCTACTTTGGCAGCGCTGAATGTATTGGAAAGAGAACCTGAGAGAGTTACTCAGCTTAAAGATAATGCTGACTACATGCGTAAAGGATTCAATGAATTAGGATTCGAAGTACTTGATAGCTTAACGGCAATTGTTCCGGTTATTGTTGGAGATGTAGAAAAAGCACTTATGATGTGGAGACGCTTATACGATGCTGGAGTATTTGTGAATGCATTTATACCTCCTGGTGTACCACCTACAATGAGTATGATGAGAACTAGCTATATGGCTACTCACGAAAAAGAACACTTAGACAAAATACTTCAAGTATTTGGTGAAGTGGGACATGAGTTTGGTCTAATAAAATAGTCTAAATTAGAATTTTTTTTAGAGAGCAGCTTTCAAAAAAGTTGCTCTTTTTTTATGTTCAAATTCTTGTTAGCCATAACTAACTTTTTTTGTTAGATTCTAATAATTATTATAGTTTGCATATAATAACAATTGACAAAACTCGATAAAATGTTAACAAAACTAAACATACTACTTTTAATATTTATATTTAGTGTTTCTACTGCTAGTTCGTCTAGTATTAAAGGTAAGGTCTCTAACAGCAATGGCGAACCCGTTATATCTGCTACTGTTTCACTTGTAGACACCAAGAAAGGCACTTATACTAACAACAAAGGGTTGTTTGTTATAGATAACTTAGAATTAGGTGAGTATCAGCTTAGAATTAGCTCGGTTGGATATAACGATACTACTTTTACCTTAGATTTAAAAAAAGAAATAGGGATTGACATATCAATAACCCTTAACCAAGAGAACATTAATTTTGATGAAGTTGTTGTAACTGGAACCAGAACGGCAAAAAGAAAAACAGATTCTCCTGTCATAGTTGATATAATAGATAGCAAGCACTTAGAGCAAGTAAATGCAGTTAATCTGTGCGAGGGACTAAATTTCCAGTCTGGATTAAGAGTCGAAAATAATTGCCAAACATGTAACTACACACAGCTAAGAATGAATGGTTTGGAAGGTGGTTACTCACAGATATTGGTAAATAGCAGACCAATTTTCAGCCCACTTACTGGGCTTTATGGACTGGAGCAAATACCTACTAATATGATTGATAGAATAGAGGTAGTAAGGGGTGGAGTCTCAGCATTATACGGATCTAGTGCTATAGGTGGAACAGTGAATATAATTACAAAGCTACCTAGTGAGAACAGCTACAACGTGACTAATACTTTTCAGTCTATATATGGAGCTGCAACAGATAATATACTTTCCGCGAATGCTTCTTTCATAAACGAAACTGGAAATGCAGGAGCATCATTTTTCTTAAACAATAGGAACAGAGAAGCTTACGATATTAATGATGATAATTTTTCAGAGTTACCAGAATTAAGAGATAATTCATTTGGTACTAACTTATTCTACCTACCAAGTGATAACCAAAAACTATCATTTAGTCTTAGTAGCATATACGAATACAGATATGGAGGTGAGCTAGTAGATGGTCCTGCACACTTAGCACAGCAATCAGAAGAGCGAACACACAATGTACTGATGGGTTCATTGGACTATCAAATCAATTTCAATGAAGAAAGGAATTCATTATCCATCTACTATGGTGGACAAAAAACAGACAGAACACACTATACTGGTATTATTCCAGATAATGAAAATGAATTAAACAATTTCTTGGCAGCTCCACCTTATGGTATATCAGATGTGATAACACACCAAGGTGGATTTCAATTTAATAACAGATTCGAGAATTTCTTTGGTGGTGATGCCACGCTAACATTCGGAAGTGAATATGTTTACGATGATGTTTATGATGAGATTGAACCCTTCAATTATCTGATAGATCAGACAACTACGGACCTAGGTGCATTCGTTCAGCATGATTGGGATATATATTCTGAACTAAATCTATTAGCAGGTATTAGGTTAGATAAGCACAACTTAGTTGAGGATCCAATTTTTAGTCCACGTCTTTCATTACTATACAAACCGATGGAAAACACACAATTCCGTTTGGGTTGGGGAACTGGATTCAGAGCTCCTCAAGCGTTCGATACAGATCTGCATATTGCATTTGCAGGTGGCGGAGTTTCACGTATTTCACTAAGTGAAAATCTGAAAGAAGAACGTTCGAATAGCTACACTGCTTCTATCAACTATGATAAAGCCACTGAACATTATATAGCTGGCTTTACAATCGAAGGATTTCACACTGAGCTAAGTAATGCATTCTTTCTATTCCCTTTAGGTGAAGATGAGTTTGGAGAAAGGTTTGAAAAACGCAATGGTAGTGGTGCAGTTGTTCAAGGAATTACTGTAGAAGGAAGAGCTAATTATGATTATCTGTTTGAAATGGAAGCAGGTTTTACAATTCAGAGTAGTATGTTCAATGATGCTAGAGAGACAATAGAGGGTCTTGAAAAGAGGAGAGAATTTCTCAGAACACCAAACAATTATGGTTATGCTACATTGAGCTACACACCAAGTAAGATGTTAACAATGAGTACGAATATAACTTATACTGGTCCGATGCTAATCGCTCACTTCGGTGGAGAAGGCACAGGTCAAAAATTTGATCAATACTTCACTAGTCCAGAGTTTTATGATATTGGTTTGCGAGTAGGTTATACTATCGAGCTGGATGAAACTAGCACTGGACTGGAGATATTTGGAGGTATGAAAAACATTCTAAACTCTTACCAAGAGAACTTTGACATAAGTAAAAATCGCGATAGCAACTTCATTTATGGTCCAGGACTCCCACGTACTACATATTTAGGACTAAGATTGAAGTCGATGTAGTTTTATTAAAAATGTACTATTCCTTAACAAATTTAGCTATTTGCTTCCCATAAATATCTGAAATGAAATATATTCCAGGCACTAAACCACTTACGTCAATATTGCTATTATCAATCTCAATGTTTTTAATTTCAGTACCATAAGAATTAAAAATCGTGGCCTTGCCTTCATAGCCAACTACAGTTAGCTCACTTCCAACAGGGTTTGGATATACATTAATATCGTCAACTTTAGTCGTTCCTTCTGCAAACGATGTAATCTTCTGATGAACTTTGATTAAACCAATTTCTGTAGATACATACAGGGTATCTTCACTTCTAAATACATTACGAATATTAGCGTGAATGCTTTCTTTCCCTTCTACCAAGGGTATTTTCTCCCAACTATCTATAGTATTTAGTCTAAACAGACGACCATCAGTTGTAGCTACATAAACCAAACCATCGTTACATTCACCGATAAAGTTTAGTTCCCCGTCAACCATATCTTTAGAGTCAGCAGTCTTAAAGTCACTTTCATTAAAGCTATAAACCAAATTGTCTCTTTTACCATACATCTTTCCTTGATATCTCGAATAAGCAATTTGGTTTGGCTTTATTGCTTCATCATCTTCATCACTTTCAAACTTAAAATAAGTACAGTTGCTATTTTCTTCCAAATAATAGAGAGAAGTCCATGTTAAAAGCCATATATTACTATTATTGTCTATTTTAATATCTGAAGGTACTGACCCATAATAATATGTTGAGTATTTCCCATACTCATACCAATTGTTTATGCAATCATCCTCATCAGATATTTCATTTATCTTTTCTCCTTTTGGATCATACGCCCCAACCCTAACTCCGAACTTCCTATTTAGATTAAACTCAACATAATGATTACCTATTTTATAGGAATAATAAAAATAAGAGTTGTTATTATGAATTTCTATACCTCTTAAATATTCAGGAGAAAAACGGAAAAGCTTTTCAGCATTGCCATTTTTGTATTTGTATAGATAATCATCGTAAAAATAGTAGTCCCCCTTTACATCTTTCTTAACAACGACCCCATCATCATTTACAACACCTATTGTTGAAACCCCATTCCAAATGCCATCTTTATTGACACGGGATATATTGTTATAATACCTTGAAATAAACTCCATTCCATCTATCTTATAGTAACTACCTAATGTAAGGTATGGAAAATAAGTCTTATTTGTAATTCTAAATTCGTCTATTTTATTGTTTTCTATATCAATAATTTCAAATGCAGAAGTCTCGTTTCTAGTTACTCTAGCTAATCTAAATAATTCATCCTCATTTTTATAAAAATTAGTTTCTTGTGTTAATTTAGCATTTGTATCTGCTTCAGCAATTAACTCAAGAATTTCATCTTCTATTCTGTAATACTCACCCGATACAGTTGATAGTATTAATTCGTCATCAAATTTGTATAACCTATTCCAGGTTTTGCCATTATTAGCAGCTAACTCCTCAAATTTTGTTTCAACGACATATTGATCATTCTCAAAAGTGGCTACTTTCCGTACTCCTTCACCAACTTTATCGAACATTATAAACCACATCTTCCCCTTTTGGTTTGTAATTATATATGGTACTATTTGATAGCCATAAGGAGTGATAAACTTAGTATTTTCTTCGCTCCATTCACTTGAGGAAAAAGTATAATTAAAAACTTCGTTGCTTGTAGATTTGAGCCAAGCTTTTCCATTTGAAAAAGCAATAAGTTTCGTATAATTATCTTCAAATCCAATCTCCACTGGTTCAAATGCTTTTAGAGTATCTTCATTTACATTTATCAAGACATAAGAATACTTATTATTATAAGTTTTAAAAGAAAGCCACAAATACTCTTCATGAGTATATATTTTATTTAATTCAGCATACCTAGACGTATGTAATGAGAGGTCGAAATACTTGAAATAACTGCCATCAAAACCAAATATTAAATCATTACTGTAAAACCAGAGGTAACCTTCTTCATCTTTTTGTATGCCTGAAAAAAATAAAGAATCATAACCCAGACTTTCTACAATGCTATTACTGTAACTATAGACACCCCTATTAGAAGTAAAATACACCTTACCTTTATACACATCAATATCACTCACATTATTACCTTTCATATCCGAGTTGAGTGTAGAGTAATATTTATATTCCCCCGTTTCCCTATCTTGCACTACAAAGCCATTGACTAGACCCACATAGTAGTTGTCGTCATCGAATGCAAAGCAATTATACTTGTCATAATTTGAGGTAAAATTATCCGGTTGAGAATAAAGGAAACTAACAGAAAAGAGTAGAAATAAGACTTTTATTAACTGTTTCATTGTATTAAGTAGAATTTAAATGGCTTTTGTTTACCTATAAACTATTAAAAATGCAGATTGTTACGAATATTACAATAAAAAAAAGGGTCATAATAAATGACCCTTTTCTATTAGTATTATATTTATCTAACTTACTTTCCTGGTGAAGCGGTTTCATTAGCACTAGCCACTTCTATATTCTTTTCTATTTCCATATAGCTATCTACATCAGGCAATGATACCACTTCCTCATAATCTTCATAATCTTTATTGTCACTTAATTTCAATTTATAGTCTTTACCTGGCTTTAGTCCAGTTATAAAATAGTATCCATCGTTTTCTGATTTTGTTCTGCCATAGTAAACTCTATTCCCATTATCATCGAATGCTTCTACACGCATTTCGATTGGGTTATTTGTAACTTTATCAACTACATTTCCAGTAATTGATAGCACCACGTTAATGAACTGAGCTTCAGTCTTGTTTACACTCGATATCATACCGAGAGCTATTACCATAGCAACTATTGCTAATTTTTTCATGCTATCTCCTTGTGTTAGTTGTTAATATTACTTCTATATACATTATTCTATTTATTTAGTTACATAGAAATTTAATGCCAGAGAACCAATGACAAATCGGTATTCTGCTTAAATAACTACACAACAACAACTTACAAGATCGCATTTTATTCACTACAAATTTTAATTTTTTTCTATTTGTGAAACTGATGCCACACTGTGGATATGATTTCCTAAGTAGATATACTTAATAGACTTACACTGCAGTTCGGAAACCTTAATCATAAGACAAAAAAAAGGTAGCCATTTCTGACTACCTTTGTTAATTCTAATATTGAGTGCTAGCTATTATTTCTCAATAACTATTCTACCCATTTGTTGTTTTTCACCAATCTTAACAGTGAAGAAGTAAGTACCATTTGAAAGTTCACTAACAGGAACATCAGCTGTTCTAACACCTTCTTTCATCTCACCACTGTAAAGTGTCTTAACTTGTTGCATAGCTGAGTTATACAATATAATCTCACCAGGCATATCATAAGGCACCGTGTACTCTATAGTCGCTGCAGAACTTGCAGGGTTAGGAGTTACATTTGGTTCACCGAAGTTAAAGTCACTAACATAAAGTGCTCTGTAATCACCAACACAAATCTCTTCGATTGCTAATAACACATCGTCTTCAGTGTGTGCATAACAAGTTGGTAAATCAGTTAGAGTATGACTCATATCGAATCTTCCATAAGAATCGTCATCTTGTCCAATTTCACCTAGAGCACCTTCCTCATTTACTGCAGGAAGTACAACTCTGAATGGAACACTAGCAATTATATTATTGTTAGCAAATATAGAACTACCATCTGTGCTTTGTAGAGTAAATGTCATAACCATACTACCTTTAGGGCCGTTCGCATCAGGAGCTACGGAATAAGATCCCGGTTGTACTTCTGCACTAGCTTCACTAGTAATATTAGGCATATTGTTACCTTCTTCAATCAAAGGTGATGTAAACAAACTATTATAATTAATATTTACAGTAATTGTCTGTGCATCAGTTCCTGATGCGTTACCAGTTAATCCAATTTGATATTCGAATTCATCGCCAATTGACACCATATACTCTGTATCATAATCAGGATTTGTAGGATTACTACTGCTAGCACCAGTTACATTTGTCTGAGTATTACCAACGAAGAATTCTGATTCAACTTCTAATGCTTCATCTGCACCATTGATTGCCAAATTATTACCATAATCATGATCGATAATAAGCTCTACAAACTGTCTGTTGATTAAACCAGTAGGAGTGTATTCTACAACTACATTGACATCACCATTCACTGGTACTGTTACGTTAGTTGTTGGAGAAGTAATGAATAAGTCATCAACACCGTCTCCGTCTAAATCATAATCAGATAATGATAACTCATTTATGGTTACTGGGTTATCAGTTCCAGGATTTGATAATGTAATATTAATAAATTCAGTTTCATTTAGACATAATAGAGTATAAGGAGAACTAATATTTACAATTAGATCTGTACCTACACCATTCCAATCAGAATCATTATCGTAATCAGGACCATCTACGTATGCATTCGACTCAATCGTTGCAACTACAGAATTATTTCCTACTTGTCTTGCTACGAAATGTACTGGGATGTTTAAACTTTGACCTTTATTCAG
The DNA here is from genome assembly GCA_046290495.1 of Chlorobiota bacterium. Lineage (GTDB taxonomy): Bacteria > Bacteroidota > Ignavibacteria > Kapaibacteriales > UBA2268 > PGYR01. The sequence goes on along the minus strand of JBKAGT010000006.1, from coordinate 89,241 downwards.
AATAATATTACCATCTACTAAGTCTTGATATAAATTACCATCATATCTGAATGTTAGTCCTTGGAAATCAGCAATATCATCGCTAACAATAGCATTATCGAATGAAATTCCAGTTATATTCAGAGGATGACCATATTCATCATCAGTATTAGTAATTGTCATCACACCAGTAGTTTGAGCATTAGCTTCATCGTTAACTAACATAGGTGCAAATGTTACATTTGTTACCTCGACATTTGGTGCTTCACCAATACCTTCATAAACTACAGGTAATGTTGCATTACCAGTTTCTTCATTGAATACTAATTCAAACTCAATTCTGTGAAGACCTTTTTCAGTAGGATTAAAGACTATAGCTTCTTCTCTAGTAACATCTCCAGCTAAGTTTAGTCCTCTAATACTATTATTTAAGAAGTCAACGATATTTTCGTCACCGTTCTTCGTTCTGAAGTATTCTCTTGCATTTGGAGTTTCGCTAACAATATTTATAGAAACAACTTGCGCTATGTCTCCATCAGCATCACCAAGATTCTTTACTATGAATCCATCATGTTGACTATCTACATCAACATCATAAGGTCCAGCAGGGAATGTAGCAGGTCTATTAATTAAAACACCTTGCCATACATAACCATCAGCAGAAACAGGGGCATCAGTACCAACACCTTTCAATTCACAGATATGATCTGTAGTATTACCATCTTTAGTATTATTATCAAATACAATGTTTTCAGCATAAGTTCCAACAGCTGTAGGCATAAATCCTACTTGAAACTCTACTAAGTCACCTGGTGCAATTTCTAAAGGTGTATCAACAGATACATCAGGGAATAAAGTCATGAAGTTATGAGTGAACATAGAACCAGCAGGTAAATCTTGTGAGATACCTGTAATTCTTAGCATCTCATCACCAGTGTTGGTTATAGTCATAATTCTAGTGTCAGGAGTTACTTCGTTTATATTTCTTGTGCCGAAGTCCCAATCAGTTACTTCGATTACTGGAACTCCCAGAGAACCAGATTGTTCAGTGAAGTAAGCAAATCCACACTCATTGAAATCCTCATCTCCATAACCTACACCAAGCGAGTCTATGTAAATTGCTTTTTCTCCACTAGCAGCAGCAGCCGCTGGATCAAACTCTATATTTACAATAACTTCTTCACCTGGACCAATTTCCATTGGCGGCGTCCAACCAGCAGGTTCAAAACTAGCTATACTAAATCCTTGACCACCATCTTGCAACTCAACCTTAGTTATATACTGAGGTACTGTAGTAGATAAGTTTCTTATTGTATCTTGCATTACCACAGGAGCATCAGAAGCAGCCATAACACCAAATGCATTACCGCTTACTACTTCAAACTCAGGTGGATCGTAGCTAATCGTAATAGTAGTGTCATTACCAGCTCTATCTAAGAAAGCTATAGTAGCTCTTGCAGGCTGAGTTTTGTCAACTACAGTTAACCACCATGATAATGTTCTTTGCTCACCAGGAATGAAATCTTTATTGTTAGTTCCCGGTATTCTATAGTCTAGTACATAATTATCATTTAAGTTTTCTATTAGGTATAAATCTGCCATATTTGATCTTACTTCATCATCTTCTGGCATATCAGTTACTGTACCCATGTCTTTTAGTACATCACCATTACATTCTTGAACGTAATTAGGAACTGGAGCGTTCGTGTCAGGTGAAGATAAATCACGAAGTGCAGCAGAAGTAGGGAAACCGTAAGACTCGTATGAAGCAAACCCATAAGAATACGCAACAAATTTAGTTGAGTCTGACCTTAGTGAAAACACACCTTCTGTAGGTAAGGATAGAGTAGAAGTACCAAATTCCTTTCCTTGGTATTTTTCAGTAAATACTCTAGGAGCACCAGCCACTACTTGAGAAACTGGTTTCCAGTCCGGATCTCTTCCAACTTCCATTTTAGCAAACATTAAATCTTGAGGTATGAAATCCTCGTGCATTTCATAAACAATGTTCACATAATTCTTAGTATAAAAATCTGTCCCACCTAATGCATTAGGTGAAGGGAATAATATTTCCGTTTGGAATTGCTCAATAGGAGTAAAGAATAATTGGAATGGATCACTATCTGCAGTACCAACATCTTCTTGTGTACCAGTATTATAATACATCACTGCAATTGGTTTGTCAGCATGGATAGTAGCAATTTTTGGTCTTATTGCTTGGCCGAAGTCATCAAGTTTTGGCCAGACTCTCATCTCCATATAAGCTTTACCTATCGTATTACCACCACCATGAGTAAGTAAACCCATTACTTGACCATTTCTATAAATTGTAGTATTGTCTTCTGCGGCATAAATTCTGATTATACCATTATAAGTTCTACCTTCCATAGGAGTAATATAGTATTGTTTACCCCAAGCATAAGTTGGTAATTCCATTTCTACTGTATAATCACACCAAGCATTCCCAACCGGGAAGTTAGCACAGTGCATACCAGAAACTATTGCGAATGGCTTCGTACCTTCGAACAATGAACCAGAAATATCTTGAAAATGGCCACTAGAAGCACCCATCCATACATCACCTCTATCTAAGAAGAATGATGTTTGGTCACCAGTTGCTAATTCTCTACCACCATCTAACTTCATTTTATCACTACCCATAGGGCCACCACCCATAGTCATATTGACTTGAGTATTGTCATAAACACCCGTAACACAAGTGAATGCTGGTGCGTGGCTATTAGCACCACCCAAAGCTGGATCTTGGTAAACCATATTGATGTATCTATCACCTAATCCAGAAACAGGAAGAGCTAGGAAACCATCTGAAGTATATTTGTATTTGATTACTACATAAACAACGATTGGTTGGTCTGCTGATACTTGTACACCTGCACCTTTATATATTTTTGCTGGTGGTGAAATATGAGTACCCAATCTATGTGGAATCGGTTGTGCTTGTGCAGGATTCAATTCAAAGTCAATTACACTATTTGGGATTGTAGTTTTTTTCTTATAAACCCCTTTACCTTCTACTTGAATGACAACATCTGTCTCTACATCACTTGTCACTAAGACTCTAACGAAGTTATCACCAGCTACTTCTTCATATACTGGTGGAATCGCGAACCAAAATTCACGCCCCATATTGTCTTGACCAAGTAAAGCAGGTAGCTTTTCAGTCATTTCAGCTTCATCTACACCACTAAACAAAGTGCTTGGAAGTGCCATAGTTAAAGCTAAAAGTAGCATAAATGCCAATTTAGTAAACGATTGTTTCATAATACGCCTCTATTAATTAATAACTTATATAATTTTATATTCTGTCTAAGTTGCTAAATTTACAAAAAATAATTATAACAACATAAATTTCGATATACTTTGTATTAAATAACAACAAAGCAATTGAGGTTTTGTAACAAAAAAGTAAATATTTTTTTTAATTTATTATGATTTCTTTGGCTAATGCCTCTTCTAGCATGTTTTTTCTTCGGTCTGCACCCCATTTTTCAATATCGGGTGATTCATTGTCGTTACTTAATAACGTAATTTTAATTTGTTCTTCATTGTAGGTGATGTCGATATCATCTACATTTTGGATTTGTCTTCGGTCTAACCCCTCTGCTATTCTCAGTATTCCTCCTAGCAACCAAACTGTTTTTTGTTTGTCGCTACTAAGCATACTATAGCTTTTGTGTGTCTTCTTTGGGTGACTTTTTCTATGGTATCTGGCTACATTTGCTATTAGCTCGGCTTCAGTATTAGTGAAACCAGTCATAACACTATTTTTTATTAGATAGAAACTATGCTTATGATGTTTGTCGTGTGATATATGAAAACCAACATCATGTAAATAGCTAGCTGCTTCTAATATTTCTCTTTCATAATGCGAGCCATTGTGTAGTGGTTGTAGCTCATCGAATAGTTTGGTGCTAAGTTTCGAGATATGCTCAGAGTGTTTTATATCTGCACCATATTTTTCTGACAATGCTATTACAGTTTTAAATCTAAGGTTGGATAGTTTGTTCTTTTGTGATAGACTTTCTGACTTGGCAATAGTATCAAATAGAACACCTTCTCGAAGAGCATAGGTTGAAACTACAAATTCTTCTATTCCCAGTTCCTCTATTGCAACCTCAACTATTAAAGCACCTGCAGTTATTATATCAGCTCTAGAAATATCCATACCCTTGATTTTTGCAATCTTCTTAGGTGAGGAAGCTTTCTTTATTTTATTTATTACTTTTAATACATCTTTTGAACTTACACTTATACCATTTAGTATATTGGGTAACTCCTTGTTTCGTCTAAGGTAGGCCATACCAATTAGTGTAGTCATAGTTCCTGAGGTACCGACACACTTAGTAAAGCCAATTGATTCTATTTTATCTAATGTTTGTGCCCATTCCCCTCGGATAAAGTTCTTACATTTCTCTATTAACTCAGGTGTGGAGTTAACACCATCAAAATACTTCTTTGTAAGTCTAATAGCACCTAATTTATTACTTTGTAAGTGTGGTGTCTCATTGTTGTGAGTGATAATAGTCTCTGTGCTACCACCTCCAATATCTATTATTAAGCTCTTATCATTTAGTATAGGTAGTGCGTGGTTCACTCCAACAGAGATCAGCCTAGCTTCTTCTACTCCAGATACAACTTCTATTTCGATGCCAGTTTCTCTCTTGACCCTATCTATTAGCTCATCGCTGTTCTTCGCCTCTCTCACAGCTGAAGTAGCAACTGCTCGAACCAATGCCCCTTCGTGGGCAGCAAGTTTTGAGAATGCTTTCAGAGAATTGACTGCTCTTTTGACAGCATCGCGCTGCAAAAACCTCATATCACCACTGCTAGAGCCCAATCTTACTATTTCTTTGTCTCGTGATATTATATTCAGCATTCCATTGTCATCAACTGAAGCAGTGACCATGTGGAATGAATTGGTGCCTACATCTATAGCAGATATTATGGGTGAGCTCATTGGTTTTCCTGTGATTTTTTCTTCCCAGCATCCCCTTTGAAAACTTTAGTTCCTTCCTTTTCGAATATCACTTCATCATTAGAATTTCTTTGGTATGATTGGGTTGTGGGCTCTTTAGCTTGCTTATTCTTTGTCTTTTTTAGTCCTGTTAGCGCTAATATAAAATTTGTTGCCCCCTTAAAGAAGAAGAAAACTAAAGCTAAAAGCAACGCCAGGAAAAATAATATCTTACTCATATTCTATAATTTAAATTCTGATTTTCTATTCTTGTGTGTCTATACTGAAACGATATATAATACTAATTCTTGTAACTCTAAGAATTAAGCCATAATAATTAGTATTGCAAGCACTATCGGTGAAACATAAATAACTCCATCAAACCTATCCAAAAAACCTCCATGACCAGGAAAGAAATTAGAACTATCCTTCACTCCAGCGTCACGTTTGAAATGAGATTCAATCAAATCACCAACTTGACAAAATATACTGATAACCGAGCCTATAACCGCACTAGTAAGTAGACTCGAACTTGGATTCAACCATAGGTTAAATCCAACAAAAGCGACAGCACCGAAGATAAAACCAGCTATTGCACCTTCCCAAGTTTTTTTAGGACTATGCTTAGGAAATAGTTTATTCTTACCTATAGCCTTACCTATAAAATAAGCCGCACTATCACAGACCCATATTGCTACAAACATAGAAAGCACAAAATATCCCATTTCCATAGATGTATCAATCATTTCGTTGAACTCTCGGATTGCAATAAGCGAAAAAAGTGGCAAAGCTATATATAACATCCCACCTATGCTAATTGAAATATCAGGAATAGCTGAAAATTTATCTTTAAATAATCCCGCTAGTAATAGTACTGTGCCGATTAGAGTTGGTAAAAGCATGAACATAGATTCATGAGGAAGAGAAACAGAGCCAGTAAAAGCTAAATAAAAATAGCCCCCTAGAATCATAGTAAGTACTATTGAGATATTTGCAATTGGATTGAACCCCTTTGTTTTCGCCATATTATAGAACTCATGCATTCCATAACCAGCTATTATAAGCAAAGCAACAGCAAATGGGTGCCCTCCATAAATAAATAAAAATAAAGCGACAGGGATACCAATTGCAGCAGTAAGTACTCTTTTTCCTAACTCTTTCATAATTTACCGAAAATTAAAATGAAAATATAACAAAAAATGTCTATTAAATATACAGATGTTAAGGTATTTTGTGATTTCGATGGCACAATAACTCTCAAAGATGTTGGGAACAAGTTGTTCGAAAGAGTAGGACACTTTGAAGAGCTAAACCAAGAGTTTCGTGAAGGCAAACTAAGCATATATAAATATTGGCACAAACTTTGTAAGAGTTTACCTAATAGCACTACTCTAAGTGACTTACGAGAACAGGCAAAAGCATTTGATATTGACCCGTATTTTGTAAGCTTTGTTGAGTACTGCAAAGACAACAAATTGGATTTATATGTAGTAAGTGACGGTTTCGACTTTTACATTAATCAGATTCTAGAACAAAATGGACTGGATCTACCTGTTGTCAGTAATAAGTTAATTGAAAAAGAAAGTCATTTGCAGCCCGAATATACTTTTGCATCAGAATCATGCAATTGCTATTCGGCCAATTGCAAAAGAAATTTTGTTCTAAACACAAGTACAGAGAGTTCTCTCAAAATATATATTGGAGATGGATATTCTGATTTTTGTGCCGCCGAACATTGCGATATAATTTTTGCTAAGAAGTACTTAGCTACACATTGCAACGAGAATAGTTTACCACATTATAATTTTAAAACTTTTTTCGATGTAAAGAGAATATTAGAAAAGAAGATAAATGAAAACTCATTTAAAAAAAGAAATAGAGCAACAGTCAATGCTAAAAATGCCTACAAATATGAATAGAATAATTAATTTATTCATCGTATTGTTTTTGATTTTTGGTAGCAATGCATTGCTTGCTCAAGATTATAAAGCTACAATTGATTACGCGCAAGTAAATGGCGAACCTGCACAGATTACTTTCAAGGATAAGATAGTAATATCTGATTCAGATTCTATTGTGTTCGAATATACTGTATCACCAAAAGTAGAAACAAAGACTGTCAGATACAGAACTATGTTGATAATGAATCAAGATACTTCTGTCAATTTAGTAGATAATTTAGTAGTTAGATACGCTAATCTACCGGAAGCAGAGTACACATTTAAAATAAGTGCACTAAGTGAAGATGGCACATGGGTAGCAAAAGATGATGAGATTAGTTTCATAGTAGATAATGAGTTAGCTAAACTAATAACTAAAATAGAAAATCAAGAATCTTTAAATCAAGATTTACAGAAGAAGTTAGATGAATTAGAAAATGAAAATGGCTTTGTCTCTTATTTAGCTGACATTGCTTTAATAGTGTTGATATCACTTATCGCAATTTTCGTTTTAATCTATTTAAAAAACAGACCAAGAAATAAAAATAAATTAAAAAGTAAGCAAACAGAGGGCAACATGAGTGCTGAAGAAAAAACAATAGAGCAGGAAAATGCTGACCTGCGAAAAGAAATAAAAGCTCTGAGACTGCAGATAGATAAAATGCAATCGCAAAGTAGAAAGCTAATGGTTCAGAACAAAGAACTACAAGAAACAGTGAATAAAACTGATAAATCAAAGAAAGAACTAGAAGACCTTCAAAAACAAAAAGAAGAGTTATTCTCAGTTATAGTACATGACATTAAAAATCCAGCATCAGTAATTAAAGGGTTAGTTGACCTACTAACCAACTATGACAGTACTGCCAATGACTTCGATGATATAATGAAAGATATTGCAGAAAGCTCTAGCAGAATACTGAAGCTTTCTTCTGAAATAAGTAAAATTATGGCTCTAGAAGGCACTGGGCTCAATTTGGAATATGACTTAGTAGATATGAATGATATAGCACAAGACGTATTCATGAGAAATACTTTCAATGCTAGAAACAAGAAACTTACTTACGAATCAGTACTAGGCGAAGATTTGCCAGAAATAAACTTAGATGTCCTGAGAATAGATGAAGTAATGGATAACCTAATTTCAAATGCTATCAAATACACTGAAAAGGGTGGTTCAGTGTTAGTAGAAACTGACTATGATAAAGATAAAAAACATGTGATATTCAGTGTTAGCGATACGGGTCAAGGCCTTTCAGAAGAGGATATTAAGCGTACATTCCAAAAAGGTGCAACTCTGAGTAGCAAGCCAACTGGCGGTGAGTCTGCAACTGGTTTGGGACTTTGGATTGTAAAGAAAATGGTAGAAGCTCATGACGGGTATGTCTGGGTAAAGAGCAAAAAGAATGAAGGTTCTACATTCGCATTCTCTATACCAGTTAACAACAAAGTACAATCAAAGTTAGTAACTACTGAAGCTGAAGAAAACACAGAATAAAAACTGAGATAAATAACATAAAGGACACCCCACTTTGACTATGTCAGGTGGGGTGTTCTATTTTTTAATTAGTGGTGATGGTGACCACCAGCTCCTTTATCTTTTTCGGATTGTAAAGTGTATGCTTTGTTATATACTATTTTATCTATGTCTTCATCGCTCAGAATTGCCTTAACTTCTACCCAGTCATCCTTTCTCAACCCAGTCTTAATTTCTACCAACTCAAACTTAGTATGCTCCTCATCACTACCTGAGTAAACAAAGATATAGTCTTTACCCTTGTCACTCACTATAGCTGATTCTGGTAGTGCCTTTACATTATGCTCATCAATTAAGATTTGACCTTTTACATAAAGACCTGGAATCAAATCATACTTATTGTCTGACATTTCTGCATGAATATGCACTGCTTTTGGATCTTCTTCAAAGCTTTTTCCCACAGAATATACTTCTGCCTCAAACTCTTTGCCCTCCACATAATCTGTAGTGAATCTTACTTGTTGCCCTTTCTTTATCTTTATAGCATCTTTTTCAAACACCATAAAATGAACATGCACATGATGGTTATCTACTATATGTATTATCTCATCATTGGGATTTATATACTGTCCAGTCTTAGCTAATATTTTATTAACGAACCCACCGATAGGACTTCGGATAGAAATAACATCGGAAAACTCACCATCCAATACCTTATCGGTATCTATATTTAGCATTCTCAACTTTTTCAATTGTCCGTAGTATCTTGCCTTTGTTGTAAGATATTCCGATTTAGCTTTCTGAAATGATTTTCCAGAACTAGCATCAGAATTATAGAGCTTCTCCTCTCTTTCGTATTCATTTTTTAGATATTCTAATTGGCTTGACAATTCTACATATTCAGTTTGCATTTCAATTAAGTTAGGATGCTCCATAGTAAGTAATGTTTGGCCTTTGCGAACCTTATCGCCTTCTATCACTCTAATTGACTTGATATTAGCACCTACCATAGCCGTTACTGTAGCTTCGTTGTTTGGTGGTACTTTCAAGTGACCAGTTGCATAGACAGCTTCACTCATATTCCTGGTAGCTAAGCTATCCAAAACTATTCCCATAGTTTTATATACATCTGTATTTATTTCTACCACTCCTTCTTCACCATGCTCATCGTGGTCTTCATGCTCACCATGGTCATCATGACCACTTTCACTTTCATGAGCATTATGTTCATCATGTCCATGCTCTTCTTCATGATTATGACCTGCATCATTACCACAGGCAATCATAAATATCGATATTAGTATTGTTATTATTAATTTCATTTCTATTCTCATTATTTGCTATTATAATATTTCATATTGACATAAGCTTCAAAGTATTTGCTCATCGATTTCAAATACTCTTCTTCCATTTTTACTACTTTCTCTATACTTTGAACAAAGTCCATATAGTCAATCTCGCCACTTTTGTAGCGTAAGTATGACTTGTCTTTTATTTCTTTTGCCAATGGTATAACCTCTGAGCGGTAGAACACATAGGAATCACGCCACTTCTCATACTCAGCGAGTTGAGCTTTGTAATTGGCTTCCAGCTCCAATCGTTGCATTTCATACATTTCTTTTCTTATCATAACTTCTTGTTCAGCTGCTCCTATATCTCCAGATACAGAATTGAATATTAGTGGTACAGAAATCCCAAATTGATATGCATAGAATCCTGACTGACCTTGTATATTTTGCACTCTATATTGACCATTTATCTTTGGGTATAGCTTGCTGTAATTTATATCTAAATTCGACTCACTAAGTTCAACTTGTTTTTGCTGATACTGCAACATTGGATGCTGCTCCAAGCTAATATTAGAGGTCATCTCCTCTAATTCAAATTTATCCCCTGTTGTAGTGTAGGTTTGTTCATCGGATAATAGTTGATTAAATAAATGAGTAGCACTCAACACATCTGCCTTTGATTGGGATAGCTTATTCCTTATTTCTATATAATTTGATTTAGTTACAGAATACTCCAATCCAGATATTGCCTCTGCTTCATACCTTGAATTATTATATTTATTTACTCCACTCAACAACGAATCAAGAGAATAGAAGAAATAGTATCTGCTCTTAGCATAGTTTAAATTTACCCATCTTTTAGCTACTAACTTCTCAAGCTCTAGTTCAGTCAATGCTCTGCTTGCTTCAGCTAATTCACTATTCTTTGAGTAATAATCTCCTCGAGCAAAAGAACCGAATAAATCTATGTTGTTCTGACTAACCCCAATAACACTCTCTACTCCATCGAGCCCATTTCCTCTCTCCTCTGCTCCAGTGAATATCTGCGTAGTTCCAAAGTTTATCGCTTTTTTCTTCTGCTTATTAGCCTTTTCTACCTTCAAATCACTTATTTTCATCAGAGGGTAATTTTTCTTAGCTATCTCAGTTGCTTCTTGCAATGTTATCTGCTCATACTGCTCTAACTCTATTTTATCTTGTGATAATGCTTTATCATTAGAACCAATCAGTACAATGAAAATAGCTATTATAGCCGTAGCAACATTAGGAATTCTTTTCATCTTATAAGTCTCCAGCCATCTGTATAGTATTGGTAATAAGAAAAGTGTAAGTAAAGTAGATGTAAAAAGTCCACCGATAACAACTGTGGCTAAGGGTCTTTGTACTTCTGCACCAGCGGACATACTAATTGCCATAGGGAAAAATCCGAGAACATCAGTAAGAGCAGTTAGTAATATCGGTCGAACTCTTCTTACAGTTCCTTTTTTTATTCTCTCATCCATATCTGCATTTGGTAGCTCTTCTTTTAGTTCTTCCAGTCCATTAAGTAGAACTAATCCGTTGAGAACGGCAACACCAAAAAGCACTATAAAACCAACCCCCGCTGATATACTAAATGGTAAGCCCCTCAACCATAGCGACAACACTCCTCCAATAGTAGCAAACGGTATTGCTAAAAAGATAAGCGAAGTATATTTGAATGACTTCAATGCAAAGTATATCAATATAAATATAAGCAATAGTACAAGAGGTATAACAACAGTTAGCTTGCTCATAGCCCTTTCCAAATTCTCGAAAGCACCACCATAAGTAATGTAATAACCAGCAGGCAATTCTAACTCAGAGCTAAGCTTAGCTTTTATCTCTTCCATCAGGGTTTCTATGTCCCTGTCTCTTACGTTTATTCCAACGTAAACCCTCCTGTTAGTGTTGTCGCGGCCAATTTGCATAGGGCCTTCCACATATTGCACGTTAGCAACTTCACTAAGTGGCAACTGTGTCCCTTCAGGTGTATTTATATATAAATACTTTATATCTTCTATGCTTTTTCTATTATCGCTATTCAGCCGAACTACCATATCGAAGCGTTTTTCCCCTTCGAATATAACACCTGCTTTGCCACCTGCAAAAGCAGTTTTGAGTAATTCGTTTGCTTCTGAAATATCAATATCGTATTGAGCTAATTTAGCTCTATCGTAATCAACTGTAATCTGTGATAGACCTGAAGTTGCTTCTACAGACATATCACCTATTCCTTGAATACCAGCTAAAAGTGACTGCACTTCTTCAGCTTTCTCTGCCAATAAATCCAAATCTTCGCCAAATATTTTGATTGCTATGTCTTGTCTTACACCTGATATAAGTTCATTGAATCTCATTTCAATTGGCTGAGAAAATTCATAGTTCAAACCTGGTATAGTTTGTAGAACTTTCTTCATTTTAGCAATCAACTCATCTTTAGTACTCGCTGAAGACCATTCATCTTTAGGTTTTAGCTTTACTATACAATCACCAATGTCCATTGGCATTGGGTCTGTAGGAACTTCTGAAACACCAAATTTTGACATTGCTTGTTCAATTTCTGGGAATTCGGTCATTATTAATTTCTCTACTTCTGTTGCGGCTTTAACTGACTCCTCTATCGAGGAGCCAGGCTTCAGCATAATATGAAAAGCAATGTCCCCCTCATCAAGCTGAGGAATAAACTCACCACCCAAATTAGTGAACAGATAAATTGTAAACCCAAGTAATGCACCTAAAGTTATGATAAAGCTTTTAGAGAAGCGAATCACAAAACTCAATGCTTTGGTGTACAATCTTTCAAGGAAATGTACTATCTTATCACCAATGCTAACCTTGTTCGTACTCTTTAAAAATGTCGCTGACATCATAGGAACATAAGTCAGACATAGCAACATAGCACCCAACATAGCAAAACCAAATGTTAATGCCATCGGTTTGAACATCTTTCCCTCTATACCCTCTAGAGTGAGAATTGGAATAAATACAATCAGAATAATAAGCTGACCAAAGAATGCCGAATTCATCATTTTTTTAGATGAACTCTTAGCTATATTTTTAATATCATCTTTACCAATATTCTCGCCTGATTTTTTCAATTTTTGAGTAATGCCGAATACCGTACCTTCAACGATTATCACTGCACCATCAACAATGATACCGAAGTCAATAGCGCCTAAACTCATTAAGTTTGCCCAGACATCAAAGGCATACATCATAATGAATGCAAAAAGCAGCGATAACAGGATAGTAGAAGCTACTATTAATCCACCACGCCAGTTACCCAAGAAGATAACTAGAACGAAAATCACTATTAGCCCACCTTCTATCAAGTTAGTAGCTACAGTGCTAGTAGTATCACTAATTAATTCACTTCTATCTAAAAATGGAACAATCCTAATACCTTTCGGAAGTGATGATTGAATTTGTTCTACTCTTTCTTTTACGGCTGTAATTACTTCATTGGAGTTTGCCCCCTTAAGAAGCATAACCATACCACCAACTGCTTCACCTTCACCATTTCTTGTGAATGCACCATAGCGAACTGCACTACCTATTTGGACAATGGCAATATCACCGACCATAATCGGAATTCCTTCCTTGGTGGCTACCTTTATACGCTCAATATCTTTGGTGTTTCTGATAAGTCCTTCGCCACGGATATAATTAGCCAAATGGTTTTTGACAATGTAAGCACCACCTGTATTCTCATTATTCCTCTTTAGTGCATCAAATACATCGGAAATGGTAAGATTCATAGCTTTTAGCTTCTCTGGCTCTATTGCAATCTCATATTGCTTTATCTTACCTCCAAAACTATTTACCTCAACAACTCCTGGTACCATAGCCATTTGTCTGTTCACTATCCAGTCTTGGAAACTCCTCAAGTCAGCTAGCGAGTACTTGCCTTTCATGGAACTATCAACCTCTAAACTATATTGGTATATTTCCCCTAGTCCCGTACTAATTGGTCCCATATCTGGCGAGCCAAATTGCTCTGGAATCTTATCTCTTACTTTTTCTAATTTTTCTTGAACTAACTGACGGGGCAAATATGTACCCATATCATCTTCGAACACAACCGTAACAACTGACAGTCCAAATCTGGAAACTGAGCGAATTTCGGTAACACCTGGCAGGTTAGACATTTCTAACTCCACGGGGTAAGTAACGAATTGCTCTATATCCACTGTCGCTAAATTTGGAGCTTGGGTGATAATCTGAACTTGGTTGTTGGTTATATCCGGCACTGCATCTATGGGTACTTTGTTCATACTCCATATACCAGCTACTATTAGCAACACAGTAAGTGCACCAATAGCTACACGATTCTCAACAGAGAAATCGATTATTCTATTAATCATAGAACTAACCTATTATTTTCTAATATTTTTTGATTTTATAAACTACATCTAATCGAATTTTGGGTAGTAGTTTATACCTTTGGAGGAGAGGGGTCTGGTTGTTTGTAATAATCTAAAGTATTGAAATGTCTTTCAGTATAGTCTGGTTTGTATACGATTGGCTTGCAACAGTTTTGCTTACTTAGTTCTACTATCTGAGTGTGGCAGCAGCTACATACACAAAAAGGAGTGCAGGTTTCTGCCTCATTTTCGTTGAATTCGGTATGTAATTCAGAACAATCAACTTCTACTAACTCACTTTGGTGTTCCTGTTCAGACGAATGGTCGTCGGTGCAAGGAAACGCCACAAAGGTGTTTACAAGAATTAGTAATATGATTGCTATCGTTTTCATAATATTCAAATATAATAAAAGACTTTGAATACCGAAATTTATTTTTTTTGATCATTAAAGTTTGGCAAATAGTTGTTTTTTTTTAACTTAGTTTAATTCAATTATTTAAACAGCTCACACTTGAACAGATTTTCAATGTATATCGTTTTAGTATTTTTCATTCTTTCTTCATTATCATTAAAATCTGAAGAAAAGACTATCAATATTTATTGTGAAATATTAGGCTACTCGCCGCTACTCAAACCTACATTGGAATACAATGTAAACAGTTTCGAGCTATTTGGAGGACTTCAGACAACATATCTTACACTTGGTGCATCTATGTTTGGACTAGGATATCGTACAGCGTATTCTTCACCTATAGTAGGTATAAACCATGTTATAGGTGATGAGTTTGGTGTAGAATTTGGAGCTAGCTACTTTCGTCAGTATAAAAGTGATTTCTATGGAGATTTTGTAGAAGTTAACTCAATGTATGAATTGGACAATTATGATGCGTTAGGGTTTAATGTAGGTTTAAGAGAATATTCAGATTCATTCTTTTTTAGGATAAATTATACCCCTTTATATAATTTGACAGATAAAGAGTTTAGAGGAATTGTTAGTTTTAGTTTTGGATGGGGCTTTTGAAATACTTAACTATACTAATATTGCTCTCATATTCCATCACGTTTTGTGAAGAAAGTGATATGTTTTTATACACAGAATTTTACGGCCCCCAGGAATCACTTTTTTCAGTGAATTATGAAATGAAATTACTTTCGATGGATAGTATGCTACTTAATGAAGGTGATTTGAGATTAAGAGGGGCTGTTAGGATTACAGGTTTATCATTATTTACTTTTTACCCAAGCTTTCTTGGTGGATTTCACTATATTGGAGGTGATGAACATAAGTTAGATCTAGGAGTAAACATATTATATCAAGTTTTACAAGAGAAATATGTGATGAATACAGGAACATCAGTATCTTTTAATGTTGGCTATAGGCATGATCTTGATGATGATTACTTTGTAGGGTTTGCAATATGCCCTACTTATGGAATTACAAATAAGCCATTTTATCCTGTGAGTTTTAAATTTGGCTATTCATTCTAGGCAATTTTTTTTCCATTTAAATCTTTAGGTACTCGAAATGAGAAAATTTATAATCTTTACTGTTATCTTTATCTGTAGCTTTACAGTAATTTTACCTCAAACAACAGATATCTTAAAATTTCTGAAGGGACCCTATGGGTTAGCTATCGATGGTGATTTTTTATACTTTGTTGAAAGTGATGCTAAGAAGTTATCAAAAATTGAAATTACTGAGGTTGAACCTACCCCAATTGAAGTTGTTTCTGAATTGAATTCACCTAGCGGGATAATTCTAATTGGAAATTATCTTTATATTTCTGAATTTTTTGCTGGTAGAATTTCTAAGGTTGACATTACAGCAAATAACCCTGTTTCAATTGAAGTTGTTTCTGGATTAAATGGGCCTTCAGGATTAGCACATAGTGGAAATTATTTATTTATTAGTGAATTCAGGGCAGGAAAAATTTCTAAAATAAATATTACCGAAGAGAATCCAGTATTATCAGATGTTGTCTATGGTCTCGATGAACCAGAGGGATTAGCAATAGATGGTGATGATTTATTTATTTGTGAATATGGAGCAAAAAAAATATCGAAAATTGACATTACTATAGAAAATCCCATTATTGAAGACTTAGCAACTGACTTAGGAGGTGTTTATGGGGTCAGAATAAGAGAAAATTATTTATATGTCTGTAATACAAATAGTGGGTTAATATTTAAATTAGACTTAACTGATTCAAACCCTTACCCAGAATTCTTTACTGATTCATATAGTGGGCCTACTAGATTTATTATAAATGGTGATGATATGTATGTAAGTGAGTATAATACTGGTGTTATTTCCAAAACCAAATTAGAACCTATTTCATCAGTAGAAAATACTAAGTCAGCTTCTTTTATTGTTTACCCAAACCCAGCTGAAGAATACTTAATTGTTAATAGCAATAAATTACCCTATAGCATAAAGCTTTACAACCTATCTGGAGACTTGGTTAAAGAATTAAGTAATATCCCTAATTCTGACTATAAGTTAGATATAAAAAACCTTGTTAGTGGTTGTTATGTTCTCAATATAGATGATGAATTCATTAAGTTTATTAAAAAGTAAAATTCATAGTTGAACAGTTTTTCTAAATATATAATCTTGACAATTTTCATATTATCTTCATATTAAATACGGTTCATCAATGTTTGGTTTTTATGACGTGGTTTTAGTGTATAGTTATCCAATTATAGGCTTTATACAATACTTAGGTACTGATGAGGGAATAGATTTAGGGATAAATTATTTTGAACGATACCATCGTGATTTTTTAAATAAAAGTTTGCCACGTTCTGAGCGTGTGGCATCAAAAGATGACTACAATGCAATTGGTTTTGAAATAGGGTATAGATTATATTCTGATAATATTATTTATAGAATAACATATACACCCTCATTTATTATTGAATCAGAATATGAAGAAGGAGTCCTAACACATTACATTGGTTTAAGTATGGGGTACAGCTTTTGAAATATTTTCTTTTACTATTGATTTTATACAGTGTCTCATTTTCGAAGAATGATAAGAATGTCTTCATATACAATGAATTTCAAGGACCTCAGAAAGGGTTGATATCTCCAAATCTTGAGTATAAATTTATTGAAATGTCTAATGACTCTGTGAATGAACAAAGTATAAGAATTAGATTAGGAGTTTCTTTAATGACTTTGGTTTTATTTAAGCCACAGCCTAGTTACTTGCTTGGGTTCCATTACATTTCAGGATTAAAAAGGAAACTAGACATTGGAATAGCAATAGTACAAGAGTATTATGACACTAATGACCCAGGTGATTTTTTCAATACAGCAACTTCAATTAGTTTCACTTTAGGATTCCGGCATACAATAGGAGATGATTGGTTTATTGGTGGTGCCATTTGCCCTACTTACTCTATGGAAAATATTCCATTTTATCCAGTGAGTTTCAAGTTTGGGTATTCATTGTAATTGTAATCTTAAAAAAATATTCACTTTTTTGTTACCATTTTCATGGTGACGTGTTAGTATAATAGAATCTAGGAAAATTAAACTTATTCATAACAAAATATTAAGGTATAGAAATGAAAAATTTATTCAAACTATCGCTAATGACGATGTTAGTGCTTGCTATGGCAGCTTGTAACTTCAACCCAGCAGATTGGAACCCAGGTGGTGGCACTGGTGGCGGAGATGGACGCGGTGATGGCAAAGGAGACGGCAAAGGTGGAGGACGTACTGACGTAGTAATGCTAAGAGGAATGCAAGGTGATGTAGTTACTACTCCTTGTGATGGCATTTTTATGGTAGAATCTATTAGTGTAGATGACGCTGGTAATACTGTGGTAATAGTGAATGTAAGAACAGAAGACGGTATGCAGTCTATCACACTTACAAAAGAAAACCCTAGCTTCATGGTTGGCGGCTGTGTTATTCATTTGAAAGGTGTAGAAAGAATAGTTAGCCCTAGAAGTGATGTTCCTCAATTAGTTGCTCATTTCTATGTGAAGAAAGTTGGCTCTGATAAGAAACACGATGACAGAAAGGATACTGATGACAGAGATGATGAAGGCGATGACGATGAAGATGAAGATAATGACGAAGATTCTGATAGAGGTTAATAACTAAGATTCAAGAATAATTACCTTTGATTAAGTCGGCAGAGATGCCGGCTTTTTTTATATTATGAATATACTTAGCTTGTCATACGAAAAACTCAAAAGGGCAAAAAATGTACAAAATAAACTCATTAAAATTTACATTTTTAATTTTTATCTTTTCTCTTATTACAGTGTCTTTTTCTAAAGAAAAAGAAGTTGAAATTGCTGTATTAGAGAATGAAAAATTTAAAATAGAATACCCATCTGATTGGGAATTGGATGAAAGTGGCAATATGGGAACAAGCTTTATCCTTTTTAGTCCAGTCGATAAACTGAATGAAAATTTCAATACAAATATTAACCTCATAATTCAAGATGTATCAGCCTACAACATAACTTTTGATCAGTATGTTGAACTTTCTGAGAAGCAAATTAAAACTATGATTATCGATAGCAAAATTGTTTTCAGTGATTTGGTAACAACGGAATCTAATCAATATCAGAAATTAATATTTACAGGTAAGCAAGGAGTCTATGACTTAAAGTTTGAGCAATTTTACATAATGAGAGGACCAAAAGTTTACGTTCTGACATTGACTTGTAGGCAAGAAGAATTCGATGACTTCCAACAATTGGGTGAACAAATTATGAATAGTTTTCAGATAAAGAACTAGCCCCTAATCGCTACAGCTCATCAGGATCCACTTCAACAACTATACTCTTGTGGTCAGATACCGTAGTTACGGTGTGTGTAGCATATATTTTCACTGACTTTGGAATTAGTATATAGTCTAATTTCTGATATCCTTTATTTATAGATAGAACATATTTCCCTAGCCAGCGGAATGGCTGCCATACTCTATTAATTGCCTCCATCAACTCAGGATTTGGGAATGTACCGTCTGTTACAATTTGGAAATGCTCAGTAATTTTATCGTAGAATGGTAAATTCTCTAACTCGCAGTTCATATCTCCCATAATTACTACTCTTTTACCATTATTCATCTGCTCTATACCATACTCTATTACACCTTTTATTTGTTTAGTTCTAGGAGTTGGGTAAAAAGGAGACGCCAACACACCAATTATCTGTGTGCCAGTCCTTTCCAACTCAAAACAACAAAATCTACCACCGTCTTCATTCTCAATTCCCATTCTTATTCTTTTACCAGGAGCGCGGCAAGCAACCAAATTTAATCTAGTCAGATTATTCTTTGGTGTTGGAGACGCTCCAACTACCATCTGCTCATAGCCACTATTTTTTAGTAAATTAAAAGAATCGCTGCCCCATTTGGCATTTATCACCTCATTTGCATTTATGATAGTTGGGTTGTGATACTTTATCACGTGCTCTATAGGATGATCATCTTTCCTTTTTATCTGTTCTCTCCTAATTTTGAATCTCATTCTAAGAAATGTGTAGAGATGCACCCATATCCATTTGGCGAAAGACATATTTTTAGTGCTAATACCATCAAAAAATGTGTTAACAGTAGCAATAGAAATAGTATGTTTTTGATTTGTCAAGTCTTTTGTTTAATATTTTGTATATTTGAACTTCAATATAATTATAAATATATTTAGAAAGATTTTTTTTCGACATTATGAAGTATTTAAGAACATATTTTTTCAAGACATCCAAGATTAGGTCGCTTTTCTTGGTTGGGATTATGTTGTTCCTATCAACTTCTACTTACCCTTATTTCAATCAGTTACTAGTAAAAGCAAATATAACTATTAACGAGATAAATGAGGAAGAGAACGAAACAAATCATAAGAATCAAAACAAAATTGGTTCTTTCTGTATAGATGACCTACAAAAATTTCTATCTATGCACGAGACAAACATAAAATCAATAATATATTATAATAAAAAACACTCGGATCATTATCCAGAAGTTCACACACCTCCACCCGAAGCCTAACACGGTTATTTCAAACACTCGTTATGTTGATTAATTTATATAAATAGAAAGATAGACTGCCAATATGGTGGTACTATGTTATTAGTAATTTAAATGTCACGTATGTTATACAACAGGTGACAAAAAAAGTGTGAACAAAAATGAATTCGAATAAAGATAATTTTATAAATAATTTGAAGAGCGATATACCTGCAAGTATAGTTGTTCTTCTAGTGGCTATTCCACTTTGTTTGGGAATAGCGTTGGCTTCTGGAGCGCCTTTATTCTCTGGGATTATAGCTGGTATAGTTGGCGGTATTGTCGTTGGCTCTATTAGCAAATCAGCTCAAGGAGTGAGTGGACCTGCAGCTGGTCTAGCAGTTATCGTATTAGTTGCAATCCAAGACCTAGGTAGCTTTGAAGTATTCCTAATGGCTGTTGTACTTGCTGGGGCTTTCCAGATTTTATTAGGTATAGCAAGAGCTGGTGTAATTGGTTATTACTTCCCTTCTTCGGTTATAAAAGGTATGTTAGCTGGTATAGGTATAATTATATTCCTAAAACAAATACCACATGCATTTGGATATGATGCAGATCCTGAAGGTGATTTAGCTTTCATGCAACCAGACGGTCAAAATACATTCAGTGAACTGATTAATATGATTGATTTCATAAGTCCAGGTGCACTTATCATTGCGGCAGTATCGTTAGCAATATTAATCCTTTGGGAAAGACCATTTATGAAGCGTATTAGCGCTCTTAAATTAATACAAGGCCCTTTGGTAGCTGTAATTGTTGGTATAGTATTGGGAATAGTATTCCAAGACAATCCGAGCCTAGCTCTAATGTCTGATCAGTTGGTTAGCATTCCCGTGTCTGACTCATTGTCTGGTTTTTTCGGCCAGTTTACAACTCCTGATTTTGGTGCTTTAACTAATCCAGCCGTCTATATGACCGCATTTACCATTGCCATAGTCGCAAGTTTGGAAACATTACTTTGTGTGGAAGCAACTGACAAGTTAGACCCACAAAAAAGAGTAACTCCAACTAACAGAGAGCTAACAGCTCAAGGTGTTGGTAATATGGTTTCTGGTCTGATAGGTGGTTTACCTATCACTCAAGTTATTGTACGTAGCTCTGCAAACATACAGTCAGGTGGGCAAACTAAAATATCTGCTATTGTGCATGGTATATTGCTACTTATCAGTGCTATCACTATCCCTAACATTCTGAATATGATTCCTTTGGCAAGTTTGGCAGCTATATTATTCGTAGTTGGTTACAAATTAGCTAAGCCAATCTTATTCAAAGAAATGTATAAAAAAGGATGGGCAGAATTTTTACCATTTATTGTTACTATCTTAGGTATTGTCTTTACAGATTTATTAATCGGTATTTCACTTGGTCTAGCAGTTGCAATAGTATATATTCTTTGGAACAATTACAAAACTCCTTATGAAGTAAGTAGTAATACCGATGGTGCTAAAAATAAATATATATTAAACTTAGCACAAGAAGTAAGTTTCCTAAATAAAGCAGGGATAATGAGAACATTAGATCAAATTCCTGAGAATTCTTCTATTACTATTGATGGAAGCAAGACTAAATCTATTCACCCTGATGTGATAGAAATAATAGAAGATTACAAGGAACATGCTAAAACAATAAATGTAACAGTAGAAGTTATTGGGCTGAATGGTGGTCAAATCAAACAAAATCCATTGAAAGATTTTGATGATGCTGTAGCAAAAGTCTAACTTTAATATACTTAATTTTAGTTTTTTAAAGCTACTCATTTCAGAATGGGTAGCTTTTTCTTTATATTGAATAATTCAATTCATTTACTAACACTTATTTGAAAAAGCTTTTAATCATACTCATACTACTATTCACTTCTTCAAACATTAGGGCGGAAGATTCATTGTCTGTCACAAGGGCTGCTATTTTGGGTGCCGGCACTATTGGCGGTATAGCACTTTCTTATAATTTCCAAAGCAATGAGTATTGGGATGACCCAGCAGAGTGGCACTTAGTAAGCTGGAGATTAGAATATGATGACGCACTAATGGCAGATAAGCTTGGGCATTTCTACTTCTCCTATGCTCTTGCAAATTCATTCAGTAAAGTAACCGAATGGAGTGGACTAGACCGTGAAATAGGCACATGGATAGGATTTGGTATATCTATGCTACATCAAACAGCTGTCGAAATATATGACGGGTATTCTGATGGAAGGCCTTATTTAGGATTTAGTCGTGGCGATATGGTTGCGAACATACTCGGTGCTTCTTATAGTGTTGGGCAATATTATTACCCTTATTTAAATAACATAACCCCAAAGATTAGTTATTATCCTTATTCCTCTGAGGAGTACAGAACAGTCTTCAATGATTACAATGCTACAAATCATTGGTTCAGCTTTGATGTTTGGTCAATGTCTGACGAACTGACCACCGATTGGTACAACGCATTCGGTCTGGCACTAGGTCATAGTGTAAGTGGAATAGATAGAGATGGAGCTGGACATCATCAGTTTTATCTCGGACTCGATGTCAATTGGAATTACTTCAAGCAATTCGATATTGTCAAAGACAGCTACTATCTACAGTTAATAATAAATATATTAGAAAAATATAAAGTTCCCCTCCCTGCCCTGCGTATAGGCAATAATATCCGTGGTTTTTTAATAAGATAATCCGAGATTTCTTAAAGATTTTCTTAGAGAAATTTTGATTTTATAAAAAGTATTTAGATATTTGTCTAAATATCTAAATGGCAATATGAATAATTTATTCAAAGCGCTCAATGATAAGACTAGAAGACGAATCATTGAGCTATTAAAAAATGGAGATTTGAGTGCTGGTGAAATCGCTGACGAGTTTGAAATGACAAAACCCAGCATTTCCCATCACTTAGAAATACTAAAACGAGCTGACTTAGTTACTTCAGAAAAGAAGGGTCAGTTCCTTGTCTATTCACTTAATACCAGTGTTTTGGACGACTTGTTCAATTGGGTAGTAAACTTGAAGGAGAAGAAATGAGACTTAATCTACGTTATGATATAATTGCAATTATTTTGATAGCAATTCCATTCATATACTTAGCAACTATATGGGGTGAATTGCCAGATACGGTTCCTATTCATTGGAACATAGAGGGTGAGATAGATGACTATGGCAGCAAAGGAATACTTATTGCTATACCTTTTGCATTGCCTATGCTAACATTTATAGTCTTCTTATTTGCTCCTATGATAGACCCTAAAAAACGATTAGATGCTGACAACAGGAAATACCAGAGTTTGAAATTATTGCTTACGGGAGTTATGTCAGCGATGGCTCTATACATATTGTATGCTTCAAAAACAGCAGAAAGTTTTGGCTCAGCAACTATTACAATTATATTCGGAGTTTTCTTTATAATTCTTGGGAACTACATAAAGACTTTGAAGCCTAATTACTTTATAGGAATCAGAACTCCATGGACATTAGAAAGTGAAGATGTATGGCGAAAAACCCATAAATCTGCTAGTAAGCTTTGGTTTATTGGTGGCTTAGTAATTATTGCATTGAGCTTTTTCTTACCTATCGAAATTAATTTTATAGTATTCATTGGAATAACTATTATCATAACTTTAGCACCAATTGTGCACTCATATCTAATTTATAAAGGAGAAAAGAAATGAATAAGTTTTATACTTTGTTAACCGGGATTGTACTTACAATTCTCTCTTGTTCTGTGCTAGTTTCTAAGCCGCAAGACCCCAAAGAACCATTTCCGTATGAGGTAAAAGAGGTAGTGTTTAAGAATGAAAAGGACAATATCAATATTGCAGGCACACTCACCATACCTGAGGGTGATGGTGATTATCCGCTGATAATTCTACTCAATGGTAGTGGTGCTCAAAACAGAGACTCTGAAATTTTGGGACACAAGCCATTTTGGGTATTAGCTGATCACCTCTCTAGAAATGGTATAGCTACATTGAGAATGGATGACAGGGGCGTAGGTGGTACTGGCGGTGAGTATGGCACTGCGACATTGTTCGATTTTGTAGCAGATGCTCAGGCGGCATTAGACTATGTAAAATCTCAGGACTTGAATATAAGCGAAGTTGGTGTTTTGGGACATAGCTTAGGTGGCGCTATAGCAACTATTATGACTAGTAACTCAGAGGATATTGACTTCATGGTTCTGATGGCAAGTGGAGGGATAAAAGGCGACAAGCTTATGCTACTTCAAAAAGTAGCTATTGAGAGAAAAATGGGAATGACAGAGATGCAAGTAGAAGCAAGTGGCAAACAGATAGAAGGCGCTTATGACATAATAAACAAGAATACTGAGAAAACAAATAAGAAGTTAAGATTATTAGTTTCAAGCTACTTCAACAAGTTGTATAATGGTCAATTACCTGCAACACAGCTAAAGGCAATAACTGATCAACTAACAGCTCCTTGGTTTGTTGAATATGTACGCATTGACCCTGCTGACTATTTGAAAAATATAGATTGTAGAGTATTAGCTCTGAATGGCAAGAATGACCTACAAGTATTACCTGACGAGAACTTAGCCGGAATAGAGAAAGGACTAAAACTGGCAGGAAACAATCAATTAACAATAAAGAAATATGACAAGCTAAACCACCTAATGCAAGAAAGCGAAACAGGTATGCCTCAAGAATATTCGACAATAGAGCAAACAATAGCACCAGTAGTGCTTGAAGACATAGCTAATTGGATAAATGGGAAGTGATTTGTCAGTGCTGAGCTATAATCTGAAATGATGGTTATATCAAGAATTTCTATACATCAGAATTGGAGTGTCGTCTATTCAGAGGGTGTTGTAGCACCCGAAGAATCTAGGAGTAATAGCAGATCAAAATAGTGAATATATTTGTCACCTATAATTCATGATAGAGTAGCACTACCCAGAACAACTTCTCTTCTTGCACCGGTAACTGAAGGAATATTGCCTGGCAACTCATTCACTCTCAAGTATGCGAGTTGTGCCATCAGCAATGCCTCTCGGCTGCCTGTTATATCTTTGCCGTCTAGCACTATTCTTTCTGTTTTTTGGTTAGAGTAGCTCTCTATTAGCTCTATAAGGAAATTATTTTTTGCTCCACCTCCTGCAACTAATAATCTATAATTATTATTTGTTACTTGCCCTATATTTTGTGCTATGGACTTAGCTGTAAAGTGAGTAAGAGTGCATAGCAAATCTTCATCTTTCAGTTCGTGGGTATTATATCGGTCAATAAAGTCATTATTGAATAGCTCTTTGCCAGTTGATTTAGGATATTTCGCGGAAATGTAATCTTCATTCATCAATTTACTGAGAAGAGATTCATCAAGCTTTCCTGATTTTGCTATTTCTCCACCTGCATCATAGCTCTTCCCAAATGATTTTGCCGCTATCATATCTATCAAGCAGTTCCCTGGCCCAGTATCAAACGCAATCACATCACTTTTACCAGCACCTTTTGGCAGATATGTTATGTTAGCTATTCCACCTATGTTTAGAACAATAGTGTCTTCAGATTCTAATTTCAAATAGCTATAGTCGAATATTGGAACAAGTGGCGCCCCTTGACCTTCGAGCGCTATGTCGGCCTCTCTGAAATTTGAAACTACATTTATTCCTGTCTTAATTGCAAGCTGAGCAGCAGAACCAATCTGGTAAGTGGAAGCCGTTTTTTGGCCAACAAATTCTATTGAATCTGGCTGATGCCATACCGTCTGACCATGAAAACCAATTGAATTAACATCTTCTTTATTTATCCCATTCTCTTTCAAGAATAGATTTATTGCGTTCGCCACTTCATCAGCAAATCTTACATTTAGTTGCGATATTTCTTGTAAGGTGGTCTTATCCTTTAGGTTCAGCAGATACTGTTGCAGTTCAGGACTAAAGCTATACTCTCCCATAGATAGTATTTCAATATTGTCCGTGTTAAACTTGGCAGCAGCTATATCTATTCCATCCATAGATGTACCAGTCATCACACCTATAAAAATTTCAGAATCTTTAGTCATACTATCCTCCTGAATGTCAAGTTAATTCTCTCCCCTACTTTTTTCCTCGTTTTCGGTATTGAGTGTTGATATCTGCTTTGGAATCCACTTTTCATAATCAACAAACTACCATTTTTTAGTGTTATTTCTCTCTTATTCTTGTGGTCTTTTCTTTCTCTAATGAGAAATCTCCGCTCACCTCCCAGCGAAACCGATGCTATTGCAGGATTCACTCCTAGCTCTTTCTCATCATCTGAGTGCCAACCCATAGAGTCATTTCCATCGCGATAAAAGTTTAGTAATACGCTGTTATAAATCTGTTTGGATTGATTCTCAGCTATTGTCTTTATTTCAATTAGTTCTTCCGTCCATTTGTTTGGTGTTAGCTGCAAACCAGAATAGCTATAGTTTGCATTCGGGTCACCGTACCAACTGCTCAAGCGAGGTATTTTTACTTTCCTGCCAAACATAAAAATCTCATCTTGAGTCCAATCTATACTCTTTTTCAACTGATCCATTAACTGGTAGGAATAATCCGAATCTATTGCAGACTCTATATATATCAGATCTTCATCTTCGTAAACAGAATTCATTATGACATAAATAATTTGCTGTATAAAAAGAGAGCTACAAAGCCGAAGAAGAATGCAATACCAATATAGCTCAAATAATTGAGCCATTTGGAGGGCTGATACTCAGCAGGGAAAAAAGATTTTCTCACTATCATGAAATTGAGCAATGCTACAATTGGAGATGAAATGAACGAAATTATTGTCACCAAATCTACGAAAAGAGTGAGCGATTGGGTAAAAAATACTATTAGCACCGAAGAAACAATGGCTACAAATAGCTGAAAAACTAGGAGATATTTTTTCTTCGATTTATCTGAGTCAGTATTTCTTATTATCCCAAGTGATTCAGCCAATGCTCGTGGATATGCGTCTACACAAGTAATAACTGTTGAGAGCATAGTGGCAAACATAATAAATGCAATTATAGTCTTACTCCAAGAACCGATTACTTCGGTGTAAAGTGATAGCAATTGAGATGCAAAAACAACAGCCTTGCCAGATATAGTATCACCACTACCATACATTACAGAAGCTCCAAGCCCCAAAAAACATATTGCTAATACGACACTGACTATATACCCTACATTAAAGTCAAACAAAGAGTCCGACAATGATTTTTTGCTTTTGTTTGCTTTATCATTTTCTAGTGACCACATAGAAGTCCAACTAGAGAGTTCTAAGGGTGCCGGCATCCAACCCATTAGTGCTAACAGGAATCCAATTCCTGCTTGGTTCAATATTTCTGGTGGAATGAAATCTGTGCTGTGTTGCCCACCTATGGTTAGAGCAATAATAAAAGAGATAAGGGTCAACACACTGAGTGAAAGAGTAAGGTATTTCACAAAGCTCTCGAAAAGATTATACTTTCCAGCATTTAAAATAACTAGAACTATACCAAGATAAACTACTGACGTAACTTCGTTTGACAGTGTGTTTCCTGTGAAATTGAAAAACAGAAAGTTGAACATAGCAGAGGCCACGAATGTAATTGCGGCCACTGTAAATACAGATAGCACAATGTTAAGTGCTAGATATAGCTTAACAGCCCAGTCACCTAACCTAGAATATCCACGAATGATACTTTCGCCCATTACTGTGGTGTATCTTTGACCAATTTCGAAGAAAGGGTATTTGAGGAGATTGATTAGCAGAACTGCCCAGACTAATTCGTAGCCATAAGTAGCACCTGCTCTAGTAGATTGTACCAAGTGAGATACGCCAACGGCTGCCCCAGCGAAGAGCAGCCCCGGACCTAACGATTTTAATGCACTTGACAACTGCATTGTTCTAGAAATTCGGATAGAATATCAGATTCAGTCTTGGTATAGAGTAGAAGTTGTTCGACTCTATAGTTTCAAATTCATTATCAGCTTTTAAAAGTTCTCTCTCTACAGAAGTCAATTCAAAATTCAATTTCCACTCAGCAGCTAAGTTTAGCAAACCAATATTGCCTAACGGAATATTAAGAATAAAACCCACTCCGGTATTAATACCAAGTTGAGAGTTTTCATTTCCATTGATTGAATTCATGATAAAACTTGGTCCTAATATACCATATACATTAATTTTATTGTGGGGATTAGGAATCCATAAACTTGAAAGCTCAATAATTTGGTGTATATTCGGCTCTAACGCACCAGCAGTAATTACTGGTTTTTCATTTTTTGAGTAAGAGTACCCAGCTTGAAGAATCAAGTAATCAGCTATACCACCAAAAGTAACTGTTCCACCAAAAGCAATGATACCTTCGTAAGAGATATTCTCACTTTCTTTATTCTCATCTTCAATAAATGTTTGGCTTTCCACGATTGTGTTAGTACCAACGAACCCACCAATTCCGATGAATTTTGGATAAGGTGCTTCCTCGTAAATTTCTACAGGTGAATCGTCTTCCTCATCGTCGTAGTAATATTCCTCATCTTGCGAATAAGCTGTAGTTGACATAGCCAACATAGCTATTAGAAGAGTTGCAATTCCGAAGAACTTCTTTGTGTTCGAAATTGTTTGCTCTACAATAGTTTCATATTTCATATTTTTAACCTCAGATATTTTTTTTGCTATTTCAGTTACGAAGCTTGGTTCATTTCTTTTACCTCTATTTGGTACAGGTGCCATATATGGCGAATCAGTTTCTATCATAAACCTATCCATAGGTACTTGTTCCAAAACTTCTTTATGTTCAGACTTCTTAAACGTAATATTACCAGTAAATGATACATAAAACCCCAAATCCATGGCATTTTTTAGTAAATCTACTGAGTCAGGGAAACAGTGCAATACTGCATCCAAATTTTCATCTTTTTCATCAGAAAGCAATGTAATAAGATCTTCATCTGAATCCCGATTGTGAACGATTATTGGCTTCCCAACTTTCTTTGCTATTTTAATTTGTTCTCTGAAAGCATGTTGCTGCACTCTTCTATCAGGTAAATTATCATAGAAATAATCAAGTCCGATTTCACCGACAGCTACACATTTCGGATGAGAGGAAGCTATTTCATATATTTTAGCACCTACCTCATCATCATATTTATCTGCACTGTGTGGATGTACTCCAATACCGAAGTATATTTCGTCATACTTTTCTGCTAATTCTACTATTCTATCAAATGCAGCTGGCTCGATAGCTGGTATTATTACTTTTTCAACCCCAGATTCTTTTGCCCTGTTGATCACTTCATCAAAGTCTTCTTCAAATCTCTCTGTGTCTATGTGTGCGTGAGTATCTATCATCAATTATGCTTTTAGCTCTTCTAGTTTTTCCATGACTTTTTCTACGTGCCCTTTTACTCTCACATTTTTGAACGCAGCAGCTATTTTCCCCATAGGGTCAATAATGAAAGTGGAGCGGATAATACCCATGTATGTCTTTCCATACATTTTTTTCTCACCGTAAGCATCATAGTCTGCTGCAATTTCTTTCTCGGGATCACTAAGCAAATCAAATTTCAAGTCGTGTTTTGCAATGAAATTATCGTGAGATTTCACAGAATCAGGGCTAACACCTAATATTGCGGCATCTAGTTTTTCGAATGCTTTTATATTTTCGCTAAAACCACAAGCTTCTTTCGTACAACCAGAAGTGTTGTCCTTTGGATAAAAATAAAGAACAAGCCATTGACCTTTGTAATCAGATAGTTTTATCTCTTTATCACCATTTGCTTTTGCTTTGAAATTCGGTGCTTTGTTTCCTACTTCTATTGCCATTATTTAATCTCTTGTTTTTTCTTCAATAGCTTTGAATTCTTCTACTATTTTTTTTTCAATCGGGTGAAGTTCTCTTTTCTCTTCTACCTTTTTCACTTTTTGTTTTTTTATCAACTCAATCTTTGCTCCACTGCCAGTAATTGATTGAAACTCAGATATTAACTGATTCAAGTGGCTGAGCAAATTATCGTATATGAATTGGTCCGATATAACTAGCTTAAGTAAGTTGTCTTCGTAAAGTACTGTTCTTACATCACGTGCCAAAGAAATATCTGTTCCTGTTATTTTTTCTGAGTTGACGAATAGCTTCCAATTTTCTTCTAAAGTTCTGTTATTTTCTACTCTTACGGTACTTTTTATTGCGTTTGGCTCTTGCTCAATATTTGGTTCAGGTTCTGTGACTACTGGCTGAGTGGGTGTAGCTTTGTATATCTCACTTTCTTCTACTACCCGTTTAGTCTTTTTTTTTTCTGGTTCTTCGCTACTAACCTCAATAGTATTTAGCTTTTGAACTTCTTGTAGCAATGTTTTAATATCCTTAGCTTTATCCATAGAAGCCATTTGAACCAAAGCTGTCTCAAACTTAACATTTGGTGAGCTAGCAAAACGCAAATCATTTTCAGTTTTTGAAGCCAAATCCATAAGTCTAAGCAAATCGGCTTGACTCATAATGTGAGCCAGTTGTATATACTTCTCTTTAAAAGATTTTGAAGTATTTATAAGGTTTGTACCACCTGTGCTAATTACCGTTAGTGTATTTCTGAAATGCTCCAGAAGTCCACCCATACACTCTTTAACGTCATATCCTTGAGTTACTATTTCATTACTAAGAGCAAAAATATCCTTGATATCATTGTTATTAATTGCATCGCTGATACGGAAATAGAACATCTCATCTATCAGATTAAGCGCATTAGCAAGCTCAGTATATTTTATATCTCTGCCACAAAAAGCAATAGCTTGGTCAAAGATCGACTGGCTATCACGCATAGAACCATCACCTTTGCGAGCGATAATCTGTAGCGACTCTTCATCAATCTTTATACCTTCGGCATCGGATATTTTTGATAGCTGTTCCACTATCTCCTCTATCTCCATCCTACGGAAATTATATCTCTGGCAACGACTGAGGATAGTTGCTGGTATCTTCTGCGGCTCAGTAGTTGCAAATATAAACACCAAATGCGGAGGCGGCTCTTCTATTATCTTCAGCAATGCGTTAAATGCTGAATCCGAGAGCATGTGCACCTCATCAATAATGTAAACCTTGTACTTTCCGTTAGCAGGTGGGTATTTTGCATTCTCTCGCAATCGCCTTACATCATCAACACTATTATTAGAAGCACCATCTATTTCAATTATATCTAATGCTCTACCTTGTGCATGTTGCTTAGCAATCTCTGATTCCAAATCAGGTTCAAAATCATCGGTATGAGCGTTGAGTGCAATGGCATGGATACGTGCAGTAGTTGTCTTACCAACGCCACGAGGACCACTAAACAAATATGAGTGGTGGATTCTATCTTGCTCAATTGAATTTTTTAGCGTACGAGTAATGTGTTCTTGACCTACTACATCTGAATATAGGTGTGGTCGCCACTTACGCGCAGTCACTAAAAATTCTTTTTTTTCACTCATAATTTAGCTAAATACTTAATCTTTTTCTGATATAATGCTGACTACCAATTTAAGAAATATTGGACTAAAATGAATAGATTATCATAAAAGACTCAACTTATAATTACCCCGTCTTCCATCTCGATAATCCTATCAGTCTTATCAGCAAAATCCTTGTCATGAGTAACAACTAGTAAAGACATATTTTTTTCATGACTAAGGTCTTTAAATATATTGAATACATTCTCAGAGTTTTTACTATCCAAATTTCCTGTTGGTTCATCACCCATTATTATATCTGGATCATTGATTAATGCCCTTGCAATAGAGACTCTCTGTTTTTGTCCACCAGATATCATGCTAGCTTTCTTTTTTGCTTGCCCCTCTATACCTAGCAACTCTAGCTTCTCCATGGCATCTCGTTCTATCTCTTTGTCGCTTTTCAGGGCTAATTTCTTAGCTGGGAGCATTACATTCTCGAGCACTGTAAACTCTGGCAATAAGTAATGAAACTGGAATACAAATCCTATGTGTTTGCTTCTTAGTGTAGCTAATTCTCTTTGTTTTTTGCCTGTTATTCTCTCGCCAGAGAGATACAACTCACCTGTATAATCGGTGTCCATCGTTGACAGTATGTACAGCAAAGTTGATTTACCACATCCTGATTTGCCCATTATTGAAACAAATTCACCATGGTCTATTTCAAGTGATATATCTCGAAGAACATGGAATTCTACTGGCTTGTGGAAATATTTATTGACTTTTTCTGATTTGAGTACAGCCATTTATTGCCCCCTTATTATTTCTACTGGGTCAATATTCTCAGCTTTTCTCGATGGTAAGTAACCAGCTAAAAAAGTCGATACCAAGGCAAATATTACAGCTATAACATAGTTCATAATATCGTAATTAATAGGATATGTTTTTATAGTGGGCAATGCCTCTGTTTCGAAACTAGTGTAGTCAATAGCTAGTGAACCTAAGTAGCCAACAAGAAGTCCTAACATCCCTCCTACAAAACCGATAATAAGAGCTTGACTTATAAAAATATGTTTTACATCTACCCCAGTAAAGCCAATTGCTTTGAGTATAGCGATGTCATTCATTTTCTCGTAGATTAGCATATTAAGGATATTATATATACCGAATCCGGCTACAATTAGCAGCGTTATTGAGACAGCATAAGTAATCAAATTTCTTATCTCACTACCTGTATCAAATTGAGCGTTTGCTGTTTGTATATCTACAGCACTCAAATTGTAATTACTTTCAATGTTCTTAGACATTTTTGGTGCCTTTTCCATATCAAAGAGCTTTACGTTCAAATCCGTTATATAACTCCTACCTTTACCCAATAGCTTTTGTACTGTTGATAGATTGACATAGCTTTGAATGTTATCAACTTCAGCAAGTCCACTCTGATACAGTCCAACTATCTTGAGTGGAATAGAGTTGCCACTTGATGATTGGATGGTTACCTTATCCCCTATATCCAGTGACATCTTTTTTGCTACGCCAGCACCTAATAAAATCCCATTTTTATTTTTCGCTAATTCCATTGGTGTACTACCAACAACATAATCACCAAAATTAAACAGTGACTCCTCTTCTGAAGGAGAGATTCCAATTACCGAACCATTTAGCTGTATAGAGCCAGCCACATAGAACGCCATAGCAGTTGTTTGTGCAGTAACTCCTTTTACTCTGCTATCTTTTTTCAGGTTTGCAACTAGTGGCAAGGCATCATGTATTTTTTCTAAACTCACTTTTGGTTTAATTGAACGCACAACATTAAAGTCATTACCAAATATCTCTGTCTGATCAATAGGTTGCGTGTCACTAGGTTCAATCTCATTGAATATATGAATATGTGGGGTCCTGTTCAGAACTAATCCATCAAGTAAACCATTTAGACCTGTCATAAAACCCATCATTATAATATAGGCACTAATACCAAACATCACTCCAAGTGCTGCGACTGAAGTTTGCTTTATTCTGGAAAGCAAGTGTGTTCTGGTTATGCTTAATATTATCTTTAGGTTACGCATCTACTCTGGTAAAACTAATTTAGTGTCGTAATCTATGCCTTCCAATATTTCTACTTTCTGCATATTTTTTTTACCTACTTTAACTTTCACTACACTGTCTTTAGTCTGTACTTTATTAGACTCAGACAAATACTCAACAGGAATGGTCATTACATCGTTAATCTTCTCAATCACTATATTAGCTTCCCCTGCTAGACCAGCATAAAGCTTACTTGGCATATCGGTAAACTGAGCTTCTACCATAAATGAAAGTGTCTTCTGATTCTTCAGTGGGTAAATTTTCGATATTTCCCCTTCAAAAGTTTCTCCTTTATAGGCGTCTAAAGAGATTATCACCATTTGACCGAGTTCAACCTGAGAGATATCAACTTCATCTACTTCCATAGTGATAATATACTCATCTGTTTTGCCAAGCATAGCTATTGGTTCCTGAGTAGTTATTATCTCACCAGCTTCCTTGTTTAGCGAGTAAATAGTTCCATCTATTTTAGCTCTTATGACGAAGTCATCTAAATCAAGTTTTGATTTTTCCAATCTGTTTTTCGACAGCTTGTAGTTAGTTTTTAATTCCGTTTTGAGCTGCTTCTTTCTATTCAGAAGAGTATTATGATTATTTCTGCTAAGTTCATAAGCCAACTTTGCTTGTTCAACAGCAGTCTTACTGCCTACACTCTTCTTAAACAATCTAATTCTTCTCATATATTCTAGTGAATCTTGGGAGAGCTTTTCTTGACTGGATTTTATTTCATTCTCAAGATTATCTAAATCCGAATAACTGCTCTTGTATTTACTCTTAGCCAATTCGTAATTCAATTGGGCATTATTTCGTTCGATACCAGCTTTGTCCGATGTGATAAGAGCAATAGAATCACCTGCGCTTACTTGATCACCCTCGTTGACAAAGATTTCGCTAATTATACCAGGTGTGACAGTGAAAACATTGTATTTATCTTTTGGTTCTATCAGAACAGTAGCATATACTGAAACGGTAAGATTTTCCTTTTCGGGGGTAATGTATTCATTTTGGTTCTCGCAGCCGAAAAGAATGAATAACAATGAAATTATTAATATCGTTCTACTCATATAAATAAATTATAAGTTAGTTTTCGTATAAAGTAGTAATATAACCATAATTAGTGTAGATGACAATTGAAATGAAAATTGATTTGACAATATCTTCTAAAATTTTTAATTTGACTAAAATCTTAATCAACTAATCTACAAGGAGTTCCTAGAAATGGAAACAGAAAACCCCCAACAACCCCAACAACCGAACCAACAAGGTGGACATTACAACCCATATCAGATGCCAGTAGACAATAGTGTTATGTCAGTTGGTGATTGGATTGTAACATTTCTAATCACTTCTATTCCAATTGTTGGTTTTGTTATGTTATTCATCTGGGCTTTTGGAAATGACACCAACCAAAATAAAGCAAACTACGCCAAAGCAACATTATTATGGATGTTGATAGCTGCTGCTTTAGGTATATTAATTATGATTATGTTTTGGGGAGCAATAATGGCGATAATACTCGGTGGCAAGTAAGTATAGAACAAAATGATTTCACACCTAAACCCAGTCGAATTGAATAAAAGATTGGGTTTTTTTATACCCCTTTGCAACTTTTTCAGATTTCAACCCACTTATATTATGTAGCGAATAAAAATAGATAAAATGAGCAGAAGAAAACAGAAACAATTTTTAGAATTATTCGAACCAGTTAGAGCTGATTTGTCACGCTTCTGCATGGCTATGACTGGTAGCAGGTTTGCGGGTAATGACTTGATTGGCGAAACCATTTTGGCAGCTTACCAAAGTTTTGACAAGCTACAAAAACCTTCTGCATTCAAAAGTTATCTATTTACTATAGCTACAAGAACAAACAACGCTAGGAAGGCCAAAGAAAGTAGAATGGAGTACAGCGATTCCATTGATGATTATCATCTTACTACTGAAAATAGAGGGGATTTGGACGCTGATGTAGAGCGGCTATATTGGGCGTTGGGCAAGCTACCCGACAATCAGAAGGAAGCCATAATATTATTCGAAATATCTGGCTTCAAGATAGCAGAAATTGCAAAAATGCAAGACAGCTCGATCTCAGCAGTGAAGTCGCAACTAAAACGCGGCAGAGAAAAACTAACTAATATATTAGTAGAAAAAAAAACATTAACTAATGAAAGCGATAACGTAAAAGCTTTCGGTGAGAAGGTCTCAAAATGAATAATTTGGATAAATATTTTGAAAAAGCAAGAAACGTGGAACCAGGCATAAGTCAGGAAGAAACGAGAAAGATTCTTGCAGGCAAATTGAGTGATGGGGGCATTGCAACTAATTTGTTAAACAAAATACGGACATATCCTATGATAACGACTTTAATTACTTCGGCTGCAATTGTTGGGGTGCTTATGCTCTCTCAGTTTACTGAACCAACAAATGAAAATATAGTCGATTCGAAAAATAAGATAGAAATAATAGCTGACAACGGCGAAGATGGTATAATCCCAGTCGATGACAATGAGCCAAAAACTCGCGACCACAAGAAAGAGAAAGAGTTTGAGAAAAAGAATCCACCTAAGCCAAATGATGACAGTTTAGCTAGAAGAACTAAAATTAAAAGGGTTAAACTGGATTCAAAAGATAACATCTGGACTAGTGATGAGGTAGATGTAAAGCAAGTTAATACACTTACTCTCTCAGCTGACGAACTAGATAACTTAGGTATCAGCATTGATAAAGATAATTTTAAGGTAAATGCTTTTGATAAATACACATTCACTATCTATGAGGATAATAACAAAGAAAGAAATCCTTATAAAAATGATGAAAAAGCATATCCTACACCGGCTATGGTAACAACAGCAAGCGGTTTTAAGACACTAACCTTATTCAAAAGTGATGGACTGGAAGCAATTGTAGATCGAGTGAAATCTGAAGATGGTGATTCACAGTCTTTGAGAATGACTACTGAAATAAAATCTGAAGTTGACTTTGATATAGATGAGAATCTACCAGAATTCAAATTCGGTGAAATGAGCTTCGATGATTATAAAACAATGCTTTCAGGTCACAAAGACTCAGCAAAAGTGATTAATAGAATTGAGAGTCTAGAAGATATCAAACTGAAGATAGGTGACAAGGAAATGACTTTCAAGTTGAAAGACTTGCTAAAAAGCGGAGAAATGTCACCTGATGCTATTGAGAAATTTATGAAGATAAAAGAACTCGAAGGCGAAGTAGAAGATGATATCACCATGAAAGTCGAAATGGATGTAAACAGTGAAGATGGAACTAGGAATGAGTTTAGATATGTTCAAAAGAAGATAGATAGAAAAGTCAACCTAACATCTGAAGATTTAAGTGATGAGGACATAGAGAAAATAATGATTACTTCATTAGACTCACTTGATGGAGACGGGATAGTGTTAGTGGAAACTGATGCTGATGTTCGTTCAAGTAATAGCAACGGTAGTACTATACACATGCCTATAAAGAGTCTCAGAGAAGGAAAGAAAATTAAGATTGTTAGCAATAATAGCAATGAGATTACAGATGAGCAATTAATTAGACTTTACGATTCTGTATCTGCAAATACAGTATATGATACTCAACTCGACGACGATGTATATGTACGCGATTTGCTACAGAGGTCAGGAGATAATGTTGACATAAAAGAACTAAAATCAGTAAATGTTAATTCTAAAGTATTAAATGGTTCAGCGTTAGATTTATCTAAGCTAAGTGAATTAAACAGTCTCAATAAACTCGATGGATTATCCAATATGTCATTCTCCTTAATCAAACATGATATAAACAAGCTGATACCAATAGAGGTGAGCTTAGGTGGCGACAAAACAGATTTCATAGTTTGGTACGAAGCAACAGATGAGTTCTTAGAAAAATTACCGAGCAGATTGATACAGAAAATCAATCCTGAGCTGAATGCTGCTGACGATCAAGCGGAACACTGTAACAACGAGCCAGTGAAAAAAGATGATGCAGTTATGGATGTATGGAGTGGTTGTTCGGGTGCAATACAAGGTATGAAGCTATACCCGAACCCAGCAGTTGACCAATCATCAGTTGAGCTGTCGTTGAAGGAAGACAGAAGTCTATCTATGGCAGTATACAATCTATCAGGTAAGTTAATAAAACGAATTGGTAACCCTACGCAATATGCAAAAGGGCAATTAGTAAAACCAATTGATCTGACTGGTATTAATCCTGGCTTGTACTATGTTGTGGTAAAGTCAGACCTAGGTGAACAAGCTCTACAAAGAATTATAATAGAATAACCCCATCATTTGATTAAGCCCAAATGGCCTGCTTCTCTTTACGGGGGGAGCAGGTTTTTTATTAATATAAGACTTTGAAAATCTATAGTAAATACTTATTTTCATCGAAATAATTTCAACAGATATATGAAAAGAAACCTAATACTATTCCTTTTATTAATCCCTGCAATCTTGTGCAGCCAAGAGAAATACTCAATCAGTGGTATTATTAGTGACTCAGTGAGCAAGGAAGCAATAATCTCAGCATCTGTTGCCCTCTATACTGACAGCATACCCTCAACAGAGACATTAGTAAAAGGTACATATAGTAATAAGTTTGGCTTCTATTCACTAACAAACCTTCAGAACGGTGAATACTATCTGTACATTTCCTCTATCGGGTACAAAAAAGGTGTCTATAGAATTACTTTAGAAGGTGCTGATGTTAGACTAAACTCACAGTTGCTGACTTCATCTGTACAGACAGAAGAATTAGTAGTAACAGCTGACAGGGAGACAAACACAACAAGTAAAATAAGCTCAGTAAATATAACCCCCTCTTTTATATCAAAAATGCCGGCGTTTGGTGGCGAGGTGGATATATTTCGTACTCTTCAGCTTTTGCCAGGTATCTCATCAGCCTCGGAACTATCTAGTGGGCTGTATGTAAGAGGTGGTTCGCCAGACCAAAATTTGATATTACTCGATGGAGTGACTGTTTACAATCCGTCACATCTGGCTGGCTTTATTAGCTCTTTTAACAATGACGCAATCAAAGATGTAAGAATGATAAAAGGAGCATTTCCTGCTGAGTATGGTGGACGGTTATCGAGTGTAGTCGATCTGACTATGAAAGAAGGTACGAAAGATGAACTATCTGGTAAGGCAGGTCTATCACTAATAAGTTCCAAATTGACACTGGAAGGGCCAATTGATGAAAATTCTTCTTTCATGATATCGGGACGAAGATTCTATTTCGATTTATTACTCAGTATGATTGAAGATGATGCACCGGATTACTATTTCTACGATTTCAACGCTAAGGCAAACTACAAACTATCAGAAAACGATGTAGTATATGTAAGTGGATACTTCGCCCGCGATGTCTTTGACTTAGATGAAGAAACAGACGAAAACGCTGGAATAAACTGGGGAAATAGTACTGCTAATATCAGATGGATGCACATAGTAAACCCAGAGCTATTCACTAATTTCTCATTAGTTTATACTGACTATGTATTCAATGCTGACTTTGGTGATGATGAAGCAAACTTTAACACTGGTTCACGTATTCGTGATGTAGTAGTAAAAGGAAATGCAGAATACTTAGCTTACGATGACCATGTAATTAAATCTGGTGTCGATATCACTTGGCACAACTTCAACGCTCTTATAAACTTAGATGATGCATTCGATCCAAACAATGTAGATTACTCAACAGGAAAGACAATAAACACCTTCGATATTTCGGCCTATGTGCAAGATGAGTGGAACGCAACAGACAGATTAGATATGAACTACGGAGTTAGGGCATATTACTTCCAGCAAGGTGGATATTTTGACTTGGAGCCAAGGATATCGGCCACATATCTCACTGACCCAGGCATTCGACTAAAGGGAGCATTTTCTATTGCTAATCAATATCTGCACCTAATAGTTAGGAATAATATTAGTTTACCAACTGACCTCTGGTTCCCATCGACTGAAAACTTGAAGCCAAGTAGAGCATATCAAGCTGTATTTGGTGCTGAAACAAACCTTTTTGATGACGAGATACTATTCTCTGTAGAGTCATATTACAAAAGCATGACGAACCTATTGGAATACCGAGATGATGCAGAGTTCACACTAGGCGTGCCTGATGAAAGTCAATTCACATCAGGAACTGGCGAAGCCTATGGAGTAGAATTTTTCATACATAAACAGTTGGGTTCATTCACAGGGTGGTTGGGCTATACTCTATCATGGACTACTCGCCAGTTTGATGAACTGAATGACGGAAAGGAATTTTTCCCAAGATATGACAGACGACACGACATATCTATGACGTTGAACTATGAGATAAATGACACTTGGGAATTAGGTGCAGCTTGGGTATATGGAACAGGACAAGCTTACACGCTACCAACTGGAACATACTTTTGGAATAGAGGTTATGGGAATGATCCATATAACTTCTCAGACAGAAATAGTGTTAGATTAGCTTCATATCACAGATTAGACTTGAACTTCATGTACAAGTTCGAAGCATACAAATTACCATGGCAATTGTCTATAAATATATATAATACATACAATAGACGAAATCCATTTGCAGTTTATGTAGATGAGGAATACGACTATATGACAAATAGAAATGAAAAAGTACTAAAGCAAATTACACTATTCCCAATTATTCCAACATTGGGACTAAGTGTGGAGTTTTAAATAATGAAAGTTATCAAAATAATATTAATAATCGCTCTTACTCTTCTTGCTTTTACTTCATGTGAAGACCTAGAGCAAACAGTTGACTATGAGTTACCATACGAAGAAA
The DNA here is from genome assembly GCA_046290495.1 of Chlorobiota bacterium. Taxonomy (GTDB): domain Bacteria; phylum Bacteroidota; class Ignavibacteria; order Kapaibacteriales; family UBA2268; genus PGYR01. Next base: position 48,933 of record JBKAGT010000006.1, on the reverse strand, counting down.
AGATAGTTATTGATGGTGAGATTCCAGCCGGTAACACTGGTATTTCTGTTTTAGTTACAAAGACCATTCCTCCTTTAGAAGAAGTTACTTTTAATAAAGTAAATATAACAGATGCAGAGGTAAAATTGTACTTTGAAAACGAAGTTATAAATTTAGAATATACAGATAGACTCTCTGTTTCCTCTTATAAAAGTGACGGTCGTATTGAAATCAAACCTGGTGTTGAATACAGATTAGAAGTAAAATGGAAAGGGAAAACTGCTATCGCAAGGACTACAATACCTGAGATACCAGAAATCAAATCTGTTACGAGCGAAAATGTAACTGAATATGGATGGACTAGAACTCTTTACAATTTTGAATTTCAACCAGATGAAAAAGGTGTTTTGTCATTTAGAGATGATATACAGTATTATGAAGAAAAGGCGCATTTGTTCAATGATGTAAATCGAAAATATAATGTCAAGATTGAGAATTTTAATGTAATCAATGACAGAGACAGTGTGTTTGCTATTACATATTATGATGTTAATTACTATAACTACTACACTACCAGATTCCAAGGAGACTCTGAAGGTGGGGTTTTTAGCAGCGGTGGGCTGAATATAGAAGGAAATGTAGAAGGAGACGACGGCATCGGTCTTTGGATTGGTTCTAACTCAAGATTAGACACAATAAGTAAGTATATTAGATAGAAATAAACTTCAGTCGGAGCTTGTCACGCAAAATGCGTGAGTGTGCAGGATTTGAATAATGCTGAAGCATCACAGGCAATGCCGCACATTATTCATTCTCGATGATGTATCTTTTAGCTCCTCTTTTCTTTATTTTCTTTTCTAACTGTATAGCTTCTGACTTATCTTCTACATCATAAGTTTTTACTATTCTCCAAAGCTGACCTTTTGAAGTATAACCATTATGCTGAGAATTGTGCTTTCTTAAGCGTTCTTTAACATCATTTGTGAAGCCAATATAGTATCTTGAAATACTTTCACTATATAGAATATAAACATACATTGAGCATTTGCTTTAAATTTAAAACAACAACATAATAACTTTTGCTCAAATTTCTATATGAGCTTTTCAGTCGGAGCTTGTCACGCAAAATGCGTGAGTGAGTAGGATTTGAATAATGCTGAAGCATCACAGGCTCTGCTCCCCCTTAGGAATTTAAACAAAAATGCTCATAAGAACTTGTAAGAGCTTTTACAGTCGATGCTAGTCACGCAAAATGCGTGAGTGAGAAGGTTTTGAATAATGCTGAAGCATCACAGGCTCTGCAGACCCCTTGGTGATTAATAAAAAAAGCTCATGCATATTTGCATGAGCTTTTCTTCAGTCGGGGTGGCAGGATTTGAACCTGCGGCCCCTTGGTCCCAAACCAAGTGCGCTAACCGGACTGCGCCACACCCCGAGGTGTAATTCAATGTTTTCTAGCTTTCGTAAAAAAGATAGATTCAAAATTGATAATTCTTTCAATAATTACCAAATTTATTTTTAATAGAATTGCATTTATTTTAATTTTGAATACTATTAAGACTCAACACAAAAGCCAATATATGAAACTGACTAAAAATGAAGAAGATTATCTGAAAGCATTGTTTAATCTTACGGTCGAATCCGAAGACGATAAGGTTGGCACTAACCAATTAGCTGAAAAACTTGGGTTTTCTCCAGCGTCTGTCAATGGTATGCTCAAAAAGCTAAAGGCGAAAGAGTTAGTTTCATACAAAAAATATGGCAAGATAGATTTGACCGAACATGGTCAGACCTTAGCTGTTGGGCTTATCAGAAAGCACAGACTTTGGGAGACTTTTCTGTACAAATATATGAACTTCACTTGGGATGAAGTGCACGTAGTAGCCGAACAGCTAGAGCATATAAAATCTGAGAAGCTTATTTCAGAATTAGACAGATTTCTGGGATTTCCTAAAACAGATCCTCATGGTGCTACTATTCCTAATAGTGAAGGTGAATATAGTGTTAAGCTAAAGACAACATTAGCTGAGATTGATGTCAACCAAAAATGTAAGATTGTTGCAGTTAAGGATGGTTCAGTTGAATTCTTAAAGTACGTTACCAAAATAGGGTTGGAACTAAGTAGTGAGATTCTAATAGTTGAAAAACGTGACTTTGATGGCTCAATACTAATCAGATTTAACGACCATGAGTTATCAGTTTCTGCAAAATTTTGTGAAAATGTATTTGTAGAATTAATATAAAAAAGTCCACTAATATTTAGTGGACCATCTTTTTTTCTATTTTAATTATCCTTTATTCTTCAATTGGCGACATAAATTTGTAAACAAAACCAGCTAATAAAGCTCCAAATATTGGTGCCACCCAAAATAGCCAGAGCTGTTCTATAGCCCATCCACCAGCGAACAATGCCTGGCTTGTACTTCTTGCAGGGTTCACAGATGTGTTAGTTACAGGAATTGAAATAAGATGTATTAATGTAAGACAAAGTCCTATTGCTATACCCGCTAAGCCAGCTGGCGCTTTGGGATAAGTAGAACCCAAAATAACGAAAAGGAAAATAAATGTAAGGACAAGCTCTATCAAAAGGGCAGACATCATACTATATCCACCTGGGGAATGCTCTCCGTATCCATTGGCAGCAAAACCACCAAGCTCGAACCCTGGCAGTCCACTTGCAATAACGTACAAAACGCTTGCTCCGACTGTAGCACCGATTAATTGTGCTATAATGTATGGCAGAAGCTCTTTAGACTCAAATCGTCCTCCAGCCCAAAGGCCGATTGAAACCGCTGGGTTCAAATGACAACCTGAGATATGCCCAATCGCGTACGCCATTGTCAATACCGTAAGACCAAATGCTAAAGAAACACCGACAAAGCCAATACCTAATTCTGGATAACCTGCTGCTATAACAGCGCTACCACAGCCACCAAACACTAACCAGAATGTACCAACAAATTCCGCTAAATACTTTTTCATAGTTGCTCCTGAGTTTATTGTAAAAATCAACTACAACAAGATAAAAAATATTAGGAATAAATTTTAATTATAAATTTAGTTAGTGGCAACAATTTTCTACTGGCTGCTTCACTGTATCTGGTAATTCAGGTGAGATATAAGGAATACCCAGAGCCATACCCCTCATTATCATCAGTATAGCTACTACTGCTACACCATAAGGAACTAACTCCGAGAATCTTTGTCTTACTTGTGGACTTGCCATAGTCCCAAGCATACCCACTGCAAACATAGCAGGAGCAGTCCCAAGTCCAAATCCAGTCATGAAAAGCATACTATTTGTTATATCAGCGATTCCTATAGATGCGGCTAGTGCTACATAGACCAGACCACAAGGCAATAGTCCATTTAGCAGACCAAGTCCAAGAAGTGCTGGCTTTCCTCTTTTCTTTAGGAAAGTTGAGAAGTAGGATTTTAGTTTACCTACTTTAGAATAAAAGAAATTATTTGCTTTGTTTGAAAGTTTGAATGCCTTTGGTGCAAAGGTTAGCAACAATGTAATGACACCAATAATTATACTCAGCTTTTCTTGAATACCAGAGAAGCTAATAGCCGAGCCGAGTAAGCCTAGAATAGCACCAAGTACCATATAAGTCACTACCCTACCACCATTATATATAGCATTATCTGTAGCAACTGAGAGCTTGTCATTCGATTTATGAGGAATAGCAAGGGCTATTGGTCCACACATGCCTACACAGTGCAAACTACCCATAATTCCCAATATAAATCCAGTGATTAGCTCCATCACTTAACCCATATTTTCTTCTCATAATAGTACTCTTCACCTTCTGAATTCCAATTGAGCTTAACAGTCCAACTGCCAGCAATTATTCTATCAGAATCGAAAGTGTACTCTAAATCGTTTCCTTCGAAGTCAAATTTCAAATCTAAATCTTCGTCTGATTGGCGATATAAATATAGATCTCCATTTATAGCTTGTTCCGCCAATCCTGAAGGCAGTGAGATAGTAATAGTAGATACGTTTGCATCTACTATTACCTCTCCTTCCAAGTCATAAACTCTTTCTTTCTTGTCTATCGTTTCTTGATATTTTAGTTCCTCTGCATAGTAATCTTCAGTTACCATATCTGGTTTGAACTGAGCAACCCAAAATACAAACGACAGAACAGCAATTACAAAAGCTACATAAAATATAGCAATGCCCGAGCCCCAATTAATCTTCATATTACTGTCCTTCTGCAGGTGCAGAAAAATTAGTTTCTAAAGACTCGAATATATTTCCGTCTTCATCCAAAAGCTGAATAATAATCTCGTTATTATTAGGCTTCAGCTCTGACCTTGGTATTTTAAGCAAGAAAGTAACATCTATTACTTCATTACCAGGAACCGTCAAATCCTTCCCACCTATTACTTCTATTTCCGAGTTATAATCAGGCGTTTTGATAGTGAAGCTCAAAGTTTCGAAAGTCTTGTTAATAGACTTCATAGTATAAAGATTAGACACTTTATTGTCTTGTGTCAATGTATATGTCTGACCTTTTGCCCTTAGTATTCTTGTGTCCACATTACTTCTACTAGCAAGAAGATAAACAATTATGCTTACCAAAATAGTTAATATAACAGTGTAGAATTTCATTCTACCAGTATATCTAAATTTCTTACCTTCTTCTATATTTTTCTCAGAAGCATAACGTATGAGACCTTTTGGCTTGCCAATTTGTTCCATCACTGCATCGCATGCATCCATACAAGCAGTACAGTTCACACACTCCATCTGAGTTCCGTTTCTGATATCTATACCTGTTGGGCATACAAAGACACATTTTTTACAATCTATACAATCCCCAGCTTCCTCTTTTCTTCGTTTAGTGAATTTTTCTCTTGGTTCGCCACGAACATAGTCGTAAGCAACCACTATTGATTCCTGGTCTAATAAAACAGATTGTAATCTACCATAAGGGCAAACAAAAGTACATGCCTGCTCACGGAACCACGAGAATACGGCAAAGAAAATACCAGAAAAAATAAGCATGGACGTAAATCCAGCCATGTGTTCGCTTACTGGTGAAGTTATGATATTGTATAATTCATCTACACCAATTATATAGGATAGAAATAGATTACCAATAAGGAATGAAATAGCATAGAATATCAAGAGTTTTGAACCCTTTTTTATTATTTTTTCTTTATTCCAAGGCATTCTATTAAGTAGTCTTTGCTTATTAGCATTACCCTCTATTTTGTATTCTATCTTACGGAAAACCATTTCCATAAATATAGTCTGAGGGCAGAGCCATCCGCACCAGACTCGTCCCCAAGCCGATGTAAACAATACAATAAATAGAACTAACGTTAGAAATGATAATGCAAGAATAATAAAGTCTTGCGGCCAAAACACTGAACCGAAAATGATGAATTTACGTTCTACAACGTTGAACATCATTAATGGATTGCCATTTATCTTGATAAATGGAGTGACGAAGAATATAGCCAGCAATATATAGCTGACTATTGTTCTTCTATCATACCTTTTACCTTGGGGTTTTTGTGGGTAAACCCACACTCTACCAGTTTTGCCAATTGTTGACTGTGTATCGCGGAAAGAATCTGATGCCTCAATTACTGGGCCTGACTTCTTCCTTACTTGTTCACCTTCGTGATTCAAATCTCCAATATCAAAATATTGAGATTTTCCTTTTTTGCTATTGTTCTTTTCTTCGGACAAGGTATTATTCTCCTTGATACTCCTCACCCTCTGGCGCTTTGCCATTCGGAGGATTAGTATTTCTTAATTGTTGATCTATATAAGATGTAACTTGAACAATCTTTTTAGTATTAAGTATTTTATCCCAAGCAATCATACCTTTCTCAGGTACACCATTAATAATAGTATTCGCAATAGATTTGAAATCTCCTCCGTGCTTCCAAAACTTATCGCCAAGATTAGGACCTACACCACCTTCGCCAGCTGCACCATGGCAACTCTGGCAGTTCATTTCGTATATTTTCTTTCCTTCAGCTATATCATCCTCCGAATCCATAAGTGCTATTGCAATTGATTCTTGAGCATCATCGCCTCCGTATTTTTCTTCAGCTATAGCTAGCTCCTCTTGGTAGCTTTCAATTTGTGTATCACCCATTCCGGTTATATCATAGTAAAATACATATACTACACCCCAGATAATAGTTAATACAAATAGTCCTACCCACCATGTCGGTAACGGATTGTCGAATTCCTGAATTCCGTCATACTCGTGATCGAGTAGTTTATCTTCAACTTCAGCCATTTAGTTACCTCTCTCATTAATAACTTTATTTTCATTTAATGGTATATTTGCCGCCTCGTCTACGTCTTTTTTGTTGAGCATAAATGTTCTAACACTAATAAGAGTAAAGAATACAAAGAACAGTATTAATACACTTATAGGTAGAATTTCTAAATTCTCAACACCTGATAATATATTCTTAAACATATCTGTTACTCCTTTATTTTATTTGGTCCGCAGTTGATGCAGCACTACCTTTTATATCAGTCCCTAGTCTCTGCAAGTAAGCTATTAGTGCAACTATTTCTTTGTTTGCACCTACTTCTATACCAGCAGACTCTTTTAAGTCGTTTACTATTTCAAAAGCTTGTTTGTCATAGTCTCTCATAACATAATTTTCGTAATTAGACTCATAAGGTACACCCATAGCTCTCATCAGCTTAATCTTATCTACAGTCAAAGTTGTATCAACTTCGTTCTCAGCCATGTGCGGATAAAGTGGCATCAGTGAGCCTGGAGACATATCAGTTGGTCTCATCATATGTTTATAGTGCCATGCATTATTATATTTACCACCCACTCTGTGCAAATCAGGACCTAATCGCTTAGAACCCCATTGGAATGGACGATCGTAAACGAATTCACCAGATTTTGAATACTCGCCATATCTAGCTGTTTCAAATCTAAATGGTCTAATCATTTGCGAGTGACAAGTGTAACATCCCTCTTTCACATATATATCTCTACCTTCTAACTCCAAAGGAGTGTATGGTTTGACAGCAGTAATAGTAGGGACATTTGACTCTATCATATACATTGGTATTACCTCGATGATACCACCTACAGCTACAACGATAGTACTAGCAATAAGGAATGGGATAGGTTTACCTTCGATCCATTTTGATCTTTCCCACCATTTTACTTTTCCGTTTTGCTCTTCTTCAGCGTGCTCTTGATCTTTAAGTGCTATACCTCTTCCAGTTTCTGTTTTCAAGAAACTACCTTGCTTAACAGTTCTGATTAAGTTATAACCCATCAGTAGTGCGCCAAGTAAATACAATGTACCACCTACAGAACGAACGATATACATTGGTATAATTTCAGTTACAGTCTCTAAGAAGTTAGTATATAATAAAGAACCACTAGCGTCAAATTGTTGCCACATCAAACCTTGTACAACACCAGCCCAATACATTGGGATTGCATAAAGCAAGATACCAATAGTACCAATCCAGAAGTGGGCATTAGCCATTTTCTTGGAGAAAATTTCGGTGTTCCACATCTTAGGAACTAACCAATATATGATACCAAATGTCAAGAATCCATTCCATCCAAGTGCACCAATATGAACGTGAGCAATTGTCCAGTCAGTATAGTGTGATAGTGCATTAACAGCTTTCACAGAAAGCATTGGCCCTTCGAATGTAGCCATACCATAAGCAGTGATTGCCACTACCATAAATTTCAAAATTGGTTCTTGTCTTACTTTATCAAATGCACCCCTTAGTGTTAATAGACCATTAAGCATACCACCCCAAGAAGGAGCAATAAGCATTAGTGAGAACACAGTACCAAGTGATTGTGCCCAACCTGGCAATGAAGTAAACAATAAGTGGTGAGGTCCAGCCCAGATATATAAGAATATCAAAGACCAAAAGTGGATAATAGATAACTTATATGAGTAAACTGGTCTATTAGCTGCCTTTGGTAAGAAGTAGTACATAAGACCTAAGAATGGAGTAGTCAAAAAGAATGCAACTGCATTGTGACCATACCACCATTGAACTAGTGCATCTTGTACACCTGCAAATACAGGATAACTCTTCATTAATGCAACAGGTAATTCTAATGAATTAACTACGTGTAGCAACGTAACCGTAACCCAAGATCCAAGATAGAACCAGATTGCCACATACATGTGTTTTTCACGTCTTTTGACCAAAGTCATTATCATATTGATACCGAATGCTACCCAAACTAGAGCAATCATAATATCGATTGGCCACTCAAGCTCAGCATACTCTTTACCAGTAGTAAATCCCATTGGTAAAGTAATAGCAGCGAGTACTATTATAAGTTGCCAGCCCCAAAAATGGACATTACTCAACAAAGAACTCCACATAGGTGCTTTTGAGAGTCGCGGCAATGAGTAGTAAACACCCATAAAAATTGCATTACCTACGAATGCAAATATCACAGCATTTGTATGTAGGGGTCTTAGTCTACCGAAGGTCAAGTACTCTAAATTAATACCCATACTTTGGTAAAATTCTGGTATATATAGCTGTATAGCTATCAATACACCTACTAGCATACCCACTATACCCCATATCATAGTGGCTATCATAAATTTCTTTACTATGACATTGTCATAAATAAAGGACTCTATTCTACTTTCATTTGTACTCATAAATGAAACCTCTTAAGAATTTGAATTATTTTTAGTTTCTGTATCGTCGAATAGCATTCTCACAGATGGAGTGTATGTATCTTTGAATTGATCGTTCTTAACTGCCCTTATAAACAGCACCAAAAAGAACACTGCTATACAAAGACTAATGATAATTAAAGCTACTAATGCTAACATAATTTCAATTGCTATTGATTATTAATATACTAACTTAATCATATTAAAATATAATTCCAATAATGAAGAGTCTTTTATCTTAAATGTTTTTTAGAATTTCATAAGTATATAAATAAAGACAATTTAAGTCCTATTTTTACAACTTTATTTTTTTAGTAACTTATAGAAGTCACTGAAAATTATGTGTGATTTGAGGTAATAAAAAAAAATTTGATTTTTTTTCAATTTTTTTAAATTAATCTTTGAATATTTGATTCCCAACTCCATCATTGGGCACTTTTATCTTGATGAAAGGATGGTCGTTAACGTGATGGCAAGAGTTACAAGTAGATGTTAATACTTCATATGATGTGGCAAAATCAATTACATTTTTCTTTTTTACAGCTTCTTCTACATTTTCAATTTGAGGATAAATCATTTTCAATTGTTTAGTTTCCTCATGTTCAGAATGAAAATCTTCTATATCTTCAAATCTTTCCTCTAACTCGTGTATTTCAAATCCAGCTAATTCCCAATTCTCATTCACACCAGCTTTCCACAACTTCAAGTGGTGTGATTGAATTGCATTCATTAACATGCCTAAGCCTGGAGTATAACTGTTTTTTTGAGCCAATTCTAACTCTTCGACCTTTTCAGTTAACTTATCTATTCTTTCTATCATATCATCATTTTGCTGACAACTAGTCAGTGCAATACAGATTGGTAGAATTAACATTATAAATTTCATATATATCTCGAGTTAGGAATTATGAGTGTCAAACTTACCTATTTACAGATGTACATATCTAATTTTGAAAGATTTGTAACCATTTGGAGGTTAATCAATATTGTCAATTATCCTTGAGACATAATTGCTCATAGCTTTCTCTACTTGTTCATCATTGATTTCACCATTCTCTCCGAACACCTTATCAACAAAGGCAACAGAAATACCTGGTCCCATAACCTGAGCTCCAAGCTTAGTATATAGCAATTGTAGCTTTTGTATTACTTGCGAGCCTCCAAATCTACCAGAAGAGGCAGATACTAGTCCAATAGGTTTTCCTAACCACTGTGAGTATAGAAGGTCAAATGCATTCTTGAAAGAAGCAGGATATCCACCATTGTATTCAGGAGAAACAACGATAATTGCATCAGCACTGTCAATTTTTTCAGCATACTTTACTGTTTCTTCAGATGGGTTTTCTAAATACTGTAATCTTTCGTGAAATAAAGGAAAATCAGCTGCAAGCAGATCGTATATTTCTGCATTGGCTTCAGTTTCTTTATTTATATAGTCATTTAAATATAGTGCTGCTCTGTGGCTTTTTCTACCTTTTCTAATACTTGTTGATAATATTACGATGTTCATAGTCTTTGTTGATTTGTGTTATTTAAATATCAGTAAGTAACGTCAAAGTCTTTAAACTATTATTTATTAAGTATTTTCTGAAGTCCGTACCCACACAATGGCAATGCAAATGGATATATATACCACATAAATCTGCCATCAGTATAAGCCGCGGTAAGAGAATATAAAATCATAATCACAACCATAAGTACACCAAATAACAAAGCAAAGTTAGGATTTTCACCTTTCTGAAATCGTGGAAGTGAGTACAGTAACAAAGCTAATGGTATACCACCAGTCAGTAAAAGACTTATATAAGTACGTATTCTGCCTAAATTATAAAATAGAGAATCTAGACTAATAGTCCAGATAAATTGACTATCCGCGTTAATAGTCAACTTTCTAACTATCAAATTTGTGGTCACGAAGAGAATAGCAAGAATAGAAGTCTGTATTAAAGCGTTCTTAAAATTCTTTGCCTTGAGTACAAAAGCGAAATAGAAAGGTATCAAGAGAATTGACTTCTCATTTACCATAGCACCTATGATTAGAACTAAAGCCAGTGGAACAAATTTAGATTTTAGTACCAAATATATTCCGAGAGTAATTAGGAATATTGCTGGTGCATCGAGCAATCCGACTACTCCGTAATAAAATACTGGAAACGAAACCGCAAATATTAATCCACCTATCAATTGAATCTTTTCTGAAAAGCCCATAGCCCCAAAAATATACATGAGGAATAGAACTGTAAGAATTTCGCAGGATAGGTTTATCAAATTGAGAGAAGTAAACGAATCAAATGGAAGAAGTGAAGCTATTAGTGGTACTAAAAATCTATAAGTATAAGGTTTAGTGATTTCTTCAGATACATCATCCCCATTGTAGTAATTTACATATTGGACATAATTATAGGAATCCAGACTCATTTGAACATCATAGCCCAACTTCTTTCCTAACTTTTTATCATCTGCACCTACATATTTTTCAATTATAAAGTCCTGTCTATTCCATCTGACAATAGACATAATTACAACTGCTGTAGCAGCAAATATAAAATACTTATAATTCATATTAGGTAATTAGCTTTTTGGGAAGCTAATATAAAAAGTAGTACCAACACCATATTCAGATTCAAAACTTAGTTCACCATCATTTTTTTGAACTAATTCGCGGACAAGTAATAAGCCAAGCCCCGTTCCGCTCTCTTCGTTTGTGCCAGGTGTAGTGTGTATAGTGTCATCTCTGAAAAGTTTTTCCTTATCCTCATCTTTCATACCAACACCATCATCTTGTATTGAGAATATCAAATTCTTTATATCACTTGTAACCCTGATATTAATTTTTCCTCCACTCTTAGTAAACTTAATTGCATTAGAAATGATATTGGTTAAAATCGTTTCCATTTGAGTTGGGTCTGCTTCAAATACATCATCCGTTTCTATTTTAGTATTTAATTCAATTCCTTTCTTTTCAGCATTCAATTTGTGGATAGAAGTTATAGCATTCAATAATATTTCTGGTTTGATTTCTTCTTTGTTAATCTCAACTCTATCTAATTGTAACCTTCCCCAATCTAACAAATCAACGACAAATTTATACTGAGATTCAAGAGAAGTTTCAATATCCCCTATCATTTCTCTTTTTTCTTCATCGTTCAACGCTAGGTATTCTTTAGATAATAATTGAATCAAACTCATTACACCAGACAAAGGACTTTTGATATCATGAGCAACCAAAGAAATGAATTTATCTTTGTCTTGAAGTAGTTTTTCTTTATCTCTAATTGCTTTCGACAAATGAAGGTGAGTGAGGGCACGTGCTTTTAGTTCTGAATGGTTAAAGGGTTTTGTAACATAGTCAACTGCACCAGCTGCAAACCCCCTAGAAATATCTTCGCTACTTACTTTTGCAGATACAAATATGACTGGGATGTCCTTGGTATCTGGATTATCTTTCAACCTTTTACAAACTTCAAACCCATTCATTCCTGGCATGTTTATATCAAGTAATACCAAGTCAGGCTTTTTTTCTTTAGATATTTCTATTGCCTGACTTCCTTCTTGTACAGCTATCAGATCTGTTCCTAAAGACGAAAAAATAGATCCAAGAACAGTCAGATTCTCAGCTACATCATCAACAAGCAAGATAGTAGAATCTTCAAAGATATTACTCATTATAGTTACTTTTTGTTTTTATTATTATACCAAAGATAATGAATAATCGTTAATTTAAAAACTAACTCTATTCTTATAAATCTTTAGTCCCTCTATTATGGCTTCTAATGTGCTTTCTTCAGATGCCATACCTCTCCCTGCAATGTTAAATCCTGTTCCATGATCGGGTGAGACTCTTACAATATCTAGATTAGCAGTGAAGTTCACTCCACCACCATTTGCTAATAGCTTCAGTGGTATAAGCCCTTGGTCATGGTACATAGCAAGAATCCCATCATAATTTGCATAGTCTCCAAACCCAAAGAATCCATCTGCTGGAAAAGTCCCGAATGCTTCAGAATGTCTATATTTATCATTTAACTGACTAATCAAAGGGTTAATTTTTAACTTCTCTTCACTTCCTATATTACCTTCCTCTCCTGCATGGGGGTTTAGCCCTAATATAGCAATTTTGGGTTTCTTTATACCGAAATCTTTTCTTAATGATAGCTCAAAAGACGCATACTTCTGTTCAATTAGCTTTTCTGAAATTAAATTAGAAACTTTACTAATTGGTTCATGCACAGTGACCAATGCCACTCTGACAGTAGAACTAAACAAAATCATCAGCGGATCAGAACCGAAAGAATCACCTAGCATTTCTGTATGTCCTGGGAATTTAAAACCTGAAAGCGATATAGATTTTTTGTTTATCGGCAATGTAAGCAGTATATCCGACTCTTTACTTTTCACACTAACTACAGCATTATATATGCTCTCGGCAGCAATATGACCTATAGCTCCATCTAACTTGCCCCAATTGATATTACTGTCTTGGTTTTCACCTTCTATGCTGATAATAATATCGTTTATTATTATACGGTTTCCATCTTGATTATAATCAAATTCTAATTTATTTAGGTAATCAATGACAAGATTTTTTGGTGCAAAAAGAGAGAATTCAATCTGAATATTTGGAGCATTTAACTTGAACAGTGATTTAACGAAGCACTCTAGTCCTAAGCCATTCAAATCACCAACGGATACTGCAACATTCAATTTCATAATATCTTTTGAGTTCTATTTGCATTAAGTAATAGACCAATTAATACCATATTAAACAGTAATGATGTACCGCCATAGCTCATAAATGGCAGTGGGATACCCATAACAGGCATCATACCTATTACCATTCCGATATTAATAAGTATATGATAAAGAAAAATAACCCCAATTCCAAAACAAAGTATTTTGAAATAAGTATAATCGTTTTCTATAGCGAGTTTCATTGATCTAAGAATTAGCACCATAAAAAGAACAATAATGCTTGCACCACCTATAAACCCAAACTCTTCCGTAGGAACTGAGTAAATAAAATCAGTCCACTGCTCGGGTATATATCTAAGTTGTGTTAATGTGCCTTCTTGGAATCCCTTGCCGGTAATCCCACCACTACCTACAGCCAATTTGGATTGCATTACGTTATAACCAGCTCCTCGCGGATCACTTGCGGGATCAAGGAAAGTATCTATCCTAGCTTGTTGGTGCGGAGCTAATCCTTTATAAACTACTGGTCCAGCTAACCCAATTGCAAAAAGTGCCGCGACTGCAACTATCTTAAGGGGAAGCCCCCCTTTCATTACAAGCACTGCAATAGAAAATATACCAGCTGCGACAAGGTAAACAACTGAATCACTCAGTGATGCAATTAGTATAATTGGCGCAACTACAACAACCAGCAAAATAATTGAATTAAAGCCAGTCCAGAATAATATCCCTATAAATATTGCCATTAATACAGATGCAGAACCTACATCTGGTTGCATCATTACTAACACCAACATTGGTAGTAATAGCATAAATGATCTGCCAAGTATATCTATCTTGTTTATGCTTCTTCCCTTCTCTGACAAATAACTCGATAGAGCCATAAGTAGTCCAAGCTTTGCAAATTCGGCTGGCTGTAAGTTGAACCCTCCGAGTCGTATCCATCCCATAGTACCGTTTATCCGGACTCCGACAAACAAGACCAGAACTAGCATCAGCAAAGATAAACCATAAACAATATATGATAATGATTTGAGTTTCTTATGAGGGAAAAAAGCCACTGATAGCATGACCACTAATCCTAGCGATGCTGAAATGACTTGCTTGGTGAATAAGCTATCTGAAAATGTAGAAGTAGCCGAATAGATTGATAATATACCAAATACTGTTAATGCCACTACAGTAAAGAAAGTAGTCCAATCAAAATTTTCTACTTTCTTCTCTGTTAGTTTGCTATCGAACATACTAGCCAACGTATTCTCTGCCAGTTATCTTTACAAATGCTTCCTTATACTTAGATAGTATTCTGTCAATTACTTCTTCGGGTAATTTTGGAGCTGGTGGATTTTTATCCCAATCCAAACTTTCTAAATAATCTCTTAGTATCTGTTTGTCATAATTAGTAGGTTCATTGCCTGGCTCATAGTCTTCTGCAAGCCACATGCGTGATGAATCTGGTGTCAAAGCTTCATCGATTAAGATTATACTTCCATCTTCTAATTCACCAAATTCAAATTTCGTATCTGCCAATAGGACACCTTCTTCTTCGAGCTTATTACTGCCAAAGTTATACAAATCTATAGAGACTTTCTTTAGCTTATCTGTGATTTCTTTACCTAATATTTCACAACACTGCTCATAAGCAATATTTTCGTCGTGCCCTTCATCTGCTTTCGTAGAAGGAGTAAATATAGGTACTTCTAATCTACCATATTTTACTAACCCTTCCGGCAAATTAACACCACAAATGCTACCATTCTCCTGATATGATTTCCATCCGGAACCAGCTATATATCCTCTAACTATAAATTCAACGGGAAGTGGTTTGGCTTTCTTAACCACCATACTCCTACCATTCAAATAATCTGCATATTCCAAAAGAGCTGGATATTCTGAAGCTGTATCACTAACCAAATGGTTTTCTATGATATTTTTAGTCTCTTTCAACCAGTATGTTGAAATTTGATTTAGTATTTTACCTTTCTCAGGCACTATTTCATTCATTATTACATCGAATGCTGATATTCTATCACTAGCTACGATAAGTAAGTTTTCACCCAAATCATATACTTCTCTTACTTTGCCTTTCCTTACTAAATCTAATTTTTCCAAATTGTCTTTATTCATTTTCCTATACCATTACTGTCAATACATATATCAAATAATCAATTACCGAACGGCTCCACTGCATAAGGAAAAGTGGAATACCTAATATAATCAAACCTAAAACTATTTCTATCAAATAGACCTTGCCTCTAGGCTTGTCTAATACTACGGCTGATGATTTCAGCAACCTTAGCAATGACCATATTTTAACAAATCCTAATATTGCAAATATTAATAAATAGCCATTATCCATTTCACCGAATATCTTTATCATAAACGACGCTACTATTAACAATAGTATTGTTGGAATTAAAGACCAAGTTGCCAATGTAAATGCGTCTTTGTAGAATAATCTTACAGACAATGCAAAGGCTGTAATCTTCAAGAATAGTGCTATGAATAATATATATAGCATTATAATCAATGACATTACTAAAATCAACAATGAAGGAGTCCAAACCAGCGAGAACAAGTTCTCTTTAATTATAGATATAGGAATCCCCATGTTAAGGAAGTATTCTAAGGTGCTACTAAATCTGAGATAATAGAATGTAGCGGCTACGAATGATGCAATTGAGACAGATATCAATATAGCCAACACACTTGTTTGAATTGTAGAAATTAATCTTTGATCTCTGATATCAGCATAAAAGTTGTACGGTCGAAGAATAGAACGAAAGAAATATTCACGGAATCGTTTGAATCTATTAATCATTATTAAAAAGATTAGACCAAAGACTATTCCAGTTACCAAAAACACAACTGTTTTATCTGCTTTGTCATCACTTCCAGCAGTAAGTAATGGCTCTTTTTCTTTGTTGAAAATTGACTTCACTGCTTTGAAAGATGATCTTTCATTTCTATCTCTATCAACCAAACCAGACGTAAATACAAATTTATCTACCCCATTGTTTATCATAACTGGTTGTTGCAATAGGTAGTCATTGTATGTATCGAATGTGAAACCAGCTATATTTGCTGTGCTCAAAATTGAGTAAGAATTTAGTAAATAATATGCTTGAAATTCCAATGACAGCTTATCGGCATAGCCATTTTTGTTATCTTCTTCAACTGCAGTTCCTAACTCACAAACCAGTGGTACAGCTCCTATGTTTCTCTGTAAGTTTTCTAGCCTTTTTAACTGATTATTAAAATTATAACTCTTGTTGTTAAAACTAACAATCAAGAAATCCACTTCCTTTATGTTAGGATAATCGGTGTTTGTGTAGATTGTTTTATGAACAAGATTATCAGTATGTTGATTTAGTTTAGATATCATCTTAGAACTATACTCTTTCTGCTGATTAGCATCTTCATCTGAGTAAGAGTATAGACCATAGCTAAATATATTTGGGAAATTGTCAACGGCATTCAGTATCCTATCTGCTATATTTTGCATTCTAACAATCACTTCATCACTGTTCAATATAGATACTGGTGTGTTGTAAGATGGAAATTCATATAGAACAAATAGACCATATTTGCTTGTTAGCTTTATCAGCTCAGAATGAGGCAAACCAAACTTGACTCTGATTGCGTTTGCACCTAATTTCTTTATTTCTTTGATATCTTTCTCGTACTGGCTAAGTGGAATAGATTGCCCATACCCTTTGTAATCATCAATATAGTTTACTGATTTCATTTCAAATGGCTGACCATTTAAAATGAATTTATTCCCTTTGTCCGAGCTAATTATCTCTACTTTTTTAAATCCAAATACAGTGGAATATTCATCTATTATGACACCATTCTTTTGGATTTGAGTTACTATGTTATACTCATTGGGTGAGTCCGGTGACCACAATGCTGGATTGTTGACTACTGCTTTGAAATCAAAATCATAAGACCTGTTATTGTCAACATTTACAGTTTGTGAACCCAAATTCTGCCTGGTACCATTACCAACCAAATGTGATTTGACAACAATTGCACCTTTTGTTTCTTTCAGTTGTCCTGTTGTAAATATACCTTTTATGTTCACAGCAGCACTCGAGCCGTTCTCGCTGAATTTATAGCTACTATTGATACTATTTACCCAAGCGCCAGCAGTGCTAACTAACAACACTTTTCTAATAATTCCAGTAGCAGCCCTTTTCGAATGAAGTGGTAATCGTTGTATTTGTGCTGCATATCCTTCAGAAGGATTGACAACTATCTTCAATTCATTCGAACCTTCCTTGAGTGAATTATTGGGTAAGTTTACCCAAAACTCGGTCATCCCACCAAAATTACTACCCAAAAACTGGTTGTTTATATAAAATTCACCATTGTCCGAAATTCCTTGCAGGTTTAGATGAAACGAACGGTTAGCTATGTTTTTCTTGCTAAGACTGATATTCTTTTTGAAGACTATTGTCGAACCTTCATAGCTAGTAAAAGGAACATACTGTTTTTCCCAAGTGTCTCCATCATCGTAAGAAATATCCCATTCACCTGACAAATCCACAACATCTCTAGTAACTTTACTAGTAGTAGTTAATGTATCCTGCTCTTCTGTGGTTTGTGCGAATACTGGTAAAGCAAACAGCACTATAACTAATAAGTATCTTATCATTTTTAGTAAGTAATTGTAATTGGTTTCGATTTATTTAATGATTCTAATATAGCAAAAGTACACTTGGTAACAGCAAACAAATCTTGCTGAGGAATTAGAGGTTGACCAGATTTCAGAGATTTTACAAAAAGCTCCATTTCTGACTTTATCCCTTTTTCTCCATCCATTTTATAGTTTGTTGCTTTCTTTCCTTTGTGAAGTGTTACAGACTCAAAATTATTCATAGTCATTGCTGTATTTTCGAAGAAGACTTCACAATATTCCTTAGCCAAACTGCCATCGCCAGACGATATGTATTCCAACACACCCACTGAGCCGTCTTCAAATTTAATTGTAGCGGCTACGTTATCTTCATTTAGCTTAGCTTCCGAATTCCCTGAGAAAGACTCCGCATAGACCCTGATTGGCTTGCTGTCTGTCAAATATAGCATGGTATCGATGAAGTGGCAACCTTCGCCTATTATTCTTCCTCCACCTTCTGCTCTCTGTGTCCAGTGGTCCTTCGGTATATGGCCGGCGTTAACCCTGTACTTAACCATAAGTGGTTCTTTGCGTCCTTTCAGCTCTTCCTTTATCTTCTTGAACGACTTTGAGAATCTACGGTTGAATCCCACCATGAGCTGTTTGTCAGATTTGCTAGCTGCTTCCATAATTTGATTCAGCTCTTCTTCATTCAACGCCAATGGCTTTTCTACATATATGTTTTTTCCATTCTTAAGGGCTGATAATACATACTTTGCGTGTGTGTTGTGCCAAGAAGCAACCATCACCGTATTGATTGAACTGTCTTTTATCAGCTCGTCTGGATTAGCACTTGCTTTTTCGAATGCAAAATTAGTTGCCACAGTTTTAGAGCTTGCTGAGCTATTATTAGCTACTGAAACGAACTTAACGCCTTGCTTAGCCAATGGCGGCAGCAAATAGTTTTGTGCGAACTGCCCAGCACCAACAAACCCAATCTTGATATCAGACTCTGTACTTTTTTGGCCAGTGCTTATGAAGTCTGTTTTCTTATTTTCTCTATCAGGATAATTAATCAATATACCCAAATATGGCTCTGTACCCTTGCTAATCAAATCATAAGCTTTAGATGCCTCAGCCACATTATAGCTGTGGGTTGTCATGTCCTTGATATTTATTCTTTTCTTTTCTATCAACTCTAAGAATGCCTGCATATTACGGTTTTCGGTCCACCTAACGAATGCATAAGGGTAATCATTACCTTGTTCTTCGTAGAAGGCATCGTATCTACCAGGGCCATAGCTTGATGATATTTTTAGCTCTATTTCTTTCTTGTAGAATGGGTGGCGTTTCATATCCATACCAATAGCACCAACGATTACTACTTTGCCTCTCTTTCGGGTCATTTCCATTGCCATTTGTAATGGTGCGGAGCTGCCAGTTGAGGCTGTGATAATAGTAGAGTCGGCACCTTCGCCATTACTTCTCGCTATCACTTGTTGCACATTTTCCGATGAGCTTTTCATTACCGAGTCACAACCGAACTTAGTACCTAGCTCCATAGCCCTTTCGTCAATATCCATACCGATTACATTGCAACCAGCAGCTTTTAGGAACTGAACAGTAATCAATCCCAGAAGCCCCAAACCAACAACAACTACAGTCTCACCTAAATTTGGTGCAGCTTGGCGGAAGCCCTGCATAGCAATAGCACCAACCGTAGTATAGGCAGCATCTTCATAGCTTACGCTGTCAGCTATGTGAACTACTAAATTTTTTGGTACGGCTATTATCTCTGCGTGGTTTGCTATTCCGGCACCTGCAGCAGCAACTCTATCGCCTGGTTTGAACTCATCACAATTAGATTCGATGACTACTCCAGCAGCAGAATAACCAAGCAACTTGAAAGAATTTAACTTAGCATTTACTCTTCTTGCAGTTTCCTTTATTCCATAGCTTTTTACAGCATCGAGCACTACTTTTACTTGGTCTGGTTGCTTTTTCGCTCTAGTGAGCAAACTGCCTTGAGCGTTATCTACCGATGTTTTTTCTGTACCTGCACTGATGAGGGTGTTTTTCACCTCTATCAGCACACCACCAGGAGGACATTGTGGAGAAGGCATTTCTTCGGTCCTTACCTCTCCAGATTTTTGATATTGAACTACTTGAAGCATTGATTTTTTTATGTATTTCTGTATTATACAAAGATATGAATTTAATTGGAAATTTCTGATTTTGTGTGGGTGGTGATAATGTTTTATATTGATAAAAACAAAAATATAAAATCTGAGGAATTTCCGATTCAAACTTACAAGATGAGAGTTATTCTGAATTAAAACTAGAAAGAGATATGAATAAATATATAAAGAGAAGTTAGAATGAGTGAAGTAGGAATTTCAAAAGAGCTTTCAGCATTTAATGAGCAGATTCTAACTTTGAATTTATTGAATATTAATTTAGAATCACTTTATACAAAAAGCTATGACATCCGAAGTGAATTCAGTATAATTGATATTTTTCTAGATGATTATTTTTCTTTAGCTGTAAATAAAATAATTCTTATTCTTACTTCAGTTTATGATAAGCATAATTCCGATTATGGAGAACAACTTACATTTAGTTACTTCATATCTAACAAAGAAAATATCTTATTTGAAAATTTCCTAAAGCTTAAAGGTGATCATAGACTAAAAAATATAAAAAAATACAGACATAATCTTATTGGTCATATTAATTTTGATGCGAATATAGATAAATCAAGATTTTTGTCTGATTTAAAATTGTTCAATAATGATATTTACAATTTTACTAATGATACCGTTAATCTAGCTAAAGAACTAAATAGGCAGTTAAATAATCCTTGGCAAGATTTCACCATTATAAATCCTACTTTTGAGGATTTAAAGTTATTAGCAGAAGAATATAATCTTCTCGATAAACTTGATATTATCTCGCTTCGCAATATGAAAAGAAATAACAGCGTGTTATTTAATAGTATAAAAGAACAAATAAGTGATTTAATAAGAACAAGTGGTTATTAGAAGTCAAGGAATATAGTCAAACATAAAAAAAATCCAACCACAAATAATATGCAGTTGGATTTATTTTAATTTCTTTGTTCTATTCTTTAGAAAGTAATCTCTGTACCGATAAAGATTCCACCTTGGCTCTGTTGACCAATGAATTGATAATCTCTAACTATAGTCTGAGAGTAACCAAACACAATTGGGAATCTAGTTAACCCACCAAATGTAGTAGTTAGTCCTGCTTCCATTTTGTAAGAAGGAGATTGACCTAAGAATATCTGACCATTCACGAAAGTATCGAAATAGCTGTTCGCTAAAATCTTAGTGAAAGTTGGTGTATATTCTACACCACCACCCAAGAAGAATGGATTACGCAAGTCAGAGTTGTAGTTAGTGCCATAGTATGACATACCAGCTGAGAACATACCACGTAGGTCTGTAGTGAAGTAATTTGTCAAGAAACTAACATCTAACTGACCATTGTTGTCAGCATTTGTACTTGCTTTCGTTCTGATAACTGTTAGATACTCGCGAGTATAGCTTCTGTTAGTCTTGAAGTTGTTGTTTGCTGTAAGCATCATACCACGTGCAAAACCGTTGAACTCATTGTTTTGGTATGCAAAATCAGCATCCCATGGTTCAACTAAGCTATTTCCATTACCTAAGTTTTCACTTGCACTAGCATTGATTTCAGTGATATCTATTTCATTAGAATTAGTAAAATTTTCTTCAGAGATAGTGCTAGTAATATTGTTTTCAGCTCTATCTATTCCATTACTGGTAATATTATCATCGCTATCAGAGCTAGCTCTATTACCATTTTGTAATGCTGAACTATTAGAACTATTCTCTTCTAAAGCATCTTCTGTTAGCTCAGCTGTGTTTCCATCCAATATCTCTTCATTTTCGTTAATTGGCTCTTCACTTACAATTATGTTATTGTTAGCTGCAGCTTCATAAGATTTTACAATTGGAATATTATCTTTTACACTATTCGTAGCATCGCTATCAGAGTTTAGTGAACTGTACATAGTAAATGTGGCAACAGAAGCAACTACTGCGGCAGCTACAGATATCCAGTTTGCAGCTGACTCTGTAAGCAACTTAGTTACAGTAGGGGCACTGGCAGCCAAAGGAATACCTAGAGCCAAGAACACATTGTCCTTCGCTGATGGAGGAGGCACGAATGTCTCATCATCATCTTCTATAGATTTTGATATCTCTAGCTGCTTGTCGAATTCTGCTTGTAGCTCTGGGCTACTTTTCAGCATCTCATCGACTTCTAACATCTGAGATTCGGTTAATTCCCCATCTATATACTGGGTAATTAATTCAAAATCTTTATTGTAATCTAAGTTTTCCATTTCTATTTATCGTGTTTGGACAAATCTTCCAAATACGGCTCTAATATTTCTTTTACTTTTTGTTTAGCTCTGTATATTCTTACTTTTACGTTATTCATCGTGCTACCAGTTACTTCAGCTATATCTTTGTAGGAAAGTCCATCATATTCTCTTAGAATAAAAACTTCCTTATAGTCATCTGGTAGAACGTCAATCGCCATTTTTATTAAACCCAAAAGCTCTTTGTTATCTCTATTTGAGTTGTCGCTTACGTGCATATAATCTTCGTAGGCAACCACTGGCTTTTGTTTCTTTATAAAATTGACACACAAATTCCTTGCTATAGTGAGTATGAACGCCGGAACATTTGTCATCTCTCTATCTTTCCTAGCACTTTTGTACAAACGTACAAACGTATCTTGCAACACATCCTGTGCTTCTTCTTTATTACCAAGGAACCTTCGACAATAGGCAAAAACTCGAGGTGAATGTCTATCATACAACTCTGAGAAAGCTGCATCTGCTAACTTACCCCTAGATTGTACTAATTCAAACAGCTCCGGGTCACTATATTTTTCAAGTTTTGAGCCCATTACTACTACTATAACACTAATTAGTTTAAAATGTTACAAGCTAACCGGTTATCATTCCGGAATATTCTCCCAAATATCCGTCAATATCTCGCTAAACGAGAAGAACCCTTGCTTGTCATGAACCCAATTAGCAGCCAAAAGCGAGCCAAGTGCAAAACCAGTTCTGTTTTTTGCTCTGTGGGTTAGCTCTATTGTGTCTGCGAGTGAATCTAAGTACATTGTATGAATACCAGTTATCTCGCCTCCACGAGTAGAAGATATATGCAGCTTTTCATTATCTACATCACCTTGAATAGCGTTTACTTCTACACCATTTTTTCTTTCTATGTTACTTGTTATTATCTTACCCATTATTTCAGCTGTTCCACTTGGGCTGTCTTTCTTACGTTTGTGGTGCATCTCGTTCACCATAACATCATAACTATCTAAGAAATTAACCAACTTCGATGCATACTTCACTATCTTGAAATACATCTGCACACCAACTGAAAAATTAGAACCCCAAACCAAACCAGTTTCGTGCTCCATCACTAACTTTCTCATCTCGTCTTTCTGATCATACCATCCGGTTGTACCTACTACTATTGCTTTCTTTTTAGCAGATAATATCTTGATATTATTTACTACAGAATCAGGGTATGTAAAGTCGATAGCTACATCAAAATCATATTCTTCTTCTGGGTCAATCGGATTATCTTCATCGAATATATCAGTTATGAAGTATCCCTTATCTTTTGCCAATTTTTCAATTACTCTTCCCATTGCGCCATATCCGACTATAGCAATCTTGGGTAATTCGTTCG
The DNA here is from genome assembly GCA_046290495.1 of Chlorobiota bacterium. Classification (GTDB taxonomy): domain Bacteria; phylum Bacteroidota; class Ignavibacteria; order Kapaibacteriales; family UBA2268; genus PGYR01. The sequence goes on along the minus strand of JBKAGT010000006.1, from coordinate 25,197 downwards.
TCATATTAAAATCCTTAGTTTTTGTGTTTCTATAAAAAAATAAAGATAAACAAAATCTTTCAATTTGGTTTATCTTAGAAATTATGTGCAATAAAGCACAATACTAGTCTTGTTCTTTTTTTCTGCCTATAAACCTAATTACATTGGCTGTACCATTGTGGTACTTCCCTTCGCTTAACTCTACTTGAACTTCTCCGTGCATTAGCACTTCGAAATCTGAAAAATCATTCTGAATTGATTCAAGTGAGAATAGCATATCTATATTTCCAGGACCACCCACTGCAGGATTATCTAACCTCAGTGGTAGATGTGATTTGCTGAATCCTTCCAATATCAATATACCACCGGGCTTAATTAACTCAGCTATCTTCTTGTGGTACGGAGTAAGTATCTCAACGGGAAAATGTGCGAATATCAGTGCTGCAGAATCGAACTCCTTCTTAGATAGTTCTAAATCAGACAAATTTCCTATTTCGTAATCTATACTTACATTTTTCTCAGCAGCTAGTTTCATTGCTTTCTTGCGCCCTTCTTCACTAATGTCAAAAGCAGTTACATCTAATCCTTGAGTAGCGGCATAGACAGCATTTCTACCCTCTCCCTCAGCCGGGAATAACATAGAGCCAGTAAGCTCATAACTATCTATAACGGATTTCAGAAACTCGTTGGGTTCAGTGCCATAGGCATAGCCTTCTTCCGAGAATCTGACATCCCACATTGTTTTTATTTCTTTTGGTTCAGTATTCATATATATTAAATTAGTCTATTGAATAATGCATTTCGCAATTCCAATAGACTAAATAAAGCTAAATAGATTTTTATTTGTGACTAGAAATTAGTCATTGTAATGCTTATAAAACTCACCGATCAAGTCAAATGATTGCTCTAATGTCTTTTCAGTAGGGCAGATAACAATTCTGAAATGTGAGCTTCCCGGCTTCTGTCCGAAACCAGTACCAGGCACAACTACCACTCCTGTCGCCTTTAGCAATTCCTCACAGAAGTGATAATCATCTTTCACATCGATGCTAGGAAATGCATAGAATGCACCTTGTGGTGCAACTAAGTCAATTCCATCAATTTTGTTTACTTTATTAACTACTATATCTCTTCTTCTTATTAATTTTTCGATGGTTTCTGTAAGGTGCGTTTGGTCGCCTTCCAGTGCTGGTTTAATACAGTATTGCAAAGGATGGTTAGCAGACACTCTACTTCTCAAAATCTTGTTGATAGCTTCTACAAATTCGTGAGTTAATCTTTTTTCTCCAGAAACTATACCCCAACCCAATCTGAAACCAGGTGCCATATAATTTTTCGACATACCTGAGAATGTAACACAAGTCACAGTTGGGTCCAATGACGCTATTGATACCATCTCTGCATCATCAAAAATTAGCTTGTCATATATCTCATCTGCAAATATTACTAAGTTGTGCTCCTTCGCAACTTCTACAATCTGTTCCAACTGCTCACGCTTGTACAAAGCACCAGTGGGGTTGTTCGGATTGATTAGCACGATTGCTCTTGTTTTTGCATTTACTTTCGATTTTATGTCCTCTATGTCTGGAGCCCATCCATTACTTTCATCTAAGTAATACGGGTTTGGTTCTAACTCCAACTTGCTCTCAATTGCATTGTAAAGAGGATAGCCAGGAGTAGGCATCAAAAAGTTTTCACCTGTGTTTAGCAATGCAGTTAGGCAGATTTCTATTGCTTCTGCAGCACCAGTAGTGATGAATATATCCTGAATGCTTTTGATTTTCTTTCTTTCTTCTGCATCTTTTCTTACGGCCTCTATCGCTTCTGGGATGCCCGAAGAAGGAGCATAGCCATTTTTGTTGCTGCGAAGTGCTTCCACAACGCTATCTATCAGATGAGATGGCGTGTCGAAATCATATACATTTGGGTCGCCAATATTGAGGTAGTGCATATCCATACCCGTTTTGGCAACTCCTTGTGCTAAGACAATAATATCACGAATAGCATAGTGTATATTATTAGTCCTAAATGCTGGTACTAAAGAATTTATCATTATTATTTCCTTTTCTAACATAGAATAAACATATATTTATTTTACAAAAATACGAAATAATAGCTGATTTTGTGTTTATAAAGTACTTAAATGTTTGCTTGAATTTGTATATTGAAAATAAAGTTATAAGATTATTATTATGGCATTTGTAGAAAAGTATAATAAGTTGGTTGCAAAAATTAAAACAGATAGAATATTTAAAAGGATTTCTTTTATAGTTATAATTTTGTTTTCTTATTTTGTCTTATCATTCGTTATGATAATATATAATCTTTTTAAGTATGGTTTCGGTGCAAAGGATGGACAGCAAGACATATTTAATTATTTGTTTATGGTTTTACCTCCTCTATTTTTTTTCATTCTTTTAAAGTATGAGAAAGTAGAAATAATTCTATCGACTCTATTATTTGTTTGTTTTTATTCCTTGATGGCTTTGCTATTTGGGCAAGCTCAGTTATATGATTCAGATGGCATTTCACTTTTATTGCCTTTTTTATCTTTTATTTTCAAAATTATTATTTCTTTTGAATTAACTTTAGTAACTACTAAATATATTCTTCTATATAAAGTAAACCATGACAAAAAAACTAACTAAACAACAAGAAACAGATCTACTCAGCTCTCTGAAAAATCGATTCGAAGAGAACAAAGTGAGACACCCAAATATTAAATGGGTTGATGTTGAGAAACGATTAAGTGGGAGCAAAGCACTGTGGTCTATCAATGAAATGGAGCTTTCTGGTGGTGAGCCAGATGTTATTGACTTTGATAAGAAAACTGATAAGTATCTATTCGCAGATTGCTCAGCGGAGAGCCCTAGTGAAAGACGAAGTCTATGCTACGACCAAGAGGCTTTGGAATCTCGCAAGAAATATAAGCCAGACGATAGTGCCTGCAATATAGCAAAAGAAATGGGAATAGAGCTTATGACCGAGGAGCAATACAAGCACCTCCAAACCCTCGGCAGCTTTGACACTAAGACATCTAGCTGGCTAAAAACTCCTGATAAAATTCGTACTCTCGGAGGAGCTATTTTCGGTGATCGCCGATTCGACACTGTTTTCATCTACCACAACGGAGCAGAGTCTTACTACAAAAGTCGAGGGTTTCGTGGCTGTGTGTGGGTGTAGTTCAATTTTATATTAGTCGTCATATATCCACACATTGCTATTAGATTTTTTGTATAAATCATACCACCCTACATCAAATAATAATTGATACTCATCACATACAGCGTCTGAGGGTTGCGAATATTTATAATCAACTATTCTAGAGTAATTTTCAGGTTTGGTATTTGGAGGTTTGTAAAGAGCATTAATATCGATAGGAAATTCAGTAAGATAATCAGGAATCAATTGTTCCAAACTATCAGGATAACGTCTATTATCCCAATAATATGAGTTTATTGCTTTGGTTATGATTTCAATATCTTTGTGCTCTATATTAACTTCTGACCATTCAGGATTATTCATAAAATAAAGAGTTCGAAAAGTTCTTGAAGCCCTGGTATCATAACGATATTGTATTCCTTCTTTAGTACAATAGGTAATGCTATAGTACCCATATTTTGGTATATATCCATGTATACCATACTGGAACTCTCTTGACACAAACGGAAATAGTATATGATTTGCAACATTAGGAATCTCATCTAAATAGTAAGGTACTAACAATTCCAATCTTTGAGGGTACTCTTTAAAATCTTCATAATAACTATCCAATGCTTTTACAATTCTATCCCCTCTTTTTTTAGTCTCCTCAACATCTACAGCAATATCTCCGCAATAGTTTAATGGAATAGTCAATATTAGGAATAACAATATGTTTTTTATAATACGTGATTTTTTAGTCATGAATCAAATTACGGTACTAACCTAATTTTGATACATTGCTACTAAACAACAGCTATTATTCATCTCTAAAGATTATTATCAAGTTGAAATTTCTATTCTCTCTTTTTCTATCTCTCTATAAAACAGAAATAAAGGTAAGCCACCTGCTATACCTAGTGCAAATGTATATACCCATATCAAGTATATATTTTTCATGTTGTACTTTTTTGATTCCCTATAACTCCAAAACAAGAATAATAGCACAATGAAAAGTAGATCAGTTATAAATGCGCTTGTTATATTATTTGCAAACATTGATTGGAACGTATCCAGTGGATACCGGTAAAGCAAAATATTACCAGTTGCTATCGATTCTTTCACAACAAAAATATTCGGTAGAATTGTACCAAGAAAAGTAAGAATTATATATAATTTTTTCATAGCTTTTTTAAATCAAAGTTATGAAGCATCATATAATTAGTCAATTGACAAAAGTCAATAAATACTACTTTATTTTCTTTCTTATCCTACTTAAAGTTTCAGGTGCAACCCCCAAATAAGACGATAGCTGGTATTGAGGAACTCTTTGTAGTATCTGACTATCTGTCTCAATTAGCTTTCTGTAACGTAGCTCAGCATTCATAGAAACAAAATTAGAAATTATCTCTTGGTAAATAATCAACTCTTCTTCCATTATAACCCTTGCTAAGAATTCGAACTCTGGGAATCTAGTAAGAAGCTCTTGAGCGTTTTTGTTAGTAATAACAGCAACTACAGTATCATCAATAGTGATTAAATTTTGCTTCGATGGTTTATTTTTAGTGAAGCTCTCGTAAGAGCTAACAAACATATTCTCAAAGTAAAAGTATGCTGATTTTTCGTCTAGTTCCTTAGTATAATACAGCCTAATTGCACCCTTAATTATGAAGTAAAACTCAGATGATACTTCACCTTCGGAAAGTAATAGTTGATTCGCCTTTAATTCCCTTATTTCTATATTCTTAACTAGGTAATCCTTTTCCTCAGTTGACAAGGCTTTATATTTTTCTAGATAATCTATTAACTTATCTACCATTTGATTTCTATTTGTTAATCAAAACTAAAAATGCACTCTCAAACCTGCATTTATCATAAGTCCATTCGAATAAATTGGTCTTGTTGCTATAGTATTCTCTCTCGCTCCAGTACCAACTCCACCAATTTCTATGAAGTAATTTAAGTTTCTGAAATGATAGAATTCGAATCCGAAAAGTCCGTAACCACCTGAAACCATCTCCCCATCAGAGAACTCATCACTTGGCAGGAGAAGAATCACTCCACCCTCACCATATAATCTGATATAATCATTGATTTTTCCTCCAACTCCTACAACTCCCAAAGTAAAGTTAGAATAGGGCGTCCAAGTTGTCTCTATTCCGTCTAAGTGCTCATTCCATACAAAATTGGCTCTCGCTCTTACAGCAACGCGGTTATCAAAGATATATGGGCTAGTTATATTCAGTCCTATACCAAAATCATCCTGTATTTCTCCCAACTGAAAGCCAACGCCAAAGCTATTGCTTATTTTGCTTTCTTCTTGACTCTTTGCAATTATGCTAAAAAGCATAATTAGAACAGCTATCATTAACATTCTCTTCATTTCACATTCTCCATCTGATTATTAATATTTAGATATTTCTTCATTGCTTCTACATATTTCTCAAAGGCATTAAGCCCTTTTTTAGTTATGATACATTTAGTATTTGGATAGTTATCCTTGAATGTCTTCTTTATTTCAATATATCCCTCATCGCTTAACACTTTCAACTGATGACTCAAGTTTCCCTGAGTAGTTTTCGTTACCTCTCGTAGGTATTTGAAGTCCGCAGACTTCACATTAACTAGTACAGAAATGATCGCTAACCGCACTTGCTGGTTCAATATTTTATCTAATTTTTCAAACATCCGTATTCACCTTTTTTAACCTATACGCTGGTAACAAATAACCAAGAGCAATGGCAACAGCATAAATCAAATATACATTTTCATTTTGAATATATAGGCAAGATATAGAAAAAACAAACATTATAATACCACCCCAAATTAGCGGCTTGAACTTCATAGTGAATCCTGAAACTGTCGTACCTATGCCAGCCAAAACCAATGTCAATATTGCAGGATTCATTTTATTCATAATTGATATGAACACGACAACAAACATAGACAAGCCAAGTACAATCCATAAGTATTTCAAAAATGACTCTAAGTGAGTCTCAAATCCCCTCTCGCTTGAATGATTCCTAGCATAGATTATAGTAGCAACCCAACCAAGAGGCATTATCAGAATCCAAGGTATGAAATGTAGCTTATGCGCTCCGAACTTCAGCAACGCAAAATTGAAAAGCGATGATATAATTACTAACCAACCCCACAATATGTAGTAAAAACTCTGATTTTTTATGTTCTCTTTGGCAGCAGAGATAGAATCAGAGATTATATCTAATCTACTTTGTGCATCAAAATTTTCCATTTTAGCTCTTAAATAACTTAAACAACATTGCAAAGTTAATATAGTTTGCAATACAAACCAAATTTTTCTGCTATAAATTTTGACTTTTTTACCATATATTATGCTGTAAGTATTATAAATTTCAAAATATAATATCAAAGAAAGAATATGAGACTCCTAGTTTTTGTGTTATTCGCCCTACTCCAAACGATTTCAGCAGCCGAAGATTCATTCGTTGGAAGCTTCGATTTGATTTCGAAGCAGAAGAATAAGAGTGGGAACGTCAGATATGACACACTCAATTACCTATTTACCGAAGATACAACAATAATAACCGTGCAAGCAAAAGGCAACCAACCAGACATTAAAATGATATTCGACTTCAAAGACTCTACAATCTCTACATCGTTTAAAATCAATGGTAGAGATGGTGGATATACCTTGCCTATGGATTTGGAGCATTGGCCTGGCATGAAAAGTTCCGGCACAAAAGAAAGAAATGCTATAGATAAAACTGCTGAAAGCAGAGAGATAGAAAACTACACAACATACAAACAAACGGCAACCTCAGATGATTACGAAGCAGAACTATGGGTTACAGATGAGCATAACCTTTCAATGCTTCAGATTCTGAGCTACCAAAGCGTTGGCAAAGGGAAATCGAAGAAAGAGCTAGAAATGTTTAACAAGTTTGAGCTATACAATCTTCCTCTTCTCATGACGCTGAAGAGCAAGAAAGGCAAAGCTGATGTTGAAATCAGATTAGTCAATTTTATAAGTCAGAACTAGAAATATTACTACATCTGAAATCCGTTTGTGTTTTCAAACGGCTTAGGTATGTTTTCATCATCTATCATCTCACGCATATCTATTTCTATTCCACGAGAAATTGATGTAATTGGCACATCATTATAAGTGCCTTCGAATGGATTCTCTGAGTAATCACCGATCATCTCCATTAGGAAGAATACCCATGTTATTAGTCCTGTCAAAAATGGACAAATCCAAAACAACCAATCGTCTTTCCCTTGTATAACATCCAGTAAACCAAACGGAACAAAGATACAAAACACAACCGTAATCCATGTAGCTACTGAAGCATATTGTCTAGGGAATGGGAAATTCTTAATTCTCTCTGACTTGCCCTGGTCTTCGTAAAAGCTTGTTACAAGATGGTGAAACTCCATGTGCCTGAAGTCTTCAAAATACCCCTTATTCCTCAGCTCCTGAAGTCTTTCCGATTGAATTTTTAGAATTTGTGTAGCTTTATTCGATTTCGGCTCTATCTCACCAAGCTCCTCTTTACTAATATACTTCGAAACTTCATTCATCATATCCGAATTGCCAGACTCACAAACATCAGGTGCATACTTGGTATTAACTCTATTTTCTACATGCTCCCATTCTCTTTTTTGTCTTAGCTGAAATCTAAGAGCAGTCATCCAAGCTATATGTCTATAAATAAGTTCTCTCTTAATAGCATCGGAGTTATCTCCATCGACAAAAGAAACAACCGCAGCACCAAAAGTCCTGCTATTGTTGACTATACTGCCCCATATCTTTCTTGCTTCCCAAGTCCTATCGTAAGAGCTATTATTTTTGAAACCCAAATAGAATGCAACTGCAATACCTATTATCCCTAGCGGACCCCATGGTAATGAGATATAGAAGTCGAGCAAATACGAAGCAAAACATACAATCGCACCATAGACAAGCCCAATTACAAACGGCTGTCTTGACCAATTGAAGGTCATCCAAAATCCATATCTTCTTCTTGTGTACATTCTATTTACCTAATAAATTTTTGAATTGCCCTTACCTAAGGAGACACTATCCTCATCATCTCGGCAGCCAATATAGCACCATAAGTACCCAGTGCATAACCTAGAACAGCCAACAACACCCCTACGGATGCCAATGACGGATGGAACGCAGACGCCACCACTGGTGCAGATGCCGCTCCTCCCACATTTGCCTTACTACCTACGGCAAGGAAGAAGAATGGCGCCTTTATAACCTTGGCAACTATAAACAACAGCAGCACGTGGAAGCCCATCCATATCAGACCCACTGCCAACAATCCAGGATTGTCAAAAGTCTGAGTTACGTCCATTTTCATACCGATAGTAGCCACCAATATATAGATAAACACACTACCAATACGGCTTGCCCCTGCCCCCTCGTAGTTCCTAGCTCTAGTGAACGAAAGGATAAGCCCAATGGTAGTAGCTGTAACCACTAGCCAAAAGAAGTGACTGTTGAGCACGGATTGCTGCATAGCAACCGAACCAAAGTCAGCAATCAACCCTGTCACAATATTCGCAACAAAGTGCGACAGCGAAGTAGCACCAAAGCCAATCCCCAATATCACCATAGTGTCCGTCAGTGTAGGCATTTTCTCTACCGATAGTCGGTAGTTTTCCATTCTGTCTTTCAATCTATCTATAGCTGACGAATCCGCCTTCAGCCATCTGTCCATAGCATTGCTACGCCCAGCGCCCCACAACAAGAATGCCATCCATATATTCGCAACTATAATATCCACAGCTACCATACCCGCATAGAGCGATTGGTTGTACTCATACATCTCCAACATAGCAGCTTGGTTAGCTCCGCCACCAATCCAGCTACCTGCCAGCGTAGCCAATCCACGCCATACCTCATTGTTGCCAACACCCCCAACCGTTTCAGGTGAGACGAATGACAATATCAGCACAGCAATTGGTCCACCTATAACTATACCGGCAGTAGCGGTGAAGAACATAACCAATGCCTTGTTCCCCAATCGCAATATCCCCTTGAAGTCGATGCTCAGTGTAAGCAACACCAAACTGGTCGGCAGCAAGTAGTCCTTAGCCATAGAGTAAAGCCCAGAAGTGCTATCCGAAATAACTCCAAATGTGTTGAACAACGAAGGGATGAGGTAACACATAAGCAGCGCAGGTATCACTGCGTAAAATTTCTTCCAATACTTGTTCTCAGAGCTGGAGGTGTAGAACACAAACCCAAGCGTCATTGCTAATATTCCGAATACTATCTGGTCTTGCGGGAAAACTGGCATATACTAATTCCTATTTCACTTTATTTATATAATAAGCCACTAATATAGGAAATAATTTGCAATCAGGATTAAATATATTAGAAAATAGTGGTGGCTCTATACCTAGTTTGGGGTATTGTGGAAGTATGTTTGCTTTAGTATATTGGGCGCAGTTACAAATGGAGAAAGGGAAAAGTTATGAGTAATTTTGAGCAAGTGTTCAAAAATATAGATGATGCTCTGTACAAAGATGCAGGTGCTGACAGTGAGTTAGATTACATAGAGCAAACTTCATGGGTATTGTTTATGAAATACTTAGAAGATTTGGAGCTATCCAAAAAAGATGAATCTGAGATCACTGGCGAAAAATATGAGCCAATGATAGAAGGTAAATACCTGTGGAGCAATTGGGCAAAGATAAAAGACGAAGACGGCAAGAGCATAGACAAGGAAGAAATGAAAGGTGATGACCTTCTAGAATTTGTGAACAAAGAATTGTTCCCTGCACTTGCTAAGTTAGAAGACTTGAATGATAGAAATAGTATAAAGCACAAGCTTGGTATTATATTCAAAAACTTAGAGAACAAAATCAAATCTGGCTATGTGCTACGTAGCGTAATCGACCAAGTCGACCAATTAGAATTCAAATCGAGTAAGAAAAAACACCAACTTAGTGAACTATACGAAACGAAAATAAAAAACATGGGCAACGCCGGCAGGAATGGCGGACAGTACTACACCCCACGCCCACTCATACGAGCAATGATAGAAGTAGTTGACCCAAAGATTGGCGAAACAATATATGACGGCGCTTGCGGTTCGGCGGGCTTTTTGGTGGAAAGCTTTGATTACTTAAAGCCAAAAGCAAAGAACACTAAGCAAAGAGAAAAGTTAGACAAACACACTCTGTACGGTCAGGAAAAGAAAAACCTTGCTTTTATTATTGGTCTGATGAATATGATTCTACACGGAATACAGTCGCCTAATATTGAGGAAACTAACACATTAGCTGTGCCACTAAGTGATATTACTCGTGAGAAAAGACACGATATAGTATTGGCTAACCCTCCATTTGGTGGAAAGGAAAGGAAAGAAGTACAAACTAACTTCGATATAAAAACTAGCGAAACAGCTTTCTTATTCTTACAGCACTTTATTAGAATACTGAAAACACCAGGCAGAGCTGCAATCGTTATCAAAAATACATTCCTTAGCAATATGGATAGAGCTTCGGTGGCACTACGTAAAGAACTACTAACCAACTGCAACCTGCACACTATACTCGATATGCCAGCAGGCACATTCCAAGGGGCAGGAGTGCAAACGGTAGTCCTGTTTTTTGACAAAGGCGAAACCACCAAGAATATATGGTATTACCAATTAGACCCAGGCAGAAGCTTAGGCAAGACCAATCCTCTGAACGACAAGGATTTGGAAGAGTTTGTAAAGCTGCAGGAAAAGAAACCAGAAACGGAACGTTCATGGAATGTGGACGTAACTAAGTTCACCGACGAGCAAAAGAAGAACTATGACCTAAGCGTTAGGAATCCGAATCTGCCAGAAGAAGACCCACTACGTAAGCCAAGCGAAATACTGAAAGAAATGGCAAAATTAGACAAAAAGACTGCAAAACTTCTTGATTCAGTTAAGGAGTTGATATGACAGCCAAATTCCCCTTGTCCTCCGCTGGCGGAGGTGGCTTTTGCTGAAGGCAAAAGACGGAGGTGGACTTAACTAACAAAGTCCTCCCCAGTCTGAACAAGTTCAGACAGCCCACGCTGTTGCGTTGCAGGCTCCTCCAGAGGGGCACAAAGAAAGTGATAAAAATAAAATAAAAAAATAAAAAACAGAAATAGATTATGAAAAAGGGCTGGAAAGAAGAAAAGTTGGGTGATGTGTGTGAATATGATAAGTCCAAATATTATGATGAAGGCTTACCATATATTGGGTTGGAACATATTGAATCAAATACTGGAAATTATTTGGGGGATTTCAGCCTTGTTAATTTAAAAAGTTCAACTTTTCGATTCTCCAAATCTCATTTACTATATGGTAGATTGAGACCTTATCTTAATAAAGTGCTAATACCAGATTTTGATGGACATTGTTCTACAGAGATATTTCCTATTAAACTTAATAGTGAAATTTTAAGAGAGTATCTATTCTATTGGTTTATTATGGGTTCTACCGTAGCAAAAATAAATGCAACTTGTACGGGTGCAAGAATGCCTCGAGCTAACATGAATGAGATAATTAATTTCCCCATCCCCATCCCCCCACTTGCAGAGCAAAAGAAAATAGTAGCAATATTGGACAGGGCATTTGCTGCAATAGATGAAGCAAAAGCCAACACCGAGCAGAACATAGTAAACGCCAAGGAGATATTCCAAAGTCGCTTGGATGAGATATTCTCCAACCCCAAAAAAGGTTGGAAAGTAGAGAAATTGGGGGATGTGTGTGAAAACTTAGATAGATTAAGAGTTCCAATTTCAAAGAATAAACGGTTAAGTGGTAAAATACCTTATTATGGGGCAACTGGAATTGTTGATTATGTTTCAGGCTATATCTTTGATGAAGAACTATTACTTATCTCAGAAGATGGTGCGAACCTTTTGGCAAGAAAATACCCTATTGCTTTTACTGTCACGGGTAAGAGTTGGGTTAATAATCACGCCCATGTTTTGAAATTTAGCAATAGTAATTTACAGAAATTTGTAGAGTATTACATTAATTCAATTAATCTAGATAGTTTTATTAGTGGAATGGCACAGCCAAAGTTGAATCAATCAAAGTTAAACTCTATCCCCATCCCCATCCCCCCACTCGCAGAACAAAAGAAAATAGTTGCTGAGTTGGACAAGCTAAGGGCAGCCACAGACCAGATGGTAGAGAACTATGAGCAGAAGTTAGAAGACTTAGAAGAGCTACGGAAATCAATATTGGAGCAAGCTTTTTTAGGCGAGTTGACTTAAGATTAATCCTCCCCAGTCAGAACAAGGTCTGGCAGCCCCTCCAAAGGGGCACAGGTACGATTGTCCTCCGCTGCGTGTGAAGCCAACGGCATTAGCGGAGGTGGATTCCGATAAGTTGCCTGAGCGTAGTCGATGGCAACTTAAAAACTCATCACCTCGACTACGCTCGGTGAACTTTAGTCCTCCGCTGGCGATGACAACCCCATAGGGGTTGAATATCTGTAGAGACTAATGCAGAGCGTAAGAGCCGCTCCGTAGGAGTGGGACAAAACATTGTTGAACCGCTACGCGGCTATCTATCACTACTGATAACAGAATCTACAGATGTTTAGCCACTCTGTGGCATTTTTAGTCCTCCCCAGTCTGAATTAATTCAGACAGCCCACGCTAAAGACGTGGCAGGCACCTCCAGAGGGGCACAGATGTTGGAAAAAACAGAAATTAAGTTTATATTGAAAAATTGTTGAATCAGCAGAACGACCAATGTACGAGTTAAATGAAGCAAATACAGAATATGAGCTAATAGAGCCCAAGCTAAAAGAAAGCGATTGGGGGCCTGGTGCTACTACTGAAGGTAGTTTAAAGAAACAATTCAAACTTACTGACGGTAAGTTGATTGGTAACGGCAGAAGAAAGCCACCCAAATGGGCGGACTATGCACTTATCTATAAAAATAAGGTATTGGGTATATTAGAAGCCAAGGCTAATTACAAATATTATACCGATGGGGTAGCCCAAGCCATTGACTACGCCAAAAGGCGAGATATTCGTTTTGCATTTTCGAGCAATGGTGTTAAGATACGACAGATTGACCTTTACACTAACGAACAGAAAGACATAGACCGTTACCCAACTCCACAAGAGTTGTATGAAATGACTTTCGGCAGCCGCACTAAGCCAAGTGGGATTGACTGGCAAGCCGAGTTTGACAGTATTGACTTTGCTGACTTTAGGGGCAAATACCAACCGAGATACTATCAAGCTGTAGCAGTAGAACGAACACTAAAAGCAATTGCCGAAGGACAGAAAAGATTGCTATTGACTATGGCAACTGGAACTGGTAAGACAGCGACTGCGTTTCATATATGTTGGAAGCTATTTGACGCAAAATGGAATGCGGAAGGTGAAACGAAAAGAACACCAAATATACTATTTCTAGCAGATAGGAATATATTAGCTAACCAGGCAATGACATCTTTTAGCAGTAGTGTTTTTGAAGAAAATGCATTAGCAAGAATAACCCCTGCGGAAATAAGAAAAAAAGGCGGCGTACCGAAAAATGCGAATATATTCTTTACCATATTCCAAACTTTCCTAAGTGGCGATTACGAAGAGACAGAAGACGGCGAAGTGGAGAAATACGAACCATTCTATGGAGAATACTCCCGCGATTATTTCGATTTCATAATAATAGATGAGTGCCACAGAGCAGGAGCAAAAAACGGTAGCACTTGGCGTAAGATAATGGATTACTTTGATTCGGCAGTGCAGCTCGGACTAACTGCTACACCGAAGAGAAAAGTAAACGCTGACACTTATAAATACTTTGGCGAACCACTTTACGAATATTCACTGAAGCAAGGAATAGAAGACGGGTTCTTATCACCATTCAAAGTAGTACAAATGACTTCTACTATGGATGACTATACTTATGACGAGATGGACAAAGTCCTTAGTGGTGAGATAGAAGAAGGAAAGACTTATAAATCAACAGAAATTAATAGAAAATTATTCATCCGAGAAAGGGAGCGTTCGAGGGTTCGCGAGCTACTGAACATGATTGGTACGCAAGAAAAAACAATTGTGTTCTGTTCTATCCAGAAGCATGCCGCAATGATTCGCGATTTGATAAACGAAGAGGCGCCAGTAAAAGACCCACTTTATTGTGTTAGAGTAACTGCCGATGATGGTCAGTTAGGCGAAGATTACTTAAAAACTTTCCAAAATGACGAGAAGATAATCCCAACAGTGCTAACTACTTCATTCAAATTGAGTACTGGAGTAGATGCCCCAGACGTAAAAAATATAGTACTAATGCGTCCAGTGAACTCTATAATTGAATTTAAACAAATAGTAGGAAGGGGTACAAGAGTAGCAGAAGGCAAAGATTACTTTACAATATATGATTTTGAAAAAGCACATCTAAACTTTAAAGACTCAGAGTGGGATGGTCCACCACAACCGCCAGGCGAACCAAGACCAGAGCGTGAGCCGTGCGATGTTTGCGGTCAAGTTAGGTGTGTGTGTGCAACTGACCCACCGCCACCTTGCGAAATATGTGGTTCATCGCCTTGTATATGCGAAAAACCAATTTATGAACCAATTGAAATAAAGCTTTCAGACAATTCAATTAGATCTATTGAATATAAGAAAGTGCACAGATTTTACGACTCTTCAGGCAAACCAATAAGTATAGAAGAATATATAGAGAAGACTTATGGCAAATTATCTAAGCTATTTGCAAATGAGCAAGAACTCCGTAAAATATGGAGCGACCCAGACACAAGAGCAGCGCTTTTACAAACTTTAGAAAATGCTGATTTACCAAAAGAGGAATTAATCCAACTAATGGAAGTCATTAGCAATGAAAAGACCGATTTGTTCGATTTATTTCTATTTATAGCTAACAACAAACCTACTAAACCAAGAATTGCCCGTGCTGAAAATGTAGAGGCAAACTTGGATAATTATTCTCCAAATCAGCAAGAGTTTATCAAATTTGTATTAAATCAGTATATACAATTAGGTTACGACCAACTAAATAGAGATAAGCTGATGGAGATAATTAAATTAAAATATGGCAGCTTAGATGATGCAAAAAGAGAATTGGGTTCAACTGAGCAGATAATGCAAACGTTCAAAGATTTCCAGAAATATCTCTACAAAGAGCTATATTAAAAACCAAAATCGAGTAAGAGAGTAAGAGAAAAACACGTTTTTTTTAATATACAAGGGGTATATGTATATTATACTTTTTGTTTTTTTCTGTTAATCTGTTACTCGGTTATCGCAAATCCAGCATTTCGGCACTCGTGCTCAGCAACCACCCCGCCCTACGGGCACCCCTCCTCAGGAGGGGAATTCTTACTCTTGACTATTTCCTCTGGCATTCCCCTCCTGTGGAGGAGCTTGCCACGTCTCAGCGTGGGTGGATTTCGCAGAATGCGAAAGACGGGGGTGGTTAATAAGCTGTCATTCCGAGGGAGTCCAAAGGGCGACCGTGGGAATCTATTTGGAGATAACCACGTCAACAATGCAAGCATTGTCTCCTCGTTATGACGTTGCTATTTTCAGTCCTCGCTGTGACATTATATTCCTCCCCAGTCTGAACAAGTTCAGACAGCCCACGCTAAAGACGTGGCAGGCACCTCCAGAGGGGCACAGGTACCTACAACCTCTTTGTTCTTGCGACTATATTCACAGCTGACACGGTGAAGACTATAACACTGATGGAGCTAATAGGCATCAGTATAGCCGCGACTATTGGTGATAGCAGTCCTTTGGCAGCGAAGGTAATACCGACCGTGTTGTATAAGAAAGAAATGGCGATGCTTGAGTAGGCAATCTTTATCGCTGATTTGGACATTCTCATTAGCTTCGGCAGCTTGGCTATCTCTTCGCCTAGCAATATTGCATCGCTTCCTGGTGTGAAGTTGTTGGTTTTTTCGGCTATGGCTATTCCCACATCTGCTTTTGCAAGCGCACCGGCATCGTTCAGCCCATCGCCCACCATCGCTACTGTCTGCTCTTTGTTTTGCAGCGATTCTATGTATTCTAGCTTTTCGTGTGGCAGCTTTTCGAACTCTGCTACTGTTCCTTTGGGGGCATTGTTTGCTATCGTGTGCTCATCTTTGGTGTTGTCTCCAGAGACTATGGATAGCGAGTAGCCGTCCGCATCCAGCACTTCTAGCATACCGAATGCCTCATCTCTGAACTCGCTCTCACTTTGGAATGAGCCGAACACCTCACCATTTATCTCTATCATAGCGGCGTTTTCCACTTGCACTTGGCTGTCCGGTGCTATCCACTTAGCTGAGCCCAATCGGAGTTTATCACCACCCGATTCGGCTACTATACCTTTCCCAGTCAGCTCTTTGTAGCTTGATAGCTTTGCACTCTGCACACCCGATAGATAGTTCAATATCATACTACTCACAGGGTGGGTGCTATTGCTAACTGCCGCACGGATTTTGGATTCATACTGCTTTATGTCCTTCCCTTTGTACACCACACCGCCTTTCGCAGATTTAGTTAGCGTACCGGTTTTGTCGAACACAAAACCAGTGATGTTGGAGAGAAACTCCACCACCGAGTCCGACTTGATGAAGAAGTTATTCCGCCCATACACCCTCATAGTAGAGCCATAGGTAAACGGCAGGGTAAGTGCCAGCGCACATGGGCAAGCGATAATCAGTATAGCTGTCAGCACATCGAATGCTTTGGCAGTACCACTTGGCAGCCAGAATGCAAACGCCGTCAGTGCTATCAGTGTCACAACTATCGAGAACCTCTTGGCTATCATATTCGACAGCTTCGATATACCCTTGTTGCTAAATTTTTCAAATGCATCATTGTTCCACAGCTTAGTCAAGTAGCTCTGGTCAAACTCCTCGGTGGCACGAACTTGCATCGCCTTACCCAATGCCCTACCACCTGCATATATTTTCTCGTGTTTCGTAGCTCTTACCGGTGCGGACTCCCCCGTGACGAAGCTATAGTCTATCATAGCCGTTTCGGATTCGAGTAGGCTATCTGTCGGTATAACCTCATTGTTACGAATGACAAGCAAGTCGCCAATAGCAATATCTTTCAGCGGTATGTGGTCTTGCTTTTCCTCGCCCTCACCGGACAGTTTGATGACCGAGAGCGGAAAATATGATTTGAAATCCCTATCGAATGAAAGCAAATTGTATGTCTTTTGTTGGAATAACTTACCGAGCAAGAGGAAGAAGATTAGCCCCCCAAGCGAGTCGATATAACCTTGGCTATTGCCATAAGCAATATCAATAACAGAGCGAACTGCAAGCACGATAATCCCAATAGAGATAGGAATGTCAATGTTAAAAATCTTTGTCTTCAGCCCATAGTAGGCGGACTTTAAGTACTCGCTACCAGCATAGAGCAAAGGTAGGATAAAGAGCATATTGAGCCAATTAATCAGCGATTGTATCTCTGGCTCTATCCCCTCACTCGACAGATATTCTGGGAACGCTAACATCATCAGATTACCAAATGAAAACCCAGCCACACCGAGCTTTATGTATAGCGAGCGGTTGGGGTTTTTGTTGCGTTTCCCTTCCACTACATCCAAATCTAACTTGGGTCTGTAGCCGATAGCTGTTAGCATTTCCACTATAGAACGAAGTGAAATCTCACTTTCGTTATATACTACATCCACCTCACGATTTGGGAAATTCACCTCTGATTTTAGCACTCCTTCCTTTAGCTTAGGTAAGTTCTCTAGCAGCCATATACAAGCTGAGCAGTGAATTTGCGGCAGATGAAAAGTGACTTTCGATTTGTTGTTAATGCTATAGGTCTTCAGTTTTTCAGCTATTTCTGTGTTATCCAGTATAGCAAACTCATCGGAATCAATCTGCTCTGGCTTAATAGCGGCAGCCCCACCTTCCATTCTATAGTAGTTTGCCAGGTCATTTTCGTTCAGGATTTCGTACACTGTTTTGCAGCCATTACAACAGAAATATTTTTCGCCAATAGATATGTTATCATCGGGGCAAACACTGGAGCAATGTTCACATATTAACTTTTCACTCATCCCAAATATTATTTTCTTTTTGTGGCATAATAGCTACTACGAATATAGATAGTTTTTACTTGAATTTTGATTGAAAATGCCCATTAAGAGCCGATTACTCAAATATTTATTGTCTATATTATTTAAATGGTGTATATTCAAAATACTATCTATAAAAAAAGTAAAACACTATGTCCGAATTCTTTTCTAGCATGACAACGATAGAACAAACCTATTGGTATATAGCACTGATAGGTTCTGCCATTTTTGTTGTAATATTTATCATGACATTCATTGGTGGTGGTGATGTTGACATGGAGTCTGATATTGAGATTTCTGATACCGGAGAAGACGGTGGAGTCGGTTTTCAGTTTTTCACTTTCAAAAATGTAATCGCATTTTTCACAATCTTTGGTTGGACTGGTATCACTTGCATCGATGCGGGCCTGTCCACCGCTATGACTATTGTGATTTCTACCATCGCGGGTATTATCATGATGTTCCTCACTTCTATGTTATTTTATTGGATGGGTAAACTGGTTGAGTCTGGCACATTGAATATAAAAAATGCCGTTGGCCAGATCGGCAAAGTCTATATGACTATTGGAGCGAGCAGATCTAAAATAGGAAAGATACAAATAAAAGTTCAAGGAAGTTTAAGAGAATTAGAAGCTATAACAGACGAGAGTTTTGATTTAACTACCACAACTCTAGTGCAAGTAGTTGAAGTTGTTAGCTCAGAGCTATTATTAGTAAAGAAATTATCAAAATAAGAAAATAAAATTATGAATCTATTAAGTTTAATGCTGTTATTACAGAATCAAGGTCCATCTGGGGTATATATTGTTGTCGCTGTTGTAGTGATATTAGTAGTCTTTATATTTTCTATGTTCAGAAGATATAAGAGATGCCCCTCAGATAAAATATTAGTTGTATTTGGTAAGACTGGTGGTCAAACATCTGCTAAATGTGTGCACGGTGGTGCAGCTTTTATCTGGCCTATCATTCAAGACTATGCATTTCTGCACCTAACACCAATTTCATTGGAAGTTAATCTATTGAATGCATTGAGTAAGCAGAATATCAGGGTAAATGTTCCCTCTAGGTTTACTATTGGTATATCTACAGAGCCAAGCATTATGCAAAATGCAGCAGAAAGATTACTAGGATTGAATCAAGATATGATAAAGGATTTAGCTCAAGAGATTATATTTGGTCAGCTGCGTTTAGTAGTAGCGTCTATGGACATAGAAGAGATAAATATTGACCGCGATAAATTCCTATCTCATATTACGCTTAGTGTTGAAGCCGAGCTTAAGAAGGTAGGTCTGAAGTTGATAAACGTGAACATCACTGATATTGATGATGAATCTGGCTATATCGAAGCTCTTGGTAAAGAGGCGGCTGCAAAAGCTATAAATGATGCAATTATATCAGTAGCGCAGAAAGATAGAGATGGGGCAATTGGTCAAGCTCAAGCTGTTCAAGACGAGAGAGTGCAAGTAGCTGCAGCTGATGCACAAGCAGTAGAAGGAGAGAACAAAGCTAAGATTCAAGTAGCTAACTCCGATGCAGAAAGAAGATCAAGAGTTGCAGAAGCAACGAGAATAGCAGAAGCAACTGAGAAAGTACAAGCAGCAAAAGCACTAGAAGAGTCTTATGCCGCTGAAAAAATTGCCGAGGATGCAAGAGCTCAACGTAAAAAGGCAGAACAGGGTGCTGATATAATTGTACCAGCAGAAATCGATAAACGTAAAATTGAAATAGAAGCCGAAGCTGCAGCGGAGAAAATCAGAAGAATTGCAAAAGGTGAAGCAGATGCAATATTCTTGAAGAAAGAAGCTGAGGCAAAAGGTTTATATGAGATTTTGACAAAACAAGCTGAAGGTTTGGACAGAGTAGTGAAAGCAGCAGGGAATAATTCTAAAGATGCCGTACTATTGTTAGTTGCTGACAAACTTCCAGAATTAATTAAGACTCAAGCAGATGCAATAAAGAATATCAAAATTGATAAGGTTACTGTTTGGGATAGCGGAAATGGTAAAGACGGTAACACTTCAACTTCAAATTTCATTTCGGGTTTGTACAAATCTGTGCCACCGCTTCAAGAAATGTTTAATATGGCAGGCATGCAACTTCCAGACTTTTTGAAAGGAAAAGATTTAGAGAGCAATACAGAAGAAAATGCTACAAAATCAGAAAATAAAGTAGAAGAAACTGTTGAAGAGATAGACGAAAATCTCAACTCAGAAAATGATGGATACAAAGATGATGAGCAAGAGTAATTAATCTCTTACCTCATCTTACTATAGTAGTCAGCAACTCTATCGTTAATGATAATATCTTTCTTGCTGATAGTAGTATTTAGCACAACACCGTTTAGTGACCGACATCTGCTAAGTGCCACATAGACCTGTCCGTGGGCAAATGCTCCATATCCTACGTCTATTATTACATTGTCGAATGTCTTTCCTTGGCTTTTGTGTATTGTTATGGCGTATGCTAACTGCATTGGGTATTGTATAAATTCTGCAGCAGTCTTACTTTCTATTGCTTCTGTTTTCTTGTTGTGTTCGAACTTTACTTC
Source organism: Chlorobiota bacterium (assembly GCA_046290495.1). Lineage (GTDB taxonomy): Bacteria > Bacteroidota > Ignavibacteria > Kapaibacteriales > UBA2268 > PGYR01. Next base: position 4,491 of record JBKAGT010000006.1, on the reverse strand, counting down.
TTGCCATGTTTCTGGCTCTACTAAAAAGTCACTGCCACCTATCTCCACATATATGTCCTCACCATCGATTTTTGTAATTGTACCGATACTTCCGTTCACCCATCTGAACTGCGAGTCATTTTTGAGCATCATTACCTGTGCACCTTCCTTGAGTATTAATCTATATGGAGCAGGGAGTTTTGAGTCCAACTTTGCCTCGTCCATATCAGCATATTTTTCATACTTTCCGGTCAGCTCTCCCTCGAACATATATTCTTTCGTGCTCAACTCGTCTAACTTTTGCTTGTTTATATTCGCGGCGGTTCGCCTGAGTGAGGTGAGGAAAGTGGCTGTTTTAGGAATCCCTACCTTGCTTCTGTGTCTGGAGTTAAGCAGTGCTATATCATCGTCTGTGATTTTATTTATCCTGATGTCATCCAGCAGTTTTTTGAAAGTAACTTCTGACTCATCTTGCCTAAATATATGAGTGAGCTCAACAAAGTGATAGCCATATTCTTTGAAAACAGGCGCGTCGAAAAATTGTTCACCACCATACTTTTCATATATAGCTTCTCTTTCATCATTTCTCATCACAGGGGGTAGCTGATACAAATCACCAACGAACACCATCTGCACTCCACCGAACGGTTCTGTAGGGCGATTTCTGTTCTTCCTCAGCGCTAAGTCGATACCATGCATTAGATCAGAACGGACCATAGACACTTCATCTATTATCAGTGTGTCTAACTCTTCGAATAGATCCTTTCTATAATCTGCTTTTAAGTTTTCTGGATCGAACTTGACTGGCTTAAATCGGAAGAAAGAGTGAATTGTCTGACCATTTACATTCAATGCTGCTATTCCTGTTGGCGCTACAACTACGAACTGCTTTTCTGTCTTAGATGTGAATTCTCGTAACAATGTTGATTTACCAGTACCTGCTTTCCCTGTTATAAATACGCTATCATTTGTATTTTCTAATATATCTAATGCTTTTCTAAATTCTATAGTAAGTTCAATGCCCATTGTTTATGCTATAAGGTGTGGTATTTGGTAAATTGTCAATCTTATGAATCTAATATATTAAATATTGAGAAGTAGTCTTGTCTTATTTTTTTTGGATTACTAATCTTTAAACTGATTTTATTGCTTATTTTTAATAATATATGAGCTACTATTTAATTAGTCGCTTATTTTAGCCCACTCAATCAACTTGTCGCTCATATTTATTATTTTTTGATTGTTTTTATTATTTGCTATATTGAAATGTGAAAAAAAGATATGTAAAAATATTATCTCCTATTATTGTGTTACTTATGTTGATTACGATTCTTGGTGTCAACATAAATACCCATATTTGTGGGGAAACACAAAATACTTTGAACTCAATAGTTATTCCAGGCTTGTTGGAGGCAGACGAGTGTGACAAATGTCATAAAGTTGTGGTTGTCAAATCATGTTGTAACAAAGACAAACCGAACAAAGCTCCAAAAATCAATTACAAAAAAAAAAAAAGGGGTGTTGTAAAGATTTTTTAACTTATGATAATTACGATTATTTAATCTCTGGTAAAACCATTGGTGATAACAGTATAACTCCAATACTAAATCGACTCATAACTTTCCAAATACTTAATTTAAACAATTGGCTAGATTCTACAGTCAATTACAAACGAGTCCGGCTAAGGCCTTATCAACCAAACATATTAACACTTATTTGCAGCTTTTTGATTTAATTCAATATATATCATGTATTGACATTTTATAGTTTTTTGAATTAAATAAAAAAGAGTAATATTTATGAGATTAATAAATTTCACATTCATTGCTACTTTTTTCGCACTTTTAATAGTTGGCTGTGAAGAGAGTAGTACAAATAACAATAGTGTTCCAGATAAAGTCGCTTTAAATGTTAACATGAATCATTACTTCGGTAATGAAATAGTCGAGCCAGATATTTCTGTTCACAAAAATTCATCAGGGAATGAAATAGTTTTCTCAAAACTTCACTATTTGATGACTGATTTCAAATTGATTGATAAAGATGGGAATGAAGTAATAATTGACTCGTCTAAGGCATATATTAATTTAGCAGAACAGAGAGTAAGCTTTTCACTTGATAGCATACCAGAAGGGAATTACAGTGGCATTAGGTTTTACTTGGGCGTAGACTCAGTGACAAACCACCAGAACCCCAATACTTTCTCAGCTGAAAGTCCATTAAATCCAATCATTAACAACTTATATTGGGATTGGATGGATGGTTTTATCTTCTGCTCTGTTGAAGGGTTTCATTATAAAGATGAAGTATTTATAGGGGCTTTTGCATATCATATAGGGCTCGATGAAAACTTGATGGAAATTGAGATAAATAGTAACTTCAGTGTAAGCGAAGATAAAGATTTGGATATTGTGTTTGATTTAGCCGAGTACTTCGAATCACCAAATGTAATTAATATTACAGAGAATGCTCCAATAACTCACTCTGATAAAGCAGCTGACTTTGGTCTTAGCAATAAAATTAGTGAGAATTTATTAAATGCTTTTAGCATAAAAGGAGGTAATGAGTAATGATAAAAAAATCTTTATTGTTAATCTTGGTCTCAACAGCTTTTCTAACTATCTTCAACTCTTGCGCTGAAGAAAAAGGGACATTAGAGCCAGAAGATAAATTTGAAACTACTCCCTTCGAGCTGGTAATGCCTAGCAATTTGCCACCTCCCATTATACCTGCTGACAATCAACTAACTGTAGAGGGAATAGCGCTAGGCAAAGCGTTATTTTTTGAAAAGATGATGTCCATAGATGGGACTGTTTCTTGTGGTTCTTGTCACTCACAAAAGAATGCATTTACAGATAAGGGAAAAGTATTTTCAGAAGGTATTGAAGGTAAGATTGGAGATAGAAATTCTATGCCAATATTCAACATGTTCTATCACACCAAAGGATTCTTTTGGGATGGAAGAGCAAAACTTCTGCGTGATCAATCACTCGGACCTATAGAAAACCCTCTGGAAATGGGGGAAACGCTGGAGAATGTAATATTGAAACTTGAATCAACTGAAAAATATAGAACAATGTTTTACAATGCTTTTGGTGATTCATCTGTCAATTCTGAAAAAATGAGTTTGGCAATGGAACAATTTATGTTAACTTTAGTTTCTGGTGACTCAAAATTTGACAAAGTTCAACGTGGAGAAGCTACTTTCACTGAAGTGGAGGAAAGAGGTAAAGAATTATTTTTTACTGAATTCGAAGAAAATAGTGAAAAGCGTGGTGCCGATTGCTTTCATTGTCATGGTTCTGCAGATTTTTCTAATCATGAATTCATGAATAATGGATTAGATACAGAATCCGAGTTCACAGATTTGGGTAGAGCGAAAGTAACAAACAGACCTACTGACAATGCTAAATTCAAAACACCTTCACTAAGAAATGTAGAGGTCTCTGGACCTTATATGCACGATGGAAGATTTGAAACTTTGGAAGAAGTAATTGAGCACTACAATAGTGGTATCAAAGAATCACCAACTCTGGATGTGAATATGCACAGCATAAAAGAGGGTATGAATTTGACGGTACAAGAGAAAAATGATTTAATCGCATTTTTGAAAACATTGACTGACCAAGTGTATCTAAATAATCCAGAATATCAAGAAGATAAATAATAAAAAAAATATCAGAGATAAACATGAAAACAATTATAATAACTACATTGCTACTGATTACTAGCCTCACTTATGCAGCAGAGGTCAATCTTAACATAAACTATAACGTAGATGGGGTACCATTCGAATTAGACAAGGAATATGTAAACAAGGATGGTATAAAGTATAAGATATCACGATTTCAATACTATATGTGTGAGTTTCAGTTAGATGACACTCAATTAGATGGCACCTATATACTAGCAAATGCAAGCATGCCCTCATACCCATTAGGCAACATTAATGTTAGCAGCATAGACAATATCAATATTTCTTTTGGTGTTGAAGAGGAGGAAAATATTGGTAAAGATCCGAATAGATACAGCATGTTCCACCCATTAGCTCCTAAGAATCCATCTATGCACTGGGGTTGGAGTGCTGGATATAGGTTTTGGGCTATAGAAGGGTTTTCTGATCCAGATGGCGATGGCGAATATGATAAATCTTTCCAATTTCATATTCTTGGTGATGAGTCTTTCAGAACTCTGAGCCTGCCAGTAAATTCGACTGAAGAAAATGGGACAATAGATATAAATCTTAGCTTCAATATTCAAGAAATATTAGCTCCTGTTGACATGACTACTTTCGGTGTACACCATGATTTTTACAACAACTCTCAGCCAATTCGAGACCTGATAAACAACTTTGCTGAGTCAGAAGTAGTTACAAGTGAAGCAATAACTTCTGTAGCAGTGTATTAGATTTAGAAGAACTACCTACAGGAACATATTTCTTAAAGATATTTGATGCTAAAGGAATAATAAGAACTACGAAATTTGTCAAAAACTAAGTACATAATTACGCTA
>JBKAGT010000005.1:0-1668845 GCA_046290495.1 Chlorobiota bacterium | reverse complement strand
ATGATGAAGACTTATTATATAGAAAGTAAAGAGGTAGAAAGTGTATAGAGTTATTTATAAAGACTATTCGCTTGCTTAAAGGGCGTTTTCAGTTTATGTAAAATTTTTAATCATATTTTGTTTATATTCAAAATCAGTAAAATTCTAATTAAAAAAAGCTTTATTATAATGGTATCTAAAATGAGATTTATACTCAACTTTTTGTTGATTGCTATTCTTCTGACTTCATGCAGTACATTTTCTACAAATGTATCAAAAAAGAAAAACTTACCTCCGATTAAAAATGATGAACCTATATATATATTCTTCGAAAAATATGATGAGCTACCAGATAGTTCAGTTTATGTGGGTGATATAACTCTTGATATGAATTTAGGAAATGCACGTGCTTGGGGAGGATTTCCTAGTATAGATGGTTTACTCTCAGTTCTCGAAGAGGATATAAAGAAAAATGGTGGAAACTTACTACTAATAGATGAAGTTGGAGAATCGACTCGCAAAATGGTGAAGGGTAAATTTTATCTTGTGCCTGATTTTGCGAAGACTGATTACACTTTGAAAACATTCGAAGATGAGCTAAAAAATAAAGAATTGAAACCGCTAGAGGGAATATACAAATATGAGTATATCAATCCATATAGCAAACGACTTATAACTTTAAAGTTTGGTGTGATAGAAGTGAGTGAATCTGAGTATCAGATGATTCACTTGTCAGGATTTCATAATGTAGACTATGTGATAGGACTAACAGAACCAGATAGAACATGGAAAAAGGGCGACATATATGGATATATAAGTGAGACTGAAAAAGATAATTTGTACGAAGCCAAAATGTATGATATAAACAAGAGTTTAAATCAAAATGGTATGTCAAAAATAGACAATAAGAATCTTAGGATATATTTGAAAGATAAGTTAAGCACTTATGTGAAGATTTTTCCTGATTCAGGTAGGTATGAATTCCCAGTTGGCTCACTTACGGGTTTTGCGCTTGATAATAAGAGTATTTTGACATGTTACCATGGGTTAACGGATAAAGACTTAGAAATATTCGTAAAAGGAATACATGGAGATTTTAACAAGAAGTACAAAGCCAAAGTTATTGCTAAAGATAAGCAGCTTGATTTAGCAGTTATACAGCTAGAAGATTCGACAATTAGTTTAGATAATGTCACATTCCCAAAGGCAAAAAAAGAGAAATCGATTTCAGAGAAAGTATTTGTATTGGGTTACCCAATGTCAACCATGATGGGTGACGATATAAAACTGACCGATGGGCTGATAAGCTCTACCTCAGGAATAGGAGGTAGTCTGAAAGAATATCAGATATCTGCTCCTATCCAGCCAGGTAATAGTGGTTCGCCTAGTTTCGACGATAATGGTAATTTTATTGGTATGGTAAATTCGGGTATAGTTATGGCTGACAATGTTGGCTATTCGATCAAAGCCAAATATATAGAAGACTTTCTGGAAGATCAGGATATTAATTTTAATTCCACAACAGAAGATGAATTAAGTGAATTGCCTTTTGTTGAAAAAGTAAAAGAGTTGAAAAAATCCATCTATCTAATAGAGCTTACTGATACCGAACCACCCAAATCAACTAGAAATGATGGACATCGTCGCCGAAGACGGAGATAAACGTTGCTTAAAATTTTTATCACTGTCACTCAGAGGATGCCTTGGCATCCGTGGAGTCTAGGTGAGGAATGACTATCAAACGCCTAGATTATTCGAGTGCTTCGCACTCTCTGAATGGACGTGACATTTTTTACAATGATATATTCTCCAACACTTACATAGTGAGTTAAGCACGGCTATCTTTTTTTTATTATATTTACCAAATGACTACAGCCACCAAACATATAAGACTTCTGCTTTTCTTATCGCTTTGCGTGGTTATGGTATCCTGCCAGGATAGGGATGAGAAAGTAGAGCCTACATTGGAGATTGCCGCAAGTGAGAATGTAGAGGAAAATCCAGAGATAGAATTTAACTACTACTTCGATTCTGACACACTGAATTTGGAGTTTCAAATAAAGAATAATGAATCTAAACCAATTTTCTTCATTAACAATTTGTGGACGTTTGAGTTTGCACATAATGGGTATGTAGTGTCAGATATTAGTAAGAAGTTAAGATATAACTCACTATTTTTCTTTGAAAAAGAGCTAGTAGGATTTAAAGAAAACGTAGTAGAAGCTGAAATGAGTAGATATAATAAGAAGGATATCTATATTATAAAACCTGGAAAGCGAGTGACTATAGAAACGGAATGGTTACTGGATGAATCTTCGAAACGAATTTTTCTCGAAAATAAACTTAAATATTTAGCAAGACTTGTATTTGTAGACCACCCTTTTATTCAGTATGAGGATAATGAAATCATTAATTTGCCCAACCGAGATTTCAAAGATGAAAGATTAGGTACTTTTGGTTATATAATATCTGAAAAGGATAGAGTTAAATTAGGTGCTTGGAAATTTATTGTCAGGATAATTGAGGGAAAGTTAGAGTTATGAAGCTTTTCATATTGATATCTTTTTTATTGATAGCCAGTAATGTGAGCTTATCCAATGATGAGTCTGTTGAACATTACTTGAATCAAATAATAGAAGAGGTTTTGGTTGATTCGTCTTTAATTGATTTAAAAAAACGATGTGGGATTGATTCAGTAAATACTTTCTATGTGTATAATTCAATCTTATTTGATTATTCTAGTTTTTATTTCTCACAAAATTCGAAATTCGAAAAGTTTTTTGGTCATAAATTGAATGATAGTCTTTCTGACAGAAAAAACGCAAAAAATTTATACATAGAAGATTCCTTGAGGGTTGAAAATTTCGAAGAGATTGAAATAGATAAAAATAAACTAAATCACTTTGGTGATGGTTACGAATTATTTTTAATGTTTGATATTATAGAAGAGAATTATTTTGTAATTGATATTTACTGCGGTGAAAAACATAACTATGTCATAAGTTACCTTTTTTCAATAAATGATAATGATTTTGAAATAATCCATAGAAGCTCTTATTTTCAACATATATTAATTGAATAACATGCTAAAGAAACTTCTAAAAATATCAATAATTATAACCCTGTTTATTTTAGGGTTCAGTACATCCATTTCACAGATAAAAATAGATCTTCAGGGTTATTTGAATTACAGCTCAAGAACCCAAATAGATTCTATATTTGTAAAATATGAAAGCCCAAATTTGCCTGATAGTTTATATTCATTTAATTGGGGTGAAATTAATATAATTTGTGATATTTTGACAGATACACTAGGTAGGGTAAAATCCATTTACACTTATCCACTTAATAAGAATGATATATATATAGAATCAGATAGTAGGTTTTGGGATATAGTTACTGACTCAATTAAGTCAATTTCAAAAGAATGGATTCTCAAAGTGCCAGAATGGGATTTTGAAAAATCTAAATTAAAAGAAGATAAAAAATTGTATGAAGCTCTAGAAAAAATTTCGAGTTATAAACCTTTTAATGGTATAGCAAGTTTTCTTATAATTCTATCTATTTGTAATGAGTGTAGATTTAATAATCATTTATTTTACCACCATATTAATAATTATGAAAACCGTTTAACTCGCTAATACAATGGCTCAAACTGAACATAATGCAAAGCTGCCTTTGTCTGTTGGAACTATCTACAAAAGAATATTCTTAAGCTTTCTTACTTTAATTCTATTACTTATTTCGTTTTGTGTATTTTCTAATTATAAGATATGCAGATTCCCCTTCGATGTTTTATATGGTCCTTCACAAAGTATAGAGGAATCCAAAGAAAAAGGTGTTTTTATAGCAGAGTATTTGGCTGAGAATAAATCTATAGTATTAGATTCATCAAGATTAGAAATAAAAGAAATATGGATGGAAAAATATTGGTTCACTATGCCATATACCAATGAAGTTGATCCAAAATCATTTAAGATTAAATCAAGTCATCTAAATATATATTTTAACCATATTTATGGAAATGAAGATTTCTCAAAATATAGATGTAAATTGATTAATAACGATGGAAAGTATGGTAGCTCTCGTACTTTTTGGGAAAAAAAAGTTAGCTTCAATGATTCAAGTGAAATCATTCCAGACAAATTACAATTGGTTATATACAAATCGGATAACAATCACGATGCTGATAGTATAACAGTAGTGATGAAAAGACTGAAGTAAACATGCCAAAAAAATTTATGAAAAATATCAAAAACACAAAACATTTTTGGTTGTTTATGTTAATCGCAATCTCTTGTAAATCGTATGATGTTAATTCGTTTAAAGAAATTAGTTACGATCATATAGATAAGTCAGAAACAATATTAATCATGGACTTTAGTATGAGCTTACAAAAGAGCTATAGAATACAAATTGATAGTATTGTGTATTATGCTAGTTTAACAGAATTAGGTGTTGTAAAAGGTTTATACACTTTTGATACAAATTTTGTTTCTAAGGATGGTCTTAGAGTTGGAGATTCATTTTATAAAGCACAAAAAGAATCTTATAAAGATTACCGATATTATCAACATTTGACCTTATTTTTAAACTCTGGATGGAAAGCTGTTTTTTATTCAGACTCAACCTTTAGTGATTCAACAAAAATCATGATGTTCGAAAAGTGGGCGAGTGATATATACACTGACTAAGTTCTGGAAAATACTATGCTAAAGAAATTTCTAAAAATATCGATAATAATAACCCTGTTTATTTTAGGGTTCAGTACATCCATTTCACAGATCAGGATCAGCACTCGTGGCTATATGTCTTATAGCTCAAGAACCCAAATAGATTCTATTTTTGTAAACTATGAAAGCCCAAATTTACCTGATACCTTATCAACTATAACTTGGTCAGAGATTAATTTTGTTTGTGATATTGCTACGGATACTGCTGGGAAAGTGAGATCAATATATATATATCCACTTAACTTTAATAATGTTCATATTGAAGCAGATAGTCATTTATGGAAAGAAGTCTCTGATTCTATTGTTTCAATATCAAAATACTGGAAATTTAAATCTCTAGAATGGATCACAGAAGGGCTTGAACCAAAGCTTAATAAAGAAACCTTTGAAAAATATAATAGAATGACAGGCTTTGGACCATTTAATGACCAACCTAGATATTTAATTATTTTATCACTCTGTAATGAATGTATTTATAATGATCATGACTTTTATCACCATATTAATGATAACGAAAACCGGTTAACTCGTTAACACAATGGCTCAAGTGAAATCATTCCAGATAAATTAAAATTGGTTATATACAAATCGGATAACAATCACTTTGCTGATAGTATAACAGTAGAGATGAAAAGCCGAACTAAATGATTAAGAAAAAGAGAATAACATGCTAAAGAAATTTCTAAAAATATCAATAATCTTCTTTCTTTTATTAGTGACATTATTTTTAATATTTGATATTGGTGGTACCCCAGTATATCAGATGACTGTAGAAGATTCTAAAGATTTAAATACATTACTACATGTTTTTAGAATTGAGGGAAGTAAAGTATTTATTATTGAAAAAGATACTTTTGAAATAGAAGGGTGTTGGGTTTCCCAGTTAGTGTATCGAACAAACTTTAGGTTTAAAAAAAATGTAAATAGAGATTCATATATTTTGAACTTAAGATTTACAAATAATAAAATATTTGAGCAAAAATACACAGAATTTTGGGGAGAAAGCAAAAGCGCTGATTATTTATTCAAATTACATTTTAATAACTATAAAGTAGAATATAAAATCAATGGTATAAGATCTTCAGGTGATGATAATGTTTTTATGCTCAGCCTAGAACAAGATACATTCGAAGATTTATTAGCAGATGAGGATAAATACCTTTGTTTATACAAAGACACCATACCAGTTAAGAAATTTAAGCTGGTTAATTAGTATAATCTACCTACAAAAAAAGCCGAACTAAATAAATAGCTCGGCTCTCTTTATATTTACTCTAGATAAGTATTTACTTTACTTTGTCAGCTATTGCTTTGAACACTTCTGGTTTGTTCATAGCAAAGTCAGCTAATACTTTTCTGTTGATGTCTATATTGTTTTGTTTTAGCCCATGCATAAACTTAGAGTAAGTAGTGCCGTTCAAACGAGCAGCAGCATTGATTCTAGTTATCCATAGTCTTCTGTAAGTTCTCTTCTTTAACTTACGACCAATATAAGCGTGAGAAAGACCTTTCTCAACATGGTTTTTTGCAATTGTCCAAACATTTTTTCTTGATCCCCAATAACCTTTGGCAAGTTTAAAGACCTTTTTCTTTCTTTGTTTGGCAGCTACTTTATTTCTGGCTCTAGCCATGATAATACCTCAATAATTTTAGTATATGTTTTTATAAGGTTGCTTAGGGAGAGCTACGTCCCCGTTCGCAATTTTTTTAAATTTTCTATCTACTACTTACTGCTAGCTTATGCGCTAGGTAACATTCTTTCAACTGATTTTTTATCAGACTGATCGATCAATGTTTTCTTACGTAAGTTTCTCTTTCTCTTCTGAGTTTTCTTAGTCAATATGTGACTAGTGTAAGCTTGTGCTCTTTTGAATTCACCAGAAGCTGTCTTTTTGAATCTCTTCTTAGCAGAAGATTTAGATTTCATTTTTGGCATCTTTAGCTCTAATTATGTTTGTTGCAAAAAAAAATTCCAATGCACTAAACATTGGAACTTCAAAATTATACAAATTGTTAATAACTAACAAAATTATTTTTTCGCTTGTTTCAGAGGAGATAGTAATACCATCATATTTCTACCTTCCATTTTGATATCTACATCTACTTTTGATATATCACTTAGCTCTTCGATAAACTTTTCGAGCATTTCTCTACCAAATTCCTTGTGGGTGATTTCTCTACCACGGAACATAACGGTTGCTTTTACCTTATTACCACTTTCCAAAAATCCACGAGCATGTTTTGTTTTGAAATCGAAGTCATGCTTTTCTGTACCTGGCTTGAACCTAAGCTCCTTCAGCTGTTGCTGCTGCTGGTTCTTACGTTGCATTTTGTCTTTTTTGGCTTGCTCGTACTGGTACTTTCCGTAGTCAATTATCTTAACTACAGGTGGCTTTGCATTTGGAGATATTTCCACCAAATCTAGCCCAAATTCTTCGGCTTTCTTTAGTGCGGCACCTTTTGTTAGTATGCCCAACATCTCACCAGTCGGCGAAATAACTCTAAATTCTTTGCCTCTTAGTTCTTCATTTACTTTAGTTTTGTTCTTATTGTTTGGCATATTTCTTCTGCCAAAATTTGGTCTACTCAAAGATTTCCTAATTGATTTATTAATAATAATTACGCTAAGTGATTGTAAAATTACAAAATTGTGTAATAAATATAAGCAAAATAGCTATAAAAACATAAAATAATTACTAATTTTGCACCTCATAATCTAATCACGTACAAAAACATAAAAAATTAGTTAAATGGCAAAGAAAAATGACCAACAGCTTCGTAGAGAAGAAGAATTAGTTGAAATAGAAGAAAAAGGTATAAATCCCTACCCCTATTCATTTGATAAAACTCATAGTGCTACTGAAATCAAAGAAAATTTTGATGAAGAAAAGCCAGAGGAATTCGAATCTGTAGCAGTTGCTGGCAGGATAATGAGCATAAGAAGAATGGGTAAGGCGTCGTTCTTACACCTGATGGACCAAAGTGGTAGAATTCAACTTTATATCAGAAAAAATGACGTTCCTGAATTTTACGAGATTTTGGACCTGCTTGATATTGGTGATTTCATCGGTGTAAAGGGGCATGTATTCAAAACTAAGACAAAGGAAACTTCTGTTTATGGAAAGGAAGCAGTGCTTCTATCCAAATCTCTAATGCCACTACCTATTGCAAAAGAAGAAATAGATGAAGATGGTAATAAGATTGTTCACGATGCCTTTGCTGACAAAGAGCTTAGATATAGAAAACGCTATATTGATTTGGTTGTGAATAGTGATGTAAGAGATGTATTTATCAAACGCTCAAAGATAATTGCTTCTATGCGTCGTTACTTCGATGACCACGGCTGGTTGGAAGTTGAGACTCCTATCTTGCAACCGCTTTATGGTGGTGCAGCAGCGCGTCCGTTCATTACTCATCACAACACTTTGGACACTGATTTGTATATGCGTATTGCCCTTGAGCTATACCTAAAACGATTGTTAGTTGGTGGATTCGAAGGTGTATACGAGATAAGCAAAAACTTCCGCAACGAGGGTATGGACAGAAGCCACAATCCTGAGTTTACGATGATGGAAATCTATGTAGCTTACAAGGATTTCAACTGGATGATGGACATGACCGAAGGGCTGATAAAGCACATAGCTAATGAGGTGAATGGTGAGATGAAGATCAATTTTGATGATATTGAAATTGATTTGTCAGAGAAATTCCCGCGTAAACCATTCTTCCAATTAATTGAAGATGCTACAGGTAAAGACCTTAAAGGTAAATCACTAGACGAGCTAAAAGCAATTGCAAAAGAGCTTAACGTAGATATAGAGCCGGGTGCGTCATCATCTAAGGTATTAGACGAGATATTTGGTGAATATGTTGAACCTAAGCTGATTCAGCCAACATTCGTTATTGACTATCCGCTTGAGATGAGTCCACTTGCCAAAAAGCACAGAGAAGAAGAGGGCTTAGTAGAGAGGTTTGAGCTATTTATCAATGGTTCGGAAATGGCAAATGCATTCAGCGAGCTGAACGACCCACGCGACCAAAGACAAAGATTCGAGGAGCAAGCAAGAGCCAAAGCTGGCGGCGATGACGAGGCAATGGTATTGGACGAAGATTTCTTGCAATCGCTTGAAATCGGTATGCCTCCTGCAGCTGGTTTGGGTATTGGTATTGATAGATTGGTTATGCTACTAACAGCTCAAAAATCTATCCGCGATGTGCTATTCTTCCCTCAGATGAAGCCAGAGAAATAGGGATAGTATAAATAAGATTTATTCGAAAAGGAGCTGATTTTCAGCTCCTTTTTTTTTGTTAATTACCTTAAAATTCATATCTTAGGATAATAACAATTATTATAACAACAATATTATGGAGAGGATTATGAAAATAGTCTCAATATTATTTCTTGCATTATTAGCATTTGGATGTAGGAAAAAAGACAATGGAACCAACCCAGTTGATGACTCAGGACCTATTATAACTGATGGATTAGTCGGATATTGGCCACTAGATAGCAATGGTTTGGATTTTAGTGGAAATAATTTAGATGGTGTACTATATAATACAAAGTTCACAGAAAATATGCATAGCGAAAGCTACAAGGCAGCAATGTTTGATAGCGAAAGCATCGCTGAAATACAAACTGTAAGAATAGCGGACCAACCTCTACTTGATTTGACAAATACCTTTTCTATTTCATCATGGGTATATGTAGAAAAAACTTATGGGAACTCTTCCGTACAAGACTACGAATTTATTTCGAAGTGGGGAGCAGGTAACAGAACAGAATCGGCTTATGTACACGGTGTAACAGGAAATGGAAAATTCTATTTGGGAACTTATGATGATAGAAACACTACTGTGTATTCGAACATCGATGTGCCTCTGGAGCAGTGGGTAAACTTGACTTCTACTTTTGACAATGGCAGAGGTATGCTATATATCAATGGTTTGCTCGTTGGAGTTATGGAAAATATGGATACTCCTACAGATGCTTATACTGATTTAACATTTGGTGCAAGACAAAACAACTTAAGTACATTCCATGGGAAACTTGATGAAGTTTATATTTTTGACAGAGTTTTAGATATTGATGAAATCCAGAAATTAGCAAGAGATGATTGCGAGAATGAAGTTGACTAAGAATATTTTAATTAGATTACAAATAAAGGAGCTGAATATCAGCTCCTTTTTTTTGTTTAGCATTATATATTTAGTTAGTTTGACTAATAATGCAAAAAGAAAAAAATATAAAAGAAATTGTAGCAGGATTAAAAACCAAAGATAGGGCGACGTACAATTATCTATATGATAATTACTCCGACAAGCTCTACGGTATTGCTTTGCATATCACTCAGAAGAAAGATATAGCAGAGGATGTCTTGCAAGAGTCTTTTGTAAAAGTTTATAAAAATATTGACAGATTCAACCCAGACCGAGGCTCGCTTTTTACCTGGATGCTCAACATAACTAGAAATGGCGCAATAGATAAGATACGCTACGGCCAAGAGAGCAGAAAAATCCAATTTGATACTTTGAACGTAAATATAGATACAGAGACAAATCCAGAGATAAAAAGAGCGAACAAAGAGCTTTGGGAAACACTGGACGAATTGGACGATGATCACAAAGAAGTGCTGAAGCTATCTTATTACTATGGTTTTTCGCACAGTGATATATCTGAAAAGTTAGATATGCCAATAGGTACAGTAAAGTCTAAAATTAGAATTGCATTAAGAGAATTAAGAAAAATATATCCATGATAGATATACAACAATACATAGAATCAGGAGCAATAGAGCGATATGTACTCGGTGAGATTACTAAGCAAGAACGCGCTGAAGTGGAGTGTCTTGCAAAGACTTATCCGCAGTTAGCTAGTGAAGTTGAGAGTGCAGCTGCTAGTTTGAGTATAATGGCTGAGCTAGGTGCTACTCCTCCGGATCCAAAATTGAAAGATCAGATTTGGACCGCAATAGCAGAGAAAGAGAGCAAAATCATATCAATTGATGAAGCTAAATCTAGTGGGTTTAGTGTGAGCACATTGGTTGCTGCCGTGTTTGTATTTGTTGCGGCTGGAGCTATATTCTGGGCAGTTGATACTAGCAATCAACTTAGCAATGCTGAACAAGAGATAGCTGAGCTGAACTCTATGAATCAAAATATAGTGCAAGATTTCACTGAGCTGAAGGATATACTAAACCAAAACAATGAAATCTATTCCTTACCAAATTCTGAAATTGTGAAGCTAAGTGGACTAAAAGATAAATCACCTGAATCGGTTGCCTACGCGATATGGGACAAAGAGAATGATGAAGTGTACTTAGACGTGAAAGCTCTTCCTAAAAACCCTGAAGGCAAGCAATATCAGTTATGGACAATCTCTGATAGAGGTCAACCAATTAGTGTCGGTGTATTCGATGCTGATGGCAGAAAAGAAATCCGTAAAATTGGCTCAGCAAACACCTCCGTTATGTTTGCAGTTACTTTGGAAAAAGCTGGTGGTGTAGAATCACCTACTATGGAAGAAATGTATATAGCTGGAAAGGTTAAGTCCTAATAATTCCTATTGACTAATTTCTATTATCTTATCTACAACTTTTAGTGCTTCGTTTGCATCTATTTGGTAATCGCCTTGTGTGTTTGGTATAGATGTCATCACTACAATCATATCTTTATCTGGCACAATGAATGCAAATTGACCACCGTGTCCCCACATGAATTGAATATTCCTTGTTTTATCTAACCACCAATAATATCCAAATGAAAAGTCAGAGTCTTTTACATTGGCTTGCTCACTAAGCATAGAGTTAATCCAGTCTGAACTAACTATTTGTTCTCCTTTCCATCGCCCACTGTCAGCTACTAATTGTGCGATTTTTGATAATTCACGTGGAGTAGTAACTAAACCGAAGCCACCAAAAGTAGTTCCGTCTTTGTATCTCACCCAATCATAATTTTTGAAACCAATTTTGCTAAACAGCACTTCGTTAGCCCACTCGTCGGTAGGTTTTTTTGCCATATTTTGTATTACTGCAGAGAGTAGATTTGGGTCGCCATCTTTATAATCAAATTCCTTTCCTGGTATATATTTCTGTGGCAAATCAAGTATGAATTCTGTCATTTTTTCCGGAATCTTTCTTAATAGCAAGTCAGTCTCTCCTCCTAATCCATCATTACTATATCCAATGCCTGATCTCATAGTTAGTAAATCCTCTATCGTAATGCCATACTTTTCTGACTGAGAAGATTCAGTGAAATTGAGATAAGTACCTATTGAATCCGAAAGTCTTGATATTAATTGTTGCTCGAGTGCTATTCCAGTCAAGACTCCCATTACTTGTTTTGTGCATGACCATATTAAGTTCTTTTCGACAATGTGGTTTTCGTCCTTCAGATATGATTCGGCAACTAATTTACCGTTTCTGAAAACCAACATACTTCTCAATGACCATAAATCTTCAGCATCATATAATTCTATGTATATTTGTTCTAGAGCATCTGGGTCAATATTTTCCTCAGATGGAGTTGAAATTTCTAAGCCATCACCAATGTCCTGAGGAACAAAACTTTCATAAGGTTTGTTTAGCTCATCATTTACCAAGCAACCATTAGATATTAGTACCAATAGAAGGAGTAAATATAACTTACTTAGTTTCATAATTCACCTATAATCAGGTTAAAATTCAACGAATGGTTAACAAAGTGAAAAGATGGTGTTTGGTAATAGGAGAAAATTTCTAGCTCATATCCGAAAGAAAATCTTTCATCTGTTTCCCTTAATAAAGTCAGTCCCAATTGTGTATGGTAGAATTTGTTAGACATTCCGAACTCAAGATTGCTATGAGCATCTTTGATAAAATCATTTAGAGAAAGAGAATAAAAATGGCTCTCAGGCTGTAGCTCTGGTCTGGAAGTTACACCTGCTACAGAAGTAGTGAAGTTTATATTAATATCTCTTTCTAGAATATTGAGTATGAATGATACCATAGGCCCAATTTCGAAACTAGTCATCCAGGCAGAATGACCACTACGTAGCTCTGGATAGAGTTGTACGCCGTAATTAGTCTGAACATACATCCCCAAATAGAATGGTTTGTTATCAATATCAGTAACAGTCCAACCATAGTTTATATCTATAGGTCTGAGCCTCCAAGCTACGCCGATACCTTTATTAAAACTAGCACCGAAACCAAGCTCTGGTGAGTATTCAAAAAGAGCATTTTCATTACTTTGAAGATAGGTATAGCCCACTCCCAAGTTAACACCACTATAAACTAACCCATAGTTTAGCTCATCCTTGTATTGGTTAAACTGAGACTTGAACGTGATTGTGTGCTCTACCAAATCTTGCTCTTCTGAAAAGATACTAAATGGTAATATTAACATGACAAGTAGTGTAATAACTTTCATATTCAAAATTAAATATGTTTATCTAAGCACACAAACTACAAAAAGAAAATTATTATAGAAATAGGATGGATTAAAAAAACTTTGTCATCTTGGAGACGTTTTTGGTGTTCATGTGTCTTTAAAAATATGAAGACTACACTACTTACATTTTTATTTATTCTTACCTTTTCAACATCTAGTGCCGAAAAGCAAATAGAGCTTACCCCTATTGTGCTGCCGTATGACAGTTTGAACATAGATGAGGTCTATGGCTATGGAGCGACCATAATCGCTCGCTCAGGAAATAGCATATACCACTCCACCGATGATGGAGCCAGCTGGGATATAGCCCTAGAGAGCAGCACCAAGCTGAACCAACTCTACTCCAAAGACCCGCATACAGTATTTGCTATCGGTGATTCGGGATTGGTGTATCGTACTTTTGATTATGGAGCGACTTGGTTTGATGTTAGTCACGAGACAAACCTAAGTATGAATAAAATGGCAGCGAAAGATCACAGCGAGTATTTTGTTGTAACTAAGCATACTATAGGTTATTTCAAGAAAGACATGTTTTCGGAATATAAAGCAATTAGTAATTATAGTTATAAAACTATCTTTTCTTTAAAATACGCTAAAACTGGGTATTGGTATTGTACAGATTTTTATAAGTACTGTGAATATGATGATTTAGTAAGGGAAACTTATAATGAGTTTTGGTTGCCATACTATCAATTTACGGGAGAAGTACTTCATTCTTTCAAGCATGACGAATATAGGGTGCCAGAGGATAAATTTGATAGATATATTTCCTATAACTTTAATATTTTTCCAACAGAATATGGAATACTTTTCACAGGAAATAGTCCTGACGTTCATTCAGCAGGAATTTCTTTCGGTAGATTATTTTCGCTGTATGAGCATTATGGTGATGCTGGAGGTATGATGATAAAAGGAGATACTATCAATCATATAGATTTAACAAATGATACTTTGAATGTGATCACTAAACATGGCCTTTGGGTTTGGATGCACTACACAGAAATTGAAGAAGATTTTGTTTCTCCAGATGAGGTAGAATATAGTGAACTCGGTACTCCTAATATCAACCATGTATT
The DNA here is from genome assembly GCA_046290495.1 of Chlorobiota bacterium. Lineage (GTDB taxonomy): Bacteria > Bacteroidota > Ignavibacteria > Kapaibacteriales > UBA2268 > PGYR01. The sequence continues at coordinate 1,654,627 of JBKAGT010000005.1, read as the reverse complement.
CCAAACTTATGACAATCAATATTATTTAGCATGTGACAGTTCTCGTGTTTACAAAGCAAAATTTGTAAGTATTCCAACCAGTATAAATCAAGAAAATGAAAAATCAATCTCAATCAGGGGTAATAGTGTTGTATTGGAAAATGGTTATGAGTTAATAAATGCATACAACTACCTTGGACAACAAATCATTTATAAGCAAATAGATGAAAAGACAATAGAATTAGAAAAAGGTATGTATATACTCAAGTTCGCCAAGAGTAATAAGTGTCTTATTAAAAAGATGATAATAGAATGAAGTATATAATCTTTGTTTCAATTCTTTTAACTAATTCTGGTTTATTTGCCGAGAAGCAGATAGAACTCACCCCTATTGTTCTGCCCTATGACAGCTTAAACATAGACGAGGTATATGGCTATGGCGCTACTATAATCGTTCGCTCTGGCAATACAATCTACCACTCCACCGATGATGGTGCCAGCTGGGACATAGCTCTAAAGAGTGAGACTAAGTTGAACCAACTGTACTCTAAAGATCCACACACGGTTTTTGCTATAGGTGATTCGGGATTGGTTTATCGTACTTTTGACTATGGTGCGACTTGGTTTGATGTAAGTCACGAGACAAGCCTAAGTATGAATAAAATGGCAGCGAAAAATTACAGTGAGTATTATGTGGTAACAAAGCATACTATAGGTTATTTTAAGAAAGACATGATTTCTGAATATAAAGCAATTAGTAACTATAACTCTAGATCTATAAATTCTGTCAAATACTCTGAAAGCAACTATTGGTATTCTACCAGTCACTATAAAGTGTTAGATGGTTTTGTTGACGATGAATACACATATGATTATTGGTTAAATTATTATACATTCAACGGAGACTCATTGTTTTGTTTTGAATACGATGATTTTGGTGTGACTGATAAACTTTTTAAGTATAAAGTATCTTACAATTTTCAAATATTTCCTAGCAAATTAGGACTTATTTTTACTGGAAATAATCCTAGAATTAACTCTGCTGGTCTCACTTTTGAATCTCTTGGAGTTCTATATGAATTCTCAAACTACCCAGGTATAATCTTTAATTCGGATACAATTCAGTATGTAGGGGTAAAAGATAGTTCACTGGTAATAGTGACTAGAAATGGTAATTGGGCATGGTTGGACTATAATGATTTAAATACGAAATTAGGGTTAACAAATATAGAACACCAAAATTTAGAGATACCTTTCATAAATCATGTATTCCAAACTTTTGACAACCAGTATTATTTAGCATGTGATAGCTCACGAGTTTACAAAGCAAAATTTGTAAGCATTCAAACTAATATAAATCAAGAAAATGAAACATCAATCTCAATCAGTGGAAATAAAGTAATATTTGAAAATAGATATGAGTTAATAAATGCAACGAACTATCTGGGACAAAAAAGTAGCTTAAAGCAAATTGATGAGAGGACAATTGAACTAGAGGATGGTATGCATATACTCAAATTCGCTGAAGGTAATAAATACATAATTAAGAAGGTGATAATAGAATGAATAGAATAGCATTTATAATAGTATTTTTATCATATTGTAGTCTTTATTGTGCTGAAGATTTCATATTTCATGAGGTGATGACAGATTCTTCTCTAAGTACTGAATGGGCAGTTGAAGAGGATCATCAGAGAAGTGATTTGAAATTACCCAGAGATGGATCGATAACTGAATATACAAATTTTTATTTCTATAAGGTTGGATTTGATGGGTATTACATTGACAAAAATGATGGCTCATTATTTAGAAAAAGAAGTATGCCCATTATGGAGTATAACAAAGGTAAAAGTGATTGGTATTCTGATATTCAATATTCAAATTGGCAATTATCAAAAAATGATACCAACAAGCTATATATAATAGAGTATTTTTTACACGATTCTATCTCAGGAATCAAAGGTAGATTACTCACAAAGTACTATGGTGAAACTGAGTTAACCAAAGAATGGTACAGTAAATTTGATAATAGAGTATTTGACGATGAGTTTTATTGCAATCTATCAGTATTGAATGAGAATTTAATTCTTACTCAGTTCGACTGCAGATTTCCAATTAGAGGGTGGTATCTCAAATCTAGAAGAATGCAACTATATCAAGGTTCAACAGATAGTATTATTGATGCTCAGTTACCAAATTTGCATAGTTACTCAATTAATAATACGAGTGATTATTTGATAGCTAAGGTATATACAGAACGTTATGATGATGAAACAAGAGACCACGAAATATATAGGTTGAGATATGATACAGTTGAACATGTTCAAAGTATTCCTTCATATACAAGCAACTTTTTTAACAAAATCATAAATGACTCTTTAGTTGTAATGAGCAATGGAGACTCAATCAATGTTTACAATTACAGAACTTTAGAATCTGTATATAAGCATGAATTCAAGAGAAGAGCAGATGTTATGTCGGTTTATGTGGATACAACATACCATACATTTTCGATTATCAGTGGCGATAATATATTAACTTCTCATTATAAAACAGGCAAATTACTTTTTGATGGGTATAAAAAGAACTACTATCTGGGTCAACCAATCGGGCAACTGAAAGATGGTTCATTCCTATCTATAGGGGACAACAATTATTTGTATAAACACAATTTTGATATATTAACATTCGATAGTGTAGCTGCCAGTTTTGACTATCATTTACTAGATGATAATACTATCGCTTTCATTGACTCATCTTATGGTGCTATAAAAGAGTGGCGTTGGGATTTCGGTGATGGTAATATATCAGAAGAAAGGAATCCAATTCACACTTACGAAGAAAGTGGTGAATACGATGTAACGCAGATAGTAACAAATGAATATAATCTGAGTGACACAACAACTCAAAAAGTAATAGTCAGGAAGTTCTTAAGACCTTCATTTGACTTTAGTGTGTTCAGTGGGCAAGCGCCATTTACCTTACAATTCAAAAACTACTCATCAGAGAATGCCGTGAGGTATATCTGGAACTTCGGCGATGGTACATATAGCTATGAAATGGAGCCAGCTCACACTTACACTATCCCTGGTCAATATAGTGTATCGCTTACTGCAGTAGATGAATACGAAAACTTCAATACATTTGTCCAACCCAAAAAAGTAGTGGTAACAGATTAGATGAGAAACCTTACAATTATATTATTAGTCATAGCTACAATTCAGCTATATGCCGAAAAGCAAATAGAGCTCACCCCTATTGTGCTGCCGTACTATAGCTTGAATATAGATGAGGTCTATGGCTATGGAACTACTATCATCGCTCGCTCTGGAAATACTATATACCACTCCACGGATGATGGAGCCAGCTGGGACATAGCACTGGAGAGCAACACCAAGCTGAACCAACTTTACTCCAAAGACCCGCATACAGTATTTGCTATAGGTGATTCGGGGTTGGTGTATCGTACTTTTGACTATGGGGCTAGTTGGGTAGATGTGAGTATTGATACGGATTTGGAACTAAGAGCCATGTCTGCGGGTGATTATTCGGAGTATATGATTATAACGCCGCGAAGATTTCAATTCAGAGCAAAAGAATTAGGAGAAGAGGTTATTACTTTGACAAATGAGAATGATGTTGAATTATTATCGATTGTTAAAAATGAACAAAAGTATTTCTTTGGAGGTAGATACTATTTATATGAATATTATAATATGTTCGATGATAGATGGTATAATTTTAGACTTTATTATTATAGTTATGATGGAGAGAGAATATCAAAACATCTTGCAGATGCCAAAGATGGATTATCCGAAAAAAGAGATGGATACAATACGGATTCATTATTAATATTTAGTCTCGAAAATAAATTATATTATTCGGTTGTAAACCGCGGTGTAGGAGCAATTATGATTAACAGTAGATGGGGAGAAATTTTTGATTTCAAAATTCCAGGTGTTACACTTCCTAACCAAAGAGTTATTTATGTAAACAAAAATGATTCCACAGTTAATATTTTCACAAGAGAGGGCTATTTAGTGCAGAATACCTTAGAAAACTTTGAAAATCAAAATGATTACGAATATTTACCTCATTATAATTTAGGTGTTTCACCAATCAATAATGTACATACAATAGGAAGTGATGACTATTACGTTGCATCAAACAACTCAACAATATATAGGACTAAGCTGGCAGAGTTACCAACATCAGTAGAAATGGAATCTAACAACTCGATTCTTTTATACAACAATGAGATAGAACTGATAAATAATACGGAACTAATTTTTATAACAGATTACTTAGGAAAGCAAAAAGAATTGATTAAGGTTGGTAGTAATAAATATATCTTAGAAAGAGGGCTGAATTTTGTCACTTTCTCTGATAAGGACTATAATATAAGAACAATAAAAGTGATGGTGATAGAATGAAATACTTATTGTTAAATATAATACTTATCAGCTACAGCTCTGTATTGGGATATGAAATGATTGATGATATTCATAAGATATCAGTTGAAACCAATTGGACTGAAATTGATGATTATTTCAAATCTGATGTCAATATCCATGGCTATGGTGTGCCCAGAGACTATGGAAATTACATCTTTTGGAAATATCAATTTTGGGGTTGGTTTATAGATAAAGAAACGGGTAATGTTTTTAAAAAAATAGAACAAAATCCAGTTTCTGTTCCTGGTTTTTTTTACCATATGAACTGGGATTTATCGCCAACGGACAGTTCAAAGATAATAGCCATAGAATATGGTCATCGTACCGGGCATACAAATTCAATTATTGCTTACAAAAATAATGAGTCAGAAACACTCTTTACGTGGGTTACTGATGGGAGAGATTTATTTCCGGATTCAGATGCTAATCCCTTTTTCTATGCATTGACAGATGAACAGTTTTTGGATCAGCATGATCACATTAGAATAGATGGTTCGTACGATTGGAGAGTAACAGCAAAAAATTTTATAGATTTAACTAAGCCAGACAGCATTAGAATAAGACATATGAATGAAATAAATTTGTTGGGGTTAAGAACAAATATAAGTAAAGACTTGTTTGTTTTCACAGATAATAATATAGTGTATGATCATGAAGGTAAATATAATAACGAAAACTCTATTGACATAATGACTTACACTAACTCTACATTTGAGCGAAAGGTAAGACTTACAACTGGTGAATCTAGCTTGTTTACAGAGTTAATCAATGACTCTGTGCTAGCCCTAATGTATAAAGATACTTTAGTCCTTTATGACCATAACAATAAAAACACGTACACAAAACATCCAACAAATGGTAATGAAACCCCGATAGGAATTTATTGGAGTGAAGATAAAAAAACTGTCGATGTAGCATTTGTACGAGAAGGTGACAGTTGTAATATTATGTCTATTCACTATCCTTCAAAAAATGTTGTCAAAAGAGAGAGAGTAGTCGCCCCATACCTCGGTAGATTTGTAATGAATACTGGCGATGGCTATACACTATCAGTTGGGCAAGATGGATTATTGTATAAACATGATTTGAGTGTATTCAAAACAGACTCTCTTACTGCAGATTTTAGTTATAAGAACACAGCCAATTATGAGCTGCATTTCACAGACGAATCATTTGGTGCAGTGACTGACTGGCGATGGAATTTCGGTGATGGAGGTGTGTCGACTGAACGGCACCCAGGGCACAAATTTGCTTCAGCTGGGAATTATGATGTTGAACTAATAGTTACTGATGAATATGGAAATAAAGACTCTATAACAAAGCAAGTGAAAGTGACCCAGAAATTGAAAGCGTCTTTTGACTTTGGTGTGTTCAGCGGTCAAGCTCCATTTACCGTTCAATTCAAAAACTACTCATCAGATAATGCTGTGAGGTATATCTGGAACTTCGGCGATGGAACATATAGCTATGAGATGGAGCCAGCTCATACCTACTCTATACCAGGGAAATATAGCATTTCACTAACAGTGTTTGATGAGAATGAGAAGTTCCATACCATTGTTCAGTCAAAGAATGTTGTGGTAACAGAATAGATGAGAAACCTTACAATTATATTATTAATCATAGCTACTACTCAACTATATGCCGAGAAGCAAATAGAGCTTACCCCTATTGTGCTGCCGTATGACAGCTTGAATATAGATGAGGTCTATGGCTATGGAGCTACTATAATCGCTCGCTCAGGAAATACAATTTACCACTCTACCGATGATGGAGCCAGTTGGGATATCGCTTTAGAGAGTTCTACTAAGTTGAATCAGCTATACTCCAAAAATCCTCATACAGTATTTGTTATTGGTGATTCGGGGTTGGTGTATAGGACTATGGACTATGGGGCAACGTGGATAGACGAAAGTGTAGATACGGATTTAGATTTGGTAACTATGGCGGCAAAAGATGCTATAGATTATCTGACTCTAACTTCCTATTGTATAGGTTTTCATAGGGAACGAATAGAAAGTAAGTATGAGAGAATAAGTAATGAAAGCAATACAAAAATAAGTAGTGCTCTTTACCAAGATTCAATTTATATATTTGGTGGTAGTTACAGTTATAAATATGCAGAAACGTTTGCAGGTAAAGATTACTATAATTATTATCTACCAGATTTCACTTTCGATGGTAAATCAGTAAAAAGGATTGATTCTCACCGTTTTGAAACCATTCCTGCTGATTATATAGAAAATTATCTAATTGATGAAATTAGGTATTTTAATTCACCTTTAGGTCTTATTAAATCAGGAAGATTAGAGGGTAAAGGTCACTCTGGTCTGGTGTTTAGTTATTATATAGGGCATGCTCTTTACTTGTATGTAAATGGGCTATATCTTCATAATAATATAATAACTTACGCTACAGTGCAAAATGACTCTTTATTTGTCTTTACTGAGGAAGGGAACCTCTTTATATTAAACCCTAAAGATATTGAAGATGAAGTGGTTTCTGAAAAATATCTAGAGCCTGTTAAATTTGACATAGACGCTATTAATTTCATTTCTAATTTAAGAACAAACGAATATTACATTGCATCTGATAATTCCATTATATATAAAGCCAAGTTAGTAAATTTACCTTCATCTGTTGAGTTAGAAACAGATAACTCTGTAAACATATCCGGAAGGAAATTAGAGTTAAGTAATAGGTCAAAACTACTTCATATAACTGATTATATGGGTAGAAAAATAAAAGCTAATATGATAAGAGCAAATACATATCAACTAGAATTGGGATTGAATTTTATAACGTACAAAGACAAGGATAATAGGTTGAGAACAATAAAAGTGATGGTGGTAAAATGAGAAATGTGATGATATTCTTGTTCTTTGCAATTTGCTATTTCACACATGCTGTGCCAATATGGGATGATATTAAGATAGAAGAAGTCAATACAGAATGGAAACAGAATAATGATTTTTTTATCTCTGATATCAATGCATCTAAAGATGGTTTCCTTCGTGATTATAGTGATGTAGTGCTTTGGAAGTATAGATACTATGGAGTGATTATCGATAAAAATAATGGTAATGCTATAAGAATAATAAATCAAGAAAATACCAATTCGGATAATATACCTGAGTATGGTATGTGGGATTTGTCTATTTCTGATACGGCCAAAATTGTTGTAATGGAGTTCGGAAATTATACGAATGACACAAACTTTATTATTACTAAAAAGTCGAACAAATTTGACACTCTAATGCATTGGGTAAACACTCGTGATTTCACATATCATGATAATAACTCTAAAAATAATTTTTACAGTTTGAGCGATAGTACATTTCTAGCTCAAATTTTTCTTGCTGATATAAGTCGCAGGGATAAGATATGGTTTCAGCGAAGGGAGCTGATAAATACTAACCAAAAAAGTGTGGCAGATGTGAAGATTTTGAATCTAAATTCAATGATTACTCATAATAACGACAGTATTTTTATTTATTCAAATGACAATATAACGTATCAGGAAGCTAGGACTTATGATAAAGCTGATACACACAATTTCTATCTAAATAATGAAAATGGATTCCAACAAACAGGTGAAATTTATATTGATGAATCAAGTTGGTTCAAAGAAATAATAAATGATTCCATTTGCGTAACTATGTATAAGGACACAGTAGTTTTGTATAATTTTAATATCCATGAAAGATATGCAATCCACCCAACACAGGGTTATGAAAACCTAATAGGCGCTTATTGGGATGAAGGAAGAAACACCGTGAATGTGGCTTTTGGTGTAAATGGTGATAGCACAAAGATAATGTCAATACACTACCCATCGAAAAATTTGATAAAGAATGAAAAAGTGATTGCCCCCTATCTAGGAAGATTTGTAATGAATACTGGCGATGGATATACGCTTTCTGTAGGTCATGGTGGTTATCTTTATAAGCATGATTTGAGTGTGTTTGAAACAGATTCGTTAAAATCAGATTTCAGTTTTAAAAATACAGCAAATTATGAGCTTCAATTTTCAGATGAATCATTTGGTGCAGTGACTGAGTGGGAATGGGACTTTGGTGATGGTAATACATCTTCAGAAAGGCATCCAGTGCACAAATTTGCTTCAGCTGGGAATTACGAAGTTGAGCTAATTGTAACAGATGAATATGGAAATATGGACACTATAACAAAGCAAGTGGAAGTAACTCAGAAATTGAAAGCATCTTTTGACTTTAGTGAATTCAGTGGTCAAGCACCATTTACCGTTCAGTTCAAGAATTACTCCTCAGAAAATGCGGTGAGGTACATCTGGAACTTCGGTGATGGTACATACAGCTATGAAATGGAACCAGCTCATACCTACACTATACCTGGGGAGTACAGCGTATCACTAACAGCATTCGATGAGAATGAGGAGTATAGTATATTTGTTCAGCCAAAGAAAGTTATTGTTTCTGAGTAGATGAAAAAGCATATAATAATACTCATAATCATATTTACTACTCAGCTATTTGCCGATAAGCAAATAGAACTCACCCCTATTGTTCTGCCCTATGACAGCTTGAACATAGACGAGGTCTATGGCTATGGCGCTACAATCATTGCTCGCTCAGGAAATAGCATATACCACTCCACCGATGATGGAGCCAGCTGGGATATAGCCCTAGAGAGCAGCACCAAGCTGAACCAACTCTACTCCAAAGACCCGCATACAGTATTTGCTATCGGTGATTCGGGATTGGTATATAGAACTATGGACTATGGGGCAACGTGGATAGACGAAAGTGTAGATACGGATTTAGATTTGGTAACTATGGCGGCAAAAGATGCTATAGATTATCTGACACTTACAAATAAGGAACTTGGGTTCTACCACGAAGCTACAGATATGGACTATGAAAAAATTAGTACCCTGAGTGAGATAGAACAGAGTAGTATAATTTTCCAAGATTCAGTATATATATTCGGAGGTGGTTATAGTCTTATCTATGATTATTACTTCAGAGGTACTGATTATTATGAATATTATCTCCCTGAATTTTCTTTCAATGGTGAAACTGTTATCAAAAATAAGCATTATTATATCGATGCAACTAAAGACTATATTGAAAGGAATATGGCTAAGTATTTGAAACTATATTCATCTCCAATCGGTGCAATAAGGACTGGGCAAAACCTGTCAGGTATAAATGGGCTCACATTTCGTGAGAGTATTAGCCATACACTTTATACTTATACAGAAGGGCTATATACTGATAAATCAATTACTCATGCAACAGTCCAAGATAGCACATTATTTGTATTTACAAAGGATGGCTATTTATACTGCATTAATCCAGATAGTCTTAGTTTAATAGTTTCTTACAGGGATATAGAACCAATAGACCTTGAAATTGGAATCAATAATTTTACAAGTGATTATAAAGAAAATGTCTTCTATATAGCATCGAACAACTCTACCATCTATAAGGTGTTTAACAGGGAGGGTTATTCACAAGTAGGCAATAAGAATGTGCTATTGCTTAATAATAAGTTTAGCTTAATTGGCAATGCGAAGCTACTATACATCACAGATTACATGGGAAGAAGAGTGGACTACAAATACAAGATTGATAATGCTTATTACTTGCCACCTGGGCTTCATATAGTGGTTTACTCAATAGATGATAAAATCAATTCAGCCAAAATAATTGTACGGTAACAACAAAATTATTTTTCGAAGTTTAAAATTTTTCTAAGTTGTTTCCTTTTAACAAAATTGATGTTGTTTAAAATTGAGTTTTTTTGTTACTATTTAAATTTTTATTTTTCAAAAATTAACATTTTGACTTTATGAAATATATAACGACTTTCTTTTTTTTACTAGTACTATCATTCTCAGCTCAATCAAAAAATAAGCTTGAAAAATTTGTTACAGATTACTCTAATTCGATTCTAAAGATTAGGTATAATTATTCTCAGAGTTTTACATTTTCACCAACTTATTATGAATCAAGTGGATTTGCATTAGGTGATGGTTCACTAATTGTCACTGCTCTAAAAAACTTACCTAAAGCTGAAGCCATTTCGATATATAAAGCTAATGATTCTGTACCAACACCAGCTTGGGTGATAGCTACTGATACACTTCGCAATCTTTGTTTATTAAAGACCGAGAATCCAACATTCGAACCAATTAAATTAACAGAAGAGCCAATAAGGCAGGCACAAGATATAGTACTGATTGGTTGGTTGGCAGATAGAATGAAAACTTCTAACTATGTAATAACAGAAGGTATAGTAAGTAGCTCTATTAGAGATACAGTGGTCCAAACATCAGCTCCGCTCAACTACGGTATGGAAGGTGGTGCTGCACTTAATATGGATGGTAAGTTAATAGGTCTAATAACAGGTAAAGACAAACCCGAATATGAAAAAACAGGCTTCTTTGTAAGAAACGAATTTATTAATAGCTTGATAGATAGTTCTAACTCAGAAACTTATCAATTAGACACAAACGATACAGATTACCAATACCACGAAAACTTATCAGCTTATAAGAAGTTCGCAGAAGCAGCAACAAAAATCTACAAAGATTTGGAACCACGAGATGCTAGCGAAATAGAAGAGGGGTTAGAAGAATATATTTCACTCAATGAAAAATCAGAGAGTTTTGAGAAAAATCCAAGGACATACTTTAACTTGGCTTACGCTCACTTACTAAAGATATATGTAGATGCTGTAGAGTTAAATGGTGGTGATATTTCTCAATACTCGACGTTATATAGTAATTATCTTAATGACGCATATGAGTTAGCTGATTCAAATTATCAAGAGAGAATAAAATACGCAAGCCTAAATGCTAGTGTGTTTTTCAAATTGAAACGAAGTGGGGATGAGAAATTTAATTACTATGATTTTTACACAGACTACTTCAGAAGATCTTGGGAATATTTCATAGAACAATATGATGAAAAAGAAGAAAGATCAAAGGATTTCAATCAATGGTTAAATTACGGGACCACACCACGAGAACTAGATGATGCCATAGGAGCTTTTAAAAACAAAAGAAGATCCGTTGGGTTACAAGAAAGAACTCGTCTTGAGTCAATTGGGAGTTTTTGGTTGCCAGGTCCAATTACTATATCGAATTCTACTGAACTAATGACTGACCCTTATAGAGATAATAAAAATGTTATTCCAATTAGTAATTACTTTCTAGTTGGCTATAGTATAGGTGGTTATGGTATTCGATTAGGATTTCAAAATTATCAAAGACCTTTACCAAGTATCTTGCTAGAAGAGGAGGAAATAGAATCAGATGCTTATAGAAATGAGCAAAGTCTAATAATTGGTTTGACTATGTATGGAATTTTTGAAGCTAATTTCTACCTAACTTCTGATAAATTATACTATAGTAAACTAATAGATTTTAATATGGTTTTAAACAGACCAAATGATATAGATGGATTAACAGACTACTATATTACAATGGGTGTAAGTGTTTTAGGTGGAGTTAATACAGTTAGTTATAGTAATGAAGTATATTTATCCGATGAAGAAACATCTATGTTTGGTATCGGCCTAGGAATAAGATTTTATAAAAACTACTACTTTTTGAGTAAGCTATCTTTAACTGACAACCCTAACAATATTAAAACCTTAAATTTAGGTTTAGAAGCGTATTATTAAAATTAAATTGAGCAATAAGCATGAAATTAACTCTAATATTATCATTAGTATTATTAAGCCAACAACTTCTATTCTCACAAACGAAAATTGAAGCGTTTGAAAAAAATAAAGACGCAGTAGTGAGAATCTATAATATGCAAGTTCCTGGAGCAGGTAATAGTTACTATTATTCAACTGGGTCAGGATTTGCCGTTAACGACAAAGGATGGATATTTACTAATCATCATGTAGTAGAAGATGCTATGGGTTTGTATGTAGTAGGTAGAACAGACACAGATAAACCAGATACAAGTGCAGCCTATGTAATATGGGAAGATGAAGATCTTGATATTGCCATATTAAAAACCGAAGACCTCAATTTACCTACACTAAAAATGAACAAGGACGCAAGTATAAACCAAGGGGATGAAGTTTTAATAATGGGATTCCCTGGGTCAGATCTGAATGATGATGAGATAAAAGTTACATCAGGAATTCTAAGTAGTAGCACCAAAGATAGTTCACTGATGACAACAGCTCCAATTAACCCTGGAAATAGTGGAGGGCCGGCTATAAATTATAAAGGTGATATAGTTGGGCAAGTCTACGCTAAGTTGGTTGGGCTCAATGTAGAATCTACTGGTTTCTTGCGAAATCGTGAACACTTGGTTAAAGCACTAGAAGATGCAGAAAGCAATGAGATTCCTCTTAAGAGAGCTATTGGTACAGATAACTATGAAGTTTATAAGCAAATGTGTTTTGCCGATGCAGAATATATAAAGATTAATGAGACTGAGGATTCTGTACAGAAAATGGAACATGTTGATAAAGCGATTGATATGATAACGAAAGCTGTAGAATTAGAGCCAGACTATGCAATAGCTAGATATTATTTGGTTAATTATCTTTTCAAAAAAGCCGAGTTACACTGTGAATTTGACACTGAAATGGATGAAGAAAAAGCCGATAAGTTAATAGAAGAGTTTCAATATCATTGGGAAATAGCACGTCAAGATGCTTCTGGTGAAGATTTTGCAGATGAGATAAATTCAAATATTAAATACAAGATATATAGTCTTGCAGATGCTGATGATATTGCATGTTATAGATGGAGAGACAGGGTAGCAAATTATTCAATCTACGCAATAGCTAGTTATGTGAGAAGAGAAGAGTTCGAAAGTTATATCAGATACGGATCTACTCCTAGATATTTGCGTGAGTCATTAGTAAATCCGACATGGGAACACTCTAAGTATAAGAAGTATGATGCACTAGTCAATGAGATTCCATTAGCGGTTACTTTCAATAATTATATAAGTGTACAGGGTATAACTGGAGAAAGTGATGTTACTTCTACAGTATCTAATATCGAATTGGAGATAGAACCAATAAATGAATTGAAAGTTCTTTTGAGTTTTGGGGTTGTAGCTACTCAGATAGTTGAAAATGATAACACATCATTTAGTAATCAGGGTTTAAAGTTTGAAGATGCTGAGTCTACACCTATAAAATTAGGTTTGTTCGCTTATAATATGAGAGCTAGATATAATGTAACAGATGTTAGGAATGTCCTAGCTCGTCAATGGTCATTTGAGTATGTTTCACAAATGCCAGGTGATGCTTACGGAGAAGTTGATTCATATTCTTATTTTGGTATAGGTGGCTATGACAACAGCTTTGATACCGATTTTGCAGTTAATTTTGGTCATGCTGTAGAGATTTATAGTTCTAGAATATGGCTTGACATGCAATTTTTACTTGGGTTTGGTGAGATTGATGAGCTTTATCAAATAGGACTAGGTCTTGGCTATAGGTATTAAATCACTAGTACTTTATTAAACTATCAAAAAAAAGCTCCAACTTGTCATAAGAAGGAGCTTTTTTATAAATGCAATAATTTAATTAACCATAAAATCGGTTAAAACTTCTACAGTATTTGGATCTTCTTCATCTACATCCTCATTAACGGTTGTGATTTTATATAAACCGACTCCATCTAGTAGTATATAGTCAGAAGTTGTGGTTGTTGTTTCATTTATTTTTTCTCCAAAAATCGTGAACGTAAAAGAGGAGCTCAGTACATGTCTAAACTTAATTCCGTCATAAGATTTACCGTTTATAGTAGCAGATGTTTCACCCATTTTTGTACCTGTTCCTATGATTTTAATAGAAATTTCTTCTTCCGAATCTCCGTTTGTAAAATCAACATTCATAACTTCCCAAGTATCTGAATCAGAATCATAAAAATGCATCCAGTCAGGAGCTATACCGAACTCATCATCTTCGAACGAGAGTCCACCAATCCAAATATCATTGTTTTCATTCGAAAAATAGGAGCCATTGAACTCATCATCCTCATCAGTTTCTACCAAATATGCTGTTTTTCCCTTGAATGTAGTCTTCTCAACTATCTCAATTTTTGAACTGCTTAGTAATTCGCCCTGAGTTTCAGTTTCAGCATCGTAGCTATATTCGTTGTATGTCCACCAATTGCCAACTGCTAGCGGGAATGAAATGCTTTCATCGCTTGGGCCAGTTGTGTTGTCATCGCTGTCATCATCGCTACACCCAATTAAGGCAAGGGAAACGAATGCGAATAGTAAAAATAACTTTTTCATAAAAAATCCTAAATGTTTAATGGTTTTAGAATATCAAAAATAGAAAAAGTTATCATTACAGAATAGTAATATTTTCTATTTTACTATCACTAAGTTTTTTGTTTCGCTTGTCTCATTTGAACTTCTAATAGTAACAGTATAGCTACCTGTAGAAAAGCTACTGACATCTAGATTCAAATTAGAAACTCTAAGATTTATACTATCGTACACTACTCTCCCCTCAGTATCTGCAATTGTGATTGATTCTATAATGTTTTCAGACTCTATGCTAATGTTGCTAGTAGCGGGATTTGGGTATATAGTTAAGCTTTCATCAAAAGCATTTACATTTGTTTTTTCCTCTGGTTGGAATAGTGCTAAGTACACATTTGCCATATCGATAGGTGGTATATGATTTTCTTGGTATGCCCCATCAGTCGTTGGCAGATCTGACGAATGGCTTTGACCTGAGATACAGATTACACCATCATCAGAAAGGTTGAATGCTCTGACTGCATCGCGACCACTACCTCCATAGTATGTACAAAATTCTACTTCAGAGAAGTCAGGGTTCAATTTTGCTACGTATGCTTCTGTCTCACCATGAAACGTTGTGAAAGTTGCTCCTGTGGTAATAGGCAAATCAGTTGATACAGTTTCGCCACCGAAGTATAAATTTTGTTCTTTATCTACATACAGTCCTTCGGGATGATCGCCTTCACTTCCTCCGAAATATGTTGATGCCATAAGTGTTTTTCCATCAGCAGAGAATTTGAAGAGCAAGCAATCGCGGTTATCTGTTATTGGCTTGTATGCATTCAATGTAGTTGTAGCATCAATTGAGCTTGTTCCACAAGCAACGTATGCTTCACCAAGGTGATCAACATATAGGCCATGCGTCTCAGTTGCTTCAGTTTCAGAACCGCCAAAATAGGAGCAATATATTAATGAGCTGCCATCAGGTGAAAACCTAGCAACATATATGTCTCCTTCACCACCGTAAGTTTCTTGCACTGCCCCTATAGTTGTAGGCATATCTGCTGACTGTGTACCTCCGCAGACATAAACAGATTTATCAACACCAACTTTGATAGATGGACCACCAGTGTCATCTTCAGAGCCACCGATGAACGACGCCCACAAAACTTGAGATCCGTCCTTGTCGAATTTTACAACCACCATATCTTTTTTGCCATTGTGTGTGTCGTCGAATGAATCTTCATCTATTCCAATTGGCTTCCCCACAACAGCGTTCAAGATGCCGTAAACGTACCCTTCGTCGTCAATTGCTATATCTCGGAAAAAACCCCAGCTATCATCACCATAATATGTTGACCATACTATCTCAGTTCCATCTGGTGCCAGCTTAGTTACAAAGCCGTTCTGCTTTCCGTATAGGTTGTTCTTCCAATCTCTATCATCGTCAAAAATCTCCTGAGCAGCTCCAGTAGTGGTAGGGAAATCTTCTCCAGCTCGACCACCTATGTACACATATCCCTCATTATCAACTTCTACAGCATAAGCCCGGTCATAGCTTGGACCTCCTACATAAGTAGACCAAATGAGTGAACCATCAGGAGCAAATTTGGATACGAATGCCATCATTGGGCCCCAGTTACCTACGCTAGGTGAACCAGCGTCATTGTATTCTGTTATAGCTGCTCCTTTAGTTACTGGGAAATCCGATGAAGATGTGCCACCAACTATATAGATATTGCCATCTTTGTCGACAGCTATATCTCTGGCCTGTTCGAAGTTGCTTCCACCTAAGTAAGTGGAGTACGTGTGCGAATACCTATCTTTTGAATAAGCTGATAGGATTGCAATCATAAATGTTATTAGTATAAGTCTGTTCATAAATTCTCCTTAATTCAATACTATTTTCTTAGTGTATTGATTTTCTTTGTCTTTCAATTTTATTAAATAAACACCTTTTGGTAAATGGCTAAGGTTTATTTCGGTACTGTTTCTGATTGTTGTAATTAATTTGGAAGCAGAATTATATACTTCAACAACTATTTCAGAATAATTGTAATAATCAATATTTATTATTCCTGTCGAAGGGTTTGGGAACACTTTAAGTAATTCACTTTTGCTACTACTAACTGAAGTTGTTTCACTTTCTATTTGCTTTATAACCATGAATCCTTTGTCTGGTATACTGGCTGTTAAGTCTTCACCTGAGCTTATAGCTTGTGTTGGCAAATACTCATTGTATGCTTTTGGTTCCCTTCTTCCATCGCCAGTCGTGTATGATATTTCATACGTTCCAGCAGGAAGATTTTGAATAGTAATATCAGACTCTTCGGCTGAAGTAACTATTAGGACTAAATTTCCATCTGGGTTTTTGAATATAGCAGGGTTAAGTATTTCACTATCGCTAGTTGCTTCTTTTCTTACTGCACCTCGCTTAATATTGTTGAAATATGGTTGTATATACTTTACATATTCATTTAACTCTATAGTGTAATCATCAGGGCTAATGAATTTTGTGTGCGAAAGACCTCCAGTCTCATTAGGAGAGGTTAGACTGAACCTAAATTGAAACGCAGCGTTGTTGCCTATAGTCAAATCTGTGTGTAGTCTTTCGTAAGTATTTCCATTTGTCCACCACTCGAGCATAGAAGTACGGATTCCATATTCTTTAGCTCTGTCAGCAACTTGTTTCAAATTTTCATCTGTTCTACCAGCATAGCAGTGATATGATTGTTCCGACCAATAGTCCAATACTCTAGGAACTTCTAAAAACTTTCCAATCATATTTGAGTTATTTGCACCAAACAAATTCGTGTTTGAAAGGGCTATGAACTCTGGATTATAACCATTGGCTTTTAGTTTATCGCCAGCTGCTACCATACACTCACCTACCAATTTGCCATTGCCAAAATCAGCTACTCCTGGCTCCAATATTACCTCTACTCCGTCAGGGTAAAAACCGTAAGTTTCATCCATGTGTTTGAATACTGCTAGTATAAATTCTGCATATTCTTGTGAGTCACGATGATGAAATTCGCCTTCAGTAATCTGCCCTGTAAATGCCACATAGCATAGATTTATATAAAGAAACTCACCCTTTTCTTCCAACCTTTTTTTCAGTGGCAATACGGCATTCCTTATTTTGATGGCCAGCTCAGTAAATTGAAATTTGCTCATATCCAAATCATTGGGGTCATCATTGTCATTCACTGTTGCATATCTATTTGCTCTCCATTCTTCATAGGGGATACTCTCTTCTATAAAGTGCTTGTCATAATAATCAACCAGATTTTCAGAACCCGAACGAACCTCTAGCCGCACACGATTTATCCCTAAAGAATCTACCATTAACTTTGCCAGATCTTCCCTTATGTATGGTAGTGTTGTATCAGAATATATACTTTCACCTTCTATTACTAATGTCCCCGTACCTGCTTCCCACCCTTGTATTGTTTGATGAGAAATAGCGGTATCAATTGTGACAGTCTGGGAGAAAGCTGTTGAGGTGGTAAAAATTAAAAATGAAAACAGTAATGAATATTTCAAATTACACTCCTTGTTATTTAACCTTACAATGAAAGACAGCTAATGAATAAAAAAAGCACATACTATATAGTAATTACCTCATTTTACCTCAACAACGAACCAACTACTTTGTCCATATTTGCCATAAAGCTAGTGTAGGATTTGGGGTATTGTCTGTTCATATAGAGCAATAATCCACCGTTTATATTATTGCGCAAGTTGAGCATAAGAACCACAGCTTCCTCTACACTCATTTGTCCCTGCTCTATGCAATGCTCCACATCTGGTTGGCAGACTTTTTCGATAAGGGAAACAGCTGGCTCTACCCTATCTGCAGAGTTGCTTGATATAGATAGCTTCTCGATGAAGAATAGCTCGAATATACCAGGATATTGTACCATATATTCAGTATATGCTTTTATTTTGGCTTCTATGCTTGATAGACCTTTTTCTTTGTTGCTTACTCGGTCGTTGATATAGCTTTCGCACTCATCTGCAAAGTCCAGAATGCAATATGATATTAGCTCATTTACATCTTTGAAGTAATTGTACATTGTCGCAAATGAGTAGCCAGCTTTCTCTGCTATTGATCTAACGCTTAGCGATTTCGTACCCTCTGCAAGTATCATTTCCTTAGTGGCCTGAGTGAAATAGCCACGCATTCGGCTTTCTTGTAATTCTTTATTTTTCATGACAATATATTTTTTTAAATCATTAATATATAACAATGCTAATTTATTGAACACTGTTCAGAATAGCAAATATTTATTACATTTAATGAAAATAAATATTTTTTAGGTCTAATTATATTCGTATTATTGCTGTAACAATGGGACTTCCTGCTTATGAATAAACTTCTAATATATATTGTTTCTGTGGCTCTTTTGGGGGTGACTGCCTACTCATGTTGGCATATTTACGAATTGTCGCACACCAGAGCCGAGATAAAAGACGATATCAGCAAAGCAAATGATATTCTATATGGTATGCTTTCTGTAAACGAATGGGAAAAAGACTTGAAGGCAATAGCCATAAAAGAAATAGATGATTTTGAGCTGACTCACGAGCAAGACAGTATAATCCGGGTAACAGTAACAGAAGTGCTAAACAATCTGATTATGGAGACGGACAAAGTAATTCAAGAAGATGATGATTCGATATTGAAATTTGTTCGGAAGCATGCAGTCAATCTATTCTTCGATGTGGAGGATTTCAAGAAAAAGACCCCTGAGCTGACCGATGCTATAATGGAGAAAATAACTAGCGATGAGAGCAAGGAAAGAGTAAAGAAAATAATAAAGATAAAAATTGAAGAGTTATCGAAAGTTACTCACGACCCTAAAAGTCTTGGTGGATATGGTAAATACTTAGTCAAACACAAAGTAGAGACTCGAAAAGAGCTGAACGAAATGCTGATAGCAAAAGCTAGTGAGTTAGAGACCAAGGCTATGTATCACTCTATTGGGGTATTGGCTATTGGCATTGTGTTTCTGGTGATAATATATATAAATAGGAAAAACAAAGATCTGCATTCCCCTATTCTTAGCTTTTGTATTGCTTTTGGTGTGATAATATTGCTAACTGGTGTAGCATCGCCAATGATAGAGATAGACGCCAGATTGCAGACTATGAAATTTGTGATATTGGGCTCAGACATCGAATTCTCCGATCAGTTTATATTCTACAGGAGCAAAAGCATAATTGAGATAATCAGTATAATGATGAGCACTGGCAAACTAGATTCGAAGATAGTTGGTGGGCTTATATTGGCGTTTAGTGTGTTGCTACCTGTAACTAAATTGGCATCCATGGTGTTGTATAATATAAGTGAGAGGTATAGAGAGTGGAAGATAGCTGATTGGCTTACTTTCAACTCAGGCAAATGGTCAATGGCAGATGTGATGGTGGTGGCAATATTTATGTCCTATGTGGGATTCCAAGGAATTTTGGACAATCAGCTAACTACGCTGAACCGCAGCACAGAGACCATGACGGCAATAACAACCAACTACACATCGCTCCAACCTGGATTCTATGTGTTCGTTGCCTATGTTATATTCTCTATACTGCTATCCGTATTTTTGAAAAGAAACATAATGGGAGATGGGAAATGAGAGGAGTAGTAAAAATAGGTATCGTAATATTAATAGTAAGTTTTTCAAGTTTACTAAAAAGTCAAGATGAGATGTCTTTCAATACAGCATATTATGAAGCAGTAGATAAGTGGGTAGCATTTCCAAACAGTGGTAATGATACTTCATATTATTATGGGTTTATATATATTGACCAACAAGCAGGTTTTACATACCATATGGGCGGAAGCTTTACTATTGATAGTGAAAATAACTTTATACCCGAAAAATCAGACTCTACTACTTTCATGGTTAAAGTTAGGATTGATACAGAATGGAAGCCAATAGCTGTAATTCCAGATGATAAACTTAAAGAATTGGGACTACCTGTAGTTCCTGAATGGTTAGAAGTTTACAAAACTGACAGTGAAAGCGTTTCTTACTTAACCAATATAGGTTATCATTATAATCATGTAGGTGCTAGTAAGTTAGCGTTAGTACCACTGAAAGAAGCCTACAAGGAAGAACCTCATCATGAGGGACTTGAATTCGAGCTTTCTTATGCTTATAATGCCATTGGTAAATTTGATGAAGCTAGAGTAATACTTGAAAAAGCGATAGAGAGTAACCCAGATAACTTCTATTTCTATAGGGAATTAGGATTTTCACTCAAGTATTTGAATAAAGTTGATGAGGCTGAAAAGATTTATAGAAAAGGTATAGAGTTATCAGATAATGATTTTGAAAAGGGTCAAATGGCTATAAATATGGTTATAGCCTATTTTGAACTAAAGAACAGGGAAAAATTTGATGAATGGGCAAAATTGACAAGAGAGTTCGCAGATGAAAATTCTAGATATGTAAGGATTGTTAAAGAAATAGAGAAAAATTGGAAGGAATAATTTTTGATTTCCTAATTTTAAGCAAAAACTATGATTTACAAGTATATATGGATATCTTCAATTCTATGCTTTATTTTGTCTTTAATACTTATTAAAATCTTTGCCGATGGTTCTTTATTTCTTCTTCTATTTATTTTTATTCACCTTGCTGCTTTTTTAATAATGATATGCGTAGCGTTCATCCTAGAATACCTGAATAAAATTAATGATACTTTAATATATCTATTTTCATTTGTTCTTTCATTTATTTCAATTATTCTAATTGTATATATTCTCACTGGTAAAAACATTTTTGCTAATTTGAATGAAGAACAGTATTTAGTGCCATTTATGATTAATCTTGTTCCCTACATACTATCAAATATAGTATGTTTCATATTTCTTATCTTTGAAGGTAGAAGACAGCGAAAACAACCATTTTTAATCGATGAGGGTTAAATGAATTCAGAAATGATTGGGTATACTGTAGAAAGAGTGCAATATTGGGGTAATAATATATTTACTATTTTTCTTGTTTCGAAAGAAGAGGAATTAGGTATTAATTTAATAGATTGTTTCTTCATCAATGACGATGGTATAATAGGGAAAGTTATAGATGATTACAAAGTTCAAGAACTTGGTATGGTACATATTTTCATAACTCAAAAACGTTCTATTGACCCTTCGAAATTTAACTCCTTATGGCTTATTTCTGAAAACAAAGATGGGAAAAAACAGTTTCTATTTAATGCCGCGTTCAAGGAGATGGTAATAAGTAAAAAAATTGATCTTTATAACCCAATTTCAGAAGACAAATATTAAAGCCTATTTGATTCATTATGAGTATATTTTTAGGTTTAAATAGCCCAACAGGCAGGGTATAATATAAGTACACAAATACTGGAACTTTCGGACGAAGCAGTAGAGCAAGCAACTAAATAATATGAGCAGTTATCCAGAAATAAAAGTGCCCAAGCATATTGTACAAGACAACTCGAAAATGAGTTTGGAAGATGTACGAAATTACTTTGATTGGTTTATTGCCATTAAAGAAGAGCGGTTGCGTATATTTTATGAGCAGGTTTTTAAGTCGGACCAAGTAGAATTATCGGTAGATAAGTTACAAACCATTTACTATTTTTTTAAGAAGAATATTGCAACAAGGGAACAAACACCAGAAGAAATAGAGGCAGAGAGGGCCAAACTACCGAAGCATATACAAAAGATACACGAAATACCAGACTATGAATTTATAGAACCTACTATTACACTTATGATTGATGCAGGTATATATTATGGAGAACTTTTGATAAAGGAGATAGAAGGTCTAAGATGGGAAATAGAAAAAGACCCGAAAATGGCACATTATGGGAGGCCAATTCTGATTAAAGAAGAGATTAGAAAAGATGTAAATCCAGTGGCTGTATTTTATGTTATGGCTCTTAGAGTACAGAAGGGTAATATCAAAGAAGATTTTCTTCTTGAGGCACATAACCATACTAAAAATAGTTTTCTTGGCAAACAAAAAGACTTCTTTGCAATGGTAGAAAAGTGGAGTAAAAAGAAGTAATAAGAAATGATTAAAATCCGTAAACCAACATAGGAGAAATCATGTCTGGGATTTTGTGTAAGTGTGGAAAAGCAATGAGTAATTCAAGTAATCCTGAAATACAATATATTGTTTTTAGTGATGAAGAATGGATTTCTGCTCTCGATCGAATAGACCAAGGAGAGAGAATACATGACTTTGACGGTTATGAAATAACTTTTTGGAAATGCCCTAGCTGCAAAAGGCTATATTTTTGGGAGTATCAAAATGATCATCCATTAGCAATATATAAACTTGAAGAGAAAAATGGTTTTTAATATGAAAATATCAAGGTAATTAGTTCATGAATAGGAAAATAATATTAGTAATACTATTAATTTTGTTATTTTCATCCTGTACTTCTGACTTAGAAATTGGAGAAGTGCGATTTAATGATTATTCAGGAAGCATCAAGAGCAATAAAGAAATTACAATATATATAATTGGATTAGATAACATTAGCGAAGACAATAATGTTTATCTTTTTAACGAGATCGATAGTACAAAAACAAATATAGAATTAGTTAAAGAAAAAGAATACGATAGAGCAACTCTAAAATTTAAGCCAATATCACTTATTAATAAGCAAATTTGTATATCTATCAATGGGGAAACTATATTTAGAATAGATGAGGATTTGGGGCAAAAATTTGCGCAAGTATTATTTAAAAAAGAGAATAACAAAGTAAACATTGATGTCACTGTACGTAATTCAAACTTTAATCTTTATATGTACATGGATAATTACAAGCGATTGAAGGAAATTTAAAAGACACAATTGTTGACTAAGGAAGAAATGAGAAAAAGATACGAACCAAGTGAGTTAATCAATATTTGTCCTGTATGTGGATATGATAACTTATTTGAACCTCCATATGATACTTTTGGCTATCCATCTTATGAAATATGTCCTTGCTGTGGATTTGAATTTGGTTTTGATGACTCAAGTAAGAAAAAGACATTTGAAGATTATAGAAAAGAATGGATAGATAATGGTTATACATATTTCAGCAAAGAGCGACCAGCAAAAAAATGGAGTAAGAAATTAATGAAAAAGCAGTTGAAGAATATTGAAAAAGTCAAACATTATGTTCCATTTCTCTAATGAATAAGTTTTAAAATATAGAAAATGAAAAAACTATGACTTACAAGTATATATGGGTGTCATCAATTCTATGCTTTATTTTATCTATAGTATTTATAAATATATTCGGAAAGTATTCGGGGTTTATATTTATAATTGGTCTTATGCATCTTCTGGCATTTTTGATTATGACTTGCATTGCCTTCTTACTCAAGCTCACAAAGATAACTAGTGATATTTTAAAATATTTTATTTCATTTTTTATTTCACTTAGTTCAATTATTTTATTTTTTAATCATGTAAATAGTGCAAATATTTTCAATGATATAAAAGAACCGTACTTTTTAATAGATTTTATGATATTATTGTTTCCCTACATACTATCAAATATAGTATGTTTCATATTTCTTATCTTTGAAGGTAAAAAGCAGCTAAAGCAAAAAGAATAGATTTTCTCATATATAGTTCAGAATTGATGATTATAGATAGTTGAATATAAACAAATAATCAAAATTATAATAACTGAGCTGTATTTTTTAATCTTTTCAGTCCTCTTTGATGGTATGCCATAGTCAAGATAGATTCCCACAGTCGTAGAGTGTCTGCATAAGGTAGGAAAAAGACCTTTTCAGAATAACTAGTGATTAGTTCATTATTAAACTTTTAAAGAAAAAGTTTGAGAGATTAACAATGGAGCAATTTTTTAGATTTTTCTAATTCTTCTCTGTGCATTGGGTGTGCGATTCTAATTAACTCTTCTATTCTTTCGTCTATTGTCTTTCCATATAGGTTTGCTACCCCATATTCTGTTACTACATAATGCATGTGTGCTCTAGTAGTTACTACACCTGCTCCCTTCTTCAAAAATGGGACAATCTTAGACTCTCCTTTTTTTGTTATTGAACTAAGAGCAATTATTGGTTTACCACCTTCTGAAAGTGATGCACCACGAATAAAGTCCATTTGACCACCGACGCCGGAATATATTTGTGAACCTATTGAATCAGCGCAAACTTGTCCTGTAAGGTCTATCTCTATCGCGCTGTTGATAGCAACTACTTTGGGGTTTCTCTGTATTACGGTTGGACTATTGACATAATCGGAATCCAACATATGCACCACAGGGTTGTCATCTATAAAATCATACAGCTTTTTTGAACCTACTACAAAAGAAGATACAATCTTACCTGTGTGCTTCTTTTTATTTACACCATTTATCACTCCCTTTTCGACCAATGGCAAAATTCCGTCTGAAAACATTTCGGAATGTATTCCTAAATTTTTATGATTACCCAAGAAGGATAGAACTGCATTTGGGATAGCTCCTATACCCATTTGTAATGTGGAACCGTCCTCAATCAGTTCAGCTATATTCTTACCTATGGCTTTATTTTCATCAGACAACTCTGAGTAGTGTATTTGATATAATTCCTTATTTCCATCTACTTGTATGTCGATGTCATTTACATGAATAATTCCATCTCCATGAGTTCTTGGCATTCTATCGTTGACTTGTGCTATTACAAACTTCGCAGACTCAACAGCAGCCAAAGAAATATCGACTGAAGTACCTAGCGAACAATAGCCGTGTCTATCAGGTGGTGAAACAGAAATTAAAGCTACATCTATTGGAATTGTTCCCTTCCTGAAGAGCTTTGGTGCCTCGCTCAGAAAGATAGGTATATAGCTATTTTTCCCTCTACGGATGGACTCGCGAGTATTAGACCCAACAAACAAAGCTTTAACATTGAAGGAGTCCTCCATACCTTGGTTGCAATAGGGAGCAGGGCCTTCAGTGTGTATCTGATATATACTAACATTCTTTAGCTCAGCATGCCTTTCGCTCATAGCATTGACTAATAGAGTAGGAACTGCTGTCGCCGAATGAATGAATACGTTATCATTACTTTTTATGTGCTTTACGGCTTCTTCTGGTGATTTATTCATCATTGTTATTTATCAATTTAGTTTTTTATAATTCTATAAAGCTAATAAATAGGTACGACTATTCAATAAAAACAACTGATTAGCAGACAGTTACATATAGTCCATTGTTTGAGTAAAGAAGGAATTTAATTATATTGCATATAATATTTAAAATCATTTAAGAGGATTTATGAAAAAGATTTTACTAATAGCCGTAACGGCACTAATAGCAATCTCTACAGGGGTATCGTTGGAGCCAATGAAAGTGGCATTCGTTTACACGGCTGGTACGCCAACTAGTGTAAGGGTACAAATGGCAGACAATACTAGCTCTTCCCTATTTGTTGGGGAAAATTTAACTAGTGGAATCACACCTAGTGGCTCAGGAATAATATTAGTAAATGTACAAGACCACGCTGGTTCGGGTACAACTTGGTCAGACTATAGTGCTAGTGATATAACAACATATCATACTTTGGATATATATGTGAATGGTAGTCTGTATGCACAGTATAGATTAGATGCCCTAATATTAGCACAAGCACAAGCCAGTGTATTTGATAATGATGGTAATTTCAACCCAACACAAACGGGAGCTTCACTTGGTACAGATGGCAATAGATGGAGTGAGTTATTTGTAGAAGGCAATACAGTACACATAGGACCACCACTAGGAATGGCAGGTGATGAGCTATCCTTTAGCTATGACGATGCTACAAACACAGCAACTATGACTGTAGCGGGTGAGGATGTGTTCGAATCGACAGATGATGTTTTTACTTTTAATAAACGAGTTAGTCAAGTGATTGCAGGTAACAATACAGCTTTTGGGAATACTGCTTTCAATGGAACATCTTCAGGTGCCAGCAATACAGCAGTAGGTTATCTGAGCATGAGTGCTAATACAAGCGGTGATAATAACACAGCAATTGGTACTAGTTCTTTGAGAAATAACACATCTGGCTCTCAAAACACAGCAGTTGGTGTAGATGCATTGATAACTAATACATCAGGAACTAGTAACACAGCTGTAGGATATTTGAGCTTGAGTGTAAATAATGCAAATAATAACACTGCATTTGGGACTAGCTCTTTGAGATTTAATACAAGTGGTACAGACAACACTGCTGTTGGTACCAATGCCTTGATAGCAAACACAACAGGAAATAACAACACTGCAACTGGTAAGAATGCTTTACTATTTAACACAACAGGAAATAATAACACTGCCAATGGAATAAATTCACTATATAATAACAACACAGGAAATTATAATACTGCTAATGGTGAGGGGTCTTTATTTAATAATACGGCAGGTAATAACAACACAGCAATAGGAAGGGGTTCATTATTCATTAACTCTACTGGTAGTTTTAACACTGCAGCTGGAGATGAAGCATTGAGGAATAATGCAACAGGTAGTTATAATCTTTCTCTTGGTGTTAGATCAGGTTATACTGTAACATCTGGGAGCAACAATGTATTCTTAGGAAATAGAGCGGGTGAAAGTGGCTCACAAAAAGTAGATGCACAAAACTCAATTGCAATAGGTGCTAATACATTTACTAATGCTGATAATCAAGTGGTAATTGGTAACAGTTCTATTACAGAAACTAACCTACAAGGTGTACTTAATGTACCTCAGCACGCAGTTATAGACGGACTAACAATCGGTCAAGGTGGTGGTAATGTAGTTTTTAATACTGCTATTGGTAATAATGCATTAGAAAATAATACAAGTGGAACATCTAACACAGCAATTGGATATAATTCATTAAACAGTAATACAACTGCTAGATATAATACAGCAATTGGCTCTGGATCTATGACAAATAATATAGATGGAGAAGACAATACTGCAATTGGACAAAATGCTCTGAATAAAAATATCGGTGGTGATAAGAATACAGCGACTGGAAGATTTGCGTTATTTGATAATACATCTGGAAATCACAATACTGCAAATGGTGTTCAAGCTTTATCTAATAACACTTCTGCTAGTAACAATACTGCAACGGGAGCGTTTGCTTTACGTGAAAACACTACAGGTACTAATAATACTGCGACTGGCATGAGTGCTTTGAGTAGTAACACTACTGGGGGTGAAAATACTGCTATTGGTAATAATGCATTAGAAGATAATACAACAGGTACAAGAAATACAGCTACAGGTTCACGTGCACTAAGAGATAATATAACCGGGAGTAGTAATACTGCTAATGGATTCCAAGCGTTAATGAATAATACGGGCTCAGATAACTCAGCTTTTGGAAACAATGCTCTATTAGCAAATACTTCAGGAGGTGCAAACACAGCAATCGGTGCCAGTGCACTATCTTCAAACACTACTGCAAGTCAAAACACGGCAATAGGTTCTATAGCTATGAATAGTACCACTACTGGACAAAATAATACAGCAGTAGGTCAAGCAGCTTTATTTTCAAACCAAACAGGCGAACAAAATATTGCTATAGGTGGTACTGCTCTACAAGGTTCTACCGGGAGTAATAACACAGCTGTTGGTTTTAGGGCAGGTCAAGCAATTACTACTGGAACAGAAAATGTTTTTCTAGGAAGGAATGCTGGCTCAACTGCTACGCCACAATTAGCTACCGCTACTAATTCTATTGCAATCGGAGAAGGCACACACACTACTGCTGACAACCAAGTTGTGATAGGCAATGGAAGCATAACTGAAACTCAAATGAGAGGTGTTACACTAATGGACTTAGCTGGTGGTGGCACACAAAATATACAAGTAGATAATGATGGTAAAATAATCACTGGTGGAGGAGGTGGTGGTAGCGGCCTGCCAGAAGTGACGGTATTAACCAAGTCTTCGGATCAGACTATTAGTTCAAACACTTATACGACTGTAACTGATTTCACTACATCTTTAGATGCCAATAGTACCTACAGAATAAAAGGCTTCGTGTTATTACGTAGAGTCTCAAGTAATGCTGAGGCCAATTTTCAATTCGTGGGTCTTCCGACTTCAGGGTTAATTTTCTTATCTTTTACAGACCATAATGGATCTAAAACAATGATTTATGACAATGAATATGATGATAGTTTTGACGTGTTTTCAAATAATCTGGCAGTTGACATTGATGGAGTTTTTAAAACAGACAATAGTGGAACAGGGTTCCAATTTCAAACTAGGAGAGATGGTGTTAGTACAGATGATTTCATAGTTGGTGAAAACTCAGTATTTATTATTACAAAAGTTGAATAATAAAAGAATCAATTAATCTTTTACCAAGCCTGGCTAGTTCTAGTTGGGCTTTTTAGTTAGTATTCTTTTTGTTATTTTGAAGTTAGTTTACAATCAATACAAAAATCAAATGAAAATTAAGTTACTTTTATATCTTTGTTTAATCTTAATCGGGTCTAATATTACAGCTCAAGAGTCAAAATTCATCGAAGTAACAGGGAGTGCTGAGATATTGATTGAACCAGATGAATTCATTTTTATTATTGGAATAAAAGAATATTTGGAAGATGAATTTGATGAAGAAAAAGATTTTAAACATTATAAAAATAAAGTAAATATTAATGAAATAGAAGAGCAGATTTTCAAAGATTTAAATGATTTAGGAATTAAATCAGAAAGCATCAGAACAACAGAGGTTGGCAATTATTGGAGATCCACAGTTGAAGGATTTTTAATAAGTAAAAAGCTTGAAATTTCATTATCTGACTTTAAGCAAATGAACAAGATTCTCAATATTCTTGACAGAAGAGGGATCGCATATATGCGAATAGGAGAGTTGAAAAATAAAAATCTAGTTACATTGCGTAAAGAAGTAAAAAAGCAAGCTCTAATTGCGGCGAAAGAAAAGGCTAAATATCTTTTAGAAACTATTGATAGAAAACTTGGAGATATAATTTCAATTACGGAACTAAGTTCAAATAATTATTATTGGGGACCTTCAATTACTACAAGTAATACAATTATGAACTCAAGTGATAATCCTAATACCGAAAATGGTAAAAAAATCAAATTGAGATTTGAAATCAATGCAAAATTTAAAATAGAATAATGGTGTGCCAACTAAAGGAGACCATTAAAAGAAACAATTATACTTCTGAATAGTTTTTTTGTTGACTAGAAAGTAACTTTACAAACCTAAAAACCCAAATCGAGTTTTTTAATACAATAACTTCAGACCATTTATTAGCATCTGTACTGATATCATTACTAATATCATACCCATTAGTCTTTCTAGTGCCGTTAGTCCACGGCGGCGAAGTAGTTTGAGTAGTAATGGCGCTGAGAGTAGAATAATGGCTGTTAGCACCCAAGCTATGAGTAAGGCAAAAAGCCAATCAGTCATTTTGTTTGGGCCACTCTGTGTCATTAGTATTAGCATAGCTAGTACAGATGGTCCAGCGATTAGTGGTATAGCCAGCGGCACTATGAATGGTTCTCCATCGGGCTGTTGCCCTACTATACCTTCAGGAGATGGGAATATCATTCTTAGCCCTATTATGAGTAGTATAATTCCACCAGAGATTGTAACGGCTTCTTGCTGCAGATGAAGGAAGTTGAGCATCGGTTTGCCTAAGAATAGGAAGATTAGTAATATTACCAATGCTATCAATAGCTCCCTAGCTATTATTACTCTCTGTCTTTTGGGGTCTATATCTTTGAGTACAGATAGAACCACAGGCACGTTCCCCAAAGGATCCATTAGGAAAAATAGCACTACTGCCGATGACCATATTGAAGCTGAAAGTCCGTCCATTAATTTACTCTGCTGTGATTAAATAAAAAAATCCCAACTGGTGGGATTGATTACTTACAAACTTAAGCATAATAAAAATTAGAATGAAAGAGTGGTGTAATTATGCAAATATAACGCCTGAGCCAACTAGCTCCTCGCCATCGTACCAAACTGCGAATTGCCCTGCTGCGACTCCTTTTTGCAACTCATCGAAGACAATATACATACCATTCTCTTTGCGAATCAACTTCGCCTTTTGGTTTGGCTGGCGATATCGGATTTTTACATCATACTCGCGGATTTCGTCTATTTCCATCTCTTGCGATGGACGAACCCAGTGAACTTCATCAGCTTTGATATGTATGCCTGGACGATTGAGTGCATAATGGTTTTCGCCTTGACCAGTGTAGATTATATTGTTCTTTACATCTGTACCAATTACGAATAGAGGCAACTTAGTTCCACCTATGGCAAGTCCTCTTCTTTGTCCTACAGTAAAGAAATGTGCTCCGTCATGTTGGCCTAGTTTATGTCCATCGCTTGCCCACATAGGAGCAGGGTAGCAGATATCATCGAGTATACATTGGTCTAACAAGTCACTACCAATATTCCAATTGTGCTCTTTATCTGGAATCTCTATTACGTCTCCCTTCTTGGGTTCTAACTTCTGCTTCAGAAATGTAGGCAAGTCAATCTTACCGATAAAGCAGAGTCCTTGAGAATCCTTTTTATCATAGTTCGGCAATTTGAGGGATTTAGCTATCTCTCTTACCTCTGGCTTCGAAAGTCCACCAATTGGGAAGTGAGCATAGCGGAGCATTTCTTGGTCAAGCTGGCATAGGAAATAGCTTTGGTCTTTATTGCTATCTTTACCCATGAGCAAGCGGTATTCGCCATCTAACTCATCTTTCTGGCAGTAGTGACCCGTTGCTACCAAATCTACATCGTATTCGAGTGCAGCCTTGAGAAATACATCCCACTTTATCTCACGATTGCAAAGCACATCGGGGTTGGGAGTGCGACCAGCTTCGTATTCGGCAAACATATAGTCTGCTACACGTGATTTGTACTCACTGCTTAGGTTAATGTGGTGAATAGGAATATCCAAATGACGCGCAACCAGTTGTGCGATTTCGAAGTCTTCTTCCCACTCACAGTCACCGCGGAGTGTTCCTGTTGGGTCATCCCAATTTTGCATGAACAGAGCAATGACCTCGTGCCCTTGCTCTTTGAGTATGTGTGCTGCTACGGCAGAGTCAACTCCACCTGATAATCCGATTGCTATTTTTGCCATAAATACACCCTAAAACAACGACATACTCGAATCATCATCGTTTGATTCCTCTTCTTGCTTTTTCTTAACGCCTATTTCTTGCTGAGTTCTTAGGTTGTATTCGTCTATCACACCGCGTTGCTTCAGCGCCCAAAACGCCTCTGCAGTAGCATCTATATCAGCTTTTGCATCGTGCGCATTGTCAAAGTTTTTGGCGAATAGCTTGTAGTATAATTCTGATAGTCGTGGGTATTTCAGTCCATTGCTACCTGGTAAGTTGCAGAATTCTATCGTTTCCTGCATTGTACATATTTTCTTCTTTTCCGCGATATCGCTTTTCATATAGTGGCGAGCAAACTCTGCACTGAGCACATTGTAGTCGAACTCAACATTGTGCGCGACTATATACTTCGATTTTTTGATAATGGCATTGAATACTTCCAGAACATCAGTTATTGGGTATCCCAAATCGGTTGCTTTTTCTTTGCTAATTCTGTGTATTTTCTCAGAATCAGGGCTGATGTCAAAACCTTCTGGTGTAACATAATAGTTACCTGTAGAGATATCATTGCCATATTTATCTTGCTCTAACCAAGCTATTTGAACTATGTATGGCCAATTGTCCAAATCGGAAATTGGGGCGTCATAGTTTTTGGGTAACCCGCTGGTCTCTGTATCAAAAAAGAGGTACATTATTTCTTTTCTTTAAATTGTTTGATATAATTTTTTGTGAAATCAGATAGCACTAATCTTCCACTTATCTCTGCTCTACTTTCCAGCAGCTTATCCCAATCTTCAGTACCAGACCAAGTAACTTTCTTCAGCTCAGCCATAGCTTCAGGGCTGTTGCTTGCCATCTTTGTTGCGAATTCTGCAACTGCTTTGTCTAACGCATCAATATCTTCGTAAACTTCAGCATAGAATCCTCTGTTTTTTGCCCACTCAGCATCGTACCAATCATAGTCTATTGACATCTGTGAGAAAGCCGACTTGCCAACCTTACGCTCCACAGCTGGGCCTACAACAAATGGTCCGATTCCCAAAGCTAACTCACTCAGTTTGACGGATGAGTATTTGGTAGCCAATGTATAGTCTGCAGCAGAAAGTACACCTACACCACCACCTACGGCCTTGCCTTGTACTCTTGCAATCACGAATTTAGGACATTTGCGAATAGCGTTTATTACTAAGGCGAATCCCATAAAGAAATTTTTACCTGTTGGGTAATCTGTAATCGCAATTAGCTCATCGAATGATGCACCTGCACAGAATGCTCTATCGCCACCAGATTTTAGCACAATCACTCTTACATCATCATTTTTACCAGTTTCGTCTATCGTTTCTGCCAATTTTCTAAGTACGTTACCAGGTAGCGCGTTGCTCGATGGGTGATAAAATTCTATTGTAGCTATGTTGCTTTCAATTTGTATGTTTACATCGCCATTCGGATTCATATCTATTCTGTTTTTTTGTTATTCTAAATTTATACAAAGATACGAATAAATAAGGTTTTGAGTTTTTGAAATATGGAAAGAATAGTCAACAAAAAAACCCACTACCTTTCGATAGTGGGTTTGTGATATAAATTTATAAAATTTTAAGGTGTATAGTTAATTAGTTCTTGAGTATAAGCAGTGCTGGGACCAAATCCTTCAACTTTTATTACACCAACGTTAGAAGCATAATAAGTTCTTTGATTTATTCTGTTAACAGTACCACCATTTGGGAAATAGCTTAAGTTCAAATCTACACTAATTACGTCTTCGTACTTAGTACCTCTGACAGTATAACTTTCTAATTTTTCAACTATCTTCATAGTATATGCAGCATCAATTGGACTCGACCCAGCAAACATCACTTTATGAGGGATTTCCCAAGTGTCACCTATTTCTGCATTTTCATCTAATGCTATGAAGTTCATATCTGTAACGATTATTCCTGTACCGCTAGCTATAAACTGTATATATTTTCCATTCTCAAATCTGATAATAGACGATTGTGAGCCATTTGCTGCTGTTGTGATTTGTTCGGTCCAAGTATGTCCGTTTTTTTCTGTTTCACCTATATTTCTAAGAGTATAAGTCGAGTTACTACTAGCTTGAGTTATCTCATATTCCCATTCTGCTCCAATTTGCAACGGAATATATCTACCAGGCTTTGGGTCATCTTCATTGTCCGATGGTGACGATGAATTCTCTTTACAAGCAGAGAATAATAGGAAAATTGAAAGGATGGAAAGGACTTTAATGTATTTCATATTTATATATATATTATTTTTCAAATTCAATTAACTCTTGAGTAATGGTTTGGCCACCACCAACAGAAACACTTTTGATTACCCCGACACCTCGTGCATAGTAGTATTTCTGATTTGCCATATAAAATGTGAAACCATTTGGATAATCAACAGACAGAACCAAGTGCATTACCATTACGTCATTGTAGGTATTACCTCTTACCTCATAGCTATCTAATTTCTCTTCTAGCTTTACATCGTAATAAGTTGATATTGTTTGTGATGTTCCTTGAACTTTAACTTCTGTTGGTATATTCCAAGTATCACCTTCATTTGCATTCTCATCTACGTGAAGCAATTCAAAATCGCCTTTTATTGAAGTTGTACCATCTTTGATAAGTGAATAATATTTACCATCTTCGACTCTCATGTGGCCTTTTTGTATTTGGCCATTATAGTCAGATTCAGCAACAATATATGTTTTCCCATTATACTCTTCTGTTCCAGTGATAGTACTAGTCATAGTTGTAGTAGTGCCATTTTGAACAAACTCGTAAGTCCATTTTGTATTGAGACTCGCTGGGAAGAATTCTCCTGTTTCTGCGTCAAGAGTGGTGTTGTCAGAAGGGTTTGTAGTGTCATCTTTACATGAGGCAAAGAATACTAGTATCGCTATAAGCGATAGAATTTTTACAATTTTCATCGGTCTCCTTTAAGTTTTTGATTTATGGAAATTTAATATAGCGAAAAATCGTAATTCCCACAAAAAAGTCTATCTATTTGGTGGTGGATATGTGTGATATAAAATTTATGATAGCTCATTTGAGTTTCTCGAAAACAAGAGACTAGATTATTTATCTATATCAGAATTGTAGTCAGAATCACTTGATAGATTTTTGTGTGTACTTCTTGCTAATAAGACAAAGGGAATTGAAGTTACAAAGGTTATAAAAGGTGCATCACTTTGAAACAGAATCAATATTATTGAAAGTGAGTAGAATAATATACCTTTTAAAAATAGACTCTTTTTTAGATTGATTTTTGTAAATAAAGTTGAAATAAGAAATAATGAACCTAGCAGATAGGACAGAATGAAGAATAAATTAGGAATGTTAGTATAATTGGAATCATTTATATAGTATATAAAAGCCAATGGTAATGAAATTATACCATGACCTCCAGCTAATAGAATTATAAATGTAGAGAGAAATGTGAGGATTATTTTTTTATTAGCGCTTACCATGTAATTAAACTAACAATTTTCTGGAATCTTACACCATCCCACAAAAAAAAACCTACTACCAGTATGTAGAGGCGTGCTGAGCACGTCTCTTAATCTATTTTTAAATAATACGCATTCAATGGCACTCTAAGTGTTTTCATGATTATAATTGGAATTATTATATTTATCCAATTCCCACTTTAACGGGTTATCAATAATATATTTTCTTATTTCATATAATGATTTTTCATTTCTGATTATGTGATCATAGTAATTAGCTTGCCAACCAAATTTGGGGTTTATCTTTCTTGCTTTAGATGTTACTGATGCTTTTACACCTCTTACAATTGATGATATGCTATTTGATGCAGGTTGTAGAGACGTATTGCATACGTCTCTTTTACTTTCCATACCATCACCATTAATAATTATTATTCCGTGTATGTGGTTAGGCATTATTATAAATTCGTCAAGCCCAACATTCATATCTTTTCTAATAATTGGAGTTCTGAGCCATTCGCTTTTTAAAATGATTCCGATTTCCGAAAGCTGCATCAAACCGTTTGTAATTTTACCAAAATAATTGGTTCTATCCTTAGTGCATATTGTGATGTAGTAGTATCCAACATCCGAATAGTCCCAACCCTTTAATCGATTAGATTGTATCCTATATTTATCTTGATATTTCTCTTTCATTATTGGTTTTGCAAGGAGACGCATTCAATGCGTCTCTACAATGTAATAATAGACTAATTTACAGAAATAATATTATTTGCACAAAAAAAACCCACTACCGATTAGATAGTGGGTTTGTATGTTTTGGGATCGAATTTTGGGCACATCGACAAGCTCAGTGACCAAATTCAGAGCTTTTGGGACTAAATTACATCATTCCGCCCATGCCGCCCATTCCACCCATGCCGCCCATGTCTGGGTGACTGTGACCAGCTTCTTCTTCTGGCTTGTCAACTATAGTTGCTTCAGTAGTTAGCAATAAGCCCGATACTGATGCTGCATTTTCTAATGCTACACGGCTAACTTTAGTTGGGTCGATAACGCCTGACTCGAATAAGTCTTCGAATTTGTCAGTTCTTGCGTTGTAACCGTAAGCGCCTTCACCATTCTTAACTTCGTTTACTACTACAGAAGCTTCGCCACCGCAGTTAGTTACTATTTGGCGTAATGGCTCTTCCAATGCTCTAAGAACAATGCTAACGCCTGTTTCTTGGTCATGGTTTTCTGCTTTTACGTCTTTCAAGTTTGCTAACGCACGGATATAAGCAACACCACCACCTGGTACAATTCCTTCTTCCACTGCTGCACGAGTAGCGTGAAGTGCATCTTCCACTCTTGCTTTCTTCTCTTTCATTTCTACTTCAGTAGCTGCACCAATCTTGATTACTGCAACACCACCAGAAAGCTTAGCTAATCTCTCTTGTAATTTCTCTCTGTCATAGTCAGAAGTAGTCTTCTCGATTTGAGTTTTGATTTCGTTGATTCTGCGTTTGATATCATCAGACGAGCCAGCACCTTCTACAATAGTAGTGTTGTCTTTGTCGATTGATACTCTCTTAGCAGTACCCAAAGAAGAAATATTAGCTCCTTCTAAGTTGTAACCTTTCTCTTCGGAGATAACTGTACCGCCAGTAAGAACAGCGATATCTTCTAACATTGCTTTTCTTCTATCACCAAATCCAGGTGCTTTTACAGCAGCAATCTTCAGTGTACCACGCAATTTGTTTACTACCAATGTAGCCAACGCCTCGCCTTCCAAATCTTCTGCGATAATCAATAGAGAACGACCAGCTTGAGATACTTTCTCTAAGATTGGTAATACGTCTTTGATAGCAGAAATTTTCTTATCGTAAATCAAGATATACGGATCTTCCAAAGAAGTTTCCATAGTGTCTGTGTCAGTTACGAAATAAGGTGATAAGTATCCTCTGTCAAACTGCATACCTTCTACTGTGTCCAATGAAGTCTCAGTTCCCTTAGCTTCCTCTACAGTGATAACACCATCTTTACCAACTTTCTCCATTGCTTCTGCAATCAAGTTACCTATCGTGTCATCGTTGTTAGCAGAGATAGTACCAACTTGAGCGATCTCTTTTGTGCCTTCTACGTTTCTTGACATAGAAGCCAAACCAGCTTTGATTTCCGTTACAGCTAAGTCAATACCACGTTTTAAATCCATTGGGTTTGCGCCAGCAGTTACGTTCTTCAAACCTTCTCTGTAAATAGCTTGAGCCAATACAGTTGCCGTAGTAGTACCGTCACCAGCTACGTCCGAAGTTTTAGAAGATACCTCACGCACCATATTAGCACCTAAGTTTTCTACTGGGTCTTCTAATTCAATTTCTTTTGCTACAGTAACACCGTCTTTAGTAACAGTTGGTGCACCGAATTTTTTATCAATAATTACGTTACGACCTTTTGGGCCCAAAGTAACCTTAACAGCGTTAGCTAGCTTATCTACACCTGCTTTTAGCTGTTGTCTTGCTTTCATGTCAAAATCTATGATTTTAGCCATTTTTATTAAACTCCTAAACTTTTATATTCTAATTAAAATTATGAAATAACTGCGTAGATATCACTCTCGCGCATGATAAGTAAGTCCTCGCCGTCAACACTGATTTCAGTGCCACCATACTTGCCGTATAGTACTTTGTCTCCTTCTTTCACAGCCAAAGGCAATACTTTACCTTCGTCATTTACTTTACCGTTACCAACTGCTACTACCACACCTTCTTGTGGTTTTTCTTTAGCAGTGTCAGGTATAATAATTCCACCAGCTGTTTTTTCTTCTGGTGCTTGTGGGCGAACTAACACCCTGTCGTGCAATGGAGTTAAAGCCATTTTAACAACCTCCGATTAACTTATTTAAATATATTAAAAATTGATTTTTAAAACTATTAGCACTCTTGCAATTAGAGTGCTAACAAAAATACGAATTGTGTTCTAATTTGTTGTAAAGGTATGTGGAAAATTGTAAATTAATTACTCCTATAAATATTAACTCAAATTATGGTTCACAAATGGTTATAAGCGTTAGGTATTTCAAATGAGGGTAATTGTTTCTATTTTATTACTTCTTACTCATATATTAATTTTAAAAAGTAAAGAAGATAAAAGAGCTAATTTAGAAGTAATTGGAGGAGTGAATGAATTATCAGTTTCTCCTGATGGAAATATATGGCTTACAACTTCGATGAGTAGAACCTATTATACTAGGGGAATTGATTCATTATGGTATAAAGGCGATTCTTTTCATGATACTTTAGATATTTATAGTGCTGGAAATCCGAATCTTGATAGAATTTCATTTTTTAATAAAGATACAGCGATATTGACGGGGTATATTTCTGCAAAAGAGAATGATTTTAGAAAAAATGGTTATTATCTAACTGCAGATGCAGGTAAGACATGGGTTAAATCTGATTTTGGTGGTAGACAGTGGATATATGACGTTTATACTAATAATAATGGTCAAGCCTGGATGGGCGGATCATCAGGCAATATTTTTTATACATCAGACTTTGGAAAAAATTGGAAAAAATTAAAATCACCATTTAATTCTTCTACTAGGGTTAACAGTATTTTTATGTCTGACAGCTTATATGGATTTGCTGGTGCTTTAGACAATGAGTTGTACAAAACAAGAGATAATTGGAATACGTTTGAAAATATAATGACTCCAATAGACCAGTTCTCAGAAGAAGCAGATTATATCTCCAATGATAAAATTGAAAAAATTCTTATTTGGAACGAGACTATTATTGTTAAACAGTCTGGATTAGTTTTTTATTCTGATATAGACAGTATTAATTGGAGATTTTTTGACAAAAATATTATTGACATAGCATTAGACAATCATCTCAACACAATTTTCGCAATTACTGATAGTTTAGAAATTTGTAGATTTAAAAATATGAAAGAGTGCATTATTATCAGTAATAGAAAGTTACAAAGCTATCCAAAAGATTTAAAAAGTGTAAATAATTCGTTGTATGTACTTACACAGAATAATATGATTTTCTATATAAATGAACACACCTTTAAAGAAGTTATACCTTATACATTAGATTATAGCATACCAGAACCAGATATCATTAGAGTTATTGACAGTTATAAATACGGTGCAAGTGGGCGAGATTTGCTACGATATAGCAACGGAAGATGGAGTAGAGAATTAACAACAGCTTTTAATATTAATGATTTCTATTTTGAGAATAAGAATAATGTGATACTTTGGGATGGTTATGGAAATAATTATAAATATGAATTAGAGAAAAAAGAATTGAGTCAGTTTTTCCATAAAAACCCCTTTTCAGAATTGTTTAATTTCGATATTAAAAGCCTGAACATTGATTTTGGTTTTAGAAGTTGTTATAGAAAGTCAAAGCATAAAATAGATTTTAAAAAAGATAATCATAATTTGTTTAACAGTGAGCAGTATGTTCATATAACATCTGATTCAAATGAAATTATTTTTAACAACAGCTTTAAAAAAGAAAATTTAGTTGAAATTCTTAAAACTATAAACAACAACCCTTATAAAATACCAGGAATAAAAGAATTTAAAATTACTGAAAAAGTAAAAAGCGAGTTTTTAGAATATCTAAATAATAAGCTAATAGAAGATACAAAAAGAACTTCAGATCAAATAGATAGTATAAGAGAAAATTATAAAAACCTAATAGATACAATAGATAAAACAGAAAGTTCAAAGATAAAAGCTTACATTGATAATGTCTATGATATAAATGCAACAATTAATAATTGGTTCAGAATTTCAATTGTAAATGATAATAATGACACATTAAACATCTCAAAAGAGTATTATCTAAATTCTGCGCCATGGAATCTACCTTGGATATTTGAATTCAAAAATAAATATTTTTATTCTTATGATGTTTCATTTTCAAAGTTTATTAATAATTGTATTCCCCAAAATAGTCTGTATGCTAGATTTTTCGATAATAAATATTTTCTTAATGAGTTGTCAAATTATTTATTACATAACAAGTAGTTCGCTCAAATTGACAAAGTAACTCTACTTTAGCCAAAAGCCCCCCCCAACTTTTTTCACACCCATTTTAAACAATTATCTCGCACGCTCGTCTGTATTTTTCTGTTAGAAAATAGAATGTTTTATAGATTAAAAATAGAAAAAGAAAACAATGAATGATGATAAAAAAATAAGATCGACCACTGTGCTCGGTGTAGTGCGCAATGGTAAAACTGCACTTGGTGCTGACGGTCAGGTAACGCTTGGCAATACAATAATGAAGCACAGCACTGCAAAAATCAGGAAGCTGTACAATGGAAAAGTAATGGTGGGGTTCGCGGGCTCTACAGCAGATGCCTTCACTCTTTTGGGAAGGTTTGAATCGAAGTTAGAGGCACACAGTGGTAACTTGAAGCGTGCTGCGATTGAGCTGGCAAAAGATTGGAGAACGGACAGATACTTACGTAAGTTGGAAGCTATGATGATAGCAATGGATGACACACAAGGTTTGCTACTAAGCGGTACTGGCGATGTGATAGAAGCAGATGACAATATATTAGCTATTGGCTCCGGTGGGCCTTATGCACTATCGGCTGCAAGGGCACTGTACAACAACACCGATATGACTGCAAAAGAGATAGTAGAAAACGGTCTGAATATAGCTGGTGAAATCTGTATTTATACCAACACTAACCTAACAATAGAAGAAATATAAGAGAGAAAAATGAGTAACAACGAACCAAAACTGGCTATACCTCAGGATATACTTACTCCTAAGCAAATAGTCACTGAACTTAATAAATATATTATTGGACAAGACAACGCCAAGAAGGCAGTTGCTATTGCTCTTCGTAATAGATGGCGTCGCCAGAATGTACAAACGGAAATCCGTGATGAGATAATGCCTAATAATATTATCCTAATCGGGCCAACTGGTGTTGGTAAAACAGAGATAGCACGAAGATTGGCTCGCCTTGCTTGTGCTCCATTCATTAAAGTAGAGGCGACTAAGTTCACTGAAGTTGGATATGTAGGTCGTGACGTGGAATCGATGATTCGTGACCTGATGGAATCTGCTGTTAAGATGGTGAAAGAAGAGCAAGAAGAGAAGATAAAAACTAAGGCAGAAAAGAATGCCGAGGATAGGATATTAGACATACTTATCCCACCTGTCAAAGATGATGATGCAGAGGAAGAGGACAACAAAGACACTCGCGAAAAATTCCGTGCTATGCTGAAAAATGGCGTAATGGATGACCGCGAAATAGAGCTTGAGTTGACTCAGCAAGGGCCATCTGGAATGGCAGTAATGGGGCCAATGGGTATGGACGATATGGGCATTAACATACAAGAAATGCTCGGCAATATGATGCCCAAAAAACGCAAGAAGCGGAAGATAAAAATTAAAGATGCTCTTCCACTTTTGATTAAAGAAGAGGCGGACAAGCTGATTGATATGGATGCTGTTGTTAAAGAGGCGCTTGCTCGTACCCAGAACTCTGGTATAGTATTCATAGATGAGATTGATAAGGTAGCAGTAAACAACTCGAAGTCTGGTGGTGGCGAGGTGTCACGCGAGGGTGTTCAGCGTGACTTGCTCCCAATAGTCGAGGGCTCATCGGTGAACACGAAGCATGGAATAGTGCATACGGATCACATCCTGTTCATAGCTTCAGGTGCATTCCACGTGTCTAAACCATCTGATTTGATTCCCGAATTGCAAGGGCGTTTCCCAATCAGGGTAGAGCTGAACTCACTAACTGAGGAAGACTTTGTTAAGATATTAACAGTGCCTAAGAATGCATTGATAAAGCAATATCAAGCATTACTGGAAACAGAAGGTGTGAAGTTAGAATTTGACGATAGTGGCATTAGCCAAATAGCTAAAACAGCTGCCAATGTAAACGAGGAAGTAACAAATATAGGTGCACGTAGATTACACACTATACTCACTACATTGCTCGAAGATATACTATACAATGCTCCAGCTGACATAGACGAAGAGGCACTTTCCATAGATGCCCAATTCGTAAAAGATCATCTGGACGAGATTGCTACTAGCACAGATTTGAGTAAGTATATACTTTAGTGATCGTCACTCAGAGGGAGCATAGCGACCGAAGAGTCCAGGCAAAAAAGCTGATTAAGAAGTATCGAAAGCAGTATCTTTAAATAGGTACTGCTTTTTTGTTATATTGGATAATTGCTGAATAAAATAATTAGATAGATAAAATGAAATACATTATATGTATATTTCTATTGTCAGTGCAAGTGAATGTTCTAAAATCTAATGAGATTTTTATACCTATTGATTATAGAGATGCTCTAATTAGTAAGTCTGAATTAGATTTTGAAAGTTATATGCCTTTATTAGGTATATTGTTCGATAATAGTGATAAGATGTATCTGAGACCGATATCTTCTGACTTTTTAGATGTTGATTGTAATATTAGAGTAGAAAATGACTGTTCAATAATTACTCTCAATGAAAAAATACCATTTAATTCTTATTCGCATGTGAAGAGATTTATTTCTGAAGATGTGTATAAAAAATATAGATCCGATTATAAGTATGAGTTTATAAAGCTATCCAAAAGAATAGATTTAAAAGTATTTAATAAAAATGGAGATTTAGTAAAAACACAAGTCTTTACAAGTCAGTATAATGATACGATTGCTTTAAGTGGCTATGATAACTTAAAGTTAGTAATTATTGGAAACTATACTAAAGATAATGACGGTTCAGAATTTCATATTTATTATAATGATAAAGTTAAATCTGAATTATACTCAGACTATAAAATAACAACTGGTGATAGAAGTGCTGATTTCAATGGCAGAAGAATTCCCTTCAACGTTATCGAATTTATTAATTCTTCTGGATTGAATGACAAGTTTGCATTAGAAGTATTAGATAGAGGAAAAACTTTAAACTTTTACAGTTTTGAACTAGAGTCAAATATACACTATAAATTAAAGAGATTAGAATTTTCACTAAAATTTGCTGAGCAATGATAAAATTATTAATAACAGCAATCTTTTTGATAAGTTGCCAGACAAAAGGCTCTGAACAGAAGAATGTATCTGATAGTAAGAATAACACAATAATTCTTATTGATAGAGAAAAGTTGAGTGACTTAATGCACGAATATAACGTCGGTGTTCAAATAAAAAACACATACAAAGTTAGAGAAATTGATTTAGATTTCTTTGAGTCTGAGTGAAATCTATGCATTATGCTTATTCATTTTTTATTTAAATTATAGGTCTCTTTTAGAAAATCTATTGTTTTATTTTCTTCCCAATCGTTGGTATATACGAGTAAATTTAGAACGTAATTTCCATTAATTCCATATAGAAAGACATTGACTATTTCTTCTTTATCTTTGAATGTCCAAATTTGATACTCGTCTTCGATATTTGATCTAATTATCTTTGCATTATTGCCATTTTCATTCTGATAATCTATATCCCAATTAGTATATGTCTTTATAAAATTATAACCACTCATACCTTTTTTAAAAAATGGATAGGCTTTTTGAAGATTTTGAGCTATTCCAATGATTACTCCTTTTGGGTTCCGCAAAAAGTGTTGTCTGCTCGTTTCGTCATAATGAAAAGGTTCCCACAAACCTGGAATTCTGATTATTCCACCTGAAGTTTCTACAATTGATGTTGTGTTATCTTTATTAAAATTGGGTTTCTCTTTGTTCTTACTAATTTGCTTTTGAGAAGAGCAGCTAGTTGTTAGACTAAAAATAATTAATAGGACAAAAAATATTTTGTAATTCATTATATTAAATGGGTTCTTTTGAGAATAAAACTGTTAGATTGGATTTGTAATTTTCTTAATCAATCAATAATAAGTTGTACAAATATATGAAAAATAATATAAGTAGTATCTTTAATTAGGTACTGCTTTTTTGTTATATTGGAGTATGAACTCGAATTACTAAAAACAAACAATAATGAAATCTTACGAAGAAAAGTTTAAAAACCTCAAAGATTCAGAGCTGATCGAAATAATTCAGAATAGAAATCAGTTCGACGAAGTTGCCATAGAAGCTGCTGAAAATGAGCTAAGTGAAAGGGGAATAGAAGCAAGTAAATCTAAAAGTTCAGCTAACGATAATGCACCTAATAAATTTATATCCAAGTTAAAAGGTTTTGCTCATGACATTCACCTATCTATAGTTAGGAAAGGAAAGTATGAAAAAATTATAGGTGTTATGACTGTATTCCTATTACTTTCTTACTTATATAATCTCTATAATGATTTGAGTTTCACTTTATTTATTCTAAGCGATGGTTTATTTGATATTTTTACTTTTTTGAAAATTGCAGAGATAATCGCTTTCCCATTATTTTTGTGGCTATTATGGAATAAACGCAAATGGGGTTGGATTATATTTGAGTTATACTTTTCCAATATTGTAATTATGAATCTTATTTTTGTTATAATTTACTGGGAACAGACCCCATTTTGGGAAA
Organism: Chlorobiota bacterium; assembly: GCA_046290495.1. Lineage (GTDB taxonomy): Bacteria > Bacteroidota > Ignavibacteria > Kapaibacteriales > UBA2268 > PGYR01. The sequence continues at coordinate 1,609,938 of JBKAGT010000005.1, read as the reverse complement.
CTGACAACGAAATTACTACGGTTGCCGATTTTTTATTCTATATTCCTCCTCTTTATACGAATGTCGTAAAAATACTCTTTTATCTTGGGTTGTTATTGATTTTATTCAAATCTCAAATTAGAGATCTCTTCAATATTGATATCGTTACAATTAAGCGAGTTCTTAGTTTTAATTTATTAATAGCCTTGGTCTATTATATCATTACTTAATAATTCTAAGATGAAACTAATGAAGAGATATATAGTTATAATCCCTCTACTGCTCCTTGTTACATCGTGTATGGAAGACGAAAATCCAGTCCAAGAGTTAGATATAACATTCACAAATTCGGATACAATTGACAAATTCATTTTCTTAGATTCTTGGATTATCTTTAAAGAAGTTGATAATCATTCATCAAATTCTGAGTTTTTAAGCATATTCATAAATAATCCATTTTTAAACTTAGTTGTGGCAAGTGACACTGGTTTTAAATATGATTTTAAAGAAAATACTAGTGCTTTAGGTAACCCAATCAAAGGCAAGCTAAATGAATTTCAGATGAATCTTGCTATTATTGAACCCAAGCAAAAGGTTGTTTTAAGAATAAAAACAAATCATCTAAAAGAAACAGTTGATAGTACAGCAAAATTTTATTATCAAGTTGCTACATTTAAATGTCAGGATCTTACTAATATAGGTAAATATAGAATTTTCAAAGGCGATACGATATTCATTGATGTTATGGAAGGAGCTACTCAAACTAATATATCGACTTCAATGCTTAATGAAAACGAGATAAAAAATATCTTTGAACTCAATCCAGGTATTGTTAGAGATTCGACGTCACTGAATCCAAGATAGACACTATATCATCAGCTTTTCAAAATAGATTGCTAGAGCTTGTACTGACAGGAGAGAAATAGAATGTCACAGCGAGGACTGAAAGGACGTGGCTGTCTCAAAATAGATTGCCACACTTCGTTCGCAATGACTTATTTGTCCACCTCCGTCTTTTGCTATTAGCAAAAGCCACCTCCGCCAGCGAATGAATAGTATAAATGCTAAATACTTATTTTACAATTAATTATCTATACTACAAGTATTAGAATTAACAATATACTTAACATTTTTATTTTAGCATTTCTTAAATCTTCACTTTCATTTTGCAAACCTACAGTTTACAACCATTCTTATTTTTTATTAGTATAAGAGTTGAGCTGGATTTTACTGTATAAATTATTCAATAATAATTAAATCGACTATTAATAATAATCTTTATAAATTATATGATTAGTAGACCAGTCATTATTTCTCTTTAATCATATTACTTTGATTTAGCAATAGAATTGTTGTTTAATATTCTATGTCAACTTATAAAAACGAGGGATAAATATATGAATAGAGAAATAAATAATAAACAGTTAGTAGAGATTGTTTTTTTTTAGATTGTAAAAACTTAATTTGGAATCTGAAGCTACCAAAAATTTATATTTTTAAATAAATCATTTAAACAAATGAATAATAAAGAAAAAAAATATAGCAGAAAGGAGTTTCTAAAATTCTTGGGTCAAGCAAGTTTATTCGCTTTAGTGGTGCCACCTTTCTTAACTAGCTGTGGGAACAGCAGCAATCCAGACGAAAATTCTATTCCTAATGAGGAATACTTAGAAAGTTTGAAAAATCTACCAATAGTTCACCTCAAGCCAACCGATAGGGATGACTTGGTTCTAACCAAAGGACTAGAATATCACACTATAATTAAATGGGGAGATAAGATTAGCCGAAAAGATACATTTGGTTTTAATAATGATTATCTCTGTTTTATTCCTCTGGACAAATCGAACCCCAAAGACGGATTATTGTGGGTAAACCATGAATATGTAAATCCTCTATTTGTATCAGATTATGACTTTGATAGCTATGACGACCCAATGGAGCTGAGAACAAAAGAGCAAATCGACAAAGAAATGTATAATGTTGGCGGCACTATAGTAAGGATAAAAGAAGAAAATGGCGAGTGGAATATTGTAAAAAATGACCCACTCAACAGAAGAATAACAGCAAAAACACTTATAAAGCTAAACTGGGAAAAAAAAATAAAAGGAAAAGACACAGTAATAGGAACTAACAGTAACTGTGCTGGTGGTATTACTCCTTGGAATACTATTCTTACATGCGAAGAAAATTATGATGGCTTTTTTGGTGAAACGAAATATGATTCAGATAATAAACCAACACACATAGATAGCGAATATGGTTGGGAAAAGTTTTACGACTACCCCCCTGAGCATTATGGATGGGTAGTAGAAGTTGATCCAATGACTGGTGAAGCTCAAAAGCATATAGCATTGGGTAGATTCTCTCATGAGTGTTGCACAATATATGAGTTAGAGGACAAAAGAGTAGTCGCCTATACTGGTGATGATTCAAATGATGAACATTTGTATAAGTTCATTTCTTCAAGTCCAGGTTCTCTGAAAGAGGGTACTCTCTATGTAGCGGATACTGTTAATGGCAAATGGCTTCCTCTTGACTGGGAAAGTCAACCCTTATTGAAAGATAAGTTTGCTAACCAAACTGAAGTACTTATTCGGACAAGGGAAGCATCAAAAGTAATTGGTGCTACTGAGCTAAACAGACCTGAGGACATAGAGATAGACCCAATTACTGGGCATATATTAGTTACATTGACAAACAACAAACCAAAAGGAGACTATCACGGTTCTATTCTAAAAATAGAAGAAGCTGACGGCAAATTTGACTCTCTTACTTTCAAAGCTTCAACTTATTTAGCAGGTGGAGATGAAAATGGTTTCTCTTGTCCTGATAACCTAGCATTCGATCACTCAGGAAATCTATGGATGACTACCGATATTTCGGGTAGCGCTATGAACAAAGAAGATAAGCCATATATGTCATTCAAAAATAATAGTCTGTTTGTTATTCCTAGATACGGCAAAGATGCTGGAAAGATAATACGAGTTATATCTGCACCAAGAGATGCCGAGTTAACTGGGCCTTGGTTCTCGCCTGACGGTAAAACATTATTCCTAAGTGTACAACACCCAGGCAGCGAAACAACTGATTTAGAAAACCCGACTAGTAAGTGGCCTTTTGATAAAGATAATATACCTAAACCAGCTGTAATTGCAATAACTGGTGATTTAATTGTAAAACTTAATAATTTGAGAAGAATTGCTTTTCTTTAGAAATCCCCCTTTACTAAATAAATAATAGAAGCTATTTAACAAAACATTAACCAAATACTTCATTAATTCTAACAATTGAATTATAGTTTAGCTTAATAATTTAAACAAATATTCAAACTATTATAGGATTAATAATGAGTAAAGTATTACTAAAACTGATGTTACTATTAGTAGTAAGTGTGACCTTAGCAACAGCAAACCAATCAAAGGGTGTACTAACTGGTCAAGTTATTGACGCACAAACTGGATTCTATTTGCCAGGGGCAGTTGTTAAAATAGAAGGAACAAAGTTCGGAGCAATAACTGACAAAGTTGGAAAATATACTATAGTCAAAGCACCTGAAGGTGAGCAAGTAATAACTGTCAGTTATATTGGTTATTTGACCCAAAAAGATACTGTTACACTTACAGATAATATTACTAAAACTTTAGATTTTGCCCTTTCAGTGGGTGCGGTTCAAACAGATGAATTAGTAGTATTAGGTGATGGTCTAAAAGGCCAATCTAAAGCACTTAACACTCAAAAAAACAAACAAAATATTACGAATATAATTTCTGCAGACCAAGTTGGTAGATTCCCAGATGCAAATGTTGGGGACGCATTAAAAAGAGTAGCAGGTATAACAGTGCAAAACGACCAAGGCGAGGCTCGTTTTGGTTTAATTAGGGGTACTTCTGCTCGTCTAAATTCTGTAACAATAAATGGCAATAGAATCCCATCTGCTGAAGCAGAAAATAGAGAGGTTCAGTTAGATTTAGTATCTGCAGACATGGTAGAGTCAATCGAAGTTAGTAAAGCACTAACACCAGATATGGATGCTGATGCGATTGGTGGTTCTATTAACTTAGTTACTCGTAACTCACCAAGTAAAGAGAGACTATCTGTAACATTGGGCTCTGGTTATAATGCATTAAGTGAAGTTCCTATTTGGAATGGTGCTTTGGTGTATGGTGATAGATATTTGGATGGAAAACTTGGATTTGTAGTTAGTGGTTCTTATAACAACCACACACTTGGTTCAGACAATATAGAAGCAGAGTGGGACTTCGATGATGATGGAAATGAGTTTCTTAGTGATTTCCAAATCAGACAGTACGAGGTGCAACGTGTTCGTTCTTCCGTTTCATTAGGTTTTGATTATGAATTCGATGCTAATAATTTCATAAATATTAATGGTATATTCAATCATAGAGATGATTGGGAAAATAGATATAGAACCAGATACAGATTCGATGATTTGGAAGATGGCAGATATATCACCGAAATAGTAAGACAAACTAAAGGTGGTAGTGGCGAAGGCAGAACTGACTTTGCAAGGTTGGAAGCTCAAGAAACAATGAATTATGCTATCAATGGTGAGCATCTTCTATTTAACTCAGTCGAAATGAACTGGGGAGCAAACTATGCATTAGCTTCCGAGGACAGACCAAATGAAAGATATATAGATGTTAATATTGAAGATGTGCCAGTAGGTCAACTTTTAGGTTCTCTTGAAAAGCCTAATGTAAGCTATGACAACCAATTCGACAATTTTAGCAGCTATGGTTTCGATAAAATAGAAGAAACAAACCAATACACAGAAGATGTAGATTTCAATGGTAGAATTGATTTTAAAGTTCCTATTAACTGGAATAATACAAAAGTTAGCTTTGGTGGTAGATTCAGATTGAAATCAAAATTAAGAGACAATGATTTCTTCGAATATTCACCTACTGATGCTTATGAGTCTGAGTTTGAAACATTGTTTAAAAATGGTGCGGCTAATAAAACTAAAGATAATTTCTTGCCGGGTGACTATGTTGCGGGTGATTTCGTTTCTCGTGAGGTACTTGGTAATTTAGACTTACAAGATGCATCGAAGTTTGATAAAGAAGATGTAATTGAAGAATATGTACCAGGTAATTTCGATGCAAATGAAGATATTTATGCTGGTTATATAATGTCTAGACATGAGTTTTCGGACAAGTTTAACTTACTATATGGAGTTAGGTTAGAAGCAACTTCATTGACTTACAATGCAAATAAATTAGTTATAGATGAAGAAAGCGAAACAACTACTATCACTCCTACTCAGGGTACTGATGATTATGTAAATATACTTCCTTCTATCCATACTAAGTATAAATTTAGTCAGTATGATATACTAAGGTTTGCTTGGTCAAATTCGATAGCAAGACCAAATTACTATGATATTGCTCCTTACCGATCTATAGTATTAGATGGAGACCAAAGAGAATTAGAAGAAGGTAACCCTGCATTGGAACCAACTAAAGCAATGAATTTTGATTTGATGTTCGAACATTACTATGAGTCTGTTGGTATATTGTCAATAGGGGCATTCTACAAAGGTCTAACAGATTTCATCTATGATTACAACTTAAACGACTACACTGACCCAACTGATGGTTTTACTTATGATGAGTATACAACTACAAGAAACGGTGCTGAAGCAACAATTATGGGGGCTGAAATAGCATTCCAAAGAAGATTGGACTTCTTACCTTCATTCTTGAAATATTTAAACTTGTATACTAATTATACTTTTACAAACTCAACTGTTGACGGTTTAAGTTTAGAAGATAGAGATGATGAAGATTTGAGTTTACCAGGTACTGCAGAGCATACTTTCAATGCTTCAATTTCATGGGAAAATGAGGATCTGACTCTTAGAGTTTCTGGGAATTATGCATCGGATTATATTGATGAACTTGGCGACGAAGCAAGAAATGATAGCTACTACGATGAACAGTTTTTCTTGGATGTAAATGGCTCTTACAAGTTTGATGATCAATTCAGTGTGTTTTTTGAAGCTAACAATCTAACTAATCAACCTTTAAGATATTACCAAGGTGTTAGCAGTAGAGTAATGCAATTAGAATATTACAATAGCAGATTCACTTTTGGTATGAAGTATAATCTTTAATAAGATGAGGCGATAACAATATGAAAAATATGATTAAGATAACTGTATTAGCGGCGTTTTTGGCATTCACTTCTTGTAAAAATGAAGGAAAGGTAGAAAAACAAGCTGAAACTGTAACACAAAAAGAACAAGACAAAAGCAAAGAGACGGATTACATTGTTATAAGTGAAGATGCAGTATCTGAGTGGGACGACAATGATAATATTGATTCACCAGCTTTTTTCAATGAGGGTGACAAAGAATATATCATTGCTACTTCTAAGCACAAAGATTTCTTACAAATCTATGATGCTAATGATTTGAGCAAGGTGAAGAAGCTAGGTAAAGAAGAGGGGTATGAGTTCAGCAGACCCAATGGTATATGGGTGATAGATGATTTGGCTTTAGTTGTCGAGAGAGACAACCAAAGAGTGCAAGTCTTAACTGTTCCTGATTTCAAATCTGTTGGATTTATCGGAGAAAAAGAACTGAAGAAACCTTACGGTCTCTCGGTACATAAGATCGAAAATGGATATTCACTGTTTGTAACAGATGACTATGAGTCAGATGATGAAGTAGCTCCTACGAATAATAAGATATTAGATGAAAGAGTGAAAGAATATGTCTTTGATTACAAAAATGGAAAATTGACTTCTAAGTATATCAGAAGCATAGGCGAAACAAATGGTGAAGGGAGGTTGTTTGTAGTTGAATCAATTTTTGCTGACCCTGAAAACAATGTGTTGTTAATTGCTGACGAGAGTAATCTGAATAAAAATATCAAGATCTATGATATAAACTCTGGCAAATTTATTAAAAGCATAGGTTCAGGTCAGTTCATCCACCAAGTCGAGGGTATAGCCCTATACGACTGTGGTAATGGAGATGGTTTTTGGTTTGCTACAGACCAAAGTAAAGGTGATAACACTGTTCATGTGTTTGAGCGTAAGTCTATAAACTATCTGACTTCGTTCAAAACTAAAACTACTCAGAATACTGATGGTGTATGGTTAACTCAAAATGAATTTGAAGGTCATGATGATGGTATCTTTATTATGGTTCACGACGATGGCGGAGTTAGTAAGTTTGATTTAGAAAAGCTATTTTCTAAGCTTGAAATAAAGTGTAATTAAAACTCTTTTGTTGTTCTTTAAAAAGATAAAAAATTCGGCTGGTACTGACAATATCCACATTATGACAACATATACAAACCTCACTAGGTATCCAGCCGTTTTTATCTTACGAAACTCCACCATTAATCACTGAAAAAAATGTATTTCTAATATCTATACTATTTAGAACGATTATAAAAAGGTTAATAATAAAATTCAACAAATGATATGAAGACAAATTTCACCTTGCCATCCTTAATAAGGCCACATTTAAAAAATTTTAAATTTTTAGAATTATATGATAATTCATTTATAAGTAAATATATTGATTCAACTCTAAAATTAGATATTATTTCTAAATATGTATCAGAATTGGAATTTGAAGGGTTTGAATTTATATCAAACTTACTTAGAGAATTAAATATATCGTATACAATTTCGGGTAAAGATAAAATGAGAATCCCATCTGAAGGGAGGCTTATCATAGTCTCTAATCATCCTTTAGGCGGGTTAGATGCATTAGTATTAATAAATGCTATATCTGAAATTAGAGATGACATAAAAGTACTAGCCAATGATATACTTTTAAATATTTCTCAACTAAAAGAACTATTTATACCTGTAGGCATATTTAAAAAAACTGACTTTAAAAAAACAGCATTATTAATTGAAAAAAGTATGCTGCAAGAGGAAGTGTTAATTATATTTCCAGCAGGTGAGGTTTCCAGATTAAAAGGGATGAAAGTGTTAGACAAAAAATGGAACAAGACGCCTGTTAAGTTGTCTAAGAGATATAACTCCCCCATTTTGCCTGTGTTCGTCAACAACAAAAACTCTATATTATTTTATCTAACTTCGATTCTAAATAAAAACTTATCAACTTTGCTTCTACCTAGGGAATTATTAAAAAAAAATAATTCTAATATCAACATAATTATAGGAGACATGATACCACCTATTGCATTTAACCACTATATGACTGACACCTTACAAGCAAAATTACTTAAAAAACATTGCTATAGAATAAATACCAACAAAAAGCTGATTTTTAAAACTCAAAAAAATGTTCTTCATCCCATTTCACCTAAACTTATAAAAAAAGAATTGAACGAAAGTAGAGTTCTGGTTGAATTGAATACTTTAAAAAGAGTTTATATTGTTGATTACCAATATAATAAAAACACTATCAATGAGCTTTCAAGGTTAAGAGAGTTAACGTTTAGAAAAGTCAATGAGGGTACTGGGAATATATCTGATAAAGATAATTATGATAAAATTTGTAACCATCTTGTACTCTGGTCTGACGAAAATGTGGAAATAATTGGTTCTTACAGAATTGGTAATATTAGAGAAATTGCAAATAAACACGGTTACAACAGGATATATAATTCAGAGCTGTTTGAAATACATGAATCATTTCATGACAAACTTAATTGCACATTAGAATTAGGACGCTCATTTCTTACAGAACCTTATTGGCGTACAAATTCTTTAGACTATTTATGGCAAGGAATTGGAAAGTACCTAAGTGATCATGAATATATTAAATTTCTATTTGGAGCAGTTAGTATCAGTAATAACTATAGTTACTACTCTAGATGCTTAATAGTAAGCTATTACAAAAAATGGTTCACGAAACATCAAGAGAACTATATCACTGCAAAACATCCCTTTATTATAGATACTATTACTAAAGATAGATGTGATAATGTATTAGTTGGTGAAAGTTATAAATTAGATTATCTCAATCTGAAAAAAGAACTCAAAAGGCTAGGTTATACAATACCAGTTCTTTTGAGAAAATATGTAGATATATGTGATTATGGTGGTGCCAATTTCTTAGATTTTGGAGTAGACTATTCGTTTAATAATTCAATTGACTGTGTAGTATTAATTGAAGTAGAAACAATTAAGCCTATCTACAAAGAAAGATACAAATTATAAAGTTGATTATAATAGTGCAACTTTATGTTAATGTATGAAGTATAATTTTTAAAGTTTTGAAGTAAAAATTACTAAAAACAAATAATTGTATTTCTATTTTATCTATTACAAACCAACCTGTAGGGGATTGTTATTTATTCCCCTTTAATTATCTCCACAAAATCACTATATTGAAGCTAAATAAAAACCAAGATTAGACAATAGCAGAATAGAATATAATATAGTTACATGACACTTACACCACAGAAAGCATTAAACAAAGCATACAGAAGGCAATCGGTCAACAAGGAAGATTTGGAAGTATTTAAATCACAGTTGTTGATATTACTAGATAGTGTGAACGATGAGCATGAAGAACATCATAAGAACGATTTTATAAGGTTTTTAGATGATACCTTCTACAAAGGCAAATACTACATCAACACTAAGGAAAGAATCGATTGTGTAATAAACTCAGGTGCTAGCAAAAGTGACCCTGTCAATGTGATAATTGAACACAAGAGTCCATCGAACAAGTCAGAGATGATTTCCGTTCAGGACATTAACAAGAAGGCATTACAGGAGTCTATTTTGTACTATTTGCGTGAGAGGTATGACTCTGACGGCAAGGATAGTAACACCAATCTGAAGCAAATTCTAATCACAAATAATGTTGATGTATTCATATTTGATGCTGTAATTATAGAGAGTTTATTCGCTAAAAATAAGAGATTTAAGAAGGACTTCATTGAGTTTGAATCAGATCAGAAGTCAGGACAGGACACTAAGTTCTTCTACGAATCTATCGCAAAGCCATTCATAGAGAGCGTAAAAGAAAAGATTGAGTACACTTATGTGAATCTAGAAGATTACAGAAAGTACTTAAACACCAACAGCAATGACTCCAAACTGCTGAATTTATTCAAGCTATTCTCTCCTACTCACTTGTTGAAGCTGAACTTTGCTAATGATAGTAATTCACTCGATAAAAACTTTTACAATGAGCTACTACATATCATTGGACTAGAAGAAGTCAAAGACGGTGGCAAAAAGCTAATACAGCGTTGCAAATCACCAAACTATGGCTCTATACTAGAAAATGCTATTGACCAAGTAAAAACAGAAGTCAGACTATCGGATGTGGCTAATCTAAGTAGCTTTGGTGAAGATAGAGATGAGCAGATATATAATATCTCATTGGAGTTGGTGATAACATGGATTAACAGAATCCTATTCCTGAAGCTTTTGGAATCTCAACTGATTTCATACAATAGCTCTGACGATTATAAATTCGTTGACAAAAAGAATATTCATGACTATGATTCTCTCTACCTGCTTTTCTTCAAAGTCCTAGCTATCAAAACTAAGGACAGAAGACCAGATATAGCAGAGAAGTACAAGCAAGTTCCCTATCTGAACAGTTCACTATTCGAAATAACTGAGCTGGAAAGACAAGCTATCGGCATCAATACACTATCCAATAGTTTGAAGCTACCATTGGCTACAAGCACAGTACTCAAGGACAATAAGGGTAAGCGACTAACAGGAGAGAAAGAAACACTTTCATACCTATTGGAATTTTTAGATGCTTACAACTTCTCATCTGAAGGTACGGCACAGGTACAAGAAGACAACAAAACTCTTATTAACGCATCGGTGCTTGGTCTTATATACGAGAAGCTGAACGGCTACAAAGACGGCTCGTTCTTCACTCCTGGCTATATAACTATGTATATGAGCCACGAGACTATCAGGCGTGCGGTGGTTCAGAAATTCAACGACTCCATAGGCGATGTCACCTTCGATTCATTCGATGACCTAAAAGCATACACACGTAGATATTTCAAATCGAATGATATTAGCAAGTTCAACACAATAGTCAACTCTATTCGTATATGCGACCCTGCTGTTGGCTCTGGTCACTTCCTTGTGTCTGCACTCAATGAGCTGATAGCTATTAAGCATGAGTTGGGGATATTGGCAGATAAGGAATACAAGCCACTCCCAATTGATTTGGAGATAGAGAATGATGAACTGATGATAACAGATAGGTTCGATGAGCTATTTGCTTACAACCCAAAGAGCAAGGACTCACAGAACATACAGGAAACTCTGTTCCACGAGAAGCAAACCCTAATAGAAAATTGCCTGTTTGGGGTGGATATTAACCCAAACTCAGTGAAAATATGTCGCCTACGTTTGTGGATAGAGCTACTGAAAAACACCTACTACAAGGATGGTGGTGAGCTGGAAGTATTACCAAATATTGATATAAACATAAAGTGTGGTAACTCGCTTATCTCTCGGTTCGATATAGACACACCTATATCAAAGGCACTGAAAAAGAGCAAACTCAAAGTGCAAGATTACAGAGATGCTGTATATGGATATAAGAATGCTAAGAACAAGCAACAGAAAGAGAAGTTAGAGAACCTGATAGCAGAGATAAAGACCAACTTCCAAAGTAAGGTGGAGTCGAATGACAAACGGCTGTTGAGACTGAATAAGCTAAAATCGGAGCTGGAATCACTAGAGACCCAAGACACTATGTTCGAACGCTCGAAAGCTGAGGAGAAAGCCCACAAGAAAGAGATTAAAACCAAGAAAGCAGAAATAGTAAAGCTAGAGAATGAGCTAGAAGAGATAAAGAGCAATAAGATATACGAGAATGCCTTTGAGTGGAGGTTCGAGTTCCCAGAAGTATTAGCAGACAATGGTGACTTCATTGGGTTTGATGTGGTTATTGGGAATCCGCCTTATTTACGTCCTAGAGGTTTAGATAAAATTAGTATTGAAATTTACAAACAATACTATGTATATGAAAACCAATTTGATCTATATCATCTTTTTATTGAGAGATGTTACTTTATTAGTAAAAACGGAAACTTCTCTCTTATAGTACCTAATACTTTTCTTGCAAATGAAAACAATAAAAAATTAAGATTATTTATTTTAAATAACTTGAAAATAAGTAAAGTTCTAGATAGCAGAACGAAAGTATTTGCAGATGCAGATGTTGATGTTTTAATTTTGATGCTAGGAGACAATGAGCAGCAATACTATGAATTATTGGAAAAAGAAATCACTTATAAACACAGATTCGATAGTCAGAGTTTTCATAATAATCATAATTATAATTTTACAGTTACTTTAAGTACTAATTCGCAAGATATATTTAATAAAATCATAACAAATTCTAATGCGAGTGAAATTTATTTAGATATTTGTTCAGGGATTAAAGAATACCAAACAGGTAAAGGTGTACCCAAACAAACAAAAGCTGATAAAGAAAAGAGAATATTTAATTCGAATAAAAAAATAAGTAAAACATATAGAAAAGAATTAAGGGGGAAAAACATCAATCGATATTCAATTGATTGGAAAGGTGAATATATTAATTATGGTGAATGGCTAGCAGAGCCAAGAGACAAAATATATTTCGAGGGCGAAAGGTTATTAATTAGAAAGATTCCAGGCTCTAGAAATTTAATATTAACAATTACGGAATTAGATTATGTTATTGATCAATCTATATATATAGGTAAACCTAAAAGTAAAGCTACTAATTTAAAATTCATATTAGGTGTATTAAATTCGAAACTAATTTATTGGTATTTCAGTAATTTATACAATGAATTTGATGACTTATTTCCACAGATTAAAACCAAAGAATTTAAGTCATTACCCGTATATAGTAATCCAAATTCAAATGACTTAAGTCAAATGAATAGCCTTGTCAACCAAATCTTAGAAGCCAAAAAGCAAGACCCAGAAGCAGACACACAGCAGTTAGAAGACGAGATAGACCACTTAGTCTATAAGCTATATGACCTGACTTATGACGAGGTGCTTATAGTTGACCCAGAGACAAATATCACGAGAGAGGAGTATGATGCCTAGAGAATTTGAATGAGTAGATAGAGAAGAAGCCAAAGAAATACTATTGACTAATAATCCCTAGTTATTGACTATGTATAATGAGGATGATTTGGAGGAAGTAGTAGATGGCGTATGCGAGGATATAGAATATGTCCGTAAGTTTTTGAGTGGCGTAGATGATATAGTAGCCGAGGTAGTGAAAAAAGACCCAGAACTAGCTAAGGAAATCAAGGACTATTTTTATAATTGGTATGATGAGGATGAAGATTATGATATGTGGTAGTGTGTGGGGTGGGTGTTCCCACTATTCTGTTAAATGTTTAAGGAATTCTATTCCACCAATTCTACCGTCTTTCAGAATGTCGAGTACAATTGTTCCTTCGCTGTCATGTTCTAAGACAATGCAATTTTCAAATTTCCATTCCGAACCAGGTTGATTTGGTTTTGCATCCGAAACTAAATGAATGTATGGTTGTCTAGCCCACTTTTGAATGTCACACTTTTTAAGTTGCTCTATTAAGTCAGTCCTGTCAGGTTCTTGCTCCTTAATCAGCTCAATTATCCACTCAATTTTAAAGTACTGATTTTTCATTTTTCTCATAAAAACTACTTAAACCACAAATATATGCACAGTTAATCACTATCTAATTTAAAATTTAAATAGTTTAAAGTATCTATACATTCGTTTTCAAGAATACCTTGTTTTTTAATGTTTATAAAACTGTTTTTTAAACCTTCTAATTCATCATTCTCAAATTCTATTTTTTTTAATTTTTCAAGACTGTAAGTCTTTTCAAACTTTAACTTTAGTTGTTCTAAATCTTTATGTGACTCTTGATAATAAGAATCTAATTCATCTTTTGATATAGATACAGCATTTATTAAATATTTTAAATCATTATAATTTTTAGACATTCTTATTAAATGCAATAATTGATTTTGTTTAAATGTCTCTGAGTCAAATGATTCAACAATAAAATTTAAATCTAATAAAAACATTTTTGAAAAAAACATAGCCTGTTTTTTATCTAATCCATAACCATGGGCAACCTTATTTCTCAATATTGGGAAATCAAAGCTAAAGTAAGAGTATGCGGATTCGCTTCTCCATCCTTTATTCTTTTGTATAATTTCTACTTTTTTATTGACTGGTAACTTATTGATCTGATTTTCAGAAATACCTAACTCTTTACAAAACAGACTTATTAAACCTTCTATTTGAATTGGAGTTATAAACGAAAATAATGTATATTTTTTATTAGTAAACAATTCTAGAATATCAGTTACAAGCTTATATTCTTTAAATAACAAATGACTATCTTTTATTTTTAATTTTATACTATCTATTATCTCATCGTAGTTAACTAGCGAATCAAGCTTTTCTTCAAATAATTCTAAATTTTCATTTCTTAAAGCAACTAAGTTATTAACTTTAATTATGGGATATTTTAGAAGTTTATGCTTAACATCAGTAAAATAATTTATAAAAGTTGATTTTTTAAAACTATAACTATAGAAAGAGTTAAGTAATAATGCGTTGACTGTACCAAAGACAGCTATTCTATTCTGTTTTTTAGATTCTGACATTAAACCATTTACAAAAAAATAAATTATTTTATCTTCTTCTTGTCTTAAAATTGATAAATAATGATCTAATTTTTGTATTTTATAACTTTTCCCAGACTCCTTTGACTCCTCTATACTAGCTTTATCATCAAGTAATCTTTGCCTAAGATCATAGATTTCTTTTAAATCTTTACGAACATTTTTGTTAAGCAATTCTTCAGAAATATTGTTTTCAACGATATATAAATAAGTCTTACAAATAAATTTATAAAATTCATACTCATTATTTGTATATTCTTTTTCTAGATTAGATTCTTCAAATCTTTCTTTATATAATGTTAATAATTCGTTAAAGCTACACTCATAACAGTTCTCTTCAATAAATATATTTAAAAATGATAAAGCTATTTCTTTTAATGGAGTTTCATTTAAGTTTATTAGTTTTGATATCTCTCTTAACGCTTTGTTTATATCTTTTGAATAAATAATTCCTTTGTATTTTCTATAACTCATTTCGTAATCTAATGCAATTAGTACTAACTATTTTTTTAATTTAATTAACTTAAGCCCTAATTTAAAATAAATCCCCTCTCACTGAACTTCTAGACCAATAGCACCATCGGTTTATTTACTTAAATTTGACTCACACCGTTCAGTAATTGTGATGACAGGGTTATTTAACGTTCTCTTGTTGTTGATTCATAATAGAAAAGCATTAAGACTGTTCAATTATTGGTGAATTTATCTCGATTTTGCATCAAAACTGATGATTTTCTTGTCATTTTCTAACAAAATTTCGCAAAAACGACGATAGTGAGGATAGATAAAGATAAAACACGCAAATTAACGGACAAATACATTAAAATAAGTAGTAAAACAGCTTAAAACGATTTCCTAAACACAGTCAAGTCATTGTTAGATGGGTGTTTTGTATAAATTCTGGCATTATAAGGGGCGTTTTTGAGAAGTATATGAGGTAATAAGGTCGATATGACAAATCAAGACGACAACATGAGAATTTTTAACCAGATAATGGAAGTGTCTGATTGGTTTTATGACAAGCATGGATTCGAAGCGGAGTTTGTTCATATAAACAAGCCAATCTATTTACAATTACTCAGAGAAAATGAAGGATTTAGACGGAGTGGATTAGAAGCAATACAAAAATAGAGGACAGGAACGCATTAGGAATGGAAGTAAAACTGAATCTAAGTTGAAAAGGATAAATCCTGGAATGAATCATATTAAATATTAATACGTTGTGTAAAATTAGTATTCATAAAAGGTCATTATTATGAAATAATGGAAGATAGCATTTTGGATTGTTTTAGTTTTGTGGTTAACAACATTATCAGTATCAGTTGTAGCACTTACATACGTTTATTCTATCGGCAATAATTTACTTATGATCGATTCTGAGTCTTCATCAAAGAAAAAAGATCTTAAAATATTTACAAAACTTATTTTAAGAAATGATATTTCAAAGAAAGAGATAAGGAATTCTATCACTGATGAGAAATTACTTTTAGAGATAGATTTTAAACAAGATACAATCTTTTTAAATAGTCAAACATTAGTTTTTGAAGATGGATATCCAATTCAAATCATAGATAGATTCAATTCACAATAAAGTAAATTAATTCTTTAATAAATGTAATTACAAATTTTTCTCTTATTTTTAGTAGCACTATTACTTTAAGGATACATTATATTTTAAAGTCAACAATGAAAATCAAAAGGAACTAAGTGAACAACTTGAAATCGGTCAATAAATTAAAAAATAGGACAAAAATGAAATTAAAGAAAATACTATTATTAATTTTAATACTCTTTCAGTCTATTCAACTAATATCAAGTGAAATTTGGAGTGCACGTTATGGTGGTTCTAGGTTAGATGTTGGTAAAACTCTTTTTGTTAATGATGATAATAGTGTTGTAATTGCTGGTTGGACAAATTCACCAGAAAAAAGAAGTAGTGATTTTGCTGATAACAATGATATTTATGTAGTTAAATTAGATAAAGATGGTAACTTATTGTGGGAATTGTCTTTAGGTGGTACTAAAGAAGACATAATCAACTCAATGGATAAATGTTCTAATGGGGGATATATTTTTACAGGTTATAGTGGGTCCATAGAAGAACCATTAAATGCAAAGGGTAGTCGCGATTTGTTGCTTTTCAAAGTAAATGAGGATGGAAAATTAGTTTGGTGTAAATCTTATGGTGGGAAGTATTTTGAGGAAGGAAATAAAATTATTTGTACAAAAAATGGGGGTTTTATAGTTGCAGGAATTTCAAGTTCTAGTAATGGAGATATTGCAAAAAATTATAAGAATTCGAGAGATATTTGGATTGTTAAATTCGATATCTCAGGTAGCATTGAATGGCAATCAACTTATGGTGGGAGTATGGATGACTGGGCTATAGATATGATAGAAACATTCGATGGTAACTATCTTATTCTTGGCAATACAAGTTCTTTTGATTATGATTTAGAAGATGTAAAGGAAGATAGAAATCAAGATGTTATTCTAATAAAAATTGATCCTTATGGAAATAAGTTATGGCAAAAAGTATATCAAGCTAATGGAATAGAATATGCACAAAAACTATATGAGACGAAAGATAGTTCGATATTATTCTCTGTCCAGACAGATTCTGATGAAGGATTATTCAATGAAAGAAAAGGGGGTAAATATGATGTAGGGTTAGTGAAGACTGATTATATTGGTGAAGTAATATGGAGTAAAGTTTATGGTGGTAATGGAGTAGATGGAGGAGGTGAGATTTGTGAAGATTTACAGAATAATATTCATCTATCATTTATTTCCAATTCAGTTGATGGTGATATTAATAAAAATAATGGATTTTACGATATAGTTCTGTTCAAGCTTGATACTGAAGGATCGATTATAAGTAAAAAAATAATAGGCGGAAACGATTTTGAGAGTATAAATGATGCAAAAATTAAAAATAATCAATTAATTCTAGTGGGTTACACTCAATCCATATTTAAGAATGGGATATCAATAAAAGATCAACTTTATACAGGCAAAGGAAGTGCAGATATATGGTTAATAAAAAAGAGAATAGAGGATTAGGGTTACTTTCCATCTATCTGCACATTTGATTATCTGTCCAGTTCTTTCTGGTATTCCATATCAAAGACAGCTTTACCTATCCTGCTAGTAATAAAATTAACAATAAGCACCACATCCTTGGGTTTTATTCTCTGTTCACTAAATCTGCCACTTAAATAGTTCTCGTGGTTCTTTGGGTATATACTCTTCGAAATTTCAACAAGTGTAAAGCCTAGGTTTCTAATTGTATCTCGTAGAATATACGGATCATTGTTCGTAATCTCTTCAATTTTCATGATTATTCTCTGTTTTTTGGGTTTATGAAAAGCAGGCGGAAAGTCGGAAAGTCGGAAACTTGATTTCAGAATTGAACTTTCCGAGTTTCCGAGTTTCCGCCCCCTATTTATATTTTAGGATTAGCTAATCTGTATTTGCCGTAATCTATCTTAGTAAAAAGTGATGTATTAGATAAATACTTGTCTATTGTGGTGCTTTTAAAGATAGAACCACAGTATTGTACTACTTCACCCCTAGTAAACTCATTACCTAACTGACTAAGTAGCTTAACAATTCTCTGTCCATTAGTTAAGTTCTCTTGGTCAAGGTTAAATGATAAGTCTGTTGCAACAGTTAATGACTTTAGGACTATCTCAAGAGCTAACTCCATAACATCAGCATCTATAACTACATCTGTAGTCTGTTTTTCAAAGCAGTCAAAGAGTTTTATGATAATACATAGCTTCCAAGCGTACTGTGCATGTCTAGTGACAGCAGAACTAATTATAGGATCATATTTATAACGTCTATATAGCTCTTTGAACTCATTATCCAACTTTTCTTGTGCATTTGTAGTCATTATAAGATTGATTTCATTATCTTTATAGTGTTTATAGATTTCTAACATTAGCTCTTGTTCTTTACTCAAATCTTCTTTTTCATTAAAAACCAAGTTTGGAATCCATTCATCTACTCCTGTAAAAGTTAAGTACATGAACCTCGAGAATAAGCCATTAAACTTATCCTTGAACAAACTAGTAATTTGAGATGGTGTACCTGTGAGATTAATACTAATCTGTGGAAACTCAATATCAACATCGTCAGAATCTCTTCTATATTGACCTATAGGGTCATTTGATGCTCCTTGACGAAATATTGTATCATAGTCTCCCCATTCCTTACTATTAGCACTTAGAAAGCTAGAAATCTCCGTATCATAAAGAATAATTGACCCATCATTTGCTTTTATGCGGTGAAGTAGCTCACTACCAGAGATATTGGTAGATAGAATTAGTCTTTTGGGTTTATCTTTGATTTTCTCTTTTCTTAAATCCTTATCTATACCCATGAATAGCTCTCTAACGAGATTAGTAGAGCTTTTTCCTGAGCCAGACTCTGCTAGGATCAAACTAGAAAGATTAAGTGACTTAGAATCTCCACCATAGCTGAACTGTATTTTTGGAAATATTCCTGAGGCAAAGATAAACATGGCATACAACTGAGATGATGCATTATATTCATTCTTAACCTTTTTAAGGAAACCATTGATAAGATTTGGCAACCCTTGGAAAAGAGACTCACTATAAACAACATTCTCAAGCTCGTTGTTAGTGTTTAGTGGTGGTTTGACATCATCAACCATAGAGTCAAACTTGCTTTCAGAATTTGATAAGTATTTGTCAATATCCTCTTTACTTACAGGGGCACTCTTACCTTTTTCAAAGCAATCATCTATTGTTTTAAATGCTAAATCAACATCTGTTAAGTTTCCTCTATTAACAATGCTTTTTTTCAAGAAAGACTTAGTTTCATTCTCATCAACAATTCCCACAGCACAGTAACCACCTGCTAGATATGCAATCTTGGTTAGTCTATTGTGTTTCTCACCATCTTTTGAGTTTTGTATGTATTTGTCAGCAAAGTCATTGAATATTTCAGATCTACTTTCTGGTAGTTTAATCTCAGGAACAAATTTTGAGTTCATATAGAACACTTTCGGATCATGGGACACAAAGCAAGCTCTAGGAATGTCTTTTCCAGACTTGTCTACTTCTACACCTAGTTTATTTTTAAATACACTAGCGTAATATTTAAAATAATCTGTATGCTTTTCTGGATTATTGCAAGTCTTAAAAATTGCCTTTAGTCCATGCCCTGATGGAGATACAAAACCCATAACAAGTGGCAGAGATAGATCTATTATTTCATTCAGGAGTTTATATGGGTTTTTGATATTGTCAAAATCCATACAAATCGTTCCAGAATAATTTAATAGACCCTCTCTACTTCTTGCTTTAAAGCGTCCTGCGAATATAATAGAATCCAACAATTGCTTTTTTATATAATTCTTTCCTTCTCTTAGTCTATTAACTAAGGTCTTTATTAAGCCGTCATCTCTAGTAATTTCTGCAACTCTATTAAGACTAACATCTGTCTTTTGTTTTGTGTTTGTGATAGGGGCTTCAAACATACTTACCACAATTGGTTCATCAGTATATAACTCTGTAGAGAAATGAGTAATTGCCGTACTCCTATTATCTGTTTTAAATATTAGTCTTAATAAACCAATGTGATCTAGTATTTCACCATCGACTATAGCATAGTATAAACCATCCTCCTTATAGACTCTTATTCTATCATCAGATAATTCATTTATACTATAACTCCCCTCTCCTTGAAATCCAACACCATAACTTTCAATTGTGTATTTGAACACTACGGTGTTGAATTTTGGGGAATTAATTATTGATTTACGCATGACATACCTCCTAGATTAGTTTGTTCTTTGAGGGATGATAATACTTCTTCGTAGTCGAAGAGTACTCTGCCCCCAATTTTAATATGTTTAATTATACCCCTTTGGCGTAACCTATAGATTGAGGTTACCGAAATTCCGAGCTCTTTAGAAAGCTCTTTAATAGATAATAATGATCTATTCATTACTATATCTCCATTAATTAAAAAAAAATTATAGCTAATAGCTTTACCTTAGTAACACTTAAAATGTAGAATTATTACAGTTTTGAGGAGGATAAAAAAGGGGTAATCATGGGGGAAACTAGGGGGCTTTTGGGGGAAGTCATAAGGTTACACCTGAACGTAAATGTACATTCATGGAAGGGGGAAAAATAGTTTTGTAATTTATAATGTTTTTTGTTGTTCTAGGAGGTAACGAACAAATTCAACAGATTCATTAATACTAAATGAAACTATTTTATTGCACTCTTTTAGAGTTTTTTTCTTATCTTTTTCAATTCTTGAATTTTTTATGGTTCTTTCTGAATATAGAGTCCCATCTCTTTTACTCAATATTGTTGATAGATTAGAGTAAATATCTTCATATGTTTGCCCTTCAAGTCTTGAAACTTTGTTAAACGATAGGACTACACAGGGGAGTATTCCAATTCTTAAGACGAATCGCTTAGGATTTTCTAGATTATCCCATTCACCAAATTTTGGGAATTCTTTTATTCGTAATTCTTGGATGTCATTTAAACGTGAATTTATAAATTGTATTAGTTCATTTCCGTAGTCGTACGATGTCTTAATAATGGTTTGATCTCCACCTGTAATATCAATCTCATGTTTATTCCCCTCTAGAAGATAACCTTTGTAAGAAGAATATAAGTGTAATTCTGAAATTCTAGGTAACCTAAACAAGTAATTTTCAAATTCCTTCTTTAAAGTTTTTAATTGAGCTTCATTAAATTCTTGTATCTCTGACTCCCATTCAAACAATTCTTTATTATAAATATTCTTAAAAAAGAATTTTATTAAAGCAGGTTTTATCTTTTTATCATTTAAAAACATCTTGAAACATAAAAAATTTAATTTATAGTAGATACTCTACAAATTAATCAAATTTTCCAAAACTTCTTTATCATCATAGTTCGATGCATTCAAATACTTTTCAAGTGTGTCCAGACTTTTATGACCCGTATATTTTATACAAATTTAACTGCTACACATAGGGCAAATCAATCGCTTTCTTTTGTCTAATGTCCAACCTTGCTTTTCAAACTTCATAGCAGCTTTACTTTTCTTACTACTATTGACAACACTTATTTGGAAACATTTACTACATTCCAACATGAAGGGTATTTTATCTTTTTTGAATTCGAAGTTCCCTAAATTAATATCAATGTTGTTAAAAATATTTGCTTTTTCATCCATGTATTAAAGAATATTTATTAGAATTAACTACTTGTTTTCTCTGGTATTACTCTCCCTTGATTCTACTATTAGGAAATACTCAAGTATAGAATCATCTATTTTAAAAGCATTGAATAGAAAAGGAATTGCACTAGATGATTTTAATATTTTCTTCTTAAGCATAAATAGTACACTAGCTGATATGGACTCTTCAGTAAGATTAGTGTTAATTACAAAATCTTTAATTAATAATTTAAATTTTATACTTTGATCTAATCTATTAAACAATGTAAGTCTTTTTAAATTTTTGTTCACGATTAAGTTTTTACCTTCTATTAAATTTGATGTGTCTTTTAATAATGAGGTTAATTCATCCTTATTAACATTCAATTCCCTCTGATTATCTGATGCAAATACTAGATTCTTACCATCAGATAGAAAATAGTCTATTAGGTTCTCTTTAGATAAGAAGTAATAAGTAAAGCCAGAATTCATGTTTACTGTATAATATTTCAATATATTAGAAAATACCATTAATATATTTTAATAGTATTTTATTGTTTTAATTAATAATACTCAATTTAATCAATAAAATTTTAAATCAAAACATTTGAAATTAAGTTATATAAATACTGGAAAAATGTAAGCTATATTAACTTATTTGTTGTAAATACACAGTTAATTCAATTGTTTCTATATTTTCCATTCAAGTGCGGTTGTATTCCATATTGATACTTTTGTAATGTAATTATTTTCTACTTCTCATTATTTTGAGTTTTGTATTTCTTTAAGTCTCTGTTTTCTTAATATCGTTTGCTACAATCGGTTAAATTGAACCTTCTTTTTGATTTGAATGGACAGATTTTTTAATTCTTTTTAGTGTTTGTGCTAAAGGTAATTCTAATTCTTTTTGGCTGTAGTAAACACTTAAAACTGTAGTTTTATATTCATCCCATTCTTCATCCTTAATCTTATACTCTTTTAGAAGAATGGTATAAAGTACTTCAATATATAGATCAAGATTTAAGTTAGAGATTTTATTTTTGATTTTTTCCGAAGTTCATCAGCAAATTGAATTCCATCCAAATTCCAAAGCTTGACTGATGTTGTTATAAAGTTTTCTTCTACACTGCTTAAGCCAATTACTTTATTAATTATATTCATTCTTTATTACCACTTGAAGTAGATCTAATAATATCTTCTTCTTGAATTCTTTTATTAACCATTTTTCAACTTGTTTTCGTTCGATCAAATTTATAGGTTTATTTGAAAGAATGTCTTCAAGAATCAATACATGTTCAGATTTCTGTATTTTCAGTTTTTTGCTTACTTTTCGTAATATTTTTAAAACTTGATCTCCATTATAAATATTAAATGAACTTAATTCATCAATATCATCCGCACTTTTATTAGCATTCTTGGAAAAAACATACGATTGCTTTAGTTCTGATTTTTTTTATTTTGTACTACATAACCTGTTCTACTTTAATAAATAATGAAAGATGGTGCCAAAGGAATAAAAAATATATGTATTTTTGTTCTTATTAAATAAACTTAGAAAATAATATATGAAAAATATAGTATTATTAATATTTTTACTAATTTTAACATTTAGCTGCTCCGATGATTCTACAAGTCCAGGTGATGTAAATTTAAGGTTATCATCATCAATGCAAAACTCTAAAGTAACTAATGAAACTACTTCATCATTTCAAGCAGATGATGTTGACTCTTTGGTTATTACTGAAGCAAGGGTTTTAATATCAGCAATTAAACTACACAATAGAGACAAAGATGAAGCGGAAGATGAACCAGTAAAAACTGGTCCTTATGTATTACAAGCAGATTCTACAGGTACAGTTAATGTACTGTTCGATACAGGAATAGAGGAAGGCGACTATGACAAGATTAAATTTGAAATTCATAAGTTCCCAGAATCAGAACGCCAACAATATATTGATGATCCTGTATTTGGTGACTTCGCAACTAGCGATAGAAATACTATATTAATAGATGGTTATTACTACACTGGCGGTGAAAAGAAGTATTTCAATTTTGTGAGTAACCAGACTGAGAACCTGATGTTGACTTTGGATGAACAAATTGATATAAACGATGATTACGTTACTGAAATTAGTTTAACGTTTGATGCTGTAGGGTTATTCAAAGCAGCATCTATACTATCGCCAACTGAAGACAATCAGAAAGAGATAGAGAAGCAGATACATAGGTTTATTGTCGCTCTGAAAAAGTAAAAGTTTAATGTGAAATTATATTTATAAAGCCTGACTGTTTAAGTTGGGCTTTTTCATGATAAGTGTAGAATGAAAAAATGTTAATTAAGTTTATTTTTTCAAAAGCACTTATATATACAAAAAAACTATTACTAGATGATAAATAGTATTCTCGGAATTATTAAAATAAACTCATAAACATTGCAGGGTAAGAATAATATTATAAATTACATCATTAATTAATTCACATTTAAAATAATAGAGGAAAGTTGAATGAGAAAATTCAATCTTGTAGCAGTTCTAACCTTACTTATATGCACTTTGTCGGTTTATGGACTCGAACCATCAAAAGTAGCATATTACACTAATAATACAGCAGCACAGAATGTTTATGTTGAACTAAAAGACTATTCTAGTAATACAATGTTATTTAGAGGAGAAACATTTAGTTTAGCTCCAAATGATAATGGTATAGTAATAGTAAATGTAAATGATTACCCTGCAGGAGGTGCTACAGGTGATTGGTCTGGAATTAATGCTTCAGTAATAAACACCAGTACAATGCTTGATATTTATGTAAATGGAACATTATTCTCTCAAAAGAGATATGACCAGTTAATTCTAGTTCAAGCAGAGGCTACAGTGTTAGACAATAGTGGTAATTTCAATCCTCAAACAATCAATGGGACTATTGGTACAGATGACAATAGATGGGACGATGTATATGTAGGTGGAAACACACTACACATAGGTCCTGATAATGGTGATTTAAATAATACTGAGATGGAATTAAGTTATAGTGCGAATACAGGTGTAATAAGCGTTAATAGTGTGGATGCATTATCATTAACACCTACAAACATTACTATAAGCTCACTTTCAGGTGCTGGTAATAGAATTGTATCTGCAAATGCTACTGGAATTTTATCTGCAACTACAGGATTACCTTCTGGAGACTTAGTAGGTACTACTGATGTTCAGACTTTAACAAATAAGACAATAGATGCTGATAATAACACGATAACAAATATAGAAAATGCCGATATTAAAGCCAATGCTGGTATTGATGCAACTAAGTTAGCTGATGGCTCAGTAACAAATACTGAATTGCAGTATATAAACACAGTTACATCAAATGTACAAACACAATTAGATGGAAAGCAAGCAAATATAACAGCAGGAAATGGATTGTCGTTTTCGACTAACACATTAAACGTAGGAGGTTCTTCTACAATCATCTCAAACGCTAATAATTTAGAAGTGAACTCTTCAGCAACAGCGAATCAAGTATTACTTTCAAGCGGAACCACTGGAACTGCTGCTACATTTGGAACATTGCCATTAAGTAACACAAATTCGGTAAGTGGGACTTTACCAGTTGCTAATGGTGGAACTGGTGCAAGTACTTTAACTTCTGGTAACTTTTTACAAGGAAATGGAACAGGAGCTGTATCAGCTACAAAAGCTGTTCCTACAGGAGCTGTAGTTGGTACAACGGATACTCAAATATTAACAAACAAAACTATTGATGCAGATAATAATACAATCACAAATATAGAAAATGCGGATATTAAAGCCAACGCTGGCATTGATGCTGCTAAACTAGCTGACGGTTCGGTTTCAAACACAGAGCTACAACAGCTTGGTTCAATTACTAGTGCCGTTGTTGGTATTACAGACTCACAAACATTGACAAATAAATCTATAGACGCAGATAACAATACAATAACCAATATTGAAAATGCCGATATTAAAGCCAACGCTGGTATTGATGCAACTAAATTAGCTGATGGCTCAGTATCAAGCACAGAACTTCAGTATATTAACTCAGTAACATCAAATGTACAAACTCAGTTAGATGGCAAACAAGCAAATCTACCTTCACAATCGGGTAATTCTGGAAGATACTTAACTACTGATGGTACTAATTTAAGCTGGGGTACAGTTTCAGGTGGAGGTGGTGGTGGAGCTACCATACAAACTCAGACAACAACAGCCTTAACTCCAATTCCTACATCATATACAGGAGCAGGTGTTACATTTACCTTAGATGCAAACTCATCATATTTAGTGAGAGGAGATTTTCAAGATGTTGAAGTTGGTGGAACTAGTGGAAGATTTGATACTAGGTTTACATATACTGGTACATTTGCTCATGTCCATTTCTCAAATTTTGTAAGTAGTGTTGTTTTAAATGAAAGTAATGTTGAAGATTTAAGACAAGCTGCTGATAATGCAGGTACAACTCCATCAGTCATTGAAGGTGTTATAACTACAACTACTGGAGGTACTTTAACTCTTCAGTTTAGAGAGAATGTTGATTCAACAAATGATGTAAATATTAATGCTGGTGGAACGATAGTATTAATTAAAATGTAATATAATAATATATCTATCCAAATAAATAAAAGCCCAGAATTGAAAACCTGGGCTTTTATATTTTACATAATCTGCAAACTAACAACATATCTTGTTTCTTCACCTGAAAGTCCAGGCATTGGTCTTACATCTAAAAGAGAAATTAAGCGTCCATCCACTTCAGCTGTAGGATTTTCTGATGATAAAGTAACAGTATTAACTTCACCAGTTTTGCCTTTAATTACGTTAAGTTCTACAACATAGAAACCAAGAGCAGAAACAGATACTGAATTAACTGAAATCATTTTCATAGTGTGAGAAGTAACTACTTCATCATGATGAATATCAATGAGCATTGGCTCTCTATAGTTTGTATTGATATCCATTGTATCTCTACCACCACCTCCGTGACCACCGTCACCAGGGTTAGTAATATCAAAATCACAAGCTGCTAATGTGCATACTACTATAACTGAAAGTATATGAATAAAGTATTTCTATGTTTATTTAGAAAATGAATTTTATAAACTAACACACATATTTGGAAATGGTGACTCTTGTCTCTATAAAACCCAGAAGTTTTAGAGACTAAAGATTTTCCTTAATCAAAGAAATCAATTTAATTCTATTAGTAATCGTAAACTAAGATAAAACTATAATGAGCATGTTTATTTACGTATGGAATACTTCCTGCTTGTAAGTTAAAATCAATTAAAACATCGAACCCATTTATTTTCCCTGTAATATCAAAACTAAAGTTATTAAACCTAATTTCTACATCCTGTAAAGTTTTGGAATTAATATTCACACCTTTTATATCTAGAATTGAATTTAAAAAACTTAAACTTTCGTTATTCTGCCTTGGTTTTAATATATAAGAATTAAAAGTTAAGACACTGTCCATCTTTAAATTAGAAGAAGAAAGGTATACTTTTTGTGATGCAGTTGTGTCTCTAGCATTGAATTGACCATCAAAGGTGAAGTTTATCCAAGCCCAGTTTCTATTTAAATTAGTATCTAATTCCAACTTAAAATTATTAAAGTCAAATTGCTCTGGTTGATGCAATGCTATTAACTTTTTTGTAATTACTTCCTCATTATTTTGTGAATTAAATAAAGTGTCGAATACATTGTAAGTAACAAGTGTTTTAGTTTCCTTTAAAATTGGATTAAATCTTGGAGCAATTTCTCTGTTTTTAATTATTACTTTATTTAATGAGTCTATTATGTTTCCTAAAGAGTCTTTAACTATAATAAGTGAGTCAATTGTGAAGATATATTTTGTTGAATCAGGACTTTTGACAGTGTCTATAGTAACAATTGTATCTAGTTTTATAATCGTATCTATTTTCAAAATAGTTTTTTTATAATCAGGATCTGTACCTAAAGAGTCTTCACAAGATAATAGTAGTACGAAAAGTAAAATTGATAAAATGATATGGTAATACTTCTTAATCAAAATTCAACTCCCAAACCAATGTGTGTTCCAAGTTTGTTTGAAGAAAAATTAATGTCCTTATGATAGAAACTTAAAAAAGTATAATCTGATTTCAAATAGAAATATGTATTTGAAAATAAGTTATAGTCAAAGCCAAATCCTATTCGTGCTAATTCACCTATATTCGAAGCACCGAAAGTTAAATCAACATTTGGACTAACTTCAAAGAATTTCAAATAATCTGGAGAATACCTGAAAATCAAAGAGGCAGAATATACGGTTGGTTGTTGTTGATACAAAATATTTTGACTATTATTATCTAAATCCGTGAACTCTTGGTAAAAATTTTCTTGTCTTAGGTCTAACCCCATCGAATATTCTTCTGATAGATTATATAGTCCACTAATTCTTATATTGTCAGTAAATGCATTATTCCTTTCTAAAAAGTCCGTACTTATGTTTTGATAGTAACGACCAATAGCAGCTTCAATTTTAACATTCCTTTTATCTTTGGATTTATAAACATTTAAAGGAGTAAAATTCAATTTGTTCGAATAATTATGATGATTTGGATCTATAATAAAGTTAGATTGAAAGACAGATTTTTCATTGATTGCAAAATTTACAGTTTCTTTATTATTAGGGACTGGTGTATTTTTTTTCGGAGAATTTAACGAATCATTTTGAATTTCTAATAAAACCATTTGATTATATATTTCATTGTATCTGTCATTTAGTTTATTAATCTCATTCATATACCTCGTTTGTGATGTATTTATATTTACATCACTGGTTTCATTATCTATAGGAACTTCTATTTCTAAATAAGGTTTATCAGAAGAATAATAAGAAGAGATAATTGGGACTTGACTATTTTTGTTGCGAAAGTAATCCTTACCATCAAAAAGTAACAAATACATAATAATAGCTGTAGCAAGAGCAGAAACTAAACTTACTAATATATTTGACTTATATAGGGACCAAAATCCTATTTTTTTTGATTTTTCTGAATCACTGTTTATTCCTAAATTTGTAAACAAATCTTCTGATGTTGATGGATTGGGCACAAATGCATGCTTATCATTGATGATTGAATGTTTTATTGCAAATAATTGATTGAAATCACTTCTAGTTTCAGAATTATTTGCTATCTCATTGAATAGTAACTCTTGTCCTGATTCATTCAAATTTCCATCGAAATAATCATTTATTAATTTATCATAGCTCATTTTATTTCTCCTTATTTGAAATGCTTATCAAGATCTTTCAAATATGGTTTTAATATTTCTCTTATTTTATTTCTTGCTCTAAATACTCTCGATTTAGCATTATTCAATGTAGTACCTGTTACTTCTGATATTTCTTCGTATGTAAGTCCATTATACTCCCTTAATATGAATGCTTCTCTGTAATCAAAATCAAGTACTTCAAGTGCCATAGATATTAATTCAAGTAGTTCCTTTCTATCTTGATTTACATAATTAGCTTCGTATAAATCAAGTCTATCAGAATAGACTACTTTTTCGAATTTCTTTTTATGATTTAATGAAAGATTTCTAGCAATAGTGATTAAATATCCAAGAATATTAATATTTCCGTTCTGGACTTTAACATTTTGATAAAACCTCATGAAAGTTTCTTGAAAAATATCGTCTGCTATATTATCATCATTAAAAATTTTAAAACAATAAGCATGTACATTAGGAGAATATCTTTCATATAATATTTTAAATGCCTCTCCTGATAATTCCTTATCAGTTCGGAAAATATTAACTAACTCAGTATCGCTATAATCTTTTGAAAGTTTTCTCATCAATAACAATATACAATCAAAATCATTTTTCGTTGCATGATTTATAGAATTAAAAATGATTCAGTAATCCATGCAACTAATTTCTACTTGCTTTGTAGTTCTATGTGATTTCGAAATCTAAAATATTAAGAACAATTAAATTGGAGATTCAAAATGAAACGCACATATACTGAATACATTAAATTAACACTAATAGCTTTATTTATGTTAATTTCAAGTACAAACAATGTAGAGCTATTAAGTAAGGAAATAAATGAAGTTCAAGAAGATTTAGTGTTTATGACTATTCCTCCTAATGTTAATAAAATATCCTTAGGAGAGACATTTAAGTACAAAGCTGTAGCAAAGTCACATAAAGGAGTAGATATAAATTATAAGATAATAAACCCAATAAATCAAAACGCTAGAATTGATGCAGAAACTGGTCTCTTTGAAATCACTCCGACTACTCTGGGGAAAGTCTATTTTACAATAAGGGCTTATCAGAAAGATATGGAGAGTAATTATACAGAACAAAATATAAATATTGAAGTTTTTAAATGCTTATCTGACGTTGAAGGAAACCTTTCTTTTAAGAAACAAATTAAATATGATATATACTTTGGAGGAATAGAATTCTATAACAATTTAAATGAAGTAGTAGCTACTGCACAAGTATCGAAGGATGGGAAGTTTAATTCAAAACTAGAAGATGGGGAATATACAGCAAAATTTGAAGGTGTAATTAAGAGTAAAAAAGTAAGCTCATGGTACAACTTCAAAAAAGAATCAAAAGAAGCAAATACAATAAAAGTTGAGTGTAATGAGAAGATGAAACTTGATTGGGAAGTTGACCATATTAATATATCTGACTATTATATAAGAATCGAACAAATTTCAAAGTTCCCATATGATATTGCCAATCAAGGAGAACTTTTCGAGAAAAAACTTCAAATTACTTCTAATCCGAAAGGAGAAGATTTAGAAATATTTCTTACAAATAATTCAAAATTTTCTCTTGAAAGTGAGAACAGCGATATCTTGAAATTAAATACTTCTGAACCTGGAATTTATGATGTTACTGTAAATGTACGAATGAAAGAATATAACAACATCAAACGAAGCCAAATGGTAAGAGTATGGGTAAAAGAGTGCGAAGAGCAACAAACATTATCTTTTAATGTTATTAATAAAAATACTGGAAAGGTAGTTGATGACTATGTTTCTGTTGGTTTATATTATCTAGATTCAACTACAAATAATGAGGTGTATCACTCAAGATTTATTGATACTTTGGGAAGAGAGGATGGCACATTTGAGTTTAAAGTAGATAAGGGAAAATATTTAGTTGAAATGAATATTTCTAGAAAAGAAAAAAACAAGTATGTTCATTATAGATACATTTACAACTCAAGTAAACCTACAAATGCACCAAAAACAGTTAACAATAGTGAAGTTATATCTGTAGAATGTAAAAATAAACAAATAGATTGGACAATAGAATTACCTGAGGTAGAAGTTTTTCATAATATAAGTGGTTATGTAACTAAACAAGCTTCAGGAGAACCTATTTACGATGCTTTTGTAAAAGTTATCGCTAAAGATAAAATAACAGAGGAAATTACAATGAAAGGAACAAGTGCAAATAAAGATGGTTTCTATTCTTTAAATCTTGGCACAAATTCTGAATATATTATCTCAGCTATTTATGAAAATGATTCCGTTGGTAAAACACAATACATTAAAGAGTTTTGGAAAGAGACAGCTAACCCACTTGAGGCATCAAAAATCAATTTAGATAAGGATATAGAAGATATTAATTTCACATTAATAGAGAAACCAAATTATAAGAACTCTATCTCTGGTATAACAATAAATGAAGCTAGTGATTTGGTTAGTTCAGCTAACATAGTTTTATATTTAATTGAACCCTCAGGCTTTGATACTAAACTAAAATATTATGCCTCAAGTACTTTTTCGGACAATTCTGGTGAATTTAAATTTGAAAATTTGAATCCAGGGGATTACATTATCTATGTATATACAAATAATAAAAAATATTCACCTGGTTACTATGTAAATAATAACGATGAATTAGTACTAAGCTGGTTAGATGCAACTAGAATAAATATTGATAAGGAAAGTGATTTAAAAGACTTTGAGTTATTGCTATCTAAAATAAAGAAAGGTAGTACAAATAGTGGCTTAAAAGGTAAAGTAGGTGTACTAAAAGGTATTTCACAAGGTACTTCAGAATCACTCGATCCTTTAAATGGAGTACAAGTAATAGTTACTGATGAAGAAAATAAAGTAATTAATTATGGTACGTCTAATAACAAAGGGTTATACGAAGTAAATAACTTAAGCTTAGGTAATCTTAATGTTTATTTCGACAAGGTTGGATACTCGTTGTTTAAAGATCAAATAGCTGTTAATGGTATCAATGATGAAATAGTACTAGAAAATGATATGCAACGATTAAATACAACAAATATCAAGACTTTTAATCAAATCAACGCAGACATATACCCTAATCCTAGTTCTGGACAATTTAGTATTAATGGAAAATTTATATATGGCGATTATGTAATCAAAGTAATAGATTTATTGGGGAACGTAGTGATGATGATACCTATGGACATACATCATCCTTCTATAACATTAGACTTATCGTCACTTAGTAATGGTCAGTATTTCATTGAGTTTGTAGGCAATGAGTCTATATATACAACTAAAGTATCAATTTTAAGATAGAATCTACCTAGACTAGATTTAATTTAAGGCTGACTTTTCTAGTCAGCCTTTTTTATTGTTATAATTAATTTATATTAAACAAATTTTCTAAAACTTCTTTATCATCATAGTTCGATGCATTTAAATACTTCTCAAGTGAGTCCAAACTACTGTGACCAGTATATTTCTTAATTGAATGTAGCGGCATTTTATTATTAGCGGCTGTAGTGGCAAAGGTTCTTCTTCCAACGTGCGTAGTTAATAGCTCCCATCTAGGTTTTTCTATTGTGTATCTATCATTGCCAACTAGTTTAGTGGAAGTCTCTATTTGATTCATTCCACAAAGTTGACCAATTTTTTTAAGATTTCTATTAATTACTTTTCTGTTATATCTATCTTCATATAATTCTTTTAATCGATTAATCTTATCTATCATGTCATCATTAATATATAGAGATACTCTTTTGCGAGTTTTGACTTGAAACTTGCTTATCTTATTACTGTTTACAGTATGATTTTTTATTACATCCATTAAGTCTGAATACCTCAATCCAATATGACAATTTACTACCATAAACAGTCTAGAAAATTCCATTTCCTTATTATCAACTTTCAGATTATATAACGTCTTTACTTCTTCTTCCGTTAGAGCCATAGAAAACAAAGCTTCATTTTTTAGGGTTTTAAATTTCTGATACTCATCATTATTGTGGTACTTCCTTTGGTGAGTCCATTTCATAAAGGTCTTAATCTTAGTAATATTAGTTCCTATAGTATTATCACTATTTTCTTTTTCTTGTCTGAGGTAATCAATAAAGCTGTTAATGAAATCTACATCAATATCATCAAAACTCAAGCTCTGTTTAGTGTGCTTCATATAACGAATAATCTTATTTCTAGTATTGATGTAACTATCAATTGTTTTCTTGGCTGGTTTTTTTCCATTAGGTCTATATTTCTCTATAAACAGATTGAATACGTCTATTAAGTTTTGATTCTTTAAATCTTCACTTACACCGTTATTAATGATATTAACTAATTCCTTCTTAATTACATTCTTAGAAACACTTTTATTGAAGTCTAGCTTTTCATTATATTTACTTATAATTGCAGTTTCTAACTCATGAAGATAAGCATTGAAGGTAAGAGCATTGGTATGGCTTGATTTTAATCTATGTCGGTTTTTGTCCCAATATTTTGTTTCTACAGAATGACCTATATTCTTTTGGATTCTGTTTCCATCCCAAGTTACAGACATTTGAACGGGAGAAATGTCTTTGTTTTTTGTAATTAAATTGTATTTTATTCGCATCATAATGAAACCTATTAATTATTTTTTTATGATACGAATAAATGAATAAGAAAGTTATAACATAATACTTAACAAAATTAATAAATGCTATGTATTACATTGAACAATTGTGAAACATCTAAATAGCAATAAGTAACTAAATAACATATACTTATAACTACATTGCATTACACTGAACGAATATGAAACAATCAATACCTACTCCGCCAGCGGAGGACAAGTGCAGGCAAAAAAACCGAATAAAAATATCAAAAGCAGTATCTTTAATTAGGTACTGCTTTTTTGCTAATTATTAAGTAAAGAATCTAACTTAGGTTTTTCGTATTGTTTACCTTCTGCGGGATACCTTAAAGCATTATTATATTTGCCAGATTTTTTCGCTAGTGACCATATAAGACTTTCCCCTGCTGGAAGTATATCAACCTCTGACTCATAAATTTCATCTTCGTAGGCATCCTCTACATTCACAATTTCCCAACCAATTACTTTGAGCTTTATTATAAAATCATCTAAGAAAAGAGCTGCTGCTAAATTATGATGTAATAGTAGATTGTGATTTATACGTCTTCCAGTGATTTCATAAGCTAGCGAGTCGTAATATTGTGCTCGGTTTACTAAATGGTCTACGTAATATTCTCTAAACGACTCTAACTTGTTTGAATCTTTCTTCAATTCTTTAACTAATCTATTGTCGATATACCAGTCGGATGCGTCAATAGTTACATGTCCATTTCTATAACCCTGTCGTTTCAAAAAAGTCCTAAACCCATCTCTTTTTTCAATTGTATTTCCCTCTTTTAAATAAGGAAAACGAAAAAATTTCACATAGTTTTCGTACTGATTTATCAGGGAATCTGCTTTTAATAACTCAACTTTGAATGAATCTAAATCGACAGCTGAACTGTGATAATATGGGTGGTTATAGGTATGATTACCAATCAGATGTCCTTCGTTGTCCCAAGATTCGAGAATTATTTCACCTTTTGAATTGTCGAGACTTTTACCCTTAACAAATAATATGGCTTGAATACTATGCTTATCCAATGTTTTCAGAAGCAATCTGTTCCAATCATCAGACTTATAATTAGGATAATCTTTAGTAGACCCATCATCAAATGAAAATGATATTTTAGATTTTTCAGTAGAATAAAGATTTATGCAAACCAGAAATAATATAGTAAAAAATCTAAACATAGTAATTCACTTATTTATTTAATAAAGTGATTGGTAAGTAAAAAAGAATAATTCTCTTACTTCTCCAATATAGTGAACTCAACCCTTCTGTTTTGTTGTCTGCCTTTGGCTGTGCTGTTATCTGCTATTGGGTCTGTCTCACCTTTACCAACAGCTTTTATCTTACTCACATCTACATTATTCTCTTTTAGCCAATTGTAAACCGCATTGGCTCTATTTTTTGATAGAGTCATATTGTTGGAATTGGAGCCAACGTTATCAGTGTGACCTGTGATTTCTATCTTCATAGTAGGGTTGTTGTTGAGTAACTTAAGCAGATTTTTTAGTTCCGAGTTGGATGATTCTTTTAACTTGTACTCACCAGTGTCAAAAAATAGATTGTTTAATCGAATAGTTTGACCAATTTCTATTGGGACTAAGTATAAGTCTTTTTCAATCTCGGTGTATTTATCAAGATTCGATGCATCCAAATTTTCTGATATTGACACATAGCCAGGTGCTTCGGATTTGAATCCATAGTTCACCCCTTGTGGAAGTACAATCTTGTATTCACCTGTTTCTACATCAGATATAGCCGTTCCATATTCCTTACCCGTTGTCAAATCGAAATAATTTATACTTGCGCTTATCGGCTCGTTAGTCTTTTTGTTTAGCACTTTACCATAAACTAAAATTGATGGGTTTGGCTTTGCTCCTATTGGCATTTCTATTTTCAATATGTCACTTTCTCCTTTCGCACCTGGAAGCGGAGGGTCGTAAGTAGCGATATAAGCATAATCTCCTTTTGCATCGAGAGAAATAGCTAACTCAAATTTATCTGTGTTTATAGCAGGCCCTAAGTTTTGTGGTTCTGACCAATTTTGCCAAGTGTCGTCTAACCTTCTACTAACCCAGGCATCTGCAGAGCCAAGTCCTGGGTGTCCAGTAGAGAAAAAGAATAATGTTTTGGTATCTGGTGCTAAAAAGGGATTGAAGTCCATACCCAATGTGTTTATTGTAGGGCCCAAATCTAATGGTTCAGTGTAAGTGCCATCATCATTTCTGAAGCATACAAATATAGCTTGCTCGTCGTGGTCTTCTTCATTTGGTTGTACCGCTACGAGTAGTATTTTGTTGTCACTTGTGAAGAAATAAGAGACAAACTTATTCTTATTTACTAAGTTTTTGACTTTGATAGTTTTAGGTACTTCCCATCCATTTTTGCCTTTGTTTGCAACTGAAATTCCACTCTTATCACTGGAGCCATCTGGTTTGTATGTGTTCATCAGGTATAGGGTATTCTGATCTGATGAAGTAGAAATAATACTATTATGTCCATTGTTGTTAATTGGGAAAGGTAGTTTCTTTAAGTCTGACCAACTATCATTTTCTTTTTGAGTAACAAAAATGTTGCTTTTTTTGTTTCCGTCCTGACGAGTAACATACATAGTATTTCCATCAGCAGTCACATAAACATACTTTTCGTTTATTTTTGTGTTGAAAGGCAAGACTTGTTTTTCTAATTTATCAAATGCTCCTTCAACAAAATTAGTTTCATAATCAAATGTGGTAATTCTAAAATTATCCACTTCAATTTCTATTCCAGTATTGTCAATAGAAATACCAAAATGAGGTCCAAAATGTACATATTTACCATATGTAGCTATTAGTACATCATTGACATAACAGTCTATTACATTTTTTGTACGGACAACTTTTATTCTGTTCCATTGACCTGAAGGCTTTATAACATCTTTCTTTTGTTTCCACTTTCTTAAGTTTTGAAATTTACTAGACCAATAGCCGCTCATGTATCTGTATTGATTTCCTGAAATAACAAATTTAAAGTGCTTGTTAGCATCACCGTTTCTATTGAATATAAGGCCATAGCCCCAACTTTCTATGCCTGTGTTGTGCTTTACATCAAACTCGATTATATAATTATCATCTTTGGTCATATTTGGTTTCACAAATGACCATGCACTCGATTTCTTCTCTTTTCTGATGTTCTTAATTTTGTAAACGCCATTCTTTATTTTAGCGTCAAGAAATTCTGATTTGCCAACGAACCATTCATTAGGATTGCTGGTGTTAGAGAAGTCATCTTCGAATATCACTTTGTGATTCGTTTGCGCTGATAAGCTAAATGCTAGAAGTGTAAATAGTGCTAAGACAAATGATTTTAGTTTCATAATCTAATGTTTTTAAATTTATAGAGTTCTGCAAAATAATGATAAAAAAAAAGAGTAGCAACCAAAATTGATTACTACTCTCTAATTTTTAAGAATCACTTACAAGACCTAGTGATTAATCCTCGTCGTTTGTTTCGGTCAGATTGCCTCTTTTCTCTTGGTCGCGTTCTATTGCTTCGAATAGAGCTTGGAAGTTTCCTTGACCAAAACCAGTTGCACCTTTTCTTCTCTGAATAATCTCATAAAAGAAAGTAGGACGGTCACCAATTGGCTTAGTAAATAGCTGAAGTAAATAGCCTCCACTACCAGTGTCAGTTTCCATATCGATTAGAATACCTAACTCTTCTAATGTGTCTATATCTTCAGTTACTAAATCGTCGCGTTCTTTGCTTTTTGCCCTAATATCGTCATAATAATTTTTAGGCGCTCTATCCAAAAATTCCATACCATTAGCACGTAAGTTTGCTACAGTTTTGATTATGTCAGTTGTAGATAGCGCAATGTGCTGTATGCCAGTACCGTGGTACTGTATTATATACTCATCGATTTGAGATAATCTTTTTCCTTTGTACGGCTCGTTGATTGGGTTTTGGATTACACCATCTTTGGAGCGAACTACCTTAGAAAGAAGTGCTGAATACTGAGTAGAAATATCGCCTGGACCATAGTCAACAAATGTCTCAAAGTCTAAGACTCTGTTTATATAGTTTGCCCAGAAATCCATCTCATTCACATGCACATTACCAACTATGTGGTCTATGTGAGTAAGGCCTGTTGGCTTTTTCTCTATTTCAAAATTTTGAACTGGTTTTTCAAATCCTGGTTTGAAAAGCCCTTTGTAATTGTCATAGTTGATGAAGTTGATTTCAGCATCGTCATAAAGTTTGATAGCCGCTTGCATAACGTAGCCATCTTCATCTTCTAATTTGTAAGGTGGCTTTACAGGGACTCCACCATTTTTAATTGCATTCTCATAAGTTTTCTTTACATCAACTACTTCTAAGCACCAACGCTTTACGCCATCGCCATGTAAGTTAGTAAATGTCATAATGTCTGACGTACTAGGCTGCAACGAGCAAGTAATCATTATCTTCAGATTTGTCTTTGTAGCAAGCAAGTAACTTGCTCTATCTCTAGTGCCTGTCTCTGGACCTTGATAAGCTACAATGTCTAACCCAAGTGCTTTCGCGTGCCAGTAGGCAGTCATTTTGCCAGAGCCAACGTAAAACTCTACGTAGTCGTAGCCACGTATGCCCATCGAATTGTTTGGAACTTTACTAGGAATTCCACCATAACAAATATCCATTTCCATGATATTATTTCCCTTTTTATTTCTTATATATTTCGTACTTTACAAATATACAAAACTTAAAGAACCTATTTATATTTTAAATTTAAAGTCTGATCGTTAGTCTATGGCATATAAAAGTAAAGAATACAAAAGAATACACACGGTATTGTGGCTGTTTTACGGCTTTTTCCTCCTCATTATTTTAGCTTCAGCTTATATCTCAATATCCGAACTACAAAGAGTAGAATTGCTTAATCACAACTTTAGAGCAATGAATGAGGTTTACTACACGCTAGATGAAGTAGCAAATACAGCAATGGGACATAGTCAGAAAAATGAAGCTATTGACAAGATTAATAAAAGTTTAGATAAAATAGATGAGATAGTATATGAAAAAAATCAGATTCTCTATGATAATATAAAGTTAAAAATAGATGAGTATGAGGAATTACTTAATTCGAATAACAATAAAATTTATATACTCGAAAATGAGCTAAAAGGCAGAGCAAGAGAATTTGTAGAAAACATATACAATGATGAAGCTGATACTCTGAATCAAACTAAAAAAATGGATTTGATTCTTATGTCGGTTGTTGTTGTTACCCTTACAGTTGTGTTGTTACTTGTTGTATTCCCGGTTATTAAAAAGTCAGACAACTTAACTACAAAGTTGAGAGCGACAAGTAATGAGAAAGAAGTAGCTCTGATGAATTTGAAAAAACAAGCACACGAGTTATTTATTAGGGAAGAAAGATTTAGTTCTATTGCTGAGCTTTCCCCAGTTGGGCTATTCATGACAGATGCTGATGGTAATTGTGAATATGTCAATGAAAGGTATTGTAACTTAGTTGGTTTGACGTATGACGGATGCATGGGTGAAGGTTGGAAAGATGGACTACATCCTGATGATAAGGAGAGAATTTTTAGCACTTGGTATGAATCTGTTGCGAATAATGACCCAGTCTATATGAATGAATATAGAACTGCAAAAACTGGAAGAGAAATAGCGGTAAAAGCTAAAGCGCTAAGAAACGAAAAAAGCGAGATATATGCATTTCTTGGAGTAATAGAAGATGTTACTGATGCCAATATAGAAAAGCAAAGCTTAGAAGAAAGCGCTGAAAAACTAAGCGAATTAGTTGAAAACCTACCTTTTGGAGCTGCTATTTACAACGAATCTGGGGTATATTTTAACAAGGCTGTTGAGAGAATAATTGGGTACAAAAATGAAGAAATAAATACTTTGGATGAGTGGTTTGATAAGCTATATGGTGAAGATTCAGAAATGATAAAAAATCTATATGAAGCAAATAGAGGTAAAGATTTTGAGAATCCTGTTTTAGTGGATTTGATTCATAAAGATGGAAGTATAAAGAAAGTTGAGTTCAGAGACAGAAAAACTGAAAATGCTGAAATATGGGGTTTAATAGACAAAACTGAGATACTAAAGTTAGAAGCAGAAAAGCAAGAATTAACAGAAATGTATGACCTTATTTTGAATGCTACTAAAATTGGGGTTTGGAATTGGGACGTTAAGAATAATAAAGTCGTATGGAATGACTCATTGTTCGATCTTTTGGGAATAGAAAGGACTTCTGAAAATTTATTTGAAACCTACATGGAACGAGTGCACGAAGAAGATAAACAAACAGCAATTGAAAACAATACAAAGTTGTTAAGTGGCGAGTTCGATGAATTTTTGTCTGATTTTAAATTCGTAAAACCTAATGGGGAATTAATATATCTAAGATCTATTGCTAAGATTGAGAAAGATGATGAAGGCAATCCAAAGAGAATGTATGGTATAAATATCGATATAACAGAATCAAAACAATATGAGACAGATTTGGTAATTGCTAAAGAACAAGCTGATGCTGCCAACAATGCTAAATCAATTTTCTTAGCAAACATGAGTCACGAAATCAGAACTCCTATGAATGCTATTCTTGGTTTTGCAGAGATACTTAAAAACAAAAATGAGACGCCAGAGCTAGAAACCTATATTGATGGTATTTCAAAAGGTGGTAACACATTGTTGTCACTAATAAACGACATTTTGGATATTTCTAAAATTGAAGCCAATAAAATGGTTATCAATAACAGAATAACAAATTTTGGACTTTTAGTAGATGATATAAGTAAGATATTCTCAATCGTAGCTAGTAAGAAAGGTATAGAATTTGAAATAGAACTTCTGTCATCATTGCCTACTTTTTTAATATTAGATGAATCAAAAATCAAACAGATTCTTATAAACCTCATTGGCAATGCTATTAAATTTACTGATAAAGGTGGGGTTTATGTAAATATTTACCACAGTACTAATGATAGTGATGTATCTAAATTGGATTTATGTTTTGAAATAAAAGATACTGGAAAAGGGATAGATGAAAGCTATATACCTAACTTATTCGAGCCTTTTACTCAAGAAGATAGCCGCGACACAAAGGAATACGAAGGTACTGGGTTAGGACTATCTATAGTGAAAAAGCTAGTTGATCTTTATGATGGTGAGATTAGTGTCGAATCAGAAGTAGGTGTAGGTAGTACATTTAAAGTAAGACTTTCTGGAATTTCAATATCTATAATAAAACCAAACGAACTTAGTAAGATAGAGCAAGACCAAATAGATAAAATTGATTTTAGCAATTTGAATATACTATTTGCAGAAGATATAGAATCGAACAGAAGGGTAGTAAAAGGTCTGTTAGCAGATTCTAATCTAAATCTCTATTTTGCCGAAAATGGTGAAGAAGCACTTAGGATTGCTAAGGAATATGATATTTATCTTGCTTTTATTGACTTGCACATGCCGGTGATGGATGGGCGGACAATGGCAAAAATTTGGAATGAGGATGAAGAGCTGAATAAAATACCAATGGTTGCGCTGACAGCAGAGGTTAATCAGTCATTTAACGAAAATGAATCCCTTTTCTCAGAATATTTGACGAAGCCAGTGTCTGGTATAGATTTGTATAGAGCAATAGCCAAATTTATTAGCCCAAATTCTGATATTCATGATGAAGTAGATAATCCTATGAGAATTGAATTAAAACTTGATGAAGAGATTGTAAATGAGTTAAGAGAAAAAGATTTGATAAGAATTGTAGAAGAATCAACAAAAGCGGTGAATACCAGAGAATTAAGAAAATTAATTACTGAAATGAACAAGTTGTCAGAAAAATATAATGATGATTATTTAGAAACAATAACTAATGATCTTGAATTAGCACTCAACTCATTTGATATAGAAAAGATAAAATCTACATTGAATCAAATCACCAACAACTAATCACAAACTACTCAAATGTAATACAAAATACTTTAATGTCTTTAAATTGCTACTAATTATAATGCAAGAGTATTATATTCGTAAATGTTTAAAAATTTATTTCAGATAAAGAGGTAATTTAAAGTGAAGCAAGTATACATTTTATTAGCTATTTTACTCAGTTCTACAGCCTTGTTGAGCCAAGTTGAACTGGTAGAAGAAGTGACAATCGATATTAATGACCAAAGAACATTAGACGCATTCTACGACTTCCAACAAAAAAGCTCAACAACTGCAGAAGCGGACAACTGGGATATTTCCTTCATGAATGCACTATCGAGTGCAATCAGAATAAACGGTGGTCAAGGTGTTCGCTTGTGGCATGTAACAGATGGGAGCATTGATGATTTCAATCAACCTTTGGATACAGCTGGGAAATTTGATGTGTGGGAAGAACAGTTCAACTCTACTGAAACTTGGGATATTGGTGCTTTCAACATGGGTAATAATGGGTTCTCTGACGAAACTCCAGGTGAGTTTGGTTGGGGACAATATAGCCAAACTGTGATTGCCGGGACAGAGCTTTTTGTAATCAAGCTAAGAAATGGTGAATACAAAAAGATTGCTATTGATGAATTGAGCTCCGGTACTTTCTACTTCTTCTATTCTGATTTGAACAATGAGAATATTGAGAATGTTGAATTGTCTAAATCTAGCTTCACTGGCAAAGTGAATGGTTACTATGATTTGGAAAATGGTACAGAGGTAGATAGAGAGCCAATGACTGAAGATTGGAATATGGTATTTGGTAAGTACACACAAATAGTACAAGGTCAAGGGGTAACTCAACCTTATCCAGTAGTGGGTGTTAGAACAAAAAACAACATAATGGTTGCTCAGTTAGACGGCGTTGAGATTGTAGATGATAAATTTGAAATGCCTAGTGATTTGGATTAT
The DNA here is from genome assembly GCA_046290495.1 of Chlorobiota bacterium. Taxonomy (GTDB): domain Bacteria; phylum Bacteroidota; class Ignavibacteria; order Kapaibacteriales; family UBA2268; genus PGYR01. Next base: position 1,567,383 of record JBKAGT010000005.1, on the reverse strand, counting down.
AGTACTTCTATAACTACTATTGGCCATGATTGGAAAGAGCTAAATTTCTCTACTTTCGAATATGAAATGGTAGAAGGTAGAGTATATATCGCTCAAGAATTCACATCAACTCAAGAGGGTGAGAATGTTCCTGTTGGTACTCCTGTAGCAATTAGATTCACAGAATTTGCAGGCGGCAAATTTGTATTCAAAACTAATGACATCACCTTATCTGTTAATCAATACGATTATGACGAGAACCAATTCGCAATTTATCCTAATGTAGTTGAAAAAGGTGAGAATATAAACATGGTTTATTCTGGCTCTGATTTGGGTGCCGCTAATTTGAACATATATTCTTCAACAGGTGAACTTGTAACTAGCAAAACAATTGAATTTAACAAGAACTTACAAATAAGCAATATAAATGCTAACAACATGAGTGCTGGCGTTTACTTTGTGAGAATAGAAAGCAACAATTCAATTTACACTCAGAAGTTTATAGTAAAGTAATTTGAAGCTTACTACTTCCATAATTTTATTATTTCTTGCTACCTTTGGTCTGATGGCGAAAGGTAGCTTGAAAGTAAAAGATATCGACACCAAAGAGGCACTAATTTCTGCTTCTGTTATGTTTGTTAATCTGAATCCTAGTAAACAAGATTCGAACTTCAGAAAAACAGATGCTTATGGATCAGTTACAGTTCCCTATGACTCAGCGATAGCTAAAGTGTCATACTTGGGTTATGAGCCGATAGAGCTGAAAGCTTACAAGTCAAAAAAGAATTTTGCATTCCTTAAGCAAGTGTCTATCCTTTATTCAGAGATTGTTACCACAGGGCAATACTCTCCTACATTAAGTACGAATTCGATAATCAAAGTAGATGTTCTAGACCGAGATTTCATAGATAGCAAAGCAGCAAATAATTTACGTGATTTATTGCTTCAAGAGGGTGCAATCAATATTAATCAAGATGCTCAACTTGGCAGTAACTTATCTATAAATGGACTTGGTGGTGAGAATGTAAAAATATTGATTGACGGTATACCTGTCATTGGTAGAACTAATGGAAATATTGATCTAAGCCAACTTAGCTTGACTAATATAGACAGGGTGGAAATCGTAAAAGGTCCTATGTCAACTCTGTATGGTACTGACGCACTGGGTGGAGTTATCAATTTGATTTCTTCCAAAGATAATGAAGATGATTTCTCAGCGAATGCCAGAGGTATGTACGAATCTGTTGGCAGATATAACTTAGACGTAGGTTTGAGTGGCACACTGGGTGATGGTTACGCAAGTTTGAACCTTGGGCGTCATTTCTTTGGTGGGTATGCTGCTACCAACAATTCAAGATCGAAGTTATGGAAACCTAAAGAGCAATATTTTGCAGATGTAGATGTGAAGACTACTTACGATGGTATAGATATTAGGTATAAGGGTAATTATTTTGATGAATTGTTGATTTCGAAAGGGCAGCCGATTGCTCCATATTTCGAAGGTGCCTATGATAATAAATATAGCACCAATAGATTCAACAATGCTATTTTCATCACGAAGCAACTACAGAATAATAAAAACTATAGCTTTTCATTTTCACATTCGGACTATACTAGATCGAGGAATACTTACTTCAAAGATTTAGTTACACTAGAAGAAGTCCTGACTGGAGATGATTCGGAACAGGACACCACTAGGTTTAATTCTATCAACATAAGAGCAGCTTTCTTCGATGAGTTTTTGAATGATAATCTTGGCTACAATGTAGGTATAGATTTCAATCTGGATAACGGAAGTGGTGGAAGAATAGAGGGCAGCCCGGTTATCAATGACTATGCGGCATATATTTCTACAAAATATATAATAGACGATGTATTAACTATACAGCCGGCTATGAGGTTTATATATAATACTAAGTATGATGCGCCTCTTGTCCCTGCACTTAATATTATGTCTGATTTGACTGATGAGCTCACATTACGTGCATCCTATGCAAAAGGTTTTAGAGCACCTTCGCTTAAAGAATTATACTTTTTCTTTGTAGATGCTAGTCACAACATACAAGGTAATGAAGATCTAAATGCTGAGAGTTCAGACGCATTCAATGTTGGTTTTGCTTATACTCTAGTGAACAACAAAAGGGTGTTGAAATTTGAGCCAAACTTCTATTATAACGCAATTGAGAATAAGATTAACTTAGCAAATGTGCAAGGCGATTTGTTTACTTATATCAATATAGGTCAGCACAGAACCTTAGGTACTAACACTACACTGAAGTACATATACGATGACTTCTACAATAAGATAGGTTTCAACTACATAGGTACGGAAAACTTTATTGATGGTGTTTCCAATGGTGTACAATATACCCCTGAGGTCACTTTCAACTCATCATGGGACTCTGATCTGTGGGACATGAAGTTTTCTATATTCTACAAATTTACTGGTGAATCACCCGGATTTGTACTCAATGATGAAGAAGAAATAGAAAACTTTACTATTGATTCATTTCACAATATGGATGCCTCGATAATGAGAAAATTTGAAGATTTAGGTCTTTCTTTTTCTTTAGGTGTTATAAATGTGTTTAATGTAACAACCGTTAATAGTAATCAGATACAACAAGGTGGTGCAGGTCACTCTGGTGGCTCAGCAGCATTGCCAGTGGGATATGGGAGAACAGTTTTTGCAAAATTTGATTTGGATATATAATGAAGAAACTATTATTGTTAATACCCATTGCTATCTTTCTGACCTCATGTTTTGAGGAAGACATAGCAGTTACACCTTTGGATAGAGGCGATGTTCAGTCGAACCAAGTTGAAATGAATAGAAAATATGAGAATCAAATTTATTTCGACCTAAAAAGTAACTCAGTAGTTAGTACAAATAAATATGGCGAATGGGATTTGGGATTTCAATGCTATGATAGTTTATTTGTCATTTTGAATTCTGCAAGAATCATGGCTGTGCAGGATTTGGGTAAAGTTGATTTCGCTTCCATAACAAGTGAATCAGAAGAAGTTGAGTTTAGAAGAGACGTACCAAGTGGAAATACAGATTCTATGGCTATTGGTAAATGGTGGACAGAGGATAATGGTGAGATAATTAGCAAAGAGCATGTTTACATAATTGATAGAAACAGAAGCCACGAAAGAATAGATGGTGGTCTAAGAAAAATGAAAATATTGTCTGCTAATGATAATGAATTTGTATTTATTTTTTCTGAGTTGAATGCTTCGACGGCTGATACAGTAGTCGTACCGAGAAATGATATGTATAATTATATGACTGTTTCGTTAGACGGAAACGGCACGGTAAACAATTTACAACCAAGGTCAAATGAGTGGGATTTGCTTTTCACTCAATATACAGAATTATTTGATGTACCTGGTTTTGAAGTCTACCCAGTCAGAGGCGTATTAATAAATAGTAGATATTGTGAAGTAGTTGAAGCGGACAGCACTATTACTTTCGACGAACTTACAAGTGAATCATTAAACGAATATAAATTTACGAATAAAAGAGATGGTGTAGGTTACAGTTGGAAACAACCTGACATCAACACCGGTGTTTATACGGTTAATCCTCTGAAGAAATATATAATCCGCGATACCGATGGTTTCTACTTCAAACTAAGATTCATTGGGTTCACTAAAGTGATTGATGGTAGGGCTGAGAGAGGATATCCAGAATTTGAAATAAAACTATTGTAAAAAGAGATTGAATATGTCAGTTATTACATTGAAAGAACAATACGAAGAAGTAAAAGCAAACAACCCAGGCTTAAGAATTAAGGAATATGCAGACCTTTTGAAGATTAGTGAACTGGAATTATTGGCTTCAGGCCTTCATGATAAGGCAACTAGGTTGGAAGATAAACCGGTAGAGATATACAAGCATCTGCCTGAGTTAGGAAAGCTAATGGTTCTCACTCGCAACGAATCCGCAGTACACGAACGCAAAGGTGTTTTCAATGAAGTTCAGGTACGTGGAAGTATGGGGTTAGTACTAGGTGCTGACATTGATTTGCGAATCTTCTTCGAGGATTGGAAATATGTTTACAATGTAGAAAAAGAGCACAGAGGTAAACAACTTAGATCTATTCAATTCTTCAACAAGTACGGAAAAGCAGCTCAAAAAGTATATTTGACTAATGAAAGCAATGAAGAAGCATACAAAATGTTGATTGATGGCTTTAAGTCTGACAGCAGTGAAATACCTGAAGTAGAGAAAGGAGCAAAGCCGAAGAATTATAATAATGTTGAAGATATAGACTTTGACAAGGCGATTAGAGATTGGAATAAATTAGATGATACTCACAATTTCCAAGCTATTTTAGACAGCCAGAATATCAGAAGGTATGAACTGATAAAAAGAGCTCCAGAAGAGTTAGCTTACAGAGTACCTAACGACGCAGTGATAGACATCTTATATTCAGCGGTAGAAACTAAGACTCCAATCATGGTATTTGTAGCAAATGATGATTTGGTACAAATTCACACAGGTGAAGTACACAATATCAGATTGATTGAAAACTGGACTAATATAATGGATCCAGATTTCAACTTGCACCTTCGCAATGATTTGATTGCAGAATCGTATGTAGTCAAGAAACCAGGCGATGCAGGTGGCACTGTCACATCATTAGAATTATATGATATGGATGGTGAGCTTGCTATCACTTTCTTTGGCAAAAGAAAACCTGGAATCCCTGAGTTAGAGAGCTGGAGAGAGATAATAAGTAAATTAGAAAAAGCAGACTACTGATGAGCAAGTTTGATAGAATAATAAATGTATTGAAAGAAAGGTGGGGAGTAAATTCTGCCTTTGATGTTGGGGTTATACTCATAGTCTTTGCCATAACTGGTATGGTATCTCTTTATGTAAGTAAGTTTGTATTCGAATCTTTGAATTTGACATCAGATGACCCTTTTTGGTTGAGAGCAGTCGTTTACATATTCACAGTGTTGCCTGCTTATCAGGTCATATTATTTATAGTTGGTACATTGCTTGGACAAGGTAAGTTCGTCCGAAGCTTCCTCAAAATGATGTTCGGTCGCCTTATGTTTTGGAAGAAGAAAAAGAAGACAGAGAAGGTCTAAACTTTTTAAGTCCAAAATATTTATTAATTTGTAGCTTCAACTCACAATCGAATAGGTGAAAGCTATGAATAAATTATACTACTTAGGACTTGCATTCCTAGCAACAATTCTGCTTATGTCATGTTCCGATGATGACAATTCTACTAACCCAGATGACAATAATACCGAGACTTTTAGCTTCCCATTAGAAAGAGGAAATGAATGGGTTTATGAAGAAGTATTTTACGATAATGATGGAAATGAAGGTGATAAATCTGGTAATGAAAGAAGTATATCGGTAGGCGAAACAGTCACGCTTTTTGGTAAAGATGGGTATATGATTACTACTACTGATATAATAGCAAATGGTACTGCAATACCTATGAAAAAGTATGCATGTGCAAGTGAAGAGGGATATTTTGAGTATGACCCAACCTTTTTTGACAAGATTGAAGAAGCTGACCCCAGTGTAGAAAGAAAATGGATAAAACTATTTGGTTTCGGGCAAGATACTTGGACTGCATATAGCTACTACCAGCCAGCACCGATAGTCTTGGATTCACACATTGTGAATGAAGCAAATATAAGAGTTAAGTATGAAGGTACGACTGAACTGACTTCATTGGATAGTATAACTATAACAGTCCATATATATACTGTGACTACGTACTATCATATAGATACTCCTGAAAACACTTACACAGAAAATTCTACTCGCACTTACTATGTGCATGAAGAATATGGCGTGTTATCTGACAGAGAAGTGCAAACAGGCGGCAATGGCGGCTGGGGTTGGAAACTGAAAAGTAAAAATTATTGATAAATATGATTAAAATTATAAAAATAGTAAGTTTAGCACTATTTTCTCTGCTGTTTTTGTCCTGTGAAGATGAAGGCCCGATTGAGCCTCATTCACCTTACCCAGAATTCAAATTTCCTTTGAACACAGGGTACCAGTGGGTTTATGAAGATGAATTTTATGATTCTGAAGGAAATTTTATCCGAAAGGCAGGAAATACAAAAACAGTAACTGTTGGTGAATCTGTAAAATTATTTGGAAAGCAAGGGTATGAAGTTAATTCGGTAATCATTAATGAAGATGGGTCGAAGGAAGTAAAAACAAAGTATGCTTATACTGATAAAAATGGATATTATGAATATGATCCTACTTTTTTTGATGTTGTAGAGAAAGTATCAGACACAGTAGAAAGAAGGTGGATAGAGAAATTTAACCCTAGAAGGTTCACTGGCTCTGCGTATTACATACGGAATGAAGCGTTAGTAGGAGATACAAACCGTATTCACGAGGCGAATTATTACATCACATATGGTGGTATAGAAAACTTTACTAGTTACGAGGACCAAAATATTGATGTTACTTCAATTAAAATATCGGTTGACTTTCAATATGATGATAATGCTACTTTAGCTGAAGAATCTAAAAAAAGGTCAGAGACTATTTACCGTATCCATGAAAGTTATGGCATAGTTTCTGAATCAAGAGGTGAGCTTTATGTTAATGGTATTTGGCGTTGGGTTTTAAAAAGTAAGAATTTTTAATTTTATAAAAAAAGGCATTAGAAATAAAACTCTAATGCCTTTTTATTTTCTTTGTCTGTCGTTTTACTTTTTCCCGTTTACGCTGTCGATTACAACTTTGTAGGTTGGGTCTTCTAATACATTCACGTCGATTATTGCTTCGGCATCTTTTAATAGCTTACGGCAATCCTTACTTAGGTGTCTGAGGTGAACAGTCTTCCCTACCTTGTGGTAACGTTCTGTGATTTTATTTAATGCCTCGATAGCGGACATATCTACAATTCTACTTTCTTCAAAGTCAATAATAATCTCGTCTGGGTCACCGAGTACATCAAACTTATCGTTGAATACTGTAACCGAACCGAAGAATAGAGGTCCATATATTTCATAATGCTTTATACCGTGGTCATCTACATATTTTCTTGCTCTAATTCTCTTTGCATTATCCCACGCGAATACCAATGCTGCTATGATAACACCTACTACAACAGCAATAGCTAAGTTGTGAAGCACAGCTGTTACTAGTGTTACGAGTACCATAACGAAAATATCAGATTTCGGCATTCTACGGAAGGTACGCAAGCTAGCCCACTCGAATGTTCCGATAGACACCATAATCATCAGACCAGTTAATGCAGCCATTGGTAACTTCTCTATCAACCCTGCACCAAACATGATGAATACTAATAGCATAACTGCAGCCACTATTCCTGAAATTCTCGCCCTTGCACCAGAAGATACGTTGATTAGTGATTGACCAATCATAGCACATCCACCCATACCTGAGAAGAACCCAGAAAGGACATTTGCTGCGCCTTGAGCTACGGCTTCTTTGTTGCCACGCCCACGAGTTTCTGTTATCTCGTCAATAATGTTCAGTGTTAACAGACTCTCAATCAATCCCACACCAGCCATTACTGCTGAGTATGGTAATATAGTCATTATCATATCCCAGTTAAATGGAACAGAAGGTATATGGAAAGGTGGAAAACCACCCGAAATAGAGGCAATATCGCCCACAGTTCGTGTTTCTATACCGAATGCTACCACAATACCAAATATAGACAAAATAGCCACTAGGGAAGCAGGAATTGCTTTACTGATTTTCGGTAGTCCCCAGATTATTAGCATAGCTAATAGAACTAATCCTAAGAACATATATAGCTCCGGACCACTCATCCAATTGCCTGCATCGTCTTTGAATTGAGCTAATTGGGAGGAGAAGATAATGATAGCTAATCCATTCACAAAGCCAAAAATGACAGGGTGTGGCACCAGCCGCATGAGTTTACCGAGCTTGAGTACTCCTGTTAGGATTTGGAATATACCTGCTAATATAACAGCTGCGAAGACATATTCGACTCCGTGGCTGATTACTAAAGCAACCAGAACTACTGCTACCGCACCAGTAGCTCCAGAAATCATACCTGGGCGACCACCGAATATGGAAGTAATAAGCCCCATAACGAATGCGGCATAAAGTCCAGTCAGAGGTGAAAGCCCAGCAATAAGCGCAAAGGCAACTGCCTCTGGCACCAAAGCCAATGCTACCGTTAGACCAGAGAGGATCTCGGTTTTGTAGTCTACTTTTTCAGTTGAAAAGTCGAAGAAATTTAAAATCTTTTGCATTTCTGAATATCTTTATTTCAATTAATGACAAATAAAAGACGGCAATTTCTTAAAAATTAAGCTGATAACAATATTATTAGGTAAATAAATGAGATGATTCGATACTTAAATTGAACCTTATCGATTCTATTTACTAAAATGAAATTCTTGTTTAAATTTTTTTCTGTTAAAATAGATACTAGTTGTATCAAGCATAGTGAATTTATAAATTGGGTCAATGGGCTCAAGAACAATGTTGTTATCATCTTTTCTAATTATTAAAAAGCTATAGATTGATTTTAGAGAATCAATACCAACTTCTTTATCTCTTCTCCATTTTGAGATTACTAATTTATCTACGTCTATTGAATCATTAAGCTCGTCAGTTTGGAAATAAGTATAGAAAGCATTGTCATTATAGAATTTCAAAGTGTCCTTTATCCACAAAATTCTAAAAGAATTTAATATATGCCATCCTAAAGACTCAGAACAGTAACCCACCATGTTCTCTGAAATATAAAAACTCAAATGGCGACCTGTAGAATATTTTTCGGAAGTGATAGTATCTCCATTGAAGACTACCTTATTGATAACATGATCTAAATGATAGTTATTTACTTTTATTTCACTTTCTTGACTCATGTTAATATAAATAAATAAGAGCAAAAAGATTATGAGAATATTAAATTTCATTCGGTTAATTCGGTAATGCTATATTAGAATTATATAAATATAATAATAATTATAGTTTACTTAAAAATAGAATATATGTTTTATTCTCCAAAAGATAAGATAAAAAAACAAATACAAAAGTGGACAGTAGAATTATAAATGATTTAATATACTCTAAATCAGTTGATAAAAAGTAAATAATTAGTCCTAATGAAACAAGGTATAAAAAGATTCTAAGATAAATATGAAGCTTAATATCAAAACTATTCCTCTTCATGATTCGAAACAGGAATAAAACAATGATAGGTATATAGTAAAAATGAAATAATGTTTTGAAGACAATTGAAGCCATATAAACAAGTAGTGAAAAAAGGAGAGTCCATTTCAATACCATATTACTCATACTCTGCTCTCTAATACTTTGTATCATTGTCTGTAATAAAAAAATACTGAGTGATGCGAATACTCCTCTTGCTAGGTATGAAATTAAGTTATTTAAATAGCTAGTTGACAATAACTCGTAGCCACTGTAAGGAAGTATATCTCTAAAGTCATTATACAGTAGGATGTTCTGTTTAAAGAAGTAAAACAAAAATGAATAGATATAATATGAAATTTTTTTTATTCATAAATCAAAATCTACCAAAATAAATTATAATCAAAGTATTTAATACTGTAGATTGAATCATAAGAACTTGCATTTTCAAAGACAAAATTTCTAATGTTGTGATCTTGAATAAATTTATCGCTTGAAAAATATAATTCATTTATTCTATATAAAACGATATCGATTCCAAATCTTCTGAAAGAGAATTTTTTAGATTTATGCACATTTCCATTGCCATTTTCGATAGTAAAACTAAACCCCAATGAGTCCTTATATAGGTTACTGCATGAGAGAGTTGTCTCTTTGTAGTTTGGTATAGCAGTGTAATTCTTATAGTTATTCAAATTGTCAAAATTAGAGATAGTAATATTTAAAAACCTATCTTCAGAAAGGACATTCTGACATAATTGTATAGTATCAATTGTCTTGTCATCATCAAAATTACTAATAATTTCACTTTTGACTATGTAGTCACTGTAAGTGGGGTTTAGGAATAAAATCAAAAGAAATAAAAATTTCATTAGATATAAATAGAATTGTAATACTAATCTGAATAAATATAATAATAATTATAGTTTACTTACGCATTTAATAACTATTTCTCATAATACCTCACTCGCCAAATAGAACGATCCTAGAATAAGAATCGGATTCATTGTTTGTTTTGCCTCATTTAGTGCAGCATTAGGGTTTTCACAAATGCTATATTCTACTTCTGAATTTATAACAGCAGATGCAAGTTCAATTGCTTTGGCTGAGCGTTCTCCTTTTACTTGTGTGAAGATAAATCGCTCTGCAATGTGTTCTAATTGATTGATTATATCTCTATAATTCTTATCTTTCATCATTGCAAGTATAATTGTCCATTTCTGATTAGGATAACGCATTGTTATTGAGTCTATCAGATTGCCAACAGCTGCAGGCGAATGAGCAATGTCAATTATCGTGAGTGGTGAGCTGTCTATTACTTCCATTCTACCGAAATACCCAGAGTTCTCTCTTAGGTTTTTGACTGCTTTTAATTGAATGTCTTTATCTACTGGGTTGCCCAGATATAATTCAGTTACCGTAAGTGCCGCTTTATAATTCTTCTGAAATGACTGACTGATATACCTTTTCTCTATCTCTTTGAGAACAGTCTTATCTATTTCCTCGTTTGGAGAAATAATATCCGCAGACATCTCCTCAGCTTTTTTATTAATTACATTGAGTATGGATTCATCTTGATTTGTAGTAACCACAGGGGTGTCTTGCTTTATTATTCCTGCTTTTTCGAATGAGATTTGCTCAATGGTATCACCGAGGAATTCTTGGTGATCAAGATCAATGTCCGTGATACAAGTGACTGTAGGACTAAGTATGTTTGTGCTGTCGAACCTACCACCCATTCCTGTTTCTATTACTGCTACATCCACTTCATGATTATGAAAATGCATGAACGCCATTACAGTTGTAATCTCAAAAAAGGTAGCGTCTAACTCCTCAGCTTTTGGCAGAAGTGTCTCTGAAAAATCTACCAATTCATCATCAGCGATTCGTGTGCCATTCACTCTTATTCGCTCATTGAAATCCTTAATATGAGGCGAAGTGTAGAGTCCTACTTTCAGTCCCATTTCAGTCAATAATGATGTTACAACAGAGCAAGTAGTACCCTTGCCATTAGTACCTGCTATGTGTATAGTAGGGTAGTCGTTTTGGGGGTTCCCTACTGCACTAGCTAAAGCTATAGTTCGCTCCAGCCCTGGCTTTATTCCTGCTCTTAACTTTGCGTAGAGTTCTCTGAGTAGTTTTTCTTTTTTGGCGTTGTTCATAGAGTAAATTAACAAAAAAACCCCTCACCAAATAGATTTATGAGGGGACTGTGTTTATTCTAATTCACTTCTCAAACTTTGTGCTATAAAGTCAGGAAAACTATCCAATGCCTTTTCAAATCTATCAGCTATATCAGTTTTTCTAGATTCATCTTCTAGATGATAATGATAGTTTAAAAGTAAGTAACTCAAATATATTCTATTAAGATTATCCAATTGGCTGTCTTCTATGGCACCGAATATTTTTTCTTCAAATTTATCCTTTTCAGAAAGGTCAGCCAATGCTCTACCAATTCTTGAGATTCGGCCATAGTAATGATTATTACTCTCATTTTCTATTCTTAAAGAGATTCCAAGCATCAAATCTATTACGTTAATATCTAATACTTCTAATTCTTTTAGGTATGTTTTCCTATCAGCCCAAGCCATGCTATTATCTGAATTCCTTGCTACATAATCATTCATTACATTTAAGTGGGCTCTGAGGAAGACTTCCCATTTAGCAGTTTGTGCCGAGAGCAAAGCTATATCTTTCAAGTGGTATCTAGGACTGTTATCCATACTGCAATAGCCAATCACATACCTACTTCTTTTTAATTCTAATGCTTTATCTTTGGATATATAATTCATCACAAATTTTTCAAAACTATCATTAGAACTACTATCATTTAGACCTTCTTCTATTGCTAAGTTTACCTTCATTACAAAGCTTCTGTTAGTTTTAAGCTTATTATGATATAAACTGTCTAAAACAGATTCAAATAATTTACTTTTTTCTTCTTTGTCTAGTTCGTCACTTACATTTCTCTTATCTATCTCATCCATTACCTGATTACGAAGATGCTGCATTAATAAAAAAACTTTTGAATTACTGTCAGCTTCATAGTATGACCTACTTGGATAAGGATTTTTTTTGAACAGGTTAGAGTTAGTATCTATCATACAATCAGAATAATTGATCAAATCGGCATATTTGTCAGCTATTTTTTTCTTCTTAAAGTCATCTATGAAGTACATTATAGTGATAAATTCATCACGATAGTCAGTTTCTTCATAATAATTGTACAACCATTTATTTTTGAGTTTCTTAGTGAATAAGTCAACGCGATTACTAAATGATAGCTCAGTACGATCTAACGTACTTGTGAAGCCAACATATTCTTCATCTTGATAGTTTACATCTTTGTATCTTAATATTAGGTCTTTTCTTTGTTTCAAATCATTTTTGTACTTGGTAACAAAATCGTCATAGCTAATAGAGTTGTCAATATCATTTCGAGCTTCTTTTACCTTTTTACCTTTTATTGTAATAACATAAGCTATGCTGTGACTAAGGCTGTAATAAGTCTTATTAATCTCGCAGTTCTTGAATTTCAAATTCAAATCTTCCACAATTGTCTTGAGTTTCTCCATTGTAGTATCGCTGTAAATCAACCCATTATTATGAATTTTAAATTCTTGTGATAGGACTAGATTCAGGGAGAGTATAGTAGTAATAATGATTAATACTGACTTTTTCATGGCAGGCCTCCTAGCAATTATTATTAGAACTGTATTTAATAATTAGACTGAATGAAAGCTTGATTAGTTACAAATAATACAAAAAACCCCTCACCAAATAGATTGATGAGGGGTTCTATAGGTCCAAAAATTTATTTCACTTTAGCTGACTTCACCTTGCGCAAGTGAGTATGCTCTTTCGCCACTGAATGTGTATATATTTTCTGTTTTAATAAAGTCCAAACCAACATTGTTGATACTGTTCAATAGCTCCACAACCAATTTTTTGTCTATTTCTGCTTTGCCATTAGAAGAAGCGTGATCAGGGCTAACAAAACGACATGACCAGTGGTCAGAGCAGAATATCTCTCTGTCAACACCTGGGTAAACAGCAATACCTCTATTCGATATTGTCTTTAGCTCTAATCCCTGAGGAGCAAGTTGCTCTAACTGCTGTCCTAACTCGCTTGGTCTGCGGTTGCTTTCGTTCCAATCCAAATACACATCCACTCCTACTAAGGTTTTAGGAGCTCTTGGGGTGTTGTATTGTGGCAATTGTATTTTGTGGTTCGATGGCTTTGGAACAGTGAAATTCGCTGGCTTTTGACCAAGTCTTTCTATTACTGCTTGAGCAAATTCTTTTGTGCCGACTAACTCTTTTGTTAGTTCACTTTTCAGATCGCCAGTGTGAACACCATCTTCTATTGTCTTTAGCAATGCATTTTGAATTTTGAATGCATAGTCGCCAAGATTAAGATGAACAAGCATCATACATGCTCCGTTTAGCAAGCCACTAGGGTTAGCTATGTTTTTGCCTGCAATGTCTGGAGCCGAACCGTGTATAGCTTCGAACATTGCTACGTTTTCGCCTACATTCGACGAGCCACCCATCCCAACTGAGCCAGCTATCTCTGCTGTAACATCAGAAATAATATCGCCATAAAGATTGAGAGTAACGATAACGTCGAATCTCTCAGGGTCATTAGCAATCCTTGCAGTACCGATATCAATGATATAATGCTCTGCTTCTATCTCAGGGTACTCTTCTTTTACTTCGTCGAATACCTTGTGGAATAGCCCATCAGCATGTTTCATTATATTGTCTTTTGACATACAAGTTACTTTCTTTCTGCCGTGTGCCTTAGCGTATTCGAAGGCATAGCGTATGATTTTCTCACTACCTGGGCGAGAAATCAATTTCAGCGCTTGTACTACTTCAGGTGTTTGTTGGTGCTCTATACCAGCGTACAAATCTTCCTCGTTTTCACGAACAACAACTACGTCCATTTCTGGGAAGTGTGATTGTATGTATGGGTTGTATGCTTTCACAGGGCGAACATTGGCAAATAGACCCAATGTTTTACGAATAGTAACATTCAAGCTTTTGTAACCGCCACCTTGAGGAGTAGTAATTGGTCCTTTTAGGAAGGCACCATTGCGAGTGATAGTCTCCCATGCGTCATCAGGAATTCCTGTTTTTATGCCTTTCAGATATACTTGCTCACCAACGTTGATTTCCTCATATTCCAGAGGTGCACCCGCAGCTTCTAATATATCTAATACAGCATCTGTAATTTCTAAACCAATTCCATCGCCCTTGGCTAATGTTACTTTTATCTTGTCCATTTTCTAATGTTTATATTTGTTTTACTTATTTAAGAAGTTGCAATATAAGAATTACAATATTATTGAAGGAATTTTATAATTGAAATATTTGAAAAAGTTAGTGAATGGGAGGAGTGGGTTGTTCTAGTTAAGTCCACCTCTGACTTTTACATTTAACAAAATCCACCTCCAACAGCGGAGGACAAACACTCTAAATGTAGCGAAGAGGTTATCTCTTTTAACAAGAGAGTTGCGTTAATGCCTGAATTCTTCTACCGCTTACAAAGTCATTTAACCTATCTTAATGACTATACATTAAGCCAAGCATATATCCAAAAGATTTCCTCGACACACAAAAAAAGCCCAACCTTTCGGCTGGGCTTCTGATAAAATCTATTTTTTATCTACTTATTGTTTTGCAGGGTTAACGTCGATTAACTCAACATCGAAGATAAGCAATGAGTTTGGTCCTATAGAACCTGCTCCTTGTGCGCCGTAAGCTAAGCCCGGAGGGATAAAGAATCTGTACTTTGCCCCTTTCTTCATAAGCTGAAGACCTTCAGTCCAACCTGGGATTACTCTGTTAAGAGGGAATTCAGCTGGCTGACCTCTTTCTACTGAGCTGTCGAATACTTTACCATCGATTAGAGTTCCGTGGTAGTGTACCTTTACATTGTCAGTAGCTTTGGGCGATACGCCATTACCTTCTTTCAACACTTTGTATTGCAATCCACTAGCAGTAGTTTTTACGCCCTCTGCAGTTTTGTTTTTTTCTAAAAATTGATTTGCTGTTTCAAGGTTTTTCGAAGAAGCTTGTTGTTGTTCCTTCATTCTCTTGTCTTGCAGTTTTTGTTGCAAGTTCGTAAGTATCGCTTGCATTTCAGCATCTGTTAATTTTGGAGCTTCTTTGTAAGCGTCTTCCAATCCAGCTTTGATTACATCAGAATTTAATTTCAAATCATCAACCATAAGGTTTTTACCCCATTGCATACCAATAGCATAAGCTAATGAGTCTTGCTCAGTTTTTAGTTCTACTTGACCTTGCATATCTGTACAAGCAATACCAAATAATATGGTTCCAATTACAAATAAGTTCATTAATTTCATATATTATCCTTTTAAAATTATTAAAAATGTAAAATTCGTATTTAACTTTTTGTATAAGCAACAAAGTTAAGTAATTATATTATCATAACTAAATTACTACCAACATGAGAAAAATAATTCCGACAAAAGTGAACAAAAATTGTAGAATTGCCGTAATTACTACTACTTGGAACGAAATAATAACCGAAAAGTTGTTAGCAGGGAGCTATCAGGCCTTAAGCAAGAAGGGTATAGCAGACGAAAATATAACAACTGTGGTAGTAGATGGCGCTTATGAAATCCCACTTGCTTGCAGTGCACTTGCTAAAACTGGGAAATATGATGGCATAGTTGCATTAGGCTGTGTTATCAGGGGCGAAACTCCACATTTCGATTTCGTTGCGGGTGATTGTTCGCGTGGCGTTACCGACACTATGCTCGAAACTGGTGTACCTATTGGGTTTGGTTTGCTAACTACAGACAACTCCGATCAGGCATTTGCTAGAGCTGGTGGAGATAAAGGTAACAAGGGCTACGAAGCGGCCGAAACAACGCTGAACATGATTTCAGTTTTACAACAAATTAATGAGTGATATTATATAACATTGGTACCATTTTTTTATTAACTAATTCTATGATTACATAATGCTAAGATTCATTGTTTTTATTCTTGCTTTAGGTACTATATACAATATCCAATTAGCAGCACAAGAGCTACAAATCTCTGATTGGCAAGCGTACACCTCACTATACGAAATAAATTCACTTGAGAAAGATGGCGACAATATCTATGTGGCTACTAGGGGGGGCGTTTATTTCGCTAATTCTAATACAGGTGATACTGAGCAATTCTCCAATGTAGGTTCGCTAAGCCGAATCAACGCACAATTCATAACGCATGATGAAGCTTCGGACAAAGTATTCGTTGGTTATATAGATGGAACATTTGATATTTATCACGATGATGAATGGACCGGAACATTTGATATTTACAATGCCAACTTTTCTAATCCTCAGATTAATGATATGGTTATTATCGACGAGAAAGTCTATATAGCAGGTGGTTTTGGGCTTGTAGTATTCAATCACAAAGAGAACGTTACAATAGAAGATGTAAAAAGGTTTGCCGATGTGAGCCCAGGTACTGAAGTATATGAAATAGAGATACACGACAACAGAATATGGCTAGCAACTGCTGGTGGTATTGTATATACTGACTTAGACAATAGCTTGGCGAATAGGTTTGACTGGCAAACGATACTACCTGCAAATCAATTTGATTCCGAGGATATAATTAGTTTAAAATGGATAGACAGTAAACTTTATTCAACTTCTGGTGATAATATATATATATGGGAAAATGACTCACTCAAAAATCTATTCAGCTTCAACGAAAAGGTTGTTAAAGGTTTGGTCTCTAACGAAGATCAGCTTTATTACTTCTTAGATAATGAAATGAAGGAATTCCCTTCGCATAGAGATGTATTCAAGATAGACGAGTTTGTAAACAGCGTCGAGTTCGATGACACTTCAGACAAGATTTATATTGGTAGCACTTCAGGTATACAAATATTAGATGGTGAGAGCCAAGAAACAATTAGACCAAATTCCCCAATTACAAATGGTTTTGCAGATATATTCGTAGATTCAAAGGGCACCTTGTGGGCAGGTACTGGTAGAGTGGGCTCTAATGAGATTAGGAACCGAGCACTCATGTATTTGGAAGATGGTGAGTGGGGCTATTACAACAGAACAGACTACCCAGTTTTCGATGAAAATAGAGTAATTAGAATAAACGAACTTAACAATGGTGATATTACTGCCAGCACATTCGGTGGAGGTATGTACATATTCCCAAATGAAGAAAGAGATAATATCAGCTCAATCAATTTTGATAATAGTCCACTTGAAACAATCACTGGCTCAGGTAGCTTTACTATAACAGGTGACACTTACGAAGATGAGCAAGGTAATCTGTGGATAGTTAATTGGGGGAACTCAGGGAATGGTCCACTATTTGTTGTCAGAACACCAACAGGTGGCTATGAAACTATATTCCATTGCTTAGGTAGTCAAAGAAGATCTACCTTCAAAATGGAAGTAGATTTGAATAGAACCAAATGGGTTGGCTCATCGGGTGCTGATGTGAAGCTATTTGGTGCAGAGCTGCCAATAGGACTCACATACTACAATGATCGAGGAACTCTGTCCGACAAATCCGATGATATATGCGGACTTCTTACTACGAACAACTCTGATTTGATTAGCAATACTCAGACAGCATTAGCAATGGACAAACAAGGGACACTGTGGGTTGGAACGGTTGGTGGAGTAAATAGAATAGTAAACCCATCAGCTGTATTCAACAACTCAACACCGATTATTGTCAATGTAAGACCAATGGCAAACCAGAATGTTAGAGAAATAGTGGTAGATGCTACTGACAATAAGTGGGTTGCAACTGCCGAAGGCCTTTTCGTATTAGACCCCGAAGGTGAGGATGTAATTAGAACTATAAACAAGGACAATAGCCCTTTGCCCACTAATGAGCTATATTCTTTGGAATACGATGAAAACACTGGGAAAATATACATAGGTACTGACCAAGGTATGTACAGCTTACAGACAAGCGCTGTAAAGCCAGTAGAGTCATTCGATGTAAAAGTATTCCCTCAGCCATTTGACAATCAGAAAGACGATGTACTTACTATAGAAGGTCTTGCTGAGAATAGTGACATTAGGATAGTGACTGTAAATGGCGAGTTAGTGAAAAAGAAAAAAGTTAACAGCAGAATAACTACTTGGGATGGAAGAAATGAGTTTGGACAAAAAGTATCGCCAGGTGTTTATCTGCTCTATGCGGTATCTGAAACTAAAGATGATTCGCAAGTTGTAAAAGTAGCTATAGTGAATAAGTAATCACTTCGCTATTACAATCAATTCTTTTAACACTACCGATTCGCCTGAGCGCTGGTCGGTAGCTGTTACCACAACTGGGTATGGTCCTAGTGGAAGTATATCACCGCGGTCATCTCTTCCGTTCCAAGTGATAATACCTCGCTCAGCTACGAACTTTGACTCAGCTAACTTACGAGCAACCGAGCCATTCTCATAATAAATGATGCAATCATATAGCGCATTTCTAAAGCCAGATTCAAATTCGATAACTATATATGGCTCTGAAGATGAGCTTGGCGAATAAGGATTAGGAGTAACTGATATAGATCCACTATTGGCAATAACTCCTGTGTAGCTGTTGGTTCTCAGCGGAGTGCCACCGTCCTCATTGGTGCAGCTTAGCCAATTTGTTTCCTCATTGCTAATCAGATTTGGCTGCAGCTTTTCCAAACTCACATCTTTTGTATCAGTCAAATAATCCTCGTGCCAGTCATCACTATATCGAACCGAGTCTATTACGGTCATTTCGCTGTCCATAATCTGAAACATATCACCACCATTATTCAAGCTAAATGATGACTCTGTCATCAAAACGTTAGGTCTTAGCTCGGATTCAGTACTATAATATGCCAAACTATCATGAGCAATAATAGCGTATCCATTCGGTGGTAGCGACAAAGTTGAAATTATACTATTAGTTCTATTTCTTAATACATCAGACTCATCTGCAAAGTACCAATTGTCAATTTGGATTGTATCTGAGGTAGTGTTATATATTTCTATAAACTCGTATCCTGTTTGACTCACATCGAACATGATTTCGTTTATAAGCACATCACCGAACTCAAACGCTTTGTTATGAGATATTGAGATAAAAAATAATATGATTATGAGTATTATACTATTCATATTCTAGTTCGAAGTATAAGCAATAATTACCAATGTGTTGTTAATCATATGAAAAATAATACTAGCGAAAAGGCCTTTTGTTTTTCTCGTCATTACACCAGCTATTATTCCGAAAAGAAAAAACATGGGGAACAAAAACAAGCTTTGGTGTAACATAGCGAACAAAAATGCCTGAATGAAATTTGCCCATTTATAATTAATATACTTCTCGCAAGAGTCGAGAATTACACCTCTAAAAATGATTTCCTCGTATATAGGTACTAAAATGCAAATAAGAAGAAATGTTGGGAATACTCCAAAGTATGATAGCATTGATTCTATTTCTTCTTTTGTAGAGAACACTATTTCAGTAATATTAGCAATTTCTAAGCTTGAGATATCTACAAAAAGACTTCCTATATTTACATAAGCACCAATTATTATTCTGAGTCCAAAGACTATACCAATTGCAAGTAAAATAGTTTTACCTTTTGATAGTGAACTAGAATAAATCAAATAGCAGTTTTTCTTATTAAGAGTTGAAAAAGCAAATATTGCAAGGACTATAATGAAGATTAAAGACATCATAGCATTTTGTTGCTGTTCGAATTGATTTATTTGCAGAATCGTAATAAAATCTGAATACAATATTTCAGGATTAACAAATACGGAAAAAAGTGAGCTAATCAACACACCTACGCTAACTATCCAAAATGATTTTAGTCCCCATCTGTTCCTAAATGCTTTGTTTCGTTCCAAAAAGTTGAAATGATGTCCAGCAAAATATACTGGCAATATCCATATAGAAGGAATAATTAGTAAGATTGCTATAACAAATAGAAATGTTAAAATGCTTAGAATATCTCTAAATTTCCACGGTAATATCGGTGATTTAAAGAAAATCTTAATTCTATATAGTCCCAAAGGGTCAACAGAGTATCCTAAGTCTCTGTAACTATTATAAGTTTGTATACATTTATCGCCGTCCTGGTATTTAATATCATGCTGCAACAAATTAAGTATGGGGCCTTCATTGTACCAAGTGTTAGTAGTATCAGCAATTAGATAAGATCTGGCAAAATCATATTTCCCAATAGCTTCTAATGTATTTGCTATTTCATAATTATTGTTGAAATTCGAGTCAATTTCAGCAATCTGAGTATAAATAGAAAATGCTTCGTTATATGCTTCTAATTTTAGCATTAATTCAGCCTTCTGACTCAATACCCATGGTTCCCTGTTGGTATCTTTTATAGAAAGAACAATTTCCAATGACTTTTCTTTTTGGTCCATCTCATACAGAATTTGAGCATGTTCTAAAGTAAATTCATATTGTGGTGCTTTATTGATTGCTCTTCTGATATAAGAAAGAGACTCTGAGTAATCCTCATCCCAATAATAATATTCTGAAATTTTTGAGTAGAGTAAACCAAGCTGTTCGTCACTCCAATTTTCGGGATTTTTTGTAATTGCCTTTATTGACTCAGTGAACAATTCGTTCAATTCATCTCCCCAATTTAAGGTAGTTCTATAAAGCAGTACATCGGGATTGGAAGGGTATTTTTCTGCTAAAACTACTATAAGACTATCAAACTGATCTTGATTAGGGTTGTAATCATTATATTCATCATATTGTGCATTTTGGATAAACTTACATTTCTCTATCAACACCTTTACATCATCAGGATGTTGCTCCAGATACGTATCATACTCAGCTATGCACTGTTCATAGATAACTTCACTACTGTTTCTAAGTTTCTCAATGAATATTTCGTGATCAAGGGTATTACTTGTTACCTTACAAAGAGAAACAAGTGAAAATATCAAGATTATATAAATTCTTATCGACATACAGTCACCAAGTAATTAATGGAATGTATGTCATTTATACTTTAACAACATACGGTGTTAAATTATGGAGATTAAATTATTTAGTTGTTTAATAGTTCCCCATCAGTGAATCAATATCTGCCTTAGTTATCAATTCATCGTGTATTACCAAGTCATCTATTGTTCCAGTGAAGTAAGATGTCAAATCAACTCTTGCTCCAATATTAGGAATATAGTTCATGTGGCTCGGTGTGTTTGTTTGCTTTGCCATTTTCTCTTCGCCATCTATATATAACTTTATCAATGTTTCTTCATCACTAATTCTATCATAATTATACACTATATGATGCCATTCCTCATCGAAGTAAGTTTCTTTATCATAAGCAATCCTCTCTCCCACATCTTCCCTCAGCCAAGTCATTGTTTGGTATTGCTCGAATGTGTTTACACCTACAAACCAGCCACCTTTGAACCAAATTGCGTTTCCAATCAAATCGAAATGACCTGCTTCAGTTATGTTCTTCTGTTCTCCTACTTTTGCCCAAAATGCAACTGCAAAATCCCCATCGAAATCTAACATTCCTGGATATGGCAAATTAACATGGCTAGAGCCATCGAAATAAATTGCTGCATTTGCTGAATCAAATCTATCAGGGGCAAATATAGCACCGTTAGCTATGCCATCGTAATCTGAGTCTGAGCTATCCGCCAAATCTCCATCGAACGGATAGTAAGCATAGTATTTTTTATAATTGTGTGTGATTTCAACTTCTGGGTCTTTATCATCATTATCAGTTGGGTTTTCGGTATCATCACTGCAAGACATAAATACTACTGTTGCAATCAGAGCTAATACTATGTTTCTCATCAAATCTAATCTCATTTTCTAGTAAATAAAGAACAAAAATAACAAAATTCATTAAACTTTTTTGAGATTAAATTGTCTAAGATTGACAAAACTTCTGATTGAGACCTATACTAACTGTTAGGTTGCTTCGTGAGAGGAATAATTAAATAATGGAAATATAAAAAACTACAAAGAATGAAATATATATTTTTAGCTCTAGTGTTGAGCTCAACTTTACTTACGGCACAAACGAAATATAAGATAACTGGAACAGTAATTGATGATAATCAGCAACCTCAAATAGGTGCATCTGTAGCACTTCATTCAGCTAAAGATTCGAGCATTATAACAGGTGGAATAACTAAAATAGCTGGTAAGTTCAGTTTCGAAGCACAACAAGGTGAATACTACGCTAGAGTTACCTCTATCGGAATGTCGCCCAAAATAGTTAGCCCAATCTCCTTAAATGATGATATTGACTTAGGAACAATCACAATAGAACAATCATCCTTATTAACAGATGAAATAGTTGTAACAGAAGAAAAACAACTAATGGAATTGAAGCTTGATAAAAGGGTTTATAATGTAAATAAAGATGCGACAAATATTGGTAGGAATGGCTCGGAGATATTAGACAATATCCCATCTGTCAATGTAGACCCAGAAGGTAATGTATCGCTACGTGGTTCAGGTAATGTCCAGATTTTACTAAATGGTAAACAATCTGGATTGGTGAGCAATGACCCTGAATCAATAAAGCAATTAATGGGTGAAATGATAGAGAAAATAGAGATAGTTACTAACCCTTCTGCCCGTTACGATGCTCAAGGTGAAGTTGGAATAATCAACATAGTACTAAAGAAAGAACAAGATCCTGGTTTCAATGGAAATTTCTCAATAAGAACGGGATATCCTCATAATCACGCCTTCACTATGACTTCCAATTATCGTTCTGAGATGATGAATCTTTTTGGTACAGTTGGAGTTAATTACCGAAGAGCACCTGGGTCAAGCACTACTGACCAATATTTTTTCGATTATGACACATTCAACTATACGAATACAGAATTAGATAGACTTAGAGGTGGATTAGGAGCCAATTTACAGATAGGTTCAGACTTTTTCTTCGATGGTGGTAATACCCTAACATTTGCAGGAAACTACCGATTTGGAGACAGGGAAAACAACTCCGAAATCGTATATACTGATTACTTACCTAATGGCGAAGTATATAGAATATCAAATAGAGATGACGACGAAATGGAATCGAAAAATGATATTGAGTTTAACCTTACCTATGAAAAAATATTCGATGGAAATAAAGACCACAAATTATTATTTGATTCTAGGTTTGAACAAGACAAGGATATAGAAGAATCGAACATATTCGAATCTGGTGACCAGATAGATGACATAGTACAAAGAAGCTATAACTTAGAATTTGAAAGAAATCAGCTTTATCAATTAGACTATATTTATCCTTTCAGCAAGGACGGTAAGTTTGAAGCTGGAGCAAAAGCGAACTTGAGAAAGATAGACAACGATTATTGGGTGAAGGAAAAAGTAGGCGACGAGTTCGAATTTTTAGATGGGTTTAACAACAATTTTGTTTACTATGAGAATATCTTAGCGGCTTATGTTATGGCTGGTAATCAAATGGAGCAATTCGGTTGGCAATTAGGTGTTAGGTCCGAATATTCTGATATAACAACAGAACTGCTAAGAACGGATTACAGAAACCAAAGGGATTATCTCAATTTTTTCCCTTCTGCTCACTTTAACTATAAGCTAGATTTGCAGCATTCTTTGCAAGCTAGTTATTCGGCAAGGATACAGAGACCTTGGTTCCGTAGATTGATGCCATTCTCAAGTTTCACAGATTCTCGTAATATATGGGGTGGTAATCCAGATCTCAACCCCGAATATTCTGACTCTTATGAGCTTGGGTATTTGTTCAATTGGGAGTCTGGTTCAATATTATCGAATGTTTACTACAGACATAGCACAGACATAATACAGTCAGTTGCTTATATCGATTCAACTGGATTAACTCAAATCAGACCTGCGAATGCTGGGATACAAGACTCTTATGGTGTGGAATTTAACTTGTCCAATGATATAACTGACTGGTGGTCAACTAATGCTAACTTTAATCTATTTGCTTCTACAATAACTGGTAATAGCTCTGTTTACAATCTGAATAGTGAGTATTTTAGTTGGAATACAAGATTGTCATCTAAGATGAAATTTGCTGGTTTTAACTTTCAGACTACATTTGCTTACAGGGCACCCGAAGACACACCACAAGGTGAAAACCTAAGTATGTGGTGGTTAGATTTTGGACTTTCTAAGGATATATTAGACAAAAATGCAACATTAACATTATCTGGTAATGATATATTCAGCACTAGAAGACGCCGCTCAATTGTCAATGGAGAAACTTTCTATCGCGAAAGTGATTTCCAATGGAGAGCAGGGCAAGTTACTCTAACCTTCTCCTACAGAATCAACCAAGCTAAACAGAGAGAAAGATCAGCGTTTGATGGTGATGACGACGATATGTAATAAATAAAAAAATTTAAATAAGGAGAATTATGAAATCAATATTACTCATTTTACTATTTGCGATGAGCTCTACAGCTTTTTCGCAGTCATTTTATGACGAAGATACGATACAAGAAATCAGAATTACTTTTGAACAAAGCAATTGGGATGCTCTGATGGACGCACAGAAAGCCGGCGATGAAGACTATATTTTGGCTTCTGAGGTTACTATCAATGGAGTTGAATTCGACAGTGTGGGTGTGAAGTACAAAGGCAATAGTACATATAGTGCTAACCAGAAAAAGAACCCTTTGCACATAGAGCTTGATACTTACAAAAATCATAAGTATGAAGATTACACCGATATAAAGCTAAGCAATGGAGCAAAAGATCCTTCTTTTTTAAGAGAAGTTCTTAGTTATAAGATATTAAGAAATTATATGGATGCTCCGCTCTCAAACTATGCTGTAGTGTATATCAATGATGAGTTATTTGGACTTTATTCAAATTCAGAATCCGTTTCTAAAAAGTTTGTAGACAGTAGATTTGGCTCAAAAACGAACACATTTGTAAAATGCAATCCACCTTCTGGTGCAGGACCTGGCACAACAGCATTACCAAACCTCACATACAGAGGAGAAGACAGTAGCTCATACTATAGCGCTTATGAGCTAAAATCAGATTATGGTTGGAGTGAACTTATTGATCTTTGCGACACCTTAAACAACTTTACAGAAGATATTGAATCAATACTAGATGTAGATAGAGCTTTGTGGATGCTTGCTTTTGATAATATTCTAGTGAATTTGGACAGCTACATTGGCGGCTTTGCTCAAAACTATTACCTGTATAGAGACGATAATAACAGATTTGTCCCAGTAGTATGGGATTTGAACGAGTCATTTGGAGTGTTTTCTATGACTGGTTCTGGCAATCTAAACAATACGAGCTCAAAGCAAAACATGAGCTTATTCCTAAATCAGAATAATAGTTCATATCCACTAGTGAACAAATTACTAAGTATAGACAAATACAGAAAAATATATCTGGCTCACTGCAAAACAATATTAGTAGAAAACTTCTCACCAGAAAGTAATCTCTACGAACTTGGATTGGGATTACAAGAAACTATAGACGAAGCATTTAACAATGACCCTAATAAATTCTATACATATAGTAATTTCAAATCTAATTTGACTAGTGATATTTCTAGTGGTGGTGGACCAGGCGGCGGTGGACCTGGTGGTGGCCCCGGAGGAAACACCCCTGGCATTACTAACTTAATGAACGGAAGATATAACTATCTGATGGGCCAAAGTGAGTTTACCGCTGAGGAACCTACTATTACGAATGTAACAGTAAGTAAACAGCAGCCAGTTGTTGGTGAGGTTGTTGTTATTAGCAGTGAAGTTACTTCTGCTAACTCTGTACAGCTCAAATATAGACACGAGGAAAACACACCATTCAAAACTATAGAGATGGGCAAAGATGATAATAATACTTATAGTGCAGAAATTAATATTGAAACTAATAGACTCGAGTATTACATTTATGCTGAAAATGATGATATTTCTAAGTTCTCTCCTACTAACGCAGAACATGAATTTTACACTATAGAAGCAGTTAGAAACACAGACGAATCTGAATTAGTTATCAATGAGTTTCTAGCATCAAATGATACAACGAATGAAGATTCGAATGGCGATTATGATGATTGGTTGGAGCTTTATAACAATGGTGATGTTGCAATAGATTTAGAAGGATATAGTATAACTGATGATATTACAGATTTCGAACAGTTTGTATTCCCAGCTGGCTCACAGATAGAGTCAGGTGGCTATGTAGTTGTTTGGGCTGACGGTGATTTAGATCAAGATGGTTACCATGCAGACTTTAAAATATCAGCGAGTGGAGAGACTCTATACCTTGCGAATGCAGAGTCAAACATTATAGATTCAGTTAGTTTTGACACACAAGAAGCTGATATTTCTTATGGTCGATACCCCAATGGTACTGGGGAGTTCACTACCATGAGTCCAACATTTGGCAAAGAGAATGTAAGCACAATCACTAATGTTGAGATCATGAATGATTATGGAATTAGTGTATATCCTAATCCAACAAATGAATTTGTGAATATTCCTACTAAATATATGAATCAGAAAGTTGAGATTCGAGACTTGAATGGTAAGCTAATCATGACTTCGAAAGATAAGACTAAGATAAATGTTAGTCATTTAGAAACGGGTGTATATTTACTCTCGAGTGGAAATTATACTGCTAAATTTGTAAAGAAGTAATCCATTCTAAATAATCCTCATGAATTTAATCAAGGTGTAGCGGACAGCTACACCTTTTTTGTTTACAACTCGCAAATCTGATTCTTTGTTAATTCGTGTATACCAGTTAGTAAAAAAACAATAGGAATATATAGGCATAAACTGATTTTTAGATATTCGCCCTGAGTATCGATATTTAAGAGCTTCTAAGCTAACATTAATTTAATGTTTTATCATACAAATGAATAACATGTAGTCAACTTTACTATTCCCATCTAAGTAACTTGTATATAGGATATTCATTAATAATAAGTTTTAATGATGGAACTTTATAGTTAGATTCATTTACTTTTATACTACCTAAATTCAGTTCAGCTTTGTATAGGAAGTCCTTATCACATTTAAAATTAACTTCACATCTATAATAATTCCTTGAGGGATTGTGCAAATACTTTATATGATATTCAACTTTATGTCCATTAATAAATAAACTCGTTTCAGGTGGTATAGTGAAGTATCTGTTTGAAAAAATAGTGAACTTTAACCAATCGTTTTCTACAAAATTAAATTTAGGAACCATTAACAATGGCATATAGAAAGGACCAATCGAAAGTATTTCATCAAAGAGAGGAGTTCTTATTTCAAGTAATTTACTACTATCAATAAGCTTGAAGTAATAGTAACCATGGTCATAACTATGTTTAGTCCAGTTTTTAACTGAATCCTCTTCTAATTCTAACACATATCTGTGGCTTATTGTAGCACAAGATGCAATTAGAAAGTGAATAACGAGCAATACTATTATTCTAATACTCATCAAACCAATTATCTAGCTTTTCTTCTGGTTGTTCATCGCACATATACTTTTCTAATCTTAGCTTGTCGCTGCATTTCTTAAAGTATAGAACTATATTTTTCACCACAGTTGTCTCCGTCTGAGAGACAACATCATACTCTAAGTAGTCATACTTTATCTTGACTTTTTGCTCAACAACTTCTTCACTCTCATAGCTAATACTGAAAAATATTCTTTCTTTATTTATCAATCTTTCCAACATCTCATCACTGAGAAGTGAGTCCACATTGTCGATAAATTCATTTTTCGATATAGAGCTGTAGTTCTGTCCCGTACCACAATTTGTGACTATAGGAAATATAGCGTAGTCGTCAATTGTAGTATAGTCAGCAGCTTTTATTTCCGCTACTACCTCTATCATTTCTTGCAGGAAATTGCTTCTAGTTGTGTCTCCTTCATCTGCTAAGGCAGCGGACAAAGTCAGTATAAATAGGGTAAGTATAATTGTTGTTTTAGTCATAGGTTTACCTTTGTTAAATTGTCATCCTTTAGGAATTTGGAAATGAAAAATAATCATCGTCAACAGTGTAAAGATAAGAATATAATTTATTGAATTGTGTAAAGTTCTTTTAAGGTCTTTATTTTTCTTATTTAGTATTCTTTTAAAAATTGAAACTATAAAAGTCAAAGATAATATAGTATTGACTACAAGATATGTAAAAATTAACTCTTTCGCTATGTTGTAATGTGAGTAAAAATTACCATAGAAACCACTTCTTTCAGAAAGGATCGAATATAATACCCAATAATTCGCCATAAGAACAACTACTAAAATGGCAAGAACAATTATAGATATAATGTACCAAAAAAATTTCACATTTCTATCCCTAACTCGGCTTCAAAGCAATGGGTGTATCTTGACTTCCTTCTTCACTTTCATCACTGCCCTCATCAAAATCAGGGACTTGGTTTAGCAGGACTTCGGCCTCTCGGTAAGATTTTATTAACTTAAGAGACATAAAACCAAAAGTAATGCCTAGTGCTGAACCAATCATATATAAAATTACAAATGTTTGATATTCTTCCATACCCAATGGGGCTGAAAAAACTTTGTCTACTATTCTTGAAAATATTCTATAGACAATTGCAATCGTCCACCATATTGTTACAAAACTTATAGCTATTGACCATTGGAATGGGATACCATTATCCTTTAATAATTTTTCAGATTCTTCATGAATCTCAACCAATAGATTTCTTGGAGCTACGAAGTTCACGAATGGTATTATAAATGACCATATTGCCCAATTTACGTTACTGTTCAAATATTTTGCTTTTAAATGAAGGTTCTGGTAAGTCCTGCGAACCCAAGCTATCAACAACACAAATAGTATCATAGAAGTTAGCGTGAACAAACTATCAACCGAACCAATAATAGTATTTATAGTCTTCATTAATTCGAATGAAGCTCCACCCTCGGTATAAGCGCCTTCCAAGTTTGAATAGCTAATTGGTAAGGCGATCAAATAAATTAACTCAAACAAAATATAAATATAAATTGTTATGACTAATGGCTTAGCAAAAGCTTCAGTAGATTTCATTGTATTTTTCATAAGTATCCTGTTTTAATAAATTCACACCCCTAAAACCACTTCCTTATCGTCGAAGTGTATCTTCTCTTTTCCTATTATCTGATAGTTCTCATGCCCCTTACCAGCAATAAGGATAATATCGCCAATGTTCGATATTTTTACCGCTTCCTCTATTGCTTCCTTGCGGTCGCCAATTACTACATAGTTCCCTGCTTTAGTAAGCCCTTTTTCTATATCAGCGTATATTATTTCACGGTTTTCTGTGCTTGAGAGTAGGAAAACAGCAAGAGGAAGAGGGTTAGAATAATTGTTGTTTTAGTCATAATTTAATCTCCTAACTGGGTTCTCAACTTGGATAAAATTAAATACAATCTATTCATCTATGTAGTTATCCATAAAATTTCTAAATATTTCAGTCTCTTTTTTTATATTTTCATCTAATTTATCATAATTAAATGTGTCTTGACTTTGACTATACTCTTGTATCTTTCCACCTGGTTTTTTACCATTCTTGTATCTATATGTTATCACATTAACTTCATCAAAATAATTATAGAATATCTTTTGAGCTACTAGCAAACCTTGTTTGTCCCATTTATACAATCGAATTTCATTGATAAAGGTATCTTCTTCCACTATCATAACTTTTACAGAGTAATTGGGGGCAATGCTTTCATCATTTGGGTAACTCCACCATTCAAATGTATAAGTATTCTCTGAGTCTATCTTTGCTCCATGTAATCTTGCATACGACCTACTTTTCGTAGAGTCAATTCGTCCATTCTCAGAGAAATGAGTTTCTTCAATACAAATTGATACAAACTCTTCGTTAAATCTTGGAGCAACATTTCCTGAAGTGCCCTTGACAAGGCAATGCCCTGTTATTAATAAATTATCACTATCAATCTCAAGTACAGTAAAAGGACCTTTAAACACTTCTTTTTGACCAGATGAAAAATATTTAAAATCCTCAACTTCAGTAGTAATTGGGTCTGATTTCACATAGGATAAACATAACAAAAAGAATATAGTAATAATTGTTTTCATAACTCTCCTAAAGCTTTTTCACACACCCAATACAACTTCCTTATCGTCGAAGTGTATTTTCTCCTTTCCAATTATTTGGTAATTCTCGTGTCCCTTTCCGGCTATTAGTATTATGTCTCCACTGTTTGATATTTTTACGGCTTCCTCTATTGCTTTTTTTCGGTCACCTATTATCACATAACTACCAGCTTTAGTTAGGCCTTCTTCTATGTCAGCGTAAATTTTTTCACGGTTTTCTGTTCTTGGATTATCGTCGGTTACAATTATACGGTCAGCATATTTCTCGGCAGCTTCTGCCATTTTTGGTCTTTTGGATTTATCCCTGTCACCACCACAACCGAACACAACTATTAGCTTGCCATCGGTTTTCTCTGCCATTAGCTTACTTGCTTTGGCTGCTTTTCCCAGAGCATCTGGTGTGTGTGCGTAGTCAACAATAGCGATTGCTCCATTCGATAGGTTAACCCTTTCCATTCTACCCGGAGCTGTAGAAATATCACTCAGCCCTGTAGAGACTTCAGCCAAATCCTTGTCCAATATCTTAGCTACTGATACCAATGACAAGCTGAGGTTCATGATGTTGAACTGAGCTACTAATGGTGAGTCAACTGTTGCAGATTTCTCTTCATATTCTATGTCAAACTCGCTTCCTGTGCTGCTTATCTTATCATTCTTAATTTGGTAATCAGCATCTACATCCCATCCTACCAATAATACACTTGCCTTGGTATCACTTATCATTTCTTTGTACCCTGCATCATCTACATTTACAACCGCAATTCCGTCTGATTTCAGATTGTCGAATAGCAACTTCTTAGCTTCAGAATATGCCTCGAAAGTTTTGTGATAGTCAAGGTGGTCATGTGTAATATTAGTGAACAGAGCTATATCAAAATCTAAATACGCAGCTCTGTTTTGGTCTAAGGCGTGTGATGATACTTCCATTATCACATACTCTATTCCTTGATCAGCAACTTGTCTAAGTATTTTGTTTATCGTAACAGAATCTGGTGTAGTTAATGAGGATTCAATATTCTCATCGTCAATATAGGTTCCCGTTGTACCTATTATGGCAGATCTATGCCCCTGTTTTTTAAGTAAGTTTTTAATCAAAAAGGTAACCGAAGTCTTGCCATTGGTACCAGTTACACCTATCATATTCAGTTCTTCTGATGGGTTGCCGTAGAGGTTAGTGGCTAGTTTTGCAAGTGCAACTCTGCTGTTTTCTACTACAATGAAGGTAACATTGTCATAGCGCAAATCTGGTGATTTTTGGCAGACAACTACGTCTGCTCCAAAGCTAACAGCTGATTCTATATAATCATGCCCATCTGAGTCATAACCAACTATTGCAACGAACACATCGTGTTGTTCTATATCGCGGCTATCATGGTGTAGGTTATTTATTTCTTTATCTATTGTCCCAACTACTTCCTTATATTCCAATCCATCTATTAGTTGCTTTAACTTCATCTTAGTTCTCTTTTGTTGATTACTATGATTAAAATTAGCACAATATTTTATAAATGACAAATAGTAAGTTTTGGGAAGGTAAGCTAACTACTAATTATTGATAGCATTTGTATTATAATAAAATTCTAATGCAGCTTTGTTCTGCTCTATCTGTGTTTTGATTAGTTTTATCTGCGAGTCTATGTATTTCTCTTGCCTTTTGTTAACTAAGAATACTGAGCTTTCTCCCAAATCGAACTTTATTCTTTCGCCATCTAGTAGAGCTCTGTAGCCTTGTACATTATTTTGAAGTAAGTCTGTTTGTTGATACAATATGCTTTGTCTTGCCCAACTAGCGTTGATTTTATTTCGAAGTTGTTGATATTCATTTTCAATCTTGAAATCAATCTCTTTAAGTTTTATCTCAGCTAACTCTACGTCACCACGGGCACTACGGAACAGCAATGGCATAGAAAAGCCAATCCCAAAAGTAAAGTTATTAGCTGATGCAATTTCGTTCACAGGATTGTCATTGACACTAAGCAGTGGGTTATACTTTGCTTTCAATTTGGGTAATAGCTTCTGACTTTTTAATGATTGCTCAACTTCAAGCATCTCGCGCTTATTGTTTAGTGTCAGTAGCTTCGGGTGAGAGGCAACAGCAGCATCAATATCCTCAACATTGTTGGCCAATTCTGTATTAATATCCTCTGGCGTAGTTTCATTTCTTAGGTTTACTGGCTCATCGTCTAACCAAAGGAAGTTCTCAATTTTGAGCCTAGATTTCAGCAGTTTAATCTGATTTTTCTGCCTCATTGCTATTACATCTTGGTATTGTAAAAACGCCTCCAAAGTGTCCATAGCAGTCTTTTCACCATTTTCATAAGATACTTTAGTAATATTCAAATATGTTTGACTCAGCACTATATTACTGTCTAGTATTTTATCTATCTCATAATACATCTGCCAATCGAAATAATTTTCTATAGCTTGATATAGCAGTTCTAACACTTCCAATTGTCTTTGGTTCTCAGACATTCTAGAAATTATTTCAGCTTTGTCCAAAGTAGCACTTCTTTCATTGACTAGTAACCCCTGAAGTAAGTCAACTTCCAGACCTACAAAGAATAACCCGTCTTGTTGAGTAAAATTCTGCGGGTTTAGAAACTGACCGTCTGTATTGTCATAACCTGCGACTACGCTCACACCATACCTAGTTGGGATATCTAACTTCCCACCATATATTTGATAATATAGTTTTTTGTCAAAGTCTTTTTGCTTCCAACTAGCACTAATTAATGGGTCCAAAAGACCATTTGCATAGAGCATACTAGCTTCGCCAAAGTCTGTGTTTAGCTCTGCTGTTTTGATTATTGGGTGTTCTTCTATTACTATTTTTAGGTATTCACTATAAGTGAGTGTATTTTCATCTTGAGAATAGGAGTTTTCTGTAGTAACAGCAAGTGCTATTATCAAAACAAACAAAAAAACGAATGGTCTTTTTATATTTCGGAAAGTGTAGGATATGTCACCTTGAGTAAACATAATTTACTTCTCTTTCTTCTCTTTTGGTGCAATGTTGTATTCAGTGCTATAATAATCAGCAGGGAATCCGTTCAATTGTCGCCATATCTCATACCAAACTGGAACTTCATTAAGCAACATAAATGTAGCCGCCCCAGTACCGACAAATAGATTGTGAGGCCAAGGCTTTTCCTTTTCAACAGGGCTAACAATTACTCTATAGTCACCTCTGTCATTGATAAACTTATCTATGGCGACAACTTTACCTGTGAATACACCAGTAGCACTTTCTGGCCAACCACTTATGATTATAGCAGGCCACCCGTCAAATCTGATTTTAACTTCACTCCCTACATGAACTAAAGATATGTCTCTTGGGCTTATATATACTTCCACTGCTAATTCGTAGTCCTCTGGCATAATTGAAACTATAGTCTCACCTTCTTTCAGAGTCTCGCCAATACCCTTCTTTAATGTTCGAGTTATATACCCGGACTGAGGAGCTAAAATGTTGTAGAACTGTTGCCTAGTATTATAGTTACTTAGAGTACTTTTTAGTTTAGATACTTCAGCAATAGTTTCCAGTTTTTTAGAGACAGCTGATTGCTTTTCCGACTGCGATTTTGAGAGCTTATCCATATACTCTTCTTCTAAGGCAGAAAGCTCTACCATAAGTACACCGAGCTCATTTCTTCTATTGATTAGTTTGTTTTTCTGTACTCTGTATTTAGCGCCAGCATTTTGCAGTTTTAGCTCTTTATCTTGTAACTCGGAAAGAGTTTTCAATCCCTTTTCATTTAACTCTTTAATTCGCTCATATTGGTTTTGAGCGATTTTCATGTTGTTTTCTAATGCAACTAAGTCAATACTGTCATTGGCGATCTTGTTTTTTGCTTGTTCTATTTTATTCAGAGTTTGCTGTTTCTTGTAGTTTAGTAATTCTGTTAATGCTCTGAACTGATTATCCAATGCATTTATTTTTTCATCATACGAGTCTATGCTTTCAAACTTAGCTTGGTATTGCTCATCGGTTCTATCTACTAACTCAGGGTCAAAATACTCATTCTTAACCTCCGAAATGAACGCAATAGTATCGCCCTTATTTACAAAGTCACCTTCCTTTACATTCCATTTTTCTATTCTACCAGCAATTACAGATTGGATAGATTGAGGTCTTTGCTGTGGGTAACGTGTGTTTACAGTACCATCAGCTTGTATGTTTTGTCTCCAGGGCAAAAATAGAAATATAACTATGCTAATCAATAAAGTAGAAGACAAATAAATAGATGTCTTTCTGATTCTACTTTTCTTCAAAGCTTGAAAAGAATCGAATTCAGATAGCTTTAGCTTATTCGATATGCTATTGTTAGTTATATTAAGCATTTGTCAGCCATATCTTTTTGTTGCACTTCTCTTTCCAATAATCAAAGTCTGAAACAACTACTAATGCCCACTCTTTATCTTTAGAAGTCAAATAATCAATTATCTTATCTCGATCTTCTTTGTTTAAAAACTGAAGTGGATTTTCTAATAATAACAATTTAGGTCTTCCTACAACTGACCTAGCTAAAATTATCTTCTGTATTATGCTTCTGCTTATTCTTTTCCCCGTGCTCAATATTTCAGTTTCTATCCCATGAGGCAACTGAGCAATGAATTGCTTCAAGCCAAGATGATTTATAACATTATTCAGGTCTCTATCTTCTATCTCTCTACCCATCACAATGTTTTCCCTCAGTGTTCCGTTGAATATCTGATCATGTCCTTGAGTCAAGTGAATAGTATCGAACACACTTTCCTTGTTCATAACATTGTAAGAGAAATCGTTAATATATAGCTCACCCTCATTTATTGGGTAAAGCCCCGAGATAACTCCAAGTAATAATGATTTACCACTACCCGGCTTACCCTCTAGCATTACTCTATCGCCTTTTGAAATATCAAAAGAAACATTGTCTAGGAGCCACCTTTCTTCATCAGGGAATTTGAACCTTATATTCTTTGCTATTACTTTGAACTCAGCATCTTCATCGATATTTATTTGGCCGTCATTTCTATCCAAATCCATGTCAGTAACTACACCTATCTTCTCCAAGCCAGTGAGAACATCATATATGATATCAATTAATCTTATTATTTTTTCAATCGAATTTATAATCAAGATTATTACGATCTCTGCTGCTACGAACTGACCTAAATTCAACTGCTCTTGGAAAACTAGCAATCCACCCAGAAAAAGTAAACCAAATACTAGAAATACTCTAAATGTAACAAAGAATTTGAATTGTTTTAATAGCACTTGGAAATGGTCTTCTCTGTGTTCCAAATATTTGGTTGAGAAATAGTCAGTTTTATCTAAGTGCAGTTTACTTCTAGGTAAAAGCTTAAATGAGTTTGAAAGTCTTGCAATTTCTTCTAGCCAGTGAGCTAGTTTATATTTGTAATTACTCTCCATCAAGCTTGTTTCAAGTCCAATTTTACCGGTTAATTTGTATATCAACCAAATTAGAATGAACATAACGGAGCCCAATATTATGAAATATGGACTGTACACTGAAAGCAGCAATAGACCAAATATTATCTGGAAAATAGCTTGAGAGAAATCAATTAGTATCTTTGGCAGCCCTTTCTGAATAGTCATCGTGTCAAAAAACCTATTGACTAACTCAGGTGCATATATTTTATCAAATTTGAGGTAAACTATTTTTGGGATTCTATATGCAAACTCGAATGCTGATCTGGCAAATAAATCTTGCTGAACGTTTTCCACTACTCTCAATTGGAGTATTTGAAGAAATCCAGTAACAGCAATACCAATAATAACAACAACCACAAGCAAAACCCAAGTAGAGGTAAGCTCACCTGTTTGCAAGAAATTGATAATTGCTTGTACACCTATCGGCAAAGTTAAATTGACAATACCGATAAATAGTGCGTATAAATATATTTGTTTGATTTCGGACTTATATTGGCCCAAAAGCCCGTAAAATCTTTTTATTGGAGTCATTTATTCCAAATCTTGTTAATACTTCTATTCAATCAATTGTAAAATAGATTAGAAAGTATTCGTTTTTAAGTAAAGAATATTTTAAATTTAGCTTCTCTTAACAAATACTTAACAATTCACTATTCCTTTTATTAATTTCTAGCTTTAAATGTCCAGTAATTAAATCTATACACATGAAACACTTAATATCTATATTATCATTACTATCACTAATTGTGCCAATTAAGGCACAAAATGTTCTTATATATTCTGACGATGGTACCTGGCAAGATGGTATAATCGCGCTTGAACATTTCTTCGAAGAACAAGGCGTATCTACACAAAGATTATATGCTGCAGATTTGAACTCTGACAACTGGAATAAAGATGCTGATGCTATACTATTCCCAGGCGGATATGCCTACAATTATCAGTTAGCAATATCACTAGAGGCAGTTGACGAAATCAGAGATTATGTTTCTAATGGAGGTGCATATATCGGTATTTGTGCTGGAGCATACTTTGCTTCAAAAACTGTAGAGTGGGAAGGCGGCAGCTACCCTTATGAATTAGGTCTTTTCGATGGAACAGCAACTGGTTCATTAGACTACGTTGCACCTTGGCCTGAATACACTATGACTAGTTTAACAATGAACAAAGAAAACCCTATAAACTACAACTCACCCAGTAGCATTTCAACACTTTATTATGGTGGTCCTATATTTACACCAAACCCAGGCGTTGAAGTGAATACAGTAGCCACTTGGGATGAGGCGAATAACACAGCTGCAATTATTAATTTTGAATATCAGAATGGACGAGTGTTACTACTTGGCCCACATCTCGAAATAGAGGAAGATGATGAGCGGGATGGAACTCCATTTGCCACAGAATTAAATGATCAAGAAAGTGATTGGGCAAGTTTGTGGAGCGGCTACCAATGGGTGACTAATGACAATGTCTCTACGAACATCGAAAATTCGATTATTAGTGAAATTGTTGTAATTGATGGTAGAAATATATCTGTAAACAAAAACTATTATGCTTCCATAAATCCTAGAATAACTTTGTACGATTTGAATGGAATAAGCTTACTAAGTGGTTCAGGAGAATTGAATATCACCTCAGTTGCTAGCGGCGTTTACTTTGTAAAGGTTGATTTAGAATACGAATCTTATTTTGATAAGATTTATATTGTAGACTAATATCTTCCATTTCTTAAAAATGGAAGTACTTGAAGCTTCTCTCCAGGTGGGTCTATATAGTAATTTACTTTTACTTTTTCGGGTAGTTGCGATTCAAACTCTTTAAGTGAGGTTAACAGTGTTTCTTCTTTGAATGAAATATTATAAAAATCAATTTTACTTCTCTCGCCATTTCTACCGTTTTTTAGAGTCCATGTTGCTAACTTAACCCATTCTCTTGGGATTCGAGCCAAGTTATACTCTTCAGAATAAATAGCAAGTTGCGCAGAAATATTATCAGCACTTATTGCTATTACATCTTCATTCAAATTACCATTCTCTATATAATGGTCTAACATCTGTGAGGACTCTTTCATGCTCAAATCAAAGAATTTATTGTCTGTGTAATATGAAACTACACCAGGTGAGCTTACAACTACTGGAATCTCTTGTAAACTTTCGTTTATAAACTCTGTGACTTGAATATCCAAATTGTATGTGTTGTTCAAATCAAACCTTGATTCGTAAACCAAGGGAAATGTCCTAAGTGCTAAATAAGAAATCATTACTATTATGATAGCAAAATTGTATTTCTTGTTATAGAAAATTTGATTACTCAAATATGAGAAGCAGACCAGAGCAAGAGCGGTTAGATAAACTTCGCACATTCCTAATCTATTTAATGGTAAAAATGCTGAATGCAAAACATAAGAAACTATGGTGATAATAGACACCCAAAATATAAACTCGTTTTTCTTAGTCTTAGCTGAGTAAATCAAACTAATAATTGCGAATATCAGACCAATTCCAGTCTCTGGATTTGTAATCAACAGTGAAATCCCATTAGTTAAATAATAAAAGACCCCTTGTTCTGCAAACTTCAGATCTGCTATGATTAGCATGTACTCATTTGGAATAAAATACCCACCAGAAACCACTGAGTAAACTCCGAACAAAGTGACAAAAGAGAAAGAAATTAGTCCAAACACTATTGCGTTCGAAAGTTGCTTTTTAATTAGGAATATCACTGCTAATGTCAAAAGCACAAATATAGTGCTGTAGCTTGCTAAAGTTGCTAGAGAAGCAAGAATAGAAATAGAAAAAATACCCTTTAACTTGTGGTCATCTTTTACTATATATACAATTGATTTCGATAGCAACAACAGCAATAACCATATATGAAGGGTATAGCCCAATCCGAGGTAAGCTAAATAGTGTAGTGGTAATGCAAAAATAAAAAGTATGCCGAAAACCATGAATTTGTTTGAACTAACACCTGCTGCTGATAAGCATTTACCGAAAGCGTAAATAGCACCAAAAGAAGCAATAATATTAAAAATTAAAGGGACAAAAATACTATCGATACCAATGAAATAGTGGACTGCTATCATAATAGTATACAAAAGATAATTGCTAGAAGAGCTGAATTGACCTTCCATTACTCCCCAAATTCCATTTGACTCAATGTTGTGAGCAATAGACATTTGTGAATATACATCATCAGTAGGATAGGCAAAGTTAAGGCCAGACAATAAGTATCCACCAAAATACTGTGTAGCCAGTAAAATAATGAAAACTATAAATATTAATTGTGAGTTTTTGCTATAACTGTCTAACTTCAATTCTTCTGCTGATTAATTATCTGTTTTTACTTTTCACAAAGATAAGGATAAATAAATTATATTAGAAGAAATAGGACTTATCAACAACAACTATAAAATTTCCTTTTGAAAATTGTATTAAACTAACTAACTTCGTAGATAATATTATAAACATTATTACGTAAAATAAATATGCCAACAGAAAGCATACTATTAGAATATTTGCCACTAATACTGATGTTAGTGGTGGGCGCGTTCTTCGGCTGGCAATTCACCTTACTCTCAGAGTGGTTGGGTGCCCGAAGAGACACTAGAGAAAAGCAAACTACATACGAAAGTGGGATGATTCCTTACGGAAGTGCTCACGAACGTTTTTCGATAAAGTTCTATCTTACAGCTGTAAGTTTCATAGTTTTCGATATCGAGGTTGTATTCATTTACCCATGGGCTGTTCAGCTTCGTGAGTTAGGAATGCAAGGTTTTGTAGCTATGTCCATATTCATTGTTGTGCTACTTATTGGCTTATTTTATGAGATTAAAAAAGGTGGTCTAAAATGGGACTAGGTTTTTCAAAATCAGTTGAAGAAAATGGCTTTCTTACTACAAGTGTAGAAGAGTTAATCAAATGGGGACAAAAGAATGCCCTTTGGCCAATGCCATTAGGTATTTCTTGTTGTGCTATCGAGATGATGGCTATGGGTGCTCCTAGGTTCGATGTTGCACGTTTTGGTATGGAAGTAATGCGTATGACACCAAGACAAGCCGATGTACTGCTAGTAGCTGGTACTGTTACTAAGAAAATGGCTTGGGTAGTTAGAAGAATATATGACCAAATGCCTGACCCGAAATGGGTTATAGCTATGGGTGTATGTGCTTCTTCTGGTGGTATGTTCCGTAGCTACTCTGTTTGTCAAGGTATTGACAAGTTTTTACCAGTTGATGCTTATGTATCTGGTTGTCCTCCGAGACCTGAGTCTGTGATTAGAGCGCTTATGTCTATTCAGGATAGAATAGATCAGAAGTACAGACCTGCTATTGCAAATTTAGGTAAGAGTATAAGTGATACTCCTAGACAAGATTATTTCGATTCTAAATTCTCTGGTGTGAAAGATTTATATTCATCAAATGATGATATTGCTCCTAGAGAAAAACACGGACTATACGTTCCCAAGACTGACAAATAATCACTAACGAAGATTTTTTAGAGAGAATACCCAGCCAATTTGGTTGGGTATTTTTTTTATAGTAAAGAGTCCTCAGAAGAGAAATTGCTCCAATATAAGCTAATAAATTCTTTAAGTGAGTATTAATAACCATTCGTCAACTTAGATAATAATAATATAGAATTAATAAAGAAACAGTCAGCCGTTTATACCCTTTCGTTACAATCACTTATGAGTGCCAAGCTGCTGTTTTAATTATATTTTGGCATAAAATTTATACTTATAAGTTGTAAACTTTTTCCATTAACTAATGAAATGAATTATATTATCCGATAAGTTATTAACAAGCGGTAAAAATATACGGAAAATGTATGGCTGAAGAAATAGAAACACAAGACGTAAAAGACGAAAAGCAAAAAGGCGGAAAATCTGGGATGTCAACCATGAAAATGATACTCATGATTGTTGGTATTCTGGTAGTGAATGCAATTGTTGTAATTGGAGTTGTTAAATTCTTTTTTGCAGATGACCACTCTGACAAACCTCAAGAAGCTCAAACTGCTCATGTAGAGGAAACGCCAGAAGATGAGTTTTCTGAGTTCGAAAGTGAAGAAGAGACTTTCTTCGAAACTGAAAAGCAACGAAAAATGCTCACTACGGGTAGAATAACAACTAATCCAGCTAACTCAATAAAGAAATTTATCGTCGTTGATTTGGGTATGGAATATAGAATAAAACCAGACATGCCTCCTGAAGAGTTTGCTGAGGAATCACCTTTAATGCAAAAATTGCATGTGAAGATAAAAGCAGCTGTTACGAAGCGATTAGGTGAAATGAGAGTAGAGGAACTAGTTAGACAAAGAAGTGAGCTGACAGAGATATTCAGGGAAGATTTGCAACCTGTGTTCAATGAACACAAAATGTATTTGAGAGAAGTTTATTTGAACGAATTTTTAGTACAGTAGGTATAATAATAGTTATATGTCACAATCATTATCACAAAAAGAGATAGACAAACTACTCAATGATATGTCATCGGGTGCGCTTAGCATAGACCAGATTATAGATGGTGCTAAACGCAAGACCGAAGTGATGAATTATGACTTCAGAAGACCGAATAGAATTTCTAAAAATCAGATTAAGTTCCTGCATAACATACATGAGTCATTTGCAGAAGTGTTTGGCTATTACTTGGTTTCAAAGCTACAAACAATAGTATCAGTAGATTTGACTGCCGTAGACCAGCTATTTTACTCTGAATTTATACTATCTGTGTCATCTCCAGGATGTTTGTATATATTTGACATAGAAGGAACAGATGGTAGTGGAATATTAGAAATAAGCCCTAATCTGGCTCTCAACTTAGTAGAAATAATGCTTGGTGGAAATGCTGAGACACAACAAAAGCCAAGAACTATAACTCCTATAGAGCAGTCAGTACTGAGAAATTTGATAGAGCATCTGTTCTCTGATATGAGCTCTGCGTGGGACGTTATTGGGGGTCTTAAGTTCAAGCTGAATAGAATGGAGTCTGAGGCAGACTTTGTTCAGATAGCTCCAGCATCAGAGATTGTTATTGTCTTGTCATTCGATGTTCACATAGGGCAAAATACTTATTCTATGAGTGTTTGTTATCCAACTTTTTCATTAGAAGACAAGATGAATAAGCTGAATGCTCAAACTATGGCTACTAGCTCGAAAGGTACGCGCAAAACTAGGGCAAAGGACACTGAGAAAAACATAAAGAAACAGATGGAGAAATCTACATTGCCTCTTTCTGTTGAGTTGGGTCAGACCACTATAACGGTAGCAGAACTACTGAAATTAGAAGTTGGTGACTTGATAATGACTGAGAAAAAGATAAGCGAAGATGTAGAAGTGTCTATATCAGGGCAGAAAAAACTAACTGCCAAAATTGGTAATGTAGAAGGCAAAAAAGCCGTGAAAATAACTGGTAGAATAAAGCCAGAAGACATAATAGACCCAAATATTTATTATAATAAGGAGAGATAGCCATGGCTATGTCACAAGATGAAATAGATGAGCTAATGAAAAGTGGCGAAGTCGCTGAGGAAGCTAAGAAAGAGCAAGAAGAAACAAGTTCAGAAGAAGCTGAAGAACAAAAGCCAGAAGAAGCTGAAGAAACACAACAAAAGCAAAACTATACGACTTTAGATCCAAAATTAGAGTTGCTTTATGATCTTTCTTTACCTGTGTCAATTGAGCTGGGTAAAACGAATATGCTTATTAGGGATATTCTGAAGCTAGGTCGTGGCTCAGTGATAGAGTTCGACAAGTTAGTAAGCGAGCCAGTAGATGTCTTGGTAAATGGCAAGAAAGTTGCTGCAGGTGAAGTAGTTGTAGTTGACAAACACTTCGGTATTCGTATAACTACATTAGTTGATCCATCAGAAAGATTAAAAGGTATAAAGAGCTAATGTTTGACTCTCAGTTATATTCATCATTCTTTACTCTTATCGGTATAGTTGCCGCTTTGGGTGTGCTTTATTTGGTTGTTAAGCGCTACGCTAAATCAAAAACTGCACTGAAAGGGATGAATATAAAAATACATGAACGCGTGGCAGTCTTCCCCAAAGGTCACCTTGTAATAACGGAAATTGCTGGTAAGTACTACCTACTTGGTGCAACTGAGCAAAATATAAATATACTGAAAGAGCTAGAAATAGATGAGAAGCAACAATCACCAAATGAGAAGCTTAGTATATCTGACATAAAAGATGTCGAAGACCTATCATTCTCTTCATTCATAAAATCATCATTCAA
Source organism: Chlorobiota bacterium (assembly GCA_046290495.1). Taxonomy (GTDB): domain Bacteria; phylum Bacteroidota; class Ignavibacteria; order Kapaibacteriales; family UBA2268; genus PGYR01. Next base: position 1,524,476 of record JBKAGT010000005.1, on the reverse strand, counting down.
ATCGAAGCATAATAACTAATTTTTATTTATCCAATAGCTTTTTACCATATCGTTAGAATCAAACTCAACAATTAGATAAGATATATAAACCGGATCAATATCTGATTTATATTTCTCCCTTATCAAATATTCCCATCTCTCATAACTTTCTTTTTCAGGTTTACCTAATAATTCTATTACGCGTTTCTTATTGACTTGTAACAATGTATCACTATGAATTAAGTGGTTTGACATTTCTTCTCTAAAATCTGTCATCCACCAATCTATCTTCTTTTCTTTCCAAATATCTGAGTTGAATTCTTTATTAGATTCACAGCTGATCAATAATAGTAACAAAGCTATTGAAACAGTTTTGAGCATAATTGTAATTGTATTTTATTACTTATTGTCAACTAATAATTCATATGCTTTTTGCTCACTACCTAAAACATTTCTCTCTGTTCTGAATATCCCGATTCCCTCAATCAAAATTGTTTCAACATTATATTGAATATCTTCTAAAGCTATGTCATCAGCCCTTATAATCGCAACAATCTCCGATTTATATTGTGTAGCGCTATAAGTTTCATTCTTATACTCAACTTTAGTATCGTTTCCTTTAGTACCACTAATTTTAAAAATTGCATTTAGTTTACTCCCATTTTCAAGTGTAGAGTCTAATTTAAGGTCAAATTGTGTCCAATTTTCACTTTTATAATCAATTTGTTTAATCCATTTATTTTCTAATTCAGGGAAGATTTCTATGAAATTACTATAACTGTCATTAATAATTGAGTAATAACCATTCTCATCTGTACTTGTAAGACCAAATTTCCCTTCACCTAAATCCTCTTTATTATTGGAAGCAAAAAATTTGAAACTCTTCTTTCCAAATTGCATCCCATTGCTTTCTACTTTGTAATATGACATTCCAAATAATTCATCTACTTCTTCTTCAACCAAATAACGTTTGTACTCCCATGTCTGACCATCTTCAAGCTGAAATGTAGCACCAATGAATCCATCATTTGGATCAGTACCACTATCATCAGAACAGGAATAAAATGTAACAATTAAAAGTAAGAAAATTAAGTTTTTATTAAATATATAACTCATTCTGTAAGTGTTTTAAATGAATAAAATTGTAACCATTATAAGAAAATTTAGTAGTTTTTCCAAGTTATTACAATTGTGAATTCAAAAATGAAAAATATTTATATCTTTTTATTCCTATCTATTTCGACAATAATTAATATATCCTACGCAGATGTAAAAGTAAACTATGATATAAACACAGAAGTTTTCAAAGTTGAAGAACCCCTGAACGTTTGGTTGAGCTTCTTAGAAATAAAAGATGATAAAACTGGTTCGAAATATTGGAACAGTGAAGAAGTAGAAAAATATGGTAATGACAGCTATTTCATTTTAGAAAATGAACTAAGCTTTGGGAACGATAATTTTTTGCAAATGCTCGGCTATATGAATGTAAGTGTCATCCGTGTCAATAAAGTATATGATTATTTCAAAATCACTTCTATAGCTTCGTTTGCAAGCGAAACGGACACAAGCAATATAAATTATATTTTCTATATATATGCCAAGAAGATAGATGGAGAATACAAATTATTCAATGCTTTGAAAGTAAATAGTGAGCTACTTTTGGAATCTCAACAAATTGATTTTATCACTTACTTCTACCCAAAATCACATGAATTTGACTTAGAGTTAGCCCAAAAACAAAACCAATTAATCAAAGAAATTAGCGATGGTATGGGAATACCATTAGGAGAATACAAATATTACTTTGCAAATACCCGCGAGGAGATGATGAATATAAAAGGTCTTTATTTCATTATTGGCAATAGCGGTAATGAGATTCCATCAGGTATAGCCGATATAAAGAATAATATTACTTTCAGTAGTGGCTTGGGCGAATATTATCCTCACGAATTACTTCACCTGCTTATTAATCCTGAGTATCCGGGTACTCATAATTGGATACTAGAGGGATTCGCAACATACTTTGGGATGAGCAGAGGAATACAGCTAGAAACCCATATAAGAAAGCTATCAGCGCATTTGGAACAAAACCCTAACATTGACCTTAACAATATGCTGGAACTCAAATCTATAGACCAATATACAGACTATAGATATGTGCTTGGTGGGTACATAATAGAAAAAGCATTTGAAAAAGGTGGTTACGATTATCTGAAAGAGGTTTTAGAAAAAACTAAAAGTGATGAAGAATATTACTCCACAGTAGCGGAAATTTTGGAAGTAGAAAAAGATGAGATTAATAGTTTTATAAGAGATGATCTGAAAAAAAGGACAAAATAAAACTGATTAGATATGCAAATTAGTTTGCAGAATTGAATTAGATAATAGAAATCTTAACCGATAATTATTAAATTGTATTATAATTATCTATTGATGAGATTTAAAAAATGAAACTAATCGCAATTATTGTCTTCTTTTTCTCTGCTTCATACTTGCAATCGCAATACATGACTATATCAACTCACTTTGGCTATGGTCTAACTCAGCAACAAGTCAAAACTGAAATAGGAGGCGACAACTACCCTAAGCTTTTTAATCACAATCAATTCAATTTTAATCTACAAACTCAATACAACTTTAATGATTACATAGCAGTAGGTGCATACCTACGTTACGACAGAGGTAATCGTACTTTTTCTGGTGTGCTTCGCGAAAATGAGTTGTTTGTTATCAACAGTAAAGACAATGATTTTACTGAACTTTGGCTAGGACCCATTTTAACTGGTTCTTACAAGTCAGTATTCCTTAGCTTCGGATATGCACTGTCAGCAAACAGAGACGATGATTTTGTAGATATCGAGAATGAAAATGAAGTCAGAAGTCCATTAAATGCCTCTTCATTTGCTTGGTTTACACATCTGGGTGGCAAATTTGAACTTAGCTCAGAGTTCCAAATGGTAGTGATGTTGGAGTATAGAGTAAGATACTACGATCAAATAGATGGCAGTAATATCAATTTTGACAATAAAATAGGAATGCAGAACATAACACCAATGATAGGATTCGAATATAATTTTGATATATAGTTATTCTAATTCTTCTTTCTTAGCTACTACTTCTATCAGATTAACAGTGGTATCACTCAGATTTCTAGCTGTGTAGATTATGCTATCAGCATCTATTTTTTTATTTATTTCTACTCCTTTTGGCGTAGTTTCAAAATCAGTGTAAATATACTGATTCTCTTTTAAACTGAGTTTATAATCAACACCCGGCTTCATTGGTCTGACTAAATGTTTAATTCTAAATAAAGCTACATCACTTGTGTCATCAGGAAGAAACAAATACCCTGGCATTATTAGTTTATTCTCTTCCATTCTCACGCCGACTTTCTTACTGTATTTGTCAAACCAAAGTACCCCAGAAAAATCAAAGCCATTGTATTCATCTGCATATAATCCAATAGGTAGATAATCAACAAATTCAGGATGCTTCATTACTGCCGAATCTATATACCAATGTGGTGTCCTCAAGCCAGCATGTATCTCGAATATATCGGGGCGCATATCCATAGTGTACTCTGGATCACCCAATTCGTGACCTATGAAGCCACCTCCCATATCTCCAGGTTTATTCCTTGCTATATGATAATCATTAAGTCCTAGCATATCGAGAGCTGGAAACTTAGTCCAATAGGGAACTGAACCTGCAGCATCAACAGCAATCAAAGGTTGCTCCTCTTCGAAAACATCTTTCAAAGCCAACCCAAGTGTTTTCTGATGTAGAGTCCAATGATATGTTTCTATATTCTCGTAGTTGTTATTTTCAAACTGATGGTAAACATAGAACATAGCCCCTAGGGAAAGAATTACCGCAAATGGCTTAGTTAATTTTTGCTTATTTAGCTCTCTAATTAATAAAGGCAACCCATCAGAAAGTAAAAGCATAAGTACTACTATAGTATAGTAGTGATGTCTGAAGGCCATAAATATATCGCCCGCAACAAAAGACAGATATGCAAACCAAGTACCTAGAATAACTATGTACATGACAAACCTATCTCGCTTTTTCTTATTTAGATATGAAATACATGCGAATGATAAAAGAACTAAAACAGCTATTGATTTAGCAAATCTAAGAGTGTACTTTAGACCATACCAAGCATGGTAGAGCGAAGGTGAAACCTTCACATGTGCTGTGTTGGGTACATATTCACCATAGTAATATAGACGAAAAGCTAGCTGACCTAAGTAGAATAAAGCAGTAAACAAAACAAGAATTGCAGCGTTCGGCAAGGCTTTTTTTAATTGCTTCCTATTCCAAAATAAATAGATTAAACATAGCAATCCAGCTAGCATAGCCCCATCAGGTCTTGTAATTGCAAGCATTCCCAATGATAGCGAGGAAAGCCACAATGATTTTTTTGCATTATAATCTTTGAAATTTAAGAAGTTGTAAATAGCAGACAGAGCCAAAAATGCTACAAGTGGCTGCTCTAGCCCAGCAATTGACCAGACTGCTACAGTACCAGAAAAGCTATAAAACAAAAGAACTACACCAATGACAACAGTAGCATTTTCGACTCTTCTACTGATGTACTTCATTATCAAGTAAGAATTAGCAATTGCAAGACTGACTCCGACTAAACGAGCAGCAAATACCATATCTACTCCAATCCAGCCGAATGCTGCCATAATCAAAGTCCAGAGTAAATTAGAATAGCCCTCGACTGGTATCCCCTCAGTCCAAGTTAGACCATACCCATCAATCAATCTTTGTGCATAGCGTAATGAAATAAGTGAATCATCAGCAAAATAGGGAAGGTAGTGATATGATTTAATAAAAATCACTACAGCTGAGATTAGGAATAATATTATGTATTTATTATTGTTTGAAATAGGAATTGAAAATGTGATTCAAAAAAATATAATTTAACAAATTGTACTAACTCTTGGATAATTACAAATCACAAATTTGTATATCTAGCTTAGTTTTATAATATCTAATAACTATTTATTTCTCTTAAAAATATATATTTAGTATAATATTCTTAACTTTGAAATTATTCCAAAACAAAAAAATATAATAACATTCGAACGTCTATATGTCTCGAATAACTATTGATTGTAATAGATAAAGGAAATAAGATTATGGAAAAGAAAAAACCATTGAGAGGAAGTAGCGATAAGCTAAAAGACTTATACAATACTTATGTTAAAAACGACGAAAGAGAAATAGATATTAAAACTGAAGAAGATGAAATGACTGAAGAAAATGAAGTATTAAACGAAGAAGAGACTGAGTTAGAATCAGAGCAAGAAACTGAGTCTAATGACGATTCTGATGAGTTAGAATTCAAAGTTGATGAGTTAGAGAATCAAGTCTCAAACTTAAAAGATCAGCTATTGAGAAAAACTGCTGAAATGGAAAATCTGAGAAGAAGAACTCAGAAGGAAAAAGATGAGCTGGTAAAATATGCCAACGAGAAGTTAATTCTTAACTTGTTGGATTTGCCAGATGATTTGAGCAATGCATTAGAGGCTGCTAAAAACGATTCGAGTAGCAAAGAGTCTGTAATAGAAGGCGTAGAGTTGATATACAACAAGGCATTCAGACTTTTCGAAAACGCTGGTGTTAAGAGAATGGACGACCTAGTAGGAAATGAGTTCGATGTAGATTATCACGAAGCACTGATGCAACAACCATCTGATGAAGTGCCTGAGGGCCACATAATAGCAGTGGTTCAACCTGGTTACTTGTTAGGTGAAAAGGTAATAAGGCATGCGAAAGTAGTTACTTCTTCAGGAAACCCAGAATAAAAAGACGATAAAATTTTATGAGTGAAAAAAGAGATTATTACGAGGTCCTGTCTGTTAGCAAAACAGCTGACAAAACAGAGATAAAAGCGGCTTACAGAAAATTAGCTATCAAATATCATCCGGATAAAAACCCAGATAATCCTGAAGCTGAAGAGAAATTTAAAGAAGCTTCTGAGGCGTATGATGTTCTGTCTAATGATGACAAAAGAGCTAAATACGATAGATTTGGACATCAGGGAGTAAGAGGAGCAGGCGGAGGTCAGCCAGGATTCTCTAATGTCGAAGATATATTCTCGAACTTTGGTGATATATTCGGTGGCGGCTCTATATTTGATGACCTTTTTGGTGGTGGCGGAGGCCGTTCGCAAGGAGGACAGAGACGAAGAAGAGATGAGCGTGGTGCTGATCTTAAAATCAAAATGCCATTGACATTAGAAGAGATAGCAACAGGTGTAGAAAAGACTATAAGAGTTAAGAAATTTGTCCCTTGTGGTGATTGCTCTGGTAGTGGTGCCAAAGGTGGCAGCAGCGGATATAACACTTGCCCACAATGTAATGGACAAGGTCAAGTTAAGCAAGTTAGCCGCTCTATGTTCGGACAGTTTGTCAATATACAGCCATGTAACAATTGTAGCGGTACTGGTCAGATAATAAAAGATACTTGTAACACTTGTGAAGGTGAAGGAAGAGTAAGAGACGAAGAGAAGATAAGCGTAGAAATACCTGCTGGTGTTGAGGAAGGAAACTATCTAACAGTATCTGGCAAAGGGCATGCAGGAAGAAGAGGTGGCTCGAAGGGTGATTTGATTGTGATTATACAAGAGAAGGAACATAAGTATCTGACTCGTGATGGTAATAATATAATCTATAAAATGAAAATCAGTGTACCCGAGGCAGCTATGGGTGTGAGGTTAGACGTACCTACTTTGTATGGCACTGAAAATGTAGATGTCAAATCTGGTACTCAGCCCGGTGAATCGATTGTATTAAAAAACAAAGGTTTGCCTATGCTAAATTCATATAGAAAAGGCGACCAAATAGTAATAACAGAAGTCTATATACCAAAGAAGTTATCATCGGATGAAAAATCAATGTTGAAAAAGATGAAAGAAAGTGATAACTTTAAGCCAAACAATGATGCAAAAGGCTTCTTCGAAAAAGTTAAGGGTGCCTTCTTTTAGACCAGAATAAATAGCTTAATCCTAATGAATATAGACAAACTAATATCATCAATTCAATCAGTATTTGGTATTGCCAAAGGTGAATTAATGATTAGTCTAGCTCTAATTGTGGGTGTGATCATTGGTTCTTTCGTAGACTATGACCGCACCAGTTTAGATGATTTAGATGGAGTGCAAATCAATAAAAGTGCATCTGCAGGTATTGATTTCAACTTTGGTGGCAGGTTCGAGGAATACGAAACACAACCAGTAGAGACTATAGAAAGCAAAGCTGATTTGGCAAATAGTAATCAGAAGTCTGAAGGCAAGAAAAAACAAAGTTATAACGCTAAAGACGATGATAAAATTATTGGTAAAATAAATATCAATACTGCCTCGAAACTTGAGCTAAAGAAGCTAAAAGGAATAGGCGAAAAAACAGCCCAAAAAATTATCATTTACAGAAAGAAGACCCCTTTTAAAACAATAGAAGATATAAAAAATGTAAAGGGCATTGGCCCAAAGAAATTTGAAAGTATAAAAAATCAGATAACAGTTTAATTAGGACAAATGAAATGAAAAAAACAGCATTCTACGATTTACACTTAGGGCTAAACGCCAAAATGGTTGACTATGCCGGCTACAAAATGCCAATACAGTACCCAAGCGGTATAATACAAGAACATAAGTTAGTGAGAGATAGTGTTGGTATATTTGATGTATCACACATGGGTGAGTTTTTCATCGAGGGCAAAGAAGCCTTAGATTTAGTTCAAAAACTTATTACAAATGACGCATCCAAATTAGTGGTTGGTCAAGTGCTTTATACTGCTATGTGCTACGAAGATGGTGGTATAGTAGATGACTTGCTAGCATATAAACTAGCAGATGACCGATACTTATTAGTCGTAAATGGTGCAAATATCGACAAGGATATTGATTGGGTAATGAAGAATGCTGAAGGATTCGATGCAGTTGTCACTAACCAATCTGATGACTACTCACTTCTTGCGTTGCAAGGACCAAACTCGAAGAAAGTCTTAGCAAAATTAACAGACTGTGACTTGGAGTCAATGGAATTCTACAGATTTTCAGAAAATGAGACACTTGCTGATTTCCCTGCTATAGTTTCTAGAACGGGTTACACAGGTGAGCTAGGTTATGAGCTATATTTCAAGGGAGACAATGACACTGCTAAGAAGATTTGGGATGCACTAATGGAAGCTGGTGAGGAATTTGGAATAGCTGCTGTCGGACTTGGTTGCCGTGATACTCTTAGAATGGAAAAAGGATACGCACTATATGGCAATGACATTGACGAGACAACTAACACAATAGAAGCAGGTCTTGGTTGGGTGACAAAGCTAAATAAGGACACGGATTTCAATGGGAAGGAAGCATTAGCTAAAATTAAAGAAAATGGCCCAGAAAGAAGATTAGTTGGATTCGAAGTAGATGCAGACAGATTCATCGCTAGAAAGGGCTACAAGATTTTCAAAGGTGATGAGCAAATAGGTGAAGTTACAACAGGTAACTTGTCTCCTTCATTAGAAAAACCAGTTGGTATGGGCTATGTTCAGTGGGACTACAGAACACCAGACACAGAAATAGAAATAGAAGCAAGAGGAAAACGCTTCCCTGCAATAGTAAGAAAAATGCCTCTATTATAATTAGATATTAGCATTAAAACTAAAAAAGCAACTTCAGATTATTCTCTAAAGTTGCTTTTTTTATGTCTTGAAAAGTATAAAACTCTTACTGCTTGTTATTGCTTTTTTCCCAGCTTATAACTCCGCTATCTTCGTGCATTTTACAAACTGCAAACCACCCTAAAGCTTTAGACCCATTTTCATTAGCGTTTAATACATTAGTTGGTAAGTTAGCAGGGGTCTCTGCAAACAGTCCACCATTGTTCAGCTGTTCACTAAGTATAGTCAAATACTCGGCAAAATCTAAGCTAATAGAATAAAGCTGTACACCAATTTCATCTCCGACTTCCGCTAATTCCTCATCGCTTGGTGGACCAGCGAATCCACCAGGAGTAATAGCTGCTCTTATAGGAAGAATAAATGGAATACCATCAATCTGTGAACCTCGACCTGTAGAGCCATCATATCCAATTACTATTTTTCCTGGGTCATTATTGACAATGCCTTCTCTTGTTGGTCTTACCCAGTAAGCATCGCCTATTCCCTCTAAATCTGTCGCCCAGAACTGCACTGCCCAAATAGAATCCACATCACCGAAAGGTACTTTCTCTCTAGACCAACTAATGGAATCTATTGCAGGAATATCTCTGACAGTTGATTCTGCTATGTATTGATTATTGTCATAGTTTATAGTTAGCTGAAATGTAACTCCTGTTACGACATTATCAAGTTCATCTGATAAAAAGTATTTTCCATCTTGATCTGGACTGTCGAAGGAGTATGAATTGCCTTCACTGTCTGAGAGACTCAATGTAGCATCTGTAATTGGTTGTACTGAAGAAGCATCAAAATATTGACCTGATAGAGTCAGTTGTACATAAGGATTTTCATCAGAATCAGACAAGACACCGTTGACAGTAAGCTGAGGGATTCCCTCGTCTAAATCAACATCAATTACGTCTTCGCAAGACACAAACCCAATACTTAGTGCTATAATTAAAATTAATTTTTTCATCTTCTTACTCATTCACTAATTTATTTACATCAAAATTAAAATTGTACGAAACTGCCGGCACGATAGAACCAAATACTGCAAACCTTACAGCTTCTGTTTGCGCAAAGTCATCAGCATTATTTCTAAAATATACGGAATAAGGGTTTTTTCTACCATATACATTATATATTGAGAAAACCCATTTACCTGACCACCAATCATCAGGGTCATCTTCGGGATCATAAGTAGCCGAAATATCTAGTCTGTGTGACAAAGGTATTCTGTAGTTTCCTCTTTTGTCTTCAGCGTTGTGTGGTATATAGTATCCTTGCCATTCGAACCTATTCGTTGGAAATGTAGCAGGAGTTCCAGATGCCAAAATAAAGTTTGCTGACAAGCTCCAAGTATCTGTGAGGTCATAAAATCCAACAATATTCAAGTTATGAGTTCTATCGAATCTTGTTGGGTACCAATCCCCATTGTTTATTCCTTGTATCTGTCTTTCAGTTCTTGCTAGGGTATAGCTGATCCAACCTGTGAAATCGCCGCTGTTTTTCTTTACATAAAACTCAGCACCATAAGCGCGACCGTCGCCATAAAGCAAATCGCCTTCGTACAATTCATTTAGGGTCAGGTCAGCTCCGTTTCTGTAATCCACCTGGTTTTGGAAATCTTTATAATAAACTTCAACAGATGTCTCCCAAGCATTGTCGTCAAAATTCTTGAAATAACCCAATGCATATTGGTCAGCAAGCTCTGGTTTCACATTGTTAGTAGTAGGCACCCAAATATCCAGAGGAGTTGCAGCTGCCGTACTAGAAAGCAAGTGAACATATTGTACCATTCTATTATAGCTTGCTTTTATCGAGCTTTCATCATCTACCTGATACTTTAGTGATGCTCTTGGCTCTAAGTTGAAATAGTCCGCAATATTTTCAAACTCATCGTACTCTTCACTCTTAATTAATGGTTTGGCATAACTAGAAGTTGTGTCACCATAAGTGTATGAAGTTCCAGGTCCTAGGTAAGAATAGTACGATCCTCTTAGCCCATATTTCATTGAAAAATCTTCAGTGAAGTCTATTTCCTGACTCACATATCCTGATAACTGGGCAGCAAATTGGTCATCTAATTCTATAGTTACTAATTGTCCATCACTACCACCTTCGGCAGTACCTGGTACAAAGTCATAGTAGATTCCTTCTATCCCGAAATCAATATTATTATTCGGATTTAAGAAATATTCCAAATCATACTTTACAGACTGTGTGATTATATTCGATCTCCATTTGAAATACTCACCTTCAGCAATATCACCAAATTGTAGTTGATAGTCATAATTACTAAAGTAGTATGTCAGGTTAGAGAAAAGTTGGTCAGAGAACAAGTGGTTCCATCTAACCGTAGCCGTTTGGCTACCCCAGTTAAATCCGAAACCCGCATCAAAGACGTCTCTACCAAAATATCCAGAAGTAAATATGGTGTTGTTTTCGTCTATTTTCCAATTCAGTTTAGTGGTCAAATCATAGAAAAAGAATTGACTTTCACTCAAATCGTCATCTAAAAATGGCTTTGCTAATACATCGATATATGACCTTCTACCAGCAACAAGGAAAGATAGTTTGTCCTCTATAATTGGACCTTCCACAGCCAATCTACTAAATATAGCACCCACACCGCCATCTATGTTGAATTTTCTTGGACTTCCTTCTTTTAACCTTACATCAAGAATCGATGAAAGACGACCACCATAATTAGCTGGGATTCCACCTTTAATCAATTTTACATCTTTTACAGCATCGGGGTTAAAAACAGAGAAGAAACCAAACAAGTGCGATGAGTTATATACTGGCGCTTCATCTAGCAGAACCAAGTTTTGGTCAATACCACCACCACGAACGTTGAATCCAGTTGCACCTTCGCCAACTGTAGATACACCTGGCAGTAACTGCACGGATCTAATCACATCAGTTTCGCCCAAGAGTGCAGGCATTCTGGTTAATGTTTGCTGACTTAGCTCTAAGGTACTCATCTCAATAGAAACTATATTCTCATCCGATTTTCTAGCAGAGACTACAACCTCATCCGTCTGAACACTCGAGCTGCTTAGCTCAATGTCTAATTTCACGTCCTTATCTAGAACTATAGGTGATATTGTATTATCATAGCCGATATATGATGTCACAATCTTGTAATTCCCTTTGGGCAATGTAATAGAGTAGAATCCATAGGCATTAGTGACTGCACCTTTCTTGGTGTCCTGCACAGACACTGTCGCTCCTATAAGCGTTTCCCCTGTTTCCGCTTCTCTTACATATCCGCTTAGTGTGTATTCGTCTTGTGCAAACCCAGTAGTCACAGCCGCGAATAGCAAAAGAAATGTTATAATTTTCATATAATTTATTTCATAATGTTAAAACAATTTAGTTTCATTACGAACTAACTGCATTTTTGATGTAATCACAATACAATTTCACATAAAATATACTATTTAGACTTGGCTAGTTGATAAACTTTGTTCTACACCAACTCTGCTTTCTCACGTTTGATATTAGCACCCAAGCCCGTCAGCTTTTGCTCTATACTTTCGTACCCGCGGTCCAGATGATAGACCCTTAGGACTTCTGTTCTGCCCTCGGCAACAAGTCCACCTAGTATCAGAGAAGCACTAGCACGAAGGTCAGATGACATCACTTGTGCTCCTGTCAGCTTTTTGCCACCACGCACTATCGCCATATTATCAGTAACGGAAATATCCGCTCCCAGTCTTTGCAGCTCTGGTACATGCTTGAATCTATCGGTATAAATATTATCAACTATCTTAGAAGTGCCATTTGCAACCATCATATAGGCAGTCCACTGTGCTTGTACATCGGTAGGAATACCTGGATAAACAGATGTAGTAATATCTACTGGTGTGATATCTCCGTCCATAGTCACCCTAATGCTATTGCCGTTTACGTCTATCTCTGCACCAGTTTCTTCCATTCTACCTATCACAGCAGCTATGTGGTATGGGTTTACATTCGTCAGTTCCACATCGCCTTTGGTCATAGCTGCAGCTATCATAAATGTAGCCGCTTCTATTCTGTCAGGAACAATATCTTCATCAACTGCTTTTAGCTCGTCCACACCCTCTATCTCTAGCTGTGTAGTGCCTATTCCGTCTATCTTAGCACCCATCTTGACTAGGAATCGTGCAAGTGCAGTAATCTCTGGTTCTATAGCAGCATTAGTAAGCAAGGTAGATCCCTTCGCTTTCACAGCAGCCATAAGCACATTACCCGTAGCACCAACGCTCGAAATATCGAAGTTGAACCTACCGCCAGTTAGATTAGATGCGTCAGCCACAATGTAGCCATTCTCTATCTCTATCTTAGCACCTAGCTTTTCCATTCCCTTCAGGTGGAGGTCAACAGGTCTAGGACCCCATGCGCAACCACCGGGAAGCGATACCTTCGCTTTACCAAATCGAGCTAGCAATGGCCCAAGCACGTAAAATGAAGCACGCATCTTCTTTACAAATTCGTATGGCGCTTCGTAAGAATTAACATCTCGTGTGTCTAAAAATAGGGTGTCGCCGTTCAGCTCAGAGTGAGCACCCATAGCGTTGAGTAGGCGAGACATACTCCATACATCGGTCAGATTTGGTGTGTTGGTTAGGTTGTAAACCCCAGGAGCCAGCAAGCATGCCGGCATAATAGCTAAGCAACCATTTTTTGCACCTGATACCTTAACGGAGCCACGTAGGCGGTTGCCACCTTCTAAAACTAATTTATCCAATTTGAATTTCCTCTTTTATGCTTTTATCAAATATAAGATAATAATCTTTTATATTCAATTCTTGGTGAATCTGAAGCGAGTAAGGTAGTTGATTGTCATTCAGATGTCGCTGTAAGCGGCAGAAGAATCCAGGTAAGTAATAGTCTTTTTCTCCCTAGACTCTTCGGTTACTCCGTAACCTCTGAGTGACACTGCCCTCCGCTACGTATGTTCTAAAAAAATGCTGCTTGCCACGACTTAACCTGGGCAATCTCAATTGAGACAGCCACGTCCTTTCAGTCCTCGCTTTGACCTTTTAATTTCTCCCCAGTCAGAACGAATTATGAGCCACAAAAAAAAGGCAGACGAGAATAAACTCATCTGCCCTGTTATATATTGTTAACGGCTTTTGGTTACTTAGCCATAGCAACTGCTCTTTTCTCTCTGATTACAGTCACCTGAATCTGTCCTGGATATTCCATATCCTCTTGGATTCTGTTGGCTATTTCATCAGCCATTTCGTCTGCAGTAGTGTCATTTACTATTGTTGGTTCTACTATCACTCTTAGGTCACGACCTGCTTGAATAGCGTAAGTCTTGATAACACCATCCCACTGATTAGCTATTGATTCTAGTTTCTCTAATCTCTTGATATAGTTCTCTAGCGATTCACGTCTTGCACCTGGTCTTGCTCCACTGATGGAGTCAGCTGCTTGTACTAGAACGGCGATAGGTGTTTCCATCTCTATATCTTCGTGGTGAGCACCTATGGCATTGCAGATTACCGGCTTTTCTTTGTATTTCATTGCCAGCTCCATACCAACCATAGCGTGTGGACCTTCCATTTCCTTAGGCGCACACTTACCAATATCGTGCAATAATGCTGCTCTTTTGGCTGTGTTGACGTCCAAATCGAGCTGTGCTGCCATGATACCGCATATATTCGCTACCTCTATAGAGTGGTTGAGTAGGTTCTGACCGTAACTAGAGCGGTATTTCATCTTACCTACATAGTAAACTAATCCTGATTTCATATTAGAAAGACCTAAATCTAGAAGTGCTTTGTGTCCTACTTCTACTATCTCTTCTTCTAATTCCTTCTCAGTTTTGTTTACTATTTCTTCTATTCTTGCAGGGTGGATTCTACCATCTAGCATTAGTGTCTCTAGTGAACGCTTTGCCACTTCTCTTCTGAATGGATCATAACCAGATATAATTACTGCTTCTGGTGTATCATCTATAATCAAATCAATTCCAGTAGCAGCTTCGAATGCACGTATGTTACGTCCTTCACGACCGATAATTCTACCTTTCATGTCGTCGCTTTCCAGCTGAACTACAGAAACTGTATTGTCAATTGCTATGTCAGATGCAGATCTTTGTATAGCACCGACTACTATATTTACAGCTTCTTTTCTTGCTTTCAGTTTGTAATCTTCGCGGATTTGATTTAGCTTCTGAGCAGAACGCTTTCTTACGCTTGTTGCTAACTCTTCGTATATCTGCTTTCTAGCTTCCTCACGCGACATACCTGATACTTGTTCCAGTTTTTGAGTCATCTGATCAAACATCTGATCAGTTTTCTTTTCTTTCTCGTTCAGAGTTTTCTCTTTTCTTTTCAGGTCTTGTTCGAAGTTGTGTAGGTTCTTTTCCTTCTTTAGGATAATGTCAAGCTTCTCGTCAATACCTTTTTCACGAGTCTGAACAGCTGTTTCTTTTATTCTAAGCTCTTCTTTTTTCGACTTGTAGGTGTTGTTGAACTCTTGCTTTTTCTTCTGCCACTCTTCTTTTATTTCTTGTTTCTTTTCTTTCTTTATCCTGTTTGATTTTTCGTAAGCATTGTCCACAATACCTTTGGCCTTTTTCTCGGCTTCAGCTATTTTCTTATCGCCAACCTTTTTACCAGCGAAGTACGCAATAGCACCCAATACGGCTGCAACTGCAATACCAACACCTATGGCTAGCATCATTGAATCGTCCATTTGTTCTCCATGTAATGAATTAGCATGATAAACTACAAAAAAATAAAGCGTTTACTATCCCATTAGACCACAGCCATTAAGCATTAGTGGCCTATGTGACGTGTTGAACCCAAGTCAAACACGGTGGGTGAAAGCCCAACTATATCTAAAATCCGCTGATCCTTCTTCAGTTCTCTAAATAACCGAAGACTGATTAAATGCAGTAAACTACATTTTGCGGCCCGATATCAATAATCGGAGTCTAACTCCCTATATAGTAGTTATAGATTCTATTACGTAAGACAAGGATAGTAAACGCCAGTTAACTTTGTATACACTGGAAAGAGTAAAAGTAGGATAAAGTATATGAAACAGAGCCGATTATGATAATGATTCGCTAATTATGTTTGACATATTTGTTATTTCATTTTCCAGATAATCTAAACTCTCTTTAAATTTCATTTCATTAAGTTTTGCCTCTTCGTATAAACTTAAGGCAGACAATGCAGCCACATCTTGCTCCGAAGCAGATGGTGGGAGTGCATTTTTTCTTATAAAATCGAACATTTCGTCAACTTTAGCAGCGGTTTCTTTCAAATCTATATCGCTACTATCGTTAGACAAATTGTAACTTTTGTTTCCTAGTTTTACTTTTACAGTATTGCTCATCAATCTTGTCTTTTTATTTAGTTCACACTTTGTAAACTATACTATAATATCAAAAATTATTTAATTTTCAATAATTTTTTCAATTTTGTGAAGATATTTCTCTAGACTATCTGCTAACTTCAGACGGCTTTCTTTCGTTTTTAATTTGAAATCTATCGCCTTGCTTAGCTCGTCTTCTAATATCTGTATTTGTTTGTACCTTTTCTTAACTAATGCTTCTAAGCTTTCTTTTTTAGCGTTTAGCTCTTCCACTTCTTGTTTTACTTCTTGGTTTTCATCAACTAGTAGCTTTATTCTAAACTCGTGCTTATCTATTTTATCTTGTAGCTCACCAATTTTACTTGTTTCTTGTTTAACTTCTACATCGTCAAAATTCATACTGCCAAACAATGTCTGACCTAAAACACCATAGCCGGCATCATTGAGTTCTTTTACTTCTTTTTCTTTTTTATCTAATTTGTCTTGTAGGTCAGCTATTTGTTCTGATAATGTTTTACTTACTTCTTCGCTATCGTCTTTGTTTTTTAGCTCTTCAATCTGTGAGTTCAGCAGCTCAATTTGCTTTTCTTTGTCTGCTAAGTTAGCCTCTATTAGCTTTTTCTCTTTTGCGTGCTCTTCTTCTAGTAAGTGAGTTAGCTGCTTTAAATCTGAAATATTCTTAATGTATTCTTCTTCATCTGCTTTGGCTGACTCTACATATTCATCATATTCTTTTGCTTTTTTCTTAAGCTCAGGAAATTGCTCTAATTTCTGATTTGCATGGTACAGCTCGTTCTTAAGTTTTGCATTTTCTTCTTTGTGAGCAGTGATTGTGTCGTCTATTTTAAGAAGTCTTTCTTTCTTCTCTGATAATTCTTTCTTCAGATGATATTGGTTTGTTTCTAAGTTGTTGAGTTTGCTGTTTTTTTCAGCAAGTTCATTTTCTAATGTGGTAAGTTGAGCGTTGAATTGGTCTAAACTATTTTGAATTTGGTCTATTTTTTCGTCTTTTTCTTCAGCTTGTAGCTCTTTGTCTTCTATTTCTTCGTTTAGCGTCCTATTTTCATTTACTAGTTGCTCTATCCTATATTCCAAAGATTTAACTTTTTGGCGCAACTCAGATTCTGTGTCTTTGACTTCAGAAAGTGAGTTGTCATTGCTCATCAGAGTCTGGTACAAGTCATTATTCTTCTCTTTCAAAGAGGCATTTTCTTCCTTCAACTCTTTTAGTTGGGAAGATGCCTTAACTAACAGCTCTTTGAATTCATTTATTTTTAGGATTAACGAATCACTTACCATATCCAATCTTCACTTTTTAATAATTTTATTCTTTAATTATGACTTACGTAACTGAGCTTTGAATGTGTTTTCTATATTATTGACAAGTTTTTTGATCACTTTGTCTATATCTGAGTCAGTTAGAGTTCTCTCTGTGGATACAAATTCCATAGAGTAGGCAACGCTCTTCTTGCCATCTGGTAAATTATCACCAGTGTACACATCGAAAATATCAGCTGATTTTAAGTATTTACCACCGTTTGATTCTATTAGTGTCAGTATCTTTCCTGCATCAATTTCTTCATCTAATACAAAAGCCAAATCTCGGCTTGTAGATGGGAATGCAGATACTGTGTTATACTTGCTTGGTTCTTTTTCTATTTCATATAGCTTAGACATATCCAACTCGATTGCAAAAACAGGTTGCTCTACATCGTATTGCTTTAGTATACGGATATCTAATTCACCGAAGTGACCAAGTTTAGTTTTTCCTTGGTATATGCCACAGCTATTGCCTCCAAAACCAACTGTTGCTTCTTGCTTAAATTTCACGTTTTTCAACTTAGTGAATTCTATAATATTTTCCAATAAACCTTTTATATCATAGAAGCTTACTTCTTTGCTTTTATTGCTCCAATTGTTTGGTGCATCGTTGCCAGTTATTGTTATTAATGTCGCTTCTGATTCTTCGATTCCTTTTACTGTATTTTCTTCATTGTCATTCGATTGGAATACTTTTCCTACTTCAAATAATTGCAAATCAGGAGTGCCAAGTCTAATATTTCGGCTTATCACTCTGAGCATAGAGGGTATTAGCGAAGGGCGCATAATAGACAAATCACGACCCAAAGGATTAGAAACTACCAAGGGCGTCTCAGTAAATATTTCAGCTGAAGCAGGATCTATTTGATTCTGTGTTAGCGACTCATTAAAACCACGATTGATTAGGAAATGACGAAGCTCATCTCTTCTTGCTGGTTTTTCTAATTTCTTAGGCATCTTACGAGAGTCGAAGGATACATTTGCAAAGAACTGAGGAGTAAGATTATCGTAGTTATACATACGGATAACTTCCTCTATCAGATCTATCTCAGACTCTATATCGTGTCTGTAATTCGGGATTTCAAATTCTGCTTTCTCCTCATTTTGACTTACTATATTGAAGTTAAGTGAAGTCAAAATCTCGTCAATCTTACTGTTTTCTAATTTGATTCCAATTATCTTCTCAACTCGAGCATATCTTAACGATACAGTTATGTTTTCTTTCTTATTCGGGTAGTTGTCCACTATTCCAGTTTCAACACTGCCAACAGCTATTTGCTCAAGTAGTTGTGCGCATCTGTTTGCTGCAAGCTCAACGGCATCAATGTCTACACCACGTTCGAATCTGTAAGAGGCATCGCTATTGATACCCAATTTCTTAGCAGTTCTACGTACAGAGTTTGGTGCGAAGAATGCTGACTCAATCAGCACATTCACAGTGCTGTCTGAAACTTCCGAGTTTCCTCCACCCATAACACCAGCGACAGCTATTGGTTTCTCGGCGTCGCATATCATTAGCATTTCTGAATCTAACTCGCGTTCCTTATTGTCTAGGGTTGTGAATTTCTGTTTATCAGTTGCATTCTTTACTATAATCTTGTTGCCTGAAACTAAGTCATAGTCAAAGGCGTGAAGTGGTTGACCAAGCTCCATAAGTACAAAGTTGGTGGCATCTACTACATTGTTAATTGGTCTTAGCCCTACTGATGTCAGCTTCTTTTTTAGCCATGCAGGCGATTCGCCTACCTTTACACCACGCACTACCTTTGCTGCATAGCGTGGGCATGCGTCTGTGCTTTCTATTTCTATCTCAACTGATTCGGATACATCGGTACCATTAGTAGAATGAGTAGTATCTGGTAGTTTCGCTTCCTTGCCGAAATATGCCGCCAAATCTCTAGCTATACCAAAGTGGCTAAGGCAGTCACCCTTGTTCGGAGTTATTGCTATCTCAAATACTATGTCATCTAATTCTAAATAGTCAGCAAGTGGTTGGCTTGGTTCTACACCTTCTGGTAATTCCCAGATTCCGTCGTGGTCTTCGCCTAGCTCAAGCTCCATCTTACTACATATCATACCATTGGACTCTATGCCTCTTATCTTTCTTTTAGATAATTGGAAGCCAGCTGAAGGCACTGTAGCTCCCTCTGTACCTAATACCACATTCTGTCCTTCCTTTACGTTGGGAGCACCACATACGACCGTCTGCTCGCCATTCACTGAGTTCACGGTACATAGTTGCAATTTGTCTGCATCGGGGTGGGGCTCTATTTTGAGTATTCTAGCAGTATAGAAGCCATCGTATTTCTTTCTGTCGTCTGTTACTTCTTCTACTTCCAACCCAGTGGTGGTTAGTATGTCGACTAACTCATCAGTTGGTACTGTTAAATCAATGTATTCTTTGAGCCAATTGTATGATAGTTTCATTCTTGTCTAAGTTGTATTTCATTTTATTAAATTTATGCAATATGCAATATATATATTTTTAAGAAAGGTTACTATATAACCAACAAAAAAGCCCAGCCAAATAATAACTGAGCTTTTGATAAAATTAGTTAATAATCTTGTACTACTTTCTTATCAGCACCTTCACGTATCCGCCGTCTGCTGCATCGTTCAGGGCGAAGCCAATCTTGGTGCCTGAGCCGCCGAAAGCAGCATCTTTTCCGTCCGTTGCTAATACTATGCTGTCGCCTTTGCTAATCGCTCCACTTGCCTCCATGATTGGTGCTCCGATAGCTATGACTGAAGCTACCTCACCAGTGGACCAAGCTAAGTCTGTAACTCCGAGTAATTCTGCTCCGTCGTCAGTTAGTTCTCCATCAAAATTGATGGCTCTGTATGCTGGCAAATCCTCACCGGCAGTATAGCTAAGTGTAAGTATTGGGCTGCTTGTTGCTGTGTTTATAGGCATAATGATTCTCCTTAGTTGTGGTTAGTGTTGGATATTAGGTAAGCTGCGTCTTGTGCAGTTACATTGATTGAGTAGTTGTCTGTGTAGCGAAGGACTTTTATTTTACCACCGTTTTCATTGTAGGTGTCTACTTCTGGCATTCCTTTTCTTCTGAAGGTATAACCAAAGCTAGGGTTGAACTCCGAGCGGTTGCCTTTTGCGCTGCTATCTACGTAAGCCAAAACAATATTGTCAGACCAAATATCGGTAAAGCTGTCGCCATCGTCTGTGTAAACAGATAGTCCAACAGAGATGTTTGCTATGTCTGTTAGCTCTTTTAGAATGCTTTTTGATGCCTTGCCCAATGATGAGTATTTGATTTTGTCCAATATCTTAGGGTGGTTCATAAGCACTCTGTAAGTAGTTTCGCCAAGCACCATAGTGTTGGGGAATTTCCCAATCTTGTTTCTTATGGCTTCCATACCGTCTTTGATTATCTCCAGAGGGTCGGTGTCGTTGTTGTAGTCATCGAATGCATTTCCAGAGGTGATGACAATCTTATTACTCGAAGCGTAATTACTTGCATTCTGAGCTATGTCGGCGGCTTCTTTCTCTCTGCTTAGTGATATACCGTCGGCCAAAGTCTTTGTTACTTGGCTCATATATAGCTCCAAGTTGTGGGCTTCTTCTTGCTCCAAGTGGTCTAGGGCAACCTCTAAGTCTTTCTCCTGAGTTTCGAAGTTCTGCAAGCTGACTTCGCTAGCAGGAATCCTATTGCTTTCGGCTCTGATAGCTCTATCTACTCCGCGCAGGTAGAATGCCTCTTTCCCGAAGATTGGTATCTTCACCTTGCTTTTGCTTACACTTACAATTGGGAATAGTGCTTCTGATACGAATGAGCTATTGCTATAGCCCTGTGCTATTGTGCTAAGAACGGGGTCTACCATTCTTAAGCTGTCTGTTCTTTGTGACATGTTTTCTCCTTTGATTTATTGATCAGTTGCAAGCAATAGCGCTTGCTCATAGCTTATATTTGGGTTGTCTCTGCTGATAGTCATTGCTCGGTTGTGAAGCTGCATTCTCTCTGGCTCAGTTTGCTTCCCTTCAAATTCATTAGTGGTTGGGGGAACATTGCTATCTGCAAACTCGGATTCTAAGTCGGCTATAGGGCAGCTGGCTTCGGCAAATGCTTTGACTAAGTCAATCAAAGAGTTTCCTTCTGAGTACTCTTTATCAGTGGACTTGCAGTCCAATATCTCCCCGAGTATAGTGGCTTGTGCTGGAGTTACTTTGCCTTCGTCCATTAGAGCAGAGACAAATTCAGTATTTTCTTTGTTGTGTAGCTGTCGTTTCAGCTCTGCGTTTTCTTTCTCTAGCTGCTGCAATTTGCTCTCATTCGGTGCAATGCTGAATTCCACATAGTCGCCTTTGTCAGCGAAGCTAACTGGCTTTAGTCCACGAACAGCAGGAGCAGTAGCACCGAGGAAACCAATATGCCTAAGCACATTGCCAGGGTAAAGTGCAATGGAGACCTTCTTGTATCTGCCCTCTTTGACTTCATTGGCGAATTCTGGCAGAATTTGCTTTATCTTAGCCAGTAGCTTGTCACCTCTTACTTTTAGCTGACCCACCCAGCCGAGTGCAGGCGAATCCGTCTTCGGGTGGCCTTTGACTATTGGGGCTATTGCACTCTCGTCTTTGCTTAGCTCTGCGTTGTAGTTGTTAGCTATGGCAGCCAAATCCGAATTGGTGTAGGTGGCTGTGTTGCCACCAGAGTCGGTGTGTGTGCCCGACCGAAATACTTCTATCCACATAGCTGTGTACCTCACTTTTTGTTGATGATTGATTGTAGTGTGAGGGCAAAGCTATGGGGTTTGCTGTGCGTGTGCATAGGTACGGTTTTAAAACGATTTTGGAATGGTATTTTCCCTTTGTCATCCAGAGAGTAGGGTCATGGATTACTGCCCCGTCCATTCAGAGAGTGCTGAGCACTCGAAGAATCCAGGGGTAATGAAAGATTCTTCCTGCCTAGACTCTTCGGACACTGTGTGTCCTCTGAGTGACGGAACGTGGCTCGTCATCCAGAGCGAAGCGAAGGATCCAGGTGAAGTTAACACTAATACCACCCTTCACTCAAATCTTCCCAAAGATAATTCTCTTTTTCAATTAAGTCGGTCTTCTTTTTTCTTGACCATCCTTTTATTTGTTTTTCTCTCTGTATAGCATCTTCTATTCTTCCATATTCTTCATAGTACACTAACATATTTACGTTGTATTTAGCTGTAAACCCTTTGAAGATTTTGTTCTTGTGTTGCCAAACTCTAGAATATAAATCTGATGTTACTCCAGTGTAAATAGTGCCATTCTTTTGTGAAGCCATTATGTAAATGTAAGATTGCTGGTTCATATTCAAATATAATGATTTTTCCGTAATTTTCTAAACCTAGACTCTTCGGACACTGTGTGTCCTCTGAGTGACGGTGGTGGCGGCCTGGACTCTTCGGATGCTAAGAGCATCCTCAGAGTGACGTGTGTGGTTTTGACATTTTTTAGCCGTCATTGCGAACGAAGTGCTGCCTGCCACGTCTTCAGCGTGGGCAATCTCAATAGAGACAGCCACGTCCTTACAGTCCTCGCTGTGACATCTATCCCTATGGAGTACAGTCACTCCGTAGTCTCTGAGTGGCCTATGATATTGATAAACATATACCCACAAAATACAATACCCTCACATTGCACACAATTGAGTCTAATGAGTAAGAATATTAACAAATTAGCAGAAATATGTGAGAAATAGAGGAAGTATAAAAAAATTTAAAATTACTCAAATCTATTGATAAATCGCTTCTCCGTATAAATACTTAGTATTATTACAAGGTAACTCCAAAAATGGCAAGGAATTTGCATAATTCATACCGTGGTTAAAAGTATATGAAAAAGTGTGTAGTTTTTTACACACAAAAAATGCTTTTAACTATTGCAGATACGTGCAAATTTGTTAATTTGTAGACTGCAAATAGATAAATAGAAATAAATATTTTAAATTTTTAATAATATATGGGGTTTTTCAAGATGAAAAAACTTATTCTACTAATCGCTATCGCTTTGATAGCAGTCTCTACCGGTCTTTCATTAGAACCGACTAGAGTTTCAGTTTACGCTCCAGCTTTCAGAGCAGCTCCTGATGGTACTCCTGCTACTTCGGTTAGGATTGACCTAGTTGACTACTCTAGTGGATCGGCAAATACTTTATTCACTGGTAATACTTTTACTGCTCCTGATGCAGAAGTAACTGCTGATGACAACGGTGTAATCACTGTCAATGTTGGTCAAGACGCTTCAGTTGCTGTAGCATGGGACAACATTGATGCTGGTAATATGAATACTTTCTGGACTTTTGATGTTTACATCAACGGTACTTTGTACAGCCAAGGAAGAATAGATCAGCAAGTAATTATACAAGCTAACACATCTATCTTCAACTCTAGCGGTGTATTGGTTCCTTCTGGTAACCCATCTACTGTTGGTGCTGACAACCAAAGATTCGATGCTGTATATGTAAAAGGAATCGAAGCTGACCCTGAATTAGAAGGTGTTTTCATTGGCCCTACTGGTAGTGCTGGTACTGCTGATTTAGCTCTTCAGTATGACCCTACTCTTGGTGCTGGTGGTGAAGGTATTATATCTTCTAACGGTGCTGCTATTATGAATTTTGACGCTACGGGCGTTGACTTAAATGGTACAATAGTAGACAATGTTGCAGAGATTAATGCTGGCAACCAAGCTTTAGCTATCTCTGGTGCTTTTACTGCTAACCAAGCACTAAACACAATTGGTGATAACACAGATGGTTTACAATTAACTATCGATGGAGTTCCATCTACTCAGCCAGTTCCTGCTGGTGAGTTTGAATTAGAAATTGATGGCGATGCTAAAATGGAATACTTAGAAGTGAGTGGTTTCTCACTTACTGGTGATTTCAATATGAATGATAACACAATATATAATGTTGAAGAAGTTGTTGGTAGATCATCTGATGGTCAACTATTACTAAACGCTACTCCTTCTGCATCTCCAGTTTGGACTGCAAACGGCCCAATAACTACTGGTACTGGTCTATTTACTATCAATGGTAATTTGGACGCAGATGCTGGTGTTGACGTATTTGGAGCTAACCTGACTGTGAACGATGGTTCAGCTGCAACTCCTGGTACTGATGTGTTTGTTGTTAATAACACGAATGGTAATACAGACATAGCTGGTACATTGACTGTAGATGGTAACACTACTATTGGTGATGCAAATACTGACGAAGTATTTTTCAACGCTGAGGTTTCTTCTAACTTTGTACCATTCGACGGTAACAGAGATTTAGGTTTAAATACTAACCACAGATGGAGAAGTGCTTACTTAAATGATGTACTTCACATTGGTCCTGATAACGGTGAAACTACGAATACGGAACTAGCTGTAAACTACGGTGGTAACCAAGCTAACTTTAATGTTGATGGTGGAAATACAGAATTCAACATAGACGCTGGTAACACAAACATTGAAATGGACCCTAATGCTAACGGTACATTTAACTACAGATTCGAAGAAGGTGGTTTGACAGTTTCTAACCCTGGTGCTTTTGGTGATATCGTTGTTACTGATGGTGGTATCCTAACTGCTAACGCACAAGACTTTAGTTTCCTTGCTACTACTGGTAATATAGATGTAGTAGTTGACGGTAACATAGACGTTCAAACTAATGGATCACTAATCGGAGATGGTACTGACGCAACACAATTAACTGTAGAAGGCTTAGTAGCTGGTGCTACAGATGCATTAGTTGTACAAGGTAGCACAGATATAGATGCTAGATTAAACGTAGACGGTAACACAACTTTAAATGCAAATGTTACTTTAGGTGACGCTGCTGCTGACGAAATTAATGTATTAGGTGAGTTTGTTTCTAACTTAGTTCCTCAAAATGCTTCTGCACCACTTAGCTTAGGTACTGACGCTAACAGATGGGCTGAAGCTTACATTCTTGGTACTTCAGTTCACGTTGGTCCTAATGGTGGTGAAGGTACTACAGAATTAAATATTGGATATGCTGGTAACGCTGCAACTTTTAATGTTGATAATGCTACTAATATGACAATTAATGCTGGTATTGATAGAATACTTTTCAATCCTGCTGGTGATGGCGATCAAGATGTATATATTGACGAAGGTGAGCTTAATATCAATTCTGGTAATGTTCCTTTGATTATTACTGATTCGGATATAAATAGAAACAATGGTGCTGACCAAACTTTAGCATTCCAAAATAGTGGTGGTAACTTAAATGTTACTATAGACGGTAATATTGCTGTTGCAGAACAAGGTTCTACCATGGGTAACTCATCAGATAATACACAATTGACTATTAATGGTGCTACAGGAACTAACAATACGCTACAAGTAACTGGCGATGCAAACATAGACGGTCAACTTACTGTAAATCATTCTGGTGAAGATGTTATCTTAGCAACTTTGGGTGCTGGTACTACTATTGCATTAACGAATGATGCTGCAGTACACGGTGACGCTGAAACGAATAACACTGGTGTTGCTGGGCAATCAGTTTCTGGGACAGGTGTATATGGTGCTTCTACTAGTGGATTTGGTGTTTATGGAACAACAGGTGGAACAGTTGCAGCTGTAGAAGGTAGAAATGACAATAGTACTGGTTTAGCTACAGTAATCACAGCTACTTCTCAATTAGGTGGTAACGCAACTGGATTTTATGGTAACTCTAATTTGGGTATAGCTGCAAACTTCGAGAATACAAACGCGGCTAACGCTTCGAACACTGTTCTAATAGAAAACAACGGTACAGGAACTGCTTTACAAGTAAATGCTACTGGTACTGGCGATGCTGCAAACTTCAATGGTAATATTGTTGTAACTGGCACTTCAAACCTACAAGGTAATGTAGATGCAGATTCTGATTTAAATGTAGATGGAAACACTACTCTAAACGGAAACGTTGATTTAGGTGATGGTGTAACTGATCTTATTACTCCAGTTGGTCGTTTCGATGACACTATCGAGCCAAATGTAACAAACACTTATGACTTAGGTTTAAACACATTCAGATGGAGAAACTTATGGTTAGGTAACAACGCTGCTGTAGGTGGAAATCTAGAAGTAGTTGGTACTTCTAACTTACAAGGTAATGTAGATGCTGACTCAGATTTAAATGTTGATGGTGTTATTACTAACACTACTGCTGCTACTGCAGTTACTGTAGATGATGACTTAAATGTAACTGGTTCAGCTGATATCGATACTGACTTAAACGTAGATGGTAATACTGTTCACGTTGGTACACTAGACCAACAAGGTATTGTATCTAGCTCAACTGGTGATTTATTATTCGAAGATAATTTGATTCCTAACACTGATGCAACTCATGATTTAGGTTCTGCTACAAATCAATGGGTTGACTTGCACCTATCAAACGACGCAATAATCGGAAACGATGCAAACATTGCTAATAATGCAGAAATTGATGGCGATTTATTACTGAATGATGATGACCAAACTAATCATGTTGGCTTCACTTCTCCTGCTGTTGTTGCATCTAATATCGTTTGGACTCTTCCAGCTGCAGATGGTACTGCTGACCAACAGTTAATCACTGATGGTTCTGGTAACTTATCTTGGGGTAGCACTTCTCTACAAGTTGCTTACGAAGGTGGTAACGAAATAATAACTGATGCTGGCGACGGTGATGTTATCATAAGAGGTACTGAAGAATTAGACGTAAGAGTTAACATTGCAAATGATGTTGCTGGTAATGGTGCTGGTATAACAGTTGATGATGATTTCACAGTAATAAACGGTGATATCTCATTTGGTACTGGTAGCCAATTCACAATTGTTGGTAGTAATGGTAATACTACTACTAATGGTACTTTAACAACTCAAGGTTTAGTTACTGCTAACTTAGGTATGAATATTTTCGGTGCTAACTTAACTGTTGGTGGTTCTAACTTTATAGTTACAACTGGCGGTGATGTTACAATTGAAGGATTAGTAAGTGCTAATGATGGTTTAAATGTAACTGGTAGTAACTTCACAGTAGGTGGAGCTGCAAATTTCCAAGTAGTTGAATCAAATGGTAATACTTCAGTTGGTGGTTTGTTTGATGTAAATGATGATACTTCTGCTGGAGCTGATGCAAACGTTTTAGTACTAGGTGCTAATTTAGATGTTTCTTCACTTAGTGTTTCGCACGCTGCTGGTTCAATTGTTTATGTTGGATTTACAACTCCTTCAAATGTAACAGGTGCTGCTAATGGTAACGCGACTGGTGTTAATGGTGCTACTTTAGTTAAAGCAACTGGTGGTTCTTGGTATATTGTTGGTACTTTCTAACATAACAAGCACATAACATAATATTTACAAGCCCGGCCATTTGGTCGGGCTTTTTTTATTCCCCTCCTGCGGAGGAGCTTGCCACGCTCTTGGCGTGGGTGGCAACGCCCTGGCGTTGACAGGGTGGTTGTATTCCTTGCCCCCTGTATTCACGCTAAAGACGTGACAGGCAAGGGGGGGGGTAAATCCCCCCATCCCCCTTTAACAAGGGGGAGCTTATTGTGGAAGTCCTCCCTGTTAAGGGAGGATTTAGGAGGGTTTGACTAATAATACTTAAATACTGTGCAGTAAATAAGTAATAATTCATTAATTTACGACATATAAATAAACAATAAACTAAGAGTAAAAATGAAAACAATAATTCTAATACTATTACTAACAGTAATAGCAACTACCCTAAGTGCCCTGGAGCCATCAAAAGTGGCATACTATACTAATAATACAGCTGCACAAAATGTATATGTTGAGCTTAAAGATTACACTACCAGTACAATGCTATTCAGAGGAGAGACATTTAGTTTAACTCCTAATGACAATGGTATTGTTATAGTTGATGTAAATGATTATCCTGGCGGAGGAGCTACAGGTGATTGGTCTGGTATTAACGCATCTGTGATAAATACAAGTACAATGTTAGACATTTATGTAAATGGTACTTTGTTTTCACAAAAAAGATATGATCAGTTAATATTAGTACAGGCTGAGGCAACTGTTTTAGATAATAGTGGAAATTTTAATCCACAGACCCTAAACGGTACTATTGGTACTGATGATAATAGATGGGAAGATGTGTATATAGGTGGTAACACTCTGCACATTGGTCCTGATGATGGTGATGCAAACAATACAGAAATGGAATTAAGTTATAGTGGTAATACGGGAACAGTGAGTGTAGATAATACTCCTATGTTAGATATAACTACTACAGGAATTGAATCAAATGGAAATATCATATTAGGTACTGCTAATTCATCTATTTCAAATTCTGCATCAACACAAGTAGAATTTGCTGATAATATTTACTTGCAGCCCAATAATGATTTGGTATTTGAAGGTCAATCAGCAATTTTGACTAATTCTACAGCGCCAATAAGAGTAGAGGATGACTTGGCAGTTGGTGTTTCTGGTGGTGCTAATGACAAATTCTATGTATCTCTATCTAATGGGAATACTAGGATTGATGGTGATTTAACTTTAACAGGGTCTGCCGGGTCTGGAACAAGATTAGTAACAGCTAACACTAGTGGTGTTCTTTCAGCTGGTACGGCTTTACCTGCTGGAACAATAGTTGGAACTACAGAAACACAAACGTTGACAAACAAATTAATAGATGCAGATAATAATACAATATCAAATATTGATAATGGAAATATAAAAGCCAATGCTGGAATTGACGCAACTAAATTAGCAGATGGCTCAGTGTCAAGCACAGAGTTACAACGAATTGGCTCATTAGGAAGTGCTGCAGTTGGTATTACAGACACTCAAACTCTAACAAGCAAATCAATAGATGCCGATAATAACACTATCATCAATATAGAAAATGCAGATATTAAAGCCAATGCAGGAATTGATGCAACAAAAATAGCTGACGGTTCTGTAACTAGTACTGAGTTGCAGTATATTAACTCAGTAACATCAAATGTACAAACTCAGCTAGATGGGAAGCAAGCAAATCTACCATCACAGTCAGGTAATTCTGGTAGGTATTTAACTACAGATGGAACAAGCCTAAGCTGGGGCACTGTATCTGGTGGTGGCGGTGGAACAGGTGGTGGTGAAGTTACTACTGCAACTACTGTTGCCTTAACACCTATTCCTACAACTTATACTAGTTCTGGAGCACAACTAACAGTTGAAGCAAATACAACATATATAGTAAGAGGATTTTATCAAGAAGATGATGGGTCAGGAGGCAGTGGGCAATTTGATGGCCGCATACAGCCGATAGGAGGTGCAACGATAACTTATGCTCACTTCACTAGATTTGGTTCAGCAGAACTAATTAATACAACTACTGTCGAATTTGTTAATAAAGGTGCTACAAATGATGGTCTTGATCCTGAGTTAATTCATGGAATAATAAGAACAGGTAATGCTGGGTCTATTCAACTTCAATTTAGAGAAAATGTTGGTTCAAGCAATACAGTTGATTTAGATGCAGGCGGAAAACTATCTTTAATCAAAATAGGCGGTTCTTCATCTGGTGGAGGAAGTGGTTCTTCTGAAGTGTATACTGAGGCTAACTCAAACACAACACTTACAACAGATGACCAAGTTGTTTATATTTCTGGGAATTATACTGTAACATTACCCGATCCACCAGAAACAGGTCAGACAATTAAATTCATATCTGATGATGTTAATGCTACCCTTAATCCTCAAACAAAAGTAATCCGCGATAGAGGTACTGATTATCCCGGTACATCTGATTTACAGGACTTTGGAGGTGCTAATCAGTATCAACTAACATTATACTATAATGGAACAAAATGGTTACCTATAAGTAAATAAATAGTTAAATATGTATGAATTCACAAGCTCGGCCATTTGGTCGGGCTTCTTTTATTCCGTCCCCTGGAAGTAAGTACGTTGAGCTTGTCGAAACGCACTTACAACAAAACCTCACCTCGACTACGTATTTCGACGTCGCTCTGGATGACGAGCACCGTCACTCAGAGGATGCTTTAGCATCCGTGGAGTCTAGGCAAGGAAAGATGTTCGATTACCCAGATTCTTTGAGTTTTTACATCCTCTCCTATTAAAGAGAGATAATAATGCCTGGATCCTTCGGCAACAAGTTGCCTCTGGATAGACGGGGATTTACTTTCACTTACCGTCACTCAGAGGACACAAGGTGTCCGAAGAGTCTAGGTAAAGAAAAGGTTTCGATTACAAAGATACTTTGAGTGTTACATACCCTCCTATTGAAGAGAGATAATAATACCTGGATCCTTCGCTTCGCTCTGGATGACAAAAGGATTATACCATATTAAAATAATATTAAAATCGCATTTGTGCAGGCACAAACCCAACTCCATACTTTCGCTACTGATACTATTATCATAATTCAATAATAATAACGGAGGCGAATAAGATGGCTTATTCATCGAACACAGACCTACTAGGTCGCTTCAGCTCAGAAGAGTTGGCAAAGCTGACTGGCGACAAGACAGGCACTACCATAGACACTGCGAGAACCGATTTGGCTCGGGAGCTGGCCGATGCCACGATAGATGCTACTCTACTAGGTAGGTATAGCATACCTTTCACCGAGCCAGATGAGCTGATAGTGTCTATATCTACTGACCTTACCATATACCACTTATACCGAATAGAATATGGCGAGTTGCCATTGCCAACAGAGATTAAGGGATACTACGAAGAAGCGAATCAGTTACTCGATGACATACAATCGGGTGAGCTATACTTGGGTGGTTCTGTGCCTGGGTATGATTCCCCACCAAGCATAATGACTATGCGCTCTAGCGATAACAGAATATATAATAATGATGTTATGGACTCATATTTTGGAGGGGACGATGTATAGACCAATGACTAGGTACGCACTGCTTGCAGGTATTATGCTGTTGGCGTGGGGTGTTATGTCCCCAGGTGTGGAAGAGCTACATACACTGCTGATAATGATTATGGTGGAAGTAGTGGCTGTGGGGCTGTCGGCTCTGGCTGTCTATTGCTTCACTCAGATTGACTTTACTTATGGCACAGCTTCGCAAAATTTGGGACACATATTCTTGGGGGTGCATATATGCGTTGGCTTTACGGTGCTGGGCGTCTATCTGGTTCAGTTCTCTTAGCGGCTGCACTCTGCTCATTCGATATGTATGAGCTGGACTGCGATGAGCGTTTGCTCACCACTTCCGAACGCTATGCTATGTCACAAATTGGCACTATGGAGAAGAAGAGCAACCGAGGTGAGGTAGGCAAATACTTAGCTACTGTTGGTTTGGGTGAGGGCTATCCTTACTGTGCGGCCGGTGTTTATTGGTCGTTTAGCAAAGCCGTCGAGGAGTTGGGGTTGCCCCAAAGTGCAGTTCCAATAAAGCGTACAGCGGTTGCTAATGAGGTATTCAACGGTGCAAAGAGAAGAGGCAAGTTGGTGAAACGTGATATAGCAAGGCACGACCTGATAGTTTGGAAATCGAAGAACCATTGGTCTGGGCACATAGAGCGAGTGCTAAGAACAAAGAGGAAAGGAATAGTAGAGACCATAGGGTTCAATGTGAAGACAAAAGGTGGCGAAGGTGTAGCAATGAAGACGAGATTTGTCAATCACCCACTCGGCCGACTGATGATGAGAGGAGTAGTAACATTTAAGAAGGTAAAAACATGATATTGAGATTAATGAACAGCCACGATGCAGGGCTGGAATATAGCAGCAAGTGGGTGGATATAGCCCCAGATATGAAGGGCAGAAACAAAAAGGCGCACTCACTGCAGATTAGCTGGAAAGATATAGTAGGCCCACTGAATGGGTTTTTGGTGCTCTCCGGTTCCAATGATATGAGCAATGCTGGGTACAAGAAGATATACGAGCTGAAAACAGCAGACAATTACGATGACGCAGAGCTGATAGTAATCAGACAGATGTTTAAATTTTTACGAATAGAATTTGTACCGGTGGGGATAGTATCAGGTAGTATAGATGCCCATCTGTACTATAAATAAAGGAGGTGAGCTATGCCTTTTAGTTATTTTCCGCCACTGGGCGAACAGGTCTGGGGCAATTTGGATGGAGATATAGAACGCCAAGATGATCTTGTGGATTTGATTGACGAAAAGACTAACGCCGCCGAGACAAAACAGAACCTGCTGATAAACTCGAACTTTGCAATATGGCAGAGAGTGGCAAACACAATTGATATTAAGTCGAGAGAACGTACGAGCAATCTGGTGACGTTGGAAACGGAAGTGCCGCACGGATATCAGACAGGCGACAAGGTACAGATAACCAACATGGGTAATGGCAGTTACGATGAGCCAAGTGGTACTATAATAGCCAAGATTGATGACACTCACTTCAGCTATACTAATTCAGGTAGCGACGAGGCAAACACTACAGAGCTAAGCGGAGTTTGCCTATTGCAAGATAGAGTATCTATGGTATGTGGTGATGGCGATTTCTTTGCAGATAGGTGGCTCTTCCTCAATGAGAGTGGCGAAGTAATAGCAACCGAGGACGATGGAGCCAAGCTAACAGCTACTACCAGTGGTAAAGTTGCCTTTATGCAGATAGTACCGCATCGCTATTTGGAGCAATATATAGGGAGTGTGGTATCGCTATCAATTGATGTAAAGAGTAGCGACACACCGAAGGCAAAATTAGCACTTCTGTCTTGGGAAGGCGATACCGACGAACCTACGCGCGATGCTATCAGCAGTTGGAATAGCATAGGCACTGACCCCACATTAGTAACCGATTGGACTTATGAATCTATCAGCGATGAGACAACTCTGAGCAGCGATTATGAGACTATGAAGCTAGAGGGATTGGAGATAAGTGAAGATAGCAAGAATATAGCTTTAATGCTGATTATAGAGGGTTTGGGAGCAGATGAGCAAATCAATATTAACAACGCTCAAATTATAGAACATAGTTCAATTGTGCCTTATAAAAGAAGATACTACGCTGATGAGTTGATTGCCTGTCTTCAATTCTTCAAGAAAAGCTATAGCTTGCTAGACCCTCCATACCTAAGTACAGATGAAGGGAAAGCAAGTTTCGCTGCCTCTTTTGGTATTAGCAATGGCAATGTAGTCGGGACAATTCACTTCCCAGAAATGTATAAGACGCCTAGTGTTGAGCTGATATCCGCCGCCGATCCTCCAGTCAATGATTATTGGGCAGTGAGCACTGGTGTGAATGTGGGAATAGCAACAGACTATGAGAATTCAAATTCATTCACGGTAATTAATGACTCTGGCTTTAGCATAAGTACGTCTTCAGTAGGTGGGCACTATGTGTTGGATTCAGAGATATAGGAGGCAATGATGAAGTATATAATAACGGCTCTGATTTCGGCACTATTGGCACTACTACTAACAAAGGAATATTACCCGAATGTTAGAATAACTACCATTCGCGACACAATAACTATACAGACAGAGCCAATAGTATTGGAAAAAGTGAAGTCAAAGTTGGTGTATATCAGAGATACGATAATCAAGACGAAGCCATTTGTTGCTACCGTTGACACAATTTATAAGCGAGATACAATTAGAGTTAATTATCACTTCCCGAAAAATGAAATGAATATGGCTATACGAATGGCAACAGATACTCTGCAAAAAGATGTGAAAACTATAGAAATACCATGCGATGAGGGCGAATGGTGGCACTCACCAGCCGCAGCAGCAGGTGGACTGATATTAGGAATAATAATAAGTAAGTGAGAGAAAGATGAAAGATATTTATAAAGAAATAGTAAGCATAGGGAGTGACGGATGGAGCAAGATTATGGATGCCGTACCCAATCCCGATATGATACTAAGGAAGACCGGAACCACCTACGCTGGATATCGCGAGCTGCTGTATGACCCACACTTGTGGAGTTGCGTGCAATCTAGAAAGAGCGGTGTGCTATCCACTCAGTACGATATTGTAGGTGTGGACAGCCAAATCGCTTTGGAGTTGCTGAGTGATATAAAAATGGAAAAGCTTATAGACGAGGTTTTGGATACCATTCTTTTCGGGTATCAGCCAATAGAGATATATTGGGAAAAAATAAAGGCACGAATAATACCAAAAGCGACCATTGCAAAGCCGCAGGAGCTATTTTACATAGATACAAACTCCAAGTTAAAATACAGACCTGCGGGTAAGACAAAGGGCGTGAATTTACCCAAATACAAGTTCTTGGATTTGCGTTACCGTGCTAGTTATCAGAATCCTTACGGTATTGCTTTGCTATCGAAGTGCTATTGGCCAGTGAAGTTTAAGAATGGGGGTATGAGGTTTTGGGTTAACTTCATGGAGCGATACGGAATGCCGATATTGATAGGTAAATACACCCGAGGAGCTACTCAAAATGAGGCGGATTCCTTGGTTCAGCACTTAGCGAATATGACTGAGGACAGCGTAATAGTGACACCGAATGACATAGATATAGAAATTGCAGAACCGCATAGGTATAGTTCAGTGCGGCTGTATAATGAAATGATAAAGCTAAGCAACAAAGAGATATCAAAGGCTATACTGTCACAAACTTTGACTACTGATGTGACCAATGGTAGTAAAGCTGCCGCCGAAACCCACTACAAGATAAGGGAGGAACTAGTATTAGCTGATAAATTGCTTGTAGAGGAAGCAGTAAACACGCTGATAAGCTATATATCTGAGCTAAACTTTGGTGCTATCATTGACGCTAAGTTCAAATTTAGAGAGGAATTAGAAGATATAGACACTAGATTAGAAAGAGATATAAAGCTATTAAACAGTGGCGCCGTTGAGTTTACAAAGGAATACTGGATGGAAAAATATGGCTATGAGAAGAAAGATTTGGTTGTATAGTCAATTATTTTTCATAAATTTGTGGATAATTGTTTAAATAAATAATATATAGAGTGTCTTATGAAAAAATTATTATTGCTAATAGCTGTTGCTATTGCTTCTACTACCCTGGCTTATTCGCTTAGCCCTATTGTAGCTGTTGTAAATTATAGTGATGGTGACAATATTTCAGTTACAGTTACTGAAGGATCAAATCCATCTATCTATAGTGAAAATATTGACCCAGTTACGCCTAACTCTTCTGGCTTGTTAGTTTTCCCTGTTGGTGTAGGGAGTACAGATTGGACAAACATCAATGAAGCATCTGTTACTACATCACATGTATTGAATGTATTTGACGATGGAACACTTATTGCTCAATTTAGATTAGACTACTTAGTTGAAGTATCAGCTAGATCTGGTTTGATTGGCTCTGAGCTAAGAGTAAAGGGAAACTTTAGTTTAAATTCTGAAGAATTTACAAATGCTACTGAACTAGGAGACATCACTTCAAACATAATGGTATATACAGGTGATGATGATGACTATTTTGAAGTTGATGATTTGAATCCAAATTTGCCAGATAATGCACTTTATTATATAGTAAATAATGGTGATACTGAGATAGAATTTGATGATGAAGATCACTTTCCAGATATTCCTGAAGGTGAATTTATTGTTCTTCTAAAGGTAGATGGTCAATTCTTTATTTTAAACCATGATGGATTCGGCTTTCAACCTGAATAAATAGTTGAGAAAATTTATGAAAAATATACTAATAACAATAATAATTGCTATTGCATCTACTACTTTGGCTTATTCGCTTAGCCCAATTGTAGCAGTAGTAAACTTCAGTGATGGGCAGAATCTATCAGTATCTGTTACAAGTGGCTCCGGTCCAGCAATCTATACTGAAAATATTGATCCAATTGACCCTAATTCCTCTGGATTGTTAGTTTTTCCAGTGGGTGTAGGAAGTACAGATTGGACAAATATTGACGAATCTACAGTTACAACATCTCACGTCCTTAATGTGATGGACAATGGCACAGTAATAGCACAACTCAGATTGGATGGACTAATAGAGGCATCAGCAAGATCTGGTTTGATTAGTTCTGAGCTAAGAGTAAAGGGGAATTTCAGTTTGAACTCAGAAGAGTTTACTGACAGTGAAGAATTGGGAAACATCACTTCAAACATTATGGTATACACTGGTGAAGGTGAAGACGATTTTGATTTTGATGATTTGAATGAAGGATTACCAGATAACGCACTATATTACATTGTAAATAATGGTGATGGTCCAATAGCATTTTTTGATGAGGATAACTTCCCATTTATTCCGGAAGGTGAGTTTATAATTCTACTTAAAGTTGATGGAGAATTCTTTATTTTAAACCATGATGGACGAAATGGTGATCGAATTATCATAGATGATAATAATAGCTAGGTAAGAAAACAAATTGGAAGTTTTTTAAATCCCACTTCTTTTATTTGTAGTGGGATTTTTTTATCTACTTCCTTCTCTTCTTCAAATAGTCATAAGTACCAAGAAGTGAGTATTTGTACTCAACAAAAACACGCCAAGAGTAAATCTGGAAGTCTTCACCGAATTCGCTGATATTGTTGAATGGAATATTCTGAGTGAAGCCAAGTGAGAATGTCGATTTTTCACCTGGTGTTAGGTTTATCATAGCTGTCAGGTCTGCACTAATTAGTGGGGAAGTTAATTCTGCCACTTCCGAATCTTGCAGAGTCTCATCTCTCAAGCTGCCGATTCCTTCTACTCCCTCCACTACAACTCTGCTCGATGTTGGCTCTTTGGTGTGTACCAAGTTTGAACCAATTGGAAATGAAACTTTCGGAGCAGCTCGAACTGAAAGCCAACCAACAGGGTTGAATTCCAAATATGGAGCGAGTGATATATAAGAAAGGGACATATCTGCTGTATGTCGGAATTCTACGTTTGCACTTTTCCCGTCTAATTGAGGGTTGTCAGGAGCGCTAATAGTTACGTTTTCTATTTCTCGGTACGATGAGCTAATATTAAGGAAATCAAATGATAAATAGCCACCAAAGAAAAGAGTTTGGCTTATTCTTAGCTGATATATAGCACCGAATGTATATCCAGTTGCAGTACCGTCTATAAAATCGCATCCAGCACAGTCAACATAGTGTGTCCCGCCTTGCCAGTTAGGTCCTATGCCAATAAACCCACCGATTGACTCATCAGCTAGGCTATTTACATTTGGAAATATTGGATTAGATAATTTAAACCCCTGTGAATGTAGTGATATCGTGCTAATTAGAATTATACCAAATACAAATAGGGTTCTTTTCGTCATTTCCATATTATTCACTTAATTTTTGATTATATTGCTAATTAAAGCAAGTTAAATTCTATTATTATATAAAGCATCAATTTATGGAAAAAGTTACAAATAGTACTAATAAAATAGAGAATTTGTCAACTGTTACTAAATGTAGAGCAATTGCAACCCATATACTTAACCGTTACGACAGAAGCGATTCGTATATAGACAAACTGTTGGAATCGGAGCTAAAGCGTACTGATATGGGCAGAAAAGACAAAGCATTGCTAACGCAATTAGTGAATGGTACTGTCCGTTGGCGGGCAAAACTGGATTGGGTACTTATTGGTTTCTTCCACGGTGAATTTCACAAATCGCTGAGTATAGTAAAGAATTCCATGAGGATTGCTTTGTATCAGTTGTTATTCATGGACAAGATACCAGAGCATGCTGCTATCAATGAATCTGTGGAGCTTGTAAAGCAAGTGCAAGGACAAAAGGCGGCCAGCTTAGTTAACGGAGTGCTTCGTAATATAGTTAGAAATAAGACTAACATCCGATTCCCAAATGAAAAAGACGATAGAATATTCTATTTGTCTATTATGCACTCGCACCCAAAATGGATGACAAAACGATGGGTTAGATTCTGGGGTGAGGAGTTTGCAGTAGAGCTGATGAAGGCAAATAACCAGATTCCATACATAGCTATGAGAATCAATAAACTCAAAACTACGAAAGAAGAAGTAGAAGCTATATTAACTAAGAATGAAATCAAATTTGAAGAATCAATATATCATCCAGGTACTTACAAGGTTAAGAATCTTGGGAATAGTGTGACTAAGACTGAGATATACCAAAAAGGGTTCATGACTGTGCAAGATCCTGCTGCATCATTGGCGGCAGTGCTGACCAATGCTAAGCCAGGAATGAAAGTGATTGATTTATGTGCTGCACCTGGTGGCAAATCTTTCAAAATAGCTGAGATGATGGAAAACAAAGGAAAGCTAGTTTCGAATGATAAGTATTGGGGTAAACTGAAAATACTTACCGCAGAAGCAGAAAGGTTAGGAATAAAAATAATAGAACAGCACAAAGAAGATTCTGCCGAGTGTACTGCTGATGAAAAAGCAGATGTTGTGCTGATTGACGCGCCTTGCTCAGGTAGTGGGACTTTCTCTAAAAAACCAGATATAAAATGGAAGAAAGAGATAGAGGATATATATAAATTGACTAGAATACAGAAAGATATATTGAAAAACGCTCCTAATCTGGTCAAAGATGATGGAGCCATAGTTTACTCTACTTGCTCGCTTGAGCCGGACGAGAATATGGATATTGCTAACTGGTTCTTGAAGACATTCCCAGAATACAAGATAGACCCAGCAGAAAATTACTTACCGAAAGAGATATGTAAAGATGGCGCTATGCAGATGTTCCCTCACCTACATGGTACTGATGGAGCTTTCGCTGTCAGATTTGTAAAGAAATAATGCAGATTTAATAATCAGAATGGCTGATAAAAAGAAAAGGAATTTAAGCATAGGTGATGCTTACAGAATAGCTTGGTCTTTCACGGAAGGCAATAGGTTACTGCTGTTTACATCATTTGTTCTTAACATATTGTTCTCTATTTTCAGTGCTGTTACTATAGCGCTAATCAAGCCAATACTGAGTTTCCTTTTCGAAGTAGATGATAAGGAAGCAGCCAATGACACACCTCTGGAGATTGGTTTTTTCGAAGAAATAAAGGACTCATTTTTCGACTTCTTTATTAATCTAATTACGGATGACTCAATCGAATCAACTATGATACGGCTTGGAGTTGTTATCATAATTATGTTTGTACTCAAGAATATATTCAAGTATTTGGGTGCAGTAGTAGGCAATATATTCAACCAGAAGGTGATTAAGAAAATACGTGATACTGTGTTTTTCAAAGTCACCTCACTTTCTATGGACTACTTCAACAAAGAGAAACAAGGCACTATAATATCTAAAGTGGCGAACGATGTATCCTTGCTCAACAACACTACTGTTGCATCTATAAATGGTGTTATAAGGAATATTATTCAGATAGTAATATTCTTGTTTTTCCTTCTAACTATTTCTGTTGAGCTTACTCTATGGGCATTTAGTACATCTATTCTTTCTTTGGTGTTTATTCGCTTTTCGGTTAAGTATCTGAAAAGATATGCTTCGAGAATGCAAGACGCTATGGCTAATTTTACTACCACTTTGCAAGAGTCAATAGGTGGTATAAGAGTACTGAAAGGACTAAATGCGAAAGAGGCAACTGACCAAAGGTTTGCTGTTGATACGGAAAGATATGTGAAATCTGCCATAAAGCATAAGAAAGTAATGGCATTAGTTCCGGCTGTAAATGAAATATGGGCTATCTTAGGGCTTTGTGTAGTACTTGTTGTTGGTGGGCAACAGGTTTTAGTTCAGAAGTCTATAAAAGCTGATGATCTCATGACTTTCTTGTTTATGCTTTTTGCCTTGATGGACCCTATTACATCGTTAATTGGAGCTTACTCTAAACTACAGCAAGGTATTGTAGCAGGTGAAAGAGTGATGAGTATATTGAATGAGAAACCTACTATTATAGACGGAAACGTAGAAAAAAATACTATTGAGAAGAATTTGATTTTTGATAAAGTAACATTCGGATATACAGATAGCCCCGTTCTAAAAAATGTTGACATTGAGTTGGAGAAAGGTAAGAAGATTGCATTTGTAGGTGGTAGTGGCAGCGGTAAATCTACAGCGTTGGATCTAATTACAAGGTTCTATGACCCTATGAATGGCAAGCTATTGCTCGATGGGATAGATGTGAAAGAGATTAAGCTGGAAGACTATAGGTCACTATTCGGTATTGTTTCGCAAGAGAATATTCTGTTCAATGATTCTATATACAACAACATAATATATGGTATGGAAGATATAGATGACGAAAAGGTCATAGAAGCAGCAAAAATTGCAAAC
This sequence comes from Chlorobiota bacterium, assembly GCA_046290495.1. Classification (GTDB taxonomy): domain Bacteria; phylum Bacteroidota; class Ignavibacteria; order Kapaibacteriales; family UBA2268; genus PGYR01. Next base: position 1,484,071 of record JBKAGT010000005.1, on the reverse strand, counting down.
GCTTATAAATTTATTATGAAGCTACCAGACCAGTTTGACACTGTAATTGGTGACCGAGGGGTAACTTTATCTGGTGGGGAAAGACAAAGAGTAGCTATTGCTAGAGCATTAGTTAGAAATCCCGAGATTCTTATATTCGATGAAGCTACCTCTGCACTCGATGTAGAGTCTGAAAAAGTAGTACAAGATGCTATAGATAGCTCGTTGAAAGATAAGACCGCAGTGATAGTAGCTCACAGACTTTCTACAATCGTAGGATGTGACACTATCTATATGTTCAACAATGGTGAGATAGTAGAGAAAGGTACTCACCAAGAGTTATTAGATATGGGTGGCTATTATAAAAACCTTTACGAAATTCAGTTCGAAAACAGCAAGTGATTTATTCCGAATCACCAGATTTGTTTAGATAAACAGCAGCATCATACATTTTAGCGTTCATATATATCTCTGGTATTACTATATCGCTTTCTATATATTCTACTTCTACACCAGCTTCTTCGAACATAGACATGGTTCTTCTGGTGGCATCTACCCACTTACCATTTGTGTGTGCATCGTAAAAATCTTGACCGTTTTGGTGAATTACCACTTTGGAAATACCTGTTTGTATTATCCCTCTAGCACAGTCAGTACAAGGAGCCCATGGGACATATAGCTTACAGTCTTTTAACTCAGTACCTCTTCTAGCAGCATTGTAAATGGCATTTCTTTCGGCGTGTTCCATCCAAAAGTATTTTTCGCCTCCCTCACGGCTCAATCTCTTTTCTTCTTTATCTATTTCTATGAATCTCGGCAGTGAGTTATAGCCAGTAGAAACTAGTACATTGTCTCTATCCACTATTACAGAACCCATGTGAGTGTGGCTGTCTTTACTTCTCATCGCTACTAAGTAGCACATAGTTATATATAGCTGGTCCCAATTTGGTCTTTTCAACTGCTTTTCTCCATTATTTCTTTTACTTTTTCTGCGCCTTCTATAGCCATTTTTAGTTGTTTTTTATCTACTAGGTCAGATAGCTCAACTTTAGGTGATTTGTATAGCTTTAGTGCTTCTTCTGGACTTCCTTTTGATAATTTGACTGCAGCTAACACATATTGTCTGAGTCCTTCATTATCTTTATCTTCTGACTGAAAGTCAAGGACTCTAGTCGCTTCATCATACTTGTCATTTCCTAAGTAAATCTGCCCCAATCGTATTTTCACTCTCTGTTGCTGTGTGTCAGTTAGCTCACTGGAATTTTCAATTTTTTCGAATATTCTAAGGGCTTCATCTGTGTTGCCACCTGAGAAGTATGTTTCTGCAAGGTGGTAATACTTCCAGTCGTCTTCTTCTTCTTCCAAATCTTTGTTTAGCAAACGAGTATTTCTTTCTAATTTTTCTTCACTAATTGCTTGATAACCAAAATGCTCAATTTGTAATTCTGACTCATAAACTTCAAATTTTTCCTCAACAGATTCACGTATTTGTTCGTGGATAGACCCAACAAATCTGATTTCATCATCTCTTCTGAAAAAGCGTGTGTATCGGTGTTTAGATACTAATGATTCATTTTCGGAGTCAATGTGATTTACAATCTCAATATTCACTCCGCCTATACTTGAATTGTTCATTTGTTCGGTTGGCAAATCGTCTTCGTTAAAAAGGGCTATTTCATCTGCATCAATAACAAAAATCCAATCACACCTTGAGTACTTAATTGCAGCGTTTCTAACATCGCTAAAGTTATCATTCCATTGGTGGTGGTATACTTCACAACCTAGTCTAGTACAAATCTGTGGTGTGCTATCATCAGAGCCAGTATCAATTACTATTATCTCATCGGCTATTGATTTTACAGAGTTAATCGCGCTAGCTATGGACTTCTCTTCGTTCTTTACAATTATATTAATGGATATTTTTGGCTTAGTATTCATATAACAAATTTAATTAATAAATACTAAATCTCACTATTTATAGGTAAAATAACGCGAACTTTTGTTCCTTTTGATTCTTCTGATTCTATCTTTATAGTGCCTTTTAGAGAGTCAATGGATTTTTTTACTATTGACATACCCAACCCTGTCCCTTCTATTGAGCCAGTGTTACGACTTCTGTAAAAAGAATCAAATATGCTATCAAGGTCTTCTTTGGGTATACCAATACCTTCATCTACAACGACAAACTCAAATCTGTCCGAATCTAGCTCACTGACTTTGATGAATACGTCTTTTTTCTTTGGTGAGTATTTGACAGCATTCATAATCAAATTGTTTATTATGTGATCTACAAGTCTTTTATCTGATTTTATTTTCAAATCTTGGGGCATATCAAATATGAGTTTATGTTTATTATTATCTATAAACATAATATTCTCAGAGATAGATTTGACAGTATTCACCAGGTCAAAGCTAATCATATCTAATGATTTACCTAACTCCGATTTGCCTATCATAAGTACATCATCTAGCAAATTAGTCATAGTGGAAACAGAATGAGTGATATTATTGAACTGTTTTTCCTTTTGTTTTTCAGTCATTTTATCTTGGTAGTTCTGTAGTAAACTACTTGCAGATAATATTACTGTTAGTGGTGTCCTGTACTCATGCGATACCATTTGTATAAATCTTGTTTTAATCAGATTCAGCTCTTTTTCGTTTTCTAGTGAAAGCTCAAGCTCTTTCTGAGTTTTTTCAAGTTTATCTTGAGTGTTTTTCCTTTCTTCATTTTCATAACTCAGATTCTCTAATGTTTTTTCAAGTTGTTCAGTTCTTTTGGTTACTATCTTCTCCAAATCACGATTCAAAGTCTCTAGCTGTTGTTGATATTTGAATTTAGAAATAGCAGAAGCTAATATTTCAGAAACTGAGCCGAGCACTTGAATGTCATTATCATTGTACGCGTCTTCTATATGGTAATCCTGTACCATAAGTACACCATATATTTCTTCACCTATCATTAGTGGTACACCTAACCAGCTTTTACAAATAGCACCGTATACTTCTTCATATCCGCCAATGTGTGATCTAACTTGCTCTTCATTGAGCACCATTGGTTTTCTATTTTTAATGACTTGATAAGTCAAAGAAATATCGTCGGAAATATCTATTGACTCGAAATCATCATCAGTTTCGTCATAGAAATAAGGGAAGTTGATTTTCTTATTAACCTCATCTATGTATCCGACTGCAAAATTCGTAGCATTAATTATCTCTTTCAGACTTTTGTGTATTTTCTCATATAGTGTATCTAGGTTTCTGCTAAGATTAGCTTCTCTTGATATTTTAAAGAGTGTTTCGGTTATTTGCTTTGTTTTGTTTATCTCTGTCAGATCAGTCATGAACAATAAAATATTGCCACTTTCATTATCAGCAAATTCTGCACTCTTAACTTTTAGTATATGCTCGGTATTGTCATATAGAACTAAGCTAATCATACTTGCCTTATTAGAATCATCTACATTTTCAGTTATACTCTTCAGTGCTGATATAGAGTCTTCATCTGAACACAGATCTTTGAGGTTTTTTCCTAAAAGGTTCTGATTTTCAATATCTAAAAATTTGAAAGCAGTCTCATTGCCATCCGTTAAACAACCGTTTTTGTCAATTACTAATATGATTTCACTAGATGAGTTAACAACATTCCTGAGCATAGACTCACTTCTAGTCAGCTTCTCTTCAGCCTTTTTCCTAGCAGTGATATCCCTTGAAATATGGTCTATTCGAACTGGTTCATAATTCTCGTAAATAATGCTGGAGTTCTGATATAGCCATATTGTTTCTTCGTCTTTAGTCAATATTGGGAATTCAATCCAGTTAGATCTATTTTTCTTTGCTATCAGCTGCTGGTAGTAAGTTCTCACCAGTTGTTGGTATTTCGGATGAACCAAATCTAATAAGTTTTTTCCTTGCAAATCTTCGTTAGTATATTTGCTAATTCTCAGTCCAGGTTTGTTCATTTGCAGAACATACCCTTCCATATCAGTACTAAATAACAAGTAATTGGCAGATTCTACTATATCACGATATCGTTTTTCAGATTCAAAAAGCTTTTGGTTAACTTCTTTCCAGTTGGTTATATCTCTTACTACACTTACGACAATTTTTTTATTTTTAATAGGTATAGAATTCCATTCTAACCATACATAATCGCCAGACGCATTTAGGAATCTTGCTTCGTGGCTAACAACAAAATTAAAATTCTCTAGATCTTTTTGCTTCGATTCAGAGCGCTCTTTATCTTCAGGGTGAACGAAATCTAACCAGTTGCTACCTAATAATTTCTCATTGGAATAGTAAAGAGTATCTCTCCATGAAGGATTAATTTTGATGAAATCACCTTCTAAAGTTTGAATTGCAAACATGTCTAGTGAGAAATTAAATATATAGTCTCGTTCATCTTCGACTAACTTAAGATTCGTAATATTGGAAAGATATAAATCAAGGTGGTCTACTTCACCATGTTCGTCAAATACAGGAAAAAGGTGTGCTTTGTAATAGTTACCACTCTGAGTTACGTTAGTTTCGAAAGAGTCAGGTTGGCCTGATTGAAAGACTTTGGAGTAGTACATAAACCAAGTTTTGTAGACTCTTTCATCCATTCCGTAATCTTTGGCTGTCTTACCAATTACATCTTCTTCACTGTAGCCAAAATCTTTAAAAAAAGTTTGATTAGCATATGTAACTCTATACTCTTTATCAATTTTGAAAAAGTATATTGGAGCTTCGTCTACTATCTTCTTATATGATAGTAAATCTAATTCTATTTTTCTGTTAATTTCTTTATTCAACTACTTGTTTTTGTTTGATAGACACAAGGAAAAATAAGATATGGATTAAAAAAATTATTTACAAATTATAAAAATTTAATATTCTTATAAATGAATTAATATACAGTTAATATTGCTGAATGAATACTTTAGAAAATATAAAAATAAGAACACCTCAAGATTTGGCAAAAATCATACATTTGAAAAATTGGAAAAGTGCAAAACACTTATGTTATATAGAGAACAAGTTGTTAGATATTTATAGAAACAAGAACGGAAGACTAATAGTCAATATGCCCCCAAGACATGGCAAATCAGAGCTAATAACTAAAATGTTCCCTCTTTGGTGGTTGCTTAATAATCCAAGTCAAAGAATTATTATATCTACTTATAACAGCAAACTGTCTGAGTATTTCGGGAGAGAAATACTAGACAATTTTAAGTTGATTGCTTCAGATTTTAATATTTCTCTTAATAATTCTCAAAAGTCAAAATCTGAATTTGTTACTAGTGAAAATGGAAGTATAACAGCTGTTGGGGTCGGAGGTACACTCACAGGTAAAGGGGCAGACTTGATAATAGTAGATGACCCAATAAAGAATGATAAAGAGGCAAATTCTGAGACAAGACGTGATAGTATAATGGAATGGTTCAACGCTACACTACTTACTAGATTAGAACCAGGAGGTTCGGTGATATTGGTAATGACTAGGTGGCACGAAGATGATTTGGCTAGTAGATTGATGAGGAGCTCAGATTGGGACAAATTGATATTTCCAGCTATTGCCACAAAGGAAGACGAACTAAATAGGCAAATCGGAGAGCCGCTATGGCCAGAAAGGTATAGCTTGAAAGACTTATTAGAAAAGAAAAAAAGAATTGGGCAGTATTGGTTTGCGGGACTGTATCAGCAAGAGCCAACTCCGAGCGAGGGTGGTCTATTCAAGAGAGAGGATATTGTTTATTTTGATATGGATTCTGAAATAATTGGTGATATATACTTCACATGCGATTTGGCAGTTTCAACTTCTGAGAAAGCTGATTACACAGTAATTGCAATATTTGCAACTGACTCGAAGAATAGGATAATGCTAATTGACATATTCCGAGATAAGCTGGAACCTACCAAACACAAGGATGTGATAGAAAAACTGTATAGAAAATATAGACCGGTGCTAATAGGTGTAGAGTCAGTTCAATATCAAGCGAGTTTATTCTACCAACTCAGTGATTTGGGTTTGCCAGTTGTTAAGCTAATTCCGAAGAAGGATAAATTTTCTAGGGCATTACCTTTGTCGGCACTGTGTGAGAATGGGAAATTACTAATCAATAGAAATATTGAAATTATATCAGATATAGAAAAAGAGCTGATGAATTTCCCAAATGGGAAGCATGATGATATTGTTGATACTCTGTCTTATGCTGTTGAGATGACGAATAAGAGGTCATACATTAGACCAACTGGAATAGCAATTACTCCACCAGAGAAATACAGTCTATTCCGATGATTATTTGGTCAGATTATCCAGAAGAGCGGCCAACTTTTTCGATGCATTTTTTCTTTCATATTGCTCTATTTTTTCATCATTTGGCTCGTATAGCTGTTCACCAGTTTTCCAGGCATTATAGAACTCAAGGAAGTTTTCTGCTATTCTGTCTACCTGATTTTGATGCGCGACTAAGCCAGACTCAGTTTCATATATCAGATCAGCTATTGCTGATTGCAGTGGAGCTATCGCGAGCAAAGGACGCTTAGTACCCAAATACTCATAAACCTTACCAGGCACTATTTCTTGGCTCTCTTTTGCTTCGTCAACTATCAAAAGTAGTGCTTCCGATTTAAGTAAGTAACTAATGCTCTCACTATGTGGTACATAGCCAATCTTAGTAATTTTGTCAGAAAAACTGGCTGCTTCAAACATCTCTTCTACCTCAGCACCGAATCGACCGACGAAAGTAAAATTCAAGTCATTGGCATCTACTTTGCCTGATTCAATTAGTAATTCTATAGCTTCAAAGAGTTGCTTAGGGTTTCGTCTTCCATATAGTGAACCCGTGTAAGTGAGCGTAAACTTATCATTTCTCTTATACTCAATATCAGGGAAGTCAGTTGAATCATACCCATTAGGAACATGGTGGAATTTCCCTTCATTTAGGTCACCATATTTACCCATTGCATCTTTTATAATACCTTGCCATGCGGCTTCTACAGCAGTTGCATTTTTGAATACGCTGTGTTCTAGCTTACGGTCGATTGCAGCTGGTAAAAACCACCTATTCGGAGTAGTTAGAAATCCAGTCCATGGGTCTCGAAATCCAGCAATCCAAGGGAGCTTAGTTTTTTTCTGTAATTTGTTAGCAATCACAGAGCAAGTATAAGGAGGTGAGCTACTATATATAGCGTCTATGTCATATTTATTTAATATTTTCTCAGCTTCTTTGATTGCAGAAAAATACCAACCTATTCGGGCATCAGGGATAAATAGTGTAGCTCTTATTTGTTCAGCTACTTTATCCATAAACTTACTCTCTTGCCCTTCTTTCTTTATATTATTTACATCAATTGCTTCGCCCTTTTTCCTTCCTGTGAATTTTCTATACAAATCATAAGGCTCGTAAATCTTACTCTTGTGTATTATAGTATTCTTAGGTATTTCTTCGAGTAGTGATTCATCTATAGCTTGATACTCACCATTGGATACTGTAAGTACAATAGGGTTCCAGCCGTAGTCTGGAAGATATTTGATATGCTTCAATACTCTCTGTACACCAGGTCCACCAGATGGGGGGAAGTAATATGCAACTATAAGTAAGTTTTTCAATTAACCTTCGAAGAATTTATTTAAAAAATGGGCAAACATTTCGTTGTTCTGATCGAATATTTCATCTGAGAAGAATAATCTATCATGATCTTGAGTAGTCGGGCTATCATCAATATCATCGAAGCAATGTGCATATAGATTTATAAGGGAGTCCATTGTTTGTTCCAAATGGCACTGAAAACCATAGCAATTATCATTTACTTTAAATATCTGAACATCACATTGTTGCGAGGTGCCAAGAACTTTAATTCTCTCATTTGGAATAATTTCATCTCCGTGCCAGTGAAGGGTTTCTATTATATCGTATTCTGGTATTATGTCTCTTTCCTCTGATAGATATACATCGAACCATCCGATTTCCTTTTGCTTCATAGGTACAATTTCGCATCCTACAGAATTAGCAATCAGCTGTGCACCAAAACAAATTCCTAATACTTTTTTATTCTCTCTAATCAAATTGCTTATGAATTGCTTTTCGTCTAATAACCACAAGCATTCATCATCGTCGTTGGCACTCATAGCACCACCCAAAAAGATATAACCATCATAATCATTACTTGGCATATTTCCATCTTTGTATATATGGATTTCTTCCAAATCGTGACCGCTGTCAATTGCCCAATCAGCTATGAATGCTGGGCCTTCAAAATGGCTATGTATAATAGCAGCTAACCTCATAATTCTTCCTCCGAATCAATATCGTTAGATTCATACAATAGTTTGTCGGTATCAGTCTGATACTCCGACACATCTTTCAGTTTTCTGTGCATCTGTCTGGTTCTAACACCAACTAAGTCATTTATATTATTCTTAGCTCTTTCTAATTGAGTTAAGGTAGTGTCTAACACTTCTCCAAATTTACCAAATTCGTGCTTAACAGCTCCTAATATTTTCCAGACTTCACTGGATCTTTCTTGTATTGCTAGAGTCCTGAATCCCATCTGCATACTGTTTAGGAATGCCGCCAGAGTGGTTGGTCCTGTTAAGTTTACTTTGTATTTATTCTGTATCTCGTGGAATAGGCCAGGATCCCTAAGAACTTCGGCATACATACCTTCAAAAGGTAGGAACATAATTGCGAAATCAGTTGTCACTCCAGGGTTGATATACTTCTCATTTATGTCTTTTGCGTATTTCCTTACTGCGAGTTGAAGTTCCTTACGAGCTGCTATTGCTTCTGCTTCGTTGTTTTCTTCGAATGCTACAACTAATCTTCTATAGGAATCAGAAGGGAATTTGGAATCGATAGGAAGAAGTACTTTGTCATCACCTTCACCAGGTAGCTTCACTACGAACTCTACTCTTTGTTGGGTGTTTTCTTTTGTCTGGGCATTTTTTTCATATAGAGATGGAGCTAATATTTGTTCTAATATCTGCTCTAATTGATACTCACCCAAGACACCCTTTAGCTTAACATTGCTCAAGACTTTGTTCAAGCCATCGACGTCGTTAGCAAGTTGCTTCATTTCGCCTAGACCTTTGTGCACTTCCTCTAATCGTTCGCTAACGGTGCTGAATGCCTTTGCTATACGAGATTCCAATGTCTTCTGTAGTTTTTCATCTACAGTTTCTTGCATCTTTTGTAAGTGCTTGTTGTTCTCATCTCGCAGATTATTTAAGTTCTTATCAACTTGAGTGTTGAACTCCGAGAGCTCTTGCTTTATTGATTCTTTTAGCTTTTCTATTCGTTCTTCATTCGACTGGGAAAGGTCCTTTATTCTGCGTTCGAAGTCTATGAACTTGTCAGTTTGCCTGGTAGCTTGCTCATCATTTCTCTTTAGTAAATCTTCTTTTAAATTCGAGAAATTCTTAGATAACTCTTCTCTGTTGCCTCTGAAGTTATCAGCTATTTCTGCTCTAAAGTTTCTCTCAGACTGGGAATTTATTTCCTTCAGCTCTCTGAATTTTTCTTCTATATCATTAGCATTGTCAGCAGTGCTGTTTGGTTTTCTGTAATTAAGAAATACCAAAATTAGTACTAGGATGTTCAATATAAGAAGAGCAATCAGCATAATTTTAATCTGAACCTTTGATTATTTTTATGATAAAAGCTGCTCTGTTTTCTTCGAATGCATTAGGAATTTCTTTTTTGAGCAAATCAAATATAATATCGCTTTCCCCACGTATTTGTGTACTCAATTTATTTGTATCTACTTCCAATCCTTCAGTAGAGTTTACAGCATTAATAAAATTCTTAATTGGTTTTATATAGTCTTCGTTGAGTGGGTATAAGCTAATGTCAACAGATATTCTCATATATTTCCTTGTTTTTAAACATTAAATCTGAAGTGAACAACATCACCATCTTTCACCAAATAATCACGTCCTTCCATTCTCAATTTACCAAGCTCTTTTATCTTCTGTTCGCTTTCAAGTTCAAACAAATCAGTACAGTGGTAAATCTCAGCTTTGATAAATCCTTTTTCAAAATCTGTATGAATGACACCTGCTGCCTGTGGTGCAGTGCTTCCGTCTTTGTAAGTCCAAGCACGTACTTCTTTCTCTCCAGCTGTGAAATAAGTCTTCAAGTTTAGCAATTCGTAACCTTTTCGGATTAGCTTATCCAATCCACTTTCTTTTAGCCCCATTTCTTGTAGGAATTCTGATTTTTCTTCAGCTGTGTCAAGTCCAGCGATTTCTGATTCTAATTTACCGCAGATTACTACAACTTCACTATCATTCTGCTTAGCAAACTCACGCACTTTTTGTACATATTCGTTTTCACCTTGCAAATCGTCTTCATCTACATTACAGCAGTAAACTTGTGGTTTAATTGTAATCAAGTGAAGGTCTTTCACTGCATTTTGCTCATCTTCAGTTAGTCCTATGCTACGAGCAGGCTGACCTTGGTTAAGTGTATCGGCAAGCTTCTGATAAATTGGGTCTAGCTGTCTAGCCAAATCAACTGCTTTTTTGTCACTCGATTTGAATACTTTTGCGTTCTTTTCTTTTCTTTTAAGAACAGATTCCAAATCGGCTAATGCAAGTTCTGTTTCTATTGTTTCTATGTCTCTGATAGGGTTTATATCACCATCTACGTGAACAATATTTTCATCTTCAAAACAACGAACAACGTGAACTATAGCACCTACTTGTCTGATGTTTCCTAAGAATTGATTACCTAGTCCTTCACCTTTGGAAGCACCTTTTACTAGTCCAGCTATATCAACAAATTCAACTATTGTTGGTATTACTTTTTGTGGTTTTATATAACTTGTTATTTTTTCTAATCTCTCGTCTGGTACCTCTACTACCCCAACGTTAGGTTCTATAGTACAGAAAGGGTAGTTCGCTGCCTCTGCAGGAGCAGAAGTTAGTGCTTGAAAGATAGTTGATTTACCAACGTTAGGCAATCCAACTATACCGCAATTCAATGACATATTATTTTCTCTTTATTGGTTTTTGTTATGATTACGAAATTAATATATATTTATGCTAATTGCTAAATTATACTATTCAGTAATATTAGTCGGTAATATTATAGTAAAGTTTGTGCCTTTGTCAACCTGACTGTCAAAATCGATAGTACCGTCCAAAGACTCTACATATCTTTTGGATATTGCTAGACCAAGTCCAGTTCCTGCGTTACCAATGGTGTTTTCACCTCTGTAAAATGGCTCAAAAACTTTGTCTCTGTCATTTTGAGTTATACCTATTCCCTTATCTGAAATGCTAATATCCACATTCTTATCTGACTCTTCTAGGGTGACCCTTATAATGGGATTTCCTGATGAATAGGTTACAGCATTTTTGATTACATTGTTTAATATAAGTCTTAATTTTCGTGGGTCTGTGTTGATTATAAAAGGCGAGTAAGGAGTATCAATAGAGTAGTCTATTTTGAGGTCTTCTTTATCTTGAAAATTTTCGACTATCGTGTTAATCTGATGGACAAGGTCAACATTTTGTAACACATTTTTGTTTTCTATGTTTTCGCTATGACCAAAACGGATAACTTCCTCTAATAGATTAGTCATATTTTCAACTGCGCTATTTATTTTGTGCAAGCTGTCTTCAAATTTTATCTTGTCATTAGTCTCAAAATATCTGCCTACCAGATAAGAGCTATTCATAAGCACTGTAAGTGGAGTTCGGTATTCGTGCGAAATCATAGCGATAAACTTTGATTTCATCTCGTTTAGAGCTTTTTCTTTTTCTAAAGAAAGTATTAGCTCCTCTCTTGTTTTCAGAAGCTCATCTTCTGTTTCCTTCCTTGTCACAATCTCATTTTGCAAGTCTTTTAGTGTTTCTTTTATCCCTTCTTCTTGAACTTCTACTTTATCAGTAAGGGCAGTATTGGCTGTGAGTAATTCCTCTTTTAACTTGTTGACTTCATTTATCTTTTGGGAAAGGTCGTAATTAGCTGCTTCTAATTTCTTTTTTTCTTCAAATAGTTCGTTCTGTGTTGATTGCTGGATAGCTAATGATTTTGCTAAGCTTTTAATAAGCTTTTCATTTACATAAAGAATACCGGCTATAAGAAATAATGAACTATTTATATATTTTACATAGTAGAAATACTCATCTAGTACTCTTTGCGCAGGTATGATATTCAATTCATAATTTATAAACCAAAAGGAAATTGTAATAATATAAATAAAACCCAAGGGTATGAATTTTTTCAAATCAAAAAATGTGATACAAAAAAATATTCCAAATGTAACCCATAGGAAGCCTAGAGTTAAACTTGCTTCTAGGAAAAAACCTGTAATTGAAATCAAATAAGTAATGAAAATTAGAAACCAAACTTTCTTACTATTACTTAGGTTTTTGTAGTAATACCCTACCAAAGCTAAAAGATATGCTATAACGTAAATTGTAGTTTGTATATATAAACTACTATATAAAGTAATGCTTCCTGAAACTAAAAGAGTAATAAATCCAAACTTCACACCGAAATGAAATATTCGATCTAACAGGTCATCTTTCCATGGTTCTAAATTATATTCTTTGTGCACTTATTTTATCTAATTCTTTCTTTTGATTAAATTTGCTAAGTAAATTTAAAAAAAAAATTAGAATGATACGTTATAATCAATTAAAAGAATTACCGCTCGAATATATAGTTTCTCAGTTAGAGATATATTTGGATGAAGACTCTCCTAATGGGGACGTAACTACTCTGAGTACTGTAAGCCCCGATTCAACATCAGTTGCGTCTATAATTGCTAAGGATGATATGGTCCTATCTGGTAGAAATGTTGTAGAAGCTATATTCGACAGCAACACCGATTTAAAGTTTAACTTTTCAGATGGAGATTCTGTCGAAAATGGGGATGTAATTGCCACTATAGAGGGGAACTCAATAGAGATATTAAGAAAAGAGAGAATATTTCTGAACCTGATGCAGAGAATGAGTGGTATAGCAACAGTAGTAAAGAAATATGTAGATATAGCTAAACCTCATGGGGTTGCTGTGTTAGACACAAGAAAAACTACTCCTGGACTTAGAATGTTTGAAAAGTATTCGGTTTGCATGGGTGGTGGACAGAATCATAGGTATAATTTGTCTACAGGTATATTGATAAAGGATAATCACATAGTAGCAGCGGGTGGTGTAGCGGAGGCTGTGAGCAATTGCAAAAAATATGATAGTAGCTTGCCAATACAAGTAGAAGTTGATCAAAAAGAACAAATCAAAAATGCAATAGATTCGGGTGCTGATGGTCTATTATTAGATAATATGTCACCGGAGTATATCACAGAATGCGTAGAATATGCACGAGAAATAAAATCTGATATATTCTTAGAAGCATCTGGTGGAATAAATCTAGATACTATTGGGAATTATGCTCCCACAGGTGTTGATGCAGTCTCTGTTGGTGCATTAACACATAGTGTAAAAAGTGCAGACATAAGTTTGAAATTTAATTAAAAAAGTAGGTAATAAAATGATATCAAAAAAATTAGAAAAAGCAATAAACGAGCAAATAGCTAAAGAGATATATTCATCTAACCTTTATCTATCTATGGCAGGTTACTACCATTCTATTAGTTTGAATGGTATGGCTAACTGGATGAGAAATCAATCAAAAGAAGAGTTAGAGCATGCTTATAAATTATTCGATTTCTTGTTGGACAGAGGTGGTGTACCAGTTATAGGTAAAATAGACTCTCCACCAAACCATTGGGAAACTCCATTGGAAGGGTTTGAAGTTGCTTATGAGCATGAACAGAAAATCACCGAAAGCATAAACAAGTTAGCTAGGTTAGCACAGAAAGAGTCTGACTTGCCTCTAGAAGTGCTTTTACACTGGTTTATCTCTGAGCAAGTAGAAGAAGAAGCAACTGTTTCTGAATTAGTTGATAGATTGAAGTTAGCTTCAGATTCTCCAGGTGGGATTTTCATATTTGACAATGAGCTTAGAGCTAAAAATACTACAGAGTAATGGGTAAAGACAACAACTACGATGAACCGAATATAAAGACTATTACAACTAATAGGCGTGCTAAGTATGACTATGAAATAGTCAACAGATATGAAGCAGGTATTATGCTAGTCGGAACAGAGGTCAAATCATTGCGTGAAAACAAATGTAGTTTGCAAGAGGCCTATGTTGGTTTTATTCGTAGCAGTGATGATTTATTTATTATGAATATGAATATTCCTGAGTATTCACTTGGGAATAGAGAAAACCACGAACCAAATAGAAACAGGAAACTGCTACTGCACAAACGTGAACTAAATAAGCTGAGAGACTCGGTAAACGAAAAGGGTATGACGATTGTGCCTCTTAGTATTTACTTTAGCGGGCATTTGGTAAAGCTAGAGATAGCACTCGCAAAGCCAAAGAAAAAGTTTGATAAGCGTGAATCTACTAAGAAGAAAGAAGTAGAAAGAGATTTACGAAGGAAATACAAAGTCTGATTACTATCATAGTCAGACAGCAATTATAAAAAGAATAACAGGAATCAGAAAACTATGTTCCCATCGGTAAACGAGCAAATGGATATAATCAAGTCATCGGCAGTTGATGTATTGCCAGAAGATGAGTTGGTTAGAAAATTAGAACTATCAATTAAGAATAAAAAACAATTAATTATCAAGTTGGGTGCTGACCCAAGCAGGCCAGACCTCCACATAGGTCACGCTGTAGTGCTTCACAAAATGAGACAATTTCAAGATTTGGGGCACAAGGCCATACTGATTATTGGTGATTTTACAGCAATGATTGGTGACCCTTCAGGTAAGTCAAAGACTCGTCCTCAGCTGACATTAGAGGACACGAGAGTTAATGGTCAATCATACTTAGAACAAGCAGGAATGATATTAGATGAATCTCCTGACAAGTTCGAGGTAAAATATAATAGCGAATGGTTGAATGCTATGAACTTCCGCGAAGTGATCGAGCTAGCAGCCAAATATACTGTGGCTCAGCTTCTAGAGCGTGATGATTTTAACAAGAGGTATAACTCAAATACTCCGATTAGTATGCACGAGTTGCTTTACCCATTGGCACAAGCAATGGATTCTGCTCATATTGATTCTGATGTAGAGCTAGGTGGTACAGACCAGAAGTTTAACCTAATTGTTGGTCGTGATATCCAGCGTTCTTATGGTAAGGAACCACAATGTATTGTGACTCTTCCAATATTAGAGGGTACTGATGGTAAAGAGAAAATGAGTAAGTCGCTAGATAACTACATAGCACTTACGGATAAGCCATCTGACATTTTCGGCAAGGTTATGTCTATACCAGATGATGTAATATTACGCTACTACCAATATGGTGCTTTCGCAACTAATGAAGAATTGGGTGAGATGAGCAAATTCCTATCTGGTGAAGGTAACAACCCAAGAGATGCTAAGATTAATGTTGCAAAAAAAATAACTGATATATACCATCCAGAAGGTAGCGGTGAAGCAGCTTATGAAGAATTCTTACGCGTATTTAAACAAGGCGATGTGCCAGATGATATCCAAACAGTTGAACTGGCTGTGAACCCAACAGAGACAAAAGTGATAGATATAATCACTGATGCTAAAATGGTTGGTTCTAAGAAAGATGCTAAAAGAATGGTTCAACAAGGAGCTGTGTCAGTTGACGATGTAAAAATCGATGACATTAACCAGTTCATAGATCTAACAACAGAAAGAGTCTTCAAGGTAGGTAAGAGAAAATTCAATAAAATAGTAGCAAAGTAAGGTATAAGCCATAGTAGCATTATTCAAAAATATCGCAATCGCTGTATCTATCTCTTTGCTACTAATGGATAGACCTAAAGCAGTAACAAAAAAGGTCGTTCCTATTGTTTATGAGTTGGACTACTTGCCAACTTACAACAGAAAACGACCTTTAATAAAAAGATCTAGTGTTCGAGCTCTAACTTCTTAGAATGTAAACTGAACATTTATAGTATATTCTAAGGTGTCAGCATTTGCTTCATTCCCTTCTTCATAAACTATATATCTGATTTGAGAAGTATTATTAGCATTTACATCATTTTTGATATAATTGATAAAGCTATTAGGGTCAGTAGTCTGACCTGCTTCTAAATCTAATGTAAACGTCGCTAGAAAGTCGTCTTTAGTAGCTTCGTAGCAAGTTCCTTCACCAGTTGAGATATCACCCCAGCAGAAATATGTCCAATGATCATCTGCTAATTCGATTACTTCCATTTTGGCTAATACTTTCATATCTCTAGTACTACTGCTTTTGATTTGAGTGTGGTAAGATATTTCAGTCTCTGTTCCTAAAGCATCAATAACTAGACCATCAGTCGCGATAAGCTCAATTGTTCCAGTCTCGTTTACAGGTGGGTCATCATTATCAGTTGAGTTATCAGAGCAAGAATAAGTAAATACTAATGCTGCAAAAAGAAGGATTATTTGTAACTTTTTCATAAATTAAACCTCTATATAATTAATAATTTCTGAGTTTTTGGTTAAACATTCAGTCAAATAGACACGTATTAAGATTATAAGTTACAAAATAATTTAAAAAGGAGACAATTTTGAAGAAATCATTAACTATGCTATCTATATTCCTAGTTTTTGCATTTGCATTTTCTACTGATATGGGTGCTAAAGATAAGCAAATACCATCTGTAAAAGTTAAAAATTTGAAGGGTAGAAAGGTAAATACAGCTAAATTTAACAATGATGGTAAGCCATTTATCATCAATTTTTGGGCTACTTGGTGTAAGCCATGTATCTTGGAGCTAAATAACATAAATGAAAAGTATGCCAAATGGCAAAAGGAAACTGGTGTAAAGGTTATAGCTGTGTCAATAGATGATTCGCGTAATAGCCGTAGAGTAGCTCCATTCGTAAAAGGACGTGGATGGGATTTCGAGATTTACTTAGATGAAAATAGCGATTTGAGAAGAGCTATGAATGTAGCAAATCCACCTCACACCTTCTTGTATGATGGTGAGGGGAATTTAGTATATGAGCACAATGGCTATGCTCCAGGTGACGAGGATGAGCTATATGAGAAAATTAAAGAGCTGACTAAGAAATAAGCTCTAAATAAAGATAAGCACAAAAAAAATCCCGCCAATGAGCGGGATTTTTCATTTTCTATTAAGATGACTAGAGTTTTACTTTCTACGTCCAAGTTTTTGTCTAGTTTTCTTGTCTGACATACCACGTAGGTAATAAAGTTTTGCTCTTCTTACTCTACCTTTGTTCAGTACTTCAATACTTTGGATCATTGGTGAGTGAATTGGGAAGATTCTTTCTACACCGATACCATTAGAAATCTTTCTAACGATAAAAGTTTTAGAAATACCGCCACCTTTGATACCAAGCACAATACCTTTGTAGTTTTGGATTCTTTCTTTTTGTCCCTCTACTACTCTCACAGCTACATTAACTGTGTCGCCAGGTCCAAATTCAGGAACTTCAGCGAAGTTATCGCCGTCTTTTTCTTTTCTTGTAGCAGAAGCTCTATCTTTAGCTATTTGCTCTACATATTGTAATGAAGTCATTTTCTTACCTTTATTTTTATCATGGCTACAAAATTAAGACTATGTTTTATTATTTCCAAACTTTTTGTGGAAAGCTTTATTATTTTTTTTACAATTAGTTCATTATCGAATTACCTCCATTTCCCAATCTCACTCTAATACCTTATCTTTGTTTTTACTGTAATTAGCAAAATAACTTATTCTATGAACATAGCATTCTTCGCCTCACATGGGGGTAGTAATTTCCAAGCGATAGTGGAAGCCTTACGTAACCAGGGTATAGCTGCCAACCCCGTATTGCTGATTAGTAATAATTCGGATGCCTACGCCTTGGAAAGAGCGAAAAATCTTGGTGTCGAGCCGGTGCATATTAGCTCTGCTCAATATGATACAGGTGAGGAATTCCAAGCGGCATTGCTAAATCTACTCGATAAACATAATATTGATTTGGTTGTTCTTGCTGGCTATATGCGAATGATTCCAAAAGTGATGATAGAAAAGTATAGAAATAGAATTCTGAATATTCATCCTGCCCTATTACCTAAGTATGGCGGAAAGGGAATGTATGGAATGAATGTTCACAGAGCGGTGCATGAAACTGGAGAAAAAGAATCGGGTGCAACAGTCCACTTAGTCAACGAAAAGTACGACGAAGGAAGGATACTGAAGCAAGAGAAAGTAGCCATAGAACCAACTGATAGCCCTGAAGATATAGCTAAGAAAGTACTGGAAGTGGAGCATAGGATATATGCTCAAACAATAAAGGAAATAGTAGAAGGTTCGCTAGAACTTGATTAGGGGCATAGAAATCCTTCTATTTTTTCTATTCATGAATTTTTGTCAATGAAATCCATTCGCCTTCTTCCGTTGGCCCGTAATTAATTATTTGTACCGTATCTCCACTATAGTATCTGACTAAATATGCTACCCCACCTGAATTAGAAAATAAATCATTTTTATTTGAGGTTATCACAACAGAGATACAGTAAGGGTTATCTTCATCAAAATAGAATATTCTATCAAGCATATTAAATGTCAACTGTTCATCTGTTCCTTCAAATAGTAACTTATACCAATGTAATCGGTATTGATTAGTTTGTTTATAATCTCGAAGTCTTATTAATTCTGTTTTATCATCACTACCATTTGGGTTTGGTAAAATATCAGTGACCCTCATGAAGTAGTCATAATGACCATCTGGCATTTCTAATACATCACTACAAAAAAGATCATAATTAGGGCTGAAACCTACAATGGGATCAGGCTTTTTGGATGTATTATCATCTGAGCAGGATACTATTAGAACAAAAAATAATATGAATAGTGCTTTCATTATTTTATTTCCTGATTAATTAACTTCAACTCAATATATAATTTTATTATGAAAAAATTGTATTTATTCAAAAGTAAAATTGATATTACAATTACTTGATTAATTGCTAATCAATTCATATTTTGAAAAATGAGTGAAGACAAAATATATAAGCAAAGGTTTGACTTCTATTGGAAGTCGATTGTCATCTATATTGTAGTAGCTATTGGCTATGGATTAATTAGGACTGTGATTGGAAAGCAGGATGTGGAAGTGTTGATGCATGATCCTGTTTTTTTCCTTCTGGGTTTTTTCATAGTTGGTGGATTGCTTATGTATTTCCACAAATTATTCTGGGTGCGTACTTTGGTGATCAATTCGGATTCGCTAACTATGCGTAACAGGTTCAATGAATCAAAGTATGACAGAAGCAATATAGATCGTATTTATTTAGGCAAGGAAAGGCCATTTCAAACTCGCGAGACATTCCGTTTGGTAAAGCTAAGTATAGCTGGAAGAAAGAGAAAGCTGCGAATACGACCTCATAACTACTGGGATGATAAACAGCTTTTCGAAGATTTGACTAGACTAAAGCAAAATATAGGAAAATGAGATTTCTTCTACTCATTTTCGCGTTTTCCTCATTTGCTTTTGCAAACCCAAAAACAAATCTTGAGATAGTTTTAGATCAGATAGATTCACTAGCAGTAAAAGCCCAGCAGAAGATATATAACAAGAAAATTAGACCATTAACAGAGTACACAACCCTAAAAGATAAGCTAGAATCGTCACTTAGGAACCTAGATACTGCAATAGTAATTACAAATGAAGATAATTACGGAACGAGTGTAAATCTAGATTCGATATCTATAGTGTATGAGGAGGAAAGTGGTACGAGACAGATTAATACCTCTCTCTATATCATTACCCTAAATGATGATCATATAGTAGAATATAGAGTTAGTACTAGCTACCAAGATACTATAGATTTAGATCTGACATCAGAACTTGAAGATGAAAGCTTTGAGTTTACCAAGGGTGTGCGAATAGAGGAATCATCGTTTTGGGATGATGTATGGGAACCAGCCGCTTATGTTGGTGGAGCAGCTGTAATAATTTACCTGCTCTTCACTGTTCGTTCAGGGTGATTACCAAAGAATCTCAATTATCTTTGTTTGAGTTGCCTTAGGTGTTGTTAGCTTAACGAAATAGCGCCCTGACTGATAGTCATTATAGTCTATTTTGTATTCATTTCTTCCTTCTTTTGCTAGACCAGAATAAATCTCTACTATTCTTCTGCCCAACAAATCATAAACTTCAATAGTTATATCTGTGTCTTCTTCTAATACAACTGCAGCTGTTGCAGAATTTGATTGGGTATTACCATAAACAAAATAGTCAAAATTATATGTTGTATCAGGTTCTGGTTCATCAGGTTTTACTATTGAGAACACAGCGTCAGAGGTGTCAGAGTATATTGTTTTATATGGACTTGAAATTTTTGTAATCCAATAGTCAAAACGTCCAAAAGAATCAGAAATATCCATATCGTCAGACTCACTCGACCCTGATATTATAAAATTTCCATCCTTAGTTGCTATAATTGAATTTGCTTCATCAGTTTTAGTTCCTCCTAAAGACATCTGCCACTCCATTTCTCCATTGTTCATTGTTTTCACTATCCAAAAATCTCTTCCACCTTTTGGGTTGGTGATATCCCCATCAGCAGAGATGCTAGAACCTGCTATAATATAGCCACTTTCAGTGGATTGTATAATTGAATTGCAACTTTGAGTTGCAGTACCGCCGTAAGATTTTTCCCACTCTATATCTCCATTTTCACTGAGTTTTATTACCCAATAGTCTATTTCACCTATTTTTTCTTTTTTGTCTAAGTCTTTGGAATCACTTCTTCCTGCTACTATATATCCTCCATCAGAAGTTTGCAGTATTGATCTAGCCCAATCTGTGCCACTTCCTCCATAAGATTTCTGCCATTCTATGTTACCTTCAGCATTTAGTTTTATTATCCAGTAATCATTATCTCCTTTAGGGTTTGTAACATCACCATCTTCGGAGTTACTACTGCCAGCAACAATATATCCACCGTCAAAAGTTTGTTTGATAGAATATGCGACATCATTTTTACTTCCCCCATAAGACTTTTCCCAAACTAATTCACCATTAGCATCTAGTTTAGTAATCCAATAATCAAAGGTCAATGAGTCAGTGTACTCAGCTGGATTAGATATATCATAACCTTTAGATTGACTATATCCAGCAACAATATATCCACCTTCTGAAGTCTGTACTATCGATCTAGCAGCATCTTCTGCCTCACCTCCGTAACTTTTCTCCCATTCTAAGTCCCCTTTTGAGTCAATTTTTAGAATCCAATAATCACTTTTATAAGAACTGATATCTTTAGGGTTTTTAATATCACCATCAATAGAATTAGTACTACCAACTATCAAATATCCGCCGTCATTTGTATGAATTGCATTGTAAGCGTATTCGTCACGATTACCACCAAAGGATTTCTGCCATTCTAGATTACCAATTGAGTCCATTTTAACTAACCAATAATCATAGCCAGAGAAATAATCTTCTGCATTTGGTTTGTATACATCTCCATCTTTTGATATACTATACCCCACTACAAAAAAGCCACCATCACTAGTCTGTAAAATAGAAGTAGAATAGTCATGCTTACTACCCCCAAAAGATTTCTGCCATAGTAATCTATCACTAATAGGGAGATCTTTACTTTGATTTAACATGATTAGACATGAGTGACTATTAATATCAGGTGTAGACCATACATACTCATTAGATTTTGTATTGTTTGTGAGAATATCCCAACTGCTACCATTGTCCAAACTGAACTTAATCTCTAATGAGGAGGTGTCAGGGATTCCCACCCATAGAATTTTAGTATTTGTTCCAGATTTTAAAACTTCGCCACCATTGGGGTGTATTAATTTCAAACTATCAGCAGCTGATAGCTGTAGGGTTAATGATAAGGTTAATATTAAGAATTTAAGTAAGTAAGTCATCATCGTACTATTTCTATTATCTCTGTCTTAGTAATTGTCGGTGTGGTTAGCTTGATGTAATATCGCCCGTTTGTGTAATTGCTTAGATCTATATTCAGTTCTTTTGAACCTGTGCTAGGTGTACCTGAGTAAGCTGTTTCTATTACATTTCCAAGCTGGTCGTATATTATTAAATCAGTTTGTCCTGACTCTATTAGGTCAAGATAGATTGTAGCACTGGTGTTTAGTCTGTTTTGTGCTAATCTTAGTCCTACTTTTTCTCCATTCGGGTTGATTAATCTAGTGCCACCTTCTTCGCAAATACCAAGCACATTGAATTCCCCAACACCTGGCTCTATCTCATAATTAACAGAATCACCATTGGCATCGTAAAGCTGGAATTCTGTTACTACAAGACCACTTTTTACAGCAGTTCCCAATCCCACTTTCATCGGTACAGTTGCTATTTGGCTAACTCCACTAAGCTGCCCTTCTATCTCAATAAATGATGTTGTGTTTTCAGTTGTTACAGTCATATTTTTATCTATTGGTGCAAGTAGAGTAGAGTTGTAACTAACTGTGGCTGTAAAGTTAGTGGCTACTTCTTCTAATCCCTCTGGCTTTATTCTACCAAGGTGCAACCCAAGCTCCACTCTATCTCCAACATAAGCATCTGGGACTTGTGGGTAAACTTCGCCACCAATTCCCTCTGCAAATAGCATGGAACGAAGTGGAGAGCCAATACCATCATAGTGAAACTCAATGATTGATGATGTTCTTCCACCATATTTTGCAGTATAGTTAAGATCTATGTTTTTAGGTTCACCAGATGTTAATGTAAAGCTAGGCAATGGAACCATATCAAACTGCTCAGTATCAGGACCTGTTATCTTTGTTTCAGTGATGGTAATATCATCTGCACCTACATTTTTTATCAAAACTACATTTGTGTCCTTACCTTCACCTAACTCAAACTGACCAAAGTCAACCACATCTGTCGTGGCTTCTATGAGTGGGTTTATACCTTCACCACGGATGTTTATTGTATCAGTAAAATCGCCTATAGTTGTCCTTATTGTTGCTACTGCAGTTCGGTTGCCAAGAGCAGATGGAGTAAACTCAAACATCATATCTTGGCATTCATCTTTTTCGAGATAGAAATCACCCGCACCACGAGGAATAAGAAAATCAATATCATCACCACCAGTTATATCAACACCAAGAACATGCAGCGGTGCATCACCTATGTTACAAATAACCGATGATACAATAGTATCTTTTGTATTACCAACTATCATCTCACCCATATCTATATCATTATTCTGAATAACTGGCTCAGGCATTATGATTGAGAACACAGCGTCTGATGTGTCGGATTGGAGGGGTTGGGAAGGACCAGGTGCTTTGACGATTAAAACATTATATCTATTAGAAGCTATGGGATTGCCAAAATCATCTGTTGCAGTGAAGCCACATAAAACATAATTGTTGTTTGAAGTTTCAATAGGACTATATAAATAATCTCTGTCTGTCCCCCCATTAAAAGATTTATATTTAGAAATTAAATCTCCGTTAGAATTTAAATTATATATATAATAGTTGTTAAGCTCCATAGTATTTTTTCCAACTATAATTAACTCTCCAGATTCCTGTTCAAATACACCAGAAATAGAAATATCATAAGTTTTGGACCATATTACATCTCCGTTATGGTTTATTTTAAGTAACCAGCCATTGCCTTCTGATTTACCATTTACAAGTCCATTAATTGAAGTACTATACCCTGCTAAAATGTAATAATTATCTTCAGTTAATATTATACTATTTAAATAATCTTTAGATGTTCCCCCATAAATTTTCGACCATTCAATCTCTCCATATGAATCAATTTTTATAACCAAAGCATCATCATTACCATAAAATCCATCAATGTCATAATCTTCAGAGAACATATTAATGCTTATGATATATCCTCCATCAAATGTATTAATTAAAGTTCTAATGCCATCATATTGCTGTTTACCATAAGATTTTGACCATATTATATCTCCATTTTTATTTATCTTTATTAACCAAGAGTCTCTGTCATCAACATTTGATGAAAGATCACCATCATCTGATTTTGACTCACCACCAAGTAAATATGACCCATCCAATGTTTCAATAGCTCTGGTCAAATAATCCTCATCAGAACCTCCATATTCTTTAGTCCATTCAATTTCCCCCTCAGAATCTAATTTTAACACCCAACCATTGATATCTGATTCAATAATCCCAACTTTATTAGTTTTATAACCAGTTAATAGAAATCCTTCATCTTCTGTCTGCAATATTGAATTCCCTCTGTCTTGATAGTCATCTCCATAAGTTTTTTGCCATTCAATTGAACCATCGTTATATAGTTTTAACAACAGTATGTCTTCATTCAATGAGGATTCTTTATTGATAATATCAAAATCATTAGACCCTGTATAACCAATAAGTGAATAACCTAAATCATTAGTTTGAACTATTGACTCTGCAACATCTATTTTACTTCCTCCATAGAGTTTAATCCAGCTATCAGATTCAAGATTTTGGTTTATAGTTATTAAACAACTATCCGATTTAACTTTCGGAACTATCCATTTATATATAAAATCTGATGCTGAATCACTAATTTGTACCCAACTTATACCATTATCAATACTAAAATTTAATTCTACTTTATCGTTTTTTGTAATACCTTTCCAAGTTATATTAGTATCAGTACCTGCAACAAAGGTTTCACCACCATTTGGATGTGTTAAATTTAAAGTTCTGTTAAATAAAGTTCCACTACGACTGCCTCCAACAAGACCTAAATTAAAATCACAATAATCTGTAGTCAAAGTTAACTTAGAATATTTTCTAGAAGTATCAATTGGATTATATCTTATACTTAATTCTATACTATCACCATTAGGTAGATTAATCGGCATTGAATTTAAAACTTCAAAGTAATCACTGTTTGCTTCAAATATAATTCCATCTATTTTTACATCACTATTTAAAGCGACTATTTTAATTATAGTATCTTTCGTCTCGTTATTTGGAATACTACCAAAGTTTATAAAATATGGGATTGCTTTAATTTTAATTCGTTGATGATCTGAAATTTGGTGAACAAATATTTTTTCCATGAAAATTGATTTATTAGTAATTGTTATATTAAATTGTTTCGAACAAGTTTTCTTTCCTTTCCATACAATCTCACAAGGATCATTTTGTTCTCTGAAAACTATTCCTTTAAATATATCTTCTATCTCTGAACTATCACTTACATTTTCAAAAACTACTCCATTCGTATTATCAGATATTCTAGTAAATAAGCCAGTGTAGTCTGATGTATTAAGTAGTACTGTATATATTCTAATATTATTATCCTTAGCTTGCTGGATTAATTCTTGCTCATCAATACTAAGATTTGGACAATGTAAGTCGCTAACGAATATTAAGACTCTATTCTGAGCTTCTCTGTTTTTTATTAGTTCTATTCCTCCAGCATATTCATCAAAAAACATTTCTGAAACACTTGTCCCACCTGGAGCAAGTGGTATTTGTTTTGAGCTGCTTCTCGCTTTTTGTTTATCCCTTGTAAAATCCTGAAATAATAATGGTCTTTTATTCATATATGTGATAGCCAATTCGTTTTGAGGCATATTAAGGAAGTTTACAAATCTTTCGGCTCCATGTCTGGCCAAATTGATTTTACTATAAGTATCAACTATTATACCCACACTAATTGGTACTGGGAGTGGCACAGGACAACTAACACTAAGCACCTCAGCAGGATTGCCATTTTCTGTTATTTCAAAATCCGAAGTTGTGTGGTCTAGTATTTGGTCGCCTTTTTCATCAATCGAATAAAACTTGGCTTTCATTATTGGGTATTCGCTAGTGTCTATGTCGAAGACATTGAATGATTGGGCACTTGCTAATATTGGCAAGAGTAGGAGTGAGAGGATTACTTTTTGTATTGTCATTGTAAATTTATTTTATGTTATATTATATAGACAATCGAACATCAAAAATGTCTCAATTTTTAATAAAAAAATAATTCTATTTTCTTATCCCTACATAATACGCAAAATTCACCGATTTTACAATGAAGCTTGAGCCGTAGCCATCAATTACACTTAATTTTGAAATAATAGTATCTTTGTAAACGAGCTTTTTTCACACCATATTAAATGAATCTTAGTCAGGGCGGTTTTACTTTGGAAGATGAAATATATAGATTAAAAGTTAGTGGTAAATCTATTTTTAATCAGTACAAAGATAATTTAATTAAACATCTGATAGCTGTAATTATACTTCCTGTGTTGACTGATTTAATGATTATTCCAGTATTGGGATTATTTTTATTCTTAGACTATATGAGTAGCCTATCTTTATTTATTGATTATTATAATGAAAATAAAGATTTAGAAGTGATAATTTATGAAAAGAAAATCATATTAAAGAGTAAGAATGAAACCAGATGTATCAATGTAGAAGACATTGATCAAATTAGAATATATAATTCTCCTTCAAAAGAAAGAGGCCCTAAGCGTTTATTTATGATGATAGATGCATTTTACTATGTTCGTATTAGACTTAAAAATAGAGAGGACTTTTTCCTTACTTCTCTTCTAGACTATGAATTAGATTACATGTTAATTGAATGGTTCCCATCGTTAGTTAAAAGAGATGATGCACGGATATATAATAGCTTAAAAAAAGCAAAGCAATAGAAAATAAATGATACAGCTAAATTCCTTCAATAAAATCCCAACTCTCCAAAGCTTTAGAATTACCTTACTTTACTAAAATAATAGTGCGAGTGTCATTCTGAAAAATTACCAAGTAATTTTGAAGAATCCATGTCTCAATTTACTAAGTGTTTATGCATAATTATAATAGGGACTTAACACCACCCCGTCAACGCTAATGCGTTGCCACCCCTTCACTGGAGGGGAATACCATATTCATAACATGAAAGAATGCCATAGCATCCGCTTGTGCAGAGCCTGTCGAAGTAAAGAGTCTAGACAAATAAAGCATAGTAAAAATGGGTTGCAACCCATTGTTGAGTTTAGATGCAGACCCCACAAAAAAAGCCCAACCAATCGGTCGGGCTTGTAAAATCTATTTTGTAACTATGATATTACTTCTGGAACATCTCGTCCACTGGTACTATCGTTATGTTCTCTTCTTTTATATCTAATTTGTAAGTAGATATTTCTTTATCTTCTTCCAATACCTCATCTGGTTTCGGTGAGTTGTACTCTATCGGGCTGTCAGCATTGCTCACTAAGTCCGATTTGAACTTCTCTGCATCCGAAGTAATCATTGCTATCTTCACATTGTTGTACTGTATGTGTTTTTTGATTGCATTGTTTACCTGCTCCAAAGTCAAGTTTCTGATTTTCTCACGGAAATGATTGATATAGTTACCACCGTCTTCTATCCCATAGAACTCCGAATCTACTTGGTAGCCCAATCTCTCAGATGTAGTAGCCGCCCAGTGGATAGAGTATTTGTTCAAGAAGTTCTTAGTTGTTTCGAACTGCTCTTTTGTCATTCCATTGTCAACTACTTTCTGCAACTCACGCATAGCTGCACGAAGTGCAAAGTGTCTGTGAATGTGCTGAACAGGTCTTATCCATACCTCGAATAGTGGATTGTTTCTTGCGTTATTCGGGTCTGGTTTGTTCAACCTACCACCATTTAGGAATCTCTCTATGTAAGCATAGTCACCATAGTTTAGCCCACGTGCACCACGAATAACCTGGAACAAATGACTTGACTGGTTTCTGTGCTCACCCAACCAAGAGCTGAACAGAGCCAATGCAAAGAAGTCGTCATCGCCACGGCGAACATCAATTGGGAACCCAAAACTAATAGCGGTTGAGTTGTTTTCCTTCTCTACTAATAGTACTTCTAGTCCGTTGATTGGTTTTGGTGTTACATCTACCATAGTATTGATAGCTGTATCTTGTAGCTTGTTAAGCTCTGCGTCTATATTGTCAACCAGTTCACTTGGGTAACCGCCACCTAAACCAATAGTGTAATTATTAGCATTAAAGTAGTTCTTATGGTGTTGCTTTACATCTTCCAATGTGATATTTTCTATTCCCTCTACGCTACCTACCATAAGGTGTTCGTATGGCGTACCTTCGAATACATAGTTGTATAATGCGAATTTACCAAGCTCTTCGTCACTTGAGTATCTGAGAACATTCTTGATATAGTTCAAAGTATTATTCTTTATTCTGTTGAAGTCCTCTTCTTTGAATGCTGGGTTCAGTATAGCATCCATAAACAGCTTGTTATATTCATCTAAGTTGTCTTTGTGAGTTCTACCTCTGAATGTCGTCATCTCCTTGTCAACTTTAGCTCCGTAGCCAGTTGCCATTGGGTACATTTTTTCCAATATAGCAGAGTAGTCATTGCTCTTAGTCGAGGCATCTGCCATCATTTCAGCAGTCAGATAAGTCAATCCTTCTTTACCTTCTGGGTCATTAACAGAGCCAACTTTGAACCAAATATTGTAAGCTACTATCGGGTCATTATCTATTTGCAATAATACTTTGTTAGTGTTCATTTCATCATCTGCTTTATCGCTATTTCTACAAGATGTAGCGGTTAGAGCCAATAGAATAGTGAGTGCTAGTATATTGATAGTCTTGAAATTTCTCATTATTTAGCCCCCTGTAATTCTATTATCGTTCTCTTGTCTTCTGTCATTGTTTTCGCCTCTTCTTGTATGTCTTCAGGAGTGATAGAAGCCAAAGTCTGGAAGTATTGCTCCACAGCATCCATACCGCCAGTTATAGCAACTATTCTCGCTAAGTTTCCTGTAACATTTGCAGGGGTATCTAAGCTCATCAAGAAAGCATATTTTTGTCTTTTCTTCAAATCTTCCAATTTCTTTTTATCAACCAAATTGTTTTGGTACCATTCTACAGATTTCTGTAC
Source organism: Chlorobiota bacterium (assembly GCA_046290495.1). Classification (GTDB taxonomy): domain Bacteria; phylum Bacteroidota; class Ignavibacteria; order Kapaibacteriales; family UBA2268; genus PGYR01. The sequence goes on along the minus strand of JBKAGT010000005.1, from coordinate 1,455,261 downwards.
TTCTTCCTTAACATAATCAATATCACTTGGGTCGTTGACCATAGTGTAAATTATTGACATGAAAGGGTCTCTGTTCTGAGGGAAATAAGGTGAAATATACTGCACCTTTTGCTCTTTCAAGTATAGCTTTTTGTATAAATCACTATTAGAGCCAAATGCTAAATCTCCAATCAGCTCGCGAGCAATTACCGATTTGTCAGTAGCATCGAATGCTTCTGCCTTGTAGCCAATGCCCACGATTGGATTAGTCTTGCCATCATATTTTACTTCCGCGCTTCTCGGAGCAGTTTGCTCTGGTTCTTGTTCTACTTTCGGAGCAGTGTATCCTTTTTCCCAGCTGCCGTAATATTTCTTAGCTTTTTCTAATATTTCATCAGTAGAAATATCACCAGCTACCATGAGTATACTGTTTTCTGGGCGGTAGTAATTGCTGTAAAATTCCATACTATATTCGTACAAAGTCGGCATTGCTTTAATATCTTCAACAAAGCCAATAGTCGAGTGCTTATAAGTATGCTTGTCATAAGCTGTATACTTCAGTTTTTCCCAAAGTACGCTAATAGGGTTAGTAATATTCTTTCTGTACTCACCGTAAACAGCACCCGCTTCCGTTTTGAAGTCTGCTTCCGGATAGCTCAAGTTTTGGAATCGATCACTTTCCAGCTCCATCACTAAGTCCAAATCTTCTTTGGACAAGCTAAGGTGGTAAGCAGTGTAATCATCAGTAGTGTAAGCATTTCCATCAGCACCGATAGATATTATCAAGCTGTCGTAAACTGAGCCAGGGTACTTCTTAGTACCTCGGAACATCATGTGTTCGAAAAAGTGTGCGAAGCCAGTTTTACCTTGCTCATACTCATCTCTTGCACCAGTTCTTACCAATGTGTAGTAAGAAACAATGCCATTCGACGGCATCGGTATTGTTATTATTTTTAGTCCGTTTTCCAATGTGTTGACCTCATAGTCATAAGGGAAAACGTTCTCATTGTCTTGCGACACCAAAACTGCACTACTCATAGCAAACAGTCCGAGTGCCAGTAGAATGATATTTCTTATCATTAACTATCTCCTTTCGGTTCATTATTATTATCATTATTTTCGTTTAATTTTTTGTCAGAGCCATCATTGATATTGTTTACATCGTCGAGCAAATCGTCGAACTCTGAGAAAGTCTCGTATTCTATTTCGTAGTCTGATGCCTGACCAAGTCCGACATCGAACAGGGTGGTGGTTTGCACTTCCGAATCCTTGGTGGACATTATGGCGGCCATCATTATCAAGCTAGTCCCCAAAATCACGAAGAATAATATCCCTTCGCTCAAATCTTGTATCTCAAACGCCTTAGGTATTGAGAAGAATAGTAGTATAGTAATCAAACCACGAGGCGCTAGGAAAATCTCTGGGAATACGTCTGTTTTCAAGAAGACCTTGAAGTTGATGAATCGCACTAAATATAGCAAAACTAATATTATGAATCCTATCACCAATACTCTTGGGTCAGCAAGTAGCATAACGTCGATACTCATACCAAATGCAATAAAGAAGAAGGTACGGATAACGAATGCCGTTTCTGCCGTTATAGTGTGGAATTCACGTCTGATAGATTTCACATTGTCAAAGTTAATAAAGCTGGAAAGCTTACCTTTGTAAAATAGCTTGGCGTTGTTCATCACCACACCAAAAATGAATATCATTAGTAGTGTAGATAGATGGAGCTTTTTGCCCAAAGCATAGAGCAGGGCAAGTATAGCAATCATCAAAAATAGCTTTACATGAGTCTTAATCTTGCTGAATACAAATACTAGTATATAGCTGACAAATATTGAGAACAATACCGTAGCTACAATCATAGATATACCAGACCAAGAGAGTACACTCCCTTCTTGCAGTACTACGAAGTTGAAGAACAAGATACCGAGAATGTCGGAAAATGTAGATTCGTAAATAAGGAATTCTTTTTTCTTTTTGGTGAGTGTGTGCACCGATGGAATAAGTACGGCACTACTGACCACACTAAGCGGAATAGCATAGACCAGACAGTTGAAAAATGGCTCGCTACCTAAGATATAGTATATAACCCCACCTATACTGAATGCCGTAAAGACCAACACTAACAAAGCCAATGCGACGGATGAACGTATGAGTGGTGCTTTATCTTTCGAAATCTTAAGGTCGACGGCTGCTTCGAGCACGATCATAATCAGACCTACTATACCCAATAGTTGAAGTATGCTGAAAAAGCTTTCAGGGACAACAATGTCATAGTATGCTAATCCATATCTGATACCTATACCAGTGAAAATAAGGAATAGAACTGAAGGGATTCTGAATTTTTTTGATGCAATGTCGAAAAAGTAAGAAGCAACTATAATCAAAGAAGCTGCAATAATCGCTATATATGGCTCAAACAAATGCCACCTTTATGTTGTTCATATTAATAACCTAATTTAATAGTTTTTTTTACCAATAAAAAGCAATTGACAAAATATTTTCTTTTGTATTGTGGAAAAGTCTTCTTAATTTTGTAGTCAAATTGAAATCAAATATGGAGTTTAATCATGGCAAAAAAAGGTCATAGAGTAAAAATAATACTAGAGTGCACTGAAGCAAAGGGTGAAGGTAAACCAGCTTCTAGATACTCTACTATGAAAAACAAGCAAAACACACCTGACAGAATAGAGATTAAGAAATACAATCCTTTCTTAGGTCGTCACACTTTGCACAAAGAAGTAAAGTAATTAACTCTAAAGTTAGCAAGAAAATTGAAGCCAACCCTTAAGTGGGTTGGCTTTTTTTTTGTGGCAAAAGCTCTTATCTACGTCACTCAAAACAACGTCACTCAGAGGATGCCTTGGCATTCGAAGAGTCTAGGCACTGCAAAGCTTTTGTTTTCCCTGGATCCTTCGGGTGTTGCTCACCCTTTGGATAGACAAGTAACGCCACTCAGAGCGTAACGAAATGGCGTTTGCGCCTGTACCGAGCGAAGCCGAGGTAAAGAGTCTAGTGAGGGTTAAAATTTGATTAACCCTACCTCATCAGCGCCCTAACGAAAGGACGAATAAAGTGAAGTGGGGAAAGACTGCGTATCACCCTTATATCTTGGCTTAGTGTTGACTCAGAATTAAGGAAGTCGAAAATGATGTGAGCTGGGACATTGTAGAACATATCTCTGAACATCTGATGTCCTTTGTATTTCCCTTCTGCTAGTACTTGTAGCATAGTGCTGTCATATAACCTATCTTTACTGCCTATGTGTTCTTTTGCACCCAGTGGTGAGCCAGTTCTTTCGTAGTCGTCTATTATGTTTGTTATCGTTTGTTGTGTGTTGTAGAAGGTATATCCGGTAGAGCCGCGAGTGTCACCACCTGCCGTACCTATATTGAATATTCTGCCATTTCTGCGAGCAAATTTATAGTCGGTCATCGGTATAATACCAAATTCCTCTTCTTTTGTATTGTAATCTTTGATACCCAAAATTTCATTGATATAAATATCTAAGTTAATGTCGTATTCCTCAGTGTCAAGTAACTTTTCAGAAAAAAGAGTGTACTCGACTAAGGCGCTATTCTTACTCGTAGGCAATAAATAAACAAATGTACAACCATGCTTCTGGCTTGTTCTGAAGTCCATCAGGTGAATCTGATTTGGGTTTAGATTTAGCTCATCCGATTCAATAAACTTTCCTTTGAAATGTTGTAGCAAGTATGTGTCACTAGCTCTTAGGTTGGGTTTGGCAAGCACAGAGTTGAAAATGTAATCTGCTGAGTACTCATCATTTCCAGCTTTTACAATTGCCTTGTTATTTTCTTGTTTAAATCGATCAATCTCTGAATAAAGAAAGCTGATGTTCGATTGTGATTTGAGATAGGAAAGAGTATATTGATAAAAATCTATACTTCTTATCATTTTGTATTTATAACGCTCGGTGTCAAGCTCTATCTTCCTACCCGAATTAGTGAAGAAAAGCATATTGTCCCACTGTCGGTAAACCACTTCTTCGAATGGAGACTTACCGCTATCCCAAAAACACCAAGTCTTATCGTTTTCTTGCTTTTCGCTCTTATCTATGATTAATATTGATTTGTTTGACCATACACCCTGCTTTACAGCTCTGTAAACAAGACTAAGTCCTGCCATTCCAGCTCCACTTATTATAATATCGTAGTGCTTAGCCATTTAAGAATAGGTTGATTGGGGGTTTATTTAGAATGCTAATACGAATCGCAATAGTTCTGGCCATTTTGAAACAGATAGTAATCTGAAGCCAAGAAATGTTCCAAATCCAATGAAAGTAACTCCAGCAGCTTGTTTGATTCTGAATATCATATTATCAGAGAACTTGTGCTTGTATTTGTTTGTCATAGAGGCAACGAAGTTTACCCAAAATAAATTACCCAAGCCAAAGCCAAGTGCAAATAGGAAGTTTGAAAGTGCTGAACCGGATGTCATACCAGCGTCTTGCACCCATATAGTTACCGCTGCAAGCGATGGCAAAAATGTAGGATTAGCTAAGTTAGTCAAAGCAATTGCTATACCTAAGAAAATTGGTCCTTTTCTGCCAAGCTTTGAGGTAAAGCTTTCAGCATCAAGTTCATTTTTATTTTGTTTACTACGTTTTGATTTCAAATTCAGAAATCCCATGATAAATAACACAGATATTATCCCAATTTGGAAGAATAAATATGCATTAGGGAATTGGCTTGAAAAACTATCGAATGTAGAAATAGCGGCAGAAGTAGCGAATATAACGCCAAGGCAGTATAAGAAATCCATCATAGCATTACCCAATGCTAAGTGGAAACCAGACTTTTTGTTTTGAAACAGTCCAATCTCGATAGCCGTCACTCCAACAGGTCCAGGAGGGAGAGCTAGTACAACGCCAACTACAAATCCAAATAGTATAGAAATATCCAAACTTCTGCAACGATTGTTAATAATACTGGTATTAATCTATTTCAAATCAGTACCAAATGGCAAATTAATAAACATTTTGCTTAAATAAAAACAAGTTTCTTAGCAAAATTCTGTAAGTGCTTTTGCACCAAGAGATAGGGTGAGAAACTAAAACATATAAGAAAGGCCGATGCTACTAGAAAAACCAGACATATCGGAATTTTCTAGGTCATTATATTCCACTCCACTAACAACTCTGTAACCAGCTGAAATATTTAGGAACATATAATCGAACATCTGTACATATACATTGGCAACTGGTTCCACTACTGTTACCCAATCACCGGTCATATCATCGAGCAGTGGGGTACCTCGAGTTCCTGTGAAGTTCATTTGCCCAAATCCTAAGTTTACACCCAAGGAAGTTAATAAGAAAGACCTGCTGATAAAATAAGATACATTGGCGGAGTAGTAATCAAATCGCAATGCTACTCCAGGTGCGTCAGGGTCTGGCTGAAAGGTAACAGATTCGTCAAAGAGATAGAAATACTCAAATCCTACGACCATGTTCTCAGAAGCAAAAAAGCCTGCCTTCAGACCCAAATCGTTGATAGTATATCTTTCATTGCTAATCACTTTGTACGACACAGACAGAATGCCCCTTGTGTCCGATTCTTCGCTAATGGGTTTTCGCTCGTATCTGTCGTATTGTCCACCAGGCAACTCTTGCGAATAGACTGAGGAAATTGCTAATACTAGCAGTGATAAATATGTGATTATTAGTTTAATCTGTCAATTACCGATTTTAATTTGTTTTCTACTTCCTGAGCTATTGAGCCAAGATTCTCGTTTTCAATTGCTTGCATAGAAGCCATTGGGCTAACAGCTGAAACTTCATATTTGCCTTCACCAGCTTCTACTATAATCACATTGCAAGGAAGCATAACACCGATTTTCTCTTCCTCAGTCAATGCTTTGTGAGCGAAGTGTGGATTGCATGCGCCCAATATATGATATTTTTTGAAATCTACATCTATTTTTTCTTTCAATGTGTTGGTTATATCAATTTGGGTAAGCACACCGAAGCCCTCTTCTTTCAGCTCAGCCGTTACTTTATCTTTTATCTCTTCAAAATTTCCTGATAATGTTTTGCTATGTGTGTAGTTCATTTTTTTCTCTGATTTTGTTTTTTTTGAAACATATTTTAACCTAATAAAGTAGTTATAGGTAATGAAGAAATAGCAAGAAAAATATTTGAATAATTATCAGCAGGAGAATATGCAAAGTCTTTCAAAACTAAATTCAGCAATAATATACAAACTAACCGCCGCAGTAGCTATTGTGGTTTTGCTACAGTCATGCGTGTCAATAGAAACCACTTCCTATTCGGATCCTGATTACATTGGCAAGCCTTATAGCAAGATTTGTGTCTATTCGGTGGAGACAGACCTGAACAGCCGTGCGAAGATAGAAAGAATATTCGTAGATGAATTTTTGGATGAAGGCATTACTGCTGTAGAGGGCTCTATGATATTCCCACCAACTAGAACTTGGAAAGAGGAAGACTTCCAGAAAACTCTATTAGCCAATGGATTCGATGGATTTCTAAAAATAGAAATAATGGACGAAAATGTAAACATAACTACTAATCCAGTTTATGATACAGATACATACACTTCAACAAGGGAAAATGATGATGGTGAGACGGAAACTATAACTGAGACTAGAACAACAGTCAGCGAAAATAGAAATGTCTATCTGCACAACAAATTTCAAGCAGATATGATAGATGTGAAAACAAACAAAGTAGCTTGGAGGGGATTTTCTGCAACCGATGCTGATGTGTCATTGCTTGGTTTAAATCGTGAAACAGTAATAGAGAAATTTGCAGAAGGAGTGATAGAAGAGTTAGAAGTAAAAGGTCATATATTAAGGAAGTAGGTGGATGAGGAGAACTAAGCTATATATACTATCTATTCTACTGTCTGTTATAGTGATTTCATTCTTACAATCGTGTGTTAGTTTAGATACTACTTCCTATTCAGATCCATCTTTTGCCTCCAAACCATACAAAAAGATTTGTGTTTACTCGATAGATGTGAATCTCAATTACAGAAGTGCATTAGAAAAGGCTTTCGTAAAAGAGTTTAAAGACCTAGGTATAGAAGCGGTAGAAGGTTCGTTTATTTTCCCACCTACAAGAGAGTGGAAAGAGGAGGAATTTCAGAAAGCTCTATTGGCAAATGGATTTGATGGTTTTCTGAAAGTAGAATTATTATATGAGAATATAATCGTAAACCCATCTCCTGTTTTTGATGCTGTAGCTTACACTTTATCCGAAGATGACGAAGATATTGAAGATGAAATAATTGCAGGGGCAGTAGCGGCTTTTGCTGATAATTCTTTAGGTAATATTAACTATCAATTCCAAGCTGATATGATTGATATAGAGACGAATAAAGTTGCCTGGAGTGGCTTCTCATCTACGGAACAAGATGCCGCTTTTCTTGTGGAGTACCGAAGCTCAGTATTCAAAAAATTTGCAAAAGGAGTGTTAGAAGAGCTAGAGGAGAAAGGGCATATTACTTCCAAGTAATTAAATTATAATCATATACTTCAGAAAATAAGCAAATATCGTATATTAGCAAATGAATTAAGTTATAAATCCCATAAGTTTACCAATGCTATATAAAACCCTACTTACCGTAATAATATCATGCGCTCTAGTTAGCTCTTGTTCCCTAAAAAAAATAAATCTAAACTCTTATTCTCACCCAGACTTCATTAATAAAAAGTATGAATCCGTAGCCGTATACTATGAATCTGAAAATTTTGATTACAGAAGCGATGTAGAGTCAAGCTTCGTAGAAGAGTTGAGGGATGGAGAAGTACAGGCAGTGCAAGGTTCTATACTTTTTCCGCCATTAGAAGAGTGGAGCGATAACTATAAGCAACAAAAACTGAAAGAAAAAGGAATAGGTGCACTCATTGTTTTTGAATTAGATTCAGTGCAACCAATCAAAGTTGTAGATGGTACGGAAAATGAGATTTACCCTTTCAAAGTAAGTGAGAAGGGCTACGAGGATGAAGAAGATAGGATTAACAAAACTCACTACACTATGAGTATAATGTTGATTGATGTTGAGTCAAACACTATAGCATGGCAAGGTAAGTTCGACCCATTTTATTTAAAATTCTTAGATAAGGACGGGAGAAAATCAAACACTAAAAATATGGCTAGAGGGATACTTAAAGAATTGGAAGCAAAAGGACATATAGTTTTAGATTAAAAAAAAGAATAAAAAATGATAAGAAATGTAGTAATAATGGCTGGCGGAACAGGCGAACGCTTTTGGCCACTTAGCCGTAGAAAAAATCCGAAGCAACTCTTAGAGCTGACCTCATCTGGTAAGGTGATGATAGCAGAAGCGATAGATAGAGTGCTGCCACTGATAGATGCTGAGAATATATATATAATTACTGGTAAGCAGCTGAAAGAACCAATAGAAAATGCGCTTCCGCAACTACCAAAGGAGAACATAGTAGCTGAGCCAGCTAAAAGAAATACTGCTCCGTGTCTTGCTCTAGCAGCGGGGATATTGGATAACAAAAACCCCAATCAGAAGCAATCAGTAGCAGTACTCACAGCTGACCAAATAATTCAGCCTGAAGAAGACTTCCGTACATGTATTGGTGCTGCCCTTGACTATGTAGAGCAGAATGATGTGATAGCAACAATTGGTATAGTACCAACAAGACCTGAGACTGGCTACGGCTATATAGAATCAGGCGATAAGCTTACCGAAATCAATAGCATTGGTATTTACAATTTGAATAGCTTCAAAGAAAAGCCAAATGAAACTACTGCTCAGGAATATCTAGAAAAAGGAGGATACCTGTGGAATAGCGGTATGTTCTTCTTCTCCTTAGATGCATTCATCAATGAAATGAAGGTGAATGCACCTGAAATTGGGAACAAGATTTCTGAGCTACATCATGGTAATAGTAATATGGCAGCCGTATTCGAGGCAATGCAAGGTATATCTATTGACTATGCTCTGATGGAAAAGACACAGAAAGCCGTGGTAGTAGAAGCTAACTTCGAGTGGGATGACCTCGGTGCTTTCGATGCTATGGACAGAGTGAATGATAAGGATGAAAATGGGAATATAGTCAAAGGCGATGTGATTGCGATAGATTGTAGCGATTCCATAATAATCAATAATTCTGATAGAATAGCTACAGCTTACGGGCTGGAAGAAATGGTGCTGATACAGACAAACGACTCAGTGATGAGCTGCAAGAAAAGTGATTCGCAACACGTTAAGAAAATAGTAGAAGCTATAAAAGAAAAAGGATTGGAGAAATACTTATAATGGCTATTTTATTCAAAGATATTAGTTCATTGGTAACCGTTGACAACCAAGGAAAGGCGTTCAAAGTTGGCACTGAAATGCAGGACGTTGGCGAGATAAAAAATGGCGCAATGATAGTTTCTGACAAAGTAGAATGGGTTGGCAAAACTGAGGATTTGGGCAATGTGATAGGCAACTATCAGATTGATAAAGAAGTTTCACTGAAAGGTAAAACGGTACTCCCTGGCTTTGTTGATTCGCACACTCACATCGTATTCGGTGGGAACAGAAGTAACGAATTCGGAATGCGGCTGCGAGGTGCAACCTATGAGGAGATAGCTGCCGCTGGTGGTGGAATACAAAACACAGTTAAAGCTACTAGAAATGCCTCAGTAGATGAATTAGCAGAGGTAGGCAGAAAGCTAGCTTTGAGTGCTGCGAAGTATGGCACTACATCTATAGAAATTAAGTCCGGCTATAGTCTGACAACCGAAGGTGAGATAAAGCAATTAGAAGCAATAAAGCATCTTAACGAAGAGCTACCACTAAGAATTACTCCAACATTTATGGGTGCGCATGATTTCCCCCCAGAGTTAAAAAACGAGAGAGATAAATATATAGACATTGTAGTTAATGAAATGATTCCCAATGTGAGTGAGAATAACCTGGCAGAGTATTGCGATGTGTTCGTTGATAAGGGATATTACACGACGGAGCAAGGGACAAGAGTATTAGAAGCAGGGAAAAAGTATGGATTGAAGCCAAAGTCACACTGCGATGAGCTAGCCGACGTGGGAGCCGCAGCTATGGCTGCCGAGGTAGGTGCTGTTTCTGCTGATCATCTTCTTTTTGTAAATGACGATGGAATAGAGAGAATGAAGCAAGCAGGTACGGTAGCTGGACTTTTGCCAGGTACGGCATACTTCATAAAAATGCCTTATGCACCTGCGAGGAAGCTAATCGACAGAGGGGTAATCACAGCTGTCGCTACTGATTGTAATCCTGGCTCTTGCTTCACTGAGAATATGCAGACGATACTTTCACTTTCTGTTATCAATATGGGTATGACTGCTGAGGAAGCGATAAATGCCGCTACTATCAATGGTGCATACTCAATAAGAAAGTCGGATTCTGTGGGTAGTTTGGAAGTTGGAAAGCATGCAGATTTCATAATTTGCAATTGCGATAACTATATCGATTTATTCTACCACTTTGGTATCAACCATGTGGATCAGACTTGGATTGGTGGCAAGCAAGTATAGATTACGGTAATTTACCAATTCGCTCACTATAGTATTTGATGAAATTAATGAAAATGAGATTACTAGAAATTATACTATTGCTACTACTTGCCTGCAATCATTTGAAGAGTGAAATTATAACTTACGAAGGTTATATTGACACATACCCCATAGATCTAGTAATTGATTTCAAATTAGACGGTAATATCGAAGCTTTCTATGTCTACGATAAATATGATGAGTCAATTAACTTAGTTGGTTACACTAGTGCAGATTCTCTAGTAATGTTTGAATTAGATAGTTCTCTGGATACAACTGCTATATTCCAATTCAGTGATTTTGACAGTAATACTGATTTGTTAATCGGTAGATGGACAAATACTGGTAAGAGAACATTAAAAGTCAGTTTGGAGAAGGTATATAAATTTGAAGGTTACGACGATTCATCATTTGAAGAAATCGAATTTATACAAAGAGAAACAACGGATAATCACTACTTCAAATTACTTCTAACTAAAGAGGAACGTAAAAGTATAGAGGTTGTTGGCGTTAGGATATATGAGAAAAGAACGGATAAACTTGTTCAAGAGATGGAATTCTATGGCGATTTTTTCTCACTAAATAACTTATATGTTAACGACTTTAATTTTGACGGGATTCTTGACTTTTCAATCCTCCAGGATATCTATGGAAGTGGAAATACATGGAGCATTTATTTTCTGTATGATACTATTATAAATAAGTTTATACAAAGTGAAATAGAAGGCACCTCATTAGAATTTGATAATGAAAATCAGCTAGTCTATGGCCATAATCAATCGTTAACAGAATATACAAGTACTACTTATAAAGTAGTGAATAACAAACTAGAGCTTGTAGATATAAAGTGCTTCAAATCAGGTGAAGATGGATTTGAAGAGGTAGAGTGTGAGTAAAGAGTTTCTATTAAAGTAAGATTCAGAATTGACAATAATAAATATGATTGTACTTCAGGTAGCAGTCTAAATATGAAAAAAATATTATGCTCAAGAAAATAATGATAAGTACAATCATAATAATCGGCTCGCTAATTGCTTTGCTAGCGATTGGTGTATTCGCTTTCGTAAATCTATCTCCTCAGTTTGGTCAAAAGCCAGAGGGCGAGGATTTAGAAAGAATAAAGAAGTCAGAAAACTACAAGGACTCAAAGTTCATTAACATAGAAAAAGCAGAGTTAGCTGGTTTTTTTGAAGTGCTACCAAAGTTGCCAGAACTTCTGAGTAGTAAAGGTAAGGTCCCAGAGAAGCCATTTGATGTGGAATTCGAAACAAACAGCAATACGGAGTTAGGAAAAACCTACATCACTTGGTACGGACACTCTGCATTTTTACTAGAATCTAATGGTAAGAAAATACTAATAGACCCAATGTTTGGTGATGTAGCATCTCCGCTACCTTTTGGTTCATCGAGATTTGAGTATAGCACACCAATACCAACTGAAAGCTTTAAGGATATAGACGTGGTGCTAATATCTCATGACCATTATGACCACCTAGACTACCCAACTATCGACAAAATAAAAGATGAAGTAAAGCTATTTGTAGTGCCGTTAGGTATTGGCTCGCATCTGAAAAGCTGGGGAGTGAGTGAGAACAAGATAGTCGAACTAGACTGGTGGCAGAGCCATAAGCTAGATTCTTACACATTTACAGCTACTCCTGCACGTCACTTTTCAGGACGTGGGATAACCGATGGCAATGCAACACAATGGGCTGGTTGGGCTATAAAAAATGACAGTACGAATATCTTCTTTAGCGGTGATAGCGGCTATGGAAAGCACTTCATAGAAATAGGAGAAAAATTAGGGCCATTCGATTTTGCTATGGTAGAGTGCGGACAGTACGACGAATCGTGGAAACAGATACACATGATGCCAGAAGAGAGCGTAACCGCGGCAAGCGACCTAAAAGCCGAGATAGCTATGCCTATCCATTGGGGTGCATTTAAGTTAGCACTACACACCTGGACCGACCCAATAATTAGATTCACCCAAGAAGCAAAAAAACAAAACCAAAATTACTTAACCCCGATTATAGGCACTCGCTATGAGCTAGGCAGCGCATACCAAAATTCAAATTGGTGGGAGAGGTATTAGGAAAACTAGTTGCAACCAAGAGAATCTTTCCAAGCATTGATATCTAGATTAAAATACGATAATGAGTCTTCATATCTGTATGTTGGACGGGATGAATAGAATACACTGCCATTTTTGGGACGTGAGTTATAGAATACATTAACTGATGGTCGACGGTTCGTTAACCTATGTACCTCTCTAAATACCCAATAGTAAAAATCATCAAATGCCAAATCACTACATAAAAGAGTATCTGAAAAAGAGTTTTCTTCCCAGCAATCTGAGTCGTAATTAAGTTCAGTATTTTGTAATAAAATTGGTCGCATAACTGAATCAACAAATTCAACTTTCTCACAGTTTTCAAGCTTTAAAAATTCTTCCCATTTCTTTTGCTTATATTCTGTCCTAAACTTATGATCCCTTGAATCAATTTCACGTACATCTATATCCTTATAGCTAAGGTTAGAGCATGAGCAAAGTATTATTGCAAAGAATATTAATATTTCTCTAAATTTAAATCCCATCATTTAAACACCCAGACTCACTGCGTGAGCCACTCCTTTTTACAAAGAGGGGAATTTTTCAATTAAAAAGTCCGTTCCCCAGATTCCCAAAACATTCTTACATACGGTGATATACTAAAATATGTATGGTATATTGTTAATGAAACTACAATATAAACAAAAACAATAAAAATTGTCCTTGGAAATAGCATTTCAATTCCTTGTGTAATCTTATTATTTACGTATTTTTTTAGAGCAACTATAGAAATAATTAGAAATATGAACAAGGTAAAATGATGGATTTCCACAAACATGATTGAAATTCTTCTACCGAAAAATATTAACCTAATAAAATACCAAATTGAATTCAGCATTAAGGCAATTATGCTAATCAAGTATATCTTATCGAAAATCTTCAATAATAATAATTTCAAAGAAATATCATTATTTCGTTTTTCTATTGACATCTTCTCGACCTATTTGTTTTTGATTTTATAAGCGTTTACTAATGAGTCTAATAGACTTATATTAGAATCTATACTTTTTTCAAATTGTTCCTTGCTATACGCTTTGTTAATATACCTTTTAAAATAAAAGACTTCTACACTATGATAATCTAATGAAGTAAGATTCTCTTCAGGCAGTTTTCTTGTAGTGTCAATTTTATTATCTGATTCATTTGTGTCTAGTGTCATTTTCTTTTTCTGATGATATTCTCTAATTAACTTGTGCAATTTAGTTTTGTTTGAATCAATAAATTTATTGTATATCTCTATACTATATGCTTTTCCAATATTTCTCTTTAAATGGGCTAAAACTTCACTTTGATAATCATAGTATTCAGGTAATACGACTGAAGTATCATTATTTTGAGTACTTATATTATCGTTTTTGAGCGCAGAAGAGTCTGATAAAGTATCTTTAACAATATATTTTATTGATTTCTCAGCTTTAACAGATTTATTTTGATTCTGTATTTTCTCCTCATTACAACTAAAAGACAAAATACTAATCATAGCTGTAAGCAATCCAATTTTAGCCATTTTTTCCATTAAACTAAATCCAATTGTATAAAACACCCCGTCTCACTGCGTGAGCCACCCATGTCTTTGGCTTGGCAAGCTCCTCTTTAAAAGTGGGGAATTGATAAAGTTATCAATCAATAACATTTACAGATAATTCTTTTATCAAATGTTCAATATCTTCTTTTTTCCAATATGTTCCGTTACTCAATGTAAATTTAAAGTTATTATTTTCTAATTTAATTTCTTTTTTATACCAATTAGAATAATCAATTAATTTTAGATCCCGCTTGTAAAACCTATATTCTATAATTTTATTATAATTCTTAAAAAAGAAAATATAATCATTTTTATGCGAGACAACCTTAAATAAAATTTTCTTATGAGTATAAAAAACATAAACTAGAAAATATAAAGAAATAAATATTGCTAAAGGGTTGAAATAACCATAAATTAACGAGAATATATATATTAACAATGAGTGAAATAACAACCATTTGAAAAATGGAATAATGATTCTCTTTGTATAAGAAGGTATTTTCTTTTCAACTATTATTTTCATTCGTAAAATACGATATATATTATATTCATTAAATTCCTCTTCATTTCTCTTTGAATCTGTAATTCATAATTCCAAACACCCCGACTCACTTCGTAAGCCATCCATGCCTTTGGCTTGGCAAGCTCCTCTTTACGAAGAGGGGGATTGTTAAATTAAGCAGGGTAATTACTAATTTTTATATTATTTGTAAGTGAATCATAGTCAACATTCAAACTATCAAATTCAAGCATAATGCTATTTGCTTTCTTTTTATAAAATTTAGCATTTGTTTTGAATACTTTTTTTATTTGAGATGAATCTAAATTCGAAATAATCCAGTTTGTGTTATCATATATAAATGGTCTTATGTCACGAGCTCTATGATTATCAGTTCTAAATGAATTGTTATGCCAATAAATGTAATAGGTTCCCCACTTACTCTTATTTATAATTAATTCATTCAATAGAATAATGTATCCATAATTATCTGATTTAGCTTCGATTGAGTAATCGTATATTTTTAAATTATAAAACTCAACGTAAGATATATCCCAAATATCAGTTATCCTTTTATTTATGTAAAAATGCAAATAATTTCTTCTTAACCCTGAAATTATAAATTCAATGTCATTTTCTTTATAGTGGTTATTAGTATCCGAAATAGATAAAAAATTTTCTATAAAGATTTTTCTTTCTTTGTCGAAAGAAATTAGGTTTAGTTTGCTTCCGTTCACCTCTTTTAAATCGTTGTTCTCATTACAACTAAAAGACATAATACTAATTATAGTTATAAGCAATCCAATTCTAATCATCTTTTCTCTCCGAATCTAAATCCCATTATTCAAACACCTCGTTTCACTTCGTGAGCCACCCATGCCTTTGGCTTGGCAAGCTCCTCTTTGCAAAGAGGGGAATCGCAATAGTTGTAGTATCATAATAACCAATATACAAAAAAAGCACCTTCAATCTAATGAAAGTGCTTTTCTAAATAATGTATTGGATTTAGTGGGGTGGATAGAGTTACTTCACGAACTTCATTGCTTTCGTTCCACTTTCAGTTTCTATTCTTACTATGTAAACACCGTTTATCAATCCTTCTGCGTTGAATGGAATGCCGTGTACTCCTTTGGTGAAAGTTGTGTTTGCAATCTCAAGTATCTTCTCGCCAGAAATGTTGTAGATAGCAATCAGAACATTTTGTGTTTTGTTTGTAGCGAAGTTTATCATGGCTGTGTTTACAACTGGGTTAGGGTAAACTCCCATGTTAAGTACCACATCACTTTCTACTGATGAAGTGCCGGGAAATGGTGCTAACTCAGGAGCATTCTGCTTGTCCGATGTTGGTGTGTCAACCATTTGCATTTTTGGGTCGCCACTATTCACAGCCATCGACATCGTAGCAGACTCCTCATCATTCTCAAAGTCTCTGACATCGCCAACGTGATACCAATCCGATTGCATTTTTTCTTCTGTTACGTCCAGCAATATGTAACCATGCTGGTCAGAGTTGATGTAGTTTATCCAGTCATTGCTTTCCACTAAAAAGCTTTCCAAAGCCACCACTTCTTCTGATCTTTCAGGTAATCTATCTCGAAGTGGAAATATGATTTTCGTTTCCCCAGTTTCTGGATCTGGATATGGGAGTACAGTCAGCTCATTAATATTTGCAGAGCTAACTGATGGTGTCGTAAATTCGAATCCGACTAACTCAGCATTATCTATATCTGTGTAAGATTTGGTGATCAAATCTGCTGCAAATGACATGTGTATATCACCTGATATTGCACCAACGTTTTCAACGTCATTGTCAAGCAAGAAATTAAATAATCGTTCTCTTTGTTGGTAATATCCATCCCAAGCATCAGCGTTAAAAAGTGTTGGAAATGAAGTCATCATCACAGAGCTACCCATAAGCTTCCACTTTGCATCGGAGTTTTTTATCCCTTCGGTCAGCCACTGGTATTGGTCATCGCCTATCATTTGTCTATTTTCGTCAAAAAGATCTTCTAGCTCCTCTTCATCTAAATTGTCAAAGGATGGTCCAAATGACTTGGTACCCATCGGCTCATCTCTACCAGATAGACGTAATTCCATCATATATAAATCCAGCATATCACCGTATGAAAACTCTCTGTATATTTCTCTTTTTTCGTCTTCGTTTGGCACTCTTATCGGCATCCACTCCGCATATACTTCGGTTGATGCATCCACCCTATCAGACCAATCGCCTTCTTCTCCCGGCTGGTGGTTGTCTGCTCCATCTTTCCATGAGTCGTTTGTAGATTCGTGGTCATCCCATACAGCAATTACCGGGTGCTGTTGGTGGAACTTTATCATGTCAGGTTCTAATCTATACTGGCTAAATCTGAGTCTATAGTCAGCGAGAGTAACTGTTTCATACTCTGGCTCGTGGCTCTGAATTTCAATTATATCTGGGTGGTTGTAATCTTCTGGACCATACTCATATAGGTAGTCACCTAAGTGTATTACAGCATCCAAATCTGCTCTTTCAGATATTCTTTCTAAAGCTGCGAAATATCCCCATTGATAATTTACGCAAGAAACTATTGCGAATCTTAGTCGCTCCAAACTACCATCTGCTGGGGCAGTTCGTGTTCTACCGATGAGTGATTTTTTACCTTCATATTCAAACTGATAGTAGTAGGTTGTGCCTGGCTCCAAGCCATCTACATCAACTTTTATTGTGTAGTCAACATCGCTACCTGTTGTTAGGCTACCGTCTGCTACTATATTCTGCATACCTACATCTGTAGCCATTTGCCAGCTAACATCAGCTGTAGTTTGTTCGGTCGTAACTCTAGTCCATATTATTACTCGGTCAGTCAGTGGGTCACCAGATGCCACTCCGTGATAAAATGGCTCTAACTGAGGATAATATACATCTATATCATCAGATGACAATCTGCCAAAGCCTTCTGCTGGTTTACCCTCGGGTGGGCCTAGTATCTGCCCTTTGAACTCTACTCTGCTGTCCTGAGCAATTGAAATGTTTAACGCTAAAAGAAAAAGTAATAAGTATTTCATATACGATTATTCTATTGATGTTTTAATTCTATCGTATATAATGAAAAACTTGATTAATTATTTTATTAGTTGTCATAAGAACTAAAAAACAGCTACGCAATTATTATGCTTCGATGTAATATGTTTTCATTATTCCCTTACCTTTGACATATAATTCAACAGGTTTACTAAAGGTGAATTTATAATTATTTTTATCCAGCTCTTCCTTGAAATTTTCAGTTATATGTACTTTGTTTGGTATGCCAGTAGACTCCATTCTAGAGGCAGTATTTACTGAATCACCCCACAAGTCGTATATAAATTTCATTTCGCCAATCACTCCTGCCACTAGTGGCCCAGATTCTATTCCTATCCTTGCTGATATGTTTGTACCATTTTGAAGGTTGAAAGACTCTAGCTCATTTTTTACATCAATGGCAAAATTTGCTGCTCTCAAAGCATGATCACTTTGATACTCTGGTACCCCCGATGCAGCCATATATCCATCACCTATAGTCTTTATCTTTTCTAGACCATTCTTGTTTACAAGATTATCAATTCTTGAAAAAATGCTATTCAACATCTTCAAAACATCAGAGGCGTTTTTATCTTTCGAGTAAGCTGTGAATCCTACTAGGTCTATAAATACTGTCGATGCGTTATCAATATTGTCCGCTATTTGTCCTTTTTTCTTTTTCAATCTTTTAGCAATCTTGGCAGGAAGAATATTGAGAAGTAGCATCTCAGACTTTCTTCTTTGTCTAAAAATAATTATTGAAACTAATGCGAGTAGTCCTATCCCACCGTATAAAGCATAACTTTCATTTCTTTGTCTTATATTCTCTAATTTTTGAATCTCAAGTTCTTTCTCCGCTACTTTTTTCTCATGTACAGAGCTTAGATTATTAATCTCTTTTACTTTTTCTAAACTGTAAAGGGTATCCTTTACTTGGTTGTGTTCACGAAGTATATCAACAGATTTCTTGTATTCCCCTTTTAAGTAATATGCCTGATTTAAAAATTTATAAATAAGCAACAGCTCTCTCATGGTATTTGCTTCTACGAAAATATCTTTTGCTTCAAGTAGATTTTCAATAGCTTTATTCAAGTTGTTTTCTTTATTTATGAAGTCTATTTGGCTTGATTCACTATAGTCCTGATTATCTATGCTTTCTGCCTTTTTTAAGTAGAGAGAACCTATTTTTTCCAAAGATCTGGCCTTCAGGAATTCTAGCCCATTTTTCTTAGATATACCTAATGCCTCTTCGAAATGTAACATGGCTTTATCAAATTTCAATTGATGTGTATAAACTTGACCTATGTTTATAAGGTATATGGAAGCAGCACGCAAATTTTTCTTTTCTCTATATATTTCTAGAGCTTGTTTGTAATACTCAATGGCTTTAGGGAAGTCTTCTTGCATATGATATACACCTCCTATGCCTCCTAAACTTAATGCTATACTGAACTTATCACCAATTTCCCTGTCAATTTTTAATGACTTTTGATAATATTCTAATGCTTTTTTATAATTATTTTGAGTTCTGTAAATACTCGCGATAGAACTCAGACTTGTTGATATACTCAACTTATCGTTAGTATTTTCAACTGCATTATAAGCTTTGTGGTAATAGTCGAGTGCAGCGGTAAAATCAGCTTGATTTTTATAAATGTTTCCTATGTTGATAAATGAGGCAGATATAGAGCTTTTGTTATCTAATTCTTGAAAAATTTCTAATCCCATCTTATATTGTTCTATTGCCTTTGGAAAATCAGTTTGATCTTCATATACAAACCCCAACCTGCCATAGCTTTTTGCAATTTCTTCTCTATTTCCTGCTTTTTTACTTAACTGGAGAGCTCTTTCTAAATATTTTTTTGCCTTTGGGAAATTCGATTGCTCTAAATGTATCATTCCAATATTGCTACACAGAGCACCAACTTGCCATTCTAAACCAATATCTTCGAACATTTTGAGTGACTTAGTGAGATTAATAAGAGCTGAATCGATATTCCTTAGATGTCTGTAGTTTTCACCTAATGATTTATACGCTAACGCTTTTCCATTTTCCCATGATATCTTTTTACTCAACTCAAGCGCTTGCTCTGCGTAGTTTAGGCCTTTATCTGCATTAATTCTTGTATATATCAGTGATAGGTGTGATAGCATTTTAACTTTGTTAGTGTCTTCCTCTGCTATCTCAATTTTCTTAATGAGTGAATCTCGAACTGAACTGTGGGTATTTGCCTTAATGATTTTGTAATGTGTGCTTGCAATTGCAAAAAGTAAAGCAATATTTAAAATAATAGATTTCATATTAAGTCTTAAATTTGGACTAAACTCACTGCTTAATATATGTAATTTTTATCTAACTTATGTGTTATTATATTTAAAACACAACGAACAATAAGTTATAAATATGGAGATTAAATGAATAAATTCTATACTTTCTTAATGATAATCATAGCCAGCACAGCAGTCTGCTTTTCCCAAAGCCAGCTGACTGTGAATACATCTGGTGGCCAATCCGATAGCTACGAAATTGTTACAATCAAAGAGATGAAGGTTGTAGATAATGTTGTAAGCGTAGAATCAATTGCATTTTCAGATGCTGAGATATCACTTATGGCAGGTAGTGTGCATCAAGTAGAGTTCACGATTATGCCTGAGAATGCTACTAACAAGAATGTAACTTGGACTTCGAGCAATAGCAGTGTTGCTACCGTGAATGAGTTTGGATTGATAACTGCAGTAGCTGAAGGGAATGCAATAATTACTGCTGAGACTGAAGATGGCAACAAAAGTGATGAAATTAATGTTGTTGTTACCCCATTGACATCAGTTGAGTTTGCTGACAATAATATAAAAGTCTACCCCAACCCTGTGCAAAATATACTGCAATTAGATATGGGTGATGTGAATAGATATGAAGTGATAGTTAGTGATATGTCTGGGAATATTTTGCTATCGCAATTCGACAAAAACCAAATCGACTTTAGCCAGTTTGCTAGCGGTAACTACTTCCTGACACTAGTCATTAACAACAATTATTATAACTATAAAATAATCAAAAATTAGAATGAATATGAAATCAATTATCTTAATTTTAATATTACTAACTTCATGCGATTTGTTCTCACAACATAAGGTGCAAATCATAGGAACTGACGATACGGTAAACGAGTACTCGGTAGAAGAAATAACGAACATATCCTTTGATTTAGAATATAGTACAGTAGCAAAAGTGAGCTATGCAGATAGTATGATGGAAGTACGTTTGAACTCCAATTCTGAAATTACATTCGCTGATGAGAAAATTATATTTGCTGGGATTAATGGTACAGAAGAATTTGCCTTAGCAGATGTAAATTCTATAGAATTTGAAGAAGAGATGCTGCAAAATAGATATCCTTTTGGTGAGCTGGAGGTTGATGAAGTTATAGTCAGTGGTTTGACAAATCCTTGGAGCTTAGATTTTATTGACAATGACAATATTATCTTCACTGAGAAAGATGGTAAGTTATACAGACACTCTATCTCTACTGAGCAAACAACAGAAATAACAGGTCTGCCAGATGTCAGATCATACGGTCAAGGTGGTCTTCTCGATGTCACATTACACCCCGATTTTGACCAAAATAATATGGTATATTTGGCATATACTGTTAGTGGAAATGGTGGTTATACGACCGCAGTAGGGCGTGGGGTTCTGAATGGAAATGCACTAGAGAATTTTGAAGAGATCTTTCGTGGCAACCCACATTCTGAGGCAGGGCAGCACTTTGGCTCAAGGGTTGTATTTGACAATGAAAATAAGGTTTACTTCACCATTGGTGATAGAGGAAGCCAGAACACAGCACAGGACAGCACTAAACACAATGGCGGTGTGATGCGAATAAACGAGGATGGCAGTGTGCCAGATGATAACCCTTATTTAGATGCACCTGGCGCCCTTCCAGAGATTTATACTATGGGGAACAGAAATATACAAGGTATGTTTTACCTGAGTGAGAAAGACGAAATATGGGCGATAGAGCATGGGCCAAGAGGTGGAGATGAGCTAAACCTGATAGAAGCTGGTGAGAATTATGCTTGGCCATTGGCAACTTATGGTATTAACTACAATGGAACTCCAATCACAGATAAGACTTCTATCCCTGGATACAAAGACCCAATCACATATTGGGTGCCTTCTATAGCGCCTTGTGGTATGGAACTAGTGGGCTATGATGAAGAAACTGGTGAGATGGATATATTAATCGCAACCTTAGCTGGTTCTCATCTGCACAGGATAATTGTAAAAGATTACGAAGTAACCCAAACTGTGAGAAGTTTGGAGGGCTATGCACGATTCAGAGACGTACAAATGTCAGACGATGGCTACCTATACGCGGCTACCCAGTCGCCTGGTAGAATAATCAGACTTAAGATGAAAGACTAACTAAGCAAGTAAAAACGAAATTAGCCAGATGGAGACATGCTCTTTCTGGCTTTTTTTATTGTACAATGACCGATTAAGTAAGATTGAAAAAACTTACAAATGTTTGCTAATTTGCAAGCATAGAAATTAACTAACATTAGAAATATGACTATCATTTCGAATAATATAGATAAGGCGGCAGAGATATTGCAACAGGGCGATTTGGTGGCTATACCCACTGAAACGGTCTATGGTCTGGCTGGCAGTATATACAGTGAGTCAGCTATCAGGAAAATATTCGAAGTGAAGCAAAGGCCACTATTCAATCCATTGATAGTGCATTTGTACTCGGTGGAGCAAGTGAGCGAGATAGCGAGTCATATCCCAGAAAAGGCGATGCTATTAGCCGAGGCATTTTGGCCAGGGTCGCTCACTCTTGTGCTACCCAAAAAAGACATTATTCCTGATTTGATTACCGCTGGTAAAGATACTGTTGCAATGCGAATACCAAACCACCCAGTCACACAAGAGCTACTAAAGAAGTTACCATTCCCCCTTGCCGCACCAAGTGCGAACCCGTTCAATAGGATAAGCCCAACTAGTGCTAAGCATGTAGAGTCCTACTTCAAAGATTCAATCAAAATGGTATTGGACGGAGGTGAGTGCAAGAAAGGGTTGGAATCGACAATTATAGGGTTCGAAGGCGATGAGCCAGTGCTATACAGACTTGGCTCTATATCCAAAGAGGAGATAGAGGAAGTAGTTGGAGAGGTTCAAGTGAAGAACAAAAAGGAAAGCGCCCCCAATGCCCCAGGTATGCTAGAGAAGCACTATGCCCCTAGAACAAAAACTATATTGGTAGATTCAGTAGATGAAATAAATATCAGTACAAAGGGAAAGCGAGTGGGACTACTGAGTTTAACTCAAGTTGATAATAGCGTAAGCTACATTCACGTGGAAATATTATCAGAGAGCGGCGATATGGATGAGGCAGCTGCTAACTTATACAAAGCTCTTCACAAGTTAGACAGCCACGACTTAGACATTATCATTGCCATACGTTTGCCCGACAAAGGTCTCGGCAGGTCTATCAACGACAGACTGGAACGTGCTGCTAAGTAGGGGGGTAGAAAATCCACTTTTGGTTTAGTTCTTAAATTGTGTCTAGTTTATGAATTACTTTTCTTATCTCATCTGGGATACTTTCTAAATTCTTATTAATTTCAGTCGAATCCATTTTTATACTAATTACTTCATATTCGTTTAGAATTCTTACTGATATTCTTTTTCTTGTGTCATTTAAATACAGCTCAAGCTCTTGTAATTTTATTTGAGTTGTAGAATAATCAGATATTCTTAGTTTATAAGCCAATTCGTTTTTATTATGCTTCTCATAAAGTTCAAAATTCCCATCTATTGATTTTGTTGAATTGTGTTGGTTGAAGTCATCTAATTCAGAAATGGAAATCAGCAATTTGTTAATAGAGTCTTTTCCTACGTGTTTGCCATTTTTGTCATGAAAATAAATCCCTTGAGTTTCATTGTCTAAAGTTTTAATTGCTCTTCCACATGCTATATGTAGTCCCGAACTTTGAAATGGAATATTCTCTTCCCTGTCATTACATGATATAATAACTAATAACAAAAGTAAAAGAAATGTATGTTGAATTAAGGACATTAAATATAGTTTAGGATTTTTATTCATATACTGTAATAGTAAGTATCTGTCAAATTACCCCTTTAATTGTTTTCTGTTTATTATGACAAAAAAAGACTATAAGTGATTTTCACTAGTTTACATCTCTGCACAAGGTCTTATCTCTATTCGGCAACCAGGTGCCCAACCAATATGTGGGTGTCCTTTCAATAATTCCTTAGCTCCGTCCATATTCTCTGCTTTAACAACAGAATATCCAGATAGCTCATCCATCACATCAGTATATTGATTAGTATCGGTAGTACTAACTCCGGGCATAAGGGGAGCACCTAAATCTATTATATTTGCTTCATTCTTTTTGTGCCACTCCATCCAAACAGCCATTCCTGCTTCGTGTTCTTCTTTGGTAGCATTTGCCATTCCTTGCATTGCTTCAGTTGGTGCGTAATAAAGGACTAAATAGTTTTGCATTGTTCAAGCTCCTTTGATATAAAAAATAGTTGTGATAACAACTTAAACAAATCTAAAGCAATTAACAATAAGTATGTTATGAAATAACTCTCAATGTTTATAGAGTTGACTAAGCCACTACACAATGGTAAATGTACGAAACACCAAAAAATTGTGGGTAGGCTTTTACACTTCTGAACCTGTCAGTGCTCAACATAAGGTCAACAAACTCTTTTCCATATGGGAAATTGTCGATTGTTGTTGGGAGGTAAGTATAAGCATCTTCGTTGTTTATAAGCATTTTGCCGAGCTTTGGCATTAGTTTACGGCTATATAATTCGTATATAGATTTCAAAAAGCCATTTGGTTTCCCAGTTTCTAATATCATCAATTTACCGCCGGGTTTAGTTACTCTGGCTAGCTCTGCAAGACCTCTGTGCAAATCATCTACATTTCTGATACCAAACGAGATGCTAACTATATCAAATGTATTGTCATCATAGTGTAGGTTCATAATGTCTGCTAATTCGGTCTCAACTGTTACATCTTTCTTAATAGCTTTCATGGGAAGTTTTTTTAGCATATCCGAACAAAAATCTGTAGCTAACACCTTACCATCTTTACCGATTGCTTTTTTGAATTCTATTGCCAAATC
This sequence comes from Chlorobiota bacterium, assembly GCA_046290495.1. Lineage (GTDB taxonomy): Bacteria > Bacteroidota > Ignavibacteria > Kapaibacteriales > UBA2268 > PGYR01. The sequence goes on along the minus strand of JBKAGT010000005.1, from coordinate 1,430,386 downwards.
TCCTGTACCCGAAGCAGTATCTAAAATATAATCACCTGATTTAGCACCAGATAATTTGACTAATCTTTTGCGCCACAGGTGGTGCATACCGAATGACATTACATTATTCATGTAGTCATAATCATTCGAAATGTTGGCAAACATACTTTTTACTTCTTCACTCATTGCTATTTAATTTTTTTTTTATTACTTTTATCAATTGGTTCACTTACAAATATAATATATATGAACAAACATCTACCTCTTTATTCTAACTATATATCAATTCGTCAAACTACTTTAAATTTGTGTAAACCACTTATTGAAGAGGATTACATAACTCAAACTGAATGGTTTGTCAGTCCTCCTAAATGGCATTTGGCACATACTACATGGTTTTTTGAAACCTTCATTTTAGTGCCTTATTCGAAAGACTATAAAGTTTATGACGAAAGATTCTCTTACTTATTCAATAGTTATTACTTTTCTAAGGGTGACCGCCTAACTAAGTCAGACAGAGGAGTATTGGCTCGCCCAAGATTGAATAAGGTTATTGATTACCGAAGCTATGTTGACTCTGCAATACAAAACTTGCTTGAAAATTGTGATCAATCAGATTACTCAAAGATTGAATCTCTTATGAATATAGGTGTTAATCATGAGCAGCAACATCAAGAGTTGTTACTCATGGATATCAAATATAACTATGCTTCAAGCAGCTATATGCCTAATTACGCTGATCCTAACTTGGATTTTGATACTGACATATTTCATCAAGAATTTCTAAAAGTAGATGAAGGAGTTTATACTATAGGATTCCAAGGAGACAGCTTTCACTTTGATAATGAAGGCCCCCAACACAAACAATACATTCACGATTGTTATATATCAAATAGATTGGTTACTAACAGAGAATATCTTGGGTTCATAACTGATGGCGGGTACAACGAACCATTATTATGGTTATCAGATGGTTGGGAATGGAAAGAAAAACACAGAATAAATCACCCTCTTTATTGGAAACTCGATGATGACAATTGCCAATATTTTACACTTCATGGGATGAGAGAATTGGACCCCTCAGCTCCAGTTAGTCATTTATCATTTTATGAAGCAAATGCTTTTGCAAGATGGGCAGGATACAGATTGCCTACAGAATTCGAGTGGGAAGTAGCTTGCGGTAAATACAATGATGACGATTTAGATAAAGCACATCTCCTAGGTGATAAACTGTTGGCTCTGCCAAACACTGCGTCTCCGCAGTGTATAGGAAATTTGTGGGTATGGACAGAAAGTTCGTATTCACCATATCCTAACTATGTCCAAAGCAAGGGAGCATTAGGTGAATATAACGGGAAATTTATGATAAATCAGAAAGTTTTACGTGGCGGAAGTTTTTCTACTCCAAGAAATCATATACGACCAACGTACAGAAATTTTTATCACCCTGAATCAAGATGGTGCTTCAATGGGATTAGATTAGCAAAAAATAATGACTAATTGTCAGATTTATGACTATTTGGCACCTGCCGTTGTGTCATATCTTTTTTCATAGATTTGATACCAAAGTTAATGCCATATATGAAAATATAGATAAAGCCAATAATACCTGCTGCTTCTAGGGTGTTTATACAAGGCATCCTAAATGTATCGAAAATCATTTTGTTACATACATTTTCTAAAGTGTATGACATAAACAGAAAAAGCCCGCCGATAAAGAATATAAAAAATATCGTGCGGGCAATTTTTTCAATTGTAATTTTCGTTCTGTTGTTATTAGCTTTCATTTAGTGAAGTGTATAAACCGTTTAGTTTCTTTCTCAAATGCAGAACAGCGTATCTCTTTCTTGCTAATAGAGTATTTATATTTACGCCTGTTTCCTCTGACATTTCTCTAAACGAAATACCTTCAAATTCATTTTTAACAAACACATCTCTTTGTTCATCTGGTAATTCTTTTAGTCCATCTTGGACAGAATCCCATATTGTTTTTCTAAGCAAATCGTCCTCAGGACTAGCACCTTCATCTTCTATAAAGTATTCGAAAGTGTCCATTCCTTCTTCTTGTTGCTTTGGTGTTTGTAAATCTGAAAACGCCTCTGCGCGTTTCTTTCTGTATGAATCTATAATCCTGTTTCTAACCGCAGTGAACACCCACGATGCTATATTTTCTATTGGTTTTTGCACATTTTTAGATGCTGCCAAAACATTAGTGAATACGTCTTGTAGGATATCCTCTGCCTCTTCCTGCGATCTTACTCTTTTTCTAATAAAACCTAGGAACTTCTTTCTGTCGTTCTTGAACAACTCTTCTATTTGTACCGCTAAATCCATCTTCTTAATCCTCGATTTATTCCAACTAATTATTAAATAAGACTATTTTACTCCTATTTAAAAGTAATAACTATCAAAACGCAAAAAAGTTTCACTTTTTATAAACATTTTTCTAATTTTTGTAAAATTTTATTATATCACTGACATTATGTCAATTAATAATCGTCTTTATTCGTATAATATATACGTGGGAATATCGTGCCAACAATATGATAAATCACAAAGCTACAATTTCAGCATTGTCTCATGAGCTCACAATAGCAATAGGTTATGAGATAGTTGAAATATATCAACAACACAAAGGCGTTATAATTGTAAGATTAGAAAATGAATCGGATACTATATTTCTCGAATTTTCTAATAACCAACCTTATGATAGATTATTTGCCAGAGCTGAGCACAAAAGAGCAAAAGCAAATACTATAGACTTATTTCAGTTTTTGTTAGGTCAAACAATTACAAATGTTGTACAAGTAAATGAAGATAGGGTTTTGTGCATTAGTACTCAGAGCTATTTATTGTTTTTCAAGTTGTTTGGACATAATCAATCTGATCTGATTGTTACTAATCATAGTCAAAAGATAGTAGCTACATACTCAAATACTGAACAAGTAGAATCTCAGTTCGAGCTAGAAGAAAAACAACCTACACTACCAGTCGATATGCCTGATGAAACTAAAGTAGAAAAAGCTATCAGAAGCAGTAGCTATTATTTAGGGAGACATTATACAAATGATTTTCTGCAAAAGAATAGTATCGAAAAAGACATAACTTTAGGTAAAATAGATAAAAAGGAATTGACTGAAAAGCTGACCGAATACTATCTGCAGTTAGCTAGGTCAACGAAATCGTATGTTTATAAGATTACAGAAAATGATTACCTTATGAGCTTGACACAGCTACGTGATTACGAACTTCACCAAAGATTTGATACTGTTAGCGAAGGGATAAGAACAAAATTTGTACGCGAAATAAGTCGCAAATCCTTAATCGAATTGCAAAAGAAAGCTAATACTATTCTATCGAGAATAATATCTAAAGACGAGAAAGCAATTAAAAGAATAGAACTGCTAGATGATGGCGTAGAGAAGTCTGATAAATATCGTCACTTTGCTGAGTTAATGCTATCTCAGCCAAATCCAAAGCAAAAATATGGGAATAAGGTAGATCTAAAAGATTGGGACGGAAGTAGTATTACAATTCCCCTTGATGAAAAGCTCGATTTGGTTGACAATGCACAAAAATATTTCAAAAAATCTAGCTCCATTTTGAAAGAGAGAAAAATAGCAAAACAAAAGTTACCTGAAATTAAGGATAACTTAGATTTAGTTACTAGGATAAAAAGTGAAATAGATGAAGCTGACAATGTAAAAACGGTGGAAGATATAATAACTGAGAATAAAGCAATATTTGGGAGTATAATGAATAAAAGTAATAAAGAAGAAAGAGAAGATAAATTTAAAAAGTTTGAATTGAGTGAGAACTATACTCTGTATGTAGGTAAAAACGCTAAGAATAATGACGAATTAACTCTTAGATTTGCTAAGCCTAACGATATTTGGCTGCATGCCCGAGGTGTAGGTGGCTCGCATTGTGTCATTAGAGTGGATGGTAGGAAACCAAGTAAGGGCATAATAAAAGAAGCTTCGGCAATAGCTGCCTTTTATTCTAAAGCAAAAAGCTCAAAATTAGCTCCTGTAGCGTATACAGAAAAGAAATATGTGAGTAAGCCTAAAGGTGCAAATCCTGGTGCAGTGGTAGTCCGCAGAGAAGATGTAGTAATGGTAGAACCAAGGCTACCAGAATAAAAAAAAGTGAGCTATTTTTATAGCTCACTTTTAGCTTTTCGATAGTAACAAATATTATTTGTCGTCTATATCTTCTAGAGTTTCTTCTACTCCTTCCTTGAAGTCTTCCCATCCTTCTTCAGTAGCGTCACCTAACTCATCTAAACTTTTTTCTAACTCAGATCTTTGCCCTTTTAGCTCTTCAATCTGTTCGTTGATTTCTTCTTTCGAATCTTCGCCAGCTTCTTCTAAGCTTGCTTCTAATTCTTCAATAGAATTATTGATTTCCTCAATGCCCTCTTCCAACTCGCTCTGCATTTCATCTTTTTGTTCTTGCATTTCGTTGGACATTTCTTCTGTTTTATCTTTCATGTCTTGCTGTTGGCTCTCTGAACATGAGAATAATAACCCTGATAACATAAGTACTAATACAATTTTTCCTAATCGCATGATCTCTCCGTTTGTTAATTAAACATTCTATTTATAACGAATTACGAATTCATTATTGCAAAAACTCTTAAATTTTACATTCTGAAATGAATAATATTTTCATTGATTTTCATGTCCGCAGGATTAAATTTATCTGCTATCCAATTGAATGTGTTGTTCTTATAAATAAACACATGTGTAAAGTCATTCTTATAATACCAGCTGTCAAAATTAATATCTTTATCATAAATATTGGTTTTGCAATATAAACTACCACCATCATTTAGCATACGGAAGAGCCTGCTGAACTCATGGAATGGGTGGTGAAAATGTTCTATAACTTCGCAAGCATATATATAATCATATTTGCCATTGAGTAAATCAGGATTGTTATAGTAAATTGGGTCATATTGCTTTACATTGAACCCACTATCACTAAGTTGTTTATGAACTGCTGAGCCATTTCCAGCACCAAAGTCAAGCCCTAATTGCTCATTTGTGTGATTTGCTATCAACAAATCAGTAAGTGGTTTGACAAATTCTTGGTATCCCTCATCCTCAGGGTCATTTTGGTGTTTAAGATATCTTTCTTTCTCTTTCTGATAGCTTGGAAGTTTGGACTTCGGTCTGAACAAACCTTCACAAGTGTTACATTCATAGAATGACTCCTGATAGAATGGTACTCCATCAGATGAACACATAGGACATTTTTCTGTTTTCATATCTCACTCCCTGTTGACCCATAAATCAATTATTTGAGGTATTTCATCTGATTCTTTCATTGCTAATATTTGCAAGTTAATTTCTCTTCTGATGTCACTACTGGTAGGGAATACAAAGCCATAGTTTTGTTTGTATAAGCCATTCGTAGTTAGTACATATTCTTTCTTATCAAGTTTGTTGTATATGTATTCCAAAGGAATAATGTCATATACTATTGCATCTATCTTACCTTCATTTAAATATTTTAAAGCTTCATCAATATCTGATACTTCTATAGGCTTACCCCCATTTGCTCTTATGTTATCTGAAAGCCTAGAAATAGATGGTACTGCAACTTTCTTATCATCATCTATGTCATTCAAGGTAGTAATTGTTTTGCTATTACTATTGCTAGCAGTAAGAGTACTTGCTATACCTGCAACAAAAGAAGTAGCCATAATCAGAGAGATAATCATCCATGCACCCAGTATAACTTTACCTGCAGCAGTTTTAGGTGAGTAATCACCATAGCCAACAGTAGTCATAGTAACTATGGCTAGCCACACACCTATACCTATCCCCTGGAGTGGCTTATCTCTGAACTCCTCCAACTCTCCTTTTCTTTCTACTAGCCAAACTAAGAAACCTACAAGTGTCAGTATAAACACAAGACCAAACACGGCGTAAAGAAAATTAATGCTAAAAAATGGTGCTAACCTATCCCACATAGTAACCTCTACTACAGGTGCCAATATAGCTAGCTCAGTATTGTAGAATGGCTGTGAGAAAGAAATCTGTCTTGCTCTTTCTAAGTTAATCGTGATAGGTCCGATTAGTACATCTATATGGTTCTCGTTTACAGCACTTATGCCATCTTTGACAGAACCATAAGGGATATACTCGAAGTCATAACCAAGCTCAAAAGCGATATCTTTCCAAATATCTATTATTATTCCCTCTGGCTTGCCAGAGTGATATATGAAAGGAACTGAACCTGAATAGCCAACCTTAAGTTTTCTTTCGGTTGGGGGTACTAGACTATCTGTTTCTATTTCTTTGCTATAAGTACCAGAGAATAGAAATAGAAATACTAGTGTTGATATTATATATTTATTTTTACTCATAATCATAAACATACTAAATATTTTTTTAATATTAAAACTGTTGCAATATTAATGAGCTCCTTATTTTATTTTTGATTTCTGATAAAATAAATTTATTTTATCCTTTATTCGTTGAGACAATAAATGTTTAATCATAGCAGAGGAAAAAATGAAAAAAATATTACTAATCTTAGCCACACTTAGTTTTATAGCTATTGGTTGCAACGAGCCACCAGAAGACACTACCGACGGGACACACGAAATAGTAGATCAAGATATACACAGCTCTGATCACGATCAAAGTCACACTGCAGATAGTTATGACGACCATGCTACAGATGGAGACATAGCTAAAAGTGATGCACACGAAGGCGGATTAGTTCTAAATGGCTCTGAAAAGTGGGAAGCTGATGAGCACACCAACGAGTCAGTAGCTAAAATGCACGAGATGGTAGAGCAAGTTAAAATGCAAAAGGAAAGAGATTATGATGGCTTGGCTGCTAAATTGAAATTAGAAGTGCAAAACTTGGTAAAAGGATGCACAATGAAGGGCCATGCTCATGACCAACTTCACATTTGGCTCAATGATTATATGAAGCGAATAGTAAAATTATCTGATAAGACTGATGAACAAGGTAGGGAAATAGCACTTAACAATTTAGCTGAATCATTGCATAACTATTCTGAATACTTTAAATGAAAATAAAGATACTTATTTCTGGTGTAGTAATTATTGCAATAGCTATGCTAGCGGCATGCTCACAAGAAAAACGCCTTCCAGAAAAAGAGTTGAGCCAAAATGATAAAAACAGGAAGGCTTTAAGAATTATTAAAACAGCATGTTTCAGCTGCCACACTCCCGAAAGGGAGATTGTTGGCGGTCGGTCAGGACCACCTTTCCATAAAATAAGACAGCACTATGTTGACGATGGCACCACAAAAGAAGAATTTGTGAGCGCTATTAGCTCTTTTCTCAAAGAACCAACGAAAGAGAAAGTTAAGATGAAAAGTGCTTACAAGAAGTTTGGGCTGATGCCAAGAATGCCGCTAACTCAAGATGATATAAATATGATTGCTGAGTTTATGTATGACAATGACTTTACAGCAGAGCAGTGGAGCAAATCAGCTAAGATGGCTGATGTAAGCGAAACTGGTGAAGCAGTGGACTACAAAAGCTTAGGTAAGCAAATAGCACTCAGTACTAAGTCTGTATTGGGAAAAAACCTATTGTCTGCAATCAAAAAAGGTGGTAGCCACTCTGCTGTTGAGTTTTGCAACACAAGAGCAATACCACTGACGGATAGCATGGCAATAGAGCTAAATGCTAAAGTGAAAAGAGTATCTGACAAACCCAGAAACCCAAATAACCAAGCAAAAGAGCTAGAGTTAAAGTATATAGCAGACGCTAAAAGTCAGTTGATTAATGGCGGCGAAATTAAGCCTCATCTATTCGAAAGTGATGGAAAAATGATTGGTTATTACCCGATTACAACGAACGAAATGTGTATGCAATGCCACGGCAAACCAGACCAAGATATAGATAAACTTACTCAATCAAAATTAGCCGAGAAATACCCCGAGGACAAAGCAACAGGTTATTCGCCGAATGAATTGCGTGGGATATGGGTTATAGAAATGGACAAGAAATGAAATTGATAATTACTTTGAAGTTAAGCTTTAATCCTTTACAAATTTAATTGATCTAACTTTACCGCCTGGTGTTTGCATTCTTATAAAGTAAACACCAGCTGCTAATTCACTTGTAGAGTAATTATATATTTCTGCTTTAGTTATTCTTCCATTGCTATTTGTATAGCTAAATTCTTCTATAGAACCGCCATTTACATCAGAGATAACAAACCTAAAATCACCTTCCTCTTCGGTAGATAGTGATATTACTATTTCGTTCTCTATTTCTTCTACGAAGAACTCAGTTGCTGTAAGGAACACAACACTTCTATACGGCAAAACACATGCTTCATACTTTATTGTTGAGCTATCTTTTATATCTACACATATTTCTTGCTGTGTTATACTGTTTTCAAATACTTTGAGACTCGTCAAACTATCGCTACCTAACAATGCTGTAAAGCAAAGTTCAAATTTATTAGGTTTATCAAGTTCATATTCGCTTTCATCTATACTTAGTTTAATTACGTTCCTATCATCGATTAACAACTCTTCTGAGTCAGAAGAAGTAGAATTTAACCTCATAAGACTAGGATGGTACTCAAAATATAGTGAAATATCTTTTTTTCTAGATGAGTCTGAGCAGACTGGTGTAAACTCACCTTCTAGGCAGTAGTCATCACCCAAATTTACAACTCTATCATTCATAGTATAGCTGACACAAGGAATACAAACGGGCAGACAGGAATCTACTTCTACAAATAGACTATCAATATATTCACAGCCCAACTCATCAAACAATGTGATAGTATATTTAGTCGATTCGGATGGAGACACAACAGGGTTCAATACATCAGGGTCACTAACTCCATTTGTTGGCTCCCAATTTACATCTACTATATTCCCATTAAATTGATTGTTGGGAGAATATTCATCAGCAATACAAATAGTGGTGTCTTCAGCTATTATAAATTCATATTCTTCTACCAATTCTAAATCTACAAAATCAATTGCAAATCCATAAGATATATCATCTTCGGTATTGCCAAGAGTCCAGACTTGGAATTCAGAATAATTGTCTTGGGCAGTGAACTCACCACTTAGCAATATCCAGTCGTCTTCATATTTAATATCATCGACTCTATTAAGTACTAATTCTTGGTTCCTGTTCTTTATTCCAATCCACATATCCAGAGAGCGTCCGCAATCAGCCTTCGGCTCGCAAGATCTTTCTATTTTCTCTACATTGCACACACTAGCCATAAACCTATATCTAGTACCAATCTTAGTAGCATAATTCTGGTACCATGCTCGCTGTTCAAGATTTGCCAAGGGGTCACCAACTATCATCCTTCCTATTGTTGGTGTTTTATCAAAATTATCCAAATTTCTATTTGCACTAGAGCTACTTTTTAGCTCACCTGGTCTCTTAATTTCAGCGACACAGCTGACATTGCTGTCTGGGCTAAAGAAATAATCTGTCATGTAATCAACAGGGTAACAAGTGCCACTTGTATTCCACATATTAAAACGCCAATTACGAATAAAAGGAGTACAACAGTTTGCCGATTCTATAGGGATACTAACTGTGTCGATATCCCCATTTTCCGTTACTATTCTGAAACGAAAATTAAATCTAGGCCATGTACTAAATTCACTTTCTATTTTAAAGTTGAAGTCAACTATACCATTGGTATTAGAATTGGGCCCAACTGGCTCCCTCACATAATTACTAATATATTGAGACCTTATCATTTCAGCTTCAAAGTCGTCTCCATTTTCCGACTCAATTTGCAAGAAAATATCATCACCGAAGCAAGCATTTTTAGGAGCATTAATGATATAACTTCTTTCCTTGTCTTCTTTAATAAAGCAATAGTCATCATACTCACCTGTGAAATAGCTATTAATTACTGTGGGTAATCCCCACATAAACTTCCCACCAATATCAACTACATCTTCAGTATAATTGCAACCTTCTCCAATTATATTAGGATCTAGTATTGCGTCTAAATAATTGTTTTTATCTCTACCGCAATAGATAATACCGTTAGGGCCTCTTTCTATTGCATTAAAAAAAGCAGAAGTTTTTGTTTCTATGACATACCTATTCCTTATCATTTCATCTACATCACAAATAGTTAAATCATACTGGTATATTTTATTTGTTGTTTTGACATACAACACTTTTCCATTTGGAGAAAATGCTGTGCTATATGTATTCTCATTCAAATAAAGTCTACAAGGGTCAGACAGTATTCCAGTCTTAGGATCAAATTTGTAAAGTTCAACATCACCTATGTAATTACCAGTATCGTTAGGGTCATAGAAAGGAATTGTTACTGCCAAAAGAGTTCCATTTGGCGACATATTCATCCTGCCAGTAGCTACACTTGAGGTAGATGATTTGTGCTCGAGCCCGATACTTTGTGTAATTATATTTTCATCTAATCCATCTTCGTCAATTCTTATAATTCTAAAAGTATTATTGTTAATCTCATGAGTAATCACCCAGCAAATTTCATCAACTTCATTTACAACAGCAGTCATTTTTTCGGATGCATTGTCGAATAAGTTTTTATCTCTTACAGTTATTCCGCCCAAACCATTGTCTTCATCTCTATCCAATAAATAGTAATTTATATTATTAGATTCTGAAGCAGTAATGATATGAATTAGTGAAGGATCTACAAAATCCTCTATAAATAAACCCGTATTAGATACATCTGTTGTAGTAGCTATTTTCCCTCCATTACTAACTACTCCAAGACCACTAGATTTTATATATGTAAACTGCTCTGAACTGGTCAAATAAATATAATAAAGCAAATTCCCGTTATCGTCTGAAAAAGAAGATGTACCTTCCGTAAAGCTGTATTTATCCCCAAAGTCAAAAGGCTCAGGTTTCCCATCATTAGTAGTGAATGTGATACCAGCATTTTCACCAAATATCCAATTATTATAATGCTCCGGAATAGGACCTGAGGTCAAAAATGTTGTCGCTAGCAAAAAGGAAACGGCAGTAATTATAAGTTTCATTGGTTTTTCTTATTGATTTATTCAAACTAACAAATAAAGATTAATTATATTTCAATATTATTTAGATTTATTGTTTTACAAACATTTAATCGCTACTTATCCATAATTGGAATAGTTTTTGTAGTTTAAGTATAAATAGATAAATAAACTGATTTTTTATGGAAAACAACTACTTCCCAATTGGGGTAGATGAAGAGCTAAAGCTGTTCCAAGACAAGCTAAACAAGCTGAAAGCAGGGCAAGGCTCTGTTATGGCATTGGAAGGTGAAGCTGGGACTGGTAAGTCATTTCTAATGATGGAAATGATGAAGCTTGCACGCAAAGACGAATCTGTCATATCACTTATGATAGAAAATGAAGCGCCAATAGGCAACTTCAATGTTTCAAACTTGCAGCAGCTAAAACCATTCTCAACTGCTATGGACAGCTTACTTGAAGGTAATTACAAATCAGCCAAAGAAAGATTCAAAAAGCGACTAGGTATTTCTATACTTGCATCTTTGCCAATTACAGGTGAGATATTCTATGCTGTAAAGGAAATCAGTAAAGACTGGAAGGACTACAAAAAGGAGTCGAGCCAAGAGAAAGCCGATAGCAAAGTTAGTGCTATAGACGAGTTCTACAATGCATTCTGTAGCTTTGCTCACAAGCAACCACTCGTACTAATGATAGACGATATGCAGTGGTCCGATGCCTCGTCTGTGGAAATGATCAGGCGATTTGCAAATAATGAGCAGCCGGTATTGTTTGTTTTTTCTTACAGGCGTTCTGATTTTTCAGACCCCTCAATTCCTCTATTCCCACTAATCGTAACAGAAAATCACGATATAAAAAGAATAAGATTAGGAGGCTTAGATAAGAAGGAAGTAGACTCATATTTCAGAACTAATATGAGTGGGTTCGAGGATAGTGAAGAATTCGTAAATTGGGTCTATGAGAAAAGTCATGGCAATCCTGCTATACTCCACGAATACTTACATTACTTCGAAAAACATCCTCCATTCAATTCATCGGGTGAGCTTACGGTCAATCTGAATGATGTAAATATGCCAGTAACAGCAAGCGCTGCTTTGGCGGAAAACATAAATGAACTGACCGATGATGACAAGAATTTGCTCTCCATTTGTGCAGCGGAGGGGCGTGAGTTTTCGGCGTATATGATGTCCAAATTGCTCAACACCGATATAGTAGATGTAATACAAAAGCTAAGAGCAATTATAGGCAAATCTCCAGTTGTTAGGAGCATTGGTGCTAACATCAGATATGGAGTGAAGACTACTATATACCAATTTACACAAGCATTCTATTACGAGTATTTCCTAGACGGCTTGGAATATGAAGAGAAAATAGCACTGCACGGAATAGTCAGCAAAGAGCTAAAAGAGCTCTACGATCTGGCCGATGAAGAAGAAAAAGAGCAAATAGCACCATACTTAGCTGCTCACAGCAAAGAAGCTGAGAATGATGAGTTAGCAAACAAAATGATAGCAGCTAGCAAAGGTTTTTCGGAGAAATACACTCCAACAGAGAGTGATGAAGAAGAAACAAATGGCACTGGAGGTGCTGGAGGCGGATATGGCGGAGGCGATTCGGATGGCGCAGTAAGCGGTACCGTAATGGTTGGCAACTTAGTTGATGAATTTGATTTTTCTGCTGTCAGAAATGAGGTACTAGATGAGGTATTCGCACAAAGATATGAGAATGCAATATCAAAAGCAGAGAATATATATGATACCAGCGCTAATAAGCTCAGGTTAATAGAAAAAGTGCAGCTCTTGACTATTATAGCAAAGTCTTACATGGGCATAAGTGATTACTCTATGGCAGAAAACACTATAAACACTGCTAGCCAGCTACTAGCTGACAAAGGTAGTCCGCAAGCCGAGTGCTTTATTCTGAATACTAATGCTCTACTCGATGCAGAACAAGGTAGAACCACTCAAGCTATGGACAAGCTAAGAGAAGCTGCAAGAATGTCAATGAAACTACCCGATGAGCTGAAACTACTCACCATTACTAACATATCTAAGATAGTGAGCGAGCAAGACCCAGAAATGTCCGAAACTTACAGAAAAGTAGCTGAAGGACTAGCCGACAAGCTCAACTTCGATGAGTTCAAGGAGCTGATATCGTAGTTGGAAATATCAGTGGATTCTGTGATTAATTACTCTCAAAGTAAATCTTTGTAACTTCAGTGGCAAAACAATAGATGATGAAGTGGAGTGAATCACATTCAGTATAATTTATAATAAATAAACAAGGAGTTGATATGAGCGTATATGAGTTTGTTGATGAAATTGAAAACAGTAAAGATTTCGAAAAATTTTTAAATCTCTTATATGAAGAATATATTAAGAATGGTGATACTTGGGAGAATAATAATTTAGAAAGTTATCTAGAAGCATTATTAGGTAGTAATTTTAGACTTGAAAATGAAGTACCTACTTGGAAAAAATTTGCAACAATGCTTGTTGTTGCAATAGTTTATGAATAACCTGTTTTTAATGGAGAAAAATGAATAAAATTCCCAACCTTTACCTATTATCAACCTTATTATGCGCTTTAGCAATTCTAATGGTTGCCTTTACAAAAATTCATTTCGTAATAATATTTATGGTTTTGGGTGGTGTAGCCTACTTACCTAACTTTTGGCTTTTTTCGATATACGGCTTGAAAGTAACCTTATATGTGAAGGAATATGAACCAAATCTATATAATGAATACAAAAGTCTCAACTTCCTGTACAAAGATGTTTTTCTACTATCTCCTATAGCTAGCAAAAGCAAAGACCTTTTGGAAGTATTAGATGAAGAGCACCAATATGCCTTAAAGAAATATTCACAAGCATTTGGTAACGCAATATATACATTTTTTCTACTAGCCTTATCTTTGATTTTAGCAAGTTTCTTCATTTAAAACTAAATTCAAAAAATACTCAAAATCAATTATTCTGAATTTTAAGATTAAACTCTTAATCAATAACATCACCCACCAACCATAAACTTAAACATCTCTATCTTGCTGTTTGACTGAAGCTTAATAAAGTAAATACCACTCGGTAACGAGCTGATATCAATTGATTGAGTTAACTCATTTGATTTGAATATTGTCTTAGCGTTTAGATCAAGTAGTTCTATTTGAGTGTATTTCTTGGTGTTGTTTAAAGCTATTGTTCCATTCTTATAATCGATGGTAAACATGTCACTTTCGTTAATGTCCTTCACGCTCGCAGCATCTGTGTACTCAAAGCACTCGGAATATTCTATACAGCCGTCTTTAGTTATTTCTACCTTGTACTCACCAGATTCTGTCAGTGAGAAAGTCTGAGAGTTTGCGCCTTCTATCATCACATCGCCATCGCAGTTATACCACTGGTAAACTGCATCCGTTTGAACAGCAGATAACTGATTACCATTCTTCTTTATGTCGGTGTTTATATAAATATCTTCAATCTCTATCTCCAAAGTAGAATCGCAATCAAAGCCAACTTGACTCAGCTTTTGGGTGTAGAAACCACGCTCAGCATAGACTTCACCGTTTATGGTGATTGACTCATTGGAGCACTTCACAGTGTCTATAGATGTAGTAACTGGTATGCAATAATCATAGCAATCGGAGATGAATGTGCAACCACCTTTCTCTGCTTCTAGTCTGTATGAACCAGATTCTGTGATTTTCAAGAATGAAGATTTTTCTCCTTCGATTAGTTGATCCAAATCGCAACGATACCATTTGTAGCTATCAGCATTATTATCACCGTAGACTAAGTTGGTTCCATTCTTAGCCATATTAGTATCGATTTCAGTGAATGAGACATTATATGTGACCAAAGAATCACATTCAGAATATGATTTAAGATTGAACTTATATTCTCCAGGTGAGGTAATTTCCTGCCCATTTAGAATCAAATCTGTATTTGTACAATGAAGTGTGTCCAATGTAGTTTTTATTGAATCAATACACCCATAGTCAATAATAAAAGGCATTTCAACAGTTGGTGTTCTAGTGATCCAATTCCCAACCTCAGCATGTATATCTGTACCTGATTGTATTTGTACTAAAGTAACAGCAATATCTCTATCGAAAAATGGAGTTTTATAATCTGTTGGAAATGCATAAGCTTGTTTAACTCCATTAATAAGCCCCCAATTTAAATAGAGAGTGTCTGAAAAATTTAACAAATCTCTACCATTCGTGTTTTCTGTCTGTGATCCTAAAAAATTGTGAAATCTATTATATGGTTCATTTTTCCAAAACCACTCAATATAGGTAGGACTTCCTGGGACATATTCTGCTCTGCCTCCAGTCCAAAAAGAGGTGAAATCTTCTTCGATGAAGTCAATATTATACTTATTTTTGAGAGTGTCTAAAACAAAACTAACAAAAAAATCATTTTCTTCTTTTGTTTCAATATCGACTAAATATCCACCCCTTTGCTCCGCACAATAACGAGCACTGGTTGAACTATAAGCTATATGAACATATTCATAATTTCTTCCTTTAAAAGAAAATGGGTAAACTACTTCTTCACCAAAACACTGTCCGAAAGATTTTGAAGGAAAAAGAAGAACTAATAATTCAGCGAAACACAGCAAAGCAAAAAGAATAGATTTTCTCATATATAGTTCAGAATTGATGATTATAGATTGTTGAATATAAACAAATAATCAAAATTTTAATAACTGAGCTGTATTTTTTAATCTTTTCAGTCCTATTTGATGGTATGCCACAGTCAAGATAGATTCCCACGTTCGTCCTTAGGACTCCCTCAGAATGAAAACTAGCGTCACTCAGAGGTTACGTAGTAACCGAAGAGTCCAGGCAAATGAGACAACCCTGTTTAATCTGGATTCTTCGAATTCCTTCGTAATTTATCAGAATGACAAACGTATCTTTTTGACATGGCTGTCTGATTTGAGATTGCCACAGTCACTCTATTCCTTCGCAATGACAGCAGAATGACAAACACTTAAGCACCTTTGAAGGTGCTGACAGGAATTAGAAAGAAGCAAGGGAGAGATGAGAGCGGCTTCCTAATTGTACTTCTTGACTAAGTTCTTTATGTATTGTTCCGATACCCCTAATTTAGCTGCTACTTTTTTGTACGGAACCTTGCGGTTTTCCCTAACGTAGCGGAATATCAGGTCGTCGAATCGAGTGATTTTGGGTATGTATATACTAATACCTCCTAGGTTTTCTATTAATTCGATTACTGTTTGCTCGCCACATATATCGTGAACTAACTGTAAATCTTCAGTTAAGTCCTCGTACTTCAGGTCTTTGAGTATATTCATAATTCTTGCTCCTACACTTTGTTTAAATAGAAAGTTTTATTAATTTACATCTGTTGTATGTATTAAGTGGCACAATTTTATGTATAATATACATATTTAGCAAGAAAAAGTTATTAAAATTATATAAAAACTATATGGAAAACCTGAATAAAGAGATTGGCAAACGGCTTCGTGGGGTTCGCGATATATTCCACGAAGGGGTTAAGCTAACAGCAGACCAGTTGGCGTTTATGCTGGACGAAACTGGCGACCGCATTCGGAATTATGAGACTGGTAGGGCTGCTATACAGGCACGGACGTTAGTCAAACTATATCAATACGGAATCAATCCTACTTATTTATTGACTGGCGAGGGCGAGATATTCGCTGACAATAGAGCAGGTAAGGAGAGGAAACGGAAATTGATCAACAACTTTGACAAAGGTAAATTGGATGAAGGAAACAAGATAATAAGGGCAGCTGCAGGTAGGTTAGATGAATGAGATTGAGATAGCCAATGAATTGGCCGCGCTGATAGAGCAGCAGATGAATGGGATAGACAATAGCGAGAATCTGAGAAGGCTGAAACGTAGAGCAGAAAAGCAGAGCCCAGTGCTTTATAAGCTGGCTTATGACAAGGCAGTGATGAAATCTGTATCGAGCAATGTGTCGATGTTGACCGATAAGATAGATACCCCTGACCACATAGAAGCAATTAGAAACTCACTAAATGATACAAAATATGGTGTTATAGTAGTCAGCGGTGATAGTATGATAGAAGCTGGGATTGGCGATGGCGATTATTGTATAATAAATAAAAATGGTAATCCGGGGCTGTATGAAACAGTAATTGCTGAGTACAAAGGAAAGAGATTTATAAAGAAATATCAGAATACATCCGATAAAATAATTTTGATATCAGCAAATAGTAACTACCCAAACATAGAAATAAATGATATGGAATGCTTTAATTTGATAGGTGTAGTTGTATCTGTTTTAAAAAATACTTAGATTTATAGCATTCGGTAATGCTATATTTAATAAATTTGCATAATAAATAATCAACAATTAGGGTTAACTTATGAGTACAAAACCAATATTGGTAGTGGATGATAACAAAATCACTACAAAATTGTTAAAAAGATATTTGGAAAGTAATGGCTACGAGGTAATGGTAGCTCACGATGGTATAGAATGTTTGGAAGCAGTTAAGGAAAAGAAACCTTATGCTATTGTTCTAGACGTTATGATGCCACGCATGGACGGATATGAAACCGTTAAGAATTTGAAACAAAACGAAAGCGACAAAGATATACCTGTTGTTATCGTAACTTCTCTTAATGATACAGCTAATCAATTGAAGTCAATAGAAGCTGGCGCTGATGATTTCTTGAGCAAGCCAATAGAAGAAAAGCTATTAGTTGCAAAAGTGAAACTATTGTCTGACTTGCATATAGCGCAGAAAAAAGTATCAGCTCTTACTGCAGCTTTGGATGGTGCTGGTCAATCATCGAGTCAAGTTTTAGAAACTGCTGGACTAAACGTATAGTGAACATAAGTAGAATAAAAATATCGCTTCTTGCAGTGTTGGTAGCGTCGTTACTTTTTAGTAGCTGTAAGACACTGAATCAGATTAAAGATTCGATTGCTAATTTGCAAAGGTTAGAATTTAAGCTAGACAATGTGAATAATTTTGTTGTTGCTGGTGTGAACTTGAGCAATATTAAATCTGTTAATGACCTTTCGGTAATGGATGGTATAAGACTGACAAAAGCATTTGCAGACAAGCGCTTGCCTGCACAATTTGTACTTAATTTAGATGCCCGAAACCCTAATGATGGCACAGGTGGTACAAAGCAGTCTTCGGCAACTCTTACTGGATTGGATTGGAGACTGTTCATAGATGGCAAGCAAACTATAGCCGGCGATATTAGTAATGATTTCATAATACCTGGTACTGGTAAAGCGACTAATATTCCTCTAACTATGAGTTTAGATTTGTATGAGTTTTTTGGGAATGAGGGATATAATGACCTTATCAACCTTGCATTAGCTATTGGCGGACAAAACGGTTCGGCTGCAAATCTGAAACTGGACGCCAGACCAACTGTTAAAACACAGTTCGGTAATATAAACTACCCAGGTAGAATAAATATAGTTGATAAAGATTGGACAAACTAATATAATTGCAGTTACGTTAGTGTTGTTCTAACTGACAGATATTATTAACACTAGGAGCCAAGAAGCTTTTTAACTTATGGACGTACCCCAGACGATAACGACTATTTCAATTATAGTTGCTACCCTAATTTCGTTTATTTCAAACTTAATTTCGTCGCTAAGTCAAGATGACTTGGACGAAATGATTGAAGACGAGATACCTAACTCGAGAAAGCTCCAAAAATTTTGGCTCAGATACGACGAGACTCTCAATCCATTTTTACTATTAGAAACATTGTTGCTATCGCTTGCACTGTTTACCTATGGTCTAAGTATGACCGTAGCAAACGACAGTATGCTGACAATAATTATTTCTTTTGTTGTGCTGATAGTTATTATTGCAGTGTTGAAGTTTGCATCATTCGTGGCTGGTATGAAGCTATCTAAGAAGTATGTAAACAAGTTCATAGCATTCTATGATTTGTTCTTTACCCTCAACAAACCGTTGGAAGCTCTGATGGACAAGGTGTCACTTAGAGTTAGCGGTAAGAATGCTGAAGAAAACAGTAGGGAAGAGATCACTGCACTATTCGAGTCTGCAAAAGATGAGGGCTCGCTAGATGATGATGAGTACCGAATACTGAAAAACATAATGAACTTCAGCGAAGTGCTAGTCACTGATGTTATGACTCCGAGAACTGTCATGGTAACACTTACTGAGGGTCAGACTATTGGTGAGGTGCAGAATATAACTGAGCTTAGCCAGTATTCGAGAATACCGGTGTGGAGTCAAGATACCGAGCATGAGGAAATAGTTGGCTATGTGCTATCGAAAGATATATTCCTAACAGCTCTGAAGGGCGAGACAAACAAGAACATCCGCTCCATAACTAGAGAGCTGAACCTAATACAAGAAGGCACTAGGTTAGACAAGGCACTAGAGGAATTCCTGAGAAGGAAGAAGCACATGTTCATAGTAGTTGATGAATACGGCGGTGTGGAAGGGCTAATAACTATGGAAGATGTTCTGGAAACGATACTGGGAGTAGAGATAATAGATGAAGGCGACAAGGTGGCTGACCTTAGGGTTTTGGCCAAGCAGCAGAGAGATAAGAGAATAGAAAAAAAGCAATAAACCAAGAGAATTATGCTAAAAAAATCACTCATTGACTTACTTTTCAAAGGGTTTTCCATTGTCAGATGGAATGATAAACTAAGACCAATCGATTTAATTCAGATAGACAAACACTCACACAAAATGATGATTGCTTATTGCTTTGCTAAATACGAAGAGCAAGATGGCAATGAGTTCGAGTGGTTAGATATTATAAAAGGTGGGATATATGAGCTAATCCGAAGGAATGTAATTAGCGATATACAATCCCCAGTGTTCAAAGAGATTAGTAAGAACAAAGAGTTAGTGAAAAAGCTCAATTTTATGATATACAAAGAGGTTGAGAATAAGTTTACTAATGAAGAGATAAAGCAAGAGTTCAAAAACTATATGACGGAGGATGACTATATCCACCCACATAGCCAAAAGATATTGGATGCCGCTCATATCTACTCGACTTACTATGAATTTCTACTTGTGCGAAATGCTAACCCCGAGGGCTACAAGATTGATCACATACACAAAGAGTTGGTCAACGAAATAGAAAAATACAAAGACCTGAAGGGAATACAGAATATACTCAACAAGCAAAAGATAAAGAACTTCGTAGACCTAACGGGTGAGCTGCGTTACCAAGTTAGGTGGGGACACCTGCCACGTATACCGAACACATCGGTATTGGGACACACTATGTTGGTTGCGTGTCTGTCTTACTTTTTCACAAAGCAGATACCAAATGTGACTGATAGAAGAATATACAACAATTTCTGGGGTGGTATATTTCACGATTTGCCAGAGGTAGTAACTCGCGATATAATAAAGCCAGTGAAACGCTCAGTACCTGGAATGCAAGAAGAAATAAACAGAATAGAAGAGATGCTTGCTGACCAGGAGATATTCCCACAAATAGAGTCCGAGTGGATAGATGAGATGAAGTTTTTCACTCGCAATGAGTTTTCGGCAAAGATAAATGAAGGCGAAATAGTCGATCAGTCTGAGATAAACACCAAGTATAACGAAGACAAATACAATCCTTATGATGGCACATTGCTCAAGGTGGCTGATGATTTTGCTGCATTTTTGGAAGCCCAGAATTCGATAGACTACGGAATAAAATCGCGTGAGCTAGCAGAGGCAACCCAAGCCGTAAGACGCAAATACGCAGGCAAAGTAATAGCCGATGTACCTGTCTATAAGTTATTCGAGGAGTATGATTCGAAATGAAACTAGACACTACTCCCAAAAAAGTAGCTGCACTATCCTTGCTTGGTCTTGGTAGCTATTTCTTCTTCCACTATGTAGTTGGCTTCGGCTGGCTACCCTCTACCTTAGTTACTATTCTGTACCTATTCCTGCTATACCGCTCATACCAAAGGAAGGAGCAGGTGAAGAGTGAGGAAGGGGACATCTAAACTGATTTCTTGTCACTTCTTTTTCTGTAAAATATAAATGTTGATGTAACCACAGCTATAGACGATAAACCGAGCAGTGAGAACCATAAAATTTTAGAGTACTCACCTTCTGCTTTAATTCTTTTGTTACCATCCAACTTGTTATCTAAAATATTTATATTCTTTTCAATGGTCAGTTTACTCCATTTGTTTACGATAAATCCACTTTTCTTTATATTTTTTAAGAATTCTAAATCAAATTGATTACAGTTTTCTATTACGTACTGATAATATTTATCGAGTGGTGTTCTTCTGATATCTTTCAGAAATCTTTCATTGTGATTCGAGACATAATGCTCAATATTTACACAAATATTTCCAGCAGGTATATTCATTTCATTAGCCACCTTAAATCTAACTTCGTCCATGCTTTTTCTGTAGTTAACATATTCTATATCATTAAGCTCTATATTAATATTTACTTCAAATTCTGGGTTATAGTTTTGGTTGTACTCTAATGTGTTTCTTAAGAAAACAATAGCTCTTACATCTTTAACAATTGAATCATTAAGCACTTCTCTAACTCTCTTAATGTGATTATCTTCAATATATTTTTTGAATTCGAATAATTTTGGGTGTTTTACAAAGTCCTCATTATATCCGAACCAATTGTAGAGCGCCAAAAATATCAGCTCCCTACGATTCTTATAATCCAATTTTTTAAACACTTCAAGATATTTTGCTATCCAAAATCTCAAATAATAGCTATTCAAAGTATCACTATTATTCAACATCATTCTGTAATCATTCTCTAAAAATTCTCTTGTTTCACTATCATTGAAATATGAAATCCCACTAAAGTCATCTATCAGATATGTGTCAATACCTTGGTTTTTACTGTATGTAGATACATATTCCATTAATTCAGGTTTACATTCTTTTAAATCTTTGTCTACAATAAATCGACAGGTCTGATAGATTAAAGGGTAATTCTTGCTTTTAAGATTACTTTTCAAAAACTCTATATACTTTTTACTCCCTAGTTTAATAAGGGTCTCAATTACTATTTCAAATAAATCTTCATCATTTGTATTTAAGAGGGATAAAAGTGTTTCCTCAGCAGGTTTATACTTTATATCACCAAGTGTTTTAATTATTTGATTTCTACCACCTCTATTCGAATTCATGACAGGGTTCATTATGTTTCGATTTTTTCCACTTTTCAATGCGACTTTATCCAAATGTGAAAGTAAAATTGGACCAACTGTATCGCTATTAAATTTTGCTAATTGTCTAACAATTTCTCCCTGAAGTTTGTTATGATAATAGCCTAATAAATAAACTAAAAGCTCTCTAGAATTTGAATTCTGAATTTCACCTAGTAGGTTAGTTAATGCCAAACATCTTCTTAGCTTACCTGATTCAGCGATTTTTCTGAAAATAGGATCATATTTATTATATGAAGAAAGATACAACATCATCATATATTGAACTGCCAACTCATCATCATAGTTCTTTTTAAGTTTGTTCATTATCTTAGAATGAAAACTTTCGTTTGGAGATTGAGTAGCATATAAGAACTCTTCGAATAATTCTAAGCTGTAGTATTTCTGTTTGCTGTAGTATGTGGTATTTAATAAATCATATTGAACTTTATCACCCTTGACTTTCAGATCCCCAGAAGTAGGTGACCAAACAATAGAAGAGTACCCTTTTTTTGACTTATGTAAGGGAAATCTTAAAAAAACAATATACTTGTCACCTTTATTCATTGTGTCAATAGGGCCATACCTATTACTAATTTCACCTATCCAAAACTCATTACTTTCGTGTTGCCCCTTATAAACCTTAAGTGCCTTTGCTTTTGCCTTGAAGTCTCCAGATTCAATATACTCAACGAGTGCAATTACCTTTGATTCAGAAATCATTTCCGACCATTCAGGATCATACCAACTGTCCGATTTTAATTGGTACGCCAATAGGATAAATATTGATATAATTATATATTGTAACTTAGAAACCAAGATATTATAGAATTGATGTAAAGACTAATTTTTATAATATAGTAAAAAAAAAGCAACAGATAGAAAAATAAAACAGCAAAGCCCAATGACAAAAGTACTCTTAACAATTACTATACTCATATTTTCAGTTCTAACATTGCACTCGCAGACTAAGGATACGGTGTATATTGTAGAAAAAGATACTATCTTTATTGCAGAACCGGAATCTAAGATTGAACCAGTTAAATATGAATTGGGCTTGTTAATAGGATACCCTGGTAGGTATAACATTGCTGCGATTGCACATTCTGAAAATTTTCTTTACAAGTTGTCAGGAGGTTTTTTTGGTTATCCTGCAGGTGGACAAGTAGAAGTTGGCTATAAAATAGATGAATTAAATAAAATATATTATGGGATAAGTGCAGGAGTGGGATTTTATTCAATTGCTCCAATAGCCAAGCAACTTGGTCTTGATAATTTGCGGCAATATTTTTCTATTAACTCTATAATCAGTATTTATGGATTTTTTGTTAGTCCTGGACTTTCAGTTTATTCGGATAA
Organism: Chlorobiota bacterium; assembly: GCA_046290495.1. Taxonomy (GTDB): domain Bacteria; phylum Bacteroidota; class Ignavibacteria; order Kapaibacteriales; family UBA2268; genus PGYR01. The sequence continues at coordinate 1,406,882 of JBKAGT010000005.1, read as the reverse complement.
TCTAAATTTTCCGCAGTTAATATTGCAAGTTGGCTATGCTTATCAATTTAGGTGAAGAATGAAATGAAACCAGTAATAGAAACAGATAGACTATTGCTCAGGGAGATAGCCCCAGCGGACAAAGAGGATATGCTTAGGATGTATTCGGATGAGGAAGTGCACCGATATACTGGCGAGCCAACCATAGAGTCATTGGAAGAAATGGAGAAAGCAATACTAGAAAGAGTGCCTAACTACAGGAAGTATGGTTATGGCAGATGGGCTACTATACTCAAAGAAGATATGAGTTTCATTGGGTGGGCAGGGTTAGCGTATTTGCCTGAGTTCGATGAGATAGACCTCGGATATAGATTTATGCCACAATACTGGGGTAAGGGCTACGCCACAGAGGCCTCTCAGGCGGTGTTGGACTATGGATTCGAGCAGCTAAGATTGCCTAAGATAATTGCTATTGCAATGAAAGAGAATAAGGCATCAATCAGAGTGATGGAAAAGGTAGGTATGGTGTTCGATAAATTTGCTCCCTACGACCCAGGTGGTGAGGATGTGGTTTGGTATAAGCTAGAGAGGTGAGGGTTTGAAAAAACTCCAATCTGTTTGCTTCAAATGCTATAATTTCTCTCAGCTGATTGGACCTGGCTGAAATTAGAAATAGATTCGATATAGTAAAAAAAAAAGACAGAGAAAGAGGACTAAAGTTATCTATGCGTTGAATTCAATGTGGGCCGCTCTCACTTAATTTGATCTTATTGATAAGGATTTTGGAGGATGTGTCTCCTTTTTCTATTACCGTTAAATCAATCGTATACCTACTCACAACAAGCATCTGACTCATATAGCTTCATTATCTCATCTTCGGTTAGTACTTTGTCAAATATAGCAATGTCATCTATTCTACCAGTAAAGTCCTTACCTATATACAAATGGCCACCGTTACTTGGGTTTATAACTTCAAGAGTTACACTGGCGTATGACTCCATAAGTACACCATTTTGATATAATCTCATTGATTTACTATCATAATCACAAGTGGCAACTACGTGGTACCACTTGTTTAACTGATTATTATCAGTAGTGTCCCACACGGAATAGAAATCACTAAATGTAACTTTATTAATATCATAAATACCAATGTCAAGCTTATTTGATCTAGAGTTAGGTTGTCCTCGGTGTATTAATCCTTCATATTCCCCATCATTATCTACTGTGTGGTAATACCAAAGAGAAACAGAATATTGCCTTCTGTCATCTAAAAATTTTGGGTTGTTATCATCTAAGTGGCTACCGTCCGACTTGCTAAAGCTGAAAGCACAGTTTGCATTTCCTCCACGGTCTTCCGCAGGTGTTGCATTGTTAATGTTATCAGGTGTACTTCCATCTACTGTATTTTCTATACTACCTCCAGAAAATGGGTAATAAGCGATTAGACTTTCTTGCAATCCCTCGGGAATGCAGATTTTATCTTCGGGTGAAGTCGTATCATCATCGGAGCAAGATAAGATAGCAATAGCTATAATAAGTGAGTATATATATTTCAAAGTAGTAGTCCTTTATTTGTTGTAACAGTAAAAATAAACAGACAAATTCTCTGATTGTTACCATTCAATCAAAAAAATATTTAATTTTAGATTTTCTAAATATTAAGTTCAAAACATGATTTGGATTCTGATAATCATATTAATTCTGCATGGTGCTATTCACTCATTTGGTTTTTTCAAGGCTTTTGGAATCGGAGAATTTGAGAATATTACAAAAGATGTTTCCAAACTAAATGGATTGATTTGGTTATTTGCTTCACTTACATTCATTGGGTCAGCTGTTCTCCTGCTCGCCAATAATAACAATTGGTGGCTAATTTGCCTTGTATCTATTATTGTCTCTCAATTTCTCATATTAAACTATTGGAACGACACTAAGTTTGCGACTATCATAAATATCATTCTTTTGATTTTCGTTTTTGTATCTTATTCTGCTCAGTCATTTAAAAATATGGTGAGCGATGAAATCAATACACTTTACTCTGAACAAGTCACTACAGCACAAGATTGGAAAAACGGTGAAAGATATGGTAATTTACCAGAGCCAGTAAGAAAATGGTTGAAAAAAAGTGGTGCGATTAAAGTAAATAACATCGAGAGTGTCTACCTAAAGCAAAATATCGAGATGAAATTGAGTCCTGAGCAAAAGGACTGGACATCAGCAAAAGCGCAACAGCATTTTACCACTAACCCACCTGCTTTTATTTGGTCTGTGGATCTAACTATGTACGGAGTAGCTAATGTTGCAGGAAGAGATAAGTTCTATAATGGCAATGGAGAAATGCTGATAAAGCTATTATCTATAATACCAGTAGCAGATGCGAAAGAAAACGCAAAGACAGACCAAGCATCACTACAAAGATACTTAGCAGAAATAGTGTGGTTCCCTACCGCTGCACTTAGCAAATATATCGCATGGGAAAGTATAGATAGCCACACAGCAAAAGCAACATTAGAGTATAATGGTACAAGTGGTAGCGGAATATTTCTATTCGATGAGAATGGCGATTTCAAGTCATTCGTAGCAGATAGATACAAGGATATAGAAGACGAAGAGCCAATGAAATGGATAGTAAGTGCCAACAGAATAGAAGAAAGAAATGGCATCAGAATTCCAGTAGAATGCGAAGTCAAATGGGATTTGGACACAGCAGAATGGACCTGGTTGAAATTAGAGATAAGCGAAATAGAGTATAACAAAAAGACTGAAAAAAAGAACTAATACCTTCGGATTGTGTATATTGATAATGTATGTTTTAAATACTAATTTAAAAGTTAGATTAACTTTTAATGAGATAAATGAGGAGCTGAACTGATAATTGAATATTTTAAAGAAATATAAATTGAAACCTAATATTTATAAAATTATTTTTTTTAATATAGTTATTTACTTGCCTTTAATTTACATACCAGATTTTTTAAGAGTTGAACTGATGAAAATTTACATTTTGGCAGTATTTATATTTAGTCCACTTATAAATACTTTTTTTATAAGTGAAAGTATTCTCTACCCTTATTTTAAATTAAAATTTAACAATAAACTTTTCCTCTTCCTGAATCTTATATTTTTATTCGTTTTTTTGTTTTTTGACTTCATGTTTTCTCACTTAATTGGAGCGTATGAAGAATTAACAATTGAATTAATGATATATATTGGAATAAAAGTGTTTTTTTATTCCATATATGACAACATCAGAATTAAAAAACTTTTGATTAGACTAATACTTTATGTTTTTCTACTAAGCTCATTTTTATTATATCAGCAATATAGTTCTGGAATATTTGAATACTTGTTAGTTCTAGTATTTATTTTTGAAAGTTATATAAACATACTTCTAATTTTGCCTAAAAAAAGAATTGAAACGGATTTAGAATGAAAAACAATACCACTACAGTCCTAGTGGCTTTATGCTTGTTATTTATAATTAGTTGTTCTTCTAATAAAACAACTCTGACAAATAGGGACGACATATATCGAATCGATTTTGAGATAAATGATAAAGAACTAGATTTTTATGAAAATGTAGAAATGTTGATACTTGATCAAGAAGGTAATAGCTATTATGTTGCAAAGTTTATGAATGGTATTTATCTTCCAGATATACAAGAGGATGAAAGATACGAATTATGCTTAGATTACAAATATTATAATATTTGCTTTGAAAATGTCAATTTGTGGGGAGTTGGAAAAAAATGGTATTTCTATATAGATGATACACCCAAAGATAATCATTTAACGTCAGATTCTACTTTAGATGGTACAGCTTACTACTTAGGAATAGAAAATAAGTCAGGCGATATAATAAAATGGTATTTTGATACAAATTAGTAAACATCGCCTTTTGCGATACGGCTTTGTCACCTACTACACATCTGTATAGAAAAATTGGGTTAAAGACTATTACGCTTTACGATAAACCAGACGCTAATTTGCCTTCATTGCAAACCAGTTATAGTGTTTCTGGTCAGACACATTTGGTGAATAGGATATCGAGTATAACAAAAAGACAGAGAAAGAGAACTAATACCTTCAGATTGTGTATATTGATAATGTACAATCTTGACACTAATATAAATCTAAGTCTTACATGGAACCAATAACGATAGATAATTATCTCGACAGCCACTACATACACCGTAGCAATTGGCTCAGGGCTGCAGTGCTTGGCGCGAATGATGGAATAATATCTGTGTCAAGTTTGGCTATTGGTGTGGCTGCAGCTAGCACGACTTTGGAACCAATTGTGTTGGCTACTATTGCTGGGTTGGTGGCAGGGGCATTGTCTATGGCAGCAGGGGAGTATGTCTCTGTTAGCTCACAGACAGATATTGAAAATGCCGATATAGACCGTGAAAAACAAGAACTAATAGAGATGCCCGATGAAGAGCTGAACTTACTCGCTCAAATATATGAAAAGCGTGGGCTAAAGAAAGAAACAGCCATGCAAGTTGCAATAGAGCTTACTGAACATGATGCTCTGGGCGCACACGTAAGAGATGAATTGGGCATAACAGACATGAGTCAAGCCAACCCAATACAAGCAGCGTTAGCATCGGGGGCAGCATTCACAGTAGGTGGTTTGTTACCATTGCTGGTAGTTCTGTTCGCACCACTCAGTGGTATGGAATACTGGCTCTATGGCTTTACTATTGTGTTCCTAATGCTATTGGGGGCAACATCTGCCAAGGCAGGTGGAGCTAAAGTAACAAAAGCCATAATAAGAATAACTGTATGGAGCACTATTGCTATGGGTCTTTCGGGCCTAGTGGGCTACTTGTTTGGTGTGAGTGTTTAGGGAATGTATAAAACAAAAAATGATGACAATATATTTTATAAGTATCTTGCTGGTGTGATTAGTTCAAAAGAGCTTGAACAACTAGTTTATAGATGCAGTCATATTGAAAATGTGTTACCAAGGGAAACATATTTCGAATTAATATCATATAATTTTGAATCAAATAAGCTTTACGACTTCGTGCTTAATATTGTAAAATCTTACTGCGATATAGATGCTTTTGAGAAGTATAGGACTATAGAATTGTTGAATTCTATTGTTGATGGAGAATTAGATTTTCATAGTGCTGCTACTAAATTATATAATGTTTTTAATGATCAATGTCATCGACTTAAGATTCCAATCATATCAAAAGAACTGGGCTTGCAGTTTTGGGATCTATTAGATGTAATACCCAAAGAATCAGAGTATAAGAATTGGAACAAAGATGCTTTAAAAGAGCAATTAGAAGAATATGGTAATCCTGAAGAAAAGCTATTCGAATTAGCTAAAAAAGAACTAAGTATTTTATCTGAGAAAAGAAACTAACAATGCAAAACCTATTATTTGACTTTTTATCAAAGTACATAACCTTAACTGAAAGTGAGAAAGATGCTCTCACTTCATTGGACATATTCCGCACTGTACCCAAAGGGACAGTGCTGCTTTCTGAAGGACAATATTCGGACTGCGGATACTTTGTCCTCAAAGGGTGCATACGTACTTATTATATAATCGATGGCGAAGAGAACACTACTGCTTTCTACACTGAACTAGAGGGGTTAACTCCCAATTGTGTTGCTACTAAGCAACCGTCACAATACTACATCGCATCTACAGAAGATTCCGTAGTTAGTATTTCTACTCCCGGTATGGAAGCTGAAATGTTCGAGAAATTTCCACGATTTGAATCCCTTTGCAGAGTCATATCCGAAGAGATTATAGCAAAGCAACAACTAAACTATGATGATTATAAAACTTCATCGCCTGAGCAGCGATATTTAAAGCTCTTGGAACAGAGACCAGACCTAGTAGAAAGAGTACCGCAATATCACATAGCAAGCTTTTTGGGGATAAAACCACAATCACTCAGTAGACTAAAATCAAGAATTTCTACAAACAGCTAATTTATTAACTTAAGTGAATGAATCTAAGCTTCCTTCCTACCTAATTTTGTAGAAATATTATTAACAAGATTAAGGTAAATCGAGATGAGAAAAGGTACTATATTCATTATGTTATTTTTAACTGTATGTTTACTACAAACAAAAGCACAATATTCAGAAAAAGACACCACATACAACAGATACTTTGTAGGCAGCACATTGGCAATGCTGGGAAATTTTGATACTCATAATAGTCCTAACTTTGTCCAGCTAAATCTGGGTTATCGTATTACTGGGGTTGATGCCATTTCAATTGAGCTGAAGACATGGAAATACGCTTGGTCACTAGGTATTCCTTACGGTGATTCTTTTGAAGCTGATAATGTGAAATTCCCCGGCTATATAAGAGAATATGGATTTGCTTTAGTTTACCAAAGATTTTTGTGGGAAGGGCTCTATGCAGGAATCCATGTTATGAACGCATTTCAGACATTCGCAGATGAAAGTGGAAATAGTATAGATAATGGCTTCCAGATATTCAATACATATAGAGTTGGCTATCATGTTAAGCTGTTTGGAGATAGGTTCTTTTTAGAGCCATCATTGGCAATTACACACAGAGCTTACCACACTGAAATGCCTGAATCTTTCAAGCAATTAGATGACCAATGGGGTAAGTTTTTCTTTGGAGAGCCAGGACTGCACTTTGGTTTTAATTTTTGAAATTATTCTTACTAAGCTAAAATCAATATTGATTCGTATCCATCTTTAAAAAATACAGATAAAAATGAGCCCAGTAGAAAAAGATAGAATTATTGAAATGGCTTGGGAAGACCGCACACCATTCGAAGCTATAGAGTTACAATTCGGTATACCAGAGTCAGAAGTAATAAAAATAATGAGCAAAGAGCTAAAGCCAAGCTCATTCAAAATGTGGAGGAAGAGAGTGAACTCTGGGGTAAGCTTGAAGCATCAAAAGAAGCGTGGGTTCAAACATTCTAGATTCAAATGCTCTTGGCAGAACAGCATCACCAACAACAAAATTTCAAAGAGATAGCCAACAAATCAATTATTTCAGACAGATTCCCAAATAAATAGTATATTGATTTCTTTGATGTATAAAATTTTATAAAAATGGGAATCAAACAAACGCTCAGGAAATTTCCTTTGCTTAGACATATCAACTTGGGTAGAAAAATTGAAAATGATGAGCATTATCAAGAAGTAAGATCCAAATCTATTCAAGAAATCAATAAAAAACCGAGCCGAACAGAAATTCTAAACTACCTACTTGGGAAGCTAAGTGGAGAGAGAAGTTACCTCGAAATTGGTGTGCGTAATCCAGATCATAATTACAATCATATCAACGCTGAAAAAAAGTATAGCGTTGACCCAGGGGTAGAGTACAAGCTCAACCCTGTTGATTTTAAAATGACAAGCGACGAATTTTTTGAGAAGCTTAAAAAAGGTGAGGTTCTCAGTTCAGACATCAAATTTAATGTTATTTTTATTGACGGTTTGCACATCGCTGAACAAGTTGAAAAGGATATTGATAATGCACTTCTCTTCTTGAAAGAAGATGGATATTTGCTCCTTCATGACTGCAACCCACCAACTGAATGGCACGCTCGTGAAAACTTCTACTATATGCACACACCTGCTCACGGTGATTGGAACGGCACGACTTGGAAAGCTTTTCAGAAAAGAAGGTATGAACAAGGCCTTTATGCATGCTGTATTGATACTGATTGGGGTGTAGGCGTTATATCAAGAACTAAGCAAATCGGCAATCCCATAGAGCAAACAAATGAATACTATGAGTACCATATCATGGCAAAAGACAGAGTAAATCAACTTGGTTTAATTAGCTTTGACGAATTCAAAAAAATAATTGATTAGTATAAAACGTACATTGATTACAAAGTGTATCAAGTAATCATTATTTGAAATTGAATCAAAGTAAATTAGAATTCCCAACTGACCTAAGCAGTATATTATCACGAATAGAAAGCGTAGAACCAGATAAATACGCCAAAACTAGAAATTATGGTGACGGTGCAGTTACATATCTTAGCCCCTACATTTCTCGGGGTGTTATCTCAACTAAGCAAGTTTACGAATACATTATGTCACTGGATATTCCATGGTATAAGGTAGAGAAATTTGTTCAAGAATTATCTTGGCGAGACTATTGGCAGTTGGTTTGGCAAGATAAAGGCGGTGGAATACATAATGATTTGAAAAATGAGCAGACAGACGTTGTTAACCATGGTCTTCCAAAAGCTATTATGGATGCAAACACAGGAATTGATGCTGTTGACAAAGCTATCGAAACACTTTACACAACTGGCTATATGCACAACCACATGCGAATGTATGTAGCATCTATCTGTTGCAATATAGCTAAATGTCATTGGCTGACACCTGCCAGATGGATGTACTCTCACTTGCTCGACGGCGATTTGGCAAGTAATCATCTCAGTTGGCAATGGGTAGCAGGAGCATTTTCAAACAAAAAATACTACGCTAACCAGGGAAACATAAATAAGTTTTTCGACAGCAAACAGACTGGGACATTGCTAGATGTTGATTATAGTGAATTCCCAACGATAGAAATACCAAGAATATTGGAAGAAACAGTTGAATTTGAACTTTCAACAAATCTCCCAGATTTGAGCCCACCTGTACTTGACAGAGGCATAAAAACATTAATTTATAATTACTACAATTTGGAACCCAACTGGCACAAGGAAGATAAATACCAGAAAGTATTATTGCTTGAGCCATCAGTCTTCGATAAATATCCTGTTGCACAGAAAAACATAGATTTTGTTCTAGATTTAGCAAAGAATATAGAAGGAATAAAAGTGTTTGTAGGAGAATACAGTGAGCTAGAAGACTTGGTCAGTTCTGACAATATTATATACAAAGAGCACCCACTTAACAAACATTACAAAGGCACAGAGGAAACTAGAGATTGGATAAGCTCAGTAAATGGTTATCACTCATCTTTCTTTTCTTATTGGAAGAAGGCGAAGAAGGAGATCAAACCAAATAAATGAGAGAAGTTTTAATTCTCCACTAATATCTTGCACTAAAATCATCAATCATTTTATCCAACTCTCTCAAATTTTGTTCGTCAGAATACCCCAAATCTAATTGTTTCAAATGAGAAGAATGCTTCTTAGCCATATCAGGATTTCCCAAATATAAGTTAGCTTCAAGTAAATTAAACAGTAATGCTATTGTAACTTCTTCATTTATTCTTGCTTCGTCATTCACTAAATCAGACTCAGAAAGTGCTTTTTCCCATATTTCAATTGCACTTGTTAAGTTTTTATTGTCAGAAAAAGAATCGAATGTTCTATATGCTTTTAAAGCATTATTTGTGGCTTTGTCAATATCATTATACTTTCCTTCTTCATTCTCAATATATCTTAACGAAGTGTTTATCTGAATCTTAGTATATCCATACATACTATTAACATAGTTATTTATATCAACTAATAAATCTTCAATAGTTTGTTTTTCAACGTTAAACATATTTAACTTGTTACTATTAGTATCTCTAACAAATTCGCCAGTATTGCTAAATATACCATCATGCAATGCTTTACCATTGTAAGTCAGCTTTAAATATACTGGTCTTTTGTAGATATTTACATATGAATAAACTCTTTGCTTTTCTGTTTTTTTACTTTTCGTGTTATATACATTTTGTTCTTCAACTATTGTTTCAGCATCCATAGTCTCAAAATCGTAGAATTTCACTTCGCCTTTAAGTACATTTTTTTCTTTATTGAGCTTCTGACTCCCTTCAACTCTTAAATAAGTATCAGCTAACACTATTGGATTAAATATTATCGTTCTTGATAAATTTGGCTCTCTATAAACTGGTTCACGTGGCTTGTAGTATTTAGGTTTTCTTGGTTCTTTTAATGTGGGTTTATGATCTCTTGCCAACCTTTCAAAAGTAGAAAGCTTATTATATTCTTCAGACTCTATTTTAAAGTTCTCACGAGCAATCTCTAAATCTTTTTCATACTCTTCAAGTGCTTCTTGGTGTAGTCTTTCAGCTTCTTTTACTTTTTGCGGATAATTATCTAACTCTTCTTGATGCTTTTTCTTTGAAAATGCAATTATATCACTATTATCTATTGGGTATGGTGTTTCTACCTCAAAAAAATAGCCTTCTAGTCCATCTAATGGATTTGATGGCATTCTAGTCATTTCAAACTGAACAGTTTTTTCTTGAGTTTGGCTTCCACATGAAATTATAAGTAGTGATATTAGAGATAGTAATAAAATATTTTTCATAAGTCTAATTTTAATATAGGTTTTATAAGTGAAGCAAATTAAGAAATAATCTGAAAAAGAACTAAATTTCAATAAATTCAAATAATATTCTAATTACTTCATCTTGATGAAATTAATAATTTCTTCATTTAATATTAATATATATACTCCTGAACTTAGATTACTTACATCTATGCAGTTTTCGTTTTTACTTAATATTCCTTCAATCATTAAAGATTGATCTAAATTGTAAATTTGAAATTGTGTTTCCAATTGATTGCTATAATTCAAGCACATTTTATCAAACGTGGGATTAGGGAAAACTTTATAGCTTATATTCTGTGTATTTTCAGCAACATCTGAAATAGTTTTGTTCAGTCTATATACTTTCGATTGTGTAGAAGCAAAGTAATATTTACTATTTTCACTCATAGCGGTAATATCAAATCCGTTCAAACCGAACAATTCCCAATTGTTATTTTTAAGTTTATATAATCCATTATTAGTACAAGCGAAGAGTTGATCTTGTTCATCAGTGAATAACGAATTTACTTCCAATGATTTATCATCAAACTCTTCGGGCAACCAATTTATTTGACCTATTTCAGTTTTATGAAAACCTTGCTCTGTTTGAGCATAAAGAATATCGTTGTGAAAATATACCAATGAGAAGGAGATGTCACCAAGATTTTCTGAAATATTCTGCCATTGGGTAAATTCGTCGTTGGTTCTAAATATTCCTTGATTTGTAGCGGCAAAAACCTGATTTGAAAAGCTAGTAACGGAACGAACGTATAAATTCAAATTGTTCGCATAGCTTCTCCATAGTTCGCCATCATTGTCAGAATAGAATACTCCCCTACCAAAAACTGCAGCTAATAATCTACCATTGTTATTTTCAGCTACATCATATACTGACGAAGGTATGGGTAGACCAAAAGATGTATGTTTCCATGTACCACTACCCTGATATTTGAATATACCAAATTGACTAAAGTTGAATAGACTACCTGCCTCACTGGAAATCAATCCATAAACTGGCTCTACTAACCCCTCATTATATCTTATCCACTTTTCTCCATCATTTGTTGAGTTGTATATTTGTTTATCCGATGAGCTAAACCAAATTTCATCATTTATACTTACAAGTGAGTTAATAGAACTTGGTTCTTTATTCGAATAATCGCTAATTTCCTGCCAAGGTGCTAATGTGCCACCTTTGTATATAGTTCCGTCAATTGCCAAATAGGGTGAACCATCAGGTGAGAAGAACAAGTTAGAATAATCCCAAATAGCTTCTCCGTTGAGCTTTATTTCAGTAAACTCACTGTCTATGCCTTCTGATCGATATAGTCTATTTCCAATAGCTGGAGTATATTGTTTTTGTCCCAAAACCCACACATCATTATTAGGACCAATCTTTATTTCATCTATCCCTCTTTCACCGTAATTATTCTTATTGTATTTTGGTATATCGTTGGGTTCAGTTATTTCAACAACTTCACCGTTTCTTTTTATCTCACTCAAATAACTATCCAAATAGGGGTTCAAAAGTAGTATCCTATTCTTCTCATCAAGGAAAAATTCACGCTTTATTATTGATTCATCAATATTTACTTTTTTCCAATCTTTTCCATCGTTAGTAATGTAAGTAGTAAGCGAATCATTAATCTCATAATTTATTATGTAGCTGTTACCAAATTTATAAGTTGTTTTTATTCCACTTAGGTATTTCAAATTATCTATATCAGTAATACTTGCTAATATTTCCCATGATTCTCCTACATCCTCTGAGGTGATTATATTATCATCAAAATAAATTATTAAAGTCCCATTTCTTATTTCATATTTATACGATACTTCGTACGCATAATATAATAACGGTTCCCAAGTGATCCCACCATCATAACTTTTCAAAGACCGTTCAAAAGAGGATGCAATCAATACGCCATCTATGTAATCAATCCTCACAATACCTCCAATTGAATTTAATTGTCTGCTTGAATTAGATAATATTTCCCATTCTTTATTTGAGTTATTGTATTTATAAATTCCATTGCCAATCCTAATTAAATAAATGTTCCTATCATCATCTACAATAGTATTAATATGCTTTATAAACCCTTCGCCAGTAAGCTTTGTCTGAATCCATGTCCCTTCTTTAAGATAGAAATATGTTCTACTAGCATTACTAAATGGGGATATAATATCCCCTCTGCCATTTATAGCAAAATCACCTGTTGGAAAGATTGTTCTATTTTTTTCTCTCATCCTATTTGACTGAAAAGTGTTTCCGTTAGATATTTTTACCTTAAACAGTTCACTAGATAAATCAAAAGTTCCTTCTGTCGCGTTGAAATATAGAGTGCTATCATCATAAATTGTAAAGTTCCCAATCGATCTAAAATCAATATCTTCGAATGTTAAAGTATCCCAAGTGCTACCTTGATTGTCCGAATATAGTATGTAGCTGTATCTATTGCTTTCAACTGAGTTAACATATAATCTACCATTACTGCTACTCTTATCTGTGTAGAGAGTATTCACTCTATCGTTCTCTAATATAATGTCCCAAGTGTTCCCCTTATCAGTGGATTTGTGGAGGTTGCCAGAAACAGATTTACAATACATATTGCCTAAATTATCGAAATCTAATCTTTCAGGTGTAAAGCTAGTTTGAATCTCTTTTTGTGAAATTGTGCCAAATCGATAAAGTTTACTCTTACCAGTAAATGGATCTAAAATATAATAAAGCGCACCATCTTTATCAGTTTGAAGCTGGTGTATTCTATCATTAGAAGAGTTGATTACACTGCCAATGCTATAGGACTTATAAGTTTTGTACTCATCATCATAGATATAAATCTTATCATTTTTCTCAACAATTAATTCCCCATTGTTATAATTAAACTCACCAAATCCTCTTGTGACACCTCCACCAACTCTATTCATTGTAAAGCCGTTATCACTTGTTTTGTATAGCACGTTTTTAAAGTCTTCCTCTACTTTAATGAAGAAGGTACTATCTTTCGTCGGGACTATTTCTATAACGTCATAAGATTTGGGTAACTCAATTGGCATCCATATATCTTGAGCTGAAATCAAATTTGCGAAGAGAAATGCTATTATGATTTTTATTTTCAATTTAAATGTTTCAATTAATGATTTTGATAATTTTTAATATATTAAAAATGTAATAATATTTTTATCCTTGTCGTAATTGAATGATAACTACCAAAATTTCGTTAAATTGATTTCTTTTATCAAACATCTTATATTCAAAACATGAAAAAGATATTACTATTAATTCTATTTACTATCCCACTTACTTCACTTGCACAGGACAGCAATTTGGGTAACTGGCTAATTTACTTTGGCAATAAAAAGATTGATTCTGACTTTAATTTGCATCATGAAGTCCAATATAGAAATTACAATGCGATTGGAGATTTAGAACAACTACTGCTTAGAACTGGAATAGGTTACAACCTGACAGAAAACAATGCCAATCTCTTGCTTGGTTATGGATTTATCAATAGTCAAAATTACATCGATGAAGACGAAAAAATTGGAATCAATGAACACAGGATTTACCAACAGTTTATATCACGACACTCTCTCGGCATAGTCAAACTTCAGCACCGATATAGGTTTGAACAAAGGTGGATAGAAGACACAGATATGAGACTTAGATTCCGTTATTTTCTATCTATAAACGTTCCATTTACGAATGAAGGAATTTCAAATAACACATGGTATTTGTCCGTTTACAATGAGATATTTATAAATAGTGAAGTCCAAGTATTTGATAGAAACAGGACATATATGGGACTTGGCTATAAGCTGAGTGACTTTGCCAAATTTGAAGTTGGCTATATGAATCAGTTTCTAAACGGAGGAAGTAGAGACCAAATAAATCTCATAACTTTCTTAAATTTCTAATACCATTTTATGAAAAAACAACACCTGCCAACCAAGATATGTGCCACTTGTGGTAGACCTTTCGCATGGAGAAAAAAGTGGGAAAGAGATTGGGAAAATGTAAAATACTGCAGCGAAAGATGTAGAAGGAATAAAGATAAATGAAAGAAATTAATTTAATTTTTCCCCATCAGCTCTTTGCAGATAGTCCTCTGATAGATAATGATAATGACATTTATCTGATTGAAGAATTCCTGTTTTTCAAGCAATACAAATTCCATAAGCAGAAGATTACCTACCATAGAGCTACCATGAAAGCTTATGAAGAATACTTAGTAGATAAAGATATAAAAGTAAAATATATCGACTCTACAGATGAGTTATCTGACATCAGGGAGTTTGGAAAAGAGATTGAAAAGAAAGGAATTGAAAAGATAAACATCATCAACCCAACAGATGATTGGCTAATGCAGAGAATAGAGGAAGTCGCTAATAACTGCGAGCTAATCGTGCACACCAGTCCTATGTTTATAAACACAGAAGATGATTTGAGTGATTTTTTCAGAGAAGACAAAAAGTCTTTTTTTCAGACAAAATTCTATAAGCAGCAGCGGAAAAAGTTAGACATCTTAATAGATGAAGATGGTGAGCCAGCCGGTGGTGATTGGACTTATGACAAAGAAAACCGAAAGAAATACCCAAAAGGCAAAACCCCTCCTAATATTCAATTTCCATCCGATAGTGAATTGTGGAATGAAGCAGTTGAATACACTGAAAACAACTTTGCAGAAAATTATGGTGAATTGAAAAAAGAGAGACTCTACCCTATCACATTCGATGAATCAGAGGAGTGGTTGGAACAGTTTTTCGAAAAAAGGTTCCATGGTTTTGGTGCCTATGAGGATGCAATAGTAAAGGAAGAGATTATTCTGAACCATAGTGTCTTAACCCCGATGCTAAATGTTGGCTTATTACTTCCAGGGGAAGTAGTTGATAGAGCGCTAGAATATGCAAAAGAATACGACATCCCTATCAACTCTACGGAAGGTTTTGTACGCCAGATCATAGGTTGGAGAGAGTTCATACGCGGGATGTATATGTGTAAGGGCAGATATTCTAGAACTAAGAACTTCTGGGGTTTTGACAGAAAGATACCTAAGTCATTCTATGACGGAAGCACAGGTATTCCTCCAATAGATGACACTATACAAAAGGTATTGGATACTGGGTATTGTCACCATATCGAACGGCTCATGGTATTAGGTAATTTCATGTTGCTCTGCGAGTTTGACCCAGATGAAGTTTATCGTTGGTTTATGGAGCTTTTCATCGATGCGTACGATTGGGTTATGGTGCCTAATGTTTATGGAATGTGTCAGTTTGCAGATGGTGGCACCTTCGCTACTAAGCCATATATTGGAGGCTCCAATTATATCAAAAAAATGAGTAATTATGGAAAAGGTGATTGGGAAAAGATATGGGATGGTTTGTTCTGGAGATTTATGATGAATCATAGGGAGTTCTTTGAATCGAATCCTCGCATCGGCATGCTTGTCCACACATTGAAGAAAATGTCAGATGAAAAGAAAGAAGAGCATAGAAAGAATGCTGAAAAGTTTAGTGAGCAGATACTAAAATAGAAAAAGCAACCTGATAAAAATCAGATTGCTTTATCTAAATTCAAAAAATAGTAAGTGTTAGTTCTTAGTAATTTTGTTATTATTAAACTGTTCTAGTTTCTTAATTCTCTCTTCTAAGCTATTCATTTTTTCATTCTGTTTTTCTAGTATTGTTACCCATTCGTTAGTTTTAATACCAACAGAAACATTGATTAAGCTTTTTAGTTTTCCATCAGAACTTGACCAAGCTCTACCGATAACAGAATTTAAATCTTCTAATTCTAGTTCATCTATTGAAACTGCTACAGCATAACCATCATTATTTCCACTAGCTACTATATAGTCCCCAATTTCAACATTACCAACAACTAGTACTGGCACTTGACCCAAGAAACCAACCTTCTCATATTTTTCTTCTTCTTCTTTTGGAGGCATATTTCCAAGCACAATTGGATTCATAGAGATTGACATAACTTGATCAGCATCTGTGGTATTCTTAGATATCTTACCACCCTTTACACCAACCACTTCTCCAAATACAAAATTGTCCTCAGGGTTCTCCTTTTCTAACCACTCAGCATAGTCAGCTCCCTTAGAGCCATACACAATACCTTGATTTCTAGAGAGCTGTTTTGCTGTCAAGATAAGTGGTGTAAGTGCTATGTCTTGAGGAGTGGTGGGGAAAAAACCTGGGTAACCATTTCTCATACCCCAACCAGCAATCAAGCTTAACTGCCCAGCAGCTGCAGCACCTGCTTGTGGGTCATAAAACCCATCAAAATTTAATTCAACAATACTTGGAGTGAAGTCAGGTTCTGGAAATACATTCTTTGTAAAATCAAGACTAGCAAGACTTCCAGGATTCCAACTGAATGAGAGATCAGAAAAATCTATATTTAGTGATGGCAGAGATCCAGGATTGAATTCAGAAGAAGCTTGTACTCCGTTGATTAATTCAATTGTAGCAGGAGTAAATTGAAGTACATTTGAAAAATCAAAAACATCAAACAAAGTATTAAAATCAGGAGTAGGGAAAGATTCTAACAAATCTCCTCCAAAGAAGTCATAACTCTCTATTCTACCTGCCAAGTAATCGTCCTTCCCATAAAAAGTAACAAACCTATTTCTGAATGATAAGGTATCAGTATCAATTTTGATAGCTATGCCATCCGCTTCCTGAGTACCTTGTGTGTTCTCAAACAAAGCAATGTGGTCACCTTTTACACCAGTTGATGATTTGACAACTAATCCACCTGTAGTTACTCTGTCTTTGGCTTCGAATGAATTCTCTACGACTGTTTCAGTGGTGCCTATAGTCAATTCTTTTGATCCATTTATTGATAATTCCAACTCATCATCTTGCACATCAAACTGAATAACTCCTTCATCATTCTCTTCACCAATATGCACTGAAGTAGGTCCAACAAACAAGTCGCCCCATCTTTCGTCATTTGTTCCCAAAGACTGGCCGTCATCATCTGGCACTAAGCTACCGTCATCAGAAATGTTCATCAGACTTGCTTGCGCTTGAGAAAGCACCAAGCCATCCAATCTGTACTGTACAAACAAGGTAGAGTTCACTAATATATCAATAGTTGTAAATGTATTTATCGAATTAGCATTGAGATTCGCCCAATTTGTTTCACCTATACCCACTGTGAATGATACAATTCCTGATGTATTTGGTGTTAAACTACCAAAGTTCTGAGTGTAAAGAGTTGGGCCAGGGTTGCTGTAATCTTTTACCTCTACACTTATATTCGCGGCAGCACCATCTGCTTTTACGAAAGCTACTTTTAGTGGTTCCAATGCAGAAAGGTTTAAAATACTGACTGTAAATAATGTTAAAAAAATGTATAAGTTTTTCATAAAGTCCTCTAAGTTGTTCAAATATAAAACAATGTAAATTACATAATTTATTGAATGATTAAAAAGAAATATATTATGTTTTAACTATTTTCCCCTTTCTATTTCGTATATTACACCTTTACAACACACCGATATAGCAAAACACACAATGAAATTCGAAGAACTGAACTTAATCCCACCTATTCTAAAAGCATTAAAAGATGAAAATTACGAAGAGCCAACATCAATACAAGAAAGAGCAATACCAATTGTATTGGAAGGTCAAGATGTACTAGGGAGTGCACAAACTGGTACCGGAAAGACAGCGGCTTTTTCTATTCCGATTATCCAACACTTAGTACAGAAGGAAGATAATAATTCTAAGAAAAGAAAAATTTCAACCCTGATAGTAACTCCAACTCGTGAGCTTGCAATTCAGATTGGCGAGAGTATAACAACCTATGCAAAATACACTGATGTAACTAACACCGTGATTTTCGGTGGAGTAAAGCAAGGAAAGCAAACAGACGCGTTGAAAAAAAGCGTAGATATATTAGTTGCTACTCCAGGTAGGTTACTAGATCTAATTCAGCAAGGGTTTATCTCTCTCAAAGATATAGAATTCTTCGTGCTGGACGAAGCTGACAGAATGCTTGATATGGGCTTTATCAATGACATCAAGAAAATAATAAAACTATTACCAAAGAAAAGACAATCACTATTCTTCTCCGCTACCATGCCCAAGAGTATAGTTGATCTGTCAAATAAGATACTAGTCAATCCCAAAAAGGTAGCTGTTGATGTTACATCCTCTGCTGCCGATACTGTAAAGCAATTGCTTTATATGACTAACAAAAGTAGCAAACCCAATTTACTACTTCACATACTCAATAAGCCAGATTTGGATCAAGTACTTCTATTCTCCAGAACCAAGCACGGTGCTAACAGAATAGTACGAAACTTGCATAAGAAAAAGATAAAATCAGAAGCTATACACGGAGATAGAAGTCAAAACCAAAGACAAAAGGCGCTTAGTGATTTCAAGGAAGGTAAAATCAGAGTGCTAGTAGCAACTGATATTGCTGCAAGAGGAATAGATATTGATAAACTTCGCTATGTAGTAAATTATGATGTTCCGAACGAGCCAGAGACTTACGTTCACCGTATAGGTCGATGTGGTCGTGCAGGAGAAGAGGGAGTTGCTATATCTATATCTGAACCAGAAGAAAATGCTTATGTAAAGGATATAGAAAAGCTAATAAAACAAAAGATAGAAATAATTAGTGACAACCCATATCCGCAGACTGACAAACCAATGACTAGTGCCGAGAAGAAGAAATTCGACAAAGAAAAGAATAGACGAAAGCAAGAGCACGCAGCCAACAGAAGAAAAAACAAAGAAAAAAGACAAGGTGGCAACAAGAGAAAGGGAAGAAGGTAATTAATTAATATATTTCTAAGTATTCAAAATTTCTTGTATTTTGAAAATAAAAATTATTAGCAATATGATTCTTAAAAATACATTTATCTCGCTTGTTTTTATTTTTTCTAGTCTTGGAATATATTCTCAGAACTATGAACCCACGATTCTAATCCTTTATCCTAATGAGACTACTGTTGATGTTGGTCTAAAAAATGAGCTGATAGAAAACGAAAATTTCTACGAAGGTAATAGACAATATCGGATAGATAAAAGTGAAAGGAATCTTAATCAAGTTCCTAAAGAGTCCGAAAATATAAGAAAAATCTATAAAAAACAGATTGAATTCGCAAAAACTTCTGGATATTATGGGAATATTTCATCTATTGTAGAGAGCTTATTGCAATATAAATTCATTGATCGATTTAATAATCTAATGATATTTGCGGTTGATGAAACTTCAGATGGAAAAATTGAAGAATTAGAAGAAATAGCTCAAAAGTATGATATGCAATACGTTGTTAATTTCCCAGAAGTAAGGATAATGTCAAAATATGGGAAGAAGCAATCAGTAATTAAAGTACAACTATATGACGACATTAAGAAAGAGATTGTGATAGACAAAGAGTATAAAGGAGATAGTCAGAACCCTGGTTTTGAGTTTACTTGTAAAGACGGTTCTATCGAATGTACTTTTAATAATGCATTGTCAATAGCATTGAGAGAAATAACTTTCCAAGTTGCATCGAACATCCCTTCACTAATTAGAGAAAAAGTAGTTATGCAAGAAAGGTATGATGTTCTGAATTATAAAATAAATAATGGAGCTTCTAATGAGAAAATTGTCGATATAATTAAAGATAATGACACCAAATTGGAAACTAAAGGATACTATCAAGGTTTATTTAGCTCAGATTCGACAAAATTTGTTGGTTTCTTTATTCTAGATAGTGAGGTAGATTCTATTGCAAATATAAAGCGAAAAGAGGATAAACATGTAAACATAATAACTTCTGATTTAAAAAATATAGGTAAAACACCTCAATTTTATGCTTATGTTGTTGCAGGGATTGAGTATAATTCAAAATGGTATTTCGACAAGACTGAAGTAACATATTTTGATGCTAATTCCATTGAAGAAGCAAAACTGAATTACTTCAATAAATTACAACAATGGAACTATTTTAATGAAAATTCTACAGAGTTAAATAACGATTTTTGGGAAACTAATTTCTTTTCGAAAGTAAAAGATATAAAAAAAGACCCCATGTGGGAACAATATGGTGAAATCGCATGGGCAGCAGAAGAAAGGAATAATAGAGATTATATAGGAATGTATAACATAGTTGCAAATAAGTTTAAAGAGAAAGTAAAAAATGAGAATTTGGAGTTTGAAAAGAGAATAACAGAACAAGTTTTATTACCACTTTATCAAAAAATAGTATCAAATGATAACAATGAATTCAACGATTATAAATTGTTACATGATGAGTTAATTTTAATTTATCCTAAAGAAAAAAATATTGTTCTAAATCCTGTCCTCTTTATAAATAATGATAGCACAGAGGTACTTAAATATTTTGTTTGGAACACCGAGTCAAATTCAGTCAAAGAATGGAGTTATTTTAAGGAAAACCCACACGAGATAGAAAAAGATGCAAAAATATGGCATTATGGGAGTTTAGCTCTAAATGAAATAAAAACTCTAACCAAATGGAATTTTGGTTACAGCACACTAGATGATAGTAGTTTCTGGCAAAACTATATTCTACTTAAGGAAGAAGGTAAATACAAATACTTAAAACAAATTGAAGAATAGCCCCCAAATGAACCCACTTTATATAAAAATAATAGAAACAGTAGTTGTATTTGTGCTATATATGGTGCTGAGAGGCGCTATCTATAAACTAATTGAAAAGACTCTTAGCGAGAAGCTATTCTTCAATGCTCGTGGAATAATTATCAAAAGAGCAATTAACTTCATACTTCTTTTACTTGGTATCAGTGTTATCACACTCATTTGGGGAGTAAACCAAGCTGACTTGGCTGTATTTGTCGGTTCAGTATTGGCTGTTGTTGGTGTTGCATTAGTAGCGCAGTGGTCACTCCTTTCCAATGTCACTTCTGGTATTATTCTCTTCTTCAATCATAGTGTAAAGATTGGTGACAATATAGTAATCATGGAAGCCAAAGACTACATAATAGAAGGCAAGGTAACAAACATAGGTATATTCTTCACAACTCTGCAGACCCCAGATTCCGAGGAGATCACTCTGCCGAACAACATATTCATCAATAAGAGCATTAGGAAAGTAGCCGAGTAGTTCTTTTACTCAAATCTATAAAATATTTTACTCAATTCTAAGGAATATTTTACTCAATTTCGTCAAAGAATTTACTCAATTCTTTATTTTCACCCATTTGTATATCTTAAAAATCATCGATTAGCAATACATCGCGTTAGATTACTATAATAGTTTTTGTATATTAGAAACAATACGAAAACAATTCGCACTCAATTTGATTAGAGAAAAACTTATGAATATGAATAAACCACTACTACTATTAATAACAATCCTACTTAGTGCCAATCTATTCTCACAAGTAAAGAAACAAATAGAATTTGATACTGCCTATGGTGATAACAAAGAAGTGGGTAAGTATGTAGAGCTGAATGGAGCAAACATCTACTACGAAGAGTATGGCGAAGGCGAGCCACTATTAATAATTCATGCCAATAGTGGTAATATAGAATCTATGGCTAATCAGATAGACTATTTCAAAAGCAAGTACAGAGTTATAGCTGCTGACAATAGGGGACATGGAAAATCTGAGTTGAATACTGACTCTCTCACTTATGAGCAGATAGAAAGTGATTGGCATGAATTAGTTAAACATCTGGAATTGGATTCTGTGAACATAGTTGGCTGGAGCGATGGAGGAATACTTGGACTTAAGATGGCAATAAGCGGTAAAACTAATATAAAGAAATTAGTAACTATGGGTGCTAACCTCCGACCAGATACAACTGCTGTAAGGGCTTGGGCTGTCAGAGAAATAAATAAAATGAGGCAGATGGTTAACTTAGCTTTACAGATGGGAGACACTAGTGTTAATTGGGAGTTGCAAAAACAACTTATGGGACTATTGCTAGACCAACCAAATATCCCTACAAGTGATCTGAAGAAGATAGAAGCAAAAACATTGATAATGGCTGGAGATGAGGATATTATAAAAAACAGTCACACTGTTGAGATATACGAGAATATACCTAATGCACATCTTTGTATCATGCCCGGTGAGACTCACTATACTCCATTTAACAGTCCAAAACTATTTAATCTATTAGTAAATGACTTTCTCGAATCTCCTTTCAAAAGGCCTAATTCTAATTGGACTAAATAGTGTATTGGCAATATTTAAAAATATTAATAGCAATACTTTTAACAACTGGTTGCTCCACTACTAATGACCGTAAAGACTGGACAACGGAAAAGTACTATAGAATATATGGTGATTGCTATGGTGATAGTATTGATATAAAAATACGAGATGAAATACTAGCTAAAGGATGGATGATTCCTAAGCCTTATGACTCATCAAGCTATCCCAAAATTACATACAGAAAGTATTATACTGATGAATTTGGAGAAGATAAATTACTAAATTGGAGATTAGAATGGGTACATCATCGATGGTTAGAGGTAAATGTAGCTTGGTCAGAATCTGAATTCAGAAGCGTTACAAATGGAGTTGATACTAAGTTTGACAGTATTTATTGGGAGGTAAGAAGTATCTTGGAAAAATACTGCTCTTTAGAAGATTCCCTTATTATTAAACATTATCCACCTGTTTATCCATTAAAATAGAATTGAAATCCCTCAACCAAATATTCTAAAGCGATTATTTTTGTATTTATCATTGTAATCAACACAGATGTTCTTTAACTTGAACATAACTATGGACCATAATAATACACTCGTCATACTACCTTTTGTAAACTCATCTTCTGACAAAGATTATGATTTTTTTAGTGATGGTATAACAGAGGAAATTATCAATGCTTTGGGTAAAATTAATGAGCTGAAAGTCATATCAAGAACATCATCTTTTTACTTCAAAGGAAAGGACATACCACTCAAAGAAATTGCCAGCCAACTTAATGTAAAAATGGTATTAGAAGGAAGTGTAAGGATAGCTGGAAATCAAATCAGAATATCTGCACAGCTAATAGATTCGGACAATGACTTCCAGGTCTGGTCTAATACTTGGGACAGAGAACTGAGTAATATCTTCGAAATTCAGGATGAGATTAGTCTATTGATAGCCGATAACCTAAGGGAGTATCTGGGCCACTTTGAAATTGACAATCAACTTGTAGCAGACCAAACTGATAACTTAGAGGTATATGAGTTAGCCCTAAAGGCACGATTCCTTTTCAACAAATGGAATCCCAATGATGTAAATGAGGCTATTAGTTTATATGAAAAAGCATTAGAAACTGACCCTAACCATGTAGAATCAATGGTTGGATTAGCAGATTGTTATAGCTTTCTGTCCATAACGGGATTTATGAATCCAGATATAGGTTGGCAAAAAACAGTTGAATATACAAACAAGGGATTAGAGTTAGACCCAAAGCATCCTGGATTGCATTATATATTGGCAAATATTTCCTTTTTCAAAGATTGCAATTTCAGTGACTCTATGGAACATGCGATGAATGTGGTTCGCTTTCGATCTAATTATCCTGAAGGACAACAGTTTCTTTCATTCTTGTATACTTTGTGCGGTCAATTAGATGAAGCTGAAGAGTATATCAATAATGCGTTTGCAATTGACCCCCTCAATCAAGAGACACAATTTTATAAAGCATTTTTTCTTTATCGGTCAGGAGAATACCAAAGTGCAATAGAGTCATTAGAAAAATTGCTTAAAGCAAATCCTAATAGCATCCCTGCTCTTACGGTGCTTGCTTATTGTTTACTCAAAACTGGACTGCCAAATAAGGCCATTGAGTTATTTGACAATTTGCCCGAGGAATTACTAATAGAAGATGACAAGTTAGGTGTATCTTGCTTAGCTAATATATTAATTGGTAATCAGAATCAAGTTGACAAGCTCCTTAGCGAGTTAGAAATGAAAGTGAGCAACCCACAAGCAATTCAATCACATTCATATTTGTTTTTGGTCTATGTTAACTTAAATAGGTTTGACGATGCTATAGATTTGTATGAGAATACAATAGCAGATAGATCACCTATATTTATGATTAGCTTGTCAGACCCTTTGGCAAGCAGTATAAAAGATGACAACCGATATCAGTTGCTGCACAATAAAACTTATAAAATAAAGACCGAACAACTAAGTGAGAAAAAGCAGAATCAACCATTGTTGGATGAGTCCACTTCGCTCAACTATACTAATAAACTTATCTCCTACATGGAGCATGAAACCCCCTATCTCAATCCTGATTTATCTTTGCGTCATTTGGCCGAACTAATAGAAATTCACCCTAATCAGTTATCATGGCTCTTGAACACTCAGCTCGATATGAACTACAATTACTTTGTGAACAAATACAGACTATCGCATTTCATAGAATTAGCTACTGATAAAGCCAATAGCCACATATCCCTGATGGGATTAGCGTTCGAAAGTGGCTTCAACTCCAAAACTGTATTCAATACATTCTTCAAAAAAGAAACAGGTATGACTCCAAGCGCTTATCTGAAATCAAAAATCTAATAGAAATAAGTTCCGATTTATAAATACGAACATCTACATACTTTTTTGGAACGATTGACTCTAAATTTCGCCGTTATTTTGAATCATAATTTTTTAATCAAACGGAGAAAAAGTAAGATGAGTTCAATATTAATGAATGCTGCTGTGATGAATAGCTATGGTTCGGCAAATGTAATTAAGTTTGAAGAAGTAGCTATACCAGAACCAAAATCGAATGAAGTACTTATAAAAGTATATGCTAGCACAGCCACCAGAGCCGACACAATGATGCGCACAGGAAAGCCATGGTTTGGTAGATTAATACTAGGTTTGACTAAACCGAAAAACAAAATCACAGGTACTGGATTTGCGGGTAAGATAGTATCAGCCGGTAGTAACGTTACAAAGTTCAAAGTGGGAGAGAGTGTTTTCGGTGAATCGACAAATGTATTCAGCACCAATGCACAATACCTAGCCATATCAGAAGATTCTGTAATGCTAAAGAAGCCAGAGGAACTGAGTTACGAGGAGGCAGCTACATTTACAGATGGTCATTTAACTTCTCTAAATTTTCTGAAAAATGTAGGAAAGTTAGAACCAGGACAAAAAATTCTAATCAACGGTGCTTCCGGTAGCTTAGGTACTTCTGCAATTCAGTTAGCGAAGTATATGGGTGCCGAGGTTACTGGAGTTACAAGCAGTAGAAACAAAGGATTAGTCAAATCACTCGGGGCAGACTATGTGATAGACTATACTCAAGATAATTATACTGATTGGGACGAGGAATATGATGTTGTTTACGACACAGTTGGCAAGAGCAACTTTGCAGAAGCAAAAAAAGTTCTAAAAAATAATGGTATTTACATGTCTCCTGTACTTAAACTACCGTTGCTTATTCAAATGCTATTTAGCTCATTTTTCAGCAGAAAAAAAGCAAAATTCCAAGCAACTGGAATGAAAAAAGAAGATGAATTATTAGAACTAATGCAAGAATTAGTAAGTATATTCAAAAAGGGTAAGCTAAAAACAGTCATAGATAGGCAATTCCCGCTTGAGAAAGTAGCCCAAGCACACGCTTACATTGATACAGGTAGAAAGAAAGGTAATGTAATAATAAATATAGAGCATTAAGTTATAAGAATTAAAGATATAAGAATGTACCATATTTTCTAAAATGTTTGGAACATTTTATCAATTGAAGAGTAGAATTAGTTTATCAATAAAAAAAGATTTAAATGAAACTAATTCTACTTTTTCTGTTTCTATTAACGAGCATTGATTTATATAGCTTTGAATACGAATATGTATATAGAAATAACAATGACAGCACAACTAACTGCTATTTAAAAATATACCCTACTACTGATGAAATAAAAGGCATTGTTGTCAGAGACTTCACAAATCTTCCAGATATGACAAGGAAATCCTATTATAATTTTCTTGAATTATCTTCAGAAGCAGGCTACTTAACACTAATTACTAATACATCAAAGCAATACCCTGAGCTATATACATCAGATTCTGTTATGCAACTACTTGATGAAATGATACATGAGGTATTGATTGCAGAGCAGTTGCCAGCTGATAATATATTCATAGGAGGGATATCAGCAAGTGGCACTAGAGCGCTCCGATATGCTCAATACTGCAATAGCGGTAAGTCTGATATTAAACCTAAAGGAGTATTTGTAGTTGACTCCCCCTTAGATTTAGAAAGGTTCTACGACTCTGCAAGTAAGCACAAAGACAACTTCTCTGGCGGAATGCTAACTGAAGCAAACTGGATGATACCATATTTCAATAAACTATTTGGTGGGAGTCCTGCTGATGTACTGGAGAAATATATTAATGGTTCGGTATTTTCGCACACCGATAGCTTAAACTACAATGCTTCCAAACTTAAAAACACAAGTATAATTTTATACCACGAGCCCGATATCGATTGGTGGATAAAGGAAAGAGGAGCATCGTATTATGATATTAATTCATTTGATATAGCAGCATTTACAATTTTCTTAAAAAAGAGTGGGAACAATGATATAGAGTTAGTCACCACATCAGGAAAAGGATATGATAAAAAAGGAATAAGAAAACCTCACTCATGGTCAATAGTAGATGAAAAGTATTTGTTAAATTGGATAATTGAACGAACGGAATAACCATGAAAATAAGAAAAGCCACTGCCTCTGACGTACCAACTATAGTCAGAATGTTAGCTGACGATAAGCTCGGGGAAAAAAGAGAAGACTGTAAAATCCCACTACCCAAATGCTACTCAGAAGCATTTGAAAAAATAGACATTAACAAAAATCAGTATTTGTTAGTTGCTGAAAGTGATTCAAATCAGATTTTAGGGACACTACAATTGACATTTATACAATACTTAACTTATCAAGGTGGTGTTCGTGCACAAATAGAAGCGGTAAGGGTTCATAAAGAAAGTAGAGGTAAAGGCATAGGGAAAGCAATGATAGAATGGGCCATAGAGAAAGCTAAAAATAAAGGCGCTCATGTTATACAGCTAACAACTGATAAAAAAAGACCCGAAGCAATTAGATTCTATCAAGATTTAGGCTTTACCGATTCCCACGAGGGAATGAAGCTTCATTTGCAAAGCTTATAATATTTGAATAGGTCAGTAATTTACGTATCTTTTGAAAGATATATTATTCAAAAAAATAAATACAAAGTAATGCGTACTAAACTGAAGTTTGTATTATTAACACTAGAAATAAAATGAAGATACTATTAATAGGTGCTGGGAATATGGGTCTAACATACGTAGAAGGTATGTCCAAATCACCCTTGATCACGAAAAATAAGCTAAGGATATATGACATAGACCCCAAAAAGCAAGAAAGCTTAGGTAAAGACCCAAGGTTCGAAGTATTTGACAATCTGAATGATTGCTTGCCAAATGCTGACATAGTTTTCATAGCTGTAAAACCATATCATAGCGATGAATTATTTGAAGAAATAAAGCCCATGCTTAATAAAAATCAAATTTTTGTGTCGCTTATGGCTGGAGTTACAATAGAATCAATCCAGGAAAAACTGGGAGCAGAAAAAGTAATACGAGCAATGCCTAACTTACCAGCGAAAGTAGGAAAAGGAGTCACTTCTTATACGGAATCGGAAGCGGTTTCGAAAGTAGAACTTATTCTGATTCGTAGTCTGTTAGACACCACTGGAACTTCTATCCACGTTGACACTGAAAACTTTATCGATGCATCGACAGGAATATCTGGTAGTGGTCCTGCCTATGTATTCTATTTCATGCAATCGATGCTCGAAGCAGCCAAGAAAATGGGATTCTCTGACTTCGATTCAAAGATATTAGTGAGCAACACATTCGAAGGTGCGATAGAGCTATTCAATCAGAATGATATTTCACCAAAATCATGGATTGACAAGGTAGCATCGAAAGGGGGTACTACCAGAGCAGCAATTGATTCCATGGAAGACAACAACGTAATGCAGCTAATTCAAGATGCGGCTTATGCCGCTTTTGATAGGGCAGTAGAGATGGGTAAGGAGTAGAAACATTCTTCATTTAAAGAAAACATGAAACTATTAATATATATTTTAATTGGAATAATTTTTACAAACTCTCTTCATGCCATAGAGAATGAACTTAAGATGTATTGTGAAAAGTTAGATTATAACTATCTAGAAAAAAAGCTCGATAGCCTTAAAGAAAGTTCAAACAATGTGCTGAAATACGTTTGGCATGTTGAAATCGAAAGAGAAATAGTGAATGATTATTCTGAAGGAATTATAATATTTGATAAACATATAGTTGATACATTAGATAACGCAGTCTTTTACGGAGATACTTACAAAATTAGATATATAAAGAATATTAACGACAAATTGATTTTTTGTGAATTAGCACAAAAGAAATATAAAGGGGTTGAAGATGATTGGATTGAATATGAAGTAGTCCATTTCAAAGATTCAACAGAGGAAATAATGAAATTTAAATCAGATTTCAAATCAATTTACTCTATTCCCATTAATATGGATGGGTTATTTTCAACTAAAATAGCTTATGGTTGGAGTTGCGGATTTATTGGTAAGCCACCTTTGTATAGAAAAAAATTAGATTCATTATTAAAAAATCAAAATCGAGAAGAGTTGATAAACTGGGTTGGTTCCCCAACTCTAGAGATACAGTTTTATGCAATAGAAGGAATATTAACACTTGAAAAAGAGGGTGTTCAGTTTGAATCTAATGTAAAAGAAATGATTAAAATAATTTCTGAAAAAGAAGGTTTTATAAAAAGCTGCTCTGGTTGTATGAGTAGGTCTGTGCCTATTGATCAACAATTTAAGTATTTAATTAAAGACGTTAATGAATATAATCGGACTAGAATTGAAGACTGAAAACTTTATAAATGACAACTGGGAGAAAATCAATCTAATAATTAGTGATTATTCCGGTAGTTTAACTGAATTCTATATTCTTAATCTAGATTATTCGAACGTACGAGAGGCACTTAAAATAATTACAAACAACTCGCCTAATCCACAGATAATATGTTTGAACAGTTTCTCTCTCACAAAGCCAATTAGTTTTTATAGTTCATTAATCAATACGATTACTGAATACAAGGAAGAAAAATATATGAATATTATACGAGCAGATTTTACGGAAAAAGAAACAGCTAATTATCATATCTGGATAGATAAAGAAAAAAACGAAATTGAAATAGAACTTGTATTTAGCAACAAATCATCTTTTCCAAAAAGCAATTCTAAAGAGCAGAATATTGCTACTTTGCATAAATACTTAGAAGTTATTTATAAAATAAAAGGATTAGATAGCAACTGTAAAGTATATCTGGGTGATGAACACAATGGAGCCCCAATAGAAATAATAGAAGAGCTACTCGAAATCAGATAGTTTAACTAATTACATCTTTTTATATGCAAATTCGTCTTACTAATCTATGAACTACCTAGCCCATATATTTCTATCTTGTGACAATGAAGACCTACTGATTGGTAACTTTATCGCGGACTCAATCACAATGAAAGAGCTGACTAATATACCAGATGAGATTCACGCTGGAATAGAGCTGCACAGGAAGATTGATTCATTCACTGACAAACACGCAATCGTACGCAAGGCGACTCGCAGACTTAGACCTAAGCACAAGAAATATTCACCAGTAGTAATCGATGTGCTCTATGACCACTTGCTTGCTAACAACTGGGAGCGTTACTCAGATATATCGTTACCTGAATATGCTCAAGATGTTTATAAAGTATTCGCAAGGAGGAAGAGCGATCTACCAGCTCGGCTAAAACTTAGCCTTCCACGAATGATAGAAAACGATTGGCTTAATAACTATAAATCTATAGAGGGGCTGAAATTCACTCTAGATAAAATGGATCAGCGTACTAGCTTCCCATCAAATTTTGGGAATGCAGTTGACCATTTGCTTGATGATTATGACCGCTTCAACGATGAGTTCAACGAGTTTTTTCCAGATATTATTGACTATGTTAATGGGCACTGTGGTTGTTAGTTCAAATTAAACCCACTACCAATTTTACAATTCTTAATTTTTTAAGTCAATTTAATTTGGACTGTATCCCTCTACAAATAACGATTCCCCCTTCGATTTACTTTCCAAATTCGAAATATAAGTTTCCGCAACCATTCTTGCTGAAGGCCAAGGAGATGGATCCATTCCCATTGCTTCAGCAGTCTCACTAATTAATGGTGGGTGTACAATATTTACACGTTTCTCATCTTTAAGTTCTAATGAAATTGCCTTAACAAATCCATCTAAACCTGCATTGACCATTGCTATGTTACTTGTTTCCGGCCATGGATTGTACGCCAACATTCCACCAGTGAGTATAATTACCCCTCCAGGATTTATTTTTCTAAGTCCTTTTTTTACTAAGTTTATTTGACCAAGTAATTTACTTTTTATGCCTAAACTTATTTGATTATCAGATAAGTCTTCTAGACTGCCAAAACTAGCATTTCCAGCAACACAAATAACTGCATCTAAACTTGGTGATTCACTAAAATAATTATCTAAAGACGTGGAGTCATCAATATTTATAGAAGGTTCTAATTTTCGGGATGCTGATATCACTTTATGCCCCTTCTCTACACTTAACTTAGCAACTTCTTTCCCAATTGTGCCCGTAGCACCTATAATTAAAATATTCATTGTTTTCTCATACTTTTATATGCATATCATAATTTTGAGCTGTTTCCATCACTCTCTTAATAATACCCTCATCAACTGATTTTTTCATAGCTTCTGATTCATTTTCAGGAATACCCATATCTTTAAAAAATGATAAAAATCCCTTAGGGCTATGAATATTTACCCACTTGCATGTTGTTTCTCCATTATTCTTAAATGTATGAACAACATTTGGAGGAAAATCAATACTTTCTCCCTGTCTCACTTTCTTAGATTCACCATCTACTACAAATTCCATTTCGCCTTCCAACACCATAAACATTTCATTTAATCCAGAATGAAAGTGCGGTGGCGGTCCAGGAATATTTGGATCGGTTTCTCCTATTACCATGTCATAATTGCCAGAAACTTCTATTGGGCTTATTTTGTGTCCTAAAACGCATAGTTTGTTATTATTTTTCATTTTTAAACCTATTTGATGAGACAACTGTCTCACAAATATATATCAACATTTTGATTTATACAAATTAAATGAGAAATTTGTCTTATGAAAAAATCAAAGATTAAAAACGGCAGAGCCAAGCAGAAATATCAAACTCGGTTAGATATTCTCGATGCAGCTAAGGCACTGATGAAAGAAGAAAAGAAAATTACTTTAGAAGATGTTGCGAAAAAGGCTAATATCTCCAGGGCAACAGTTTATAGATATTATTCTAATATAGATTTGCTTTTTACAGAAGCAACACTAGATCTTCATCACAAATCATCTGATCAAATTTATGATCAAGTAAAAGGTTTAAAATTTACTGAAAGAATATTATTTATACAAAAACATTACACTGAGTTAGCCCTCAAAAATGAAACAGTTTTCAGAAGATATCTAAGTGCTGTCCTATCAGAATCAATTATTACTAAAGAACAACTCAGAGGAGCAAGGAGAGTTAAGTCTCTAAATAAGGCGCTTGAAACTTACAAAGATGAGTTTACAAAATCTGATTTCAAAAAATTGATTGATATCTCTTCTGTTCTTATGGGTATTGATGCTACTATAGCTTGTAAAGATGTATGCAACCTAGATGATAAGGAAACGGAAGATACTCTAAGGTGGGCAATGGAGATGATTCTGAAAGGCATGTCTCTTGAAAAATAATAAATTAAAAAAGTTCAAAGCATGAAGAAAACTATACTACTACTATTGCTTTTTGCGAGCATACAAATATCACAAACGAAAGAGAAAGAAATGACGGAAATAGAACAGACTGCCGAAAGATTGGCAACAGAACAGCTAGAGGCCTATAACAACCGAGATATAGACAAATTTCTTGTGCCATTCAGCGATAGTGTTGAGATATATACTTTCCCAGATGAACTGATGTACAAAGGAAAAGAAAAGATGCGCGATAGGTACGGCAAGATGTTTGAGAAAGCAGTAAACCTACACTGCAAACTCACCCACCGCGAAGTCCTTGGAAATGTAGTAATCGACACAGAGGAAGTCACAGGAATAATAGAAGGCGAAATAGTAAACGCCATTGCTATCTACACAATCGAGAATGATAAGATTCAAAACGTTCATTTCATAAAGTAATCTTGACTGACAAAATTACATTTGGTAAGGATGACTAATATCAATATATTTGGGTAGATACCAACTAAAATAAGTTCATAATGATAGAACCAAAAGACCACAAAAATGAAAGTGAAAGACTAAAAGAGCTAGATTCCTATTCCGTACTAGATACCCTACCTGAGTCGGACTATGACGATATAACTGCTATAGCAGCTGAGTTGTGCGACTGCCACATTTCACTTATTAGTTTGGTAGATGACAAACGACAATGGTTCAAATCACACCATGGTCTTGCTGCCACGGAAACACCAAAAGAATATGCCTTCTGCGCACACGCTATTAATGACCAAGAAAATATATTTGTGATTGAAGATTCGAGAAATGATGAGCGTTTTCATGACAACCCATTGGTAACAGGTGAACCGAAAGTGATTTTCTATGCAGGTGTACCATTAGTGAGTGAAAACAACCTGCCATTGGGAACTCTGTGTGTGATTGATGACAAACCAAAGTCATTAAGCCAAAGTCAATTGGACTCCTTACAAGCTCTAGGTAATCAAGTAATGAACATATTAAATCTTAGAAAAGCTAAAGCTGAAATAGAAAAAGCAGTTGAAGATTTGAAAGAAAAGAATCAAGAGTTGGAGAGATTTGCTTCTGTTGCGGCACATGACATAAAATCTCCACTGTCAGGAATCAATGGGCTAGTTCAATTATTCACTAAAGATTATGGTCATAAGATAGATGAAGATGGAAAAGATATACTTAGGATAATTCAGGACTCATCTGATAAATTGATGGAATTAATCAAAGGTTTGCTAGAACATAGCAGAAGTGATAAAGTCCTAAAAGAAGAAAAGACTGATATTAAAATAGGTGATTTGAAAGAGAACATAACACGGCTATTCAGCTATGAAAATAAATTGAACCTAACTCTTAAATCTGATATAGATAGTATAGTCACAAACAGGACTGCACTAATGCAGATACTAATAAATCTGGTTTCTAATGCTATCAAATATAATGACAAAGAGCAGATAGAGATTGAACTTGGAGTTTCTGCTTCTGACAAACATTATGAGTTTTACGTTAAGGACAATGGACCTGGTATCACTCCAGAAAATCAAGATAAAATATTCGAGATATTTAAAGTATTTGCTTCCAAAGATAGATATGGTCAAAGTGGTAATGGTATTGGCTTGGCAACAGTGAAGAAAGTTGTAGAGAAAAGCGGTGGCACCATTGAAGTAGAGTCAACAGTAGGAAATGGAGCTAAGTTTACTTTCACTATAGAGAAGTAACGCGTTCTTTATCAGAGTTCCCAATGCTTACTTTGATGTCTCTATTTTCTTAATCTCATTATATGGTCTTGCATATTCGTATCTATCAATTCTTTTGCACTCATAGTATGTATCCAGACCACCAATGCCAACAGTATCTAATGCCTCGAAGTCAACATCTCCGTCCTCGGTTATTCCTTCATCTGGCAAAATGATTTTTTCAATTCTTCCTATCATCAAGATTGTTTTATTTGAATTGATAAGAACTTCCTCTTGAAATGAGAGACCTATCTTTATTTTGCTCTCTTCTACGAATGGAGCAGGGAAATCATCGATATAGACCTCTGTCAATCCACACTGGTCAAACTCAGAAACATCGCTTGGATATTTTGCCGAACTCATGTGTGCATTCTGATGTATTTCTTTGTTCACATGATTGATAGTATAATACTTATTCTCTTTGATATTATCATACGTATGTCTCTCTACCAGCAATGGCCTTAGTATAAATCCCAATAGTGGGGGTTTTGCTCCTATGTGAGTGACAGAGTTGAAAACCGCTAGATTTGATACTCCGCCATTTCCCTTCGTACCGATTAGGTTTGCACTCCTAAGTCCTGACATTTTGTTTATCAGTGAAACACGATGGAATTTTTCTAAGTTTAGTATGTCTTGTAAGTCATAAGTAGGCATTTAACTATTTGCTCCTGTTAATTTCTTGTATTGCTCTTGGCATTTTCTACGATCTCCATAGCCGCTAGTCGTCCTGATTCCATAGCTGCATTTAGTGAGCCATTCAGAAGATAGTCACCTGCTAAATAGACATTTTCCATAATCTCTATTTCATCTCTGTTTGCAGTATGCCTTAGGTTTCTGATATCGGGTAATGCATGTCGGATTCTATAGCTCTGAATATATCTCACATCTGAGGCACTGGTGTACTGTTTGACTTCTGCTGTAATCTTATCAATCACCTCTTCATCTTTCATGTTGTAATGCTTTAGCGTAGTCACTGAAAGTATATTCTTACCAGTATTGTTATCCTTATAAGCATATAGATTATTCGATAATTTTCCAGAGTCAGATATCAATGCAATAGTCTTATTGGGAATATTAGTTTTATCTACCTCAAAATATAGACACATGCATTCTTTCCAATCAACTTTTTTATTGCTACTATCAACATCTATTGAAGCTTTGTTAGTCACTATAACCCCTCTGTGAGGTATTTGTTCATCTGAATCGATTGTTATATACTCAGATGTTATTTTTTTCACTTCTCGGTCGAATATGAACTCAGTGTTTTTCAATTTACTTTTTAGTTGCTTGCTGATTTCACCAATACCATTTTTAGGAATACAAGCATAACCTTCACCAAACATTTTGTAAACGAATTCAAACATTCTACTTGATGTTCTTAAATCTGGTTCCAAAAATATACCTGCAAAAAATGGCTTGAAAAACCTTTCGATTATCTTAGATGAAAACCCGAAGTCCTCTAGGTATTCTTTTGTTGTAGTCTCTGGAGATTGAAATATATCCTCTATAGATTTGCGCTTTACCTTGTTGCTTAGACTTAGGATTTTTAGCTTGTCTTTTATAGAACCGACATCTGCCAATAGTGTTGGTATGAGTACTCTTAGATTTCGGAGTGGGTCACCAATCAGGTATGTTTTGTCTCCAACATATACCATAGCTCCTGACTCTAATTTCGTCAATTGAAGCTCGTCCATATTGAGATATTTATTTGCCATTGGGTAGGCGTCCAGCAATACTTGAAATCCGAGGTCCAAAGCAAAACCATTCTCATCTATAGTTTTTACTCTACCGCCAACGCTATCCTTCTTTTCTATTATGGTTGGTTTGTATCCTTTTTGCTCAAGCTCATAAGCAGCGATTAGTCCGCTTATCCCAGCTCCAATTATGTAAATGTCATATGTTGCTTGCATATAGGTTTCCTGTTTTCTATTTACCATCTGTTATGACTACTAAGGAAGAAATTTATTTATAATTGGAATGGGTCTTTCACAATGATATAAAATTTACATAGATAAACGCTAAATTGTTATATTAAATATTAGTAAATGTTTTTGTAATCATTAGTTGTGAATATGAGAAGTATAATTGTATTGCTTTTTATGAGTATATTATTCGGTAGCAAACTATATAGCTTTGATAATAGCATTGGACCACTAAGCTATGAAGCTGATAGTTCATTAGTTTATGAAGCTGGATTTGCAATTGGTAATCCATCTGCTTTGAATTTGAATTTAATTTACCATAATGATCAATTTATTTTTAGAGCAACAGGTGGTTATTTAGGTCCTCTTCATGGTTTGCAGCTTGATTTCGGATATAAAATCTATCAGACATACAGTATGTATCATTCTTTCACAATTGCTGGTGGATTTTCTAGATACCCCAAGAATAACAATATTTTTGATACTGGTGATGAAGGGGCGAGTTATGATTACGTTTCACTAAACTATATTTTCAACTATAATAGCTTACATTTAGGAGCTGGATTGTCTACTGGTGAAGGCAACCTCTCTTCTCCTAGGGTATCTATACAAATTGGATTTAATCTACAGTTTAGATAGCAATTCTGATTAGTGCTGTTAATTGATTATTTAATCTTATTTTTCAAGTGTTTTAATTACAAAAAAGGAGTAATAAAATGATAAACGCAATAAATTGGTTCGAAATTCCAGTAGAAGATTTCGAAAGAGCCAAAAAATTCTACGAGACTATATTTGGTGAAGAAGTAGTAGAAATGCCATTCCCTCACGGAAAATATGGGATGTTACCTTGCGATATGGAAAATGGTGTAGGTGGTGGTATTGTACAAGGTGAAGGGTTTACACCATCTGATAATGGTACAATAGTTTATCTAAATGGTGGTGATGATTTGAGTATTCCATTGAGCAAAATAGAAGATGCTGGAGGAAAAATATTGGTACCAAAAACGTCATTAGGTGAAAATGGATATATGGCGCATTTTATTGACAGTGAGGGAAACCGAGTTGCATTGCATTCAATAGGTTAGAGTAAAAAATTACTAGCTGAAATTAATGCAATATTAAAATAAATTAAAATATAAAACGAAGATATAATAAAAATAAACAGGTATCAATATGAGAGTTATTTTTATTTTTCTTTCTGCAGTGCTATTTACAGCATGTACAACGGTTCAGCCAGGTGAGATTGGGGTGAAGAAAACACTCGGGAAATTATCCGAGGATACTTACTCTCCCGGTCTCCACTTTCTAAATCCATTCGTCACATCAATGGAGAGAATACCCATTCGTACTGTGAATATGGAAGTCAATCTTAGCTTACCAAGTAAAGAAGGGCTTAACATTGAGGCGAATATTTCCATTCTTTACAAGATAGAAGCTAACAACGTTCAGGAATTTATAGAAAAGTTGGGCCCCAATTATGAGAGCGTTATCAGTAGCGTTTTCCGTTCCACAGCTGCAGACGTTTGTGCCAGATTCATGGCAAAGGATATGCACTCTGGCAAAAGAGCAGAAATAGAGAAAGAGATAACTACGAGGATGAATGAATATCTTCAGGAGAAGAGCATAACAATTGAGACTGTTTTGATGAAATCTATAAAACTCCCTCCAGGTCTATATAATTCAATCGAAGGAAGATTGCAAGCAGAGCAAGAGGTTATGCGAATGCAATACATTCTGAAGAAAGAGGAGTTAGAAGCAGAGAGAAAAGTTATCGAAGCCCAGGGTGAAGTTAGCACCATGGAGTTCGTCCTTGAAAAAGCAAGACAGGAAGCAAAAAGAAAGGTAATAGAAGCTGAGGGTCAGAGAGATGCTCAAAAAATTGTAAAAGACGGTCTTTCTGATGATTTAATCAAGATGCGAAGCATAGAAGCTTTCGACAACCTATCCAAATCACCCAACGCCAAAGTCATCATCACTAATGGTCAAACCCCATTTTTGATAGACCCAAATAAGTAAAGATTATATACATAAACGCCGGATTTTAGTTCGGCGTTTTTACTATTGTTACTAGTTGAAATATATCTATTTTTAGTAGTTATTTATCTTGATTTGTAGTTAGTTTTATTTCTGTTTCTTACATAGATTAACTTTATTCTACTATTAGAGGTGTCTCTTTGCTCTATGTCGAATTTATCTATCGACTTTATCATTGGTGTTAGCTTCTCGAAGCCATAATTCCTAGAGTCAAAACTAGGCCTTTTCTTTTGTATTAGCCCGCCAACATCACCCAAGAAAGCCCATCCATCTTCATCTGACAAATCATTTATTGAAGTACGGATTAACTTTATTTCTTTGTCGGTTATTTTATCAATCGGTTTGTCTGCATTACTATCGGTTGAATTTTTACTCGTATTTTTTGTACTCGATTGCCTTTTCAATATCTCTATGTATATGAATTTATCGCATGCTACAATAAAGGGGTTTGGTGTTTTCTTTTCTCCTATTCCAATAACTTGCATCCCAGCTTCTCTGAGTCTAGTAGCTAATTTTGTGAAATCGCTATCGCTTGATACTAGACAAAACCCGTTAACTTTACCACTATAAAGTATGTCCATAGCATCTATAATCATAGCTGAATCGGTAGCATTTTTGCCGGTAGTATAACCATATTGTTGTATAGGAGTAATAGCATTTTCGAGTAGTAGGTTTTTCCATTTGGTTAAGTGGGGTTTGGTCCAATCACCATATATTCGCTTTATAGTCGGATTCCCATATTTGGCAATTTCTTCTAGCATTTCATTTACGTTTGCAGAAGGTATGTTGTCACCATCAATTAAGACAGCTAAGTTCATGTTTTGATTCATTTTATTATTTGTAAAGTGGAAGGAAGTAAGCAAAATCTAAACAGTAATTAGTTTTTCGTAAGACTAACCATAGATTTTGTTATATATCATATCTTTAAAAAATGATATAGTCAAAGTTATATAATATTATCCCCCCATGCAATATATCAATCAAATTTGATATACTCATCTTGAACTAATGCCCTACTGTATATTCTTGATAGACCCGAATGAGTAAAGATTATATATAAACGCTGGATTAAAGACCGGCGTTTTTTTATTAGTATTTCGTAGATACTGTATTATTTCTAGGGTTATTAGTCCATTTCCTCTATTGACCAAGCTGAATCAAGGAAGAATTTATTATTCTCTTCATTGAAACTACCAAACACCAAAGTAGTGTCAGGTGAATCTATTGTAAACCAAGCACCACTATTAATTGAATACTTATATTCCGTTGACCCTTGAAGTATAACACCTTGGATTACACAGGGATAATGTCCAAATAAATGATGCCATTCAGATCCATTAATTGGCCTCGATTCTTGAATAATCTTTTCTATTTCTATTTTATCTAGTGTCCAATTTATGCATGCTGATGTGTCATTATCTGAGGAAGGATAGTCATTCGATTTCACAAGTTCTAACACCTCAAAATCTTTGTTAGAGTCAAATATAACAGTTTGATTTTTCATTGTAGTTTGAAGTAGAACCTCTCCAGCAAACATAGTATTTAGGATAAATATAATAATTGTAAGTTTCATTTTCTAATCAAGAATATCTTTAACAAAAACTTCCGTGCTGTCGAGAGAACTATAGATGTATTGCTCATTACCATAATCGTCTTTGCGATATACAGATACAATAATGCTGTCTCCAAGTGATTCAGGCTTAAACCAATTTTCGTTTGCAAGTGATGCGTCTGTGTCCCATTTTCTTGTAGAAACAATTTCAGACTTGAAGTTACGCAAGCTTAAGATTCTCTTCAGTTCAGCTGGACAGGTTTCAAATTGTAACCAAATAGCAAAGTCAATTTTAGGAAT
This sequence comes from Chlorobiota bacterium, assembly GCA_046290495.1. GTDB lineage: Bacteria > Bacteroidota > Ignavibacteria > Kapaibacteriales > UBA2268 > PGYR01. Next base: position 1,367,262 of record JBKAGT010000005.1, on the reverse strand, counting down.
AACTTGGTCCTGGTAATTTAAAATCTTATTACAGTCCGTTTGACTTTTCCCAAAAAGAGATTCATGAATTTCTTCTCCAGTTCTAGGTCTTAGATTTTCAGTAACTTTATTGTAAGTCTTGCTTCCAATTCTATATCCTGTCCAACCAGCGCAAGCGATAAAGACAAATAATAAAAATAAAGAAATCATCTTTAGTTTCATATTCTTCTTTGTGAAACCTAGTATAATAGTCACGAGAAAAGTAAAGAAAACAAGACCTGAAATTAATATTAATACTATTACTTCTTTCATTCTTGTTATATATTGTATTATGATTTTTTATTCATTCTATAATGTAAATTCAGAAACCGGATTCCGCAAAAATTCAGATTATGGTCTGCTCTCAATATATTTTCTTCGTCTTCGTAAACTCTAATCCATTCGTGCATTGATTTTACAAATCTCGCCCAGTATGCTCCTTTTCCATTTGTCAAGATAAAATAAAATCCATTATCTCCAAATTTTTTTCCATCAGAACAGAGTAGAAGTGAACCATCTTTTTCTACTTTCTTTGTCATAACCACAGATGCATTTCCGTTTGGTAATGGGAACACAACTTTTAGAAGTGGTTTTTCATAATTCGGATTTTTACAAGTTGTGTAAATTCCTGAATAAATAACATCATTTGTACTTTTTATTATCCTGTACCAAATTGTCCATTTGGTTTCCTTTGTCTGCTTATCTTTTAGTTTGATTATTTCACTTTTCAGTCCTTTTGCGGTATCAATTGAATTCAGAGGTAAATTTAGTTGCTGAAGTCGTTTGCTAAAAATCAAATAAAGTAGTTTACCAAATGGTTTAAAAATACCTTTCCATTCTGACCAAACTTCAAATTCGTAATTAGAAGTGTTTTCATAAAATTCAGCAACTTTTCCATTCATTCGGTATTTGTCTTGGTCGGAAATTCCGATTTCTTGCATCTTTTCAAGAAGTCCAGAATTCGGCAAGTTTTTTTGAATCTCTAAATTCTCTTTTTCAGCTAATTCGAAAATGAACTTATCTTTAATAATATCAGTATTACCTGTTGGTCCAATTAACCACTGAAAATTGTTTGGATTTATTCTTTTTCCTGTTGTTTTCACCCAAATTTGAGTGATTTTATCTTGTATTGCCATAAATTTAATTCAAATGGTAGCCAAATATATCAACATACGTAAATTCGTTTATCCTACTAATAATTCAAATATAGCATTCTTTTCGTTAAATATTGTAGTGATTGCTGAAAGAAACCAATGCTATTAAACAAATATCTTATTGTCAAAACTTCTCTTTAGTAAGTCAAATAGAGTGTTGAGCTCTTTTTATATTCATTCTATTGGTTTCCATTTTCCTTTCTCGAAAAATACATTGTAAAATTTTGACGACTCAAATACCAAATAGAAATCCCATGAACTTCTATAAGTTGTAGGGTTACTTGACAGAATGTGATGTGTTGGTTGTTCCATTGCAATTATAAGTCTAGCTGAGCTGTATGACGTTGTTGTTATAATTGTCCCGCGATAAGTTTTCAATATTTTCTCTTTGTCAGTCACATAGAAGAAAATTGAGTCTTCGTCTGTTATTTCAAAACGAAAATGGTTGTATTGCCAATCAGTTTGTTCTCCTACGAAATAGTCTCGGTTAATAACATATTCTCCATAATAATCTTTCTTGCTCAATTCTGTCTTAGAAGTCAACCATTGAACAATACCAAACAGTAGTGCTATTCCCAAAATTCCGAGCCAAATAAATCCTAATGTTTTTCCTATCCAAAGTTTTCTAGATAGTAGCCATGCTATCAATAGAATTCCTGTCAATGGGACAAGAATGAAAATGAAGAATAAATTAAATCCAAATCCCATTTTTAATTCTTAATTATAATATTTTGTTGATGCACAATTTTACCGATACACAAACATTCGTATATCCTACTATTAGCACAAATATAGCATTTTTTCTTGTACATATAGTAGAGATTGCTAGAATACCACTCTCTCTGTACTTTTAAGCTAAAAGTACTCTGGAGGTTTTCAAACAAAAAAAATGCCTTATCAACGGGGGGAAGTGTCGATAAGGCATGCAGCATAAAAGGAAATTACGGCTTGCACCGTAGAGCGAAAGACGAGATTCGAACTCGCGACCCCAACCTTGGCAAGGTTGTGCTCTACCAGCTGAGCTACTTTCGCTTAGTTTTTAGTCACATTCGATTGCTCTTTTCAGAACAATTTCCCAAATTCTGCGACTACTGTTTCCTTGACTTTATCCATATCAACTACTGTGCCAATCTCGTTTTCTATGGATGTTACTTCTTTGTCGTCAATTCCACATGGGACAATATAATCAAAATCTTTGACATTATTGCAAACATTGAGGGCAAATCCGTGGCTGGTCACCCAGCGAGAGCAGTGAAGCCCTATGGCACAGACCTTACGTGCCTGCTCTAGCCAAACTCCAGTCAGCCCATCTACTCTGTCCGATTCCATACCGAATTCGGAAACCGTGTTGATTATCGCCTGCTCTATCTGACGTAAAAACCAGTGTAAATCTTGTTTGAAATCACGCAAATCGAATATTGGGTAACCGACTAACTGCCCTTCATTGTGCATAGTTACGTCGCCGCCGCGGTTTATGTCTATCACTTCTATCCCACGTTTGTCGAACTCGTCGCGTGGTAGGACTAAGTTGTCATAGCTCGAGTTTCTGCCCATAGTTATTACCAGTGGGTGGCTGCACAGCACTAATGTTGAACGGCGTTCACCTTTCTTTATAGCGTCGACCAACTCGTTCTGCTTGTCCCATGCCGTTTGGTAGTCTATCAGACCCCAATCTTCTATATCAAAATTCATCTTATGGTATTTTCCTGAATATGTTAAATCTGAGCAGTAACTCTAAGAATAGCAGTCCAATTGCTGCCATTGCATAGGGATAAAACTCCTCGTTGTAGTTGCTGAAGTAAGCCACATCAATCTTGGTCTTTTCTAGCTCGTCAATAGTTTTATATATGTCCGAAAGCGATTCTGTATCGGTAGCACGGAAATAGCGCCCATCAGTTATCTCGGCGATCTTGGTTAGCAGTTGCTCGTTTATCTTCACTTCCACCATCTGTGTTCTTTGCCCAAACGGTGTTTGCACTGGATAAGGTGCCTTGCCCTTAGTACCAACTGCAATTGTGTAGACCCTAATCCCAAAACCCTGAGCTATTTCAGCAGCAGTCTCGGGTGATACCGAGCCAGCGTTATTGTCCCCATCAGTCAACAATATTATTACTCGGCTTTTTGCCTTGCTGTCTTTCAATCGCGATACCGAAGTCGCCAGTCCCATACCAATAGCTGTACCATCTTCCATTATGCCAGTCTTTAGCTTCGATAGCAAATCCTTCAGAATCGTGTGGTCCACAGTTATAGGGCTTTGTGTAAAGCTCTGCCCAGCAAACACGACAAGGCCAATTCTATCATTGGGTCTGTTGTCTATGAATTCCTCTGCTGTTTGCTTCGCTGCTTTTATTCTGTTCGGCTTCAAATCCTCTGCTAACATAGACGAGGACACGTCCATAGCCAATACTATGTCAATACCCTCGGTAGTTACTTTCTCTTCGCCCTCGGTCGTTTGTGGGCGTGCTATGACTATTGTGATTAGTGCTATCACGACCAAACGTAAGAAAAAAGGAAGCTCACGCAATCTCACTTTCCAAGACTTACTACCTGCAAAGCCAGATGTATCTGAATAAGCAATGCTAGGCTTGCGTTTGTTCGTCACAAATATCTTATAAACCACCATTACTGGTATTATAAGTAACAGCCAAAAGTACTCAGGGTTCGCAAATTCCATTCCGTCAAACATTGCCGTCCTCCTTCGCATCGCTTAGTGGTTTGGCTTTTTCTACCAATTCCTTAGCGTATTCTAGCGATTTGGTGTTGTTTTCTGGTAGCGGATTCGCTTTTGCAAATTTCGACAAATCAGAATACTGAGCTATATATTGTAGCTTCTCCTTGTCAGCAGAGTCGAATAGCTTCTGTTCTTGCATAACCTCTATCAGCTCGTGGCTAGTTAGTTCCATCGTTTTTATATCGTAAACACGATGGTAATAGATACGCAAGATGTCTGTCATTTTTGTGTAATATTTCTTGAAGAAGCCATTCTGCCATAACCTCTCTTGCTCCAAACTGTTCAACGATTCTATTGCTAGAATATAAGGTGGTATTTTAGGGTCATAAACTGGCTCTGGTTCTTCTTCTTTTGGCTCTCTTTTACTATAGAAATAATAACCCACGCCAGCCAATATCAATAACAAGGCAATACCACCAACCCAGTAAAGCCATCCGTAGTCAGTATAGTCAACTGAGTAAATATCTTTGATATCCTTGATTGCCTGGGTGGTGTCAACCGCTGGCATACCATAAGTAAGCACAAGCGAATCGGTGTAGAGAGTATCGTTTGTTATTGGCGAAATAGCCCACATCTGTGGGATGGTGTAGTTACCAGAATCATAAGCGGAAACGGTGAAAGTCTTCATAATACCAAAGCGGCTGCCACTCGTGGTGTCAACAGATGATTCTTCTATTAGCTCCACACCATCTACTTTATCTGAATCGAAGACTGGTAACTCAAACTCAACAACGCTGTCAGCCATATATGTCAGGCGCAGGTTGACCCAATCACCAATCATCACATTGTTGGTGTCGGCACTAATCTTCAGCTCATCGGATTTGGCTGTGAAGTTAGCACTAATCATTAATAAAATTGCAAGAGTAAAAATTCTCATAATCTATTGGATTACCTCCTTCCTTCTCTTTTCTTGAAGAACTGACGTAGTGGCACTACGTAAGAATCATCCGTCTTTAGGTCGATTATGTCAACCTTGTTTTTGAGTAGCATAGTCTCCAGCTTTGCAGTAAAGTCAGCCCTTTCTTCCTCAAATCTTCTCATCGTTTTTTTGTCCGAAGTGTCTAACCACATCTTTTCGCCTGTTTCCGAATCGACTATATTAATCAAACCAATATTAGGCAAATTAAACTCCTTATCGTCGAATAGTTTTACTGCAATCAGGTCATGCCTCTTTGCAGCTATTCTAAGTGGATTTTCGAAATCTGGACTGATGAAATCGGACATTAAGAATACGATTGCACGCTTCTTTGTTACGCTAGTAAAAAATTCCAGAGCAGCACCTATGTCGGTCTTCTTCGACTCTGGCTCAAACTCTATTAGCTCACGGATAATTCTCAGTATATGAGATTTTCCTTTCTTAGGAGGAATGTATTTCTCTACCTTATCGGAGAAGAAAATAACCCCCACCTTATCATTGTTTTGAATAGCAGAAAAGGACAACACTGCCGATAGCTCAGTAATCAAATCCTTTTTCGATTGCTCACCTGTACCGAAAATCTTTGAGCCAGACACATCTACCAATAGCATAGTGGTTAACTCTCTCTCCTCTTCGAATACTTTGATATAGGCATCACCCGAACGAGCAGTTACGTTCCAATCAATCAATCGCACATCGTCGCCAGACTGATATTCCCGCACTTCGCTGAATGCCATACCTCGCCCTTTGAACGCGGTGTGGTATTCACCCGAAAATAATTGATTAGAAAGCCCACGAGTTTTTATCTCAATCTTTCTAACTTTCTTTATTAAATCTTGAGTTTTCACTTTGATTAAGGTACTTCTATGTTATCAATAATCTTATTGACTATATCTTCCGAGGTCAAATTCTCGGCTTCTGCTTCGTAAGTAATTCCTACTCTGTGGCGGAGTACATCGAGAGCAACAGCCCTAATGTCTTCTGGTAGTACATAGCCACGGCGCTTAATAAATGCGTATGCCTTGGCAGCACGAGCGAGTGAAATAGTAGCACGAGGCGACCCACCAAATGAGATTAGATCTTTCATGTCAGCCATTCCGTATTCTTCAGGGAAACGAGTAGCAAAAACTATGTCCATAATGTACTTTTCTATTTTCTCATCCATATAGACATCTTTCACAACCTCTCTCGCTTTGATAATGTCCGACGGGTCCAATATTTTAGAAACCTTAGGGAAGCTCTTCTCTAGGTTCATTCGGAGTATCTGTCTTTCCTCTTCCTTAGTTGGATATCCAACTACAAGCTTCAGCATAAATCTGTCCACTTGTGCTTCTGGAAGTGGGTAAGTACCCTCTTGCTCCAATGGGTTTTGGGTAGCAAGCACCAAGAATGGCTCTTCTAATTTGAATGTGCTATCTCCAATAGTTACTTGTCTTTCTTGCATCGCTTCGAGCAAGGCACTCTGTACCTTTGCAGGTGCACGGTTAATCTCATCAGCCAACACGAAGTTAGCGAACACAGGCCCTTTCCTTACGTGGAATTTCTGTTCCCCTTGACTATAAATCATAGTACCAACCACATCGGCAGGTAACAAATCGGGAGTGAACTGAATCCTAGAAAAATCGCCGTCTATTGCATTGGAAAGCGTGTTAATAGCCAATGTCTTCGCCAAGCCTGGCACACCCTCTAGCAGGACGTGTCCGTTGGATAGCAAGCCAATAAGCAATCGCTCGACCATATATTTCTGTCCAACTATCACTTTGCTCATCTCCATCATAAGCATATCGATGAAGCCACTTTCGCGCTGTATTCGTTCGTTAAGTTCTTGTATGTCTGTCATTTCTTCTGTTCCATTAAATATAAAAATTGAACATATTTTCTATCATTTTTCAATGAATGTATTACGAATATATCCCCAATTTGTTTAGTGTTTTTGACTATTTTTTTGGGATGAGTATTTGGAATTGATTCAGTAATTAAAGAAACCCTGTCCTCCCTTGTGGAGGTGGAATATTCCCCTCTTTTTAAAGAGGAGTTTGCCAAGCCATAGGCATGGGTGGCAACGCCCTGGCGTTGACGGGGTGTTATTAAAACTCTCCTAAATCCTCTCTTATCAGGGAGGACTTTATACATCTCTTTTCAACTTTTACTAAACGTCGTCAATGATTTCATTTGTCTTTAAAACCAGATTTATTTAATTTGTTAGTACAATGAAGAAAACTCTTATTATAATTTCAGTCATTTTCTTGTTAGGATTATCCATACTTGGATATAAAATTTATTCAGGATTTAATGATTTATTTGATACTTTTCACTCTGAACATAACTTAAACGATTCCAGTTTTGTTCTTATAACTTCAGAAATTTCACCCGATCATGAATTTCGATATTACGAATATCAATTTGATAATGGTGGATTAGGTTATTCAAGAGTTTTTTGGTCTGTAATCAGAAATGATTCTTTGTCTACTGATTTAGATAAAGGACTCTTACCAGATGGCTACAAAGCAGTTGGGTGGACTGAAAACAGTAGACTACTTGTAGAATCTTGGACGCCGTATTACTATAAGGAAGATGAAATAATTCTAAATAATAAGGATACTATAAATGGTGTTTTAATTGAATTATTAATGTAATGAAAAAAACACTTATCATAATAATATTCATCTCCTCACTACCTACTAATTCATTTTGCTTTGAGGATTTAAAGCTAGAATTAGAAGCAGTAGAATAGATGCAATCTCAAATGAGATAGCCGAAAAAACAATGGCGGCATTTCGACACTAGTGCTGAGCCATGCCGAAGTAAGCTCAATGACCTCTACGGTTGCTGAGCCTTGCGAAGCAACTTGTATTTCGCCACTCTGTGGCTATTGTGAAACCTGTTTAGAAATGGAAGAAAAAATAACTCCCACGCTAAAGACGTGGCAAGCTGTAGGAGTTAAATATTAGTAGCATTGTCATTCATTTAAAAGTTCTTTAGACTTTTTTATTCCTTCTTTACACTGATAATCCATTAATAACAATTGAATCCTATTTCTGATTCGCTTTTTTTCCTTTTCACTCAATTCAGTTGAAAGTCCATTTAAAACTCTATTGCTAATACTAGGATTAAACACATATCTAACACTGTAATGATCTTCAGAAACTGCAATTAACTCTTTAGGATAAGTATCTCGAAAGTAGAATACTTCTGTTTGAAATGTTCTTAATTTCAAATCTTTTAGAGCTTCTATAAATATTGTATCTTCAATATTTTCAGTGTTGTATTTCTGTAATAGCTCTTCCCAGGCATGTTTATCTAAGCAATCCGTATTTAAATCTCCTATTTCAGATGTCTTTTCATTTATTCCATAACAACCAACTATCAAAGAAATAATCAATATATTCAGTAAAAAATTTATAAATCTCTTAATCAAACTCACCTCCATTAGCTTATGTGATTATTCTATGCCTGGACTCTTCAGATGCTACGCTTTCTCAGAGTGACGATGTATTGGGTGACTTATGCACCTCGCTACGCTCAGCACAAGTATCTTATATAGTTAGTACCCTTTTCGTCTCGCGTCAGTCCTATATGTACCAATTACTTACCCTATGTGCTCAATTATCGTATCCATCATTGCCAATAGTTCGGCTTGGTTGTATTAATGTTATACGTTTATTCGTAAGTTGATTGTGAATTCATTAGGGTATGGTCTTTGGACCGCTATTCTACCATCGGATTCCGAGTAATAAATGACTCATTTTATTTTGTATTATTTTTCTACCAAATCAATATTATTTTTATTAAACAGAAACTGAATAGAAAGACATAATAAAAATAATATGAAGTTAATCCCTAATACTGGAACCCATACTAGCAATGTTAGGATTCCTAGAATAGACACTAGAAAAAATTTTAGCAGAATTCTAAACTTAAATTTACTCTTATTGAAAATAATAGATATTAAAACAAGTGTAACTAAATAAGCATAACTACTGTATTTAATTGTTAAACCAGTATTTATACTTCTAATACTAATAAATTCAAAATATAATAGTGAATCAAAAAGTATTAAGTAAATTAAAAAGGATATTAAATCTATTAATATATATTTTATAATTCTTTTCATCATTAAATACTTGAAGATTTTTTTAATTGTAATATCTATTTTATAAGATAGTCCAACAATTTTGTCATGAAAAAATTGCGATTTTCATTAAGACTTGAAAATAGCCCGTCTGGATATTTACAATTGAGATGAAGTACATCCCACTGGCTTCTGAATACTGTAGAATAAGGTATATTTTCTACTTCATCTATTATTAAAAAAGCAAAATCACCTTTCGTTAAATTTTTTGTTAACCCGCAGATATTAGCTTTTGTACTATTTGTATCCTCGAGTAATTCAATATATTTTACTTTGTTTAATAGATAATCTTTCTTCAGCTCTGACCAGTATTTATCTTTCACAATCTCATAACTACAGTTATCCCAATTTAAATATTTATCGTTTATAAATTCAATTAGTAAAATACCTTTATAATTTTGAATGTTAAAAAGTCTTAAATTATAATTATCATATTCTAAAGAATCAATCTTATAACTTAAGTAGTGTATTCTTTCTATATATTCATTTTCTAGACTATCAATTAGCATTGTATCTTGTGTTTGTTTACCACAGGACAATGTTATTAGTAAAACCAATATATAAAACAAGCTATGTGTTTTCATAAATCTACCTCTATCTTTTTCTAACTCTAGTATTATCTATTCTTGTTGGAGACATATTTAACGATTGTGTTGACAATAACCTAATTCTCATTTGTAAGCTTATTGACATCTTAATAAATTGTGGAATCCCATTTGCAGTTTGTGGGCTTAACTCAGACTTTCCTCGCATATGAAAAGAGCCATCCCTATAATTATTAATTCCTTGTGATCTTAAAATAGAGAATTGACATCTGTATTGCATCTATTTGATCCGATGTTAAAGACCTAATAAGTCGCCCAACACCATGTCCCAATACTTCATAAAATTACAGAAAAGTAGTAAGGTAAAGATATTTAAGTTTCTTGAATTACCATTTTATTTACCCAGATTATCAACTTACCATCTTTAAGTTTATAAAACTCTTTATAAGGGTCATTTATTCTTGGAGGGATTTTATTGATATCCATTGTATCTTGAGATTTAAGTTTCGTTTCCCATTTAATTAAAAACAGCTCTTCAAAGTTTTCTTCATTTGATTTATAAAAGTAGATATCACAGCATTTTTTATTAATTGTTCCAACATAATATTCGATGTTCAATTCAGAGTTTGCATTAAATCCAATTATTGTATCGCCGTCAAGGATATCAAATGATATAGATAATTTTCTTTGGTTATTTTTATTTTCCCTAATATGTTCTTCTATGAATATATCAATCCTTTCATCTAAGGATTCATTAGTAATTTCAATGTTACTTTCTTTATTGTTTGAAGGAGAACAACTTATAAAAATAAGCAATATTAACTTAATTAATGATTTCATCACTTTTTATTTTTTTGATTTAATTACTCCATTTCTACTTATTCAATAATCATCATCCTCTAATGGTTCTACTCTTAAAATAGTGTTATCACTAAATGTAAAGTAATTACTTTGACTTAACTTCATAATAGAATCTAATTTCCTTCTTCTTCCTAGTCTGTTATTATATTGCCAAAACTTTGCACTGTTTGAATCCCCATCACTCTAATTTCATCATCCTTCTCCTGCCCTTGGAATCCATAGCGGTGGGTGTTGTTAGCAAAAAATGGGTCAGTATTTGTGAATACTTACATTTTTCAATATAAGAAAAATATTGTTATTGTCTGTGAGTATTTGGTTTTACTGATGGTCTCTTAATTCATTCCTGGACTCTTCGGATGCTAAGGCATCCTCTGAGTGACTTTGTCCTACGCTGACGGAGGTGGGATATTCCCATTTTTTTTAAGAGGAGCTTGCCAAGCCAGAGGCATGGGTGGCGACGCCTTGGCGTTGATGGGGTGTTAATTAAAACCCTCCTAAAATCCTCCCTTTTCAGGGAGGACTTGCAACGACTTAGCTCCTCTTTGTTTAAGGAGGCATGGAGGATTTGTCCCTTAAGAGGGGAATAAACTTAAACCCTCTGGATAACTGCGGCGTAGCCCTGACCAACGCCAACGCACATAGTCACTAATGCAAATTCTTTGTCCTGCTCTATTAGTTCGTACATAGCAGTACCGAGCAACCTAGCACCAGTCATACCGAGTGGATGACCTATTGCTATTGCACCACCATTGGGGTTCAATCTTGCATCGTCATCAGCTAATCCCCACTGCCTTGTGCAAGCTAGTGACTGAGCAGCGAATGCCTCGTTAAGTTCTATTATGTCCATATCGTCCATAGTTAGCCCTGCTTTCGCTATTGCTTGGTTCGATGCCTCTACTGGGCCAATACCCATTATTCTTGGCTCTACACCAACTACAGCTGATGATACTATTTTCGCCTTAGCAGTTAGTCCATTCTTTTCTAGACCATCTTCGTTTGCGAGTAGGACAGAGCAAGCTCCATCATTCAATCCAGAGCTATTTCCTGCAGTAACGGAGCCATCTTTTTTGAAGGCAGGTCTTAGTTTACCAAGTACTTCCGCTGTTGTGCCAGGACGGATAAACTCATCTTTATCGAATATAATTGGATCTTTCTTTCTCTGTGGTATTTCTACTGGCATAATCTCTTTTGCAAGGCGACCATTTTCAGTGGCTGCGGCCGCTTTTTGTTGTGACCAAGCTGCGAATTTGTCCTGGTCTTCGCGGCTTATACCATACATTTCTACCAAATTTTCAGCTGTTACGCCCATTCCGTCTGTACCATACATATCGTGAAGTTTCTTGTTTACGAATCTCCAACCAAAAGCGGAATCGAACATTTGAGCATCATTACCCCACGGTTGTGCAGACTTCGATACAACATATGGTGCTCGCGACATACTTTCTACTCCGCCAGCTACCATAACATCAGCATCTGATAGCTTCAGTGCCCTCGTAGCGTGAATAGCAGAAGCCAACCCCGATGAACATAGTCTGTTGACCGTTTCACCAGGCACTGTTTGTGGTAATCCTGCCAATAGTGCTGACATACGAGCCACATTGCGGTTTTCCTCTCCAGCTCCGTTGGCGTTGCCCAATATCACATCACCAACTGTGCTTGTGTCTAAGCTAGGATTTCTTTTTACTAATTCTCTTATAGTCATTGCCGCCATATCGTCTGGTCTTACGGCCGCCAAAGTGCCTTTGAACTTACCAACAGGCGTTCTGATTGAATCAACTAAATAAGCATTTTTCATTTCTTAATCTCTTCCTTTTTATTCTATTTCTTCAAACAATTTAAAATCTAATTTTTCTATTTCTGTTTGCAGTGGCTTCCACTCTTCTTTTAAGAAAGCATCTACCTTTTCAACTATTACAGTGGACATTTTCTCTACTCTCTCAGCCATAATCTTCTGTGAGCTGTTTGGCTCTGCCATTCCTGATGAGATGTAGTAGCCAGCATAACTCTTAATTTGATTGTAGCTGTTATCCCTTCTAATTATTCCTTTCATTCCAGATTTACCTCTCAAATATCCACGGATAGACTCTATGCTATCCTTCACAGTTTTCATGTCTTTCTTGATGCTGTCCAACTCCAAATCATCATTCGCTTCGAATAGCTTTTCATATATTGAAATACGCTCTTCCACTTCATTAATTTTATCCATAGCTTCTGTTGCCTGCTCTACGTTGCTATTCATATCATCGAATAGCTTGTTTCGTTGCTGCATATCAGCAATATCATACTCGATTCGTGGGTCAAATTTTACTTCAAATTCTGAAGAATCTTTGCTCTCCATATACTCGAATACCACCTTATATTTTCCTGGAAGCACTTGTCTGCCCCACGGAGGTGTTTGCTTGTTCTCTGGCTTTTTAGAACCAGGATTTCGAATACCGTTAGTCTCGTAATTCCAATACATTCTCTGCAGAGATGTATCTACCTTTGTGTACATAGTTCTGACCTCATTGCCAACTGCATCATATATCCTAACAGTTAATGAATCGGGCGAGGGTTTGTCTTTTTTGTCAGTGCTATCTTTGTCGACTTTTTCTTTTTTTTTCTTGTCTTTCTTCGGTTTGTTTATGTAATAGGTAAAACGAGCACCAGTTGGCTCATTCGTTCCGTCAAACATTGCCTTACCACCAAATCGCGAACCAGACGGCTGCTTTTTTGCTACCATATATGATGTATTAACAGGGAATAATGTCAATGGTTTTTCCAAAGACTCTTCGCCGTTTGCAGCAATTTCTCTCATCGGTGTTATGTCATCGAATATCCAAACAGCTCTACCAAAAGTACCTATGACTAAGTCATTTTCTCGCTCTTGTATCGCCATATCCATAGTCGATACGCTTGGGTATCCTTCTTTCCATTTTTGCCAGTTTTCACCTCTGTCAAAGCTAATATACAGACCAAATTCTGTTCCTAAGAACATCAGATTTGGCTCTACTGGGTCTTGGATGAATGACAATACATAGGAGTCAATGCCCTTACCTTTTACTAAGTTTGTCCAGCTTCGACCTGAGTTTGTTGTATGCAACAAGTATGGTTTCCAGTTATTTCTACGGTAATCGTTCGCCACAACAAAGCACTCTGATTTATCATAAGTAGACGGCTTAACTTGTGGCAACCATGCTCCTTCGGCTGCACCACCCAAACCATTAGTTACGTCAGTCCAGCTTTCGCCATCATTAGTAGTTAGTTGTATCTTGCCGTCATCTGTCGTTACCCATATCATTTGGTCATCGAGTGAGCTAGGGGAAATAGCTAAAATTGTAGTGTAATTCTCTGCTCCAGTAGCATCGAATGTCAGTCCACCACTCGAATCTTGCTTTTGTTTTTCTGGGTCGTTTGTCGTCAAATCTGGAGAAATTATCTTCCAATTCTCACCTCTGTCTGTACTCTTGTGCAAGAATTGTGAGCCATAGTAAACAGTCTTTTTGTCAAAAGGGTCAGGCGAAATAGCTGCATTCCAATTGAAGCGTAATTGCACAGTGTCATCTGGGTGAACTGGTCGGATAAAGTTAGTCGCACCCGTCTTCAAATCATAACGCCCTAAGCTGCCACCTTGTGCCATGGCGTATCCATAGCGGTTGTCACTTGGGTCAGGCACAACATCGAATCCATCACCAAATCGTAGTTCTTCCCAATATGCATTGCGAATACCACCTTGTCGCCAAACGGATGAAGGACCTCTCCAAGAGCCATTATCCTGCATTCCGCCATATACATTGTACGGCATTTCGTTGTCTAAAGTAATATGATAAAACTGAACAACTGGCAAATTCTCTACAAATCTGAAGTTTTTTCCTCTGTCTTTTGAGATAGCAAGGCCACCATCGTTACCATCAATTATATGATCTGGGTTATTAGGGTTTATCCAAAATGCGTGGTGATCGGGATGCACACCATCGGTGTAGTATTGAATCATATTCTGGAATGACTTGCCGCCATCTTCCGACTTGTCAATTACCGAATGTACATTGTAAATTCTATTTTCGTTTTGCGGGTCAACTCTGATATCAGCATAGTAGAACGGGCGACCACCTATATTTTTTGCTTCTGTTTTCTTCCAAGTAAAGCCACCATCTGTGCTCTTGTAAAATCCGTTTTTCTTAGCTTCTACTAAGGCATAGACTATGTTCCTATTGCTCTGGCTGATAGCAATACCAATACGCCCAAGCTCACCTTTTGGTAGTCCGTCTTCGTGAGTGATTTCATTCCAAGTGTCGCCACCGTCCAGGGTCATATACAAACCAGAGCCCTTACCACCAGATGAGAAGAACCATGGCCAACGGCGGAATTCCCACATAGCTGCGAACATTTTGTTCGGATTGTTGGGGTCAACTACTAAATCAGCAATCCCTGTCTTTTCATTCACATATAGGACTTTGTCCCATGTCTTTCCGCCATCGACAGTCTTGTAAACGCCACGCTCTTCGTTTTCACCCCAAGCAGGACCTTGAGCACCAACGTAAACAATATCAGGGTTGTCCCTATGAATAATTAGTCTGTGTATGTTGCGAGTATTTTCCAATCCGAGGTGAGTCCAAGTCCTACCACCGTCTATACTTTTGTAAACGCCGTTTCCACTCGATTGGCTATTACGTGGATTTCCTTCGCCAGTACCAATCCAAATCACGTCTGGGTTTGACTGCTGTAACTTCACAGCACCAATAGATTGTGTTGGCAAATCTTCAGTTAGTGGCTCCCAAGTGATACCATCGTTCGGCGAGTGCCACAATCCACCCGAGGCCGTACCAATATAGATATTTTCTGGCTCAGAAAGATTGACATCAATCGAAGTTACCCTTCCGCTCATTCCAGCGGGGCCAATGTTACGTGGGGCTAATATTTTGAGTTTTTCTAAGTTTACATCTTTTGCAGTAGTGAAAATTGGCATTAGGATTAGTGCCAATGCAAGTGCAATTCTATTCATCATTTTCCGTTATCCAGTCTTTTGTTGTTCTATATGCCGTACCCCTAAACAGGCCGACCAAGTCACCAACTTCATTTCTTATATCAACATCCAGTATGGCAGTCTTTGGAGAAAGAGAAACCGTCTTAGCAGTTGCAGTAAGCACTTCCCCTGCCTTTGTTGCCTTAGGATATTGCATTATAACTGAGCTCGACACTGCCTTCATTCCATAAGAGTTGGAAGCGAAAGCGAAAGCACTATCAGCAAGAGAATAAGAGATACCGCCATGCATAATATCAAACCCATTAAGCATTTCTGGCCTAACGGTCATTTTCAATATGCACAGACCTCTGTCTATTTCCACCAATTCAATCCCTAGCCATTTGCTAAAAGGATCATTGTCATACATCAGGTGAAATACTTTCTCTGCTCTTTCTTGATCAGTCATAAACTATGTAGAAATTTGTTGATGTAAGCTGAATAATATAACTAAATCGGCACAAAATTCCATAATCTATAGTTTTTGGTGGAGATTGGGGTGGGGTATTTTAATATTGAAAAGAAATTTATGGAGTGTAGTAATTAGCTCTTAATTTTTTTTAAACTTTTCCATTCGTGTTCAATGCTTTTCATAAGTAGTGCATTATCAAATCTGATTGTTCCTTTCGGGAAAATTGTTTCGTCTTCAAAAAAACTTGACCTTACCTCCGAAACGGTTAAAGGCTTTACTTTCCATTCTTTTATATTCAATTCAAGACCATCATAAGTTTCTCCGATTTTATCAGGTGAATATCCAACGGCACCTTTTTCAAAAAAGCTAGAAGCACAATCAAGACTTTCAAAAATGCTGTCTGGGTTCCAATCTGTAGTTTCTTTGGCTTTTATCATCAGGAAAGTGTTATCTTTACTGTTGAATTCTACGAAATAGTCTCCTTCTTTTTCATCAACTGAGAATTCAGCAAGGTGATGAATACCTGGGAAAATACGTCCACCAGCCAATGAGTTCAATTTTGAAGAAGTGTCTCTTCTTGGAATGAAAACACCTTCTTTAGTTTCCCCATTTTCAGTCCATTCAACAGCAATCCGATGTGCACCATTCTCGGAAGTTACCCCAATTCCTTTAGGAATCCCTTTTGGGCGAATATTTTTTAGTCTTATTAGGCAAATTCCCACTACTCCTTTGTTATTTACAAGCTTAGGCCGAAACGGAGCAGGTAAATATTTAGTCAGCACGTCTTTATCAACTTGATAGTTGATTAATATCCGTCTGTCAATTGTACCTATTATTTTTGGAATATTCAATTTACTATTAATTTTTGTTTATTGTATTTTTCAATATAAGAGTGTCTTTCTTTTCATCGTAATTTATTAAAAGAGAATCTTTAATTTTATATTTCTTTGATATAAACTCAGATTCTTTTTCGAATTGTAATCTTAATTTGCCGTTATCTATTTTATATGTTCCTGTTATTTCTTCGCTACAAGAAGTAAAATAACCTTCGCTGAAAAATTTTCCGTTCTCAAACAGCTTAATGTAGATCATTTTATTCTTAGTTGAATCTGCTTGGTATTTCAATTCTCCAAACCAAAAAATAAATATCAATTTATTTAAACCACCAAGACATAAAACAAATAGTGAAACAAAAACAACTAAAGATATTTTTCTTAATCTACTTTTCTTATGTTTTGAAAGTTCTTTTATGGTTCTTATAAGAAAAATGATACTAACGGAAATAAATATAAATAAGATGATGGATATAGCTCCAGCATCTTGGTCACAAAACTCTCCATAACCAGGAATATTAACTAATAGACCAATAGTAAAAAATAATAATAAAATAGGAATTATTATAATGTCCGTTAGATATTTATTCAATTTCTTTTTCATTATAAATTTCTTAGTGACTTCTATTCTTCTATCTTATATATTTTCAAGTAGCCCTCACAACTTGCGTATGAAAGTATGTATAATTCATCCTTTCCGTCGTTATTTATATCATATTCGAAAAATTGTAAATTGTCAACATTTAAAATTTCCAGGTTTCCTTCTGGTCGTTCTATAGTTATTGGATTTGATCCTGTGTCATCACACTTTAGCCATTCAATATGTACAACTAATTCTCCTAAACTTACTTCGTGGTCAACATCTTTTTCAATATATTTAAAATCCCATTCACCATTAGGAAGCTCTTTAACCTCTCTATTAGTTCCATATTTTATAGTTGTTAACCTGTTACTATATGTCATATCAGAAGAAGTTATTAACTCAACTCCATCTTCTTTTATAATTACATACTCATAACCATATTTGAGAACTACATTACCCCCATCTGAATAAACGGTTGCTCCATCAAATAAATGTTCACCAAACTTTAGAACTCTTTCCTCTCTTTTTGCTTGCTCAAACATCAAATACACATCCAAATTTGAATTATTTTTAACATTCGTATCCGGTGTAGTTTGTTTAATAAAAACTGGTAAAATTTGTTCCCTTTCTTTAGATTGTGAGTACATTAGAAAAGGTATTAAAATTAATATGATTGTTATTGCTTTCATTTTTGTATCAAATACACTTAATTACTATGATTTGTTGTAGCAAGTTTTTCTTTGTTTGTAAAAATATACAATTAATTCTACTCCTAACGGAGTAGTTTTTGGATTTAAATAAAATTCTAAGCTACTAATATGATATCCCTAAGGGATATATTACTCTGGATTTTCATTATTTCATAACCCAATAGGAATTTTTTACAGCTGAAGTTGTGTGCCGTTATATTTTCTAATGACATTGTAAGGAAAATTCAATATTACCACTCTGTTCATCATAAAACACGTAAATTAAGCCAACATCACCCCACATCAATCCAGCATTATCATCAGAGTCAATTTGAAATAAAAGTCTCATTGGGTTTCCTTCTTTATCTTTTGGTGTGGATTCTCCTTGAACCCATTTAGGATAACCTCCAAGCTGACTTTGATAATTCTGTTCTCCAATTAATTTTGTTACAATTTGGTCATAACTATCCCAAGGTTCGTCTTCATTTAATGCACACGATAATCTAGAAACGTCATTTTCAATTAAATCGATACCTTCCCAATCTGGTAATGTGAGAGTTGGCTTAAATTCCAATTTGCAGAATTTTGATTCATTTAAGTCTTGAGGTTTAGCTATAAATTCTGTATTCTCTATGATTACATTTTTATAGATTTTTACCAGCCAACCATCGTTTTCAGTATCCCAAGGGAACTCCTCCCAATTATAGAAGAATTGCACTAATTCTATACTTTTTGGTAATTCTAATTTTGGTGAATTAAAAATTTGAAATATGAAATCCAAGTTTTTCCCATTACTACCTTTTGGCCATTCCTCACCTTTTTCAAAATATGGGTGTCCTCCAAAATGAGAGTCTAACTGGGAGTTTTCATACAGTATTGAAGCTGGTTGAATTTCTAGCTTGGTTGCTTTTCTTATTAATGGTTTAACCAATTTTTCTAAATCAGTAATCGAATTTAAATTCTGCTCATTAAATTCACTTCTGTATTTCTCAAAACCTGATTCTTCTTTATCACCGCTATTCTCAATTTTATTACCGAATATTTTTTTCCAAAAATTCATTTTATTATCAGTTTACATATGGTATAAAATAATTAATCCTAATCTAATACGAAAAGTCAATTACATTCTATTCATCCAACAAATCCAATCTCCAACCCGGGTTTGGTCTTATTTCCCTCCAATCCCAATAAGTTCCATAAAAATCATCATGAAGCATTGAATCCATCTTATATTTCTCATCAAAGTCAACCAACATAACTTCTTCCCAATTTCCAAATTCAACAGTTGGGTCAGCAGTACCGTCAACTATACTAAGTTCCGAAAAAAACACATCCGCAGTATTGCTTGCAAATACTTTCCTCAAAGCACTTTTAAAATTGGACTTATTTCTAGTCTTTCCAATTCTAGTTTTTCCAACTGAGTTAATCCTCCGTTCGAAGGATAATTTATTATTTCATTTACCCTTTTGTCATCAAGGTCATTTACAATATGATTTGCATTTTCCTCAATCAATTGATGTATTGAAACTAGGAGTGTTTTTTTATTGTTTTCTGATAATTTCATTTTCTTGTTTTATAGTAGAGTTTGAATTGAACCAATATAAACAAAAACATTACAACTCTATAGTCTCTAGAGAAAATAGGATTAATTTATTTTCTACTCACAACATATATCCTTATATTGAACAATTATAATAAATAGAAAAACAAGGAATTTAATTTTGAAAAATATAAAAGAAATCGCAGACAAAGCTGGAATAAAAGAAGAAGAATTAGAACTATATGGCAATACAAAAGCCAAGGTAAAATTGGATGTAATAGACCGACTGAAAGACGAGAAAAACGGCAAGTATATACTCGTAACGGCGATTACTCCAACTCCTTTGGGGGAAGGGAAAACGACTACACTATTGGGACTAACTCAGGCGTTTGGTACTGTGCACAACAAGAACGTAATCGCTTGTATTCGCCAACCGAGTATGGCTCCCACTTTCAATATAAAGGGTGGTGGCGCTGGTGGTGGCAAAAGCTTGGCTGTTCCTGTGGATGAGATAAACCTTGGTCTGACTGGAGATATTCACGCTATTGGTGCTGCACACAACTTGGCTATGGCTGCACTCGACACTCGTATGTGGCACGAAACAAGACAATCGGACGAAGCACTAAAATCAAGGGGAATAGACCGTAGGTTGGACATTGACCCAGAGTCTATCATCTGGAACAGAGTGGTAGATGTGTGCGACAGGTCACTAAGGGGTATATCAATCGGTTTGGACGACAACATGGTGAAAGATGGCAGCCCCAACCCCGTGTTCCCTCGCAAAACGAACTATGATCTGACGGTAGCGAGTGAGCTAATGGCGATTTTGGCACTTGCCACTGACCTAAAAGACTTAAGAGAAAGAATAGGCAAAGCAGTTATTGCGCTTGACAATTCTGGCAATCCAGTAACATTAGAAGACTTACGAGTAGCAGGTGCTGTGGCCGCGATATTGATTGATGCAATTAAACCAACGCTTGTGCAAACCAGCGAGGGGCAACCTACATTGGTTCACACGGGGCCTTTTGCAAACATAGCTCACGGAAACTCATCGATTGTGGCGGACAAGATTGCTCTAAAGCTGGCTGATTACGTAATCACCGAAGCAGGATTTGCCGCAGATATGGGAATGGAGAAATTCTTCAACATCAAGTGTCGCTACTCTGGTTTGTCCCCAGATGCGGTGGTTATGGTAGCAACCGTAAGAGCATTGAAGCTTCACGGAGGTGGTCCAGCTGTTCGCCCTGGCAAATTGGATGAGGTTTACACTTCGGAGAACTTAGAGCTGTTGGAAAAGGGGCTTGAGAATTTGGGAGCACACATTCGCAATGCTAAGAAATATGGCGTAGAGGTGGTTGTTGCTATCAATCAATTCCCAGAAGACACCGAAGCAGAAATAGAATTGATTCGCAAATACTCTATGGAAAATGGTGCACTCGATGCAGTTGGAGCTACTCATTTCTCAGACGGAGGTCCAGGTGCAGGCGACCTTGCAGCAGCAGTAATCAAGGCAGCGGAAACGAAATCGGAGTTCAACTTCCTATACGATTTGGATGAAAGCATAGAGCAGAAGATAGAGACAATAGCCACAAAAATGTATGGTGCAGATGGAGTGGACTTCTCCGACAAAGCGAAGGAGCAGATAGAAAAGTACACCAAACTCGGCTTCGATAAGATACCGATTTGCATGGCAAAAACTCCGCTAAGCTTGAGCCACGACCCAAGTCTAAAGGGTGTGCCGAGTGGTTTCCGTGTCCCAATAAAAGAGATAAGAGCTAGCGTAGGTGCTGGTTTCCTATACCCACTAACTGGCGATGTCAGCACTATGCCGGGTTTGGCTACACGCCCATCGTTCATGGATATTGACATTAACACCGAGACTGGTGAGGTTGTGGGTGTTGAGCATTAGGGGTATTTAGATAGTCATTGGTGCGTGCCGTTTTGGTGCGCACTAAATTGAAATAATATTATTCTGATAATTTACCAGATATTATCACCTTTCTTTGTAGGCCTGTGTGGTTTAGCCGCATTCTTTAACAACTTATCTCTAAACTTGTTCGGCATTAATTTAATTTCTAACATTGTTTTATATTTCAAAATACTTGAAAATAGTGATTCTGAATTATTTCTTAATCTTATAACCTCATCGAAACTCATGACTAAATTTACATCGTTTACTGAGTCAATTTTTAGCAATGGAAATTCTGGTTCATCCTCTTCTGTCAGAGTAATTTGTTTTTCTAGTAATTTACTAATCTCTTTCATAAAGCTTTCAAGAAGATAATAATCATCAATTGAATTTATTTCATTCGGATCAAGATCAAATTCAATTTCATCAACTAAAAAGAAATGACAATTTATATTTATGTTTTCAATTGAAATTTTTAAGTAATTCCTTAATCCAGAATTATTTTTAAAATTTTCAATCACCCATTTTTTATCAATCTTTTGAATGCCATTTGGAGAGTTTTCAGAATAGAATACTACACTATACATATCATTTAGGAGGTCTAGAAGATTATTCCAATCGTCAATCGTTGTGTCCTGGATATAAATATCTCTTAGTGATCCATCAGGTCTAAATATCCATTCTATTTCTTTCCATTTTCTATTGACATTATTCATAGTTTTTTTATCTATATTTATACTCGCTTCCTACCCCAACTCCACACCAAGCCAGTCAAGCACATTCTTGTGCCAGATGTCCTTGCCCTCTTGTGCGGTCAAGATGCCAGTCTCTACGGCGAAGTCCACTACTCTGCCTGGGTATGATGTACCTACGCCTTCCATCTCGCCGAGTGGATATGGGTCATCCAGTGCCATGATTATTTGGCTAGTGCCTACTCGTCTTTTTAGTAGCTCCAGAGTGTACGAATCGTGGACCAGAGTGTCAAAGTATAGGTTCTTATGGCCGAGAGTCTTTCGTGGGTCAGTCAGCCCTTCGAATATGTCTGGGCGGCCGTCGAAGCCCTGTATTCGCCTGCCGTAGTTTGCTATACCAAGCATACCACCGTGTGCGAAGCTCGTGCGCATATTCGGGTAGCGGTTTGGTATATCGCGGAGGGTGAACACGTGAATTGTGTCCGCACACTGCGCCATCATCCACACCAAATGGAATCGCCAGTACTGGTTCTTCAGAGCAATCATTTTCTCACCATCGTAGGGGTGGATTTGCACTGCAAGACCGTATTCGTTTGCGAGTTCATATATCGGGTCCACGCCGGCTTCCGCTATCGATAGCCACTCTCCCTCGGCATTCAGAAAGTGAGTCGGCAAGCACAGCAATCTCATTCCCAGTTCATTCACGCAGCGGTCTATCTCCTTCAATGCTTGATCCATGTAGAGCGGCTGCACTACAAAACCACAGGTGAACTTGTCCGGGTACTCGCTCTGAATGGTGGCGTTGTAATCATTTTGGAAGCGAATAGCGTCGGCACAATCTTGCTTTTCCCAGCCATTGCAATAGAGCTGCGACAGATTGAGCATAACGCCATGGTCGATTTTGTGTCGCTCCATCCACTCCAGCTTCTCTTTCAGAAAAAAGCTCGGGTCGGTTATTGGCCTTGACCAATCGCCTTGCCTCATGAATTTCTTATCCTCATCTATCCAAAAGAGCTTTTTGTCCTTCATGAACTTAGGTATCTGTGATGGCTCTGGGAGTATATGTCCGTGTCCGTTTATTCGCATTTTACTTTGTAGGGTTTTGTTGATTTCGCTTTACTGTTATCGCATTAAGATATGGAGTATCTGTGTGATTTGCAAGTGGGGGGGAAGGGGGAATATAATATTAACTATATTATCAATTATCTATACCAAACAATCGCTTAAGAAAACCTGGTTTCTTATTCTGATAAGGGTTTGAGCTGTCATTATCATCATTATTTCCTAATTTTTTTGCTATAATCTTTTGATCTCTAAAAAACTCAAAAGTATTCAAATCTAATATAAAACTAACATATTCTTGAAATCGATTTGTAAAAGTTTCAGAGCTACCTATAACAAAATTATCTTTTTGAGAACTTACATACATTCCTTCAACATCAAATTCAGGAAAATTTGGAAACAGCTCTTTTATCATTTTGTTTTCATCAAAAATACAAACACTAGAATATGTAGTAGTTATAAAATAATCAGGCGATGAAGTTTGAATCAAACTTTGAATGTAATGCTCTTCATCTGTTTTATATTTCAACTCACGAGTATTAATATCAACTATATACCCTCTACTATCAGAAAGAACAAATGCCGTTTTTTTATCATGATTCACAAGTACCTTGTCTGACGCATTTTTGCCCGATCCGAGAAAATGCCCAATCCACATTTTGTAATTACTATCCGTGAACTTGACCCAAATTCCATCATAGAAGTCGTCCCCGAAATGAACTTCGGGATATTCGCCAGAGACTGGTGTATTATCTAATATTATCGCTTCCATTTTATCTTTATTGCAGTGATTTTACTCATTGCTAATTTCTCATTTCTTATTACTTCGAACCCATTTTTGAGGTAGAATTCTAATGGTGAAATATAGTTATCACCACTTCTTTTCTTATAATCGCTGTGGTCTATTACCCAGCCATTTAGCTCCTCGTGATTTCCTTTTGCATAATCAATTAACTTAGTCCCAAATCCTTTTCCATGATATTCTGAATCTAATATTATTGCAAAATTCCTCTGCTCCTCACGAATGAAATCAAAATACCAACCCACTATTCTTCCTTGATTATCAACTAATAGAACATGGTTCAGATTAATTAAGTTCCCTAGATATTCTTCGAATTCTTCAATTGAATTATAAACTAATTGCTCAGGATATTCATTATTCCATAGCTCGAAAACTCTTTGCTTTTCATCATTATCCAAATGATGTTTGGTTACTATTTTCATTTCAATATTTTACTCAAAATACAACCCACAGTTTTAAAAAAAATAATAATTTCACAAAATAGGATTAATCTGTTGAAGACTTTATTGAAAGAAAAATGGCAACCCAAAAACAGAAAGTAATATAACAAAGTACATACACCCAGCTTTGTAAATCCTCAAATGATATATTGACACTTCTTTTTGCTTATAATACTTATATGCAATAAAACCCATAATAAATGGAGCAACAAGTATAAGATAAAACATTCCCAATGAAGCCATAGCTGACCACCTCCAAAACAGATTTGTAAGAACAATTAGTAAAAGTCCCCCATAAGTAGCAAAAACAAGAAACAGATTTGTTGACAGAGAGTCTTCAATATTAGCTTTCTTAATATTCTTTCTTACTTTTAGAAAAGCTATAAAACCAATCAATGGAATTACTAAATGAATTGTAATTGCTATTATTATTTCTGTTGTTGTCATAAACCTATGAGAAACCTAAGCAAATTGTTTTTCGCTTTAATACTTTAATTTCATACCGATAGTTTCAGTTAGTAAGTTTTCTTCCTGCGTTGCGTTGTCTAATTCTTTGGGAAATATAGTTATTCCTGTATATATTTGAAGATGAAGAGTTAACACTCAGTTTCCTATTTTAAAATCATAATAATTACAATCAAAGTCTTCTAATTCTACAATTGGAACTGCATTATATTCCGACTTCAATCTTCTGTACAGATTTCTAAAAATTTTATTGTCTGGTTTCTCACTTAATAGTATCACAGAATATGCTTTTTTATTTATAGTCTCTATCATAAGTTAGCATATCGTAATAAGATTTTAGCTCTAGTGCTCTAGTTTTAATTATTTCAGTATGACTAGATGCTGCAATAACCATCCACATGGTCCCTTCCATGCCGTAATACATTTGTGAAGAAAAATCAACTTCTTTATCTCTAAACTTTAGCCATTGCCTTTGTGAAGCTCTTAATCTGTCAACGTCTTCTTCAGATAATTCTGTAATTAGTAAATTATAATACTTATTCATTTCTTTGTCCCATTCATCTCTTGCAATTGCTTCACACCTCATCATACCATAGGTTGTATAATTTGAATCTATTGAGAGGCACTCTTCTAGCCTAATATCTATAGGGTGTCTTGTTTCAGTTGTGTCTTCTGCAAAAGCAGTGAAAGTAACTAGAATAAAACAAATTGATATTGAGATTCTTGACATAAACATATATACTTATTTATAATTTCACTCTCCAATATACAACCCACCTACTCAAAATAAAAATTATAATATCCCACTGATAATTATTATTTTATGCAATCAATCATTACAGACATAGAAAATGAAAAAAATACTACTTCTTTTAATTATTGCTATATATGTTTCAACTACTGCTGTTGCCTCGGTCATAACTGGAAAAGTAACTGACGAAAAAACTGGCGAGCCAATAGTCTCTGCATCGGTACAGGTGATGGGTACGAGCAAAGGCACTTACGCAAACCGCGACGGTGTTTTCAAACTGCCCCAGATTGAAAATGTAAAACAGATTAGAGTTTCTTCCATTGGATATGAATCCAAGGTAATAAACATAACTGATGATGATTATTTCACAATACAGCTTATGCCCCAAAGTGTGAATATGCAGGAAGCTGTGGTAACTGATGACATATCCATAACGGAACTGATACGCCGTGCGATAGAGAACAAAGAAGAGAACCAGAGCAAGATCAAAACCGTTAAGAAAACACTTTTCTCCAAAGCAAAGGTGGAAATGGGTGGTGAGCTCTATGAGTTAGAGAACCCACTTCCAGGCACTGAAGACAAGGAGTTAGAACGAGACTTATGGGAGAATATAATTGCTGAGACTTATTCGGAAAGCTATAAAGATTTTGAGAAAGATGTTTACAAAGACGTAATAGTGAAGCGAAGAGCTACGGCTAACTTTAAGCCCGAATTTAATTTGATATCCCTCTCTACATTTGTGAATTTCTATGCCGATGAGCTGCAAATAAATGACACCCGATTCACCAGTCCACTAAGCGAAGACGCGCTAAGTGAATACGAATACACACTGGTTGGTAAGGAACTATTCGAAGGAGCCTTTATTTACAAAATAGATTTCCAATCCATAAGCTCAGTTTTCCCTGGCTTTGTTGGCTCTCTGCACTTGCTAGAAGACACTTATGAGTTAGTCTATATAAAAGCTAAGCCAACAGATGATGATCTGATTCAGTTTATTTCTAACTTAGAATTCGAAGAAAAGTTCGAGAAAGTTGACTCGCTGTATTGGTACCCTACATTGCTCAACACACGTGGAAAACTCAACATAGAGTTAGTGAGTGGTCTGCTTGATATAACTGCAGAAGCTTCTGCTATGTCAGTTGTAGAGTCGGTGGAGATAAATCAGCCGCTACCTGATTCTATCTACAAGCAATCAGATGTATTTGTCGTAGCAAAAGATGATGCCGACAGCTCAGTTGCTGAGTTTTGGACTAACAACTCACTCATACAAACCACAGATGAAGAGGTAGCAGTGTATGCTAAAACCGACTCGCTTGCTGAAGAATTTGCTAAGTTAGACAGCGTTAGTTCTTCATTTGGCTATGATTATGTTCCTTATCTTGGACTCAATAGAGTTGATGGCTATCAGCTAGGAGTTATGGGTTCATTCAGGGGTATTAGCCAGTACTTCAGTCCGAGTGTTTTTCTAAGTTATAACTTCAGCTCTGAGAATATTTATCGTGGTATTGTTATCGAATCTCGATTCCTTAGAAACCTATCCACAGAGCTAACTTACGAATACACGACTATGCCATTGTCAAATAACATTACTGATGACATATTTTTATCTTCACTCACATCACTATTCCGCGAAGATTACCACGATTGGTATTTGGCGGAGAGATTTGCATTCGATATCAATTACTCATTGGGTAACTTCACTGCAGGGGCGGAGATAGAAACAGAGAACATAACCACAATGGAGAACCTACGCCCTAAGGCACTAGGGTATGGCAGATGGCGAGACAACCCAATGGTCGCAGACGGCAAATACAACCAAGCAAGTATCAGCCTAGGCTATAAGAACAATGCAGATAGTGATGAGCTCGGTTATGAGGTTGGTGCAAATGGAACGTTGGGGCAATCGGAGGCAAATGACCAGGACTACAACTTAGTGTCTGGGAATCTGAAATTGCAGATACCACTATTTAGCACTGGGTTCGAACCATCAAGCATATCTATCACGGCTATTGCAGGCGTTTCAGAGAATGCTCCTACTCATAACCAATACAGAATGAACACATCGGTTGTATTATTCAAGTTAGATGATAGGTTCTTGTCACCCGATTACTTCCGATATGGCGGCGCTGAGCAATTAGAACTGCACACAAAGTGGGACATAACCGATGTATGGTGGAGAGCACTAGGATTGCCAAAACACAAAGCAAGAGGCATTGGCTTAGAGCTAGCTTACTCAGCTGGGTATTTCGGAGCTGATGAGAACACACCATATAGCCACACATCAGACAAATTCTACCAAGAAGCCGGACTGAACGTTACGAAAATTCCTACATTCATCAGCCCACTATTCACATTAGAATTTGGTCTCCGCTGGGGTATTGGTCCAGTTGGCGATGGCAATTTTGGCTTTTCTCTGAACTTATCTAGTCCTTTGTTTGAGTAGGGTGGGTAAATACAAATAAAATCTTTAAGTTGTTATTCTGGTAATACATAATGAAAATGAATCTGAAATCGGAAAAAATTCTTAGTATTGATTGGGTCCCTAAATGGGACGGTGGAGCACCTATGCCCAAAGTTTACAATGGGCATTCTAAAACCTACTTGACTTATGTGGTTGCAAATTCAGACGTGGGAATAATTACAGACTTTCAGACCTTGGAACATGACGGTTATGAAGAATATTTTGCATTAATAAGTTTTGAAGGAAAGTCATTTAAATTTGGGATTGCAAATGATGAAGTTTTTAGTGGTCTTCCAAATTACGAGCAAGGAATAGAGAGGGCACAAATCATTCAAAACTCAAAATGGATTGAGGAATTAAAACAAATTAACAAGGTTCACCCATATTTTGACGAATCGAAATGGGAAAATCAGAATCACTACTTATTGACATTTAAGGATGAAATTTTGGAAATTGTTGCCACAGGATATGATATTGAAATATTTCGAACATCTCTCAAAAGAATTGCACAGGAAGTTATTGAAAGAATAAATGAATAAATTCATGTTGAGTTTAATTTTAAAAACATGACCTTTTATTCTTTTAAGTATTTTTGTCCGTAATGCAAAACAAAGTCAATCTCACTCGAATTTGGTCTCCGCTGGGGTATCGGCCTTGTTGGTGATGGCAATTTTGGCTTCGCTTTAAACTCGGCTAGTCCTTTGTTTGGATAGGGGGGCTAAAATTATTGATTTAAGATGTTAGTATTTTTAATTTTTTATTAAATTAAAATAAACTTTGAAGCTTGATACATTATGTATCTTAAAGTTACTCTTCAAAAATAAAAAAAAAACAACCAATGGCAATTTACCAATTCTATTTAGCAGCACTTCCTAGAAAAGGGGTTTTGGAACACTTCGGGAAAATACCGAATAGATTGAAAATTGATTTTCAAAAAAGCACTGAGCAATTTCTAAGTAAAGAAATTGAGGATGAATTTGACTACTTTGAATTTATTCAACACATATGTTGGGAAATAGCAAAAATTAATTCAGAAGAAATCATCTATTATATTGATAAAAAATTGGATAGAGCAAATTGGGGGAATAATAAAGAATGCTTCAATTGGAAAAAAGAAACACAATTTGTTGATAACGACTGTTGGATTTTAATCAACCCTGAAAAGAACTTAATAAAGGAATTTACTTTTCGTGCAGATTTGAGACAAACAAATTTGAAATTCCTATTTGAAATGGTTGAGTTAGCTAAAGAACGGGAATTCCTTTTAGTTGACAGATTGGGGAATTTAATTGAACCTGAACTAGAAAATGTAAAAGATTTAATCAATAAATCAAAAGTATAAACATGTGCTTCCATTACGCCTATATAGCTGACAAAGTAAAGACCGCAAAGCGGTACAATGTAGACAATCCGCCAGAGTTTGACCCTGTGCATCATGCCAACGCATTTGCTGCACCGGCTATGCCCGCAATCACGAATGAAGAGCCGAGCAAGATCACAATGCTCAACTGGGGGCTAGTTCCCTATTGGATAAAGACTGCAAAAGATGCCGACAGCATAAGCAAGAAGACTGCTAACTCACGTTCCGAAACAGTGTTCGAAAAGCCGTCTTTCCGCAGTGCTATCATTAAGCGGCGATGTTTGATTCCTGCTACTGGTTTCTACGAATGGCGACACGAGGGCAAAGAGAAGATACCTCACTTTGTTAGTTTAAAAGACCAAGAGATATTCTCATTCGCAGGAATACACGAGCATTGGACGGATAAGGAGACAGGTGAAGTACGTGACACCTTTAGCATACTGACCACAGCCGCCAATGAGCTGATGAGTTATGTACACAACAACCGAGAGCGGATGCCTGTGATACTAAAGCAAGAAGACGAACAATATTGGATTTCTCCACTTAAAGACAAGGACGAAATCCGCAAAGCAATTTATCCATACCCAACAGAGCAAATGCAGTATGAGGAGATTCCTACTAAAGATTTGAGAGCTTGGGCAAAGGAAAGATTTAGAGAGTGAATCACAAACTTAATGAAAGCCCAATTGTAGCACTCATAATAAAAGGTTCCGTTTCATCGTACATGTTAATTTGTTGAATTGGAGTAAACTCAGCTCTAACACTCACAATATCATTAAGCAAATAGCCAAATCCGAAATGACCGATAAAACCAAAACCAATTTCTCTGTTGCCATTTTCTTGTATTGAAGTACTTCTGGCACCATAAGCAAGTCCAACACCAGTATAATTGTAGAACCTCTCGTTAAAGTCATAGACTATACCAGCTGGCACTTCGAAACCAAGACCCTCGTATTGGCCATTATCTATTACTATTCCGACAGCGGGCTTAAGAAAGTAGCTAAGCTTTTCATCATCATTGAAGTAATAAGATGATGCTATCGCAAGCCCTCCTCTTTTGCCAGACACCCTATCTATATCTATCCAACCTCTTCCCTCTAAGTTAAATGACTCGCTAAAGCCATAGCCAATTCTGCCATCTAGACCAATAGATGTTCTATCGCCTTGCTCAACTTCTAAACCTGGGAAAGTTAGTGAATAGGGCCTTGTTTCAGGGAGTAATGTCAAGTTGCCTGATAGTGTTACTTCTTCCTTCTCTGGTTGGTTCTTATCCAACTGCAACGATGGACTATAGACTAAGGATGAACTACACCCTATAAATAATAATGCTATTAGTAAGAAAATTGATTTCATATTTTTAGATTTCTTTTTCCGATAATTTATAAATAATATTACTTTTAGGAAAGCTACAGATAAAATTAGCAATAAATGGTACTTTATTTCATTACATTTGTCTCTAATTTTGTTTTGATTTGTTATTATATGAAAATAACAATAAAAATAAACGGTATTCAAAATGAGAAAGTTAAGTTTTTTAGTGGTTAGTGTTATTATGCTTTTTCTATTTTCGTGTAAAGATAATAGTATGAATCAAGAGGCAGATGCTGAAAACCTAGCAAGAATGTTTGAAGAGATTAAGGGTTTGTCTAATTCTGAACCTTGTGAAGACCCATCAGAGTGGAGATATACCAGCTATGGTAGCAAGGCGTGCGGTGGACCAATTGGCTATATTGCATACTCGGAGAATATCGATACCACCCTCTTTCTTAGTTTAGTAGCAGAACACAAAGAAGCGGAAGATGAATACAACAAGAGATGGGGAATAATAAGCGATTGCTCTCTACCAGAAGAGCCAGTCGGAGTTGAATGCAATAATGGCGAGCCAAAGCTAGTTTACTCTAACTAGTGATTGATAATCATAATGATCAGAATGTTCTTTAGTATTCTAATTGTAAAGTTTATACTCCCTACCTAGCAATGTGTTCCAGTAGGTCTTTATGGATTTACCAAGACTTGTGACAGGTCAAACAAACCTGTATATTTATGAAAATGGGCTTTCTCGGCTCTTTTTTTTGTTATATTTGATAAACATGAAAGGATTGAATGAATAGATCATATTATATATTTGCAACGATAATGTTTATTCTAATGATATTATATGGACGTTATATTGAGTCCAATAAGGTTAAATATAGCTTGAAAGAAATAAGCTATTCAGATTATTTAGACACTACATTAATAGAGTTCGAAAATAGTGGTAGAGGTGGCTTGAGGTTAGATACAAATTTTTACTTAAGATGGAGCTATTATATCGAAGACAATAATTCCTCGTATTCAGGATGGGAAACACATGAACCAATAATTTCATTTACCAATGAACCTTACAAACTTGGTATTAGGGATGTACCATTTCCATTTAAAGTTTATAAACGTGCTAATTCAGATACACTGGTTGTATTAAAGGATTCATTCGAATTGAAGTTTAAATTGAGAGAGCATAAGAAATAGGATTTCTAGTCGTGAAGTATACTTTACTTCTACAGAAATTCAACCCCAAAAGGGTTTGGTAAGTCAGTCAAACAAACGGTAATTCACAAAACGGGCTTTCACGGTCCTTTTTTTGTTATATTGGGGAGATAGATTTGATATAATTCAAAAAGCAAGAGATGAAGTCAAAGATGATTATTAATATCAAAAGAAATTACTCATGCCAACTATAAAACTAAAAACGGTAATAAATGCACCAAAAAATAAAGTTTTTGACCTATCACGTAGTATCGATTTGCACAAATTATCTACTGTTAAATCTAACGAACAAGCAATTGCTGGTGTTACCTCTGGGTTAATTGGTCTAGGTGAGTCAGTTACTTGGAAAGCAAAACATTTCGGATTTTATCAAACTTTGACTTCAAGAATTACAGAGTTTAAAGCACCTGTTTGCTTTGTAGATGAAATGGAAAAAGGAATATTTAAGAAATTTAGACATGAGCATTTATTTGAAGGTGATGAAGACTCTACAACAATGATTGATGTACTTGAGTATGTTTCTCCTTTAGGGGTTTTAGGAATTCTTGCAGATAAATTATTTTTAGAAAAATATTTGAAAGAGTTTTTAATATCTAGAAATAAAGCGATCAAAGATTATGCAGAATCAGAAAAGTGGAAAGATGTTTTTGGGGAATGAATTGTATTAATAGGGATGAATTTTAAGTCTTATTTCTGTAATTATTTATATGATTGTAAATGTATATTAGATCACTTTTTTTATTTGCTTTAATTCTTATTTTAATTTTGCCTTTACCGAATTTTCTTTTTTTAACCCCTTTGATAAATAAGTACTGATTTTCTAAATATGCTTCTTCTAAACTAATAGACATTGGAAGTTGTGTGTTACTTAATGTATTATTGCTCAATTGAATATGATGGAAATAGTTGGCTTTTTCAATTCTCATTACATCCTCATATAACTTCAAATCGCCAATCCATAGATTCATTTTAAATAATTCAGTGTCCTTAATAATTAAGCCCTTGAATTTTTTTATTAACTTTTTTTTGGAAACAATATGATTTAACCTCTTTTTATTATTAAGTGTAAATATTACTCCGATTATGATTAGAATTAAAAAAAAGGAAAAGAAAATTATTGGCAAAATGTATTCATATTTCAACCTGACCACCCATAACTCTTCCAGATTTTGTCTTCAGAATAGTATTTTACTGTTATCATAAAACCAATTGAGTACTTAAGTATGTATTCTTCACTTTCTTCTATTTTAACATACTCAATTCCGGCAATTGGGTGATAATTATTAGGTAAAGTACCAGATTCTTTTATTGTATCTTCCATTTTAAATATTATATAATTGCATCTAAGTCTTTGAATGTTGTTTACACAAAAAGATGATAAGAATTGTGAAAATATAAAGGTAGGAAGGATTAAAAATAGAAATAAAGCAACCTTAGTATTCATATGTTTATTAATACTACTTACTATCAAATAAATCAATGACATTAAAATTATAATAGCAAATGGTATTGTTAGAAAGAATACTTCAAAAACAACCAAGAATGGTATAAAAGGGACAATTAATCCAATTAATAAAACACCTGACAAGAATATTTTCTTGTTTTGACTCATTAAAAAAAAGTTATTGAATTCAATAAAACTAATTAATTATACGAATACTATGAATTAAGTTGCTATCCCTTACTCAAATATGATAATATCACTACCGTCGATCTCAATATTGATTTCTTCTGTGTCATAGCTGAGTTGTGAATAGAGTTTTATAATGGAGCCATGGCACTCTACTTCATACAAATAGCCATTGCCAACAAATCGTTTATTTGTAATTTTTGCTGGGCGGCCTTCTTCGCTGAATCTGATACTGTTTGTAGGAATGCAGATTCTGTTGGCTTCGCAGTTGATAGCTTCGAAAAAATGGCGATTGTTTACCTTGTCCAAGATTGTTGACTCAGAGAAGAAATTTGCAGAGTGCTCGTTTATTGGCTTGTTATATAACTCTTCTGGATTACCCTCTGCTGCAATCCTGCCACCATCTAGAAGTATCACTCTGTTTGCCAAGTCAAATGAGTCTTCGGCATCGTGTGTAATCATGATAGTCGGTATTTGTTCTTTGTCTAGTATGGACTTCAAATCTTCTTTCAGCTTTTCTTTTGTGCTTTTATCTAAGTTACTGAAGGGTTCGTCGAGCAAAAGTAATTTCGGTTTCGCAGCTAGTGTCCTAATTATTGATATCCTTTGTTTCTCTCCACCTGATAGCTCATGTGGGTAGTTTTTTATCTTACTTTCTAGTCCGAGCATTGACAGATAGTCTAATGCTATTTCTTTTTTTCTTCCTTTGTTCTCATCAGATATTCCAAAAGTTATATTTTGCAATACGTTGAGGTGAGGGAATAAAGTATGATTTTGGAACACATAGCCGAAGTGACGATTCTCTGGTTTTACATATTCATCAGATGAGTTTACCTTCTTGCCATTTATTTCTACTTCACCACTATCTGGTAACTCCAAACCGGCTATTATCCTGAGCATAGTGGTTTTCCCACTACCCGATTTGCCAATCAGAGCTAGTCTCTCGTTGCTAGTCATAGCAAAAGACACCCCACGCAGTACGTCGGTTTTGCCAAAGTTTTTAACTATATTTTTGACTGAGAAATAACTCATGCTTTTTTCTTTGATTTAACTAATAGGAAAATTGGTATCATTGATATTATCACTATTGTCAGCGAATAGAGCGACGCTTCTTTCACCATTTCATTTTTTGCATACTGATATGCGATTGTCGCAACGGTGTCATAATCGAATGGACGCAATATTAATGTTAGTGGTAATTCCTTTAGCACTTCTACAAATGTAACTAAAAGTCCAGTCAAAATAGCTGGTTGTATGGTGTGCCACTCTATATTTTTGAATGTAGCGAAGTCAGAGTAACCCATTAGCTTTGCTGATTCGTACGAGTTGGTACCATTCTTGTCGGACAAAGATTTGATTGGTGAGTACCCAGTCGCCATGAATCTGATATTATATGCATAGACTAGTACAAAGACTGAACCAAATGCAAACAGCCCAGTAGCATCATTCACGCCAGAAAGGAAATAGAGCATAGACACAGCTATTATCGCTCCCGGTATAGCATACCCAACAGTAGCAAGTGAAAGTAGCTTTTTAACAAATAAAAACCGATTAGTCCTTTCGCTATATGTGATAGCGATTGATATAACAACAACAGTCAATGCAGTAATAACTGACACGATAGCTGTATTACTAACAGCAGACAAATAGCCTAGAACATCAATTTTCGAAATATTGTAAATGGCATTATAGATTAATTTTATTATTGGGATAATGAACCCAATTAAAACTGGAACAGCACAAGCAAATAAAACTCCCCATTTTTCCCATCCAGAAATGTGATGCAAGTCACTCGGTGGTGTGTTGCCTTCTTCGTAGTATTTAGCCCTTCTTCTGAATAACTTTTCTATATATATGAATACAAATGCTATAGCAAAGAGGAGTAATGCTAACCGTAAAGCTGTTGGAAGATCGCTCATTCCGAACCATGTTCTGAAGACTCCTGTAGTGAATGTCTGCACTCCGAAATAATCCATTGCTCCATAATCATTGAGCAATTCCATATTGACTAGGAATAGACCTGATGCGATGGCTGGTCGTGATATAGGCAATGCGACTTTGGTGAAGACGGACAACTTGTTTTTCCCGAGTAGCTGTGCAGATTCGATAAAGTTTCTATTATTATTCTCAAATGAATCCAACGCTGTCAGATATACATAAGGGTAAAGTACTGACGATAAAATAGGAATCAAATAGTATATTTTGAATATGTCGAAGTAAACCGAACTAATCTCCAAACCAAATAAGCCATACATGACAGAGTAGTACTCACCTCCAAAGCTGAAAATATCGCCATAGATAAACGCAATGATATAAGTGGGTATAGATAGTGGCAAAACCATAGCCCACCTCAGTAAACCAGACATAGGGAATCTGTAATTGGCAATAAACCAAGCAGGAATAACTGAGAAAATGAAAGTAAATAATGAGACGCCAACTGCCAGCACCGCTGTGTTGTATGAGTATTGCCATATTGGCCCATCGAATATATAGTCCCAACCACTTCCTGGCTCATCAGTAAGTGATAAGAAGATGCTTGTCAGTGGCAAAAGAATAGCAATAGCAAACAGTACTGAGCTGATTAGCCACAGTTTTTGCGATGCTTTCCACCTAATTTTTATATTCGAGATTAAGCTGTTACTAATAATATTTTCAAATTTTAATAGCTGTAATAATCACAAATTTACATTAATAACAGAAACTAATCTAATTGGTAATATTAAATGAATTATGAATAAAAAGTTAATTTTCTAAAGAAAATTTAAAAAAAGATGATTTTGATTTTTATTTAATAAAATAATTTTTATCTTGTAATTAAACTTTGGCACAATTATTTCTAAGGGTTGGCGATTTCGTGAAAAAAATAGACAATGTTTTAGTAGATTTGGAAGTACTAAATGCTCGCTTTGCTTGCGACATAGTCAAGTGCAAGGGTGCTTGCTGCACTTTTGAAGGAGAACACGGAGCCCCAGTTCTAGAAGAAGAAGTCAAAGATATGGAAAAAAACTATGAAGCCGCAAAAAAATATCTTGACAAAAGGTCAATTGATATAATAGAAAGAGAGGGTTTCATAGACCAAAAAGCAGACGGAAAATACACCAGATGTATAGAACACAAAGATTGTGTTTTTGTTTATTATGGTGATGATGATATAGCCAAATGTGCGATTGAAAAAGCATATCACAATGGCGAATCTACGTTCAGGAAGCCAGTTTCCTGTCACTTATACCCTATTAGGGTTGGTGATTTTGGAGGTGACTACTTGTATTATGATAGAATAAAAGAATGCAAGCCAGGCAGACTGAACGGAAGAGCAAATGACATACACCTTGCCGATAGCGTAAAAGAAGCATTGGAAAGAAGATTTGGTGAGGAATGGACGAGCAAATTTTTAGAACAAGTTAAATAATATATGGGGGAATATATTGAAACTTGGATTAAACATGAAAACGAGTCTCTCGCAGACTCTTACACCGCAGCAGATACAATATCTTAAGTTGCTACAGTTGCCTTTGGTGCAGCTGGAACAACATGTACAGCAAGAGATAGAAGCTAACCCAATGCTGGAAGAATCATCTTATGACGAAGATGACTTCGATGTAATAGAAGTTACTCATAATGACAATGATGATAATAGTACAGTAAGGGAAGAGTTACAGAACAGACCTGAGGAAGCTAAACAATTTGATGAGAGCAATGACCCTTTCGAATTTCAGAAGCTAATGTGGGATGGTACTAAAGATACTGATAGAAATCCGAACTATTCAGCTGATGAAGATGATGATGATCAGGATATGCCTTTCAAGTCAAATACTTCAGAGTCGGAGAGCTTAGTAGCACAGCTACGATTGCTCAACTTCACAAAAGAAGAGTATTTACTAGGTGAGCAAATAATTGGTAATGTAGATAACGATGGCTATTTGCGTCGTGATTTGCAAGAAATAGTAGATGAATCGAATCAGAGGATTGCGGAGCTAAATTTCCACTTAGAGCAAGAGTACAATAAATCGAAGACTAATGGAGCTGTTAAGAAAAAGGAGTATAAAAACCCCGCACTGGAATATGCTCTAGATGCTTCTGAAAGAAATTATATTAGAACTTCTCATATCAACGAAGATAAAGAAGAAGAAAATGATGGTGTAATTCTTATTAGTGATGTTCTGAATGATGAACCCCAAGAGAACGTGACTATAGAAAGCAAAGATGAAAGCAGCTTTATCCCCGTAAAAAACAAAGAGCTATTCGATGCTTACGAAGATGTAACTCTAGAGCAAGCAGAAAACTTGCTTTACTATATTCAACATTTGGATCCCCCAGGCATTGGTTCTCGCTCAGTACAAGAATGTCTTCTATCGCAATTAGATAACAAATTAGATCCAACTGAATACGAAGATTTGGCTTTTGAAATACTGCGTGATTACTACGAACAGTTTACTAAAAAGCATTACAAAGTGATAATGAAAGAACTTTCGATAGGCGAAGAAAGCTTGAAGAAAGTGCTTGACGTCATCCGAGGACTTAATCCAAAACCTGGTGGTCACGATTATCAGAATGAGATAAATACAGTTACTCCTGATTACTTAGTTAAGCGTGAAGATGAGACGGGAGAGCTACTCATATCACTGAATGACAATACTATACCTGAACTTCGATTGAATAAAGCGTATGAAAAAATGCGTAAAGAAGTGAAGTACAGAAAATACAACCAAGAAACGCGTGATTGGATTAGAAAAAAATATGATGATGCTAAGTTCTTGATTCAAGCTATAAAGCAAAGAAAACATACAATGCTTTTGGTTATGACTGCAATAGCCCATCTGCAAAAAGAATTCTTTGATGTAGGTGAGATGGGTATAAAGCCATTGATATACAAAACTGTAGCAGAGGAAACAGGTCTAGATATATCAACTGTTTGCCGAATAGTAAACGGGAAGTATGTGAGAACTGATTTTGGTACTTTTGAACTTAAATATTTCTTCAGTGAGTCTCTTCCTAATGATGAGGGAGAAGAAGTATCTACGAGAATTATCAAGCAAAAACTGAAAGAAGTAATAGATGAAGAGAACAAGCAAAAGCCATATAGTGACCAGAAATTAAGCGCTTTAATGAAAGAGCATGGATTCAATGTTGCTAGAAGGACAATTGCCAAATATAGAGAACAACTAAAAATACCAGTCGCGAGACTTAGGAAAGAACTGCTATGAGTATGTTAGAAACTATATCCGAATTGGAACACCACTTAAGACCAATGATAGCTTATTTGCCAGCAGATGCAGCATCGCGCATTGCTTCGGTGGGAAAAAGGGAGTTTCTAAAAAAATATGTTCAAGATTCACTTGAAAAAAGAGTTGTCTTTAGTGATAACCACTCAGTTAAGCTGTGGGGTATTACTTTCAACTCACCAATATTCAATGCAGCTGGGATGTTTAAATTAGGATATGGATATCAAGTAGTTGCTAATCAGGGAGCAGGAGCATTCTTAGCAGGAACTACTACATACCACAACAGAGAAGGAAATATAAAACACAAGGTGAAACACCCATTCCTTCCCTTCCCACGCTCTGAAGCAGCCATAAATTGGATGGGGTTGCCTAATCCTGGTCACGAAGTTGTTGCTGCTAGATTAAGTAAGATTGAGAAAATAAATGGTTGCCCAATTGGAGCTTCGTTGTCCTATGACTCATCTGATACTAAGGAAATTGCCCTAGAGAATATAGTCAAAGGGATGGAAATGTATAAGTTGGCTGATGTAGATTTCTTAGAGATAAACGAGAGCTGCCCCAACGTAGAAGGAAAGTCAGTCGACAATAATTTGGAGCAGGGATTAATTGATAGATTGGAATATATTTCGACCAACTTCATTAAGAAAACAGATAGGAATCTTCCAGTAATAGTTAAACTATCGAATGATACGAACATAAGCCAAGTGGAAGAAGTAACAAAGCTATTAGTGGAAATGGGCTATGGTGGTGTTAATTTCGGTAATACTTCAACTCGCTATAAGGAATTAGAAAACTTTATCGAGAGAAAAGAGAAACATCATTATTATTATTTCTATAATACATTTGGTGGTGGAGTATCTGGTGAGCCACTAAAAATGGTATCTTTAGAATTGGCTGAGAAAGCGGCAAAGACAGTCTCGGAGCTAAATCTTAATGTAGAGTTTCATGTTATAAGAACTGGTGGAATCAGTGAAAAAGCTGACCTACTTGCTTCCGAAAGAAGAGGCATTTCACTCAATCAGTGGTACACGGGATACTTTAAGAATTTCGCACTGAATGGACACAAGCTATATAAAAAGCTTTTAGATTAAGTCACTACCCAAAGTGAATCTGTGAAGAAGTGCCTACAGTCATAGAAGTTTTTAATCTTCTTGAAGCCAGTATTTGCAGCTAATTCAACTATTTGCTCTTCTGTATATTTTTTCGAAACCTCCATAAATATTGGCTCAGCATATTCAAAATGAAATTTGTGTTCGCCAATTTTTACTATCTGTTCAGCCATGCTAATCAGATAACTTTTTGCTTCGCCAGTAGTGGGGTCGTAAGTAGGATAGTGCTTGAACTTATTCAAATCGAAATTTCCTCCTAACTCGTCGTTAATCCTTTGCAGTAGATTTAAGTTGAATTCTGCAGTTATGCCCGTCCTATCATTATATGCATCTAAGATTACATTTGGGTCTTTCCTCAAATCAAAACCTATATAAAGAAAGTCGTCGGTAGTTAAGTTTCTACTTATTGCACGAAGAAAGTCTAACTCTTGTTCATCTTTGAAGTTCCCAATATTCGAACCAAGGAATAGAACAATTTTTGTTGTGTTTTTCTCTGATAGTGATTCAAGAGCAGAGAAATAAACATCATTAATAGGGTTTACATTAAGGTTTGGTAGCTCGCTTTTGAATGTATTTACCAAGCCATCTAAAGCAGATTTGCTAATATCTATAGGGGAATAGATTAAATCTGGCTGATGCTTCAAGAATTCCTTTAGGAGTAACTTAGTTTTGCTCCCATCTCCAGCACCAAATTCAACTATCTCGTATTTTTTTGCACTGTCAATTGTGTGGTATATTTCTTCTGACTGAGTTTCTAATATTTCAAATTCGGAATTAGTAAGATAGTATTCGGGCATATCCATTATCATTTGGAATAGCTTACTACCCTTTTGATTATAGAAATATTTGGAAGGAAGTTTCTTTGGATATTGACTGAGATGTTCGACTATATCTTGTAAAAAAGTATCTTTCATTGTGCCTTTTTGTTTCATTTAAGATACAAATATTTGATTATATCTAATAACAATAATAGTTAGTCAAGAAGCCCAACTAAAAAAATAATTATCATTTGATTGACTAGTGACACTTGAAGTGTTCGAATGGTTGGTCGCAGCTATTGCAGAAGTAAAGTGATTTGCAAGCAGTAGCAGAAAATTCCGCTCTCATTTCTGTATTGTCTGAATTACAGAAGGGACATGCCACAAAATCTTTGTTGTTTAGAATATTGTCAATGCTGAATTCATTTGTTTTGCCAGGAGGCGCAATACCGGATTTCTTAAGTTTTATTTTGGCCTCATCACTCATCCAGTCAGTAGTCCATGCAGGAGAAAGTACAGTCTCTACTTTTACTTTTTCTACTCCATTTTCTCTTAGTTCTTCTACTATTCTTTTTCGGATTTCGTACATGGCTGGGCAACCAGAGTAAGTAGGGGTGACGGTGATAATTGCAATATCGTCCTCTATTCTGGCACTTCGAAGAATACCCATGTCAGCAATGCTGAGATATGGAATCTCAGGATCGCTAACATTTTCGAGTATTTCTAATATTTTTTCTTCAGTTATTACCATTTCGCATCGGGCATTGACCTTGGTAGATACTGCATAGTAGCAAGTATATGGCCTAAGTTCTCGCTGTGTCTCCCATTTCTTCCGCCAGATTGCATCCACACATCAGGGTCCATTGGCTCTAATTCACTTTCTTCTAGTATCTTGTTTACTGTTTTGTAGTACTCATCGCGTTTTTTGCTCATATCTGGGGCAATACCTTCACCTATTAACAGTTCGTCAACTTCGTCAGAGTAGAATAACTCACCAGAATAGTTCCAGAACCAATCAACTGCGTCTTTCAATCTTCTGTGGCTCTCCTCAGTTCCACCACCTAATTTCAGCATCCAATCGCGGCTGTGGCGTAAGTGGTATTTTGTCTCTTTTATTGCCTTAGCTGCTATTGCTTTTAGGTCTTCATCTTTGCTATTGATAAGCTCAGAGTAAAGTAAAATTTCATATACGTCGAACAAAAGCTGTCTGAAGGTAGTGTGAGCAAAATCACCATTGTCTTGTTCAACTAATTGTATGTTTGTGTACTCTCTCTCATTTCTAAAGAATACCAAATCATCAGCAGATGTGTTTTCATTCGTCAATTCAGCGGCTTTCTCGTAATACAATTTTGCTTGTCCCAATAGGTCAAGAGCAGTATTAGTAGTAGCAATGTCCTCTTCTAAAATCGGTCCATGACCACAGAGTTCTGAAAGACGTTGTGACAATATCATCCTGTCATCAGCTAATCTTAGCGTGTATTCCCTTACTGCATTTTTTAATTTTTCATCAGTGTACGTCAACGTTCACACCTTTTGGAATCTTATAAAATGTTGGGTGTCTGTATGCCTTATCATTTGCAGGATCAAAGAATGGACCTACATCTTCAGGAGTACTTGCAGTAATCTGATCTGCTGGAACTACCCATATAGCAACTCCTTCTTGTCTTCTCGAATATACATCACGTGCATTCTGTAGTGCATGCTCAGCATCTGTGGCATGAACACTGCCTACATGTTGATAAGGGCGACCAGATTTAGGTTGTACGAATACTTCCCATAGTGGCCATTGTGTGTCTTGATTTGTAACAGTCATAATAGTTTCTTCTTTTTTATATTTCTAGTTAAGCTACTTTACTTTTCTTCTTCCTGTTGTATGCATCAGCTGCATCGCGAACCCATTTCCCATTGTCATGAGCTGCATTCCTGTCAGCCAATCTCTTTTTATTCATTATTCCATTTCCTTTAATTACATTGAAGAACTCATCCCAATCAACTTCACCAAATTCCCACTGCTTAGTTTCTTCATTGTATTTCAAATCTTTATCTGGAATAGTAAGACCACGAGCATGCGCTTGTGGCACCGTCATAGTAATAAATTTCTGTCTCAAAGAGTCATTTCCTTCTGCTTTAATTTTCCATTTTAATGATTGGTCAGAGTGAGTGGAATCTTTGTCAGAAGGACCAAACATCATAATTGCAGGCCACCACCAACGATTTAGAGCATCTTGAGCCATAGCTTTTTGCTCTTCGGTACCAGCACAAAGCTCAGCAATGATTTCATAACCTTGTCTGTTGTGGAATGCTTCTTCACGGCATATTCTCACCATTGCTCTTGAGTAAGGACCATAGCTAGTTCCTATCAAGCTAACTTGGTTTACCATGGCTGCACCATCGACTAACCAGCCAATAGCACCCATATCTGCCCATGTTAGAGTTGGGTAATTGAATATAGATGAGTACTTTGCTTTGCCACTATGCAAATCCGCTAGCATCTGTTCGCGGCTTGTACCTAGAGTTTCTGCTGCCGAGTATAGGTATAATCCATGCCCAGCCTCATCTTGCACCTTTGCAGTTGCAATTAACTTACGTCTAAGTGACGGAGCTCGCTGTATCCAGTTCCCTTCTGGTAACATACCAACAATTTCACTGTGGGCATGTTGCGACATCATTCGAACTAAATTCTTTCTGTAAGCTTCGGGCATCCAATCTTTTGGCTCTATCTTTTCACCAGCATCTATCTTCGCCTGAAACTCTTCT
This sequence comes from Chlorobiota bacterium, assembly GCA_046290495.1. Taxonomy (GTDB): domain Bacteria; phylum Bacteroidota; class Ignavibacteria; order Kapaibacteriales; family UBA2268; genus PGYR01. The sequence continues at coordinate 1,323,905 of JBKAGT010000005.1, read as the reverse complement.
AATCTTTTTACATCTTCCATAATTTTTTCTATGTATGTTGATATTCGATTTCTATAATTTAGTAATTATACGAATTAGATACAATCTTATTTAGAAGCAAATTTTCTAATTCAAAAAATTATCCATATATTTAGCTAAATAAAGAAACATAAATAATTTGGAAAAGAAAAAATGAAAAAAATTCTACTACTTATATTCTTGATGAGTATCATTGCTCTAAGCGCTAAAAATGAGATTGTAGTCAAACAAAATGTACAGAGTTTATTTAATCACGGAGATAATGAGGGTAAGATATTCTTCGTTGCTTTTCCATATAATGATTCGAAAAATCACCCAACACAGAACATAGCAATTTATGTCACATCAAGGTTTGATACTGAAGTAACACTTTATATCAAAGAAATAAATTTGAAAATAACAAAGAGTGTCAAGAAAGGTGAGATTACAGAATTTTCATCAGCCAAAGGTGGAATGGGTTGGGATTCTGAGATATATGAATTCGAGAAAGTAGTTGGTAAAGGAATTAGAATTACTTCAAAAGATCCAGTTAAAGTATATGCACTTAACTCAAAATCTGTGAGTAGCGAAGGGTATATGGCTGCACCACTTAGAAAATGGGGTACAGACTATATCCACAACGGGTTTTATGACTTTGATGAAGTAAGAGAATGGGGTGGTGGTTTTGTTGTTCTAGCAAGTGAAGATTACACTGAAGTAAATATAAAATTAGTTGACGGTGTTAATCATTCAGCTGGATTTGGTGAGACTACTGGCGGTAAGCAACATGGTGATTCGATAACTATAACTATGAATAGTGGTGATGTTTATGCCGTGCAAGGTACAGGAACTACTAGAGGTATCTTTGATTTGAGTGGTTCCAAAATCACATCTAATAAGCCTATTGCTTTACTATCATACCACAACAGAACTATGATACCTGCTACGGTGGTAACCTCAGGTAGAGACCACATAATAGAGATGATACCACCAGTAGATTCGTGGGGTACTGAATATCACTCATTGGAACTTGATAGAGGGAAAGATAAAGGTGATTATTTCAGAGTTATTGCAGGAGAAGATGATGTCACTTTCGATATTGTATGGTATGACAAAGTAACAAAGGAAAAAATTTCTGATATAGGACCAATTACTTTGCAAGAAAAAGGCAATTGGTTTGAATATAATGGTGAAGGAGTTACAATGCCACATTTCCAAGAATCAATAAGAGGTGTGGCACATTTCAAAGCTGATGGACCGATATTGGTTAGTCAATATGCTTACTCTGCAAACTATGATGGTGCTGGAGGAAATTTTGATCCATTTATGATAGTGTTACCTGCTGTAGGTCAATACACTAAAGATTGTATATTCCAAACACCACAGAATTATGGGAATAATGAATTTAGGAATAACTTTGTTTCAATTATTGCTAAAGGCGACCCAAAAGACTCAGTTAATAATTATTCTCTATTAAGTTCACTAGAATTAGATGGGTTAAAATTAATTAAACAAAGTCCAAGTTTTGAGACAGATAATATTCCTAATACAGATTACTATTGGGTGTTCGTAAGAGACTTGAATGCTGGCGCTCACGAATTAAAGGGAGATACTGAATTTGGCGCAACAATATATGGATATGCTAGCTTTGATTCTTATGGTTGGTCTGTAACACACAATGTTGATGATTTGGTAAATACTGATACTACTTCACCCAGAATAGAGACAATAGCTGACAATTATAAATATGTATTTAAGGTGAGTGATATACCAATAGATGCTGGTGGACTAAATGGTCTTCAGTCAAAAGAGTATAGTGTAGGGCTAAATCTGTTACCAAAACTTAAATCTGGAAGTTTTAACTTCACGGAACCGAAGCTAGTAGACGAATTTGGAGATGATATTTATTCTCAAGGTTTGATGAACCAAAAGGAGTATTATTTCTCAGTTGAAATAATAGACAAAGCTCAAGATGCAACAGCAATACTACAGATATTAGATAAGAACTATAATGAGACGGAGCTTAGTATAGAATATGGAGCTATAACTTCTATAGAGGACTCAGATACAAGAGGTGTCAGAATCTTAGACCCTCAGCCAATAGCTGGTAATAGACTAAATATAGAATTAACTGATTACATCAATAGAACTATTACCATTTCTGACATAGAAGGAAATATACTCAGAACGGTAGAGGCAAATGATAGTCAGATATCAATAGATATTTCGGATCTTTCTAGTGGTGCTTACTTCATAAATATATCAGATGGCAAGACCCAAGTGACTAAGAAGTTTATGATAGAGAGGTAAATACCATGAGTAGAGCCCTAAAATATTTATTATTAATTCTTTTCTTGATTCCAGCTTTGGGTTATTCTCAGACAAATTCAAGCGTTAATGTAAATAATAATAGTGTTACAGGTGGTTTAATACCTATAGATGGAGAATTTAATGTAAAGTTTAAAAATGGATTTGATAGTGAATTCTATACAAGAATGAATACAAAATCAGGTGTAAGATACTTAGAGGTGACTTTTGAGAATTCGCAAATAGACGCACCAGCAAAAGTTATCTATGAATATCTAGTTTCTAATAATAAAGACACGAATTTCTTCATATCAGAAGAGTCACCTTTCAGAGGATATAATAAGAATAATGATTTAATCTTTGAAATGGCAAAATGGGATACTGTTAACCTTTACCCAGTAACTGATAATGGGGTAGAGAGAATTACAAGACTTGAAATACCAATATATTTTAAACCCCAAAGTGAAGGTTTATTCAAGGGGATAATAATAGTTAATAGCCCCTTTAGCACAGGAAATATTATAGAGACAGGTTATGTTAATATAAATGGGATCTCATATGTTCCGAAATTAGACATAAGTAATTTTACTTTTGAACCTCAAAGAATAAATTCAGGTGTTAGTAAATACAAAGGGGTAGTTAGAATAAACTCTGATTTTATATCTGTTGGATTATATGATAATAAACCAATAATAAATGTTAAGTCTTTGCAACTTGATCCTAATTCACCAGATAAAGAACTATTTACTTCATTCAAATTTTATAATAGTTATTATGAGTTTGATGAATTTGGAGAGACAAGTTTTGAAGCAGGGTCTTGGTTTGATTTAGAGTTCGAACTAAACACAGATTTAGCAACTACAACAGGAACTAAGTTTGCTAGGTTGGTAGTTGTGTCGGATGCTGCACCAGCAGATGAAAATGGAGAGCTTCAATACGTAGAGAACTCATATCTACACGAATTCGACGGTGAGTTTTACAAAGACAATCCTACAGCTCTGAGCGATGGCGGCTACATACAAGTTGAGATTCTTGAGAATCCTCAGAGTAATGTCGAAGAATTGACTGAAAAAGACGTTAAAATTCTTAATTCACAACCTATTAATGGGAACCAGTTAAATCTTGAGCTACCGAAATATTTGAATAAAACCATAACCCTATCTGACATAGAAGGTAATTTACTAAGAACGGTAAAGGCAAATGGAAGCCAAATATCGATTGATATATCGGATTTCTCAAGCGGTGCTTACTTTGTTAATATATCAGATAGGAAGAGCCAAGTAACTAAGAAGTTTATGATTGAGAGGTAGAGGTTAACTACTTCAGCTTCAATACCAAATTATCTTTAACTGGCTTCAAGCTAGGGCAATCACCATAGGTGACTAAGTGTTTGAATGCTTTTACTGGTAGCTGCTCGTAGTATGATAAATTCTTGCTGAGTTCTAATATAGCTTCTTTGTGGCGTTTCTCTGTGGTTTCGTAGGTCTGGACTATCTCACCGTTTTCTTTTAGCTTTCGCAAATCGCCATAGTCCAATCTATAGACTAAGTTTTCATATTTGACAGCTAAGTAGAGCAATATAGCATTGACAGGTATTCTGTCTGCTTTTAGTCTGTCTGGGAATCCTGTACCAGTTGGTTTTTCCCACATTTTCATACATACATCTGCTACTGGGGCTAAGTTGAAATTATCTTTCAGACTAGCGAATGATGCGAGGAAATGATTTCTATACTTTTGTTGTTCTGATGATGATAGCTCAACAGGATCTAACAAGTGAAATTTATCATCTACACCTATCTTTTGTACACCTTGAATGAAAGCAGCAAAAATTAGGTTTTCAGTTTCGTCATCACTCAAATCAAATTGATCTGCAAGATACTTACACGTAATAACGATGTTGCTCAAACCAGGTCTAAAATAGTATTTCGTACAATTACTAGCGAAAACATGCATTTGATTTATAATTGCTAATGTCTCCTCATTCAGATCATGGTCACCAACTAACCCTTTTATTCTTCGCTCATATTTTTCAACTCTTCTTTCATAGTCCTTTATCTTGTTGCCCATTTCTTTACGCATATTGTATTCTTCAAATGCGTTAGATACATTTTTGATTAGGGCAATATTATCGAATGGCTTAACCAAATACATGAAAGCTTTTGCTTCACTGATTACTTCCATTACATTCTGTAAGTCTTTATTACCAGTTAGAATTATTCGTTTTGCATCAGGAACATATTTGAGTGATTTGTTAAGGAATTCAGAACCTAATATACCAGGCATAATTTGGTCACTTAGTATTACTCCAGGGTTGTAGCCATCTTTTAAGATTTCTAAACCTTCTTCCCCTGAGTATGCTGTTTTGATATCACAATATTTTTCAAATATACGAGAAAGTAGCTTGACAATAATCTTGTCATCATCGACTATTAGTATTTTTCCTAATTTTTTCCCTTCTGTCATAGCGGCTTTATTTTTATTCAGAATTCAAAAGTATATCGTGAAATGCACTGTATTGGTCTATATTGTTATCGGCATTCGTTAACATAAGTAAAGTTTTTTTGCTTAAATCCAAATCTATTCGTTTTGGGTTCAGTTTATTTATATTTTTTAATATAACATTTATTTTGATATCATTCAATTCACAAATGTAAAGTAAATCAACTTTATCCTTTGATATAGATTTGTCTATGCCAATATAATGGTCTATATCTTTTTCATAAACATAGCTCACAGTGTCATCAGAATGGAATGTAGCGAGTAAATTAAGATTGTGTTTCACTACTAAGCTTGACATATATTTGTTGGTGAGGTATAGGTCCTTTTTTGTGTTAGATACTAACGTGTATACAAAACATCCCTTTTTCAAAGTAATAACTGGGTTATTGTCTTTTCTGCCTTCCGTTATGTAAGTTGCTCCAGCAGATGATTGGAAAGTATTATGAATAGAGACTGGAATGCCAGTTTTCATAGTTGGTTTCAAAGTATCTGGGTGTATTACCTTCGCTCCAAAAAATGCCATCTTGCTCAGGTTTGTTATGTTTACGTAGTCCTTTGTTTTGGCATTTTTTACTAGTCTGGGATCTGCTGTCATAACTCCAGTTACGTCAGTCCATATTTGCAGCTCATCTGCGCCTAGCTCGGCAGCAAGGATTGATGAAGAGTAGTCAGAGCCACCCCGACCAAGATTAGATATATTCCCATTCTCATCTGTACAGATGAACCCTTGTGTGATTAATGTATCTGAATTTCGGAGACAATTATTTATATCTTCTTTGTTTTCTAGATGATAGGTACCTGTAGTTTTTCTATAGACTAGATGATTAGTAATGTCTAGTAATAGAGATTGGTGTTGCTTAGAATAATAACTATGAAATATATATGTAGATATTATCTCCCCATAAGATATAATCTTGTTCGATACTTTATCGGATATAAACCCTAATAGTCTTACTCCTTCTACTAGATTCTTTATTTCATCTATATAATTCTGAACTTGGTTTATCTGATTGTCATTGAGCTCTAATTCGTTGCAAATAGAGAGAAGATTTTGATTGATTTTTTCTATTCTGTTATTTGCTTCATTCGGCTTGCTAGGTAGGTATCCTATCAAGTTAACCAGATTGTCAGTAACACCGGCATTTGCTGATAGTACTACAAGCTTCTTACCACTTTGTTTGTCAATGGCATTGGCGACTAATCTGATAGAATCAGAAGTTCCAACAGATGTACCTCCAAATTTCATTACTATCATTTACAGCTCCAATATTGGTGCCAAGTGCTCTGCATCAGTTAAGTGGACTAATACTTGATCTTCTACTAGCGATGCAACTGCATTCTTTGCTTCTTGCAATTCTATGTCGTGTTTGTAAGCAAAATGCCAAATATCAATTCCACCATAGTGAATTTCTAAGGCAAGAAGTTGGCTAGGCGTAAGTCCTTTTCTTTCAACAAATCTAGTTTTTGCAGCTTCTACCATAACATCGGATTCTGCATCAACCATTAGCTGAGGAGCAAAATAGTAGTTATCTATAGTCTGCAGATCGCATATTGGGAATCCACGACCATCTTTTTCTAACAAACGTGGAAGAAACTCGATGGAGACAACATAGGGGTCTTCCTCATCTTTCCAAAGGTCATTCCAAACAAGTAGGTCTTTTTCTTTTAACCAATTGAAGAAATCTATCTCATACTGTGGTAATCTGAATAAACGAGAGTGGTTAAATTCTTGCTTAAGCAATTTCCCATAGTCTTTTTCCATTTTTAAGAATACATCTTCGGGTATAGTTAATATACCTTCGTCGTTGACTAATTTGGCAAAAAAATCTATTATTTGTTCGTTGCTATCCATATTTACTTTTTTTTTCTAAGCTATAACGTAACAAACCTAATCAGATTTGACTTACTTCTCAGCTTTAGCTTCACCTTTTTCTTTTTCTTCTTTCCATAGCATAAATAGCGAGCCAAATAAAGCTAGCACTACTATGATATTTGTGATAAGCGATGCAGTTTTACCAGTTTCAAATTTTGGAGACTCGTATTTTAGTTCTATTGTGTGATTACCTTTGTCCAATACTAATCCACGCATAAAGTAATTAGATTTAATAATCTCGGTTTCTTTTCCATCTACATACGCCTTCCAATTAGGGAAGTAAACCTCACTCAATAGTAAGAAGTTAGTGCCAGTTGCATTTGCTTTCAGAGTAATTTTCTCATTCTTATACTCTGTTATCTCCACACTGTTTGCTTCCGTTGTAGGTTGTATGTTATTATCTAAACCATCTTCTAAGAAAACAACACTTCTTGGATTAAAATTAGTTGCACCGCTTGGGTCATACTTCATTTTCTGAAGTATAGAGAGTCCGTCACTCACAGCTACACTGTCAACAAAGAAAGCACGAGGTAGATATGAAGGATTAAGATAAACAAAAGCTTGCTCTTGTTGCGATTGGAAAACTGGACGCATACCTGGAATCTGTCTTCTATCTATTATATATTTCACATTGAGCAAATTCCACATAAATGGATTTGAAACGCCAGAAGTACTTCCACCTGATGTTACATCTAACATGTCTTGGTAAACTCTTAACTTTGCAGAGTGATAGCCACCTACATTCTCCAAAAGCCAAAAAGCTGCCGCATTTGGTGTAGGTGATACAAAGTCTGCTATTCTAAATTTTTCATCAGTATCTTGTTTTATAAAGTTTATCCAATCTTTTGAATGGAATACTTGGTCAGTGATTGATCTTTCAGCCACATCCATTGGTCGACTATCTACTCGCCATAGGTCAAAGACCAATATTACTATAAGTCCGCCCATTAGAATTGGTTTCTTAATCTTGTTATTTGCGAAAAGATAAATCAAAGCCCCAGCTAATAACATAAGTACAGCATTGGTAAACCAGTCACTCATCATATTAGACCATACGAAATCAGAGTATTCTGTTTTGAATTGCTCTTTGTATTGGTCCGGCATACTTGGTAACATTCTATTCTTCACAAAATCCGAGTTTGTAACCGAGGACTTATAGTTTGATTCAAATCCTACATTATAAAGTACAGCTAACGCGAAGAATGCACCTATAGCAATTAGAAATATATTCATTATCTTCTTTTTGTCCTTGTCCATCCCTTCTTTTCTCCAGCTAATAAGCGACGATACGCCGTAGCCAGCTAAAATAGGGAAAGCAAAATGTACCAGAGCTAAAATCATAGACGGTGCTCTGAACTTGTTGAACATAGGTACATTGTAGAAGAAGAAGTCATATAGTATTGGTAAGGTATATCCGAAGGACAAAAGCAATGCAAACAAAGACAAAAATGCTAAAAACTGCACAAATACATTTTTCCTATTAGTAAATACTCCGAACAAAGCGAGGAAGAAAATCAGAATCCCCATATATGGTGCAGAATCTTCAATCGGCTTTTGTCCCCAATATGTAGGAACTTTATTGTTAGGGTCTTGCCTAGCAATTTGTGATAATATTGTACCACTGTTTTCATCTATATCATATTCTAGTTTCCCAAATCCATAATAATTTGGAACTAAGAATCCCATCATCTCACCAGGGCTAAATGACCACATAGTAGCATAGTCATATGAATTACCACCAGATTCATCTCTGGCGTTTTCATCTTCTTGTACTAAAGGTGCAGAACCACGAGTAGAGTGTTCGGTATAGTCAAGCATAGAGTAATAACGGTCTGATGACATAACGAATGCAATAATTGAAGCACCTATTAGATATCCAGCTACTTTTACTATACTCATTGGGTCTTTCTTACTAATAGCTCTACTAATAAGTTCGAATATTAAATATATACCCAAAGCCAACGCTGAGTAAAATATCATCTGTACGTGACCTGCTTCGAGCATGGTATGAAGTGACAAGACTAATAGCAATAGATATATTAGACTAAACTTCTCTCGTAATTTTTCTACAAATATGAATGTAAATGGCAAACAAGCAAGCACGATAGGCTTCGTGTTATGTCCTATCATAATCCAAGTTATAACAGCAGTAGAAAAAACTGCAGCAAATGCCGAGAAAAACGCCACGGAGGGCAGTTTTTCTTTCGACCGCATCATCCAATATATACCAGCGCCATAGAGGGCGAACCAGAACGCGACTCGTGCAGTGTCACTGTTGAATAGAAACTTGAATATAAGAGCAAAGCCAAATATTATTTGGTAAGCAAAATCCCACCATCTGTCACCAGTAGTTAACATGGCAGAGTATGAGGGAGTACCACTAAATATGTATGGAACCCATAGAGGAAACTCGCCATCTTTGTCAGCTTTTTCTAGGTAGTTGGTAAATGAATATGATGCGAGATTATCAGAAGCATTGAAGCCACCACCAGATATTGCACTTCCTAAAAAAATGTAAACCGAAGCAAAAATAAGAGATATAAAAATTATATCCTTGGTTCTAGTGGACATTGTTTTTTTTGAATTGCTTGATTTGTTCTTAGCCATAAAAATTTATCACAATTGAATTCTAAATAAAGAATAATTTACAAAAAAAAGGTGAATATAATAATGAGGAATCACATTTATATATTTTCGTCTTTATAATAAAATAAATTACGAGTTTGTTTATCTTATGCACTATAAGAAATTCCAATTTTAAGAAAACTTATTCAATGAAAAAGAAAATAGACCTAGCTAAAAGTGAAGTCCCAATAGCCAGAACCTACCAAGAATTTACCTCAAATGCTTCTTCAAGTGGTATAGTATTAATTATCTGTACTTTGATTGCTATGATTTGGGCTAATTCACCTTGGTGGGAATCATATTTTGCTCTTTGGCATACCCATTTTAAGATTGGTATCGGCGATTTTATGCTGGACAAGAGTTTGCACCATTGGATAAATGATTTGCTGATGGTTGTATTTTTCTTCCTCGTTGGACTCGAAATCAAAAGAGAAATACTGATTGGAGAGCTATCAAGCTTGAGAAAAGCTATGCTCCCTATAATAGGGGCTTTAGGTGGTATAGTTATTCCTGCAGGTCTTTACGCGATGTTCAATTTTGGTGGCGACGGTATGCATGGCTGGGCTATTCCTATGGCAACGGATATTGCGTTTGCTTTAGGTATATTATATATGCTTGGTGATCGTGTACCTAATTCATTAAGAATATTTTTAGCTGCTCTTGCAATCGTAGATGATATTGCTGCCGTTATCGTAATTGCAGTTTTCTATACTTCAACGATAAACATATTCTACTTACTTATTAGCTTCCTCTTCATATTTGTGATGTATGTTGGGAACCGAATAAAAGTTATAAACCCTTTGTTTTACTTGATACTAGGTGGAGTAGTTTGGTTTACAATGCTGAAATCAGGTGTGCACGCAACTATTGCTGGTGTGCTGACTGCGTTCACTATTCCCTCTTATGCACTAATAGATAAATCTAAATTTGTTGAGAATACAGAAGGATTGTGGGATAAGTTCAAATCTAAATTATTCAATACGAAAACAGACTTCCTTACTGAATACGAAGCTGACGCACTCTATAATATTGACTTGCTATCGGACAAAGTTCAACCACTTTTGCTAAGATTAGAAAGAGGTATAGATGAATATGTAGCATTTGGAATTATGCCGCTATTCGCACTGTCGAATGCTGGTATCCATTTTGAGAATTTCTACCTAGGAGTACTAGTAAATCCTGTAACCGTTGGAGTATTTGTTGGTCTATTTGTAGGTAAACAAATTGGTGTTTCTATGTTCGTTTGGGCTGCCGAGAAATTTGGAATTGTAAGCCTACAAAAAGACATTCCTTTCTCACAATACTATTACGTTTCTATCTTGACAGGTATTGGTTTTACAATGTCATTATTTATCTCAGCACTATCATTTGGTAATGGAGCACCGCAAGAAATGTATTCTAAAACTGGTATCCTTTTAGCTTCTATATTCTCTGGAGCGTTGGGTTATATACTATTACGTAAATCCCTTAATAAACAAGATAAGAATAAGGAACCTAAACCAGAAAAATAGTAGTATAATTTAGATTAATTATATCATTCTATTCGGTGAAAGAAAATCATCTAATTCTTTTTGTGTCATTAACTTTTTATCTAGAGCTAATTGGTAAACACTATTGTTCGTAGCCATTGCCTCTTTTGCTAAGTTAGAACACACTTCGTAACCCAACTTAGGTACTAATGCAGTGACTAATCCGATACTGTTTTGGACAGATTGTTTCAAATGATCTTCATTTGCTGTGATACCATTTACACAACGTGTTGCTAATGTATTAATCCCATTTTTAAGATGTAGTAAACTTTCGAAAATGCTTACTGCTATCACTGGCTCCATTACATTCAATTGCAATTGACCTGCTTCAGCTGCCATTGTTACAGTCAAATCGTTACCAATTACATTATAAGCAATCTGGTTAACTACTTCAGGAATTACAGGGTTAACTTTACCTGGCATAATTGACGAACCAGGTTGTACTTTCGGTAAGTTTATCTCCCATAGTCCTGCTCTTGGACCAGAGCTTAATAATCTCAGATCACTTGAAATTTTAGATAGCTTGACAGCTAATCTTTTCAATGCGGAAGAATACATAACAAAAGAACCAGTGTCTTGAGTTGCTTCTACCAAATCTACTGCTGAGCGAAGCTTGTATCCGGTAATCTCTTTTAAGTGATTAACAGCTATTTTCTTGTACTTAGGATTTGCATTTAGTCCAGTTCCTATAGCAGTACCGCCTAAGTTAATTTCGTTGAACAAACTCGCATTTTCCTTTAGTCTATCTATCTCTTCTTTCAAAGTATTTGCAAAGGTAGCAAATTCCTGACCCAGAGTCATTGGTACTGCATCCTGAAGTTGAGTTCTGCCTACTTTTAGAATACCCGAGAATTCCTTTGCTTTTTTCTCAAATTCTGAAATTAATAACTCTAACTCCGTCAGTAATTTTTCGTTGAAATGAAGTAAGGTTATTTTCAATGCCGTCGGATAAACATCATTCGTAGATTGAGCGTAGTTAACATGATTGTTCGGATGACAATATTCGTATTCACCTAATTCTTTGCCCATTAGCTTCAATGCTCTATTGGCAATCACTTCATTTGCATTCATATTAGTAGAAGTTCCGGCACCACCTTGGAACATATCAACTATGAAGTGTGTGTGGTATTTCCCTTGTATAATTTCTTCACTTGCTTCCATTATCGCATCGGCAATCTTTGGGTCAAGCTCTCCCAAATCTTTGTTAGCTCTAGCTGCTGCAAGTTTTACCATTGCTAATGATTTTATAAATCGAGGGAATAATCTCAATGTAATCCCGCTTATATTAAAGTTTTCAGAGGCTCGTAGTGACTGAATTCCATACAGTGCATCTTCAGGAACTAATTTCTCGCCAATCATATCTGTTTCAGTACGAGTAGCTCCAGTCGAATAACGCATAGCAATATTATCACCGGTATAAGTATTTCTCATTCTTCTAGATATCATCCTAGAAGCAGCCGCTATTAACTTTACCATTATCTTAGTTTGGCTTTCCATTAGCTCAGAATAATCTTGTCTATCAAGAACAAATAGTCTACAGTCTGTACTAGCTTTCGCTGAAAGTGAATAAGGGTAATTGTCCATTAGAGAGCCTTCACCAAAAACCTCGTTTCTTTTGAATCGATTTATAGTTCTAGTTGCTCCATTTTCTTTAGTTGTAAATTCAGAGATTGTCCCTTTTTGAATAACAAATAAGCAGTCTCGATTCTGACCTTGCTCAACAATTATTTCACCTTTTTTTACTTCCCTTACCTCCATGTGTTGAGCTAGTTTCATTCTTTGCTCATCGTTTAGCTCATGAAATAATTCGATTCCGAACAGTACTTTTGATATTTCTTCTATAGTCATAATATGCTAACAATATGATTGATTATTCATAATAAATTATATAAATGCAACTTACTCATAATTAGAATTAATTGGGAGTAATATTAAATAATTATTTACACAATTCATAGATTCAGCTTAAAAAGAGATTAGATGCCCATTTTCTTTTAACCAATCTTTGTACAGTTTGTAACCAGGTTGTAGTTTTTCTACAGTATTCCAAAATTTAATTGAGTGATCCATATATTTCAGATGTGCTACCTCGTGAGCAACAACGTATTCCATAACTTGAAGCGGAGCTAAAACTAGTCGCCAATTTATATTTATATTCTTGCGACTGCTACAAGAACCCCATCTTGTTTTTGCTGAGCTAATTTTGACTTGCTTGTGTGCTATACCTAATTTATCAGTATATTTTTCAACTAAGTGGATTGCTAGCTTTTTAGCTTTTGCTTTGTACCATTTAGTCATTACCGTTTGTGCATTGTCTATTTGCGATTGAGCTATAAGGAATTTCTCTCCATCGAAATTTACGGATTGTTTTTGTTTTACAAATGTTACTGGATATTGTTTACCAAGAAAGAAGTAACTATCAGTATTATCAAAATTATAAGCGATCTTTTTTTTAGATTTCGCTATAGCGGTTTTCTTTAGTATCCATTGCTTTTTACTTTCTAACACTTCATTTATCTCAGCATTAGTTGCTTTTTCTGGAACCCGGAGGATTAGTTTACCTTCTACGCAAATTTCTAGACCAAATGATTTTCTCTTGGAGCGGATTATAGAGTGTGGTTTAATCATTCTAGGCATTTATATTTTTATATCTAGCTTTCAAATCATTTAAGTCATTCTCTTCAGAGAACTTCTTTTCAGCAATTCTAACAACCATTTCAATATGCTTAATTACGGCTTGACTTTGCACTCTGGTTTCTACAAACTCCATTATACATTTCAATGCGTCTAATAGTCGGATTAGCACAGTTGGATTCGATTCAGCATTTTGTCTTAATTGATTATATGCAGCATCTAACATTCCTTCGAAATCTAATGTGTTAATTACTAGTCTTAGATTTCCTTCATTATCATATCTATTTTTATATGGGTATTGTACCTTTACTAATTGGCAGATTATATTTGATAGGTTGTCAATACAAGTCATAGCCGTGTATGGATCATTTATACCAGGAGAAAGTGCACGTGTGGCAATCTCTACAATTTGATGAATTGCGAATTCTGCATCTTGATGTGGTGTACGCATATCTCCAGTTTCAAAGAAACTATCAAGTTTTTCAAGATTCTCCATTTTCTTGTTCGAATAAACAGTAAATACAGAACCAGAGTCCACAAGAAAGTGTCCCGCTCTTTTATTTACTATTACAAGGATATCATTCTCTGTAGAATATTCAAGCAACTCATTGTAGTCTATTAACTGTACATAGCCACTTTTATTACTCTTTATTTTGTCTGAGATTTTATACTGACTTTCGATGTATTGCATATCTGGATTATGCACAATTTGATTCTCATAATCTGTGTCTCCTAAAAGGTTTTCAAGATTATTAATTAGATTTTTTGTAATGTCTGATACTATATTATCAGAGTGAATGGAGGTAGCTATGTGGTGTATGAAAATTATAAGTAAAATTATATTCAATATACCGAGGACAATGGCTGCAAATACTGATAATACAGGGATGAACTCAAAATTTTCAGCTCCCCTAACAGAATTTAGTACAATAAGACAATAAACGAATGTAGCTACAAAGGAACCAAGAACAGTTTGGTTCAATGAATCATACATAAAATTACGAAGGAGCCTGGAGCCAAACTGAGATGAAGCTAAAGTGAGGGCCACCAATGTTATAGAAAACACTGTACCTGCAACACCTATCATCGCACCTGCTATAGTTGAAAGAATACTTCTGGCTGAGTCAGCACTCCCAGAGAATATGTATTTGAACAAACCGTCAGGTTCTAGTTTCCATTCATAATCTATATAGATAATTAAGAATGCTAAAAACACTGATATAATTACTAATAGACTAGGAATAAACCAAAAAGTAGAGTTGAGTTTAGTCCAAAAATATTTCAATTTCTTCATATACTAATATAGTGAATAGAGGAGAGCTAACAATGGGAATAATTGATTTGGGCATAAAAAAAACTCAACCAAGTGGTTGAGTTTTAGTAAGCTTAATTGTCTGTAGGGTTTATTCTACGATCAAATTTCCTCTCATCATTGCCCAGTGACCAGGGAATGAACAGATATACTCATAAGTACCAGCTTCTGGAGCAGTAAAAGTGATAGTAGTTTCTTCACCACCACCAATTGTTTTAGTATGAGCTATAACAGCATCAGTACCTTCAGGGATATAATCTCCTTCAAGTCCTACAGTTGTCGCGTCTCCAGCAAATTTTGCAATGTCAGTACCTTGCTTTAACAATACCCAGTTGTGTCCCATAGTCTCTACAGGCATTTCACCAGTGTGTTTTAAAGTTAAAGTTACTTCTGCACCAGCTGTTACTTTTAATTCTTTTTTGTTGAACATCATTTGGTCATTACCTTCAATAGTTAATGACACTTCGTTGCTCTGCTCTTCAGCAGGTGCTTCTGTCTTAGTTTCTGGTTCTTTGTTCATTGAGCTATCTTCGCCACCGCCACAAGCAGTTAACAAAGCAACACCAAATACGATTGCTATTAATGATTTTAACATATTACACTTTATATTTATTAATAAAAGATATTTATATACAAAATTATCAAATTAGAACTTAATTATAAAGAATTATATTAATTCTATTTTTTCTTCTATGTCTTTTACCCATCCACTAGGAGCGTACTCTGTAATTCTTTCTTTCTCTTCACCATCACTCAAAAATACAATGGTTGGTACTCTACTAATATTGTATTTCTTTATTTCTTCTTTTGGCTTAGTTTTAAACCTATTTACATTTATAATATCCACACGACTTTCGTCAAAACTATGCTTCTGTAGAAAGTTTGCTATCTGCGGCATAGCAGAGACACACATTGGGCACCAACTGCCTTGGAATACTATTAATCGAATATCTTTATCTTCAGTTTTTTGCTTTATATCCATGCTAATTATCAGTAATTAATATTATTATTTCATAATTGTTTTTTGGACGGTCTTAACAATTATATAGTATAAAATAGCTGCAAACAAAGCCCAAGTCCAACGATCATTTAGCACGGAATACTCCTCATAGACCGTATAACCAGCGATTACTTTGAATAGAAAAATTGTTAAAAATAGGTTGAGAATCCCTGCTTTTTCTTGTTTGATTACTTTCCATAAAGAAAAGCTACCTTCGGGTGATGTCCAGTTTTTAAAACTTGGAATAATGGCAGGTGTAGACGAAGCCCATTGCTCATATTCATTTCCATATTTGTCTCTCAGAAACTCTTCTTCGGCATACATTATTCTCTCATAATAAAGCCAATACATAAAAATAAAGGCAATGATAAACCAAAAATTTATAGTGAATAGGGCAAGTCCCAACCACATGAAGAAATTCCCAAGATAGAGTGGGTGGCGTACGGTGGAGTATATGCCAGAGCTGTTCAGTGAGTCCGCAACTTGTCCGACTTTGGTGTTTCTTCCCGAAGTGTTTTTGGCAGCAAATCCTACAGAATATGCCCTAATAAATTGTCCGAGAGCGGCTATAGCTACAAAAAGATATTCCCAGCTATTATTGTTAAATGAATAGAATGAAACGTTTTTGTCATATAGTGTATACACATACACCGCTATCCCTACAACGACAATAATCAGTGGTAAGTAGCTTCTGTTTTTAAAAAGAAAGTTTCCTTGCGACCTAAACTCTTCTTTAAGTGGCATGTTTTTCAGCTCTGTTAATCGGTTAAAGATGGAAACTAATAAATTTTAATGAGAAAAATAATTTGTTCGTGCTATTCATTAATTATTGAATTAACATAAGCATACTTTGAAACAGTAGCTATTATTGCTGATTTTTTTGTGTAATTTGAAAAATCATTAGTTTTGGTGGAAACTCTAAGTAAGTTAACGACTAGTTTACCACGAACATTAGGGATTTCTAATTCATTTTCAAGGTATTCTTTAGTAAAGATGTACGAACCTCTGTCAAGTACTACTATTCTATCTCCTTTTTTTATGCTTAGTTCATTATATTGATTATAATACTCATAGCTTGGAGTGATAATAACAAAATCATCTTTATCATTACTTTGAGACCAATTAAGAGTAATATCATTCTTACCTTTTAGTGTATCTTTACTGAATGAAACAGGGTTAAAGCTTTTTGGTGTTATTAGTGAGTCTACAACTGTTTCACTACCCATTTCGAATAGTACAGTTGCTAGTTTGTTTGTGCCTATACTATTACTTTCTGACCATGTATCATAATAGCCATTAGGTCTAACAATATAGTTAAATAATAATTCTTGATTATTGACTTCTGTATATTCAATCTTACCCGAATAACCATCTACCTCATAAAATGAAGCTAATTTTGTAAAATTCATTTGATGTTCAATAACATCTGGATAATCAGTAACTGACTCAATAACACAGATTTTATTTATTGCACTAAATTTATGGTCTAATTCAGAAAATAATTAGGAAGAAATGTTAATGCATGCTTATTTACTGCTTCTATCCTAATATAGTCTCAATAATCAATTTGAACATTTTGATTCTCACAAGTGGAGATAAATATTGATAGTGCAAGAATAAATACTACTGAAGTTTTTTTCATTTATTCGAAATGTGTTCTTAAAAAGATTGATAAAGTTACAAAATAAATTTCATTTACATATAAATCAAACTATTTCCACCCCAACCATCCACTACATTAAAACCATTAACTCAAAAATGTATATATTTGGAATTGTATTTATCAAAATATTCAATAAATAATGCCAATAAAACTTTATAACACACTATCAAGATCTATAGAAAAATTCAAACCAATAGATAAGAATGAAGTAAAAATATATAGCTGTGGACCAACAGTTTATAACTATGCCCACATTGGTAACTTGCGTGCATTCTTATGTGCTGACTTGCTTCAGCGTTCACTTCGTGTTGTCGGTGGTTATAAAGTAAAATGGGTAATGAATATCACTGATATAGATGACAAAACGATTCAGAAAATAAATGAAAATGAAGCATGGTTACCCAATATGGGTGATCGCACTGAAGATTTGAAACAGAACTTAAAGCAGTTCACCAATTACTATAGAACTGAATTTGTAAACGATATTGGACTTTTAGCTATCAACACTTCTGATTTGTTCGAAATGCCTTGTGCTACTGACTATATAGAAAAGATGCAAGAGCTAATAGTAGCAATATTTGAGCAAGGATTTGCATACGAAGCAGGTGGTTCTGTTTATTTCAATGTTGGTAAGTGGAAAGATGTAGATAAATATGGCAAGCTGAAAAATATTGACTTCGAAAACTTCCGATCTGGGGAAAGAGTTGACAGTGACGAATATGAGCGAGAGCAAGTAAGTGACTTTGTGCTTTGGAAAGAGAGAAAAGAGAATGAGCCATATTGGACCTTGGAACTAGATGGCAAGAAGCTGGAAGGGCGACCTGGTTGGCACTTAGAGTGTTCAGTTATGGAGCGAGAGCTTCTTGGGCTTCCGTTTGATATTCACACGGGTGGTATTGATTTGCAATTCCCACATCACGAAGACGAGATAGCTCAATCAAAAGCTGGGTATGGAGTAGAGCCAACTAACTATTGGTTTCACAATGAATTCTTGCAGGTTGAAGGCACTAAGATGAGCAAATCAGCTGGAAATTTCTATACTCTTCGTGATTTGATAGATAAGGGGTTGGATCCTATTGATATTCGATTTGCTATGCTTTCTGCCCACTACCGCTCTAAGTATAACTTTACATTTGCAGATGTAGGGGCGGCGAGTAAGTCAAGAAAACGACTACAGAAATATGTTCATCAGTTACTCAATAATAGAGACGGTCACGATTATATAGATGTGACTCAATTTAGTTTCAATTTCTTTCAACATTTGAAAGATGATTTGCACACTCCGAAAGCATTAGCTGAATTATTCAGCTTTATCAATAACAATCCTGCTCAAGTTATGGGGAGAAATTCTAAAGAGGAGATGCTTGAATTCTTCAAGAGTTTTAATGAAATATTTGAAATATTAACTTTCGAGTTACCAAACGAAGAGATTCCAAGTGAAGTTATTGAGTTAGCTGAAAAAAGACTAAAAGCGAAAAAAGATAAGAACTATGACTTGGCTGACATGATTAGGAACGAAATTAAAAACCGTGGATTCCAGCTAAAAGATACTCCTGATGGATTTGAGATAGAAAAACTATGATGAGAATTCGAATAATAGGTGGTGGTAGCGTTGGTTCATCTCTAGCTTTGAAGCTTGAGACTGTAACTGGTGTTGATTATCAGATAGTATTCAAATCTGAATCAACTCATGAAAGATTGTTAGAAATAGGAATACCATCAGAAAAAGTATCAGAGTGGGATAAAGCTGATTTCGATTGTGATATTGTTATGATTTGCGTTAAAGACTCACAGATAGAGTCAGTAGCAGAGCAATTAAGCTCAAAAGTCAGTGGGTTTACACCTTTAGTGATTCATACTTCTGGTGCAAAAAGTAAAGATGTATTAGTTCCACTTTTGAGAAAGGGCTGCAAAATAGCAGCTGCTCACCCATACCAGACATTTGCAGAGAGCGAAACTGATGTATTTAGTGGAACAGCTTGGGGTATTGATGCTGATGTTGATGAGAAAGAATTGATTGATAGATTTATTGAAGCTTTAGATGGAAATTCCATTTATCTATCTGATGATACTCTGGCTAATAAGTCACTCTATCACAGCTCAGCAGTTGCCGCATCTAACTTCTTGGCTCTTTCTATCGAATTAGCTAAAAATATGGCAGAAGATGCTGGAATAGAGTGGGAAAGCTTTTTGCCAAAGATAATGCAGACTACTTTAGACAATAATCTAAAAAGCGAGGAACCGGCTATAACAGGTCCTGTGGTAAGGGGAGATGTAGATACAGTTAGAAACCATGTAAATGCCTTAGGTGAGTCAGTGAATTGTGTAGTTTATAAGAATATGAGTGAGTCATTAGCTCTGATGGCGTTGGATAAAGGGCTGATATCGGGTGAAAAGTTCGAGGAAATAATGGAAGCATTAGGATAAGATGAATATAATAGAAGCAATAATAATTGGATTGGTGCAAGGACTCTCGGAATTTATTCCTATTAGTAGTACGGCCCACATGACAATCGCCGGTAAGCTAATGGATGCAATAAAAGATCAAAGTCCTGAACAATGGACTTCATTTATTGCTGTAGTCCAGCTTGGTACTTTGGCTGCTGTGTTTGTATATTTTTGGGATGACATCTCTAATATATTGAAAGCTTTTTTCAAAGACAATTTAACTAAACGTAAATCATTCAAGAACCAGTCCCACAAAAGCAAAATGGGATGGTATATTATTGTTGGCTCAGTTCCTATTGCTGTTGTAGGGTTGCTATTAAAAGATATAATAAGAGGTAGCTTAACAAAAGATCCGTTTGTTATTGGCTCTGCATTAATTATATTTGCTTTACTATTGTGGCTTTCGGAAGTCCTTTACAATGAAAAATCAGACATAGACTCTTTAGGTTGGAAGGAAACACTAATTATGGGGTTTGGGCAAATATTTGCTCTAGTGCCAGGTGCATCGCGTTCAGGTACTACTATAACGGCTGGACTATTTGCAGGAATGAACAGGGAAGCAGCCGCTAGGTTCTCTTTCTTACTGAGTATCCCTGCTATTTTAGGGAGCGGCTTATTAGAATTTTATGAAGCTACGGCGTATCTTACACCCGATATGTACGTAAATATAGCAGTTGCTACAATAGTAGCTGGAATTAGTGGTTATTTTGCAATAGCATTTTTAATCAACTTTTTGAAAAAGAACACTACAAAGCTTTTTATATACTATAGAATAGTATTGGGTGTTGTGGTGCTACTTTTCTTTTTATAGACAAATAACATTTATATATTTTAAAGGAGAAATATAATGAAAAAACTTACACTATTTTTATCACTAACATTATTGATGTTTACAATGAGTAATATTTCAGAAGCGAAAGACGAAAGATTAGAAAAAACAAAAGAGTATCAGATTGAAATCAAAGTTGAAGGCAAATCAATTGGTACTATTGATATAGCTCTATGGCCAGATCTAGCTCCTAAAACAGTAGCAAATTTTGACAGATTAGTTGCCGAAGGTGCTTACGACGGTACTGCATTCCACAGAGTAATCCCTGGATTTATGATTCAAGGTGGTGACCCGAATTCTAAAGATAAGCCAAAAAGCACGTGGGGAATGGGTGATATAACTCAAAAGAAAGTCCCAGCTGAGTTCAGTGATATAAGCCATGAGCGTGGTATTTTGTCAATGGCGCGTTCTCAAGACATTAACAGTGCATCTTCTCAATTCTTTATTTGTGTGGACGATGTTTCTTTCTTAGATAACAAATACACTGTATTTGGTAAAGTAACTAATGGTATGGAAGTTGCTGATAAGATTGTAAATATGGAAAGAGACAGCAATGACAACCCATATAAGAAAGTGGAAATGTTCATCAAAGCAAAATAAATAGCGAAACGTGAAAAAAAATTACTTCCAAGCAGAATTTAAAATTGGTGCAGTCAGCAAAGAGCAATTTCAAAACGATGGTTTACCAGAGATTGCATTTGCTGGCCGTTCTAATGTAGGGAAATCATCACTTATCAATAGTATTGTTTTCCGTAAGAACTTAGCTCGCACCTCTGGTACACCTGGCAAAACTCAAGAGATTAACTTTTATCTTGTTGATGAGAGTTGGTACTTGGTAGATACTCCTGGTTTTGGCTATGCAGCTAAGGGCAAAAAGTATCGTGACCAATGGGAAACCTTCAACTTAGAGTATATGTCGCAAAGTGAAGATTTACAATTTGTTTGTGTGCTGATTGACAGTCGCCACGACCCAATGGAAAGAGATTTGGCACTAATAGAGGTGTTGGAAAATTCAGGTATAGACTACCTAATTATTCTCACTAAGACGGATAAGTTGTCGAAGAAATCAATCGCCGACAGGGAAACACAAATACGTGATGTAGTTGCTGCTTGCAACCATGTTATTGATGTATTGCCATACTCTGCAGTTAACCGTGAAGGACGCGATCAGTTAATTGGTATCATTAACCGCAGGTTGAAAGATGCAAAAAAATAGCGTCGCTGAAGAGATAACCCAAAGTATAGAAACCAAAAAACTATTACTTAGCGAGTGTACTGATGAAATATACACCACAGCTAAGCAGCTATCAGAATGTGTTGAGAGTGGTAGCAAGATATTACTTTGTGGAAATGGAGGTAGTGCTGCCGACAGCCAACACATAGCAGCCGAGCTTGTTGTTAGGTTGCGTAGTAGTGTCAACAGGGCTGCTATTCCTGCTATTGCCCTTACGGTGGATACTTCAATCCTTACGGCTGGTGGTAATGATATTGGTTTCAACAATGTATTTGCAAGGCAAGTAGAAGCTTATGGCAATGAGGGCGATACGCTAATAGCAATTACTACTAGTGGTAACTCCGAGAATATAGTTCGCGCTGCTAAGGAAGCCAAGAACTGTGGAGTAAATGTAATTGGATTACTTGGAAACGGTGGCGGTAAGCTCAAGGATATTTGCGATAGCTCTGTGATAGTGCCTAGTGAAAACACCGCTAGAATACAAGAATGTCATATCTTGATAGCACATATATGGTGCAGAATAATAGAAGAAGACAATTATATGAGCTGATACAAAAAAAAGTAAATTATTTTTAAAATAATGCACTTTTTATTTGGTTCGTATGTATAAAAAGTATTAATTTTGCACTCTAAAAAATAAGCCACTTTAGCTCAGTTGGTAGAGCAGCTGATTTGTAATCAGCAGGTCACTGGTTCGAATCCGGTAAGTGGCTCACATTTTGAGAAGCCCTTTCATTTATGGAAGGGCTTTTTTTTTTGCCTATTTGCTAATTATTCAATAAATTCAATTTTATCTTCTAATAAAAAACAATTGGGTTTATCATGTTGAATCTATTTCGCCTTATAACTACATTTCTATTCTTAAGTTTGATTTATAGCTGTGGAGATGATTCCACCTCACCTAATGACAATGACGACCCGATAGAACCAACCTACGAAGTAGAATATAATGATCAAGCTATATTCATAAACGATGATGATGGGGATGCTATAATTGACTTAGATACTGCAAACCAAGTCTACACATTCGATGGCACCAGATTCGAAAGCACACCTGAGATTGGCGAGGTAATAATAGTAGAAGGTAAGTATATGCGTAAGGTCACTTCAGTTAGTAGCCAAGGTGGTAATCTGGTAGTAGAGACTGAAGACGCCGCACTGACTGATGTGATAACTGATGGAACTATAGCATGGGATGTAACTCCTGAGTGGAGCAGTGTTAGCTCACTCAAAATGGATGGCGAAACCATATTAGATTTAGATGGTAGAATATCAGAGAAAATAGAAACTGTAATTAGCCGCGATGGTATAGACCACAAAATAATTATAGAGCCACAAATGGTAGATGGCAAAATCAATAGCTGTACATTCGAATTTGTTATGGCTAAGAAAATAGCAGGTGATGCAACTGCCGCCTTCACTGCAAAGGGAACTGTAAAATTACCTAATCAACAGACAAGAATTTCTATTTCTGGTGGTGAGCTTGAAAGCTTTAAGGCAAACAACAAAGGAATAAAAGGAAATCTAGAGCTGAGCTTGTCAGCTGCAGGTTCTAAATCTGGCTCACACAGCGTGGAGCTACCTGGCATTGCTCTAAGTATTCCAATTAGGTTTATCCCAACACCAAGTGGACCAATTCCATTACCAATTCCAGTATCAATAGATGTTGGGATTCAATTCGTAACTCAAATAACAATGCCCGATGTAAAATCTTCTGCTACTGCGACTAGTAAATTAAGCTATAATGCTGATGCTGGTTTTCAATATGAGGGAACTACAGTTAGTTCAGAAGGTAGCTTAGGGGATAACAAAATAACTGATGGTAGCTTTGACTCAGGAGCAAATATTGGAATTCCTGTCGATGTACAATTTGGGGTCGCATTCCCACGAGTAGGTCTAAATATAGCAGGGCAAGAACTCGCGTATGTTCACACCGGGTTCACAACTGGCTCTAAGTTGCAGTGGGGGCCTGTTTGTAAATCTGGCTACACTAAGATGGTAGTTGAGGGTGGATATGAGCTGAAAGTACTTGGCAAAACATTAGCTGAAAAGAAAAAAGTATTTGCTCAAAATGAGAGAAGAGTACCAACTGATGGGTGTGAATAAACCATTATTTTAACTAAGCGAGATTCAATTTAATATCATTCTAAAAATATTACTCTTTCTTATTCCTACGATCATGTTCGCAGCAGAATGGGAGAAGATAGACCTGCCTAATTTTAATAATGGGGGTATAAAAAATTTTAAATATATTGACGGCTATTATTACTTCAACAAATGGGACGATTCTTTTGTAAAATCTCAAAATCTTTTAAAGTGGGAAGAAGTAGATTTAAATAGTGTAGAAAACAATGACCTATCAAATAGATTAATAGACAGTATTACGATTCTAAAGAAAAAATATAGGCCCATCTTGCGTAGCTACTTCAGGGAGCATTTTACAAAGGATGGAGTAATGTTTTATAATCGAGTTGATTCAGTTATTTACTACTCTAAATATTCGGATCTAGATAAAAATAAGATTTCCTATCAACTGAACATAAATCCACAAGACACTAAATTTGCTAATTCACTAGATAATTCCCTCTATTTTTATACAGATAGTACTTTTTACATTTTTGAAAATAGCAAATTAGACTCATTAAAATTAAATGGAATCTATAACAATAGACAAAGTATTTATGCTTTTAAGTATAATAATGAAATACAAATACTAGTTGAAAAAAGTCAAGGAAGAACATTCAAAAGTACATTATATAGTTCAGTTATAGATGATAATAAATTAACACTCAAGAAAAAGATTTTTACTTATTTATCTATTACTTCAAGTATATTTCAAGCAAATGATTTTCTGATAGCAGAAAGAAAAGCAAACCTAATAGCAGTTGATTTGAAAACTAATTATGAAAGGGTATTTGATTTAATAATTCCAAATAATGAATATATTTATGACTTTTACATAAGTGGTGACACTATTAATCTTTATGATCATCCTAATAGTGATTTTAGAAGTATTTCTATGACTTCAAACACATCATATTGCTTCGAATACGATGATGAATATAGATTTAATCATTTACAGAAGCACGATATTTGGGACATTAAATTCAATATTACAGAATTCGAAAAAAAATCAGATAATGGTGAATACATTTCAAAATATTTGATAGTAATGAAGTAAAAGTTAAGGTATTTGATTTATCTGAAGGACGTTACACAAATGATTGGGTAAGAGTTGTAGAAAAAAATGATGAGTTTGCATTAATTAACTTAAATAGGAAATTAATCAAATTTAATAGAAAAAAAATGGAAATTGAAGAAATAAAAGAACCTAAAGGTAATATATTGAAAGAAGGAGATATTTTGATTTTACCGTTGAGTTTAACTGATTCAATCTCATATCAATATTCAGATAATATGGGAGAAACATGGCAAAAGCATTCTTTTTACAAACAACTTTCTAACTATACATTAGCGGCTGAATGCACAATAAGAGATAATTATTATAGGTTTCATATAGTGGATGAAAATATCAATTTATTCGCATTCGATTCAATTTACTATTCTAAGCTAGGTAGTGACAAACTAGAGTTACTAGGGGCATACGAAAATTCAGATGTATTCCGCTCCGATGATGTTCTCTATTTCCTAGACAAAAGCGATGGTAAAATCTATTCGATAGAGGATGGTAATAACATAGAAGAAATAAAAACAGATAATATAGATATCGGTAAAATAATAGAGATAGATTTAGATAATGGCTATCTCTATGCAAGCGACTATTATAACCTTTATCGCCTCAAATTGGAGAATGATTGTTCATCTTTCTTTCATTTTCTACACTGCATTTTCGGATGCGATTAAAACTGGACTAAAGCTATAATTACCTACCACCACTAATTATCAATCAAACTCTACATCTGACCTAGTCGATGCAGATGTAACCGAAAGACCTGGGAATTTGTCATTATAGTCTAATCTGGCTCTACGTATCACTTCATAAGCTTCATCCTTGCCATATATATCTGTGATTTGGACAGAGTTTTTGTCTTGCTCATCTGGGTTCTGTTTGTAAGTAAGGAAGTAGTGTTTTAGTCTTCTGATAATTGATTCTGGTATTCTGTCTATGTCATTCCGTTCGTCATACACCAAATCGTCATTCATAACCGCGATTATCTTGTCATCAGCTTCGCCGTGGTCTATCATTCGCATACCACCTATTGGTCGGCAATTGAGCAATATATCACCATAAGGTACTATTCTTTCGGTAATAACACATATATCAAGTGGATCTTCATCGCCAACTATATCTGTTCGTCCAGTTTTCTCGTTACAGTATTCGGCTACTCTTTTCCCAGCATAAGTCTGTGGCAACATTCCATAAAGTGTTGGGCATACGCTAGAGTAAATCTGTGGTCTGTCTATTTTCAGATACCCAGTGTATTTGTCTAACTCATATTTGACTGTGTCGCCAGGTACTAACTCTATGTACGAAGTGACTATCTTAGGTGAGTCTTCACCAATTGGTACACCATGCCATGGGTGTGATTTGAATATTAATCCGGATTGATTCCACATGTTATTTTTGCCTTTTCTGATTTTTTTTTGGGTACAAAATTAGAAAAGTGATGGGAATAAATAGCTATAAATAACA
The DNA here is from genome assembly GCA_046290495.1 of Chlorobiota bacterium. Taxonomy (GTDB): domain Bacteria; phylum Bacteroidota; class Ignavibacteria; order Kapaibacteriales; family UBA2268; genus PGYR01. The sequence goes on along the minus strand of JBKAGT010000005.1, from coordinate 1,297,301 downwards.
AAAAAGACCACCCTTTCGGATAGTCTTCCTAATTATTAACTACTCTCCTTGTAAAAAGAGATTATGAGTTATCAACTACGTCAGCACCTGCTGCATTTTTTTGAACTGAAGCAATACCATTGTCACAACCATCTTCGGATGCGTACATTTGGCTAGAACCTACTATTTGTCCATTAGTTGATTTCAAGTTGAAGTGGTGTTTACCGTTCTTAGCTACTTTCTTTTCGAATCTAGCTATGTCTTGAGAGTTCTTTTTTACAGACTCTATTCCGTTCATACAGCTAGGTTTTGCTTTGTATCCTTCACTTGTAAGAATTACTTGACCATTACCAGCTTTTAGGTTGAATTGGAATTCACCATTGCTTCTTTTAGTTACTTCGAACTTTCCCATACTTTACTCCGTTTTATTATTAAGAATTTCTGTAATTATTTTTTTTATCATTCATAAATTATTAAATTATAACTAATGTAAAATAAGTAATTATACTCATTCTTACAAAAAAGTATTCTCAATAGTATTCAAACAGATTAAGGATTTATGAAAAAGAATATAACATATTTATCAATATTATTTATATCAATTATACTGCTGTCCAGTTGCAAATCGACGGACAGATTTTCCTCGGAGAATGTGAAACAAGCCCCTGTAGTTGAGCATACTAGTCCCCAGGTGGATAATCACAATGGTTTCATATCCCTCGACTGGCAAGGAGAGTACATAGGTCTAGAATATTGTAGCGACTGCATGAGAAAGAGAAAAGTTGTAACCCTGAGAGGAGACGATAGCTATGAAGTTTTGATTGAGTATATTGGCTCGAGCAAACCGCTAATTCAAAGATTTACTGGCAGGATAATATGGAATGCAGAAGGGAACGAAATCACACTTCAGAATGATAATCCTGACATAGGTTATAATAAATTCAAAGTTGAAGAAAATAGATTGTTGCCAATCGGTGACGATGTGAAATTAGTATTGGGTAGTGAATATATGGTTAAGGTAGAGTCAATAAAGCTAACGCATCAAAGGTGGCTTTTAGTTGAGGCAATGGATACAACTGTTAGAGTTGATATAAATGAATCTAACCAATTTGCTCACATGGAATTAGTAGACAAAGGTAGAGTGCACGGCTATGCTGGTTGTAATAATTTCACTGGTGACTTTACACTGACTGGAAGAAGAGGTATCACTTTTGACAAAGTGGTGGCCACTAGGAAAATGTGTAGAGATATGACAGTAGAGGACAATTACCTGACTGTTTTCGAAAATACTGCCAGCTATGAGATAGTCAAAGGTGAGCTGCTGCTCCGAGATAAAAATGGTGAAATAATAGCTAGATTTATTTCTTTATAAGCAATGAGTCTGACTGAAAGTATATTCAATAGGTTAAAAAGGCCCTATCCTTACAATCAAGATTTGAGCGAATTAGTCAAAACCTCAGTTTTATATGGCTTATTTGTTACTTTCTTTCTTTACATCTTCAGACCTTTTGGTATAGATTCTGGCCCTTACAATTTATTTCTTGTTTGCTTGAGCTATGGTGGTGTTACCACTTTTGTAGTCTTCGTGCTGAATTCGAATCTGAACTATCTATTTTCTAACTACTTTTGTGAAGATAACTGGACCGTTGGTAGAGAAATACTCTGGACGGTAATCAATATCAGTCTGATTGGAGTAGCCAATGCGGTTCTTACCTCATATCTAGCTAATGTAACTCTTAGCTTAAAACTAATCTTAACATTTCAGCTTTATACCGTTCTGCTTGCATTAGTGCCAATAGTATTCATAATCACATATAATGAGGCAGTACACAATAAGAAGTACTCGGAGCTATCCAAGGATATAAATTCACATCTCACAACTCATAGAGTGGCAGCAAAGCAACTAACTATAACATCTTACAATGAGAATGAAGAATTAGAAATTGGAGCGGATGATCTGGTATATATAACTTCAGCTGATAATTATATAGAAGTGTATTATAAAACCACTGACGAGAATATAAACAAGAAGCTGCTAAGAAGTACCCTCAAAAATACCGAATCAGTTTTCGAAAATTATCAGAATATTATCAGATGTCACAAAAGCTACATTGTCAATCTGAACTATGTCAAAAATGTAACTGGAAATGCACAGGGGTATAAATTACACTTAGAAAATAGTGATGTCAAAATTCCTGTCTCGCGAAAACTTAATGATTTCGTTAAAGAGAAGCTTACCACTTAGCAAACTAAGTTTGCCATACACAAAATTTGCTTTGCCATTCATCCCAAACCTTGCTACACAGACCTTCCAGCTTTGATGAAAAAAGTTAAAGCCTAATATTTGTACAAAGAATTTTAAACAAATATTGGTGCAAAATGGAATTAATTCATACTATATTTCTTACTATTCATATATCGGCAGGTATTGCCTCACTTGGCTTAGGACTAATACCACTAATCACAAAGAAAGGTGGAAGTCCCCATAAAAAGACCGGAATTTACTTTTACTATGCTATGTTTATAGTAGCAATTACTGCTTTGATTACTTCTCTTTATGATGGCTTTACTTTTCTTACATATTTAGGTGTATTTGCTGTCCACATGAATTATTTTGGAATCAGGGCTGTAAGAAACAAAGAAATGAACCCGAAGGCAATGGATTGGATTGTTAATATTGCAGGTTTGATTAATGCAGTAATGATGATAGCAACACTAAAAATTGTGCTACTCGTGTTTGGACTGGTTTCTCTTTCCAATGTTTTCACTATGTTCAGGGTGTACTATTTGAAATTGAGAGGTAAAGAAATAAAAAGATTGGAGTGGCTGACTCAGCACATAGGACTTATGATTGGGGTGTATATCTCCACCATTACTGCATTCTTGGTCAACAATGTAAGGACGTTTTACCCAGCGTGGGTGATTTGGTTCTTGCCAACGGTTGTTCTAATACCATTCTCAATATATTGGACTAGGAAGTATGTAGGAAAGCCACGAAAGCAGAGATTAGCTTAAAATAATATTACCAAAAGTTTAGATTTAGAAAATTATTTACTAATTTAAAATCAGAAGAAAAATAAATCCACTTGGAGTAAGAATTATGTCAACAGCTAAGATACCACCGATTAATTTTAAGAAATGGATAGATGAGAACCGCCACCTGCTGAAGCCACCAGTTGGCAACCAGCAAGTTTACAAAGACGGTGAGATGATAATAATGGTAGTTGGTGGCCCAAATGGCAGGAAAGATTACCACTATAATGAGACTCCTGAGTTCTTTTACCAAATAGAGGGTGACATAACCGTAAAGATAATAGACGACGGCGAGTTCCGCGATGTAAATATAAAAGAAGGGGAGATATTCTTGCTACCTGGCAAAATACCTCACTCACCGCAAAGACCTGCAAACACAGTTGGGTTAGTTATAGAGCAGGTAAGAAGAGAAGGGGAAATAGATGCCCTAGAGTGGTACTGTGAAAACTGCCAACACAAATTAGCAAGAAAAGAGTTCGCGATGAAAAATATCGTCACAGAACTACCAGTGAAAATGGAAGAATTCTTCGCAGATGAAGAAGCAAGAACTTGCGACAATTGTGGTACTGTGATGGAAAGACCAGAGAAATAGAAAAGCTCTACAATAATCAAATCATAGAGCTTTCTAGTATTAATCAATTCAATGTTTATCTTTTGATAAACTTCTGAGTTTCGGTCTTGTTACCTACTTTCTTAGTGATGAAGTAAGTACCACTGCTTAGCTTTTCAATGCTGATATTGTTAATCTCATTTGCATTGAATCTCATCAGTTCTTCCCCTGTCATAGAGTTGATAGTATAAACAGCATCTGTGGTGCTGATTATATCAATTATCTCTATATAGCTTTCAGCTGGGTTGGGTGATATAGTGAAGGAGTTGTTTTTTTCTGTTAGTTCAATTGATGTTTCTCTGTCGTATTTGAATTTAGAAAGATCATTTGTAAATGAAGAACCTAGAAAATAATCATATCTTTCATTATACAAGACAATTGATGAATGCACATTTTCAGGGGGTATACCATACCATTCTAAGATATTACTTAATTTATTTATAACCCCAATAACTGCTGTGTTTGTGTTAATTATTCTAGATTCATTATCAATAAAAATTAGCTTATCACTACCATAAACCTCGTTAGGAAGTAATAACTCTCTATCTCCATTTTCTATATTGAATCTATATGTCCCACTTCCCTTATCTTCAGGTAGTAGTTTTTTGGAGAAATTCCCTGAAAGATAGACAATATTTTTTTCTATATTAGAAAAATAAATATCTCTCGCGTTACTGTTTCTATCACTATTACCATCAAAAAGTGGCTTATTTACAATCCTCTCACCTAATTCTATGTCCCAAATTCTTAAATAAGTATCTCCATCATTCATTGCTGCTAGGTATTTACCATCGTGAGATGTTTTAATGACGGAATACTCTTCACCTCCATATTGAGTATAATCTTTAACTTTTTCACCAGTCTCGTAGTTGTATGATGTAACCTTATATTTATCTGCATATTGAAAGCTATCTTTTATCCACCCCCTTGTGGTAAGATAAACAATAGGTCTAATAGGGTCTACAGCTAATGAAGTGAAGTATAGTAAAATACTGTCACTTTCTTGAGGAATGTAAAACTGACTTAGAACCGAGAACTCTTCATCAGTATCAACTAACCGAATAATACTTCCACTTAAAAATAAGAATTTTGTACTGTCTGGTGTAAGTGCTAACCTAGATATTGAGGATAATGATTGCGATCTTGAATTAATCAAATCACCAGTATGAGAATTTCTCTTTTGAATAAAACCATTGGGCCCTTCTCCAACAAGCATGATAACTTCTTCTTGCCCTTTTAGAAACTCCATATCCTGCACAGGTGCTTCTATGCTTCTATTCCAAATAGGAATAATCTCATTAGCAGTGAGCAACTGAATGCAAAATAGAATTGCTATTAGTGTGTATATCGATTGCTTCATAACAATTTAAATTACGCAATCTATTTGAGAATGGCAAAAGATAAAAAAAGCTCTACGATTAACACCATAGAGCTTCCTAATTTGAGTTTTACTTACTGTTTATCTTTTGATAAACTTCTGAGTCTCAGTTTTGTTACTTACTTTTTTAGTGATGAAGTAAGTACCGCTGCTTAGCTTCTCAATATTAATATTGTCAATCTCATTAGAATTGAACTTCATCAGCTCTTCCCCTGTCATAGAGTTGATAGTATAAACAGCATCTGTGGTGCTGATTATATCATCTATTTCTATATAGCTTTCAGCTGGGTTAGGTGATATAGTGAAAGAGTTGGTTTCTTCAGTTAGCTCAACTGATGTAGAAACATCACCAATCTTTACATTGTCAAGATACATAACTCCGCCTTGCCCAGAGACCATAGTAAATTTCAATGTCGAGTTTGACTCAAAACTGTAGTCTGATAAATCAATAGTTACTGTTTTCCATTCATCTGCTGTAGGTATGAATATAGCACTTTGCACATTTAAGGCATTCGTGATTGGTTCAGCCGCAGTAGCTAATTCAGCTTCTGTTTTTTCATAAAGCAAATCATAAGTCTCACCACAATCATTGGAAATGTAAATTCTCAAAGTATCAGAGAAAGTTACATCTGCAGTGAAATAAGGTGGCGTATACTTATGATAATTAAATGCATAGTCAAATGAAACGGACTTATTCTCATATTGAGTCAAATCAAAATAAGGAGTAAGGAAATCTTCTTCTAGTCCGAAAGTAGCAAACAACAAGATAGTACTAACTTTAGAAAGAGAAGATGTTCCAGATTTTGAAACTTCACTTTCTAACCACCATGGAAATAAACTGCCTGACTCATCTACATACCAGTCTTCCCAGTAGTCTTCTCCTTGTTCAAAACCAATGTTAATTGGCTCAGTTATTGGTGAGCTATACATAGTAATACTCGCATCAGCTGTGTCGCTAGCAGGAGCAATATCTTCACCTTTTTCAATTGATTTTACACTAACTACAAAGTCATTCAGACCTTCTTGTAGAGGAATATCAGCTAAATCTAATTCTAACATTTCTGACTCAAAAGCACCAAAGTCAATATCAAGTGTATGTGTGTAATCAGTTCCATTCACGTTGATATTTAGTGTAACATCACCAGAATTTGAAGAACCAGAATTACGAAGTAATAGGGTAGGACTAGCCGATGACTCACAAGTTCTTTGAGGCATTTCCATGTCAACAAGGTCTATATCTATTCCATCTCTGTATGGATTGTCAATAAAGTTAAACAACTGTATCATAATTTGGATTGGTGGTATAGTGTGCCCCATACCGTCTAAAATACCTGTTCTAACTACACCATTGTTTTCTACTAAATTTTGGTATAACTGAATATCAAAATCTAGATATGAAATATCCTCAGAGCCGTGTACAATGGCAATAGGAATCTGTGGAGCATTCTCATACTGATACATTGAGCTAAAACCTTCTACATTGTTTACATCGAGTACACCTTGAACAGCAGGAGTATTTAGTACCAATCCTTTGAACAAATCGTAGTTCTCAAGACCAAATTTAAGAGCACTTCTGCCACCTAGTGAAAAACCTTGAAGAATTATCTCGTTCTCGTCTATGTTATAGTTTGCTTTTGCCCAATTCATAGCTTCTACTATGAACTGCTCATCACCAGCAGGAGCGTAGTGGTCACTCGATTGGTCCTCGCCACCGTCAGGGAACACGAATATAGTATTAGGTAGTTCAGTATTCCAGTTTAGACTCGAAATAAGTCCATTCCTATAATTTGTACCTGTATCACCGAGACCATGTAAGCCAATAATTAAGTTATATTTGTTTTCAGAATTGTAATCAGTTGGCACATGAACAGCTAAAGTTCTTTGTTCTTGATTGAACATCACTACTTCATCAAAGCTGCCTGTTTGTTGAGCTTGTGTAGTGAAAGTCAATCCAAACGATAGTGCAATTAGTAGAATTATTTTTTTCATTTGTCTCCTTTTATTTTTAATAAACACTTTTCATTTTTTTTTAACAATTGTATCAACAAAATGTTTCATTGTTGTGCTTCCTTTGGCATTATAATTTATTTTACTACTTCTGCCAATAAGACGGAGCAAGTAGTATTATTACTGTAAGTACTTCCAATCTTCCTACTAACATCAGGAAAGACATCAGCCACTTAGAAAAATCGGGAAGGAATCCGAAGTTGTCAGTTGGGCCAGTCAAGTTTAGCCCTGGGCCAATGTTGTTAATAGCTGTGACTGCAGAACCAATTGCAGTTTCGAAATCTAGACCGAATAATATTAGCAAGTAAATAGACATAGCTAAGATAAATATATATAGCACAAAGTAACCAAGTACATCGTGCATTACTTTGTCATCTATTCTGGTATCACCAACTTTTATAGGTGATATAGCTTTTGGGTGCAGTACTTTTACGAATTGCTTACGTGCGAACTTTAGCAATAGCATTACTCTGATTATCTTCATACCACCGGAAGTAGAGCCAGCCATACCGCCACTGAACATTAGCGCTAATATCAGCACTTGTGATGCCATTGACCATTGCTCGAAATCTGCTGTGGCAAAACCAGTTGTAGTGACTATTGCTAACACTTGGAATACTACATCCCGAATAGCAGGTTCAACAGCACCTTCGTACATGCTGTAGATATCAGTGAATATAAATACGGATGATACCAACACCATAAAGAAATAGAACTGGAACTCAGTACTTTTCATTACGCTTTTGAAATCACCTTTTAGCCAATGGTAATGTAGCGAGAAATTTGTCCCTGCTAAGAACATAAAGAAAATAATAACATACTGTATATAGGCAGATTGCCCTGCTATACTCGAGTTATAAGTGGAAAAGCCACCGGTTGCTAATGTTGCAAAAGCATGGTTTAGTGAGTTGTAAAAATCCATTCCCCCTAACATAAGGAGTACTAATTCCGAAGCAGTGAAAAGTAAATATACTCCCCACAATAGCTTTGCTGTCTGCGTGATTCTTGGTTTTAATCTATCTGATATAGGCCCTGGGGATTCAGCTTTGAATAGCGACATACCACCAATACCAAGGAAGGGTAGAATAGCAATCGTTAGTACGATAATACCCATACCCCCGAACCAGTGAGTTATACTTCTCCATAGTAGAATACCCTTTGGTAAACTCTCTATCTCAGAAAGAATGGTTGAACCAGTTGTTGTAAAACCAGACATTGACTCAAAGAATGCATCAGTAAAACTAGGGATTGCACCTGATAGTACATAAGGTAAGCTGCCAAGCAGTGCCATGATAATCCAACCGAATGTAACAATAGCAAAACCATCTTTCGTCTTTAAATCATTTTTCTTATCAGTAGTTATGAATGCTAATGTTCCAATAGCAAAGCAAATTACTGCTGAGATTATAAGTGACTGGGCGTCTCCTGAATCGTAATAGTAAGAGAATGGTAATGGCAATAGCATACCAAACCCTAAGAAAATAGATAAGAATGCTAATACTCTGAGTACAATTTTATAATTCATATTCTAATGCCATTGATTAAATAAAAAGTGATTCAACACTTGCAAAAGCTTCGGGCAAAGAAAATACTACCACTCTATCACCTGTCTGTATTTGTATGCTTCCCTTAGGTATTATTAACTCATCGTCTCTGAGTATTGCACCTATAACTGCACCATCTGGTATTTTTAGTTTCATTATTGGTTTCTTAGTTACTTTCGAACTATCTTTTACAATAAACTCTACAATCTCTGCATCTAGCCCTGGCAGTTCAGCAAATTTGGCAATATCTTTTCCTTTAATCAATCTAGTGATTGCGTTTACCGTTATTTGTTGCTTACTTACAACTGCGTCCATATTTAGTGCAGGAGTCAAAGGTAAGTATTCACTCTTCTTAATTAAAGTAACAGTTCGCTTTACATCCATGTGCTGAGCTACAATACTTGTAATAATATTTGTCTCGTCGTCACCAGTTATGGCTATAAACTGGTCCATAGAGTCCAAATTCTCCGAAAGAAGTAAATCTAAGTTTGAACCATCACCATTTATTACAAGTGACTTATTGAGCTTACTTGCTATTTCTATTGCTTTTTTCTCATCATTCTCTATGATTTTCATATTGATTTCACCATCGAGCTGAGTAGCCATGAAAGTCGCTGTTAGTCCACCACCTATTATGAGTATATCTTCTATATTTTTCTTTTTCTTACCAAGGTGGTCCATAGCAGTGTCCAAATAGTCTGGATCACACACCATATATATCTGATCCCCAGGTAGCAATATGTCGCTACCCTTCGGCACTATAGTGCTTTGACCTCTTTTTATTGCTGTAACAGTAAGAGGTGGGTTTTTTAGCTCTACACTTAGGTCCATCAATTTTTTGTGTAGTAATTGGGAACTGTTGTCTAATCTCAGTCCAAAAAACTTTAGCTTACCACCTTCAAATTCTATCAAATCTGTTGCATTTGACTGCTTTATCAATCTGACTATAGCATCGGCAGTTTCTTTTTCAGGTTGAAGAAAATGGTCAACTCCAAGTTCTTCTTTTGTTATAATTGAATCTTCAGAAAGGTATTCGGGATTACGTACTCTTGCAATGGTAGTTTCAACTCCATACTTTTTAGCAATTTTACAAGCAAGAATATTTACTTCGTCATTATCGGTCAATGCTGCCAAAACATCCGTGCGTTCTACGCCTGCTTCTAATAGCTTAGCAGCACTACACCCATTCCCTGTAATGACCATTGCATCAAGCGTTTCGGAAGCATAGTCTGCTAGTTCCTCATTGCTTTCTATGAGTGCAATATTGTGTTTTTCTTTTGAAAATCTACGTGCAGATTGATATCCAATATCCCCAGCACCAATAATAATTATTTCCATATTAAATTTTTTTTTTCTATATTAAACCTTTCGACGTAAGTAAATTTAGAATTTATTGTAAATAATAAAAATTAAGAGTGCCTATAATCCATTTTTTACTATTTGAAAATTTAAATTATAATTCGTAAAATAGAGATACTTCAATATTGCATATTCCAAAATGTGCAATTATAAGTGTGTTGTACTTATTTTTAAAATAGAAACTAAAAGTTAAATAATTCAAAGGTAAAAGATGTCTAAAGGCGGTGCTGGAAAGGTCTATTTCGTACTTTATTTAGCGGTAGTATTAGAGCTCCTAATCATTATCGTAGAGAGAGATGAAGCCGAAGAACACCTACATCAAAAGCAAAAAGAGGCAATGAAAATTGTCCAATCAATCCTTTCGCAACTTCAGTCCGGTTCGGGTACTGAAGGTATCAATACAAGACCACAAGATGAGATAACTATACCACCTCCAGGTGTAAATATCAAAGAAGCGTATGATGTTGATATTAAACCATACAGAAGGTATATAGTCGAGGTTGGTGTAACCGACGTTAGTGCTACTTCTGGTAGGTTAGAAGGTGAACCACAAAAGGAATACTTAGAAAGATTAGAAAAATTAGTAAGGTTAGCTAACGTTGAGGAGCTTGAGTATCAAGTATTCTTCAATAGCAGTCAGGAAACTGGTGCAGTACCTCCATTCCCTGGTGATGATTTCTTTAAAGAAAAGAATTTCGACTTTACAGAATTTGAATTAGGTAATACAATTACTGACCCAGTTTCAAATGAAATTTGGGAGTTTATGGGTGTTCAGAAAATTCAAATGGATGATGACGCTACTTTTGAATCACTTAATCTAGACGATATTAGTAATGATCTTATGCATCCAGTCTATGATCCTGAGAAAAGAGTTGTACACGGTCCTAATTTTTCTCCTGATGGTGTAAAAGATGATAGTGTATTCTATTATTCAGCAGAAGAGACCAAGTTAGCATCAGGTATCTATGGCAATAGAGGTACTCTTAACAAGCGTGCATTTGTTGTGAATTTCCAACCACCAAGCAAAGCTGGATGGTATAAGCTGAGATTTGTGTCTAGAACTAACAGAATCTTAGGTGTACGTTCGGACCAAAAAGTAGAAGAACTTGATAAAGAGGCAACTGTAAATATAGGTACAGTGCAGTTGAAAATTGATGATCTACTTAAGGTTAAGAAAGAATTAGGTAGGAAGTTAGAAAAATATGAAATTCCTGACGAAGATGTATTGACATCAGCAGGTGGTTTCCGTGAATTTGACCAAAAGATTGATGAAGCTAAAAAGCGTGCTTCAACTGAAGAAGATGCTGGTGATTTGATTGGTAATATCAGATTATACGGTTACATCGTGAAGCTATTAACTCCTGGTCAATCACAAAATTTTGATCAGAACAAAGGTGATATTGAGTTTAATATTCGTGTTATGACTCCTAAGCCAAAGATTGCTGAACCAGTTGTTCAAATATCTGACAATTTCTACAGATTTGATAAAGGGAAAGTAAACTTTAGTATGTCAATTTCACCCTATCAAGGTGATGCAAATGTAATCCGTGGTACGGTTCACGATGCTACAGCTGGTGCTTCTAGTGCCCCCATAGCTACTGTTAATTTCAAATTAGCTGAAGGGGCTGACCCAGTTAGAGGTAGTAGTGCTGATTACATAGGTACTGTAAGTCAAGAATTAGCTGCTAATGCTAATGGTGGACCACGTAACTATATTCTAAAGGTGACTCACCAACTGCAAGGTAAAGAAGCTACCAAAGAACCAAAAATAGTAGTCTTCCCTGCATTGGTGGAAGAAAAGGTTAGAGAATTAAAAACTAAGTTAGGATTCTTAGCTGTATATGGTGAACAGTTATTCTTTAATTTTGAGCCACCTTCTGGTAACAAAATTCAACCTGAGCAATTTGGTTATTATTTTGAAACTGACGCAGATGCTCAAGAAAGAGGTCTAATGCCAGGACTTTCTGCTGATAGAAATGACAACTTGTACTTCTCAGCTGATATGAAGAAAGCATCACTAAGAATAGTTTGGACAGACCCAATTACTAAACAAGAAATTGATATATTCCCTAAACATGAATTTAACATATTGCAAGCAGAACCGGGTATTTCACTTATCAATCAACAAAATAGTGTTTCTGTTGATGGTGAAATGCTAAGAGTGAGAGTTTCAGGAATCAATATAATTTCTCCTAAGGTTGGCCAAGAAGGGGGTGATACTGATGCAGAAGTAGATATAACATTATCACCATTGCAAGTAAGAATTCCTGGTTACCAAGCAGTTGGTAAACCAAATATTACAGTTAAAGGTGGCAAAGCACAAATTGACATGACTTTAAGAGGCGAGCCAGATGATGATGGTAATATAAGAGGTACGGTAGACATAACAGGGCAAGCAGTTGCAATAAATCCACTCAATGGTGTACAATCAGCTCCTAAGCCAATTAAGATTTCGGTGAGTGTTAAGCAAAAAGTAGAAGCTCAGAACGATTATTATGAAGACTATTAATATTTCAAAGGTAAATTAATGAACAAAAGTACAATTAAAGTATATGCGGTGTTCCTTGTCTTGTTTGGTTTTGCGCTTTCTAGTTTGCAAGCACAAAGAATAGATGATGTAACTTCCATACTATCTAAGTTCAAAAACTATAGATTTGGTGCGGTGAATGTATATAAAATTACTACACCAGATGAGTTAAAAGAGATTATCGAATCCAAGAGAAAGAAAGCAACTAATGCAGGTGCGGCAGATGCCAAATGTTTGGAAGAGGTTGATGCTTCAATCAAAGACATAGTTGAAAAAGGTATTTATGATGGGGCATCTCAAACTGAAATTGCTCGTAATATTATAATGCAAGGTTATCCACCACCCGAAGCAACATTGTTAGATTGTGTTTACAAGAATTTGTATGAACAAATAGTTGGTAGTGGTGAAGCTACTACTCCTAAGGCATATTTAGTAACTTCTCGTCCAGAAAAAGGTCAACTACCTGATAGAATCATTGGTATGATTTACATGGAGTTAGACTTCGACCAAGCTCAAAGAGAAGTTAGAGAAGATTTGGAATTTGTATCTACTGATAACATCTATTCTTATGATAGATTAAAAGATACTAAAATCGACCCTGCTAAATATGGTTATGAGAATATGTATGACTTAACTTATGCTTATTTAGTACAAGGTAACTTTGAAAATGAGACTATGGCTGCTAGAGCTATTGGTACAGATGTTATCTATTTAGATAAGGTATATGGTGTTTCTCAACCATTAATTAACAATAACAGAATTAATGCTAGAGATATTCAAATGTATAAGAGAATATCTGCTGGTCAACCAGAGAAATATACTGGAAAAAGTAATATCTTAACTGCTAGTCCAGATTTGATTAGCTGGACTCAGTATGATATTCGTTATCAAAGAAAAAGAGATGGTTCTGTTGCTACAGATTCATTAGGTAATCAAATCATAGATAGAAGAAGGGCTAGTAATGATTACCTACCTAACTTTGGTGTTGAGCTTAAGTATGGAATAGAAGGTATCAATTATCCTTCATTCTGGTCTAACAGAGCTACACTATCAGCTATTTGGAAGAATGTGAAATTTGGTGTTATCCTTCCAACTGACGGTTGGGCATCATTCTCAGAAGATGTATTCAACCAACAACGTACTATGACTTATGGTGGTGTTGGTGTAGCTGGTGTATTAGACTTCCCATTTGCTATCATTCCTAGAAGTGATGTATTCAGAGTGAACTTTGGATATGTCTTTGGTGATGCAGAGCCGGGTCCTGGTACAGCTGGTACAATATTGGATCCATTAACTTTCAATGAAAATCCATTCCAAAATGATTACTTAATGAGATTCAACATGCAAGCTCATTATACATTTGGTATTAGTGTTGACGAAGATTATTTCATGCGATTTAGTCTTGGTGGTACTGGTTACTCTATGGAAAGATGGGGATACGAAATTGATTTAGATGATTTAGATCCTGAAGCTACATTCGAGGAAAGAGGGAGTGAATTTGTAGGTGGACTTTCTGGTAAATTAGAATTTATGACTACGAATAACACAACTCCTTTCGGTGGTGGAATTCAGTACTTCGACGAGTCATTGCAATTCAATGGTTGGGTACAAGTACCTGTAGTAGAGAATACATTCTCTATTAGATTAGAAGCTAACGGATATGCAGTAGCATTCAGAAAGGATCCGAGACCTTGGGAAATGAACTCATTGTTAGTACCTATGGCGCGTTTGATATATGTATTCTAAAAATTGTAAAACAGAAAGAAATATAAATATGAAAAAAATAACATCTTTAATAATAGTAAGCATTATGATGATAGCAGGAGCTACTTATACTAGCAATGCTCAAGCATCAGGTGATTATGACTACGTAGACTCACTAATGACTATAGATTATGAGTTGCGCAAAATGTTCCCTCGTTGGAAGGTTTGTGAACCGGATTTACAATTCCAGATATATCAAGCATTCTCAATATATGGGTACTCAAAAGACGAATTAAATATAGAAGAAATTGAAGTTTTAGCTTCTCCGAAGCCACCTAGAGAAAGAACTTATGAGATACTATTACTTTCTTGTGGTGACGCTACTATGAACCCTCAAGAAATAGATCAAAATATTAAGACTATTTCTAAGTATTTATCTGGTGATAAAAACTATAACAGATTTGAAAGACCTACTCCAGGTGCTGACCCAAGAACATATTGCTATATTGAGGTTCCACCTGAGGTACCAGTTAAGCCTTCTGAGGCAACTGCTATTCAAGATTACTTGAAACCAGAAGATAAAATACAAGCATTTACTTTATCTTTGTTTGAGCAAACTTTGAAAGTTGGTGAGACAGGTTTTTGGATTAACAACAAAGTTGGTACTGATGAGGTTGGATATCAATTCTGGTCATCTGGTGAAAGTAAAATAACTTTACAAAGACCATTGATGAACAATACTGACCCAGAGACTCGTGAGTATGTCCCTAGGTTAATCAATGCATACTTGGGTGGTGCTTACAGACACTCATCTGGTATCGATAATGAAGGAACTGCATTCTCGTGGGTTAGCAATAGAACTTTGAACTCTGGCCCTGATGGTAAGATTGTAGCTGGTTTTGATGTTCACATGCCATTCCACCCATCATTTGGTGTTGGGTTGAACTTAGAGCTTCCATTTAGTGATTTGAGAACTGAATCTGTTGCTCCTGGTGACTATGGTACTTATGCAAATACTGAAGCAAATTTTACTGATGGTAGAGGCGGCAATGGTGATGTAAATGTATTAGGAATAGCGCCGTTGTTAAGAGAGACTGGTCAAGCTACTTTATTCTATAACTGGTGGTTAGGTGAAGATAATACTCCTTCGCACTATTTCAGATTTGACGTTGGTGCTAGTTACGCACAAGTAGATGAGTACTTGATGTACGAAGAGAATTTCTCTTATACTTTAGAAAGAAATGGTGTAGCTGGACTACAATCATATAAGCCAGATACATTTGGTGATTGGTTCTATTTCAGAGCTCAGTATAGAAACCAACAAGCATTTCCATTTAGCTTGAGTGCACAGATATCTAACCAGATATTACTAGCACAAGCTTATATGCCAATATTTGGTAACTGGTTCTTGCTTGAAGGTAAATTCTCAACTATTTTAAGAGATGAGATTAGACCTTATGAAATACAAAACTTCTTTATGATAAGTCCAATTCTAAGGATAACTATCTAATTAAGAATTATGATTTGACAAGCCCTTCTGTTGAAAACAGAGGGGTTTTTTTTTATACTATCTTTCAGTAACTTGCAACTATGCTGAATACCACATATATAATAATACTTACACTCCTTTTTTCAATGGTTGGCTTATCGGCTAATCAGGCTGATTCTTTGACGAAAGTTCCCTCAGCTAAAGATTCCTTAGCAAAAAAGCAAAGTCTTATGCGTTCTGCCCAAGTTACTTATGAGCAGAAAGAGATAAAACTTACAATTCAGAATGTTGATATATCTAACTATCCGATTATAAAAGTTATAGTAGAAGCTTATAATATTTATGGTCAAGCTCTTGATACCCTTTACTCAGAGGGATTAAGTGTATTGGAAAATGGGAAGGAACATCAAGTTATTTCAGTAGATAAGTTGTCAATCAATGAGCGTGTACCTGTCGATTTTGTATTTGTAATAGACCAAACTGGCTCTATGCAGTCATACATAGATGCTGTTAGAAAGAAAGTACGTGATTTAACGAAATTTCTTAAAACTCGAGGTATAGATTATACCTTGGGATTAGTTCTATTTTCTGATGAGGTAGATAAAGTTTATCAACCTACACCAGATGTGAATGACTTCCTTTCTTGGATTGGTAGAGTAAAAGCAAGAGGCGGCGGCGACGTAAAGGAAAATGCTCTAGAAGCATTGGAAGCAACTGCAAACCAAATTGAGTTTAGGCCTGCTGCTAACAAAGTAGCACTATTAGTGACTGATGCTCCATATCATCAAGCAGGTGAACACGGCAAAGGAGTCAGTGACCATACTACCGAGTCTATCACTCAAAAGCTTTTCGAAGAGCAGGTGAGGGTATTCAGTATTGTTCCTCCAAGGTTGACTGCTTATAACTATATCTCGTCGAATACTCGTGGTAACTTTTATGATATAGATTATCCTTTCTCAACTATTTTGGATAATTTCTCTAATCAATTGACTAACCTGTATGCCTTGAAATACAGAACTGAAAAACCAGCAATTCCTGATAGTATTGACATAGCAATCATCAATGAAAAGAAAGAAGAGCTTACAAAAAAGACTATACCAATAGTAGAGTTAGGTAGAAAGCTAATTATCGAGAATATGCTCTACCAAACTGGAAGCTCAAACTTACCTGATACAGTGCCAGAACTTGAAGTATTGACAGAGTTCATGAACAACAGGAAGAATGTTGTTGTAATGATAGAAGGCCATACAGATGCTATAGGTAGCTATAGGACAAATGATAGACTATCGAAGCAGAGAGCTGAGTCAGTGAAAAGGTACTTGATTAAAAATGGCATTGCTGGAAGAAGAATTAAGACTGCTGGCTACGGCGAAAGAAGACCAATTGCTTCTAACAAGACCGAATTTGGTAGAAAGCTCAATCGCCGAACCGAGATAATAATTATAGCTAAGTAATTAAATACTTTTTTTATTGACTACCCTTCAGCTCTGTCATAGTGAATAGAGAGTGAAGCTTTATTCCTTCTTTTTGAAGATTCTCCTCGCCTGTAGATTCTCTATTTATAACACATATAGCCTCTTCGACTATAGCTCCACGCTCACGAAGTTCATTTGCACTTAATACAATCTGACCACCGCTTGTAACAACGTCTTCTATTATTAGAAGTCTTTTCCCTTTTATATCTGGACCTTCCGCTAACTTGCAAGTACCGTATTCCTTTGCTTCCTTTCTAACTAATACCATATCCAAATCACTTTGGAGAGAGATAGCTGT
This sequence comes from Chlorobiota bacterium, assembly GCA_046290495.1. GTDB lineage: Bacteria > Bacteroidota > Ignavibacteria > Kapaibacteriales > UBA2268 > PGYR01. The sequence goes on along the minus strand of JBKAGT010000005.1, from coordinate 1,279,898 downwards.
AGCTATAGGAATTCCACCCATTTCTAATGGAGCAAGCAAATCAAACTGTAAGCCAGGCATTATATCTTGTATGATGTATTTAGCTATATTCTTAAGCAAATTCGGTCGTGATTCGAATTGATATTTATCAAAATATTCGTGGCTAGTTACACCAGAGCGAAGTTTAAACTCACCAGTTATGTGAGCAAAGTCATATATATTCTTGCAAAGTTCTTGTTTTGTCATTTCAAATTGTATTAGTTTAATTCTAAATTAGAGTATAAGTAAATTGTAACAGCTATTGCCGCTACACATTGTTTAAAGTCTTGTTCATCAACCTTATCAAAAGTATCAGCAGGGGAGTGGTGATACCAAAAGTATTTACCTTGGTCATCTGTGCTCAAGCTCATACCTGGTACGCCAGTTTCCATAAGAGGACCAATATCAACACCGCCGCCACCTTTGGCAACTGTAATTTGTGGATTTACTTTTTGTAATAATGGTTCAAATTTTTTCACTTGCTCAAATAGTTCCTCGGAGCCAGAAAAACGAATATATAGCGGAGCAAATGTTCCTACATCAAATTCGAAAGCCATAGCGTGCTTTTCATCAGCAAAGCCCTTAGCGTACTCTTTCCCGCCCATAGCACCGTTTTCCTCATTCGTCCACATAACTGCTCTTAGAGTTCGTTTATTGTCCAAACCAAGGTCGTTTATTATCTTCACGGCTTCCCATGTGCTCATACATCCACCACCATCATCATGTGCACCTTGTCCGGCATCCCAAGCGTCAATGTGTCCACCAACTGAGATTATTTCGTCAGCCATTGTGCTTCCCTTTGCTTCACCCATCACATTGTGAGAGATAGCGTCTGGGTAGTGCTTAGCGTGCATAGTTAAGTTGATTACTGGAGTGGTACCATTGTCTTGATATCTTTGTAGTAGTTCAGCACCTTCTAAAGTGATTGCTGCATGTGGAATTTCAGGTAGTGAATCAACGTATGCCATCATTCCTGTGTGTGGGTTGTCCATACCTGTAGGACTTACAGAACGAATAAGACTAGCTACTGCACCTGCTTCGGCTGCCCACTGTGCACCGTAAAATCTATATTGTACTGTTTGCCCATAGCTTACAAATGGAGCATTGAATAGGACAATCTTGCCTTTTGCTTCGTCTTTTCTTCTTTCTAATTCATCCTTGTCACGAACTACTAATACTTCCGCAGTTATTCCTTCTTGCGGAGTGGGTACAGAGCCACCAAGCCCCATCATAGTTAGGTTATATTCCATTGGGAATACTACTTTTGCAGATTCGTAGTGTCGTTTCCAGTTTGGTACAAATACTTCTTGCTTCTGTACATTTTGTAATCCATCAGAAATCATCTCTTCATATATCCAACTGATTGCTCTTTCTAACTGGTGTGAGCCACTTAAACGGTTGGCGTAGTTGTTACATAGGTGTTCTAACCTTTCCCAACCAACAGTGCTTTTGGTCGATGCTTCTATTATCTTATCTACGTCATCTTCGTAGTCTTCTGGATTGAATTCTTTTGTGAACAAAAGGGTTGGTAAAAGTAAAAGTAGAAGTATCTTTTTCATATTTGTAAAGTTTTGTGTTGATTGAATACAAATATAAGAAATTATTAGAATTTTAAATCTTACTTAGCTGTAACTTTGAACATAGTTCGTCTGTTTTGTGCTCTACCTTCTTCTGTGTCGTTTGGCGCAACTGGTTGGCTAAGACCAAATCCACGATAGCGGAGTCTGCGGTCTTCTATTCCTTTTCTTATTAGGGCATCCATTACAGCTTTTGCCCTTCTTTCTGAAAGATCTTGGTTGAACTCCTCACCACCAATATTATCAGTGTGTCCTTGAATCTCTAATCTGATACTTGGCTTAGACATCATGGCATCTACAATTTCATTCAAGATTGGTTCTGATTGTGGTTGTAATTCGGCTTTGTTGTATTCAAATAGAATAGGTCTTTCGAACACTTCACCTAAATCACCCCATGGGAATAGGTCACTCGTGTCATAGTTATCAATAGCTACCATTGTTGAATCTCTTCCAGGCACTGTTAGCTCAGAGAATACTTTGTGGAAGCCCCAATATTCAGGTGGTTGGTAAGTGATAAGGTAATATTGTCTTAAGCTATTATATATATCACGTATGATTGCTATTAGCTCTTGTTTCGATTTTGCTCGGTAGAATCTACCACCTGTGTAGCGAGCCATATAAACTAGCTCCATATCTTGGGAGTAACCAAACGCAACAGTGAATATATGCACTTTCTCTTTCTTGGCATATTCTATTACTTTCCCAATATCAACTTTGGAGTAGTTGTCATCACCATCAGTGAACAATACTAACACTCTTGGGTCTTCTTTGCTAGTTTCACTAAGGATTTTTATGTTTTCTACTACTGCATTTCTCATAGCTGAGAATAGTCCTTTTTCAGTGCCTTTTTTCGCATTGAATAGCTGCTTAAGAGTATTGGTATCCTTATTCATTGGTACTTTGTAATCGAATTTATTGTTGAAGCTACTTATTCCAATATTGTCATAAGATAATTTTTCATCAATAAGTATATTAGTACCCAAGTGAATAATGTCGAGCACTGGCTCCATAGAGCCGCTGTAATCTATAGTTAGCATTAGGTTGTAGGGAATGGAATCGCCTTTACCATATTCACGGACTGTGAACTCGGGTACATTTTCCATTCTCTTTTTGTAAAGCTTGCCTAACTCCTCATCTAATCGAGTGAAGTAAGTTATGTCCTTGTTTTGTTTGTAAGGATCTGCCATTTGTGTGGCAAAGTTACCTAGCGAGTCATAGACTCTGGTGAAGAGTCGTATCTCATCAGGGTAATCGTCATATTCTAAACGGAATATGTCATAAATCAACTGGTTCGGGTCGAGTGAGTCAATTGGCTTGGAATCAGAGATGTAAATATTGTCGTAGTCTACAGTGTCAGATATTTCATAGTCGTTTTCAATATCCTGCTGCATAGCAAAACCCTTTGGTTTCTCCCTGCTACCGCAAGCCGAAATTAATACACTAAGAAATATTACTAATAGACTTCTCTTCAACATACTTTTACTTCTTTAGCCCCATTGCCATTCCGTCACCAACAGTTACCAAGCAAGTGTCATAATCAGGACTTTCGTTAAGCATGTCATTGAATTGCTGAATTGCTTTCACATTTCCTGGTTCACTTTTCGGATCGCTTTCTGCAATATGACCAAAGCCAAGTGCATTGTCAGCTGCAAATACACCACCTTTTCGAATGTGTGGTGTAGTCGATTCGAAATAACCTTTGTAGCCCTTCTTGTCAGCATCTACGAATACGAAATCAAGTTCAAAGTCTGGTTTCCAGTCTGCGAGAAATTCTTTTGCGTCCTGGTTTACTACTTCTATTACATTCTCTAAACCAGCTTCTTTTGCTTTTTGCTCTATGAATTTCGCATTCTTTTCATTTATTTCTACAGCTATTAGCTTGCCGTCTGCTGGTAGTGCTCTTGCCATAGTAATAGCAGAATAGCCAGCGAGTGAGCCAATTTCCAATACATACTTTGCATTGATTGACTTTAGGTAGAACTGCAAGAATTTCCCTTGCTCTTCTGAGATACAGATTTCGGGTATTCCCGCTTCTGTAGCTTCTTTTTTCAAATTTTTTAGAAAGTCATCTTCTGATGAAAAATTACTCTGAAGATAACCGTATATTTCTGGTGTTACTTGTGTTGGGTTCGATGACATATTATTTTTTCCTTTATCTTATAACTTATGGTCTTGTTCCTAATCTTAAGTTGACGTTCACTCCGTGCTCTTCTATTTTCTCTACAAATGTACCGAGATTATACATAACTGTGTCTAATCTTTCGGCAAGAGCTTTGTCATATATTAACTTATTCAGAAGCGATTCGTTGTTCTGAATATCGTCTATTATTGCTCTTACATCTGCTGAGATTTTGTTGATATCGTCGAAGCTAGTGTCAGCTTTTTCTACCAATGTTACGGCTTTTTCTGAAACCTGTTTCATATCGGCGATTATCTGTTCGATATTTGGTTTTTGCTCTTTCACGGCAGTGTTCAGCTCTTCGGATAGCTCAGCCAAATTGCTTATGCTCGAGTTTATTTCTGCTTCGTTGTTAGTGACTATTCTGTTGATTCTGGTCATCGTTTCCGACGCGTCATCCATAGTAGAACGTAAATTTGCCATTAGCAATGTGTCGCCGAGTAACCCATTTGCATTGACAATCAGAGTATCCAATCCTTTTATTATGCTCTTTAGGTCGTCGCTTACTTCGCCAACATCGGCAATCAAATCGCCCAAATCAGCTGCTGTTTTACCCCTAATGATAAAATCGGATGTAATAGCTGAGCCAGAATTACCTGGGAAGACCTCTAATTTCTTACCGCCTGTGATTTCTAATATAGAAATTCTTGCCCTTGCATTCGTAGTGATGTCGTCTATTCTATCAAGAGTAGCAGTTATCTTAACTGAATCAGCTGTGTTTTCGATAGAAGTAACTTTCCCCCTCTCAACTCCGTTGACTACGACAGGAGCCGATGGCTTCATTCCGCCAGAGTTGGGGAACATAAACTGAACAGTTTTTTCTGTACCGCTGATAGAGAAATTCTCACCCAGCATAACTCCCACGACTAACATAACTATACCAGCTAGGGCAACTAAGCCGACTATAAATTCTTTTTTCTTATCTGATTGCATAAACTTTATTGACTTTGTTTTGTTTTATATCACCAAACTAGTTGGTCTAATCTGCAAATTAATAATTTATTTACGTTTATCCTTTAATTTAAGTGAATTTATGATTTTGAGGGGGAGTGTGAAAACTGTATAGTGATGTTGTAAGTCGATGTGCATCGTCTAACAAACGTTTATGCTCCTTTAGAGGAACTGTCAGAGCTTGCTCTGACTGAGGAGGGATAATTTAATAAATGTAGAGACGTATTGCGTACGTTTCCAAACACCCCGTCAACGCCTAGGTGTTGCCAGCCCTCTTTAAAAAAAAAATGGGAATTCCCCGCCTCTGCTTTGCTCAGGATGACAGCTGCGATTTCAATCTATAAATCTATTTGTGCTGTCGGGTTTATGGTCAAACTGTCTAAAATGATAAGTGAGGTTTACTTTATCGAATTCTTTTTGACTATGAAGCTTTTGTTTATAAACCTTAAAAGTAGAATCGTTTATTATTTCACAATAATACAATATTGGCTCTGGCCCTTGTGAAACTGTAGGAGGATTCCATCTCTCATAAACTAAACTATCCTTATTAACTTTAAATGTACTCCAAACCCAACTATCAGCAGTAGATTTTACATGTTCATTGTCGATAAAATATTGTTCTATACTTTCAAAATTATCTTTTGGAAATATTGCACCATCAAAAATTACACCATCCCTATAAAAGAACAATATTTGGGTGTATTTTTCATTTTCATTGCCATAATATTGATAATAATAATAACCATCAATTCTCAACTCATTCCCAAAATATGGCTCTTTGTCTATTGTCAAATCATACTTTGTTGAATTATAACAGCTATTAAGAATAATTAATGCAGAAAAAATAAAAACTAATCTCTTTATCATAGGACTCTCTTCTTTTCTTTAATAAAATTAATCAGATCATTGTAACTAACATTTTCTACTTTACGATTTATTAAATGTATTCGATTTTCTAAATTTTCAGACTTACTCCATGTCGCTAAAGTTCCGTAATTAAAATCAAGATAGGGGTCAATGATAAATAATTGATTTTCTGTATCTAAGTTTATCCAATTATTTATTAGTTTATTTACTCCATCGTCTCCAAAGCTATATCCAATAACAATTAGAACATTAGTTTTTCCTAATTCAATTGTAGAATCTCTAATCACGTTAAAGTAATAATCTTGAGAGTATTCTTGTTCTTTTGATAAACTTCCAGCAATTATTTTTGGCATATGAAAAATTAATTCCTTTCTCTCGATGTTGGCTTTTTGTGCTAATGCCCACACGGAGACAATTTCTGTGTAATCACATTTTAAAGTATAACTTCTACTAACTTCATTTCCTGGAGCAAAGTATGTTAGATAATTGAATGAGCCATGTAACTTAAAAAAATTAACTTTTGAAGCATCGTACTTATAGAAATAAGTGTATGAATCAAAATCATTAATAATTTCAAATTTGTTATCAAATCCATCATTATACTTTATTTTATTCATTTCAAATAGCTCTTCAATAATGCAATCATTATTCAAAGTTATTATACTTTTACAGTGTTTTTCGTTTATGAGTTCTTCAATTAATCTTAGATCACCCTTGCTATATTTTTCTAATTTTTCTTCAAAATAAAGATGAAACCTAGCTAGTATTATTATTTCCATTTTTTTTAAAATAAAAGCTATTTTCTTATCAACTAACTTAGTTTCCAATTTAGAAAATACAAATTCCTTAATTAGTTTAATATCACCAAAACCTAGTGATATATCTCCTTTATCCAAATATGTACTATAATATCTAACTAACCCTAGGACATCTTCATAGTTTAATGCTTTATTTACTTCCCTTAAATATTGGTATAAATCCAACAATAGGTTTTCTATTTTATCTAATGGGAATTTCTCTGAAGAGAATTCTTCACTTGTAAAACTAGTATTTTCTCTGATAAGTCTTTTTTTAGGTATATATCGACTATTTTCCCAATCATAACTGTTATAAGAGTTTTTAAAAATAAAATCATTTAAAACTGAAACCGTAGGTGCATTAAATTTTACGGACGCACCAGCCCCAAGTAAGAGACTTATACTATTCTTTTCTATCATATTGAACGATTGATATTTAATCAATTTAATAATGTGAAAATACCAATTTCTGTATCTAAAATAAAATTTAATAAATTAGGGAGTTAATAATTCTTGTCACTCAGAGCGAAATGAAATAGAGCGAAGAGTCTAGGTAATATTCTACCTAGATTCTTCACTTCGGCTTATCGCTCAGTACAGGCACTTCGTTCAGAATGACCGAGTTTTAAGTTGAAATTCCACAAAAATATAGATTTCTGCATATTATCATAATTATACTTATTTTAGTACTCTAAAAATTTGAGATATAGAAAATAAGAATGAAAATAGCTGTATTAGGGTTGGGCTATGTGGGATTGCCACTTGCCGCAGCCATAACAAAATTAACAAATCACAGTGTGCTTGGTTTTGATATAGATGAGACCAAGGTGAACTCTATAATCGCTGGAAACAGCCCAATAGATGATGAGCAATGTGAAAAAGACCTAAAAGAGATAACACTGGATGCGACTAGTGAATCTAGTAAATTAGCATCGACAGATGTGTTCATCGTTTGTGTACCAACTCCTGTGTTGGATGATTATACACCAGATTTGACACCTGTTAAATCTGCAATTACAGAAGTGTGCAACCACTTAGGGAAGGGGAACATAATTATCGTAGAGTCTACTATTAACCCTGGTGTTTGCGACGAGGTGTTGATACCACTTGTTGAAGAAAAGACAGGTATGAAGGCTGGTGTTGATTTTGATTTGGCTCACTGCCCAGAGCGAATAAATCCAGGTGACCCAAAGTGGAATGTATATAATATTCCTAGGAATATTGGCTCTACGTCTGCTCAAGCAACGAAAGTAGTTGCTGATTTGTACCGTGAGTTCATATCTGCTGAGATTAATGAAATGCCGAATCTGAAAACTACAGAAGCGACTAAGATAATTGAAAATACTTTCAGGGATATTAATATTGCATTTGTAAATGAGCTTGCTAAATCTTTTGATGTGTTGGATATTGACTTGAAGACGGTGATTGATGCTGCTTCTAACAAACCATTTGCATTCATGGCACACTATCCGAGCTGTGGTGTTGGTGGGCACTGTATCCCAGTTGACCCATATTATTTGATAGAAAGAGCAAAGCAAAGTGGATTTGATCATAAGTTCTTGAAGTTAGCGCGTGAGATAAATAACTCAATGCCTCACTACACTATTAATCTACTTTCTGAAGAGCTGAATAACTTTAGTAAATCTATCAAAGGTACAAAAGTAACTTTATTAGGATTGTCATACAAAGCGAATGTAGGTGATTTGAGACAAAGCCCATCTACTACTATGATAAAAGAATTGCAGAAGCGTGGTGCAGAGCTATCTATATATGATCCATTCTTCCCAGACATGTCAACTACTGACAGTCTGGAAAACGCACTGAGTGGTTCTTTTGCTGTTGTCCTTGCTACTGACCACAAGGAGTTCAAGAGTTTGACTGCAGATAAGTTAAATGAACTTGGTGTGAAAGTGCTTGTAGATGGCAAGAACTGTTTAGATAAAAATAGCTTCGAAGGAAGTGACGTTGCTTATAAGGGTATTGGCAGGTAGATTAGTATAATTTAATAACAACAAGGAAGAGCAATGAATAAGAATTTCAGTTATGTACTATTTGCTCTTATCGTATCTGTTGCAACTATCTTCATCTCACACCAGGTTCAACCTCAAATCAGTTATAATGATGGTCTTGGCTGGGATGGAGTAAAATACAGCAAAATTGCACAAGACTTTGTAGATGGTGAAAAAGTCAGCACAAAAGCACCTTTTGTCTATAGAGTAGGAATGCCGTACTTAGTTTCTTTATTCAGTCCTAATGATATACAAAGTGGGTTCCTTTACCTAAATTGGCTCTTCAACATATTGAATGCAATTCTACTAGCATTACTTCTCGCGAGATATACAAATAAGAAATGGATAATCTACTTACTCACATTCCTATTCATAACCCAATGGCATAATTATTTCCGTTTTGGTAGCTTCTACCCAGTTCAAGTAGATGCACTTGCAATTACTTTTATACTTATATTGTTTTTTTTCTTGTTGAAGGAGACTATATCAAAAACAGATATTGTTGTGATTTCCTCTCTAACATTCATCGGTATTTTCGTACGTGAGATAGTTGCTATCCCGGCACTGCTGTTAATATTGAAATCATTTGGCATCAGATTACTAGATATAAAAACAACCAAGGCAAATTGGAAGTCTAATAGAAAAGTATTTAGAGTCGGCGTTTTTTTGCCTCTACTTGCAGGGCTTGCGACTATGATCATTGTTCGTTTTGTGGTAGAACCCTCTAACTCATACAAGTTTTATAACGCAGCTATTGGAACACTATTCACCAAGGCAATGCTAACCTTTATTCATTCTTGGGTAGTTGCTTATGGGGCTGTGATTTTTATACCGATACTTTTCCTATCTGAAACAAAACAGTTTATAAAGACAAATCCTATTTTAGCAAATTTTCTTATAATTATTCTGGTACTATCACTTGTTGGTGGAGCTGATACATCTCGATTAGCATATTGGGGATTTCCAATATTGTTTACAGCAATAGCATTTGTTATGGATAGAGTTAATATAGAACAGAATTATAAATTGTTCTTAGGTCTTGTACTAATAGCTCAGTTCATTGCTCAGCGATATTTGTTTATCATACCAGATTACCCAAGTGCAATTAATTCTACTGATATGTTACTAATGCCAATAGGTAATAGCTTCCCTTATTTGAATTTATTTCCTGCACATTCAGAGCTTGTTCCTAGGGTAGTTGGATTTCTGCAGTGGTCAGGGTTGTTTGTATTACTTTGGATAGTTAAAAGAAGAACAAAAAAAAGCCACTCAAATAATATGAGTGGCTCATAGAATAATCTATTATGATTATGCCAAATTAGCTAGCTACATCAGTAGCCATGATTACTGACATACCACCAACTTTCTTAACTTTACCTTGTATAGTAACTGATTCTTGACCAGCTACACGAGCTAAGTTTTTCCAGTCGTAGTTACCAGCCGCATTGTAAACCATGTAGAATTGACCATTAGAAAGGAAGCCAACATATTGGCCAGCCATTACTAATTCTTTAACTCTACCAGCATTTAATGACTCATAGTTGCCAGTAATTGCATCAGTTAATTTTACAACCTTACCAGTCCATCCTCCTTTAGTGAATTCGGTAGTTGCATCACCAACTTTCTCTTTTACTTTGTCAGTTGCGTCTTCAGCACCTTCAGCTACGTCGTTTGCTGCGTCTTCAGCACCCTCGGCAACGTCATTTGCTGCTTCTTCAGCGCCTTCAGCTACGTCATTAGCCGCATCTTCAACTTGTTCAGATAAAGATTTTTCTGGCTCATCATTGTTTTCGTTGCCACCACAAGCTAGTAGTAAACCAGATAGCAATAGTACTAATAGTATATTTTTCATCTTTTACTCCTTACTTATATGATGTTGCGATTATATAACTTACACCATTAGAAGTTTTTACATTACCTTCTATGGTTACTTTTTTACCAGCGTTACGTATTAAGTTTTTTGCATCTATGTTACCAGCTGCATTCAATACGTAATAAAGCTTACCATTCGAATTAAACACAAGCGGTTGCCCTGCTGTATATAATTCTTTAGCTCTATTTATATCTACGCCACCATCTTGACCTAACACCTCAGAAGTAAGACTAACCGTCTTTCCACTGATTCCCGATTGTGCATTGATATCAACTTGAGTAAGTGCTAGACCTACTAAAGATACTGATACCAATATTGCTACGAATAATTTTCTCATAATTATTTTACCTATTTATTATTACTTCTTAGCGTAAGGGAAATTAGCATTAGCTTGGTACGAAATAGTTACTTCAATGTATTGGTCATCGCCAGTACCTTGTAAGAAACCACCATTACCATTGCTTTTTATAAATAGCTTTGCGTAATTGTAATCATCACCATTTGGAACTCTTGCATACATTACAACACCAGCTTTCTGACCAGAAGAAACAGCAGCTAAATCTTCAACTCTTTGAATGAAAGTTTGGCTCTCTAGTGATTCAGATTCAAATCTATCATTTAAACCATCAGCTGGATAAAGAACAGAAGAGATCTCAGCAGACATAATTGCAGTAGCTGCACCTGTGTAAGTTGTTACAGAAGCTGAACCAAAGTTAACTTCACCAGTTGTTTTTGTATCTAAAGCTAAGTTCCAATCTGCTATACCAGCAACAGTCATTAGTTCTGGCTCCATAAATAAGTCATCATACAACTTAAGTCCACTTCCAAAAGAAGAAGTATGAGCATATACTTTGATAGTCTCTGCAGATACCATGTCAAATCTCATAGCTGGTGCCCAATCGATAGAAGCAACAGTAGAAGTTTCGCCATTTGTGTAGTTAGTTACTACTTCAAAAGTATAAACTTTATCTGTGTCTAAATTCTCAACTGGGAATGCTACGCCAGCCATATCTGCATCCATTTCAGGAGCGTTATCAGAACCAGTACCTTGTGGGTAGTAAGTAACTGTATAGTTTTGGAATAAATCTACATCCAAATCACCTGGTGCATCCCACATCAAATGTACAGTAGTTTCATTTGCAGAAGTAGCCATTAGGTTGATTGGTGCGCCTGGTGTTTCGTTTTCAGAAGGACCAGTACTGTCCTCTTCACAAGCGTTAAATGCGAACATAACTGCTACTAAAGCAGCTAATAATGAAAATCTTTTTATCATATTCATAAAAAAATTCCTCCAATATAAATGTTAAAAAAATATAATTATTTGTGTCTTTCTCTAAATTAATAAATATTACTATAAAATAGTAGTTGTTGCTAATATTTCAGATAAATTCTTAGTCAGTTCTTTTCTGTCAAACTGAGAGACAAAGTCCTCGTTACCATCAGGAAGAGCTCCATTTGCCCAAAGCTCATAGTAAGTAGATAAAGCCTTATAAATGTCTTCTTTATCATTTGGGTCAGCAGTTAAAGCAATACCCGAATCTACTGCCAAATCACGCATATAGCTCTTTGGCATAGTTGCTAATATCGGCTTTTTTGCTCCGAAATACTCGTATAGCTTCCCAGGAGTCCTTACTCCATCATTTTGAAGTATCCACAATATATCAGAGTTTAGTAAATATTCCACTGCTTTTGAATGGCTAACATTACCAACTAATTCAACATACTTTTCTATTTTCAATGATTTTATCAGACGTAGATGATTCTTTCTCATCAATCCCACTAACCGTAATTGTACGTTATTACCTTTTTCTTCTGCTAATTTCTTAAAAGCCGTAAAAAAAGGCTTAGGATTTCTGTTGTCTTGGAATAAACCTGAATGAGTAATTATAAACTTATCTTCTGGTCTATTTATAGTGATATTTTCAAAATCTTTCCTGTCATATCCATGGCTGACGATGCTAATGTCATTATGTTTTAGTAAGTTGTAAGTTTTTAACAACTTCTCTTTCTGTTCGCGAGAGATTACTATTATCTTTTTTGACTTGTATAGTACACTCTCTTCCAACTTCTTGTTATAATGCTTATGAAATATAGTAGGCATAGAATTAAAAGGATTACCATACCACTGGTCTCTGTAATCTAAAACCATAGGTATATCATATTTTTCTGATAATTCGGATGCAACTAAGTGGCTAGTAAATGGAGGAGCCGTTGAGAAAATTACATCAGGTCTTTCTTCTTCTGTAACTTTAGAAGCTAGCTCTATTGCCTTTTTTTTCCAGCCAATTCTACTGTCTGGTTGGCGAAAAAGTCCATTTACAAACCTGCCTACTTTCTGTACAGTAGTGGATGGGTATTTGAAGCTGTTCTTTTGTTTTTCGTCAGTCCTAAATATCTTGATGTCATCATTTATTTCAGACAACAATGTATCATCATACGCATAATAAGAACCAGAATTGGTTGTTAGCACTGTTGGCTGCCAACCGAATTCTGGTAGATATTTTACAAACTTCAAAGTCCTTTGCACCCCACTTAGTCCCATAGGTGGGAAGTAATATGCAATAACAAGAACTTTTTGGTCTGACATTATTTTTATTCTGTTGCTTGTAGTTATTTAACTACTTCTAATTTCTCAGGAGCTGAAGTAAAGTTCACAGCACCATCAAAAGTAACGTGGTAATTGTCTTCTATTCTCATTCCCCAATCACCTTCAAAGTAGATACCTGGTTCGATAGCTAATACTACGCCAACTGGTACATTTTCTTCTTTTCTGAAAGTGATGATAGGCATTTCGTGAGCAGCGACTCCAATACCGTGACCTAATGAGTGCTTGAAGTTGTCACCGTAGCCAGCGTCAGCTATGTGCTTTCTAGCATACTCATCTAATATTTTACCGTTGATTCCAGGTCTGATATTGTCAATTGCTTTTGTCTTCGCTTCATGAAGAATTTTGTAAACTTTTTCTTGTTCTTTAGTAGCTTTACCAATTGCAAATACACGAGTGATATCACAACCAAAACCATTTATTTTTGTTCCGAAATCTAATAAGATTAAGTCACCTTTCTTGATTTTTCTATGCGATGGTCTACCGTGCGGCATAGAAGTTCTCTCACCTGCCAAAACGATTGGGTTGAATGGTTCACCTTCTGAGCCAAGTTTTCTAGACTCATAGATAAGTTCACTTTGTAGCTCTATTTCAGTCATGCCTACTTTTACTTTCTTTTTCATTTTTTCGTAGACTTTCTCAGCTATTTCACAAGCAGCCTTGATGTGTTCTAACTCCATGTCAGCTTTTGGCATTGTAAATGGCTCAACTTCCTTAGGAGCTGGCTTGAACTTAACTGGTCTAATAACATTTCTAATATCAACTGCTTCTGTGTAAGCTATTCTATCAGATTCAAAACCAAGATTCTTAATCTTAGTCATTAACTGAGCATCAACTAAATACTGCCACAAGTCTCTAGTAATGTGTACTTTCATATTTGGCAAATCGTAAAGATCATTCTTTACAGACTCTTCGTACCTGTCATCAGTGAAGAAATGTAGCTCTTCAGGAGTAACAAGTAATGCACCATTTGAACCAGAGAAATTAGTTAAATACTTGACAGTAGGCATATACGTTACTATCATAGCATCTAGCTTTTGATCTTCTATCATAAACCTAATCTGAGCCAATCTCTTGTCATTTAAATCAGGATATTTAGATAGATTTAGCAACTTAGGGTCAATAGAATTATCTATTGCAGCCTTTTTAGCCTTTTTTGTTGAAGCTTTTTTCTTAGTGTCAGCTTTTTTTGTAGTTTTTTTTGCCATGTTATATCTTCTTATATAGTTATTTTAAACAAAATAATTTGGTGCTTCTTTTGAAATACGGATACTATGCGGATGAGATTCTTTTATCCCTGCATTCGTTATTTTCATAAATCTAGCTTGTTCTTTCATTGAGTCTATGTCTTTGCAACCACAGTAACCCAGGGAAGCTCTTAGGCCTCCTTTTAGTTGGTATATAGTTTCGCCTACTTTCCCCTTATAGGGTACTCTGCCTTCTATACCTTCGGGGACGAACTTAGCTATCTCGTCTTCCATATCTTGGAAGTATCTATCGGCTGATCCTTTTTTCATAGCACCAATTGAACCCATGCCTCGATACATCTTATATGAACGACCTTCATAAATAATTTTCTCTCCAGGTGACTCTTCGTGACCAGCGAACATACTTCCTATCATTACGGAATCTGCTCCTGCCGCTATAGCTTTTGCTATATCACCTGTTTGCTTTATACCGCCGTCTGCAATTAGTGGAATACCTGTTCCTTTCAATCCCTGAGCTACATTCATAACTGCAGTCAATTGTGGTACACCCACACCTGCTATTATTCTAGTAGTACAGATAGAGCCAGGACCGATTCCAACTTTAACGGCGTTTACACCTGATTCTACTAATGCTTTGGCAGCTGCTGCAGTAGCTATATTACCACCAATTATTTGCAAATCAGGATATTGGTTTCTAATTTTCTTAACCATGTCGAGTACACCACGAGAATGACCATGTGCTGTATCAACAAATACTGCATCGACTCCATTGGAAATCAATGCTTCTATTCTTTCCATTGTATCAGAAGTTACTCCCAGGGCAGCTCCGACTCTCAATCTTCCGTGTGAATCTTTGCATGCTTGAGGGAAGTTCTTTTTCTTCTGAATATCTTTGAATGTAATCAGACCGCAAAGTTCATTGCTGTCGTTGACTACTGGTAATTTTTCTATTCTGTGATTTTGGAGTATTAGCTCTGCATCTTCCAAAGTGGTTCCTTCGGGTGCAGTGATAATATTTTCTTTTGTCATTATCTCAGAAATGCTCTCACTTCTGTTTGGATTGAACCTTAAGTCACGATTAGTGATAATTCCGATAAGCTTATTGTTGTCATCTACTATCGGAATTCCTGATATGTGATATTTTGACATTAAGTCAACCGCATCGCCTACAGATTTGTCAACTGTAAGTGTGACAGGATCCATTATCATACCGCTCTCAGAACGCTTTACTTTATCAACTTGAGAAGCTTGCTCCTCGATTGACATATTCTTATGGATAACGCCTATGCCGCCTTCTCTTGCAATGGCTCTAGCCATTTTTGCATCAGTTACGGTGTCCATAGCAGCACTAATGAATGGAATATTAAGGTCGATTCCGTTGGTTAATTTCGTTTTTAAAGAAGTTTCGCGGGGGAGTACTTCGGAATAATCAGGCACAAGAAGAACGTCGTCGTAAGTGATTCCTTCTTGAAGAATTTTCTCATTTGCCATAATGGTATGACTGTTTTTAGTGATTCAAAAATTGTTTGAACAAATATCGTAATGTTGGGTTTTAATATACCAATTCGCAGATAGCAATATATTTCTACCTGCGAATAGTATAAATCTAAACTTTAACCAACTTTTGTTGCATCTTCTACTAATACAGAGATGCGGTTGTCTTTCATTTCTACGAAACCAGTACCTGTGTTGTAGTGTAATTCACCTTTGTCAGTCGAATCAATTTTCAGCTGACCTTTGTCTAGTGAAGAAACTATAGGTGCGTGATTGAATAGAATTTGAAAAGGAGACTTAGAGCCCGGTACAGTAACCGAGTTTACATCGCCTTTGTATATTATTTCTTTTGGAGTTACTATCTCCAAGTATAATGTTTTGTTACTCATAAGTAATACCTAACTTATACGCCTTCTTTTTTAGCCAAATCCATAACTTCGTCTATAGTACCTTTGTAAGTGAACATATTCTCAGGAATATCATCACACTCACCATCCAATATAGCTTTGAAACCAGCTACAGTGTCGTTGATTGATACATAGCGACCTTGGAAACCAGTAAATTGCTCTGCAACATTGAAAGGTTGAGAGAAGAATTTCTCAATCTTACGTGCTCTGTAAACTGCAATCTTATCATCGTCAGAAAGCTCATCCATACCTAAGATATTGATGATATCTTGTAAATCTTTGTAAGTTTGAAGTGTACGTACACATTTTTGAGCTACGTCATAGTGCTCTTGACCAATGATATTTGGATCCATGATACGAGAAGATGAATCTAGGGGATCTACCGCTGGGTAAATACCTAAGTTCGCGATATCACGAGAAAGTACTGTTTTTGCATCCAAGTGAGCGAAAGTATTCGCAGGAGCAGGGTCAGTCAAGTCATCCGCAGGAACGTAAACGGCCTGTACAGATGTAATTGAACCTTTGTCAGTCGATGCGATACGCTCTTGAAGAGCACCCATCTCAGTAGCCAACGTTGGTTGGTAACCTACTGCTGATGGCATACGACCCAATAGTGCAGATACTTCAGAACCAGCTTGAGTGAAACGGAAGATGTTATCTACGAAAAGTAGTACATCACGGCCTTCTACGTCACGGAAGTACTCAGCTGCAGTAAGTGCAGTAAGTGCTACTCTAGAACGTGCACCCGGAGGTTCGTTCATCTGACCGAATACTAGTGCCGTTTTGTCTAATACGCCAGATTCTTCCATCTCACGGTAAAGGTCGTTACCCTCACGAGTACGCTCACCTACACCAGCGAAACAAGAATATCCACCGTGTTGTTTTGCAATATTATGAATTAGCTCTTGAATAATTACAGTTTTACCTACACCAGCACCACCGAAAAGACCAGTCTTACCACCTTTTGTAAATGGCTCGATAAGATCAATTACTTTGATACCAGTTTCGAACATTTCCGAAGTAGTAGATAAAGTTTTGAAATCAGGAGAAGGCTTGTGAATAGGAGAAGTTAATGAGCCAGTCATAGGACCTTTGCCATCGATAGATTTACCGATAACATTGAACATACGACCTAAAACTTCAGGACCAACTTTGATTGTTATTGGTTCGCCAAGGTCAAAAGCTTTCATCCCACGTACTAATCCATCAGTTGATTCCATAGATACAGTACGTACTCTGTTTTCACCTAAGTGTTGCTGAACTTCACAGATTAATTCTAAATCTTCACCAGTTTCTACATTTTTAGTAGGGATTTTGATTGCATTGAGTACTTCTGGTATATCACCTTCAGCAAACTCGATGTCAACTACTGGTCCAATGACCTGTATGATTACTCCTTCTTTCATATTAGAGCTACCTTATTTTTTCTTGAATTATGATACTTCACTTTGATTTATATGTTTTTATAAATCAACTATTAAATTGAATGCAAAACTATGTATAATTTTGAGATAATCAAAGAAAGATAAAAATATATTTTAAATAAAGTTTTTAATATTCAGAATAATCTATTAAGTTAGCTGTCCAATTGGGATACAATTGGCAAATATTATCACGGAGAGGTGGCAGAGTGGTAATGCAGCGGCCTGCTAAGCCGTGACGGTTTTTTATCGTCCCCGAGTTCAAATCTCGGTCTCTCCGCTACAAAAGCAAAGCCCTTTAGAGTAAAATCTGAAGGGCTTTTTTTGTTTCTACCTACATTATTTATATTTTAAACAATGAAAAAAGCAATACTCATATTATTGACCCTTTTAGTTGCTTCAGTATTCTATTATACCTATAAATCTGAACAACTTTTGAATAATGCAATCCATAGTGAAGTAAGGGGTAATTTTGATAAAGCTATAGACTACTATTACGAGTATTCGGAATGGACAAATAATAATATCATATGCGCAAACAAATTACATGACCTCGCAGAAGTTTCAATGAGTGAATTTACTTTTTATGATTTTGAAGACAGCTTCAATAAATTCGATAGTTTGGAGTTGAAATTTGGTTGGTTCAATGATGTTGATTCTAATGCAGTTAATGAGATCAATTTTAAAAAATCAAGATTATATAAACATAAAATTGAAATATATATAAATACCGGTAGGTATCAAGAAGCTTATGATTTATTAATTAAAAATGAGGATGATTATTTCCCAAAGGATGGTTGTGGAACAGGATATTTAGGGGTAGTAGCAGATTTCTATAATAAATTATTTCTTTTAAACTTTAGATTAAGAAATTACGATGAATCATTTGATATACTATCTAGTAAATGGAATTGGTTAAGTAGAGAATTTAAACTTGAAATAAAAAAATTAATACGATGGAAAATGTATCAGTTTTCTAGCCCTCAGCAAGATAGTATCATAAATAGTGCTTATAATTCTGTTAGATATGAGATATCTGAGAACAATGATAAATTATATTATACTATGATTTTCGATGTTTTCGGATATCAATTACCAGGTGAGTATTCAGGTAGAACATTAAATGAATTAAGTTTTAACTATACTAAAGCGGATAGTAATAAAATATTGGAGATAGCTAGAAAAGAATTTATTGACTCATGGTTCTATGAAACTTTAGTGAAGTCAACTTTCCACTATAAACCTAAACAATGAAAAAAGCTATACTCATTTTGTCTACCCTTCTAGTTGCTTTTGTATTTTATTACTGTTATAAACTATTTATCTTATGACATATGATGATATTATAAATAATTTTACTTTCTTGGAAAAAGACTTTGGGTATGAGCTAGAGGATTTAGTTCGGCACGATAATAAGTCTGAATTCGAATTAAGATATTCAAACAGAAATGCTAATAGGAGTATCTTAGTTTTGTCCTATGCAAATGGTCTAGATGTTTTCGTTTCTAAGTCCGAAAATGATGCTAAAGTTGTTCGTAAATTAATTAACAATATTGCAAATAATGAGTTTAATATAGCTGACAATGTTCTGGAAATAACTAAAGGAAGAGTTATGGAAGGAGATTTAAAAATTCTATATAGTCCTGAGTTATTTATTAAAGATTACATAAAGCAGTATGAGCGAATTGCAGGAATTTATCAAGATATCCTCAGATACGATTTGAAGAAAGTAATTTCTGGTCAAGAATGGATTAATTGGAAATAAAAGAAAAGCTAATCAACCACCTCACTAACCAACTCCCTCAAGTGAGGTATGTTCTCTTCCTCGAACCACGGATTTTTCTTTAGCCATATTCTATTGCGAGGTGATGGGTGAGGCATTGGGAAATACTTTGGCATATATTCTTTGTAGCTTTTTACTGTCTCGGTCAGTGTTCGTTTCATCTCTTTGCCAAGATAGTACTTCTGTGAGTACATACCTATTAGCAGGACTAATTCTATTCGATTAGTAAGGCTGAAAACTTTTTCGTGCCACAGTGGTGCACACTCTTTTCTCGGTGGTAAATCGCCAGACTTCCCTCTACCAGGGTAGCAGAAACCCATAGGCACTATTGCGAAATTGTCAGGATTGTAGAACTGCTCATTTGTAGCACCAAGCCAATGTTGTAGCAATTTGCCGCTCTGGTCATCCCACGGAATACCAGACGCGTGTACCTTTGTTCCTGGTGCTTGACCAATTACAGCAATCTTAGATTTTGAGTTTACAAGCAATACCGGTTTCGCACCCAATGGCAATTCTGGTTCGCAAACTGTGCAATTACTTATTTGTTGGAGTAGCTGGTTCATACATTAATATAAAAAAAGGGCTGCATTTCTGCAACCCTTTTAAGTTTAATTGTAATCTGTCTGTCAGTTACTTCTTGCCTTCATCACAAGTTTTAGTAACCTCTACAGATATTCTTCTGTTTTGTTTTCTTATTGCTTCCAAATCTTCTTTCGATATTTTCTTCAGCTCTTTGCCAGTTGGCTCTTTTACTTTCGGTTGTCTTTCGCCATAGCCGATAAACCCAGAGATTTTACTTGGGTTGACGCCTTGCTCTATTAACCATTCTCTTACTTTCTTAGCTCTCTTCTCAGAAAGTCTTTGATTGTAATCATCAGCACCTTCGCTCGATGCGTGTCCACCAATTAGCACTTCTATACCTTCACACTGTTGCACGTAGCTAAGTAACTTAGCTAAGTTTTGAGCAGTACCTGGGTAATCATAGTTGAATTTATCTGTATCAACTATGAATAAAATATCAGGAAAATCAACTTTAGTACCAATCTTAGGTGCTTGTGGACATCCGTTCAATCCCTCTTCTGTACTTGGCTTACCCTTAACCAATGGGCAGTCATCTTCAGCATCATTCACAGTGTCGCCATCAGTATCTGGGTTTGTAGGGTCAGTTTTCGTTTTCTTAACCTCTTCACCATCTGTCAAAGTCTCGCCATCAGTATCTGGATTATTAGGATCTGTTAGGTATTTGTTAATTTCTTCTCCATCCATCAAACCATCCTTGTCCGAATCTTTTTCTAATGGGTTGGTCTTATGTTTTTTAACCTCATCACCATCCGTCAAATCGTCACCGTCAGTGTCTTTCATTGCTGGGTCAGTCTTGTGTTTGTTAACTTCGTCACCATCTGTTAGACCATCTCTGTCAGTGTCGTTACTAACTGGGTTAGTCTTGTATTTTCTAACTTCGTCACCGTCAGTAAGTCCATCATTATCCGAATCAACTTTGCTTGGATCCGAACCATGTTCGTTTACCTCAGCACCGTCCATTAGTCCATCACCATCAGTGTCGGGCTTCATTGGGTCAGTGTTGTGAGTGTTGACTTCCAAACCGTCTTTTAGTCCATCTTGGTCGCTGTCAGCTTGTGCAGGATTTGTTTTGTGTTTATTTACTTCAGCTCCATCATTTAGTCCGTCACCATCAGTATCCATTGCTTTAGGGTCTGTATTGTAAGACTGAGCTTCATCGCCATCAGATAATCCATCTTTATCAGTGTCTGCAACTAATGGGTTTGTTTCGTATTTGTTTACTTCCTCACCGTCTAATAATCCATCATCATCGCTATCTGGGTTCATAGGGTCAGTCTTTCTTGCAAGTTCCTCGCCATCCTTCAGCCCATCCGAATCGCCGTCAGCTTTGCTTGGGTCTGTTTTCGTTTCTGTTACTTCTTTATAATCATCTAAGCCGTCATCATCTGTATCTTTTTTAAGTGGGTCTGAGTGATAAGTAAGAAACTCTTCTCCATCCAATAGTCCATCGCCGTCTGTATCTGGAATCTGTGGGTCAGTACCGAGTTCTTTCTCTTTGCTATTAGTTAAGCCGTCATTATCATAGTCAGCATCACCTAATATATAGTATGAAAATCCAACTCCAAATGTCATAAATGCATCATTTGCATCACCTGCTGCAGGGTCTTCGGCAGGACTTAAATCATCTAGGTAATCTGTTCCAGTGAATCTGAATGTAGCTCTACCGTTGAACACTAGGTTGTCAGTCAGGTACATTTCGTATCCGAAACCTACTGGAAACACTACTTGATTTTTGTCATATACTTCATTCGCATTGTTAGGCAAAGGCCCGTCAAATCCTGAGTCTCCTGAGCGTGGCTCAAAGTTCATCAAACCTACACCACCAAATAAATAAGGAACAAATTTTTCATGATCGAAGAAGTTATAAGTCAAATACATTTCGTAAGTGTTGACTCTGATGGCATTCTTGTCATTAATATTTGTAAGTGAATTAGGGTAAAGGTCACCTTCTTGGGCATTAGGCCCGAAGTAGTCTGGGTATAAATCCAAAGCGCTTTGGTCTGTTTTATATCTAATTTGCGATATCCCGAAAGTGGCTTGAATTGATAATTCTGAAATTATGTTGTACCTAAGGAAGGCATCACCACCAAACCATAGTTGGTTATCAGTAAACTCACCCCAGTACTTTACAGCACCACCATTAACACCAAAGGACATTCGGCCACCTTCACTTTGAGCAAAGGAACTGCTCGTAGTCATAGCCAAAGTTGCGATTGATAAAATGAGAACACGGAAAAAGCTTTTCATAAGTACTCCATAAATTATTAGAAAAATAAATTTCAATATTTTAATTCTGTTGAAGAATTATCAATTATTACAAAATATTCATAATTGATATAGGTTAGACTAATTTATGCCAATATTATTGCATTTAACAGAGTATTTTTGAATAATCAAAACTAAAAGAAAGCTACTTTTTAAGTTTAGTCTTCCTTCTTTTTGCCACCGCTAATATTGCTCCTAACACTACCAAAACAGCTCCTACAAAACCAAGTACGCTTATAATACTTGTTTGGATTATAGTAACCTCAAATAATGCCATAATTGTCAGTGTTGAAATAGTAATGATTGGATTGAGGGTTATGATAATACTAACTTTGGAAGCTTCTAAATACTTAAATGACTCAGCTAAAGCTCCATAGGCAATGAGAGTATTAAGTCCCAGAAAAATGACTAATGTCCACATCCCAAAAGATAGATTAGCTAATGCCCCAAAATCGGCAACCCATACGAACATCAGTGTTGGAATGAGATATAGTACCATGTTGAGCTGCTGAGCTGAGAAGCGTTCTACTAATTTTTTCTGTATGGCTGCATAAACAACCCACACAACAGCCCCGAAAAGTGTGTAAAGAACGCCCATGTCATAAGTTTCTCGCTCAGTGGCAAATGAGGCAAGTGATTCGCTATAGAAAAGAACAAACCCAACCGTCACTATTGCAAATCCGATTAGTTGCTGTCGAGTAACTTTCTCTTTAAAGAGGAATATCCCCACTGCAACAAGCATAACTTGAGCAGATTGGATAAGCACCTGAGCTGTAGCAGGTCCAGCTAACTCAACGCCTTTCATATAGCCAATATAGTTCAAGCCAAGAGAAAAGCCAGCAACTACAAGAAGAGGTGGCATTTTTCTAAAAATGTCTAATTGTTCTGGCTTTTTTATTGAAATCCAGATTGTAAGGAATACAAAGGCAGTTAGGAAACGACACCAAATAATAGTCATCGCATCTAATTCGTTGAGAGCTATTTTTAAAAATATACCGAGAAATCCCCAAAAAAGTGCTGTTATTCCTGCAAATATTATCCCTTTGGTTCTATTGTCAAGTGATTGCAAATGTATTTCAGATTAGTGATTAGTTGATGGTTGTAATTTATACAAAATGGGTAAGTCGTTCTATTAAAATCTTTCATAATATTGGACAAAATGCAA
The DNA here is from genome assembly GCA_046290495.1 of Chlorobiota bacterium. Taxonomy (GTDB): domain Bacteria; phylum Bacteroidota; class Ignavibacteria; order Kapaibacteriales; family UBA2268; genus PGYR01. The sequence continues at coordinate 1,256,697 of JBKAGT010000005.1, read as the reverse complement.
TTTTTTAAATACAAAAAAGTTTATACTAAGGTATTAATAAAAAGACAAAGTAATAGGAGAACAGAATATGAAGATATATGAAGCAATAAAAGCAGATCACAAGATACAAAGAGATCTATGCAGTAAATTACTTGAAACTGTTGGCGAAAGTGAAGAAAGAAAGGAGCTTTGGAAGGAATTAAGAAAAGAGCTAGAAGTACACGAAGTAGCTGAAGAACGTCATTTTTATAAGCCACTAATAGATACTGACAAAATGCAAGAAGATGCTAGGCACGGGATAGCCGAACATCATGAAATAGATGAGTTAATTGAGAAACTAGAAGAATTAGATATGAGCTCTTCTCAATGGAAGTTAACGATGGAAGAGCTTAGCCACAAAGTTGATCATCATTTAGAGGATGAAGAAAAAGACTTTTTTGAAAAAACTAAAGACATCTTTTCAAATCAAGATGAAAGTAAATTGGCAGACGAGTATAAAAAAACTGTAGAAGAATACAGAAAGTCGTGGCCAGATTCAATTCCAGGGAATGATTAAGAATCTCAATTAGAAATATTCAAAGATTATCTGTACTTTTAATTTTCCAACTTGGACATAATTAATGCAAGATTCTAAATCATTTGAACAACATACTGAACCACCATTTCATAAAAAAGTTTGGATTACCGTAGGAATTGTTGCATTCGTAGTGGTTTTGTTGATGATTCTAAAAGCTACTTTCAATGTGTTTTTACTTGTATTGGCAGGTTCACTTATAGCTATTTTTTTCAGAGGTATCAGCGACTTTATCGAAAAGAAGACTAGCTGGAATGAGGGGCTTTGCGTAGCCATTTCCATAATCGGAACAATCGTTATAGTATCGGGATTGTTTTGGTTGATTGGTTTTAAAATACAATCACAAATTGCAGAGTTGATAGAAACTTTGCCCAAGACAATAGAAAATGCAAAGTCAACTCTGAATGAAAGTTCTATTGGTAGCATGTTAGTGGAAGAGGCATCTTCAAAAAAATCATTGGAGAAAGCCAAAGTTTTTGCTGGTAAGTTTTTTCAATCAACATTTGGTGGTGTAGGTGATATCTATGTAGTTTTATTCATTGGTATATTCTTTACTATATCACCCAAAACTTATGTGCAAGGTTTAGTACAGCTAATCCCAAAGAGAGGTAGAGAGAAAGGAAACCAAGTGTTAGATAGACTGTCTGAACAGCTTTTGAAATGGCTTGGCGGCAAACTAATCTCTATGTTTGTTGTGTTTGTCCTTACTTCTGTTGGGTTGGCAATTATTGGTGTACCACTTTGGTTAGTTTTAGGGGTTTTGGCTGGTTTGCTCAGTTTTATACCTAACTTTGGACCATTGCTAGGGTATATACCTGCCGTACTAATAGCACTAATGCAAAGTCCACAGACTGCACTTTTTGTAACTGGTCTTTATATTTTGATTCAGTTTATAGAGAGTAATTTTATTACCACATATATTCAAAAACAATTAATAAATATGCCGCCCGCACTAATACTGATAGCTCAATTAATTATGGGAGTACTGACTGGTGCTTGGGGTCTGGTACTTGCTACTCCACTAACCGTTATAGTAATTGTGCTGGTTCAAGAGTTGTATTTGAGTGAAAGAGCTAAATAGAATTATTTTACCAAATAATTAAACCAAATTAGAATTAATGTGTCTTTAGTATATATAGAAAATCTTTTCGACGAAGATTATATTCATTTCAGGAGTTTTAATATGAAATATTTTGCCACATTGCTTATATTTTTATCATTGTCAATTACTTTAACTTCACAGGACTTACCACTTGAAGTAAATATCACACCGGAAAGTAGGCTTACTTATGGGGGCAACAAAGCCGAAGGATTATACGATTTAGAGACAGTGAACAAACTTGAAATAACTCTGACTCAAGATGATTGGTTCACTCGTTTAGATGGTAAAGGGAGTGGTCCAAACCAAACTGCTGGAGAGTCACTAATCGGTACACTCACTTTCAATGATACTCTTGTTTTGGATAGTGTTCTCGTTAGTATAAAAGGTCAAACTTCAGATAGTAGAAATAATTCTGAAAAAAAATCATTCAAAATAGAAATAGATGAGTTAGTTGATCAAGATTTGATGGGATATGATAATCTGAATCTGAATTGTGCATTTCAAGACCATTCGAGTATGAGGGAAGTATTATACTACGACATTACTCGCTCATTTGCTCCAGCACTCAAGGGTAACTTTGTGGATTTATACATAAATGGACAGTATTGGGGACCATATAACAATATACAACAGATTGAAGGAAGGTATATTAGCGAATGGTTCGCAAATAATGATGGTACGCGATGGAGAGCTACACCTCCAGATGGGGTTAACAGCGGTCAAGGCCCTAATAATCGATTTGGTAAAGGTCTATCAACTCTTAATTACAATGGCCCTGATTCGACAGATTACAATAGGAACTATACTTTGAAAAAGTCTGGTAAGGATTCACCATGGGAAGACCTGATAGAAGCTTGCTATAGCTTGAATAGTCTACCGATTGACGATTTATATGATTCATTAAAATACACACTTGACATAGATAGAGCTTTATGGTTTTTAGTTCAAGAAATAGTTTTTGCTGACGATGATAGCTACATCAATAAAGGTGGAATGGATTACTATGTTTATTGGGATGAAGCAACAGGAAGAATAATCCCAATGGAAGTTGACGGAAATTCAGTACTAACTGGAAACCATGTACTTTGGAGTCCATTCTACAATGAAGATGATGCAGATTTTCCTATTCTAAATAGGTTACTGCAGAACACAGAAATACGTCAGCGATACTTAGCTCACCTGCGAACTGTGTTAGAAAAGCATTTTACAATTAGCAAAGTACACAGCAGAATAGATGAATTTGCTGCAATTTTAGACCAAAAAATTCAAAATGACCCAAAGAAAATATATACTTACAACCAGTATGTTGCTGATATTGAGCATTTAAAAAATATGGTAACTATTCGAATTAATACTTTGAAAGATAATAGTGAGGTCAACAGAGTAGGTATTTCGATTCAAGAAGTAACAATGAAGTCTGCAGAAGGAATAGGAATAGCTCCCGAGCAGAATGAAGAAGTAAAAGTGCATGCAAAAATAGAAAGTGAAGCTAAGAAGTTAGTCTTGTATTATGGTTTAGGTACGGATGGAGTATTTGAAAGAAATGAAATGTATGATGATGGAACTAACGGTGACGAAATAGCAGGGGATAATATCTATACAGGTACTATACCAGGTTTTCCTTCTGGTAGCTATGTTAGGTACTATGTTGAAGCAATAAAGAATGATGAATATTCTACTGCTAGTTACTATCCAACAGGTGCAGAACACGATGTATTTATATACCAAGTTGAACCTGCATTTGCAGAGTATAATGGTGTTGTCATCAATGAGCTTGCAGCTGATAATAAAGCATCGGTTACTGATAATGCCGGCGAGTACGATGATTGGGTAGAGCTGTATAATAATAGCGTAGATGAAGTTGATTTGTCTGGTTATTATATGACTGACGATAGCAGTGAGTTAACTAAATGGCAATTCCCAGAGGGGACTTCTGTCGAAGCTGCTGGCTATTTGATAGTATGGGCTGACGAAGACGAAGATCAAGTAAGTGAAGATGAACTGCACTCTGATTTCAAATTGTCGTCGGGTGGTGAGGAGATATTATTATTGAATCCAGATTTAGAAATAGTGGACACTGTTACCTTTGATGAGCAAAATGCTGACATAACATTTGCCAGAGTGCCTAATGGTACTGGTGATTTCCAATTTAATATGCCTACATTTATGACGAATAATGAAGGAGGCACAACAAATATTTCAAGTGAGAAAGTAGAAAGTTCTTTTTTGATATATCCCAATCCTGTGAGTCACTCATTGAATATTGAAAGCTTGGATGGCAGTTCAGAAGTTTTAAATCTAGTTTTGATTAATTCCTCTGGTAGAGTAATTCTAGAAAAAGAAATAAGTAGTAATTACAAGTTGCAAACTGCAGATATCGAATCAGGAATGTATAATCTAATGATCAAAAACATAGATGGTAAAACAGTTTTGAACCGAAAGATTGTTGTTTTGAGATAGTTAAATCTTACTATTCAACTACAACCGTTTTCTGATATTCATCATTTCCTTTTATATATAAATAGTAAATGCCCTGGTTGGGGAAGTGAATTTCAGAAGACAATGTATCATAATGGTATTCCGTTGTTGAAACGTACCCTATTCTAGTAGTAATGCAGTAGTAAGCACTTAATATTAGCGAATCATTTCTAAACTCGTAGTTTATACTTGTAACCTTACCAGAACTGGAGTAGCCGTAAGCCAATTTAATAGGAATTTTGAATTCTGATGATACCGTATCGGATATTATTACATCATCTATGGCCCAATTTCTTTCGCTACAATCATGTGAAATCATATCATTACACGATGTGAGTAGCAGAATAATAAATATAAAAATTGTAACTTTGATATAATTATTCATTTCTGGATTAATTAAATCTTAATGATGATTAAGCTAAACAAAAGAAAACGAATATCAAAATGGATAAACTAAAACAAACAAACCCAGAAACAAAAAGTGGTAATGAAGAATTTACATACATCGGGAAATCTATAAATCATAGATTGTTAGATTTTTGGAAATGGAGTGTCTCAGATCTGTTGAGCAACTCTACTCGAGGTATTTTAGCAGAATTCATAGTGGGTACTGCAATAGGTTTAAAGAATTTTGTTCCAAGAGTTGAGTGGGATGCTTATGATTTAATAACAGATTATGGAGCAAGAATTGAAGTCAAATCAGCTGCTTATATTCAAACATGGAGTCAGAAAAAATACTCAAATATTACTTTTTCAATTGGGCAAACAAAACAGTGGGAAGATGATTCCAACAACAAAAGAAGTAATTCAAAAAGACATGCAGATATTTATGTTTTCTGTCATTTGAAACACAAAGATCAAGAAACTATTGACCCACTAAAATTAGAACAGTGGCATTTTTACGTGATGACAACAAATCAAATTGAGCAATATTTTGGTAGTCAAAAAACTGTATCTTTAGGTATAATAAGAAAATTTACTTCTCAGGTCGATTATAATGACTTGGGAAAAACAATCAAAGATGCATATTTAAATTCAATTAAGAAATAAATTATTTACTATTCTCTATGTACTTTAACTCTTTGAAGTTGCATTTTACACCACCTTCTTATTATATTCCGAAGTTAATAATAAAAAAACCGAATTTGAATAATGGAAGAACTGTTACCATATCTGATATTAGGCTTGCTTGTTGGATTAGGCTATGCCTATTGGAAAGAGAAAAAAGGAAAAAAGAAATGAGCAAGGTCTCCAAAGAAGTTATAAAAGAAGCACACAATAGAATAAAGCCATTCATAAACAGAACACCTATTCTAAAAAGTGATTCAATAAATCAAATTGTTGGAGCTGAGCTATTCTTCAAATGCGAGAATTTTCAAAAGGTAGGTGCCTTCAAGTACAGAGGTGCTACCAACGCACTCCTGCAATTAGCTCAGGCAGAAAAGCCAAAAGCTGTAGCTACTCACTCTTCTGGAAACCATGCACAGGCATTAGCTTTAGCTGCACGTGAGCAGGGAGTAAAAGCTTACATAGTCATGCCAAATAACTCACCGAAAGTTAAGGTAAATGCAGTGAAAGGATATGGTGCAGAGGTTACATTTTGTGAACCAAACTTAGAAGCGAGGGAATCTACATTAGACAAAATTGTAGCTGAAACTGGAGCTGTATTTATACACCCCTATGACAGAAATGACATTATTGCTGGGCAAGGAACTGCATGCTTGGAATTAGTTGAGGAAGTCAGTGAATTAGATACTATAGTCTCACCAGTTGGCGGTGGTGGATTGCTTTCAGGGACTGCTATTTATGCAAAATCGAAAAGGATTGAAGTATATGGCGCAGAGCCGAAAGGTGCTGACGATGCTAAGAAATCTCTGAATGAGGGACAAATAATACCCTCAGTAAATCCGAATACAATTTGCGATGGGCTGCTAACTTCATTGGGAAAGTTAAATTTCGAGTATATCAGTGACAATGTTGATGATATATGGCTAGCTAATGACGAGGAGATATTATCTGCTATGAGGTTGATTTATGAGAGAATGAAAATAGTTGTAGAACCATCATCAGCAGTTACACTTGCGGCAATTATAAACAATAAGAAAATGCTAAAAGGAAAGAAAATAGGTGTTATTTTATCCGGTGGAAATGTAGATTTGGATTCATTTTTTGATGGATACGAACCTAAAAGCTAAGTGACTATTTTTGGCATATTCCTGCTAAATCAATAATTTGTACTCTTGTTATGAATTACTTCTCTTTTTATGCTTAGTCGCAACCACTATATTTCCGTCTCTCTTATTTGGTTAATCATAGCTGTAGCTCTTGCTGCTTTGCTTCGTAGTGTTTTTGCATATAATTTGGGTAGCTGGTTTAACTATCAATATATGCTGCACACTCACTCACATTTGGCATTTTTGGGTTGGGTGTTCAATGCACTTTACTATCTGCTACTCAAACAATATAATCTACTGAATAAAAAGAAGTATCCCCATCTATTCATTTTGTTGAATCTATCCGTTGTTGGAATGCTATTTACATTCCCTTTTACTGGCTATGCACTTTGGTCTATAGTTTTTTCTACTCTGCATATCGTACTATCCTATGTATTTGGATTTATGCTGTGGAGAGACACTAAGGGTGATAACTCACTGCATAGGAAGTTTGCTATGGCTGCCGTGTTTTTTATGGTTCTTTCCTCAATAGGACCATTTTCATTAGGCCCAATAATAGCTCAAGGAATGAAAGATACCATATGGTATGAGTTGGCTATCTATTTCTATTTGCATTTCCAATATAATGGTTGGTTCTTGCTAGCTATAATCAGCTTGGTGCTTTACCAAATGAAAGGGGTAGATAGTGACAATTGGCAGAGGGCATTTAACCTATTTTTCCTGTCCACTATTCTGAACTATAGCTTGTCAACTCTGTGGACGAATCCAGGTTGGGTTATAAATATTATATCTGTATTGTCCTCTATCATGCAGATACACGCCTTATTTTTGGTTAGAACAGATTTGCACAACTACCTTAAAACTCAAGAGAGGTTTAAATATGGGTTGTATACTGTTATCTACACATTGTTTGTAATTAAAGTGTTCTTTTCGCTTCTTGGCTCTATACAAGAGGTAGCAGATTTTGTATATCAGAATAGAAATTTGACCATTGGATATCTCCATGCTATTTTCCTTGGAGTAGTTACTCCGTTCATAATCCACCGATTAGTAGAAGCAAAAAAAGTCACTGAAAGCAGAAATTACAAAAGAGCTATGCTGCTTTTCTTCCTCTTTTTCCTAATTAGTGAGCTCTTTCTTACTGTTTCGGCATTGGGTATAAATGGTGAGTCATTGATGATATTACTCCATATGCTTATAACTGATACTTGGTTACTATCACTTAGTTCTATAGCATTGGCAGTTATTGTAATGAGGGGGCACGAATCTAATTGATATTTTCTTGTACTTCTTTATAAGTTTTCCCATCTTTTGTCACCCATTCAACAAAACCATTTGAATTACGACCTAATACCATATTTGATGCTGCACTGGGGCTATTAAAAACTGTATCTTCAGAAAAAACATATCTGTTTTTCATTAGAATTAAAACTTTTGATTCTAATAGTTTTTCTCTCATCCGCCTATAAGTTGAAGTGCAGGATTTGGATAAGGAAGTCTTTGCTTCACTACCTTTCAATACTATATAACCCTGATCAGTTTCTTTCATTGTAGCATTGAATGTGCTCGTTTTAATAAAGTAAGTTTCATGAGTACTTGAATCATGTTTCTCTAAATTAGAAGAATAATTTGAAATAGTTGTGGGTATTAAAAATCGAAAACCCATGATTGGTAAAATTAATTTTATTTGGTCTAAAAAATACTCCATGTCAGAAATGTCAGCTTCATGTAAAGTTGGTAACGATGGTGAATTACCATTATCTATTTCAGCAGTTTTAGCATCTAAAGCCATTTGTACCAACCTAGATTCCAAATATCTTATTTGTGTCTTTGTTAACAACTCATCTTTACTGACAAAAATTATTAATTCTTTAAAGTCTTTTTTTGCATCAGCTAAATGTTGTTTTAATCTCACTTTCAAATTTTCTGCTTCACCTATGTAAACTCTTTCATCGTAATTATCATCTATTGGATCACCTTTTAGACAATAAACACCTGGATTGTTGAACTCTGGACGAGTCATGATTTTTGAAACCATAGCCCTAGGGCTGTAGACTGCTTTACCTACCCAATTACCTATTTCACTTATTCTAGGCCCTGTAGCGGTTCCCTCTGTCATATATACTGTTAGTTTTTTACCCATAAAGCATTTTTTAATTTATATTCATTGCATTTAATGAATATAGTAAATTTAATTACAAAATTTCGCTTTTCAGCAAATATCTTATAAACCCATCTCAAAATAATTTCGTATCTTAGATATACAGAAATTGGATAAATACAATGAATAGAAAAGATTTCCTAAAATCGGTAGGCTTGATAGGTGCTGGACTTAGCTTGCCTCTTAGAGCAAATGATAATCCAGACAAACTAAGCCCTAGTGAGGACTGTGTCCTTGTTCCTTCCGAAACAGCTGGCCCATTCCCATTAGATTTGGGTGAGAATAGCTTCTTTTTCAGACAGGATATCACCGAGGGGCAAGAAGGTGTAAGACTCAAAATGAAGATGAGAATCGTAGATGTTGACGGTTGCACACCAATGCCTAATGTGAGAGTAAATATATGGCATTGTGATAAGAATGGTATTTATTCGGGTTATAATACTGGAAGCAATCAAGGAAATACCGAGGATACTCACCTGCGAGGTTATCAAATAGCTGATGCTAATGGAGAAGTGGAATTTGTCACGGTGTTCCCTGGTATTTATCCAGGTAGAATATGCCACATTCATTTTCAAGTTTTTGTTAGTTCTTCTTATTCAGCTGTCTCACAATTTACATTCGATGTGCAGCCTAAAAACCAACTCTATGCTGATAATAGCGAGGTATATGGTACAGAAAACGACCCTGTAGGGTTGTCACAAGACTTCTCGTTTGCTGATGGTTATGAGCATCAATTAGCTACTTTAGAAAAAGGCGAAGATGGTTATGAGTCATTCTTACAAGTTGCTGTAGATGGAAGTACGAAGACAAATGTCGGATACCAAGAAAGAGAAATATATAAAGTAATGGAACTTGGAGAAGTTTACCCTAATCCGTTCAAGGAAAATTTGAAGATTCCTATACTTTTGAAAAAGTATTCTAACATAGAGTTGGAGATATGGGACTTACAAGGAAGAAAGATCATAGCTGTAAACAAAGGTAGTCATGAGAAAGGAAAATATACTTTTGACATAAATTATGAAAATAATTTGGCAGTAGGGAATTATATCCTGCAAGTAGTAGCAAAAAATAGTAATGGTGTTTACAAGCTACAAAGAGTGATAACTAGAAAATAAATAGATTATATAAAGAGAATAGAAACATGAAAAAAATATTATTACTAACTTTATTATTTATGGGTATTGAGCTATTGGCTCAGCCTATCAATATGATAGAAAGAGAAATGAAATTCAAACTCGATTCGAATATGAATTATATTGGATTGGAGAATCATAATGGAGTTATTACAGATAAGGAAAGCGGAGTACAAGATGGTGAGAATAAAATCTCTATCAAACCAAGTTCTGCCGTTGAATCTGAAGTTCATGCTGCAATAAATCCTACAGATAAGAACAATATTATAGTTTCTCCAATTTACCAAGATGTTACAACTGGAGGATTCCCAGATTTATACTGCTCTGTTTATTATACCAAGGATGATGGCAAAACATGGAATAAGAGTAATTTTGAGACAACTACTCTAAACTATCCTCAGTCCTTTATCATAGGGGGAGGAGACCCAATCTTGGTGTTTGATAATAATGGCAGAGCTTACCTATCTTGGCTTTACTTCTTCCAGAATGTAAATGGTAGAATATATGGAGCACTCTATTGGGCTTATTCAGACGATGGCGGTGCAACGTGGCAGAATACCGATGAGCCATTTATTTCCCTTTCAGAAAACCTTTCTACAAATCAAATAGAATTGCCTGATAAACAATGGATGACAGTAACTGATAACAATGATATAATTACGGTTTACACATTGTCACAATCATCTCAAAGTGGTCAGAATTCTTATATATATATGGCTGTAAAAAAGAATGGAGATGAGAACTTCTCTGAACCAGTACAAGTTAGTCAAGGTGATTTTGATATAGTACAATTTGCTACGGCATCAGTTGATGCAAACCAAAGAGTACACATTTTATATAATGGTTTTAAGAGTGGTGATTTGGCCCTGTATTATACAACTACTGATGATTTGGGTGGTTCTTTTGCAGAAAAAAAGAAAATCACAGATTTCAATCTTCCGCGTTCAATTTTTGACCAATCGGGTACACTTGATACAATACCTGGTATAACAGTAAGAAGACTGTATCCAGCTCCTATGATTGTGGCGGATAATAATGAATTGAGCCCTCATAAGAATAATCTGTATGTTGCTTGGACGGCTAATGGGATAAATGGTAATGCTGGTAGAAAAATGGATATATACTTTACAAAATCAAATGATGGTGGCACTAGCTGGGATACTCCAAAAGTCCTAAATTTGGATTCACCTGAAAAGCCAGTATCTAACTATTATCCATCACTCTCGGTAAATAGCCAGGGTGTTTTGGCGGTAACTTATTATGACAGAACAATTGATATGGATAGTGATTTGCAGACTTTCTATGTGATTCAAACTTCATCTGATGGTGGAGAAAACTTCACTGACCCAGAGCCACTAAGCACACTTTCTAGTGATTTTAGTAAAATTGGATTGCGAAATAATGGATTTGGTGTAGGGGAGTATAATATGTTGTTGAACAATGGTGAAGAGTTTATACCTGTGTGGGCAGATGGCAGGGAAAATAGTGGTGATGTAAGTGTGTATACTGCTAGAGTTGGGTTAGGGCCATCGAGCGTAGAGGTAGTTAACAAGATATCGTCAGTAAATAAAATTGTCTCAGTACATGTAACTGATAATAATATTGCTGATTTAGAACTATTCGTCCAAAAAGCTGGAACATACAGTTTTACAGTTATGGGACTAAATGGTAATGTATTATACAAGACTGCTGACAAAGTGGCAACCAAAGGTATTACTAATGAATCTGTGGATATGAGTAGCCTTTCTGCAGGTGTTTATTTTATAGTGCTTAATTCTCCAAATAGCACTTCTATTGCAAAAGTAATAGTAAACTAGTAAGAAATTAGGGGTTATATATGGTAACAGAAGTAGAATTTGATAGAATTAACAAAAAACTGTCGGCTACTCATAATACGGCTGATGGTCTTATGTTTGGTAAAAGATGCTTAAAGGTTGGCAGAAAAGCGTTTGTAGTTTTATATAATGATAGCTTAGTTTTCAAAATTGGTGCTGATGCTATTGCAAAGTTTTGTGATGACAACCCCAAGGCAGGCAATTGGAATCCTAAAGGTAAAGGCAATGGAATGAAGAATTGGCTAGAAGTTCCACAGAAATATTCTGGAGAATGGGAAAATCTTGCCTTAAAATCACTGAACTTTACTGTTGAGGAGACCAAATAAATAAGTAGCAAACTTCGTACTACCCAAATATGAATTACTAAAAACTAATAACTTTTAAAGATTTTAAATACGGATATATATGTTAACTAAAGCAGAATTTGATAATATTTTTACTGAAGGATCAAAAGCTCATGAAATGGGCAAGAAGTTGAGAGGAATAATCTCAGACTACTTCGATGATTTGGAAGAAAATGCCTACGGAGGTGCAAAAGTAAAGCTTACTTTATATAGTCGTGGGAATTTGCAAAATTTACTATGTGGGCTGCAAGAAGGTAGCCAAGATAGCTGTATGCTCTATGTTCACAATGTAGATGAAATAGACCACGAAAGACTAAAGTTTAGTGGTAAAGGGAAAAACGCCAAAAGAATAAAATTCAACAGCCCAGAGGAGATTATAGAAGAAGATATAAAGTGGCTTCTTTCATTAGTAGATGAGGCTGCAGACTAATTCTATTCCTTGTATGGAATCTTATTCAAAATGTGATTAACGGCTTCCAAACGAGCATCTGTCTTTTTATTGGCATTGATTATATTCCAAGGGGACAATTCAGTGTTAGTCTCTTCGAACATTTTCTGTTTATAAGCTGTATAATCGTCCCATAGTTCCTGTGCCTTCTCATCTACAGCAGTCATTTTCCATCTTTTCAGTGGATCGCTTTTTATATCTTTAAATCTTCGCGCTTGCTCATCTTTTGTGATTGAGAAATAAAACTTAATCAAATAGGTATTAGACTGAATGAGCATTTTCTCAAAATCATTTACTTGAGACATGAAGACTTTGTATTGCTCATCAGTACAAAACCCATTCACTGGCTCAACTACAGCTCTGTTATACCAACTACGATCGAATAATACTATCTCACCTGGCTTTGGTAATTTATTTACATACCTTTGGAAAAACCATTGTTTACGCTCATCTTCTGTGGGTTTGTTCAGTGCTACTACCCTAAAGTGTCTTGGGTTCATATATTCTGTGGTTCTTCGTATTGCACCACCTTTACCTGCAGCATCCCTACCTTCAAAAATTATAACTACTTTCTTTTCATTTTCAATAACCCAATTCTGAAGTTTGATTAGTTCAGTTTGTTTTTTCTTCATTTCCAAAAAGTATCTAGATTCTTCCAATGCTTTTTTTACATTGACTTTCTTACTTTTGAATAAGCTGTGTAAACCAATTTTTGAGTTTAGCAGGTCTAAATCTTCTTTACTTAAATTCATTTCATTATTCATTTTAAATTAGACATCTATTTGAACTACACTTCTGTGGTAACGCATAATTACATTTGGATCAGGGAGTAGTGAAATCTCAGCTTCGTCTTTCCCTTCATAATCAAATTGAGACAACACGTGTCTTATGCTTTCTAACCGAGCTTCTTTTTTATCGTTGGTTTTTACTATAATCCATGGACTATAGTTAGTGTGTGTCTTACTAAACATTTGCTCTTTGTATTTAGTATAATCATCCCATAGCTCTTGTCCTTTCATATCCACTGGACTGAATTTCCATTGTTTCAAAGGGTTGTTTAGTCGCCCTTCAAATCTCTTTTTCTGCTCCTCTTTTGAGATAGAAAACCAAAATTTGATAATCTTCAAATTATCTTCGTACAGCAAATGTTCAAACTCTGGTACTTGCACCATGAATTTTTCATATTGTGATTTCGTGCAAAACCCCATTACCGGCTCAACAACAGCACGATTATACCAACTTCTATCAAAAAAGACAATTTCACCAGGATTAGGTAATACCTTAATATATCGGCGGAAATACCATTGTCCCTTTTCTACTTCAGTGGGTTTAGTTAGTGCCACAGTTCTTGAAGTTCTGGGGTTCATGTGTTCTATGAATCTTTTTATTGCACCACCTTTTCCAGAGGCATCACGCCCTTCAAGTATTACTATAACCCGCTTATTGTTCTGAGCAATCCACTTCTGTAGCTTTACTAACTCAGCTTGAAGCTTTTGTAAATTCGATTCATACTTATACTTCTTCTTCGCTGACTTAATATTAATGTCGTTCTCTTTTGCTATGGCTATTAGTTCTTTCCTTCGCTTAGCACCTAGCAGTTGTTCTTCAGTAAAGCCCATAAATTTATATATTTTAATTCAAACTATTTTTGTTAATAGTAATATAATCAATTAATACATTTGAGTCCGAAATGTGTAAAAAAAAGTACCAAGGTTGTAAATATTTGCAATGTCGTAACATAATCCTTACTTTTATAGTACTAAATGGAAGTTGATTTAATAGTAACAGGAGACTAAAGTGAAACATCTATTGATTTTAATATTTATTGTAGCCAATATATCTATATACTCTAAAGATTCTACAGAGATAAAATTTGAATATGTGAAAGACATAAAACAAAAATTAGCAAATAATTTGAATGGAATTAAAATGATTTCTATTGTTTGCGAGGACACATTGATGAGGGGTAAAACTTTCAAATTAATTATGGAAGAATATGAGAAAGGGGAATTAATAAAAACAGATGATTTCGGACTAACTTGCGAAGACGAAGAGCATGAGTTTGAAATGAATGGTGAACAATACGTTCATGTTTACAATGCTTGTGATGCAGTTCGCTTCAAAAAAGAAGATGAGAGATATGAGATTCATGTAGCTATGCAACAACAAGAGAGCACAACTGATGCAATTTTTAAAATCAATAAATTAGAACGAAAGAAGAAATTGAAATCTAATAAAATGTATTCTCTAAGAGTGATGAATAAAACAAACAATAAATATATGATTCCAGTTGGGGAAGCAACTCCTATATTAGCTTATAATCCACCCTATGAAATAGATGAGAATATGTCCTGGTATTGCATACTGGACACGGAAAATCCAGGAAAATGGTATAGCGATTATGATATAGAACATTTCTATATTGTTTACTTACTAATTGAATAATTCCTGAACATTGCACGCAACAAAATCAATATATTTTAGTTATATTTTTATCTATCTTTAAGAATATCAACAGGAAAGAATATGAAGTTTCCATCAATTGATGAACTAGCCAACCAGGCAAAGTCTGCATTCCTAAGGTTCCCATTCGCAATCATAATGTCTGCTCTGACAGCTATATTTGCTATCATATTAATCGAAGAAGGAGTGGACAAAAACTCACAAATAGTCTTTGTCCATTATATGCTTACAGCTGCCTTGGGTATACCGCTGTTTGTGGTTATAAAGCTGTTATCTGAAAAGCTAAATTTTTCAGCAGCTAATTACTATTTCAGCGTAGTGATTGGGTTTGTACTCCTTGCATTAGTCTACATCAGCTTTCCTGACCAAGATATAGCCGTCAATTATTTTATTCCCTACATGAAATATGCTATTTATAATATTGCCGTACATCTTATGGTTGCATTTATGCCATTTATCAAGCGAGGTGAAGAGAATGGATTTTGGAATTATAACAAAGCGCTATTCCTTAGGTTGATGGAGGCAATTCTCTATTCCGGTGTACTCTATTTAGGAATTGCAATTGCACTAGGAGCACTCCACGGTCTTTTCGATTTGGACATAGAAGAAACTGTTTATATGAATATTTTCGTTGTTATTGTTACAGTGTTCAACACTTGGTTCTATGCTGCCAAACTGCCCAAAGATATTCATACACTAGATTCTATTAGAGTTTACCCAAAGGGACTGAAAGTCTTCTCTCAGTTTATATTACTACCTTTGCTATTAGTTTATTTGCTAATACTTTATAGCTATGAGTTGAAAATACTCCTCTCTTGGGACTGGCCCAAAGGTATCGTTTCATACTTGGTGATTGGTATATCCGTACTGGGTATGCTTACATTCTTGCTTATTCAACCTTATGGAAATAGTGGGGAGAACAAATGGATAAAGCGATTCACCAAATCGTATTACCTTACACTAATACCTCTTGTAGCTATGCTCTACTTTGCTATTCTGATGCGAATAGGTGATTATGGTTTTACAATCAATAGATATGTCATACTGATGCTTGGTGTATGGCTGACTATTGTGATTATCTATTTCCTCATCGGCAGGACGAACATTAAGTTTATTCCTATTAGCTTGACCATTATATTGGTGCTTTCTTCATTTGGTCCATGGGGGATGTTCTCTGTTAGTGAGAGCTCTCAAATTGGGAGATTAGAGAATTTGCTCAGTAAGAATGGGATGCTAGAAAATGGAAAGATAGTAGATGAGGTGATTTGGGAAACGGACAGTCTGCCTACCTTGCATGAAAAAGTGGAGTCAGGGAATCAAGCAAAAGTAGATAGTTCAGATAACGAAGAGATTTTCTCTATAGTTAACTATCTATCTACCTTCCATAACTATAAAGATATGACAAAGTACTTCGAGCAGGATTTAGAAAAAATAGTCTATGTGCGTGATACATCGGAGCAACATTATGTAAATAACAATTCTGTCGCTTATCTGATTTATAATACTATGGGTTTGGATAGGCATAAATCATACAGAGATAATAGAATATATCTCAATTCGGAGAATAAGATAAGCTACAACATAAGTGGATATGACAAATCGATTGAAATCAGCTATGCAACCTATACTAACACAGCACAATTTTCACCTGAAGGTATGGGAATTAATAAAATGGAATTCAGTAAGGATAATAAATCATTGATAGTTAATTATGAGGGAGATGATTTTGAGTTCAATATATCAAAAATATACAGTCTAAAACATGAGTCAAATGTGCCAGTACAACAAGAAGATTTGACTTTTTACACTGAAAAGGAAACTGCAAAATATAAGCTGATTATTAACTCAATACACTATGAAAAAGGTAGTAAAATATATACTATGCGAGGGATGCTTTTGGTAGGAGGGAGAGATTAGAAGTTTCTCTTTTACACCACCTTCAACTCATACTTGGTGAGCAACCCAGCCAAATCAGAGTGGGAGAACTTGGCATTTTTCATTCTATTTGCTTCTGGGTCTATGGTGAAGTTACTTGCTGTGCTGAAGTCAACAAACTCTAAGTTGCAGCGGTCTAATATAGCTTCTTTCAAATCGCAATTGTCGAATGAACTTCCCTTCATTACTGTATTAACGAATTGTACATTGTCTAGCTTACAGTTGTTGAGTTTTGTGTTTGGTATCTTCATATTTGAGAAATCTGATGACGAAAGAATGCAATCCGAAAAGCTGAATTCGAGTAAGAAATCGCGGCTCTTACTGAAGTCAACTCCCACAAGCTTTGATTTGCTAAATCTAACATTGTTGAGCGTGACATTATTCATATTTGCTAAGCTGAGATTGCAATTAGTAAAACTACACTCTATGAATTTGGTGTCAGCCAAATCAGCTTCTGAAAAATCACAGTTGACAAATTCACAAAGCTCAAAAGTTGCCGCCACCAGCTTATCGTTTTTTAGCTCAATGTCCTTGATCTCTTGCTCTTCGTAATATTCGTTAGAAAGTGGTTTGCTCATAATTAGTTACTAATCTATTTTATAATGAACCTTTTTGTGATGAATTCATTTCCTATTTTTATCCTCAGAACGTAAGCACCTGGACTTAATGACTCTACATTAATTTTTAATTGACTTTCTTGACTGTCCATCAATTTGTTTTGTAATATCTTACCTTCCAAATCAATTATAGATAATTCAGAGATGTGAATCATTTCAATATTGTCGATAAATAGGCTTGTATGAGTTGGGTTGGGATATAGTTTTAAATTAAAATTATCTGTACCAAGTTGATTAGATTCATTTACAGAAGAGGTGCTATTTTTTTTTAAATAGACTTCATATATTTCACTGTTAGCTGTGCTTTGTGTGCCGTCATTTATAAAGAATATATTAGGTTGTGAGCTTTGTATTCCTCCAAATATATATCCAATCAATGTGCTTTTTGTACTCAAACTATCTAATTTGTAGACGTTGTTATTATAATGAGGAAAATCTGGATTAGGTATAAACTCTGCTCCCGCACCCAAGAGTGAAGGCATTTCAATAGGTAATTTTGACTCTGTCATATTGCCATGTTTATCTCTAGTAACTACAGCTATAGTGTTAACAAAAGGTACATCGTCATCTTGTACTAATGTTCCTAAGCTATCATAGAACTGAGCTATTCCACCAAAGAATATATTATGCATTTCATTTTTTTCTTCAGAGTATAAAGGTAGGACAGGACAG
Organism: Chlorobiota bacterium; assembly: GCA_046290495.1. GTDB lineage: Bacteria > Bacteroidota > Ignavibacteria > Kapaibacteriales > UBA2268 > PGYR01. The sequence goes on along the minus strand of JBKAGT010000005.1, from coordinate 1,238,782 downwards.
TGATAGTGATTGTAATACTGTTCAAATGATTCATTTATATAGTAATCATCAGATGTGACAGTAACAGAGTTTAAAAAAGGTAAATCATCATCATGTTGGAATACACCTGAAAACATAGTTATTCCTTCTTCACCATTTTCTAATATTTGTGGTTCTGCATTGTAGTCACGTCTATGGAAATTAGCTGTGTCAATTGTTGACGTTAGTTTGGTTACATCGATACCTCCAGTAGAATTATGTGATATACTGAATCTCCTAATAGCATTGGTATATTCTTGAATAAAGCCAGGCCCATGGTTTGGCCCCATAGGGTTGTATCTGCCTATAAATTTATGTCCACCTAATAGGTAAAACACATCACCTATTTTTTCTAATTTTCCTCCTGCAACCTGAAAATCTGGATGTTTTACCTGTAGAATCGATGTTGAGAAATCTGTGTTAGTGAGTATTGCTTCAATTACTTCAGGCACATGAATAGATGTAAGATAGTCAAAAGTTGTGTGATCACCATCGGTTTCACTATAGCCATAACCACCTATGATATAAAGATAGTCCCCGTCTTGGTAAAATTCCATATTAGTTGAGCTCAACTGTTCCTGTAGTGAAGTTCGAAAGAGTTTTAAGTTAGCCGACCATGTCAATTTCGCAACGGGATCTATTACGATAAGTTGATTGTTATGACCTGCTATATCGAATGATGCCCAAGGTTGTCTTCGGTGCAATCCATCTAATCTGCCACCTACAAGCAACCACTTCCCATCGGCTTGTCCGAAAGCATAAGACTGCAATCCACCAAGCTCAGGTATGGTAATGGATTTCAATTCTATTTCAAAGGAAATATCTTGAGATTTTGATTTTTTACTAATGCACAGTAGTAAAATTACGAATGTTGTAAGTGCAAAATATCTTTTCATTTTATTTTTGTTCCCAATATAAACATATGTTATTACCTCTTAGCCATCTTATAGAATGATAGGGCTATACTACAAATCATGGATATCAATAATAATAATTGGACTACTTTATCATTTGTTGCCTGATTAAGCGGTTGGAACAATATAAATGAGCTACCAGATAGAAAACTAGCTAAGCCAATTGATAACATAGTGCGCATTATATTATTATACTCAGTGGGTTCTACTGTTTCCTTCTCCCTCAGAAATATAGCAGATAGGAATCTTTCTTCGATAGACATTAGAAGTAAAATAAATGTAAGTATAAAGTGATAGACTAATGATCTATCTATTTGAATAGAGTCAACTCTTGCAAATACTGCTAAAAGTATCAACACCACGAATGCAATTTCTAGTATATATCTTATGTATTTGAATATCATAGTTGCAATATAGTCTATTTGGGAGTTATACAAAATAAAAAAAGCCACTTCCCAAATTGAAAAGTGGCTAATTATAATAAGATTCTTGATCTAAACTTACTTCATATTCTCGATTAATGCATCGCCAAACTCAGAAGTTTTTAGTTTAGTAGCTCCTTCCATCAATCTATGGAAGTCATAAGTAACTCTCTTTTGTGATATAGTCTCTTCCACAGCGTTTACAATTATATCAGCAGCTTCTTGCCATCCCAAATGTTCCAACATAAGTACACCAGATAAGATAACTGAACCTGGGTTTACTTTGTCTAAGCCAGCATATTTCGGTGCAGTACCGTGTGTAGCTTCAAATATTGCGTGACCAGTAGTGTAGTTTATGTTAGCACCAGGAGCTATACCAATACCACCAACCATAGCAGCTAATGCATCAGAGATATAATCACCATTCAAGTTCATAGTACATACTACTTCATACTCAGCTGGACGAAGTAAGATTTGTTGTAAGAATGCATCAGCAATCACATCTTTCACAATGATTTTACCAGCAGCTACGGCATCGCTTTGTGCTTTGTCAGCAGCTTCCGTACCTTGCTCATCTTTTATCTTGTCGTATTGTCTCCAAGTGAAAGTCTTATCGCCAAATTCTCTTTCTGCTAGGTCATACCCTACATCTTTGAACATACCTTCAGTGAACTTCATTATGTTACCCTTGTGTACCCAAGTAACAGAGCTTCTGTTGTGCTCAATAGCATATTCAATAGATGCACGAGCGATTCTCTCAGTACCTTCTACAGAGATTGGCTTGATTCCGATTGATGAAGTTTCAGGAAATCTGATTTTTTTGATTCCCATTTCATTTTCGATAAAGTTAACTACTTTTTTAACTTCTTCTGAACCAGCTTTCCACTCTATTCCAGCGTAAATATCTTCAGTATTTTCTCTGAAGATAACCATGTCAACTTTGTTTGGCTCTTTTACCGGAGAAGGAACACCTTTGAACCAACGAACTGGTCTTAGGCAAGTGTAAAGATCTAACTGCTGCCTAAGAGCAACGTTCAATGAACGAATACCACCGCCAACTGGAGTAGTAAGTGGGCCTTTGATAGCGATCAAATATTCCTTGATTGCATCTAAAGTTTCCTCTGGTAGCCACTCGCCAGTTTGGTTGTGAGCTTTTTCACCAGCTAATACTTCTTTCCAGACTATTTTCTTTTCGCCATTGTACGCCTTATCTACAGCCGCGTTTAGTACTTTTTCAGTTGCAGACCAAATATCAGGACCAATGCCATCACCTTCGATGAAAGGGATAATCGGGTCGTTTGGTACATTAAGTTTTCCGTTGTTTATCGTTATTTTAGAGCCAGCCATGTATTAACCTATTTTTAAATTTGTTATTATTTTTTTGTTTTATCTAATTAAACAAAAGTACGAAATTTATCGCAATTTTTTGGTTTTGGACGGTCAATGTGAATTTATATTTAACACTCAAAGTATCTAATAAATAAATTTTTCTTCCAAATTTTGTTACCTTTTTTTATCATTTGTGTTGATTAGAGCAAATAGTCAAAGGGAAAATAATTAATAACAAATTTATAGAGGTATAGTAATGAAAAACTTATACAAATATCTACTCTCAGCATTAGCTCTGGTTGTGCTGTTCGGTAGTGTAAGTGAGTTGGAGGCGAAAGACACACCGCCGAAACCAATAAAGATGAGTATTAAAATCGACATCAAGGAATCCTTCCCTGTGAAGGGTGATGCTACGATTAGTTGGGTGGATAGTGATACAAAAATTGAAGCTGGTGATTTGTATGTAATTACTCAGCATACACTTTTAGCGAATGAGAAAAAATCAGAAGAAATTGTAAAAATCAGAAGATTTGCAGATTCAACTGAAAGGTATTCATACAGAGTGAGTGATCTTAGACCTGGTAGTTACTGTTTTGATGTTTATTTGTTAGATGAAACTACTGGTGATGCCAGTGAGACAAGTGAAAAAGTATGTGGGAACGTGAAAGATGGTGAGCCACGTATGGCTTTCTTGAAAAAGCAAGACTACATCAGACTTGACAGCGATGGCAACGGTGAGATTGTAGCGAAAGTGATTAACAATACTAATTGTGAAGCAACCCTTAATTGGGAAATGTCAGATTTAATATTAAAAGGCTCACAACCTCTTAATTCTGGTGGTGTTGTATATAAAGTACAAGCTCCCAAAGAAGGTCTGTATAAAGCAAAGATTAATCTGATTAACAATTGCGACAATAAAGTTGTAGACGTAATGAATGTAGTTGTGTGCTATGGCGAATGTGATTCTACTGACAACAGGCCAAGTCTATACTTTAGTCCTAACACCAAATTCGTTCATGAAGTTAAGGCAGGTATGACATGGAGATATGATGTAGATGCTGTATCAAAAGATCAATGTGAAATAAAATACTACTTAAGTGATGCTCTTATTGGTGATAACACAACTCCAGAAGGTATGACTATTGACGAAGATACAGGTGTACTTAGCTGGGAAAAAACAGTTGCTGGATATTATAGCATCCCTGTGATTGTTGAAGCTACTTGTGATAATGGGCTTACTTACGAAAGAATACGCGGTGTATTTAAGCTAAGAGTTGGTCATAACAATCTAGATTTTGCTACTTTGGTAGTTGAGTTTTATGACGAGACGGATGAGGTAAAAGATTTCTATGGAACTGCTACAGTATGGTCAGCAGACAGAGATCCAAACTCTGCAACTGGTTTCCCTTACGCAAAATCTGTTGAGATAAATGGTAATATGGCTTACTTTGGTGTTCCTGCTGGTAAATACTATCTAAGAGCAAATGCAAAGGGTTATAAGACACAATTCTATAAGGAAGCATTCAACATAAATGATGCTGAAGTAATTGAGGTTGGTAAGAATGATACTTTAGAGTTATCTATGATGCTACACTTTATTCCTATGCCTAACTTCCACACTGTAAGTGGCCAAGTTGTAGATGCAAGAACTGGCGAACCTGTTGAGTCAATTGTTACTTTCCAATCGATTCAATCAATGATTGGTGGTAATGACTCAATAGACGCAAATGGTAACGCTTTCCATATAACAAGAGTTAAAACCGACGCTAATGGCAGATATATGACAGAATTGCCTGATATACACAGCTACTATGCTTATGCAGATGCAATTCCAAAAATGAATACTAGATATGAAAGACAATTCTATGAAGGTGCTGACACTTACTTCGAAGCCGACATTATTTTCTTGAAAGAAGACAAGAGTGGAGTTGATTTCAAGCTTAACAAGAAAGAAATTGAAAACGGCATGATATCTGGAAGCGTTAGTTCTGAAAGTAACTTAGTTGTTGAATCTACTGTAATCGCATTGTCGGTTGATGGAAACGCAAACAAAGCTGTTACTAGAACTGAAAACGGAAACTATAAGTTTGGTAATCTGAACTATGGCAAATATGTATTGTTGTCACTACCTGCTGATAGGGGCTATTTACCTGGCTACTATGTTACTGGCGATGTCGCTTCTCTTACTTGGGAAGATGCTACAGTGATAGGAGTAGATGAGAATATGGCAGCTATGCAACATGATATCGTTCATGCTGAATTTGAGAAAGGCTCTGCTCGTGGTATTGCTCAATTCAGAGGTAGACTAATCAAGAAATGGAAAGGAATGGCACCTGGTGAAGGTGGTGGAGATGATTCTGAGTCAATTAGTGGTGCTATAGTTACGCTTACAAACGCAGAAGGGAAAGTGTATGACTATAGTGTAAGTAATACTTATGGTGAGTTCGAAATGGATGCACTAGCTCAGGGAACATATACTTTGAGTATTAACAAACTTGGATATCAATCACACAGTGAAGAAGTAGAAATTAACTATACTGAATCATTAGTATTTGGTTCTGATATTCAACTGACTCCTTCATTGACTACTAATGTAGACTATGATACATTCGATGAGAATGGACTGACTGTTAGCCCAATGCCAGTTCTAGATAACTCTACAGTAAGATTTACTGGCGAAGCTGGTACAGCTGAGATAGAGCTTATCTCAATAAATGGCGATGTAGTATTTAGCGAGAGCATCTCTACTACTAACGGTGAAAATGCTTATGAGCTAAATTCAAATGAATTTGTTTCTGGACAATATATATTGGTTATTAAAAATGGCGAAATGATAACAGCTGGTAAGATTACTGTTGTAAAATAATCCCTTTGATTATATTTTATATATAATTCCAAACCGAGGTGTGAGCGATTGCATCTCGGTTTTTTTATTTATAATTAAAAACCCTTCAAATCGTAGTAATATCTATGATGACAAAGAATAGATTACTAATATTATTATTGGCGATGCTTTTCGCCACAGGAAGCAAAATGGAAGCACACCAGAACCCACTAATTTGTGATATGGAAAAAGGTGTTTGTGGTGCTGACAGTACCTCAGAGCAAGAGAATAACATAAAGAATAATACCGACAAGCCAGTTAGGATAATTTACTTTACTGACCCAATTTGCTCTTCATGCTGGGGGATAGAGGCACAGCTAAGAAAGTTAAAATTAGAATATGGAAACGTGATAGAAATAGAATACCGAATGGGTGGGCTATTGCCTGATTGGAGCTTTCGAAGGGGGGATGGTATAAACTCACCAAGAGATGTAGCAAAACATTGGGATAAAGCTAGTAAGTATTATGATATGCCAATAGATGGCGATGTGTGGTTAGAAAATCCATTGGCTTCTTCTTACCCACCATCAGTGGCGTACAAAGCTGCGGAAATGCAAGGCAAAGAAAAAGCAACTAAATTTATGCGAAGAATGAGGGAAATGCTATTCTTAGAGAAAAAGAATATAACTATGTGGAGCATAATGACTGAAGCTGCCAAGGAGAGTGGCTTAGACATAGACCAATTTGACCATGACTATGAATATCACGCACAGAAGCTATTCCAAGAAGATTTGGCTCTGAAAAATCAGCTAGAAGTTACTGGCTTCCCAACTATGATAATGATAAACAAAGATGGTGAAGAAGAAGTAATTCGTGGTTCAAAACCATACGTAGTTTACGAAGGAGCTGTAGTTGGACTCTTCGAACAGGCAGAGAAGAAAGACTATCCAAAAGACTTAGACTCATTGCTCGAAATATATCCTACCCTTACCGCCAAAGAATACTCTGTCCTTTCTGAGAAAGATAGAGTGGCTGCCGAGGAAGAGTTAAAAGAATTAGTCTCCGAAGGTGAACTGAACAAAACTGAGACAAAGAATGGTAATTTGTACTATAAGTAAATAAAATTACAAAACTAAAAATACTCATTGTAGCATAAGTATAATTTGACTAATTTCGTAGTCTAATATACACTTACCAATTTCCATTCATGTCCGAAAATAATTCAAATCAATCTGACATTCCTCCGATAGTTAAGAAATCGCTTTGGCAGAACCTAGTAGATGCTATAAAGGGAACAGAAGCTGATTATACTCAGATTAGCATAAGAAAAGCAATATTCCTATTGGCAATACCTATGATTTTGGAGCTAGTAATGGAGTCTGTTTTCGCAGTGGTTGACATCTACTTCGTAGGTAAACTTGGCGCATCGGCTATTGCCACTGTCGGACTTACAGAGACTTATCTATTTATACTCTATTCAGTTGCTATGGGTTTAGCTATGGCTGTAACAGCTATAATAGCAAGAAGGACAGGGGAAAAGAACACCAAAGATTCGGGAAAAGCGGCATTCCAATCTATAATTATCGGATTGATAGCATCTATTCCACTTATGATAGGGGGTATATTTTTCTCCAAGGAGCTGCTTGGACTCATGGGGGCTGATGCATGGAGCATAGATGTAGGGTATAAATATACCCAATATATGTTAGGTGGAAATGTCGTAATCGTATTACTGTTCGTGATAAACGCTATATTCCGAGGGGCTGGTGATGCCGCTATAGCCATGCGAGTTCTGTGGCTTGCCAATATAGTGAATATGATATTAGATCCAATCTTGATTTTTGGATATGGTCCTATCCCTGCTTTCGGTATCGAAGGTGCAGCTATGGCGACTAATATTGGGCGTGGACTTGGTGTTGTAGCCCAGCTATGGGTACTCACCAGAGGCAGCAAGCACATAAAACTATTAGCTAGCCAAATCAAGATTGACACAGAGATTATGTGGAACATAGTAAAGACTTCCTTAGGTGGTATTGGGCAGATGATAGTGGCTATGACATCGTGGATTTTCCTGCTAAGAATATTAGCTGAGCTAGGTAGCGAGACGGTAGCGGGCTCTACTATTGCGATTAGGATAATGATGTTTACACTTATGCCTGCATGGGGTCTGTCGAATGCTGCAGCTACATTAGTTGGACAAAATTTGGGAGCTGGCGAGCCAGATAGAGCTGAAAAATCAGTCTGGAATATTGGGTATTATAATATGATACTCTTGATAATAGTTTCGGTCTGCTATTTCATATTTAACGAAGACCTAATGCGAATATTTACCGATGATGCAAAAGTAATAGAAGTAGGTGCCGAATGGCTACAGATTATGTCCTACGGATACTTTGTCTATGGCTGGTGGATGGTTTCAGTTCAAGCATTCAACGGCTCTGGCGATACAACAACCCCGACTAAAATAAACATTGTCTTCTTTTGGCTATTCCAAATTCCACTTGCCTATGTACTAGCAATATCGCTGAATTGGCAACAGTCAGGTGTGTTTTGGGGTATGTTCATCTCCGAAATATCGGTTGGTCTTTTTACTCTTTGGCTCTTCACAAAGGGTAGATGGAAAGAGACGGAGGTGTGAGTTACAAACTACCTGAGTTAATCTCACTCATAGCTAGCTGAGGGGTTTTCTCTACTATGTGATGCAGTGCTTTCACGGTATAGAGAATGGACTTTGTTAACTCTCCATTCCATTCTTCCTCCGTGAATTCGGATAGTACATAGTCTACTAGCTCACCAGGACCAAAATTCTTACTTATGCCCATTCTGAGTCTGTAAAACTGATCGGTGTCAAGGTGAAAAAGAAGAGATTTCAGCCCATTGTGTCCGCCAGCACTGCCTCCAATCTTGAGTTGAACTTTACCAAGTGGGAAGTTATATTCATCTACTAGAATAACTATATTCTCAGTTGGGACCTTATATTTTTTGATAGCTGCCCGTACTGCCTCACCAGAGTTATTCATATATGTAGTAGGCAACAAGCATAGTATCTTCTTACCATTTATCTCTACTGTTGCTTGGTGAGCTTGTAACTTAGCCGAGGGGTTGAACTCCTTGTCATTTCTGAGTACGAATTCATACAAAGCCAACCAGCCAATATTATGACGAGTCTTTTGGTATTTGGTGCCTGGATTACCCAATCCAACGAATATATAGTCAAATTTTTCTTTCATGTAATTAACTTGTAATAATAAAAAAGGGTATTCTCTTTTCAAAGAATACCCTATAGTATGTTTTAACTAGCGATTGTCTTACTCGTCGCCACCTTCAGAAGACTCCTCGCCTCCTTCTGCTGACTCTTCGCCAATTTCACCATCCTCGTCTTCCATACCAACTGCAGTTGATGCAGCAGCAACTCTCGGACGAGTAACAGCGGCGATAACGGCATTGTCTTTTACAACAACCTCTAATTCGCCTAAATCAATTTCATTTAATTTGATGTATTGACCAATTTTAAGTTTTGATATATCAACTTCTATAGTCTCAACCAAATCTTTAGGGTAACATCTTACTTTAACTTTACGAAGAACGTGGTTAAGAATACCACCATTACGAACACCAACTGATTGGCCAGTAAGAGTGATTGGGATATTAACAACTAATCTGTTTCCTGCAGTTAGCCCAACTAAATCAAAGTGAAGAATTTCATCAGTGATGGGGTCGAATTTAACTTCTTTTAGGATACATTTCTTAGTTTCTCCACCTTCTATACTTAGGTCAACAACTCTAGTAAGAGAAGTGAACACTACTGGTTTCAAATCTTTGAAATTTGAAGTAATAGGAATAGACTCAGTACCATTGATGTAGTAAACACCCGGTATGTTTCCTTCTTTCCTAACGTCTTTCGCTTTTGTATTTTTAGCGTCTCTTTTAGCTACTTGTAATTCTATAGAAGCCATAATTTTAAAAACCTGTTTATATATTATCTTTCAATTTCAAACAATGAGCTCACAGACCTGTTGTCGTGAGTTCTTATAATAGCTTCTGCAAGTAAATCTGCAACTGAAACTACCGTAATTTTCTTCGATTCTTTTCTAAGTGGAATAGTATCAGTCACAATCATATTATCGATTGCATCGCTGTTTTCTATTCTTTCTATTGCTGGACCAGAGAAGACTGGGTGAACACAAACACCAATAATTTTGTTAGCACCTGCATTTTTTAGTCCTTCAGCAGCACCAACAAAAGTACCACCAGTATCAATCATATCATCTAATATGACTATGTCTTTGCCTTTTACTTCGCCAATTATATTCATCACTTCCGACTGGTTGTGACCCGAACGACGTTTGTCAACTAAGACCAAATCGCCATCCAATCTTTTAGCATAAGCTCTGGCAGTTCTAACACCACCAACGTCAGGAGATGCTAAAGTAGGATTTTTAACTCCCATCTTTTTAATAGCATTTACCAATACGTTCGAAGCGTATAGATTGTCCAACGGTATATCAAAGAAACCTTGTATCTGCGAGGAGTGCAAATCAATAGTAATTACTCTGTCTGCACCAGAACGAACCAACAAATTAGCAAGTAGTTTTGAAGTAATTGCGACTCTAGGTTGGTCTTTTCTGTCCTGCCTAGCATACCCATAATATGGTATAACGGCAGTAACCCTACTGGCAGAAGCTCTTTTCGCTGCATCGATTAACATCAGCAGTTCAAAGATATTGTCAGTAGGTGCAAAAGTGGATTGCAATATAAATAAATCCACTCCTCTTACATTCTCATTGTACTTAACCCATATTTCACCGTCGCTGAAGTTCTTAATAGAAGTGTCAGCAAGTGAAATGCCCAAGCTCTCTGCTACCTTATTTGATAGAGATAAATTCGATCTTCCGGAAGCAATTTTAATGTCAGACATTGGTATTGTTAAGTGTATTAGCTGGGATGGCAGGGATCGAACCTGCGTATGACGGTACCAAAAACCGTTGCCTTACCACTTGGCCACATCCCAAATTGTAAAAAAACTTCTCTGACCACATCAGAGCTTACAAATATAATTGATGGAAAATTAAATACAAACTTTCAGGCAATTTTTTTTAATTTTTTTAGAACTTTATTGTTTTAATTGTATTGATTGTGAACTACTTATCGTGGACAACTATCCACTCCCCAGTCCAATCATGTATTATGTTAATTGCTGCTTGGGCGCCTGTCCCAGCTACTATAGGGTAGTGAGAACTAACATCTGCTAACAGCCCACACACATATATATTATCATCAACTTTATAGTTGTTGTGTTCCAAAGCTACTCTAGAATCATTAGTTGTCCGGGTAAATCTTTTCAGTGGAATTTCTATTCCTTCTATTCTCCATTTCCTAAACCCGGTTGCTAAAAGTAATGTTTGAGCTTTGTACTTCTTGCCTTTTTTCTCAGTTATTACAAAGCCGTCTTCAGTTTTGTTAATATGAGAAACTAATTTGTCATAAATCTTTGATGCACCATAATCTACAACTTGTTTTCTTAAGTTTTTAATTGCTTTCTTGCCACTTAAGCCAGTCTTAACACCTGGGGCGTTGAAAAACTTGGCCTTCAAAGCGTCAGAACCACCAGCATCGAAGACAGCTACAGTTTTATCAGACAATATTTTTTTGTCTTTTATAGCTGCAGACATAATTAGAGCAGCGGACAAGCCTGAGATTCCACCACCTATTACTGCTAAATCAAATTCTTTTAACTTGTCAGTCATTTTATCAGTGAATCTTATCTTCGTGGTTTTTTAAGCTGTTATTTAAGTACTGGTGTACAGTTTGCTCAAACTCTTTATTTGTAGTTATTATTGGTTCCATGTTAAACTGCTTAACACTATCCCATGCATTAGCACACATACCACGGGCTATGACTACATTGCAGTCAGATATAGATTTTGCTATTTTCATGTGTTTTTCTTTTGCAGCATCTACCACGTTTAATGAAAATTTACCAATGCTATTACCTTTGTCTTTTGAAATCAACTGAGGTACTTCTTCCTCCGCTACATCAACAAAGACTTCACGAAGCTCATCAGAGACTATCTTACCTCCCTCAATATTAAATACCTTGAAGTATTTAGAAGAACCAAATGTACCAACAATTGATTCACCATTCTTAGTTACTATTGCAATTTTTAACATATTATTCATAATAAGACACATTTTAATTAATTTTAGACTAACTGCGAAGACGCAACAAATAAAAAATAATTTACAATATACTCAAATTTAGAAATAATTATCTTGAATTCAGAATACTATATGTCTTTGGCAATAGAAGAAGCTAAGAAAGCGGAGATGCATGAAGACATTCCTATTGGCTGCATCATTGTAAAAGGTAATGATATACTGGCAAGTCAACATAATAAGGTAGAACAAAACTCTGATAGTACTGCACATGCAGAATTATTAGCAATCAGAGAAGCTCAAGAAAAAGTTGGATACAAGCATCTTATAGATTGCGATATGTATGTTACTTTGGAGCCATGTTCTATGTGTGCTGGGGCGATAGTTCTATCAAGAATAGAAAAAGTATATATAGCTGCAAAAGATCCAAAAACTGGTGCTTGTGGAAGTGTATTGAATATAATAGATAATGAATCTTTGAATCATAGGTGCGCTATTGAGTTTGGAATATTAGAATTTGAATCAGCTAAGCTTATCAAAGATTTCTTTAAAAAAATAAGGCAAAGAAATGGCAGAAGAAATTAGACCTGCATTGTATGTAGTACCCACCCCAATAGGGAATATGGAAGATGTTTCTTTCAGAGCAATCAGGATACTAAAAGGAGTAGATATAATCGCTTGTGAAGACACACGAGTAACTGGAAAACTCCTTTTTCATTATAAAATCAACACCAAAATGATTAGTCATCATGAGCATAATGAGAATCAGAAACTAGAGTTTTTAGTTAGCGAAATACTAACTGGAAAATCAATAGCATTGGTATCTGATGCCGGCACCCCGTTGATTTCAGACCCTGGCTTTCCATTAGTAAGAAAATGCCGAGATGAAGAAATAGATGTTGTAGCTTTACCTGGACCTAGTGCGTTTACGACTGCTATAAGTGGTAGCGGTTTCCCTTGTCATCAATTCAAATTTGTTGGATTTGTTCCATCTACAAAAGGAAGGAAGAATTTTTTGATAGATGCACTAGATAGTAATTGTACAGTAGCAATGTATGAATCACCTAACAAAATAAAGCGTTTGCTCAAGGATTTGAAGAAATATTCTGATAAGGATTTTAAAATTTGTTTGGCAAGGGAGCTGACAAAGAGGTATGAGGAGTATATATTTGACACAATAGACAATATTCAAAACCGTTTACAAGATATAAAGTATAAGGGTGAATTTGTAATTTTACTCGATTTGAACGACAAATAAAATTTAAATAATTGCCATAATTTCCATAACTTTAAGTTTTTTACAATTGGATTAACTATGTTTATTACATTCGAGGGCATAGATGGCTCTGGGAAGAGCACACAAATATTATTATTAAGAAAGTATTTGGTGAACAACGGTCACAAGGTAGTGACATTAAGAGAGCCAGGTGGCACAGAGTTATCAGAACACATCAGAGGTGTACTGCTCAATAAGAAATTAGAAGTTTCCGATGTTTCAGAGCTGTTGCTTTTTCAAGCAGCAAGAGCTGACCTAGTAGAGAGAATAGTAAAACCAATGTTAGAAGAAGGAAGAATTATCTTAAGTGACAGGTTCTTCGATTCAACAACAGCATACCAAGGATATGGTAGGGGATTAGACCTAGAAATTGTAAAAAAAAGTAACCAAATAGGTAGTCAAGGTGTCTATCCTAATATAACCTTTTACCTAAAACTAGAAAGAAATGTTGCTCAAGAAAGAAGAACAAATGAAGAGCAAGACAGAATGGAGCTTTCGGGCGATGATTTTTACAATAGAGTTATTGATGGTTATGAAAAATTAGCTGAAACAGAAGACAGATTCATAACACTAGATGCATCGAAAGGTATAAAAGAAATCCACGACCAAGTGGTAGAAGAAATTGAAAAAAGAATTAAATAATAATATTTAGAGGAATTAATGAGAACAACTAAACTAATTTTGCTAATCTTAGCACTTGCAGTGATAAAGACTACTGCAAGCAATACAGCCGAATACCAGGCTTCATCTTTTATATCTTATGACAGCAAAGCTAGTGTTGTGCAGTCTGATTTAAATAGATTTGATTTTGATTTGAATAGCAACCAAGCAGAAGAGATATTCAACAGTGGGAAAAATCACATAGTAGTAAAGAACTTCCCTATCAGACCTGATTATAAAGTAGATTTAGTTTTATCGAAGCAAAATAGTGCTCTGACTGATGATGTAGAAATCAAATATTTCAAAGATGGTGAAATTACTACTTATGAGAGAAAGAATAAAGATAAATACTTTGGGCATATTGCTGGTGTAGAAAAATCTGATGTATTCTTATCTTACTCATCAGTTGGTTTAGTAGGATACATTCAAAATGAGCTAGGAATAATGTACGATGTATCAGCTAATTTGTCAAAATTGGGTTCAGATATATTAGAACACAACATAGCCGAAACTACAATTGGTACTTTGGTAAATAAGACTCCGATTGACCAGTGTGGTATAGATCCTTACAAAGATTTCGACCCGTCTGAAATTACTTTCGACAAAGAAAAATTTTCAGAAATTCAAAAAGATGACTTGTTAGAAATAAAATTTGCAGCTGATGGAAACTTCGAGTATTACTTAATGTTTTGTTGGTTCATCACACAAGGTAACTACAGTAACTGGGAAGGCTGGTATTCAGAGATGACTGAAGAACAGCACGAGCAAGCAATGGAACTAACAGTAGATTATATTGAAAATGTTATGTCAGCAACATCTAGAATCTACAACAGAGAAGTTGCTTTGATGATAAAAGTACCTTACATAACAATATTCAATGATCCAATTTTCGATCCCTATTTTCAACACTTTGGTAAAACTCTTAGTGTGAAATTAGGATCTATGAAAAACGCATGGGATGGTAGAGGTAGTTACGCTCAAGATAGAGTTTTAGCTACATTGTTTGCCGATGTAAGAAGACAACCTGCAAATAGTACTACACTTGGAATTGCTTTCAGTGGACAAACTTATAACGGAACTCTATGTAGTAAATCAAGCGGTTACTCTGCTGTAGGTGTTAGAGGTAATGTTAACTTCCCAAGAGTTTCATTCTCTCAGGATGTTCAAGTAGCAGCACACGAATTTGGACACAATTTTGGATGTCCACATACTCACTTCTGTGGATGGCCACAATTTGGAGAATCAATCATTGACTCATGTGTTACTGGTTCATTCGCAAATGATGCAGATTGTATATCATCTCAAGACAGAAGAACAAAACAAGATGGTACAATTATGAGCTATTGTCACATTGGTGGTAGCATAGTTTTTCAATTCCATCCTAGAATGAAGAAGAGAATTAGAGATAATGCTATAGAAAAACTTTCTAGCTGTGTGAATTTACCTTCTGAACCTGTTGTAAGGCTAATTAGACCTTTGGGTGAAGAAGTTTATTTCGCTAATGGTAAAACAAAAATTGCATTCAACGCAGCAAATGTAGATGAAGCTAGATTGCTATATTCAAGAAATATGGGTAAAGATTGGACTGAAATTGGTGTAGTGAATACTGCAACTGATACAACTTATGATTGGGATATACCTGCAGAGGTTGGAACAGAATACATGGTTAGAATAGAATCTACTTCTGATGAATCAGTATTTGATCAAAGTGTTTTACCTTTCGAAGTTACAGATTTCTCAGTCAATCCAGAATATCCAATGCCTGGTGATAAAATTGGGTATCTTTCTGAGCAAAGACTTAGCTGGATCAAACAGAATGTAGAAGAAGTGAATGTTAAATATTCATTAGATGATGGTGAGTCTTATAAAACGATTGAAACCAATGCTAACATTACTTCTGTAAGGTTTGATTTCCCTGATCAAGAATCGGATGAAGCTATTTTACTTGTAGAGTCTGTAGAAAATCCTACTGTGAATATGGAGATACCTTTTATATTAGGAAAAGAGAATGTAGAATTTACAAGACCAATGGCAAATGATACTGTAAACTTGAATTTTGATAACTTCGAAGTTCAATTTACTAGAGACTTTATCGTAGAAGAATTTGACATCTACTTGAAAATAGGTGATGGTGAATGGAAAATGTTGTCTAACTTTGCTAACAAAGTGGATATAGAAGAAAATAACTTCAATTGGATTTTCAGTAATGACTTGCAAGCTGGTCAAACAGCGCAACTTAGAGCTACAGTAAAAGGAGATGACACTCCTATTGGAGAAACTGGTATCTTCTACCTTGATGTAGGTACTAATGTAAAAGTATTCTCTGAAAAATTTAACATTAACTCAATTACACCAAATCCGGCTGAAAACAGTTTTGCTTTATCATTCAACAATTCATTTGGCGAGTTTGTAAACTCTACAATCAAGATAGTTGATATGAAAGGTGTAGTTCATCAAGTTATTGAAAACCAAAATATAGGTTCTGGTGCTGGCTCTACAGTTCTAAATATAGACGTAAGTGAACTGGCAGTAGGGACATATTTTGTGATTATAGAATCAGACAAATACAAAGATGTGAAACAACTTAAAGTTGTTCGTTAGATTTAATTTTATTATTTATTAAATTCCGTGGTTTGGATATTCCGAACTACGGAATTTTTATATAAGTAGGTATATATGTTAAATGAGTTAGTTTTAAAGACGATGCCGATTATGCCTCGTTCTTTGATTTATCTTTTTGCTAAAAAATATATAGCAGGTGCTAAGCTGTCTGACGCTGTGAAGGTTTGCCAAAAACTGGAGGACAAAGGCGCTTGTAGCACTATCGATACATTAGGAGAGTTCGTAATATCTGAGCTTCAAGCTAAAAAAGAAACTAAAATGAGTCTTGGTGTTTTAGATGCTATAGATCAGAATCAACTTGAATCATATCTTTCTATAAAACCTACATCCTTGGGGCTAGAATTTGATTTTGAATTTGCCTACCAAAATATTAAAAGTGCAGTAGAAAAAGCAAAAAAACATAATCTATTTGTCAGGTTGGATATGGAAAATGCTCCATATACTACTAAAACATTGGACATATATAAAAAGCTACGTGATGAGGGATATGATAATATTGGGTTTGTAATACAAGCGTACTTAAAAAGAAGTATGGATGATTTGAAAGATTTGGCACCTTACAAACCAAGTACAAGGCTTTGTAAGGGAATATACAATGAACATCCTGATATTGCTTATAAGGACAAAGAAAAGATAAGAGAAAATTATAAAGAAATGCTACAGTTTATGATAGAGTCAGGCTACTACCCTGCAATTGCTACTCATGACAAACCACTATTAGACCATGCAGAGGGATTGATAAAAGAAAAAGGCATGGAAACAGATAAGTATGAGTTTCAAATGTTGCTTGGAGTTACTGAATCATTGAGAAATAGATTAATCAAAAATGGTCACAAAGTTAGAGTTTATGTTCCTTATGGGGAAGATTGGTATGGCTACTCCATCAGAAGACTGAATGAAAATCCGAAAATGGTTGGTCACATTATAAAATCAATATTTACCTTTTCATGAGATTAGTCTTTCTACTTCTATCAATAGTCCTAATTAGCTGCAACGAACCTGCTGAACTAACCGTTAGCACTTTCAACATAAAGTGGCTTGGTGACGGTAAAGATGATATGGTAGAAAGAACTGATAAGGACTATAATAATATTTCTAGTATTATAAATTCACTTGATTCAGATATTCTTGCACTTCAGGAAATAGAAAATAGAGAAGCAGTCGAAAAAATTATTGACACAAATAATTTCGCAATATACACTTCATCATTTCCTAAGGAACAGAAAACGGCACTAGTTATTAATAAAGAGATAACAGTAAAAGAAGTTTACCAGTTAGACGAGATTGCATTAGGAAACAATGATTTGAGACCAGGGATTGTTGCTTATTGTGAGTTAAATGGTTTTGACTTTTTTGTGGGTTCATTTCATTTTAAAGCAACTTCTAGGCATGACGACACACCTGTGAAAAGAACAAGAAGTTTTGATATGAGGCAGGATCAATCTGATAAACTAGTCGAAGCACTCAACAAGCTGATGAAGGTAAGAGGTGACTCAGACGTGATACTAATGGGTGATTTTAATGATAGCCCAGCCAAGGAAAATAGTAATATTGTGGCTCTAGATACAGATAATTGGGAATTCATTACTTCTGAGATGAATAGTTGCAAATACCCAAGATTGAAATCGATTGATCATATTATAATTAACGAAGAGATAAAAGAAAAGATAAAGCATGGCTCATTGAATATGTTAGATCTAAGTAGAGTGCTAAGGGGTGATGAACTTAGAGCTGCTTCTGACCATTGTCCAGTATCAGTTACAATTAGTATAAACTAACTCAAATTAGAGTGAGATTAGTTCAAACTTTTCTCCATCAAATTTACCGTAGCTTGGTTCTATTATCCACTCTCCTAGATTGATATAAACTCCTCCACTATGATTGAGAACTAGTTTTTTATGACGGTGTCCCATAATGACATAATCAAATCCCTCTTCCAACTTTTTCTTAGCAAAGTTTACCATTCCTTCGTTTTCACCATACTCTTTACTCGATGTGTGAGCTCTACTCTTCTTTGAGCTACCACTAGCTACTGCAATTCCAATGTCTGGATGAATAATTCTATATAGAAAATTTGCAAATTTATTTCTTAATATGGATCTTAAAATAATATATCCTGTGTCATTATCTGCTTTGCCATCTCCGTGAGAAATGTAAAACTTTTTACCATTATGTTCACGCTCTATATCAGACTCAATAGCTTCAATACCTAATTCTCTTCTGAAAAAACTACGATGTCCGAAGTCGTGATTCCCCATCAAGTATTCTATTTCTATACCTTTATCAGTAAACTCTTTCAATTTTGCTAAAGTTCTATAGAACTCTTTAGGTATCACAGTTTTGTAATCAAACCAATAGTCAAATATATCTCCGACTAAGTAAAGCTTTTTGCAGTCAGCTTTTATCATATCCAAGAAATCTAAGAATTTGTCCTCTCGTAACTTGTCTTCACTCCTAGGCAATACACCTAAGTGCAAGTCGGAAACAAAATATATCATAAAAATTAATTTTTTGTAATACTTACAATTTTAATATAAATTAAACTACTGATACAAGTTAATATTATAAAAACAAATAGACAAAAATTAAGATTAATCTTTTAGAAATACCTCATTTCCATTTTGAGAGGGTAGGTTCAACAAACGAAATTGCTAAAGAGCTGATAGACGAAAACGAAATATTTTTCGTTACAGCTGATGAACAATATGCAGGTAAAGGAAGGAATGGAAAAGTATGGGAAGGTGAAAGTTTTCAGAATGTATATCTTTCACTTGCTATAGATGAAGCCAAATTAAGTATACTGAACAGTAAATGGATGTATCAAGTTCTTGGTTGTTTAGCTGTTAAATCTGCTTTGCAAGAAAGTGATATCAATGAGAATATTCGGTTAAAATACCCTAATGATGTCTATATAAAGAGTCAATCTGGAGATTATAAAAAGATTTGTGGTGTACTGTCAGAACATAGCTATTCAGGTAACAAATGCACCGAAACAATACTTGGAATAGGTATTAATATTAATCAAAGCGAGTTTGGGGCTGAATTGTCTGATAAAGCAACCTCATTGAAAATATTGGGCTACGATATAGATAGCAACAAAGTCATTCAGAAATTAAAGCAGAGCTTGAATATATTATTAGATTCTGAAGAGAGTAAAGTTTATTCAGCCTGGATAGATGAGCTTAATTTACTTGGAAAAAAGATAAAAGTAATTGGCAAGACTGAGCAATATGAGGTAGTAGATATCGATAAAAGCGGCACAATATTGGCTATTAATGATAATGAAGAGATTAAAATTAACAATGGAGATTCTATAATATATGATCTCAGATAATAAAGTATTAGCTGATTTTGGAAATAGCAGAGTCAAATTTGTTATCAATAATCAAATAAAAGCTTTCGAATATGATTCCGAAGAGCTTAAATCTTTTATTGAATCAATAGAAACTAAAAGTATTGTTAAACTTGTTTATTCCTCTGTAAACAAGCAAGATTCTGATATTGTAATCGATAAGCTCAAGCAAAAGGGGTTAGAGATTTATGATATTGCAGAATCAATTGATAAAGTAGAATCTATCGATTTCTCAAATATTACAGGTATGGGTACCGATAGAAAACTAAGTCTACTCGCTGTCCATAGACTGAGTGATTCTCCTACTGTTACAGTAGATTGTGGCACTGCAATTACAGTAAATATATTAGACGAAGACAATATATGCCACGGAGGAGTAATATTTCCTGGTTTTTATACCCAAGCTAAAGCACTCAATGAATTTACATCAGGGCTACCACTTGTAGATTCTATTTCAATTGATGAAAATAAATATGGTGACAATACTCAAGATGCTATAAAGAATGGCATACTGAATTCTATTGTTGGTGGTATTGTTTGTACTATTAGAAATTCACCATTTAGTGCTGTACCAGATGTATATGTAACAGGCGGCTATGGAGAATACTTTATTGATTGTTTGAGTAAACGATATCCAAATGTAATATATGATGAGCACTTAGTACTGAAAGGAATGGAACAAATGCTCAACAATACTATTCAGATTTAATTTGTTTGTTCTCTTTCGCTTTATTCATTGATTTGACCAGCAACACAACACCCACGGCAATCAGTGGTAAACTAAGTATCTGACCCATATTAAGTGCCATTCCACTCTCAAAAGAAGATTGATTCTCCTTTGTAAATTCTATTAAAAACCTAGCACTGAAAGTGAGAATAAGAAATCTTGAAAAAAGTGAATAGCTTACAGTTTTTACTTTATGTCTGTTATAATATCCCCATAAAATAAGAAAAATAATAAAATAAGCTATTGCTTCATACAGTTGTGATGGGTGCCTCGGTATCATATCAATTCTATGAAATACAACGGCCCAAGGTACATCAGTAGGAACACCAATAATTTCTGAATTGAAGAAGTTTCCTAACCTTATGAATAAACCTGAAAGTGCAACAACTATAACTATTCTATCAATAATCCAAGGGTAGCTAATATCTTTATTCTTCTGAGCAAAGATATACAAGGAAACTAATATCCCAATGGCTGCTCCGTGACTGGCTAATCCTCCTTTCCAAACCATCAATATTTCTACTGGGTTCGATAGATAGTAAGCTGGTTCGTAGAAGAAACAATGGCCTAATCTGGCACCGATTACTGTACCTAAAATCATATATACAGTTAGTGAATCCAACTGCTTTTGAGTGTATCCTTCTATTTTGAATATCTTCAAGATTATTTGGTAACCAAGTACAAATGAAAGTGCAAATAATAAACCATACCATCTGATTTTTAATATTCCAAAATCAACTATTTCTGGACCAACCGTCCAATCAATGTGAGCTAAATAAGTTTCGATTATTTTGTCTCCCTTTTTGTTCTGTGCTCTGCCCAGAGAAGTTTATCTCTCAATACATCAAAAAATGAACTATTTTCTGGTTCAATTAGCTTGACTGTTTCTACTGACTTACAGATACGTATTTTTTCGCCATTGTTTATCTTTTTGACTACCCTACCATCAGCTACTAATTTTAGCTGTCCACTACGGCTATATACTTCAAATTCTAAATATTGATCATCTGGTATCACCAATGGCCTGTGAGTAAGTGAGTGTGGTGAAACAGGTGTTATACATAATACTGGGGATGAAGGAAATACTACTGGGCCACCAGCAGATAAATTATATGCTGTGGAGCCCGTTGGAGTTGATATAATCAACCCATCGGAAAAATACTCCCCAATAAATCTATTGTTAGAAAATGCTTTTATCTCTACCATGTGAGAAGTGTCACTTTTTTCTAGTACTATATCATTCAGGGCATAGATCTTTTGATTGTCGACATTAGTTTCTATTGCACTCCTAGTGATAACTCTGTAGTCACCGTTCATCAAATCTTTCAATGTAGCTTCGAGCCCTTCAGTTACGAACTCGGCTAAGAATCCAAGTTTACCAACATTGAATCCCATGATAGGTACATCTGATTCGATGTAAGACTTCACTGCTGATAAGATTGTACCATCGCCACCAAAAGTGATTATTACATCTGCAATATTATCATAATTGCTTCTTTCACAAACGTGAAATTTAGGATTTTCATCACCATATTTGGCAGCTAATGTTTCAGAAACACATACCTTAGCACCCATATCTTTGAGTATCTTTATCGCTCTTAGTGCTAATTCCTCTGCTTCAGGTTTGCCTATGGCTTCATATATAGCGTAGGTTTTCATATTACGCTAATAGCTCTGCCAAATCAAACATATACGGCTGCAATTCTTTTCTTCTTGTCCAAGTCTCTTGGAAAGGTGTATAAGTAATATTATGATGAACTCGACCTACAAGTACGTTTGTCTTACCTGCTAATAGCGCATCCACAGCTGAAAGTCCCAAATGACTAGCTAATGTTCTGTCTCTAACAGTTGGCGAACCACCACGCTGAATATGACCGAGTACAGCACACTTAGCGTCGATATTATATTCATCTTTCAGAGCTTCGGCTAACTCATAAGCGCCTTTGTACTTTCCGCCACCTTCACCAATTACAATAATTGTTCTGTTGTGGAAACCAAGTTGAGTGTACTTCTCATATAATAATTCTAGGTTTGTAACTGCTTCCGGTACAGATATATACTCCGCACCACAAGAAATACCAACTTCCATAGCTATGTGACCTTCGTGTCGTCCCATTACCTCTACTATGAACACTCTACCGTGCGAATCGGCCGTGTCACGTATTCTATCTATTGCTTCCGCGGCTGTGTTACAAGCTGAGTCAAATCCAATAGTGTAATATGTACCATACAAATCATTGTCAATAGTTCCTGGAGTTCCCACCACTCTGATAGCGTGTTCTTTGAATAATGCATGAGCACCTTTCAAAGTACCATCGCCACCACATGTGATAAGCCCATCTATATTATGGTCTTTCAAATTTTGTGCTGCTTTTGCTCTTCCTTCTTTCGACATGAAGACTTCCGAACGGCTTGTCTTTAGTATTGTTCCACCATGGGAAACTATGTTTACAGTGTCTTTTCTTTCTAATTTTTTAAAGTCACCTGCCATTAGCCCTTCATAGCCACCAATTATACCATATACTTCCAACCCACGAGCAATACCTGTTCTAACAACTGCTCTAATGTGTGCATTCATTCCTGGTGCATCACCACCACTGGTCAATATTGCAATTCTTTTCATTCTATTATACCTTCTTTGTTTCCTCTGTATCCAGCTAAGAAATCTTCCATTTTCATAACTTTCTTTCCTGCTGGCTGTATCAATAATACTTTAACACTTCCAGACGAAGTTTGTAACAGGAAATTATCATTTTCTATTGAAAAATGTCGTGGATTTCCACTTTTTTCATCAAATACTTCACTTTTCAAGAATTTTACTTTCTTACCTTCCCATTCAGTCCATGCCCCTGGAATTGGCGACATACCATTTATAAAGTTCTTCAGCTCCTCAGCACCTAATGAAAAATCAATTTCACAATCCTCTCTGAAAATTTTTGGTGCAGGTGTAGCTAAGCTATCATCTTGTGGTTTTAGCTCATAGCCTGGTTGTGAAAGGATATGACAAGATTCCACGGCTAATTCGGCTGCCATTGGCATCATAGCATCGTGTAACTCTCCTGCAGTCATTGTTGGTGTTATGTCTAATTCTTTTGTACCAATTACCTGCCCTGTATCAATATTCTTATCTAATACAAATGAGGTTACTCCTGTTCGGGTTTCCCCCTTTATTATTGCCCAATTGATTGGCGCAGCACCTCTGTACTTTGGCAAAATGCTTGTATGTACATTGAAAGAGGCTATTTTGGGGATCGTAAATACATTTTCCGGCAGTATTCTGAATGCTACAACACAAAAAATATCTGCATCATAGGACTTTAGCTTACCTGCAAACTCATCATCTTTCAGTGATTCTGGCTCTAGCACTTGCAACCCAAGCTCTAAAGCTGCCTCCTTTACAGGTGTAGGGGCCAGCTTTCTGCCTCTACCACGTGGTTTATCAGGAGCAGTTACTACTGCAACTACATCAAATTCTTTTGCAACGGCTTTAAGAGTTGGTACAGAAAACTCAGGTGTTCCCATAAAAACAACTTTTAGCTTTTCGCTACTCATTGTTTTACTCCTGTGCTTCCAAATCCACCATCACCTCTGTCAGTTTCGTCTAGCTGCTCGACCTCATCCCATGCAATATGTTCGTATTGAGCGATAACTAATTGAGCTATTCTGTCACCTCTTTCTATGACAAAATCTTCTTTTCCGAAGTTAGCCAATATTATCTTAATCTCGCCCCTGTAATCGCTGTCCACAGTTCCAGGTGCGTTAAGGGCAAACACTCCTTTTTTTGCGGCCAAACCACTACGTGAACGTACTTGGCATTCGTATCCAGCTTCCAATGCAATCGACAAATTAGTCGGCACCATCGCCACTCCGCCTGTCGCTATTGTCATTGGCTCATCTACAGTGGCATATACATCCATTCCTGCTGAGCCATTTGTAGCATATTTAGGTAGTGGTAAATCGGAGTATTTATCGTCTATTCTTTTTATTTTTATCTTCATTTCTGTCGTTTCGTTTTTTCATTCCATCAAATTTTCTATTTCTATCACCATCTTTCTTCCAATCAGAAGAGCTCGATCTTCTTGGAGGCCTATCGTCATCTTTCTTCCAATCTGATGAACTTGACCTTCTTGAGGACCTGTTGTCGTCTTTTCTCCAGCCAGAAGTACCAGAGCGTCTCTCTGGTCTGTCGTCTTCGCGGCTACGTCTTTTCTTTCTCGAATCTCCGTAATCACGTTTATGTGGTTTGTTTACCCATTCTGACTTCGATTTGTATTGATCTCGGTCGTATGCTTCTATTTTTTCTGCTCTTTTGTCCACGAATTCTCTTTGCTTCACTTGTAGCCCTGAAACATTTCCCTCAACACAGAATACGAACTCCATCTTAACTTTCTTTTCTTTGAACTTCTCTAAAAGCTCAGAGATAGTACCATAGTGGTGAGTTTCGTTTTTCATTGTTAAGTTGCAAGCCAAGTAAGCACGTCTGTCAGGAATCACCTGAGCAGCGTCTTCTAGCAATGGCATTAGTCTGTAAGGAGTTTCAAGCAAGCAGAATGTCGAATCCATTTTAGATAATTTTCTCAATTCAGCTACACGCTCAGTAGTAGTGCGCGGGAGAAACCCAGCAAAATAGAATGAATCTATATCGAATGTACTACGCACTAATGCAGTCATAATGCTTGTTGCCCCTGGTAATACTTGCACATCAATATCTCGGCTAATAGCAGAATTTATCAGTTGATTACCTGGGTCAGCAAAAGCAGGAGTACCGCAATCAGAGATGAGGGCAATGGTCTTGCCTTCTTCAATTTTTAGGATGAACTCTGGGTATCGTTCTCCTTCATCTTTCACAGTTATACTATCCAGCTCTTTATCTAAACTGAAATACTTTAGTAGTGCAGTGGCTTCTTTGAAGTTTTCGCAGACTATAAGGTCAGCTTCACGCAACACATTCAGAGCTCTGATGGTAATATCATTAAAATTCCCTATTGGGGTTGATACTACGTAGAGCCGTCCTTCTTTTGGTTTTAATTTACTCAATTTGTTCTTTCTTTGTTTTTTATTGGGTTCTAAATTAACTAAAAATTATATGAACTCGAAGTGATGTATATGGTGTTGATATAATAAATGTTGATAATTGAAACTTCCTACCTCAAAAAACAGTTTTATATGTAAGTTTTATAATCTTATTTAATGAGGTTCGATATGAAAATTACAGCAAGATATATTGACATAAGGAGTATGAACTCTGACAGAATGCAAGCTATGCAACGTGTAATTAATGCATTAAAATCTCTGAAATTTAGAATAATTGAGAAAGACGAAAATAATGGGGTAATTGTAGCTCGTACAAGACTAAATATATGGTCTTGGACTGAGAAGGTTACTATAAAAATTGACCCCAATGGGAAATTACACATCGAGAGTAAATGTTCACTACCAACGCAAATTATTGATTGGGGCAAAAACAGAAGAAATGTAGAGAATTTGTTCGCGCAGATAGCATAGACATATATATAATTTGTTTCTATTGATAAATGTAACTAACTTTCAATTCTTTGAGACGTTTTACGTTCTTATGTGTCTCTATAGTTGAAACTGGAACAAATAATAAATTTATTTATGAAATATATTTTAATCTTTTTATCTCTAACATTCTGTGCATCAGCACAATTTGGCGACGCTCCGGCTTATCAGCCATATAATTTAGACTTTGAGAACTCTGTGGTGGGTGCTATGCCCACACAGTGGTCTTTATCTTCCAAATCACAACAAGAAGGATTTCAAGCCGAAGCTACGGCAGAAAATCCTTACAGTGGCAAATACTGCATGTCGTTGGAGCTTCACAAAGACACCGCTATTGGGACTGGCAGAGCAGCTGCAGCTATGCACAAATTTGATGCAGCACCCTACTTAGGTAAGACAATAGTCCTATCAGCCGCAATTAGGGCAGAAATAACTGGTGACGGACACGCTGGCTTCTACGTCGCAGAAAGGACTTTTAACGATCAATACCCTTTTGTGCACACTAATGAGGAAGACCCTGTAGTGTCAAATCTGTGGAAAAGATATATGGTAAAGCATACTGTAACTCAGGATGCTTATTCTATAAACATAGGTCTTTTCTTAGAAGGAAACGGTAAAGCATGGATTGATGATATTGAGATAGATGTTGTAGAAGTGATGGATAATCCCATAGCTTCTAAGAATCTAAATGAAAAATTGACTGAAAGTCTATATTTATTTTCTAAAGCGTATGGCGCAACTAAATTTTTTCATGCCTCTAATGAGATAGAAAATTTAGAGACCGATACATATTTATTCAATAGCATTAGCGAGTTAGAAAAATCCAATGATTACAAGAAAACTATTGAAAACAGGATAAGCAGAATAGCTCCATCAGCTAAAATGTTTGATTCCAAAGCAAAGGCAGATGCTTATAAACTAGCAAAACCTAGCTCAGCTATTGATAGGGTGGCAGTTGCTAAGATGACTAATAACCTATTTGTACCAAAAGGTGATCTAAGATTCGGAACACAAAGAGTGAATATATATGATTCTAGGTTACAAAGAGAAGCTGCTATATATCAGATTATGAGTGCAAAAAATGTACAAGGTATGAAGATAGCGTATAGCACAATGGCGAAAGTAGATGGCTATGGCGATGATGCTCACGCGGAGCTATGGTTTAGAGTTGATTTCGAAGACCCTGCAAAAAAGCCATTGAACCTAAGACATGATGAGATTATAACCGAAGATAAATGGAAGAAGTTTAGCATGGATGTTGACATTCCAAAGGATGCTAAGCAAATCCGAATTGGTCTAGTTGTTTTTGGAGAGGGTAGAGCTTGGTTTGATGAGGTAGAAATATCGCAGACTAAAAAAGGTATTACTATGGACTACAAACCAAAGAATTTCACTTTCAACAAGAAATGGTCGGAGAACAGGATTCAAAATTGGAGCTTTCCTAAGTCATCTATAACTGCTGGATATACTTTTTCAGTAGATAATTCGAAAGAATCTTATGATGGTGCTTCTTTGCTTATCAGCACAGACAAAGATAAATATGTACCATTGCCTAAAGAAGGGGAGATTTGCAGTTATCAGCTTAGTTCAGATATGTGGCTAGCTATTCCACTAACTGTTTACGATGATGGTTATAGCACACTGCCAAAATCTAACAATCTAAATGAAGAGCAAATTACACTTCATCCTAATGACTATAGAACTAAGATAGCTACAGTGATAGAAATGTGGAATTACATGCGTTTTTATTCTATAGTAGATAAAAGCGAAGGTGAATGGAAACAACTTTTCAAAGATTATGTCAATAAAGCGACTAATACTTCAAGCGTGGAAGAGTTCGAATTTGTACTCAATGATATGCTAAAGTTAACAAATAATGTTAGAGCTGAAGCATGGAGAACATCTGATTCTAAGGATTATACTTTGCCTTTCATTGTAGATTTGGAAGGACAAGAAGTGGAAGTTCTGAAGTCAGCTGATAGCCAGATAAAGCAAGGGGATATAATTGTTAGCATTGATAGTGTTCTAATTTGGGACTATCTTGCTGATATGGTTAGAAAGTACCCGGGGCAAAATGAGCTTTGGAAGAAAAAGAAAGCTTACTTTGAGCTAGCATCAGGTGAATTTAAACAGACTGCTAGGATTGTTATTAACAGGCAAGGTAGTGCAGAAGTAGTTGAAATAAAAAGAAACTTGACAGCAAGGGAAATGCACATTGTCAGACCTCTCACTTTAGAATGGATAAAAGATGATATTATCTATATCGATGGCACTCGTCTGAATGACTTTGAGATGATGGAACTTATGAAGCAATTCGAAAATGCAAAGGGTATGATAATAGACCTAAGAGGTGACGCTCTACTATCAGAACATGTTCTTGGATTCTTTGTTGAGGAAAATTTCCCAACTTACACTTGGAAGCTAAGAACATACACTAACCCATGCGATGATCCAGGAACAAAAGACTTAGATGGCTATGTAATAGCAAAAGATGCAAAGCTACCTCAGAATGTTGTTTTCATCTCTGGTGAATCATCTGTTGGTAAGTCAGAAACAATACTTCGATTAGCAAAGCACTATGATATAGGTACTATCGTTGGAGAAAAAACAGTTGGCTCTTACGATGTGGTTAACAATATCAGATTGCCAGAGTTTTATAACTTTTCAATGGGAATATATCCTATAAGTTTTGAAAATGATAAAAATATAAAATATAAACCAATACAACCCGACTTAACTATAAATAGTAAGGGAGATTACCCTAATGACCCAAAAATTAAGAAAGCTATTGAAATATTAGAAAAAAAGTTTTAAGTTAGAAGAAATATTTATAAATCAATAAGAGAAAGATATTATGAGAAAAGTAATTATTCCTGCTGTTGTTGCATTAGTTGCAGCATTAGCATTTGTAATGATGACTAGCCAATCAGAAGCGGCTTCGAAGAAAGGTAAGTTTGCAGCATCTATTACGTGTGATGGTTGCAAGATGAAGATTGAAAAAGGCATGAAAGATGTTGACGGTGTTAACTCTACGGAAGTTGATGTAAAAGCTAAAACTGTTAATGTAGACTATGACCCAGAAGTTATTACATTAGCTTCTTTGAAAGAGAACGTAGCTAATCTAGGTTTTGAAGTTACTGATGTAAAAGAATGTTCAACAAGCGACAAAGAATGCTCTACTAAAGACAAAGCTGATGCTGGTTCTTGTGATACAGACAAGAAAATGACATCAAAAGAATGTGGCTCAGATGAAAACTGCTGTAAAGATAAAGCTCTTAAAGCAAAGTAATTTATTAGCTACAGGCAAAGTTTTAGAAAACCATTCTACATAGTAGGATGGTTTTTTTTGTTTTATAATCATCTAAAAAGATTCCCAAAAAATTCCTTATATTTGCTAGATATATTTAAATCAATAAAGTGGCTATATGAAAATTGCTATCTATCCAGGGTCATTCGACCCAATTACCAACGGGCACATAGACGTAATTGAGCGAGCAACAAAAATGTTCGACAGGGTCAATGTGGTAATTGGTATTAACTCAAAGAAGAAAACATTGTTTACAGAAAATGAACGATTAGAAATGGTAGAAGAAAGTTTGTCTCATTTGCCATCAGCTCAGGTTGCGTTTCACTCTGGTCTCATTGTTGACTATGCTGTCGATATAGGGGCTATAGCTATAGTCAGAGGGCTTCGCTCAGTTACTGACTTCGAATATGAAATGCAAATTGCACTGATGAATAGGAAAATGCAGCCGTCATTGCAGACGGTATTTCTTACACCACATGAGAAGTATGCTTACCTTAGCTCGAGTATAATCAGAGAAATAGCTAGCTACAAACAAGATGTATCGGAGTTTGTACCTGCACCTGTAGAAAAAAGATTGAAAGAGAAATTCGATTATTAATATGATTTCAAAGTACGAAATAGATAATGACAACTACTTTTGCGATTTCTCCAAGCCACTTAGCTTAGCTATACCTCTAGTATTCAATGGTGAGCAACCGAGTAGCTATGGAGTACCCAAGGCAGTAAGCAATGCCTATGAAGATGGAAATTTCATCGGTGACGTTAGACGCGGTGGGTCATGTAATTTTGAAACAATAGAAATGACTCCCCATTGCAACGGAACTCACACCGAATGTGTAGGTCATATAACTAAAGAGAGAGTGAGCATAGCTGAATCACTTAAAGAGCGAATAAGTAAGTGTGTTGTGATATCTGTTGAGCCAACTGGCTTTAGTGGTACTAGCGAGAAGTACAATGAAACTAAGAAAGATGACGACCTAGTAATCACAAGACAGCAGCTGAAAGAAATATTGAAAGAGTATGACAGCTTTGAATATAATTCTCTAGCTATCAGAACTATACCAAATAGCGAGAGTAAGAAAACTGATGATTATAGTGAATTACCAGCATACTTTACCAAGGATGCAATGGAGTATATATTTGAGCTAGGAATTGACAATTTGTTAGTTGATTTGCCGTCAATCGACAGATTGTATGATGAAGGTAAGATGACTAATCATCGTACTTTTTGGCAAGTTGATGAAGATAGAAATATCAATAAATCTACTTTGCACAAGACCATAACAGAGTTTATTTTTGTTGAAGATGAAATAAAAGATGGGTATTATATATTGGATTTGCAGATTCCACCATTTGTGTCGGATGCAGCCCCTTCCACACCCATATTATATAAATTGGAGAAACAATGACAAATAAGTTTACATTAGAATATGCCCAAGAACAAGACAAAGCAGATGAGCTAAGGGAATACAGAGATAAGTTCCTATTTCCTACCGATAGTAATGGGAATAAAAAGCTTTACTTTACTGGTAATTCTTTGGGGTTACAGCCCAAAACTACTCGCGAATATATAAGTCAAGAATTAGATGATTGGGCGACTCATGGTGTGGAAGGCCACCACGATGCCAAGCACCCGTGGCTGCCGTATCACGAGTTTGTAACCGAAGGATTAGCAAGAGTAGTTGGTGCAAAGCCAGAAGAAGTTGTGGCTATGAACAGTTTGACTGCAAACTTGCATTTCCTTATGGTGTCTTTTTACAGACCAGAAGGCAAGAAAAGGAAAATTGTAATCGAATACGACGCATTTCCTTCAGATGTTTATGCAGTGAAAAGCCAGATAAAATTCCACGGTGGCAACCCAGAAACTGATTTGATCTACCTGAAAGCGAGAGATGGGGAGCATATCGTCAGACAAGAAGATATAGAAGAGTTACTAAACTCAAAATCAGATGAAATTGCTCTGATTATGCTTGGCGGAGTTAATTACTACACTGGACAACTGTTCAATATGAAAAGGATTACCGAAGTTGCCCATAGTAATAATATTATCGCAGGATTTGACTTAGCACATGGAGCTGGGAATATTCATCTCAAATTGAATGAGTGGGGAGTTGATTTTGCTGCTTGGTGTAGTTACAAGTACTTGAATAGTGGTCCTGGTGGAATAGCTGGGATATATGTAAATGAAAGACATTTTTCTGTTGATTTACCTCGTTTTGAAGGATGGTGGGGACAGAATAAAGAACGTCGTTTCCTAATGGAACGTGAGTTTGACCCAATCAATACTGCTGAAGCATGGCAATTATCGAATCCACCTATCTTCCAATTGGCTGCCTTAAGAGCATCATTGGATATGTTCGATGAAGTTGGAATGGAAAAGCTGAATAAAAAGACAGTGAAGATAACTGGATACTTGGAAGAGTTAGTGTTGTCATTAGGCGATGATGTTATAGAAATTATCACACCAACCGATATTTCCCAAAGGGGATGTCAGCTCTCGATTAGAGTTAAGAATGCTAATAAAGAACTATTTAATAAGATAACTGAAAGAAATGTTATTGCAGATTGGAGAGAACCAGATGTAATAAGAGTGGCTCCTGTCCCAATGTACAATTCTTTTGAAGATTGTTTCAGATTTTATGCTATATTGAAAGAAGAATTAAGTTAAAAAAAGACAAATAGAATGAAAAATTACACGATAATTGGTGCGGGATTAGCTGGTTCACTTATGGCTATGATGTTGGCTAAAAGAGGCCACAAAGTAAAGGTTTATGAGAAGAGACCTGATATGAGATTGGAAGAAATCTCTGCTGGTCGTTCAATTAACTTGGCACTATCGGACCGTGGAATAGCTGCTTTAGAAAGAGCTGGAGTTGCAGATACAGTGATGAAGGAAGTGCTACCTATGAAAGGTAGGTTGATTCATAGTACTTCTGGTGAAAAGCAAGTTCAAGCTTATAGTGGGAGAGAAGGTGAGTGGATTAACTCTGTTTCTAGAGGTGGTCTGAATATAACACTTATGAATGCTGCCGAGGCAACTGGAAACGTAGAGTTTGAGTTTGAAATAGGTTGCAAGAGAATAGATTTTGAAAACAATAAGATTACCTTAGAAACAAATGATAGGCAAAGCACAAGAGTAGAAGAATTCGAAACAATTATTGGTGCTGATGGTGCTGGTAGTTATGTACGTTTAGCTTATCAATTGGGCGGTATCAGAAGATTTAATCTTTCTCAGCAGTTTCTCGACCACGGCTACAAAGAATTAGAAATTCCTCCTGCAGATGGTGGTGGATACAGAATTGCGGATGATGCTCTACACATTTGGCCTCGTGGTACTTTTATGATGATTGCTTTGCCAAATATGGATGGTAGCTTTACTTGTACTTTGTTTATGCCATTCGAAGGTGAAATAGGATTTGACAATTTAGATACAAAAGAGAAAGTTGCTAATTTCTTTAACGAATACTTTCCTGATGCTGTCCAGCATATGCCTACATTATTGGATGATTTTTTTACAAACCCACATGATAAGCTAGGGACTATAAAGTGTTACCCTTGGGCTATTGGTGGCAAATCTGTTTTGATTGGTGATTCAGCGCATGCTGTTGTTCCGTTTTATGGACAAGGTATGAACGCATCATTCGAAGATTGTCGAGTATTGGATGAAATATTAGAGAAATTCGAAGACGACACAGAAAAAGCTTACACAGAGTTTGAGCAAATAAGGAAAGCAGATGCTGATGCGATAGGAGATTTGGCGGTTCAGAATTACTTTGAGATGAGAGACCATGTAGCACATGAAGACTTTCAAATAAAAAGAGAAATTGAGTTAGATTTAGAAAAGAATCATAATTATAACTCAAAGTATGCATTAGTAACATTTTGCGAAGATATTGGTTATAGCATTGCGAAAAGAAAAGGGGAGCTGCAAGATGAGTTGTTGCTCAAGCTAATAGCGGAAGGAAAGCATAAGGAATTAGATAACAAAGAGATTTTAGAAATTTTAGAAAAAGAAATTAAGATTTAATGAAAATATACGTACCTGATCATATTAAAACTTTACGCCCTTACAAATCGGGCAACCAAGTTGGGAAAAAAATTAGTCGCGAGCAATTTAAGAAATTAGTAAACTTAGCTTCTAATGAAAACCCGCTTGGTGCTTCTCCTAAAGCAGTGGAAGCGATAAAAAATAGTGTAGAAGATATAGCTGTTTATCCCAATCCGGCTGCAACTGAATTAGTAAATGCTATTGCAAACCATTTTGACAAAGACCCAGAATGTATTATAACAGGTAGCGGTTCTGATTCAATCATTGCAGATGTATTTAAGGCATTTACTCGTGAGGGGCAAGAAATAATAACTGCCAGTGCTACTTTTATTGGTGCCTATGTAAATGCTAATAAGCTAAATAGACACCTGATCAAAGTGGATTTGAAAGATGATTATTCCTATGATTTGGACTCTATGATTAGTGAGATAACAAGGTCAACTAGAATAGTTTACTTAGCTAATCCTAACAACCCTACTGGAATGATGATTACTAAGTCCGAGTTCGAGAACTTTATGGAAGAAGTCCCTAGTGATGTATTGGTAGTCTTGGATGAAGCTTACTATACTTATGCTGGAGAGTATGAGGACTACCCAAATGGTTTCGATTATGATTACGAGAATCTCATTGTACTTAGAACTATGTCAAAATCTTATGGTTTGGCTGGCGCAAGGGTTGGATTTGCTTATGGACCAAAAGAATTAATTGACTTTATGTACAGAGTAAAGTTACCTTTCGAGCCGAATATACTTGCTCAAAAAGCTGCAGTTGCTGCTTTGGATGATGATGAGTTCATAGTGAAAACTACTGAAACTAACAGTAGGAACCTAGCTAAGTTAAAGTCATTTTTTAACGAGATGGGTATAAAGCATACTGACGGTAAAGCTAATTTTATCATGGTAGAGTTAGAGGATGAAGAGCTAGCTCTCAAATTTGCTGAGGAGTCATTGCAAAGCGGCTTTGTAGTCCGACCCCTTGGTATGTTTGGGTTAGATAACTGCCTAAGAATCAACTCAGGTGACGATGAGCAAACTGACAAAGCTATTGAAGTCTTCAAACAAGTTATTGAAAAAATTAAATAAGAGAAAAATATGCGTATAGTCATTTCATTAATTTTGGCATTTCTGTTTTTTGCTTGTACAGAAGAAAATATAGAAAAGAACCCAGAAGCAAACGACACATCGGACACAAACTCTGAGATTGTAGTTGATAGTGAAGACTCAGAGGAGGAATTAGACCATGAAAGTAGTTTTGAAGGGCAAATCACATATACTATTACATTCCAAACTAAAGGAAACCCTAGAGAATATGGAGGAATGAAGGATGTATTTGGCGACACATTGGTAGTTACCTTTTCTAAAGGGCAATATGCTATGGAATACACTGATGGAAGAATACAGTACATAAAATATCTGAGAGATAACTATCAGTATAGGAAAATGATTTGGCTAGATACATTGTACTTCAATGATGCCAGTATCGAAAATTCTACTTTGTTCTCGGCTTCCAAATCAGAAACAGATACTAAAATCTTAGATAGAGAGGTTGATGTAGTTACCATTGTCACCGATCAATTTAAAAAATTCTATTATTACGACCCTGACATTTATATGAATCCCAAATACTTCGAAAATCATGTTTTTGGTTATGAAAACAAATATTATGAGTTAGCCCAATCTCCTTATCTATACGCAGAGATTGTTTACGACCAACTAAAAGTGATATTCAAGGCGATAAAAATAGAAGAAAAAGAAATACCTGATAAATTTTTCGTACTACCTGATTTAATCACTAAGCCATCACACGAGATGGAGGAGCAATAATTTATGAACAGAGTTTTACTTGTTCTCTTGTTTCTAGTCTCTTATACCCTTTACTCAAGTGAAGAGCTAATAAATAAAGGTATTGAGTTTTGCAAAGAGGGTCAGACGGATTCTGCATTATACTATTTAAACATAGTTGGAGATGAAGTGACAATAGAAACATCTATAGTAGATATATTCAATAAGAATTATTATCTAGCAAAGTGCTATGATGAGTTGAATGCTAACAAGTCTGCCGAATATTATTATATGAAGGCAATTAGACTTATGGATTCTTCTGATATTAATGAGCTAGAAGTATACAAAGATGTAGCAAACTTTTACGAAGAGATTAATAACTACAAAGGTGCAAATGAATACCTTAGACTTTATTACGATGAGTCTTTAAAATCACTGAATGAAGAAAACAACATAGCAAATGAAAAATTAGTAAAGCTAGACAGCTTAGAAGCAAAGATAGAAGCTATAGACGGTAATAAACTAAAAGCTGACACTGACTTAAGACTTCTCACAGTTTTGATTATAGTTTTTGCTTCTGGCTTTTTTGTTATTCTCTTTTTATTTCTAAGGCAAAAAAAAACCTCAGCTAAAAGCTGAGGTTTCTAAAATTTCTTAGACCAAATCTTATTGATTTGGAGGAGGAATATTGCTAGGAGGTGTCATTGGTTGTTCTAATTTAATTCCTTCAGTAGCAGCTTTAGTCTCAGTTGGCTGACCAGAATCCACAACAAATAAATTAGTAAACAAAGAAATTACCATTATTGCCGCAGCTAATCCGATAGTTAATTTTGTTAAAAAATCAGCGGCTCTTCTTGAACCTAAAACTGAGTTAAATTGACCACCTAATCCAGTCATACCTGATATCATATCACCTTTGCCTGGTTGTAACAATACAACGAAAGTAAGCAATACAGAAACCAAGATTCCCAATATCATCATTAATGCTAACATATTATTTTTCCATTTATTTTGTATTTAGAACTACAAAAATAAGTAAATTACTATTACTAACAAATAAAAATAATTTTTTCATTCATGAGTTTAAGACCTATCACAGTCAAAGAAGAAGAATAAATATGAATCCGAAGTTACTAATAGCTGTCAATATTATCACATTTGTAATAATGATAATTCTTAACTCCTTTGCAGGAGCAGGTGCAATCAACGGAACTTCAGTTGGTGAAGTTAGCGATATGTATACCAATATCATTAGTCCAGCTGGTTATGCATTCTCTATTTGGGGGCTTATATATCTTGAACTAATTCTGTTCATTGGTTTCCAATTCTATGATCTGATAAATAATGATGCGAAATATATCAAGAAAACCGGCTGGTGGTTTGCTCTCACAAATATTGCTAACTCTGCATGGATCTTGATATGGGTAAATAATATGATTGGTATTGCTGCTATAGTTATTCTTATTCTACTTTATGGGCTAACTCAGCTTGTATACAAGTTAGATTTGGAGATTTGGGATGCCCCTTTGAAAGATATGTTCTTTGTTTGGTGGCCAATCGTGGTCTACTTTGGTTGGGTCCTTATAGCTTCAGTGCAAAATATTACTCTATTTTTAAGTACTTTGGAAATTGGTTTTTTTGAAGGTAATACTGTCTTAGCTGTAGTATTATTAGGTATAGTTACTCTTATATATATGCTTTTGATAAAGACAAGGAATCTAAGAGAAGCTTCTTTAGTCGCAGTTTGGGCATTTGTGGCTATATATTTTGAACAAAGAGCAGACTATTCTGTTGTTGCTTACTCTGCATTATTTTACTCACTAATATTATTAATTGTGGCAGGCATTCATGGAGCCAAGAACTTCAAAACGTCACCATTTATGAAATTAAAACGTAAAGAGTACTAAGGAATAAAACAAAGGAATCAAAAATGAATTTGACAATTTTAGAAAAACTAACGCTTTTGTTGTTAGATGATGAGACTGGTAAATGGGTGACGAACTCGAACACTGTTAATTACCTACTGGCAGCTGGTATTATATTTCAGCTTACAGAAAAGGGTATGATTGAAATAGAAGATAAAAAGATAATTATCAAAAAGAATAACATGACTAGTGATATTTATCTCAATGAAGCTTTGGATAAAATTGAAGATTCATGGTTCAAAAATTCAAGTTCACTCATCAGTAAACTAGCTAGTTACACAAATAAAATCAAAGATGATATTATACAATCTTTACTTAGCAAGGGTATATTAAAAAGAGAAGAGGGCAAAGTTCTGTTCTTTTTCTCTAAAGATTACTTCCCCATGATAAACTCTGAGTATGAAAATGCTTTGAAAGCAAAATTACTAAAGATTATTACTTCCGAAACAGAGCCGTGCGGAGACGAGCATGAGCTTATGCTAGGGTTGATAAGTATTGCTAATATTGAGAAGAAAATTTTTCAAGACTATCCAGACCACAAGGAACTTAAGAAAGATTTGAAAGCTTATGTCAAAGAAAATAAGATTAATTCAGCCACAAATGACGCTATAGTTGCAGCTCAAACTGCAATGATTGCAGCAGTCACTACTTCAGTTATCGCTTCTAACTAATTAATGTTTTGCAATGAACTAATTTATTAATGTAATTTGCATTAATAAGATATTCAAATGTTACTAAATGAAATTAATTAACTGGTATATAATTAGAGCTCACATAGGACCATTTCTATTTGGCTTCGTAACTGTTGTGTTCATATTCCTAATGCAGTTTATTATAAATTCATTGGATAAACTGTTAGGTAAAGGTATAGACACAATGGTGATTGTTCAGGCGATTGTGTTGAATATTCCTTGGATGGTTGTGTTAGCAGCCCCTATGGGTATTTTGTTTGCTACTCTCATGGCATTTGGTGCTATGTCTGCAAATTATGAAATACCTATTATCAAATCTTCAGGTGCATCTCTATTTGCTATGATGAAACCAGCTGTATTAATGGGTATCCTGCTATCATTTGCACTGTTCTGGTTTAACGATTCTATATTGCCTGAATCAAATCATAAAGCAAAAGTTTTAATGAGTGATATACAAAGGAAAAAACCTACATTTGCTTTGGAACCAGGTGAATTTTCTCCGAATATGGGAGGTAAAATCATTCTTTCTAGACAGGTTGATTCTATAAGTGGTTTGCTCAGGAATGTTACTATATATGATTACTCAAGTTCTGATAAACAGAATATTATCTCTGCAGACAGTGGTAAGATTGGATTTTCTGATGATTATGCAAATCTCATCATTAGACTTTATGAAGGTGAAATTCATCAAAGAAATAATTATGAAGTAAATGATTATAAAATAATTAATTTCTCTGAGTATCATTTAAAAACAGAGGCATCAGGATTTGATTTTAATAGAACTGATGTAAACCTTATCTCTCGTGGTGATAGAGAGATGACCATAAATGACATGGAGCAGGTTGTACAAGGTAGCAAAGATGATGCTAAGTTTGCCCAAGGAATTATTGACTCTATAGTTGAGCAACACCTTGACTATATTCTAAATGGTGATATGCCTAAAGTTGAAGAAAAGCCGGTTACTAAGCTGGATTCTTTTATGATTGATACCACCAAGCGAAGTCTTTACCAAAGAGTTCAAAAAAATGTGAATTTTCTTGCATCCGATGTCAAATCTAGTGCTTACAAAATAGAAAACAGAGAAAATAAGATAAGAAAGTATGAAGTAGAGATATGGAAGAAATATTCCATTCCGTTCGCTTGCTTTGTTTTCGTATTCGTTGGTGTACCACTGGGTATTAGAACTAAAGGAGGAAACTTTGGTATAAGTGCAGCTATTAGTTTAGGTTTTTATATCATATATTGGGCATGTTTGATTGCAGGTGAAAAGCTAGCTGATAAAGGTATAATATCACCTATACTTGGGATGTTTTTTGCAGATATTGTTATACTTTTTGTAGGTATATTATTGACTTTGAGGGTGAATAATGAAATGCTTAAGTTGACTAATGTTTTCTCAAAAGAGAAATAATATAATTCTGTAAATCTAGTTTGTCAATATCTTCAGAACTTATTTCCAAAGTGTAATTAGTATTCTTGTATTTAAAGTTATCTATTTTGTCTGAATATTCTTTTATTACAGATATAGCAGAATACTTACTAATTGGTGTAATTATTAAACTGTCATCTTTGTTTATTATCACTGGGTATTCAAACTTAACACTTTCATTAATTATTGTCTCTTCTTCTTTGTCTAGACCCTTGTATCTGATGCTAATTGTTTTACTTTCGGCTAATTCGATCATTCCAGGGAATAGCATTTTATGTCCACATATGGCTAACTTTTTAGCGGATTTGTAAGGTATTGAAGTTACCGGTTCTGTTTCATATTCGTCAGGATTGAGAATATGAATCTGATTAACTTTAGTATATATATCTATAGAATCACAATCTAATGCTTTTGCTATTATTGTTGCACTCAAATTTGAACTCTCGAACCCCATAGTAGTATCTCTATTTTCTGTATCAGAAGCTATAAATCCTTGAGTGATTGTCAAATTAGAGAATGATAAACTTGAAATATTCTTAGAGGAAATTTCTATGCTTGGTGAAGCATTACCAAATTCGCTGTTAGTTACTATTTTACCTCTTATATCTAAAAAATCAGCTTGTATCTCCTTCGATTTCAAGAGGCAATAAATGAAGAAAGAAGATACTAATTCACCTAAAACTAGTATTTTATCTAAAGATTGAGCTGAAAATTCATCAGTGATTATACAACCTTTGATTATATCTGTAAGTTTTTTCTGACACTGTAAGGCGTATTCATCAAATTCATTCAAATATTTTTGGCATAATAAGTGCCTAATCTCAGTAAAAGTACTGATAAAAGGTGAATAATTCTCTGAAATAACAGAGGAATTAAAGTGCTTTTTTAGCTCTGAACTAAGTTTCCCAAGTGCTGAAACCACCACTATAGAGGAGGTTTCAAGAGATTTTAAGTTGGAATAAAACTTATTGAGACTTTTAGAGTTAGATAAAGCAGTACCACCTATTTTTATTACTTTCATATTTAATATTTTTTATTTAAGTTAGATAATGCTACTTCCCATATTTCCTCAAAAAGATATGGGAGGTAAGATTGTTTGTCTTTATAAGCAACTTTTTTATTATTATTGCTGTTGCTTAAAAGCAAATGTAAGATAAAGTATATAAAATATATCATGTTTAACAAATTAAATAGGTGCCCGTAATGAAGGGAAAACTACAAAATAAACTGACGATAGCGTTTCTCTCGATTGTCGTCATACTGATGGCATTCCCGTCAGGAAGAACAGCAGAAGCTAAGGATGACGCTTTTATCGTAAGTCAATTCCAAAATCCTACTGCAGGTGAGATTTTTAAAATCAACAGACCTTATGAGCCGATTGTTGTGGTAGAAAGCGATGGAGTTTCTGACTCAGTAAATGTAACCTTCCACATGGAAGTTACTGATAACGACGGAAACGTTGTATATCAAGAAGAAAGAGTATTAGAGAATTTTGGTCAAAATGAAAGCGAAATTCTTGTTTCTTTCCCTAAGCTAATACTAAGAAGTTCAGGTCAATACACTGCTAAAACTTGGGCTGTTAATCCATATGATGGTATTAACAATGAATCAGAAAAAACAATTAATTTTGAAGTAGAGAAAGGTTTATCTGGTGTTATCACAGTTGGTAAATTAGATTCTAAATCTTCTTCAACTCAAAACATCACTAATTTTGAAACTGTTCAAGAATTGATGGATGCTCTTTATTTCGAGGGTATTTCTGCAGATGTTGAGTTTAGATTTACTGATCCTGAGTATAACTTAACTACTAATGATCCTGTAGCTCCAGCTTGGGATATGTCAGCTAGAATTATAGGTGTTGGTCCAACTACTGACCCTAATGATGAAGATGGTGTTTACACTATCAGAATGAGACCAGCTAACAACAGAATAGCTGTTCGTGGTGGTGTTAAGTTTATCATGAATGCTGAGTCTGGTATTGGTCTATTATTTGGTCATAACTTACAACCTGATAACCAAAATGCAGTAATCAATAACTTCCCAGAAAGAGAGTATGCTCGTTCTGCAGGTTATATCACTTTTGATGGTGGTTCTCAAAAATGTTTTGAGTTTGAATTAAACACAACAAATAATTTGTTTGGTGCTGCTGTTTATCTACAAAGAGGTTCTTCAAACATAACAGTTAAAAATTGTTTGATTACTAATAATTCACCTCAAATCAAAAATAGCACTTCAATTCCTGCGGCTAAATTTAGCCAAGATAATGGTTTCACTTATGATAGAAATGTATTCAGAGCTTCTAACAACACTGATGTTAGTTTCTCTGCTGGTATCTTAAACAGATCAACTCTTATAGAAGCTACTGCTTTTATCGGTGACTTAAGAGATACACTTCCTAACTTTAACAATAAGTTAATGAACAACGATATTAGTAGCTTTGCTCTTGGTATCATGGATATTGGTTTAGGTGTATTAAGACACAACTATGACCAAAATGAATTAGATACATTGAAATCTTATTATAATCATGATAATGAAATTTCAGGTAATAGAATTTGGGATGCAACTAGAGCTGGTATATTCTTAGGATACACAGAAGATGCTGTAGTTGAAAATAACTTAATTTGGGATGTAAATGCTCCAGCTGGTCAAAATGCTATGGGTATTGAAGCTGGTGGTGTAGTATCAACTACTGCGAAAGGATACCACAATGTTAAATTAAGCTTATTGGATAACAGAATTACAGACTTGAATTCTGGCACTAGTGTTACTGGTATTAGAGTAGAGCAAGATAGAACTCTTTATGAAACTGGTGAAAATCCAACTACATTCCCTCGTGAAGCTGAAAGAACTAGAATAGCTAACAACTTTATTTGGGGCTTAAACATCTCTAATGGTGCTGCAAGTAGAGCAGGTATTCACTTATTAACAGAGAGAGGTGCAGACCTATTAACTCCAGATGTTAAATCTTACTCTAGTAGAGGCGACGACATTGTAAACAACACTATATTAATAGGTGCAACTGGTGCTGCAAATACTGGCTTAACTGCTGGTATTGGTGTTCAAAACACAGCATTTACAAATGTAATCAATAACGCTATTTCGATTGTTGATCCATTTATTTCTTCTGCTACTCCATTCTCAGCTTCAATCCTATTCCAAGGTAACATGGAGCTAGACAATGTAATGATAGACAGAAATGCTTATTGGTCTGGTTTTGATGTTGGTGTTCTTGATAACACTAACTTAGATATATTTAGATATATCGAAGAAGATGAGAATAACGACATTATTACTACTGGGTACAACTTAGAATACGCAAACTTGAACCAAATTCAAGCTGCAACAAATACACAAAACAACTCTGTATACGGTAATTTCTTAGCTGATCACGAATTATATCAAAGAGATGCTATTGAGCCTATGTTATATAGAGTTAAAATGAACCCAGCTCCATTGAACTCTGTTCTTAATAATCGTGGTGAAACTATTGACTGGTTAACTGACGATTTTGAAGGAGACCGTAGAGGTGCAGCAGGTCAAAGATATGACATCGGTGCTGATGAGTTCTTTGGTGAGCTTTACATATTTGATTTAAGTCCAGTTACTATACTTGAGCCAAGATCATACAGAGACATTACTACTCAATTCTCAGAAGCTGAGTACATAATGACTGAAGCTCCAGTAAATGTAACTGCAAACATTAGAAATAATGGTTCAATTCAACAAGCTGGTACTAAAGTTTTTGTTAAGATTTACAGAGCAGACTCTTTAGGTAATTTCGAAACTGACAACATGCCGATTCTTGAAAAAGAAGTTGAGATAACTATCCCTGCTACTGACAACAGAACAGTTGATTTTGAATTGGCTGAAGGTGATATGCTTAATGACTGGAACCCAATGTCTTATGATGATTTAATCGCTGATTCAATACCTGGGTACACTACTAATAGAGTACCTCAAATGTTTAGAACTATGTCAGCTAACGTTACTCCGAGATATAGAATTGACATCGTAGTTGGTTCTGATCAAGAGAACGTTAACAACAAGTACTCTAAATTTGTTAGATTTTACTTGAAGAAAACTCCAAGACACTTATTAGTATCTTCAGTTAAC
This sequence comes from Chlorobiota bacterium, assembly GCA_046290495.1. Taxonomy (GTDB): domain Bacteria; phylum Bacteroidota; class Ignavibacteria; order Kapaibacteriales; family UBA2268; genus PGYR01. The sequence goes on along the minus strand of JBKAGT010000005.1, from coordinate 1,195,661 downwards.
ACAAATGCTAATCCTGTATTAGATCCAACTCAAGAAACTGTTGGTAAATTAAACTACGAAGCTATAATTGAAGGTTTTGATAGTATTGGTTACTCTGTTGTTTCTCCATCTGATGAACCAGTCTATGACTATGATATTTTCGATAGAGGAAGCTGGGAGCCAAGAGCTGTAGATTATACTATGTATAACTTCATTTTCTACTCAGAAGGTTACAATGTATTGCCAACTAGATTTGAAAAATTAGATATCTACAAATTCTTAGATGCTGGTACTGAAAGATTGAAAAATAATATCGTATTCTCGACAGAAGAATGGGTAGCTTTAAACAATGATGAAGAATTCAATAACATCTTATTGAGAGCTGACTATGTAGATAGTGATCCATTGGGTACAGGTGATTCATACGAAGGAAACACAATCATTGGAGATAATATCAGTGAAGACTATATTATACCAATTGAAGAGCCAATGTATAATGATGGTAATGGTATGGTTACATATCCTAACGATATGCCTCCATTCCCTGCTGTAGTTACTCCTCGTAACGAAGGTAGTGACTTCAAACCGTTATATGGTGAAGCTAGCTCGGCATACTTATTTAACTTACCAGATCCACTAGATGGTCAAATATTTGGTACAACTACTATTACTATTACTTACAATATTATCCACAACACAGTTGATTGGAGACACTTCGGTGATATTGAAACAGTAATCAGAGGTACAATTGATCACTTAGAAAGAAATGATGCATCTATCGTTCCAGTTGAATTAGCTGATTTCAATGCTGTACAAAACAATCAATCAGTTGTATTAGATTGGGCTACTGCATCAGAAGCTAATACTGCTAAATTTATTGTAGAAAGAGCTAATGCAAATGGTAATACTGTTGCTAGCAACTTTGTTTCTACTGGTTTAGAAGTTGAAGCTGTTGGTATATCAAATGATATGAATTACTACGGTCCTGTAGTAGACAACAATGTTAAGTATGGTAACACTTATGCTTACAGATTAAGAGTTGTTGATTTTGACGGTTCAAATGAAGCTGAAGAGCAAGTAAGATTCGTTGAAGTTAAGCCTGAAGGTAACTTTACTTTCAATGGCTTCAGTCAAAACCCTGCTTCTAATTCTACTGACTTAGATTTAACTAACCCTCACAATGAGATGTTAACAATCGAAGTTGTTGATATGACAGGTAGCAGAGTATTAGTTGATGAGTTTAATAGCTCAGAATACCAATTAAATCTTTCTGACTTAGCAAACGGTGCTTACACTGTTATAATCAGAAGTGAGAGTGGTATGCAAACTAAACAACTTAGTATCGTTAGATAATAAGAATATCACATACTTTTAAGATTAAAAGCACAATTTTGTTAAAAAATTGTGCTTTTTTTTTGTTAATAAAAATAGGTGTCATATTGTTTATAGTATCTTAGTTTGAAATCTCAGATGTGCCTTATAAGTAACTAATATTAGCAAGATAGCATGATTAGCACTATTATAATGAATACTACAACAAAACAATTGTTACTAAAAATACTGAAAAATTGCATCTAAAGTAACAATTCAAAAGCTTGTAACTTAATTAATATATAGAGTTATGGGGGATTTTCCTGTAACAAAAAATACTTCTAGTTGTTATAGTATTAGAAACAATAAATAAGTTTAACTAATTAATAACAAAGGAGTATAAAGATGAAATCTTTACTGCAAAAAATATCAACAAGTTTAGCACTACTTGTTGTAGCAATGTTGGCATTGCCACAATCAAGTGCTGATGCACAATATTGCGGTTTCGAAGTAAAACAATATTGGAACCAATATGCAATTATTAATAGTGTTATTGTTACTGATATCACTGAAGGTGAAACTGTACTAGAAAGAGTTGATACTGGCTGGGAGCAGTGGGCTACTATAGATGAGACCGAAGGGCCATATGAGATGAATATCGGTAATGATTTTGAAGTTGAAGTAGAATGGGGTAATGTTTACGGTGCTTACTTAAGAGCATATATAGATAGAAATGATGATCAGAGATGGGAATGGCCAGAAATGGGTCCAGATCAAGAGTATTTGGGTAGAATCTACAGGTACAATGGATTCGTTTTCCCTGCAGTGCCACAGCAAACAGATATATTTGAGATGAATATCGGTGATGATGTTCCTGAGGGACCTTCTGTCCTAAGAGTTATAGCAAATTATTCATGGAGAACAGATAATCCATGTGAAATATATCTATGGGCTGATTATGCATGGGCTTATGGTGAAGTAGAAGATTATGCTATTAACTTCACTGCCCCAATACCAGAGACATATCCGACTAATGGAGACATATTATTCAACGAAGAAAGATATGACGGTACAACTAGAATGTTCAAAGGTGAGATGACTGAATTCAAATTGCCGGCTGTAGAATTCAAAGGACCACAACCTCTTGGAACTAAATATATGTATGAAATCTCTGGACCATTACCATCTGATGAAGTAGTTTACACTGCATTAGATCCAATAACTGGGGAAGAAGAAATAGAAATCAGAACTAAGGATGCTGTATTTGAAATAGAGTCAGCTATAGGCAGTGCTGCAGTAAATATTTCTGAAGGTACATTCCTACCAACAAAAGGTGGAGAATATAGAGTAAAGGCTACTTTAATTAAAACTTCAGGTAAGAGAGCTGAAGGTTTAAATGTATTCACAGTAGCAAACGATTATGATATGGCTATTGCAAGTATTGAGTCACCAAGAACTAGTAGATTCCCAAGATTCTTCAAATACTTAGTTAATACGAATATTGGTATTACTTGTGTAGTACAAAATACTGGTCTAAACCCAGTTAGCAAATTCGAAGTAATGGCAACTATCTATGACGCAGATACGGATAATATCGTAGAAGTAATGCCAAAAGTAGTTTACGATGCTGATAATGATCCAAACTTGTTCCCAATAGCTTCAGGGCAAAAACACGAAGTGAACTTTGCATCATTTAGAAATACTTCAGTTGGTGAGTTCTACATTGAATATGAAGTAACTTATGACTTCGATGAAGAAGAGTTTAATAACTACTTACCAAGACCTGAAACAGAGAAACATTATTTTGAGATTCAGTATAATGACCAATTATCAGCTGGCAACTTTAGAAATCCAGTAGATGGGGACACTCTAAAAGTTAACAAACCATTTGCACCAGAAGTATTGTTCGAGAATAATGGAATTTCTGATGCATCTAACATCAACTTTAGAATGATTATCAATAATGAAGCTGGTGACGAAGTTTACAATGAAGTATCATTCTTGGAGGATTTACCACAAGGAAGATACAATGAGAGAATAGTTTATTTCCCAACTGGAATTATCCGTGAGGAAGGTACTTACACAGGAACTGCATGGGTAGATTATCCGTTTGATCTGAAGAGAGAAGATGATACTGTATCGGTTACATTCTACGTAGAGAAAGGTATTCAAGATACTATTACTGTAGGTGAGACTAATGCACTTAGCGAAGTAATCAACAACGATGTAGTAGCTAATGAAAACCCAAGTGATGAAGACAACCAAGTAAGAGTAGAAACTAATGATGTATTCACATTCAACAGCATTACTCCTAACCCTGCTAATACTTCAACAAGATTAGATTTTGTAAATACAAACAACGAAACACTAAATTTAGAAGTAGTAGATATGAACGGTATAGTAGTACAGAGTGTAAATGTAAAAGGTAACACTCACGACTTAAACGTATCTGACTTATCAAGTGGAAGCTACACTATAGTAGTAAGAAGTGGCAACACAATTCAGACTAAACAATTGAATGTAGCTAAGTAATATCTGACTTACATACACTTTAATATTAAAACCCTGCACTGAAAAGTGTGGGGTTTTAAGTATCTATACTCCTATGTAACAAGGGTATAAAATGCAAGTAGCTGAAAAATAGCCACATAGGGGTTGCATTAGTGAAGATAAGTTACAAAAGAAATAAAATTTAGTTTGTTTAGTAACAAATTCATAGTTTTGTTGTTATGATAGAAAAGGAAAAACAATTAATATAATTACAGAGGTATTATGATGAAAAGTTTACTAACTAAACTAGCGTTGCTTACAGTAGTTGCAACGTTTTTGATTCCAAGCACGCAGGTTGAAGCTCAGTACTGTGGCTTTGATTTTGTACAATGGTGGAGAAACTATGCAATAATTAATGACGTTGTTGTAGAAGATTTAACTGAAGGAGCTACTGTTCTTGAAAGACTAGGCACTGGATACGAACAATGGGCAACAATTGATGAGACCGAAGGTCCATACGAATTCAATATTGGTAACGATTTTGAACTTCAGATTGAATGGGGTGTATATTATCGAGGATGGATTAGTGCATGGATAGACAAAAATGATGATCAAAGATGGGATCCGTCACCAATGGGTCCAGATGAAGAGTATTTGGGTCGTGAATTTAGGGCTTCAGGTTTTAACATTCCTCCTCCAATAAACTTTAGTACAACATTTCCTTTTTCAATAGGTGATGATGTACCTGAAGGTCCAGGTGTCATGAGACTTATTGCAAGTTACTTCAGAAACAGTACTGATGCATGCGTATTATATTTCCGTGTCGGTTATCAGTGGGGTTATGGAGAAGCGGAAGATTACGCAATAAATTTCGTTGCTCCTATTCCAGAGACTTATCCAACTAATGGAAACATCTTATTCAATAATGAAAGATATGATGGTACGACTAGAATGTTCAATGGTAACATGGTAGATTTCAAATTGCCTGCTGTAGAGTTCAAAGGTCCTCAAGCTTCAGGTGTAAAATATATGTATGAAATTGCAGGTCCATTACCATCTGATCAAGTTGTTTATACAGCTTTGGACCCAGTAACTGGTGAGCCAGAAATTAGTATCAACACTACTGATACTTATTTTGAAGTTGAGTCTGCAACTGGTAGTGCTGCAGTAGATATTAATGAAGGAACATTCTTACCATCAAGAGGTGGTGAGTACAAAGTAACTGTTACTTTAATCAAACCATCTGGGAAAAGAAATCAAGGAATCAATGTATTTACAGTTGCAAATAACTATGATATGTCAGTTGCAAGTATAATCTCACCAAGAACAAGTAGATTCCCAAGATTCTTCAAATACTTAGTAAACACAAATATTGCGATGGACTGTGAAGTGCAAAATACTGGTCTAAACCCAGTAAGTAAGTTTGAAGTAGAAGCAACTATATATGATGCTGATACAGATAACATCGTTGAAGTATTACCAAAAGTAGTATATGATGCTGACAATGATCCAAACTTATTCCCACTACAATCAGGTGAAAAGTATGAAGTGAACTTCGCTTCTTTCAGAGAAACTCAAGTTGGTGAATTCTACATTGTTTATGAAGTTACTTATGACTTTGATGAAGAAGATTATAATAACTACTTACCAAGACCAGACGCAATGAAGCATTATTTTGAAATCCAATATAATGATCAATTATCAGCTGGTGAATTCATCAATCCATTAGAAGATGACACATTAAAAGTGAATAAACCATTCTCTCCAGAAGTATTATTCGAGAATAATGGTATCTCAGATGCATCGAATATTAACTTCAGAATGATTATCACTAATGAAGCTGGTGATGAAGTTTACAATGAAGTATCATTCTTGGAGGATTTACCGCAAGGAAGATATAACGAGAGAATAGTAACGTTCCCTACAGGAATAATTAGAGAACCAGGTATGTATACAGGAACTGCATGGGTAGATTATGTATATGACTCTAAAAGAGAAGATGATACAACTACAGTAACATTCTATGTAGAGAAAGGTATTCAAGATACTATCACAGTTGGTGAGACTAATGCACTTAGCGAAGTAATCAACAACGATGTAGTAGCTAATGAGAACCCAAGTGATGAAGACAACCAAGTAAGAGTAGAAACTAATGATGTATTCACATTCAACAGCATTACTCCTAATCCAGCTAACACTTCAACAAGATTAGATTTCGTAAATACAAACAACGAGACACTAAACTTAGAAGTAGTAGATATGAATGGTAGAGTAGTAAGAAGTTTGAAGACAAATGATGCATCATACGAATTGAACGTATCAGACTTATCAAGCGGAATCTACACAATAGTAGTAAGAAGTGGCAACACAATTCAAACTAAACAATTGAATGTAGCTAAGTAATATCTGACTTACATACACTTTAATATTAAAACCCTGCACTGCAAAGTGTGGGGTTTTTTGTATTTTTGTAACTATTCTGTCAGTTAAATTGTTTAATCAATAAAAAAAGGCCAGTGAAGAAAATAGTAATAATAATTTTATTGATTATCCCAGTTATTGCAACATCACAAATTGCAATAACAATTCAAGATATTAACCATAGTAAATTCCCTCTTGTTGAAGCCAAAATAAAGGCTACTTATAACTCAGATCAAATAGAAGTAAACCAAAGAAATCTCCTCTTTGTTGAAGGTGCAATTGCTCATAGAAATTACACAGTTGGTCCTATTGAAGCGGGTTGGCAAGATATATCATGGTATCCAGACCACAAATATATTGGGGAGAAAAGCTATTCTGGTAGTATTATCATGACTCACGAGAAGTCTACAGGTGCTGCACAAATATTAATTGAAGGTATTGAAAAAAAAATTGGCACATTCTTATTTAAAAATTTCAATAATGAGCAAATTCATGATATCAGATTCGTAAATACTGCTCTAGGTGACACTACTGTAAGAGCTGTTAATTGTGAGTATTTCTATAATCTACAAGATGAACTTGGGCTTATTAATCCTATTAGATTAGATTCAATTACAGTAGATAATCCAAATTTTTTTGTTGAATGGAGAGGAAATCAGTTCGAGAAGAACCCACCGCCAACATTAGTTACTTTTTCTACACATCAAGTTCTATTATCATTCGCACCTTTTCAGCCAGGTCCCCAATCTGCTACATTTTCACTACACTATAATAGTGGTGCTGTTGTACATCTTAGGTTAATTGGGAACAAAAAGAAGATAGAAGCTAAAACGACATTGGAAGTAGTGGAACCAAATGGTGGTGAAGTCCTAACTCCTTGTCAAGATACTATAATCGCTTGGAAGGGAAATGTTAAAGATATACCTACGAAATCTGAATTGAGCTATGATAATGGACAAACTTGGGTTAGTATAGATTCTTTAATCTCAGATACGCTGAATTGGAAAGTACCCCCCGTTAAAACATCTGACAGTGCAATAGTAAGAGTAAGTCAACAATTTACTAAAGATGTGCCATTTACATTTAGTATTTCAAAAGATGTTTTTTCCGTTGACTATAGTCCAAATTCAACAAAGGCATTGTCATTTTCAGTAAATTCGATAAATGAATGGGACTTAACTAACCTTAGTATTTCTAGTCTTGAGTATAATCTAAATTCTCGTGAAACAAGACAGTTGCCCAAATCTGTAAAGTATATTTCTGATGATAAGTTTGTCGCTCTATATGCTGTAGGCAGTCGAGACAGTATAGCCGTTTTCGATGTAGGTAATACTAATCCAATCCAAAAAATTGGTATCACTGATTTTATTGCTGAAGATCTCTATGCCTTGATAGATAAAGGTGAGTTTATTGTGACTCCTGGCTTTGGTAATTTTTTCCGTGTATTTGATAGCCAGTCTATTGCCGTTAAAAATGATATTATATTTGACCAACCTATAACTGATATAGGAATATCTAACGATAGCTCTATTATAGCAGTTAGTGGACTAGATAGTGAGGTATTGATACTGTCTAAAAATGATTATAGAACTCAAGATTCTATTACATTCTACAGAACTCCTATTATCGAAAAATTAAGTCTATCTTCCGATGGAAAATTAGTTGGACTTAGTTCTGTACAAGGTGCAAACTCTGGTAGAACTAACACAATGATATGGGACTTGGAGTCAAAAAATATAGTTACGTCTGTTAATATTAGTGGTTCTACACCAGTAGATATAGGATTTAGTCCTACTGGAAACATGGCAGTATTTGCTTACCAATTCCAAAACCAAATCAATATTTATGACTTAGTGGTTGGGTCTGAATCTGGTATCATTGAAGTATTTCCAACAGCCATGTCTGATTTAGCATATTCGAAAGATAATAACTCTTTCTTAGTTGCTAGTGTCGGAAACTTTGGTACAAAATTCAAACAATACTTCTTTACATTCCCAGAGTCAGATGTATCGGATGAAGTTTTCAGAATAGTAAATCCCATAGCTGATTTAAAGCCATTTGCTTTTGGTGATGGTTATATATTTAATGAAACAGAACATAGCTTCAGCACAGAATTTTGCAATGTTGGCGAAGTTCCTTTATTTATTGACGACGCTTATTTTAGAAATAACGTCCACTTCACACTGGATAATTATTCATTGCCAGATACTTTATTGCCAGGCGAGTGTATAGATATTAGCATAAACTTTACTCCAAAAGATACAAGTACAGTTAGTGATAGTCTCATCATAGCATCGTGTAGCGTTGAGTATCCGGTTTATCTGGAAGGAAATGGACTTGATAGGACATTGAGTTTTGCTAGTAACCCAATCGACTTTGGGGAAGTTTGTATAGGTGATACTAGTTTTCTTACCCTAGAAATATTTCGAAACGAAGACCCTGTTCCATTCTTATTTAATGAATTTGAATCAGACTCTAATCATGTATTCGGATTTTCGGAATATAGTAAAGATACACTATTGCAAAGTGGTGAGACTTTGACAGCTACAGTTTCTGCATCTCCTGATAAATTAGGTGAGATACTGTCAGGGTACAAAGTGAAGCACAGCAATCAAGACAAATACACAGTTGCCGCGACTCTTAGAGTAATTGGTATAGGTACTTTTGTAGAGCTTAGCCACACTACACTTCCATTTATACCAGAGCAAAGAACTAGAGAGATAACAATAAAAAATATTGGACAAGACCCGGTAGAAATAACTGGTTTGAATTTATTCCCTCTGACGGATTTCCAGCTAAATACAAATGTCCCTTTCTTCATTCAACCTGGTGAAACAAAATCAATTGAAGTAGAATGGATTGGAGGTGATTTGGATGTGGAAGCAGATTTAAAAATAGATGCAGTACCTTGTTTGACGGAGAGTAGAATTAAGATAATTGACTACAATGCTGATGCTGATATAACTATTAATGATACTGAAGCAGATCCACTAGACACGACTTCAATTTCTCTTTCTTATGAAGCGATTGAAAATGTGCCATATAATGGCATTAGAGAATTTGAAGCTATTGTTACAATAGATAGTAAATTATTTATACCTGAATATGCGATTTCAGAACATGGAGAAGCTGAAATAGAGAATTTAGGGGTGGTAAATGGTAGAAGAGAAATGAAGCTTATTGTAAACGGTGACTTTCCTCCAAGTGGGACATTAGCAAAAATTATAGGTTATCCTGGTCTTAGTGAAGATAGCACTTCGACTATGCTAATTGATGTTGAACAATCTAATTTATGGGGTGTGTCGACTCAGGTCAACAACAGTTCTGGTCTATTTACATTATTGCTGACTTGTAGTGACCAGATTATAAATCATCCTAATTCTGCTATTGAAGCAATAAGTCCGAATCCTTCTAATTCTTATGCAAATGTTCAGATTTATTCTGATACAAAGAAATACTATACTTTAGTAATTAGTAATAGTACTGGAAAAGTAGTAACTGAAGAGAGAATGCAGCTTAATGCGGGTTCAAATGTATTAAGATTAGATGTAAGCAAGTTTGATTCTGGAAACTATATTATCTCTCTTAAAGATGGTAATACACTCAATTCAAAAAATATGATAATTATCAAGTAATATGCTCAAATACCTTTTAACACTATTATTAATAGTTAACACATTGCAAGCTGGCGAAAAAACAGGGACTTCGGTTTATCTAAACCTTGGTCTAAATTACAATACACACACTACTGATATCAAGGGATTTTCTGGTTTTGAAAATTGCTGCGATGAATTTACTGGTGGTAATATGCTTGCACCAAACTTCGGTGTTGGTGTTGATTTTTATTTAGGTGAACTAATATTTGGATTACCTACAACTTACAGTCTTGGACTTAGATACAATGATTTGAGTAGTAGCTATACTGAAGAGAGATTCAGAGGATATCTGATTAGAGAATTTGATAAAGATGAGATAATAGTCGAACATCAATTAGACCCAACTTTTAACGCAATTGCATTAGAGAATACTATTTACACTAAGTTGATAGACGAACTATCGTTTGGTGTTGGTGTAGGACTTGGATTCGTAACCACTTCAGAATTTTCACAAAATGAGATAGCATTATCACCTTCAGATTTCACATTCAATAATGGAGAAAGGGAGATTAACACTGGTGAGGGGTCTATCACCGAAGCAAATTCTATGCTATTTTCATTATTGGCAGGATTAAGGTATAATGTTTATACAACAGATAACTGGACAATTAGACCAGAGATTGTATTTAACTTTATTCCTGGCTCTATGCTGACTGATGAAGATTTGAATGTATCCCAATTCAGCGGTGGAATATCTATAGTTTATCACTTTACAGAGGAAGACCCAAAACCTATTCCTCCACCGCCGCCACCTCCAGCTGAAGTTAAACCGGACACTGTTGCCCCAGCTCCGCCCGCACCACCTAGAATTGAGGTAGATATGGCAATATTCGACGGGAACAATAATAAAGTAGAAAATGGTGCAGAATATCTGATCCCAGCAAATATATATGAATCGAAACACGAATACGCACTGAAAACAGTTGTTTTCTTCGATAGTTCAGAGGTTGATTATAAGGATTATAATATTAGTTCATTCACCCAAAATGACTTTGATGTTCAAACGGAGATGATATTAGCTGTAGCTAACAAAATGAAAAGGAACAATTCACTTTCATTGGAACTAATATCATATCAATTGAAAGATGAGGAAAAATCACTTTCTGAGAAAAGAATCAATAGAATTAAATCAAAGCTAAAAGAATTTGGTGTAGATTTATCTAGAGTATCAGAAAGGACAATCGCTAATAATGATGACTTCAAATATTCTGAACTAAAAGAAGAATTGAGAAAAGTAGAGCTAAACCTTTCTGATAACTCAAGGCTTATTAAGAGCATCTATGAAATTGATAGTAGAATTGAGTTGCAGAACATGCGCTTTGTCCCGAAGGTAGAAGTAGACTCAGATAGAGATGATTATTATCAAGAGGCTAACCTTTACTTAGATGGCAAGACAATAGAAACACAGGGTAAAAACTTTACTTTCGAAATTGATGGCAAGATAGCAGATGCTATAAAAGCGAACGGAGAAGCAAATATAGAATATATATCTAGCGCTGAGATTGCAGGTATTTATGCTTCTGATAAAACTGAATTCACTCTAAAGCATAAAGTAGAAAAGGTTGTAGAATCGCTCAATACGCTTGAAGAAGGAAATAAGGTACAAGAACAACACATATTGGCATACACTGACTTCGATGAATCGCAACTAAAATCAGTTGACAGCAAAGTCCTAGACATGGCTAAACAAGCCGTGAAAGAAGGCAGAAATGTTATAGTCTATGCTTCTACGGACAATCTAGGAAATAAAGAGTATAACCAAGCTTTGGCCGAGCGAAGAGCAAATGCCGCAAAGAGAATAATCAGTACTGGTAAGGGTAATGTGGAAATAGTATATCCAGAAGGATACCTGTTTTCCAATGAACATCCCTATGGACGTATGCTGAACAGAGCAATAGTAATCCGAATAGAAAAGTAGGAAAAATTATTCCAAATCATAATGTAAGTGGTAGAATTTTTTTATATTATCACTTGTCAAAAATCGGTGTAGCAATTTTGTTATACAGAGTTGCTGTTTTCTAATGCCGAAATTAATCTAGAAAACATTTCAAAATTTACATATAAGGATTTATAATGGAACAAAGAAAGGAAATTTGGGGACATCCGGCCGGGCTGTATATCCTCTTTTTCACGGAGCTGTGGGAGCGATTTAGTTACTACGGTATGCGTGCTATATTAGTACTATTCTTAATCAGTACTGTATCTGGTGATAACCCTGGATTTGGGTGGACTGAAACAGATGCACTTTATCTATATGGTTGGTACACAGCATTGGTGTATATAATGTCAATTGCTGGTGGCTGGGTAGCAGATAAATACTGGGGGCAAAAGAAAACCGTTCTAATTGGTGGTTTACTGCTCTGTGCTGGTCATGGAATTCTTGCCGTAGAAGCACTATGGGCATTCTACTCTGGGCTTGCATTGATTATACTTGGTGTTGGTGGACTGAAACCAAATATTTCAACTATGGTTGGTGGTCTTTATCCTCAAGGCGATGATCGACGTGACAAAGGTTTCACTATATTCTATATTGGTATTAACATTGGTGCATTTTTATCAGCGCTTGTAGTTGGTTACATTGGTGAAAATATCGGCTGGCACTATGGTTTTGGTCTTGCAGGTATAGGTATGTTAGTTGGACAGGCCGTATTTATGGGTGGTCAGAAATACTTGAAGGGTGTTGGTGAGGCTACTACTTCTATGACCGAAGCTGAGAAAAAAGCGAAAAGTCGTCCTTTGACAAATATAGAAAAAGACAGAATGAAGGTAATGGTAATTTCATTCCTACTTATTATAGTTTTCTGGGGAGCGTTTGAGCAAGCTGGCGGCCTGATGAATATTTATACAAAACAAAAAACAGATTTATATTTAGCATTTATTGACTTCACTGTACCGGCATCTTGGTTCCAGTCAGTTAATGCATTCTTTATCATTACTTTAGGTGTGCCAATCGCTGGATTCTGGTATAGCTGGAAGAAAAAAGGCAGAGAATCTTCATCACTATTTAAGATGGCAATTGGTGTTATCATTATGGGTTGGGGCTTCTTGTTCATGTCTGCAGCTTCATTGGAATTCCAAGCGGAAGGTTCATCAGCTATGTATTGGTTAGTATTAGCATACTTATTCCATACTGTCGGTGAGCTTTGTGCATCTCCTGTTGCGCTTTCTTATATCACTAAACTAGCACCACTGAAATACGCATCACTTATGATGGGGGCTTACTTTGCCGCAACGGGTGTTGGAAATAAGGTGGCTGGATTAGTTGGTGCTTGGTCGCAATCTGCTGGTGAGCTAGAGATATTCACTGGTATTGCTATATTCTGTACTGCAGTTGGATTGTTGGTAATAGCATTGCTAAAACCGTTGAAACGACTTGCACATGGAGCTGAGGATAAGCAAATTGAAAATCCTCACGAGCCAGAAGGTTACGAATTAGCAGATAATGAATTATAAACTAAGATAATGAGATTATGGATTTAAGTTTAGCTATACTTGTAATTGCTTGGTTGTTCGTATTGGTCTGGGTACCGATAATTATTTACAACAACAGAAAGCTACACCCAAAGGCATTATTTATTCTATTCTTTGCAGAAATGTGGGAGCGATTTAGTTACTACGGTATGCGTGCCTTATTAATTCTTTATATGGTAAAGGTACTATTTGCAGAGATGGGTAGCGCCGATGCCGATAGCACGGCGTTGGGCATATACGGCTCATATACTGCTATGGTATACCTTTTCCCAGTGGTTGGGGGTATTATAGCTGATAAGATTTTGGGCTTCAGAAAAGCTATTATCTTTGGTGGTATTCTGATGATGGCTGGGCACTTTGCTCTGGCTTTGGAAGGGATGTATTTCTCAGGAAATATGCAGCTCTTCTTCCTATCACTTGCATTTATTATTATTGGAAATGGTTTTTTCAAGCCGAATATTTCCTCATTGCTAGGTAATTACTATGGCGCAAACGATAGCCGTAAAGATGGTGCATTCACTATATTCTATATGGGTGTTAACATTGGTGCGTTGCTATCAACTGTAACTTGTGGTTACGTGGGTGAGCAAATTGACTGGCACTATGGATTCGGTCTTGCTGGTATTGGTATGATGCTTGGTCTGATAGTGTTCTGGTTTGCTGGAGACAAATTCCTCGGGAAAAAAGGTATCAACCCAAGTGCTATGGAAGACTTCCCAGAGATTGATGAGCAGGAAGACATAGCCCTACTAAGTGGACCACAAGAACAAAGAGATTTGGTCAGACAAAAAGAAGCAGACAGTTTCACAAAGATTACTGATTCTAAGCTAAAAAGAAATCAGATCATAACTTACATTGCTACACTCGCATTTATACCTATTAGTGCACAGTTCTTAAATCTGAGTGATGTACTAACTTGGATTCTAATTGCTATGAGTATTGGGGTCCTTGGATACTTATTCGTAATGGCACAAAATGAAGACACAATAGAAAAGAGACAGAGACTGCAAGTAGTGATAGTGTTATTCCTATTCCACTCTATGTTCTGGGCTCTGTTTGAGCAGGCAGGTGGATCGCTAACCTTATTCACTGCTCGAAATATTGATAGGATGATAGGGAACTCAGAGGTGCCTGCATCTATCTTCCAATTCCTAAATGCCTTTTTCATAATGGTATTAGCACCTGTATTCTCGATTATGTGGATTAAATTAAGAAACAAGGGCAAAGAGCCAACGACTCCAATGAAGTTCGTATTGGGTCTTGCACAGCTTGCATTGGGATTTGGTGTGTTAGTAATTGGTGCAAAATACTTTCATTCGGAAGGACTTGTTCCTGTGATTTTCATAGTGCTAACTTACTTGTTCCATACAACTGGTGAGCTGAGTTTGTCACCTGTCGGTTTGTCTATGATTACAAAGCTTTCACCTAAGAAAGCCGTAGGTTTTGTTATGGGTGCTTGGTTCTTGTCTATTGCTCTGGCAAATAAAATGGCTGGACTTATAGGTGAGTTAACAGCTGTTGACCACGGTGGTGGAGGAGAAACTGCTCCACTATTGGAGACACTAACAACATATTCGGATACATATCTACTATGGGGTGTGATTGTGGTTGGTGCAGCAGCACTTATACTGCTTGCATTCGTTCCTACTCTGAAGAAGTGGATGCACGGAATACACTAATAGTCTAATAAAAGAAAAAATCAAAGCAACTTAGGGGGTGCTCCTTAAGTTGCTTTTTTATTTCTACCTAATCAACTGCAGCTGAGTACTACCCCAAGCTCCATCTTTGCTGTATTTCAAGAAGTATGCGCCACTTGGGAAGTTAGAAAGATTAACTTGTATGTCTCCTTGTACTGCTTCGACTTTGAATAATATTTTGCCATTCATATCCACCACAAATAGATTATCATATTCCTCTTGCAAAGATAGCGTGAGTGGTCCATCAGTTGGGTTCCGATATACTTTTATAAACTCTGAAATATCTTGATTTATAGTTTCTTGTTTGTTGTATATCTTGTCTTCTATCTTGTTTGCATACTCTATTTCGTCGCTTTCACATTTGGGAACATCAATGAATTGGTTGATGATTCTTACTATCATTTCATTCATCATTTCCACATCATAGCTATCGGTTGTTGGTTCTCTATAGCAGTTATCCGTTATTGTATCTCCATAAAAGTAGAAAAAAGACCCATTAGTTAGCAATGCTGTAGATCTATATACAAATTCTCCGCTCTTATCTATATCATCTACAATAATTGGTACAACTCTAATACCCATTTCCGAAGCTTTAGCAGTTAACTCTCTAAATCTTTTTAAATATTTCTCATGTTTATGTGGTTTCGTATCTGTTTTTAGAAACATTATTCTAGCTCTTGCATTTTCTGACCAAGAAAATTCATTTACGGCAGAACTTAATGCAACATCAACTGCTTGATGAGTATTAAAATTACAAATTGATTCCTGTGAACCCAAAAAATCATTTAATGAAAAAATATCTTTTGTAAAATTATGAGTATTCACTAGTTCGTCTTTAGGGAAGAAATAATCTCTATAGAATACTGAGCCTACACGTAAATCAATTTCACTATTATTCTTAATCAAATTACTGACCATTTCTTCAAGTTCTGAATTTAAATACTCAATTCTATCACCCATAGATCCAGTAGCATCTATGGCAAAAAGAATATCTACCTTATTAGGTTGGGTGCAATATTCATCAACTTGAATGAAGTTTATACCATCATTGAATGTAGTTATATTCTGCTGATATATTCTTTTTTCTTTATATAATACTTCTACTGCAAGTCCACTTGTGTTATCGTCTATTTCTCTATACGCATCTGCCCATAGCTCAGCTTTACCAGTGTTATCACTTCTTGCAGACCAAATAACCTTACCAACTTGATTTATAAGATTTACTTTTGCATCTATTACTGGTCTATTGTCAATAGAAGTTAGCTGAACAGTATATCGGTTGGTTGGTTTTATCCCCCAATCTTCAGTAAAGGAACTAAGTTCTTTAATTGAGAAGTCAGATAAAATATTCCACGTTTTATAGTCATTGTTTTCTAGTAAAGTAATAGACTTTGATTCAAGAGGTTCAATATCCGGAGGTATGTGACAACTAATTGAAGTTGAAATATAGTTACTAGTTAACATATCTTCAACCACTAAAATTTCTCTCTTACTAAGTTCAATTTCTTCTTTACTTTTTCTATCTTTAGCTTTTAACTGAATTGTTAAACTATAATTCGTGTTATTTTTTGTTTCAATAACTGTATCAATTTCATGATAAAGATAATTTGTTTCAACTCTGATGCTATAAGTGTTTGGTAAAAGCTTTTCAAAAATAGCTTTACCTTCATCATCTACTGATTTTGAAATATTTTTCCCTTTTAAATTGACAAATGCTCCCTTAAAGGGGTTACCAGATTCATCTAACACTTCAATCTCTAAACTGCAATATCTGTAACTGTTGTCTTCTAATATAATGTCATGAGTAAGTGTATTATTTGTATCTATTAATAACTGTTTTCTATATGGTAAAAAATTTAAATTGCTATCAACTTTTATTTCCCATTTTCCTTCGGATAAATTTTCAAATATATATTCACCCATATATTCTGAAGAGTCAATATAAGTGAATCCGTCTTTCTCAAGAAAAACATATCTTGCAATTTTATGATTGTTTAATTCAGCTTTTACTGTTCCCTTTAACTTACCAAGTTTTCTGGGGCTATCTAATGTAAATGGAAAGTCAACAATGAGGGTATCATTTTGTAAAGTACTATTCAGGTGAATGCTATTATAAGAAACGAAAACAACGAAAGATATTTCAGATTTACTTAGCTTACCAAATCTATCAGAAACGATAGTACTTTTATCTCCGAAAACAGTCGCACCAACTAATGGCTTCCCATTCTCACTATTTATCACTACTATATCCTTTGCAGAAAGACTAAGTGAAGAGAGTATAATTAGGGCTATTAGTATTGCTTGCTTTTTCATTTTGGACTCCTGTTTTGAAACAGTTAAGTTTTGAATTATCTTATCAACTGCAGCTGAGTACTACCCCACGCTCCATCTTTGTTATATTTCAAGAAGTATGCGCCACTTGGGAAGTTCGAAAGATTAACCTGAATGTCACCTTGGGCTGCTTCGACTTTGAATAATATTTTGCCATTCATATCCACCACAAATAGATTGTCATATTCTTCTTGTAATGATAGTGTCAGCGGTCCATCAGTTGGGTTCGGGTAAATCTTTATATATTCTGAAATATCTTGATTTATAGTTTCTTGTTTGTTGTATATCTTGTCTTCTATTTTGTTAGCATATTCTATTTCATCGCTACCACATTTTGGAACATCAATGAATTGGTTGATGATTCTTACTATCATTTCATTCATCATTTCCACATCATAGCTATCAGTAGTAGGTTTTATGTGACTATTGCCAATACCGCTATCATCAGTTAAGAAGAGATAAGTCCCATTTGTAAGCAAAGCTACCGAGCGCATTAGATATTCATCACTTTTGTTAATTCCACTAGCTACCAATGGAATTATCCTTATCCCCATTTCAGCTGCTTTTGCTGTTAGTTCCTTGAATCTTCTCATGGTTTGCTCATCACTATGTGGAGGTGCGTCTAATATCAAGAACATAATTCGAGCTATTGCATCATCAGACCAAGTGAACTCATTTAAAGCAGAGCTAAGTGCTACATCTACTGCCTCGGGAGTGCTATTCCCACTAATTGCTTTCTCAGAATTAATAAATTCATTCACAGAAGAAATATCATCAGTAAGATCATGAGTAGATAACAGCTGACTGAATGGGTAATCATAATCGCGATAGAATAGTGAACCAATTCGTAAATCTATATCATTGTTCGATTGCTCCAATCTATCAATAATATCCAGAAGCTCAGTTTTCAAATACTCAATTTCATCTCCCATTGAGCCAGTAGCATCCATTGCAAATAGAATATCTACCTTATTAGGTTGGGAGCAATATTCATCTACTTGAATAAAGTTTATACCATCTTTGAAAGCAGAGATATTTCTTTCAAACTTTCTCTTACCTTTGTAGAATACTTCTACTGCCAATCCACTTGTGTCATCGTCTATTTCGTTATACGCATCTGCCCACAGCTCAGCTTTACCAGTGTTGTCACTTCTTGCAGACCAGATAACTTTGCCTATTTGATTAATTAGATTAACCCTTGCATCAATAACTGGTCTATTGTCAAGTGAAGTCAGTTGAACAGTATATCGATTAGTAGGCTCAATCCCCCAATCATCAATATAAGAACTAAGTTCATCTTTGGCAATGTCAGACCACATTTCCCACTTCCTAAAGTCATTCACCTCACCAGAAGTTAGCTGACCTGCTTCTATTATTTCATTGTTAGATGAAGCATATCCTCCAGTAAATTGGTTGCCTGGGTCTAGGCCATTTACTTGGACTTGAGTGCTGTTAGCTCTGGAACCTCTAACAGAATATCCTTTTCCTGAAGTTGTAACGCC
This sequence comes from Chlorobiota bacterium, assembly GCA_046290495.1. Taxonomy (GTDB): domain Bacteria; phylum Bacteroidota; class Ignavibacteria; order Kapaibacteriales; family UBA2268; genus PGYR01. Next base: position 1,176,803 of record JBKAGT010000005.1, on the reverse strand, counting down.
ACTCGAAGAAGTCACAACTTTTCTTGGAGCTAATGGGTTGTTCATAGAGCCACCGCTTGCTGAACTAGCTCTGTCAATTATTACAAGCTCATCTACTTGAACAGAACCTACTGATAATTCAAAGTTTACTTTTGTTTTATTATTAGGATAAACAAAAACTTTTTTCATTATTGGGTCGTAACCGATACTAGAAATTTTTAACTCATATTCACCTTTTCTAACGTTTTCAATTACAAATTCTCCACTAACTTTTACTATTGCACCTTTAGTAGTTCCAACAATTATAACTGAAGCCCCAACAGCTGGATTACCATGTTCATCATGTACTTCACCTGCAATGCTACCATATATTAAGCTATTATCTATTTTAATTAATGAATCATTTAAGGGTTGGTTTAGAATTGAACCTTGAGTTGGATTCATAATGTTACCACAACCTTTTCTAGATTTGATAGAATCTTGAAAATTATCCCAGTCAAGGAGTTTGGGTTCTATAATCTGTGCAAAGCCTACAGTTAAATTAAATTCTACATCAGTGACATTATCATCCTCAATGGAAATTTCCTTTACAATTGGAGAATAGCCTTGACTTGAAGCTTTTAATTTATATAATCCTTTTTTCAAACTATCAATTTTAAAGTATCCTTTTGGATTTACCTTACTAACCTTAGTAGTACCAACAACCAAGACTGAAGCGTTGACAGCTGGATTACCATCTTCATCGAAAACTACTCCAGAAATAGAACCAATAGGTGGTGGATAGTTCTCTAAAATAATTTGATGATTTTGAACAAGCTTATCATTCGGATTTACTTCTATTTCACTATCATATGAATCATAGTCCTTACTTTTGTGTACAGTTATATTCCAATTACCTACAGACAAGTAATCAAAAGAATAATCACCATTTGCTTCAGTGTAACATTTATAAGAAAAGCCATCTTTAGTTAGTTCTATTCCAATAATCGGAAGTCCTTTTCCTATTTTGTCAGTAACTTTCCCTTCTATAGTTCCGAGCTTTTTAGGTGACTCTAAGGTAAACGGAAAATCAACAACTAGAGTATCGTTTTGCAATGTACTATTCAGATGAATGTTGTTATAAGTGACAAAATCAACAGAGGTAATTTCAGAATTACTTAGTTCACCGTACCTGTTAGAGATTAACGAGTCATTCTCAGTAAATGCTTTTGCGCCTACAAGTGGCTTACCATTCTCGCTATTTATCACTACTATATCCTTTGCAGAAATAGAAAGTGAGGAGAGTATAATCAGGGCGATTAGTATTGCTTGCTTTTTCATTTTGGACTCCTGTTGTTTATTTGCACTTACTAATTAGACCCATCGAATGTCAGATTGGTTACAAATGTAGTTAGATTTATAGAAAATGAAGCTAAATTTGGCATTGTCATTATGAACGAAGTGCCTGTACTGAGCGATAAGCCGAAGTGAAGAATCCAGGCAATAAATACTACTATCCTGCATAGACTCTTCGGCAACAAGTTGCCTCTGAGTGACGGTATTATCAGATAAGTATATATACTACGACATATTTGGCTGGCCGTTGAGCCTGTCGAAACGCCCAGTCCCATAACTATTGACAACAATGAACTATTTTAATACCTACTCCTGGTTCATTGCTTCTTTCAGCCAATCTGCAACTGGTTTAGCAGCTAGATATTTTATCATAACGGCATCGACTATATTCGGATTTTTCTTGCTTTTGAAGGTCTCACTCGATTTATATACAAACGATTTCTTATATATTGAAGGCTCTAATTCTGCGGCGTGTTGCAAGTGTTTTGGTAATCGCTTATGCCTGTCCGACTCCATCAGTCCACCAAAGTGTTTCTGAAATTCCTTGCCTTCTACAACTTTGCGGAATCCCTCAGGATCAGCGGCTATGCTGTTTCTAATGCTAAGTAGCTGGTCCTTGTCCGGTTGCCACACCCCTCCGTATATGTTCATACCTTTACTGTTCAGTTCTATGTATATGCCAGGTGTAGTGTGGTCTTTCTTCCCATTTGGTGCTATTACTGCGCCGTTATAAGTCTTGTATGGGGTCTTATCATTGCTAAATCTAATGTCTCTGTTTATTCTGAATATAGCATTTTTTGGTTCTAAGTTAGCTACATCGCTATCTATAAAGCTTACTTCAGTGATTAGCTCAGACACTAGCTTCTTGAATGGTTCTTTTACGTGCTTTTCATAGCGTTTCCTGTTTTCGTCAAACCATTCTTTGTTGTTGTTCTTTTCTAGTTCAGCGAAGAAATCGAAATATTCTTTTGTAATCATGTTCTTATCTCACTTTGGTTATTTTGGTATTCTATATATAGGGTGTCGTTTGTGTGTAGGTTCGTAGTTATCTGTATTCTTGTAAAGGAAGTAAAGCATAGCCCACGAGTTGCTTGCAAACTCCTTGTCATCCCTTTTCATTTGCTCGAATTCCTCTTTTAGCTGAGGGTTACTTTCTAATAATTTAGCCGCTTTCTCTTCAAAGAGATAATCACTGAACCATTCTTTCTGCTGAAGAATTGAGTCAAAAAATCCCCAAGCAAAGAAAGAATCTGTCGCTTCTGGCTCTAATGTCTCGAGCAAATATCTGATACCACGCTGCTTAGTCGGTATTAGCAAATCTCCTGTTCTTACACTAACTAATTGAGTGTCTTTTATGGCGTTTGTGTTGTAATGGAGGTAGTGACCTTCATAAGGAGACTTGATTGTTTCATAATCTTTGATATAGTATGTTTCCAGTTCCATTACTGTGTCAGTGGCAATAATCTGATACTCAATCCTGTTCAAATCTAATCTTTCTATTACATCAGTCCACTGTTGTGGCACTATGTAATATGCTGGAACATCCACCCATTTAGTTGGCTTGTAAGTTGCATAGTAGGGGATAGTCAGTGTGTCACGTACATTTGTGTCATAATAATGAATCGGCAGTCCTGTGACTGAGCTAGTTTTGTATTTCTTTCTATAAACTTCTAACTCAACCTCCAGCGAAGTCGTCGTGTCAAGCTGATAATTTATTCCATACTTCTTTGTTAGTTGAGCCATTTTGTCTGCAGTTTCAGTTGTGATTTTGATTTCTTCACTATGATTTTGAGCATACTCAACTGTATTTTTTAGAAATGCATAGGTCGCTTTTATTCTGGTTGGATAAGGCTTTAGCATGTGTGCCTCGCTAACGAACCCCATTGTGTTGTAGAGAGTAGTGTAACCAGTAGAGTAGCGAGGAGAATCCTTATATTCTTTCAGCCCTTTGCTAATAGTATCACCATAAGTATAATAGTAAGGACTTACTGAGAACCCGTCATCTATCATTCTGCTATACAAGCTACTTGTCAGGTTGTCAGTGAAGTAACTCCTCATACTTTGCTCAACTCTCGAGCGAGCTGAATTAATTAGGGTCATTTCAGCTGGGTAATCAGCTCCATTTGTTGAGTGAGCGTCTATGAATATGTGTGGCTGCCATTCGTGGAATATGTTGTAAAATTGCTTAGTGTTCTCCGCATCAGCTTTTATGAAATCTCGGTTGAGGTCCAAGTTCTTTGCATTTCCTCGGAAGCCATATTGCTCCGGCCCATTTTGATTTGCACGGCTACAACATCCCCTGTTGAGCATTCCACCAATATTATACCCAGGAATTATACAAACAACTACATTCGAGTACTCAATTTTCCCAGAAAGTAAATCTTCAGCTAACTGGGCTGAAGCGTCCACTCCACAAGGCTCTCCTGGGTGGATTGCATTGTTGATTAGTACAATAGTTTTTCCTACTTTTCTGATACTATCTGGACTAAAGTTTCCGTCTTTTGATATTACAAAAAGATGAAGTGGTTCACCCGAATCGGTTTTACCATACTGGTAAAGCTGACAGTTTTGGTGTTTGGTAATCAATGACTTGTAGAAATCTATTGCCTGTTGGTGAGTCATTGTTTCATTATTCATATACCTTTCAACTATTTCGCTACTTGAAGTTACTGAAAGGAAAAGAAAAATAAAGGGAATAATTAGCTTTATCATTAGTTGTTTTTGTTTGATCTTTAAAATTGAAGATAACAATTTAAAGACGAATAATATAAGTAATATGTGACAGAAAAAGATATAATTAATTGAAATAAATACAAGCTTAATACTTTCTAACTTTTACTTTATAGCTACAATTGATAAGTTTGTATTATGAGTATGAAAGAAAAACAAGACGAAATAATAGAAGAGTTTGCCTTTTTCGAAAACTGGATGGACAAATACGCTCACATTATCGATTTGGGCAAAGATTTGGAGCTGATAGAAGAGAGAGACAAAAGGGAAGAAAATTTAATCAAGGGTTGTCAGTCAAGAGTTTGGTTAGTTGCTGAAACTGACGATCAAGGCAGAATGAGATTCAAAGCAGATAGCGATGCCCTTATAACAAAGGGAATTATCGCTCTACTGATTCGAGTAGTTAATGGGGAAGACCCAGAAACTGTTGCTAAAGAAGAGCTTTATTTCGTCAATGAAATAGGTCTAAAAGAACATCTGTCGCCCACTCGTTCCAATGGATTGGTATCGATGATAAAGCAGATGAAATACTATGCTTTGGCTTTAGCAAGCAAGGGGTAGTTAGTAAGACTAGGAATATAATATTAATTAAAACAACACTATAATTTTACAATCGTCATTTATAGTATAAATGAAAGTTGTGAATTATTCGTAAATTTGAATTATGGAAACTATAACAAAAAGTGAAATAGAATTGATTGAAGAAAAATGCTACGAAAAGCTAAAAGAAGTCTTCGATCCAGAAATACCTGTTAACATTGTTGAGCTAGGTCTAATCTATGATATCACGGTGGCAGAAAGCAGTGAAGTAGTTGTACTTATGACTCTAACTGCACCCAATTGTCCTGTAGCGGACCAGATTCCTCGTGATGTAGAAATGAAGATAATGGAATTGGAAGAAGTTAAAGATGTTAAAGCGATTTTAACTTTCGATCCACCGTGGGATATTTCTATGATGAGTGATGAAGCTAAACTAGAACTTGGGTTCTTATAAATTTTTAAAAAAGTAATAACAAAGAATTAATGGCAATACAATTTCATAAGCTAAAAGTAAGTAATATAGTAAGAGAAACAGAAGACGCTACATCGATTTCATTCGAAATACCCAGCGATTTAAAAGAAACATTCCAATATAAGCATGGTCAGTACCTGACCCTCAGATTTTTCTTCGATGGTGAAGATCAAAGAAGAGCTTATTCAATTTGCACCAGTCCTGTGGTAGATGACCACTTGGCAGTTACTGTTAAAAAAGTAGAAGGCGGTAAAGTATCACCTTATATAAACAGTATGTTAAAGGTTGGTGATATTGTTGATGTTATGCCTCCATTGGGTAATTTTACAATTGACTTAGATGCTAGCAATAATAAGAATTATATTCTTTTCGCCGGTGGTAGTGGTATCACTCCAATTATGTCTATATTGCAGACAATATTAGAAGTTGAAAAACAAAGCAAGGTGCTATTAGTTTATGCTAACTCTAATGAAGAGACTATAATATTCAGAGATAAATTAATAGACTTAGAGTCAAACTTCGGAGATAGATTGACGGTAATTCATCACTTGAGTAAGCCAGTTACTAATGATTTGAAATGCCGAGAAGGTAGATTGAGCAAGTCTAGCTGTCTGAATATTGTAAAGCTATTAGACGATGATTTGGTACACCAGTCGGAATACTTTATGTGTGGACCTGGTGGTATGATGAATGAGATTGAAGCTGCTCTAGATGAGCTGAATATAGACAAGAAAAAGCAGCATAAGGAATCATTTACAGTAGCAGAAAATGAAGGTACAGAAGTAGTCAAGAAGCACGATACTCAGCCATCTGACGAAGATGTAGAAAAAGTAACGGTTGTCTTATACGGCGAAGAGCATGAAGTACCAACGAATGGTGATGATACGATATTAGTTGCTGGTATAAAAGCTGGTATAGACCCACCTTTCAGTTGTCAGATTGGTGCTTGTTCTACTTGTAGAGCAAGATTGAAATCTGGTAAAGTGGAAATGGAAGCAGATGATGCTCTAACAGAAGATGAGATAGAAGATGGATTCGTTCTTACATGTACATCACACGCACTTACTAATGATGTAGTTGTAGATTACGATGATAATTTTTAAGTTTGTCAAATGAAATTATAATATTAGCTATAATAGTTAGTCTAATAATAAAACAAGATAATATTTATAAATAAATTTTAAGGAGGTGATAATATGTCTGAAGTACTAGAGAATGTTGACTTTATCAAAGTTCCTACTATGATACAAGGCACTGAAGAGCAAGACGAATTTATCATTTCGAACAATGCGTTGGAAATAATAGATCAAATCAAAAAAGAAAATGAAATTCCTGCTGATTTTAATCTTAGAATTGGTACTAGCAGCGGTGGTTGCTCAGGAATGAACTATTCTTTAGGTTTTGATTCTGACGTAAACGAAAATGATGTTGTGTTGAGTGCTGGTAATTTGAATATCGTTACTGATGACCACAGCTTATTTTATATTCAAGGTGTAACTTTGGATTATGTTGATGGACCATCTGGTAGTGGATTTGTATTCAACAACCCTAACAATGCACATACTTGCGGATGCTCTCACTAAGATAGAGTTAGCATTGGTATAGATACTAGAAGGGCTACTTAGTAATAAGTAGCCCTTTGTTTTTATTCTTCATCTTCCTCTTTCAAGCTTTTGGTGAATTCTTCTAAAGCCGAATTATCTCTCAAACGGTACCCAACGCCTCTTATACTCTGAATAGTTGGCTTCGTACCTTTCTTTTCTATTTTCTCTCTTAGCTTTTTGATATATACATCGATTACATTCGAATCTTTGTCTAGCGAGTTGCCCCAAACATTCTGAGTTATCGAGCTTCTGGTTAATACCTTATTCTTGTTAAGCATCAAAAATACTAATAGTGAATATTCTTTTGTTGTAAGGTCTATTTCTTTTTTATCTCTGTAAGCTAAGTGTGTTACTGTGTCTAATGTAAGTTTACCAGCATGTAGCTTTGTTGATTTGTGTTTCTGAGTTCTCCTCAGAACAGCTCTTACTCTAGCTGCTAATTCATCAAAACTGAAAGGCTTTGATATGTAGTCGTCTGCACCAAAGTCTAAGCCATTGACTCTGTCTTCGGTTGAATCGAGAGCAGAAATCAAAATAATAGGGACATTGTAGTTATTTGCTCGCAATTCTTTTAAAATGTCAATACCATTCATACCAGGTAACATGACATCTAATATAATCATATCAAAATGATTATTCATTGCTTTGTTGAGCCCCTCCTTACCGTTGGTTTCTAGCTCAACATCAAATCTCTCTTGTTGCAATCCTTGTTTCATGAAGGTTGCTATTTTTATCTCGTCTTCTATTATTAATAATTTCATTGTATTTATAAAATCTTAGTTTATTTATCTCTTTACAAAAATTGGATGGAACTCTCTGTTACCATCTGAAAATTCTATGTATAAGTAGTACATGCCATTTGCAACGAAATCACCGTTTGGTAATCTACCATCCCATCTGTCAGTATGTGCAAATCCTTCTTGTCTGAATTCGTTATCTGCTATTGTTACTACTGTTCTGTTCGACTCGTCTAATATCTTTATAGTGATATTTCCTGATTCTGGTACTTGATATACGAACTCTACTTCATTGAGGTTCGGATCAAATGGATTCGGTGCTATCACATCTATAAAGTTAGGGGCAATGTCGTTAATCAATGTGTCCGTTCTTACACAAGAACTCTCACAGCAAAATCTGAACATTACGTCGTCAGGTGCGTCAAGTGGAACTTGCCATATATAACTCGCATCGTCTATGCTGACTTGGTCTAATAAGCTATAAGTCATACCTCCGTTATAACTTGCCATAATTGTTATAGTGTCACAAGTGTAGACTAAGTCCATTGGGTCCCAACTGAATCTTTGCGTTGGGTCTACAGTGTTTTCTGGTTCTATTACTATTGGAAATTCTGTAGGTAATACTTTTACAGAATAGCTAGCGAGTTCTTTGCTGAATATATCTTTGTAAGCGGTGATTCTGTAATTATATATACTATCCAAGTCTTCACCTTGGCAGCTGAATATTGGAAGGCACGGTATCGTATCATTCAATACAAATGATTGGCTCCCAGAATTCTGAATAATTATCAACTCAGTCCAAGTTGAATCTAAATAATTAGTTTCTACTAAGATAGAATCATAACAATTGATATCACCATTGACTGTTAAGACATCACCTACTGTAAGAACTGTGTCCGAAACCGCAAAGTTAGTCATCTCAATATCTAAAATTTTAATCGTAGCTGAGCTATCATTTACTTCATTTGGTTCAATACTACTTTTGACAACAAAATGTCCTTCTTTGCCAATGAAAATGCTATCCAGCTCAACAAAATATGAAACCGTGTCCATATCATTTGTAATATTTGTTTTAACCGAGAGAGTGTCTTCAGTTGAGTCATTGACGGCATAAACAAAATCAATATCTACATCACCTATACCTAATATTTTATTCTCCCATATCAGCTCAATGCTATCTCCAGGGCAGTATTCTTCAGGAGGAGTCAACTGTGTAGTTGGTTCCAGTAAAGTCAATATGTTAGTTAGTGGAGTACCTATGATATATGTTGCTTTGAATGTAGTGACAATTAAATCATTAAGACCATCTCCGTCCATGTCAGCTACTTCAACAGCGTAAATATCTTCTTTGTCAAAGTCTTTATAATATAGCGTGTCCATAGGGTGACCAGCTCTAAACAATTCATCTTCGTATTGTCTAAGCCCAAGAACCATTAGCTTCGAGCCATCTACAATAACTATCTCATCTTTTTCATCAGGGTTATTATCCATGTCATTGACAGCTACTACTCTACCATTGATTTTGGCAGCAGCTATTGTATCAAATGGGAAAAGCTTTGTATCTGGTGGTGTTGGCTTTGCAATTGTATCGACAGTGTTGTATTTCAATATGAATATTCTGCTATTCGCATGAGTGAAATTTCTACTACTCTGTGTTGCAATTATCTCTTTACCCGGGTTGTTAGGGTAGAATGGTAGCCATTCGTTATTTGTCCCGTCTATATCACCAGTTGCTACTGACCAGTAGTGATTGCTATCTCCCACAAATGTTGGAATTGGCCCATTTGGAGTTGTGATGAAATTACCATTAATATCTAATAAGTGTAATTTTGAAATGCCTCGGCTTCCACCGAATCCTTGATACTGCTCTGTTTGTAATATGTATTGTTGAGTAGTAGCAGACCCATTGTTTAACTCAATTACATAAGGCCTAACGTATGGTTTGGAGCCACTCATAAACGAAGTAATATCAACTGGAGGTAAGTAATTATTTACATTGTTAGATGAAATATTATAACTATACAAATAAGTGCTATCTGAACTTGTGACATTACCCAACCTGTTAGTAATAGTTACACCCAAATTTGTATCAGGTATCATAGGCATCAACGCTATAGTATTACCATTGGGAAGCTGAGTGATTGATGGTTGCTCTATTCCGATTCTGTTGGAAAGCTCCAATCTTGTTAGAGTGTCGTCCCCTATATCCGGTAGTGGAAAGTTAGGAAATTCAATATCAGAACTAAAGTTCGCTATACCTCTTAAGTATGGTACAGCGGATGAAGTAGAATCAACTATCGGATTATAAATATCTAATGTAGTAAGTAAATCTATTGAGCTATTTGAGAACCTTGCAAAGAATGGTCTAATAGAATTATAAATATTCTGAGGATATCTCCTCATATCAATCGCTAATCTTTTGTGAAGTACAATTTCATCATTTTCATTGTCGTAACCAGCTAAATATGAATGAGCTAAGCTGTCTTCACTTACACTCTCTATTGTTTCAAAGGCCATTAAAACATGACCATTTGGGTTTTCTTGATAAGCAGTTGCCAAAGAATCAAATAGCATTGATATTCCTTTGATTGGCAGAATACTATTGTCTAATGTTTTAGTATATAGTCTACCAGCACCATCCAAAATTAAAATATCTCTACCCGAAACAACAGCCAATTCATTCGGACCATAAGGGAATGCTGCTGATATTTTTTCATTATCAACCAAATTACCAATTAGTGGTTGTAAATCGCCTGATATTTTCTCGTTAACAATTTTAATTTTAAATTTAGTTATGTCCTGATCTACAGATACTCTACTATTATATTTGGTAGCACTATAGTTACCATCTGGAAAAAGCCAGTTAGATGGGCTACCGTCAGTTTGTCCTATTACCAATAAACTTGGGCACAATAGGAAAAAAATTAAAATTGATAGTATGGAAAATGAATTTCTACTCATAAAGTTCTCAAACTTAATAAATTAAAAATTAATATCATAGAATAATTCCTACGAAAATGAATTAAAATTAACAGCATATATTATACCAAACTTATATATAACAATTATTTGTTATAATCGTAGAATGAAAACCGAAGTTGAATTTAATATGGAATTGCTATAATTGTTTGTAGTTTCAATTATTTATTTTAACTTACGATGCTAGTATATGTGCATAAAGAGTATTTTAAGTAAAAAAAGCGGAATCTTAGAATGAGAATTATCTGCAGTTTAATTATTTTATCTAGTCTGTTGGGCTTCAATACAACACTAGATGGGCAAGTCCCGAAATCAAACCATATTTATATATTCCCAGACAATTACTCTGTATTAGACGGTTATCCTGTTCTAAGCGGTAGTTTTGATAATGAGATTAATATTGCTCTCGAAAATTCTAGAAAAAAATACCTTACTGCTTTGATATTAGTGCAAAAAAAGGATACTACTAAAGCCTCAGAGTTTTTTACTAGCGCTCTAAATGAGTTAAACCAAATAGCTAGCTACCCAGGTGTAGAATACAATGATGATTTTGTTAGTTTGACTAATGCAATTATTGAAGATTTTGAGCACTATGTAACGGACTTTGACCAGTTGGATGCAGATGCTCCATTATTCATTATCCGTGACAGAATGATTGAAGATTTAGAAAGCAATCAAGCTATCACAGGTGCTGAAGTAATGGATTTGCCAGAGTCAGAAACAATTGTTGAAGACAACGGTCTGCCATTTTTAGGCCCAGACTCTCTGCTTATCCCTATGGATGAGAATAAATATGTTCAGAAAAATCTACAATGGCTGACTCAAACTAAAGCGAAGAAATTCTTTTCAAAATGGCTAGAACGTTCTGGTAAATGGTTCAAAATGATGAAACAAATTGCCAAAGAAGAAAATATGCCTGAGGAGATTGTTTATCTATCAATGATAGAGAGCGCATTAAACCCTAATGCTCTGTCAAGGGCAAAAGCAGTTGGTTTATGGCAATTTATGAGGGCTACTGGTAAGGATTTTGGTTTGAATGATGGTGAGTCATATTGGATAGATGAACGTCGTGATCCTGAGAAATCTACAAGAGCTGCTATGAGATACTTAAAGCAGCTATATGATGAGTTTGGAGATTGGCATCTTGCTATGGCTGCATACAACTGTGGTCAAGGTAGAGTAAGAAGAGCAATTAGAAGATCGGGTAAGACTAATCCGAACTTCTGGGAGCTAAGAAGTAGATTACCAAAAGAAACTAGACACTATGTTCCTTTGTATATAGCAACTGCAACTATAGCAATGAACCCTGAAAAATATGGTTTCAATATTGATGAATTAGAGCTGCAGGAGCCATATAGCTTCGATACATTCACAATCAATGAACCAGTTAATCTTGATGTATTAGCTAAATGTGCTAATATAACAGAAGAAGAATTGAGAAATCTGAACCCTGAATTAATAAAAGGTTGCACTCCTCCTGATATGGGTTCTTATGAACTGAAAATACCGGTTAATAGCTTTGAAACATTTGCTAGTAACTTCAAAAATTTAAAAGATGAAGAGAAACAACCTTGGGTAACCCACACTGTAGAAAGATATGAGACACTGTCTAAAATCTCTGTAAAGTATGGAGTTGATAAGAAAGACTTAGTGGAGCTTAATGGTCTAAGAAGTACAAGGTCAAAACTGAAAAGAGGTAGTGATTTAAGAATCCCAATTTCAGCTGACAAATATACTGCTATTAACAAAGCTTCTGATAAATCTGGTACTTATTACCCAATGGACGGTACTCGTGATATAACCCATTCAGTAAGAAGAGGCGAATCACTTTACAGTATCTCAAGAAGATATGGCATTAGTATTAGTTACTTGAGAGATCTGAATGGCTTATCGAGATGGGAAGACAACCTAAGAGTTGGACAAAGATTAGTTGTAGCAAAAAAGACTATTGAGTCAGCTCCAGAAAGTGAAAGCAAAAAGTCGCAACCAATTATAGTGCGACACAATGTACAAAGAGGAGAGTCACTCGGTAGAATCGCTGGTGACTATGCTACATCAATCTCTGAACTACAAGAGCTAAATAGATTAGATGGAACTAGAATTTACCCAGGACAAATACTAAAGATAAAAACATACAATAGCACAGCTATTGCTAAGGTCAAAACACCAAAAGTGATAAAAGACCAAGTGAAATATCACAAGGTTAGAAGAGGGGAAACTGTTAGTACTATTGCTGCTAGATATGGCATGAGTGAAAGAGAGCTTAAGGCAATCAACTCAAGCAAAATCAGAGGTAATACAATATATGCAGGTTCTACCCTGAAAGTAACTACTCCTACTTATTCCAAAGGTAGTGCATCGGCAAACAAAAGTACTGTTAAAAATGCACCTAAGTACTATAGAATAAAGAGAGGGGAAACACTTGCTAGAGTCGCTTCCAAGTTTGGTGTTTCAGTTGAGAGCTTACTTAGACTAAATAGTAGACTAAACCCACGAAGAATACAAGTAGGGCAAAAAGTAAGAGTTCAATAAGCTAAAAACAATTCAATTAATATAAAGACAAATAAGGATAAAAAGTTTTGATGAGTGAAAAAGTTTATCATTTTACATCAGAATCAGTTTCAGAAGGCCACCCAGATAAAATTTGCGATCAAGTTTCAGACGCAGTATTAGATTCAATATTAAAAGAAGACCCAAATGCAAGAGTAGCATGCGAATGTTTTGCTGCTACTGGTATGATAGTAGTTGGTGGTGAAGTTACCACCAATGCATATGTAGATATACCTGAAATTGCAAGAGAAGTAATAAGAGATATTGGTTATACAAAGGGTGCATACAAATTTGATTCCGAATCATGCAGCGTGCTTAATGTGCTGAATAAGCAATCGGAAGATATAGCTATGGGAGTTGACAGAGGCGGAGCTGGTGACCAAGGTATTATGTTCGGATATGCTGTAAACGAAACTGAAGAGCTAATGCCAGCTGCACTAATGTATTCGCACAAAGTGCTAATGAAGTTAGCTGAAATAAGAAAAGCCCAACAGAAGATGACATATCTAAGGCCGGACTCAAAGGCACAGATTACATTGGAATATAATGAGAATGATGAAATATCAAGAGTTCATAATGTTGTTGTTTCTACTCAGCATGATCCAGGTATTACTGCTGATCAGATTAAAAATGATGTGATTGAAAATGTGATAAATGGTCTTATTCCTAGTGAGTGGATAGACGACAAGACAGAATATATTGTAAATCCAACTGGCCAGTTCGTAATTGGTGGTCCTCACGGAGATACAGGATTGACAGGAAGAAAAATTATAGTTGATACTTATGGTGGAAAAGCACCTCATGGTGGTGGAGCGTTTTCTGGAAAAGATTCTACGAAAGTAGACCGTTCAGCAGCTTATGCATCTAGGTACATTGCAAAAAATATGGTTGCTGCTGGAGTTGCCAGCGAGTGTACTATTCAGCTTGCTTATGCAATCGGTGTAGAAAAACCACTATCAGTTTACGTTGACACTCATGGCACATCTGAAAGAGATAGGTTTGAAATTGCTGATTGGATAAATAAGAATATTGATTTGACTCCAAGTGGAATCATCAAAACATTTGGTTTGACTAATCCTATTTTCAGAAAGACTGCTACCTATGGTCACTTTGGAAGAGACGAGTTCCCTTGGGAAAAATTAGACCTAACTGAAAAGATTAAAGCTGGATTGCTGTAATATAGAAGTTAAAATATATTTTCTAAGCCAGAGTAAAGATTATAATCTTCCTCTGGCTTTTTTGTATTTGATTACATTGTTATTATGTTCTCTAACCGTTTTTGCAAAGTAGTGAGCACCTGAGCCATCTCCATAAGCTACCATGTATAGAAAATCATGCTCAGCCGGATTCAGAGTAGCTAATATTGCAGCTTTTCCTGGATTGTTGATTGGGCCCGGTGGTATGCCAGCATATTTATATGTGTTGTACGGACTATCATACTCCAAGTCCTTGTATAGTAATCTTTTTTTATTACCAAGGGCAAACTGAACTGTTGGGTCTGCTTGTAGCAGCATACCAATTTTTACTCTATTAAGATATAATCCAGCTACGGTTTCAAGCTCGCTATCCAGAGGGGTCTCAGCTTGTACTATAGAAGCTATAGTAAGTAACTCATGCTTAGTCAATCCAGATTCTTTTAGTTTTTGTTCATTGTCTGAAGTCCAAATATCTTGATGATGTTTAAGTAGCTTGTCGATTGCTTGAGTTTCATCTTCATCACCATAGAAGTCGTATGTTTCTGGTAATAAATAGCCAATGGTATTATTGGCTTTTATATTCCATTCAGACAAAAGGCTATCAGATTTAGTTAGTCTTAAGAACTTAAACTTATCTATACCTAATTTGCTTTCTAATATCTCAGCTATCTCAGAATTATTTAACCCTTCTGGAATTGTTATACTTAATGTAGACGCATATCCACCTGTCAATATCATATCAATGATTTCATCATTACTAGTAGTAGGTGTAATGTCATAGTTACCAGCAAATACTCCCTTTCCGTCTTTTTTCATTATAAATTTTATATAATTGCTGAATAACCAATCTGGAGTGAGTAAGTCATACTCATTGAATTTAGTAACAATCTGATCAACATTACTATTTTTAGCTATGTTAACAGTTACCGTATCGCTAAAAGCAGGGTATTCACTTAGCTTTGAGTTTGTGTAGCTTATCATTAGTAAAGCTGAAACTAATGTAAGTATTATTAATAAGTAGAATATCTTTTTCAATTTATTATGTCTCTCCTTCTCTTAATTTTCATCACCATCTTTTTCCCATAGGTTTCTAAGTCTATCCAGTATCTTTTTTTCTAATCCAGAATTTTTCGGTTTGTAGAAATACCTTTTTTCTTTGCCTTCAGGGAAGTAATTCTGCTCTACGAATCCACCAAAATCATGTGGATATTTGTAATCTTTTCCAAATCCTTCTGATTTCATCATTTTTGTAGGGGCATTCCTTAGGTGAAGAGGCACAGTCAACTCACCAGAACTTCTAACAAATTCTAGTGCTTCTTTATATGCTTTGTATGAAGCGTTTGATTTTGGTGCTGAAGCTAAATATGTAACACCTTGTGCCAAATTTATTCCCGCTTCGGGCATCCCAATCATATTCACTGCATCGAATACTGAAATTGCTAGTCTTAGAGCATTTGTATCTGCATTCCCGATGTCTTCACTGGCAAATATTACTAATCTACGAGCTATAAACTTAGGGTCTTCTCCTGCTTCTAACATTTTGGCTAACCAAATCATTGCTGAGTCTGGGTCTGAACCACGCATAGATTTTATAAAAGCTGAAATAGTGTCATAGTGATTTTCGCCCTTCTTATCATACTTCACTACTCTTCTAAGTAAGGCTTTTTCATACAACTCGCTATTAAGGTTCACCTGATTATTATCAGTTTTCTTCGCAAAGCGAATAGCTGATTCTAAAACATTGAGTGCTGTTCTACCATCTCCACCTGAAAGGTTTATTAATACGTCCCAGTCATCTATATTGATTTCGTATTCTGATAGATATATATCGTTCTCTATTGCATTGTTAATCAATGATTTTACTTCAGTATCGCTCAACTGCTCTAATCTATATACATTACAACGACTGAGTAATGCACCGTTTACTTCAAAAGATGGGTTCTCAGTAGTAGCACCAATTAGTGTAAGTACACCAGTTTCGACAGCATGAAGCAATGAATCTTGTTGAGATTTGTTAAATCTATGTATCTCATCTATAAATAACAGATACTTTCGGCCTGTGTTATGAATTTTTTTTGCTGCTGCTATAATCTTTCTAAGTTCTGCGACACCAGATTCAATAGCAGAAATTCTACGGTATTCGTAATCTCCAGCATCAGCTATTAGTGTTGCAAAAGTAGTTTTACCAACACCTGGTGGACCCCAAAATATTATGGAGGGAAAGTCACCAATTTCAAAAAATTGTCTCAGCGGAGCACCTTCGCCAATCAAATGTTTTTGTCCAACTACTTCGTCTATATTGCTAGGTCGCAACCTCTCAGCTAAGGGGGTGTTTCTATTTATCTTTCTATTATCACTATTATTAAAAAGTCCTTTCATACTGATTTCAAATTACGAACTATATTTTTATCTACTATAAATAATTGAAAAAAATAGGCAAGGAAATTGCTTATTTACTAATACAATCTAAACTTAATATTAACATAATATTTGCATTAAATAAATAATTAGTACGTAATTTAGTGTAACTATTGTATGTATAAAGTGTATAATAGGTATAAACCATTTTAAAATTTGAAAATATTTGTTAAATTAGTCAGATGAGAAAATCAATAATTATATTATTCTTTACCCTTTCGGCAACGCTATTGTTAGCGAGCACTTTAGATTTTTCTAGATTAGATGCTAGGCCAGAGGGAGATAATGTAATGGTTGAGTGGATATTGGGTACTGAAAGTAATGTTGATTCGTATGAGCTATATCGCTCTAATCATGGTGTTTTCACTAAGATTGCTGAAAAAGACGCTAAGGGCAACAACTCAACTTATAAATACATCGACGTTGAAGCATTTATAAAAAACAGTGCTAAGCAACCTCAGGTACAAGAAAAGATAGATTTGAAGTATAAAGTAAAAGTAATTTACAAAAACGGCACTTCGAATGATTCTAAAGAAATTACTGTTAGCCACAATATTAGTTCCGTAAAAAGAACATGGGGAATGATTAAAGAGCTTTTCCGGTAAGCCACTATTCTCTTGACTTTATCCTTATTAGCCTATGTCTACAAGATTGATAATCATACTCCTGTTTCTTATGGGCTACAATTTCACATTTGCTCAAAAATGTGATTTCCCTCACACATTCCAAGCTTATCATTCCAAAGAAAGCATGGTTCAAAATGAAATATTTACTAGAGAGAATATGCAACACACGGTTGTATCCGAATCGGGTTTGTTTGCTGTGCACTATGACATAAGTGGTTTTAATGCTGTTTCATCTGTAGACAATAATAATAACGATATCCCAGATTATATTGATTCTACTCTTTACTACATAGATCTTGCATATTATTCTGAGGTAGAATTATTGGGCTTTCAGTTTGATGAGTATGACGCTAATGCTGGTGGTACAGAAATGTATGACATATATATAAAGGAATTAGCAAATTCACCATATTATGGAGGTGCAAGACCTGAAGGTGCAGTTATTAACCCTGAAAATGAAATTGTAAATACTTCGTTCATAGTCATCGATAATAATTTTAGCGATGAAGATGATAAGTATAATACTACAGGTATAGATGGCCTTAAGATAACTTTGTTTCATGAGTTTTTTCATTCTATTCAATTTCAAATAACTAGGTCGGATTTTAGAGTAATGGGTGAGATGACAGCAACCTATATGGAGTATAGGTTCTTCCCTGAAATAAAGGACTATATAGACTGGGCAACTGAATGGTTCGAATCACCAAGTACAATGTCATTGTCGAATTCAATAAACCCAAGTGATGGATATGGAATGTCAATCTTTTTTCAATATATATATGAAACTTTTGGTGACGGTGTTGTGTTGGATATGTGGTTGGGAATAGGTAGAAACGAAAATGATACAGAATCTTTAAATAGAGTTTTAAATAATCTTGGAACAAGTCTTTCAGTTAGTTTTTGTGAATTTACTGAATGGATGTATAGAACAGGAGATAATGCAGTAGATGGATATGGATTCAGATATGCTGCTGATTTACCTAATCTTACATTGACTAATTCTAGAAATTATAGTGGGTTTGAAGAAAACCTAAGCGAACAGCTAATTCCATTTACATTTAGTCCAAACAAAATAATAAAAGATAAAGATAATGGTAACCCTGATACTTTGATTGCTATGATAGTGAACACAGATTTGGATAACGCAGTTATGAATAGAACTGTGCTAGCAAATGGAGAATTGTCGATAGCGAACAAAGATGTATTATTAAATAATTTTGAGCAAATAGATTTATCCTACAAGGTTAGTGCTAGTGATATATTTTGCTACAATTTTATTGAGTTAGTAGGTAAAGAGTTCGTAGAAGCATTCCCAAATCCTTATCGAAAAAACAGTGATAGCGAAATGTATTTACCTATACCAGAGGGTGCAGAGGATGTAATTAATTTCGATATTTATACGGTGGATATGAAATTGATTTCCTCTGGCTCAAGCTCAGTTATAGATTTTGAAAATAAAAATGTAATTAGAGTTGATGATATCGATATGAATTTATTGTCTGCTGGAGTTTATATATATAAAACTGAATCAGATGGAAATATAAAACTAGGTAAGTTCGTAGTTCAGTAATTATGATTATAAAGTTAGATAATATAACAAAGACTTTTGATTACTTAGAGAATGTAGTTGATGGAGTTAGTGAAACTTTGGAGCCCGGTACTGCCACAGCAATCAAAGGTAGAAATGGCTCAGGTAAGTCTACTTTACTTAAGATAATTGCAGGGCTTTCAGAACCTACTAAAGGTAAAATTATATATTTGAATAATGATAAGAATGTCAAATTAGAAAGATTTTGTTATATAGCTCCATATTATAATCTATATGAAGATTACACCCCCAATGAGATATTCGATTTAGTTTGTAAGCTAAGAAATGAAAAATTAGATAAAGATAAATTTGATATGTATCTATCTGATTTTGACTTGTCTCATAAGGCAGATATACCAATAAAAAATTTCTCATCTGGAATGAAGCAAAGAGTAAAGATTATTATTAATTTACTTGGAGCTCAACAAGCCTACTTTTTCGATGAGCCCTCTTCTAATCTTGATAAATTTGGAATCGAAACTTTATCAAAAGAAATTGAAAATTTGAAAAACAATGGTAAATTAGTAGTAATAGCAACCAATGAACAACATGAAATAGATTGGTGCAACAATTACATAGAACTATAAGCCATGCGAATATTACTGTTTTTCCTTCTAAGTATCTTTCTTTTTGCTCAGTCAGATGATAGAGCAACCGATTCTATCGATAGTAATTTTATTAATTACAATAGCTTTGTATCTAATACCAATCTTCCTGATACTCTCTATTTGTGTAATGAACTCGTTGATTTAACTGATCCAGAACTTAGGGAACGAGCAGAGCGAGAATACTTGCTACTTATGCAGCAGACTGGTCAGATACTATTATATCTAAAAAGAGCAGAAAGATATTTCCCCATGTATGACAACTATATAGAACGGCTAAATCTACCCAAAGACTTGAAGTATGTATCAGTAGCAGAGAGTGCATTGTATATGTCTCGCTCAAGTGCAGGAGCTGTTGGTCTGTGGCAGATAATGCCTGCTACGGCAAGAGAAATGGGGTTAAGAGTAGATAAATATGTGGATGAGAGAAGACATCCTGAAAAAAGTACTATGATAGGGCTGCAATATTTAGCAGAAGGGTATAACAAGTTTGGCACTTGGGCATTAGCTATAGCTGCTTATAATAGAGGTAAATATGGTATTGCCGATGATGTTGAGTTTCAAATGAAAAACAACTACTTCGACTTATACCTCAATGAAGAGACGTCGAGATATTATTTCAGAATCTTAATTATCAAAGAGATGATGCAAAATCCAGAAAAATATGGTTTTGATATTGAGAATCTGAGAGGGTATACTGACCCTGATACAAAGGAGATAACTGTAAATAGTAGAATCAGTAATTTAGCTAAGTGGGCAGCAGAACATGGCACAGATTACAAAACTGTTAAGCTCTTAAATCCATGGATTTTGAAGAGGGAGCTAAATGACCCAGGAAGAGATAAGTATAAAATATGGGTGCCAAAATAGTTGAAGGAAAGAAAATACTAATAACTGGTGCATCGGAAGGAATAGGTAGAGAACTAAGTAAACTTTTTGCTGCCGAGGGAAGTAGTGTTTACTTGATTGCTCGTAATCAAGAAAGACTTGCTAGCTTGAAAGAAGAAATTTCCACAGAGAAAAACCACGTGCATTATATTAGCTGCGATGTGTCTGATTATAATCAATGCAAGGCGGCATATGATATTGCAAAAGGTGAGTTCGGTGGAATAGATATGGCAATTATAAATGCAGGTACTGGACTAAATAGTAATTTGGACGTTCCTCATCTCGAGTTTGCACACAAAGTTATGGATGTAAACTATTTCGGTGTTCTCAACTTTGCAAAAGTACTATTTCCTCATTTTATCAAGAAGGGTAAAGGCGATTTTATTGCAGTCAGCTCATTAGCAGACAGCAGAGGTTTTGAAGGCTCGGGGATTTACTGTAGCTCCAAAGCTGCTCTTAGTATTTATTTGGAAGCAGCAAGAACAGAACTAGAAAAACATAATGTTAGAGTAATGACAATTAAACCTGGTTTTGTTGATACGAACATGACACGTCAAAACAATCATAAGATGCCATTCATAATGTCTGCGGAGAAAGCAGCTAAGAAAATGTATAAAGCAATAAATAGTGGCAAGACTAACTACTCATTTCCTTGGCAAGCTAAGTTTGGAGCTTATATACTAAAGGTATTGCCGAGTAGTATTTATAATAGATTAGCAAGAATAAGAGGTAAACTTGGACTCTAGACCGATAGGAGTGTTCGATTCGGGAATTGGTGGTACCTCGGTACTAAAACACCTTATTCGGTTAATGCCCAACGAGGATTTTATATATCTGGGGGACACAAAGAACGTCCCGTATGGTACAAAATCTAAAGAGGAAATAATTGAGTATTCACTCAGATGTGCAGAATTCCTGAGTTCTAAAAATGTGAAACAAATTGTTGTTGCTTGTAATACTGCTTCAAATACAGCCAAAGACCAACTTCTTAGTAAATATATTAATATACAACTCGTTGATTTGGTAAAGCCCATTGTCGAGCTAGTGCTGAACTCATCTATTAATCATACTATAGGAGTTATTGCTACCGAAGCCACTCTGAGGAATATTGACTTTAAGAAAAAAATTGAAGAGTCAGCTATAACAAAGCAAATAACTATAGTAAAAAAGGCGGGTCCAAAATTTGTGAGCTTAGTTGAAAATAATGAGCTAGACACACCCAGAGCTAAAGAGATAATCAAAGAATATATGTCGCCTATGCTCAATGAGAATATGGATGTTTTAGTCTTAGGCTGTACTCATTATCAATTTCTAAAAGATCAGATTGCATCATTTGCCCCTAATGTAAAAATAATAGACCCTTCCGAAATGACTGCGCATGAAGCAACGAATAAAATAAATTCATCTGGGCTCAATAATTCAAGTGAAGAAAAAGGTAAAGTAGAGTTTTTTGTTACTAAAGAGTCAGATGAATTTAACAAATTAGCAAGTTCGCTGTTGGGATTCCCTTGTCCCAAACCACAGATAGTTGCAATCTAGAATATAAACCTTAATTATTATTTAAAATAGCAGAAAAAAAGAGTAAAATCTTTTTGCTCTTTAAATATTTTCTTTTTAATTTTGTTATCTATATAAAATCCCAAATAGTGAAAAGTGTGTTTTCGGGATTCATTAAAGAAAATAATTTAATTTCATAGGTTTATAAAATGTTCAATATTGACAAACTTCGCAACATCGGTATAGCAGCTCACATTGATTCTGGTAAGACTACAGTGTCTGAGCGTATATTGTTTTACACAGGAAAAATTCACAAAATCTCTGAAGTACGTGGTAAAGATGGCGTTGGTGCCACTATGGATCACATGGATTTGGAGAGAGAGAAAGGTATCACTATCCAATCTGCAGCTACATTCTGCGAATGGAAAGGTCACTTTATCAATGTAATTGATACTCCTGGTCACATTGACTTTACTGTAGAAGTAGAGCGTGCACTTCGTGTATTAGATGGTGCTGTTTTGGTATTGTGTTCAGTTGCGGGTGTTCAATCTCAGTCAATCACTGTAGATAGACAAATGCGTCGTTATGGTGTACCTCGTGTTGCATTTATCAATAAATGTGATAGGTCAGGTGCTAATCCTGACAGAGTAACTAAGCAATTAAAAGAGAAATTAAAGCATAACCCAGTTCAGATTACTACTGAGATTGAGTTAGAAGATAAATTTAATGGTGTTATTGACCTAGTGAAAATGAAAGCTATTTATTTCGAAGGAAATGATGGTGAAAACTTAGTTGAAAAAGAAATACCGGCAGAAAAATTAGATAGAGCTAATGAGAAAAGAGTTGCTATGATTGAAGCTCTTGCAGATTATGATGATAATATCGCTGAAAAATTCTTGATGGAAGAAGAAATTAGCATTGATGAAATCAAAGCTGCAATCAGAAAAGCTACTATATCATTGGATATTACTCCAGTATTGGTTGGTACTGCTCTTAAAAATCAAGGTGTTCAAACTCTATTGGATGCAGTATTAGACTATTTACCAGATCCAACTGAAGTTGATAACTACGCACTTGATTTAGATAATGATGAAGAAAAAGTAAAATTAGAAATTGATGCAGAAAAGCCATTAGTAGCTTTAGCATTCAAATTGGAAGATGGTCAATTTGGTCAACTTACTTATATGAGAATATATGAAGGTAAGATGATAAAAGGAGAGAACATCTTTAACAATGGTTCTGGTAAGAAATTTAAGATTCCAAGATTGGTAAGAATGCACTCTAATGACATGGTTGAGATAGAAGAAGCTCATGCTGGTGATATTGTTGCTACTTTTGGTATTGATTGTGCATCTGGTGATACATTTGGTGATGGAACTAAGAAGTACTCTATGGAGTCAATGTTTATTCCTAATCCAGTAATCGAGTTGACAGTAAGACCAAAAGATAAAGCTGGTCAAGTTAACTTCTCTAAAGCATTGAACAGATTTACTAAAGAAGATCCAACATTCCAAGTTTCTAGAGATGAAGAAACTGGTGATACATTGATCAAAGGAATGGGTGAACTTCACCTTGAGATTTATATCGAAAGAATCAAGAGAGAATTTAACACTGAGATTGTAGTTGGTGAGCCGAAAGTAGCTTATAGAGAAGCTATTAGTGAGCCAATTGCTTATGATTATACTCATAAGAAGCAATCTGGTGGTTCTGGTCAGTATGCAAGAATCGCAGGTGAGTTTATTCCAATTGAAGCAACTGGTGAAGAAACTTACGAATTCGAAAACAAAATTGTCGGTGGTGCTATTCCAAGAGAATATATTCCATCTGTTGACAAAGGTTTCCAAGAGCAACTGGCTGAAGGTGTATTAATTGGTCAACCTGTAGTAGGTGTAAAAGCTGTATTGAGTGACGGTTCAACTCACGCAGTCGATTCATCTGATGGTGCATTTAAAATCGCTGGTAAAGCTGCTATAAGAGAATCTATCAAGAAAGCTAATCCAGTTATCTTAGAGCCAATTATGAAATTAGAAACTTCTTGTCCAGAAGAATTCCAAGGTGTGGTTATTGGTCAGATCAACCAAAGACGTGGTTTGATTGTTACTACTACTATGGATGCTGGATATGTTGTTGTTGAAGCTGAAGTGCCTCTTAAAGAGATGTTTGGTTATTCTACTGACCTACGTTCAGCGACTCAAGGTAAGGGTGAATTTACAATGGAATTTGAGAAATATCAAAAAGTTCCTAAGTCAGTTCAAGATGATATTATAAAAGCTTACGAAGAAGAGCAAGCAGAAAAAGCATAAATATTTAATATATTTTCAAAAATATTTTGGGATTGTTAATAATTGTTTTAAATTTGCAGTCTATATTTTTGGAACGGCAAGAAAAATTAAATGGAGAATTTTAGTGCCTACTATAAGTCAATTAGTTAGAAAAGGAAGAAAGAAGCAGGTAAAGAAAAGTAAATCTGCAGCTTTGGTTAATTGCCCTCAAAGAAAGGGTGTTTGTACTAGAGTGTACACAACTACACCTAAGAAGCCGAACTCGGCACTACGTAAAGTTGCACGTGTTAGGTTGACTTCAGGTTTTGAAGTGTCTGCATATATCCCAGGTGAAGGTCACAACCTTCAAGAGCACTCTATAGTATATGTTAGAGGCGGTAGGGTAAAGGATTTGCCGGGTGTTAGATATCACATAGTAAGAGGTGCTGCTGATACACAAGGTGTAGAAGGTAGAAAGCAAGGTCGTTCAAAATATGGTACTAAAAAACCAAAGTAAATAAAGATTAGACATGAGAAAGAAAAGAGCAGAAAAAAGAAGAATTAATCCAGATCCACAGTACAATGATTTGATGGTAGCAAAATTCATCAATATCATTATGGATGATGGTAAAAAAGCTACAGCGCGTAAATTGGTTTACAAAGCATTTGCTGAAGTTGGTGAAAAAACTGAAAAAGCACCTTTAGAGGTGTTTAGAGAAGCTTTGACTAACGTTGCTCCTATGCTTGAAGTAAAATCAAGAAGGGTTGGTGGTGCAACTTATCAAGTACCTCAAGAGGTAAAAGAAGATAGAAGAGTAGCATTGGCTTTGCGTTGGATCAAATTGTTTGCTAATTCTAGAAGAGAAAAATCTATGTCTAGCAAGTTAGCTAATGAAATTATAGCTGCTTCAAAAGGTGAAGGTGCTTCTGTAAAGAGAAAAGAAGACATGCATAGAATGGCTGAAGCGAATAAAGCTTTTGCTCATTTTAGATGGTAGAAAAAATTAAGTTCTTTGAAATCGAAAAAGTTAGTTAAATGCCAAGAACTATTCCTATAGAAAATGTAAGAAACATTGGAATAATGGCTCATATAGATGCTGGTAAAACAACAACTACCGAGCGTATTTTGTTTTACACAGGCTATCTGCACAAGATAGGTGAAGTTGATGAAGGTACTGCCTTTATGGACTATATGGAGCAGGAAAAGGAAAGAGGGATTACTATTACCTCTGCTGCTATACCAACTGAGTGGAAAGATTGTAAAATAAACATAATTGATACTCCTGGTCATGTAGATTTTACTGCAGAAGTACAGCGTTCACTTAGAGTGCTTGATGGTGCAATCGCAGTTTTCTGTGGAGTAGGTGGTGTAGAGCCCCAGACAGAAACGGTATGGAGGCAAGCTGATGAATATCATGTACCAAGAATTGCTTATGTAAATAAGATGGATAGATTGGGTGCTGATTTTGATGCTGCTGTGCAATCTATGCGAGATAAACTAAAGGCGAACCCAGTTCCAGTTCAATACCCAATTGGTGCTGAGGATAATTTTGAAGGTATTATTGACCTAATCGATATGATAGCATATAAGTATGATGTAGAATCATATGGTGCTAAGTACGAACAGGTTGATATCCCTGAAGATTTGAAAGCTAAGTCTGAGGAGTTAAGAGCTGAATTAATTGAATCTGTTGCAGAACAGAGTGAAGATTTGCTAGAAGCCTACTTAGAAAATGGTGATTTGACTAAGGAAGAAATAAAGACAGGAATTCGTAAGGGAGTTCTTAATCTTAATATGATACCTGTTCATGTTGGTAGTTCTTTGAAAAACGTTGGTGTTCAGCCACTTTTGGATGCAACTATCGATTATTTACCTTCTCCAAAAGAAGTTAAGTACATGGATGGATTTGATATAGAGGATGAAGACAAAAGGCTAAGTAGAAAACCTAGTGATGATGAAAGTTTTTCTGCACTAGCATTTAAAGTGAATTCTGATCCTTATGTAGGTAAAGTTACTTTTATTAGAGTTTATTCAGGAGTCCTGAAAGTTGGAGATTCAGTATTGAATCCAATAGAAGGAAAGAAAGAAAAAATCTTGAAAATACTTCAAATATATTCTAATAAAAGGAATGAGATTAAGGAAGCACATGCTGGTGACATAGTAGCAATACCGTCACTAAGATTCACTAAAACTGGTGATACATTGTGTGACCAAAAGGATCCTATTCTTTATGAGAAGATTAATTTTTCTGAACCCGTTATTAATCAAGCGGTGGAAGCAAAAACTACATCTGATCAAGATAAATTGATAGAAGTTCTTGAAAAATTACAAATAGAAGATCCTACTTTTAAATACAAGTTTGACGACGATAGTGGTCAGCTAGTTATAAGTGGAGTGGGTGAATTACATTTGGAAATTATCGTTGACAGATTGACAAGGGAATTCAAATTGCCAGTCAGGGTTGGTCAACCACAAGTAGCTTATAGAGAGACAATTAAAGAATCTTGCCAGAAAGAGGCAGAATTCGAAAAAGAGATATCCGGTAATAAACATTACGGAAAAGTTCTTCTGAAAATAGAAACTAACAATGACTCCGAAACTGTTGAGTTTGAAAATCAGCTTAAGGCAAAAGTGCCAGCTGAGTATGTAAAGGCAGCTGAATTAGGCGCTGTGCAGGCTCTTCAAGTCGGTCCTCAAGGTTATCCAATGACGAAAGTAAAAATTACTTTGTTGGATTTAAACTTTGACTCCGATATTACTACTGATTTAGGTAGTAAGTTGGCAGCTTCCGCAGCTGTCAAAGAAGCAGCACGCCAGTCCGGTACATATAAATTAGAACCAATATTTTTCGTAGAAGTTACTACCCCAGATACTTATTTGGGAGATGTTATAGCTGATTTGAATTCTCGAGGTGGAAGAATCGAGGGAATATCACAGCGAAATGATTTACAAGTGGTAAAAGCGCAAGCGCCTTTGTCACAAATGTTTGGATATGTTACAAAATTAAGATCGATTTCACAAGGTAGAGCGAATTATATAATGAATTTTTCGCACTATGAAAGAAATAATAAATAGCAAGTAAAATTAATAATAATAATTATAATAGGAGCTAAAAATGGCTAAAGAAAAATTCGACCGTAGTAAGCCCCATGTTAACGTAGGTACAATTGGTCACGTGGATCACGGGAAAACAACTTTGACAGCAGCAATTACTGTGTCATTGTTCAAAAAAGGTTATGGTGAAAGTAGAAGTTTCGATCAAATCGATAACGCACCAGAAGAGAAAGAGCGTGGTATTACTATCGCATCTTCTCACGTAGAGTATGAAACTGAAGGAAGACACTACGCACACGTAGATTGTCCTGGTCACGCGGATTATGTAAAGAACATGATTACTGGTGCTGCACAAATGGACGGTGCAATACTAGTAGTAGCTGCTACAGATGGTCCTATGCCACAAACTAGAGAGCATATCCTATTAGCTCGTCAAGTAGGTGTACCAAAGATTGTTGTATTCATGAACAAGATTGACATCGCTGACGAAGAATTAGCTGAATTAGTAGAAATGGAAGTTAGAGAATTATTATCTTCTTACGATTTCCCTGGTGATGATATTCCAATTATCAAAGGTTCTGCACTACAAGCTCTAGAAGCTGGTACTGATGCATCAACTACTCCAGATGACGAAAGATTCAAATCTATCTATGAATTGATGGATGCAGTAGATGAGTATATTCCAACTCCAGAAAGAGACACTGAAAAGCCATTCTTGATGCCAGTAGAGGACGTTTTCTCTATCACTGGTCGTGGTACAGTAGGTACTGGTAGAATCGAAAGAGGGATTGTAAACGTGAACGATGAAGTAGAAATCGTTGGTTTCGGTCTTAAAAAGAAAACTACTTGTACTGGTGTAGAAATGTTCCGTAAATTATTGGATCAAGGTCAAGCTGGTGATAACGTAGGTCTATTACTACGTGGTGTTGAAAAAGACGAATTAGAAAGAGGTATGGTTATAAGTAAGCCAGGTACAATAACTCCTCACCACAAGTTTGGTGCTCAAGTTTACGTACTTAAGAAAGAAGAAGGCGGACGTCACACTCCATTCTTCTCTGGTTACAGACCACAATTCTACTTCAGAACAACTGACGTAACTGGTTCATTGCACTTACCCGAAGGTACTGAGATGGTAATGCCTGGTGATAACTTAGATGAAATTAGCATCGAGTTGATTTCACCAGTAGCAATGGAAGAAGGTTTAAGATTTGCGATCCGTGAGGGTGGTAGAACTGTAGGTGCAGGCGTTGTAACTAAAATTGTTGAGTAATTGTACTCGCACAAACTATAGGTTTATAAAGTGTCAACACAAAAAATAAGAATAAAATTAAAGTCATACGATCACAATTTGATTGACAAATCTAGTGATAGAATCGTAAAAACTGTGAAGCAAACTGGAGCAGTGGTATCGGGTCCGATACCACTACCCACTCACAAAACTATTTACACAGTAAATAGATCGCCACACGTAGATAAAAAATCACGTGAGCAATTCGAAACTAGAGTCCACAAAAGATTAATTGACATATTTAGTTCTTCGCAAAAAACAGTAGATGCTCTAATGAAAATAGAGTTACCTGCTGGCGTAGATGTAGAAGTAAAGGTATAAAAGGTTAGAAAATGGAAGCAGCTATCATTGGCAAGAAAAAAGGTATGACAAGTTATTTTACTGAGGACGGCACACACGTACCGTGCACAGTAATTGAAGCTGGACCTTGCTACGTTAGTCAAGTAAAGACTGATGAAACAGATGGTTATAATGCTATTCAAATAACTTTTGATGAGAAATCAGACAAGAATGTAAATAAAGCTCAAAAGGGCCATTTCCAAAAAGCAGGTGTTAAACCAGCTTATGTTCTTAAAGAAGTTAGAGACTATCAAGAAGAGGCGAAAGTCGGTGATACTTTGACTGTAGAGCAATTTGAAGCAGGCGATTTACTTAAAGTAAAAGGCACTTCGAAAGGGAAAGGTTTCCAAGGTGTAATGAAACGTTACAACTTTAAAGGTGTTGGTATGGCCACTCACGGTCAGAAAAACAGACAAAGACACCCTGGTTCTATTGGACAATCATCTGATCCATCTCGTGTTATGAAAGGTTTAAGAATGGCCGGAAGAATGGGTGGAGATACTGTAACTATAGCGAATATGGAAGTAGTTGAAGTATTCCCGGATAAAAATATTATCCTAGTGAAAGGAAGTGTACCAGGTACACGTAACTCTTATTTAGAAATTTATAAATAGGCATTAGAAAAATGCAAGCAGAAGTTTACAATAAAGACGGACAGAAAGCAGGTACAGTAGATCTGAATGCTGATATCTTTGGCATAGAGCCAAATGAAGCAGCTATGCACTCTGCAGTAGTGTTCCACTTAGCTAACAAAAGACAAGGTACTAGAAAAACTAAGGTACGTTCGGAAGTTAGAGGTGGTGGCCGTAAACCATGGAAACAAAAAGGTCGTGGTACTGCTCGTGCTGGTTCAACTCGTTCACCTATCTGGGTTGGCGGTGGAACTATTCACGGACCAAAACCACAATTGTTCCATAAGAAAATGAACAAGAAAGTTAACAGATTGGCTCGTAAGTCAGCTCTATCATCAAGGTTTGCAGAAGACAACTTGAGAGTAGTAGAAGATTTCAACTTATCTGAATACAAAACAAAAGAAATAGCATCAGTTATTAATAACTTGGAACTAAATGATAATTCGATTCTGTTCGTAATTCCTGAACACAACGAATATCTATACAGATCTGCAAGAAATATTAATAAATTGAATGTAAAACCCGCAGAACAAGTATCTACTTACGATATACTATCGCATAAGAAAATATTGTTCTTGAAAGGGTCAATCGAAAAAATTGAACAAATACTAAACTAAGATAATAACATGGCTATAGTATTAAAAAGACCAATAATTACTGAGAAAGGAATGACATTAGCTGAGCAAGGCCAGTATGTATTCGAAGTAGATGTAAAATCTACTAAACCTCAGATAAAGAAGGCAGTCGAAGATATGTTCGAAGTCGTTGTAAGAAACGTAAGAACATTGAATGTAAAAGGAAAAGTAAAAAGAAGATATACTAAGCAAGGTATGCAAGTTGGTAAAACCAGATCATACAAAAAAGCTTATGTAACGTTGGCAGAAGGCCATGAAATTGAATTAGTATCTGGCGCTCAAGAATAAATAAAAGATAATTACTATGGGTATTAGAAAATTAAAACCAATTACTCCGGGAACGAGAAATTATTCGGTAAATAAGTACGAAGAACTTACTACTGACAAACCGTATAAGCCGTTGCTAAAGCCAATCAAAAAGAGTGGTGGGCGTAATAACACAGGTAAGATTACATCACGTCACAGAGGTGGTGGTAATAAGAGAAGATATAGAATCATCGATTGGAAAAGAAACAGAATTGGCGATAAAGCTACTGTAGAAACTGTAGAGTACGATCCGAACAGATCTGCATTCATCGCTTTAGTTTCTTACAAAGATGGTGAGAAAAGATATATACTATGTCCACACGGTATAACTGCCGGTGATGTTCTTGAACAAGGACCAGATGCAGAACTTAACGATGGTAATGCTTTACCATTGGGCAGCATTCCTACTGGTTTCTCAGTACACAACATTGAAATGAAGCCAGGTAAAGGTGGTCAAATGGTAAGGAGTGCAGGTCAGTCAGCTCAGGTAGTTGGATTTGACAAAAAGTATGCACAACTGAAATTGCCATCTGGTGAAATAAGAATGGTATTGAAGACTTGCTACGCTACACTTGGTAGAGTAAGTAACATAGAACATGAGAACATAATTCTAGGTAAAGCTGGTCGTAACAGATGGCTAGGCAAGAAACCTCAGACTAGAGGTATGGCGATGAACCCAGTAGATCACCCTATGGGTGGTGGTGAAGGCCGCTCTAAATCTGGTGGTGGTAGATTACACCCGAGATCACCTTGGGGTAAGAATGCTAAAGGAGCTAAGACTAGAAAACTTAAAAATAAGAGTAATAAGTTGATTATTAGAAGACGTAAAAACAAAAAGCAGGGTAAATAGAGTATGTCTAGATCTTTAAAAAAAGGTATATACGTATATTACAAACTTCAGAAGAAAATTGATAAGGTAATTGAATCAAACAAGAAGACAGTAATCAAAACTTGGTCACGTTCTTCTACAATTACTCCTGATTTTGTAGGACATACAGTAGCAGTACACAATGGTAAAAGTTTTATCCCTGTGTATGTAACAGAGAATATGGTAGGTCACAAGTTTGGCGAATTTTCTCCAACTAGGAACTACAGAGGCCACTCAGGTCACAGAAAGAAATAAGAAAGCAATTAATTAGGTAAATAGATAAATGCAAGCAAGAGCACTTAAAAAATATATCAAATCTTCACCGCGTAAAATGCGCTTGGTTATAGATTTGATACGTGGAAAATCAGCCGAAGAAGCATTGAATATACTTAGCAGTACTCCTAATTTGGCTGCAAGAGTGACAAAAGATGTATTACGTTCTGCTATATCAAACTTGAACAACAAAGCTACTGAAGAAGGAATGAGCTACGATAATAATGAAATAGTTATCAGTGCCATTTATTCGAACCAAGGTCCGACAATGAAGAGAATTCAGCCGGCACCAATGGGTAGAGCTTTTAGAATACGTAAAAGATCTAATCATCTTACTATAGAGTTACAAACTCTAGATCACAATCAAAAGAATTTAGAAACTGAAAAAATTGATTCAGAGGGGTAAGTCTTGGGACAAAAAACTAATCCTATAGGTATAAGACTAGGTATAAATAGAAGCTGGGATGCTAACTGGTTCGACGAAAAGAACATGGCTGAAAAGATTCTAGAAGATATACAAGTAAGAAACTATATAAGAAATAGAAAGAAGAATGCTGGTATATCAAGAATTATAGTAGAAAGAACAGCTAAACAACTTAGAGTAACTATTAATACTTCAAGACCAGGTGTAATCATCGGTCGTTCTGGTAGAGATATCACTCAACTAGAAGAAGAGTTGAAACAAGTAACTAAGAAAGATGTTAAGTTGATGATAAATGAAATCAAGCGTCCAGAATTAGATGCGCTATTAGTTGCTGAGAATATTGCTCAACAATTGGAAGGAAGAATTTCTTTCAGAAGAGCACTTAAGCAAGCTGTATCTGCTGCTACTAGAATGGGAGCAGAGGGTATAAAAGTAATGGCATCTGGTAGATTGGGTGGTGCTGAGATGGCTCGTACTGAACAGTACAAAGAAGGGCGTACTCCTTTGCATACACTAAGAGCAGAGATAGATTACGGTACAGCAACTGCTTTCACAATCTACGGAACTATCGGCGTAAAAGTTTGGATTTGTAAAGGCGATGTAGTCGCGGTATAAATATAAAATTGGAACAATAAAATGTTAAGTCCTAAAAGAGTAAAACATAGAAAGACGCACAGAGGAAGAAGAAAAGTAAGGCCTACAGAGTTCATTAGTTACTTTCGGTTCTTATGGTTGAAATTTTAGAGCCAGTATCGATAACTAACAGACAAATTGAGTCTGCGTATTGCAATAAACAGATACTTACGAAGAGATGGTAAAATCTGGATCAGAATATTTCCTGATAAGCCATTTATAAGAACCTGCTGAAACCAGAATGGGTAAAGGTAAAGGTTCACCAGAAGGCTGGGAAGCAGTGGTAAGACCTGGTCGTATCATGTTTGAAATTGATGGTGTGAGTGAAGAAAGAGCTAAAGAAGCAATGAGATTAGCTGCTCAAAATTACCAGTAAAAACAAATTTGTGTCACGAGTTGACCAGAGGCTAAAAGTAATGAAACCAAGATCAGCAAAAGATTTGAGAGAATTGACGGACCAAGATTTAATTAATTGGGAAGAGTCTAAGAGACTCTAGCAAAAACAGAAGTTCCAACATGCTTTAAAGCACTGCAAGATACTACATATCTTAGAATCTTGAGACGTGATATCGCTAAAATGAAAACAATTTTAAGAGAGAGAAGTTCTAAGTAAGGATAAGTTATGGCAGAGCAAACAAAAGAAAATAAACAAGAAACAACTTCACGTAAGAAAGTATTACAAGGTGTTGTTGATCAAACAAAGCAGATAAAACTATCACTGTAAAGACGGAAAGACAGTTTCTCACCCTCTTTATAAGAAGTATTATAAAGTATCGAAAAAAGACTGCACAGATGAAACAATGAGTGTGTGAAGGAGATTAGTAAGAGTACAAGAGATAAGACACTTAGTAAAACTAAGAGATGGAATCTTATTAATATAGTAGAAAAAGCTAATTAATTTTAGGAAACTAAGATGATACAAGAAGAAACGAACTTAGCTGTTGCCAGATAACTCTGGTGCTAAAAAAATTAGATGTATTAGAGTATTGGTGGACGGCAAAAACCTCGCAGCAGATTTTGATTTTGCCTCAGTAAAGTCAGCTATACAAATGGTGGCGTTAAGAAAGGTGAAGTAGTAAAGCTTAGTGTAGAACTGCAAAAGAACAAAGAAGAGAAGATGGTTCTTACATCAGATTTGACGATAAGCTGCTGTTATTATTAATCAAAAAGGCACCAAGGTACCTTATTCAACAGTTGCAAGAGAACTGAGAGAGAAGCAATATGAAGATTGTTTCTTTAGCTCCCGAAGTACTATAAATAGAAATATAAGAGTTTATAAAGATGAAACTTAGTATAAAAAAGGTGATAACGTAAAAGTTATACTGGTGTTGACAAAGAAAAGAAGAAGAGTTTTAGAGGTTTATCCTACTAAAATGAAGGTGTTGGTAGAAGGCATAAATGAAAAAATTAAGCATGAAAAGCCAAGCCAACAAAATCAGCAAGGTGGTAGAGTGACTAAGAGCGCTCCTATTCACTACTCTAATGTCAAAAGATATAAAAATAAAGTAAATTACGGGATACAATAAGTCATGCAAAAGCGGTATCGAAAAGAGACATATTCGCATTTGAAGGACAAAGATTTGAAGATGCAACAGGAATGAAGAAATACCTGTAGCAAACTCCAAGTCGACACAAAGAAAATGTAATACCGGCAATGCAAAGAGATTCAACTATAAATCTCCAATGGAAGTGCGAAGTTAAAGAAAATTAGTTTGAATATGGGTGTTGTAGTTCAACTCAAGACCCGAAGTTGTTACAAGCTGCAATCAATGAATTAGAATTAATTACAGGTCAAAGACCAGTAGTTAGAAAAGCTAAGATTGCAATCTCAAACTTTAAATTAAGAGAAGGAACACCGATCGGTTGTTCAGTTACTCTTAGAAGAATCAGAATGTATGAGTTCTTAGACAGATTTATCAATATCACAGCTCCACGTATCAGAGACTTTAGAGGTTTCCCTGATAAGAGTTTTGATGGTAGAGGTAACTACACTCTAGGAATTAAAGAACAAATTATATTTCCGGAAATCGATGTAGACAAAGTAAACAGAATTACTGGTATGGACGTAACTTTCGTTACTACCGCTAAGACTGATGAAGAAGCTCACGCTCTTCTCACTGAATTTGGTTTCCCATTCAAAAAGAAAAATCAATAAACAGGTGCTTTTAAATGGCTAGAAAAAGTGTAATAGCTAGAAACGAAAAAAGAAAGAAACTTGTAGCTAAGTACGAAGAGAAAAGACAAGCATTGAAGGAAGCTGGAGATTACGAAGGTTTGCAAAAACTTCCAAGAAACTCCTCTCCAACAAGAGTAGTAAACAGATGTTCTGTAACAGGTAGGAGCAGAGCAGTATATCGCAAATACGGTCTAACAAGACACGTATTCAGACAGTTAGCATTAGAGGGCAAATTGCCCGGTATTAAAAAAGCAAGTTGGTAATTTCTAGGTTAAAAACTATGGCAGTAACAGATCAAATAGCAGATTTCTTAACGAGAATTAGAAACGGTGGTAATGCAGGTCACAGATTTGTGAATATTCCACGATCTAATATGAAAGTTGCTTTATCGAAAATTTTATTAGAACAAGGCTTCATCGAGGGCTTTGAAGAAGTAGATAATGGCGTTCAAGGAGAAATCAAAGTAGAATTAAGATATTTTAAGAAAAAACCTGCTTTCAACCAGATTACTCGTGTGAGCAAACCAGGTAGAAGAATATATGTTCCTTCTGACCAGTTGCCAAGAGTAAAGAATGGATTGGGTATGGCAATTATCTCTACTTCTAGAGGTGTATTGACAGACAAAGAAGCAAGAAAGCATAATGTCGGTGGCGAAGTAATTTGTACCGTATGGTAATATAATCGGAGAAATCAAGTGTCTAGAATTGGTAATCAAATAATTGAAATCCCTGAGAAGGTAACAGTATCTGAAAAAGATGGCTTAGTTTCAGCTAAAGGTCCTTTGGGCGAAAAAGCTGTAAACTTACCAGAAGGTATTTCAATTGAACTAAAAGACAACGAAATAACTGTAAACAGAGCTAATGAGACTAAACCCGTAAAATCAAAACACGGTATGATTAGATCTCTTATAGCAAATGCAGTAGAAGGTGTAAACAATGGCTTTAAGAAAACACTCATTATAGAAGGTGTTGGTTTTAGAGCTGAACTAAAAGGGGATAGGTTAATATTAAATTTAGGTTATTCTCATCCAATATTAGTTATTCCTCCAGATGGTATAACTTTTGCAACTCCTAACCAGACTACTGTAGAGATATCTGGTGCAGACAAGCAATTAGTTGGTGAAGTTTCTTCAAAGCTACGTAAATTAAGACTTCCTGAGCCATACAAAGGTAAAGGTGTAAGATATAGTGATGAAGTTATTAGAAGAAAAGCAGGTAAATCTGCATCTAAATAATGCATAATATTATTGAGTAGTTATGAATACAAAAAGTTTAAAGTATAAAAGAAAAGATAGACGAAAAAGAAGTATAAAGTCTAAAATTAGAGGAACAGCTGAGATTCCAAGAATGTCAGTATTCAAAAGTACAACAAATATGTTCGTACAGGTTATAGACGATACTTCTGCAAAAACGTTAGTATCTGCCTCAACTATTGATTCGGAAGTAAAAGGTATGTTGAAAGATGACATGACCAAAATGGATATGAGCAAAGTTGTTGGTAAAGTTATTGCTGAAAGAGCATTGGCTGCTAACATTGACAAAGTATGTTTCGATAGGAATGGTAATATTTACACCGGTAGAATTAAAGCATTGGCTGATTCTGCAAGAGAAGGTGGACTCAAATTTTAATAAGATCACTCAAAGGAGTAATTAACAGTGAGCAAAATTAAAGCTTCAGAATTAGACTTAAACGATAAATTAGTTTACGTTGGTAGAACAGCTAAGGTAGTAAAAGGTGGTCGTAGATTCAACTTCTCTGCGTTAGTAGTAGTAGGTGACGGTAATGGTCACGTAGGTTACGGATTAGGTAAAGCAGGTGAGGTAGTAGATGCTATTTCAAAAGCAACTGACGTAGCTAAGAAAAGTTTGGTACACGTAACTATTCAAAATGGAACTATACCTCACGAAGTGACTGGTAAATACGGTGCTGGAAAGGTATTGATCAAACCAGCTACTCCTGGTACAGGTGTTATTGCTTCTGGTGGTATCAGAGCGGTTCTCGAATTAGCTGGCGTACAAAACGTATTAACTAAGAATTTGGGTTCTTCTAATCCTCATAATGCAATCAAAGCTGCGTTGAACGGACTACAAAGAGTAGAAGATGTGAATTCAGTCGCTGCAAGAAGAGGCGTTTCAGTAGAAAAAGTAATCTTTGGATAATTCCTAATAGGATAAAGAAAATGTCAAAAATTAAAATTACACAAGTTAAAAGCAGTATCAAATCAAAGAGCAAACACAAAAAGACAATTGTAGCTCTTGGATTAGGAAAGCCAAATTACTCTAACGTATTGCCAGATAATGAGCAAACTAGAGGTATGGTAAACACTGTAAAGCATTTAGTAGTAACAGAACAAATAAGCGAATAAAAAATATTACCGGTTTTAATATGAAACACATTGGAAATTTAGTTAAGCCGAAAGGCTCTACTCATAGCAAAAAAAGAGTAGGAAGAGGTGAAGGATCAGGATATGGTGGCACTTCTGGCAAAGGACACAAAGGTCAAAAATCAAGATCTGGTGCAACTATCAACGTTGGGTTTGAAGGTGGGCAAATGCCTATCCACAGAAGACTTCCTAAGTTTGGCTTCCACAACAAATTTTCAACTAAGTATGCTGTTGTGAATTTATCACAATTGCAACAGTTGATAGATGAGAACAAATTAGATGCTAACAACATAGACAAAGAATCTTTGTTAGCGATTGGCGTATTAAACAAAAAGTCAATGCCGTTAAAAGTATTAGGCGATGGCGAAATCACTTCATCGGCAACTATTACAGCTGACAAGTTTAGCTCTACGGCAAAAGAAAAGATAGAAAAAGCCGGGGGGGCGGTAAAGCTTAATGGCTAAATTCGGCGAAACGTTCAGTAATATTTTCAAAATTGAAGAATTAAGAAATAGAATATTCTTCACATTGATGATATTATTAGTTGTTAGAGTTGGTGCATTTATTACCGTTCCTGGTGTAGATGTAGCTGTATTGAAATCGACTATGGGTCAAGGTGGAGCTAATGATTTATTTGGCTTCTTTGACTTGTTTGTGGGTGGAGCATTTTCTAATGCAGCAATATTTGCGTTAGGTATTATGCCTTATATCACATCATCAATTATTTTTCAATTGGCTGGTGTAGTATTCCCTCAAATACAAAAAATGCAGAAAGAAGGTGAAGAAGGTAGACGTAAGATTAATCAATGGACCAGATTTGCGACAGTATTTATTGCTGGTTTGCAATCAATTGGTGTTGCAGTAAAGTTAGTTAATACAGCTGGACCAAGTGGTGCTCCCGTAGTTGCAGACCCTGGAGTATTGTTCTTCTTCTCTACTGTTATTATTTTGACCGCTGGGACTATATTCCTAATGTGGTTAGGTGAACAAA
Organism: Chlorobiota bacterium; assembly: GCA_046290495.1. Lineage (GTDB taxonomy): Bacteria > Bacteroidota > Ignavibacteria > Kapaibacteriales > UBA2268 > PGYR01. The sequence goes on along the minus strand of JBKAGT010000005.1, from coordinate 1,138,795 downwards.
TTACTGAACGCGGTATTGGTAATGGTATATCTTTGATTATCTTTATCGGTATTATTGCCGCGCTACCTGCAGCACTAGCTCAAGAATATGAGTTAGTATTAAGCGGTACACGTAATTGGATATTTGAAGTTATTATATTTGCATTCTTGTTTGCTATCATTGCTTCTATAGTATTGATTACTCAAGGTGCTAGAAGAATACCTGTACAATATGCAAAAAGACAAGTTGGTAAAAGAGTATTTGGTGGAACTACACAGTTTATCCCACTTAGGGTTAATACTGCAGGTGTGATGCCTATTATCTTTGCTCAGTCTTTAATGTTTATACCGAACACAATAGCACAGTTTTTCCCTTCGTCGCCTGCTATGCAGAATTTTGCGGCATGGTTTAATCCTGCGTCTTTTGGGTATGCATTTGTTTATGGTATTATGGTTGTGTTCTTTACATTTTTCTATACAGCAATTATTTTCAATCCGAAAGATATTGCTGATAACATGAAAAGACAAGGTGGGTTTGTACCAGGTATTAGACCAGGTCAACCTACTGCTGAATATATTGAAAGAATATTAACAAGAATTACTCTTCCTGGATCAATATTCCTTGCAATTATTGCTGTACTACCTACATTCGTACAGAACTTATTTGGTATTACTTCATTGTTTGCATCATTCTTTGGTGGAACAAGTTTGATTATCATCGTAGGTGTAGGATTAGATACATTGCAACAAATTGAGTCACATCTGATGATGAGACATTACGATGGATTTATGAAAACAGGTAAGATGAAAGGTAGAGCTGGAGTTGGTGGTTTTTAGTATAATTAACTAATGTTGCAATCAAATGAAGGCAATAACGTTAAATTACGGTACTAAATAACAAAAAAGATAAAATGGCTAAACAAAAATTAATAGAATTAGACGGAATAGTAGAAGAGACTCTACCAAACACACAGTTCAGAGTAAAATTTGAAAATGGACACGAAGTACTTGCGCATATTTCAGGAAAGATGAGAATGCACTTTATCAAAATATTACAAGGCGATAAAGTAAGAGTAGAAATGTCACCATACGACTTGTCAAAAGGTCGCATAGTATATAGATATAAATAATATTAGGTTTTAAAATGAAAGTACAAGCTTCTGTTAAAAAGAGAAATCCAGACGATAAAATCGTCAAAAGAAAGGGCAGAGTTTATATTATAAACAAGAAAAATCCACGTTTTAAACAAAGACAAGGTTAAGGAGAAATTATGGCTCGTATAGCAGGTGTAGATTTACCAAAGAATAAAAGAGGCGTCATCGGCTTAACTTACCTTTATGGCGTTGGTAAAAAAATATCTAAAGATATTCTAGCAGAAGCTGGAATAGATGAAAACAAAAAAATAGCTGATTGGAGTGACACAGAAGTTGCTACTTTGCGTGATATCATTGATAATTACAGAGTAGAAGGTTCACTAAGATCACAAACTCAAATGAACATCAAACGTCTTATGGACATTGGTTGTTACAGAGGTTTACGTCACCGTAGAGGATTACCTGCACGTGGACAAAGAACAAAAACTAATGCTCGTACTCGTAAGGGTAGAAGAAAGACTATTGCAAATAAGAAAAAAGTAACTAAATAATAAGTAGGTATTAACTTTGGCTAAGAAAAGACAAAAAAAGAAAGTCGTATCAGATGTCCATGGTAAAGCATTTATCAAAGCATCTTTTAACAACGTAGTTGTTACACTAACAGATACTTATGGTAATACTTTGACTTGGTCTTCATCTGGTAAAAACGGATTCAAAGGTTCAAAGAAAAATACTCCTTACGCAGCTCAAGTATCAGCTGAACAAGCTGGCAAAGAAGCTTTCGATATGGGGTTAAGAAAAGTTGACGTTGTAGTAAAGGGACCTGGTTCTGGTAGAGAAGCTGCTGTAAGAGCACTTTCTAACGCTGGGTTGGAAATACACTCTATCATTGATAAAACTCCTATACCACACAATGGTTGTAGGCCTCCAAAAAGACGTAGAGTATAATTCGATTTTTCTACTCAAATAAAAAAGACTAAAAAATTATGAATATCCAAATGCAAATGCCTGAAAGGGTAATAATAGAAGAAAACTCAACTGATTTCCACAGCCAGTTTATCATGCAACCTTTAGAACAAGGTTATGGTGTAACTATTGGAAATTCTTTGAGAAGAATATTATTGTCTTCTATTCCAGGCTCGGCTATTACAGGTATTAAAATTACTGACGTACTTCACGAATTCCAAACTATTGACGGAGTTATAGAAGACGTTTCTGAAATTATTTTAAACCTAAAGCAAGTTAGAATCAAGAATATTGACAAAAAACCAGTTACTATCAACTTCTCTTTAAAAGGAAGTGGTGAGTGGACTGCGAAAGATATACAAGATGCTTCTGATGAAATTGAAGTTATCAATTCTGACTTACATATTGCTACTTTAGCAGAAGATGCAGAATTCGATGTAGAGCTTAAAATAGGTCGTGGTAAAGGTTATGTACCTGCTGAAGATCAAAAGATTGTAGATTTTCCAGTAGGAATGTTACCAATTGATTCTGTTTATACACCGGTAAGAAACGTTATTTTTAATGTTGAACCTTACAGGGTAGGTCAAAGAACAGATTATGAGAGATTAGTATTAGATGTTAAAACTGATGGTACAATTACAGCTCAAGAATCTCTGCACTTAGCATCTAAAATTCTTAGCGATCACATTAAATTTTTCATTAATTTCGATGCTTACGAAACTGATTCATTATCAGGTAGATCTGCAGAGGAAGAAGAAAAAGCAGCTGAGAAGAAGAGAATTAAGAAAATATTAGAAACTCCAGTTGATGAATTAGAGCTATCTGTAAGAGCTCACAACTGCTTGAAACGTGCTGATATCGGTAGATTGGCTGACTTAGTGTCGTTGAAAGAATCAGAGTTGTTGAAATTTAGAAACTTTGGTAAAAAATCACTAAATGAGTTGAAAGACTTAGTTGCTAGCCAAGGTCTTGATTTTGGAATGAACGTAGAGCAATACTTGAAAGATGAACCAAAATCTATGTTAATAAACAATTAATAAACTGCAAAAATTGAAGTGTTAAAATGAGACATTTAAAATCAGGAAAAAAACTCAATAGAACTGCTAGCCACAGAAAAGCAACTTTGCAAAGTTTGGCAAGTAACCTTATTGAACACAAAAGAATAAAAACTACTACGGCTAAAGCAAAAGCTCTTAGACCTTATGTAGAAAAATTAGTTACAAAAGCAGTTCACGCTTTAGACAACGAACAAAATGGTAAATTAGATGATGGTCAAAATATAGACATCCATACTCGCCGTATCGTTGCTCGTGAATTAAAAAGAAAAGATATACTTCAAGAATTGTTTGATTCTATTGCTCCAGTAGTTTCTGGTCGTACAGGTGGATACACTCGTATTATCAAAATTGGTGCTAGAAGAGGTGATTCTGCAGAAATGGCTTTAATTGAATTAGTTGACTGGTCTGGTGATCAAGATAGCTCATTTGCTAAATCTAAATCTAAGAAATCTAAATCAGAATCTGATGATAGCTCTTCTGTAGTAGATACTGTAAAAGAAAAAGCATCTGAAGTTGCTGACAAAGTTGAAGAAACAGTTGAAGAAGCTACTGATGTAGTTGAAGAGAAAGTAGAAGAAGGTAAAGAAACTGTTGAGGAAGTATCTGAGAAAGCCGAAGATAAAGCAGAAGAAGTAGCTGAAGCTGTAGAAGAAAAAACTGAAGAAGTAACTGAAGCTGTAGAAGAGAAAGTAGAAGAAGTAAAAGAAAAAGCTGAAGAGTTAGCTGAAGAAGCTACCGAAAAGGCTGAAGAAATTGCTGAAGATGCTAAAGAAGCTGCTGAAGATGTTGCTGACAAGGTAGAAGGCGAAGATGAAGAAGACAAAGAAGATAGCAAAAGCTAATAAATTGTCATCTTGAAATAAATATTAAGTAGGCGTTCTTTTATAGGACGCCTTTTTTATGTCTATGAACTACGAAATTAAAAATCTAACTAAAGTATTTGAATCGCCAAATGGTGATGATCTAGTTGTGTTCAAAAACTTATCACTTATACTTAAAAGCAGAGAGATTACCTCAATTGTGGGAGCTTCTGGCACTGGTAAAAGTACTTTACTTCACATTGTTGGAACTATAGATAAGCCAACTGAAGGGCAACTAGAATATACTGATGAAAATTCTTATTATAATTTAGTGACTGCTTCCCAAAAGGAATTAGATTATTTTAGAAACACAAAACTTGGTTTCATTTTTCAATTCCATCATTTATTACCCGAGTTTACCGCATTAGAAAATGTTATGGTACCTGCTAAGATTGCTGGGACTAATGATAAAATGGCTAAAGAAAAAGCAATGGAATTATTGAATTTTGTTGGTCTTGATAAAAGAATGGATCATAAGCCAAAAAAGATGTCTGGTGGCGAACAACAGAGAGTAGCAATAGCTAGATCTATTATCAATGAACCAAAGTTATTGATAGCAGATGAGCCAACTGGTAACTTAGATGAGAAGAATTCTGATTTGATAGCTGAGTTATTTGAAAAAGTAAATCAAAAAACGGATACTGCTATCCTACTTGCTACTCATAGTAGCAAATTTGCTGCTATTGCAAATAATCAGTACGAACTTTCAAATAAAGGTTTAGGAAAACTTAACTAATTCTGATTTTTTCAATCACTTCTTTGTTATATTTGAAACGAGAGACAATTGTTGTAAACAATGTAGCTATTAGCATCCCTACTATTGCTCCTGCAGTAATATCTACAACATAGTGCACACCTACAAATACTCTAGAAATAGAAACTAAAAAAGCAATAGTAAAGAATATAGCTACTTTCCTTCTGAAAAAGTGACTTAATACTACTGCAGCACTAAAGTTATTTACAGCATGGTTAGAGGGGAAACTCAAACCACTTCCACAATTGATCAATAGGTTAACACCACTTAAATCTCGACAAGGCCTAACACGAGCAAAATATTCTTTTAATACTTGTGCATTTATCAAGTCGCACAATCCAACTATGAAAAGTAATACAAATAAAATATAAAGACCTTTTAATCTATACTTGACTAATAAATAAAGAAAACCAAATATATACAGAGGTAGCCAATACTTAAAAGATGTGATTATCGGCATAAAATAATCAGTGATTGGGTTTGCAAGATCTTGATTTATAAAATAGAAAAGTTGCTTGTCTAATTCTACTATCTCTGTCATAATTTTATGTAAATCTATTTTATATTATTAAATTCTAAATTGACTGAATACAAAATAACCCAATTATTCTAAATTAGAAAACTACTATGAGTTTTGAGCATATTATCATAACTACGCAAGATTTTCCACCGGCGGCTGGTGGAATTCAGACTTGGTGTGTTGAGTTAGCTAAAAACTTTGCTAAGCAAGGATATAGAGTTACTGTAGTCACCAAATCATACGATAATATGATTAGTGAGCCATTTCAAGTAAAGGGCGTTAAAGTAATTAGATTGGCTCATGAAAGATGGAAGCGAAAAAAGAATTTTCTGCTTTTAGATGCATTGAAGAACTTAGATACTGAAAATTCTATATTACTCGCATCTAATTGGAAAATGGGTGTTCCAGCACTTCTTTATAATTACAAGAATAATTTGCCTTACTTTACAGTATGTCACGGACTTGATGCTGTAGAGCATAGATGGAAAAATAAAATTCTACAGAAAAAGACTTTCAAAAAGTCAAACGGTACTGTGGCTGTAAGTAATTATACTAAGGATTTTATGATCCAGAACAACATTAACACGCCAATTGATGTAATAAATAATGGTGTTAATATACAGAAATTTTACAAAGTCGATTACAATGACTCAATAGCACAGAAATATCAATTTGAAAAAAGTAAATTCAATATCATTAACATCGGCAGGTTAGAGGAGCGTAAGGGTTTTGACAAAACAATAGAAGCAATCAAAGATTTACCAGATGTCATATTCCACATAGGTGGTAAAGGAAAATATGAAAAGAAACTGAAGTCTTTGGTTGAGAGTAATAACTTAAGTGATAGGGTTTATTTCCATGGGTTTATTCCTGATGAAGATGTGAATTCTCTATTCAGCATGGCTGATTTATTAGTTATGCCGTCAAGAAATGTAAATGATAGTGTAGAAGGTTTTGGGATTACATATTTGGAAGCTGCTGCTTGTGGAACACCTTCTATTGGTACTTATAATACAGGAGCAGAAGATGCAATTGAAGATGGGAAGTCTGGATTATTGGTAGATGGCGAAAGCACTGAAAGTATTAGAAATGGTATTATGCAGCTAAAGGATAATAAGAAGAAATTATCTGATTTGAGTGACTATGCTTATGAAAGAAGTAAGGGGTTTTCTTGGGAAAAAATTGCTAAACAGTATATTGAATATTTCAAAATCAAAACTTAATAATGTCAGATAAGATAAAGGTATTACATGTTTCTCATTTCCCTCATTACAAAATGGGTGGTCAGAAAAGCATGCTTGCACTTATGGAAAACCTCGATTCTAAACAAGTTGAGAATTATGGTTTAACTACTGATATAGGTGAGCTGACAGATAAATTCGACGAAATGGGAGTAAAGTATTTTACTATACCTTTAACTAAATTATCTCTAAATAATATTTTTAAAGTAATAAGAAACGCTTTAGAGATTAGACGGATTTGTAATAAAAACAAAATAGATATTATTCACTCTGATTATGAGAGAGATGGTTTTTTGTGTGGTTTAGCAACGTTGGGGACAAAGACCAAATCAGTCTGGCACGTTAGGGTAACTAACCCAAACAACCTTGATAATCTGAATTATAAACTTAGCGATAAGTTGATATGTATTTCTGAAGGTGCAAGAAAGAGATTTGTAGACAATGAAGAGAAAACAAAAGTTATTTTTAATGGTGTGGATTGTTCGCTGTTTAAACCTGTTGTAAATAAAGATGAGTTGAAGTCCGAGTTAGGAATGGAGTCTAATAAATTCACAACTCTATTTGTAGGGCAAATGAAGATAGGCAAAGGAATATATGAAATAATAGAAACTGCAAAAATGCTACCCGATGTTGAGTTCATTTTGCTAGGTGAATTTCTGAATGAAATTGAAAAATCAAATTGGTTAAACAAAGTTGACGAGTTAGGAATAAGAAATATAGAATGGCTGGGACAAAAACAAGGAATACACAAATGGATGCAAGCTGCTGATTGCTTACTCCTACCCTCTTACGAAGGAGCAGAAGGTATGGGAAGAGTAGTTTTTGAAGCAATGGCTTGTGGTACTCCACCTATTGCCTCGAATATAAGTGGTGTTAATGAAGCTGTTACTATTGAAAGTGGGATATTAATCCCTGAAAAAGATTCAGATGCTATAGCTAATGCAGTGAAAGAGTTATTTGATAATAAGGACATCTGGGAAGAACTCTCAATAAATGGTAGGAAAAGAGCATTAGACACTTTTGATATTCGGATACATGCAGAAAAGGTTAGTAATTTGTACAAGGAGTTGCTAGATTGAAGACTTATTCTCCTATCAATGTACTTTTTCATAGTGATTATAACCACGCAAAAATGGGTGGCCAAAAGAGTTTACTCGCTCTAATTGACAATTTGGATAGAGGAAGATTTAACCCCTACTTGGTGATACCTAGTGATGGGGAACTTAGGTTGTTAGCTGAAGAGAGAAATGTAGAAGTCTTTATAAAGTCTATACCTGGTTTCAAGCCAATTAATTTATTTAAGTTGAGAAATGTGCGTAATGAGTTTATAGACTTTATTATAAAAAATGATATTAAATTAATACATTCGGATAATGTTAAGTTCTCTTATTTCTCAACGTTTATATCAAAGAAAGTAAATGTTAAGACAATATACCACGCCAGAGTCACCAGCTGGAGAAAATATGATAAACAAATGGAAAGCAGAATAGATAAAATTATAGGTATATCTGAGGCAACTAAAGCAAGATTCAATAAACTTGCTAATACAAATAAATTTAGTGTAGTTTTTAATGGTGTTGACTGTGAAAAATTTAGTGACAATTATGATAAAAATACTGTAAGAGAAAAACTTAACCTAGCGAATGATGAAAAGATTTTGTTGTTTGTAGGGCAGATAAAAAAATCTAAAGGTTTAGGGGATATAATCGAAGCGTTAAACAAAATAAAAGATCTACAAAATCTAAAGCTCTATATATTAGGAAGTGAGCCAGAAGTCGGTATGAAGCAAGAATTTATTGATTTAATTAGCAAATACGAGCTTACTCAATACATAGAATTCGTTGGTCAGAAAAGCAATGTGAACGAATGGTTACAAGCTGCTGAATTGGTTCTTTTCCCTTCATACGAAGGAGCTGAAGGGATGGGACGAGTTCCATTTGAGGCAATGGCTACCTCGACACCTGTTATTGCTTCAAATATAAGCGGTGTAAATGAGGCTGTGAATAATGACGTTGGTATTCTTATAGATCAAGAAAGTCCACAACAAATAGCAGATGCTGTTACTACACTTCTGAATGATGGAGAATTATATAACAGGTTAGCTACCAACGGCAGAAAGCGTGCTTTGGAGCTATTTGATATAAAAGTACATGCAAAAAATATGATGGAATTGTTTGAAGAAATGGTGAATGAAAATGAAAATTAGTGGTTTTTCTTTTGTGAGAAATGGAGTAAAGCTTTATTACCCTGTTCGTGAATCAATAGAGTCAATCCTCCCTATTTGCGATGAGTTTATTGTTGCAGTAGGCGAGGGTGATGAAGATGATAATACCCGTGAGGTGATAGAATCTATTGGTTCGCCAAAGATTAAAATAATAGATACGAAATGGGATGAAAAACACTGGAAAAAAGGAGCTATAAACTCTATTCAAACCAATGTCGCTCTTAAAGAGTGTACTGGCGATTGGTGTTTTTATGTGCAAGCAGATGAAGTTGTACATGAGAAGTACTTGCCTGTTATAAAATCAAGATGCGAAGAACTTCTGGACAATCAAGAAGTAGAAGGTTTGCTTTTCAAATACAAGCACTTCTGGGGAGATTATGACCACTACCACAAGAGCCACGCATGGTACCCAGAAGAAATACGAATAGTAAGAAATTATCCGAAAATTCACTCTTGGGAATCAGCTCAATCATTCAGATATTATGATGAGTATCGAGATACTCACCAAAGGGAAGATACGAGAAAGTTGAAAGTGGCTAGGGTTGATGCAGAAATATTCCACTACGGTTGGGTCAGGCCTCCGCACATGATGCGAACTAAGCAAAAGGCCTTGAATACTGTTCACTGGGGACGCAAGAGAGCGGAGGAAGATTACGACAAAGGTGAGAAGATATACGACTATGGTCCTTTGGACAGATTGGAAGTCTATAAGGATAGTCACCCTAAGGTAATGGAAGATATGATTTCACGCATGGACTGGAAAGATAAGCTACAATATAGCGGGAAACCGAGTCCAACTCGTGAGCTGCACAAACACGAAAGGACTAAGTACAAAGTGCTGTCAGCAATTGAAAATAATCTGCTTGGTGGTAATAGCTTGGGTGGTTTTAAGAATTATGAACTTGTGAAGGGTGTATAGTTTCTTAAGATATGATTAAGCCAATAATAAATAAACTAATTCTAAATTACTCAGCTAATAAGAGCGAACCTGAAAAAGTAGTTGGCAAGTTGAACGAGTTTGCATCTGCTAAGCGAATATTGCTGCTGAGACAGGACAGAATTGGCGATGTGTTAATTACCCTGCCTTTTTTAAAAAAGCTAAGGGAAGTGCTTAATACAGCTGAAATAGACATTTTATTAAGCCATAAAAACAAAAGTGCTGATTTTGTATTGAATGGACTAGTTGATAATGTAATTGTAATGAAATCAGGAGTTAGTGGGTATAAAGACACATTATCTTATCTGAAAAACAGTGATTATGATATTGTAATTGACTTGCTTGACAATAGCTCAACTACATCAACCATGTTGATTGGAGCTGCTAATTCAAAATTGAAACTTGGATTTGACAAAGAGAATAGAAGTGTGTATTCACATATTGTCGAATTGCCAGATAAGACAAAGTATATTATTACTGAGCGGCTGAATAATTTACTGATTCCATTTGTAGGGAGCAGTGAAAACAACCAAACACACGAGATACAACTAAATGAGTATGATATAAATGAAGCAGAGAATGCTATTAATTGGGCAGAAGATAAGCTAAGAGTTGGAATAAATTTATCTGGTTCAAATGATTCGAAGAATTGGGGGACTGGAAACTACATTGCTTTTCTAAAATCATGCAAAAGCAAATATGAGAGTCTTGATTTTCGTTGTTTTACCACTATGAGTAATAAACTTCAGCTTAGTGAAATAGTAACAGCAACAGGTGCTAAGTCAGCTCCGTTTGTTAGCTCATTTCGTGAATTTTCAGCTATGATTGCTACTTGCGATATTGTCATTACCCCCGATACTTCGGTGGTGCATTTGTGTTCTGGCTTTGATATACCTTGCATTGGCTTGTATTTGGTAAGTGATAATCCGAATGTAGGTATGCCATGGAAGCCAGAAAGTAAGCATAGTAATGTGTTGACGGCTCCGAATAGTGAGTCTTTAGATTATATAAAAATAACCGATGTGCTACATGCACTCGATGAAATAATAGAGGAAATAAATGATTAATTTTTTTGATGTAAATTTTGACAGAGTAATAGTTCATAAGATAATTGCAAAAACGCAAGATACAGATGCAGGTAATGTACTAAGAGCAGATGGACTAGTAGAAGTTTCACCACAAACGATCCAAACAATACAAGACAGATTGTATGATGCTGCAGCTTCTTCTAAGTATTTTCAGTTGGCAATAGATGATAGTACTGAGTCTAGCTTCTATGGATATGCTAAGGACTTACACGATAGTCATGAGGAGAGGTTCATAGACTACACAGGCAAGATGGCTGAACTGATGGCTGAATCAATGAAGACTGGTACAATTCCTGGTGGCTATTTGATTCTTTTACAAGGTAAAACTGATAGAACAGAAAAGAAAGTAATAGTAGCGATTAAGGCAGAGATGCACAACGCAATGTCACTTAAGAATAATGAAATCAATCTGATTGACGATGTTTTCCTTAGCCCATCAAAAAAATTCTTCAAATTTGGGTTACTGTTCGAATACAATGAACCCCAAAAAGAGGAATTCGAAGAATATACTTTCCCGAACAATACTTGGGGAGCCTTTATATTTGATCAACAGTTCAGACCAGAATCCTCATTAGCAGAGTATTTCTATCGTGATTTCTTAGGGTTCACAACAGAGAAAAATGGAAAAATACAGTCTCGAAGATTTTACAATGAGACAGAGAAATTCATAATGGATAATGTGTTGGAGCTGAATACGAAAAAGGATATGCTCAACTTACTTGACTATGAATTCACACAAAACAATCAGGAAGTTGACCTTTCTCCTCGTGATTTTGCCGATACTTATATCCACGATGAGGCACTAAACCAAGACTACAAAGATGATATTGTGGACTATCTTCCTTCTGTTATAGAAAAAGATAGCAGCTTGATAAAATCAAAGCTATTCAACAAGAAAATAGCATTCCCTAATAATATCAAAATAGCTGGCTCCAAAGATGCGATAGATGCCAATGTTGAGATAATAGATAACGAAGAAGATCTGCGTGAATTATCAACTTTACAAGAGGGCTATACGATTGTAAAGATTAAGGGCCGCCCTTATGATAAGTAAAGTATAATTTTACTATTATAAATGAGTAAAACTTTAATACATATTAATATAGGACTAGTTGTAGGTTTATTATTTACAATAGTAAAAATAATCTATAGTAAATTAACAGGTCAAACTAGAAGAATTAATAAAAAACTTGGAACTCAATTGATTGAAAGTGGGTTCTTAGATTTTGCTGATATTTCTGATCGCAATGAATTAGAATTTGAGATTAAAAATACATTTAATGTATATGATGAGAGAAATTTTAAACTTGCACACATTGACTCAGAAGAGTTAGCTGAGTTTAGTTTTGATTTTTTTCTACCTAGTTTGAATAAAATGTTAAAGAAAAGAAATTTTAATTTAAAAGTAAGTAAAGCTGAAGATTATGAGATAACAAATTGCATTTATATAAATGAATCAAAGGTTGAACTTTATACTAATTTAGAAATTGAGAATGGCACTTTCTGGGATAGAGGAGCAATAAATTTCTTTAAGAGAATTAACGAATTTATGATAAGTGAACAACTTCAAGAGAAGTTTTATTTACTATACGGTGGGAATGACTTATTTGTGTTTTTATTAACTGATGAGCAATATAGAATTATAAAGCATAGATACTTTGATAATGAAAACGAACAACCTTATTTACCGTAACAATTCAATATGGCTTCAAAGAATCAAAGCTTTATTAGAAAGAATGTATAACATAATTCTTCAAGGGGCCACCCTTATAATAAGTAGGTAGTAACTGGCAATAAATAACAGGCTTAGTAGTTTGATATCTGTATATGAATTCAGAATATGGTTAGAAATGAAATTATCAAACTACACGAAATTTGTACTAATGTTGCTCTGCTCGGCTATTTCAATGTACGTAACTATGTATTTCAATACTTACGAAATCAGCCACGTGTTCTTTAGCTGGACTAGGTTATATATGACTCTAATCGGCATAGGTGGAATGGCAATAATTATGCTATTGTTTATGCTCAATATGTATAAAGACAAGAAGAAAAATGCTGCCGTAATTATAGTTAGTTTGTTGATGATGGCAACTTCAACTTTTTTGGTAAGACAACAGATACCGATAGATGATGTTAAGTGGATGAGGGCAATGATACCACATCACTCAATAGCTATACTGACCAGTAAAAGAGCAGAAATAAAAGACCCAGAAGTGAAAAAGTTAGCTGGCGAAATAATAAAAGCTCAAGAAAAAGAGATTAAGGAAATGAAAGCTATAATTGAAAGATTGGAGAATGAATCGAAGTAGCTCATCTAAATCCCCAAACTAAATATAGACTGATGGATCAACTCTATCTTTGTACCGTCTAAATCATAAATCATTTTCTCAAATCCGATTGCATTAGAATAGACATAAGTGGCAGAGTAGTTTGGATTTTCTAAGATGTGTACTTCCAATGTCCATCTTCGCATAATGTCGTTGGGTACTCTTTTGTTTATGATAAGTCTGTCTTCATCAACTACTTTCAAGAAGCCACGTACAATCACACTGTCTTTGCTACCACTTTCTGTAGCTATTTTCTGTTCTACATATATGGAGTCACCCACTTCTAATGGAAAGTTTACCTGCGGATAGGGCAATTGAGCCAACTCATTGAAAAATTCAAAACTAGGCATCTTTAGTAATACTTGACCATCATTTTGAATTGCAGGTGCTAATTCCATTGCGAATGTTTTAGGATTCAGATTCTTCTCTTTGTATTCCCAACGGAAAGAATTTTTGTCAATCTCTGAACCAGCTTTATTATTAATAATTAACCAGTTATGCTCATCGAAATCAGAATGTTTTACTGTGTATGTATGATAAGTATCTGTGCTGAATTGCTGTGAAAACAATGTGTTAGCAATAATAAATAGAACTAGGATTAGATTTTTCATTTGTTAATTCCCTAATATAGAAACAGAATGATATGTAGTATAATGATCAATCTCCACTTCTTTACCTGCTAATAAATATTTGAAATTCACAAACCCATATTCACTAGAATAAGTATAAGTTGCTCGGTAGTTCGGGTTATCACTATTATATGCTTCCAATCTCCAAGTCTTCACAATCTTTTCATTTACTAGTTTCTCTTCGTAATCAACCATTTTTACGTACCCACGGATATTTATAGTATCGTGTAGATAATCTTCTCTATATTCAACATAAGACTGCTCAACATAAATAGAGTCGCCACCTTCCATTGAAAAATTCAATTGCGGGTAAGGGATTTTACCGAGGTCAGATAAGTAGCCAGTAAAAGGCATTTTTAGTAGGACTGTTGAATCAGTTTGCATGACCGGAATTTCCGTACTGGAGTATCTTTTGATTGTGTTTCTAGCGTTGAAGTCCCAGCTTGAAGTGTACATACTTGGTCGTCTATCTTTTGAATTATATAAAGCAAGAGTATCTACTTGATCGTATTCTGAACTTTTTACTGTATAAAAATAGTCTTTATCACCGTCAAACTGTTGTGCTTGAATGGCTATAGATAAGGTTAGTATTATTAGTAAGTACTTCATAATAATTAATATTCCATGTGAGTGGTGCTGTAATGATTTATTTCTATCTCTTTATCAGTTAAATAATATTTGAAATTCGTAAACCCGTAATTGCTATTGTAAGTGAAAATAGCTTTGTATTCTGGGTTGTCCAAGTTGTTGGCTTCTAAAGTCCAGGTTTTAATTATCCTATCGTAGCCTCCATATTCAACAGTTTCCTCTTCATAATCTATAACTTTTATATAGCCCTTTACTTCTGTACTATCATATCCATTAACGTCTGTGGGATAAATATGTGATGTATGTATTGAATCACCTACACTCATTGAGAATCGTATCTCAGGATAAGGTAATTTACCTAAATCAAACAGGTAAGCAACTGTAGGCATTTTTAATCTAACAATAGTATTGTTTTGAATACCTATTGTCTGTTGTTTAGATAAAGTTCTGTCAGTTTCTTTTGCATCAAAATGCCACAATGATGAGTAAGTGCCGTACTCTAGCCGTTCTGAACTTAACAAAGCTAATGTATCCATCTTATTGTATTCAGAGCTTTTTACGGTGTAGTAATAGTCACGACTATTGCTAAACTGCTGTGCCTGAATGGCGATGGATAAGGTAAATATTATTAGAAGATACTTTAACAATTCAACTCACGATTTGTAATACTTGTCACAACTTAATCAAAAACAGCATACTACACAAAAAAAAGCCCCGCAATTGCAGGGCTTATAGTTAATATTCGAATTGTAATTATATTACTAGAACTCTAATTCTGCTCCGATAAATACATTTCTCTCAGGACCTGCAAAGAAGTTCTTACCTTCTCCAGCAGCAGCATATAAGTTGTTAGTTATATTGTTTACTTGCAAGTGAACTCTGATACCCTTCGTACCCATAAATTCTTTGAATCTGTAGCTTATGTTTGTGTTCATGAAGTAATATGAATCTACCTCATTGTCAGCATAATAACCGCCACCTAGATTTTCTTTAATTCTCGAATCAGTAGTAAGCAAATCACCGAAGTTGTCAGTCATAAAGCTACCCACATAGTGTGCTGATAACATAAAGTTGAAGTCGCTTAGGTTGTAACTTGCAGTGAATGAGCCCATTGCATCAGGGAAGCCAGCTATTCTATTTCCGTCTAGGGCAATTGTAGTACCGTCATCCAGTGCATAATTATATGTTACAATCTCGTTTTGACTGAATGTCCCATTAGCATATAGGTCTAATCTACCGTTCGAATTGTCGAATGCTTTCATTCCTGCTTCTAGCTCAACACCATAGTGAATGGTCTGCTCGGCATTACCATCGATTGGTGCTCCAAACTGGTCTAACTGGCCACTCTTAACTAACTCATCACGAAGGTCCATTAGGTAGATATTACCAGATAGATTATAAGTTTCAGAGATATAATTCCATCCTGTCTCTATGTTTAACATCTTCTCTGGTACAACCAATGGATTGTCAAAATCATAACCCAGTTGCTCATTTCCAAGAGGTACTCTTCGGAATTGAGGGCGAGAACCACCCCAAGAATTACTAGAGTTATACAAATTAGTCATTCTTGGTTCTCTTTGTGTGTAAGCAGCTGAGAAGTAAACATTTTCAGTTTCACTGTAATTCCAATTTAACCCAACTCGTGGGTTTAGGAATAAATACTGAACATCGAATAGAGGCTCTCCCTCTTGAGCTAAGTTACCGTCTTTATCTTGGTATTGAGTTAGTTCTCCTGCTATCTTATCATTTGCTATTCTGTAAGAATGGTAAACTAATTGCGCTTCTCCGCTAATCATTAGGTCGTCAGTCAAAAAGTACTGATTACGAGCAAATAGAGAAGCAATGTCTCTGTACCCATTGTGCTCATAGAATTTATAGTCAGGGTCATATCCTTCAGGTAAGTTCTCTGCATATTGCAATTTACCCCAGTGGTCAGAGCGGTGAATCCTTATCTCAGCACCTGTAGTTAAAATATTGCCGTCGGTTTCCCATATCAATCTTGGTATCCAACCACCCTGTTTGTTCCCAACGTAAGCTCTAATTAAAGGGTTGCCTGGGTCGCCAGCATCTGGATAGACCTTGTCAAATCCATAGCTACTACCGTCAGTCCAGCCAGCACCTGAGTAATCGAAGTAACCAGTTCCAGCGAAATAGTATAGAGATGATTTGAAAGTTAAATCGTCATTAATATACCAATCATTCAGCAATTCTACGTGGGGAGATTCGAACTGCTCTTCTGCTACATCACGTCTGTCTACGCCAAATGAGAATTCTCTGCCATCTTCGCCATGCTCCCAATAGCTATAATTAAGGGTACGCTTGTTTGGGTCTGTCATAAAGTCTTTTGGAAGTCCATCGTAAGCTAATCCATCGCGTTGCGAAGTACCATATACATTCACTTGAGTTTTTAAGTTCTCATCGAATCTGATAGCACTAAAGAAATAGCTATTAAGATAAGCATAAGATTGGTCACGATAACCTTCCGAGTTGATGTCACTTATTCTACCGTAGAATGCGTATTTGTCATCGACTAAGCCCGATGAGTATTCGAACTTTAGCTTGTCTGTGTTTGCTACGAACTCACTTCTACCGCTGAATTCTTGGAATCCAGAGCCATAGGACATACGGATACCTGGGTTGTTGATGAAAGCAGAAGTAGTTAGATTTATACTACCAGCAATTGCTGCCGCACCATAGTTAGCAAGACCTGCACCACGCTGCACTTGCACTTCCCCCAAACTTTCTTGTATGTCAGATAGATTGATGAAGTAAACATTGTGGTCTTCTGGGTCATTTTGCGGTATTCCGTTCACCAATACGGAGATTCTACGTTGGTCAAATCCACGTAAACGGATATTGGAATAACCAATTCCATTTCCATTCTCACTATAGGAGTAGAGTGATGGCATTCGCTGTAATTGCATTGGCAAATCGATATTCGAAGTGGTTTGTTCTAACTCTGCTTCGGTTATCTCGGAGAACGGAACAGGCGATTGCCTTTCCTTTGCTTTAGTGGAAGTTACGGTAACGCTTGGCGCTACATAAGTCTTCACTGTGTCTTGTTCGTCAGCATTAGTAGCGAGTGCTGCTGTGACGAAAGTTAGTAATATTAGCCTTTTTAACATATCAGCCCATAAAAGATTTATTAATAAAAAAATTAAAACAAATCCGTTAGAGCCCTGATAAGCGTGGTTAGCTTGTTGGTAAAAGAGTGGTTGTAAGCCCACCGTTTTCCTACGCAGGTATTATCCTGATCAGGTGCAAGGAGTAAAAATCTCAGCCAACAAATTTTATTTGTTAGCACCTCCAACGGGAATACAAATCTATGAAGGTTACTTGGTCTTTGCAAGTAGAGTAGATGAAATTCCCGAACCAAAATCCTTCCTTATCAAGGAGTGCTTACAAATATTAGAGTTTCTTTGTAATGCACAGGTCTGGCTCCGCCTTGCTTGTCACGTCTTCAGCGTGAATAAAGAAGGCAGGGAGGATTAACAATTTACCTACATTTCCAAATCCCATAAACTATCACTATCTTATAAATTGAATTTATTAAAGTGTAGATCAAAACTGAATAAACAAATTCAAAACTTGTTTATTTATAATTTGTAAGCTATGACTTATAAGATAAAAATTATAAATAAACTTTGTCCTTTTTGAGACGTTTTTGATGTTCATGTGTCTATATATATGTAGATAAGGATAAATAAATTTTAAGAAAGGAGTTTTTTTGAAAATAAATCTATTAATAATAAAAAAAACCCTTCTAATTTCTCTGCTACTGCTTGTTGTATTTTCTTGTAAAGACGATGAAAAAGATATTGTTTCACCTGACCGAGAATACACACCAAGAGTAATTCAAGAAACTTATGGTAATGCAAAGTTAGTCGGCTTTGTTAATGATAAAAATGGCAATCCGTTAGCTGATGTAACAGTTTTCTTCGGAGAGGAAAAGACTACAACTGGCTCAGATGGAAGCTATCAATTGAACACGCTATCAGCAGGCTCAAATAAAAGAATATGGTTCGAGAAAGAAGGGTATGCTATCACTCAAAAATTAGCTGACATATCTGAAGAGTTACCAAATAGAATAGATGCAAGTCTATTCCCGATTGGTAAAACTATGAAAATGACAAGCGATGGCGGTAAAATAGAAACAGAGAATTTCTCAGTGGAAATTGAGCCAGGTGGATTCGTTTTTTCTGATGGAACACCAGTAGAAGGAGATATTATAGTAGAAGCAACGGCATTTTTGGCAACTGATGATGAATTGCTAAACGCTTTCCCAGGGGAGTTCAGAGGAACGAGAACGGACGGAACGACAACAGCTATAGAGTCATTTGGCTTTATCGATGTTGAGCTAAAAATTGAAACTGGTGAACCAGTCCAAATGGCTGAAGGGGTAATGGCAACAATCAAGATAAAAGCACCAGAAAATGCACCAAGTATAATACCAATGTGGCACTATGATGAAGACAAGGCAAAGTGGATAGAAGAAGGAAGAGGGACACTCAACGAAGGATTTTACACAGCAAATGTAACCCACTTCACTAAGTGGAACTGGGATAGACCCTATGATGAAACTTCTAAGATAATTGGAAGAGTTATAGATAGCGATGGAAACCCAATAGAGGGTGCTAGTGTTGTCCAAAAAGGAATAACATACAGATTCCAGAATTCAACGAAAACTGATGAGAATGGAGAATTTGAACTACTAACTCCAGAATCCAATGACTCAGAGATTGAGGCATTATTTGATATTTATGGTTCAACAGTAGTCAACTATACAACTTCACCAACTAAAGGATACTCAAATGACATTGGTGATATTACTATTGAAGTGAGTCTTGATAACGTAATGCCTCCGCTTATATCCAATGACATATTATATATCACTTTGGAGCAAACTGCGGAAATCAGAGGCAAATACTTCGGAAAGGAAAAAAGACAAGGGTATAAACTATTATTGAATGGAAATGAAATAGGAACTAAGTCTTGGGAGAACGACTTAATTGAATTTGATGTCCCAAAGGGAATACCATCAGAAGGTACAATTCAAATAGATAGGAATGGAGTTTTAAGTAGTGAGATAAAATATGAAGAAGGAGATAGGTTTTGCGAGGTTGATGGGGTAATTTTTGATAATACAAACTTACCAGTGTCTTCTGGAAGACACTACTTGAATTTAAAAGGTAGATCATTAGTTAAGATTCCAGGTTGTATTGTTAATTTACATAGGTTAGATCACCTTTACCTTTCGGATAATCAATTAACAACTTTACCAGAGAACTTAGGCAATCTACAAAATTTAGTTAGACTTGATATTAAAAATAATCAATTGACAACTTTACCAGAAAGTTTAGGCAATCTGCAAAATTTATTAGTGCTTTTGCTTGAGATTAATCAACTAACAACTTTACCAGAAAGTTTAGGCAATCTACAAAACTTAGAATATTTTTCCATTGATGATAATCAATTAACAACATTGCCAGAAAGTTTAGGCAATCTACAAAACTTAAAAGGTCTATACTTAAATAATAATAATCTAAGTAATCTACCAAAGAGCTTAGTTAATCTGCAAAATTTAAGATATCTTCACCTTTCTGGTAACGAATTTATTAATTTCCCAAAAATTATCCTTAATCTACAAAACTTAGAATATTTTTCCATTGATGATAATCAATTAACAACATTATCAGAAAGTATAGATACTCTACAAAATTTAGAGGGACTTTATCTCGCTAATAATAAACTAGATGACTTACCTGAAAGTGTATTTAATTTATTAAGCTTAGTTGACCTAAATATAAGTAACAATCAACTAAGTAGTTTACATGAAAGTATTGATAACCTACAAAATTTATTAAGACTAAAAATAGAAAATAACCAATTAACAAGTTTACCTGAATCAATAAAAAACTTAAAAGAAAACTTAAAGCATTTACATTTAGGCGGCAATAACTTCTCAGAAGAAGAAAAAGCAAAAATTGAGGGGTGGTTACCAAACACAACTATTTATTGGTAAATGAATTGAATAGTTTTATTTACAAAAATTATGGAAGAAGTGGGCGATACCCAAAGGCATTACATAAATTGAGATAGACTCTTAGGACACCTTGTGTCCTCTGATTGACGTGTCCTCCTCAGTCAGAATAAGTTTTTAATTCACACCAGCCAACCACCGCGGCTGTCTTCGCGTGGTAGCCACTCGGCTCCATATAGGCGTCTGTTGCCTATGGATGTAGTCATGAAGTGCTTTTCTATTCGGCCATTAACTTCATAATATTCATAGCCGACTATTCCTTCTTTCATCAGTGTTGACATTACTTTTAGGAATGATTCCATTTCCTCATCGCTGAAGTGGCTGAAATCTAAATTTTTGGAGCTACCAAAATCGAGGAAATTATCAATTCGGTTGAATACCTTGCTGAATGAGTTCTGTGGAAAGTCTTGCAGTGTTGATTTGGCTAATGATAGCGCTTCTGTCTTTTCTTTTGTGACAGGGCTGTCCAAATTAAAACTGCCGATATTTTGTATAGCGTTGACCATACATATAATATCGGCAGTAATTCGTTTTAACTTTAGAAAAAAAAGTTATTTCTTTTTCTTGTGTCTGTTCTTGCGTAGTCTTTTCTTACGCTTGTGAGTGGACATTTTTTTGCCCTTTCTCTTTTTTCCACTTGGCATATATCACCTTAATAATTATTTAAATTTAAACTTCGCCTTTGTCTTCTTTTATAGCAACGTTAACTTTGTCAAAAAAGTCAGGAGATACTTTGAAAACTGGTACATATCTTTTACCTAATTTTACTTCTTCACCAGTTTTAGGGTTTCGCGCCATTCTTGGCTTTCTTTGTTTGTGCTTGAACACTCCGAACCCTCTTAGTTCTATACGTTTGCCAGCCGCAATTGTTGCGATTATCGTATCGATAAATCCTTCTACAACTGCTTTTGTTTCTACTTTTGTTAACCCTGTGTTATCAGCTATTACTTCTACAATATCAGCTTTTGTTACGTTTTTCTTACTCACTTCTATTTTCCATTTATATGAAACAATATTATTTATTTAACCGTTTAAGGGTAGCAAATATACGAACGTGATATCTAAAAAACAAAGCAACTACCTAAAATTTAATAAATTATATAGTAATAGTTTTTATTTCTCTTATTAAAAACTATTTTTGTAACTCACTAATTTGTGCAGAATGAATATGTCATGGAAAGAAGAACAAAGTAAGTCAGATAAGGAAATTCAGGACTCTATATTAGAGTTAGGAAAAGTACCTAAGCATATTGCTATTATTATGGATGGCAATGGGCGTTGGGCGAACCAAAAAGGCAAACAACGACTTTTTGGGCACAGAGAGGGCATAGAGAGCGTGAGAGACGTTGTAAATGCGGCTTCTCTGATTGGTGTCAAACACCTTACTTTATACGCTTTTAGTATTGAAAATTGGAAAAGACCCCCAATGGAAGTTAATGGCTTGATGAAGCTTTTGGAAGTATTCCTTAAAAAGGAGTTCGATGAGTTAAATGAAAATCAAGTAATTATCAATACTATTGGCAAAATCAATTCTCTTCCTAAAAATGTTCAATCTATACTCAGAGACAGTTACGAGAAGACAAAGGACAATACTGGGTTGCAGCTCAATTTGGCTATCAGTTATGGCTCGCGTTGGGACATAATGAGAGCGTTGCAAATGATTGCCCTGGACGTAAGGAGTGGCAAGCTATCTCCTGAAGATTTGACTGAAGATATGTTCTCTAGTTACTTACAGACTGCAGATATTCCTGATCCTGACCTACTAATCAGAACTAGCGGTGAATATAGGATTAGTAATTTCCTATTGTGGGAACTTGCTTATTCGGAGATATACTTCACCGACAAACTGTGGCCAGAATTCAGAAGATCTGAACTATACGATTCACTCAGAGACTATGCACAAAGAGAGCGAAGATTTGGCAAGACTTCAAGCCAGATTAATCAATCAACAGAACAGTCATACATAAAGAAAGTTATAGATGTTATCACACGCAAGTAAATTTTTCCTTTTATTTTTTATTATCTTTTGCTCAAAGGCTATATCCCAACAAGGTGTGGTCAAATATAAGATTTTGGGTATAGAGGTAGAAGGAGCAGTTAGTGCTGACCCTTCTACTATCATAGCACTAACTGGTCTAAACGAAGGGGAGACTATATCATACCCTTATGATGAGGAACTAAACGTTGCCCTAAAAGCTCTATGGGAGAGGAGACAATTCTCTGATATAGAAGTAGTAGTGGACAAAGTAGTTGGTGATGGAGTTTTCTTAACTATAAAAGTAGAAGAGAATAAAAGGATTGGTGAGATAAAAATACTCAATAACCAAGAAGTAACTGACCAAGAAATAAAGACTGCTATAGACAAGAATAAAGGAGATGTAATTACCGAATACGACCTTTATTTGATAAAAAAGAGCTTAAAAGATCTGTATGATGAGGAGGGGTTAACATTCGCTAAGTTTTTCCCTGAGCTGGTTCAATCAGATGATAATAAAGATTACGTAGACCTAAAACTATATATAGAAGAAGGAACAGAATTCTATGTGGAGTCTATCACTTTCAATGGTAATGAATACTATGACGATAGTGATTTGGCTTCCGAGTTTGACGACACGCATACCAAATCTTGGTTTGAGTTCTGGTCATCATCTAAGTTCGATAAGAAGGAATATCAGAAAGACAAAGAGCTTTTGGGTAGGTTCTATGCTAACGAAGGATTTATGGACTATGAGTTCATTTCTGATACAGTTATCTATGACGAAGAGAATCAAGCTGTTCATATAGAAGTAAACTTGAATGAAGGGAATAGATATTACGTAAGAAATATCACTTTCGAAGGTAACACTGTATTCCCCGATCGCCCATTAGTGGAAAGATTAGATTTCGCTGAGGGAGATGTGTATAATAAAGAGAAATTCATGATGAACCTAAATGGTAATCAAGAGTTTTCAGATGCATTATCTCTTTATAATAACACTGGATATTTGCAGACTAGGTTCGTACCTCAAGAAGTTAAAATTGCTGAAGATACTATTGACATTAATGTAAAAGTATTGGAAGGTGAGAGATACAAGATAAGAGAAGTAATAATTGCAGGGAACACAAAAACTAAAGATAAAGTAATCCGAAGAACACTATATACAAGACCTGGTGATTACTTTAATAGAGCAGCTATTGTAAGATCTGTAAAAGAATTAGGTGTTATGGGGTATTTCAATCCTGAAAATCTAAGACCCGATGTTAGACCTGTAGAAAATGATGCCACTCAAGTTGATTTGGTTTACAATGTAGAGGAACGTTCGACAGATACATTTAACGCATCGATAGGTTTTGCCGGTAGTTTTGGACTTACTGGGTCTATTGGTCTTACATTCAATAACTTCTCAATCTTAGAACCGTTGAATGGTGGTGCTGGTCAGGTATTCAACTTCAACTGGGAATTTGGTCAAGGAAACAGATATCGTAATTTCTCACTTGGTTTTACGGAGCCATGGCTTTTTGACGAACCAACAACTGTTGGTTTCAACGTATTTGACATATTCTACAATTTCTCAACTCTTCGATTACAAAGAAGAGGTTTTAGAGTTAACATAGGTAGAAGAGTTAAGTGGCCTGATGATTACTTCAGAATAGATGGTAGTTTCCAATTCCAATTAAATGACATTGACGAGCAAATTGGTGTAAACAGCCAGTTCTACAGACCTGGGAAATATAACGAGATTACATTAGGTGGTAGTATATCACGTAATAATACGAATGAATTGTTCTTCCCTTCTTCTGGGTCAAAATTCAGATTTACGAACAATTGGGCTATGGGAGCCGTAGGTATAGGTGAGACTGACTTCTTCAAATCTGAAATGTATTTCGATTTCTATAATTCAATCTATAGAGTTGATGAAGTTGACAGGGTAGTTCTTTACTTAGGTTCACAGATCGGATATATAGACGGTATAGAAAATGACACTACTATTGCACCAATTGAGCTCTATAGGATGGGTGGAGCAGGGCTTTCTAACTTCGGTACTATTCCTTTCAGAGGTTATGGTGACGGCGATTTGGAAAATGTTGGTGGCAAATTGCATGCTAAGTTCACTGCTGAGCTTAGGTTTGCTATAGCTGTCAATCCTATGCCGATTTACTTCTATTCATTTGCTATGGCTGGTAATGTATGGGATGA
The DNA here is from genome assembly GCA_046290495.1 of Chlorobiota bacterium. Classification (GTDB taxonomy): domain Bacteria; phylum Bacteroidota; class Ignavibacteria; order Kapaibacteriales; family UBA2268; genus PGYR01. The sequence goes on along the minus strand of JBKAGT010000005.1, from coordinate 1,114,311 downwards.
ATTTGGTGGGGCTGACCCTTTCGATTTGAAGCGTTCTGCAGGTGTGGGACTCAAGATGTTACTTAATCCTATTGGTATTATTGGATTTAGTTATGGGTATGGTTTCGACCCAATTACTAGAAATGGAAATATACCCGGATGGAAGTTCCTATTTGAGATAGGTCAATAATTTTTGAAATAGTATTTTATAATTTATAACTTTGAAACTGTTGTTTAACAAATAAATAGATATAATTAGAGGAAAAATGAAAAACTTTAAATTACTTTTAATTGCTTTAATATTTACAACTTTCGGTTTTGCAAATGCACAATCTTTAAAAGTTGGTGTAGCTAACTTGCAAATGGTAGTAGAACAATTGCCAGATGCAAAGAAAATAGATACTGAAATAAAGGCTTTAGCTACTTCATACCAAGACTCTTTGCTGAAAATGCAAGGGGATTTGGAAGCTAAGTTTAAAAACTATCAAAAGCAAAAAAGCATGATGACTCAAGATCAGCAATTGGCTACTGAACAAGAGCTTCAAGCACTTAATCAACAAGTGATGCAGTTCCAACAGACTAAATTTGGTCAACAAGGTGAATTGGCAATGAAAAGATTACAACTATTGCAACCGCTTAGAAATAAAATCAAAGAAGCTATTGATAAAGTTGCAGCTGCAGAGAAATTAACAATTGTTCTTGATAGCAGTACCGAATCAGTTCTATTTGCAGATGACAAACTTGATATAACATTCAAAGTTTTAGATATGCTAAAAAGAGGCTCTAACTAGTATTAGATATTTATGTCTTTAAGATTATTACGCATATTGACACTTTACGGGATGCTAGCATTTACTACAACATCGCTTTATTCGCAGTCGTCAGAGACTGTAGATACAGTAGAAATATGTGAAATGGTCAAATTAGCTAAGCAAAAAATATCTATTGCTATTGATAAATATAGAGCAGAACTTGATTCGTTAGACGAAAAAATAGATGAATTGCATTTGACTCTTGATGACCGAGAAATTCAGCTAACAGATGAAGAAAGAGAGAAAATAAGACTTAAGCTGGATAAGGCCAAGAAAAAGACAGATGAAATTACTCAAGAGTGGTTTGAACCAGATGGTAAGTTTGATAAGCTTGCAGCCAAAGTGCAAGAAAAAGTATTGGTTAAAATGAATGCTGCCTTTGAAAGGCTAGGAAAACTTAAGGGGTTAGAACAGATTTATTTATGGAATAATTGCGACTAATTTATGACTCATAGACTATATAAAATATTACTAATTGTTGGCTTGTTTGCCATAGCTGCTCCTTCTTTGTACTCGCAAAGAGTTGGCTTCTTTAATTCGGAAACTATCCGTGAGAAGTTCCAAGAAGCAAAGCAAGCAGAGCAGAGAATCCAGACAATAGTTGATGAGTGGAAGCGCGAAATTAAGGCAATGCAAGAGCAAATAAATAAATTAGAATACAACCTGAAGAAGAATCGTTTGATCTGGTCCGATGATGAAAGAAGAAAGAACGAGATGGATCTGGAAAAGCTTAAGAAAAAGAAAGATGAATATGCCACTGAAAGGTTTAAGCCAGGTGGTGAGTTTGACAAAACGGTGAAGATGATTCAGCAGCCCGTGGAAGCCAAGATATATGCTGCCGTACAGAAAGTATCGGCTGAGGAGGGTTTCGATATTATTTTGGATCAGAGCGTTCAGCCATTGGCATACGCTAATTTTAAGTATGACCTGACTGTCAAGATTCTGAAAGAACTTGGAGTTGACGTTAAGCAGATGGAAGATGAGCTGAAAGAGAAAATAGACAAAGACCCACGTAACCAAAAAGATACACAGAAAAACCCGCGTAGAGTTAGACGTGGTACTCGTAGATAATTATAACTAAGAGAATAAGCAATGAAGTCGATAAAATGCAAGGAAATAGCAGAAACAATAGAAGGTGAAATAGTTGGTGATGGTTCCGTTTCTATCTATAATTTGAATAGAATCGAATTCGCAACCAACGGTGAGCTTACTTTCTACTCTGACCCAAAATTCAAAGATTTCCTTTCGGATTCTGAGGCTACTTGTATTATAGTCCCTCGCGATATTGATGTAGAACCACATTCTGGTCAGACATTTATAAAAGTGGATGACCCTTATTCTTCGTTCATTAAGATTATCAAATTAGTTGATTTTATCTCTCAAGAGAATAACTCTGGTATTCACAAGTCAGCTGTTGTTGGCGAGAACACTTTCATTGATGAGTCTGTATTTATTGGTCCTAACTGTGTAATAGGCAATAACTGTCGCATAGATGAGGGGACGATATTAGAGGCAAATGTAACAATTCAGGATAATGTTCAGATTGGTAAAAACAATAGATTATTCCCTAATGTTGTTTGTTATAAAGATATTATAATTGGCTCAAATTGTATAGTTCATGCTGGAGCAATAATTGGTGGAGACGGTTTTGGATTCACTGAGAACAAAGAAGATGGCTCATACACCAAGATACCACAAATTGGGAATGTGATAATTGGAGATGACGTAGAAATCGGGTGCAATACTACAATCGACCGAGCAGTAGTTGGTAGTACAATAATTGGCGACGGTGTAAAGATAGATAACCTCTGCCAAATTGGACACAACTGTGTAATAGAAGAAAACACTGGAATAGCTGCACAAACTGGCTTAGCTGGCTCAACTAAGCTAGGTAAACGTGTCCGACTTGGTGGGCAAGTCGGAATAGCAGGACACCTGAAAATAGGGAATGACGTAACCTTAATAGCTCAATCTGGCACAAACAAAAATATATCAGAAAAAGGCGTTTATTTTGGTTCACCTGCCCGCCCACAAATGCAGGCCTTCAAGATAGAGGCAGTCATAAACAACCTACCAGATCTTGCACGAAAAGTGAGCAAGCTAGAAAAAGGGAAATAGCTACAATTTCTTCAGATACGAAGACTCAATAGGTCTGACTACTGATAACAATAGAGTTCGGCCATTATGAGCGAAACGAGCTGAAGAACACATTTGCCCATTTTACTATATTTTATTACGTTTGTATAAAATAGAGAGAAAAATTATGGCTTATATAGAAAGGGAAAAGAAGAATGTTTATCAGGGTATGTTGTTTGGTACTCCTGTTATTTCAATTTTCTTTATCAGCCTACCTCACAACTACTTAGGAAGTACTCACAAAGATATTGTCATAATGAATCTGGTTGCTCTTTTGTTTTTGTTGATAGAATCTGTGTTAATTCATAATGGATTCTTTAAAAAACACTCTACTCACTATGTTAAAAAATATAAGCATAGTTCAAGCATATATATATTTCTAACTTCTTTAATTGGTCAAGTGGGTATGATTACTACTTCATATCTAATGAATCCAGTAAATGATTGGGTGTTTTATGGTTTTTACACTCTTTTCATAATTTCATTTCTTACTATTTGGCACTTGGAAGAGAAGGTAGAAGAGCATGAAAATCCACCCAAATATGACTTGCCCTCGCTTCGCTCAGAGTAAAATATAAATTTAACATCTAAAGAATTCTCTTTCGTTCTAACTAAATAATCCCCATATTACTCCATTTCAGTATTTTTACTTATTTTTGAGGATTGAATATTATTCAATCCTTTTTTATTATTTATAACGCCCGTAATAAATGGAAAAACAAACAAGTATAAGTGGCAAGGTTTCCTTCGAAGGAATTGGGCTACACACTGGTAACAAAAGCACTATCACTTTTTGTCCTGCACCCGCCGACTATGGCTATAAATTCATCAGAATGGATGTAAATCCAGACCTAGAAATAGACGCAGTAGTCGAAAATGTTGTCGACTTGTCTAGAGGTACTACCCTTGGTATTGATGATGTGAAAGTACATACTGTAGAGCATGTATTAGCTGCATTAGTTGGCCTTAGAATAGACAATTGCAGGATAGAGCTGACCAACAATGAGCCACCTGTGGGTGATGGTAGTTCTAAGCCTTATGTTGATGTACTTGATCAGACTGATATAGTTGAGCTAGATGCTGAACGCGAATATTTTGAGGTAGAGGAGAATATCCGCTATACAGAAGATGCTCGTGGTGTTGACTTAGTTGCTCTTCCAAATCATGATTACAGATTGACTGTGCTTGTTGATTATGCTAACCCAGCATTGGGTAGCCAGCACACTGGTATTTTTGATTTTGAAAAGGAATTCAGAGATGAATTTGCACCAGCTAGGACTTTTTGTTTTTCTCACGAGCTTTTCGATTTACATAGCAATAATCTGATCAAAGGCGGTAGCTTAGAGAGTGCTATAGTGATTGTGGATGAGGATTTGCAAGATGAAAATCTTGACAAAATAAAAGAGATATTCAACTTAGATGAAAAACCAAAACGTGGCGAAAGTGGAATATTAGACGACCGTGAGCTTCGTTACAAAAATGAACCTGCTCGTCACAAACTGCTTGATATGATTGGTGATTTGACCTTAGTAGGTGCTCCCATGAAAGCACAAATATTGGCTGCAAGACCAGGTCACGCCGCAAATATAGAGTTAGCAAAGAAACTGAGAGCATTATACTTGAAGCAAAAAGAAGCTAATAAGTATAATATGAAAAAACGTAAGGGATATAATCTTGATGTTAATCAGATTATGGAGTTCCTTCCTCATCGTTACCCGTTCTTATTGGTGGATAGGGTAGTTGAGTTCGACCCAAATGAAAGAAAAATAATGGGTTACAAGAATGTAACTATCAACGAACCATTTTTCAATGGACACTTTCCAGGTAAACCTATCATGCCAGGTGTACTAATTTGTGAAGCAATGGCACAGATTGGTGGACTATGTATGATGTTAGCTGACAACGTGAACCCTGAAGAAAAAATAGGACTATTTTCAGGCATCAAAAATGCGAAGTTCAGAGCTCCTGTTGTACCTGGTGATCAATTAGTGTTCGAAGTGAAAATATTGAACTCACGTATGGGTGTTTACTCGTTCGAGGGTAAAGCTTATGTTGATGGTAAATTGGCCGCAGAATCTGATTTTTCTGCAGCTTTAGTAAAAAGATAAAATAAGAATAAAAATATACTCAAATTAAGTATGATACACAGCACAGCAATAATATCAGATAAGGCGAAGATTGGTAAAAATGCGAAAATAGGCCCTTACAGCATTATAGAAGATGATGTTATAATAGGTGACAATGTTGATATTCACGCAAATGTAGTAATCTACAATGGTGCTAGAATTGGTAATAATTGTAGATTCTTTCCAGGTGCTGTTATCTCTGCTGAACCACAAGATTTGAAGTATAATAATGAACCCACACAGACTATTATCGGTAATGATAATGTAATCAGAGAATGTGCAACTATACACAGAGGTACCACTGCAACTGGCAAAACTGTCCTTGGTGATAATAACTTGATTATGGCATATTGCCACATAGCTCATGATTGCCACTTAGGTAGTAATATTATCATGTCCAACACAACTCAATTAGCTGGTCACGTAGCCATAGATGATTGGGTAGTTATCGGTGGCGTTGTTAAGATTACACAATTCTGTACAGTAGGTAAACACACTATGCTGGGTGCTGATTCAAAAATAACTAAAGATGTTGCTCCCTACTGTTTACTCGGTAGAATCCCAGCTCAAGTTGAAGGAATTAATAAAGTTGGTCTTAGTAGAAGAGGATTCACAACTGAGAAGATCAAAGAGATACAAAACTTCTACAATGTTGTATTATTTTCTGGGAAAAACAACAGAGATGGTATAGCATATTATAAGAAAAATTATGAAATGTCAGATGAAATTGAAGAATGTATCAATTTTATTGAAAACTCCAAACGTGGCATTCTTAGGTAGTTACCAGCATAATTTAAAAATAATTTACTACCAGATCCGAACCTTTCGGAACCAGACTCCGTACTATAATTAATAAATTTTTTTTGTCATCTCGGAGACGTTTTTCGTGTTCATGTGTCTATATAAATAGACGGTTGACAAAACTGATAATTAAAACACAATTCTAACGGAGTTTCTATATTTCTCATTTTTATTGAATTTATGATTAAAATGTATTATTTTGTAGGCTTTTAAAATTGCGAAAGCTTTATTAATATATTTTAGGCATGGATATTGTCTAATTAATATATGTGGATATATGCTAATACTTATACCTTTTACAGGTAAGTTTAATAAAAGATAGATATACAATGCAGACTCCAACTCTCAATGAGCTATCAAAGTTATTAAAAACCAGGAATGCAAAGGACTTTCCAGTTAAGACCGTTGCTCCTCGTAAGTTAATAGCTTCTCTATTACTGATGACGTCAGATGCACTATTTATTGTGCTTTCTGTCGTAGCTTCAGTATTTATTCGCAATTTGTTCTTCGAACCGGCTGCACCATACGACATGTATCTAAGTGTACTACCAGTTATAGTACCACTTTTCATGATGGCATTTTATGTACGTGGTCTTTATCCTGGATTTGGAATTGATGTGATAGATGAAATTAGAAACATCTTTTACACTAGTTCCATTATCTATGGGCTAATGGCTGGCCTGACATTCTTCATCAATGACTTTTGGGATTTCTCCCGTCTGTCATTCCTAATGTCTTGGGCTATTACTTTCTTAACAATACCATTAGGTCGCTCGTTCATCAAGAAGATGTTCTGCGAGAAGTCTTGGTGGGGTATTCCTGTTATTATAATTGGTGCTGGTAATGCAGGTAAAGAAGTAATTAACTCACTAAGAAAGCATAAGAAATTAGGACTAAGGCCTATAGTTGCTGTAGATGATAATGTGGACACTTGGGGCTATATCGATGGTATACCTGTGATTGGTGGACTAGATGTTATCCCTGAATTACAAAAGAAACTTAAGGTAGAGCAATCTATTATTGCTATGCCTAAGGTACAATCAGAAGTGCAACGCAAGATTATTATGAAATACTCTAAGCACTTTGAGAATACTATTGTCATACCTAATCTATTTGGTATTTCTACTCTTTGGGTTTCTACTAAAGAGTTTGGTGGATTGCTTGGGCTTGAAGTAAAGCAAACATTGACTAAGAGAAGTGCTAGAATTCAGAAACGACTTTTCGATATTACTTTAGCATCAATATTAACTTTCTTAGCATTGCCGGTTCTCGGTGTTGTTGCGTCACTAATTTGGCTTGACTCAAAAGGGAAGATTCTTTTCAAGCAAACAAGAATGGGCTTACACGATGGTCGATTCAAAATTGTGAAATTCCGTACTATGCACACAGATGCAGAGGATAGATTAGAAGAACTGCTAGAAAAGAACCCAGAGCTAAAAGCAGAATACGAAATATACCATAAGCTGAATGACGACCCTCGTCTAACAAGAATTGGCAAATTCCTACGTAAGTTCAGCTTGGATGAGTTACCACAGTTCTGGAATGTGATAAAAGGGGAGATGTCCCTAATTGGTCCAAGAGCTTATATCCCATGGGAGAAAATCAAGATGGGAGGCAACGACGAAATGATACTCCAAGTGAAGCCAGGCATCAGTGGCCTGTGGCAAGTTACTGACAGGAATGAAAGTAGCTTTGAAGAAAGAATAATGATTGATATTTATTACATCCGTAACTGGTCTATGTTCTTAGACCTCTATATACTAGCTAGAACTATCAGCGTTGTCTTCAGTGGCAAAGGTGGGTAGTTTGTGCGAGTAATCATCGCATTAATATTTTTTTCGGTAACTCTTGCAATAGCAGAAGATTCAACGCAAGTAAGTGTTGATTTCGTCAAAGGAGATTCAACAGCAAATAATGAAAATGTATATTTTGGGTGTGGTTTATCAGATAGCCATAAGAACACTTTAGCAACTAGTGGTGTGCCTATTTTAAACTTCGAACCACTTATAGCTAACCCTTACGAAGCGAGAATTGGTTTCATAGGTCAGCCAAGTGAAGAAAGATTAAGAATGGATATTGGAGCTTCATTCGATTTGTTTGATATGGGTGAAAACTCCACTTTTGGTGTAGATATGATGACCTACACTCGACTAAGAAGTGAAGGAAGATTCAAATTTCCAGTTGAGACTACAGATTATTACTTTGGTGTGAACTCGGCTTTTACTTTTGAAGACAAACCAATATTCGGCAATTTATTCAATGGTACTGAACAGCTAAGACTACGGTTAGCTCATATATCTTCACACTTGATAGATGGCTATACTATTGACAATGAGTTTATTACTGAACCATTTGTATATAGTAGAGAGTTCCTTGAAGTAATATATAGAGTAAACGCCTTTTCGAGTGAGACTTACAGAAAAATCTCTCCTTACCTTGGTATTAACTATGTGTTCTCAAAAATTCCCAAAGATATTCAGCCAATTGAATTAATCACTGGTATTGAATATACTGAAGGTTTGTATGAAAATATAGTTTTCGAAATGGGCTATAACTTCTCACTTCGTGGATTTGATGACGCATACTATGGTGTGAGTAATGCCCAAGCAGGACTTAGATATAACTTTGGAAATAACAGAGCAATATTCATTGGAATTTATGCACATGATGGATTAAGTATGCACGGAATGTTTTTTAATCAAAAAGATTCTTATATTGGTATCGGAACACAAGTGTATTATTTCTAAAAAAGAAAGGTAAAAAAAATGGCAAAGAGTTTAAATAGAGTTTCATTATTAGGAAACTTGGGTAGAGACCCTGAGATAAGAACTACACCTCAAGGAAAACAAGTTTGTACTTTGAACTTAGCAACAACTGAGAGCTACAAAGACAAGTCTGGCAATTGGCAGGACACTACAGACTGGCACAGAGTAGTTATGTGGGATTACTTAGCTGAAAGAGCTGGTAAATATTTAAGCAAAGGTAGCAAAGTATTAGTAGAGGGTAAGCTGAAAACTCGTTCTTATGAAGATCAATCAGGTACAACTAAGTATATAACTGAAGTGCTAGCGCGTGATATGATTTTGCTTGACTCACGTAGTGGCGGTGACGGTGGCTCCCAAGGTGGACCATCACACGCGGGTGACCAACAACCTAATTATGACAAGTTCGAAGACAAAGACACAAGTGATGAATTTGACGACGATGTACCGTTCTAAATAGCATGAAAAAACTACTTCTATTTGACATAGATGGTACAATATTGAACATGAAGAAAGGAGTGTCAAAGAATATATTCATTGACACTTTTTTTGATGTATATAATCAGAAGATTACTATAGATCAGATGCCTGTATTTTCTGGGAATACTGACTTGCAGATCCTGCAACAAATGGCACAGGCTATAGGGTTTGATGGTAGTTTGATTGCACCTAAGATAGATCAGTTCTGGGAATTGAAGCTGGAAAGATTCAAAGGGTATTGTACACCTGATTATATAGAATTGATTCCAGGTGTTATGGAATTGATTACAGAATTGAAGTCTAGTACAGATTATGATATTGCGCTACTTACTGGAAACTCTAAACTAAATGCGAAACAAAAGCTGTCTTCATACGAATTAGATAGATATTTTGATTGTGGTGCTTTTGGGTGCGATAGTCCCGTAAGAAGTGATTTGCCACCGTTAGCAATTGACAGAGTGAATCATTTTGTAAATCAAGATTTATATAGCTTCAATAATTCGATTATTATTGGTGACACCTTAGCAGATATAAAGGCAGCTAAGGACAATGGAATGAGCGTAATGATTGTTTCCGAAAGAGATAATTTTGATTTCTTTGAGTCAAACAATTCGGATTCTTTACTAAGTGATTTTACCAATATCGATTACTTTTACTCAGAAATAGATAGGATAAGTAAATAATGAAAAAGATAATAATAGCATTGGACGGTCCAGCAGGATCAGGTAAGACAACTACTGCACGTGAAGTTGCAAAGCGATTAGACTATATATACATTGACACTGGCGCTATGTATAGAGCTGCTACTTTGGCCTTTCTTAGGACTGGTGAGGATATAGAAGGTTTTGACTTTGATAAGCTAATGAGTGAAATAAAAATAGAACTTCAACCGAGCGATGCGGGGCAGCTGACAATTCTGAACGGTGAAAATGTTAGCAAAGAAATTAGAACTGCAGAGGTTACAAAAATGGCTAGTCCAGTTGCTGCAGTGGGAATAGTTAGAGAAAAATTAGTTGATCAGCAGAGAGAGTTGGGTAAAGTTGGTGGCGTTGTTATGGACGGACGCGATATTGGTACTGTGGTTTTCCCAAATGCAGATTTGAAGTTATATATGCACGCATCTATAGAAGCGAGAGCAGAAAGGAGAACAAAGGAGCTATTGACAGCAGGCGAAGATGTGAGCAAAGAAGAAGTAGCTAAAAGAATAGCTGATAGAGATGAGTATGATAGTAATCGTGAGATTAGCCCACTGCGTAAAGCTGATGATGCCAAGGTGATAGACACTTCTGATATAACAATAGAACAACAAACGAATTTGGTTATTTCTTTAGCAAATGATATTATAAACTCATAAATTTGCAATAGTTAAAGGCAACTTTACGTCAAAGAGAGAAAAAAATAAGAGTATAATAATGCAAGTAAAAATAGATAATTCTGCTGGTTTCTGCTGGGGTGTAGTAAGGACTATTAAGATTACAGAAGAAACATTGGCTGGAGCTGACAAAGATGAACAAGTATATGTACTAGGTCATATTATCCATAATCCCAAAGAAATTGAAAGACTAGCTGAAAAAGGGCTAAAAACTATCGACCACTTGGGAATTGAGGAATTAGCAAAAACTGACGAAAAAGCTACTGTACTTATTCGCGCTCACGGTGAACCGCCATCTACATTCCAAAGAGCAGAAGAGCTAGGGGTAAAGCTGGTTGATGCTACATGTCCACTTGTAACTGGTCTTCAGAACAGAGTAAAAAGATACTATGATAAAGGCTACCAAGTAGTAATATATGGAAAACCAAATCATGCCGAAGTTATAGGACTAAGAGGTATGGTTAACGATAATTGCGTTATTATTTTGAGTGCAGAAGAAGCATTAGAAAAAGTTGATTTTACCAAGCCAACAGTTCTATTCTCTCAAACTACAATGGAGAAATCCACTTACCATGAGATAAGAGAAGTAATAGAAAGTAAGGTAAGGAATTTCGTAGAGGGTGGCGAAACTAAGGATCACTTCCAATTCAAGAACTCACTTTGTAAAGAAGTTTGGGGAAGAGATGAAGAAGTAGTCCAATTCGCTAAAGATAATGATATCATCATATTTGTAGCCGGTAGAAATTCATCCAATGGTAAGAGCTTATTCAAGCACATGAAGCAATTCAACCCAAATATGTACTATATAGAAGATGTAAAAGAAATAGATTGGGACTGGTTTGGAGATAGTGAGCTAATTGGTATAACTGGTGCTACATCGACTCCGCAGTGGTATTTGGATAAAGTAAAAGCAGCGATAGAAGAATGGCACACCAACAAGGAAGCTGTTGGGGTGTAGAGTGTCTTCACCCAAGAATATAATTATCATATTACTACTTTGCTTATATCTTATTGGATGTAGCGATGATATAATTATTGACTATTTTCCTGACTCAAGAATAGATGTTGAAAATATATTAATTGTAAGCGGTGAGAATAATAAAACGGTTGATCATTCACTTTTTGCAACATTTGGAACTCCATCTCATTTATTTTCAGATGTAGATTCTGCATTTATTAATAAAAAAATACTAAAAAGGGTTAAAAAAGCTGAATACAAACTCGTTGATAATGAGGCAAGTGAAGGATATATAGAATTTGAAGTTTTTAACTATGAGGGATATGATTTTAACGTTACTTTGGAGCAAATTGAACCGATTAGAATTACAAACATGAGTAGTGGAGATACAATCTCTAAAAGTAATTTACCTATCATTCAATTTAATAAAGTTGAAAACAGCTGGTACAAGTGTGAAATTCAAGAAGAAATTAATACAAAAGATATAATTAAGTCTGTTGATGATTATTATTATGGAAAAAGAATTAATGATACTTTAAATCTAAACAACTTTTTCAATTGATACTCTAAAATCTAATGATTATTATTTAGTAATTGTATGTAGTAATGGTAGATACTATCCAGTTTATGAAAATGAAATTGAGATTGGAGAAGTAAACTTTCAAAGTTTCTATACTTACTATATAAAATTCTATCTCACTGACTAGTTAACAGTTTTTCTAATTTCGTTCGCTATAACTTTTACCCCGTTCGAATTCCAATGAGTGTCATCCAATTGATAGAGCAATTGTTTAGACTGCTCTCTTTCAGTATTAAAGATTTCTAAGGTGTTAATTACATTAACACCTTTTTTTGTGAGCATTTCTGTAAGTTGATTGATATAGTTTGGTTGTTCATCAAGTGGAACTAGCTCATAATATACTGTCTCTTTATTGGGCATTGGCATATATATGAACTCTACTCCAATCGAGTCGCAGTACTGCTTGTAAGTAAGTATATTGTCACAAACTTCTTCTATTCTATCGTACAAATATTCCTGATTTTCTCCATTCAGAAAAAACATTTCACCATTAATTCCAGCAATACCAGGTCCATTTTTACCAGTTATTCGGGCATAAAGATAGTTGAGTGAATACATTCTTGTAGCTTTGTCTTTAAAAATACTTATTTCAGATGGGTTATGAACGGCATCATCGTATTGTGATTTATCTAAAGGTTTTGGGATTGAACGCTCAACATTAGAAAAAATTACTGTCTTAGGTTTTTCGATCTTGCCACTATTTATAATTCTCACGAAATCTATAAATGGTGAGGGAGACATGGTATATATTAATTTATCATGACGGTATAATCTATTGAGCACATTTCCCAATGTTGAATCCTGAGTTAAGCTACTACCCACTATGAATGAATCGCCAATAATAAGTATATCTGGATTGCTGATGAATTGACTATTTCTGTAGCCCATGCTGTCTGTTACCCATCTTTCATTTTTTGCAATTGCATTTGCCGTGTGGTGGCACAAATCACCTTCTGACTCCATAGTCAAGTCAGCATTTGGATAGTATGGCACTAAATAATCACTGTGGCTATACATTAAGGCCTCCCAAGGTCTGTAGGAAAAGAACTCTACTGGTAAAAATGCCTCTGAGAATAGTAACAGAATTGGAAGCGAGAATAAGGTGATATTTATCAGGAATTTTTTCATTACTTAGAATTGGAAATAGATAAATTGTTGTTGTGAGCCACCATACCAGAAAATACACATAATAACGGAGTAGTAAAACAATATTCTAATTGGTTGTTGTACTTTGTTAGCTATGTTATCAATAGCAAATTCACCTCTTCTACCCGCCCATTCAATTAATAAAAATATAAAAACTAAAACTATGGTGGTCACTGCTTCTCTTCTCATTGGGAAATCGGGAACAGTAATCAATGAACTATTGAATATTCCAGTAATATAGTTAACTGCATGTGTAACACTCTCTGCACGGAAGAAAATCCATGCGAATACTGTCAAACCAAATGTGATAAGCATAAAGCTAAGTTCTTTTAAAGATGGCAATGACTTTTCGTGTGCTACTATTTCAATATGATGCCTGTTTTTGTTTGCTAATAGCAGTGGCAAGAAATAAATAGCATTTAGTGCTCCCCAAACTATGAATGTCCAATTTGCGCCATGCCAAAACCCACTTACTAGAAATATGATGAATATGTTCCTTATATTCTTAGCTTTACTAACTCTACTTCCTCCAAGAGGTATGTATAAGTAATCACGAAACCAAGTAGATAGTGATATATGCCAACGTCTCCAAAATTCTGCAATATCTCTTGAGAAATAGGGGAATGCAAAGTTTTTCATCAAATCGAACCCAAACAGTCTTGATGAACCTATAGCAATATCTGAATAGCCAGAAAAGTCACCATATATCTGAAATGTGAAAAACAATGCACCTAGCACGAGAGTACTTCCTGAATACTCAGCTGAGTTACCAAAAATAATATTCGCATACATAGCACAATTGTCTGCTATGACTATTTTCTTAAACAAACCCCAAAGTATCTGTCTAAGCCCACTAATTGCATTATCATAATCAAATGTTCTTTCTTTATAAAACTGAGGTAGTAGCTGTGTTGCTCTTTCTATAGGGCCAGCTACCAACTGAGGAAAGAAACTTACATAAGCTGCAAATGAAATTATATTGTTTGTTGTTTCCATCTTCCTCTTATATACATCTATTGTATAACTTAGAGTCTGGAATGTATAGAAACTAATACCAACGGGCAGTATTATGTTCAAGCTTGTAGCATTGAACTCAGTTCCCACAATAGTAAAAGCAGCTATAAAATTATCCAAAAAGAAGTTATAGTATTTGAAAAATCCGAGAAATCCCAAGTTAACTGCTATACTTGTCCAAAGCAGTATTAACCGCTTCTTACGGCCATCAACTTTTGATAGACCAATTCCAACAAAGTAATCTACTAATGTGCTAAATAGAATTATTGAGGTGAACTTCCAATCCCACCAGCTGTAAAAAACATAGCTAGCCACAACTATAAGTAAGTTTTGAAGTCTAAAATTTTTACCTAATACTAACCAATAGACAATAAAAACTATTGGTAGAAAAATGGCAAAGTCTATGGAGTTGAATAGCATTTTATAATAAAGCTAATTTAATTTGTATGAATAAAACAATTTTCAACGAATACTAAATGCTTTGCAAGGTGTATTGTGTTGTTATCAAATATATTCATTACTACCCCAAATTATAAAAATAGTTAGTTAGTTGTTTGTCATTTAATCTGCTAATCAAATCTAATCTACTTTTGTTGAATGTAGATTTATTCTTTGTTTCTAAATCAAAAATCTCTTTTGATAACTCCGAGAAAGCATCCTTGAATGTCAACACCATATTGAAAAATCGTTCAAATTCAGAAAAATATTGAGGATTGAATATAACTTCACCCGTGATATTATCATGATGCATAATAAAATTTCTTAGATCATTTATTATTCGTGAGACTTTTTGTCCATTTATTTCTTCTTTCAAAAAGCTAAGCTTTATTGGCAATCTGAGCCCATCAGTTACATATTCCGAAGTTGCAAACTCTAATAGTTCACTTAAGTAAATGTTATCGAAAGTCTTCTTATCACGTCTTTTCTTTAATTTTGAAATTCTTTTATATAATATATCCTGATAGTGAGGTGCTTCATTCGGTAGTTTGAATGCTTCTAAATATTCTAAAAATCTTTTGTCATTCAATCCCATAAAAATAAGATAGTCTCTGAGTTTTCGTTCAAATGTATTAAGATTCTGATAGATATTTGAATATACTACTGGACATTCATAGTCTGTGAAATGCACCAAACCACCAATTCTATGGTTTTGGGTTGTGTAAACAATGTGCGATGTATTTTGAGTCATCAAATCTAAGATTTGAGTTGAGAACGCTTCTACATCTTCGTCTAATTCATACTCTATACTTTCTTTTCTCCATATCCCATCTATTATTTTCCAATAGGAATATGAAGAGATATCTGGTAAGCTGTCTATATATAAAACCTTACAGACTCTAGCACAAATTTCCTTCTTGCTCTCATCAAAATAGATAATATCAAGATTGTAAATATCTTTTAGGTGTGTTTCTTTCCATTTCATATTCTTTTCAAAATCCTAATACATCAACTTATCTATTGCTTATATTGCAATATACAAAAAGCTATTGCCCTTGCCTTAAGAATTGCATTAACTTTATAATTTATTTATTATTTTTGTCATGTGTCAAAATAACAATCCCCCAAATATATGAGTGATCCGATAAAACACGAATGTGGTATAGTCCTTCTTAGGTTGTTGAAGCCTATGTCATATTATATTGAAAAATATGGCAGCCCTTACTACGGTATAAATAAGATGTACTTGCTTATGCAAAAGCAACATAACCGTGGGCAAGACGGAGCTGGTTTTGTTAGTGTCAAATTTGATCCAGAGCCAGGTAACAATTACATATTCAGAAGAAGGTCAGTTGAAAACCAACCACTACAAGATATATTTGGAAAGATATCTAGAAAAATAAACAAGAAGATAAAAGAAAATCCTGAGTATAAGTCAGACCTTAACTTAGCTGCAGAAAAATTACCTTATGTGGGTAATGTATATATGGGTCATCTTCGCTATGGTACTTATGGAAAGAATAAAATAGCTAACTGTCATCCGTTTTTACGTTCTAACAATTGGATGCATAAGAATTTAATGATGGCTGGTAACTTCAATATGACAAATGTTGATGAGCTTTTCGAAACGCTAATCAATCTAGGGCAGCATCCCAAAGAGAAAGCAGATACAATAACTGTATTGGAGAGAACAGGACACTTCCTAGATGAAGAAGTCAATAAAATCTGGTTTGACTTGAAAAATCAAGGTATAAATAAAAAAGATGCAACTCCAATCATAATGGATAAATTAGACGTTGGTAATATGCTTCGCCGATCGGCAAAAAAATGGGATGGTGGATATACTATTGGTGGTATGGTTGGTCATGGAGATGCATTCGTTGTCCGTGATCCTAACGGCATTAGACCATGCTATTATTATATCGATGATGAGATTGCTGTTGTAACATCGGAAAGACCTGTTATTCAAACTGCTTTCAAAGTTGATTATGACGATATCAAAGAGCTTGATCCCGGTAAAGCTATAATAATGAAAAAGAATGGGAATATTAGTTTCGAGCAAATTAGAGAACCTAAAGAGAAGCTCTCTTGCTCTTTTGAAAGGATTTATTTCTCACGTGGTAATGACAAGGATATATACAACGAAAGACTAAATCTTGGTAAGCTGATTAGCCGTCAAGTTCTTAACTCTATTGCTGGCGATTTGGACAATACTGTATTTTCATTCATTCCTAACACTGCAGAAGTAGCATTCTACGGTCTTTTGAAAGGAGTTGAGAATTATCAGAAGAGAATACAAATAGATGAAATAAAAGAGAGCAATGGATCTCTTTCTGATGAAAAGCTAGAGGAAATACTTGAGAAAAGAGTAAGATTAGAAAAAATAGCTATCAAAGATGCTAAGTTAAGAACATTCATAACAGAAGATAGTTCAAGGGATGATTTGGTTTCACACGTTTATGATGTTACTTATGGCACTGTAAAACCAACTGACACACTCGTAGTGTTAGACGACAGTATCGTTAGGGGAACAACACTTCAGAAGAGTATAATCCGAATATTAGACACTCTTAACCCTAAAAAGATAGTAGTTGTGTCATCGGCACCACAGATTAGATACCCTGATTGTTATGGGATAGATATGGCAAAACTGGGTGACTTTATCGCATTCCGTGCTGCCATTGAGTTGCTTAAAGAAACTGGCAAAGAAAAAGTCATAGATGAGGTTTATGCCAAATGTAAGGCATCACTAGAGTTAGAAGAATATGATAATATCAATTACGTGAAAGGTATATACGACCTATTCACAGCTGAAGAAGTTTCTGCAAAAGTTGCTCAAATGATTAGGGAAGAGAATATAAATGCAGAAGTTGAAGTGATATTCCAAACAATCGATAATTTGCATAAGGCATGTCCAGACAATCTCGGGGACTGGTACTTCAGTGGAGATTACCCTACTGCAAGTGGTATGAGAGTTGTTAACAGAGCTTTCGTCAATTACTATGAAGGAAAGAATGTAAGGGCCTACTAATGGACAACACAAAAGTTGGACATAGTTTTGAATCTCTTGCTGAAAAGTACTTGGTTAATGAGGGCTACAGCATAGTCAAAAAGAATTTCCACTATGGTAAGTTAGGTGAAATTGATATAATCGCTGAAAAAGATGGTGTTCTAGTCTTCTGCGAAGTAAAAGGAAGGAATAGCAACAAATACGGTACAGCTATAGAGTCAGTAAGCTATAGCAAACAAATGAAATTACGTAAAACTGCTGAAGGTTATCTGATGATAAATAAGATAACTGACAGGGATTGCCGAATGGATTTGATAGCAATAGATATAAAAAATAACCAACCACAAATCACACACTTAGAAAATGCTTTTTAATAAGTGTATACTAATACTTTCATTTTTTCTTGTTTCTTGCTTTTCTGTAGATGCAAGTAAATTCCCAAAACATGAGGTAGGAATTAGTTTTTCTACTATTTCTGGTACAGGGTTAGGTTACCTGCTAGAGTTAGATAGATGGAACGCATTCCAATTTACATTTATGCCTTTCTATTCAGGAGATGAGCCACAAAAAAATGATAACTTATCATTGATTGGTGGAATAGAATATCATCGAGTATTATATCGTGACTTTGAGCATCGTTTCTATTTG
Organism: Chlorobiota bacterium; assembly: GCA_046290495.1. Classification (GTDB taxonomy): domain Bacteria; phylum Bacteroidota; class Ignavibacteria; order Kapaibacteriales; family UBA2268; genus PGYR01. The sequence goes on along the minus strand of JBKAGT010000005.1, from coordinate 1,096,049 downwards.
TTCGGAGCTGCAAGTATTTGGTATTTTGAACAGCATGAATCTATGATAATTAATCCTAATACGGATTTTGAAAAGGAAGTCATCTTATTTGACAAAGATGTATATCACAATTTTGGATTAGGTTTAGGCTATATGTACAACCTAAATAATGTTGTTAGTTTCGATTTCAATTTAGGTCTTCAATATCAAACAAGTTCAAATAACTCATTTCATAATTATCTAGAAAGAATAGAGAGCGGAGAAAGCTCATTTCTCGGGCTCGGTGGTGGCGTTGGTATCTTGTTCCATCTTTAAGTTTGCATTTTCTACCGAGTCTATTCCTCTTATTACTTCTGAAGTATAATTTCTTACCGAGTCAATTAACCTACCTAATCTCTTAGGATTCTTTTGTGATATATCAATCATAATTTGTCTAAACTCAGGTTCTGTCATACCATATTTTGCCAAAACCTTATTTACTTCTTCTGTACCTTTTTCTCTGTCGGTTGTGCTTTCACGCGCAATAAAAACTTCAGTATAAATATCTAAAAACTTCTCATCTGATATTTTTGTTTCTTGTTCACAAGAAGACAATATGATAATTGATATTATTATTAGTATGTATTTCATAATACAAATATAATAAACTAACTTATAGCAAATAAAAAAAAGCCGAGAAGTCAATAAGACAATCTCGGCTTGTAAATTCTAAAAAGATTCTATATAATCTATCAATTACTTAATAACACTAATCTGAATAGTCTCAACTTTGCTACCCATTCTTAAAGTAACGAAATAAGTACCAGAAGTTAAGTTCAATTGATTAGTATTGATATTGCTTGTAATTGGTGAATTAGCAGTTACATATCCATTGAACAAGTTAGTAACAGTGTTACCCATCATGTCAGTCAAAGTTAAAACAGCTTGACCACTAACTTCAGAGTTGAATCTAATTGTAGTGTTGTCAATAACTGGGTTAGGATAGTTTTGCTCAAGTCCTAATCCGTGATCAGCAGTAACAGAAGTAGCAACTGTTTTAGCAGTTACAACTAGAGTAGCCGTAGTAGACATTACTTCACCACAATCATTAGTAATAGTTACCATATATTCACCAGCATCATCCATTGTAGCGCTTGTGATCTCATAGCTATCCATGTTATTACCTAGATCAACACCATCTTTCATCCAAGTGTAAGTTAGATTTTCGCCATCTACAGCAATTGTCATTGTGATTGCTTGCTCTTCCTCTACTGAGTAATCAGTATTCAGGTCAGTAGTAATAAGCGGTGCAGTTTTCCAAGTAATCATAGCTGCATCTGTAATAACACTATTGTCCATATACCCTTCTGGATAAATCATACAAGTGTATTCTTCAGTACCATCATAACCCAAATCAGTAGTAAGTGTTACATTCAAATTAGGAGTGTTAGTACCTGAGAATTTCCCAGCCTCGTCCATAATAGGAGCACCATTAACCATCCATTGATACATAATATTAGTACCTTGAACTGTAACAGTAGCCTCAGTAGTGATTTGTACAACATCGTCTACACAACCTTCAACACTAATTGGCTGAGCTGTAATGTTTATTTCTGGCTCGGCACTAATAGCAAAGTTATTAGACCAAACAGTATCACATTCACCGATTAATCTTACTCTGTAATCATCAGCATAATCATCAGCTTGTAAATTCTCGATTGATAAAATTGAAGCATTAGTACCTTCATATCTATCACCATCTTCTAATTCAACGTCACCTTTATACCAGTCAATTTGTGTCCAATAAGTTGGGTCTTCCATATTGTGCTCGCCATAGAAGTGAGCGTCGAATGTAAATGTGTGGTTAGTTCCAACTGCAGCTGTTACATTAGGTACAGGACTTAAGAACTCTGGTCTTTGTAATACATAAAGGTTAGCTGGAGTAGAATAAACACTCTCAGAAATTCTTTGTGCTTCTGCAGAAGTTCCAGCTTTCATTGTATCAATTGCCCAAATCTCTACAGTGTATAGACCACTCATGTTATAGTCTAATGTATCTAAAGCTAATAATCCATTTTGAATTTTTGCATCAGAAACTGGAGAACCGTCTTTCCACCATCTGTAAGCGATTTCAAAATATCTATCTGAAGGAGCAGCAATTACTGAGAAAAATCTGTCAGTAGAGCCAACACACTCAACGATATCCTTTGGTTGATCAATTATAATGATATTTGGAGGAGTTTTCACGAATACTACTTCAGAACCATCAGTTGTTTCAGTAAATGTTACTCTATTACCGGCTTCATCATCAACTGTAATTGTAAACTCTATTGGACCTTCAGCATTTTGATTAGTTAGCATATATGAAACTTGACCATTAGTTCCATCTGTATAAGTATCAACATCAGTATCTCTCTCGATAGAAGCTACTGTGATGCTTGTTGTTTCACTTGTTCTATAATCTACATATACATAATCACTCGTGTAAACTTCACCGTTGCCATTGTCTCCAAAAATTGTAACAAGCTCAATAGTTGGGTAAGTATTATCTATAGTGTAATATTCACCTTCTTCAAATGTACTAACACTAGGGTTGCCACCATTATCATCTACTTCACCTGTGAAGTTGATAGACAATTGGCCATCGCCGTCAATTGAATTCACTGTCACGAAGTAAGTAGTACCAGAACCAGTAACTGAAGAAACATTACCTGAAACTGTGCCAGTTGTAACAACTTCAAAATCACTAGTATTTACAGTGCTTGAGTTTACTGATTTACTGTATGTAACTTGGAAAGTAACGCTGTTAGCATTTGTAATAGCATTAGAAGGGTTACTTCTTCTGATTGATGTAACAAAAGGAGAAGTAATAATATAATTTTCGCCTCTATTATAGTTTGTGCTACCGTTATTACCAACTAAGTCAGTAACAGTGCCTACAAAATCTACAAATAAGTTGCCATCGCCTCTAACATTTGTAACTGTTACGTTGTAACTTGAGCCACTTCCTGAAACAGAACTAATAGAGCCATTGGCAGTTCCAGTTGATCTTACAGAGAAATCCGCAGTTGAAACAGAAGCAGAAGTTACTGATTCAGAAAATCTAACATTGTATGTTACACTACTTTGGTTAACGCTTGTTGAAGTTGGGTTACTTCTAGTTATTGAAACGACTTCAGGATTAGTATTATCTAAAATATAATTCTCACCTTCTGTAAATTTAGAAGTGCCACTATTCCCAACTAAATCTGTTACATCGCCGCTGTAGTCTAATTGTAAAGACCCATCACCGCTAACACTAGTAACTGTTACAGTATAAGTGTCACCATTTCCGTTCACTGATGAAATAGTACCACTTGGTTCTCCATTTAAAAGAAAATCAGAAGTAGTTAACGTACCAGCTTGAATATCTTCACTAAATACAACTTCCCATACTAGTGTACTATTGTTAGTACTCTGAGAAGAAGGATTATTTCTTGTAATCTCTTCAACTTCTGCTGCAGTGTTGTCAAACTCAATAGTTTCACCTTTTTCAAATGATTCTGTAGAATTGTTACCAGTTTGGTCAACTGCTGTACCTGTAAAGTCAATAGTTAAGTTGCCATCTCCAGCGATACTTGTCATTGTAACATTGTAAACTGTAGATGAAACCATAGTAACACTGCTTATAGTTCCAGTTGGTGTCCCATTCTTAGTAAAATCAGAAGTCATGATAGAACCAGAAACATCTTCTGAAAATGTAACTTGCCAAGTAGCAGTACTAGAATTAGTTGGGCTAGTCGCAGGACTGTCAACTGTGATACTTAGAACTGTGGGTGCAGTATTGTCTAGTAAATAAGTTTCGCCGGTTGTGAAGTTGTTTTGACTTGAATTATTACTAAAATCTTCAACTTCACCAGTGAAATCTAATCTAAGAGTACCATCACCATTAACATTGTTTACGTTTACAGTATAAGTGTTACCTGTACCAGAAATACTTGATATAGAACCACTAGCGTCACCACTAACTGTAGTCAAAGTCAAGTCGTCAGTTGTAAATGAATTATTATCAATGATTTTATCAAATTGAACTTCCCATGTAAGAGATGTTGAATTTGTCATTTGTGAAACAGGATTATCCCTTGTTATGTCACCAACTTCTGGTGCTTGTGCTTGTAATATCATTCCTCCTGTGAAGAATAAAATTGTTGCTAGGAAAATATTATTTACCTTAGCTTTGATAGTAGATTTGATCATACTATACTCCTTATTAAATTTATAAAAGATTATAATTATTTGTATTCATACTTTCTTTTAAAATTAAGGAACTGATATACTCAATAGCAAGGGAAATCAGTTAGTAATTGGAGTGTAAGGGGCAGAAAATGAAAAAAAAAATGGAAAATGTTACTATATTTTTATAGTGAATTTTAAATAGTAACATTTCCCGTTTGCTAAAATTAAAAAAGCCGAGAGTTGAATAAATCAATTCTCGGCTTTAATGTCTATTTCAAACTAGACATATGTATTTTTAAGATTACTTAATAACACTAATTTGGATAGTCTCAACTTTGTTACCTATTCTTAAAGAAACGAAATAAGTACCAGAATTAAGATTGAATTCGTTAGTGTTAAGTGTAACAGTTTCCAAATTATTTGCATTAACAAATCCATTGAAAAGATTAGCAACTTTATTACCTAGCATATCAGTGATTACTAATGTAGCGTCACCACTAACTTCAGAATTAAATCTGATAGTTGTGTTGTCAATAACTGGGTTAGGATAATTTTGAGTTAAACCTAAACCATGTTCAGCTGTAACTGAAGTAGCAATTGTTTTAGCGGTAACTTCTAAAGTAGCTGTTGTTGACATTACTTCACCACAATCGTTGACGATAGTAACCATGTAATCACCTGCGTCATCCATAGCAGCGCTTGTAATTTCATAGCTGTCCATATTGTTGTTCAAATCATTACCATCTTTCATCCAAATATAAGTTAGATTTTCACCATCAACTGCAATAGTCATAGTAATTGCTTGCTCTTCTTCTACTGAATAGCTAGCATCAAGATCAGTTGTGATAAGTGGAGCAGTTTTCCATGTAATCATTTGAGCATCAGTAGTAACACTGTTGTTCATGAATCCTTCAGGATAAATCATACAAGTGAACTCTTCTGTACCATCATAACCATGATCTGTAGTAAGTGTTACATTCAAGTTAGGAGTGTTAGTTCCTGTGAATTTACCAGATTCATCCATAATAGGTGCACCATTTACCATCCATTGATAATTCAATGAAATACTTTGGATAGAAGAAGTTGCTTCTACAGTGAACTGTACAACATCTCCAACACATCCTTCTACAGAAATTGGTTGAACTGTAATAGTTGGTTGTGGTTCAGCATTGATAGCAAAATTGTTTGACCATACTGTATCACACTCACCAATTAAACGAACTCTGTAGTCTGTAGCATAATCATCAGTCTGTACGTTCTCTATTGTTAATATCGAAGCATCAGTACCTTCAAATCTATCATTGTCTTCTAATTCTACGTCACCTTTGTACCAATCTATTTCAGTCCAGTAGCTAGGATCTTCCATGTTGTGCTCACCATAGAAATGTGCATCGAAAGTGAAAGAAAGATTTGCACCTTCCGCAGCTGTAACATTAGGAATATCTCTTAAGAATTCCGGTTTTTGCAATACATACAGGTTCGCATGGTTAGACCATACCGTTGGCGATTTTCTTGCTGAATCATAGCTAAAAGGATTACCATACATGCTTTCCCACTCAGGATCGAAAGCAAACATTTCTGCTTGATATAGACCACTCATGTTGTAATCTAATGTATCAAAATTAATTTGGCCGAAATCTTCTTCCCAGTTTGAGTATGGGCGCCCGTCTTTCCACCATCTGTAAACTACTTTATAATCTCTATTAAGAGGTGCAGCCACTACAAATAAAAATTGGTCTATAGAACCAGCACACTCAACAACATCTTGAGGTTGAGCAATGATTACTGTTGTAGTTGGTGGTCTCATGTCTACATCGTAGTCATAGTCATCATCACCATTGTCACCAGCAAATGAGATGCTAGGTAGTGTAAAAGCTAAACATAAAGCTAATATGCTCAGCTTGCTTAATGTTTGTAAAAATTTGGTTTTCATAAGAAAAACTCCATTAAATAATTATAAAAATATGTTTTTTAATATTGTCTATGTCAAAATATAACAAATAATGTTACTAAAATAACAAAAAAAAACCTAAATCATAATATTTAAAATACTTTTATTCTTATTTGTTCGCTTGAAAACCTCGAATTTTAGTTTACCTAATCTCTATAAATTTTAAAGTCTTACTTCCATTTGTGCCGTCTATTTTTATGTAATATACTCCATTAGTCAGACCTGTTACATTTATAGGTATTCTCAGAGTATTATTACCAACCATTCCATCAAATAAACTAGATGCTAATTGTCCCGTTGAATTAAATAGCTTTATACTCAAGTTTTGAGGGGATTCATTAGTGTTGTTTAATATTAGCTCCTTAAGGTCAGCATTACTTACCAGTTCAGCAGATAAGCCATTGATCTCGTTATTTTCTACTGAAGTTATTTCTTGATTTCCTGAAAGTAAAACTTTATAGCTAGGATACTTGTTCGAATTAGTTCTAATAGAAACTTGATGTTCTTTGGCGTCATCATTTTTTGGTTCAAATGCGAATACTATTTCTTGTTTGTCACCTGGATTTATTACTATTCCTTCGCCAAATTCTGTTGGGCTTACTAATGACATCCCTTTTATGGCACCTATTCCCATTTCTACACTATAAAGAATTAGACTTTTTTCATTAGAAGGTTCTATAAATATAGATTTTTCAACTCTTTCGCCTGAAGAAGCAAATCCAAAATCAACTAAATCAGTAGAGACTGCTATTTCTGGTTTGGTTCCAACTGAGAATTGATACTTGATGAAGTTACCAAAATCTGGATTGAATGTCTTGTTACTGCTACCGGAAGAGTAATTGATATACCCAGTTCCGAGTTGATCTCTGACCCACCACAAATCTAGACCATATCCTTCTACATTTTCAAAAAGTAGCTCATAGCAACCTAACTCAAGATCATATTCTAATTCGTATAGTTTCTCACTATCAAATTCTCCGAGCTTAATTTCATCAATTATCTCACCGTCTACTTTTCTAAGAATATATTTATATTGTGAATTTGCTTGTCGATTTGTCCTGATATTCAGTTCAAAATCAGACGATAGAACATCTACACCTTCCATTTGCGAAACCGCATAATTATTTCTAGCATATTCATCTGTTTCGCCATTTGGATTACTTACAGCTACTTCAAAGCTATATACATTACCTTGGCTCAATGAGCTGAAATCTATTGGGGGTAGATTAACTGTCTCTTCTTCCAAGAATTTTAGAGATCCAGTCCAGTTAAACTGTACTTTTTCACCATTTGCTAGGCCATACTCAATAGTTGCTGACTCCATGGTTTCGCTACCATTATTTCTAATAATTATACTTGGTTCAGCACAAATTGGGTTAAGTCTACCAAACTCTTGCTCTAATGAAGGAGAAATTATTCGCTCAACAGAAATGTCATTGCTAAAGTTGGGTTCACCATATCCAATCATATATCCTGTAAATTGATAATTCCCATAAGGGACGAAACCAGATGGATTAACAATGTTATAGTCAACTGGTATTGTTTCACCAGGGTTAACTAGATCAGTAATTTCATGTTCGTAAGTATTTACAGTAGCTCCGGGACACCAATCTGACCTGTCTATCTGCCATGTGCCACCTTGTGGGAAAACAGGGTTGTCTCCGCATTCTTTCCAACCTTCCCATTCGAATAGTCCAGCATTACCTATGAAAAGTTGATGTGTACGTTTACAAAATTCAGAACAATTACCTGTGTTAGCCGGGCCGTTGAATCCGTGTCCACTTGACCTGGTTAGCACTCTGTACATAGAAGCATCAGGATTTGGAGCTATTTCTAATGATGATATACTTTTGTCATCAACAATGTTTTGAAACGTTCCGCCTTTACCCCAAAGCTGTTGTACACTTTTGACATCTCTTGCGGGAGTACCTTTGATAAATAAAAATTTCAAGTCAATCAACTCTTGTTGATTTCCTGCTCTAAGCTTTACAAAATCTTTTAGTATTGGTCCAAAATCTGTTACATCTTCTACCCAGGTGAAGCCGTCAGGTCCTAAATCCAACCCAATTCCATAAGGAGTTATAAATCTATGAATTTCGTAATCTACAACTGGAGAATAATACAAAATTTCATTGTTTTTGATAGAATCCGTAGGGTTAGCTGAAACTGAATCTACTACTGTACCAAAAGAATCATAAGTATAGAATTTCTTATTTGCTGGGTAAACTTTCATTACAGATGATGGAGTTTTTATCATATTCTCGTAATCAGATATTTCACTAGGAGAGATTATACCATCTTTACTTTCGTAATCAAATATTAAAACTTCATCCATTGGAACTGGGTACTCTCTGTATACTTCTGTTCTTTTCTTTGTTAGCACCACACCACCACTAAAGTTCGCCTTTGAGAATGTTACAAATGGTCTTGGTTTAGGATCTAAATTGTCAGAAACTAACATATCCTTAGCGTTAATAGTTCTTATCTCAGGCATACCATGTATTGTAGCATTATTGCCATTTCCCGTAGCATCCTGTAGCTCACCATCCACTATGTTGTTCATATCATAATATACTAAAGCTCCATTAGCAATTGTAGCACTTTGATTTGTAATAAAATCTAACTCCATTGCAGCTTTTATTTCAGTTGGACTCAGAACTCTATTCCATACTCCAAAATTATCAATTGAACCGTCATATTTTCCATAACTATTAATGTTAGAGGCTATTCTAAACTTTTCAATTTTATCAAATGCCCTAGTCTTACCAGTACCCTCGTGGAATAGTTCGCCATTCAAATACATTTTCATTTCACCATTTACAACATTCTTAGTAAATGTCCAATAGTTCCATTGTCCTTTGAAGTTTGATGGTACAGCTGCCCTATTAATCCTATCGTAGCTACCACCTGTGTTCCCAGCATCCCAATATACTTGGCTGTTGCTCCAAGGTAAGTGTGAATTCACTACTCTTTGATTTCTACTATTTACTCCTTCGAATGCATAAGAGTTCTGAGGCATTTTCTGGTCATCCCCATATTGCCAAAACCCAATAGTGATTTCATCACCTAAGTTTTCAAATGCTTCTTTAGGGACTTCCACATAGCTACCCTGTGAGAATTTTAGATAGCTTTTTGCGCCATAGTCTATACCAGCCATTTTTTGGCTCGACTCACTAGCTGATTTTATTGAAAGGTTACCCTCAACTATATTTCCTTTTAGAATTATCTGTAAACCAGTTGATTTGTTTATATTATGAGGTGAGAATAGTACAAACTCATGTTCTGTGTCTTTTTCTATTTCTACATCATTCAAAAATCTTTCTGTACCATCTTTCAATTGTGAGCCAGTAGCACTACTGCTTGCATCTACGAAAGTGATACTGAAATTCTCAATTTTTACATCTTCCAAGAAGTGAAGTTTTATTGCATGAATCTCACCCAAGTTGTTAGCTAGATTATCTAATTCTTCAGAGCTATAAGAGAAGTCAATTTGAAAAGAAGTAGAGTTTGGATCTAATGTAAGTGCATCTTCACTTTCAGAATCAACTTCTGCATTCATTACATCTACAAACCCTTCACCATATCCAGATTCATATACAATATCAATTTCTTTATAGTTATATGGTTCAGTTGTATAGAAGTAAGTCTCTGGTGAGCTACCTCTAACTCTGAAACCTGGAGAGCTAAATCTTGTAGAATCAAATGCTCCACTAGAGTCAGTAACTACTGTGTAAGTTAAATAATCCCACTCACCACAATCGAAACCATCTCGTGTTGTTCTTGGATCACACTTCAGTGAATAGTGCATTAGAATTTTTTCGTAACTATCGGCTGGTGGAAATTGCCAAGTCCCTGATCTGGTAGTTATTGAGTCATAGGACAATGTTTGTACAATTATTGTATCACCTTTTTCTTCCCATTGAGAGAACAAATTAAGTGAAAAAATAATTGCCAGAAGGGGGATGTATTTTAATATTTTCATATTTAACTCTATTTTTTTAATTTCTACTATATTCTAATTCATTAATATACAAAAAATGTAGTTTAATGCTCATTTTAATTATGTAATATGACAGACAAAAATACTTCATTATTCAAAGAGTTTTATAATACTAGTAAATCACGTGGGCTAGAAAGTAGGTGTATTAGCTACTATAGTGATGGGCGTCTAAATTCATTTACTTACAATGAGTTGTTAAAGAAAGTCGCACAGCTAAACAAATTTTTATATCTTAACGGTATTAGCTCTGGAGATAGGGTAGGTATTGTTTCTGAAAATAGAATAGAATGGACTATTAGTGATTTAGCTACTATTTCAACAGGCATAATCAACGTTCCAACTTTCCCTAATTTTACTTCTGACCAGCAGAAGTATATTTTCAATGATTGTGATGCAAAGGCAATTATTGTCTCTAGTAAGTTGCAATTAGACAAAATTTTGTCTGTGAGATCTGAGTTAGAGCATCTCAAATTTATCATTGTTATGGATAAAGGATTGGAGGATGTCAGCAATAATATTTTCTCATTCCATACTATTTTAGAAGATATAGGAAGGGAATATAATTCTGATAATTTGATAGATGAACTATTAGATAAATCTAAGTATGTAACTCTGGATACAACCTTAACATTGATATACACATCAGGTACTACTGGAAACCCAAAGGGAGTAACACTAACTAACAAGAATTTAGTTAGTAATGTAAAATCTATTCAGAAAGCTGAGGTAATAGATACATCAGATTCTTTCCTCTCATTTCTACCAATGTGTCACGCTTATGAAAGATGTGTAATTTATACTTTTTTCTTAACTGGTGCAGTAGTGACAATAGCTCAGTCGCTTGACACTTTGACTAGCAACATAAATGAAGTAAAACCTACAATAGTAACGGCAGTCCCAAAATTATTAGAAACAATTAGAAATAAAGTAAATAATGCCTTTAAAAATGAAACTGAGTCGAAGAAAAAAATCATTTTCAAAGCATTAGATTTTTCAAAGCAGCTATTAGAAAAAGATAAACCAAATATAATAGACTCGGCTAAAAGAAGAGTTTTTGACAAGTTGGTTTACTCGAAAGTTAGGGCTAAACTTGGTGGTAATATTAAATTTATAATCTCTGGTGGAGCCGCTCTACACCCCGAAGTACAAAAATTTTTCCACTCGGTTGGTATAAACATACTCCAAGGTTACGGACTAACTGAGTGCTCACCTGTTGTTTCAGTAAATCGCCCAGAGAATTTGGAGATAGGTACAGTAGGCCCCCCTCTTGATGATGTGGAAGTCAAGATAGAAGGGAACGGGGAAATTTTAGTTCGAGGTGATTTGGTAATGAAGGGGTATTGGCACGATGATATGGCAACCAAAACCAGTATAGATGATCATGGTTGGTATTATACTGGTGATATAGGTGAGTTTACTAATTCAGGCTCACTGAAAATAACAGGAAGGATAAAGAGTATAATAGTTACGAGTGGAGGTAAGAATATATCTCCAGCACCAATTGAAGACTTAATCAGAATGAGTGATTATGTGGAACATATAGCTATATTTGGTGAAGGAAAGGACTTTTTGGTTGGGATAGTATCTCCTGATTCTGATTCTCTTAAAGCTCTGAGTAACTCGTTTGGATTGCAAGGCAAAAGTGCAAGTGAAATCATACAAGATAAAAAAATAATATCAGCGATAAAGAAAGATATAGATAAACACCAAGATTCTTTATCAAAATTCGAAAGAGTTAGAAAAATCTGTCTAGTTGAAAAACCATTTACTATTGACGGGGGAGAGCTCACTCCAAAAATGAGTATGAAAAAGAATAATATTGAAAAAAAATATAAAGATTTAATAGACGAGCTTTACCAATGAAAATAATCACCGACAAGGATGATAGAATTGAGTATGAGAAAGATGCTGCAAATTATATTGGTGAAGCAGATAGAATATACTTACCAGAAAGTACAGATGAACTTTCAAAATTAGTTAAAGAGTTGTGCGCTGATCAAGTACCAATTACAATATCAGCGGCAAGAACTGGACTTACTGGTGGGGGTGTGTCCCATGAGGGAGTTGTAATTTCTACCGAAAGACTAGATAAGATAATATCTATTGACAAGAAGAAAATGACTGCTATTCTGGAACCAGGAGTCAGATTGCAAAACTTCCACGATGAATTAAAACATTACGAGTTGTTTTATCCATCTAATCCAACTGAAATCTGGAGCACAATTGGTGGAAATGTTGCTAATAATGCTTCTGGGGCAAAGACTTACAAATATGGAGCTACTAGAGAATTTGTAAATTACTTAGAGGTGATTCTACCAAATGGTGATGAAGCTCACTTGTATAGGGGTCAATCTATAGCTGATGGCAATAAAGCTAGATTGGTATCAATATCTGGTAATGTTATTGAGTTTGATATTCCTTTGATTCATCAGCCGAGTGTTACAAAGAATGCTGCTGGTTTGCATTTGAGAGCAAATATGGATTTGATTGACTTATTTATCGGCTCCGAAGGTACATTATGTATGATAAAGAAAATAGGATTGAGATTACTAAAAGCTCCTGAAGCCGTTGTTTCTTCTATCGTTTTTATGGAAGATTATCAGTCCACACTCAAACTTGTTTCATTTCTAAGAAATACAAAAAAAATAGAACCAAGATTAATAGAATACTTTGACCACAATTCTCTTAAGCTACTATCAAAGCACCAGAGCAATATTCCTAATAATGCTAAAGTAGCTATTTGGATAGAAGTGGAAACTACTGAAAGTGAATTAGAGAATGTTATGGGAGAAGTCTACAACATCAGCGTAGAAAATGATGCTTTGGCTGAGGAAACATGGATAGCTGTCACTGATAAAGATCGCAAAAGAATAACTGAGTTCAGACATAATTTACCTTTGTCAGTTAATGAGTTACTTACTAAATATGGACAAAGGAAAATATATACTGATACCTCAGTACCAGTTGAGTATTTCAACAGTTATTTCAACAAAATGTATGAAAAATTAAATGAACTTGTATTAGATTATGTTGTATTTGGACATATAGGTGATTGCCACTTACACGCAAATTTATTTGTAAAAACTGAAGAAGAAAAACAGAAAGCTGAATATTTCTATAACTATATGGTAGATGACGCATTAGAAAATAATGGGACATTCTCTGCGGAACATGGTGTAGGAAAAATCAAAAGACCATTTATGGAAAAAATGTATAGTAAAGAAGAGTTGGAAGGAATGAGAATTGTAAAAGAAGCTTTCGACCCAAATTATCTATTCGGAAGGAACACCATCTTCCTTTATAGGGAATTTTAAAGTAAATGTAGTGCCTTTGTCTTCTACAGAATTTATGTCAATGTCGCAATTGAATCTGCTACAAACTAATTTGATTATTGCAAGACCAAGACCCATACCTTGCTGTTCTAATTCCTTTCTTCCAAATTGCTTGAACCCACCAATCTCTGCTGTATTTGATAAATCAAAACCGATACCTTTATCTTCAACCACTAATACATATTTGTTGAATTCAACATACGCCTTAACAGTCACTGGAGTAGAGGACTTTGAAAATTTGAATGCATTGCTTGCAAGCTCATCACATACTTTTAAAAAATATTCGGGAAATATATCAATAACTGCAGGTTTAACATCCATTGTAAGGTCATCTATTCTTTCGAATTCAGTAGCAACTCTGTGAAATGAATTTTCTATCATCTCTTCTGGGTCTAACGTGAAATTAGTGAATACTTTGTCGTGGAAATCTAGCTCTTCTTTTCTTAGTAATAGATTGGTGTAAACTAGATAATTCGAAATCAATTTGCTTAATCTATTTCCTGAGTTTACTATATTGTAAATCATGTCTTTTATCTCATTCCTTTCCATCATATCCATTTTTTTATGGAGGAACTGAGATGTTGCTAAGATTACGTTCAGAGGTGTTCTAAATTCATGTGGCAATGAGGAAGCTAATTGCAATCTTAGTTCATCTAACTTAGTCTCGGACATTAGCTTACTTCTATCGTAAACTTCTAGTCTTGCACTAATGGCATTTAACAAATCATTAGCTTTGAATGGCTTGAATATATAATCATCGGCACCTAACTCCATACCTTTTCGCATTTCGTCATTAGTAGCTTTGGCAGTTAGGTAGATGAATGGAATATTAGTCAAGTAATTCATAGATTTCAGTCTTTCTAATACCTCATACCCATCCATAACGGGCATATTGATATCACAAAGAATCAAATCAGGCTTTATTTGTTGTAAGTGTTCTAAGCCTTCCTCGCCATTCGATGCAGTGATAGCTACATAGCCCTTCATCTCTAGCATGTCGGCTATGGTTTCTCTTACAAACTCTTCATCTTCTATGACTAATATTTTTTTCATTTCTATCTAAATATAGGGTTGTCTCGTTTCTCTAATTTCAAATCTCTCAACTGAGATGCCTTAATACCAAAACGTAAATAAAACCCTTGATTAATACCAGTGGGATACCAGCGAACTGATAAATCCCAACAGTGCATATCCTTAGTTATATTCAAACTTGTGTTTTCCAAATCTTGGTCAATCATATCGTACAATCCATTAGCATCGAATCGCCAAGTTTCAGTTAATTGAAATCGTAGCCCCAAACTCAAATTCAAACTTCTATCTATTCTGTTTTCAAACGGTTGTGAATATCTGAAATTTAGCCCAAAATTCACAGACCATGGAATGCTAATAGGTTGATGACCTGGATTACACTCTCCAAATAGATTTCTTTCATCTTCGTTCAGATTGATTCTACGTGAAAACCTATCTCCTAGTGAGCTTTCGTTTTCTGTAGAGTCAATTTCTTCTACATCTCTGCCAAAGCTATCTGCAACTTCTATGCCATCCGCATTGAAGCTAGTTGTCAAAGATAGGTTTAGGTTTGTAAGCCTTGCTATTCCTTTATTGTTCTCCAAAAGAAAAGTATTAATTTTTTCGTAACCGACTACTTCATTTTCATCATTGATAATTTCAGCTTCATCATATAAAGTAAAGTTAGCATTTCCTGAGAAGCTGACAAAACTAATTGCAGGAGTTCTGAATGATGTACTGATATCACTCCAGTTCAATGAATCGGCTGCTGCGTTATAATTTGTATTCAGATTGAACTGTAATAACTCCAAATTTTTATCTGTGCTGTCGGATGAAACTTTTGCTTCAAATCTATTAACTAAATTAATTCCAATATTCTGTTGTAAGCTGGACGATGCATGTCTGCCACCATCTGCTTCGAATCTATTATATGTGATTTCTCTATCCAGTTCATCGTTATAATATGAATCGTAAAAGTCATAATTATCCCCTGAGAAATCTGGATTTATTCTATAACTAACTGTTGGTTCGAATGTGTGACGGAATGCCTTTAGTCCACTTTCACCAAAATTCATTATACCATAAAGTCTAGTTTGTACACTAACACCATAGTTATAGTAATACTCTGAGAAGAATCCCTTTTCAAAACTTCTTTCTACTTCACCAGTTTCACTATTGTAAGTTTGGTTCATTTTACGGAAATAATTATTAACTCCAAAATTAAAGCTTGGAGTAATATTGAAATTATAAATCCTTGGCAAACTAAAAGTGATAGAAGGAGAGTGGCTTAGATACTTTCTTTCTTCATTGGTGAAGTTAGTGTCAATCTCAGTTTCTTCAATTGAAATATCTTGTCTTTTCTGCTGAGTGTAATTCAGTTGACTCGAATTTCTGAATGTTACGTCTTTGTCAAACATTTTGAATAGAGTCAAGTTAGGTATGCTATACGTAACTGGAATGTTCTGTACATGCTCGTTTGTAATTATATTCTGCTCTCTGTTATAACCAGCTGACAAATTAGACCCATTATCAAAAGAAACACTATATGAAGCATTTGAAGTTATTGACTGAGTAATACGATCATTCAGGTTTGCAGTGGTATTTCTGTTGAAATCAGAAGATGAGAAATT
Organism: Chlorobiota bacterium; assembly: GCA_046290495.1. Lineage (GTDB taxonomy): Bacteria > Bacteroidota > Ignavibacteria > Kapaibacteriales > UBA2268 > PGYR01. The sequence continues at coordinate 1,079,954 of JBKAGT010000005.1, read as the reverse complement.
CAAATTAGCGCTTAAATTTTGATATGGAGTCAAGTTTTGTCTGTGGTCTAAAGTAAACCTCCATGCAGTTACATAATTCTCATCTGTGTTGAACCGAGTGTTACCATATTCCATACTAGCGTTCCCTCTATACTCATCTGTCACATTCCATCTGGCCCTAGTTCCTAACAGGTACCCACCTTTTGAATAGAAGTCTGTTGTGAATTGCATGTCGAAGTATTCGGATGTAGCCCAGTAAAAGCCAAGATCATCAAATATTATTCCTCTCCCAGCAGATGAAGCAAATGATGGAACCATAAGACCCGATTGTCTTCCACCCTTGTTTGGGAAAAACACACCGAATGGATAAATGAATACTGGTATGTCTTCAACATAGAAAATCAATGGGTCAATAAAAACTTTCTCTTTCCCGGCTATTTTCATTTCTGGTGAACCGAAGTAATAGTGTGGCTTTGGGGCGTCGCAAGTAGTGTAAAAACCATCTTGGATGAAAATATCTTCTTCGTTTATCCTCTTAATTTTTTCGCCATAGTAAAAACCTTCTGTTAGCTCGGTTTCTCCTGAGCTTATCACACCTTTCTTTGTCTTGAAGTTGAATGTCAATCGCTTTGCGAAGTATTCATTCTCTTGTTGATTATATCTGGGGAACCCATAGTATCTGCCATTCGAATCTTTTACAGCCATAGCATCTAAGTTAGATGCCTCCATATCGAATAGTATGACCTCTGCTTCCAATTTGTCTGAGCCATAGTCAACTTTGGCATCACCTTTTAATCTAAGCATACTGTCCCCAGGTCTAAAGATTGCACTATCTTTGGCGGAGTAGATTACTTTTCGTTCCAGATCCGATTGCAAGTTCATATCCAAAACTTCAACACTATCAGTAGAATTTGTATTGTTTAGCGAATCTGGCTGAACTTCTGGGGTTTGCAAGCTGTCAGACTGCATAGAGTAAAGATTATGCGCACTTGCCGAACACATAACACAAATGATTATACAAATCAGTAATATCTTTACTTTAGTCTGCTGCAATTATAATTATAATTCTATTTTAGTTACGTTACTTGGAATTGAGAAATCAAAAGCTGTTCCAAAGTTTTCTACTATCTTTATCTCTTCGAAATCAAACTTGACTTTGCCTTCATTTTCTAAGATTAGAGCAGTTACTTTACTTGGCATATTTCTATCGCCTACTTTTTTGGGCTCTTCGAAAAACACATTGAGCAATAGTTCATTTTCTGCTGATTTCTGTTGATACTGGGATATGTATTTTTCTTCTAAATTGAATTTGATAAATTCTATATACTCACCTTTGAAATTCCTGTAGTAAAGTGCTTCTTCGTCATTAGACTCACTCTCGTTTAACTTGTAGCCATCTATAGTGTTGGGTTCATTTCGGATAAGAGCTACTACATCTTTGTAAGAGAAACCAATATTAACTGCTTTTTGGATGTTATCTTTGGATGGAACACCATAAAAAGCTTTATTCTCAATAACATTGAATGCTTTGAAACTATTGGGAGTCATATATACTTTTGCAGCTGGAATACCCATAAATGCCTTCAGCACCATTAGAACTGAATCTGACTTAGCAGAATATATATTAGTATTAAGATTGAAATTCTGACCATCTACACTGATTTCTATTTTACCTGACAGCTCTAAATTATTTGCTGTTGTGGAGCTTAGTTCAGTGAATTTGGTGTCTAGTTTGCTGGTATCTTCTGTTACGCTACTACAGCCCCACAAAATAGTTAGCGATAATAATGCGATAATTAGTTTTTTCATTTTTGTAACTTTGTTTTATTTACACAACCTAATTTACAAATATAAACATTGTATATCCGTAATACTGGAAAAAACAAATAAGGTTATATATGATACAAATTACAAAAAGAGTAGATTTTAGCGCTTCACATAGACTATACAATCCAGAGTGGGATTTTGATAAAAATGAGGAAGTATTCGATAAGTGTAATAACCCCAATGGTCATGGACACAACTATATATTAGAAGTAACTATAAAGGGCAATCCAGACCCAGAGACAGGTTACGTTTACGATTTGAAAAAGCTGAAATTGCTTCTCAAAGAGAAAGTTGTATCTCGCTTAGATCACAAGCATTTGAATAAAGATGTTGATTTTCTTCAAGGGGTAATACCGACTGTAGAGAACATAGCTGTGCTGATATGGAGGATATTAGAGCCGGAGATCACGAACGGTGAGCTGTACAAGATTAAGCTGAATGAGACTCCAGATTCTTGGGTAGAGTACTACGGAGAAGATATAGAAATAAACAGGTTTGGGTAAACTTATGAGTAATGAATTGCTGAACGAAGCTTTCGATGCAAATGGCAACAAACCTTTGTCTACTGAAGAGCAAACTAGAATGAGAGATGAGCTTGAAGTAAAGTTCAAAGAAGTGCAGAAAATCTTAAAAATTGACCCCAATGACCCGAACTCATCTGATACTCCGAGAAGAATGGCGAAAATGTATGTGGATGAATTGCTGAAAGGTAGATTCAATCCGCCACCCAAGCTTACCGTATTCCCAAACAGATCGAAGGTGAATGAGCTGGTAATATCCAAAGGGATAAAAGTAATGTCACTTTGTTCTCACCATTGGCAGCCAATTTCTGGATATGCGGCTATCGGCTATATACCAAATGAAAATGTGATTGGTTTGTCAAAACTGACTCGTATAACTGAGCATTTTGCGCGTAGAGGGCAGATACAAGAGGAACTCGGCGAGCAAATAGCTGATTTCTTGGAAGACCTGCTAAAGCCCAAAGCATTGGGAGTAGTAATCAAGGCAAGGCACTATTGTATGATTGCTCGCGGGGTATCGGCAGATGAGAGCCACTCTGAGATGGCCACGTCAGTTCTGAGAGGAAGATTGCTCACTGATATGAATCTACGCCAGGAATTTATGCGTCTGATTGATTAGGATGGTTTTGATAACCAGCATAAGGATATTGACATTGATAACAGTGTTGTTTGCTGTAATCCCAGATAGCTTACAGAGTCAAACGAATTTTGACCTTGATAAGCTAACAAATACAACTACAACTGACTCAATTATCTCAACTACATTTTGCTGTCTACCACTCTGGGAGTATGACCGTATGAATGATAAATTAATAAAAGAAGATATAATCATCGATTCACTATACTCTCAATTACTTGTTAATATGGTTAATAAGAGTACTGATCCTAATAAATCAATTTACTCTTTTAATTCCTCTAATGATACATTATATATTAAAATTAGACAGTTTAAATACAAAAAAATATACGAAAAAGTAGAACCACTTGAATATTTATTGACTACAACATTTACATTGACGGAATTATCAGATATCAAATACGTAAGTTTCGAGTTCGATGGAAAGATGGAAATCTACAATAGAGTCTTAAACAGGGATAAAGCTTTAGGTCTAAAAGAAGAAATCAAGTTATTAATTAAATCCCAATGACTACTCCTGACTTCGAATATGAAAACACACTAACAGAATACTCCTGCATAGCAGGTATAGATGAGGCAGGGCGAGGGCCACTAGCAGGGCCTGTGGTGGCTGCCGCAGTTGTGTTCCACAATCAAATCGAAATACCTCAACTCAATGACTCCAAAAAGCTTTCCGACAAAGTGAAAGATGAGTTGTTTGATATTATTACGAATAGTGATGATATTTCCTACGGAGTGGGGGTAGTGGGCCACAAGAAAATAGATGAGATAAATATAATGAACGCTACTTATATGGCGATGGAATTGGCTGCCGACAACCTGAAAAGCAAGCCCGACTTCCTGCTGATAGATGGCAATAGATTCAAATCACTAAAATACCCGAACTACCAAACAATAATCAAAGGTGACCAAAAGTCAATGTCTATCGCTGCTGCATCAATAATAGCAAAAGTGACAAGGGACAGAATGATGATAGACTACCACACTGAGTTCCCCCAATATGGATTCGATACCCACAAGGGCTATGGTAGCAAAAAACACTTCGCCGCTATAGACCAACACGGCAAATGCCCAATCCATCGCAATAGCTTCTTAGTTAAGTATGAGAATCGGGTTAAGGGGTTGTTTTAGGGGGGGATAAATTAATAACAAAAAAAGTGTAACAATCTTTTAAAATTTGCTATAAATAATATTATAATTTTAAAGAAAGTCTGGTAATTGAGGATCTTCAAGATCTTCGTTAATACCTATTTGAAGGTATGCACGATTAACTGTTTCTAATATTAAATTTAATTTTTTACTAAAGGGGTGAAATGTCATTCCAGTATTTATTGAGTTTTTAATTTCATTAAGTTCAGCCTTCTTCTCTTCCTTATCTTTACACCATTTTGAAAGGTACTGGTATCTACCTACACAATAAATGTGGAAGATGATTTGTTCTTTTTTACCGATACCTAAGATTAATGCATGAGCCAAATTGTCAGCTTCATACCTATATTCTTTAGCTTTTTCAAGACTTTCGGCAGAAAAAGCTTGTCTAAAGAGCAAATTACATTTTGCAGTTTTTACAAAATTAGAATTTGGAGATAGTGATTCTGCTTGTGAAATGTAATTTTCAGACAATAGCAAATCGCCACCTTTTCCTTCCATTTCTAATGAACCATATTGAAGCCAAAAGTGGTGATCCGTTTTGAAATAGTCAGTTATTGATTCATACACTTTTCTTGCTAAATTTATGTCCTTTTTAAATCTATTATAGAGCTGTTTATGATTAATTAGCGCTTTATATAAATTGAAAATTTTTGAAGGCCCTTTCGATTTAATCAATTCAGGAGCAAGAACTGAAAGCACTCTTACGTAAGCTTCCTTTAATTCTTCAGCAGAGGCACAATTCTTAATAATATAGTCAGCAAGAATCTTATGCCTTAGCATAAAGCGATTTTTAGTACTCCCCACACTAATAATAGTTCCTTGTAATACAGTTTCTAAGTAGTGCAATGCCTCATTCTGAGGAGCATTTGAGAACCCAATTATATCTTGTTTGCTATTTGTAAATCCTAATTCTGTGTTTAGAGCTAGGCACAATGCTAGTAACTTAGCTTCTCTAGGTTCTAAAGAATCATACTCGTCTTGTATAATATCATTAAAAGACTTACCATTTGTAGCTTCTTTCATTGCAACCAATATTTGACGATGTGCCCTATTCTTGAACTCTTTCACTCGTTGATAAGGGTTCATTCCATTTAGAACACCTAGTAAATTGTTTTGATCTAATTTTTCAACAAGGTAGTTTATTTCGTCATCATCAAGATTTGGTATTGAGATTTTTTTTAAGTCAACCATGTCAGGCGTCACATATTGATCGAGTCTATCAACATAGTTACTTCTGATGGCAAGTACAATCAAAGGCGGTTTTGAAAGCTCTTTGTTGAAAGCTGTTAATAGCCTTGGAAGTTGTGATATTGCATTATTTGAATTGTCAAAAAGAAGTACAACTCTTTCATTAATTGTCCCTATGACATTGATTATGTCATCTTTTCTTGGTATAAAATCAGAGTAAGAAAGGAATACAGTTCTTCCTTGTTGAGAAAGAGAAATTCCTAATCTCTTTAGTAAAGTTGATTTACCTGAGCCTGCATAACCGAAAAGGCAAATCACCTTAGTTTTATCTTTTTGGTTTTCCGATGATAAAAAACTCTCAGATTCAACTATTAGGGTCTTAGTTATAGTCCTTGGCACATCAAGATCAGTAATTATATCATTCCATCTCGGTGAGGTGCCCATTAGAAATCCTGAACGTTCTTCAATCGGTTTTAACTCTTTAGGAACTCGGTTAAAAGATTTAGCAAATTGTTGGATAGATTTCTTTGATATGTCAGCGATACTAGCATATTCATAAATATTCAAAAGATTAGGGAATGTCCTTTTAAGGATTTCATCTTTATTAGGCAACAGATGGTTGATGGATAAAAGCCATTCTAAAAAAATCTTTGTTGTTCCTTTAATGTGGTGAACATTATAGTTCTTTTTAAGGTTTTCTGCCTTTACAGGTGATAATGATGGTGCTATTAGATACGATTTGGGTCTTCTTTCTTTGAATCCAAATCGTGCCTCTCTAGCAACAATATATCTTTCGAAGAGAGGCTCATTGAGTTCAGTTCCTATAAAAATCGTTGGTAATGTGGAATAGTCATAAACAAATTGCCCATAAAGGGGTTCGTGTGTTAGCTGTGCTTTTGCATATTGTTGTGGAGAAAAAATTACTTGATTGGGATCACAGGGTAATTTGCCATGTAAGTATATTATCTGCGTTTTTTCTAGAGATTGATCTCTCTCAGAAAATTGATCGAAAGGGTATTGTAACTCTTCAATACTTTTCCGATTTCTTCTATAAGTTTTTTCAATGATGTCATCAATATTTGTTGTATAAATTTTAAACCAGAAAGGGTTGATTAATGCATCATAAGAACTAGGAATTTCAGAGCTAGTTAAGTTGTCATTCAAAAATGAAACTTTGAGGTCTTTCTTTAACCCCTTGTTAAGGAATGCTTGATACATTTCAGGAAGGCTGGTATTATCGTAGTCACCATCAAACTTAAGAAATTCCCAGAGTTTTTTACTGAAGCCCCATCCTGTAGGGAAACTTTCATTTAATTTATTATTTGCATCAAGAGAAAATCCTGACCCAAGAAATAGTACAGCTTGATTATTGCTTATCTGTCGTAATAAATATTTCTCGTCGTCCTTTTCAAACATATATCGGTTTATTTTGTTTCAAATTTTATACATAACTAACAAAAATTCTTTTAGGTCAAGTTTGTAATATACCAATACCCAACCCAAACACCAAATAGTCAACCTATCTATTCATAAAAAAAACAGCCGAAAAGAACACTTAGTTCTACTTCGGCTGCTTAAAAAAGAGGGGAATGTAATTGTCTTACAACTCTGCTTCTAACTCGTCTAAGAGCCTGTTCATTGTGTTTATTACGGCTTTCACTGGTTCTGGCTTAGTCATATCTACGCCTGCATCTTTCAGTACATCTATAGCATATTTTGATTTACCAGCTTTCAGGAATTGCATTAGTTTGTCGACTCCGTCCTTGCCTTTCTCTTTTACGTTCTTTGCTACCAGCTCGGCTGCTGCCAGACCTGTTGCGTATTGGTAAACATAGAATCCGTAGTAGAAATGAGGCACTCTTGCCCAAGTGTAGGACTCCTCTTCATCTACTTCCATATCTGGTCCCCAATACTTCTGATACATATCGGAGTATAGTTTACATAGGTCATCTGGAGTTAGCGATTCGCCTGCTTCAGTTTTCTCGTGAACTAATTGCTCATATTCAGCAAATCTTGTTTGTCTGTAGAATGTAGTCACAATCTTGTTCAGATACATCTGAATTAGGTTCAGCTTCTCCAATTTCGTCTTCGAGTTTGCAATCAGATATTCCATAAGTAGTGCTTCGTTAGTAATGGAAGCTACTTCTGCTAAGAAAATTGGATAGTCAGCATAGACATAAGGTTGCGTTTGCTCTGTGAAATAGGAGTGCATATTGTGTCCCATCTCGTGTGTCAAGGTCGATACATCGTTCATCTGGTCATTCCAGTTGAGCAATACATAAGGGTGCACGCCGTAGCTCGTACCCGATGAGTATGCACCGCCACGCTTGCCTTTGGTTTCATATACATCAATCCAGCGATTGTTGAATGCCTTGTCAAGTGCTTCCAGATACTCATCACCTAATACTTCTAACGATTTGCGGGTAATGTCCACACCCTCGTCATAGCTATATTTTCTATCGTCAGATTCGAAGATAGATACGTAGCTGTCGTAAGGGTGGAGCTTGTCAACTCCGAGTTGCTTTTTCTTGATTGCAGCCCATCTGTGTAGCGGCTGTAGGTTGTCGTTCACAGCATTTACCAAGTTGTCGTATACTTCCAATGGTATATTGTTTGGCTTTAGTGCCGCCTCTCTTGTTGATTTGTATTTCCTTACTCGAGTACCAAAAATCTGTGCTTGAATGTTGCCATTGAAAAGAGAAGCCAAGGTGTTCCTATGCTCTTTGATAGGGGCATAGTAACCTTTGTAAACTCTCTCTCTGTAGCTTCTGTCTTTATCGAACAGAGCTGAGTAATATCGCCCTTCGCTTATTTGTACTTCCTCGCCATCACTATTTGTGGTTGTGGGGTACTTAATATCCGCATTCTTGAAATAGCTAAATGTCTGATATGGGTTGTGTCTCATTTGGATAGTCTGAGATAGAATTTCCTCTTTCTCCTTGTCCAGTGAATGCTCAGCCGTACGGAACATATTGTTGAAATAATGCTCGTAAGTTTGTAGCTCTTCTGACTCACTCATATACTGCTTTATCTTGTCGTGTCCTATGGCTATTAGCTCGGGTCTGATAAATGCAGTAGCACTACTTAGCTTCACACCAAGTGTTTGCAAGCGTCCAGACATGGCTTGGTACTTAGTATTAGCCAAGTCCAAATCTTTTGATAGGAATGAGTAAAGGTGAAGACGGTCATACTTTGTGCCTACTTCTTCGTCAAACTTTAATAAATTCAAAAGCGAAGAGGAAGATTCGCCTATCTTCCCCTCGTAGTTTTTATACTCTTCTAACTTAGATGAAACATCCTTGTAATCTGCTTCCCAATCTTCTTCAGACTTGTATATGTCGAGCAGATTCCAAGTGTATTTTTCATCAATATCAGCTCTATTTCGTAATCCACCTTTGACTGAATCATCGCTCAATAGGTGATTTTCAAAATTAAAATTATGCTTCATTATCTTCCTTTATAATATGAATGTCCCTCTGTGGAAATGGGAACGAAATACCTTGTTTGTCAAATTCTAATTTAACTTTTTCCATGAGTTCATAGTTTAAGTCCCAGTAATCTTCATTTTTACACCATGACTTAGTTACTATATTGACAGCGTTGTCGCCAAGTGCATCAACACCAATCATGTGTGCAGGATCTTTCAAAATTCTGTCCTCACTTGATATCATGTCTTCTAGAATAGATTTTGCTTTCCCGATGTCATCGCCATAGTCAATACCGAAAACTAAATCCAATCTTCTTATTGGCTTTCTTGAGTAGTTCGTAATTGTATTGTTTGATAATTCTGCATTAGGAATAATAATTAATTGATTCTTAGGAGTATTAAGGTAAGTGTAGAATATACTTATAGTTTCTACCGTACCTGACTCACCAGCGCCTTCAATAAAGTCGCCTATTTCGAATGGCTTTAAGAATAGTAGTAATACACCACCAGCGAAGTTAGCAAGTGACCCTTGCAGTGCAAAACCGACTGCCAAACCTGCAGCACCAATTACTGCTACGAATGATGTAGTAGGGATTCCTACTAATCCAGCAACAGATATTATAACTAATACTTTTAGACCTATATTAACAAGTTTAATTAAAAACTTTTGTAACGAAATGTCAACTTCTTTTTTCTTTAATATTTTCTCTACGATTTTTGTGATTCTTTTAGCAATCCAAAAGCCAACAATAAGTGCTATCACAGCATAGACAGCTAAAAATAATATGTCCCATATTTGTGAGGCTAAGTAATCGAAATTGAAATCTTCCATTTGTCTCCTATAAAATTTGTAAAACATACGACATGATGAAAAATTAATTTCGTATTTTAGGTAACAAAACAACTATTCATCAGTCTTATTTAAAAAACATAACGGATTATTAGAATGAAAAGTGTAATTGTAGCAGTATTAGTATCTTTAGCATTTGTAGCATGCAAGCAGACAACAGAGCCCGAAACTGTTGAGACAAAGGAGTTCGAGAACATATCAGAAATTATAGGTTTGCACGATGATGTGACCTTACTAAGCTCTCCATCTGAAAGCTTTTTAGCTGCTGGTGATTTGGCACCAGACTTTTTGGTAACCACTGATGATAATGTTGAATTCTCGCTTTCAGATTTGAGAGGTAAAGTGGTTTATATAGAATTTTGGAGAACTAGGTGTTCATTCTGTGTGCAATCTATGCCTACTCTAGTTAACAATGCTGAAAGTATAGAAGACGAGGATTTTATAGTTTTAGCTATTTCTACAGACATTATGGACAGAGTTAACAAATCTAGTGTCTCAAACTTTATTGATAATTATAGTATGAACGAGTTTGTCAATATTTATGATGGTTCTTCATCAGAGACTTCTATCGCATATCAGTATGGTATAAGAGGCACACCGACTGGATATTTGATTGATAAGGAAGGCAGAATAGTAAAGTCATTACATCCTGCTTCAAGTAATTTCACGCAATCTATTCAGTCAGAATTAGATAAGTAGTCTTTTCGTGTATTTATAGATATATTCTTTAACTTTGTATTCTTAGAAAAACAAGTAAAAGCTATTGATTATGGAATGTATTTATATACCTGAGTTAACTGAAGAACACGATAAGATTGATGTACCTCAGCAAGAAGAGCAACACGTTAAAGCGTTGAGACTAAATTCTGGGGATCAGATTCTTGCTGTGAATGGCAAAGGACTAGAGACCATTTGTGAAATAAGATTCAAAGGGAAGCACAGCTACCTGAATATATTTGGTAAGACTGAAGCTAAACCTAGTAAGTATATTACAGTCGCATTCGGAATGATTCTAGACCGTGACCGTATGGAATACTTAATCGAAAAATGCACTGAGATTGGAGTATCCGAATTCCAACCACTTATCACTAAACACACGCAACGTAAAAAATTCCGCTCGGAGAGATTTGAGAAGAAAGCTATAGCCGCAATGAAGCAATCACGTAGAGCTCTGCTACCAAAGATAAATGAGCCAATGAAAATGCAAGACTTCATGAAAAATCAGAAAGGGGCTATTATTAACACAGATTATGCAGGTAGTACTGATTACTCACTGAGTGAAAAAAGAGCTATCATACTAATAGGTCCTGAGGGTGGGTTTGCTCCTGAAGAGTTAGAAAGAATAAAAAATAAAGCTAAGTATAACTGGCGAATAAACGATAATAGATTGCGAACTGAGACTGCTGCAGTTATCGCGTCATCTTTTGCTTTGATGGACTAAACTAAATCAAGATTCTTCTCTTAGTTCTCTTATTTTCTTTCTGGCATCTTTTAGGTAAATAGAGTCAGGAAAGTCAACTAGTATCTTTGAAAATAGTTCTATAGCTCTTGATTTGTTGCCTTGTTCTGCTCGAATAAGAGCTAATCTATAAATAGCTTTGTCAGTGTGAACACCATCTGTTAGGTTTGTAGCCAAATTTTTTAAGTATTCAGCAGCTTTTTCTTGATTACCTTTTGCTTGATATATGTCTGCGAGTAGTAAATTGGAGCGTTGCCAAACTTCAGTATCATAATTACTCAAATCTTCGATAATAGTGACAAAATTATCAATAGCTAAACTTGTATCATTTTGCACTAATGCATACTCACTTTTAGCAAATAGCTCGGTCATACTCCTTTCTTTTTCTTTGTCTGCTATTATTGAGTTCTTTTCTAACGCATCATTTGCTATATCACTATCTACAGATTCAGATAAACTATTGAATATCACTTGAGCACTGTCCAAATCACCCTTATAGTATTGAATTATACCAAATTTATACTCAGCCTTTTCTTTCAAATCTAGTTCTGTTCTGCTATATCGAACAACTGCTCGATCAATATAGTCCATTGCCAGATTCAAATTACCCTTTGCAATGTATATATCTCCAAGTTGAACTAATGCATGTCCTGATTGTCTTGCACCAGGGATATTATTAATTAGATTTTTTAAAGTTTGATCTGCCGCCTCCAAGTCATTAAGGAAATCTTTTTCTAACCTGGCTTTCTCAAGATAGGCGTCAGCAGCAGTTGTAGTCTTGTCGAATTCTTCTATTATTGTCTCATATTTCTCAATTATATCTTCTACTTTCGACCTGTCAAACCTATCTTCGAATAAGAACTTGCTTTCAAGAGCTTTTGTAAAATTGTATGTAGCTGAAGAGAAGTATTTATTATCTCTACCTTCGTCTATTAAATATTGATACGCTTCCAGTGCCACATCTGTTTGTCCATCTTTTTCAGCATTGTTACCAAATACAAGTATCAACCTACCACCTGACTCAGAAATGTCATCTGCTCTGATTGTGTACTCAAGTGCTTTTCTATAATCACCTATGTTTGTCTGGTACCAGCTATAAAGTTCCATAGCTGTGTAGTTACTGCTATTCTCATCAGCAAATTCAGCTAGTTTAGAATCTATTATCTGTTGATTCTCTTTATCTTGCATTAGTACGAATATCCTTGCTTCCACCTCTGCTAATGCACCAGTTTCCAATAGCATAATCAAACTTTCATCTATAGCATTTTCAACGTCACCTATTGCTACATAAAGCTTGCTTAATTCATTTACGAATAGTGTACTACCATTTTTCTGTCCAATTTTATCTCTGCCTTTGTTATATGTTGAAATAGCTTTTTCATACAATTGTAAATTCGATTGTATCTCTGCTAATTGCTGATAAGCAAATTCATTTTCATCGGCCATTTCGATCGCATTGCTCCAAGCATTGTCTGCTTCATTAGCATTCCCAGCTTTCCAGTGAGCTTCACCAAGCATTATGAAATTGATTGCATTCTTTTCAAATTTTAACCTTGCTTCTAACAGCTCTAGAAGCTCAATATTCATATTCTTATATCTGTATGAACGAACCAATCCTTGGAATGCTTCTGTGTTTCTGTTATCTTCCTGTATTACTTCTTCATATAATCTAATGGCATTATCAACCTGTCTTGATTTTTCATAAGACTGTGCTAGGTTTAATTTACGCTCAAGTGTAGATTGAGCATAGCTACTACCAAAAGAGAAGAGTAAAATCGATGTGAAAATTATAATATTCTTTATCATATATCTAAAAAAACTTAACTTGTTATTCTATTATAATACGAACTTAAAACCGTTTAGTTTATTATGAAAATATTGAAAGTACTTTTAGCTATAGTGGCAGCATTAGTTTTAGCTATTTTGGTTTTTGCTATGACTCTCCCTAGTGACATTTCTATCAAAAGAGAAATAGAAATAAATGCACCACAAACTTTTACATTTGACTATCTGTATGATATGAAAAACTGGGAAGATTGGACTGTTTGGAAAGACTTCGACTCAACACTTGCTTACAGTTATAAAGGAAATACTGAAGGAGTTGGAGCTGTACAGATCTGGAATGGGGAGCACTCACAAAAGGCATCTCTTGAAGTTACAAAGATAGTACCAAATGAAAAAATCGAATTTCAGCTAACGTGGGACAATGACGAAACATCATTCGCTGGTTATATAAGTACAACGCAAATAGAAGAAAATATAACAAGAGTAGAGTGGGTACACTACAAAGATGTTGGTTGGAATCCTTTTATGAGAATCCTAGGTAGTATGCTAGAAAATGTAATGGGTCCAACTTTTGAAGAGAGTTTGGAAAAACTTAAGAAGAAACTAGAACACCAATACAACGTAGAAACAAAGACAGTCAATATATCATAAATTTGAATAGAATTGCTCAGATATTAATATTAATTATTATTCCTTTTGTCTTATTTGGACAGGAGCGGATATTCTATTCTGCTGATAAGTTTCAAGGTTCTGAATCAAGTGAAGGTCCGATAAAGGAGTATTTTGGGAGCGTGAAGCTTGTTCAAGGTGATGTTACTATAACATGCAACTATGCTAAGTTGTACGAAAACACCAATATTTCATATTTGAGTGGAAATGTTAAATTAGTTCAGAATGATTTGACAATGAAGACTCAGGAAGCAACTTACTATGGGAATAGAAAATTCACCAAGTCAGATGTTGAAATAGAGATAACAGATGACAAAACTTATCTTAAAGCTATGAGTGGGGATTACAATAGTATCTCAAATATTGCTAATTTTTATAAGCAAGTATATATTGAAGATGATTCTGTAATTGTAAACTCTAACTTTCTGAGATACAACAAAAACACACAAGATTCTTATGCCTATAACAATGTTCTAATTAAAGGGAAATTCAACAACTCTTATTTGCTGTCAGACACATTAGAATACTTCCCTCGTAAGAAGTATAGTATATCTTACGGAAAACCAACATTGTATCAGATTGATACTTTAGAAAACGATGAAGAAGGGATTCTATTCGATACACTTAGCATTGCTTCTGACACTATGGAAGCATTCAGGTATATTGATGATGAGCATTATAAATTTACTGATAGTGTAGTCATAATAAGGCAAAATATAAAGGCTATGAGCGGGGCAGCTCTATATAACCAGACTAATGAAACTTTCGAACTAACAGAATCTCCATTGATTTGGTATGATAATTCACAACTGTATGGAGACTCAATTCATATCAGTTTACAGGAAAAGAAACTAAAGCGAATAATGGCTATAGGAGACGCATTTTCAGTGTCGAAAGAGTTAGAAGACTATGCAAGTTTTCTGAATCAAATCTCTGGCTTTTACATCGAGATGCTATTTGAAGATGGTAAGATTAATCAAATTATAACACAAGATAATGCTAAGAGTCTTTATTTCTCACAAAATGAAGCAGGAGCTGTAGATGCTCACAAACATGATTGTAATAGAATAGAAATGTTTTTTGCGAATGATGAGATTGACAGAATAAACTTCTTAGGAAACGTAAATGCATCCGCCTTACCATATCAAGATATTCGAAATAATGTGAAAGGACTATACTTGCCAAGATATCAATGGAACGAAAATATCCCTAAAACAAAAAAACTTGAGTATAAAAGTAATTACTTTGAATTATAGCTGTTAGTATTTGTATAATTCTAACTATTTAATTATGTTAGTTCAAATTAAATACCGGCACTATATGATACGTTTTTATACTATCTTTATATTTATTATTACCTTAGTCACAATTGGCAGAATCCAAGCCCAAGAAGGTATGCTGTCTTCGTATGAAGGGAGGCACTTTTTTGTTGGATTTTTAGATAATGAAGTACATCTGTATCAAGACCCATATATGTCAATATATGTTACTTCTAAATTTGATACTGAGGTTACTGTTACAGAACCACAAGCAAATAGAACCTATACTTTTATCCTTAAAAAAGATGAAGTAGCCGTGATAGATGTAACTCGCGAATATGAACATCTTCTTTCTGAGACTGTCTATAATAATATGCTAACTGAGATTACTTCTACTCAGCCAATTTCCTGTGTGGCAAAGAGTTCTCTTATTCAATCAAGTGACAAATTCTCTATCATTCCAACTCGAAACTGGGGCTTTGAGCATTACGCTGTTTCTATGCCAAATGATTACTATATAGAGCCAGTGGATGCTAATCCAATAATAATAGAACAACAGAAAACTCCGAGATTAGGAGAATTTCTCGTTATGGCTAGGGAAGACCAAACCAGAGTAGAAATAACTATGGCTGCTGAATCTTTCGCTGGTGTTGCCAAAGACTCAACTTTTATTGTCACATTAGACAGAGGGCAGAGCTATTTAGTTAAATCTAAAGCTGTTCATGGTGTGAAAGGGGTTCACGATTTGTCTGGCTCTAGAGTGAGGAGTAACAAACCTGTAGGTGTGGTAACAGGACACATGAGGTCTTCGGTAAAGCAAGTTGACATCTATAGCCGTTTGGGGGCTAAAGATCATTTAGTCGAAATGGTACCTCCTACCTCTACATGGAGCAATGAATATGTATCAATACCTTTCAGTGGCTATATAAAATCCATGTTTAAAGTAGTCGCAAAAGATACTTTGACACTCAATATGAACAATGAGCTTAATTCGAACAGTATTCAGATGGTACCTGGAGATGTGCACACATTCGACAATGTTGAAGTACCAACTAGTTGGACAGCGGATGGGAAATTTCTACTTGTCCAGTTTATGGCGAAATATTCTGAAGCACTGAATTTTGAATATTATGACCCTGCAATGGTAATAATACCACCAGTTGACAAAATGGTTAATAATGTTACTTACTTTGCTTCGAATACTGCATTCGCCTGGAGTGATGGCTCATATCAAGATCAGTATAGGTTTCAATCAGTGATACTTATTGCTGAAGAAAAAGGTTATGAATCGATAACAGTAAATGGTGTAAATGTTGAAACAATGCTTGGTTTCAATGAGTTTATTGCCAACGGGAAAAAATTGTATTGGGAAAGAGTTTTGGTTGGACCTCAAGCTACGACTGTCAATATTAAGGCAGACTCAGGGAGGTTCCACGCTATTGCAATTGCCAATGGTATTTATGATTCTTATGCAATGACGGTAGGTGCTTCTCTTATAGATGAAGAAAGCATGGAGAATGCCAAACCAATTATTGACTTTACAGAAACTTGCTCAACTGTTGAAGGACAAATTTATGATGAGGTAATTAGCGATGTATCTGGTATAAATTATATTGTTGTTGATGAAAGCTATACAGAAAATATGGTCTGGAACATTAGTGATATATCTGACACAACAACTGTAGTTCAGTTTAACGCAGAAGTTCAGGACAAAAATAGACCAGCAAGATTAAAGCTTGATTCATACGATTATAGTGGAAACATGGAGAGTTATGAATTCAATTATGATGGCGCACAAATATCATTAATTGACAACATAGATTATGGTGAGATTAATGCAAAACAAGATTCTTGTTTCAGATTTGTTCTAAAGACGAATGCAGATTCTGTACTTTTAGAAAGCTATGATTTGCCCAAAGATTTGAGATTGAAATTTTCCACTTTATTAACTCCTCCAGTTATGCTCTACAAGGGTGAATCACATTATCTAGAGCTTTGTTTAGATAATCAACCTGGCAATTTTGAATCTGTTTTAGATTCTATGAGATTTAACTTTGGGTGTGATTATTCAGAACAAGTATATATTAGTGCTGATGTTATAAGCTATAATTTAGCTGCTAACAATTTGACTCTACCAAAGATATTAAGTGGAACCAGTTATAACACATCCACATCAGAGTATGTAGAATTCAGAAACGCTGGAAATGCAGATATAATAGCTACTAGTTTGACTATACCAGTGAGTAATTATTTTACGATTGATACTACTGGTATGTTCCCTAAGACTTTGAAATCAGGTGAGTCAATCAGATTTGATAAAATCTCATTTACTCATACAGATGTGGGAGAGCATGATATAACGGTTACTTTAGTTGATGACCAAGAGATAAATAGGCAAGCAATTATAAGAGGGGAAATTGGTGCACCTGAAATAAATAATATTACCTTTGATTTTGGAGATACTAGAGTTGGTTCAACCAAAGATACTACTTTGAAATTTCTAAATATAGGGACGTTTTCCTCAGAGTTTAGACTAATTGAGGTAAATTCAAATATTGAAAACGATGCTAATAAGGCATTAATAGAAAATTTAGATGATATCCAACTTGATGAATTTGATAATTATCCTTTAGTATTTACTTACAACCCTTTAGATGTTAATGACTTTACTCCTTACCAATTAGAGGCAAAATTCATAGAAAGATGGGAAGGGCATGACACAATCAGAATCTTATTGACTGGTCAACCCACTTTGCCAAAAATCAATACTTTCAGTATTGATATGGATACTATAAAAATTACATCTAGTAGGGATTCTATTCACACTATATTACAAGCCTTGGGCAATGAAGATTTAGAAATTAGAAGTATAACACCAATATACGGTGATGAAAGTATATTCGAATTTGACAAAAGTTTCTATAATAATAGAACTGTGGCTAGTGGACAATCTGAAGATCTAAATATAAAATTCAATGGCTTACAGCTGGGATACCATGAAATGAAGCTATTAGTTGAGTCAGATGCCTTACCAAATTTCAATACAAAATTAGACACTATAACAATATTTGGCTTTGTTGAAGAACTTGATACCTTAGGAGTAGACTTATTCGCTGAAAACAAAGAAACTCTTTCTTGTAATTATGACACTTTAGATTTGGATATAACAAACACAGGTAATACCGTGTTTGTAATTAACGACATAGTTCCAAATATGGCAATTGGCAGTATTCGACTAATACCAAAATTAGAAAAAGATACACTAAATGTTGGTGAATCAGTAACCAGAAGCTTTGAAGTATTCATTTCTGGGGAAAGTCAACAAGTCATAGATTATGAAATAGCGATATATGATATAGACCAGCAATTAGACACAAATATACACTACCAAAGTCAAATAGAATCATACCAAAATGCATTAACAATCAACCCGTTTGATATTCAAACTGTAAGTTTGGGTGACTATTTCGACCTTAAATTTAGTGGGAGTTTCCCTAACTTTATTGATACTACGGCTAATTTAGGATTCGATATCGAAATTGATTTGTACAACTTCTATTTTGTTGACAAAGAGACTGATATTAAGTTCTATGATATATCAGGTAATGTTCTTAAATCGATAAATTGCGATATAATTGTAAAAGACAGGAAGTTCATTCTTCAATCACCTGAATTACTATCGTTTGATTTTAATGAAGTTGTGAGCTGGGATTTTGAAATAAGGTTCTTGGCATCATTAACTACTGATCTAGAAGGCGATATTGGTATTAATGTACTTATTGACGACTGTTATGATGGAAACAGTCAAGTATCAACTTTAGACGTTGAAGAAATATGTGCATTTGACTACAGAAGTGTAGCATTAAATTCTTTAATATCAGATGTTTCTTTGAAATCCAACGTGATAACTAATGAGTTGGAGGTTACTGTGACAAGTGGTAGCGATGTAAACGCTTCGGTCTACCTGTTGGATATACTAGGGAAAAAATATAACGTATTTGATAAATTTATGTTTGATAAAGGAAAAAATAATATTATATTAAACCTTAGTGATTACGCTAATGGAAAATATATATTAATTATTGACTCCCAGAGCTCAATATCCAAACAAGAATTTATTATTACTAAGTAACAAGGTTTAAATTATGTCCAATGGTCTACAAAAATTTATTCTGACTATTTTTATTTTGATTTTGGCTGGTACTGCACAAAGTTTTGGTCAAGGAAATAACCCTTTGGTACCAGTTAACACTGGAACACCATTCTATATTGGCCCAGTTATCGGTTACAACAGAGTTTTACATTCTGCAGAATTACAAACTTTTGAAAGTGCTGTTCCGTGTCCAGTATTCGAAAATGGTTCTGCTAATGGTTATTTCTTTGGAATATCAATGGAATATCTATTAGGTGGTCCTAAAAATTCAACTCAGTCAATTATTGCAAGATTACTCTATAACTCTATGCCTGCTAGTTTTGAGGTAGTAGGGGATGAATATCCCTCAGTATTAACTGATAACCAAGGAAATCAAACTGAGGTTTTGAGTTCAACAAACCACATTAATGAAGTGACTTATGATATGATATCATTAGATGTTCAATACAAATTTAACTTCGTAGAGACATTTGGAGTTATTGTTGGACCTACTTTTGACTTTGCTTTAACTAAAGATCAAGAACAGCTATTCCAATTGGTAACACCAGAAAACGCAAGATTCGAGCAAAAACCTGATTCAGAATTCGAATATTCAGATGACGGTAGAACTCTAATTGCAGCAAGTGGAGAAATTCCAAATTCCTCTGCTTTCAGAGCAGGTATTAAATTTGGTGTTCAGTATGAACTTATTTTAAATAACGGTATGTACATAGTACCGAACTTTAATTACAATTATGGTATTACTAACTTGTCAGCAGATGATGATTGGAGAGTAAGTGCACTACAGTTTGGTGTTGATATCAGATTCCCTTCAACGAGTATATTCTAACTACTTGCTGAAAAACATTATTTTAATGCTTGTAATTTTACTAATTACAAGCATTTTTTTTATATTGAATTTAATAATTTAAATTTAAGTATAGCAATAAATATGGAACAAATGTGGTCACCATGGAGATCAAAGTATATAGGTTCTTTTAAAAGTAAAAAGAAGAATAATAATTGCTTTGTCTGCCATGCTATAGAAAACCCGAATGAGGATGATGAGAACTTAGTTGTTGCTAGGTTTGATAAGTCTTTTGTTATAATGAATCGCTATCCTTACAATAGCGGACATTTATTAATCACACCTGTTGAACACAAGCCTTCTTTGGATGATTTGTCTGTGGATGTAAGGACAGAAATTATGGAGGTAATCAATATTTCCACTAAGGTGATAGAAGACGCATTTAGCCCACAAGGATATAATGTTGGACTAAATTCAGGAGCAGCTTCTGGGGCAGGGTTGCCAGGACATTTACATTTCCATATCGTACCTAGATGGAGTGGAGACACTAATTTCACAGCTGTTATAGGTGACTACAAAGTAATAAATGAATCAATGGAAGATTCGAGATGCAAGTTGATAGAAGGATTTAAAAAATATAGATAGACATTTGGACAAATTAAAACATAAAAAATCATTGGGACAGAACTTTCTTATAGACGAATCTGTGTCTCAAAAAATAGCTGAAGCGCCTAATATTAATAAAAATGATTCGGTAATCGAGATTGGTCCAGGTACAGGTGCATTGACAAAATACTTACTTGAGTTGACAGATAACTTGGTATGTATAGAGATTGACCAAAGAGCAGTAAAAGTCCTCAAGAACAAGTTTCCTGGCTTAAATATCATTAATATAGACATACTTAAGCAGAATATGGACGAGCTTCTTGAAGATAATAAGAATGCCAAAATAATTGGTAATCTTCCATATTATATATCTACTCAAATTATATTTAAGTTGTTAGAACATGCTGACAAAATTGATAGTTTTACTTTTATGATTCAAAAAGAGCTTGCTGATAGAATTGTTTCACCTCCTAACTCCAGAGAATATGGTATTCTAACTTTGGCTATTATGATGTGTGGCACAGCTGTGAAATTATTCGATGTACCACCAGAAGCATTTGACCCACCACCAAAGGTCACATCTTCAGTAGTTAAGATTGATTTTAACAAAGGTGAGTTTGACTACAAACTTCATCAGTTCATCAAAGCTTCATTTAATAATAGAAGAAAGAAGTTGTCTAATTCAATAAAATCTTACTTTAACTCAAAGGAAGACTATAAGCAATTCGTTGATGATCCAAGTTTAGATGTAAATATAAAAGAAATGTTAAATTTGCGAGCTGAAAATTTATCATTAGAAGATTTTAGAGTTTTATATAACAGTGTTAATAGTCGGAATATTGGATAAATTAAAAAGTATCATACATGTGTTGACAATTACTGATGCCTATACTTTAGGCATGCTAATTCTGTACACAATACTAAACTTTGTATTCTGGGGTCAACTAGATACTCCATTTCTTAATCTATTATCCTATATAGTTGTTTCTGCTGCTATTGTTGGTTTTGCTATATTTAGTAGCAAATATAAAGGTGGGAAAGTCTTTCGCTTGGTTAGAAGACTATATATAATGCCGATTATATTTTTTATATATAGTAATATTCATTTGTTTATCCCTCTTGTAAACCCGAATGATTTTGATTTAGTGCTAATGAAGTGGGACTATTATTTATTTGGTGTTAATCCCACTGAGTGGCTTGGACAATTCTCAACTCCACTGCTAACAGAATACCTACAATTTACTTATATGATGTTTTATGTTCTTCCATTTATGCTTGGGGTGGAATTTACAGTCAGAGAAGATGATAAGTTTTTCGAATTTGCTAGATTGCTAATTTTTGGATTTTTTGTTTCCTATTTACTTTACTTTTTTATGCCTGCTATCGGACCTCGTTTTATAGTTCATGATTTTGGTAGTTTGAACTCTGAGTTACCTGGCTTATGGTTAACTAATACATTCAGAGATATGGTAAATGCTGGTGGAGGAGTATTCCCAGGAACTGAAAATCCGGCTGAGATAATCAACCGTGACTGTATGCCAAGTGGTCACACTATGATGACATTTATAACTATAGTGATAGCATTTCAGTTTAAATCTAAGTACAAATGGTTTGTACTGATATTAGGAAGTAGTTTGATTTTTTCTACAGTTTACCTCCGTTATCATTATGTAGTTGATGTATTGGCAGGTATTATTTTTGCACTATTAACTCTGTGGGTAGAACCAAGGATAGAGAAGTTTTTAAGAAATAAAGGTTTTTACAAATACAAGTAATATGGATTATTACTACTCTATAACTGAACCAAGGACTTATGAAGATAAGATAAAAGGCAGTAGATTTATTGCTAATATCTTTCCAATAGATTCAAAAGAAGATGCAGATAAGCATTTGCATGATATTCGAAAAGAGCATTATGACGCAACTCATAATTGCTATGCTTATATCATAGGCCCCGATGGGTTAGAATATAGAGCAAACGATGATGGAGAACCCAACGGTTCAGCTGGCAATCCCATATTGTTTGCTATAAAGAAATATAAATTATCTGATGTAATAGTAATTGTGACCAGATTCTATGGTGGCACTAAATTAGGCGTTGGTGGACTAGCTAGAGCTTATGGCGGTACTGCAGAAGAAGTAATAAAGACTTGTGTTCGTAAGAAAATTGACATTACGAAGAAAGTAAAAGTGTTCACCACTTATGATGATATAAATACTATAAAAAGACTTCTCACTGATTATGCTGTTTCATTCGATGAGGTATATACTGATACGATAGAAATAATAGCAGATATTCCTAAATCTAAAGTAGAAGAATTTAGAAAAAAAATAACAGAAATGACGGCTGATAGGTCAGGAAGTAGAGAATTAGAATGAAAGTGATAAGAGAAATTAGTGAGTTGAGAGAGTTTTCGATAAAGCAAAGAAGCGAAGGGAAAACAGTAGGCTTAGTCCCAACTATGGGCTTTCTCCATAGCGGACACGCTTCATTGATTGAACTATCCGATAGTAAATGCGATATAACGATAACTACACTATTTGTTAACCCTACACAGTTTGCACCTCACGAAGATTATGATTCATACCCAAGGGATTTTGAACATGATTACAACATAGCAAAAAAAGCTGGTAGTGATGTATTGTTTGCTCCAAGTAGAGATGAAATGTATGATGATTTTCATACAACTACAGTTAGAGTAGGTGAACTTGCTAGTATTTTCGAAGGGAAACCGAGACCGCATTTCTTCGATGGTGTTGCTACGGTTGTTGCAAAGCTTTTTAATGCTTCCATTCCTACCCATGCATTTTTTGGTCAAAAGGATTACCAGCAATCTCTAGTTGTTAGAAGATTAGAATCGAATATGAGATATGGTATAGAGATAGTTGTTGCTCCCATTGTGAGGGAAGAAAATGGACTTGCAATGAGTTCTAGAAATAAGTATCTAACAGAACAGCAAAAAGAGGATGCTGGTATATTACACTCGTCACTCCTTGTCACTAAACAATTCATTGAAAGTGGGGAAAGGAACAGGAAGCTAATCAATGCATTCTTGTTAGAAAAATTGCGTAAACTTGATACACTCAAAGTAGATTATGCCGTTTCTGCTAATGGAGATGACTTGTCAGAGCCAACAGTCTTTGAGGAAGGGGAGAAGATAGTGCTGTTGATAGGAGCTATACTAGGTAAAACAAGATTGATAGATAATATGGTAGTAATAAGCCCCACCACAAAGTATAACGAAGATACTAGATTTGTAGAGGGGCTATAAAGTTTCTACTTAGCTCAATTAACTTTCAATAGAATTCTTTCCTTTTTCTAAAAAGTCTAAGAATTCTTGCAGGTCTCGAGTAAATGCTTTTGTTCCAACCAATTTTTCATCTGGAGTAAGTATTACATATAAAGGTAACTCGATTGAGTTGAATCTTTCTTCTTGAAATTTTTTGTTACTTAACTCAGGCTCTTCTCTTCGGTCAGTGTATAGCTTTACATTAATCATATCCGTAAAGTAATTTTGAACTTCTGGTAAAGGAAATACATTCGATTCCATCCACCTACAATTAGTACAAGTCCACCCAGTAAAGTCAATAAATATTGGTTTGTTTTCTTCTTTAGCTAATGCAAGTGCTTCTTCATAATTATTGAGCCATACCAATTTTTTAGCATTAGTGCCACTACCAAACATATCACCCCCAGCAGATGATACCGTAGCAGAGCTAGCATTCAGATACCCTTTAGGTGGTAAGAATGCATCTAATTCTCCCATATTTTTACCAAACAATCCTGGAACCAAGTAGATTGTAATTGCACCGAATACAATTGCCCATATAATTCTTAATGCACTCATGGACGATATTGGTGTATCCAACTTCATACTGAATCCACCTAATAGGTAGACTACTATTAGAATACCACAAACAATCCAGATTGCTATGAATAGTTCACGAGGCATAATGCCCCATCCCCAGACTAGATCTACGTTGCTTATGAATTTTACAGCAGCGGCAACTTCCAAGAATCCCATCACAACTTTTAAGTTATTCATCCATCCACCAGCTTTGGGTAGCTTATTCATTGCCGAAGGAATTAGTGCGAATATAAAGAATGGAAGTGCAAATACGGTAGAAAAACCTAACATTCCAATAACAGGGTAGAACCACTCACCACCAGATGCTGAAAGCAGTGCTGACCCAACAAATGGTACTGTACATGTGAAAGATGTTAGTGAGAAAACGAGTCCCATTATCAATATTGAAAATATACCAGAGCCCTGAGTTTGCTTATTTAGCTTATTCATTACGCTCGTTGGAATTTGTATTTCAAACGCACCAAATAAATTCAATGCAAACACAACGAATATTGTTGCGATAAATATATTAACCCAACCGTTCGCTGCAAATCCACCTAACCCACCTGAATCTTTGAGTAACCATGACAGTGCAAATCCTAAAAAGGTAAATGTTAAAATTATTCCAAAAGCATAAATAAGCGAATCACGAAGTCCTTTTGCTTTAGTGCTTTCTGCTCTTTTAGTAAAGAATGAAACCGTAATTGGTACCATTGGGAATACACAAGGTGTGAGTAATGCTGCACCACCTGCTAACATTGCGAACCAAAGAAATGACCAAATGCCTTTCTTTTTTGATTCTTCTATTTCAGCACTTGATTCTGTTATAATTACTTCATCTTCATCACCTGCATCCAATGACTCTTCATCTCTATTTACAAAGAAGTCATAATCTTCAGGGTTGAATACATCGGCACCTACTTTAAATTCATAGGGTTCAGGAGGTAAACAACGAGAAGTATCACACAGTTGAATATAAATCTCTACATTCATTTCATCTGATTCAAAATCAATGTCTTTCAAAGCTTTGACAGGTAATATTACATCAAAGTTACCTTTGTAATAAGTAATATCAAATTGAAAACCTTCATCAAATTTTTCTAATGGCTTGGGCTTTATTATTTCCCCATTCACTTCTGCCATATCTTCTGATTTAACAGCAAGCTGAGTTTCCATAGGGCCTATTCCTTCCTCGCTTACCTGCATAACGAAGTCATAAGTGTACCAATATTTATCAATATCAAAATTGAATTTCAGATAAAACTCATCGCCTTCATTTACTTGACTTTGCGAAGGAGACGCCTTGAACCTTGCATGCTCAGAGCCGTCTTGTGCATTTGTATTTGCGAATAATGCAAACAATAAAACTAACGGAATCAATATTTTTTTCATAAAGTGTCTCTCTTATTCCAAATCACCTTGGAAATAATTAATTATTCTATCATCTATATCGTTTTTCTTACTACTCTTATTGAGAATAGTTTCATTCAACTTATTTGTAAATACTTCTGATGCATTGTACCCATAAGTTTTAAGTAAATAGTTAAGTGCTATAGTCTCTGCAATTACAGTTATATTCTTACCTGGGAATATTGGTAACTTCACTGTCATAATGTCCACATCGAGTATTTTGGTGTGTTTTTCTTCTAATCCAGTTCTTGTGTAATCATTTTTTTTATCCCAAACTTCCAATTCAACTATTATTTCTAATCTTTTTTGGTATCTAATAGATCTAATACCGAACATACGTTTTACATCTATAATACCTAGACCTCTTATTTCCATAAAGTGTTGGACTAAGTTAGTTCCAGTACCCATTAGGGCGGTTCCAGTGTTGTTGTTAAGTATAACAACATCGTCAGCAACTAATCTGTGGCCTCGCTCTACTAAATCAAGTGCGATTTCACTCTTGCCTATGCCACTATCACCAGTGAATAGAATTCCTACACCATATACATCTACGAATGAACCATGTAAATTAACATGAGGTGAAAATATATCATTCAAAAACACGGATAATACTGAAATTGCAGTTGTGGTATCCAGCTCAGTAGTGAATACAGGTACATTATTACGCTTTGCTATTTCAATTAATTCATCATCTAATGTATTGTTACTTGTTACTATTAAACAAGGAATATCGAACTTTGCTATTCTTAGAAAGCTATCTTTTGCTTTATCTTTCCCGATTGACTTTAGGTAATATATCTCAGTATTACCAATTATCTGAACGTTAGAATAGTTAAATAAATCAGTAAACCCTGATAAAGCCAACTGTGGCCTGTGAACATGGGCTTGAGATATTAGGTTGTTTAAACCAATATCGCCAGTTAAGTTTTGTAACTTAACGG
Source organism: Chlorobiota bacterium (assembly GCA_046290495.1). Classification (GTDB taxonomy): domain Bacteria; phylum Bacteroidota; class Ignavibacteria; order Kapaibacteriales; family UBA2268; genus PGYR01. Next base: position 1,053,456 of record JBKAGT010000005.1, on the reverse strand, counting down.
GCGATTTTAGTAAAGCAGATACTTCTACTTCTTTTTTCCTTATTTCTTTTAACTTATCAAACATTATTCATAATTGATACCTAATCTAAACTATTACTAATATTCAGATTCGTCAGTTGTTGGTTCAAATTTTTCGTGATCGTGATCTTGAGTTTTTGTTTTCAATTTTCTCAATTGTCTGACAAGTTTATCTTCTGCTCCTGCTAAGCTCTTTTTGAAATCATCAGTGCTGTCGTGAGAAACTAATACTTTACCATTTGCATTTACAGTGAACTTTACTACTTTTTCTTCTGGCTCATTGATAAATTCTACGTGAGTGCTTAAAATTGAACCATTGAATTGAGTGAATCCATCTGCTGCATCTAGTGCCATGTCATGCAAATGTGGGTGTTTCGATTTAAAGTGTCTGAATGTAACTTCTGTAGTCATGATTGCCTCCCTAGCATTTAGTATTTTATTAAAGGACTGTCTCCAAAACAATCTAATGAAATTATCATTATTTACCAATAGTTTGGAAATATTCTAATCCGAATTGCAACTTAAGCGATAAATATCCGGGTAAGAACTCAACAGTATTTGGTAAAGTAAACGATTCATTAACGAATTGATTTTTAATATTGTCATACATAGGCAAATTTCTGAACATATAGCTATATGTTAGTTCGAAAGTTAAACTTCCTATTACTTCTCCTACCACAGGCTTGTCAAAATCTAATTCGACACCCAAACCTGCTCTAAGCATAGGCAATATATCTGTTTGATTATAATGTATACCACCTACTCTTAAGTCACTTGATCTAGTACTGTTAACATTCTCTTCCCATTTTACTTTCGAAATTACTATACCAGCCCCAAATGTCAAATATGTCTTGAATTGCTGTTCTATAGGGATGTAATCTATTGAAGCTACTATCGGAATAGTGGTAGTATTTATTTTATGAAATAAATCTCTCTCAACTGTACCCAGTTGTAATGAGTCGAATTCGAAATATGCATCATTCATGCGAGATTCAAAATACTCAGCATGGAGTGATATTCTGTAGTTATCATTTATCCATGCCTTCAATCCAAAACCAAAAGCAGGCGTATGTTTAAAATTAACATTATTCCCACCTATTTGGTTTTGATATATATTCATAAACTCTGCAGAGTTGCCACCATAGACCCCACCTGCAGATACATAGGCCATTTCTCGGATATGGTATTGCTCAGATTTAAGCTCACTGAATAGTAGAACTAAAATTAAAAATGGGAGATATTTATATCTATCAATGCCCAAACCAAGAGATAATCTTAGTTAACTCTTCTTTCATGTTTTTTCTGTGGACTATCATATCTACAAAACCATGCTCAAGTAAGAATTCTGCTCTCTGAAATCCTTCTGGCAACTTGCGTTTTATTGTCTGCTCTACTACTCTTGGGCCAGCAAAGCCAATAAGTGCTCCTGGTTCAGATATGATAACGTCTCCCAGCATTGCAAAACTAGCACTTACTCCACCAGTTGTGGGGTCAGTTAGGATAGAAATGAATGGCAAGCCAGCTTCTTCTAATTGCGCTAGGGCTACACTTGTCTTAGCCATTTGCATAAGTGAGATTACTGCTTCTTGCATTCTAGCTCCACCAGAGGTAGAGATTATGATTAGAGGACATTTGTTCTTGATTGCATAGTTTGCAGCTCTAACAAATTTTTCTCCTACAACAGAGCCCATACTACCGCCAACAAAATCAAAATTCATACAACCGAATGATACCTTGTGGCCGTTTATTTTTCCGTATCCTGTTGTTAGGGCATCTTTGCTGTCTGTCTTCTTGTGTGCCGCAGCTAATCTGTCAGTATATTTTTTTGTATCTTCAAACTCCAAAGGGTCAGCAGATTTTACTTTTTTATGTGTTTCTTTGAATGTACCCTCGTCAAAAAGTATTTCTATATACTCTTTGGAACCAACACGGAAGTGATGGTCGCTATTGGGGTCAGTGTATAGGTTTTCTTCTAATTCTTTTTTGTAAATAACATTACCGTTTGGTGCCTTTGTCCAAAGCCCATCTGGCATATTTCTGTGTTCTTCACTTTTTATATTCTTTTCTGATCTTTTAAACCAAGCCATAAATATTGTTCTATATTATTGATATTTTTCATATTCAATATAATTATTGAATTACTAACTTCCTAAAATTAGGTAATAAAACGAGTATAGATTTGGTTTATTACTTTTTGGGAAATCAATAAATTTAGTGCTAAGGTGTATCTTTACCTGCTTTGATGTGTTATAAGTATGAGGACGCAAATTTACTTTATTTATATTTAGGAGGGGCAAACTATGAGAATCTACATCTTCACTACTATTATTCTACTGATAAGTGCTTTTTCTGTTCAAAGCAGTACCCAATGGGAAATGATAGATAATAAGGAAACAGTTGATGCACCAAACGGAAAAGAGTTTAGTATTTCAAATTTTTAAAATGGTTGAAATTGATGGAACGATTTTTTCTATTAATTTAAATGGGATACACTCTGTAATAAAGTCAAATGACAATTGTATGACTTGGGATTCATGTATGTATGCTCCTCTAAATGAAATTGGTGCTAGTACAAGGCTGTATGACTTGATAAAAAATGGAAATAGCTTATTTGCACCTTCTGACAATGGCAAATTATTCCATTCTTTTGATAAGGGAGAGACTTGGTCATTTACATCTTTTGCTGAAACTGATGACCATCCATTAAAACATGTACGTTTTGTTAATGAAAATGTTGGATTTGTAGGTGCTATTGAGGGTAGTATACTAACTAAAACAACAGATGGTGGTAAAAATTGGAATCATTTACCCTTATCTGAAGGTGTATTCCCTGATTATTTTGCATTACTTAGAGTACTAACAATAGACGAGAATACTGTATTTGTTGTTGGGAGAGATAAAAATAAATTGAGGTTTTTCAAAACTTTGGACGGTGGTTTAAACTGGAATGAATTTGAATCAGAGTTATTTAAAGAATCACAACACATTAATCAAGAATATTATAACTTAATGTATAAAGAGCCATACATTATAGTAGAAAATCGCTACAAAGATGGATCATTAGGATATACCAGCTTAATGAGAAGTCTGGACTTTAAAACTTGGGAACCGTTTTTTATATCTGATACAATTGGTGGAGGTAAATTTATCAATGAAATTGAATATCATGATGATTTGGTTATAGGATTTGGATCGAGAATCTTTATTGTTTCTAGTAATAAGGGTGAAAGTTGGGTTGATCTGTATGATGAGTCTGATGAAATGTACAGAGATGGCAACCATTTAAACGGGTTTTATTATAATATGGACAACAAATATTTATATGCACAAGGTTCTATTCTTAGAGAAGATTCAGATGGTATCCTCAGGAACATAAAAAAAATGTTTCGCTACAAACTCGACATAGAATCAAGTGTAGAAACAGAACTAAGAAACCTTACTGTTTATCCCAACCCTGCTCAATCGGAAGTGAATATTACTTATGAGAAAGGATTGGAGTCTATTGAAGTGATAGATATAAATGGTAGGAATATGATAAGTTTTAATGGACTCAACTTAGCAAACGAAAAAAGCATAAATGTTGATGCTTTGAGTACAGGTACATATTTCATTCGGATAAATGATAAGATTTATAAGCGTTTTGTGAAAGAGTAGTGAATTCCCCTCCAGTGGAGGGGTGGCAACGCCAAGGCGTTGACGGGGTGGTTGTTTTGATACACCTGGGCGTTTCGACAAGCTCAACGTGCAGTTGCTTTCCTCAGTAGCGTGCGAAGCCAAAGGAATTAGCGGAGGTGACTATTATGCCGGTAATTGCGAGGGAACGAAGTGACTGCGGCAATCTCAAATGAGACAGCCACGCTACGCTCGCTGTGACATTATACACATTCCTCCCCAGTCTGAACAAGTTCAGACAGCCCCTCCAAAGGGGCATAGGGGTTGGTCAAATGTCTCTTTCTACTTCGCCTCTTCGTAAGCTTGCTTTATCCAATTTATTAACTCTTTATTGACTTCTGATTCGTCAGTCAGCCGTACTCTGTGGGAACACATAGAGTTGAAGCTGCCTGATTTTTCTAATCTGTCGTTCACTTCCAACTCTTTTGAATTTATCCCTACATCTACTCTTGTTTTAGTGGATGGTTGAATTAGAGCAAATTGTTTTTTCCCTCTCAAGCTGACATAGGTTTTCTTGGGTGCTATTTCTACATTGCCAAATTTTTCTATTTCCTTCATTAGCTTGTCATATATAGGTTTGAGTGATTCTTTTCCTATGTATTGTATCTCAACCAAGTCAGTAGTCTCGCTCACTGACTTTGCATCTGATTTTTTTGCTTTGTGGGCTACTAAGTTGGCAAAACCATAAGTAAAACCATGCTCTTCTTTCAAGTGATTAATTATTGCTTTGTGTTTTTCTATCCCAGATTTCTTGACGACTTCTATCCAATGTGATATTGGTTTGCCTGTTTTTTCTTCTATGCTTTGTACCATTTTTTCTTCAGGTGTCATAATTTGCCTCTCAGTAATTTATAGTAATTAGGACTTTCCAATTTTGACTAATATGACAAATTTATTTGAAAAAATTAAGCTCTTTTGTATATTGTTGCTCCATAAGCAATTAAATACACCAGACTTTTAGAGGAGTAAATGAAATATATTTCGTTAACTATGGCTATTATTTTAATGTCATTTTCTACTTTATCTGCCGAGAAAATGGACGTAATCACAGGTAAAATAAACTTAGTGGATGGTGGAGATGCCAAGAAAGAAGTTTATGTTTACTACAACCGTTTTCGAAGCAACAAAGATAATTTGTTTAAGGTGGTTGATGTAGATCCAAGTGGTGAGTTCGAGATAGAATTACCTGAGAGTATTAACTATGCAGAACTTCACCTAGCAGCAGAAGGGTACGAGGCATATATAACAAAGTATATAGAAGGAGATGATAATCCAAGAGTGGTAGCTGATCTTCACAAGCGAAAAATACCCGCTGATTTCGATTCTGTATCAGCTTTAGTATATCTGAAAAATAGTAGGTTATGGAACAAAGAGCCAATAGGTAAAGATGGTAAAGTGCAATTAGAATTTGATTTGAAAAGCGATGAATATTCCAAATATTACAAAGGTGATGAGACAGCTTCATATACCGTAATATTTGGGGATGGATCTGTTTCACCTGAGAAGCATGATGGCGAATGGGAATATGATCACAATGGAGATTATAATGCTATAGTTAAAGTAGTTAATGATAAAATAATAATAAATGTTGACTCTAAAGATTATACCACAACAGAAGACGAAATAGAGCTTAGCATGACATCAGGAGAATGGGTTAATTCACCTGTGAATGAGGCTTACAATATCTATATCGAACAAGTACCTGCTGTTGATGTTGGCAAGTTGAGGCAGGAATATTATTATTTCGTCCACCAAAGGAATAAAAATTTATTAAAAAAGTATACTGATGAAAAAATAGAAGAACGCAAACAAAATGCCTTGAAAAAATATAATAAGTATCTTGCAATTAGTGACAATACATTGAATTCAATTGATTCGCCTTACCTAAATGATTTTATTAAGCTTACAAAACACAAATTACTGATGTCGGCAGACTCTCTTGATACTTGGGAAGATCATAAAAAGTTACTTAGGTCTTTACAAGAAATTCCTACTGTTTTCTATTCAAATTTCAATGATATTATTTACAGAGACGAATTCAAAGAGAACCCCAAACCTTATATAGAAGTATTAGAGAACGCATATTTAAAATCTCAAAATAAGAGAAATAGATGCTATTTGAGATATGGTCTTTATTCAAGATTAGCAGATAGTGAATTTGCCGATAATCCAGAATATTTAGAGGCTTTAAGGTCGGAATTGAGAGAAATAGGCAAGTATGACGATTTGGACAGTTGGCCAAGAGACGGTGTCCCAAAAGACCTAGCGAAGTTAAAACTGAAGTCATTAACACACGCACCAGATTTTACATTCAAAACTACTGATGGCAAAGAGACAAAACTGTCTGACTTTAAAGGGAAGTGGGTTTTGCTTGATTTTTGGGGAACTTGGTGTGGCCCTTGTAGAGGGGAAACTCCACATTTGGTTAAGGCTTACAACGAGTTAAAAGATGAAGATTTTGAGATAATCAGTGTGTCTAGCGATAGGTCTGTCAAAGTAGTTGCTGATTATATGGAGAAGAACAAAATGGAGTGGCCAAATACCATTGACTTGGATGGGTATGCAAAAGGGGTTCTGAAGCAATATGGCATTAATTCATTCCCAACTGTTATGCTAATCGACCCTGAGGGTAAATTTGTTAAAGTAAAAAGCCATGAGTTGAGAGGAAAGGGGCTCATAACCACTTTAAAAGAGCAGATGGATGGGTAGTTGTGAGTGTAAATAACATAAAATATAGTGATTTCAAAAATTCAGACTTAGACTCGCTCTTGCAAATGGGTTTGAAGCTTTGGAATGATTTTACTAGAGGTGAGCTTCTAGATTCGTTAGAGAAATATAGAGATGGAGACAACCAAAAAATTTTAATCGCTTCTGAGGAAGGAATGAATATTGGGTTTGCTATTTTCTCTATTAGAGTGGATTATGTAGAAGGAGCAAGGCAATCCCCAACTGGATATTTGGAAGGCATATTTGTAGAGGAGACTCACAGAAAGCTAGGTATTGCCAAAAAGTTTTTGGAAATTGGTGAAGATTGGTGCCGTAAATCGGGGTGCATTCAAATTGGTTCAGATACTTGGTTAACTGATAGAAACTCAAGAGAGTTCCACAAAAAAGTCGGGTTTTGGGAAGAAGAGGAAGTTGTGCATTTTCTAAAGAATTTATAAAAGGGGTAATAGTGAGTAAGACAAAAGAATATTCGAATGATGATATGACTGTGCTGTGGGATGCCAGTAAATGTATTCACGCTGGGGTATGTGTGAAAATGTTGCCAGATGTATATGATCCTAATGGAAGACCTTGGATTAAGGTTGAAAATGCAACAACAGCGGAACTAAAAGAACAAATTGATAAGTGTCCTTCGGGAGCATTGAGTTACAAATTAAATGATGAGGAAGAAAAAATGAGTGACGAGACGGTAAAAGTAGATGTACTAGAAAATGGCCCACTTATAGTAAAAGGGAACATAGAGATAACAAATAGTAATGGTGAGAAGGAAAGCAGAGCCAAGCAAACTGCCTTTTGTAGGTGTGGTAGTTCTGCTAACAAACCTTATTGTGATGGCACTCACGTGAAATCTGAGTTCAGGGGATAGATTAATAAATATACTCAAATTTGAGCCAGCTTTGCTTTTCGAAGCGGAGTTGGTTTTTTTATTACTAATTCCAACCAAGCTTAGTTATATTTGTATTCTATCAAGAATAAAAACACTTATATAACTAATATGAATAAGAAAATACTCGTTACATCTGCTTTACCTTATGCAAACGGATATATCCACTTAGGGCACTGTGCTGGCGCATATTTGCCAGCAGACCTATTCGTTCGCTATAAGAGATTGATGGGTGACGACGTGCTCTATGTATGCGGTTCAGATGAGCATGGAGTGGCCATTACCATTGCTGCCGAGAAGGAAGGAGTAACCCCAAAAGATATAATTGACAAGTACCACAATTCTAACAAGGACGCTTTCGAAAAATTCGGAATGTCGTTCGATGTTTATTCGCGCACATCAATTCCAGAACACCACGAGGTAGCTAAGGAGTTTTTTAAGCATTTCTTGGACAAAGGATACCTGCACGAAGAGGAAACAGAGCAGTTCTATGATGAAGATAAGAAAATGTTTTTGCCAGACAGATACGTAGAAGGTACTTGCCCTAACTGTGGTGAAGACAACGCTCGTGGTGACCAATGTGACAACTGTGGTGCATACTACAACCAAACTGAGTTGAAAAACCCTGTAAGTTTGATCAGTGGCAAGACTCCTACTCTAAAAAAGACTACTCATTGGTATTTCAAGTTCGGTGAGATCCAATCATTTTTGGAAGAATATATTGAATCAAATTCTAATGCTTGGAAGGACAATGTATTACAGCAAACCCGAAGCTGGCTAAAGCAGGGCTTGAGTAACAGGGCAATAACTCGCGATTTGAAGTGGGGAGTCCACTTAGATGAAATAGAGGGAATGGATAAGGAAAAGACTAAAGACAAAGTACTATATGTATGGTTCGATGCTGTTTTGGGTTATATTTCGGCTACTAAAAAGTATTTTGGCGGCACAGATGAGTGGAAAGAATGGTGGCAAAATGAAGATACAGAATACTATGCCTTCATCGGCAAGGATAACATTGTGTTCCACACTTTGATTTTCCCCGCTATGCTTCACGGCCGTAAAGATTCAGACAATCCTTATATTTTACCGAAGAATGTACCAGCTCATGAGTTCCTAAATTTGGAGGGTAATAAATTCTCTAAATCTAGAAATTGGTCTATTGATTTGAAGGACTTTGTAGACACATACACTGAGCCATCTATGATTGATGCACTTAGGTATTCGCTGGCAATGAATTTCCCAGAAACAAGGGATGCAGATTTCACTTGGAAAGACTATCAGGCCCGCTCTAACAATGAGTTAGCGGCGATATTGGGGAACTTTATTAACAGGCAGCTTACTTTCCTACATAAGAATTATGATGGGAAAGTACCTACTCTTTCTGCTAAGTATGCCTCAGTTATGGACTATTGGTGTGGTGATGAGAGTAAAGAGATAGAAGAAAATGACAAACTGATGATTGATAGTCTGAAGTCAGGTATTGATAAAATATCCCAGAATTATGACAAATTCAGATTCCGAGATGCCATCACTGAGACTATGAATATAGCAAGAGCTGCTAACAAATACTTCAACGATGAAGAGCCATGGAAATCGGGTAAAACAGACCCAGAAAAAGCAGAAAAGACTATGTTCGTTGGGTGTCAAGTTATTCGCTCATTGTCGATTTTATTTGCACCAATATTACCTTATACTTCTGCTTATGTACAGTCACTTTTTGGAGAAGAGATCGTAGTTGGTGATGATACTATAATGTCAAATGTATGGGCGTCAGCAGGTATACCAATGCTAGAAACTGGGACTGAAGTAAGAAAACCTGAGATATTATTCAAAAGAATAGAGGACGAATGGGTGGAAGCTGAGAAAGGAAAGTTAGGAGATAAGAAAGCAACTAAAAAGCAAGAAGAAGAGCAGATTACTTTCGATGAATTTATGAAGGTGAAGCTAAAGACAGCCAAGGTAATAGAGGCTGAGCCAATTAAGAAATCTAAGAAACTTGTGAAACTACAAGTGAAGATTGGAGAAGAGCGAAGACAGATAATAGCTGGGATTAGTCAACACTACTCTGCTGAAGAACTTGTAGGTAAAACAGTAGTGGTTGTTGCAAACTTAGCTCCTGCTAAATTGATGGGCGAAAAGTCTGAAGGAATGTTGCTTGCAGTTAATTCCGACGATGGAGGATTAGCATTAGTTAGTCCTGAAAAAGAAGTAGCAGATGGTCAAGAAGTTAGATAAAGTTACCAATATTAATTTACGTATATACGTTTAGTTCGATAAATAAATGAATAAATCAGATTCGCAATATGAGTATAAATCTAAGAAAGTATAATTACATTAGAGTTTTTAACTGTTCGCCTAAACTTAGAGTTGCGGATGTAGATTATAATACAGATGCTATAATTGAACTTATAGAAAAAGCAAATGATGAAAAAGCTGATATTTGCTTATTCCCAGAGCTTTCTATCTCTTCATACTCTTGTAATGATTTGTTCTTTCAATCAGAACTGTTAGAATCTGTCGAACGAGGATTAGAAAGAATACGTAAGAAAACGGAAAATACTGACTCAATAGTTGTAGTGGGAGCTCCACTACGAAGCTCTGGACGTTTGTTTAACTGTGCTGTTGCGATTAATAGTGGTAGAATACTTGGTATTGTTGCTAAGAAATACATTATAAGCACAAATGAATTCTATGAAGAAAGGTGGTTCTCATCAGATGTTGATAGGCGTTTTGACACAACTAAAATAAATGGGCAAATCTATCCTTTTGGAAGCGACATTATTTTTCAATCTGAAGAAAGACCCGATGTTAGGATTGGTATTGAAATATGTGAAGACTTATGGGCAGTAAAGCCGCCAAGTTTAGACTTATCTCTCGCTGGAGCTAACATAATTCTTAATTTGAGCGCTAGTAACGAATTACTTTCTAAGTCTGAATACAGACGTGAATTAGTAACTACTCAGTCTGCAAGAACTCTTTCGAATTACATTTATTCATCTTGCGGTCCAGGTGAATCAACTACAGATTTGATATACTCAGGACATTTAATTACAGCTGAAAATGGTAAATTATTATCCGAGCAAAGAAATTTTGATTTTGATTCACATTACACAATCAGTGATCTGGATTTAGAAAAAGTTTATAATGCACGCTTAAAAAATAGTTCTTATGGTTTTGAAAGTCCAGAAAGAGAATACAGAATAATCAAATTTAGCATCAAGGATAAAATAGCTGATAAACTCTACAGAAGCTTTGAAAGAAATCCATTTATTATTCACCAAGAATCACAGAAAGATGAATTAGTAAATGAGATTCTCGAGTTTCAATCAACTGGTTTGGCCAAAAGATTATTGCATATCAATGGTAAGAATGTTGTGTTAGGGCTTTCTGGAGGGCTGGATTCTACTTTGGCACTTATAGTAGCAATAAAAGCTTTTGAGAAGCTTGGATTAGATACAAATGGTATACACGCTTTAATCTTACCAGGTTTAGGTACTTCTGTTAGAACAAATACAAATGCTAATGAATTGATAAACAATCTGAATATAACAGGTAAGGTAATAGATATTAGTGTATCAGTCAGAAGGCATTTTATAGATTTGGAGCATAAAGAAGAAGACAGGTCTGTTGTTTACGAGAATGCACAAGCGCGTGAACGCACTCAGATACTGATGGACTATGCAAACAAACACCATGCTATAGTAGTTGGTACAGGTGATCTCTCTGAAATAGCACTGGGTTGGTCAACTTATAATGCTGATCATATGTCTATGTATAATGTTAATGCTGGTTTGCCAAAGACAGTAATTCAGTTTATGATTTCCGTTATATCTGACTGGAACGATTATAGTTCAATAGCAAATATATTAAAAGATATAGTTGCTACTCCTATAAGTCCAGAGTTACTTCCACAGGAGAATGGTGAAATACATGATACACAAAAAATAATTGGACCTTACGAAGTTCATGATGTGATTCTATACTATTTTATAAAACATTCTTATCGACCGAGTAAAATATTTTTTATATTGCAACAGATTTTCAACTCCGAATATTCAAAACAAGAGCTATTAAATTGGCTTGAAATATTTTTTAAACGATTCTTTGGAAGTCAATTTAAAAGATCATGCATGCCCGATGGGATAAAAATTGGTTCAGTTTCCTTATCACCAAGAGGGGACTGGAGAATGCCATCGGATACAGTTGGGAAAGTATGGTTAGATGAAATTAGCAATATGAGGAAGGATTTATGATAGAGCCATCTGAAAGTAACCCACTGAGAGTGATATTAGCAGACGATCATGAGATTGTAAGAGCTGGGATAAGAAGATTATTGTCTGTTAATAGGGCAATTAAAATAATAGATGAAGCTAGTAACGGACAAGACTTAGTAGACATAGTTGAATATCATAAACCAGATGTTGTGATTAGCGATATACTTATGCCAAAACTAAATGGTATAGAGGCGTTGAAAAAAATTAGAGAAAAGGGTCTCGATTGTCAAGTGATTATGTTGACCGCTTATGAAGATTCTTTCCACTTAGATAATGCACTTACTGCTGGTGCTGACGGTTACTTATCGAAGGATATTAAATCAAAAGAATTAGTAGATGCTGTTTTCAAAGTTATACATGGAGAAAGAGTATTCAGTAAGAGTGTATTGCGACTTCTGAAAAGGAAAACAGTTTCTACTTCTGAGTTAGACCCTGAACCAATAGTCATAAATAAGAGAGAACAAGAGATTTTAGATCTAGTTGCAATTGGTAAAACTAGCCAAGAAATAGCAGACACACTATTCATAAGTGTCAGAACTGTTGAATCCCACCGTTATAATTTAATGCAAAAATTAGACGTAAATAATGTAGCAGAGCTCATAAGGTACGCTATATCAAAGGGTAGCTAGGAGTTTACAGATCATTTATTAAAATTAAGTAATACTACTTATTTACTTAATTTGACATGTAATGTATATTTGTTTCAATTATAAATAAACAGATACGATAATATATTTTATATCGGTTAAATACATGAATAAATATCTAATTCTTTCGCTAATAATAGTATTTACATTACCATCTTTACTTGTCGCACAAAGCGAGAATGTCGGTATAAATACAACATCACCTGATAATTCAGCTGCACTTCATGTTACCTATGTAACAACACCAAAAGGGGTTTTGATACCAAGGTTGACTACTACTCAAAGAGGTAATATACCAACACCAACAAATGCATTGTTGATATTCAATACAACTACAAACCAGTTTGAATACTATGATGCTGGAGCGACTTCATGGGTTGGGTTGTCTAAGGTTACTACATATACAGCTGATCAATTCGTATCAACAGATGGTTCAGGAAATTTACAAACATTCGATTTTAGCCAAGATTTAAGTGCTACTACGGCAGGTGTTGCTACAGTAACTGGTTTGCAAACTAGAGCAGTGTCTTCTACGGCACCTACGAATGGACAAGTACTACAATGGAATAACTCAACAAGTGAGTGGGAACCAACAACTCTTTCAGGTGGTAGCACATACACAGCCGATAGATTCTTGTCTACAGATGGTTCAGGTAATATACAAACATTTGATTTTAGTCAAGATTTAAGTGCTACTACAGCCGGTGTTGCTACAGTAACTGGTTTACAAACTAGAGCTGTATCGTCTACTGCACCTACTGATGGTCAAGTACTTCAGTGGGACAATTCAGCAAGTGAATGGGTGCCAACTACACCATCTGGTGGTGGGGGTGGTGGTAATACACTTGATGAAGCATACGACCAAGGTGGAAATGGTAGCGGAAGAACTATAAATGTAACTGATGGTGCAGTGCAATTTACTTCAACTAATGCAGCTGACGAATCAGTAGAAATGACTAATTCTGGTAATGGTGGTGTGTTACTTATTGAAAATACTGGTACTGGGCAATCATTACTTGTAAATGATGAAGCAAGTGATACGACTCCTTTTGCAGTGGATGATGAAGGCAATGTTGGTGTTAAAACTAATGCTCCTACAGCTTCACTTGACGTAGAAGGTGATTTTAAGCTTGGTGATGACGGGTCAGTCTTAGATGGAATAATCAAAGAGACTGTTAATTTTGGGATTGGAGCTATAAGTGCTCATACAAACAGAACAGTTACAGCAACTGTTACTGGCGCAACTACTGGGTCTACTGTTATTGTAAATCCTAGTTCTTCCTTTGGCAGTGGTAGATTAGTGATAGCTTATAGCTGGGTTTCAGCTGCTGATGAGGTATCTATAGTATTTCACAATGCAGCTACTAGCAATCAATCTGTTGTAAGTAGTATGGACTGGTACATTACTGTAATAAAATAAACGATAAAAATGAATCTAAGATTTATACAATTTTTAATACTTTCCATCTTATTTAGTTTTGCTGCTTATTCGCAAGCAGGGCTGAACGTAAATGGAAATGGTACTATTCATCTAACCAACAATGCTAAAATAGCAATAGATGGAAGTGTAGTACTAAACCCTAATTCTCAGTTCACAGTAAATGCAAATGATTCTGTTGTTGTTACTGGGGATTGGACTAATGATGGTAATATGACTGCAAATGGCGGTATTACCTTGTTCAACTCAAACACTGACCAACAGATTGGTGGCTCAAACGAGTCAAAATTTTATGGCTTGACAGTTGATAAAACTAGTGGAAATATTAGACTAACTGGTGATGTAAGAGTTGATGAAAATCTTAGACTTCTAAAAAATACACTTGTAGATATTGCCGATGATACTCTGACAATTGGAGAGACAGGAAATATATTTACAAATAACGCTAATCAAAAAGCTTACAATTTAAACAGAAGTATTTTCAGTGATGATGGAATTAACAGTGGTTTTATCAGAAAAGAAATTGCTACTGGTGCTACTTTGCCATATAACTTCAGATTTCCTTTTGTAACTGATGGTCCTTCAGGTAATGTGTATAATTATGTTGATTTTACTTTCCTTTTAGGTAAGGTTACTATCAATAATAATGCTTACGTACAAGCTAAAGCGGTTGCAACAGAGCACCCAGCTTTGCAAATTTCAAATAATGCACTCTCAAAATACTGGGTATTAGAAAGAGAAAATATTAACATAGGTTCGGAAGGTGCAAACCTTCTCTTCAAGTATGATAATTCTGAAGTTACTACTAATGAAGGAAACTATCAAGTATTAGAGTACACTCCTCCTTATCCTGACGGAAGTGCTTTCTGGTTAGTTAATCCAGGTGCTGCAAACCAAGTGGTAGATATCAATGCAGATCTAATATATTCAGAACAAGTTGATGATATAGAAGGTGACTGGACAGCAGGTATAGAAGATGCGGCTATATCTACTTATTATAGTAGAGCTGATGGTGATTATGATGATCCAAATACTTGGTCTTTACTTGGCTTTGGTGGTGCACCAGCTAGTACAATACCAACTACAGGGTCAGATAGAGTGAGAATTAAAGATAACTCAGTTACTGTTGATGCTAATGGGGATAAAGTTAATGTAATTAGCGTAGAAGAGAATGCTGAATTAATATTCACTGGCGAAAATTATTTATTAGCTGATACTATTAATGTTCTTGATGAAGCTACACTTAGAATTACAAGTGCAGATGGTATCGACGCAGGTAATACTATTGGTAACTTAAGATCTACTGAAAAGGATTTTTCTGAGAACGTTTTTTATATTTATGAAGGGACTGATGCACTCCAATATACTGGAAATGGATTGCCTGGTACAGTAAGAACTCTAATTTTAGATAAAGCTACATCTACTAATATCTTAGAAATTAATGACTTTATATCTATCAAAGATTCATTAGTTATTCGTGATGGTATATTAGATATTGGTTCTTATTCAGTAAACGGCTCTACTCCTAATAGAACTTTACAGATGTATGCTGGAGAATTAAGAATAAGAAATGCGTTTCCATCTAATTACTCAGCTCCTTATTTTACAAATGGTTTAATTCACTTCTTTGGAACTGGTTCTGCTGAAATACCAACGAATCTAACGAATCCAGCTGTATTACAATATCATAATTTAGAAATTTCGGGAAATAGAAGTGGTAATGTAACTTTTCCTTCTAATGGACAGATAAAAATAAAAGAATTACTTAAGATTTCTGATTTAATCTTTAGTTCTACTACTTACCAATTTTTAACGAGCAACTCTACAGTAGTTTTTAATAAGAATGGTGGTACTCAAACTATACCTATCAGACCTCAGAGCCCGTCTGACACTACATCATACCTAAATTATCATAATTTAGTTATTGATAGTTCTGGGAATAAAAATCTAGATGATACGGGGAACCCTTACTATTTTGTAAGAGGGGATTTGACTCTGAGAAATCAGTCTACTTTCAATCTGAATGGTTACGATATAGTTGTTGAAGGAGATTGGATTAATCAAGATGCTGGTAGTATTTTTAACTCCGGTACTAATACTGTAATTATGCGTTCCCCTATTACAGCCTCTACAACTAATATTACTAGTAGAGATACATCAGAGAATAATTTCTATGATTTAGTAATTGCCGGAAGTGGTATAGTGAAACCGAATGATGAGTTGAAAGTAATAAATGATTTTCAAATAAATTCCACTTCTACATTCTTACAACAAGGTACGGATGTTACCCTACAGGGAGATTGGCTAAACTTAGGTGGTACTTATACTACTAACAACGCTAAGCTTTACTTTAGTGGATCAGCTCTACAAACGGTTACTAAAACTACGGATGATGAGAATTTTGATCAAATGATTGTAAGAAATCCAAATGGTGTTGATATTTCAGCAGTTGGAACCTTAGCAGAAAGTGGTCTGAATATCAACGGAGATTTGTCATTAGAAGAAGGAAATATTATCACTGGCGCTAAGCGTGTCACTGCTTTAGCTAATGTTATCAGACCAGGTGCAACTCCTGGACATATAGATGGGTCACTTTGGAAAGATATACCAACGGGATCGTCTTCAACTTTATATGAAGTAGGAACTGCTGAATCTTACACTCCTGTTACTTTTGATGTAAATGGAGTTAATGGGACAGGTGGATTGGTTAGTGTTGAGGCAGATACTATAACAGGAGCTACAAGTCCAGTATCTAATGGATTACTTCCAACAAATAGTTTGATGTCTGACGATAAGAATGTTAGAAGACAATGGACTATAGATGTTCCGAATATTTCAACATTTGACCTTCTTACAAGAACTTATGATGCAGATATTAATTTTGTTGCTACTAATGATTTGAGAAACGGAGCTGATCCAGAGTTTTTTGAAATGAGATTGTGGGATGGCTCACAGTGGATATTCCCTGAGAGATTAGGTTCACCATATATTGGTTCTAAAACTAACTCTAGTATAAAATTCTTTGAAACACAAGATTTCGGTACGTTTATAGTTGGAGAGCCGACTAATTACAGTTTCTATAGCATTGCAGACGGTGATTGGTCAACTCCTTCTAGTTGGTCAATAGAAAGATTTGGGGGTGCACCTACATCTATTGAGCCCACACTTACTTCTAATGTCTATATTGGTGATAATAAAACCATTACGTTAAATTTAGATAAAACTAATAACCAATTTGTTAATGTAGACTCTTCAGGTACAATAGACTTTGCGGATAATCATTTTATCGATGGTACAGGTGAATTCAGATTAAATGAGTATTCAACAATAAAAGTTGCCCATTCCCAGGGTATTACTACTGGTAATAGTGGTGCTGTAAGAATGAGTACTAGAAATTACAATTTCAATAACCATGATTTAGGAACATTCGAATATACAGGTTCTTCAACTCAATTTATTGGAAATGGATTGCCTGACGATGTTTTTAGACTGTATGTTAACAAGAGTGCAAATACCTTAACTTTCAATCAGCCGAGTAAAACAATTTTAGATTCACTTTATATTAAGGCAGGTGAATTTAGTTTTAATACTTCATTTACTATACAAGGAAATCTAAGAAGAGCTTCGGGTGCCGACTTTACTTATACAAGTACACCAATTATTGAGTTTAGTGGTGATTCGACACAATATATAAACGATGAGGACACTGACTCCTTAGTTATATATAGTGTCAGAGTTGATAAGCCTACAGGTAATATTATTTTGGAGGATAATTCTCCTCTTAATATTGTAGATCAACTGAGATTCCCTGGTTCAAATGAAGGGATCATATATGCACGAAAACCAGGTAATTTTGTATTAGTAGAAGGCTCTGTGATAAGAACAGGTAATGGTCATATCAACGGACCTTTGGTTAAGAATATACCTGCTGGTGATGCATCAAATATTACTTTTGAAGTAGGTGACACACTTTATTATTCTCCATTCTACTTGGATATGAGAAGCGGCTCTGGTTCAACTGCTGGATATCTTAGCTTGGACGTAAAACCAGAAGATTATCCATATATGAATGGATCGATTATCACCGAAGACTATCCCCCGATTTATCCGGGACGTATAGTACATAGATATTGGAGACTTTCTAAACCAACATGGTCAACATTTGTTAGAGGTACGAGAAACTTTGATATTAGAGGTGAATACAGAGACTCAGAAGATTGGGAACAGTTAGATGATTATAGTTGTGCTGACTTTGGGTTAAATAAACATTTTGGTGATACTGTACTATGGGAGTCAATATGGCCAGATAATGGTGGTATTTGTACCGATACAAGAGATATGTCTAGAACACCAAGTTTTAACAATACATCTGGATCTGGTTCGGAAAGTTATTTGGTTTACACAGATGTAGAAGATATTACTAAACCGTGGGGCAGCACTAAAACTTTAGACAATGGTAATTTACTATTAGGTGATTTCGTACTTGGAAATCAAAACGGTAAAGCACAATTTGTTACATTCTATTCAAGGCAAAGTGGTAACTGGACTGATGCAAGTACATGGTCTACTGTTAGCCACACAAGTAGTATTAATGTAGCAGATACTATATCTCCTACAATTAATTTTAGAGGATTCCCACTTAGACAATACGATAATGTTTTGATTGATTCAGGCCACACTGTTACTTTAGACGCGGCTATTGGAATGGGAGAGTATACTACAAGAGGTAATCCTTTTAGATATCTTGCAAAAGTAGGACCAAATACTGTGGTTAAACCTGGTGGTACGCTTGACATGGATATCTTCGAATTGAGAGGGAACTCATTTAAAGTTGAAAAGGGTGGAACAGTAATAATTGGATCAACTGATGGACTTAATGATATTTCACCTTCAAGTGTAAGAGGTTTAGGTAATTTAAAAAGTTATGCAAGAGCTATAGAAGACAGTTCTAATTTCATATTTACAGCTGAGGGGGATAATCCTGAGAATGCAAATAGGAGCTTCCCATATTACCATAATTATTGTTCCGTAAATATGAGCAACTCTAGTACATATATAGAGAGAGTAACTATT
This sequence comes from Chlorobiota bacterium, assembly GCA_046290495.1. Classification (GTDB taxonomy): domain Bacteria; phylum Bacteroidota; class Ignavibacteria; order Kapaibacteriales; family UBA2268; genus PGYR01. Next base: position 1,034,724 of record JBKAGT010000005.1, on the reverse strand, counting down.
CTTGATGGTGGGACAACAATTATGACTAATTCCACTGGAGATAGTCTTAATAATATCCTTTCTTTTCATGATTATGTTGCAGAACTTCAGGCTGGACAGACTTATACAATTGAAGTTGAAAGAGAATCAAGTAGTGGAAACAGATACCTTAGAGTATTTATTGATTGGAACAGAGATGGTGATTGGAGTGACACTGGTGAACAAGTATTGAGTGAAAGATTCCCAGGTAATGTAGAAACTAATACATTCACGGTACCTGCCGGGACCTCAGAAGGCTATACTCAAATGCGAGTTATGTACAGAGATGATAATAGTAGCAACAATCCATGTAGTAGTAATTCTGGAGAAGCAGAAGACTATTCGATAGTAGTCAGAAATCCAAGTTCTGTGTTCACTCAGAATATGGGTACATTAATACCAACTACAGTTGCTTCAATTGAATCGAGAGGAGTAAAACACAATAGTGTTATTGAATTAAATGATGATGTTACAATAATAGACTCATTGAAATTCACAAGTGGTATATTAGACGCTGATGGTAATGATATTGATATTGCTGGTGATATAATTGCAGATACAACTGATGGTTTTGACCCAAGTTCTGGCACCATTACTTTTTATGAAGGTAAAGACCAAAACTTACGTGGAACTGAAAGAGTTGATTTAGGTACAGTTGTGATAAACAAAGATTCGAATGATATCAATGTAAACACAAATGTTAGAATTGATGGACCTACAACTCACACTTCTGAAACAATAGTTAATATCTCAGATAGTGATACACTAACTTTTACTAATAATGCTAGTCTTGCTTCAGGCCCTGGTGGTTTTGGATTAGATAGAATGTATAAAGTTAGCGGAACGGAAAGTTTAGCTGGTGTATTAAATAAAGAATTTAATAATGCAAGTGGATCTCAATCATTTGAATATCCATTAGGAGTAGATACTCTATACAACCCGGCGACTTTAGAGATCGATGGGTCTTACACGGGAACCCCTTCTCTTTCAGTTCAGCTAAATGATGCATTGCATCCTGCTAGACTTAATGATAAGATACTAGGTAAATACTGGACTGTTGGACAAGAGAATATTAGTTCTCTTAATGCAATGGAATTCACATTCGAATATAATATACCAGAAGATACTAATGGTAACGCTCCGAGATACTATGCTTCATTATATAAACCAAGTAATGAATGGGAAATGGATTTAGGTCCAAACCCATCTGCATACCCTGATGAGATAAACTCAGAAAATTCTGACTATTTTGAAGGTGATTGGACAGCTGGTGAATCAAATGCATTTTTTGCAGGTAGAAACTATTATAGTAGAAATACTGGTGATTGGAATGTACCTTCTAACTGGTCTACAGTAGCACATAACGGTCCACCTTCATCTTATTACCCTGGTGAAATTACATTCAGTGATACAGTTTACATAGATGGTCACAGAATATCTTTCAATGTTGATACATCACAAGTTGATACGATAACGATTGGTGGATCATTCAATGGAGTTTCTACAGCCGGTAGAGGTATTTTAGATTTTGATAATTCACCTACTGATAAAAAATTAACAGTTAAGAAATCTTTATTCCTTGATACTGATGGTAAAATTGAAAAATCAGTTCAGTTAGGAACTGTAGATACATTATCTATAGCTTTTGATTTAATAAACGATGGTTTGCTTGCCAATTCATCGGGTGTGGACTTCCACAATTCAGAAAATGACTATTTACTACTAGAGTTCTATGGTGATGAAAACAGTTCATTATCAGGAAGTGGAAATTGGGATGCAATATCAATAGTTAATTTGGATAAAGACGGCGGATTATTAGATTCCTTATTAATAAACTCAGCTACTTTAGGTGCTGCATCGCCAACATTTGATGACTATGGGTTTAATTTGATTTCAGGTGTTCTAAAACACTATAATAACTATGATTTCACAGCTGCCAACGATGACGGTCTTGGTATCAACATGGAACAATTTGCTGGAATTGCAGTTGAAAATGGTAGATTAATTTCTAAAGATGAAGTTAAAACGGATGTAAACAACACTATTGAGATAAGTGGTGGAGAATTTATTGTAGGTGATGAAGTTGATGAAAACTTTATATTCCAAGATAATACGCTTGTTAATCTGAATGGTGGTGTAATGACAGTAGCAGGAGCATTTGATGGTGACTTCACAGGAGCTACAGTTAGATTAAATATTGAGAATAACTCAGAATTAAAAGTTCTTAAGGAAGGTGCTTCTGACCCAGGTAGAATTGGTCTAAACATCAATGCTGGATCTGAATTAAATATGAACTCAGGAAGAATAATAATAGCAAATGCTATTCCTGGTTCAAATGCAGATTATAGAGTAAACTCAACAGTTGGATCAGGTTACACTGGGGGTATAGTACAAATAGGGGACTCTACTGATACTTCTCCTAATTCAGAGATAAAAGTTTTTGGTACTACTCCAATTAACGATTTACATGTTGTTGGTGCTACTATATCAGCTCTGCAAGTTGGATCGAATGTAACTGTTAAAAATGAATTAGAAATAGATAACGATGCAACTTACAATCTATCAACTAACAGCTTAGCTGTTGGTGGGGATATTACGAATTATGGGCTATTTGATGCGTCTAATGGTAATATTGCAGATTTCAGATTGCTAACATTAAATGGAACTGGAGACCAAGTAATATTTAATGATGATGCTTCAGGGTTGGTACTGCATAACTTAACGATAAATAAGCCATCTGGTACAGTTGAATTATCAGGGTCTGGTAATTCAAATATTACTGTTCATAGAAACTTAGAATTTGCAACTGCAAACAATGCATTTATTGATGGTAGTAATAACGGATTTGATCCTTTTATTGAGCTTAGTCCATCAGGTGGTAGTTCTCCAGCAATTATCCGAAATGGAAAAGGTCACATGTATGGTAGAATGTACAGACAATTCCCAGCAAATACAGCAAGTAGGCTATTTGCAGTTGGGTCGGATTCAATTGATTCTTACAGACCTGCTACTATAACTACAACAAGTAATGGTAATACTGCTGGTTTAATTGGAGTTGCTCACTATGGAGTTGATCATCCAAATCTTGATAACGCTGTGATGAATACTGCTGTTAATATTCAGAAATATTGGAATATAAATACTAATGGCTTTGCCTTAGGAACTGGTAATAGATTTAACTTAAAACTTGATTACTTGAATCCTGCTGATTTGAGAAATGGAGCAAACACTGGGTTCTTCGAACAATTTAATTATAATCCTGCTTGTCCACCTCCTCCTGCGGCATGTCCACCAGGAACAGGTACATGGACGGAGTTAGCAACAAGCTTGAGAACTACATCATCCATTACATCAGAGCAAAACACATTGTTTGGCGATGTTATCGTTGGTGAGCCAGCTGGTATTACTTTCTATAGTATCGCAGATGGTGATTGGAAAATAGCTAGTAACTGGTCAACCAACGGCTATGGTGGCGCTCCTGCTCCAAGATATCCTGATCTTACTTCAGATATAGTAAGAATTGGTGATGGTAAGAGAATTACCATGCCGTCAGGTATAGTTCACGATAGAGTAAGAGCAGTTATAGTTGAAGACGTGAATGCTCCAGGTGAGCTATATGTACTTGGGAATGCAGGTAGTTTGAAAGCAAGTGCTTTCACTATTGAAGATGATTGTACATTAGCATTTAGTCACGTTGGTGGTATTGCTGATAACAACTCTCAAGGTGCTTTGCAGACTAATACGAAATCTTTTGGTGTAGCTAACTACATATTCAAATCAGAAAATGCAAGTATGATTACTGGTCGTGGATTCCCTGATACTACTGCTTCTATAACAGTTGATATCACTGATCCGACAGAGTCAGTATTTACAACTACTTTTGGTGGTGCTCCTCCAATTAAAGTAAGAGATTCAATAGCTGTAAGAGAAGGTAATTACGAGTCTGGTAATAGAAATTACAGACTATATGGTAACTTCAGTCAATATGAAAATGGATTATGGAAGCCATTGTTAGGTGAATTCTTAGTAGCTGGTGATAATCTTAAAGACTTTAATATCGGTAATGCTGATGGACTATCATTCCATGAGCTTAACGTTACCGGTGGTGATATAAATGTTAATTTATTCCCAACTGGTGGAGCTAATTCACATCTGTATGTTGATAGTGAGTTGAATCTATTAGATACAACTCAAATTAAAGTTAGAGCTGATGATAGAAAAGTAATACTAGAACAAAATGCCATTGTAAACAGAACTGGTACTGGGTTTGTAGATGGTACAATGCAAAGATACTTTGAATCAGGTGTAGATAGTAAAGAATTTGCTATTGGTCTCAACGATATTTACACACCTGTGACTGTTACTACTGATAATGGTAGTGGTGGTGTTGCTGGTGGTTTCGATGCAATTGCATTAGAGCCTGTTCCTGTTGAACCTTATTGGGGGAATAGATTAGATCCTGCTGCTAGAATAGAAAGATATTGGAAAATATCTGCAGGTGATGGTACTGTTGATTTAGGAACTCGTAATTTTGATACTAAATTCGAATTCCCTTCTTCAGAACTTGCTTCTATCACTATAGCTGATGCAGTGATCAGAAGGGAGACTCTACAATCAGGATTATTCCCAGTGTGGTACCAAAGACAAAGAACAGATTTAGATTGGATACCGGGTAATGCAGAAGTTGAGTTATCTGCTACATCTGACTTGTGGGAAGATTTTGGAAACTTCTATATCGGTGAGAAACCACAACGTACTTTCTACAGTAACAACAATGGTGATTGGACAGATAATACTTCTTGGGCTCTTGATGAGGCAGGTACAATATTATTACCGCCAGGTGTATATCCTAATAATGACCCTACGGAGTTAGAAGATATAGTTATAGTTGATGATAGTGATGAGATTGCACTTGACACAATTCCTCAAGTTGCTGGTTTAACTATTAAAGAAACGTCAACTTTTGAAATTGGATTGGGGCAATATGTTTCTGAAAGTCCAGATGTACCTAGTACATTTGATCTGACTGGTGGAACAATAGATAATAAATCTGAATTCGGAATAGATTCTGATCCAAGTCAAAGCTGGGTAAGATTCCCAACTAAGAATATTGATACAGATATAGACTTTATATTCTCAGGGACAACTGACCAATTATTTGGTGATGAATTCCCTAATGATATTAATTCATTGACTATATCTAACACTGGTGCTCCTGGAAGCAATACAGTTGCTATTGGTGATGATGACTATAACATTGCCACAGACTTAGTAATTACTGATGGTGATCTTCGCCACTCGGGTGATGGTAACGAGCTAACAATTGATGGTGATATTACTACTTCAGAACCACTTGTGTTAAATGAAGATATAAATGGAACACCAATTTGTTCAGATTTGACGCTGCAAGGTTCAGGTGCTAATAACCAAGAAATAAATGGACCTGGTGCAATTACTTTCTGTAATTTGAATATGGATAGAGGTGCTGGAACTGGTATAGGAATATTAAACACTCCAGCTACAGTTACGGGCAACGTCAATCTATTAGTTGGTGCTAATCCAAATACACAAATTTTTGAGCTTGGTGTTGGTGGTGATCTTAGTGTTACTAATACCGACCCTAATGCAATGACTGGTGGCACTGGTGGTGCTAACCCAAGAATGATTAGAACTTCTAAAGCTGGTGGCTCACTATGTAGAACAGTTACTACTAACGGCACTTATACATGGCCTGTAGGTTCATTTGAAGGTGGAAATAATATATATGCTCCTGCTGTATTGACTACTGATGCAACTGGTACTGATGGTGACATTTGTCTGAAAACGAATTATGGTACTAATACAGATCCATTGAATTCTCATAATGAAGTATCTTCTGATGCTGATGATTATCTGACTAGATATTGGGCTATAAATAGTGCTTCAACTACTATAACGGGCCAGTTCGATTTCATTTATGACAATGCTGATATACAAGGAAATGAAAATAATTTTGACAGAGTTGGTAATTGGTCTAATCCTGAAGAAGCTAACCCAGGTAGTTGGACTACTTATAATACTGGCATTGATGTAGCAAATAATACATTCTCTACTCCTGCAACTTTTGATCCAACTGATATGATTGGTGACTGGACGTTAGCTGAACTATCTGCATTCAGAAGAATATTCTTCTCTCGTCAGACTGGTAACTGGACAGATGCTAACTCTTGGACACCTAACTCTACTCACACGGGACCAATATTCGGACCAGGTATCACACCAAACTTAGCACAAGATTCGGTTGTTATTGGTGGTGGTAATGCTGGTGTGAACAATCACATAATTACACTAGATGTAGCTGGCTCAGTTACTATCGGTGGTCTTGCACTTGGTACTTCTGCTGCAAACACTGGTACGCTTATGACTGGTACTAATGTGATAAATGGTGAATATTTTGATATGGGCGAACTATCTACATTAGGTGTGGGCTCTGCTGATGGTATTACTCCATTAGGAACTGCTAGTGGGAATATACAAACTACGATTACAAGAGATTACACTAATGCCCCAGGTAGAACTAGTTTCATTTACAATGGTGCTACAAATCAGGTGACTGGTTCAGGTCTACCTGCTACGGTTGAGAATTTTGAAGTTGATAATAGTGGAGCAGTTAATGATAATATAGTTACATTGCAATCAAATATTGCAGTAGAGGGAGATTTAGATATCACACAAGGTGTTGCTGATTTCCAAACTCAAACTGCAAATTCTGATGGTACTGGAACAATGTCAATTGACGCAAATGCAAGATTGAGAATTAGCGGAACGAATGACTTAGTTACTTCTGCTAATAACTACGCAACTTATAACTTGGATATATTATCTATAGTTGAGTTCTACGGTACTGCACAAACTGTGTCTAACTTACCAACTAATTTGGTATCTGGACTTGGGTTCTGTGTACTTAATAACCCTGGACTAAAAACTGTAAACGCACCACTACTAATTAGAAGCGACTTAACAATAATTAATGATGCAACACTTGACAACCAAGTGGGCGTAAACTCGCTACAAGTAAATGGTAGTGTATATAATGAAGCAAATATAGAGAATAAGGGTATTATTGACATTGGAAATTAAATTTCAGTAGTATTACTTATTGATAAAAAACTTGACAAACAATAAATTAGTATTAATATTATAAATACGTTTAATTATTAACTATTCCTTTGGAGGGAATTATGAATAAATCAATATTAAATAAAGGTACAAAACTGCTTGCTCTTGCTGCAGGTGTTGTACTGTTTTCTACAGCGTCTTACGCGCAAGACCTATACAACGGTGCTACGGGTAAGATCAACAATGAAGGTACTATCAGAGTAAATGATGATAATGCCATCATTTCAAATGAGCAGACAAATACTGCTCTTATCCAAAATACTGGTGAGATACATATCTTTGGTACAGATGTAGATTTCGTTGGTGCTCAAGCACTTACATCAACTTCTACGTTAAGAATTCCTGGTTTTGTTTCTTATAGAGCTGGTGCTGGCACACAAAATATACACGAAGGATATTATGATGACTTAGATGTGCAAGATGCATCTGCAAAAGCTTTCACAGCTGCTACACCTTCTTACTTCATCGGTGGTGATTACACTACAGCTGGTGGAAATAGAGATTATACTGGTTCTACAGTAACTTATGATGGTGGTAGTGGAACAACTGGAGCCACTGGTCAAGCTATAGCTGCTGAGAATACTGGTAATGGTACTGGTTATAATAATCTTGCATTTGGTGAAGACGCATTGAAGACTTTATCTTCAGGATTAGCATATGTTGGTAATACTACAGATGTATTAGCTTCAACTGCTGGTGGCGGTGTTTCAATTGATGGTGCTACAAGTGCATTGCAAGCTGTTGGAACATTTACACAAGCAACTGGTGCTGGTGATTACTCATTGAACAATGGTGGTACTACTGACTTAGAAGGTGATAATAACACTATCGATGCAGTCTTAGCCGTTAACGATGGTACATTAACTATAGGTGATGGTTCTAACGCTTATAGCACAACAATTAATACTGCTGGTTCATTAAACCTAGCTAATGCAGCTACTGCAGTATTAAATGTTGATGCTTCTGCAACTATGAATGTGAATGGTGGATTTACTAACTTAAATCCTGCAAGAACTAACCAAACTTTTGCTGGTACATCTACTGTTGATTATCAAACAGGAGCTTCAAGCATAGTAACAACTGCTTCTGCTAACCCTTATGGAAACTTTATCATCTCGAAAAATGATGTTGATATTTCGCCAACAGCTAACGGTGGAACTGAAAATGATGTAAATGTTGCCACTTCATTTGCGATTAATAGTGGTTTTGACCTAGATATGGCTGGTTCAACTGGTGGTATCGTGAACTTTACAAACGCTACTCCAGGTAATGTAACTTATCTAGGACAAGGTGAGGTAATTGGTGGATTCAGAAGAACTCACGCATTTGCTGATGCTAGTACTTATACTTTTGGTAACGCAGGTACTCAAGTTGCTATGACAGCTGCTCCTGGTGCTGGTAACTTCTTTGAAATATACATGGACAAAGATGGTCAAAACAACAACTATGATAATACAAGAGACGTTAAGCGTCAAGTTGAAATTGATTATGATTTAGCTACTTGGGAAGCTACTATTCAAGTAGGTTATACTGGTACTGATGTTGACGAAGATGGTAACTGGAATACTGGATACGCTGAGTCTCAAATTAGATACTTAGAAGGTGAAACAGCTGCTGCATCTACTGAGAGAGTTGCAACTGGTCAACCTTATGATAGAACTGGAGCTGCTGGTGCTGGTCCTCAAGGATTTAGTACTATAGCATTACCAGGTATGACTCAAGGTCCTGCTATTGATGGTACTGCTGATGCAGGTTTCTTTGCAGCAAACGAGTTAATCTTAAGAGCTGGTCCTGGTATCGTTGCTTCCATAAATCCTGGTCGTTGGTCAAATCCAGCAACTTGGGATTCAGGTGCTGAGCCATTACCATTTGACTCTGTTGTAGTAAGACACAACGTTTGGGCTGGTTTTGTAAGACCTAATAATGATAACTACACTGTTGATGAAGCTACTCCTGGTCAAATGGCTGCTGCAATACAGGTTATTGAGCCTAATGCAACTTACCAATACCCTACGTTAATGATTGGTCACTCTGATATTACTGCTCCTTTTGCAACTAATTTAGACGTACCAAACGGAATTGAAGGTAGATTAACTACTGGTGCATTGAATGCAACTTACCCTGAAGCTTTACCAGCAACTTTATTAAACGAATTACCAACTACAGATGCTAGTACATCTTATAGAGGTGGTTTAATTATATTTGCCGATGGAACTGCTGGACAAGGTGGTGATATGACAATTTCTGGTGAAATGGTCAACAATGGTTGTATTAACGTTGGTGGTGTATTGAGCTTAGGCCAATAATCACTAATAAATTAGATTTATTATTGGGAGGCCATTTTGGGTCTCCCAATAAATTAAATGGAAATTACAAATCTCAAAATTTATCTTAATGAAAATCAACAATAACATATTATTAGTTTTAGCTTTATTGCTTCCTATATCTTTACTTGGACAATCTAAGTTTACAAATAAGGGCACAGGAAAGATAAATAATGCTGGCTTAATAAAAGTTAAGAATAATACTTTAACTAATGAAGCTGGTGGCACAATTAATAATGCTGCTGATGCTGAGATTGAAGTTGAAAATAATGCCGCTATGAGTTCTGATGGTATTATTAATAATGATGGTGTTATTGAGTCATTTGGTTTTCTTACTAAGATAGCACAACCATCTATTAATGGTACGGTTATAATTGATAACGAGATTGACTACAGAAATGTACCACAAATTAGTTATAACAATATTCTATTACGTGGTAAAGGTGAAAAGCAGTTAAGAGACGCTAATGCTGTATTAGAATCTAGAAATTATTTCTTTTCTGATGATACTACTCCTATAACTTGGGATGATGCTCAAGGAATAGAGATACACTCTTTGAACGAAACTGAGCACAATGGGAATATAAACCCTGCATACATTCACGGTAAATATGTCCTAAAAGGTACTGCTGCACAGGATATATCTGGAAAGGGTAGATTTACTAACTTAGAGTTAGATAATTCTGCAGGTGCAGATGTGATTAATAAAACTGGAAATACTCCAGACGGATTTCAGGTGTCAAGAGAATTAAGATTGACATCAGGTGAGTTACGCAACTCCGCTGATGCTAATTTTAAGATGGGAGACTCATCTACCATAGTTAGAAACTTTGGTGGCTCACTATCACAAAACCCTATTTTTGAAGGAAGAGTAGATGTAAACTATATCGGCAATGGACAAATGACAATTGGTGGTGAAATACCATTGGACGAGGCTCCATTGCAAGAACTTATAGTTGAAAATAGTGGTGGTATAGTCTTAAACAGAGATGCAACTGCTAACAAAAGAATATATGTTGGTGATGATATCAGAGCTTATCAAGTAGATAATGCTGACCAAATAATATCTAACCATACTCTGACTTACACTGCGAGTAATAATCCTGAATTCAATGGTGACACCGAAATTGAAGGTAGATTCAGAAGAACTAACCTTACTTACGATGGAACTGAGAACCTATTCAACAATAGAAAGACTTTTGCTACTTTTGATGACCCAACGAACCCAGACGGGATTGCTGCTTTGACATTCGATGTTAAACCAGGAAGAAGGTGGTCAATCAACCCTAGACAAGGTGACACAAAAGTACAAAGAACTTATGCATTTTTTGCTGAAAATGCTCAAGGGGATGATCTGGCAAATGCTTCTGCACTTAATGTTGGTTACGCATGGAAGAACGACCCAGCTAATCAAAATGACATAGAAGCTCACGAAACTCCAGCTGAATTGCTTTCCAGAATGGAAGAATTAGTATTGCAAAGATGGAAAAGCCCTGAGAATGTATGGGAAAACAACTTAACTTCTACTGTACCTGCACAAGATGGTGCTTGGATGACAGCTAATGCTGCTTTAAGCGAATTTGGTGATCATGCAGTTGGTTTATCTGCTCAAGATTATTTATACCTATTAGCAAGTGTTATTATGGAGGGACCATTCCGTGGTGAAGATATGAGTAATGAATTGGTACAAAAGAATTTAGTACCTAAAACTCCACCAGATATGTACCCTTATAACTTAGACCCTAATAAAGATTTGCATGTAGTTGATGAACTTCCTGAAAATGTAGTAGACTGGATTGTATTAGAATTCAGAGATGCAGCATTTAACCCTAGTCAAAGATATTTTAGAACTTGTTTCCTAAAGCAAGATGGACAGATAGTCGATGTTGATGGTAGTTCACCTGTAAGATTATCTAAGTTAACAACTAATAACTTAGACACAACTGGTGCTTACTATTGGATAGCTATCAGACACAGATCACACTTGACAATTATGTCAAAAGATTCATTGTATATCGGTCCGTCAAACAGTCCTGTAGCTTATGATTTCTCTAACCCAATATTATTGATGGGTGGATCCGCTAGACCTGTCGGCTTTACTGAAACTGGTAGAGTTAGATATGGTATGATTGCTGGTAACTATCCTGACCCTACTTTAACAGTTGAGGATTTGCTGTTGGGTGCCGATGGAATAGATGAAATAAGAGAAGATGATTACAAAAAGTCTTGGGATTCATTTAATATAATCAACCGTTACCTTAACGAAGATTTCAATATGGATGGTATTATAACAACTCGAGATTATAACGTGAGTTGGAACAACCGAGACCAAATAAGCCCAATAAAATAAATGAAGAATCTAAAAATATTTATATTTTTTTTTACAGTACTATTTAGTTCAGTTGCTTATTCACAATTAGCAGACTCGGTAGTTAAAGTAGAAATCAAATCAGCAATGGTATCACCAGATACTCTTATGTTAGAGTTTCACGTTTCTAGAATAGATGATACATTCCTTACTAACTGGGCTAACTCTACATTTATGGTTCGATTTGATGATGTAGTAGACTATGCTAACATCGGAGTAGAAGAACATCCCGATCAAACTGGTATACCTTATAATGACCCTGTAGAATCTGCTTTTGGCAATTACACTGCTAGAATAGATGTGGCTGATGATAGAATAGCTTTCGGTTATTTAGGTCCCTTTACATATGATTCTACATTATTTATTCCTCTTGACTCTGATACTACTGTAACTGTAGGAAGATATTATGTTTATACAGTGGATGGAACACCGTTCCCACGTGGTAGCTGGGAAGAGCAAGATGGAGTAAGATTCTTATGGGCAAGACCAGTAGAATATTTTCAAGACTTTGCATTCAAAACAGATGTCCCAATTGACTCACTAACTGTGGCTGGTTGGTTTTTAGAAGACGATAATGTACCTGCTGTAGGTGATAATTTCAACAAAGTGTTTTTCAAGAATGATAGTTCTTGGCGTCCAGAAATGATATTGGAATATTTTACAGCGCGTTATGCTTCGAATTTGAAAGTTGTTTTAGACTGGAGAACTAGGAGTGAAGCATTCAACAAGGGTTTTATTATTCGACGTGGTCTTATGCCATTTGATGAAACTGACCCTGAAGCAGTAACTTATGATACTGAAATAGCTGATTATAGAAACCCTCAACATGCTGAAGCATTAACTGGTCTTGGTACAAGATTCCCTGGAAAAACTTACAGATATAGATTTGATACAGTTTCATTCAGAAACTATGTTTATTGCTATGAATTATTATACCAAGATAATTCTGACAATATAATTAGTTTAGCTAAGGCATGTGTGAACGTACCTAATGCAGTATTAACATATTTGCAAGCAAACCCTAACCCCGCTAGCAAAACAGCTCAAGTAGAATATACAGTAGATGATGATGTTTATTTGACAGCTGGAGTTTATGATTTATTAGGTAGAAAAATAATAAGTATACACGAAGATGAATTTGTAAAAATAGGTACTCATACTTTTAATATTGATTTACCTGCAAATTTAGCATCTGGTATGTACGATATTATTATGATAGCAATACCAATAAATGATCAATCAGTAGAAAAATCAACAGGGGTTTTCAAATTGCAGGTTATTAGATAATTTATTTTATTTAAGTTTGCAATGACGAAATTATGAAAAATCTATACTTTATATTATTAATTGCTTTCTCTTTTCAAATCAGTTTCTCACAAGAAACTGATTCTTTGGTTAGCACTCAGCCAGATTCATTGCAATATACTAGAAATTTTGATGAGCTAGGAACAATAGTAGATAAAATACCACTAGCTGACAAAGACACACTTAAGATAACAAGATGGTACGGTGATTGGTGGTTTGGTGCAAGCGCTTCAGTACCATTTAATCAGTACTTTGGCGAGTTTCATGCTGCCACTATTTATGCTAGACCTGTCAATTCTCAATTTAATCCTGAATTTGAGTATGTTACTGAAAGTGGGTTTGGTTATGGTTTTGGATTGTTGGCAGAATACAACCCTGTTACTTCTAGGTATGGTGGTATTTTGAATATAAATTACTCTATTAGAACACTTGATTCAGAAACGGATATTGAAAATAAGTCGTTAGAATTAAAGTATTCCATCAATTCAAACATAAGTTACTTAGAACTAAGACCTGCTTTCAGATATGATATTACTCCAAGTGGTATTTATGCATTCATTGGTCCAGGTATAGATATACCTGTAAGCCAAGAAGGGCAACAATTAGAAAGTTTTGTAAATAGTGGTGATATTAAAGAGTACAATAAGTTTGAATATGACGACCTTAAAATGAGGTTTTATGTTCATCTAGGGGCTGGTATTGATTTGTTTATGGCAGATATTGCAGGTACAAGAGTTAGATTTTCTCCTTACTTTACAGCTGACTTAGGTACTTCAATAGTTGGTAAACAAAACGGTGGTGTATCTGACTCTGATATAGGTTTAGCATCTGCAAGAGTTGGGTTGTCTGTTAAGTTTGGTAACGACAATAGACGAGTGGAAAGACTGAAATTCGATCCTAACTACGTTGGGCCAGATTACGATATAGCTGGTATAGAAAGTGAAGTAAATTTATCTGGGAATTTAAAAGATACGACTATCAATTCTACGGATATTGCTTATTACAAAAAGCCAGAACCTGAAATTATAGAAGACCCTATAGTTGAGAATGAAGAGGTAATAGAGGAACCAGAAAATATAAGTATGGAAACAAACAAAATGAAATTTTTTGATTTCCCTACTCCCGCTGCTACAGATATAACACCTCAATTAAAAACATATCTAAATTCTGTAATAAAGTACATGAAAGAGAACCCAAGCTCTGAGATAAGAGTTGTTGGTCACTCTGATAATATGGGTACTCCAGAACAGAATCAAAGACGATCTGTTGTAAGAAAAGACAAAGTGGTAAGGTATTTGCTATCAAAAGGTATTGACAGATATAGAATACTTGATAGAGGTGAAGGAGATAGACGTCCGATTGCTGATTCCAGAACTCCTGAAGGAAGAAAGAAAAACAGAAGGGTTGAAATCACTATAGTACAATAATTAAAAAATATTTACTAAATTACACGAAACGAAAAAACACTACTATGATAATATGAGTATAAAATCAATTTCAACCTATGAGTCTATAGTAAAGGGGACTGACAAAAGTAAAAAGAGTTTACTTTTTGAATTTGGTAAAACCTATCCTGCCTACCTTGTTTTATTGCTAGCTATTGTAGCTAGTTTTTTTGTTTATCAGTTTGTTGAAGATTCAATCGAATCAGATCACAAACTTTCCTTTGAAAAGGCGACTAATTCCCTTGTAAACAGAATAGACAAGCACAATCAGAATATAATGTATGTTCAAAATTCTGTTCAGAATTTATTTGAAAATACGTTTGTGGTAAAAAGTGTATTTGAACTCAATAGTTTGAACTTAGTAGAAACTTATGAATCATTGTTGGGCATTAACTATGTTTATGAAGTTTATGATGAACAAATGCCCCAGTTCATCCATTCCGTTCGTTCCCAAGGGTATTATGATCTAAAAATACATCCAAAAGCTGACAGAGAAAAATATTATATAGTAGAATATGTTGTTCCGTTTGAAGGGAATGAGGATAGAAGTGGCTTCGATTACGCCAGCGACGAAATCGCAATGGAGTATATCTTGAAATCAGCTGAACTTGATTCTACTCTAGTTACTCCTGTTTATGAGTTCAAAGAAGGGGCAAAAGGCGTTCAGATTATTACCGCCATATTCAAAAATGGTGATGCTAGAGAGACTTTGGACCAAGGTGTAGAACATAATCAAGGTACTTTAATTCTTGAAGTTGATACTGATAAGTTTTTTGTAGAAGCATTAGGCAATGGAAATGCTTCTGATACTACTGTATATTTTAGTGTATTTGACCCTGCTAATAATAATGACTTAGTATTTAAAACAGAAAATTATGAAGAAAATCACGCTAATCCAATTGTTACTAAAGCAACAACTGTAGAATTAGCGGGCAAAGATTTTGAGATTAAATTTGCTACTGCTTCTAATTTCGGTGGTAGCTTCGACGATATTCTTCCAATTATAGCATTAATCGCGACACTCCTTCTGGGTGTAATGTTATTTGGATTCTTGATTTCTGTTATCACTTCTCGTGAACGTGCAAATGAGATTGCTGAAAGACTAACAGCTTCACAAAGAAGAATATTTGATACATCAAATGATATTATTGGTATTCTAGATATAAATGGAAATTGGCAAACAGTAAATAATGCAATTATGCCAATTTTAGGAGTTGACTCTGAAGAAGTAATTGGCAAAAATATTACTGACTTTTTCAGGCATAGCATTGACTCTGATGAGTTGAAGAGTGTGATAGAGAATACTAAAGAAGAAAAAGCCTTCAATCAAACTGCTCTTATGAATGCAAATGGAGAGGAGAAATGGGTTAGTTGGAATTTCTCAATTTCTAATGATGATAAACAGGTTTACGCGATTGGTAGAGATGTAACTTTAGAAAAACAAGCTGAGGCTTTAAAAGTAATCAAAAGCCGTCAAAGAAACTTGGCAGAGCACTATGCCAAAGAAGCTAATATTTCTAAATCATTCTTGGTAAGAGATATATCGGACAAATTGATAAATCTTATTTCAGGTAGCTTTACTAATTTGACTGCTTTCAATAATGAAGAACTTTCTTTACCAGAAGAAAAGGAAAAATTGTTAGTTAATGTAGAAGAAAATATTAGCAGAACTTATGGTATAGTTGAAAGTATGAAAGAAAATACAGTTCTTTCAGATGAAAAGAACAACTATAATATAGAGAAAGTTGAATTTATCAATAGTTTAGATAAAAGTATCAAAATAGCTAATGATAAATACAAATCAAGCAATGTAGATTATAATGTTGAGTTCAATAGATTAGAAAATCAGTACGTATACGCTAACAAACAATCACTAGTTGATACTTTAGCAATGTTCCATGATACTTTGATAATGGATCAGAATGATGTAGAGGTAAATATACAGATAGAGAAAAATAATTTCGAAAATGTTCTCGAAATGGAAATACTTTGTACTAACAATGTTCCTCTGGCTGAAGTTGTTGAGAAGTTTAAAGCAAATAAATTCAATTTGTTTGATGTTATAACTAGTGAAGATAAAGACTACATATACAATATAGCACTAATAGAATCCGACTTTAAACGTATGAACGGTAATATTACAATTGAATCTCTAGAAAAAGATGAGACATTGTTTATTATTACAATACCACTTAACGACTAAAATAAAAGATTCTATATATGAGTAATTTGGAATTTAATAATTACTTTGACGATCAGTCTCCTGATGATATGAATAGGAGAATCAGAAAGTACAGAAGAGCTGTTCAAAACAGAAAAGACCCAAAAGATCTTCCATCTCCTGATATAATCGAAGATTTAGTTAACTATTGTTTAGACAATGATAAGTTTATCGAAGCAGGAGAGTTCGCTAATCTTTGGTTAGAATACTACCCTTACTCAACTGAAGCACATACAAAAAAAGGATTATCAGCTCTTAACTTAGATATGTATGAAACTGCTATTAGTAGTTTTGACAATGCATTGAAGTTTAATCCAAATGATTCCGAATTACTAATATACAAAGCAGATGCATTGGAAAGTATGGATGAATTGGTACTTGCAGAACAAACAATTGAGTTTGTCCTTAAGCTAGACCCACATAATGATGATGCCTACCTTATATATGGTAGTATACTTCAGAAGAAGGCTGATTATAATGAAGCAATACGTATATATAAGTATATATTGAAATCTGAAGATCATAGACTAGAAGTTTTACAAGAGTTAGCAGTCTGCTATACTATTATAAGTGAATATGAAAAAGCAATAGAATGTTATAATTTGCTAATTGATGAAGACCCTTATGATTTTGAACAATGGTTTAACTTGTCTCTAGTGTATTCATATAATAGTCAATATGAAAAAGCAATAGATTGTTTGGATATGGCACTAGCTATAGAAGAAGACTATTACCCTGCAATAGTTCAGAAAGGGGATAATTATTCTACACTTGGGAAGTTAGCTGAAGCAATAGAGTGTTATGAGCTCGCTACAGAATACGTTCCATTTGACAAAGATGTAGCTAGAAATCTTGCAGGTGCTTATGCGGACAATGAACAATATGGTGATGCCATCAATTTATTTACTAAGTTGATAGAAAAACACCCTTATAATTATCAAGCTTATTTTGGTCGAGGCATTTGTCTCGATGCATTGGAACAATTTGAAAGTGCACTGGAAGATTATAATAGAGCATTGGAATTCAATCAAAATGTTTCAGATCTTTGGTATGCAAAAGGTGACACTCACTACAATCTTAGTCAAAACTTTGAAGCTATTACATCTTATAAGAAAGTAATTGAACTAGACCCCTTCAATATAGAATGTATGGAAGATTTGGGTCGCTTGTATCTAGAACTGAATATGTTAGATTATTCAGAAGAGATTCTTACAGAATGCCTATCATTAACTCCAAACCATTCGGATGTTAGTTACCTATTAGGGAAAATACACTCCTTTAACAGTCGTCTAAACATAGCGGCAAAGTACTTCTTTAACGCTTTTAGTATTAACAAAGATCTTATCGGCCTTTTCGAAGATGAAAGTGCAGATTTTAAAAAGAATAATGTTAATCTGAAAAAGCTTAAATCCGCTATAGAAGAATACAAAAGCCAACAAACTAAATAGCTGACACACAATCAATACAAATTATGAATAAGAAGATAGTAATTACCGGTGGTACTGGTTTTCTAGGTGAATCTTTAATCGATGATTTGCTAGAGGAAGGATATGAATGCTTAGTTTACACTAGGAATCCAGATCCGTACAATAATAGAAAGTCTTTGCATTACAAAGAATGGATTGAAGATATAGACTATCTAAAAACAGATATTAATAATAGTTTTGCTGTTATTAATCTAGCAGGTGCGCCGATTATAGGTAGTAGATGGACTAAAAAATATAAGAAGGAAATAATAGATAGTAGAGTCAACACTACTAATGCACTTGTGAATGCTATCAATAGTTGCAGTAATCCCCCTGTAAAGTTCCTATCTTCCTCAGCTAGCGGATATTTTGGTAATAGAGGAAATGAGATACTAACAGAAGGTAGTGAACCAGGTAATAACTTCTTAGCAGAAGTTTGTAAGAAATGGGAAGAAGCTGCAGAAAAAATTGAAAAAAATATACAATTAATTATATTTAGAACAGGAGTAGTTCTACACCCTGATGGAGGGGCGTTAGAGCAGATAATGAGACCCTTCAAATTCTATGTTGGGGGTAGTATTGGTAAAGGAAATCAATATATTTCTTGGATAACGCTTGCAGATTGGAAAAGGTTTCTTATATTCGCACTCGAAAAAAATGACGTTAGTCAAAAAAACAATTTAGGTTCACCAAATGCGGTAACCATGGATGTTCTTACAAGTACTATTGGGAAGGTTTACAACAAGCCAAGTATATTTAAAGTCCCATCGTTTGTAGTGAAATTGATATTAGGAGAGGCTTCTTCTACAGTATTAGATTCACAAAGGATGGAACCAAAAAATATTTTAGAAGCTAACTTTAACTATAAATATAACTTAATTGAAGAAGCGATAAAAAGTTTCAAAAAAAGTTAAAAAACGTTTGGAAGTTAAATAAAAGTCCCATAAGTTTGTAAGCTCTTTCGGAAACGAAAAAACGAAAGAGATGTTCTTTAAAAGAGGTTGAAAACAGCTAAAAAATAAATTGGAAAAAACTTTAAAAAAGTTTACTTTTTGTTTGGAGGTTAAATAAAACCTACTTAACTTTGTATCCCTTTTGCGAAACACTTTTGCAAAACTGGAAAAAGAAGTTCTTTGAAAATAGGAAAAGCAAGCAAGCAAGCGTAAGATTTTTTGCTTAGATAAAAATCAAATAAAACATGAAAACAACACGTTAATTTAATACAACGGAGAGTTTGATCCTGGCTCAGGACGAACGCTGGCGGCGTGCCTAACACATGCAAGTCAAGGAGAACGTTTCCTTCGGGAAACTATTAAACTGGCGCACGGGTGAGTAACACGTGGATTATCTGCCCTTAACACAGACATAACCCAGGGAAACTTGGATTAATATCTGATGAGGCCTCCGGGTCAAAGCTACGGCGGTTAAGGATGAGTCTGCGTATGATTAGCTAGTTGGTAAGGTAATGGCTTACCAAGGCGACGATCAGTATCTGGTTTGAGAGGACGATCAGACACACTGGAACTGAGACACGGTCCAGACTCCTACGGGAGGCAGCAGTGAGGAATTTTGGACAATGGGGGAAACCCTGATCCAGCGACGCCGCGTGTGGGATGAATGGGTTATGCCCTGTAAACCACTGTCAGCAGAGAAGAAAAGGCTCCTTTGGAGCCCGGGACTGTATCTGCAGAGGAAGGACCGGCTAACTACGTGCCAGCAGCCGCGGTAATACGTAGGGTCCAAGCGTTGTCCGGAATTACTGGGTATAAAGGGTGCGCAGGCGGGCTCGTGCGTCGAAGGTTAAAGGCCATGGCTCAACCATGGAAATGCCCTCGATACGGCGAGTCTTGAGTATGAGAGAGGAAGATGGAATTCCTGGTGTAGCAGTGAAATGCGTAGATATCAGGAGGAACACCGGTGGCGAAGGCGGTCTTCTGGCTCATTACTGACGCTCAGGCACGAAAGCGTGGGGAGCGAACAGGATTAGATACCCTGGTAGTCCACGCCGTAAACGATGTATGCTTGGTGTTAGAACAAATTGTTGTTCTAGTGCCGGAGATAATTCGTTAAGCATACCACCTGGGAAGTACGATCGCAAGGTTGAAACTCAAAGGAATTGACGGGGGCCCGCACAAGCGGTGGATTATGTGGTTTAATTCGATGCAACGCGAAGAACCTTACCCAGGCTTGAAGTGTAACGGACTGCTTCTGAAAGGAAGCTTCCCTTCGGGGTCGTTACAGAGGTGCTGCATGGCTGTCGTCAGCTCGTGCCGTGAGGTGTTGGGTTAAGTCCCGCAACGAGCGCAACCCCTATCTTTAGTTGCCATCAGGTAATGCTGGGAACTCTAAAGAGACTGCCCACGCAAGTGGAGAGGAAGGCGGGGACGACGTCAAGTCATCATGGCCCTTATGTCTGGGGCTACACACGTAATACAATGGATGAGACAATAGGCGAAGCCGCGAGGTGGAGATAATCCCTAAACTCATTCTCAGTTCGGATTGGAGTCTGAAACTCGACTCCATGAAGGTGGAATCGCTAGTAATCGCAGATCAGCATGCTGCGGTGAATACGTTCCCGGGCCTTGTACACACCGCCCGTCAAGCCATGAAAGTCGGGGGCGCCCAAAGATGTTTTTAACATTTAAGGCGAACTTGATAATTGGGGCTAAGTCGTAACAAGGTAGCCGTATCGGAAGGTGCGGCTGGATCACCTCCTTTTAGGAGATTCCATTTATCGGCATCAAATCTTTTGCTTCTGCTTTTCCTATTTTTAGAGAACTTCATTCTCTATTGTTATAGAGATTTTGTTCTTGTATAACCCTATGGGTCTGTAGCTCAGCTGGTTAGAGCACACGCCTGATAAGCGTGAGGTCGGATGTTCAAGTCATCTCAGACCCACTCCTAAAGTCGTAGCTCTTACTAAACAATGGTGCTACAGTAATGACTGACGGGCCCTTAGCTCAGTTGGGAGAGCGCCAGATTTGCATTCTGGAGGTCATCGGTTCGATCCCGGTAGGGTCCACAAAAATTGTTTTTCTTTGAAAATTTGAGTGAGTAACATTTTTATAATGTTATTGAAAGTAATCAGCAATAATATAATATAAGCAAAAGCGTTCATTACCATGTTGTAATGAAGCGCGCCAAAATGTGACCTAAAAACTTAACTTATACGGTAAGATAATAAGGGCGCACGGTGGATGCCTTGGCACTGAGAGGCGATGAAGGACGCGTTTACCTGCGATAAGCTTCGGGTAGCTGGAATAAAGCTATTATCCGGAGATTTCCGAATGGGGCAACCCAGCGAGAGTCATGTCTCGTTACCATTTATATGGGGCCAACCCGGTGAAGTGAAACATCTCAGTAACCGGAGGAAAAGAAAGCGAATGCGATTCCCTGAGTAGCGGCGAGCGAAATGGGACCAGCCCAAACCGATATGCATGCATATCGGGGTTGTAGGACTTCCACAAAGTATGTGAATAGATAGTTGAGTTACCTGGAAAGGTAAGCCAAAGAGGGTGATAGCCCCGTAAGCGAAATCTTGAAGCAGCTGGAAGGATCCTGAGTAGCACGGAACAAGTGAAATTTTGTGTGAATCTGCGCAGACCACTGCGTAAGGCTAAATACTCCTCAGTGACCGATAGTGAACCAGTACCGTGAGGGAAAGGTGAAAAGACCCCTTCAGAAGGGAGTGAAATAGAACCTGAAACCGTGCGCTTACAAGCAGTAGGAGTCACACTCTGTGTGATGACTGCGTGCCTTTTGCTTAATGAGCCTACGAGTTGCTCATCACATGCAAGGTTAAGACTCTCAGAGTCGGATCCGTAGCGAAAGCGAGTCTGAATAGGGCGAATAGTGTGTGGTGGCAGACGCGAAACCGGGTGATCTATCCATGGTCAGGATGAAGCGTAGGTAACACTACGTGGAGGTCCGAACCAGTTCAAGTTGAAAATTGTTTGGATGAACTGTGGATAGGGGTGAAAGGCCAATCAAACTCGGTTATAGCTCGTACTCCTCGAAATGCATTTAGGTGCAGCGTTATAGTAGTGTGCCGGAGGTAGGGCGCTGATTGGGCTAGGGCTGTCACCACGGTACCGAACCCAGATAAACTTCAAATTCCGGATACATGTTCTATAGCAGTGAGGCTACGTGAGATAAGTTTCGTAGCCGAGAGGGAAACAACCCAGACCATCAGTTAAGGTCCCCAAGTATATACTAATAGATAAAGGATGTTGCGATGCTGAGACAGCCAGGATGTTGGCTTAGAAGCAGCCATTCATTTAAAGAGTGCGTAATAGCTCACTGGTCGAGCGTCGCAGCGCCGACAATTCTCGGGACTAAGTATATCACCGAAACTATGGATCATACTATGTATGATGGTAGAGGAGCATTCTATTTGTGCTGAAGCCGGTTCGCGAGGATCGGTGGAACGTATAGAAGAGAAAATGTAGGCATAAGTAACGATAACTAAAGTGAGAATCTTTAGCGCCGTAAGTCTAAGGTTTCCTAGAGCTCTGTTCGTCAGCTCAGGGTTAGTCGGCCCCTAAGGCGAGACCGAAAGGTGTAGTCGATGGGAATCAGGCAATTAAAATATTCCTGAACCACCAAAAGAGTTAAGCGTAGTGACGCAGGAGCGTAGTTGTGCGGGGTGAATGGTTATCCCCGTACAGTGAAGCACACTGCCGAGAAAAGCTGCGTGTATTTCTTCGGTGACCGTACCGCAAACCGACACAGGTAGACGGGTTGAGAATACTAAGGCGCGCGAGTGAGTCGCGGTTAAGGAACTCGGCAAAATAGCCCCGTAACTTCGGGAGAAGGGGTGTCATGTCGATGACATGATCGCAGTGAACAGACCCAGGCGACTGTTTAACAAAAACACAGCACAATGCTAACTCGTAAAGAGGATGTATATTGTGTGACACCTGCCCGGTGCTGGAAGGTTAAAAGGAGGAGTTAGTTTCGGCGAAGCTCTGAATTGAAGCCCCGGTAAACGGCGGCCGTAACTATAACGGTCCTAAGGTAGCGAAATTCCTTGTCGGGTAAGTTCCGACCTGCACGAATGGTGTAACGATCTGGGCACTGTCTCAGCCACGAGCTCGGTGAAATTGAAGTATCGGTGAAGATGCCGGTTACCCGCAAATGGACGGAAAGACCCCGTGAACCTTTACTATAACTTATTATTGGCTTCGGATCCAACATGCGTAGGATAGGTGGGAGACTTCGATGCAGCCCTCGTGGGGGTTGTTGAGTCATCGGTGAAATACCACCCTTGTTGGATTTGGATTCTAACTCGGTAGTGTGCAACTACGAGGACAGTGGTAGGCGGGTAGTTTGACTGGGGCGGTCGCCTCCTAAATGGTAACGGAGGCTTACAAAGGTTACCTCAGCACGGTCGGTAATCGTGCAAAGAGTATAAAAGCATAAGGTAGCTTAACTGCGAGACTTACAAGTCGAGCAGATGCGAAAGCAGGTTTTAGTGATCCGGCGGCACTGCGTGGAAGGGCCGTCGCTCAAAGGATAAAAGGTACTCCGGGGATAACAGGCTGATCTTGCCCAAGAGTTCACATCGACGGCAAGGTTTGGCACCTCGATGTCGGCTCATCGCATCCTGGGGCGGTAGTACGTCCCAAGGGTTGGGCTGTTCGCCCATGAAAGCGGTACGCGAGCTGGGTTCAGAACGTCGTGAGACAGTTCGGTCCATATCCTGTGCGGGCGTAAGATACTTGAGGAGATCCGTTCTTAGTACGAGAGGACCGGAACGCCTAGACCTATGGTGTATCAGTTGTCGCACCAGCGGCATTGCTGAGTAGCTATGTCTAGAAAGGATAAGTGCTGAAAGCATCTCAAGCACGAAACCTACTCCAAGATTATGTATCTCATCCTTCGGGAGTAAGAACCCTAGAAGATGACTAGGTTGATAGGCTTTAAGTGTAAGCATAGTAATATGTTTAGCTAAGAAGTACTAATTGTTCGAGGGCTTACCGTAATTACATATATTAAGTTTTTAGTCATTATTTTTGCGCTAACTTCATTACAACATGTTAATGATAGTTATATTAAGATTACTTTCATCACTCAAAATATTTATTTCTTGGTGGTTTTAGCACTGGGGGTACACCTCTTCCCATTCCGAACAGAGAAGTTAAGCCCATTAGCGCCGATGGTACTGTAGTGGAGACGCTATGGCAGAGTAGGTCGCCGCCAAGTTAATTTAAAAGAGCTCAATCGATATTTCGGTTGAGCTTTTTTTTATTGTTATTGCTGTTTGCTATTCTCAAAGATTTATCTCTATTTAGTTCTTAGTACAAATCCCAATACTTATTTAAGTTCTAATATTCTTCCTTTCTGTATACCAAATATAATACAGTGTTATATGTCCCCCTTCTAAAAATCCTTACTGGCATCATTATATTGTAATTATTCCGTTATGTTAGTTATGAATATAAGTAGTATGCAATACGTTACAAATATAATCAGATTAGAATTAGCGGTATATATAAAAAAAATCCCCTACAAATAAATGTAGAGGATATTTTAATACTTTAATTAAATGTATTAATTAAACCTTTGGTCCTGCTTCTATAACGTTATTAGCAACTCCATCTTCAAACTTCTCAAAGTTCTCTTTGTATTTCTGAGCCAATTCTTTGTAAGATTTCATATACTCATCTTCATTTGACCAAGATTTGATTGGATTCAATACTTCAGATGGAACATCTGGACAAGATGTAGGTATTTCGAAACCAAATACCGGATCTGTATTGAACTCTACGTTATCCAAATCTCCGTTAAGAGCTGCATTTAGAACATTCCTAGTGTGTTTAATACTTATTCTAGAACCAACACCATACTTACCGCCAACCCAGCCAGTGTTAACTAACCAGCAGTTAGAACCATGCTTTTCCATCTTCTCTTTAAGCAAGTTTGCATAGTAGAATGGATGATGAACTAAGAATGGAGCACCAAAACAAGCAGAGAATGCTAATTTAGGTTCTTTACCAATTCCTTTTTCAGTTCCAGCGATTTTAGATGTATATCCACTAATGAAGTGATATTGTGCCTGTTCTGAATTTAATCTTGCTATAGGAGGTAATACACCAGTAGCATCACAAGTCAAGAATATTACATTCTTAGGATGCGAGTTAGTCATTTTTTCAGGAAGAGCATTAGGAATCATTTCTAATGGGTAAGAAGCTCTTGTATTTTCAGTCAATGAATCGTTGTCTAAGTCAACAATTCTAGTTTCTTTGTCTACAACAACGTTCTCTAGTACTGTACCAAAGCTACGAGTAGTCTCATAAATTTCTGGTTCACTTTCTTTACTCAATCTGATTACTTTTGCGTAACAACCACCTTCGTAATTGAAAATACCATTTTTAGACCAACCGTGTTCATCATCACCAATCAATGATCTATTCGGATCTGCAGATAAAGTAGTTTTACCTGTACCAGATAAACCAAAGAAAAGTGCAGAATCACCTTCTTCACCAACATTAGCAGAGCAATGCATAGACATTACATTTTCTAACGGCTTGTAATAGTTCATTACAGTAAAGAAAGTCTTTTTAGTTTCACCTGCATAGTTTGTACCAGCGATGAAAGCAATTTTATCTTTAAAATTAAGCGCTATTGCAGTTTCACTTTTAGTTCCATCTACTTCCGGGTTACAGTGGAAGCCAGGAACAGCTATCAAAGTAAATTCTGGTTTATGATTTTTAAATTCATCTTTATCTGCAAGGTTGATAAACATATTTTGAACAAATAAGTTTTGCCATGCAAATTCAGTTACTATTCTAATAGGTATTCTATATTCAGGATCAGCACCAACATATGCATCCATTACAAATACATCCTTACCTTGTAAGTAAGAACGTACCTTTCCTAGAATACTATCAAATTGATCAGTTGTCATTTCAGCGTTATTATCCCACCATACGTGACCTTCTGAAGTATCTTCTCTAACAATATACTTGTCATTTGCCGAACGAGCAGTGTGTTTCCCAGTAGTTACAGATAGTGGACCACCTTGGGCTACTACACCTTCGTTTCTGTGAATTGCTTCTTCATATAGTGAAGGAGCTGGCAAGTTCCAATACACATTTCCAAGATTTTCTAAACCATGGTTCTCAAGACCATGGTCTGATTTCAATGCATCAGCTTGGTTGATTGCTGGAGAATAATTAATATCTTTTGACATGATATTCCTATATTTTTTATATCAAATTATTGATTTTATAAATAGTTAAAATCGTAAATACAAAATTGACGATTTTTTAAATAATATTCAAGAGTCTATGTTACTGTTGTTCAAAAGTAATTATCGAATAATCATAAATTTAAATAATTCTGATTCTATATTACTATTACTTTCTTCAGTGACTGAATCTGAATTTCCTTCAACTTTAAAGTAATAAACACCAGGGTTTAATTTGCTACCACTATTATCAATCATATTCCACGGCTTTCCGCCATCACCATCGCTATCGATTAGTGTTTTAATTAACTCCCCTTTAGAATTATAGACATATATAATAGCTGTTGCTGTCAGATTTGCAAAAGTCATAGTTTCATCTACTGATAGCTTAACTGGCTGAGGGTAAACAAAAACATTTGACAAATTATCTTCAAAGAAGGTAAATTGCAGAGTATTACCTGCACCTAATGTCATTTGTTTTCCATCTACTGATTTTATATTTTCACTTGCTGTGAGTGTATATTTATAACCTAATGAATTATCAGAATTTAATTCTAGTTCCATTACAATGGTATTTTCACTTTCTGTTCTTTCTATGTTTTTAATTTCACCTATTGGTCCAAAAGTATAATTTGCCTTAGATAAAGCAGATTCAGTTACGTCATCTGAAAAAGTGACTCTATAATTCTTTCCAGCTACCTCTCCACTTGCTAAGTAGAGCTGATCATTATCACTTGACTTGAAAGTTATATCAAACACTTTGGATTCAGTCGGCTGTCTATAATAATCTTCTATGCTTGGAACTTTAAGTTGATATTCACCATCTGGTTTTGAGTCTACAATAACTAGTTCTAATTTCCCAGATTGCGATGACAATACAGCATTTGGTGTAAATGATAAATCTAAGTTTGAAAATTCGAATATTCTAGGTTCTATTTCGTAATCTGGCATTTTCCCATCATATTTTATAGTTACCACATTGTTCTTGAAGTCTACAGACAATGGCTTAGCAACAGGGTGTGTATAGCAACTGACTAACTCCGAGGCGTTATTACTGAGGACACCTTTGTCATTTTCTGAAACAATATAGAAGTCATACCAAGTGAAGTTTTCTAATGTATCAAAAGTGATATAAGTTTGATTTGTAGTTGCATATAAAATCCCTTGCCCTGTATTAGGGTTTATTAGTCTATAAATTAGATAGTCATCGGCATTTGGTGCTGGATCCCACTCCAAGTATACTGTACTTTCATTAACGGGGTTACCCCTAAAATTGGACGGAGCGCTGATTGATTTCTCATTTTCAGTGATTTCAAAAAATTGTGTACCGAAGAAAGTGTTTATTCCTAATTCATTTGTGCCGTTATCATCAAAATCAAATACGATACCGTCATGTGAAAGAGTGTTTCCATAATACCAAAACGGTTGCATTGTACTTCCGTCATATTTGAATACATACAAATCAGGAAATACTGAGATAGCAATTTCATCTCCTATCCTTCCATCCATATTGCCAGTTATTAAACCATTCTTGTACCCATTGTTATTGTTATTAACTGGGCCAATTTTAACACCCGAAAATGACTCTTGCCAAATAGATTCAAATTCTTCACCATTGTGAGACCATATCCTAGCTGTCCATAGTAAATCTTTACCACTAGTAAAGTTGTAAGGCAATTGATAACCAGCATTTAAAACGAGAATTTCCTTTATCCCATCATCATTCAAATCTAATGATGCCAGATGTTGACTTGATATACTTATTGGTACCAAATCTTCAAATTCTTTAACAAATTTTCCATTATTATATTCGTAGATATAAAAACGACCAAATGAATTAGTAAATACTAATTCCATATTCGAATCATCATCTACATTTGCAAATACTGAACTCATCAAATTGTCAAACCTGCCTTCATTCAAAGGCATCACAATTCTGTCTATTTCTTCATACCTGCCATTGTCATATTTTAATACGAAATAAGAAGTATCATCATGGGCAATTATTTCGCTTAGACCATCTGAGTCAATATCTACAAAGTCTGTTGGCCAAACCACTCTATTTGTAATAGAGAAAATCTCTTCACCAAATTTATAATCCTCTTGGTTGTATATTTTAAGTTCTCCATTGCCACCCGTAAGAATTTCCTGTACACCATCTCCGTTAGAATCACCGTAGCCGACTATAATTCGTGGTGTATTTAGTGAATCAGTTTTCACAAATTGTTCACCTTCTTTTTTATAAATTGAAGCACCAATGAAGTTTACTCCATTTAGATTAGTTGCAGCAAAAACCTTATTCGCTGTATCTAGCAATTCCTGATTGAAGTATAAACCATCTAATCTGTATGATTTTGGTCTAAATGCAGATGTGCTAAAATTGGTTCTTTCAAAGTCAAATATTCCAGTAAACTTTACAGTGTCTTCGGATGAAACTGCATAAGCACGGAATTTATATCTATTGTTTGTTTCTAATCCTTCTAATATAACCGAATGATCTAGTTCACTTCTTATCATTTCTGAATATGTATTTAAGTATTCATCATCTTCATTATAAAGCTCAACATAAAAATCAGCGTCAAACTTTGTCGAAGCCGTTATCATTGCCTTAGCTTCTACTCCTTCATAAAAGGAAACTTGTTTCGGTTTTTCGGTATATCTATTTCTAGTAGCTGTATTGTTATTATAAGGACGGAAGTAAAACCTTTCTTCGTAAGTAGTATTATTGATTAAATCTAACTTTATCCTAATTGTATATATCGAGTCAGTCAATAAGTCTTTGTTAATGAAAGCTAAAGTGTCTGATATTACTTGGTTATACAATCTCTCTGATACAGGAGTCCATTCTTTAAATTCTTGCTTACTCCTAAAGTTATATTCATTGAATGGGCTTTGTCCTTTTCTTATGTACACTTGATAATTACTCATCAATGGATGAGCTATAGTACCAACCATTGGGATTGATTCAATCTCCGAAATGTCAATTGCTTGTTTTATGGAAGGGTAGTCTAATTTTACTGCACCAGTTGTATTGTTATTCAACGCTTCCTGAATATCCAATATACCTTTTCCATACAAAGGATCCCAACCTGGATTCTCCGAGTCTTCTCTTGCTGAGCTTAGTAGTCTAAACTTAATAGTTTCTGGTGTAAGGGTGTTGTCAACTTCTAAAAGAATAGCTGCAGCTGCTGCAACGTGAGGGGAAGCTATGGAAGTACCTGAAACAGACCTATATGAGTTGTTGAAATCAGTGGTCTGAAGCTGTACACCTGGAGCCATTATGTCTAGTCTGTTACCATAATTAGATGAACCAGCTTTTCTACCATCATCTATAAGTGAACCAACAGTGATTACCTCTTGATAATCTGAAGGGTAATGTTCTTCGTACCAATTATTATTACCTGATGAACTTACCATAGTAACGCCATTGGCAAATGCAAATCGAACAGCTGCATGAAGGATAGGGGAGTGATATTTCTCTCCAAAACTGAAATTCAAAACTTTAACATTGTTCAATACAGCATATACGATAGAAGCAGCTATATCATCAGATTCGCCTTCTCCACTAATATCAAATGCCCTTAGTGCAACTAATTTCACTCCAGGGGCTATCCCTTTTACTCCAAAGTTATTTTTGCTATTAGCACCAATAATTCCTGATACGTTTGTACCATGTCTGTTCTCATCTGCTGGGATTGGGTCTGCTACTTGATCATCTCCAACATTTCTTGTTGTTACATCTACGAAGTCATACCCAATTACATCATCCGAATAACCATTCCCATCATTGTCAATCAAATCTAAATCTCCAGTCACTCCATCTCGTTCTTCAGTGCTTAACCATGGGTCAAATCTTCCATTATTATTTATGTCTTCTTCAGAATTTATCCATAACTGGTCTTCAAAATCATCATGATCAAAATCAATTCCTGTATCTACAACACCAACTAATATTCCATCTCCTGTGGCTATAGGCCATATTTCTTTCATATTAAGAAAATCCAGCGACCACTGTTGGTCTGAAAAATCTTCGCTAGCCGGTTGTTCTATTCTGAATTTGTAGTTAGGAACTATAGATAATACTGAAGGATTGTTTATGTATTTTTCTACATCTTGTGAAGATAAGTCAGCTTTATAAAAATTATAAAGCGATTCCAATTCATTTTGTGATTGGATTTGCGAACTCTTACTGATAGTCCTGGGTATGATAGGTATTAACTTACTATCACTTTGAACTGAACTAAGTTTGCTATTCGGATTAATTTCTAATATGTATTCTTCCGATATTAGAGAATGACTACTTATCAAAGTAGTCAAAGAAAAAATAGTAATTAAGATTGACTTTATTTTCATTCGGAATTAATTATGTTAATGATATCTTCTAATATAACCAACGAAATTTCAGCCATTCTGTTACTATCATCTAGCAGAGGGTTTATTTCGCATAGCTCTAATGCTTTTACTATATCATTTTTTAATAGTTTAGAAACCATCTCTATCACTTCATCAGGAGTGAAACCCTTTGCTACGGGAGTGCCTGTACCATAAGAAGTTATATTCGGGTCCATAGAATCTACATCTAAAGAAAGATATATTGCATCACATTGTTCTAAGTGTTCTAGCGTAGCTTCTAAAGCTTTATCAACTCCATTATTTCGAACTTCTGAAACGCTTATTGTTTTGACATTGTGATCTTCTATCAATGCTAATTCTTCTTTCTCATAACTCCTTAGACCTATAAAAACTAAATCTTCTGGGTTTACTTTGGGTGACATGCCGAAAAGATTTTTACATTTTTCCCAATATTTAGCAGTTTTTTCACTAATCTCATTTCTCTGATGTTTCAAATTGTCAAGTCCCATTGACATTGCTAACGGCATACCATGAACATTACCGGAAGGTGTTGTATACGGCGTATGCATGTCCGCATGTGCATCTATCCACACTATCCCTAATCTCATATCTGGATATGCTTTTTTGATACCTGCTATTGTTCCTGCTGCTGATGAGTGATCACCACTTATAACTAATGGGAATTTCCCAAACCTCAGCGATGTCTCCACTTCATTACCCAAAGTTTTAATACGCTTGAATATTTGTTTTAAACGTATAGCATGTGGAGTATTAATTTTTTTAAAAAGTAACTTATTATTCTTATCTATTGTTACTATTTCATTCTCATAAAAGAGCTTTGAATCATTGTTTATTGCCGCTATTCTTAACCCATCTATACCAACACTAGATCCCCTTGTGCCAGCTCCTAACTCAGAAGGGTTCTCTATTATCCTAAAACTTTTCATATTAATTTTAATCCTTGTCTGTATCTAATTTAATCAAAGATAATTAACGTATTAACC
Source organism: Chlorobiota bacterium (assembly GCA_046290495.1). GTDB lineage: Bacteria > Bacteroidota > Ignavibacteria > Kapaibacteriales > UBA2268 > PGYR01. Next base: position 1,002,871 of record JBKAGT010000005.1, on the reverse strand, counting down.
AATTAAAAAATTGTGGATTTCTAATAATCAGTATTTTTTTTAAATCAACTATAACTTTCTTCTAATTTTACGTATAAGATATGTTATACAATATTAACTTTTTTTTCAAAATGATAATATTTGCCTATGAATAATGATTATTACCCTATTCAGCAACCAAATGATTTGCCTTCTAAAGAAAAAGAAGATGGGATGAGCGCCTACTTTATGATGTTCGCATCATTAGCAGCAGGTATACCACTGCCAATACTCAATTTAGTGGCTGCTGCAATTTATTACCATACAAATAAGCATAAGAGTAGATTTGTTCAGTTTCATTCACTTCAGTCATTGCTATCTCAAATTCCAGTTAGTATATTAAATTTTGGATTGGTTGTTTGGATAATCTATTTGTTCAGAAGTAATTTTGACACTTCTATGTGGTTTGTTCTCTATGCCGTTCTAACTGCATTATTTAACCTGGCTTATGTGATATTAAGTATAATAGCTGCAATAAAGGCAAGAAACGGTAGAATGTATTATTTCCTATTTTTTGGAAATTACTGCTATGAAAAAGTGTATAAAGTTCGTAATATAGAAGACGAAAACTATAGAAAAGAAAAAGAAAATTATGGCGAATAAAAAAAAGATGAAGCGCGACTTTTTTGTGCTTCTAGGTTTATTTATAGCAGCATGGATTTTTTTGACAGTCTATGACCCAGATGATGAGGGCAGCGAAGAAGAAATCGATGAAATATCTGAAGTTCAAAAAGTAGAACCTACAACACAGCAAAAAGATCTGAAAAAAGAGCTAATCTCTACTTTAAGATACAAGGACATTGAAAATGATAATTCTGACATTGTAAAATTGTTAGATGAAGTTGAGAACAAAATCAGTAGTTCAGAATTAGATTTTGAGTTATACTTGGATAATAGCAGTCAAGTTAACCTATACTCATTACCATCCGATATGATTGTAATTACAAGAGGTATGCTAAGAACTATAGACTCTCCAGAACAATTGTATGCTATAATATGTCATGGTCTGGGGCACTTGAAATACAATCATAATATAGATGAATTAGAAAGTAGCCTTAATATTGCTGTAATTCACTCAGAAATGGGGTCTGCAGTCGATGAAGCTAGAGAGGTCTTAGACAAAAATAAGTATACTAATGAAATGGGGATAGAAGCAGAAAAGTATGCTGTTGATTTAATGATAGAACTCGGTATTAATCCTTCAGTTCTAGCCGACTATTATACTTCATTATATAAGAATATAGAATCTGTCCCAGAGCTTTTGGGTGCACACACTGGTGCTAATGATAGGATAAAAATTCTTAATGATGCACAGAAAAGTGATAAGCAACTTACCCATTCATTTGACTGGGATGAAGTAAAGAAAAAATTATGATTCATATTGCTTTCCACCCAAGTTACAAACACGATTTACCAGAAAATCATAAGTTCCCTATGCTTAAATATAGTGAACTTGTGAAGAGAATATTGGAGGAGAAAATCTTTGAGAAAAAGAATTTCTTTCAACCTGATCCGATAGATGAAAACCTACTTACATTAACTCACACTGAAGAATATTTGAGAAAAGTAAAGTCTTTGACCTTAGATCCCAAAGAGGAGAGAAGAATGGGTTTCCCTCAGAGCAAAGAGTTATATATAAGAGAGTTGAGAATTACAAACGGCACTTTAGAAGGAGCAAAGTTAGCTAAGCAAAATGGTCTTTCGTTCAATATAGCCGGCGGTACACACCACGGATTTTCTTACAAAGGCGAAGGATTCTGTATATTAAACGATGTTGCTGTGGCTGCCAATTCCATGCTTTACAATGGTGACGCACGTAAAATATTAGTGATAGATTTAGATGTCCACCAAGGTAATGGAACTGCAGAAATATTTGGCAAAGAGCCAAGGGTGTTCACTTACAGCGTACACGGGAAGAATAACTATCCTTTGAAAAAAGAAGTTTCTGATAAAGACACCGAGTTAGATGACTTGACTAAAGATGAAGAGTATTTGAATATAATTAGTGACGAAATACCTTATTTGCTAGACTCAGAAAAGCCAGATTTCGTATTTTATCAAGCGGGTGTTGATGTATTAGAATCTGATAAATTTGGTCGTTTATCTCTATCAATAGAGGGCACAAAAAAGCGCGATGAAATAGTTTTCAGTGAATGTAAGAAAAGGGGATTGCCAATATCTTGTACAATGGGCGGCGGCTATTCGAAAGATTTGAACCTAATATTAGAAGCACATTTGAATACTTATAGAATGGGAAAGAGTTACTACGATTGAAAAATTGTGGAGGTGGTGGGGATCGAACCCACGTCCGAAGAACTTCTCTTGAAGCGTCTACAATCATAGTCTCTCTATAAGTTTTCATCAAGCGAGTAACCGAAAGACAGGGCTCGCAAGATATATCAGCTTTTAGTTTCGCCTAAGCCCCAGCTGAATTGGCTTCGACTATCCTGTCAGGTTTCGACACCTCTAGAAAAAATGAACAGGCACATTCTTAAAGAGATGGGTTACCTAAAGTTTATTTAGGCAGCCATTGCAAAATTATCTTCTGCATTTGTTTGTTTTACCGGTTTTATTAGCGTGCACCACCGATAGCAGCACGGATTGCAACATCCAAAATCCGACACTCCGTCGAATCCATGTCACCCCCAATTTTCAATGAACTCTTAATAACATAGACTACTTCGTGACTATATTATTTTACTTTGTCATGTTCTGAAGTCAAGAGTCTTATCTCTTCTTCAGTAATGTCTTTGTTTCTCCTAGCCATAACAATCTTACAAACTTCTACAGCTTTGTTTAACTTATATGTGGGCGAACTATGCAAACCACCCCATGAGAATGATTTTATGTGGTTTGATAAAAATCCAGGTCTAACTAATATACCACATACCCCAGCTATAGTTCCAGTGTTAAATTGAGTGTTTATAGCAGACTTCGTATGGTCGCCGCATATTAAACCTAAGAACATAGTACCAGTCGCTATCTCTTCGTCTCTTTGAATAACTTTAATCTCAGAATATGTGTTTTTCAAGTCAGATGTATTAGTATCCGCACCTAAATTTACCCATTCACTCAAGAATGAATGACCTAAAAATCCATCATGTTGCTTATTACTATATGACTGGATGATAGAGCCTTCTACTTCGCCACCAACCTTACAAACTTCTCCAATCGATGTGTCTTGATATATCTTAGCTCCAACTTTGATGGTGCTATTTTTCCCAATATAACAAGGTCCGAGTATAGTTGCACCCGACATTATTGTAACACCTTCGTCTATTATGACAGGACCATTAGTTGCATCTATTACCACATTTGGCTTTATAATAGCTTTTTCAGAGATAAGTATATTCTTTTTGTCGACTAAATATACACCTTCATATGTTGAGTAATCTGCCAACGACATTTCAGAGAAAAAGTAGCTGTCTTCTTTAATTGCTTCTGAGTTCTCAGGAATTGCATCCCATATATAATTCAAATACTTTATATTATCTGGTAAATTATACACCTCGTATCTGATATCAGCATCATCAAGACATTTGATATTATTAAAATTTATATACTCATTAGTAAATATCCCTACTGTTTGGCCTTTCAACTTGATTAAGTAATTTTTATTTTCGAATACAATTTGCCCAATTTCATAATGTAAAGTTTCGTCTAATATCAACTGAGAGGAAAGTACTAAATTATAAGCACCAGAAGTAATTGTATTTTTTATGTTAAATCTTTTCAGGAATGAATTAAGTTTATCTTCATTTGCACAAGCGAAAGAGATATTAAAATCTGGGTATTTCGATTGGTACTTTTCGAATATCCTCTTAGCACCAACTCTGAGCTCCCAAACTGGATGGAGTACTGAAAATGGGTAAAATCTATCATTTTCTTCAGTGTCGAATAATATGATAGAATCTAAATTCATTCAGTTTCAGATTGTTTCTTTAGCTTTAATACAGCTTTTACGAAGTCAATAAATAATGGGTGACCAGATACAGCTCTTGATTTTAACTCTGGGTGGAACTGAACACCAACAAACCAAGGGTGGTCATTCAATTCTACTATCTCTACCAAATTACCATCTGGTGAGAGTCCTGAAAGTGTCATACCATTTTTTTCTAATACTTCTCTGAACTGATTGCTAACTTCGTAGCGGTGTCTGTGTCTTTCAGATATATTGATAGAGCCATACGCTTTGTGTGCTTTAGAGCCCTTGGTCAATTTACAAGGATAGGCACCTAATCTCATAGTTCCACCTTTGTCCTCTACGTCCACTTGATCAGCCATAATGTCAATCACATTCTGGTCGTTTTTATCAAACTCAGCTGAGTGTGCGTTCTTAAGTCCGCAAACATTACGAGCAAATTCGATTACTGAACATTGCATACCTAGACAGATACCAAAAAATGGAATCTTATTTTCTCTTATGTATTTGATAGCATGAAGTTTACCCTCAATTCCTCTATTACCAAAACCAGGAGCGATAAGTACGCCATCATAATCTTTTAGTAATTTCTTTGTCGTTTTAGCATCTACCATATCTTCAGAATTGAGCATGTCTAGCTTAACTCTACAGTTATTGATTGATCCTGCATGAATAAACGCTTCGGATATACTTTTATAGGAATCTTCATACTTAGTGTATTTACCAACTAAAGCTATCTTAACTTCATATCTTGGTTTCTTTATCTTTCTTACGAATTTATTCCAAGTGTCTAAGTTGATGTCTTTTACTTTGACATCTAACTTTTCTAATATAGTTTCTGTTAGTCTCTTTCTTGCAAAGAATAATGGCACTTCATAGATAGTTTCTACGTCGCGTGATTCGAATACTGCATCTTCATCTACATTACAGAAAAGTGCAATTTTCTCTCTCATATCTTTCAGTATGCTATGTTCACTTCTACAAAGTAAAACATCTGGCTTTATTCCATACTGCATCAGTTGTCGTACAGAGTGTTGAGTTGGCTTAGTTTTAAGCTCTTTTGCAGCTGCTATATATGGCACATAAGTCAAGTGTATATTGAGATAATTCCCTAGACCAAGCTCATAGTTCAGTTGTCTTTGTGCTTCTAAGAACGGTAATGACTCGATATCGCCAACTGTTCCACCAATTTCAATGAGAACAAAATCTTTCTCACCATCGAAGGCAGTCATCCTGTTTTTAATTTCATTTGTTATATGCGGTACTACTTGTACTGTTTTTCCTAAGTAATGACCACGTCTTTCTTTTCTTATCACATTATCATAAACTTGCCCAGCAGTTAAATTGTTCAGTTGTGACAATGATTCATCAATGAATCGCTCATAGTGACCCAAATCCAAATCAGTTTCTGCTCCATCGTCAGTAACATAGACCTCACCGTGTTGAGTGGGACTCATAGTTCCAGGGTCGATATTAATATATGGGTCAAGCTTCAATATACTTACACTGAAACCTCTTTGCTTTAGTAAAAAAGCAATAGAAGATGAAGCTATCCCTTTACCTAATGAAGATACTACCCCACCAGTAACGAATAAGTATTTCGTCTTTTTTAGTTTTTTTGATTGAGCCATTTATATGTTATGATTTTGTTAATTTGGATAAAGTCAATTCCAAAAATATACAAAATGCTGCTAAGTATCAATTTTACTTTTGCAACTTTTCTAATAATATGACTAAATATAAGACACAACTAATTTTATTATTTACTTCACTCACCCTAATACTATCGCTGAGCGGTTGTTGGCACAAGAAAAGTGATGACGAAAATACCATCAAGTTTTGGCACTTTTGGAGTGAGCCATACCAAAGGGTTGTAGTTGATTCGTTGGTCAAAGTGTTCGAGAGGCAAAACAATGCTACAGTTGAAGTTACCGAGCTTAGTTGGGCAGATGGCAAGGTTAAGTTAATGGCTGCATTCAACTCTGAGACGGCACCCGATGTGTTAGAACTCGGCTCCGATTGGGTAGCTCAGTTCTCATCAGCAGGAGTACTGGCTGACATCACAGATCGTGTGGATACTGAGAAATATCTTGATTTCGCTATGGAGCCAGCTATGTGGCAGGGGAAAGTATTCGCACTTCCGTGGATTGTTGACACGCGGGTTATGTTTGTAAATATGGATTTGCTAAAGGTCGCAGGCTACGACCAACCTCCAAAAGATTTCCAAGAAATGGTTGATATGGCGAAAGCAGTGAATATTAACGGTAACTACGGCTTCGGGGTGAATGGCTCCGATAGGCACAGGTTATATAAAAAAGTGCTTAGCTATATCTGGTCGGAAGGAGGAGCAATATATGAAGACGGTAAGTTCGTATTTGATTCCGAGGAAGTTATTTCAGCAATAGGAAAGTATAAGGAAATTGGTAACTACGGTTTAGTTGGACCACAAAAAGAGTTGGACAAAAACTTTGCTCAAGGTAAAATAGCATTTTGGATATCTGGCAGTTGGTTGATGAAAAAAATAGATTCTTTCGATAAAATTGATGATTTGAGATTGATAGAAATGCCTGATATGGCTGCCAAAGGAATGTCGTTTGCCGGTGGGGAATACCTCACAATTGACAACAGAAGCGAAAATAAGGAATTGGCTACTAAGTTTGTTAAATTTATGACTGACGGAAAGAACTCAATTGAGTTTTGTAAAAAAATACCCGAAGGTGGCTTCCCTGCTGATAGGGAATACTATTCGAAGAAGTTTTATGACAATGAGTACAAAGCCGTATTTGCAAGCCAACTCACTAACTCTAAAATGACTCCTGTCCATCCAGATTGGTTGGAAATAGAGGAAATTTTTGAGCATGCTGTTGAGTTAGTTTTGTACGATAAAATGACTAGTAGAGAGTCTATGATACAGTTGCAGAAAAAAGTAGAGGATATGTAAAAATGGGTCACTCACACGGACACTCACATAGCCATTCGCACCATCACGGAGATTTGAGTGGAAAGCGATTGGGCTTTTCAGTTATACTGAACCTGACCATTACGGTAGTGCAGGTGATAGGTGGTATTCTATCAAATTCATTGTCACTACTATCCGATGCGGTGCACAATTTTAGCGATGGTGTGGCTCTTTGGATTGCTTATGGTGCTAATAAATTAGCTGGGAAAGATGCGACAAAGCAGATGACATTCGGCTACAAAAGGATAGAAATACTCGCTGCATTTGTGAACGCCATAACTCTGATTGCAATAGTCGGTTATCTTGGCTACGAGGCATTTCGTAAATTCTCGAATCCAGAAATAATAGACGGTACGCTTATGTTAGTGGTTGCTACTATTGGGCTGCTGGCTAACTTGATTTCTGTGTTTTTATTGCACAAAGACAAGGACCACAATATGAACATTAGGGCTGCCTACGTGCACCTGATGAGTGATACTCTGTCATCCGTAGCTGTGATTGGTGGTGGCTTGCTGATTATGTTCTACGATATGTATTGGGTGGACCCAGTTGTGACTTTGCTTATTTGTATCTATATACTTTATCACACTATTGGCTTGATAAAGGAGAGTGGTAAGATACTAATGCAGAGCAAACCAGACAACGCAACTATAGAAGAAATCAATAAGTTTATACTGCAATATGATAAGATAGCAAATGTGCACCACGTACACTATTGGTCACTGAGCGATGAGGACAGCTACTTAGAGTGCCACATAGACCTAACTGAAGACCTAAAGATTTCTGAAGTAGATGAGATAAGACAAAAAATCACGAAAGGACTACACGATGAGTTCCACATACACCACTCTACTATCCAGATGGAATTCAACTGCTGCGAAGAAAAGGACTTGATTCCGAGTCATTAAGGGGGGTACAAACAATGAAAATAGAAGCAAGCAATCCAGATTGGTTTTTTTGTAAAAGAGTCAAGCATACATAAAGTGGGCAGTAAAGATAAATATAAAAAAATACTAAATGTAATTATTCTTGGAATCTCAATATTCCTGATTGAGTTAATTATTCAAGTTATTATGATTTTTATAATAGAAAAATATGCATTAGAGCAGCTAATTAGCTTATTGAATTCTGATACAATAGACTTAAGCTATTTTAGCAGACTTTTTGTAGATACTAAATTTATTTTCTATGGTCGGATTCTTGTTTATTTGCCTATTTGGATTATAGCATTTAGATTTACTTTTAAATTTCTAAAAATCAATGATATACTACTAAGGTTAATCAGCTTTAATTTGATATTAATGCTTTTTAAATCTTTTTCAATACCAATAACTGTGGCATACTTTTTTACACCTCCTTTTTATTACTTAGTTGCATCAATATTAATAACTCCCATAATAATTTATACAATTCCTTATTACAGAAACTTCCTTAAAAGTATGATAGAACAACAAAGTAGAATAAAAGAATAGTTATGTTGAGATAAAACAATAGGTATAAACAATGAAAATAGAAGCAAAAAACCCAAATTGTTACTTAAGTAAAAGAGTCAAGCATTCAAAAAGTGGGTATAAAAGATAAATATAAAAAAATACTTAAAATAATTATTCTTGGGATCTCAATATTTCTGATTGAGTTTATAGTTCAATTACTTTTGATTGTACTTCTGAATAAGTTATTTCTAAATGATTTAATTAGTGGGCACATTAATAACCCTTTAATCTATAATAATAAGACACTAGTTTGGGGAGCAAAAGATGTATTTTATTTGAGAATACTTTTTTTCTTACCGATTTGGGTATTAACGTTTATACCTGGTAACTCGATTATAAATATGAAGAACCAAATTCTTAGTTTAATTATTTATAATTTATTTATGATAATTATGACAATGGTAATTACAAGTCCTGTAAGCATACTCTTTTTTTTCAGTCCATTTGTATATTACTTAGCTTTATCTATAATATTAACTCCCATAATAATTAATACAATCCCATATTTCAGAAACTTCCTTAAAAGTATGATAGACCAAGAAAGTAAACAAAAAGAATAGCTATATTGAGACAAAACAACAGGTACATAGAATGAAAATAGAAACAAACGATCCAGATGAATAACCTTATAGTAAGAAAGCGAATGAAAGGAAAAAAACATGATTAAAAGTATACTAATTATTTATATATTTCTTACTTCAATTTCAATTGTTTATTCTAACGAAAATATAAATGATAGTTTAAGAAAGGAATTGAAGATTGAAGTGCGGAAAGATATTCAAGCTAGTTTGTTAATTAACTTATTTTATGATAATATAGTTAATAATAAGAGTTCTCTATCTGATGTAGATGATATATTGCTTGATTATGAACAACAATACTTACTATATTTAGATTTTACTAATGATACTTTAACTTTTTATGACAAAAAATTTACATTAGTCAAGTATAGTTTTGATTTCGAGAGTTCATCTACACAGTCAATATGGGATGACTCTACTAAAGTTCCTGAAGAAAAAGTTGGATTTGAGGAACTTACATCGTACGTGTCCCACACCCTTAATATGCTTAATTATAATGACATTCATAAACTGCATAAGAATGGGTTATATTTATTATCATTAGATAAAAATTTATTTACAAAAATTAACATAGAATCGGACTGCTTATTTCTAGTTGATACATTGACAAATCAATCAATAGTTAAAGATATTCAATTGAAATATTATCATTATTTGCCAAAGAAAATTAAGATTGAAATTAGTGATTCCTATTTCTCTTTTTATTCAGAGATGTTAAATAGGTATTTTTCAGGAAGGATTGTTTATAATTCAAATTATGGCTATATAATGTACTTAGCAAATGGGGTTTTGAAATGAAGATTCTTTCTTATTTCTTACTATTATTAACTTCAATTTATACTTTAAGCACTAAAGATTTTACTCATTATCATGACTTAAGAAAAGAAATTGCATGCAGCTTAACATTAAACTATTTTCATTTAAGCAGTAGTTGTGAAGATTCAGAATATAATAATGTAGCTATTTTAGACCCAACTTGTCTATACAACCTGGAATTAAGAAGAATCAATGATAAAATAATAATAAGTAATATTGAATATGAATTATTTACTTATGATTTTAACTTTACGTTTAGTTGCTCAAGTAATAATTGGACAGATACATTAAACCATGATTTGTTTACTGATACATTGGAAACATATAAAAGTTCTTTTGAATACTATTCAGCAGTTAATAATTTACATTTAAACGGTTTGATTGGGTATGATTCAAAAGGTAATAGGTTAAGAAGTATAAGTGGGACTTCTATGGTCTCAAATATAGAATTGCAATTAAAGAAAGATTTAGATTCTGTATCAATTCTACGATTAATTAATTTAAAATACTACAATTATATCCCACAAGATATTAATATAGATTTAAAAAATTTAAGTTTTAATTTCAACTCTAAAGCTATCAATAGAAGAATAATAGGGAATATTTTCTTTAATAAACATTACCAATATTATTATTTAAAATTAACTAATGGCGTATTGATAGGTCTATAGAAATTCTTTGTTATTTAATTATAATATATTTTACAGCTTTGGCTAAAAAAATAGAATATGATAGGAATAAAAAATGAAAATAGAAGCAAACGATCCAGATTGTTTTTTTGTAAAAGAGTCAAGCATTCATAAATTGGGCAATAAAGATAAATATAAAAAAATACTAAATGTAATTATTCTTGGGATCTCAATATTCCTGATTGAGTTTATTGTTCAATTACTTTTGATTGTAATTATGAATAAATTATTTCTGAATTATTTATTTAGTGGGCACATTAATAACCCTTTAGTCTATAATAATGAGACACTAGTTTGGGGAGCAAAAAATGTATTTTATTTGAGAATGCTTTTTTTCTTACCGATTTGGATATTGACGTTTATACCTGGAAACTCGATTATAAATATGAAGAACCAAATTCTTAGTTTAATTATTTATAATTTATTTATGTTAATTATGACAATGGTAATTACAAGTCCTGTTAGCATACTCTTTTTTTTCAGTCCATTTGTATATTACTTAGCTTTATCTATAATAATAACTCCCATAATAATTTATACAATTCCTTATTTCAGAAACTTCCTTGAAGGTATGGTAGAAGAGTGAGGCTAAATAAAAGAATAGCTATATTGAGACAAAACAACAGGTACATAGAATGAAAATAGAAACAAAAAATCTAAGTTGTTACTTTAGTAAAAGAGTCAAGCATTCATATATTGGGCAATAAAGATAAATATAAAAAAACACTTAAAATAATTATTCTTGGAATCTCAATATTCCTGATTGAGTTTATTGTTCAATTACTTTTGATTGTAATTATGAATAAGTTATTTCTAAATGATTTATTTAGTGGACACATTAATAATCCTTTAATCTATAATAATGATACGCAACTTTGGGAAGCAAAAAATGTATTTTATTTGAGAATACTTTTTTTCTTACCGATTTGGGTATTAACGTTTATACCTGGTATCTCGATTATAAATATGAAAAACCAAATTCTAAGTTTAATTATTTACAATTTATTTATGATAATTATGACAATGGTAATTACAAGTCCTGTTAGTATTTTCTTTTTTTTCAGTCCATTTATTTATTACTTATTTTTATCTATAATAATAACTCCCATAATAATTAATACAATTTCTTATTTCAGAAACTTCCTTATAAGTATGGTAGAAGAGTGAGACTAAATAAAAGAATAGCTATATTGAGATAAAACAATAGGTACAAAAAATGAAAATAGAAGCAAAAAATCCTGATGATTACATCAGTAAACTACCAGAAGAAAAACAAGAGCCATTCGCAAAGCTAAGGCAAACAATATTAGACAATATACCAGATGGCTTCGAGGAAACAATGAGTTATGGAATGATTGGCTATGTTGTTCCACATAGCATCTATCCAGATGGTTATCACTGTACCCCTGAGTTGCCCCTGCCGTTTATGAGCATTGCTTCGCAAAAGAATTTTGTGGCACTATACCACATGGGCATATACGCCAACCCAGAACTTATGGAGTGGTTCAAAGCAGAATACCCTAAATACGAGAAAACAAAGTTAGACATGGGGAAGAGCTGCATCCGATTCAAGAAATTAGATAGAATCCCCTATCAACTTATTGCAGAGCTATGCCAAAAGATGACCGTTGAGGATTGGGTTTCGCTATATGAGGCAAACGTGAAGGGGTAGGTGATCGTTTTTTGAAGAGATTCCCGCGGTCGTTGCACTCCCTCGGAATGACAAAACAAAATTTGAGAATGAACCCTACAATTGACTTACTCACCCATGATGACATTACATTTTCATAATTCCTACCAATATCTCAATAGAAATACGTATATTAAGAATATGAAATCAATACTATTAAATTTAATAATATTACTTTTTGCTACTAATCTATACTCAGCAAATCAAGTAATGACAGCTGATATAGACGAGGGTATAGGAAGCTTTACTTCTGAATATATAGCAACTTTGGTAGATGAGGCAGAGGAGGGCGAGTATGAAGCACTGCTACTTACTTTAGATACTCCAGGTGGCTTGCTCGATGCTACAAGAGATATAGTAAGTACAATACTCGAATCAAAAGTACCAGTTATAGTCTATGTTGCTCCAGGTGGTGCAAGGGCTGGTTCAGCTGGAGTGTTCATCACTCTTTCTGGAAACATAGCGGCTATGGCTCCCGGTACTAACATTGGTGCTGCTCACCCAGTTGGTATGGGTGGAGAGTCGGGAGATAGTGCAGAAGTGATGACACAAAAGGTGACTAATGATGCTGCCGCTCTGATTAGATCAATAGCTAAGAAAAGAAATAAGAATATTGATATGGCTGAGCTGACAGTTAGGAATTCAAGTTCCTATTCAGAGACTGAGGCGTTAGACAGCAACTTGATTGATTTCATTGCTAAGAACAAAAAGGAACTATTGAAATTAGTTCATGGTAAAGTGGTTAGCACAGCGAGCGGTGATGTCAAATTAGACACAAAGAATGCAGAATTAGTTAAGCGTGAAAAAGATTGGAAAGAGGGGCTACTCAGCTTTCTCTCCGATCCAAATATAGCCTATATATTTATACTACTTGCTATGTATGGTATTATGATTGAGTTCTATAATCCCGGGTCTATTTTTCCAGGTGTCATTGGAGTTATATCGGCGATAATTGCGGGGTTCTCACTACAAATGCTACCAGTAAATTATGCCGGTTTAGCACTTATGGTCGTCTCAATCGTATTGTTTATTATGGAAGTCAAGATAGTATCTTACGGATTACTGTCTTTGGGAGGGGTGGTCACATTCCTGCTCGGCTCCATTATGCTAATTGATTCACCCGGAGATTTTATGAGTATTGGTTTAGAAATAATTATACCTGCGACATTGGCTACAGCTGCTGTGTTTATCGGTGTGGTCTATTTGGCGGTCAAATCACAAAGAAAGAAAGTATCATCTGGTGTTAGTACACTAGTCGGTAAGGAAGTAGTAGTTTTCAGTGATATTATGCCACCTCAATTGGGTAAGGTAAAAGTTACAGGAGAAATATGGAAAGCTAAGGCAGATGAGAAAATCTTAAAAAATGAATTCGCAAGCATTACAGCTGTCGAAGGGTTAACATTAACAGTAAAGAAAATAGAAAAGAGTTAATTTAAATTAAGGAGTTATATATGGCAGTACCATTTATAGTATTGATAGTTATTGGGGCGTTTTTATTTTTCTCAATGATCAAGATTTTAAACGAGTATGAGCGTGGTGTGATTTTCAGATTAGGGAAATTGCAAGGTGTAAAAGGACCAGGACTAATTATCTTAGTGCCTTTTATCGATAAGATTATGAAGATTAGCTTGAGAACTGTCGTTCTCGATGTTGAATCGCAGGACATTATCACAAGGGATAACGTATCACTGAAAGTGAACGCTGTGCTTTATTTCAAAGTTGTTCATCCAGACAAAGCGGTGATTGAGGTAGAGAATTATCTATATGCTACAAATCAGTTGGCACAGACTACTTTGAGAAGTATCATTGGTCAGTCAGAGTTAGATGAGGTGTTGGCTGAAAGGGATAAGATTAACGAAAAGCTTCAAACTATAATCGATGAAGAGACTGAGTCTTGGGGTATCAAAGTAACTGCCGTAGAAGTTAAGCAAGTTGACTTGCCACCTGAAATGCAACGTGCTATGGCAAGACAAGCAGAGGCAGAGAGAGATAGAAGAGCGAAGGTAATCAACGCAGAAGGTGAATTCCAAGCGGCTCAGAAGCTGACAGATGCGGCTATCCAGATGGAAAAACACCCGACTGCACTCCAACTGAGATACTTACAAACATTGGCAGACATTGCCACTGAGAATAACTCAACTACTATATTCCCAATCCCAATTGACCTATTCAAACCATTTATGAATGGTGGCAATGCCGGTGGTGGCAATATTGGCGATTTGGAAGGACAGATTCGTCAGTTCATTGAGTCACAGAGTAAGTCTTAACATTCAAATAGATTAGATTTATTATTAAACTCCATCAGCTTATTGTTGAGGGAGTTTTTTTTTGTGATAGTACCATATGATACTATCATATACGGTTTATAGCATAATAAAAAAGGAGATTAAAAATAATCTCCTTTTTATAGTTACTCTCTATTCTGACAGTTCCACTAAGCCTTAATCCACTTAACTAAGTCAGAAAACTTTGGCTTTTTGCCTGTCATCAATATCCCAATTCTGTATATCTTAGCTGATACCCATACGGCAACAAAGAAGAAGCCTATAAGTGCAGCTGCCGAGGCAATAATTTCAATTATTGGAACATTTGTTGCGGCTATTCTTACTATCATTATTAGTGGTGATGTAAGTGGCACTATTGATAATACAACAGCCAGTGTACTATCTGGGTTGTTCATTATCTGCGGAGTTATCATTATTGCTAAGATTATTGGCAATGTAACCGGAAGTTGCAATTGTGCTGCATCTTGCTCATTGTCCACTGCTGCTCCTACACCTGCAAAGAAAGTTGCATAGGTGAAGTATCCCATAATGAAATAGAATAGGAAACCAAGAACTAATGTTATGTCAACACCTGGGATTGATAATCCTTGTGTTTGGTCCATCATATTCCCACCTTGTGCTTGTGCCATTTCTGTCATACCTTTCATACTTTCTGGGTCACCAAAAATCAATGGCCCAAGAAGGGTAAGCAGCCCAAAGCCAAGCAGGAGCCAAAATATTATCTGGGTGAGTCCTACAAAGCCTATACCTATAACTTTACCCATCATTATCTCAAATGGCTTAGCTGATGAGGCAAGCACTTCTATTATTCTATTCGATTTTTCTTCTATAACACCACGGCTAACAAAACTTCCGTAGATGAAGACTAAGAAATACATGGCGAACCCAAGACCGTATCCAACATAAGCCATCGCTTTGGTGTCGTCTTGTTCTGTTTCACCAGTTTCAGTAATTTTGTTTGTGTTTACACTTACCCTTTGTTTGATTAGGTCTATTACCTCTGGGTCAGTGCCTATTCTTTCTAATCTTTTTACCCTTACTATCTTATTTAGGTCAGATTCAAGAGATGAGATTAGCCCAAGTCCACCACCACCGGTAGTGTAAACTGATGCTTCGCCTTTGTCCAATATATCTTCAGGGATTACCACATAGCCATCTATAGTCTCTTTTTGTAGTTCTTCTTTTAGTTCAGCTATACTCTTCTGTGTACTATAATATAAACTTGTATCTGCCGCAACTAATGGCTTTTCAATTACTGTACTCTGATCAACTATAGCTAACTTCTTGCTAGTGTCACCAAATGACATTGAAATATAGACGATGATTCCTAATAGGGCTACTAATCCTAAAGGACCTAGTATTGTACCAATCAAAAACCCCTTAGTCTTAACTTTCGAGATATATTCGTGAGCAATTATGGTTTTTATTTTATTATACTTACCCATTTACTACCTCACTACCTTTTACAGATTCAATGAATATTTCATTAATAGATGGTTCAACTAATTCGAACTTGTAAACAGATAATTTGTCATTTATTTCATTCAAAAACTGTTTAGAATCAAAGGATTCGTCAGTTATTTTTAATTCTAATCTATGCTTGCTCTGGTTTACTACTTTTAATTGGCTGTGTTCAAGTATAAAACTTGCGTCACCTTCAAATTCGAGTAATATCGTATCTCGTCCAAAGCTCTTCTTTATCTGTCTTACATTACCTTGTAATATTGCTTTACCTTTATTTATAAGGCACATATCATCGCATAGCTGTTCAACTTGATGCATTACATGAGTAGATAAAATTATGGTTTTACCCATATCTTTCAGCTCTAATATTACATCTTTTAACATCTCTGCATTGATTGGGTCGAAGCCAGAAAATGGCTCATCTAATATTAGTAATTCGGGTTCATGGAGAAGGGTAGAGATGAACTGCACCTTTTGTGCCATACCTTTAGACAGGTCTTGTATTTTCTTGTTTGACCAACTTGCTGCATCGAATTTAATAAGCCACTTTTCGGCTCTTTTCTTTGCGTCTTCTTTACTAACACCTTTTAGTTGAGCAAAGTATATTAACTGGTCTATCACTTTTTGTTTTTTATAAAGACCACGCTCTTCCGGTAAGTAAGCAACCCTATTCTGTGTTTCATTACTTACATCTTCTCCAAATACTTTTATTGAGCCAGAATCGGCCATATAAATATTATTTATCATTCGGATGAGTGTAGTTTTACCAGCACCATTCGGACCTAATAGACCGAAAATAGTTCCTTTGTTTACTTGAAGTGATATGTCGTTGTTGGCTAGGTAATCACCAAACTTCTTGTGTACGTGTTCAACCAGAATTACTGGTTCGCTATTTTGATTTTGCATATATGTTTAAGAATTCTCTTTCTTCTTCAGTTAATGATTCGAATCCGCGTTCGTTGATTTTATCTAGAATATCGTCTAAAATTTCTTCGTTTTGTTCGGGATCTTCTTCCGAGAAGCATATTAATTCTTCTTGAGGTTTTGGTTTTTGCATTTCCATAGATTTATATTTGTCTATGAGTGCAGGAGTAGGTTCTAAATCTTTTCTTTCAGGCATTTTATAAGCCTGGAAACGGTTTAAATCAAATTCCTTAGTCTCATTTTTTAAAATAAAATATCCAAGAAATCCAGTTAAAAAGCCAATCCCAAGCATAGCTGGTGAAGGACTAATCAAATCATTTCCAAAACCCATAGCTCCAGTTTCCAATAAATATAATGCAGACCAACCTGCCAAAATGAAAATAGGAAATGCTGTTCTGTTCAGTCTAATGGATTTGAAAAATCTTTTGTCTTTTTGTCTGTTAAATAGAGCGTATAGAGATAACACGAATGCTGAAAGTGCTTCTATACCAAACACTGGTGTATTTGGAGAGTTGAAGTTCAGCATAAAGAGTATCATGCCTATGAAAAAGATTGCAAATGAAAAGGAGAAATCGAATACTCCTTTGTTTAGTTGTTTTTTAATCTGAGGTGCTAAGTAATAGAGAGCTATGAATCCGATGAATGCATTTGCTATATTGCCATATACAAACGGATATGTTGCAAATCTCCACAGCTGCATTTTGCTTGTAAGCATTTCTGCATCTACAACTAGAAAATTAGCAATTGCACCATTAAGGAAACTGTCTGCTAAAAATATGACAGCAGAAATAATTGCTATTATTCTATATATGCTAATACTTGCCAAAGCTCTACTTTAATGAATCGATTAAAGAATCTATTTTATTAATATCTAAGTTTTCGTGGAAGTCTTCGTTGATTGCCATCATAGGTGCACCACTACACGCTCCCATACATTCCATTTCTTCCAATGAGAATTTGCCATCAGCTGAAGTCTCATTGTTTTTTAAATCCAACTTCTCTGATATCATTCTATATATCTTATCGCCTTGGTGTAGCATACAAGATACATTTGTACAAACTTGAAGATGATATTCACCACGTGGCTTTTGCGAAAACATGGTGTAGAATGTAACTACTCCATATATGTGAGAATATGATTGATCTAATAATTCAGCTATATATTCCATCATTTCTTTAGAAATGTGTCTGTACTTTCTTTGTGCCATCCACAGAACAGGTATAACAGCCGCTTTTTTATCAGGGTATTTTGATATATATTTTTCTACTTCTTTTAGTTCTTCAGCATCAAACTTGAATTCTTGTGCTTCCATGTTTCCTCTAATTTGAATTTTGTTCTTACAAAAATAATATTTTTTTATAAGTTTTAAAGGTTTTTATTGTTACTAAATCTATTTACGAACAATTTTAAATTAAGCCAATGTTTAATGGCTATCATTATTTTATGAACCAGAGATACTTTTATCTTTTTCTTGAAAACATTGTAATTATTTAACTCTATTTTTTCTAGCAAACGGAAATATATCTCATCCATTACTTGAGCAGGTAGCATAGAGTTCTTGTCTTCTGACATCAGCTCTGCTCTTGCTTCATAATAGTATTTCTTGGCTCTTTGGACTTGATATTCCATAAGTTTAATGAAATTCTCATTGTACACTTCATTCATCAAATCTTCTTCGCTATACCCAAATTTTTCCATGTCTTCAATGGGTAGGTAAATATAGCCATTGTCCTTATCGTGTTTCACATCTCTGAGTATGTTGGTCAGTTGCAATGCATAGCCCAAATTTACTGCGTATTGCTTCGTAGAATCATATTTGTACCCAAATATCTCTATGCTCATCAAACCAACTACCGAAGCTACAGAATAGCAATAATCTTTTAGCTCGTTGAAACTCTGATAACGGTTTTGATACAAATCTCTTCTGCACCCCTTGATAAGAGTAATGAAGTATTGCTTTGGGATATTGAATTTATCAAATAAGTCAGTAAGAGGAGCAATAAGGATATTCTTGTGCTCTTTATTATATAACTTCTCTATTTCTTTTTCCCACCAATTTAACCGCTTTTCTTTTCTTGCTATTACTTCTGGGCTTGTACTCGGAGTGCTATCTACAATGTCATCAATATAACTACAAAATGCATACAGCGAATTAATCGCCGCTTTTTCTTCCTTTGGCAACAATGAAAAGGAGTACAAAAAGTTAGATTTAACTTCTTCTACTGGTTTTTGTTTTTCATATTGAGCTAAGCTCTTTTTAGTTATGCTTTCCATCATAATATAAAGGATTTCAATACTATTCCAATGTAGTCAAATTTATTTAAAGCTGGTCTTTCTGAAATTATTCTTTCTTTTGAATTTTGACACTTTTCTAAAATACGTATTCCTGATGAAATTATTAATTTCAGTTCAAATTTTAATCTTTTATTTTTAACAAGATAGAGTAAATTTATCCCATTTTCAAATAAATTTTCTGTTTTCTCATACAGTTCTGCCATACATTCATTGAAATTAACAATATTCTTGTCCAGATAGTTACAATCCAAATCATATTTTTCTAAATAGCTTTGCGGTATAAAACATCGTTTTTTCAATCTGTCGCGGCTCAAGTCTTGCCAAAAATTCACTAATTGAAGAGCGGTGCAGATATCATCTGAATAGTTAATAGCTTTTTCACTATCGTTATCGAATAATTTCAATATCATTTCACCAACAGGGTTTGCAGAGTAATCACAGTACTTTAACAATTCATCAAAGTTTTGCGAATGATGAAAATATATATCTTGTTTGAAGGCCTTGTTGAGTCTTTTCAAATCATTTATACTTACTTTTGTCCTTATTGTAGTATCAACAACTGCTTTCAAAATTGGTGTTTTCAATGAGCTAATTGGTAGCGCTAAGTTGTTTTCTATCTGATCAAGTAACCCATATCGAATTGATTTGTCAATCTCAAGGTTCTCATCGGCGATATCGTCGCATAGTCTAGAGAAAGCATAGATAGAGTAAAAATATTTTCTAATATTTTCGGGTATTAGAATTGATCCAACAGGGAAGTTCTCATAATGAGATGTAGCTAATTTTTTGCAATATATATATGCTTCATCTAAACTCTGAACATTTAGATTTGAATTGCTTGCAGCTAGTGATTCTATTTCTTCGTATGTGTATTTCATAAAAAAAAGCTCAGTTTATAAAAGAACTGAGCTTTGTAATTTGTATTATCCAGTAGAAAAGATTTGATTAATAACTCTTATACTGAGTGTGTCTCATATCTTCTATTTCAGCATCTTTCTTAGTTTGATTCAACCATAAGAAATAAGAATTTCTTTGATTCTTAGATTTAAGTTGACTCATGTAAGAAGGTAATGCATTATTTACTTCTTCCTCTGAAGGAGTTTCTTTACTAGTTACTTGTACTATATAAACAGCATTTTCACCCATGAAAGGCTCAGCTATCTTGTTCACTGGAGCATTCATAACAAAGTCAGTGAATATGATGTCTTTTCCTCCACCAGGTATAGCTCCATTATTATTCACATTCTGAGCATTAAGAACTTGTAGAGAAGCGTCTACATCTGAGGCCTTAGTGATAACTCCAGAGCCCTTGATTTTATTATAAACTTCATTAGCTTTTGCTAATTGATATTCCAATGCTTTCTCATTTCTAACACTTACTCTGATTTTTTCCTTAACATCTTCAAAAGGAGCAATTCCTTTTTCAGTAGCACCAGTTACTTTAGCTACAATATAACCATAATTATCTATTTCAATTGGCTCCAATACTGTGTTCAATTCTGAATTGAATGCTTTATCTGTTAAGTATTGGCTAGTTAAAGTAGGTCTTTGTTTTGTAAATGGAGCAGTTTCTTGAACATTCAGTTCTAGTTTTTCAGCTAATTCATCTATGTCTGCACCTTCTTCAAGTTGATTTTTGAAAGACACAGCATCTCTTATGATCTGATTTTTAGTAATACCAGACATTTTAGGAGTTAATTTGATATAAGAGTATTTGTATTCTTCAGATTTTACATCTTCAACTTTTATAACATGATAACCAAATTGTGTTTCTACTGGTCCTACTATATCACCAGGGTTAGCTCCAAATGCAGCTTCTTCGAATGCAGGAACCATTTGTCCTTTTCCAAAGTAGCCCAGATCACCACCATTCTGCGCTGCAGAAGGATCTTGCGAATTCTTACGTGCTAAGTCATTGAAATCAGCGCCGCCTTTCGCTTGCTTTAACAAGTCCTTAGCTTTTGCCATTGCTTCGTCTTTACCGTCATCAAATTTCACAAGGATGTGACTAGCTTTAACAACTTTGTTCTCGCCTTTCCTAACATCGTCTAGTCTTATAAAGTAAGTTCCATCAGAAGCTCTGATTGGGCCTTTTATCTCACCTTCGTTTATGTCAGTTAAGAACTGAGCTATTCTTGGCTCAATGTCTTTAATTAATGTATAGTCAGAAGTTTGACCGTTAAAATCTCTCAACTTTTCAGAGAATAAGCTATCTCTACTAGAAGAGTCAGCAGTGACTAATAAACTGCTCAATAAGTTTACTTTCTTAGATGCGCTAGCAGTATCATTTGCAGAAGGCATTAATCTGAATGCTGCATATTTAATAGTTCTAGTTGCTTCTTGTCTGTATCTCTCATTGTGTGTATCGTAGAATGCTTTCAAATCTTCGTCAGTTATATTCAAATCATCATCAGAAACAGAAGCAGTAGGAAACTTAATGTAAAGAGCATTTGCTGTACTGTTGTTATCAATGTAAGATTGCTTAGCATAAGTCCTAGACACAACACCAGTAGCAGTATTTACTACATTAGTTAGCATTTGTTGCTTCTTTTGATCACGTAAATAATTCGTAATCATGTTGATTTCATCACGGAATTGGGCTAAAGCTTTTTGTCTTTCGTTAGGATCCATATCTGGAGCCATTCTGTTATAGTATCCAGCAGGGTCAGTTAATAAGTCAACATACGCTTGTCTTTGGAAATTGCCAGCTGAATCCATGAATCTTTGCTTCATGAAATCTGGTGGATTAGAAAGTAATTCTTTTGCTACAACTTCTTCAGTTACATAAGCACCTGTTTTCTTAGAGTATTGATCTACAATTTGCCCATTAATCATAGTGTTGAACATCTGATTTCTGATTTGCTTGTCATTTACAGGAGCATCTTGATTCTGATTTCTTTGATTCTCTAACTCTTGAGTAACATTTCTTTCGTAGTCAACATATTTTATTTCTTCGCCATTAACAGTAGCTATCGGCATAGTTTGCGGATTGTTAGTAGCAGATGTAACTCCACCAATATCGGCATCAGCAAGTGCCATAAATAAAATAAAAACTACTGCAAATGCCGTAAGTATCCACGGCGACAACGATCGTATTCTTTCAAAAGTACCCATTAGTATAAAACCTTAATTTATTAAATTTCTTTTTTGCTATTTAGTGTAAGTAACAAAAATAACAACGATATGGTAAATATCCAATAGTATTTGTAAGATTGTTAATATGTGTTTAGTTTAGTAGATGACTAAAAGCAAATAAAAGAGTAAAAGAAAGTTATGATAAAGATAGGTAAATTCCAGATAGATGCAGTTGATACAGGTAGTTTAGCTTTAGATGGTGGGGCAATGTTTGGTGTTGTTCCAAAGGCACTGTGGCAAAGAGCATATACTGAAGCAGATGAGTTGAATAGAATACCAATGGCAAGCAGGCCATTGCTTGTTCGCTGGGATGATAAAGTAATGTTGATAGACTCTGGTAGTGGGAACAAATTAGGTGAAAAATTAGAAAAAATATATGACATAGATTCTAAGCTGACGCCAGTCACTGTTGGACTTTCTAAGTATGGGCTAACACCGGAAGATATTACTGATTTTGTCTATACGCACTTGCATTTTGACCACTCTGGTGGCTCTACAATTATGGAAAACGGTGAGCCAATTCCAGTGTTTACTAAGGCAAAACACTATGTTCAGAAGGAACAATACAAGTGGGCAATGAACCCAACTATGAAAGATAGAGCTTCGTTTATGCCTGTGAATTGGGAGCCAGTTAATGCGAATGGTATGCTTGAATTTCTCGATGGTGAAGGCGAAATATACCCTGGGATATCAGTTATTCCGGTAGATGGACACACCAAAGCTATGCAAATGGTAAAAATTAGCGATGGGGGAGAGACCTTGCTCTTTGGGGCTGACTTAACTCCTACAACTGCACACATCAGTTACCCGTTCATAATGGGATATGATAATTTCCCACTAACAACTCTAGCTGAAAAGAAAAAACACTTTCCAGTTGCTTATGAAGATAAGTGGATTGTTGTATTCGAACATGATCACGAAGTTCAAGCTGGAAGATTAGGTTCTAATGAAAAGGGATTATTTGTAGAAGAAAAGATACAAATCAGTGAGTTATAATTTTATCTAAGAATTATATAAATAAAATGCATAAAATGTTTTGCAGTTAATAAAATATCTGTTAAATTTGTAGTTCTTGTAAAATCAGGATAATAAAAATGGCAAAGAAACAAACATTCGACTCAAAAGGAAAGGGTTCAGACCTAACTTCAGTAAAAGTATTGAAGTGGTATCAAGACGAAAATCGTGGTACTTTAAGACTTTTGACAAAATTAATTAAGGTAAAAGACCTTAACGAACTACAAAAAATAGAAATAAATAAATAGGTTAGTTTTATGAAAAAGGGAATACATCCTGACTATCGCGTTGTTGAAATTGTGATGACAGATGGTACAACTTATAAGACTAGATCTTGCTACAAAGATGACAGAATGGTTTTAGAAATTGATTCTAAATCTCACCCATTCTACACTGGTAAACAAGTTTTAGTCGATACTACTGGTAGAGTAGATAGATTTAAGAAACGTTTTGAAAAATCGAAAAAAATACAAGAATCTCGAGGTAAATAATGTCAGCTATACATCCAATGCAAACTGGAGCAGCAGCTCGTACTAAAAACAAAAGTAAACCGAATCCATTAGGTAAGCAAAAAGTTATCGATTATATGGATATCAAATTCCTTAGCAGATTCACTAACGATCAAGGTAGAATTTTGCCAAGACGTATTACTGGAGTTTCTGCGTACCAACAAAGAAGAATTGCGAAAGCTATTAAGCATGCTAGACACTTAGCACTTATGCCTTTCGTAGCTCAAGATATTTCGTAATAATTATTACGAAGTGTAAGAAAATTAAAAACCTCTGCTGTTAACAGTAGAGGTTTTTTTATTCGAAAATTATGGGCATAAAAAAACTGCATCAGTGATACTAATGCAGTTTTATAATTTCTTAATAGTCTGAACTCTTAATGCTTGAAGTGTCTCATCCCTGTGAATATCATAGCAACATTGTTTTCATTCGCGGCTTTTATTACTTCTTCATCCCTGATTGAGCCACCTGGCTGAATTACAGCAGTTGCACCAGCTTTCACAGCTTCTAACAGCCCATCAGCAAATGGGAAGAATGCATCGGAAGCTACTACGCTACCTTGCAAATCAAGATCCATTAGTTTTGATTTCTCTACTGCTATTCTCGAAGAGTCAATTCTTGACATTTGACCAGCACCAATGCCTAATGTTCTGTCCTTCTTGCCATAAACAATTGCATTGGACTTCACGTGCTTACAAACTTTCCAGTTGAACATAAGTGCTTGCCACTCATCGTCAGTTGGTTCTCTGTCTGTAACCACTTCCATTTTCTCATTGTTAATCAAAACAGAATCTGCAGATTGAGAAAGTAAACCACCAAGTACAGATTTTAGTTCGTATCCTTGTGCTTCTTTCAGTTTGTCATAATTTAATTTAATCAATCTCCTATCTTTCTTTTTCATCAAATGTTCTAATGCTTCTGGCTCGAAATCAGGTGCAATTAAAACTTCAGTAAACATACTATGGATTTTTTCTGCCATCTGCATATCCAAAGTCTTGTTCATAGCGATTATACCACCGAATGGAGAAACTTTATCAGTTTCAAATGCATTTTCGTAAGCAGTTACTAAGTTACTACCCCTACCAACTCCACATGGGTTAGTATGCTTTATGATTGAAACTGTAGGCTCGTCATCATCAGAAAATTCATTGATAATTCTTGCTGCAGAATCTATATCAATGATATTGTTGTAAGATAAGTCCTTACCATGCAACTTGTCAAATATTTCAGAAATATTTCCATAGAGTGCAGCTGACTGATGAGGATTCTCACCGTATCTCAGATCTTGCTCTTTGTTGAATGAGATATTTACCGTCTTTGGTAATTCTATTCCATTGTGACTATTGAAATAGTTAGATATAACCGAATCATATCTAGCAGTGTGTTCAAAAACTTCACCAGCTAGTTGAACTCTTATATCTTCTGAAAGAGTATTTTCGTTGTTTGAAAGACTATCTAACACAGTTTCATATCTGTTTGGATTTACAACTACCGCAGTCCACTTATAATTCTTAGCTGAGGCACGTAGCATAGTTGGTCCACCAATATCAATGTTTTCAATCATATCATCGTGTGGGGCATTCTTTTTCAATGTCTCTTCGAATGGATATAGATTCACTACTAATAAATCGATTGATTCCAAGTTGTGTTCTTTTAACTCATCTAAGTGGTCTTGCTTACCCAAATCTGCTAAAATTCCTGAATGAATAGCTGGGTGTAAAGTCTTAACTCTACCGCCTAATACTTCTGGGAAATTAGTAAGTTCACTAACAGACTTAACAGGAACGCCTGCCTCACTTATCTTAGCTTTTGTACCGCCAGTAGAAAAAATCTCTATACCTAAGCGATCTAATTTTTTAGCAAATTCTGCTATTCCTGTCTTATCGGAAACAGAAATTATGGCGCGTTTTATTTTGTGTGTGGAAGGTGTGTTCATTATATTTTCTTATGATATTAGTGTTGTAATAATGGTTACAAAACTAAGAAAATATAAGCTCAATATAAGTGTATAACTTGATGAGTTATTCACAACTTAGAACTATTATGGAGTTATACCAATTGTAAAGTAAATACTTCTTCTTGCTGCAGGAATGATACCAGGGCCAGGGTATCCTGTTGCTCTTCTTGTAAAGTAAGAATTGTCAAGGAGGTTGTTAATTCCTGATTCTAATTGCACTAATCCGAATGAATAGCTGAATGATAAGTCAAACACATCATAAGTTGGGATTAGTCCAGTTATTCCACTCGCAGAATTGTCAGCATTTGTTGCATCGCTAAAGTGTTCTTGTACATAAGAGTAACTAAATGAAGCTCTGAATTCCTCTGATTTATAGCTCAATCCAGTTCTAAAAATAACAGGGGGAGTGTACTCGACCAAATTCCCATCATAAGCGGTCTCTTTACTCTGTAAAAATACAGCGTTTGTGTATGAACCGTTTACAAAGTAATTTAGACTATAGTTATCTGATAGTTGTAATAATTCATTTAGATTTATTTCCGTAAATAACTCTAATCCTATACTTCTACTGTCTGAGATATTCGTTTTCAGAAGGTATGGGGTAAATGTTTTTTCATCTTCTCTTAGTACTGAACCAATCTTATCATTGTAGTATAGGTAGAAAACATTGGCATCGAAGTAAAGAAGCTGATCTACATTTCCTCTTACACCAATGTCACCAGAGTATCCGTTCTCATCTTGCAAATCAGTATCTATTCGCATACTTGGATTAACAACTCTCATATCATTGAATGTAACAGCTCTGTAGTTTTGAGAAATATTTACATAAGATTCGATATCTTCATTTATCTTGTATCCAGCACTAATTCCCAATAGAGTGAAGTTTCTCGTGTTTTCTCTATTCTCATCCATTTGCTCATGCAGGATAATATTCCCTGCCAAATCTCTAACTGTATTAGAATAATAACCCTCTGAGCCAGTTGTGATTCTTTCGAATCTAAACCCAGGAGTGATGGTAAATCTTCTACCTATTCTGAACAAGTTCTCTGCAAAGAATGCGTAATTTGTGCTTGGGTTAGTGTATTCATTTCTCATTGGTTGAGTGCCAATATAATTGAAATTTGCACCATCTCCAGCATTACCAAAACCTTGACTTTGTAGAGTTCTACCATTATACATTCTGAACCCTGTTAAAAGAGTAGAAGGTGTATTTTCTTCTAGATTATAGCTATATAGTAGTCTGGTTTCATTTCCTAAATTATGAAACTCTCCTTTTATCAAATCTCTTTCTTGTTGAGGGTCAGTTCTATCTGGTCTAACCAAATATCCCAAAGCATTCCTCGATGCGTTCAAATAGAAAGTCCTAGAGTTTACTTTCAAATTACTAGCTAACTTATAATCTATAACACCAGCTAATATATCCCAGCTAACTCCAAACCAATTTCTATCCCTAACTGATTGGTCGGGGTTGCTGTTGAACATAGCATCTGTTAAACCACCAGATTGTTTTGCCAGGTAGTTCATGTGTGTAAATTCTGCTGTTATGCTCAAATCCTCAGAAATATCGTAAGAATTTTTAATGAAAAAAGTTAAAGCATCATAATTCGAATTTGGTCTAAAGTCATTTCCTTGCTTATATTGGATAAAACCATAGTAATTCATATCGCCATAAGTTCCACCGATACTATTGAAGGAGTTGAAGTTATCATAGCTTGAAAGTGTTTGCCTTGAAACTATGTCAACAGGAACATCTTTCGCACCGTCTTTTAGCTTAAAGTTTAAAAAACCACCAAATTGAGTTCCGTACTGAAGTGATGATGCACCTCGAACTACTTCTATTTTTTCTAACGCCTCCATCGGAGGAGTATAGTAGCTTTCTGGATAGCCAAGTGCATCAGCCGAAATATCATATCCATTCTGGCGAGTATTGAAATTAGATGAGCGATTTGGACTAAGTCCTCGCCCTCCAATATTTAGCTGTAGTCCTGAGTTATCATTTTCCCAAATATTCATACCAGTAAACTTAGAAAATACTTGGCGAGAATTATTTGAGGCAAGATTAGCTGTCAAACTGTTCATATATAGAGCTTCTGATTTTCTACCAGAGTAAATAGCAGCTCCGTCTACTGGTAATAAGTTTGACATCCCAAATCTATTACTTTTATCTTCCTCTACTATTATATCATCAAACTCTGTGACTAGAGTATCTACAGTTAGGTTAACTTTAGTAGTCTTATCTGTCGAAATAGTTGTTGGATAACCAGCAACGTCATCTACTGAAGCTATTAATGTATACTTACCGTTCATAATGTCAATTGAAAATTTCCCTTCATTGTCAGTCGAGTAAGTCTTATTTAGTTCTTTAACTAATACTTTAGCATCGGAGATTGGCTCTCCTGTATTTCGATTGAATACTGTACCAGAAACATTTGCTAATGTATTAGCTATTGCACTAAATGTTAGGGCTAGAAATATTATAAATATGTAATGTATTTGTTTCAATTAATATGGTAAAACCCATTTATCAAGGTCATCAGCAAACTTGACAGTTGTCAAATCCACACTATTGTCAATATATCTTTTGCTATAGTTGTCATTTAGTTTTACAAATGAGTCAGCATATATAGATATATTTTCAAAACCTTTATTTCTAAAATCATTTTCTATTATCTCTACAAATTGCAATATCAAATCTGGTTGCGTATTCATTTGTTTTTCCTGATTTCTAGTCAAGTAATCGGAATTAACAACTTCATACTTTTTACCAGTTGTATTATCTTGAACGGTAAAGAACGCTGTACCTGACTTCTCCATTAGCATTACTCTCCAAGAAAACCTGTAACCTTCTTCGTACCAGAACAAATTACCATCATACAACAAGAACCTTAGCGGAATTGCAATTTGTGATAATGTAAAAATAAGTATAGAAATTGAGACTATTCTCTGCATACGTTGTTTGTAACTGTGTGTGTTTTTATTATGTAACTGCTTTGTATTATAGCCAATAGCATGTTTTAATCTGTTGATGATTTTAACTTGAAATGAACTATCAAAATATATAGTAGTTAATGCTATCATCACAAACGGGAAAACGCCTATATTGAACAATAACCATGTTGATAAATGGAACACTATAACAAAGAAATATGCAACTTTTCTGGTTTTAGGATAGACTAGAAAGAACACAATAAATAAGTCATATATTGCTCCAAACCAGCTAAATAGGTATGCTGTGATTTCCAAAGTCATGAACTTACCAACAAATGGTAAATTATTATGAGCAGGTAGCCAAATAGCAAGTGGCATAGCCTCTATCAGCCAATCATAATTTAGCTTTGCTAAGCCAGCAAAAATGTAAACTATAGCTACTTGAAATTTGATTAGAAATATAGGCCAATTTGCTATCTCTTTCGCTTCTCCTTTCGAGAGTGCATCAACAGAGAAACAATTTGCAGCAGGCATGAATATCAACAAGAATGCTGTGAGCGAGATAAAATAATAATGGTTGAGGTAATAGGTGATATCTATTAGCTCTATATACATGAAACTAATGAAAAAAGCTATAATAGAAAGTCTGTACTTATACCCAATTGTTACAAATACTGAACTAATTATTAGGGTTGAGAATAGTATATAAATTCCTATTTCTCCAGGGTTTTGCACCCAATGAAAATAGGGATACTTTAAAAAATAGCTTGGTTCTATATAGAACTCTGAGACCCAACCTTTGGCTATGAATCGAATAGTGGAGAATAACATTAAAATCCCGAATACTATGCGAAAAAATGCTAGTGGTTCGGGATTTACTTGTTTAAATAATAGTCTATTTAGTTTTTCTTTAATCTCCATCGTTATCTTGATAACTGATTAATATGCCCATTGCAGAAGTCATATCAGTTTTAATCAGAACAACCATTTCTTGCATGTTTTTATATAGGGCATCTATTTTTTCTTTACCACTTGGGCTTTTTATCATTTCAACCATAGGAGCTTCAAATTTTTCGATAATTTCTATTGACTTGTTAAGCTTCTCTATAATCCTATTTGAAAGATCAGAGTTATTTCTATTAGCTGTTATTGCATCCAAATACTCTTTAATAGTATCTGTTTCTTCAGGATTGTTATTTGTAAACCCTTCTAAAAAACGTTTATAAGAAGTTAAATTTTTTATCAATAAGGCATTGGATATTTTACTATGAGGAGCTTCGAAATTGAAAGGTAACACAGAACCAAAAATTCCGGACGGGATTCCTACTTTTGCTCTTTTAGCAAGTTCATAGTCAAAAACAAATTCATTTATCATAAGTGAAAGCGAACTACCTGCATCATTTCCAAGATTAGTAATAAACTTCTCTCTGTACTCTTGCCATCCATCATAAACATAACTTGTATTGTCATATATATCAATTGCTAAATCCTTCATATATTTTAATAAATTTTCATCACTAAAATAGACTTCCAAATTAGTACCTTCAGGGGGATAGAGTAAGTATCCGAGAGCCGGTAGTCCTTTTGCTTTGTAATTGGATGAAATTGCAAGTGAATAATTACCTGACTTGATGTTTTCTTTAATCAAATTAGTGTCTGTTGGGAATGTATTAATAGCTTGACGTAATTGTACATCATCGGCTGGACCAAATCCATACATCGAACAATATTGCCAGATATATATTATATCTAGATATTTTGTTCTTAGATAAGCCAAATTACTTTCAGAGTAATTAGCCGAAAAACTCGTGATTTCTTCAGATAGATCTTTTGCTTCAATCTTTAGATTGCTTAAAGCAGGGATAATTAAATCATCAGCACAATTAATTAGTAAAGCTTGTTTGTCAATTTCTTCTTCTGGTTGTGTTGTATCATCCGAACAACCTATTAATACTAATGAAATAAAGAGTATTGATGTCAATACTTTAAAGTTCATCTTTAACCTCGTTCAAATTATATGCATTTGCTAAAATTTCAATTGCCTTGTTGATTTGTGGAATCGTAGTAGCCCATAAATTAACCCCTATTTCAGCTTGCGCTTGCTCATAGAAAAATCCATTGCTAGTTGGGTTAAACTGTACAGACCACAAGAATACCCATGCTTCGGAAAGCTTATGATGTTTTATAGCATCATCTGTAAAGTCTTTTTTTGCTCCATTTAGATAATGAATAGCTGTAGCAGCTAAAACTAACTCCCAGCTTTCTCTAATCTGAGATACTGCTTCTTCCAATCCTTTTTCATCATTATTTTCTATTGCAGAACGACCTTTTATGAATCCTTCTTTCATTATTTTATCATTTATTCCTAGTACTGCATCTCTATCATTACAATACTTAGCTATATATTTCAAACCGTCTTTGTTTGCAGGGAATCCAACTGGAGCACCAAAATATCCAAACGCTTTGTCCCAATTTTGAATTCTAATAAGTGAATCTACGTTACTTCCAACCATATCGTCAGAAGTAAGTATCTGAGCAACTTGGTAGTAAAAAATGGCACCCATTAAACCTTTTTCAATCATTTGAACATACTCACGACCCAATGAATCAACTAAATAAGTTTTTTCACCATCGCTCGAGACTAAGATTCCTTTTTTACTATATTCAGCAATTCTAGTAGTAGATGCATTGTTGATATCAGAGAAATAACCCTCAACAAATGCTTGTCTTGTTGGGTCAGTAACTGTGTAAAGTTTCAGATCACTCTGATTTAATTTGTCATCATCAAAAAAAGTTCCCTGATTACGGTACATCCCCATTAGTGGACCTTTGCCAACTGAAGCTTCATTTTCTATTGCATCAGTTATTTCTTTTTTTATTTCAGCCAGCATAGCAAAATATGTCTCTTGGTCCGTAAACTCTACACCTTCAAAGTCATAATTATCAGGTATTTCGTATTGCGGATCTTCATCCTTTGGTGGGTTCGTTCCGTTATCATCACTACAACCCCAAAAAAGTAATAAAGCAAACAAAGTAAATAATAC
This sequence comes from Chlorobiota bacterium, assembly GCA_046290495.1. Lineage (GTDB taxonomy): Bacteria > Bacteroidota > Ignavibacteria > Kapaibacteriales > UBA2268 > PGYR01. Next base: position 971,147 of record JBKAGT010000005.1, on the reverse strand, counting down.
TCTTATTTTCATAATTTATATCCCAATTATCTTATTATATATAATTTAAAACTACACCTTTATTTAGCTAAATTCTCGATACATAAAATTATGTACTCAATGTGTTGTTAAAAAAAAGGCAACACATTAATTTAATGTATTGCCTAAATTATTATTTTATATTGACTGAATTTTACAAATCATTCTTAACACTTTCCCAACTGTAAGCCGTTGCAAGAATATCAATTGCTTCATTCAAATCTACTATAGATACTGTCCACAAGTTATCTCCAACTTTGTCCAATGCTTCTTGGTAAGCTGTACTATGACCAGGATTAAACTGGATAGACCATACGAACCCCCAAAATTCTGATAGTTGGTGTATTCTTACAGCATCATCTGTGAAGTTCGCTTTAGCTCCATTTAAGTAATGTATTGCTGTAGCCGCAAATACTTTTTCCCAAGAATCTCTAACAGTTTCTACTGCTTCTGCCAAAGATTCATTATCATCATTCATAATTGCTGAACGGCCTAATAAGTACCCATCATTCATAATTGTGTTATTTAAACCAGTCAAGTCATTTGAGCTATTACAATACTTAGCTACAAAACTAAGTCCTTCTGTTGACTCTGGGAAGTCATTAGAAGCACTAAATAGACCAAATGCTTGATCCCAATTGCTTAGTGCTGTTTCTTTATCTACAACATCAATTAACATGTCGTCATTAGTATAATGTACTACATTGTGTAACATAAATGCGCCCATCATTCCTTTTTCAAATAATTGAGCATATTCTAATCCTGTTGAATTAATCAAATAAGTCTTTTCACCGTTACTTACATATCCACCTTGACCATCACTTGCATCACCTGCTTTGCTATCTGCTTCTGCAGCAGAGAATAAAGCTGTAAAAAATGCTGTATTCTCACTACTCACATGCGAAGCCAAATTTTGATCCCACAAAGATTGCATAGTGGTAGCATTTACTTCATTACTTCCAGAAAGCATAGACTTAATCTCAGCTAGTTTTTCTAATCTTTCTGTTTGAGTGCTATAATCTACACCCTCATAGCTATATGTACTTGGGATGTCATAGTTGTCATCAGGACCAGTTGTAGATTCTTCATCACTACATGATGCTAGTAAAGCTGTCATAGCAATTAGAATTAATAATAATTTCTTCATTTTAAACCTCTATAAATTTGATTGAATTAATTTTGAGTTACAAACTTGGAATTATTTTTTTTAGATATTCAGCTACTTTTAAAATTGTGTTTCTTGTGTTGTTGTAACTTCGTGTGGTTGGTTTTGTATAAATTGTGATTATGTGTACCATATGTAGTTTATAATAAAAACTATTTTCAATAGTTTAGAGGTATGTAGAAAGACAAATTTTGAGATTTATAATATGAACAAATTAATAGCATTACTTGTACTTTTGTTAGGTATAGGTAATTTAACGGCAAAGACTGATTATCAAGAGAGTGACTTCCTTTCCAACACCCGTCAATTGATATATGAGGGCAAACGATCTGGAGAAGGGTATTTCTCTCAAGATGGGCGTTATTTGATTTTCCAAAGTGAACGAATAGATGATAACCCATTCTATCAAATATTTATGCTAGATTTTGAAACAGGTGATATAAACCAGATTTCAAATGGTGTTGGTAAAACTACTTGTGCTTTTATTGAGTCAGATGAGAATGGTAAAGTTTTGTATAGTTCCACTCACCTGGATCCTAAAGCTAAAGACAAACAACAAGAAGAGTTTGATATCAGAGCATCTAGCAAAAAGAGAAGGTATGCTTGGGACTATGATACTACTATGGATATCTTCATTGCTGATTTCGATGGATCCAACCTTGTAAGATTGACTGATGCAGTTGGTTATGATGCTGAGGCATCATTCTCACCTGATGGTAGCAAGGTAATGTTTGCCTCTAATAGACATGCTTATACGGATGATTTGACAGAAAAAGAGAAGAAGCAATTAGACTTTGACCCTTCGTACTTCTGCGAATTGTATATTATGGATGTAGATGGTAGTAATCTGAGAAGATTGACTGATAACCCAGGCTATGATGGTGGTCCATTCTTTTCTCCAGATGGAGAGAGAGTAATCTGGAGAAGGTTCTCTGCTGATGGACACCAAGCAGATGTATTTACCATGAAATTAGATGGCACTGATTTGAGAAAAATAACTAGTTTTGAATCAATGTCGTGGGCACCTTATTTCCACCCAACGGGGGAGTATATTGCTTTTGCTTCTAATAAGCATGGATATGGTAATTTCGAAGTATTTATAGTTGATAAATTAGGAGAAAAAGAACCAGTAAGAGTTACTACAACTGATGGCTTTGACGGCCTACCAGTGTTTCACCCTGATGGTGACAAATTAGTTTGGACAAGCAGTAGGACTAATAATGGTAAAGCTCAGCTATTTATAGCTGAATGGAATCATGAAAATGCTTTGAAAGCATTGGAAGAAGCTCCAAATAGAAAGAATGTAGAGAAGGTAAAAAATACTGGTGCTATTAAACTTAATGAAATTAGAGAAAAAGTAAGATATTTAAGCAGCGATGAGCTAGAAGGTAGATTCACAGGAAGCGAGGGAATTAGGTTAGCTGCCGACTTTATTGTTTCTGACTTTGAGAATTTTGATTTAGAACCATTAGAAGGTTTTGATGAATTCAGAGTACCATTTGAATATACTTCTGACATTAGTATCAAAAAGGAATCAAACTTTATTTCAGTAATAAATTCAGAAGGTAAAGAGACAAAGATTAATTCCGGTTCTACTTTTATGCCTTTAGCATCTACTGATAATGGACAATTTGATTCTGAGCTAATTTTTGCTGGTTACGGAATTAAGACATCAGATGATAATGAACTGAAGATGAACTCTTTTGTAGATTTAGATGTGAAAGATAAGATAGTATTGGTAATGGATGATATGCCTTCTAACTTAGATGATAAGCAACAAAAATCACTTACTCGCTATGCTTCCAGAATGTATAAGACTCTAACAGCCAGAGAAATGGGTGCAGAGGGAGTTATTTTTATCTCTGATAGAAAAGAAATTAAAAAGCCAAGAAGTGTAAGATTAAATATAAAATCTGGGATGTATCTAGCTGAGATAAATTCAGATGCAGCTAGCAAATTACTTGGAACGGATTTCAAAAAGATAAAGGAAAAAGTAAAGAACTATAATCCTCACGAAAAGTCTTCGTTTGATCCAAAAGTCAAAGTAAAAGGTTTTTTCAAAGTTGAGAAAGTACAATCGACAGATAATAATGTAATTGGGGTTGTATATGCAGATAACTCTGACGAATATATTGTGCTAGGTGCTCACTATGACCATCTTGGGCATGGTGAGGGTGGCTCTTTAGCTGAAGATGATGTTCTGCACGATATACACAATGGTGCAGATGACAACGCATCAGGTACTTCAGTTCTACTTGAGTTAGCTGAATATTATGCAAATCTAAAAAAGACTAACCCAGATGCTATAAAGAAAAATATCGTATTTGCTTTTTGGTCAGGTGAGGAATTAGGTTTACTTGGTTCTTCAGAATTTGTTGATCAAGCTGAAGAGAAGAAGATTGACTTCCATTCGTATTTAAACTATGATATGGTAGGTATGCTCAAAGACAATAAGCTATCTGTACAAGGTGCTGGAAGTGCTGAGAATTGGAGAAAGCTAATTGAAAAGAAAAATATCTTAGCTGGATTTAACTTGGCTGTTTCTGATGACCCATATTTACCTACAGATGCAACTTCTTTCTACAAGAAGCAAGTCCCAGTAATAGCATTCTTCACTGGATTGCACGACCACTACCACAGACCGAGTGATGACTTTGAAATTCTTAATATTGAGGGTATGGAAAGAATAGCTAAATTCTCTACTAAGATAATAAATGAATTGATGACTGATAAAACTGAAATTTCATACAAAAAAGTAGAAATGGCTGCTCAAACAAATGTTCGTGGATTTTCGGTTTACTTAGGTACTATTCCAGATTATGTTGCAGATGTAGAAGGAGTAAAGCTCTCAGGTGTAAGAGGTGGCGGTCCAGCAGATAAAGCAGGACTAAAAGCTGAGGACATAATTATCAAACTTGGTAAAAAAGAAATAAAGAATATATATGACTATACTAATGTATTAGCTGATTTAGAAGCTGGAAAAAAATATAATGTTAGTGTTATGAGAAATGGGAAAAAGGTTGATTTAACTATTATCCCTGGCAGCAAGTAATTCAGAAATTAATTCGGGGTAATTTGTCACTATGGCATTTATCCCGAATTTTAATATATAGTCCAAATCTTCTTCGTTGTCGGCTGAATAAACCCCAAGGTATAGACCTAATTCCTTGCAAGTATTCACTACCTCCTCGTTCAGCTCTTCCATTGAGCATATATATACATCGCATTCTGTATCATTTTTTAGGTACTCAATCGATTCTTGCCCCAAAGAAATAGCTGCCGTATGATAGTGCTTGTTCTTATTCTTTATATACTTTATTGCATCAGTACTAAACGATGCAAAGAGACAGTTCTCACGATATCCAAATGAATTAACACAATCAAGAATAAAATCTATATCTTCTAAAATTATATTGTTTTCATCATCTGGTTTTATCTCTATTACCAAATAGATTTCGTTTCTTTTGGCAAATCTGACTATCTCATCTAGTTTAGGAATATGTATTTTATTCTCTTGTGATTCATTCAAATTAATCTGGTCTAATTCGAGAGAAGAAAGCTCACGTGTTTCTCGGTTGCTAAACTTGCCACCCAGACTTGTATCATGGTAAGCAAAAGGAATTTTATCTTTTGATACCTGCACGTCAACTTCAATGGCTTTTGCTCCATGTTCAACAGCTTTTTCGAAAGCAGGCATAGTGTTCTCAACCATTGTGCCTGAGGCACCTCGGTGAGCTATAATAAACCTATTACCCTTAGTTACAAATTCTTTTAGTGTCATCATATTTATCAAAAGATTTATCCAATTTGGAATAAATTCTTATATTATCATTTATAAGTATCAGAATATAATAAAATATATGTACTCTCAATTATTTTCAGCATCAGTTGTTGGAATCAACGCTTTTTTAGTAGAGATAGAATGTCATTTGGACTCTCAGTTACCAAAAATTACTATTGTTGGATTGCCAAGCTCATCAGTTAAAGAATCAAGTGAAAGAGTCTCCGCAGCTATCAAAAATTCTGATTTCCTTTTTCCTACTAAGAAGATTACTATAAACTTAGCACCTGCTGATATAAGAAAAGATGGCAGTGCGTTTGATTTACCTATTGCTTTGGGCATATTAGCTTCTACAAAAGTTATTGATCAAGATGACTTGAAAGATAAGCTAATATTAGGTGAGCTTTCATTAGAGGGTGGATTACGACCAGTAAGAGGTACTTTGTCTATAGCTATCAAAGCAAAAAATGAGGGATTCAAAGAAATATTAATTCCTGTAGAAAATGCAGACGAAGCGGCAATGGTTGAGGGAATTAATGTTATTCCTATCAAAGATTTGAGAGAAGCTGTAGACTATATAAAGGGTAAGAAAGAAATAGAGCCACGCAAAGTTGACTTGAAGAAAATATTCGAATTTGATGCTGGACTAACTGGCATCGATATAAATGATGTAAAAGGGCAAGAAAACGTAAAAAGAGCTATGGAAGTAGCTGCAGCAGGTGGACACAACTTACTTATGATTGGACCTCCAGGTTCAGGTAAAACTATGATCGCGAAAAGGTTGCCAGGGATACTGCCTCCACTAACATTAGATGAATCTTTAGAAACGACAAAAATACATTCTGTTTCTGGGCTATTGAGTAAAGAGAAGGCTTTGATTACTACCCGTCCGTTTCGCTCTCCACACCATACTATTTCAAATGCCGCATTAGTAGGTGGTGGAGTTTCTAATATAAAACCAGGTGAAATATCACTTGCTCACCATGGGGTTTTATTTTTAGATGAGTTACCAGAATTCAAACGCGATGTTCTCGAAGTAATGAGACAACCTCTGGAAGATAAAAATGTGACGATATCAAGAACAAAAATGACTGTTAATTATCCAGCAAACTTTATGTTAGTTTGCTCTATGAACCCTACACCAGATGGGGAATCTATTGACAAATCAAGCTCTACTTCTCAACAAATAAAGAGGTATTTGAATAAGATATCTGGACCACTTCTAGACAGAATTGATATTCACGTTGACGTGCCAGCTGTAAATTACAAAGAATTATCATCGGAAAGGAAAGGGGAGAGCTCAGCTGAAATCCGAGATAGAGTTGTAAAAGCTCGAGAAATACAATCAAGACGATTTGCAGATTATAAAGAGATATACAAAAATGCCGATATGAACAGTAAGTTGATAAGAGAGCATTGTAAGCTAGATGCCGCATCGCAATCTTTGCTCAAAACGGCTATGGAAAAACTCGGTCTTTCTGCTCGTGCTTATGACCGTATATTAAAAGTATCTAGGACTATTGCTGATTTGTCAGGTGATGAAAATATAAATTCTCTTCACATAAGTGAAGCTATTCAGTATAGAAGCTTAGACAGAGATTATTGGGGTGATCTCTCATAAAGTCTGAAAGTAAAGCTGAATCAATAGAATTAATGGAATAGAGCAAGTGAAAAGAAGTAAATAGAATGTAAACTTCTTTCTTCCCTTTTGTTTGTTTTCTTTTAGAAGTAGCACTGCCCAACCAAGCATAAGAAATTCATATATAATTAGGCAAAAGAGCACAAAAAGAGCCAAATAGCCCCATTCGTATTCATAGGTTGTGAAACTTTCACCAGCAGCTTGTGATTGTTGGTAGAATACAATACTTACTTCAAATAGCTTATAAAAACAGAACAGAATAATAACGGAAATATAAGATACCAATACTGTTTCTTTTGATTTCCAATTAAACTCAGCCATTACTTTCTGTGAACCATATAAGTTAACATTACACCCTTTCCTTTTACTTCCATAGGCTCCAATTCCTCGAAATAAAAGTCATGTTCATGACGATCTAACTCGGCCTTAGTGTTTGCAGAAATATGTACAAGGTCAGGTGTTCCTGTTGACTCCATTCTTGCGGCAGTGTTTACAGTGTCTCCCCACAGGTCATAAGCGAACTTCATATCGCCAATAACTCCGGCTACCAGTGGTCCAGACTCTATACCAACTCTGGCTCTAATGTTGGTGTTGTTTTCTTTGTTAATCTTTTCTAATACTATATGGACATCAAGCGAGAAATTAGTAGCTCTTACAGAGTGATCATCACAATAATCAGGTACACCTGCAGCTGCCATATAACCATCACCTATAGTTTTGATTTTCTCTAATCCATATTTGACTATCAGCTCATCAATCTTGTCAAATGTATCGTTTAGCATTTGTACCACTTCTTTCGCTTGTCTGTCTTTAGAGTAGGCAGTAAATCCTACTAAATCGATAAATACAACACTAGCACTTTCTATATTGTCTGCAATCAATCTCTCTTTTTTCTTCAATCTTTTTGCGATATTGACAGGCAATATGTTCAGTAATAATTGTTCAGAACGCTGTCTCTGTCTAAATATAATAACTGCAACAAATGCTACTGCTATTGCACCACCTATTACAGCTATTCTCTCATTCTTAGATTGAGTAATTTCCAAATCTTTAATGACAAGCTCTTTGTCTTTGAGCATATTCTCGCGTACTGCTTCTAAGTTTGCAATTTGACTTTGAGTTTCTTCAGTAAAAACAGAGTCATCAAGTGTTTTATATTCTTTGTAGAGTTCTAATGCTTTTTTGTAGTTCCCATGTTGTTGACTTACATTTGATAATCCTAAAATAAAACGTGAACGTGTATGTAGTTCACCAGTTTCTTCAAGTAAATCAATGGCCCTTTTATAGTAGTATTTAGAACTATCAATATTGTTCTGTTTGTTCAAATACCCAGCATTTAATTGCCTATCTATATTATTAAGAATTGAGTCTATTGACAATGAATAGAATAATTCACCAATGTTTCCTAAATTATTAGCTAAATTGGTTTTGCTTCCTAGATTATCATATATACCTGCTGCTTTCTTGTAATTTACTAATGCTTTAGAATAATCACCTTTCTTTTGGTAGATGAGTCCAATGTTTCCTAAGTTAGAAGCTTGGCCGTTAAGGTTTCCAACTTCTTCATAAAACTCTCTCGAAAGAACGAAGTTGTTAAGTGCTTTATCATAATCTGCTTTGAAGTAATAAACCAACCCAATATTTGCCAATAAAGCTGCTTCGCCATTCTTGTCTTTGAGTTCCTTTTTTAAGTCCATTGCTTTATTGTAATACTCTAATGCTCTGTCAAAATCACCTTGATAATCGTAGATAGTACCAATATTACCTAAGTTTGCAGCTATACCTTGTTTGTTATTTATCTCCTCAAATATTAACAGGGATTTTTGGTAGTAATCTAAAGCTTTTGGATAATCAGACTGATTTCTATACATAAAACCTATATTCCCTAATATACTTGCTTTGCTTTTTTTTATTTCAACAGTTTGTGGCAAATTATCATAAATATCATAAGCTTTTTCGTACAGTTCCTGACCTAACTTGAAATCTGATTTTCCCCAAGAATAGTTCATTGCTTGTGCAACATAAGAGGAAGCAATACCTTTTTCCCAACCTATTTCTTCAGCCATCTCTTCAGACTTTTTGGCGTATTCTATACCTTTATCTGGGTCTATAGAAAAATAAATAGTAGCAATGTTATTCAGAATTTTAACTTGGTTTGTGTCTTGGACATCTGTTTTAAGTTCAGAGTATAATGAATCTAATTTTTCTTGCCCCTGCTTTTGAGCATAGCTATAGCTACTGAGTAGTGCAAAAAATAATATTATTAAAAAAAATCGAGTATAAATTTTCATAGTTCTAATGTATTAAATATGTATTAACTTTTCCTCTACCCTTCACATTCAATTCTCCTCTGTCAGTAATCTGAATGTTCATAATTTCAACTTTTTTCTTGAAATCTTCAGTTATTTGTATTTCACCAGGTAATCCTGCATTTTCCATTTGTGAAGCAGTATTCACAGCATCGCCCCAAAGGTCATAAATAAACTTACTTGTACCTATTACTCCAGCAACTACTGAGCCAGTGTCAATACCAATTCGGAATTGGAGTTTCTTGCCATCTGGAGTTGTGTAATCTTTGATTACATCTTTTGCTTCTAATGCAAACCTAGCAGCTGCAAGTGCATGATTAGAGTTGGGCTCTGGTAAACCACTTACAGCCATATAGCAATCACCAATTGTTTTTATTTTTTCTAATTTATGTTTTTCACACAAATTGTCAAATTTTGTGAAGATGTCATTTAGCGCTCTTACTACTAATTCTGGATCGGTTTCCTTTGAATAAGCTGTAAAGCCAACAATATCTAGAAATACAACAGATACATCAGTGAACTTGTTTGCTATATTCTTCTCATTTCGTTTTAGTCGCTTTGCTATTTTTGGAGGAAGTATATTTAACAATAATTTTTCTGATTTTCTCCTTTGTAATACTATTACTATCAATGCAACTATAAATAGCAAAATACCAACAATTATTGCTAATCTTTCGTTGTCTTTTCTAGTAATTCTCAAGTCTACTAATTTTAGTTCTTTTTCGTTTAGTTCTTTTTGTTTTTTTGCCTCCAAACTTGCTATTTCAGTAGTTTTTTCAACACTAAAGATAGAATCTTTTAGAGCAGCCCAATTAGCTTGATATTGATGAGCTTGTTTGTAATTCCCAAGTTGATAATTTGATTTATCTAGTATTTCATACATCTCAACTAAAGGTCTTTTAGCCCCAATTTTTATAGATAAATTTTTTGCTTCTTCTGAATATTCTAATGCTTTTTTATAATTATAGTTTTTTTCCAAGTTGAGTGTTGAGTTATGAATATTATTAATAACACTATCTTGTGCTAAATGGAAATGAAGTTCCCCTATACTTGCTAGGTTAATTGCTTCTCCGTCTTTACTTCCGATTTCTTTATTTTTTGAAAGGGCTCTTTTGTAATAAGACATTGCTTTGTCATAGTCACCAGTATGTCGGTAAACAATTCCGATGTTACCTAATCTGATAGCTTTACCTTTTTCGTTGTTAAGCTCTTCATCAATTTCATAAGCTCTATTGTAATACTCTAAAGCTTTATCATACTCTTTCAAGTAATTATAGCTCAGAGCTATATTACCCAGCTGTCTTGATATACTTTTCTTATCACCTAATTGGTTTTGAATTTCTAAAGCTCTTAGGAAGTAACGCTTTGCTTTGCCATACTCCTTTAAGTTATTATATATAGTCCCAATATTACTTAACTGCTTAGCTACACGTTGCTTATTATCAATCTTCTCAGCTATTTCTAATGATTGCTGATGATAGTTCAATGATTCTACAAAATTAGATTGATAGTTGCTTATAATTCCTAATCTACTTAGTTGCTGGGCTATACCTACTGAATCATTTAATTTTTTATATATTTCTAAAGATTTACCAAAGTATTCATTTGACTTAACATAATTACCTAGAACTGAATTATTTATTCCCATGTAATTGTATGAAGAAGCCAATCCTTCATCTGAGCCCAAATCTATCGATAGCTCTATTGCCTTCTGGCCATATTCTAGCCCAAGTTTAGGATTCTTAGATGTGTATTTGTATGCAATATTATTAAGTAATTTTATTTTTGTAGTATCTTGTTTGGCCTTTTCTAGCTCACTAACTAACGAATCTACTGTGCTAGTATGAGCTAATGAAATAGCTAATAAAAATAAAATAATATGTGTTAATGATAATCGCATTCTAGTTTATAAAGTAAGTAACTATGTTACCTTTTCCCTTAATTAAAATCTCTCCTCTTTCTTCGTAGTCTATATCAGTATCTTTTATTTTGTCTATCACATTCTTAGTTACTTGTATCTTATTTTTAACACCTGAGCTCTCCATTCTAGAAGCTGTATTGACGGCGTCACCCCATAGGTCATAGCTGAATTTTTTCTCTCCTATAATTCCAGCAACTACAGCACCGCAATCGATACCTGCCCTAAAACTAATTTCCTCCCCGTATGGGCCTTTTTGTTCTTTAAGCATCTCACCAACCTTCTGAGAAAACTTGACAGTGTTGTAGGCATGATTGCCATCTTTTTCTGGAAGTCCACACACTGCCATATAACAATCACCAATGGTCTTTATCTTCTCTAAGGAGTATTCTTTTGTGATTTTATCAATTTTAGAAAACACATTATTTAAGAATTCTACTGCTTTTTCAGGGCTGATTTTTTGTGATATTTCAGAAAACCCAACTAAATCTATAAATACTATAGAAGATTCATCAAATCTGTCAGCAATATTTTTTTCACTTTTCTTTAATCTCTTAGCAATAGATACAGGTAATATATTATGTAGCAGCTTTTCGGATTTCCTTCTTTGTAAGAATATGATAAGTAATATAACTGCTGAACCACCTAGTCCTGCAAAAAGTAAAGTTTGCTCATTTTTCTTACGCAATAGCTGAAGATCTTTTAGTTTTAATTCTTTTTCATTGATTTGATTTTGCTTGTCAAATTCTAATGTAGCTATCTCTTTTGCTTTATCCATACTAAATACGGAATCTCTAATTTCAGTCCATTTTTCTTGGTAGTAGTATGCTTTTTTATAGTCTCCTAATTTCGTATATGCTTTGTCAAGGTTAGCATACCAATCTGACAGCATATTCAGTGAACCAACATCTTTAGCCAGTTCTACTGCTTTTTCAGAGTATTCTATTGACTTAGTCAAATTCTTTTTTGGATTAGCTGTCAAAGCAGGGAATTGACTTCTATATTTTGCTACTACCGAATCTATACTAAGTCTATGATAAAGAATGCCTGCATTACCGTACAGTGCACTTAGTCCATACTTGTCACCTAACTCATTAGATATATCCATGGCTTGCTCATAGTACTCTATAGCTTTAGAAAATTCGTTCGACAGATTGTAGGAATTAGCAATTGTACCTAAGTTGGTTGCGATCCCCATCTTGTTCCCAAACAATTGCCATAGTTCTAACGATTTATTAAAATATTCTAAAGACTTTTCATATTCTCCTTGGTCATGGAATACGCTACCGATATTCCCAAGAATGGTAGCTTTCCCACGCATATTGTCTGTTAATTCATAAATATCAAGTGCGTTTTTGTAATACTTTTTTGCACTTTCGTAATTAGATAGGTTACTATATACATTACCGATACTACCATAATTTGCCGCTATGCCTGATTTGTTATCTAGTTTTTCATCCAGGTGTAATGACTTTTGATAATAAGAGAGTGCTTCTGTATAATTAGAAAGATTATAATATATATTACCAATGTTTGCATAGTTGTCAGAAAGTTTCTCTTCTATACTATTCTTTTCATTTAATTCTACGGCTTTGCTAAATGTTTCCAAAGCATGTTTTAGGTCACCCATTGCGAATTGGTTCCCACCTATAGAATTATAACAATCAGAATAAGCATTTTCAAATTTCAAATCTTTAGCTAATTCTAATGATTGTTCGCCGTAATCAAGTCCGATTCGTGGGTCTATGCTGTTGTATTGGAATGATAAAGATTGTAGTAAGAGTACCTTACTAGTATCTTCCTTAGCGGTATTAAGTTTCTCTTTGAGAAGTTGTATTTTTGCTAACTCTTGATTCTGAGAAAAAAGCGGCACAGCCACAAATAAAATCAAAATTAGGGTTAATATATTTTTTATAGCATTCATTGTTTGTAGAGTGAGAAATACGAAGCCAAATTAAAAATAAAATATTGTCTTAAGAATTACTCATCTTTACATAATACGAAAAATAATTATTAAATCTTCATTATCATAAAAAAACGAAGTCGAAAATTTACTTCTTATGTAGTGAGTTGTATTAATTAAGTCTATAATGTATATTGAAATTTATTCAATTTGAAAATAAAAAGATAAATAAAATGAACATAGAACTTAAAGGAAAGACAGCTCTTGTTTGTGGCTCTACCGATGGGATTGGGAAAGCCACAGCAATGGAACTAGCTAGCTTGGGCGCAGATATTGTACTAATGGCTCGCTCAGAAGATAAGTTGAAATCAACTTTGGAACAATTGCCTCAACAACATCACCAAAAGCATAGCTATCTTGTTGCTGACTTTCAGAACCCAGTGCAGGTACAAGAGAGAGCTAAAGAGTATATTTCTGAAAATGGAAGCATTCAAATATTAGTGAATAACACTGGTGGACCTCCAGGTGGTCAATTATTAGATGCTGATGTAGATGCTTTCTATAAAGCATTTGATATGCATTTGAAAGCAAGTCATCTACTCGTTCAAACACTCTTCGAAGGAATGAAAGATTCTAGATATGGTAGAATAATTAATATTATTTCTACTTCTGTTAAAATACCGATTGCTGGTCTTGGAGTTTCAAATACTGTCCGTGGTGCTATGGCAAGCTGGTCTAAAACTCTTGCAAATGAGATTGCAATGTATGGTATCACAGTTAACAATGTATTACCAGGGTTTACAATGACTGGCAGGTTAGACAGCATAGTAAAGAAAAAATCAGAGAAACAGGACAAACCTGAAAATGAAGTAGAAAAAGCAATGATTTCTACAATTCCAGCAGCAAGATTTGGTGACCCAGAAGAAGTTGCAAATGCTGTGGCATTTCTAGCCACTCCAGCAGCTGCATATATCAATGGAGTAAACATACCTGTAGATGGTGGTCGTTTGGGCTGTTTGTAGATAAATCATGAAATTCATAAAAAAAGCTCTATTCACTTATTCTATGGGATAGAGCTTTTCTTATACTGGTCTTAAAATATTTAGAATCTATTGATGTACTCAAATCTTAAAAATCTTACTAAAGATTCTGATGCTCTAAAATTAGCGAAAGCATCTCTAAACATTAGCATCACAGTCAAATCTTCTGAGGCAGCCCATTTTAACTGAAAATTTAACAATCCATTATTCTCCAGAAATGCTGAGTTATTTTCTAAATTTAGATTTAACTCTGCACCTACTGAAATTCGAGTAAGTAAAGTCTGTTCTGCACCAAAATAAAAATTTACACTTCTATGATCTGGTATTGGCTCAAGTGAGTAATTTATTCCTGCATGTAAAAATGAAAGTCCAATTGGGGATAAAAAACTTTTAGAAGCCGCTAAATATCCACCAGGAGATAATGTTTGATATCTATTCTCCTCTTCGCTGTATAGGCCAATTCCTTGTGAGTTAAATCCTAATGCGATAGCAGGGAATTCAGCCGTTTCATCAATTATCCTATATTTTATTTGTACTCCAGGATATTCTTGAAACTTTGGTGTACTAATACCAATTACATTTGTTCCACCGAATGATATACCGACTGTAAAATTGGTGAAGGGAGCTGCATTGAACTCAGCCATCAATCCACCTGATTGCATTAGAAATGAATTTACTTCAAAATGACCTTTGGGTATCACTCCAGCAGTTGGCATATCTACGATTCTTCTTGGTTCGTAAGTAGCTTCTGAACCAGCTGAGCCGTTTGCAAAAGTTTGTAAAGGAATTAAGGTGAAAATCAATAAAAAATAGTATATTGGATTGCGTTTCATATTTATCCACTTATTTGTTCTATTAATATGGTTAATTATTACAATATAACGATTTTGTTATTAATATCTCTATTTTTCGGATGTTCTTCTAATAAATTTTGCACTATAGAAGAAGAAGGGGAGACCTTCATTACTGCTGACTCAGTATTCTCAGTTACTCCAGCTTACGAATTTGAGCAGCATAGCTTTATGGTTGAGCTTAGATTAACAAAGTTAAAAGCTGATGATTCGAATTATTTTCCTAACTCAGAGCAACTGAGAGTCGTGATTAAGGATATGAAAGGGAATGAAATTCTAAATACAAATTCTGGAAATTATACTCTTGCTATAAATGAAGTATTACCCAAAGAAGTGGGTAAGACACAAGGATATGTATACCGATTATCAGGTGTTACCTTTATTGAAGAAAATGATGAAATAGATTTGACTCTAATGCTTCCAATCAAACCAAATCCAATAGTTTATAATACTAAAGTTGTATTGAAAAAATGACAAAACTGGACTTTATGCAAAGGGCTTTGGAATTAGCAGAAAAAGGGCGTGGTTCAGTTTCTCCTAATCCAATGGTCGGATGTGTTATAACAAATGGTGATAGAATAATAGCTGAGGGGTATCATGAGATATATGGCGGTCCTCACGCAGAGGTAAATGCTATCAGAAAAGTGGATGGAGATTTACTTGGTTGTGAAGTATATGTAACTTTGGAACCCTGCTCACACCATGGGAAAACTCCACCTTGTGTTGATTTGCTAATCGAGAAGAAACCAACAAGAGTGATAGTTGCTATGGAAGATCCGAACCCACAAGTAAGCGGAAGGGGAGTAGCTAAGTTGAAAGCTGCCGGGATTGGAGTAGAAGTTGGAGTGATGGAAGAAGAAGCAAGTGAATTGAATAGAACCTTCATTCTTAATATGAATGAGAAACGTCCATATATTACTGCAAAGTTTGCTCAAACATTAGATGGATTCATGGCTCAGTCTGACAATGAGAGCAAATGGATATCCAGTGAGGAAAGCAGAAAATTTGTCCATAAACTGAGAGCAGAAGTCGATGGTATTATGGTAGGTTCTGGAACAGTTCGCCACGATGACCCAAAGCTAAATGTAAGATTAGCAGATGGGGAAGACCCATTACGAATAATTATTACTTCCAATCTAGATATACCACTTGACTCGAAAGTCTTGACAGATGAGTTAGCTAAAGAAAAGACAATAATTGTTTGCAATAGTGGAATTAATCAAGATAAAATTGATTCTATAAAATCTATGGGTGTGAAAGTTGTGGTATCAAAAAAGCTAGATTCGAAAGAAAGCATTATTTACCTAATGAAACTACTTTATAATGATTATAATATTGGACATATCTTATTAGAAGGTGGTGCAGGCCTATTTTCATCTTTTTACGAAGCTAATCTGATAGATGAAATCATCAGTTTCCAAGCTCCGAAAATCATCGGCCAAGGGCTTTCACCATTCAATAAGATTAAGCCAAATAAGCTTAGTGAGCCAGCAAACTTTGCTTTACACAGCACTCAAAAATCAGGTGATGATGTTATGAGTGTTTGGCGAAAGAAGTAATTACTTCTTAATCATATTACTTAATACATCAACAGACAACATATCTAAAACACGGTTGCTGTTAGAAAGCACTGCTACAAACTTACCCTCGACGAATGCAATAAACGCTGCATTACCATAAGTATTCCCATTATGCCAATAGACTTGCTTATCGTTAAGAGGTGTAATGTGCCAACCTAAAGCCATTTTCATCCTTTCATTTATAATGTGTGATTCAGTCATCATTTTTTCTGTTACCTCTTCTGTGACTACTGGAGTGTCAGAAACATATTGATTCAAATATTTTGCTAAATCTTCAGTTGTACTATAGTAAGCACCTGCCCACTTCAAGACATCAAATTCCCAATTCGGGACTGGATTGTTCTCTCTATATGGCTGAGTTAATCTTGCTTGCTTTTCTTTTGGTAGTTCAAGATGAGTATCATCCATACCAATTGGTTTTAGTATTTCATCTTCTATATAGCTTTCTAAGTTTGTATTCTTATTTTTTCTGAGGTAAGTGTCTAGTGCTAGACCCAGTACACCATAGCCCAAATTAGAATATTCATAAGATTTCCCAGCTTCTCTGGTTAGCTCATAAGTTCCCAAGAACTGGTAAAGCATTGCAGTTGTATATTTTGCATAAGGCTGTAAAGTATCAGCCATCCCAACAAAGATATTTATAGGTAGTCTCGGTAGTCCCGATGTGTGATTAGCTAATTGCATTAATGTGATTGATGCTATGCGTTCATCCTTATACAGTACACCTTTTAAAATTTCTGAAAGCTTTGTATCTAATCTCAAATCGCTATCGGTGGTTAACTTTGCTAATGCATGAGCAACAAATAACTTGCTTACACTACCAATCTGAAAAATTGGTACTTTTACTTTTTCTTGCTTTGAACTTAGAAGATAAGTTTTGTACCTACCGTCATCATCTAAGTATGTGAAAGTTGTGATATTATTTTCTAAGCTGTCACTATATGCTTTGTAGTTCTCATTTATGATTTTATTTATTTCTTTACTTTGTACACCAAATGGAATTGTAAGAAATATTATTGAAATGATTGAAAGTAGTATAAAATTCTTTTTCATAATAGTATTGATTTCTAGGTTTCTAAAGTTCAAATATAACAATATTATCATAATTAAGTAATTTCACTTACTTTTCATTTATAATTATTTATTACATTGTTTTTTTAAAATGGAGAAATAAAATGAAGAATAGTTTAATCATTCTTATCGCATTAGGGTTCCTTTTTGTATCATGCAAAGAGTTGCCAACAGATTCTGATATTGATAGAAGAGGTAGTGATTCACCAGTCGGATTGGCTGTCGCTCCACCTGATGATGGAGATGATGACGATGATGATAATGGGTGTGAAATTACAGACCAAGCGATGTTAGATTTTATTGATGAAATAGAATCACAATTTTCAGAAAGTGAATTAGAAGAAATCGAAGAAGCTCTTGGTGAGCCATTGTCATGTTCTTTATTTGCTTGTTTTGAAGAAAACTTCAACAACCATGGTGGCTTTGTTAGTTGTATTTCTCATTGGACTAACGGCTTGAAAAAGCAAAAGCTTATAAAAGGTAAGCAAAAAGGTATTATTGTTAATATTGCTGCTCGTTCAGATGTAGGGAAATAAATTCAATACAAATAGAAGTTTAAAAAAAAAGCTCCGAGCAATTAAGTTCGGAGCTTTTTTATTTTATGATTCTAAGACTAATTAACAATAAAACCTAATTCAGATGACAAATGCTATAGTCTAAATTTCCTTCAAATTTCATAGAGAAAAAAAAGAGACGTGCTCAGCACGTCTCTACATAATCTTTAAATCTATTCCTTAATCTCTAAGGAATAATTCTGTGAATCATTCTTGGCATTGGGATAGTCTCGCGGATGTGCTTAGCGCCAGTTATCCACTTTACTGTTCTTTCTAATCCCATTCCGAAACCAGAGTGAGGTACGCTACCGTACTTACGCAAATCGAGATACCATTGGTAATCTTCTACTGGTAAGTCGTGTGCCTTTATTCTTTCTAATAGCAAATCGTGGTCGTCTTCTCTTTGGCTACCACCAATTAGCTCGCCTGCTTTCTCAGGCCCAAGCATATCCATTGCTTTCACAACTTTCGGGTTGTCTGGGTTGCGCTTCATATAGAATGCTTTGATGTCTGTTGGATAATCATAGATAAAACAAGGTTGATCAAATTGCTCCATTAGTGCTTCTTCTTGCACTGTACCAAAGTCTTCTCCCCAAGGGAATGGACGAATTTCTTTGTCTTCGCCATCTACTTTCTGGATAAGAGGCACATCGTTTTCTACTAACCACTCTACCGCTTCTGTGTAAGATATACGTGGGAAGCCGCCGACTACTTTTTTCAATGGCACTTGGTCTCTTTCTAATGTTTCTAATTCTGTTTGGCAATTTTCTAATACTTGTTGAACTATATAAACAGTCATGTCTTCTGCTAATTGCATATCATCTTCCAAGTCGAAGAATGCCATCTCCGGCTCTACCATCCAGAACTCTGTCAAGTGTTTTCTTGTTTTCGATTTCTCTGCTCTGAATGTTGGACCGAAAGTATAAGTTCTTCCCAAAGCCATAGCGGATGCTTCAGCATAAAGCTGACCAGATTGTGATAAGTATGCCTTACCTAAGTCGAAATATTCTGTTTCGAATAAAGTAGATGTTCCCTCACATGCACTTGGAGTTAATATTGGTGAATCCATTAGTCTAAATCCGTTATTGTCAAGGAAATCACGGATTGCCTTGATAATTACAGAACGAACACGCATAATTGCATGTTGCTTAGATGAACGTAACCACAAGTGACGATTTTCAATTAAGAATGAATCGCCGTGTTCTTTTGGAGTAATTGGGTATTCATCAGCTACTTGGTATACCTTAACAGAAGTCACATCTAACTCATAGCCGCCTGGCGCTCTTTCATTTGCTTTAACAGTACCAGTTACGCTAAGTGATGATTCTTGAGTGAGTGATTTGGCTGCAGCAAAGTCTTCTTCGCTCACATTACCTTTGAACACAACACACTGTGCTACTCCAGAGCCATCACGTAGTTGGATGAACTGCAATTTCCCTTTTCCAGTTTTGTTGTAAACCCATCCGTTTAGGGTTATTTCTTGGCCATCATATTTTGGCAAATCTTCTATGTATTTGAATGATTTATAACGTGCTGACATATTATTTTTCTTTGTTGAAATTGTATAAAAAACAAAAATACGAAGAAATTTATAATAAGTTAAAATTTGTGGATTTGGATAGTAATTATTAACTTTATAGAATAATAAAAAACAGGAAGAGTATGAAACTTAGATTGATTTTAATAAGTGTTTTATTTCTTATCATGTTCGGCTGCACTGTCTACCACAATGGCACTAACAAACTAACTCCAGTTGAGAATTATTTAGAATATCAAAATGATTTTTTCCCAATAGAAATAGGGAAAGAAATGAATTATAATATCTATAGCTTAGAAAATGATAAAATGGTTTTATCTAATACAGAAGTAAGTGTAGTAACAGAATATAAAGAGAAAAAAATAAAACTTGGTGGTCGGTTAATGAATGTGCCAGTATTCAGGTTGAAATATTTTGAATACGAAGGACCATTACTTAAATCTGAATCTGAAGTGTACTTATTAAAAACGAAAGAAGGTATTGCTTTTACAACTATATTATCAGAAAAGAAAAATTTGATAATTAATGAATTTATCCCATCTTCTGAAGAGTTTGATGGCTTAAGAAACTTAATATTAAATATAGATATGGTTAATAACATCTCAGAACTAGAATGGAAAGGGCATGATTTATTGATTATAAAAGATAAAATATATTTTCATTCTAGTTTAGTTTACCGAGAAAGGTTTTATAGAAGAAACGTCGGACTAGTACGAGATATTAGGACACTTGAGGGGATTTTAATTTATGATATGATTTACGAACCTGAAGACACAAAAGTTTATTAAGGAAACGAAATGCTGAGAATAATAAAACTTCTAATATACATATCGCTAATAAACTTACTACTATTTTCTTGTTCATTATATAATAATGGGTTCGACTCTTTATCCCCAATTAGTAATCACGAGGAATATTATAATGAGTATTACCCTCTAGAATTAGGGGTACGAAAAGATTATCTAAAAATTGAGATTGGGGAAGTCACAAACAAGCCTAAACAATGGAGATCAGAAAAGATCATCAAATTTGGTATGTTTGAACTTACTATAGCTAGTAAGCTACAAAAAGTTCCTGTTTACAAAATGCAAATAAATTTTTATGTGGGTGACGATATGATTGATGAAAAATATCAATATATAATACCAATGAAAGAAGGTATAGTGTTCACAGATGTAATAGGTCCATACCTAACAATAGAAATAGAAAGATTTGTTCCAACATCTAAGAAGTATTTATCAGTTTTAAAAAGATTAGGATTTGATGCTATGTATGGCTCAAATATATCTGAAAATTTAGAAGAGGGTGAGTTCTTGGAAGTAAAAAAAGAAATTGACGTTTATGGTATCACCAAAACACGAAGTTATATTTATAAAAAGGATTTTGGTTTAAGCAGTGATAAGTCTTTGCTAAATGGAATCCCAATTGAATCTAGTAAATTTATTAAGACAAAGTAAAAAATGATAATTAGCTACTAATAATTCGAACTGAATAAAGATGAAAGTTTTACTAATATTATTTGTATTTATTTTTTCAATTATAAATTATGTTGAAGCGAATTCCAAAGAAAATAATTTGGGGGAATTAAGTGTTGAAGATGACCCAGAAGAATATGTATTAGATTATTTCCCTTTAACGGTTGGGAATTATTGGAAAATGATACACTTTAGTCAGTTAACTGAAGGAGAACTTACTAGGGTAGGAGAATACCAGAAAAGAGTTGTAAACTTAATGTACTATGAAATTTATTTTGGTGAAGAGTTATTAGTTACTCCTGTTTACACTATTCAGAATAAATACATAGAATATGAAACACAAGATACTAGTATTAACTTTCAATATGCAGTCGAAACATCTGAGGGAGTTTTAGTCTCGAACAAAGAACCACTTGACAGTACAATAGTGCCATATATATTTATACCTGATGGTTGGTCTGACGACATCATTGCTCAGAAAATAACTGGAAATATTATAGAGAGAAAAGTAAAAGTCGATTCTCCATTTGGGAAAATGACATGTATGAAAATTCAAGTAATGCAAGGAGATAGGTCAGGAAGTCTATTATTCAAAAGTGGTCAAGGACATGTCATGTCATTGCTCTATGATGATTATCCTAAGAACACCACTTATATCAATCATCACATAGTGCTTTCGGAGTATATAATTCAATAAACCCCAACAATAACCAACAACGACAACACAGATATAGCAACCCAAAGCGATACACCGAGTACCATAGGTTTTATACCTGCTGACTTTATTTTTTCAACTGATAGTCCTGCTCCGATCAAGAATAATGTCAGCACAAGCAATGATTTAGATATTGAAGTAATGCCAGATGTTAATGATATAGGTATAACTAAATATGTGTTCATCAATATTGCTATGATGAATAGGAATATAAACCAAGGTATTTTGACTGATTTACCCTTTCCTTTGAATAGGTATAGCGATACAAAAGAAAGTGGAATAATCCACAAGGCTCTTGCTAGCTTAACTGTAGTAGCTATTTTCAGAGCTTCATCACCATAGGCATAGGCAGCACCCACAACTGAACTAGTGTCATGTATGGCGATAGCTGCCCACAGTCCAAATTGATGTTGTGTTAGTTCCAATATTTCACCTAAGAAAGGGAATATTATCAGTGCAAGTGAATTCAGAAGAAATACAACTCCAAGCGAAATTGACATATCTTTCTCAGTAGCATCGATAACTGGTGCTACAGCTGCTATAGCACTACCTCCACAGATAGCAGTCCCTGAAGATAAAAGGTGGCTAGTTCGCTTCTCCATCTTCAGTTTCTTTCCTATCATATACCCAAGAATAAGGGTAAAAATAATAGAAGAAACGGTTATCAAAAACCCGTCTTTACCCGCTGCGAGTGTTTCTGTGATATTCATACCAAAGCCCAGTCCAACAACAGCCATTTTGAGTAATATCTTAACTGCCTTGCTGTTCAGCTCTTCAAAAGGATGTCCAAAAAGAAAGACAAACACAAACCCCAAAACCAAAGCCAATGGACTAGATACAAATGATGACAAACACAATCCTATTACTAAAAGGAATAGCGCTGTTCTGATATTATTGTTTATGCTAATCTTCGGTTTCATTTATGCAAACTTAGGGAAAAAGTAATCATTTTACAGTAGCAATGAAAATTAACAGTTTGTTAAAATCAACATGAATTTGTATATTTACGTTAATTAATAGAAAAACACATTAAAATTTACGGTACCCCTTATGAAGAAATTAATATACATATTGTTAGCCTTGTTAGTCGCAAACATTCTAATGGCATTAGAACCAGAGCTTTACAGTCCTGAAGGGGTTGAATTTTCAAATGAAACATTTTTAATAAACGAGATTTTTTTAGCAGACGATAATTTTGCCTATAAAGTGGCAACTGATGAGATGTATAATGGCGAAATATGGAAGTTTGATGGTACCAAAGAGGGAATGGAAAGAATAACTAATCTGCCTGAGGGAGCTGCCCCTAAGCTGATAGAAATTGTTAACGGCAATGTACTGTTTTTTACTCAGTCAAATGAAGGCGAGACGGTTGATATTTGGTCAACTAATGGTGTTGATGAGGAAGTCAAACTAATTGATGGCTTTGATTATAGATATGATGAATTTATGGGCCTAATTTATACTCAGTCATTTTCTTTTAATGGATTTTTTTATTTAAATGTTTATAACAGAGAAAAAAAATTATTTGAGTTATGGAGGACGGACGGTACAAAAGAAGGTACTTTGAACTATAGCGAAGAAAATAATATTTATGAACTTACTGATTTTTATCATATGGATGATAGGATTGTGACTATAGGTTACAGTGATGCCTTACCTGGGGAGAGTAGCAAAAGAGAGTTGTATAGCACTGATTTTAATAATGAAAGAATCAAATTAGCTGAATTTGAATATCAAATTTATCCAATGATTATTTATGATGACGAAGAAATAAAAAGCAAAATGTTCTTTTATCACGATCACAGTGACGTAAATAAAGCTGCTATCTGGGTTACTGATGGTACAACTAAGGGGACATTCAAATTTAAAGAGTTTTCTAATTATGATAATTTAGGAGATTGGCCTAAAAGAATAGTAAAATACGGTGAGAACTATTTAATAACCTATAGAGAGTATGACCAAGATTTAAACTATGCTTATAAAGTTCTATATACAGATGGCACAGTAGAAAAAACTCTAAATTTATCTGATATTGTAGGGGCTAATAGTGATTTAGATATTAACGGCTTAGGTAAAGTTGGCGATAAGTTTTTACTCGAAGCATCGGACTACAAAAATGATCAGCGGTATATTTGGTCAACTGACGGAACTGAGGAAGGTACAAATTTGTTGATTACTGCTAAACATGGGGGGGGGATTTCATTCTGTTAAATCAAATGAAAGACTATATTTCCCAATTTACAAAGATGACGGGAACGTAGTAATTGTAGAAAGTGATGGTACTGCTGAAAATACAAATGAAGTAGTTAATTTAAATGATTACTTAGATAATGAAATAGGGAGTGTTTTCTTACACAGTATTGAATACAAAGAAAATATAATCTTTTCTGTCAGAAATAGGATGTATTACAAATTAAATCTAAAGACTATGGATTTGACATTTATTGAAAAATTAGATGTGGTATCAGATCATTATAGGCTAGAAAAGTTTGATGAGTCCCTATACATGAAGTATGGCACTGAAAATTATTATTACTTTAATGACTACAGAAATAAATTCGAGGAAATTGAGCCAAATGTTACTGATGTACCGTTATACTCAATTCATACAAATAAAATCCTGTTCAAAGATCATTTATATTTCATTGCCGATTACTATAGCGATGGGCATAAACTCTACCGCATAGACAATACATTCCAAACGGTATCAAGCGTTGAAACCCAGCCAACTGAAGAAGTAAATCTATATCCCAACCCAACAGGTGATATGCTGAATATCAGTGTGGATGAGCCAACAAGGGTTTCTATAATTGATTTGACTGGCAAAGTAGTAATGTCAATTGATAACTACAATGGCGAAAGGATAAACACAAGTGATTTATCAGCAGGAGTCTATAATATAATCTTGGATGAGAACACACACGGTGGCAAGTTCGTTAAGGAGTAGGTACTCTTGTAATTATTAAAAACAATCGGATTTTTTATGAAATATATAATATACTTAGCACTTTTTACTTTTGCTTTCTGCAATCTCAGTTCGTTGGAGCCGGAGCTTTATAGCCCTGAGGATTATGTAACAAAATCCTTTTTCAATTGGTTCCATGAGTATAATGATGAAGTTTATGTAGTTGGGAGACAAGGGACTGATAGTAACCAAATATGGAAATTTGACGGATCTGAAAAGGGGCTAGAACTAGTAACAAATTTAGATAAATCAAAATATCTTGACCCTACTATACTTGGAAATGTGAACGGTAAATTACTCTTTTCTACCGCTGCAGATGGATATGAGTCGACGGTTATTTGGTCAACTGGTGGTACACTTGAAAGCACAGAAATTGTAAAGAAAATCGACATGCATTATTATTCGTTTATGAATAATATTAAGTATGAAAGTTATCATTTTATTTTTGACAATATTTACTATTTCATTATTTATAACCAAGATAAAGTAGCTTACGAACTGTGGGGTACAGATGGGACAGCAAAAAATACATATAATTATAATGAGAAATATAATTTACACAGTCTATTAGTACAAGTAGTTGGTGATAGATTAGTTTTCAGAGAATATAGTTCAGAAGATGGTATAACAAATACACTTTATGAATTTGGAGTTGATGGTAGTACAACTAAATTGATTGAAATTCCAAATAGCTATAGCGAACTTCATAATTCGTGGCAAACACCGAAAGTTAGTAAGTTGTTTTTTAATAACAAAGTTGATGCAGATAGCGATGTACAAAATCTATGGTCTACAGACGGCACTCCTGAAGGAACATTCAATTTAATTGGTGAGACAGATTCTTTAAGTTTTCTAAGAGATATTGCTAATTTTTCTGAATTAAATGGTAAATATTTAATAACTGCTAGAGACGAGAGGGCTGACCATAATACAGAAATGAAACTAATTATTACAGATGGTACTTCGAGCAATGTTACTATTTTGGACGATAGTTTCTTTAATAAAAAAGTTTATCAGATTGGTCTGATTAGACAAATAGGAAATAAACAAATGTTTACAATTGGTAATAATTCTAATGAGTTATGGTCAACTGATGGAACAAAAGAAGGAACTCATAAATTACTTTCTGGTGATACAGTTAGGAGTGGAATTTATTACTATTCAATTGTTCCTTTGGAGTCTTACTTTTATTTTGAGTATGAGAACAAATATGGACAATCTAAGCTTGGAAGATCAAATGGTACGCCGAATTCAACTGAAGAAGTTATTAACCTTTCCAAAAATGTAACGATTCCGATTAAAGAATACATGCAGACTGCTTATAAAAGCTTTGATAATAAAATAATTTTAATAGCCGACCAACAGAATATACATTTCTACGATAGGTTAACACAGAAATTAGAATATATTCACACTTTTGAAGACGGTTCGATGAGAGATTTATATGTCTACGATGATATATTGTATATGAATTGGGACAGAAGACTTTATTTCTATAATGAACATCAAAACAAACTAGAAGAAATAATTAACGCTGATGCAAGTGAAAGAGTAGATCATTATTCAGATCCATTTTATTATAAAAATCATGTATATTTCTACGCAGACTATTACGGTAATAATGAATTCAAACTCTACCGCATAGACAATACATTCCAAACGGTATCTAGCGTTGAAACCCAGCCAGCTGAAGAAGTAAATCTATATCCCAACCCAACGGGCGATATGCTGAATATCAGTGTGGATGAGCCAACATCGGTTTCTATAATTGATTTGACTGGCAAAGTAGTAATGTCAATAGGTAACTACCATGGCGAAGGGATAAACACAAGTAACTTACCAGCAGGAGTGTATAATATAATCTTGGATGAGAACACACACGGTGGCAAGTTTGTGAAAGAGTAGATTCTCTCTTTTCTTTCCTTATTTCAAAATATTCTTGTAATTTTGTAGTTCTTTAGTTTACAAAGAATTAAATTCTTAGATTACTTATGAATATTAGTTTCTATAATCTTGGCTGCAAGGTCAATTTAGCAGACATATCACGAATAGCAAAACAGTTCGAAGAGCTAGGGCATTCTGTCGTGGAGTTCGAAGAAAAATCCGACATAGTGCTTATCAATACTTGCACTGTTACTCACAGGGCTGATGCTGATTGTCGTAAGATTGTTCGCCGTGCGTTGCGTCGCTCACCTGAGGCATTCGTCGGGGTGCTGGGTTGCTATGCTCAGCTTCAACCAGAACAACTCGCTAAGATTGAAGGTGTGGATGCCGTGATAGGAACTAAGCACAAGTTTGAAATACCCAAGCTAATAGAAAATTTCCACAAGAATAAGAGCACCGAGATATTTGTATCTGATTTGGATGACGCTCCTTTCCACACTTCAGCAGTATCCGATAACTCTGGTAGAACAAGAGCCGTTTTGAAATTACAAGATGGATGTGACTATCATTGTTCGTTCTGTACTATCCCTCTTGCACGTGGTGGCAGCCGTTCTATGCCTTTTGAGCAAATAGCAGGGGAGTTGGAGCAATTGCAGAAGGACGGATATAGAGAAGTAGTATTATCAGGTATAAATCTTGGTGATTATAAAACACCTGATGGAAAGAAGTTTGTCGATGCTCTGAAGCTAATCGATGAGAAGTCTGGTGACCTTAGAATCCGAATTTCTTCCATTGAACCAAATTTGCTTTCAGAAGAAGTATTGGAAGTTGTTGCTAATTCTAAGAATATTGTTCCTCACTTCCATATACCACTTCAATCTGGTTCACAAGAGCTTTTGAGGAAGATGAAGCGAAGATATAAGGCGACTTACTATCACGATTTGGTTCTCAGAATTAAGGAAGTGATGCCACATTGCTGCATTGGTGTTGATGTTATCGTTGGTTTCCCAGGCGAAACTGATGAGTTAGCTCAAGAAACTTATGATTTCCTAAAAGGTCTTCCTGTGTCTTACTTGCATGTATTCACATACTCAGAGAGAGAGAACACAAAAGCCGCAAAAATGACTGGCGTAGTTCCACACGATGTGAGAAAAGAAAGAACACATCAGCTAAGAGATCTTTCAGATAAAAAGAGAATAGAATTTGACAAGTCTCAAGTTGGAACTGACAGAGTAGTTATACCAGAAATGTACAATGAGCAGAATGGGATGTGGCGAGGCTGGACAGAAAACTATGTCAATGTTATATTCCCTGCTCCTGAAGACTTGGACCAAGTACCCCATAGAATTACACTCACAGAAATGGTTGAAAGTAGAGTCTTTGGAAAATTAACAGAACTAAAAACCAGCAAGAAGCTAACAGCAGACAAAGGGTTAGCACTTCCAGTATTGGGTTGAGTCTATAAATGAAGCTTTTGGTGTTTGATATTGATGATACTTTAACCAAAACAGCTGAATTACATCAGAGATTTTTCGTAGAATGTTTGAAAAAACTTGGAAGCAAGAAAGATAGTTACGATTTTGGTTCGTACATACATCACACAGATTCATATATTTTCAGAGAAATTTACACTTCCGAAATAGATTCAGACTATTCATTTCAATGTCTAATTGATTTCGAATCTATGATGATTAACAAATTCAATAAAGAAAGAATTATTGAAATCAGAGGAGCAAAAAGCTTTTTAAACAATGTAGAAGTAAATAATGATTATTGTTATTGTTTCGCAACTGGATCACTCAAAAAACCTGCACAATTCAAACTAGATTCTCTTGGTTTAAGCGAATACAACTCTGTTTTAGCTTGTTCTAATGATATTGAGAGTCGAGAAGACATTGTTACTGATGCAATAGAGAAGTCTAAAATGGAGTATAGTCAAGATGAATTTGATGATATAATTCTATTTGGAGATGGAATTTGGGACTTAAAAACAGCAAAAAATTTAAATATAAATTTCTTTGGGATAGGTGAAAAAAACAAACGTCTTCTCTTGGATAGTGGTTGTGAATGGCATTCAGATGATTTTGCAGGAGTGACACTTGAAGGACTATAAATTAAATTCAAATTCTAAAATAACATCCTTATTCAAGGAAGCCGAAATTGAATATTGGGGTCAGGCTATAGAGTATGTAAAGAAGCTGCCCTACGGCAGAAATAAAGATAGAGCTGACTTTAGTTTAGTATTGAATGAAAAAAAAGGAACTTGTAGCTCGAAACATGCGTTATTAAAGTTATTGGCCAATGAAAATGAAATTCCTAATGTAATACTTATACTTGGTGTTTATAGAATGAATATCTACAACACGGACGGAATAAAAAAAGTAATTGAGAAATATGATTTGGATTATATCCCTGAAGCACATTGTTACTTAGAGATTGAAGGAGAAAAATATGACTTTACAAGACAAGATTCGTACTACAATAAATTCAAAAAATACTTAATTCATGAAAGAAAAATAGAGCCAATTGATGTAGTTGAGAATAAAATTAGAATACATAGAGACATAATAGAATCAGAAATTGAAAATAATAATATGAAATACTCTCTTGATAGTATATGGGAAATTAGAGAGGAATGTATTAATGCAATGGAGAAAAAATGAATTTAAAAGATGGGAAAACAGCATTATTACTAATCGACATCCAAAAAGGGTTGAAAGAAGAAGAGTATTATGGTGGTAATAGAAACAATCCTGATGCTGAGAAGGTATGTGGTAGAATATTAGAAGAATGGCGTGAACTTGGTTTGCCTCTTTTTCATGTAAGGCACAGCTCCGAACATCCCGAATCACCTCTCTATGAATCTAAACCAGGATTTGCTTTTGCCGATGAAGTAATGCCCTTAGAAAACGAAATTGCAATGACAAAGCATGTCAACAGTGCATTTATTGGTACAGATTTGCAAGACTTTTTAATAAAGCAATCCATCGAGAAACTTGTTGTCGTCGGTCTCACTACAAACCATTGTATTTCTACTTCCGTAAGAATGGCAGATAATCTCGGTTATAAAGTATATCTAATATCTGATTCAACAGCTACATTCGATACCATTGGTACAGATGGTAAAAAATATGATTCCGAACTAGTTCACCAAATCAGCTTAGCAAGTTTGAAAGATGAGTTTGCTACAATTATGACTAGTGATGAACTATTAGAAGTATTGTGATAATGTGTTGGTAAAAATCTCCAAATTATTTGAAATAAGATAAAAATAGTCTTATTTTTGAATCGTTATAATTTACAAACGAAACAAGTAAAAAAACGGTTATGCTAAGGCTCTCAAAAAAAGTAGAATATGGTATATTAGCAATGCAGTATATGGCATCAAATCCAGGCGATTTGTACACTGCCAAATACTTGTCTAATGAACTACATCTTTCTTATGATTTTTTGGCTAAGACTATGCAAAAGCTTATAAAAGCTGATTTGGTAGATTCTCAGCAAGGAACAAAAGGTGGCTACTTTTTGGCAAAGCCTGCAAATGAAATCAAGCTTATGGATATAATTGAAACATTAGATGCAAGACCAGAGCTTGTAGATTGCGTTTCTGATAATCCAGATAAAGAATGTGAAAAAAAGACAAGTTGTTTGCTTCATGACCCAATTCGAATTATTCAGAAAAAGGTAGAAGCTATTTTCACTGGTACAAGCTTGGAAGATATAGTAGAGCATAATTTTGTAAAAATAGAAACTAAAAATTACTGAGGTTGAAATGACTGATTTCAATGAAGATAAGTTAATAGAAGAAGTAACCACCAGTGAGTATAAATATGGTTTTACTACTGATATAGAGCAAGAGTTCGCGCCTAAAG
This sequence comes from Chlorobiota bacterium, assembly GCA_046290495.1. Taxonomy (GTDB): domain Bacteria; phylum Bacteroidota; class Ignavibacteria; order Kapaibacteriales; family UBA2268; genus PGYR01. The sequence goes on along the minus strand of JBKAGT010000005.1, from coordinate 940,870 downwards.
GTTTGAACGAAGATATTATTCGCTTTATTTCAGCAAAAAAAGAAGAACCAGAATTTATGCTAGAGTGGAGACTCAAAGCTTATAGACATTGGTTGACAATGAAAGAGCCACAATGGGCTAAAGCAGATATTGAGAAAACAGATTACCAAGATTTATACTACTACGCTGCGCCGAAGAAAAAGCCAGAGCTGGAAAGTTTAGATGAGGTTGATCCCGAGTTGCTAAAGACTTTCGATAAGCTCGGAATTTCAATCGATGAACAAAAACGCTTGACCGGTGTAGCTGTAGATATAGTTGTGGATAGTGTATCTGTTAAAACTACATTCCAAGAAGAACTTAAAGAAAAAGGAATTATATTCTGTGCTATGAGTGAAGCAGTTAAAAATCACCCTGATTTAGTAAAGAAATATATTGGTTCAGTTGTTCCAACTACTGATAATTTCTACGCTGCTCTTAACTCTGCTGTATTTAGTGATGGTTCATTCTGCTATATTCCGAAAGGAGTGCGCTGCCCAATGGAGCTAAGCACATATTTCCGTATGAATGCCGCTATGACTGGTCAGTTCGAGAGAACCCTGATTATTGCAGACGAAGGTAGCTACGTAAGTTACTTAGAAGGATGTACAGCACCGATGAGAGACGAAAATCAACTGCACGCTGCAGTGGTAGAGATAGTAGCTCACAAAGATGCAGAGGTAAAATACTCTACAGTTCAAAACTGGTACCCTGGCGACAAAGATGGAAAAGGCGGAGTGTATAACTTCGTTACAAAGCGTGGTCTTTGTGAAGGTGACAACTCAAAAATATCATGGACTCAAGTTGAGACTGGTTCATCAATCACTTGGAAATATCCTAGCTGTATATTGAAAGGTGACCATTCTATTGGAGAGTTTTACTCAGTTGCAGTTACTAATAATCATCAGCAAGCCGACACTGGCTCTAAGATGACACACATAGGTAAAAACACCAGAAGTAGAATTATCTCTAAAGGTATTTCTGCCGGAAAAAGTGAAAATAGCTATCGTGGATTAGTAAACATCACAAAAGGTGCGGAAAACGCACGTAATTTCTCCGAGTGTGACTCATTGCTAATTGGCGATAAGTGTGGCGCTCACACATTCCCATACATTGAGATAGCAAACTCTAGCTCAGTCGTTGAACACGAAGCAACTACATCGAAAGTTTCAGAGGATATTTTGTTCTACTGTAGCCAACGTGGTATGGACGAAGGGCAAGCAATGGAGTTGATAATAAATGGATATGCTAAGGAAGTGCTCAATAAGCTGCCGATGGAATTTGCAGTGGAAGCACAAAAATTATTAGCTATTAGTTTAGAAGGAAGTGTAGGGTAAACCTCAAAATAAAAAAAAGAAAATTAGAATTAGGAGTTTTTTAAATGTCATTATTGAAAGTAGAAAATCTACAAGCAAAAATAGAAGATAATCAAATTTTAAAAGGATTGAACTTAGAAGTAAATCCTGGTGAAGTTCACGCAATTATGGGGCCGAATGGTTCTGGTAAAAGTACTTTGGCATCAGTAATTGCAGGAAGAGAAGATTACGAAGTGAACGGCGGCAAGGTAATTTTTGACGGTGAAGATATTACAGATTTGGAAGTGCACGAAAGAGCACAGAATGGAATATTCTTAGCATTCCAATATCCAGTAGAAATACCTGGTGTGAGTAATGCTAACTTCATGAAATCATCTATCAATGCACTAAGAGAAGCAAGAGGCGAAGAGCCAATGGCTGCAAAAGATTTCTTACAGAGAATGAGAGAGAAATCTGCCTTAGTAGAAATTGACAGTAAGTTTATGAGTAGAGCAGTGAACGAAGGATTTTCTGGTGGAGAAAAGAAGAGAAACGAGATATTCCAATTGGCAATGTTAGAGCCCAAATTGGCACTACTCGACGAAACTGACTCAGGTCTCGATATCGATGCACTGAAGATAGTTTCTGACGGCGTAAACAAATTAAGAAATGAAAACAATGCTTTTGTAGTAATTACTCACTACCAAAGATTGCTTAACTATATTGTTCCAGACTTCGTACACGTTCTTGCCGACGGTAAGATTGTGAAATCTGGTGGCAAAGAGTTGGCTCTCGAGTTGGAAGAGAAAGGTTATGAGTGGGTAAAAGATCACGCAGCTGAGACTGTATAAATATAAATAGCGAGGCAAAACAAGATGGCTATAAAAGGCAATAATTTCAAAGATAGAATATTAAACAGTTTTGATATTTTTGAAACTCATCTGAACGGTCACAAAGATTCAGAATTACACAAGCAAAGAAGAAATGCTATGTCTATTTTCCAGGAAAATGGGCTACCAACTTTGAAACATGAAATGTGGAAATACACTAATGTAGGTTTTCTGAATGGCTTAGAGTTCGATTATGATATTTCAGAACACAAGCACAATATTACTCCTCAGATTGTAAATGAACACAAAGTAGAAGGTCTTGACAATGTAGTTGTATTAGTCAATGGCTATTACAACGAAGAGTTATCTGATTTCAATAGTAATTTAGAGATTAAAAGTATGAAATCAGCTCACAGTGAGAACCAAGAAGATTTGGATAAGTATTATAACAAGTATCTGAAAAATGATGAGAATGTATTTTCTGCTATAAATACAGCACTTTCATTCGATGGTGTGTTTATAAAAGCTAAAAAGGGTTTGGTTGCTGATAACCCAGTCCACATTCTAAATATAGTTGATACTCAGAACAGCAATCAGTTTAAGCAAACAAGAAACTTGATAGTTGTTGAAGATACTGCTGAAGCAAAGCTATATGAGACTAATGTAACCTTTGGTGACAATGTTGGTATTATGAACATTGCAACTGAAATTTATATTGGTAGTAATGCTAATTTAGAGCATATCAAATTCCAAAATGATAGTGACAAGGGTGTTTACTTTGCACAGTCTGAAGCATTCCAAGAAAAAGATTCTGTATATACTAACAACACAATTACTCTGAACGGTAAATTTGTTAGAAATGACTTGGGTACTACTCACAATGGCGGAAATATCAACACAAATTACTTCGGCTATTACTATGGTAGTGAGAGAAATCTGATTGACAATCACACTTTTGTTGATCATGCTACTCCTCACTGTGAGAGTAATGAGCTTTATAAAGGTGTATTAGATGGGAATTCAATTGGTACTTTCAACGGTAAAATATTAGTTAGACCTGATGCGCAGAAAACTAATGCGTATCAATCTAGTAAGAATGTATTGCTTACAGATACAGCAAAAGTAAATGCTAAGCCAGAGTTAGAAATCTATGCTGACGATGTAAAATGTAGTCACGGCTCTTCTACTGGATCTATCGACAAAGATGCTTTGTTCTACCTACAAGCTAGAGCTATTCCAAAAGATAAAGCCAAAGCAATGTTACTATTCGCTTACTCTCAGGAGATAATCGACAAGATTAGCATAGAACCAGTGAGAGATTATATAACTCATCAAGTTGAAAAGAAATTCGGTATGTAACATTGGAAACATTAGAAACATTTGATGTCAAAGAGATTAGAAAAGATTTTCCCATTCTGAATGAAAAAGTGAATGGGAACAATCTAATCTATTTTGACAACGGCGCTACTACTCAGAAGCCACAGCAAATGTTAGATAAGGTACAAGAATATTACTCAAAGTTAAATTCGAATGTTCACAGAGGAGTCCACACTTTAAGCCAATTGGCTACAGAAGAATATGAGGGGGCGAGGGAAACTGTCCGCCAATTCATGAATGCGAAATCTACAAATGAGATTGTATTCACCAAAGGAACTACAGATTCGATAAACTTAGCCGCATACACTATTGGAAAAAAGTATATCAACGAAGGCGATGAAATACTAATAACCCAGATGGAACACCACAGCAATATAGTTCCCTGGCAAATGATTGCAGATGAAAAAAATGCTAAATTAAAATACATACCTGTTACAGACAATTCTGAGCTAGATTATAGCAAATTAGATGAATTAATCACTGAAAGGACTAAAGTTGTAAGTTTAGTCCATGTATCTAATTCACTTGGCACACTCAATGATGTGAAAAAAGTCATTACCAAATCTCACAGTGTAGGGGCCAAACTGATGATTGATGGTGCGCAATCTGTACAACACATCCCTATTGATGTGCAGGATTTAAACTGTGATTTTTACTGCTTTTCTGGTCATAAACTATATGGCCCACTTGGCATCGGTATTCTTTTTGGCAAGGAAGAGCTATTAGAAGAACTTCCTCCATACCAAGGTGGAGGCGAGATGATAACTGAAGTGACAATGGAAAAAACGACCTACAATGAGTTGCCATATAAATTCGAAGCAGGCACTCCGAATATAGTTGGAGCTATTGGCTTAGGTGCTTCTATTGACTATATCAATTCAATTGGGTTAGATAATATCGACAGATATGAAGATGAGCTATTAGCTTATGCAAATGATAAGATCGACGGTATAGATGGCTCTATTCGATACAACAAATCTGCAATAAACAAGAGCATATTGCCCTTCAATTTCGATGGTGTATTTCATTTCGATTTGGGTATGTTCTTAGATAAAATGGGAGTGGCAGTCCGCACAGGACACCACTGCAGCCAACCAGTTATGAAGCGGTTCGACATACAAGGAACTATCCGTGCTTCATTTTCATTCTACAACACCAAAGAAGAAATCGATTATTTTGTACAAGCGATAGAGAAGAGCTTAGCGGTATTGAGGTAACTTTTTCTTTTGCTTTATATATAATTATATTATATATTAGAATTAGCATAAAGGAAGTTTTCCACAATTCTTAGGTAATCATAAGATGAGCAATTTTGAGATAATCGGGTTTTTACCAAAATCCGACAGAAAGATACCGTTTTTTACAATGTCGGTAGCTGCGGGTATTCCAATACCAGTCGAGGGGGATGTAGACAGAGAAGTAGATTTGAATGATTTTTTAGTAGAGCGTCCAGCTGCTACTTTCTTTGTGAAAGTAAAGGGTGATATGCTAAAAGATGTCGGTATATCCGATAATGATATATTGATAATTGATACTTCAATTGAGCCAACTGACGGCAAATTTGTTATCGCTTCTGTTAACGATGAACTGGCAGTTAGATTCTACAGAGAAATAGAAGGCGAGAGATTCTTAGAATCACACACAGGGCAGTTCTTATCTTTAGATAATGATAAAGCATTGATAGAGTTTCAGTTACTAGGTACAGTAACTAAAGTTATTCATTCGTTGTAATATCGGCACAAGTTTTGATTACTATGTCTTGTGAATCTAAAACAAGACTGAAAAATAAATGCATAGATTAAAAGCAGAAAAATATGGTAACCCAAAAAATGGGTTTACTTTCGAGGCACCTCTTCGCTCAGCTATAATACAGCGCGGTGGAAAAATAGAGAGTGTAGAAAGTAGTATTGACCTCGGCAATATGTTATTGACTGGGTCGAAAGATGTCTATTTGGCTCGTGTGACTGGAGATAGTATGATAGACGAGAACATACACGAAGGAGATATACTTATTGTAGATGCTAAGGCAGAACCGAAAGATGGTCAGATAGTTGTGGCTTCGTTAGATGGGGAAATGACAGTAAAGAAATTGCACCGTGTTAATGGGCAAATATACCTCGTTTCTGCTAACCAAAAATACCTACCAATAGAAATCACAGGCTACTGTAAGTTCGAGATTCAGGGCGTAGTGAAGCACATAATCCACGAAGTATAAAAGAATATATAATTAATCTTATTTTCACATAAATATAAGATAGAATAGTCCGTTATACATAATGTTTTAATTATAAAGAAAAGCTATTATGAAACACGATATAAGAGACAAAGAAGACATAAAATTGATGGTAGATACCTTCTACGGTAAGGTCCAGAAAAGTGAAATCTTAGGATTCATATTTAATGACGTAGCAGGAATTGATTGGGACACCCACTTGCCTCATATGTATAACTTTTGGGCTGGAATACTGTTCGGTGAAAATCAATTCCGTGGCCAACCTATGTACAAACACATTATGCTCAGCAAAAAAACAAAAATGGGTGACACTCAATTTGCAGAGTGGTTGCGTCTTTTCGGCGAAACTGTGTTGGAACTATTCGAAGGGCCAAGAGCCGACGAGGCAATAGCTCGTTCTCAAATGATAGCAAGGAATTTCTTATATAGAATAAATCAAGTAGAAGATAGGGTAAAGTAAATAAAAAAACCACTCTATATGAAAAAGAGTGGTTTTCTTACAATCTAAGTTTTTAGCTACGCTTATTATGGTAGCATTACTTTATCAATAGCATGAATAACACCATTAGTACCTTGAACATCAGGAATAACAACTTTTACAGTTTGTCCAGAAGTTGTAATTAACTCAGCACCATTATCCAAATCTACTTCTACTGTTCCACCACCAAATAAATTAATAGTTTGACCATCAGTTAGTTCTGAAGATTGAACATTTGCAGCTGCAACAACGTGATAGCTTAATACCGCAGCTAATGTTTCAATTGGTATGTCACCTAATGAATTCCACTCCTGATTTGATGCTAATAAAGCTTCGAAAGCTGCATTTGTAGGAGCAAATACTGTATAAGGTCCTGCTGCATTCAAAGTTGCAACGAAATCAGTATTGTGTCTTCCATCTGTTAATGCTGATACTAATATTGAAAAATTGTCATTACTTAAAGCTAAAGCAACTATATTTTTTGGCATCATAACAGCATCAATAGTGTGAATTACACCATTGTTAGCTTCAATATCAGTAGTTATTGGCTTTGCGTTTCCGTTAAACATTACTCCACCATCTACTTGAACCTGAAGTGACAAAAACTCGTCATTTGGACCAGTTGCTAATGTGTTAACATAAGTGTCAGTTAGGTCAGTTGATTCAACTTTTGATCCTAATACGTGGAAAAGAAGAACATTTTTCAATGTTTCTGTTGGAATATCAGATAGAGAATTCCAATCATCATTTGATGCTAACAATGCTTCGAATGCGGCATTTGTAGGAGCAAATACTGTGAATGAACCTTCACCAGCCAAAGTACCGTCTAAATCAGTTAGTTCTAAAGCTTGTACAAGAATACTTAAATCATCGGTTTCTGAAGCTAATTCAACAATAGATTTAGAATCAGGTCCTGTTGGATTGTCATCATCATCGTCGCTATCGCAACCAACCATGAAAGTACCAAAAGCTAACAATAATACTAAAATTTTTAAATTGAAGTTTTTCATAAAAATCACACCTTATTAGTTATACACCTACTTCTATTTATAGTCTAATTCGGCTTATTCCGACTATGTAAACATTAAATAGTACTATTTTCAAAATACATAACGAAAAAGACTTTATTAATATTTTAGTTGTTGTGTAAATTAAATTAAAAAACCCCACACCAAAATGGTGCAGGGTTGTGAAAAATCTAAGTATTGCGGAATATAATTATATATTCACTGCCTCGCCATAAGCTGCAGCTGCTGCTTCCATAACTGACTCGCTCAATGTTGGGTGAGCGTGGATTGTTTTGAAGATTGATTGTGCAGTAGCACCGAGTTCAATCGCTAAACCAATTTCTGCAACTAATTCAGTTACGTCTGGGCCTATCATGTGTGCACCCAATACTTCGCCGTACTTAGCATCAAATACTAACTTAACAAATCCTTGTGCCTTGCCGATACCGTGTGCTTTACCGTTCGCAGTGAAAGGGAATTTACCAACTTTTACATCGTGACCTTTTTCCTTTGCTTTTTCTTCAGTCAAACCGATTGACGCAACTTGCGGTAAGCAATATGTACAACCAGGAATTGTATCATAGTTGATTCCTTTATCAGAGTGGCCAGCAATTGCTTCAACACAAGCGATACCTTCAGCAGATGCTTTGTGTGCTAACCATGGAGCACCAGCAACATCACCTATAGCATAAATGCCATCAACATTTGTGCGGCATAGCTCGTCAATTACTATTGCACCTTTTTCTACTTTTACACCTACTTTTTCTAAGCCAATATCTTCTAAGTTAGCTTGTACACCGATTGCGTTGATTGCTTTGTCAGCTTTCAGTGTTTCCTTCTTGCCATCTCTTTCAATTACTACTTCTACGCCTTTCTTAGTTGGCTTAGCAGAAATAACTTTTGCAGAAGTTACTAAATTAATGCCCGATTTTTTGAAGCTACGAGCTAATTCTTTCGAAATGTCCTTGTCTTCTATTGGCAATATTCTGTCCTGATATTCTACTATCGTTACCTTAGTACCGAATGCGTTGTAGAAATAACCAAACTCAACACCAATAGCTCCAGCACCCATTATGATCATTTCATCTGGCGCTTCGTCTTGTAACATAGCTTCTTTTGAAGTTAAAATGTTTTTGTAGTCAACTTCAATTCCGTCCATCATTCTTGGTCTTGCACCAGTAGCAATGATAATGTGTTTAGCATTGATTGTGTCTTTTACTTTACCTTTGTCGTCTAATACTTCTACTTTGCCTTTTGCAGCTATTCTACCGAAGCCATCAACTTTGTCAACCTTGTATTTACCAAATAGGTACTTAACACCACCAGACATCTGGTTTGCAACTCCTCTCGATCTTTCTATTACTTTACCGAAGTTCTTCTTTACAGAGTCAATTTCGAAACCGTAATCATCAGCATGTTGCAAGAAGTGAGAGTATTCAGCTGATTTTAGCAATGCTTTTGAAGGGATACAACCCCAATTCAAACACACACCACCTAATTCTGCTTTTTCTACACATATAGTTTTTAGTCCTAATTGAGAAGCTCTGTTGGCAGCTACGTAACCGCCAGGGCCAGAACCAATTATTACTACATCACATGATTTGTTTGCCATTTTTATAACCTATGTATTTTCTATTATAAATTAATTTCTATTTTATGCAATTTAATTCTTTTTTATAGCATTCTCAAAAATTGGGAATTATTATTATTCACTAATTTTTAATTTTATATTGCGTCATATAACTGTTAGGATGTAATTATATTATATAGCCGACTATGGAAATGAAAGAAATACAAGAAAAATACAATAATCTCAAAGAAAAAGTAAAGAAGCACAGCTATCTTTATTATGTGAAAAATCAGCCAGAGGTTAGCGACAGGGAGTTCGACTCGCTCTTTGATGAGCTGTTGGAAATGGAGGCAAACCACCCAGAGTTAGTCACTGCTGATTCGCCCACACAAAGAGTAGGCGGAGAGCCAGTGGAGGGCTTTGAGACTGTAGAACATTCTCATCCAATGCTCTCGTTGCAGAATACTTATAGCCGTGAGGAAGTGGAAGATTTTGACAAACGAGTGAAAAAGATACTTGGCGATGTTGATTTTACTTATACAGCAGAGTTAAAATTCGATGGTGTTGCACTGAGTTTAGTTTATGAATCTGGTAAATTAGTCAGAGCGGTAACTAGAGGAGATGGCTATAAAGGAGACGATATTACTCCAAATGCAAAGACAATCAAATCAATACCACTTAATACGAATGGGGATTTCACTGACTTTGAGGTAAGGGGAGAGGTGTATATGACTAATTCCCAATTCGAAAAAATTAACAAACAAAGAGCCGAGCAAGGAGAAAAACTATACGCAAATCCTAGAAATACTACTGCTGGTTCGCTTAAGCTACTAGATTCTAAAGTTACCTCAAGCCGAAATTTACAAATGTATTGTTATTCACTATATTCAGATAAACATGAACTAAACAGCAATATAGAAAATGCTCATATTATAAAAGGAATGGGTTTCCCTGTTTCTGATGATTTGGTTGTATGCAAGAATGTTGATGAGATATTTACATTCATTGATAAATGGAATGAAAAAAAGAATGATTTGCCTTATATGATAGATGGTATTGTGATTAAGGTGAATGAATTCGAACATCAACAGACTTTGGGTTTTGTAGCTCGTGCACCACGTTGGGCAATCGCTTATAAGTATGAAGCAGAGCAAATGGAAACTCAAGTTCTGGATATACAGCTGCAAATAGGTAGAACTGGTGCGGTTACACCTGTCGCTATATTGGAGCCGATTTTCCTTTCTGGTTCTACTGTTAGTCGTGCATCGCTCCACAATGCGGATTTTATAGCAGAGAAAGACATAAGGGTTGGCGATTATGTGATGGTGGAGAAAGGGGGAGAGATTATCCCTAAAGTTACATCGGTTTTGGTGGAAAAGCGACCAACTGGAACGGCAGAATTCAAATTCCCTGATGAAATTGACGGTGCTAAGATTATTAGAAAAGAAGGCGATGCTGCACACTATATTTCAGATAGGAATTCGAAAACTATAGTAAAGAGAAAGATAGAGCACTTTGCTTCCAGGAATGCAATGGACATTGATGGCTTAGGCGAGAAGATAATAGATGATTTCGTAGATAGGGAATGGCTATCAAGCATTGCTGATATTTACTATTTGGATAAATATTCTGATGAAATGAGAGAGCTAGAAGGTTGGGGAGAAAAAAGTACTACAAAATTATTAGAAGCAATCGAAAAAAGTAAATCTCAACCATTCAATAAGGTACTTTTTGGTTTAGGAATTAGATATATAGGCGAAAAGGGAGCAAAACTTCTAACAAAACATTTCCGCACAATCAATGAGTTAGAGAATGCTACATTTGAGCAGTTAATTGAAATTCATGAAGTTGGTGATGTTATGGCTGCATCTGTAGTCGACTTTTTTAATAATGAACAAGAACTAAGAGATATCGGTCGATTAAAAGATGCCGGAATAAAATTCGAATCTGAAGAGCAAGAACAAGCCGGAAACCAATTAGAGGGGCAAAGTTTTGTGTTCACGGGTGAGCTAGATAGAATGCCGAGAAAAGAAGCTGCAAAATTAGTGGAACAATACGGTGCTAAACAAACCAGCTCTGTGAGTAAAAAAACTAGCTACGTTGTAGTAGGTGATAAGCCAGGAAGTAAATATGATAAAGCAAAGAAATTAGGAGTTACTATACTTAATGAAGAGGAATATTTTAAATTGATAGATGAGCTGGGCTAATACCTACAAATGAGCTTGCAGTGCAATTTTCCGTCTTCATCTTTGCTCCATAGTTGCTTTCGGACATAACCGTGGCCACTTGTACTTATTGCTATTCCGTTTGATTGCAACACGGATATAGCTCTACGCATACTGAATCCAGTCACATCATGTTTTAGTTCACTATCTTCTGTTGTGCTATCAATGGCTATTTGTTTTATACCCGTTGTAAATATCAGTTCTTCGTTTCCTTTTACTAATTGATTCGGTCTAGGGAATTGATTGTAAACTATTCTTCCTTCATCTAATTCATTATAATCAAAATTATAATCTTCCAAGATTTGGTTGACAATATCAGAGCTTAATCCAATCAGATTTGGCATCACTATGCTGTCGTTTGCTACATCAATATAGTTTCCTGTCTTATAGTAGCCTCTGCTCATCATCCATCGTGAAGCAATATTTTTAAATATTGGAGCTGAGTTATAGCCACCATAAATACTTCGGCGTGGATTTTCTACTATAACTATCATAGCTAACTCTGGATTATCAGCAGGGAAGAAGCCGGCAAATGATGCATTATAGTTACTTTTTGAATATCTGCCATTAGTGATTTTTTGAGAAGTACCTGTCTTTCCAGCTATTTTTAGTTTGTCTATTTGAGCTCTCTTTCCAGAACCACTATCGACAACACTCACTAATAGGTCTTTTACTCTAAGCGCTGTTTTTTCAGATACTACTTGTCTAATTTTCTCAGGCTTATTTTCTCTAATTATTTCACCGTTAGCATCTGTTATTTTTTTGATTATATATGGCTTCATCAAATTTCCACCATTTGCCAAAGCTGCATAAGAGTTGACTACTTGTAGTGGGGATGCGTTCAAACCATAACCGTGTCCAATATATCTCTTAGTGTTAGCATGGAAGTTTTTTGGCTTTGGCACAGAGCCAGTTACTTCACCAGGTAGATCCACATCCGTTGGCAACCCAAAGCCAAAGTCTCGTACATATTTGTAAAACACATCCGAAGGCAATCTATTTGCAACTTCCCCAAGGATAATATTACTTGAATTTTGCATTGCTTCACGGAATGTTACCTTACCCATACCGTGAACATCTGCTATACGAGCACCACCTTTGTAAATGGCAACTCCATTATGTCCGTTCAAAATCTCATCTTCTGTCACCACACCTTCTTCTATAGCAATTGCTGCAGTAACCATTTTGAATGTAGAGCCCGGTTCTAATATGTCTGTTATTCCTCTTAGTCGCATACCAGCATTCGAATTCTCGTCAATATTGTAAGGGTCGAACATAGGATAAGAAGCAATAGCTAATATCTCACCAGTCTGTGGTTTCAGCACTATTACTGTTCCTGCCTCAGCTAATGTTCGCTCCATACCTGCTCGTAGTTCATACTCGACTATTCTTTGTAGTTCTATGTCTAGCGTTAGCTCAATATTGTTTCCATGAACTGGCTCCACCACTTTTAAGTCTGGTGATGGTCTTAGTCTTCCTAGTCCATCGCGATACATGTGCATAAATCCACTTCTGCCATGGAGTATAGAGTCAAAACGCATTTCTAAGCCGCTAATACCTTTATTATCTATGTTTGTGAAGCCAATAACCTGTGCTCCAACTGAGCGATAGGGGAAGTTTCTTTTTGGTTCTTCTAATTTGATTAGTCCTTTGTCATCTATAGTATTTATCTCGAATAGTCTGTCAGGTGAGATGCCACGCTCCAACCAAGCAAAAGAACCTTTAGCTCGGTTGATTTTCTTGATGTATTTGCTTGGGTCAGTTCCCAAATCTTTTGCTAAACTATTGACTATTGCTTGCTTGTCTTCTATAAGAGTAGGGTCAACGGCTATAGAGATAGTTTTGAAAGTAGTGGCGAGTAACTCGTAGTCTCTATCATATATATTTCCTCGGTCTGCACGCAGATCTATCTTCGATTCGTGTTGCCTTTTGGCTATGTTCTCATACTTATCATGATTGAGAACCTGTATAGAAAACAGTCGCCAGACAACAGAAAGGAATCCAATCATAATGATAGCCATAAGTGACCAAAATTTCCAAAATTTCCCCTTTGGTCCTTTGTAAGCTGAATCTTCTTTGAAGTATGTACTAATCTTTTTCTTCATTCACTTCAAGTATAATTGGTGCTTCGTCTGCTACTTTCATATTTAGCTTTTCTTCGGCTATTTTAATTATTCTATCTGGGGATTGTAATCGCTTCAATTTAGCTTGGGCCATCTTCTTCTCATTTTCCAAATCATCTATTCCACGTTCGTAGCTCCTTATTTCGGTCAGGAGTTCAGTTGTGTCGTTCACATTGCCTACGTATAGGACTGCAGCCGCTGCTATTATCATAAGGTATAGGATTATTACCCAGCGGTTCAGATTGAGCCAGTTTTTGAAGAAATTACCAACTTCGTTTTTACTTTTTTCTATTTTGATGCTGCTTTTGTTCAATTGGATTTACTTCTCCCCCCGAAGAAGATTTTTATATTATGCAAAATATCAAATCAATCAGAAGAAAAAAAATGTTTTTAAATTTTTGAAATTATAAAATTTATTATAACTTGCAATCAAGAGAGCACTCCGAATATCCTAAATATTCCCTTAGACAAGAAGTAAGTGCGATTATTCTCCCAAAAATTTATCCTAATAATGATAATAATTCACAATTAATTTCTTTATATCTTTATGAAACAACGAGACAATAGAAGACCGAAGAGGAAATACTCTTCGGGAAGGGATTCGAAGAACTACAAAAAAACGAGTAAAATCACCCCTTCACAAACCCCACCTCCAGTACCAATCATCGATATTGATGAACTGAAAACCAAAAAGATTTCCGAACTAACTCAAATATCTAAGTCGCTAGGCATTACTGGCATTAGTGGATTGCGTAAGCAAGATTTGATACTTAAGATAGTAGAAGAACAACGTTCGAAACAAGAGCGTGCTGCAAACGACGACGGACTTTTGGCAAGTGGTGGAGTGCTAGAAATATTGCCTGATGGCTACGGATTTCTTAGGTCTCAGAGTTATAACTACTTACCATCACCAGATGATATATATGTATCTCCTTCGCAAATAAAGCGATTTGGTATGCAAACTGGTGACACCGTGACCGGTATGGTAAGGCCACCAAAAGAATCTGAGAGATTTTACGCTTTACTTAAGGTGGAGACAATTAACTTCTCAGCACCTGAAACAAGTAGAGATAGAACATTATTCGATAACCTAACTCCGCTATATCCAGAAGAGAAAATTAACTTAGAGACAATTCCATCTGATTATTCTATGAGAATAGTTGACTTGCTTTCTCCTATTGGTAAAGGGCAGAGGGGTCTAATAGTAGCACCTCCTAAATCTGGGAAGACGGTAATATTACAGAAATTTGCTAATGCAATTGCTCGTAACCATCCGGAAGTGAAATTAATTGTATTGCTTATTGATGAAAGACCAGAAGAAGTAACAGATATGGAGCGTTCTGTAAAGGCAGAAGTAGTATCATCTACTTTCGATGAGCCGCCGGAAAGACACGTTCAGGTTGCGGAAATGGTATTAGAAAAATCGAAAAGATTAGTAGAAGCTGGACAAGATGTGGTAGTCCTATTGGATTCGATCACTCGTCTTGCTCGTGCACACAATACAGTCATCCCTCACTCTGGTAAGATATTATCTGGTGGTGTAGATGCCAACGCACTACACAAGCCGAAGAGATTTTTCGGTGCTGCTAGAAACATTGAAGATGGTGGTTCACTTACAATCTTAGCAACTACTTTGGTGGAAACAGGCTCCAAGATGGATGAAGTTATCTTTGAGGAGTTCAAGGGTACTGGTAATATGGAACTTGTGTTAGACAGGAAAATCTCGAACAAGAGAATATACCCTGCTATTGAGGTTAATCGCTCTGGTACTAGAAAAGAAGAGCTACTTGTGTCAGAAGACAAACTACGCCGTATGTGGGTACTTAGAAAAGTTCTTGACGAAATGGATTCTGTTCAAGGTATTGAGTTCTTACTTGATAGACTGCGTGGTACAGAAACAAACGACGACTTCTTGAATGGCTTAAACTCGTAGTTAGTTCACAAACAGCAAAGTTTTTACAAAGCCAATGATTGATGTCATTGGCTTTTTTTGTTTTAATTCTAATAAAGCAGAAGACAATTTGAAAATAATCACAAAAAGAAATATTTTGATTTGAGTCATTTTTTATATTAATTGTATACTTATAAATAGTTATTAATAATAGATTTAAGCTGGTAATCCATTGTAAACAATTGATTTTATATAAATGAGGTCCTCAATGATACGAATTCTACTCCTTTTATTCATTCTTTCGTCATACACATCTTTATCCTCAGATTTGTTAATCAAAAGAATAGATGCTCCTTTAAAACAAGTTACAACTAGTGATCCGATTACTTTCATCTATACAGTTGAAAATGTAACTCCACAAACATCATCAAACTTTCAAACTACTATACAGCTATACAATTCCGATGCTAATAAAATATTTGAAGATATAGTAGATGATTCGAGTATACCTGGTTTTAATTCACGTACTACAGGTTCATCTAAGACATGGAATCCAGTGAACGGTAATTTTTTATTGATTGTAAGTATAGAAAATGAAGGCGACCAAAATATAGAGAACAATAAGGTAGAATACGAATTCATAGTATCACTGCCCATAGAATGTCCAAAATCAGCTCCAATATTAAAGTTCCCAGTTAATCAAGATAATACATTATCTTCTGTGTCTGGAACGGTTTTGAAATGGGAGAACCCTGGAGATGAAGATTCTGTATGTGTTTATATTAGTAGAAGTAAAGAAGAAGTAAAGAATGAAGACCCTAATACCTTTTTAATTAGCGGAGTGGATTTAACATCTTTTGCTCAGTATGGAATAGAAAAAAATAGTCCTGATATCTATTGGAAGGTTGTTGCAAAGTGTGGAAATAACAAAAAAAGCAGCCCAACCTGGAGTTTTTCAACTAGATCATGTGAAGTTGAAAATGCTACTAATCTGAAACCAGACTATGGGACTGAAATTACATACAATAATTTTAGGTTAAATAAATTTACAGAGCTTACTTGGGACTTGCCCGAAGATCCCTTGGGAGAGTACATTGTGAATGTCTATTTATCTAGTGATTCTGCAGCCGTTCAAAATCTATTCCCAGGTACTTTGATTGCACAAGGGAATAGTATTACCTCAGTTAGGATAGATGGGATGAATTTAGCACCAGAGACCGATTACTATTGGCTGGTTATGGTTACTTGTCCTGTAAGTTATGAAACATTTGCAGCATATACATCAAGCAAATTTAGAATAGGTGGTTTGTCTTGTTATGCAAAAGACCCTATCCCTGGCACTGGTAACACGCAAATTTCAACAGTATTAAAACAACTTAGATGGACTTTGATAGGTGATAATATAAATGAAACTATAATTTATTTTTCAAGTAATTATGATTTAGTTGAAAGTTCTGATTCAAAGGCTATTTTAGGAAGTTTTAATGGAAAATTAGAATCAATACCTATACAAGATGAATTAGATAGTGTCTCGTATTACTACTGGAAAGTAACTTGTGGAGACGAATTAGAATCACCAATTTGGGAATTTAAAACGTCTGATTGTGCTGTTCCAAATGATTTATTTACAGGGAATATATTTAAAAATGTAACCCCAAGTCTGAGTATAAGTAAAGCAGCTGATGTAAAGCATTCTTTCACTTTATATTGGGCCTATAATGGTTATGAGCAAATGAATTTATACATGAGTACCAATAAAGAATCAGTAATAAATCACAGTAAGGAAGTTTTATATTATCAAAAACAAGGTTTTCCATTAAGTAACCATAGTTTTTCTACTAAGTTGTATAATGAAGGGAAATATTATTGGACGGTTTCCGCAGATTGCAATGGGGAGGAACTCAGTTCTGAAATTGATTCAATTGAAATAGTGTCATATTTAGATACTCTTAAGTTTGAGCTTTCACTTGAAGATATAGAATTAGATGAAGTTGAAGCTAGTGAACCAGAAGAAAGTCAGGTTGTTGAGCCTTCTGATTTTAAAGGGTTAAAGTGGGGTGTAAACTACGAATTTGGTGGAATTAAAAAAGGTACAATCCAAAGTGATTATGATCTAGAAGATGTACACGTATTTTTATCACTTGACTCAAATTTTTCAGGGGATATTACAAATTACTGGGTTGGGAAATCTAGTGATAGCTTCCTAAGAGCAGAGGATTTCGAAAAGCAAGAATTCCTTCCGCTTAAAAATGAAACAAGCTACTATTGGTTTATTGCTAATTTTGATAAAAAGTCAAATGAACTGATATATATATCACCAGTATGGTCTTTTACAACTCAGCCTTTGCTTAGTATAAATGATATTAAGAATGATTTCGAATTCAGCGTTTCACCGAATCCTGCAACTAATCAGCTAAATCTAAGTTTCGACACTAAAGTAGCATCAGATGTGACTTTGGAAGTGTATGATATTAACTTGAGAAGATTGAGTGAAATAGGTCTAGGTAACAAAAGTATTGGTAAACAAGAAGAGATAATATCAATAGGTTCTCTTCCTGCAGGAGTCTACTTTATAATTCTAAATCAAAGTTCATTAGGTGGTAAGAATTATAGAAGTATCCAAAAAGTTATTAAGAAATAAGTTTATTAAATTAATAAAGTCAATGATTGATGTCATTGGCTTTTTTTTTGTTAAAATTATAGAAATAAAAAATTAGAAAAAGATCATTATGCAGATAACTATTGATATACCTAAATACGATAATAAAGAAGGATTTAAATTTAATTGGGAGAATGATTTTGAAATTAAGACTAGAATAGAAGATGGTGTTATTCATATTAAGGCAAACAAGGATGGTTTATTATCTTTTGCAAATCATTTACTTAATTTATCTCAAGAGTCAATTCCTAGTGGATATCATTTTCATTTAGATCAATTTAATTCTCTTGAAGAGGATTCAGCAGAGTTAATAATAGAAAAAAAAATAATTGAAACTAAATAAATACTAATTAATATGATAAAAATAGAAATATCATCACAAGAACTATACGAGTGTTATATGGATACACTTTATAAATGTGGGATATATTTATTAAGTTCTTCAGATGAAACTATTGCCTATAATATTTATGAAGAGTTTGATATTGGGGTTCATTCATTTTTACATATTTCTAGTTTACAAAGATTATTATCAAATGGACATATAAGTAATGAAATGTTTGAGAAAAGTATAATACTTTACAACTTAGTATTAGATTTACAAAAGACAAATGAATGGGATTTTGAGAATTTCAGAGATTCAATCAAATGGAAAGAAGTAATGAATTTGTCAGATGAAATAAAATCTTTTGTTTGACAATTTCAGATTAATTAAAAACATACACTATGAAAAACTTATTCATTAAATATAAGTTTCTGATTATCATAACAGGGATTGTGAGCTTACTTTATTGGTTCTTACCTATATACTTTGATCTGCCAATAAGTGCGTTTGTAAATGAAAATATAAAAGACAATAAATTAATTCATTTTCCAGCGTATGTTTTTAATAGTTTTCATTACACAGGATATACTCTACCGTATTTGGTAATCTTCACATTATTCTTCGTAACTTGGGGTATATTAATTTTATTATTCAAGACTGTATTTGATCTAGCAAAATTATTCAAAGATAAATGGTAAAAGCTCAACAGCATTAAATAAAACAAAACATCATTATGAATAAAAAAGTTTATAATATATTCTTAACATTAAGCATTATAGTTCTATTTAGTTCTTGTAATAATACAGAATTAGGTAATATTGAAGTTCTTGAACAAAACAGGACAACTAGATTTAAAACTTTGAAATTATACTTACATGATTTTAAAAGTCTCGGTATTGAGGCTGATATAGTTTTGAGGAACAAAGTTACTAATAAGGATTCAATAGTGTTTGAAAATATTATAGCAAATGATTCAACTGGTTATAAGCTAATTATAAAGGAGTTTAACCGAGAAACAATCATTTGGAATCAGATATTTTTAGTGATTGAAGATTTAACGACAATAAAAATATCAGATATTAATTCAAGTAAATATGTTTTAATTTCAGGTACGAAAAATAAAGAAAAAATAGACTTATACATTTCCTTTAGAGATACACAACCAGAATTTAATGTTGGACATAAAAATGATGTGAGTTATTAATTCTACTTATCTGATAAAATTACCTTATCTCCCGCTTAACAAAACCACAGTTCAGCATCTTATCACCATAGTAGGGATTCAGCACCTTTTTCGTTTTGCTTAGCCACACTGCACTATCACCTACTGTTGCCATTGGGCACTTCATAACATATAGTTTATCATTATAAGATTTTGTGGCATCTATTATGTCTATCATCAGAACTGAAATATTGCTGAATTTCTTCCTCGCTTTTTCTATATCATTATCTTCAGCAATCCCTTTTGACAAGTCAACTATCGATTCCACTTCTTGCTCGTAATCTGACTGTTTCAGCTCATTGCTATTCAGTATGTTATTAATAATATAGTTGGCATATTTCTTAGCAATTTCTTTCGCTTTTGGTAAATCTGTATCCACAAAAGCTTCTTGCAGTTCCATATAATTTGGTAGCATTCCTGATAAATCAACAGAATTCTTCTTCTCAGTCTTGTGCTTGTGTTTTGTTTTCTTGTTCTTTTTCTTTCCTCCCTCCATTGTCATCATGCTCTTTTTCCCAGCTATTTGTGCTGCCGCATCAATTGAGAAGGCACCACTAGTTGCAATCAATTCACCCATCTCCAAACCATTTAGTACTGGGTAACCTGCATCGGTTAGTTTACCAATTTTCACTTCTCTTGCCTCAAAAATATGTTCATCTGTGTTAGGCACTTTTACATATACAATAGAACGCTCGCCAGTCCATAGGACAGCAGATTTTGGAATAATTATCGTTTCACTATCAGAGCTGCTGTTGACCGTTCCACTGACTAACATTTTGGGTTTCAATAGCCCTGAACTATTACTTATGCTACCACGTACTTTCGCCGTTCTAGTATCATTGTTGATTAGTGGGTCTATATAATTAATTCTGCTTTTGAATTTCTTATTTGGGTATGCCGGCACTTCAAATTCAATGATATCACCTATTTCAACTTCTGCCAAGTCACTTTCATACGCGTCAAATTCTACCCATAAATTATTAAGGTTTGCTAACTCTATTATGGGGGCTCCCATAGAAACGTGATCACCATTGCTGATGAATAGATTGGTAACTACTCCGGAATAATGAGAATACAAATCAAATCTTTCTTCCACTTCTCCACTTTCAATTATCTTCTTTATCTGCTCATCATGTACCTTCTTTCTTTTTAACTTTCTTACAATCGAGTTATATAAGTCTGGATTAAACTCTTTTTCTTTGTAAGCTGATAGCAGTTCCCTTTGCATTAGTACTAACTCAGGCGAATAAATCGATGCAATTTTCTGACCACTACTTACAGTAGCACCAGTATAGTTTACGTTTAGCTGTTCTACCCTTCCAGAAAAATGCGATGGCTGAGTGAATTTTTTACGTTCATCTATTTCAATTTTACCACTCAGAGTAACAAAGCTATTAGTAGATGAACTGCCTACCTTAATTGTACTAATGTTAGCTATGCGTATCTGATTATCCGAGAGAGTAATAGCCGAGTTGTCCACCTCCGAACCACCTGATATGGCAGGAATCAAGTCCATACCACATAGGGGGCAGTCACCAGGTTCTTGGCTTCTTACATTTGGGTGCATAGAGCACGTCCAAAATTCGGCTGTTTCTTCACTGTTGTCGTTTTTGGGTTCTGGGCTTTCACCAGCGAAAAACACCCATCCTAATCCTAACCCAACTACTAATGCTAATACTGTGATTATATATTTTTTCATTTTAATCTCCTACTATCTTCAATAGCTGAGCTTTTAACTTCAAACTACTTGTTTCTGCTTCTAACATTAGCAGTTTGTAATTTACTATTGAATCTTCTATTTCTAATATTTCATCTATTTCTTGATTCATAATTGAGCTATATTCTTCCATAATCAGCTCTTTTATTTGTTCTGATTTCTCAATTTGCTTTTTGTATAATTCAATTCTTTTTGATTGTGATGCTATCCTCGAATCAACTCCTTCATATTCTGATATTAATTTATTTCTCAAATCAGCTTGCTCATATTCGTATTGCTGTGCAATAGCAACAGATTGTTCTTTCTTAGCAGAATAGCTATCATTGAAAAATGGTATAGAAATGCCAATCCTTGGCATAAATATGTCCATCCCGTTATTCTCGATTTCTATATTTTCCAAAGGACTAAGATTCGTGTATTCTAAGCCGACAACTATATCAGGGTTTGATTCCGAATCAGCTGCCTCAGCTCTTATTTTAGCTGCTTGTTGCAATTGATTCAATTTGAGAATAGATGGAGAGCCAGCGAGTTTTTCTAAATACTTAGCTCTGTCATAGTTTATATTTATATATTCTGATGAGGTTATACTATCTATACTATCACGATTAAGTAATTGCCTCAACTCTTGTTTAATTGGTATCTGATCTAATTCTAAAAGCTCGATTTCTGTTTCTAATTCACTAATCTTCAAATCCAATTTCAATAGCTCTGTCAAATTGGCTTTGTTGACTTCAACCTTAGTTTTAACGATAGGTCTCAGGTATTGCGAGAGTGCCAGTGACTCTACATAATATTTCTTCATTTCGTTCACTTCATGAAGCTCGATTAACTTTACTCTAATCTTATAGAATATCTCATCTTTCTTTGCTTCATAATCTAGTCTTTTTGCCTCCGCCAGTTTTAGACTCTCCTGCTCATATTTACTCAAAGTGCCAAACCATGGAAGTTTCTGTGCTAATGACAGCTTGAAGTTCTGAGGACCTAACCGTGTATATGGACGAGTAACAAATACTCCAATATCCAAAGTAGGATTAGGCATAGCCGCAACCTGTGGTGCATTTAGAAGGCTCTGCTCATACTCTATGTACTTTGCCTTTAATTCTATGTTGTTATTCTCAGCTTCTTTCAGGTATTCTTCTAAAGTCTGAGATTTAAGACCAACTGAGAATACAAGCATCAATATCATTAGTAAATATCTCATTTTTCTACCTCCAGTTTTCTTTCTTCCCAAGCTGAATACAATACCGGCACTACGAAGATTGTAATTATAGCAATCGTCATGCCTCCAAATGCTGGTATTGCCATAGGTATCATGATATCAGAACCTCTACCTGTACTTGTTAGTATTGGTATCAGTGCAATTAGTGTAGTTGCAGTAGTCATAAGGCAAGGGCGAACTCTCCTCTTTCCAGCTTCCACAGTCAAATCTCTTATCTGCTTTTTGTCCTTTGGCTTAGTTCCTGCAAAATTGTCCCTCAAGTAAGTCGCCATTACTACACCGTCATCAGTGGCTATACCGAATAAGGCAATGAATCCAACCCAAACGGCAACACTTAGGTTAACAGTTCCCATCTGGAATAAGTCTCGCAAATTAGTGCCGAACAAGCTAAAATCTGCAAACCAATGCTGACCGTAGAGCCACAGCATAGAAAAGCCACCAGCAAGGGCAACCGCGATTCCTGTGAAAACCATTAAGCTAGTAGCTACAGAACGGAACTGCAAATAGAGAACAATAAATATCACTACAAATACTATTGGTATTATGATTGACAATCGCTTTGCCGCTCGCTGTTGATTCTCATAATTCCCAGAGAACTGATAGCTCACACCACTCGGTATTGTCAATCTTCCATTCCTAATTGCTGATTGTATCTCCCTTTCGGCATCTTCAACGACATTGACTTCAGCGTAGCCATCTCGCTTGTCGAGCAGTACATAACTTGTGAGAAAAGTATTCTCACTCTTAATCACTTGTGGGCCTTTTACATATTCCAATTCTACTAATTGCGAAAGCGGAATCTGCGAACCACCTGGAGTTGCTACATAAGTCCTGAGCAATTCATCGGGTTCATCACGCAGCTCCCTTGGGTAACGTACTCTAATTGAATACCGCTCTCTACCCTCCACAGTCTTGGTGAGTGGTATGCCACCAATTGCCGTCTCTATTACATTCTGAATATCATTGACTTTCAACCCATAGCGAGCAATAGCATTCCTGTCTATATTAATATGAATGTATGGTTTCCCAACAACTCTATCAGCAAAAACTGCTTCCGATTTTACAGATGGTACATTTTTTAGTACTTCTTCTAATTTCAATCCGAATGACTCTATTGTCTCCAAATCTTGGCCATAGACCTTAATTCCCATAGGTGCACGCATTCCTGTTTGAAGCATAACCAATCTTGTTTCAATCGGTTGCAACTTTGGTGCTGATGTAATCTCTGGGAAATCGCTATGTTTCACTATCTCATTCCATATATCATCAGTGTTTTTTATTGCTTTCCGCCACTGTCTGTAATTCTCGCCGTCTTCATCTTCAATCAAATCATCAATTTCAAGTCCACTTAATATAGCAGTTTCATTGTCGAATGTGTCACCATAATTGGTGATGAAGTTGCCGTCGTCATCTACTTTGAATTTCAGTCTACTACCGTCTTCATCTGTGACATACTCTGACTTATAATTGACTATATTTTCAAACATTGATAGCGGTGCTGGGTCGAGTGCACTTTCCACTCTTCCTGCTTTACCTACCACCATTGCCACTTCTGGAATTTGCTGCACGGCAAGGTCTAAGTTCTGCAATAACTCACGATTCTTCTGCACCCCAGTGTATGGCATTGAAGTAGGCATTAGTAAGAATGATCCTTCGTCCAACGCAGGCATAAACTCCTCACCAAGTCCAGGGAAAAGCGATGACATATTATTCCATGCTTTAGTATTCTCTACATCAACCCCAACAGCGTTGAACCCACTGCCAACAAAGCTAAAGATTTTTGGGAAACCGAACCATGACATAATACCCAAGAATAAGATAAATGTTGGTATAGAAAGGAATATTAGTTTATTTTCTAAACACCATCTGAGTATCGATTCATAATATCGAATTGTTAATTTGAAAAGTCCTATAATCACGGCAATCATTAATGCCACGAAAATAAAGTTTAGCAATAATGATTCCGAAGGTCCAAGAGGCATCCAATAGTCAGCCAAAACATAAGCCACAAGGAAAGTGGAAAGGTAAATATTAACACCCGAAATCAGGCCTTTTTTCTCTGGACTTTTCTCAGCTATGAAAAGCAATACCCCTATAGCAACTATAGTAATACTAACGATTGTTGAGATGAAAAAGACAGAGCCAACACCAAGCAATATAACCCCAATTGGAAGAATGTAGCTCTTAGTGTTTGACTTATTTCTAATGGAAAATAGCACATAAGTGATGGCTGGAATTATTAGCAACGTAACAATCACGGCAGCTATAAGAGCGAATGTTTTAGTAAATGCAAGTGGTATAAATAATTTGCCCTCTGCACCCTGCAACATAAACACGGGTACAAAGCTAATAATTGTAGTCGTAACTGCAGTCAAAATCGACGTACTAACTTCCGCACTACCAGTATATATAGCATCCAACAGCTTCATATCTGGATGTTCCTCGCGGTATTTCACTATGTTTTCTACTAATATAATTGCCAAGTCAACCATAGTACCAATGGCTATGGCAATACCCGAAAGTGCCACAATATTTGCAGTTACTCCAGCATATTTCATTGCTATGAATACCATTAGTATTGAAACGGGGAGCACAATAGTAATAACCACTGAAGCCCTAATATTAGCGACCATCAGCAATATTACGATGATAGTAATTAATATTTCAAGGGAAAGGGCTTCTTCCAACGTGTGTAGCGTTTCTTGTATCAATGTGGAACGATCGTAGAAAGGAACAATCTCCAGCTTAGATATAGTACCATCAGCTAATTCTTTTTGTGGCAGCCCTTTTGAGATTTCGGCAATCTTTTCTTTCACATTCTCTATCACTTCCATTGGGTTAGCACCATAGCGAGCGACCACAACACCACCAACTGCTTCGTAGCCATTTTTGTCAAGCATACCACGTCGGTCAGCTGGCCCAAGCTTTACTATTGCAATATCTTTGATGGTTATAGGAGTGTTGTCAACCGTGCGGACAACTGCTTGTTCCAAATCTTCTATGCTTTTGATGTAGCCAAGCCCACGGATCAGGTATTCCACCTTGTTTATCTCCATAGTCTTAGCACCTACGTCCTTGTTTGATTTCTGAACAGCGTCAATCACTTGTTCTATACTGATACCGAATTGACGAAGTGCTTCTGGCTTCACATCTACCTGATACTCACGCACAAACCCACCAACGGAGGCCACTTCGGACACACCTTTGGCTGAATTTAGCCCATATTTTACATAGAAATCTTGCACTGAGCGGAGTTCATCCAAATCCCAACCACCAGCCGGGTTGCCGTCTTCGTCTCTGCCTTCCAGTGTGTACCAATAGACCTGACCGAGTGCAGTAGCATCTGGTCCCAGAGCAGGGGAGACACCATCGGGCAGCAAGCCAAAGGGAATAGAGTTCAGTTTCTCTAATATCCGAGTTCTACTCCAATAGTATTCTACGTCGTCTTCGAATATAATATAGATACTTGATATACCGAACATAGAGGAACTACGAATAGACTTAACGCCAGGTATTCCAAGCAAGTAAGTAGTTAGTGGATAAGTGATTTGGTTGTCAATATCCTGTGGTGAACGCCCAGACCAATCGGTGAAAACAATCTGTTGGTTTTCGCCAATGTCTGGTATAGCATCCACAGCAACAGGTGCATTAATACTGTCCGTTGCTTCCCAATTGAAAGGGGAAACAGCTATGCCCCATAGCACTAATAATGATAGCAATAGAAATGTAATAAGTCTATTGTCTAGAAAAAATTTTATGATCTGATTGACCACGATAAAAACTCCAATAATTTTTCAAAAAAGGTATTCAACTTCTTCAGAAAAATAGAGTTTAGATTAGGTATTGTTCGTATATTTTGTGGAGTAATTGCCGCTGTGTTTTCGGCGGCGGCTGCTCATAAGTGGATGATTTGTCAACCGTTTTTTCACCTATAATATCGGGTGAAAAAGCATAGATTGCAGCTGTTAGCACTAACTGCTTCTCTATTGAGATTTTGTGGTATGTTAGCGTCTGCTCCGTGTTTTTAAGCTGTTCGGAGTCATTCTCGCAACATTTTTTCTTTTCTTTTTCTTGCTTTTGGTGGCACTTAGGCATCTGCTCAGTGGCTTGTTCACTATGTTCGCACTGCTCCGGCTGCACAAAGGCAGAAACGCCTTTTACATTTCCTTTGCATTTGTGTTTGTTCATCACAATCCCAGTTGTTGAGAGTGTGAACACCAATATCAAAATAGCTGATAGTATGTTTGTGTAACGAGACATAGTCCAATTTACGAAAATATTATGAATTTGTTGTTTTGGGCTGGTTTTGGTATATTGTTTAATGAAAAAAAATACTTTTATTAATTCCCCTTTTTGTAAAGAGGAGCTTGCCACGTCTTTAGTGTGGGTGGCTCACTTAGTGAGACGGGATGTTCGTATTAAAAAAGAACAGTATTGAAAGTTGATAAGAATGGTAAATTTTTATCATGCATTTTAAAAATATGTGATCCTATGAAAATATTTTTGTTAACGGTTATTGCTTTGTTATTGCCTAGCTGTAGTAATGAAGAACCTCAAAATCATAAACAAATAGAGTATAGCAATAAAGCTATGTCTTTTAGTGTAAATGGACAAATAGATTCAGCAATAAAATATTTCAATAAATCTATTGAAATTGACTCTTTAAATAGTAATGCTTATTGGAATCTATTAATTACTTATTCAACAACAAAAAGTAAGGATTCCATTCAAAAAGGTTTAAACAACATACACAAGTTAAATAGTAAAATTGTAGATAGTGTAGAATATAGTTTTTTTTTAGGATTATACTATGATGCAATAGACAAACACAATGTAGCAAAGAAATATTATAAAGAATATTATGCAAAAGGAAAACCATCTAAAACTGATTCAAGGTACTACCTAGTTAGGTTACTATTAGGAATGAATAAGAATGATGTTTTAAAAATGTATAAAGAAAATGTTGATTCTACAGATATAAATAAAAATGAATATAATGATATGATTATTACAATTAATGAATATAATCGTGATGAAATAGTATCAACTTTAACTAACTATAAATAAATTCTTTAACTTAAATAGCCGATAATATTTTTGTGTATTGTGACATAACTTAACTTGCGAAAATATTATGAATTTGTTGTTTTGGGCTGGTTTTTGGTAGATTGATGGATGAAAAAAGCACTCTTCATAGTACTTTTTGTTAGTTGTTTCACACTAGCGAATGCACAATATCAATTAAGACTAATATTTTTTTAATTGTTCAATTAAACAAGTTCATATTTTACTTTAAATCATCATGAAAAAAACACTCATCATATTAGCATTAGTCTTATCATTTGGTTGTTCTTCTAATAGAACAATTGAAACAGATGACAGTTTGTTGTTTACAAACTATGAAGAATTAGAGGGTGAATATATCATGTATTCATTTAGTCATTATTCTATTGGCTACCCTTCGAAACCAGTCCCAAAATTTGTAACTCAATATCTCTTGATTAAAAAATATAGTGAAAAGTATGACTACAACTATTTTGAAGTGTATAAGTATTCTAATTATTCTAAGATGGAAAAAATGAGAAATATTGGGGAAGGAGAATATAAGAATATTATTCATTATGTAGATTCTTTAAAAAGTAATACTGTACCTGAGTGTGTTAAAACAGGTGATTATTCATTTTTATTGAACTTTTTCTTTTCAATAAATATAAACGGTTTCAAACTAGAGACATCTATGTGGGAATTGATGCCTCATGAGATTGAATTATTCCACAAACTCACATGCCTAGAGGAATATCTGAAAATGTCATTTTTCTTCAGGGAGTATGAGGCGACTACTCGGTTCTGATTCAGACTCATTAATGTACTACCCCAACTCTAAAAACATACTTCACAATCACTTAAAGAATATAATTTTTATATTTTAACCATAATAATTTCAATAAATCAAATTAATTATTATTTTAGCTGTATTAGAATTCTAAAAAATGGCTTGAGATTCGTAATATGAAAAAAATAGTAATAGTTTTTATCACTTGTTTTTTTACGCTGCAAACGAACTACAGCCAGACTACAACTCCCGAGTGGCGCTCTATGCCACCTATGCCCGAAGCCCTACACGGACATACCACAACTCTTTTGCCAGATGGAAATATATTGGTTTGTGGAGGGATAAACTCGTCAGGAAATTCTGTAAACTCAGTATATATTTATAATTACACTTCTGGGGATTACAGAAAGGTAGCATCTATGTCATCACCAAGAGCATATCATTCACTTGTATCTATACCATCTAACAATGGTGCAAGTATTTTTGTGATTGGTGGATACTCAGGCAACTCTGGTAACTACAGCTCAGTCAGAACTGTAGAGAGGGTTAATTATCAAAACGGTCAAGTTAATATTAATTGGATTAGCTTAGATGATATGGATGTCGGCAGAGGCGATTGCAATGCTGCTTGGGATAAAGCTGGTAGAATAATTATAAATGGTGGAATAGACCAGAATGGTGGTCCACTTAGAAGTGGTACTAAGCTATCATCATCCGAATATATAGAAATTTCTAATAATAGATTATTTTCACTGCCAGATATGGGAAAAGAAAGAGCAAGTCATTTTCTAGGAACAATATTAGATGCAAATGGTGATGATTTAGTAATTACGGCAGGTGGAGAAGAAGGTGCTGCTACATCTACAGAACTATTTGAAAATGATGCTTGGAGCTCCCACGCATTTGCTCCAAGAGAATATAGATACTTAGGAGCCAATTTTGTTGATATTGGTGGTATTGCGAGAGTTGTTGGTGGGTATGATGAAAACGGAAATGCCCAAAACACTTGCGAATGGTATGACGTAAAAGCTGGCTGGAAATATACTGCAAATATGTTCCGTCCAAGGGCCGAATCTGATATTACATTTATAGGTGGTATCTCTGATTCATCTCGTTCATATTTGATAGTAGGTGGTAATAATTCTTCAGGTGCTATGAGGGAAACGGAATATTATACATTACCAACTATTGATTCTCCTACAGGCATTTGGTCTCAACTCGGAGACCTTGCGGAGCAAGGTTCAAACCGTGAAGTTGTGATAGATGGAAATAATTTAGCATTAGTTTTTGGTGGTAAGGATAATTCTGATAATGCTATGAATGGTGTTGAAGTTTATCAACCTCTGTCAGCTAATGATGCGGCATTCAGCCCAGAAGAAGTAGGAAGAATATCCGACAGTATCCCAATAACAATTAGAAACACATGGCTTTTACCAGTGGAAGTAGAAGGTTTTAGATTAAGCAATACGGGGGAGTTCTTCTTCACTGGTGATACTTCTAATTTTGTATTACAACCGGGGCAATCTCGAAGAATAAATGCTTGGTTTAGGCCATCTGCTGAGGGTGATAGAAGTGGCCTTCTACTGTTCAACATTGGCTATATGACAGATACTGTCAAGCTAACAGGAACTGGTATAAAATCATCAATTGAAATTGTAACTAACTCACAGGAGTTTGGTGAAATATTTGTTGGAAGCGACACTACAATTTGTTTCGAAGCAATTAAAAATAACGGTACTGACACTACATATATTGATTCTATTTCAATTTCACCAGCAGGTAGCTACCGAATTGTAAGTCCAAGTGGTAGAGTAGATATACCACCTGATAGTACTTTAGAAATATGTATTGAATTTAGTCCATCAGAAAGAGGCGGACAACTTAGTAGTGCGATAATACACATAGCAGACAGGGCTTACCCTAGTGGGCTAACAGGAACAGGATTGCTGAAGTATTTGACTGGATATGGTCCTAGTGGTTGCGACACATTAGTCTATGAAAAAGATAAAATATACCAGTCTTCCATAATTTTAGAAAATCCAGGAGATAGAGATATTGCTGTTGCTGGTTTTCAATTTATAGGTGGAAACGTAAGTCTATACAATGTCACTCAAAACTTTCCTCTTAACATAACTCCAGGTGGCACGGAAGAATTATTCGTCGATTTCACACCTGCTACAGAAGGAACTTTTAAAATAGATATTCAATTCGAACACGATGGAAATCAAGACTCTACAGTAATCATACCACTATGTTATGTAGTTAGGTCAAAAAGTGTAAGATTCTCAGTCACGGAATTAGACTTTGGCACTTTGTGTTCTGGTGATTCATTGGTCAGAACAGTACTGATAGAAAATCCTAGTAGTTTTGAAACGATGACAATAGATAGGATTAAAAAAGATGATCCCACTTCACCTATAATAATACCAGGTTCGATTGATACAACTCTGAATCCAAGGGAGTCAATGACACTAACAGTTTCAATTTCTGGGAATAGTGCAGGTGTGATAAACGAAATAATTGAAATTGGTGGTTCATTTGGTAGTGCCGATATACCTGTTACGGCTGTGATACTACCTGATATTGTGTTAGAGCCTAGCGAGGTTGAGCATTACTATGATCCAGGTGAGAGATTTATCATTCCTTATGACATTAGCAGAATTGATGCTGGAAATCCGTTGACTAATTTAGAAATCTCTACCAGCTATAATTCAACTATTCTATATCCATTAAGAATAGTAGAGCTGAACGGCGGTCCTCAGATAGATCAGGCAAGTACAGACATAACCAAGAGAAACGTAAACGAAGCTGTTATGACAATTGCTTGGCAAACAGGTCTTGTTGCTGATGGTGCTGCATTTGGGATAGAGTATGAGGTGCTGAGAGGTAACTCTCACTATACACCTATACAGGTTGAAAACCATACCTTACAAAATGTATGTTTGACAGGAAAGAATGCAGAATTTTATGTAGAAGGACTTTGCGGCGGACGCGATAGCCAAGTATTAACAGAGAATTCAACTATATTCAATATATACCCTGTACCAGTAGGGGCTGAAATGAATGTCTTTATTTATGATCAAGAGAATAAAGAGTTTGAATTAGAAATATATAATCCTCTTGGTAAGAAAGCGTATCAGAATAGTATCAATGTTAGCAGTAAAACGGCAAAAGAATTCAAAATAAACACCATAGATTTAACTAACGGGACTTATGTAGTTAGGTTGAAATATGGTTCTAAGGTTTTATATAATAAAGTAGTAATAATCACTAAATAAATAGATGTGAATTGAAAAAGACTTTACTAATTATAACGGCTATTGTTTTAATAGCAGGAAACTCATTATTCTCGCAACAGGAGAAAACTGAGAGAAATATAAGGATAGGAATGTTTGGCGCAGGTGCTTTGAATATGCACTCTGGTCAATTCAGTAGTTACGACGGAATGTTAGTCTGTGGAACATTTGAAGATGGTACAGGCCTAGCTTGGTTAGCTGGTAACAGTTTAGAAATCCCATTAAATACAGACTTCTCTCTATTTGGAAGAGCGTTTTTTCATAAGGCAGATGGTGATTTTGAAAATTCACCAGATGATACACCGAGAATCTCACTTGATGATGGTACATTGGTAAATATAATAACTGAGCATCAGTTGGATGTATCACTGGATTATATACAGATAGAAGCATTGGGGGCATATTACTTAACAGATAAAATCTATTTTGCTCTTGGCCCTGGTTTAGCAATTCCCACACATGCGTCATACACCCAAGTTGAAGAAATACAGCAACCACTTGGAGTAAATTTTAGGAATGGTGAATCTAGCAGGCAAATTGCTTCTGCTAATTTTGATGACAACCCTAACACTGAAACTAGTTTAAGAATTACAGCTCATGCTTTGATTGGGGCAGATTATTCAATTTCTGATAATTTATACTTAAGCCCTGAAGTTGGCTATTTTTTTCCTTTTACGAATGTACTAAGTAATAATGAATGGTCGGTTAGCACCATTCATGCAGGTCTAGCCCTCAAATATGAGTTAGGAACTCCAGAAACAATTGTAATCAAGGAAGTTGCGCCTACTCCTGACCCTGCTCCTGTTAAAGAGACAAGACCTACTTTTGGCCCTAGCCCGATTGCATCAATAAAAGCTAAGAATTTATTGGATGATGGTACTTTACTTGAGTATGGACAAATAAAAGTTACTGAAGAGGTTAATAATAACTACATACCTATACTTCCTTATATCTTCTTTGATGCTGGAGACTCAGAATTAATAGCAAGATATAAGACCTTGAGTAGCTCAGAAGCAAATAGATTTGATGAATCTACACTCGAAGATTCTGTCTTAGCAGTTTACCATAATATATTGAATATTGTTGGTAGCAGAATGCAACTGAATACAAATGCAAAACTAACTGTAACTGGGTGTGTTGAACCTCTTGACGATGGCGATAACCTGAATGAATTGGCTTCATCAAGAACACAGAGTGTAAAAGATTATTTGGTAAACACTTGGGGTATCTCTGCTGATAGAATCATCACAAAATCACGTCAGTTACCAGAAGATATATCAAATAGGACTATTGATGAAGGAAGGCAGGAAAACAGAAGAGTAGAATTAACTACTGACAGTTATGAAATCTTAGCACCTGTGAGATTGATTACTTATGATAGCGAGATTATACCTGAAGCAATTGTACTAGAACCAAAAGTAGAATATGGTGAAAATCTTGAAAGCTGGGCTATTAAAATAAATAATATTGACGATTCTCAAATGTGGGAGGAAAGTGGAAGTGGATCTCCTTCGAGCTCGATGCAGTGGGATTTTGACAGGGATGAAATGATAGAGTTAGCAAGAAGAGATGTAGCTGGAAATAATGTTTCTGCAAAACTTACTGTTGTTGACAGTGAGGACAACACCGACGAAGCAAGCACTGCTATACCAATAGTGTATGAGAAAAAATCTAAATATTATGATGGCGAGATAGTACAAGATTCAGTGGTTGAGAGATACAATTTGATTTTCTTTGACTATGACAAACCATTGATAAATGAAGAAAATAAGAATATTTTTAAAACAATTCTAAGTAGAATAAACACAAACTCATCTGTGAGTATAACTGGATTTACAGATAAGTTGGGTACAGATGAATACAACAATCAGCTATCTATAGATAGGGCTGAATCAGTGGAAACATCAATTAAACAACGAGTTGTTCCAGAGAATATATTCAGCAAAGGAGTAGGGGAAACATTGATATATGATAATGATATTCCTGAAGGGAGATTTTATAACAGAACAGTTATTATAGAAATCACTACACCTCTAAAACACAGACAATAATATGATAAGATTATTTAAAATATTGATACTTGCATTGATTATTGCACCTGCATTACTTCCGGCTCAGCAAGAGTTGAAGTTAGAGGATTTGCTTCCGCCATATTTATTGGATGCTGTTATTTTAAAGAATGGACATTTTTATGCTAAAACTTCATATCTGAATCCATCTGATGATCCAAAATCTTTGATATATAGTGAAGATGGGGGTGGAATTACTCCTCCAAACTTCACTTCACATGTTCATCTGATGATTGATGGGATTATATTCCAACTCCCTTTTGAGGAAGATCCTACAACGGAAATGCCACCACCTCAAAACCCTCTAACAGTTTCTACTTTATTCAGAGACACTTTGAACGGAATTCCGCGGATAAATTCAGAGCTAATCGCTGAGATGCCAGACGGTGAAGAAGTAATATTCACATTTTCTATGGAGCCAAGCAAAAGACCAAGTGGTGGGTTTATCAAAATGTCTGTTGCTGCCGATACTTCATCAAAAGCGCATGATGTTGGGGTGCTATTACTAATTGACACTAAAATTGGTGACAATGACAGAGCACCTATTGTAACATCGAATGGATACTATAACACAGAGCAACAGTTCACCAATGCAGTTGGTTCTATAATGCCAGAGTTTTGGTTGGCGTTGGAAGGAAGTACAGTGCAACCTGGTTTGACTGCGAGGGGCAATTTGCAAGAACCTGGGTTAATAACACCAGACTTTTTCATGTTTGGGAATTGGGCTGACTACACTGCACAAAGTACGGTTAAGGGACTTGGAAAATTCTTGTGGAAAGATAGAAGTGCTGACAATACTCTAACATATACAGATAGTGCAGTGTTATTAATTTGGGATGAGGAAACGGTAGGGGCAGGGCAGAAGAAAGTCCTTGCTTCAACAGAGATTGGTATTGTTGACTCGCTAAAAGTTGTAGATGCAGGTTCAACAACCGGTGGTGGGCAATCAGCAGGTGCTGGAGATGGCATATTCTATGCTAGACCTGATGGATGTGTTCCGTTTGATACTTTGCATCAAGTTGATTGTAATGACCCAGATTATCATCCATACTACCCAGATACTTTGGATGTATTGTTTATTATCACAAACACGAAAGACAATACTTTCAATAATGTAAGAATAGAGCTTGATGCTCTTCCGGCAGGGCTACACACTGATGCGATTCTTAATAGTATAACGCCGGATGCATTGGTCGAAAATACATCAGCAGTTGGTGAAGTCTCATTTTTTGCAGACCCAAGACTTTATGATGCTGAGTTAAAAGTACCTATAAGACTAATGGGTAACGTCGATGATACACTTGCAGTGGATGAGCTATGCGTCAAGGTGCCAGGTATTCTCAGTAGGGATTCTATTCCTGATATAGATTTCGGATTTGTTTGCCCTTCAACAGCTGACACAACTGCAGCACAAATATTTCTTAAAGATGTAAGGTGCCGCGATGTGGTAGATATATACATAGAAGGTAATGCTCCAGATGTAGGATATTTTAGTATAGCACAAGCATTGCCGGGGACATTGCCTCCTAATGTTGCTACGCCTCTTGATATACATTTTCAGCCAGGTGCTTTGGGTAATTTTCAAGCAAATCTGATTGTAGAAATTAGAGATTTTGATGGCTTCCCTGGTGGGGACACATTGATTGTCAGAGATACGGCTGTTATATCTGGTACTGGAAAGAGTGAAGAATTTTTCCTTGCTAATGAAACTGATACACTCGATTTGGGAGCTATTTGTATAGGCGATACTGCTACTTTCGAATGGGCAATACTCAACCAGGGTGGTTGTGATGTTACAATCCAAGACTATAATTTCTACAGAAATTCTTTAAATCAATACTCATTAGCCAACGCAAATGATTTTCCATTAGTAATTCCTAAAGTGGATGACGGTTCTATCGGTAGGGCAATGATTCAGTTTATACCGAACACGCAGGGCTCAGATACCACTTTGCTGGTAATAGAAAGTCAGTCCGCCCCAGGATTCGATACTCTTGTAGTGATTGGTAGGGGGGACCTGCCAATATTTGAGATACAACAAACAGAAGTAGATTATGATACCATTTGCCCTGGAACAAAATATCCATTTAGTCTCGAATTAGATAATCCAACAGCTTGTGTGGTTGATATAGACACGGTTATTATAACATCAACAAGTGATGCCTTTACTGTTAATCCTGTGAAGTTCACAATCCCGTCGGAGGGTAGTGCTAATGCTAATATTGTTGCTGAGTTTACTAATGAGGGTGATTACAGCGGTACTATTACAATCAGAACAAGTACTGGATTTGAGATTACAAAAGATATAAAGGCTGTAGTAGTTACTCGTTCGTTAGTTACTGAGATTACGAAAGATTTTGGAGATGTAAGAATTGGAAACTCATCTGTACTGCAGGCAACTGTTACTTCTACTGGGTCAGCAGGTGTGGAGATTGATGAAATAAAGATAAGAGGTGTTCATCCAAATGATTATTCCGTTATTCTGCCTGCTGGAGTTAATTACCCTATCTACCTGAATCCGGGAGAGAGTCAGACATTTGACGTTCAATTTGATCCACAAGATGTAGAAAACAGATCAGCATTTGTTGACTATATAATGAATGACGATGCAATATGTGAAGACCCAGAAAATACTGAGCTAACAGGTCGTGGATTCAGACCTGTTATTAATATGAGAGATAATTCTATCTATCTAGGTGAGATTTGTATTGGTGAATCAATAGACACTACAACTGCTATCAGAAACTTTGGAAATGGTGATTTGGATGTAACTTCAGCAATTGAGTCTGGCAATGGTAATATAAATGTAGACGCTAGCTTACCGCTAACAATAGCGATTGACCAAAGTGAAGATGTAAATATAAACTTTTCTCCTGATCAAATAGGTGACTTTGAAAAGAAGATATATTTTGAAAGTAATGGTGATTGGTTGGCAGGGTCTGACACGCTACTGATACGAGGTAGGGGAGTGGTCTGTGCTGATATATTTGTGGAAAGTGTAATTGGTATGGTAGGAACAGATGTTGATATTCCAATCAGAATTGTTCCAAAAGACGGAACAGGTCTAACTACTGAAGATATTGCTCAGCTGATGAATGATGCAAACAAAACAGGTATTGATTTTACTATATCACACAACTACAAAATTGCTCGATTTAATGACACACCAGTCCAAGAGGGCTTTGTAGCTGGCAATGAAAATATGACAATAAATATGGATAACATTAATGTTACTTCGAATGGTATTGTGAACCAAGACGGACTACTCGCAATGCTGAATGCAGAAGTGCTATTGGGCGATGATTTTGAGACTCCACTGGAAATAGAAGTAGATAATTTTGCAGATGGATATTCAATTGTAAACACAAGAGATGGTAAGTTAGTAGCAGAGTACTGTTCATTTGACAAGAGATTAATAGATGCTACAAATGCGAACGGATTGATTTTCAACATTAGACCAAACCCAATAAGTAATACCGGCTATTTTGAGCTATATGTAAAAGAGCAGAGAGAAGTCAACATCAACGTATATGATAATCTGGGTACACAAATAACAACAATAAGCAAAAACCTAACAGAAGGGCCTCACTTAGTTCAATTCGATGCGAACGATTTCATTTCTGGAAACTACTATGTAGTAGTTCAATCAGGCGATATTTTATATCATTCGCGAATGGTGATAGTGAAGTAGAAATATGAAGTATGGATTCAATGGATGCTTATTAATTTATATCTTAATTTCAATTTGCGCTTGCAAAAATGTGAGATTGAGAGATATTAAACCTGAGGATTATACATTTCAAAATCATCACATACAAACAAATTGGGAAGAGTTTAGGCAATTAGAAAACTGTAAAAAAGTTGAATTTATCGATTCTGTTTATACTTTATATATAAAGGTTATTAACAATAAAGATAGTAATTCAATAAATGATGTAGTATTTGATACAACACTTGTATCCTTTAACAATGGGAAAATTGAAAATTTTTACTATTGGATTTTTAGAGAAATTGAAGAAATAACAAATAAAGGACCAAATGCAATGGTTGACCACTTTGGTTATTATGGAACAGATAATAATCAAGTAATTCCATATTATTACCCTCCAAATGATATGGAGAAATTTAAAAAAGATATAAAGATTTGGAAAGACTCAATAGGATGTGATTAATGGAAAGGGATTTCAATTCTGGTATTTATTCTGTGGTAGTTCAATCAGGCGATATTTTATATAATTCTCGAATGGTGATAGTGAAGTGATAATTACTGAATTAAGTTATATTCGATGTTTGATTAAAACTAAAAGACTAATTTTATCAATATTATTATTGTTTACATTTAGTTGTTCTACAACAAATAATGATGATATAGATATTAATCTGAAGAAAATTGATTTCGAATGGCAACGAAATCTTGATTTTAGGATTGATCATTATGATGTAATGTCAATTGTCGAAGATACTTTACTTTTAACTCACTATTTTGAAAAAACGAATAGAGAAACTTTAAAGTCAGCACATTTTGAAAATATTTACAAATTTGATAGAAATTCTGGAGAATTACTTGATTACATATCTAAAGATGACTCCTTGACTCTAGATAATATAATGTTGCAAGAAAAGTATTATAAGTACGCTAATCGATATACTCGTCCTGTTGCATTCAATATGGAGTCTGATTACGAGATTTATTTTCAGTCGTTTTCATATGGTCCAGTACATCATGAAAGACTATATTATTTGGTTACTTTAATAAAAGATAATCAAAAGTATATTATAAGATTAGACGAAATAGGACATGTATGGATTAAATTCTATATTAAATATTCAAATGAGCTTTACATATGGTTATATCCATTTGATGAAGATCATGATCAAATAAATTCAGTTTTATATAAACTCAATATAGACGATTTAATCAATAAATATAAATAATTGTATGTCATTATGGAAAGACTCATTAGGGTGTGATTGATGATTGAATTGGAATTGAGAGTTTGATTTACACTAAAAGTAGTATAATAATGAAAAGAGAAATATTGAAATTTCATTATGAAGAAATAGTTTATGTACTAATGATTTTGGCTACGAATCTAAAAGACTATTCAGAAGCAGATTTAAAAATATTTGCAGAAGCAATACATAGATTGGATACATTGTTAAAGCATGAGTTTTTAAAAAAGCTGGAGAATATTAATCCTAAGTTAGACGATGAAGTTATTTCAAACCTTCTAGGTATACAAAGTATTTTGTCTGAACTTTATTCTGGACAATGGTATAAAGTATTGGCCAAGAAAAGTGAGGAATTGAATAAAAGTTCTTTTCTATCACGTCAATTGCTTAATAAATTAGGAGAAGAATATATTGAGCCAATTAAGTATGCCGAAATAAGTATGGATGACAATTGGTAAATTTTAATTATTATATTCCAAATGACTTGATAATAAATTTGATAATTCTAAATCTAATATTTTTAACCACTAGTTTAAATTCACAAAGCTATTTTGCTACGAAATTGGAAGAAAATACTTTTGTTTCTACTTGTGTAGATGACTCAAGTCAAGTTAGAATTCCAGACGATGTAACTAAAATGCTGGTTGAAAATTTAAATATTGGGGAGGGATATATTCAATTCGAATGTGCATTTAATATTTTTTATAATGAAAACTATGATGTATATATTGTTAAAACAAAGGAAGTTACCACTAAATTTTATAGCATAGTTTTATTCAATAAAAAGAATAAAAACACTCATTTACTTAAGGATGAAATCTATGCTAATAACATGGAGAATAATGAATCAGGTTTCAGTGAAGAATATAGGTTGATTAATGAAAACCTATTGGAAATCAAAGATATAGATAATGATAATAACAATGAGATCTTAATTAGAGAAAGAATGCATAATGGAACTGCAGTTAATACAGTAAATTTGCACTATTATAAGATTATTAATAACGAATTAATTAAACTATTTACTATTGAGGAATCAACAGTATTACCAATGACAGAAAATACAATATTGAGAAGAAAGTTAGAAGGAAATATGGTTTTTGTATCTGACGAAAAAAATAGACTAATAGGTAAATATACAATTGATTTAAAGAGTGGAATGGTGTCAGATATAAAAATATATGATTATCAATATGAAAAGTTCATAATTGGCATTTATGGAAAATGATTATTTTCAAAAAGTGGCTACAAAAGTGCAAAGGTGAAATTAAATGACTCCCATAAAATTAAGTAAGATTTTAACATTACTATTCTTCTTTATGTACTCATTCAACGTAAGTGCATCTGATATAATTTGTGAAGAAGTAAAAAAATATTTTGATAAACTTACTCTTGATATATACAAACATTACGGAGTACCTGGGAGTTATACGAACTATAGTATATATATTGATAGTATTTTTAACGGATCTTGTGTAAGCATTGAGTCAATTGTTGAGAAATTTGCATTGTCTGGTGCGAAAAGATACAATAGCTATATGTCAAAAGGTGATCAGTGTATGTTTGATCTCAAACTTTTTTTGTTTGTTGAAGAAAATAATATCGAGATAATTAACATTTTAAAAAATAAAGATGATGATTTTATCTATAACTTTTTTTATTTTTATCTATATCCTGTTAAATATATGAAGAGATGGCCACGAGGAATTCGAGAGGAAGAAAAGTTTTCTGCCTTTGCTGAAAAATATGATAGAAACATAAGAAAGATTTTATTAGAAGCTGTAAGTGATATAAATGAAGAGATTCTTAAATGAAGGATAAATGGTTCAGTCTAGTCTATTTTTTTAACTTTACTTCGCCATATAAATTCAACTTCAAACCCCAATCTATTTCGACTTATTTGAAACCAAACAAAAAAATCCCAACACTTGCAACAAGCATCGGGATTTACATTTTAACTATTTTCAGATTGTTATTTTATAAGTATCAACTTCTGTGTTGTGTACATATCCTCAGCTTCTAATTTCACCAAATATGTACCTGACGGTAGTCCCTTAGGATTCCAACTGTTATTTATTACACCCGATTCGTAGAAGCCTTCAGCAATTTCAGCAATTCTATTTCCGTACATGTCATAAACTCCCAATCTTACATAAGAGTTACCATT
Source organism: Chlorobiota bacterium (assembly GCA_046290495.1). Taxonomy (GTDB): domain Bacteria; phylum Bacteroidota; class Ignavibacteria; order Kapaibacteriales; family UBA2268; genus PGYR01. The sequence continues at coordinate 900,366 of JBKAGT010000005.1, read as the reverse complement.
CAGCTTGAATGATATATTAGTTATATCACTAACTGGATTAGGCACTATTGCTATTCTACTTTCATCGAATACCAATCCTGTAATAGGTTCCGTTTCTACGTCAGTTGTAATATCAATTGGTTCAGATGGGCAACCGCTTCTGTACTCTTCATCTATTGCTGCCACACGGATTGATATGCCTTCATTGCTTTCCAATGGGAACTGAACTTGATTATCATTCGCATAAGCAATAGCATAAGTGGAATCATTGCCATCTTTGTCAGTTACTATTACATAATATCCTGCCACGTTCTCCATATTATTTGGCATCCAGCTAACAGTCAATTGCTTACCTGTTGTGTAGTAAACGGCAGTCATATCATGTGGTGGAGGTAATGAACTCTTTTCATTGAAGATTGGTGAATCTGCATAGCCAGTAACTAATAGCTCTTCGTCCGCAGTCTGCACATAAGCATAAATATGATTGCTACAATAACCCATCGAATCTGCTAATGTGAAGATAAATTCAGCCTGAGTTGCAGGGACCTCAGCAAATTGAATTCCATCATATCCTTCTCCATCATTGTCTATATAAAACTCAATAATATCAGTCGGCTCGAATGAACTCACGTCCCAAGATAATGTAACGTCTTCGTTATTTTGGGTTGCAGTTATTGAGAAAGGTGTTTCTTTTTCAGTTAAATAAACTTCCACAATGTCATCCTCGGAACCATCTAATAATACTATCTCCCATTCGCCAGCCATTGGAGCTTCAATGGACCAGAATGAAGTCATTCCATCTTCTGAATTGAAGTGCAGGATATTTGCTTCCTCGTCAGCTTCTGTTAGCTCAGTTCCGTCGGGCATTATCAATTTGCTTTCTGGTGCCTGTGTTTCGTTATTTATTCTAACATACATCCACTCAGAATTTGCTGGAATATTGATGCTCTTTTCAATATCAGCTAATATCCCATGATCATCTTTTTGTTTTGAGTCCCCACTTTTTCCTCCTGCAACAATAGAAGGTATGACTTGCTTTCCTTTATTATATGTAAAGAATTCTGTGTCATTGCTCGCTTTTGTTAAGTCTAATTGGAAATTAAATTTACCTATCCCATCAAAGTTACATTCGGTATAAATATGTCGAGTGTTTGCTGACATATTAACAAGAGCATTCATCGATGCAGTGTAAGGAAGCTTTACTCTTGCTTGGATTAGATCAAATGGAAACCCTTTGAAAGCTAGCTTTGGTATAGTCAGACTTCCATTTACTTTTCCAGTAAACTTGTTAGCGTCTGCCTTATACCCCATGTCAAAAGCACCGTTCAACACATAAGTTTTCCCGTCAAATGTACCGCATTTTAGTTGTGAATTTAAATTTAAAATGGCATTATTGTAGTCAAAACTAATTGCTGGAGTACCAATTATTTGCCAGTAAGTAGTGCCAGGTAACTTCATAAATTTAGCTTCACCATTAATAACCAAAGTAGATGGAGCTTTGTAACCAGCTCTTGCAGTTATTTCCATCAAATCCTTATTAAGACAATTATTTACTGTTCCACCGAATGTGAGTTCTAGTGGAGGAAATGCTAAACCATGAGCTTTTCCTTCCAGACCTAAAATACATACCCCCGTATTACCAATAGGTATTCCTTTTGCTAAAGTTCCCTTGAACCCTACGCTATCAAGCTTTGCTTCTCTGAATGCCGCACCAGCACCTACTTTCATGAATGGTACTGTAAATTCAGCTCCCAGAGAAAGTTTATCTTTCTTCTGATCATAGTCATAAGTCAGTTTATTTAAACAAAACTTAGGTGCAGGCGATAGGTTAGACACCTCAAATCCATCAAAATACATTCCTGTATTTCTTTGTATTTTCAGTCCTTTTACCTTTATGCCAGTATCAACTGGTTTCTTGCCATCTTTATCACATCCTGGTGAAAAACCTGGTACTTTTATAGAGGCACTGATTTCGACACCAGATGCATTTTTACCTCCAATCAACTTAATATCATCTATTTTTTCTAATTTAACTCCACATACTTTTGGTGTGGAAGAGAGCGATTGATTTATTAAATTAGTAAAACTACCTTTAGAACCTAGGAGCTCTACATCAACCAGATTTCCTTTCATTAAAGTTATTGTGCCATTACCACCACCAGGAAGCGGCACATCTTTTACTGAGAAAGTACCATTTGCCTTCAACTTCAAAGTCTCTTTGTTTATTTCCATAGTCCCGTTGAACGAGATGAGGTTATTTATCAGAACTTCTCCATTAGCTTTGATCACTGGGCTTCCTTCTTTTTCTTCCCATCCAGTCTTCGTACAGAAATCAAATGAACCTTCTTGCCAACATGAGTCTACACTTACGTCAACTTTCACAATTGATTCTTCTGAATCTATATATTCATCTTTCGAGGCATAGAACTTTATTTCATACTCATCTTGCTCTTTGTCTTCAGGAACGAGTATATCATATTTTCTCACTCCATCCACATCCGTTTCGCCTAATGGTCTAAATGACTTTTCGTCATTCAATCCATCCTGTATGTAAATTAGTGCATCTTCAACTGGAACGGATTCACCCTCTATTTCTTCAGTAACTGTTATCTCTATTTTTTCAGTTTCGTTAGGTTTTAGTTTGTAGTCAGTATTTGGAGTAATGCTTACCAAAAGGATTGGAATTTCACCTACTACGACTCTTACATTTAAGGGTTTAGATTTCTGATCGTCATCCAACGTCTCATTGGCATAGAAAGTAAATTGATAAGCAGAATCTTTTGTTTCAGATGGTATAGGATATTTATAAGTTAATTTCCCATCAGCGTCTGTCTTTCCAAGATACTCCTCAAATCCAGGTTGACTAATTGGGTTAATAATGGTAACCCTAGCATCTTCCACAACTTCGCCTTCTTTATCACGAACTGTAAGACTTATTTCTAAAATCTCGTCCTGCATTACTTCGTATGTATCCTCTTCAGAAGAGATAACCAAATCTGGTTCTGGTGCGACTTTGATTACTAATTCTTCAGTTTTAGAAATCAGCTCATCATCGTCATCCGTTTCTGCATATAATTCAATCTTATACAAACCGAATTCAGTCTCTTCAGGTATTATATATAAGTACTCTAGTTCACCACTCGCATTTGTTTTGTTGCCAAGTTCTACGAATTGAATATCTTGTTCCACTTGATTTCTAACATATAATTTCACACCTTCAGCAGGATTGAAATTATCGTCATCGTCTGGTTTTTCTACTTTGATACTCAAAATAACAGTATCTTCAGGTGCTAGTGGTTCGTCGATATAGTCCTTGTCTGCATTTACTGTCAGTTTAAGTGCTGACTTTTTATCAATTTCAACTTCATTAGAAGCAACGGGGTCAGAAGACAAATAATCTATTTCCAAAGTAGCATCTGTAGTTGATGTTGAAGATAAATCTGGGCTACCTTCTTTTGCAATACCCACCACTGCAGTACCTGATTGTTCATCACCAGTATAGTGTATTTGGAAATCCCATAGCTTTTTGGCTCCAGGAAGCCCTTGCATTTTACCAGCTGCTGCGTTTATCCATATCTGTCGAGTATTGTTATCTTCTTTGAATGCAAAGAATGAAGAACCACTTAGTAGGGTAGGTCTTCCATGAAAATTACTTGAACTATGTCTATAAAGAGGAAAGTCAGAAACGGAGCCAATAGCATAAAATCTAGCTTCATCAGGTAAGGTGTTGTGCCATGTCCCCAATGGAGAAAGCCCACTGTATGGTTCAAAATCATCTGTTGGTCCTTCTGAATTCCGTAATATAACCGGATTTGATTGATCTTCATACTGCGGCATAACTGCACCCAAATACATCTTTATCAATGCTGGTTGGGTTGATTTTGCACTAAGAAAAACCTTCACTTTTAGCTTCCCTGAAATGTCTTTATTAGTTAGAGCAGACTCATAATACCAGTTGAAAGTCTTAGTAGAGGTGCCTGAAGTTTCAGTATAACCTATATCACCCTCTATGTCCGAATCGCTTATATCATCTTCGGTCAATTCATAAAAATTAACATCTTCATCTATTATTTCAACCCTATCAATTTGAATAACAGATGATTCTCTAAGAACATATTTAATTTCTATATATGGATCTTCATTGCCTTCTTCTGAAGAAGCAACAACTGTTACAATTGGATTCTCCTGAGCATTAATATTATCGGGTAAACCGATAAAAGATAGTAATGTCATTAGACAAATAATAAAATTGCCCAAAGTTTTAGATTTTGTAGAATAATTATTCATAGTAACTCCCTGAAGAGATTAGAAAACGTGAAATTTATTAACTTCTGTAAATTACATAATTCGAGGGTTTTATGCAATAGTGTTAGTTAGACCATTTACTTTTTTTCAGGTAATAAGAAACTCATTTTACTGATCAATAAAAGATATTTATACACTAGATACTGCGTAGCTACTGTGCCAAAAACTGTGACAAATTTGACTATATATGAATGGTTTTGCAAGTGAAGATATTATATAGAAAAAGCCCTTGCATCAGTTCGATACAAGGGCTTTTAGATGGTGGTCGAAGAGGGAATTGAACCCCCGACACAAGGATTTTCAGTCCTTTTGATTGTTCTTCATAATTGGAACTATATCAGTGACTTAAACGTAATAAAAATATCTTGTGTAGCTTCTGTGTAGTTAACAGAAAAATTTGAGGTAATAATGGCTAGAGCAATCAAAACAAAAATACCAGGTACAATATTAGTCAGAGAGACTAAAAATGGTAAAGAATATCTTTACATAAAACCATTTGGAACTAAAGGTAATTATAAAGCCTTGGGTTTGAGTTATAATAAGAAAAACTTAAAAGTTGCTGAAGCTATACTCGAACATAAGTATAAAGAGTATCTTATAAATAGTAAACAATTGGAAGATGAATCTGGTCATAGACAAGAAAAGAATGTATATATCTTATTCAAAGAATTTCTAGAGGTTTGTCATGCAAGGAAATTATCAGAACAGACAATATATGAATACGAACTTTCATACAATCATATCATTTCAAAGGAATTTGATATTGATGAATTAGAAAGTGATTACGAAAACAGTAGAAAAAGTAGAATTTATAAATTAGAAAAAGAGGTCAAAGATTATCTGATTCGAACCAAACACAACAATAACACAATTAACAAACATCTTAGACAGTTCCAGTTATTTATTAATTTTTTAGGTGAAAATGGACTTATTAAAAATATTAATCTTTATAAGAAACATAAAAGGAAAACGATACCTAAAGAAGTTGTAAGTTATTCTGCTGAGGAAGCAAAAGCAATCCTTGAATATGCTCGAAACACAGATGAAGTTTTTTATTTATTGATTAAGTTATACTATTTAACAGGTGGAAGGTTAGGTGAATGGTTAAATGCATACTTCAATAAACCACCATATAGCGTTGATTTAGAAAACAAATTGATTCGTTTTAGAAATAAAATCAGAAAAGACCTTTTTCAAACAATACCTATTTTCCCAGAGTTAGAAGAAGTGTTGTTGAGACTCAGAGAGATTGGAGAAGAAGAACCAGATTATGATGGTAAAGTTGTTCCATATAGTCCTAAAAATAAAGGATTGATAAATAAGAAATTGAATAAAATAGAAAATGCACTTGGGATTAAGAAGAAAGGAAGATCTACACATGGTTTTAGGAGACTTCTAGCTACTGAATTGTTTAAAAATGAAGTTCCGCTTGACATTATTAAGGATGTAATGAGGCATTCCTCAATAGACGTAACTCTTAAAGCATATAGAGAGTTTGATAATAATAGAGTACGTAAGTCAATGGAAGGACTGAAGAGGGGGTAAGTGAATTAATTAGTCTTAATTTGAGACTTGGAATCAGCTGAAAACTACAAAACTTAGAATGCTCATTGAACTATAGGTTCAATGGGCATTCTTTTTCTAAATAACCTTTATAATCCTTTCCAAACGATCGAATTTTTATTATATTAGGATTCAACAAATTCTATTGATGTTAAAAGCTACAAAGTGTTAACAGAGGATCATGATTAGTAAAAAACAATTATCAGAAGCTGATATCAAAGCAAAATACATCACACCTGCCGTATTAAAAGCAGGATGGGATGAACAAACCCAGATTGGACGAGAGATCTCTTTTACAGCTGGTAGAATCTATGTAAAAGGGAGGATGACTTCAAGGGGTAAGAAAAAATTTGCTGATTATATACTTTACTACAAGCCCAATGTACCTATAGCAATTATTGAAGCTAAAGATAATAAACATTCAGTAAGAAGTGGTATTCAACAAGCTCTTGATTATTCAAACACACTAGATATTCCGTGTGTTTTTAGTAGCAATGGAGATGGGTTTTACTTCCATGACAAAACAGCAACCGATGGGGAAATAGAAAAAGAAATATCAATGGATGAATTTCCTGACCCAGAATACCTCTGGGAAAAATACAAGCTATACAAAGGAATAAAGGAAGAATCTGTAGAAGCGGTTGCTAAACAAGATTATTATATAGATAATTCTGGTAAAGCTCCTAGATACTACCAACAAATAGCAATTAATAGAACTATTGAAGCAGTAGCGAATAAACAAGACAGGATACTTCTTGTAATGGCTACTGGTTGCGGAAAAACATATACTGCTTTTCATATAATTTGGAGATTATGGAAAAGCGGAACTAAAAAGAGAATACTTTTCTTAGCAGATAGAACCGCATTAATTAATCAAACTTATAGGAAAGATTTTGCCCCTTACAAAGAGGCAATGACAATTATTAAAAATAAGCAAATTGATAAAGCATATAATATTTACTTAGCTCTGTATCAAGGATTATCAGATAGTAAGTCAGAAGATGCTTACAAGCAATTTAGTAGAGACTTTTTTGATTTAATCATAATTGATGAGTGCCATAGGGGTAGTTCAAAAGAGGATAGTAAATGGCGTGAAATACTAGCATATTTTGACAAAGCTACTCACATAGGATTAACTGCTACACCGAAAGAAACTAAAGAGGTTTCTAATATAGATTATTTCGGTGATCCAATCTATACATATTCCTTAAAACAGGGTATAGATGATGGCTTTCTTGCACCTTATAAAGTAGTGAACGTAACATTAGATATCGATGCTGAAGGTTGGCGACCTCCGAAAGGATTTTTAGATAAGGACGGCAACCCAGTCGAAGATCGGATTTATAATAGAACTGATTTTGATAAAAACATAGTAGTAGAAGAGCGAAGAAAAATTGTAGCTAAGAAAATAACAGAATTCTTAAAGGGTTACGATAGATTTGCTAAATCAATTATATTCTGTATTGATATAGAACATGCTGAAGGTATGAGAACGGCTCTAGCAAATGCAAATAGTGACTTATTCGCAGAAAATAATAAGTATGTAATGCAAATAACAGGAGACAACGAAGAAGGCAAACGAGAGCTAGACAATTTCATAAGTCCTAGTGAGTTATACCCTGTAATTGCTACTACATCAAAGTTGATGACGACTGGTGTTGATGCTCAGACATGTAAGCTAATCGTGTTAGACAGCAATATTGGTTCAATGACTGAGTTCAAGCAAATAATCGGTCGTGGTACTAGAATTAATGAAGAGTTTGGCAAAACATATTTCACTATTATGGACTTTAGAAATGTAACGGACTTATTTGCAGATCCAAGTTTTGATGGTGAACCTGTTATGATTAAAGAAGTAAATCAAGATGATGATCTTTCAACTGCTGAAGATGAAGTTACAGATGAAGAAATAATAGACATTGTAGATGGTTCTGAAGTTGAGTTTACTGACTATCCAGAATTGACTGGTGGTGGTGAAATAATAGAAGACCCTAGAGAGAAAATTCGAATAGAAGGTGTAGATGTAAAGATACTGAATGAGAGAGTTCAATACTTAGACAATGAAGGCAAAATTATAACAGAAAGCTTAATTGATTACACTAAAAAAACCGTAACAAAACAGTATCAAAGCTTGGAACTTTTCTTGAGTACTTGGAATGATGCCGAGAAAAAAGTTGCAATTATTAATGAATTGGAACAGGAAGGAATTTACTTCGAAGACCTCAAAAAAGAGGTTGGTAAAGATTTTGACCCATTTGACTTAATTTGTCATGTTGCATTTGGTGCAAAACCACTGACAAGAAAGGAAAGAGCGAATAATGTAAAGAAAAGGAACTACTTTACTAAGTATGGTGAAAAAGCACAAGCAGTAATAAATAGCTTACTTGATAAGTATGCAGATGATGGCTTAGTGACCATAGAAAGCACAGAAGTGCTAAAGCTTGACCCTTTAAATAAGCTAGGAACTCCTAAAGAAATAGTCACTGCATTTGGAAGCAGAGAAGACTATTTGATGGCTATCAGAGAATTAGAAACACAATTATATAACACAACAGCATAACAATGGCATCTAATTATTTAAACAGACTAAATATAGAAAAACGAAAAGAATTGATAAAACAATTATGGGATATTCAGAATGGCAAGTGCTTCATTACTGAAGAAAGTATTGACTTAGATATGCATGAGAATCAGCTTGATATTGACCATGTTGTGCCCTCAAAGCTTGGGGGTAAAGATGACCCAAGTAATTTTGCTTTAACATTTGCTTCAGCTAATAGGTCCAAGCAAGCTTCTGATTTGAAATTAGCAAGGATATTACATCGTTTTAATCGTATTCAAAACAATTTAAAAATAAATGAGAATAGAAGTCCTAATTTAGATGATATTCTAAAAACTGAAGGTGGTTCTAAATTTAATATTGCATTTAAAAGAGAAGGAAACGAGATTGGTTATTCATTAACAAGTTTAGGAGACAATTCAATAACGAAAACAAAAATTTATAAGGATAAACTCAGTGGCCTCGAGTATTTTTTTATAGTGCTTCCACTAGAATATATTTATCACGATGATAAAATTAATCCAAGAACTATAGGGTCTAATATTAAAAAGTTAATATCTGAGTTTTATTCAGGAAATCCACAATTACATATCTCATTGGGCTGGATTGACATTGAAGAAAGTAACTCTACTAAAGTTAAAATATTTGATGGTCAACATAAAGCTGCAGCTCAAGTTTTACTAGGTGCAAAAGAAATTCCAATTCGTGTATTTATTAATCCTAATGAAGACTTAATTATATTAACAAATTTTAGAGCTGGAACCACATTAAGACAGGTTGCATTTGATAAGTCTGTACAGCGACACTTGGGTAACACTTTGTACATCGATAGAGTTAAAAGATATCAAGAAGAAAATAATCTTGAAGGAGATAATTTAGATTTTTCCGAAAGGACTTTGTTGAATTATTTTAAAGGTGAGTCAAGAGAGTTAAAAAGGTATATTATCGATTCAGTAAGGGATAGTGTTACAAGAAATTCTGACAATAAGTTAATGGACTTTATTGATTTAGGTGGAAGAGCAAAAGAGAAACCCATGTCATATAGTTCAATAGAAAAAACGTTCTATTCCTTTTTTATCTATCAGGACGTTTTAGAGACACCAATCTCTTTAAAGCTGGAAGAAGGACTTAATCCAAGAAGTCTAGAAAAGAAACAACTAGTAAAACTAATGAATATAGTAGCTGAGGAGATTTTTATTGATCAATTTGATTTTGATATTGGTACATCACGATTAGAAAGTAAAATTCAAAAAGGAGAGAATATTCCAATGGAACATGTTAGGGCCTATCGTATGGGCAAAGAGGAGATTATGTATAATTGGTTAAAATTTATAGCTCAAATTGTACAAACCTATTTTATTTCGACTGGTCAAATTGTTGATGAAAAAAAATTATTTCAAAACGAATTTAGTGATGTACTTTGGAAAAATGTAACAAGCTATCTTAAAAATTTAAAACAACTTCCTCTTTGGACTAATAATGAACTATCTTCAACAGTATTTGGTGGTAAACAGAATTATCAATTTTGGCAAACTATCTTTACAACTGGTTCATCCCCACAGGGTGTCAAAGTATTAGCCAAACCATTAAATTTAATTGATTTACAAAAAGCATAACAATGGCAAACGTAGCAGCAGTAGTAAGTAGTATTAGGAATATAATGCGTCAGGACAGAGGTATATCTGGTGATGCACAAAGATTAGAGCAATTAGGTTGGATGTTATTCCTAAAAATAATAGACGATAAGGATCAAGAATTTGAACTTTTGAAAGATGACTACCAATCAGTAATACCAGAAAAGTTCCAATGGAGAAACTGGGCTAGTGATCCAGAGGGAATAACTGGAGATGAGTTACTAGAATTTATAGATAGCAATGCACAAAGTAATAGAGGGCTATTTGCTACTTTGAGAAATCTAACAAGCGTTAAAAACCCTAAGCGAGCAGCTATAGTGAAGGAAGTCTTTGATGGATCAAATAATTATATGAAAAGTGGTTATGAGATGCGTAAAGTTATCAATAAGCTTAATGAGATTGACTTTAACAACTCAGATGACAAACATATATTTGGTAATATTTATGAAAGTATATTACAAGAATTACGTGATGCAGGAAACAAAGGAGAGTATTACACCCCAAGAGCTGTAACACAGCTTATGACCCAAATGACTGACCCTAAACTAAGTGAAAAAGTTCTTGACCCAGCTGCAGGTACAGGTGGCTTCCTGACAGCTGCAATTGACCACGTTAGGGATAAATATGTTAATACTGTGGACGATGAACATATTCTGCAGGATAGCATTACTGGATGGGAGCTTAAACCCGTTGCCTATGTCCTTGGTTTGACCAACCTTATATTACATGAAATGGATATACCTGATTATCATTATATAGATAGTCTGAAAAAAGAGTACAATAGCATTGGTCGGAAAGACCAAGTGGATGTAATCTTGGCAAATCCACCCTTTGGAGCGAATATAGCAGATGGAGTAGAAACCAACTTTCCTGCTACTTATAGATGTAAGGAATCAGCCGATTTGTTTGTTATACTTATGCTAAAATTGTTAAAACCTAAAGGACGTTGTGCTATCGTGTTACCTGATGGTTCAATTACTGGAGATGGAGTAAAGGCAAGAATAAGAGAAAAGTTATTGACTGATACTAATTTGCACACTATTATTCGTTTACCACAATCAACATTCTTCCCAGCTACAGTAAGTACCAACTTACTATTCTTTGAAAAAGGAAACAAAACCAAAGACATTTGGTATTATGAACACCAATTACCAGAAGGGCAAAAGAGCTATTCAAAAACTAAACCAATTCAGTTTAATGAATTTGAACCTTTAATAAAATGGTGGAATAAACGAGAAGAAAATGACCAAGCTTGGAAAGTAAATATCAATGATTTAAAAGATTGGGACCTGGATATTAAAAATCCAGTTCAGGAAGAGGAAGAAAAAATTAAAAGTTCAGATTTAATTCTTAAAGCTCTGAATGAATCCTTTGATAAATCAAAGGAACTTACAAACGACATAAAGCAGAATATTTATGGCTAAAAAGTATTTTGAAAACTATAAACTGCAAATTGCATATGATTATTATTTCTCAAATATCGAATGTAAAACTTGGGAAAATATTCATTCTGTTTTGGACATTACGAGTGGTGATAATTTACCGAAAAGAAAAATGATTGAAGGTAAATATCAAGTCTATGGAGGTGGCGGATTAACAAACAACTCTCATAATGCATTTAACATTGGTTACAAGACAATAGGTATTGGTCGTGTTGGTGCTCGCTGCGGTTGCGTTTTCAATATTCAAAAAAACTCGTGGGTAACTGATAATGCGTTATTAGTGCAAAGTTTTGACGAAAGGTTAAGTCTAAGTTTTTTAAAGCATTATTTGAACTTTCAAAATTTAGGGCAATTTGCTAACAATGCAATGCAACCTGTTATAAGTAAAACAAGAATTTCAAGTATTAAACTACCTATAATTGATTTATTTGAACAAAACAAAATTGCCAACAATCTTGACATATTAGAAAACAATACCGAAGATTATAAAGACTTAGATAATGATTTATTGAGTAAAATTAGTGTAGTTGACAAATGGAAAGAATTAACTATTGAAATTCAAACACAAAAACAACTTATTTCTCAATTCAAACAAGCCATATTACAGGAAGCCATACAAGGAAAACTAACACAAGAATGGCGACAACAAAACCCAAACACAGAACCTGCAAGTGAACTATTAGAAAGAATAAAAGTAGAAAAAGCACAGCTTATAAAAGACAAGAAAATTAGAAAAGAAAAACCACTCCCACCAATAACTGAAGAAGAAATTCCTTTTGAACTACCTGAAAATTGGACTTGGTGTAGGTTGGGAGACATTATATCCCTGATATCAGGACAAGATTTAACCAAAGCAGAATATAATTCAGAGAGCAGAGGAGTTCCTTATATTACTGGAGCGAGTCATTTTACAGACAATGGTTTAATAATTTCAAGATGGACCGAAACACCCAAGTCAATATCTAAAAGGGGAGATTTACTAATTACCTGCAAAGGCACTATAGGGACAATGAATTTTAACTCAATTGGAGAAATTCATATAGCAAGACAAATAATGGCGATAAGAGATTTTTGTAGAATAGAACTTAATTTCACTAGATTTTTTCTTTCTCAATACATTGTAGAATTACAGAAAAAAGCCAAAAGTTTGATTCCTGGGATATCAAGAGACGATATGAGATATATATTATTCCCTTTTCCGCCAATCAAAGAACAAAAAGCCATTGTAGAAAAAGTAGATAGCTTGATGCAGAAGTGCAATGAATTGGAAAAAGAAATAAACGAAAGTGAACAGCACGCTAATATGCTTATGCAAGCCGTGCTGAAAGAGGCTTTTGAAGGAGGGGGAGATGGTATTTAAATATAATTGGAGTCTTTATGTTAGGTAGTGGACATATGATCGGTAAAATCGTTGATGATTTAGCTTTATTAATGAAACAAGTAGAATTAAGAAATGGAATAAAACAGTATGATTTAACATTATTGTGTGAAAATTTCTTTAAAGATGTTTTAAATGTAGTTTATGATCTTAATTTAGAAAATTTAAATCATGAAAGAACAAATTCACCTGGTATAGATTTGGGTTGTGAAAAGAATAAAATTGCCTATCAAATTACTTCAACGAAAACAACTCAAAAAGTAAATAAAACATTAAAAGCTTTAACTGATGAACAAAAACAAGAGTATAAAAGAGTTGTTGTATTTATAATAGGTTCGAAACAAGGTTCCTATAATGCGGTAAAAGAAAAAGTTTCTTCCCCTCTTGATTTTAAAAGCGACAATGATATTATGGATATTAAAGATTTACTTAAGGATATAGTTGTGCTATCACCTTCCCAACTAGAAGGTTTGTTTTCATTGTTTAAAAGTCAATTTAGACGTGTTTCTATAGAACTTGAGGTTGTTGACGAAGAAGGTAACTATGCATCTTCTTTAGCAAATATTGAAGAGTCGATACCTAATAAGAAACCAATAACAGCTAATTCTTATTTAGAATATTTAGATCTAGACGAAGATGATAGCAAGGAAGAATTTAAAAATCTGATGGAGTTATATTTAAAATTAAGTATGCTTCCAAGAATTACTCGTGAATATTTGCTTATAATACAAAAACGAGGAACAGAATATTCTGAAGGAATTAAAGTTTTGCCTAAAACTTTAGAACATGTTTTAAGACTAAACAAAACTGAATTAGTGTTAGAATTAAATTTGTTGTTAGAAAAAAACATCATCGAAATAGAAACTTTAGACTTAGGTAATTATGATTGTATGGCAGAATATATTATCATTCCAAATGATACATTACTTGGTTTACTCAAATGGGCAAATAATGATAATATTAATTTGCGTAAATTAATAAATACTATGGATTGGTCAGTATTAGATTAACCAATGTAATTGGTTAATTTAATACATATCAAATATTTCATGAAGATTTCTGAACAGGTTATAAAATTGGATATTGAAGAATACAACAAAACTAGTTCAGAGAAATGAAAACACTCATGACTTCGACTTTTATATTAAATAGATTTGAAACTTACCATTTTCTATAACGTCAAATGCTTTCTCTTTAGCTTCTTCCAATGATTTATATATATACTTCCCTTTTGTGTTATCAATACTAATTTTTTATGTTGAAGTATCTATTTCATTTATGACTATTCTATGATTACTAAATTCTCTAAAGCATTGTTCACGATAATATATCCACTTAGGTGAGTCAACAAATCTTTTCTTTCTTGATCTGCGTTTATCAATCTTATCTCTATAATCAGAAGCTTCTTTAGTATCAGTGAGGTTGTCTCAGCAGTGTGTCCCGACTTCCATAAAACCCCACTTTTCATGCCCAATATGAAATACATACCTAATTGAAGTTCCACAATTCTGACAAGTACCCGAAAGATCACCTAAGTCATCATCCCATAAATAATCCCAACCAGATCTAGGTTTAATATGACCATGTAATTCCGCATGACATCCTTTACAGAGTGTTTCACAATCTTTTGTACCGTACTGCCAAGGTAATCTTCCCTTAATATATCTTTTGTGATGTACTTGAAGTACTGCCTCATCTTCTCCTCTACCACACTGAACACACTTACCACCATCTGATTCAATAACAGATTCTCTAAATTTTTTCCATTCTTTCTTGAGATAATCAGACATGATGATTCAAATTCATATTTATAATTAGGATAGAGACTTGCTCAACCCTCTCTTAGTATTTTTGTATTAATCACTTAATAATTGCTTTCTCGGTTGTTTTTCCATTCGTTAATTTTATTTTCAATTGATTTTGAATCTAAACTTCCGTCTAAACCATCTTTGGTTATGATTAGATTTTCTATTTTTTTATCGTGGAGTTTGGATACAAAAACAACCATACTAATTGCTCCTATCATCGCATAGAGCATATCCGATTGAGTATCCCAAACATACCCTTGTGTTCCTAGAAAAGACTCTGCAGACTCTCCTGACATAACAGCGACAAACCATTCAATAAACTCATATACTACACTAATACTTAGGGTTACGCAAACTGTTAAAAATGGTAGCCAGTTACCTGGTCTAACCACTTCTTTTCTAATAAATAGTTCTCTAACTATTATTGCTGGAACAAACCCTTGGGCAAAGTGTCCAACTTTATCATAGTTGTTTCTGCTTTGATGAAATACATCTTTAATCCATTCAAACAGAGGGACTTCAGCATAAGTATAATGACCACCCACGAATAAGATATAACAATGAATTAGAATCATTACATAAGTAAAATAAGAGAGTTTGAAGCGGGGGTATGTAAATATAAGAACCAACAATCCTAATATAGCAGGTAATACTTCAAGAAACCACGTAAAATAATCGTGTGGATTGATTGCAGATAATAACAATCCAACAAGAAATAGAGCTATAAGAATCCAATACTTAATCATATAATATTTACCTTTTTCCCAATATATAACAATTGAAAATGTATTCCAATATCGTTCAGTAATTGTGATGACAAGGTTATTATTAGTCCCGCTGCTGTTGATTCATCGTTGAATAGCATTAAGAATATTCAAATATTGGTGAAATTATCTCAATTTTGCTTGAAAATTGGTGATTTTATTGTCATTTTCTCACAAATTTTCACGAAAACAACGATAGTGAGGATAAATAAAGATAAAACACGAAGAATAACGGACTAAAACATTAAAATAAGTAGTAAAACAGCTTAAAACGACTTCATAAACGCAGTCAAGTCACTGTAACTTTCCTCCATAGACCTAAGAAAAAGCTATCCCAAAAAAAATCACTTCTGAAAAAAAAATCGATTATTTGCTGATTATGATAATTGACTTTCTAATAAAATACCTTTTAAATAATATCAAGTCATTTGATATAAAAATAGAATATTACTAAATCTGTTTCTACAAAATGTGAAAATCCCACGTTGTATTTTAGTACTACAGCTTACAATTGCAATATATATTCCAGGAATTTATGAGGTTTATTAAAAAAAGTACCGTCTCTGAACTTTTACGCCAATTAAAGTCTCTCAAGTATTTCATATCTTGTGTTATCAGATATTATAGTCGAAATATAGAAGTTCATGAGAGAAAAAATGAAAATAGCTGTTCTTGAAGATCACAGAGTTTTTGCTGAATCATTTAAAACTTACTTAGAAATTAATAAGGAAGTTACATCGGTAGATTTATTCTTCAATATAGATGAGTTTGAAAGTGATAAAAGCAACTATGACTTAACAATTTTAGATTTAGACATCAATGGGAATAGCTCACTTCATTTAATAAAAAAATATCAAGAAATGAAATTCTTAATATTGACTGCAAATAATAGTCCAAATCTAATTAGAAAGGCTTATGAAGATGGTGTTTATGGTTACTTACTAAAAAAAATTGGCTGCCATGGGATGTTCAACAACATTAGGAAGATAGTCTACAAACAAGAAAAGATTTATGAGAACAGTGTTGTAACTCAGTCATTTAGACAAGAAATGCGTAAATCAAAAAAGCTCACAAAAAGGGAAATTGAAATTGTAGAGTTACTTTTTAATGATCATTCAGAAAGCTATATAGCAAACCGTTTGTGTGTCTCAATAAATACTGTAAAGTCACACAAGCAGAATATTTTCAAAAAATTAGAAATCCAGTCTACTGCAGAGGTAAAGTATAATTACTTATTTAAGTAAACATACTAAAAAAGTATTAGAAAATTTCATACCTAAAAATCATATTTCGGGCTATTTACTTTTAATATTCTTTATTCTACTTTAAGACTGAATATTATGGAGTATTTAGGATACTACTTTTCAAACACAACATAGACTTTAATTGTAAATAGAATAAATCAAATTTTTAATCTTTTAATTAAGGAGGATACCATGAAATGTATCATGCTAACAACCTTGTTTTTTCTTTTTAGTTTAAATCTTTATTCACAAGAAGAAAATAATCTACCACCCCTAGTTGATATTTCAACTGAATTAAACCTTGAAAAAGGGAATGTTTTTCTAGACACATCAATAGTTGAAGTTGATTATTTCTTAAATACCTATACCCCAGAGGAATACTATGATGCAATGTATATCTATGGAAAATGGGATATTACAACTAAAGAAAGTATGTTCGATTATTCCGATTTAAATTGGGATGAGAAATTAGATTTAAATAAAGTAAAAAACAAATATGAAAACTTTGTTCAAGATTTGATTGAACTGAGTAATTCATTGATACTTAAAACCAAGTATTTTGAAGAATGGGACGTTGAAATCAATGAAACGAATTTCATTATAACATACGGAGAGTTAGTTAATGCTCAACAGGTTCTCAATGTTCTTTCGAAATATGAGTTAAGAGATTTATATTATATTTTTCACTCCCCTATAAATGTCGAAACAAACACAACTAGTGTAGATGTGTTGAACCTTTCTAATTACCTTGAGCTCAAAATAGACTTTTCAAATGGAATTCTAAATATTAATTCTGATTCTGAATACTTAGAAAGTATTGAAATATTTGACCTAAATGGCAACAAAGTACACAATTCGAGCTCAATTAATACGCTAAATTATAATACAATTACTCACCTTAGTTCTGGCGTTTACTTTCTATTAATTAACGATAAACAAATTATTAAACTTTCAATAACGGAGTAGGCTATGAAAACCTTATTAATCGCATTTCTCTTTTTTTCAACTAACTATCTTTTTTCTCAAAATGATGATAAACCTCAATCTCTAGTTGATATCTCAATTCAATTGAACCTTGAGGAAGAAACAGTATTCCTTGATACTTCAAAGGTAGAACTTGAGTATTTCTTAAATACTTATAATCCAGAGCAACATTACAACGCATTATATGTATCAGGCACATGGAGTATTTCTACTTTAGAACCTATGTTTGAATATTCAAATTTAGTTTGGGATGAAGAATTAACACTTAACAGCGTGAGACAAAATTATTCTAGTTTAATTAATGATTTAGTAGAATTAAATAGTTCACTAAAAGTCAGAACCAAGTATAGAAATAGTTTTGATGTTAATGCTGATGAAACAAATTTCCTTCTGAGTTTTATCGATTTGGTCAATGTTGAAAAGGTAAATGAAATATTAAATAAATATGAAAGTAGAAGTCTATTTTATATTTTTCATTCACCAATAAATATAAAAACAATGGTTCCAAATGATCGAACTTTGGACCCAACTACAAATAATTACAATGATATTCATTACAACCATACAGGTTCATTTTATACAAAATCATTTCATGAGAGGGGTTGGGCTTGGGAGCACTATTCAATAAAAACTCCACTATCATGGGAGTTTTCTTCAGGTAAAAAGAATATTACAATTGTTGATGTAGATGATACAAGTCCAATTATAAGTCAAAAATCAAGATATACGGATGTTGTAGAAAACACTAGTAGTACGGGATCTGGAAATTGGAACGTTTACTCTAGTACCCTTGGTAATTTAGGAGACACTCCTGGTTCATTTACTACCTACGGATTACAAGGTGATCATGCAATTGCTGTATTACCAAAAGCTATAGCCAAAGGTGATAATGATAATTTATTATCAACTCCTAATAATCCAACAGGTGGGCTTATAGGTTCATGCTTTGATTGTTCAGGTATACTTATATCCTCTCCTTCCAACTTTGAAATTTTAGATACTGATTTTTTAAATGACGGAAATACTGAAAGAGTTAGAGTCGCTTGTCGCCCATATACTTCAAATTCTGCAAGTTTAGTTCAATTTCAGAAAGGAATTATATGGGTATCAGGTAATGGCAATAACCTAACACCAGGTTGTAATGACAGTGTTGTAGGTGGTTCTTATGGTATTCGTAATGTATCAGGGAATACTTGGACTTATAATACTAAAGCAAATGGTTCAACTCAAACTATATTTCCAGGATCTACTCCAGATAAAGATTTTAAAGGGCTTACAATCGCAGCTCTTTCTGATGGTATTTTGTATAATGAAGACTGTTTACTGTGGTCTGATCCTAGTACTCCTTATGTTGAGCCATCTCATAGAGGGAGAGAACGATTTTATAGTGGATGGATGTTCTCTCCAGGAACAGATAAATTTAATAACAACCCAGATGACTCTACAAGAGCAGCAATAAAAAGACAAGCATCTGTTGATGTTCTTGGACCCTCAATTGCTATAACTGATATGACTACTAACGTAGATATGGTAATAAATATAAATGGGAGTGGTGTGTCCCAAGGACAACCATTTATTGCTGGAGTAGCTGGCCTAATGACATCAATAAATGACTATATGGGTGTGCCTTTGGACGCTAATGGGCATCCAATAGTAGGTGAAGACGTACAAAGAAAATTTTATGATATTGTTACTTTTACAGCAGATAAAATAATAGATGATGGTGATACACCAGACCCTTATTATTGCGGTGATAAGTTAATTGTTACTGAATCTCCAACTCAGCCAGAATATTTAGAACAATCGAATGATAAATTAAAAAGATGGTGGGCTCAAAGATGTGGGTTTGGAAAAGTAAATGCTTACCGCTCAATGGCTCATACAATAGAGAACAAAGCGGACTATACAATTGACGGAACATACACACTTCCTTTTGCTGATGATAATGGAAGTGGAGATTCGAGAGGTTATGTTAACCCTGATGGTAATCAATTATTACACATGGGTAGTTGGACAGATGATAACAGTTCTCCAGAATTTTATGAAGTTAGTCTTGCTAGAGGCCCTACAACAGGTGATGATGATCCATGGCAAGTTCTAGAATGGGGTGGTGCTTCAAATCCAATGCACCCAGAAGCATACAATAATTATGGAGTAACATTACTGGAAGATGTAAATAGTCGCATCGAGCTAACTGTTGGTGCATCGGGAACGGTTGGAAATAGAAAAAACCAACTCTTGGCTATAGATGGAAACTTAATTGGTATTCCTTCGTGGGCTAATCATAAAATAGTAACTGATGTTGCAAATGATGAAGGGATTATATTAATACAAGGTTATATTAAAGATGTTGAAGTTGTAGGTGAGCTTAGAGTTGGTGATTTAGACATTGACGCTACTTCAGGCGGTGTTGGTTGCTTATGGTTTGGTGGCGCTCCATCAGAATCAGAAATTTATGGAGTTGTAACGACATACAATAATGGAATGCTTTTTGGGGGTGGTGGTATAACTACTATGCAACCTGGAGCACATATTAGAGTTGCAGGTGACAATGATATAGCACTTAGATTTGATTCTGAATGGCACATGAAAGGTGGTTCAAAAATTAGTGCAGTGGACATTAGTTATGATTCTGACAATTTTGATATTGAAACACCTAATACTCGAAAATTAGTAGTGGAAGGTGGATCCAAACTATATATCGATGAAGGACATAAAGTTGAGCTAGATATTGAAGTAGAAGTAATGCCTTGTGGTGAGTTAATAGTAGAAAAAGATGCATTACTAAGGATTAAAAAACTAAAAGTTCACAAAGGGGGTACTTTCACAGTAGATGAGGGTGCAAAAGTTACTTTTGATAGTCCGTACAATGAACTATTAGGAACTAATGATTTAACTGGTACATCTCTCAACCCTATAACCTTACGAGCTGAAACATTTAGAGATTGTAAATACGATAATGATAATGTTATCGGTAGTTCTACGATTGATGTTTGTTTCAGTTTCCCTTACTCTACGCCTGAAGTAATTACTCAAAACATTACTTTCAATAGTTTAAGTTGTGATTATTCATGTCCAGTAGACAATAGTTGGTTTGTTCTGACAAAAGAAAAACCTGGTAGCTGTCCAGATTCAACTGACTGCGAAATAACACACAGCTTAAATATACCTGATGAATATACTTGTAGTAACCTTTACTCGCACTATAAAGTCGAAACAATTCTCAATGGTAGTAGTTCATCAACATCTGTTTTACCATATAGTAATGAAAGTCAATTACCAGGTATCAATATTTGTATTGGTGAAAATGATGTATATATTGTAAAAATATACTTATATAAATCAATTAGTGATCAAAACCCTTGCGTACTAGAGCAATCGATTACATGTGATTGTGATTGTCCAGATGAAGCGGAAGATTGGCTAACAGTTACGAGTGAGAAAGGTGGTTCTAATTGTGCAGTGAATCAATGTTATGTTTCACATGACTTAGATGTAAATCTGGATTCTTATCCTTGTTATACACATGTGGAAATTTCATCTGAGGTAGATGAGGAAACAATAATTACTCCTACAGTGGTTTCATTATCTAATCTTGACCTATCTACTTATAATCTATGTATAAATGAAGGTGAATCATATACTTTCACTATCAAATTAATGAGAGGAACAAATGACACTATACCTTGTGTAATAGAACGAACAGTATTTTGTGAACTTGAATCGAGTTTAGAACCATGTAAACCTGACTGTTTCGACGATGACTTCATTGAAATGCCATCAATATTATTTGAGTTGAAAAGCTGTCCTGGTTGCTATGTAAAAGTAAATTACTCTCAACGAATAGCTTGTGGTGTATGGCAAGATATTCAAATTACAAGTATAGAAAGATTTGAATTACCTAATACTGGTACTTGGAGTAATTGTTCACTTTGTTCAGATGCAGAGGTTTACAGATTATCTATAATAGAGATTATTGATAGAAACAAGATGGGATTTGAACCTAAGGATGCAGGTGACGGGTGTAGTGATATATGGAGAGTTAGTAAATCTTCATGCTGGGCACAATGGACTAGATTAATTATGAACCCAGTAACTGAAGAAGTAAGAACTATTGAACTAAATAAGCCTTGTAACTCAAATTGTTGTTTAAGACGAATGATGGTTTGTTACAATGATGACGATACAAAAACGATAACGGATCTTGGTACAAGTGGTAATAGCTCAATCTGTGATAGCTTAACTTACCAAACAACTTATCCTCCTATAGAGAATATTGATTGTGAATATACTTGTGATATGTTAGATGAAATTAACGATGTAGTATCCAAAAGTATTTATATGGAAAATGTAGAAGCTGTTGAATATACTAAAGTAAACTCTAACGATATAGTATTTGAGTATAACTTGAATCAAAGTTCTAACAGAATTGATGTAAATATATCTGAGACTAATGTAGAAAGACTAAAAATAAGACTATATGATTTTAACGGTAAACCTGTAATACAGTCAATATCCAATGATATATCAAATAATAGCTTTATTTCTTTAGATATATCAGAATTGGTAACTGGAACATATTTTATTAGTTTTGAATTAAATGGACTTGAGTTTAAGTCAGATAAATTTATTGTCGTGAAATAATGAAAAGAATAGTTTTAATTATATTTCTAATTATAAGCATTCAATCCTTCGCAAGCGACTGGGTCTATTTGAATAGACCCAGTTTAGAAGGGGGTAGTTCTTATGGTGATATGGTTGTTTTAGATAGTAACAGATTCTATTTAGTAGTAGATGAATTAGCAGACCCACAGCTATATATATCAAGAGATAAGGGTAGTAGTTGGGAGCTTTTATATACTTATAATGCTCTTTTTGATGAGGACCCTACACTGACACTTCCGAATAATCTAATGGTTACTGATTCTAATAATATTTATATTTCATATTCAAATAGTATTCCAATAATTAAAAAATCAACTGATGGGGGAAAAACATTTGAAAACATTAGCTTTACCGAAAACTCAGATAGAATTCAAGAGCTTATAATGTATGACGAGGAAACGGGATTTTTAAAAATTGGTGCTAAAGCTTATGTTACCCACGACGGTTGGATGACTTATGATACAAGTTCATCCGATTTGTTGAAATGGACATCTCTTGAGTTCGAAACTTTTTTAGACAGTACTCATCTAATTGCTGACAAACTCTTTAAGGACGGCAGTTTACAAAGAAGCGAACTTATTAAAATTAATATCAATGACTTTACAATTGAGAATATTTATAATTTTGAGTTTGAACAAGCTGGAATGCACACAGTTTTATTAGATTTAGAAATAGTTAATAATAAATTATCTTATATTGTTGGTGAAAAAAGAAATGACAATGGACATCAAAGTAGAGATATTATTTACAAGGGAACTAATGGTATGACGCACTGGGAAAAAGTTTTGGATACTGAAAATTTTCCCATATTTGGCATTAGTCAAATAGAATTTTTTGATGAATACAATGGTTTTGCTACAGGCAGAGGCAAAATCTATATGACAAATGATGGAGGTAAGACCTGGGACTTTGAATATCCTGAGGATATCTACATGGTAGATGGAGTTCTTAGAAGACCAGAAATCCAGTATGCTGCTTGGTTAGGCCATACTCCTGTTTTTATAACAGATGAAGCAAGAGTATTCAGATACGAAGGGAATTATTTCAAATTTGGTCAATCAAAGATGGTGTTTAGTCCTGAAGTTATTTACCCTGGGGGGTGTTCTGAAAGAAACTTGAGTAACACTGACATATTGAAATGGGAGAAATCATCAGGTGCAGATTTCTATAATTTAGAATTTTCAACAGATTCTTTATTTGAAGATATAATCCAAAGTGAATATGATATAGAGGGAGAGTCTTATTCACTAACTTCATTGCAACCTGGTTTAAAGTATTTTTATAGAATACAATCAGGAAATGAACAGAAATTATCGGAATGGTCAGACATCTGTAATTTCAGTATTGAGTTGGATAGAGCAATATTATCTGAACCAAGTTGTGGCGACAGTATTCTATCGAATGATATTATTTTAAGATGGGATGAAGTAAAAAATGCTGGTCAATACTATTTAGAAATAGCAAGTGACACTACTTTCTCAGAGCTGATATTGACAGATACGCTAGAAGATAATTTTGCTGTAATAGATACTTTAGCTTCTAATAAGCTTTATTACTGGAGAGTTAGTTCTATAAATTCTGAATCAGAATCTAATAGCGAATATTCAGAAACATGTAACTTTTATACTACTGTTATTAGCTCAGTTCATACTGATGATAACTCAAACAATTTAACATTATATCCTAACCCAGCTTCCGATTTTATATATCTTAAGGGCATTGACTATAAAATGCTCTCAGAAAATTACGAAATCAGTGATATTAATGGGAAGGAATTACAAAGTGGAAAGCTAGAAAGTAAGAACAAAATTTCTATTGAAAGTCTTTCACCTGGGGTTTACTTTTTAAAAATAGATAACCACATTGTTAAATTTGTGAAGCAGTAGAATTTATTACTTAATATTCAATCCCTACATTTCTAACATGAGGTGTAGGGATTTTTTATTATTTATTCATTTCTCAAAAATTTTATATACTTGGGACAAGAAACAAAACTAAATAAATCTATTCAGCTATTATAAGATGAGATAAACTACTTGTTCTTGACAAGATTCTTGATCTTAGTATCTAATTTTTACTTTGGACTTTTTTTAAATCTTCCCATATTGTTTATTTATTATTTATTCTTCTAAACATAGGAGGTAGCTCAAATTTCATTCTGTCAATTGTTGCTAATGTATTTGTTCTCTTGAAGAATCCTATATGAACCATGTAGCTACAAAAATTGTATAATTCTTCATCGTCAGTAATATTGACTATGTTCTTTAATTCTTTAGCCCTAAATGAATATTTATTTCCAATTCTTTCTTTAAATGTTAAAATTGACTTTTCAAATTCGGGGTTTAGTTTTGAAATATTTAGATATATATCATCCTTAAAAAGACTATATGCTTCTTCAAAGAATCCCTCTTTGATTAGTTCAAAGTTGTTTTGATCAGTTAATTTGATAGGAAGTAAATCACTATTCTTAAGATAATATTCTGAGGTTACAGAAATTAATCGCTCTAGAAAAAGAAGTATTAATCGAGGTATTGAGTTACCTGTTCCAAGATTAAAATTTTCTGCAAAAAAATCGAACACTGAAATTGTTTCTATTTGCCCTTCCTCATTTTTATAACAAACATGTTTAGGCAATAAAGTTTGAATCAATTGTTTGTTAATATCGTCGTCTAGACTTACTTCTCTGGGAAACTTTTGTTCATAAAGTTCTGGCTTAAACTTAGCAATAAAATTACGGTATAGCTTTCCAAATATATTTGGTTTCTTGTTTGATTGGTTATCAAGTGTCGTGTCTATTTTTAAATTATGACTGTCAACTGTTACACCAAGATTGTCAAGTTTGAAAACCTTTTTGTAGTTTGAAAGAATCCTTTTCGCAATAAACTCTCTGATATTATCTTCAGACCATTTGAGGTCTACTTTTTTAGAGATTACTTTATCAAAACCTCCTATATTTTCAAAAGATAATTGCTCAAATAAGTCATTTCTTAGAAAAAGTTTAATGTCAATATTATCATAACTACCGTATTCTCGTTCAACTGAAATTAAAGATTGCAGAAGTTCAAGTTGAATAGGAATTGAAGATTTGCTCACAAACTCATCTAATCTATCTATTAACACAATAATGTTGTAGTTATTCTCTTTTATGAAGTCATTTGCAGCCCTTTTATATTTGTCGAGGTCTATTTCAAGTTTTTTTACTGACTTCCCTTCAATATTATCATTGAGCTTAACAGGTTCAGTTGTATAAGAGGCTTCAGGCATTACATACATATCCGAATTGTACAGTTTGACGGTGAATGTGCTTTTATTTTTTAAAAATCTGTCAAGGCTACTTTTACTTAAAACCGTATCAAATAGCTCTTTTGCTTCTGTTAACTCTCTTGTTAATGAAATATTGAGCTTGTCCAACTCTTGAATGATTTTATAGAATAAGAATAATTCCCAAACCACTTGATATTTAAATCCAACATCTTCATTGTCGGTTTCAATAAGCTTAAGGATTTTCCCTTTAATGTTTTTATATTGAAAGTTGTCATCTACTGGGATCAAGATATTTTTAAAGCAATTCTTATTTTTAAAGTATAGTTTACCTTCTCTCAAGAGTCTAAAAATTGCTGTCTTTCCTGTGCCTTTTTCTCCGAGGACGATATTCTTCTTTCCAACTAGGAACTCAAGTATTGCGGACGTTCGACAAACACTATCAATCAATAGATCATCATCTTTAGCCTCAATATCCCCAAAACTGAATTCTTGCAAATCATAAAATGTTATTTGTTTAGGTAGGTTTTGTATCATATAATTCTATTTAATGCCAAATATATTCGTATAGAAGCGTTTGTTTATCCATTTATTATGCAAAGTTATTTTAACTATCTCTATCTATATACTTAGAGATACAATGTGCCGCACCTAATCTATAAGAAAAAGGATTAAAATCGTCCAGTTGAACTACATTAAAACCATAATTTTCCCAAATTTCTTTATTTAATTTATCAGTATGTTTTAATACTTGCCAATCACCATAACCATAGGTAGGAATCCAAACAGTTTTACTAGTTTCAGTTATTTCGGTTAACACATTATTAGATGTTGCAAAGTACCATTCACGGACATTTATTGTATCCATTCCCTGTTCTTGCATCCATTTATATATTTCATTAGTAGTTTTCTCACCAAATTCGTAGTATAACCTTTCATACCCCCATTTATCGTCTTCAACACTATCCATATATATGTACGGTAATGGATTTCTTACTACTTTAAAACCTTCATTTTCTAATTGTTCAGCAACTTCTTTAAATTTCAGTACCAAAGCATTAGAACTTAATAGATATTCAATTTCAGAATTTTCATTTATAATATCCGAAGCCAGCTTAGGGTCACCTACTAAAACAGTGTATTTATTTTCCTCATCTCTTCCAAGTAAGGATATGAACATATCAATGTGGAATATGGGTTGAAATTTGCCTACACCTCTGCCATGTACCTCTAAGAAGTATTCATTATTGATTTTTGATAATTGCAATCCCGTGTCATGGTTTGCTTTTGCTGTACCTGGGAATACTAGCCTTCTCTTATTATCTAGATACGTGTTATAAAGTTTTCTTGCATTTTTTATATTTTTACGTTCTTCTGAAGTAAGATTTACACTACCAAGTTTTAAAGTCTTGAGAGGGTAGTCTTTACCGATAAAATAAAAATCATCTCCAATTAGAATATTACCTCCTTGAAAATAGACTGGTGCCTGTGAAGATTTTATGTCAGTAGCATGAGAAATATAGTCAGCAATTAAAGCATCACCAGACCTTTTAAACTCAAAAGGTTCCATTAAGTATATATCACCAGAATCTTCTGATTTTATTGTCGCATACGCATCTTCAGCCCAAACCAAAAAGTTCAAATCATATTCTGCAAGTACAATTTTAAAATTACCCCTATGCCCTGAATCGTTTAGCCATTTTTTAATCTTATCTATGGTTGGTTTATGGTCATGAGTTAAGATTATTAATTCGATATAATTAGGCAAACTTGCAATTAAAGATTTTAATCCTGTAGCCTGTGTTGTAACATCCTTCTCTTCAGTCACATAATCAGGTATAGTTAAAAGAAGTTTTTTAATCTTTCCATGTGCACTACTGATTAGTGATGGGCTAGTGGGACGTACTCCTGAAATGACGGCTTCTTCAATTCCATAAAGGCTAAAATCTGATAATACTTTTTCTCTAATATTGTTTACGGTGTCTTTGTAAGTCCTAATCTTACTTTTAGGATTAACATAAAAGTGTTTTTTCTTAATGTTCATATGATTTGGTTTTAATTTTGAGTAACGGTTTGTGTATAGGGCGTATTCCGAAGGATATGCTCTATACACCGTGTTGTAGCAAGTTATTTAAAAATTATATCCCAATACTATTCCTAAAGTTCCCCGCTTACCAAGTGAATTTCCAGACTTTTTGACATCGAAAACATCTTCAAACTCGTATATTAAACCACCTATAATTTTAGTAGGATTATCCTTTTCGTTAAAATATATACCGAATCCTGCGTTAGTTTTATTAAGTACTGAATTGAATCCACTTCTTGAGTATAAAGACAGAGCTACTCTATTATCAAGAAAGTTCGGTATGAAAACATAATCAAGGTAAATTGAAAATTGGTCAATCAGTTTATACTCACCTTTCCAAGCAGTATATGAATCCTCTGTTGTTCTTGAGGTAGTTCCTAATGAGTCAACTCCTAAATTTGTTGATTCATTTACCGTAATCTTTGAGAGGCTTGATAAATTGTTATTTTTATCATATCCACCATAAAGCCCAAAAATCATATTTCCGTTAAGGAAATAATTATAAGAAACTCCAGCGTTAATACCAGTAAAATTTTGCGTAGTTATTTGCTTAGTATAAACTGTATCAGCAGAAACTATTTTATAATTTGCTCCGTTAAATCCAATTCTAAAATTGATTAAGTCAAATTTACTTAAATCACTTTGTTTAACTGCTAAATTTTTAAACCCTATACTAAAGTTAATTGCAGCTTCTGGACTTAATTTTTCACTGCTGAACAAGGGCGCCAATCCATTATTAGACTTTCCTTTGGCATCTAATCCAAAGAATACATCTTTGTCCGAGCGGTTGTGAAAGTATGCAATTTTCAAACTTTCATCTGCTGTATTTAACCTAATATTCCCAAGTCCATTTCCATTTTTATTAATTGGAAGGAATATTGAAGTTTTACCCTTGGCATCTTCGAAAAATGTTTGAGCCAACAAATCATTAGTCAAATAAAAAAAGAGTAAGCTAAATATTGCGAAAGTTAAGATATTTGAATTCATAGTTTAGCCTATTGGAAGGGTTATTTCGTCAGATATTAAAGAATATCCTTTTTTTATTTTGGCAGAATATTTTTTAGGTCCTTTTTCATCAACTTTTATTTCCATTCCCCATTTGGTGCCATTTAAACCTTTACAGATCATTACGACATCTAACTTTCCTTCTATCTCAAAATCCTCGAGTACTCGGAACCAATTGCTTGCACCATCGAAATAGAGACCTATCTCTTTTCCTTCTAGTTCTAATTTAAGGTCTAGAACTGCACCTTTGAAAGTAATTTCGACTTTGTTCATATGTATTTTTTTTAATTTGTTACAACTATATTAATAAATGAACATCTCTATTTGCATTTAATAAAACAAAAGTACCACATATTTAGAAAAGTTAGTAATGACTCCTTAAAAAAATACTCTCACTGAACTTTTACGCCAATAAAAAATGCTAAAAATATAATTATCTTTGCTCACTGAACTTTTACGCCAATTGAGATAACAATAATTTGATTTAAGTTTGAAAAACGAAAAAGACATACTCAAAAGATTTATTAAACTGTTTAATGCAACAAGATTAACAAAATCTGAGTTTGCAAAAAAAATAAACATTTCACATCAATCATTGAATAAATACATGAATGATGAGAATGATCTACAGAAAATAAGTCTTAGATTATTCAAACGAGGAATCTCTATAGACTGGCTTTATTCAGGAAATGGAGAGCCATATATAAATGAGTCAAACAGTTCAATAGTACTTACTAGAATTGAGGACTTCGATTATTCTATTCAAAAAAAGAGAATAAAAGAATGGATAGACAAAAACTATGAGAATGTTGTTGAATTCGAAATTCTACGAGGGTTTGAAAGATATGAAGTACAAAATATTTTTAAAGATGATAGACAAATTCCGTACTTGATTTTAAAAAGAATTGAAAATGCTGGTTGTAATATACAATGGTCGATAACAGGAGAAGGATCACAATTCGCAGATAATGTAATTGGTAACAAATTAAGAGATCAACAGAAATGAAAATTTTATATTATTTAATTATACTTTGCTTATTATCATATACATCATTTGCTAATGAATGTCTTGATGAAAGCAAGAACCTATTCAATCTCGGTAATTACAGAGAGTCCATCAAAAATACTAAGAATTGCTTGCCAGACATAATTGATTCTAAACAGAAAGCAGTAATAAAGGATGCTTATTTTGGATTGGGGATCAATTACTATCATATTGGTGAATTAGATTCCGCAATAAAATACTACCAGATTGCAGAAAAGGTTAATGACTTTGAAAATGATGAAAAGTTTTCTTCTTCCTTGTTTAATGAAATTAGTATTGCTTACATAAGTAAGGGTTTAAATCACAACGCATTATACTACTTAAGAAAAGGTATTGAGATTAATCAAGATATTGATAACTTCGAAGGTAAATCTGTAAACTATGCTAATCTAGGCGAAGTGTTTTTTAATCTCAATAAATTAGATTCATCCGAGTACTACTATAATAAAGCTTTAGAATTTCGACCAAACTCTAACCAAAAAAATAAAAATATAATACTAAATAATTTGGGAGCAATTTACTTCGAAAATGGTGAGCTCGGGAATGTAATTAGAGCATTGGAATCTGTTATCAAAAATCTGGGATCCGAAAATAGTATGGATAGTTTACTATACATGTCAAATTTAGATGTATATTTGATTTATAACAACCAACCACCATTGTATAAAGATCTACAATATAAGTACTTAGAATCAAGCGGGTATAATGATATACTTCATGCAGATGCAAACTTCAAAGCTGCAATTTATTCTCTATACGATGGAAAGCAAAACAAAGCAATAGAATATTTAAACAAGGCAAACGCAATATTTGTTTCGAATGATAATATAACTGAGGCGATACAGATATCAAATTTTTTCGTTTCAATCCTAAATGATAAAAGCTACCTGTTACCTGAGCTAGAACAATATTTATCAGAGTTGAAAAAAATGAAAGTTGAACAATATTCAAACTTATTAATTGAAGAAACTTACTTAAGAGCTGAAATTGAAAAGTCAATAGATAATTTGAATAGTGAACTTGAGGTAGCCTGGACTAGTTCAGGGATATTACTAGTTGTTCTTTTTTCACTTGTACTGACTATCCCACTGAGTATAAAATATGTAATTAATGTTAAACTTATCACAAAGCTCAGAGCTCAATTGTTTAGCTATAATAATCAAATTAAATTAATACATAATAACAGCATTAAGAACAATTTGTCTAAATTTGTTTCATTAATGGTAATAAGTAAGAAGTTTGAAAACGAAGAATTATTAACTGAAACAGTAGATGATATAGTAGATGGTTCAAATGAGCTGTCCTCATTTTTAAATAACATAAATAGGAGTCTAAATGTCAACACCACAACCACCAACGAATTATCAATGGATCGGAAATAATTTAAGTTACGATTTACCAGTAGGTACAACTGGGATACAAATAAAATATAAAAAAGATGGAGAAACTGAAATCTATACTGTTTATGAATCGGTATTTTCAGCACCTACTACTGTTACTTTGCCTACTTCAGTTGGACCTTCAGGAATAATTTATGGTATAACAACAAAAACTACTACAGGAGGCTGGGGAACGCCAACACAAGAAAGCATAACTAACACACCATAGACTTATAGCCTAAAAGTTCAGTGAGCCCAATTTTTTTCTCACTGAACTTTTAGAGCAAAAAAATAAAGATACTATTTACTAATTTGTTTTTAAGTTAAAACAGTTAGTATGAGTATATATAATTCAACAGGAGGGTTTATGAAAGTATTCTTCCCAATTATGTACTCAGACTAATTGCCTCAAAGTAGTTTATTTAAACAATAGTCCTAAGCTTGTTTCATGAAAATAACTGTAACCAAATTCCATAACGCTGAAGGTAAATTGATGTTTTGTGTATTAAGATGTATAGATAAAGTATATACAAATGATGACAAAATACTATTCGATAACTCTATGGAGTATTTCGCTCAAAAGAACATGTTTCCAAATCAAAGTATAACAGTTTACAGACATGAAATTATAGTTTATAGAACAGGTATAACCGTAATGCTAAATGAAAAGGAAACAAAAGTTGATGAAATTGAGGAGATTACGATTGAGGAATTTGATATAGAAGGGAGAAGGTAAGAGTTTTGAGTAGGTTGATTTTAATAAATCACTTCAGCTTCACTGACTATAAGCTATTTTATAGAGTTGAAAAAATATTAGTATTTAGTTTATATGGAGTACTATTATGGCATTAATAAATTGCCCAGATTGCAATAATGAAGTTAGTGACTCAGCTAAAATTTGTCCTAATTGTAATGCAAATATTCAAGAGTATTTGACAAAAGAAAAATGGAAGATAAGATGTAAAACTTGGTGGCCGAGTATACTAATATTTATACTTGGATTTATAATAGTTTCTTTGTTTCTGTAAATTAAATCCATGTCAGATTATTATATTAAAATAATCTCGTTGAATTCTTGTTCTATTTCGATTGCTTCCTTAATCCAATTACGGCATTTGGAATATCTTGTTCAGCTTTTTCATTACTCCATTCATTCCAAAAGTCAATTGTTGCACTTTGAGGCTTAATGGTTGGTTCATCTATTAATATTCTTGTTGGTAAAAGTGATGAATCTCCAACAACTAATGCTTCTCCAATATCTAAAATTGGTAATACATCAGTCAAGCCTGAAAGGTTATCAGGAAGTAATCGTTTTATTACTGATTGGTCTTCCGCATTTGATAGTCTTAATGAAATAAAGTTGTTACACTGACTAAGAACTGTTCTATTAACTTCTGCTGGTCGTTGACTTATTACAGTAAGACTAACGCCATACTTTCTTCCTTCTTTTGCAATTCTTTCAAAACTCTTCAATCCAAGTTCAGATGCTGAATCTTGGCTTGTTCTTTCTGGAATATATAAATGTGCTTCATCACACAACAAGCAAATGGGATGTCTTTTGTCATTAACTGTCCATTGTTGAACCGTAAAAACAATTCTAGCTACTAAACCTATAATGAGTGGTAAAACGTCTGAAGGAACTTCCGAAAAATCAATAACTTTTACACCTGATTTTTGGTCATTGTGTTTAGAACCTTGCATTAACGAGTTACATAAACTATTCATCCAGTCTATATCTAATTCATCATCTGATATTTGAAATAAGAATCCTAGTCTTTTGTCTTGACTTTTTGCTTCCAGCCTTTGTACGAACCTTGTTAATTTTCCGTTGAATGGTCCTGCTTTGTCTGTACCAGCTCTTGTTCCAGGAACTCTTTCTTCATCTAGAGTTTTCAATTTGTTCAATACGTTTTCGATTTTATATGGTATAGGACTATCAATAGTTATTGAATCTTTAAATTCGGTATCTCCAATTGAATCTAAAAACGCTAGTTTTTCCTCAAAGACTATTTTTGAAAATAGCATTGCTTGATTAGGTGCATTACTGTCACTTCTATCAAGTAGCATCGCCAACATTTCTTCATAAGTTAAAAGCCAATAAGGAAGCATTAAAACACTATTTTGGAGATTTCCAGTTTTCTCTAAGTCAGATGGATTAGCAACTCTTAAATGCTGTAATCCATCGGATCTAAAATCTTCACCACTATATTCTCCGTGAATATCAAAAAGAATTGAATTTGCCATTGGTAATTTTGCAATTTGTTCAACCAGTTTTGCTACACACCAAGATTTTCCAGAACCAGTACTGCCTACAATTACAGCGTGTCTTTGGAAAAGTTTATCGCCATCTAAATAAGCATCAGCATTTTCATCAATCGAGTATTTACCAAGAGACAGAGGAATATCATAATTTTCTTTAGCAGATATGGTACCCATAAACTTTGTGATATTTTCACCATCTATTGGAAAGCAATTTGCTTCAATTTCTGGAACAGTATCTAACGTTCGTTTAAAAACGTTTTCTTTCTCTCCGTATTTATCAATCAAAGTTCCAATTAAGTTAACTTTTAAAATGTTTTCTGTTAAGAGAAAGCTGGTCATACCCAAATCTTCAGATACTGGATTTTCATCATCTGATACTTTTCGCGTAATTCGATTAATTATGCCAATTAGATGTTGACCTGCTTTTGAACTTTTTACAGCAATTAAATGATTTACCTGAAGCTTTCTAAGCTTTTCAAGTTCTTCAACTTTTACGATTAGTGTAGAAGTGTCAACACTAAAAACTGTTCCGATTTTTGTAGATTCTTCAAATTGAAATATAGCCATAGTCTCTCTTTAAGAAATTATTAATTTTAAGTATTCGCCTAATTCCCAATAACTTGTGTCTTCAATTACCAATTCTCCAAATTTGGAAGAATAAATTTTAGTGTCTTTAGAATTAGCTTCTTCGATAAGTAAATACTTTTGACAGTTATTGTCGATAATTGATTGCTTTGTTTTTGGAGTAAGTTCTTTTGTTATTACAATAATTGGTTTATTGTTTTTTATTTGTTCAATTAATTTTGGCTGTACGTGAGTATCATTAAACCCGTAACCAATACATAAAAACCCATTGGCATTCTCAATTTCATGATCTGCTTGTGTTAAAATGGTTCTATATGGTTCATTATGTGTTTCTGAATATTTACTTAATCCAGGTGTTACAATTAATGGTCGATAGTTTTTAGGAATACTATGTCTTAATGGAAGCTGGATATTTTCATCTTCTTTAGATTTAAACCAGTCTAAAGAGCCGTGAACTTTCCAAATATTTACTTGTCCTTTATACCCATTTAGTGATGCTAAATTGTTAGATTGAATATTGTTTGAAAAGTGTCCAATATGACTTTGAGCATATCCACTACAAACAATAGCTTTAGAAAGACTAGTAGCATATTCAGCAAGTCTATCATAATTCGTTGTTATAATTGAGACTTTTTTACCTGCTGTGTCTAAGAAATATTTTAATAATTCAGCTAAAGGAAGTTCAATGTCTTTGTTGATGAATTTTTCGTACGCTTCTAAATCTGATTCATTGACTAATTCCCAAGTTTTATCAACAATTTCAGCAAGTACGTTGGTTCTTAATTGAAGTTTTGTTAGGGTTGTTTCTAAATCACCAGTTTTGTCAAATTCTACTTTAAATTGTTCAAATTGGGCTTGATCATTCGTATCTGCAAAACTTATTGAGCTTTTTAAGAAATCTCCCAAAGTCCACATTGAAGGAAGTTGGAAAGGGACAGAAGCTCCACTACCAAGAACAATTAGAGGAATGTTATTTGTCCAAGTTTGTAATTGTTTTAATACAGCTTCTATATCCATTTAATGTACTTCTTACTTTCAATAATGATTTATTATAAAATACAATTGTTTGAATCAAAACAATAAAATTTTTCAATCTATTTATACAAATATATATATACATCATGTTATTTTAGTTATTTATCCAAAAAACCACCCTCACTGAACTTTTAAGTCAGTTACATCAAACGAACGTTAAGAAAGTACTGTTACCCACCAGATATGCAAAAACTAGCCACAGAAACGGTTCTGAAGCAAGCCGAAATGATTGCTGATGAGTTGATTCGTAGTTAGACAAACTCAAAATGCTTCATTATTTCGTATAATATTTGTTTGACAATGTCAAAAAAACTAATTTAATAATACAAATTACTAAAGACTCGAATCAATTTAATTATTTATTGTTGCTTTAGTCTTAATTTTAAGTGAGAAAGGCTTAAAAACATCGTTTACTAGATAATTTTAGATGATTTTAATTTAAAATAGATTCTAATAGATACGATTAACTTAATTTAACTTATTTTAACAATATGACAACACGACGAAGGTATTGAAAATACTTGATTACAGCTAATTTATGGCAGAACTACCAATAGAATAATTGATTATTAGTGATTTTTCAATATTTGATTAACTCTTTCATTGTAGTTATTTTCATTTACATTGACTAATCTATTCAAAATTGAGTAATAATCATCAATACTATCATTTTCAGGATTTAAGTTAATCAGTTCCCTGACTCCTTCATAACCATACTTCTGTTCTACTTCATTAATTATTAACGCAGTAATAATATAATCTGCAGAATTTTTAAATTTACCTGTCATGAAATATGAGGGTGATGATTTTAATGATAACCAATCGTTATTTCCTTTATCGACTACTTGTTTTTCGAATTCTATTAAGATTTCATTCCAAGAGTACCCCCAACTACCTCCATATAAATAAGCACAGCCCTCATCAATAAATTTGAAACAATCTTTTCTCGGTTTTAAAAGGGATAGTCTAGAATGCCACAAATCATGCGGGTCATAATTCTTATTTCCTAGCACCACTAAGTTTTCTTTTTCAAGGTCATACTTAAGCGAACCTGTTGTTATTCCATTATAGTCAGATTTAAATTGTACCCCAATAATGTCTAGCAAATTAGATGAATTAGTAGTAAAGTAATATGTGCTTTTAATATCATCATTCCCTAAAATCTTATCATAATTGGTAATATATGTCAATAGAATAGATGCTTCAGATTCATCTATGTTGAAGTCATATATTACTTTGTAATTACCATTATTAATATAATTCCAATTGTTTGTTTTGATGGAAAGCGGAGAGGAGATAGAGAAATTTTCTTTGTCTTTTTTTAATACTAGCTCTATTGTAGCCCTATAAAGAGGTATAGATTCATTTATTCCTAAATAACTAATAGAAGCTAAGTAAGTGGAATCTTTAAGAGGTAATAAGTTTGTTATGTATGGATCGAAAGTATTTGTATCTTCTTTTATCACTCTTGAGTCTAAACTAATTATCTCATCTATTAGAATGTATGTCTCAATTTTTTCAGAACTGTCTACATTAGGTATATACTCATAATCATTATTGATATTTGAAAGGAATAAATCTAAAGATTTTAAAATTTGAAAGTTTGCTATACTATCTTTTGTCAGTTTTAAATTTGGAGCATATTCAAGTTTATACTCTTTTGAATCCAGAGGGGGTATGATAAGTATTGTAATTAAAATTAACGTTTTTAAATGTTTCAATTAGAACCTCAATTATTTTTAGAGTGCAAGTATAAAAAATTATTATTTGAATAAATACTTTATATGGAATTTATTTTAATAATAAAACTCTAAAACTCAATCTAAATAATATAAGATTCTAAATCCCTAAGAATTAATAATAATTATTGAATAAATAAGATTATTTTTTAAGTTGTTTTAAAAAGAAGTATAAGATATATTTAATTTTGTGTAGCTCCTGTGTAGTTTTTTGAAAAAAAATTAGAGCAAAATAGAGCAATATAGAGAGAAATTTAATTTTGCTTGAAAACCGATAAGAACTGAAAAAGCCCTTGCATCAGTTCGATACAAGGGCTTTTAGATGGTGGTCGAAGAGGGAGTTGAACCCCCGACACAAGGATTTTCAGTCCTTTGCTCTACCAACTGAGCTATTCGACCATCTCTCAATTATAAGAACACAAAAATATTGCATTTTTTGATAATAACAAAATTTATTCTGATTTTTTTGATAATTCTTCGATTAGTTTTTCTCTTACCTTCTCTTTCAGCGTTCGCATTTCTTCTTTTACTAAATTTTCTGTCTCAATCGGTGACAGTATACTTACGTTTACTTCACCACTTTTTATTTTAAATTTCCCTGGTGGTATAATATCATAAGTACCTGTTACTGCCACAGGTACTATTGGGCGCATTGCTTTTTCAGCTAATAGAAAACCACCTCGCTTGAATGGCCCAACTTCTCGTCCAGCTTCTCGTGTCCCTTCTGGGAATATGATGATTGAAGCACCGTTCTTGGTCATTTCAAGTGCTTCCATTATACTTTGCATTGCTTTCCTTGGGTCAGTCCTGTCTATCCCTATGAATGGTGATTTGCGTAGTCCATAGCCAAAAATTGGTATCTTCTCTAACTCTCTTTTGTAAATTATTCTTGCGTCACCTGGTAGTGTTGCCAATAGGACAGGTATATCAAGTAAGCTAGAGTGATTAGCTGCGTAGATATAGCTTTTGCTAGAGTCTATGTTCTCTAATCC
The DNA here is from genome assembly GCA_046290495.1 of Chlorobiota bacterium. GTDB lineage: Bacteria > Bacteroidota > Ignavibacteria > Kapaibacteriales > UBA2268 > PGYR01. Next base: position 862,651 of record JBKAGT010000005.1, on the reverse strand, counting down.
GGCTACTCCAAGTTTCACTCCCATAACTCTTAGCAGTTTTCTACTCCATTTCTTTGAGTAGCCAGAAAACACATCGCCTCCTTTTACCATCATCATTATCAGGACTCTGAATGTATCGGCTACGGTGATTATGACTATCAATATTATTTTAATTATGCTCATAGCTGAAGTGCGATATTTTACTCGCTATTCTTTTGTTCAAATAATTTAATCTCATCAGATTGCCCATAACTCCCCAGCGACTCTTATTTATATCAAATATAGACACTGTTTTTCTATGTCTCAAATCTGGTATTTCTTCTTCTAATTTACTAATATTATTCATCCCCCATTTATACTTACTTTTCTCACCAATTCCCTTAATTACAGGGTTGACTTTTATCTTTGCATAGCTACCAAGTGATTCAAAGATTAAGTCAGTTACTTTTAATTCATTAGTTATTTTATTGAGGAATGACATAACCTGATTATGAGTAAAATACATAAGAAGACCTTCACAAACAACTATAAAGTTTTCTCCTTTAATTTGTTCAGGGATAACTGATTTGGAAGTAATATCGCCAGCAATCATTTTATAGCCATTTTTTTCACTTACTAACTGTCGTCTAAGCTCTATTACTGGCTCCAAATCTATATCATACCACATGTCAAATTTATTCTCAAATCTACTGAATCTGGTATCCAGACCGCAACCAAAATTTATTACCCTTCTACCGTTGCCTTCTAGCTTGCTGAGCATTTCGTCTATTACAATAGTTCTGTTAGAAATAGCTGTGAGAAGATAGTTTTTGATAAAAGGGGAGAGCTGCTGGAAATTAAACACTGATAAATCTAAGGACTCTATTAATTTAACAGATAGGCTATCTTTTATTAAACCACCTTTGTTTGTCTCTTCGGCTCTAGCCCAAAGTGGTATAACCAGAGTCTTCTCAACATCAGATAATGCCAATATTTCATTTTGATTAAGCACGATAAACTCCCTTATAAATGAAATACTCCCACATGCCAGCATAAGCTTTTTGAATAGATAATTTAACAGTATCAAAGTTTCCTTCAAGAGCTTGGGAAAGGTTAGGATTCATTTCAATACCATGCCAATTCATATATTTCTTATAAATGCTATTTCCATATCTATGAAAATCAACAACATATATAAACCCACCATCTGAAAGTAATGATTTTATTTTTTCTAATTGACTTTCCTTCTGGCTAAGTGAAATTGTAAAATAGTAAGCTAAAATTACCTTGTCAAATTTGAAATCAGGTTTGTACTCTTCTAGCAAAGTGTTTTCTAGTACAGCAGATTCACCTAGTTTCTTTTTGGCTAAAGAGAGCATTTCAGATGACAAATCTATTCCGTACTTATCACAAGTTTCGATTCTTTTTAACAAATACCCAGTACCACAACCAACCTCTAAAATCGTGTCATTTTCATTCAAATCTTGATTGACTAATTGAGCAAGTTTATTTCTACCGAACAGAAATGAGCTACGAGTAGCATCATATATTTTATACTGCTTCCTATAATATTGGTCTATATCTTTGGGGGAGTCCAAATTGTGCTGAATTTAATTTAGAATAATTCTTTTACGATATGAACTTTGTCCTTTTATTCTAACTTCACCTACGTAATCACCAGCAGGCAGCTTTCTACCATTCTCATCTCTACCTGTCCAAGTCCTTTCGTAGCTGCCAGCAGGTAAATAACCTTTGAATATTGTAGCTACTACTACCGCTTTGATAGAATAGATCACGATTTCAACTTCTGTGTAATTGTCTACTCTGAATTTTATATTTCCTGAGTAATCTTCGGTTATGCCAAAAAATCTACCTATGTCTGAAAATGGGATTCTCATACCTTGCCATGGATCATAAGTTCTAGCGTAAGGAACCTTGAATGCATTCATAAGCATTTCTTGTCTTTGTACTATCATATTCGGGTCTGGTTTGAATGCACCATCTGGTAAATAGTCCATACCAGTTTTCTCAGCGTCTGGATCTAGGCTAATGAGAGTGTAACGAACATTAAGCAGGTCATATCTTAATCTTAAACCAACTGGCAGATTCATTCTTAATGCTTGATAATAAGCACTATCTTGCTCAGGTGTTGTTTTTATTGTTGAACTGGGTAACTCACTATCTGTTGTGTCAGTTGTAAAAACTTCAATAGAAGATTGCTTGTTTTCTTTTTTTAAAATTGTCTCATTGTCTTGTGCTGATGCAACAAGATTTATCAAAAAAAACAAAAATAATGTATAAATAATTTTTTGCATATGTTTCATGTTATTTTCAAAACGAACAAAAGCTAATATTGTTATTCGTATTTTGTAGCAAGATAAAAAAAATCCCTTACAAATCGAATTATGTAAGGGATTCTTATAATATATTCTTCTGAGTTGTAGTGTTACTTTTCGTTAGTCAAGTTTTTCAAATCAGAATTTGAAAGTAAATCACCAAATGAAACTGACCCAGCAGATGTTTTAACATTTGTAGTAGGTCTTCCTTTTGGCCCTTTGTTTCTTTTTTGTTTCTTAGCGTTTAGTTTTTCTCTTTGCTCTTCAGTTAGAACTGGAGAAACAACTAATGACTCATCATTAGCCGCAGCATCAATAACTTTTACTTCCAAAGCTTGACCTACTTTCAATGGTTGATCGTCTTCATTTTCTTTCAGTGCATTCATACGGCTTACAGGCATAAAAGCATCAACTTCATCGTTAATTCTTACTATAGCACCTTTGTCAAATACTCTCTGAACTACACCACTTGCATCACTGCCTTTGCTGTATTTTTCAGTTAGAGAAGCCCATGGATTTTCTGTATTTTGTTTTAAACTCAATGCAGCTTGACCTTTTTCTTCAGAAATCTGAAGTACTTTTAGCTCTACTTCTTGTCCTTCGCTAAGGACGTCAGCTGGTTTGTCAACTCTCATAGCCCAGCTAAGCTCGCTTACTCTTAGTAAACCTTCTACACCTGGCTCTAATTCTACATAAGCACCAAAGTTAGTTAGTCTTTTTACTTTACCAGTAACTGTTTCGCCAACTTTATACTTTTCTTCTGCTCCTTTCCAAGGAGAATCTTCTAATGCTTTTCTACTTAAGCTTATTTTCCCATTTTTCTTGTCTATTTCTATTACCTTCACAGTCATTTCATCACCTTTGTTGTAGTGATTTTTTGGATTGTCTATGTGAGCGTGAGATAATCTAGATACGTGAACTAAACCTTCAACTCCGCCAAGGTCGATAAATACACCGAAGTTAGTGATTGAAGAAATATTGCCAGTTACTTCGGCGCCAACTTCTACTTTATCCCAAACTTCTTTTAGCAACATATCTTTACGAGAAACGATTACTATTTTGCCTTCGCCTATTTGCTTAACTTCAGTTACTTTTACGTCAAAATTTTGACCTACAGCAGCATCAAGTTTTTCTTCATTTACTTTCTTTTCTAAAGTGTAGTGCGATGCAGGTAAGAAAAGAGGAACACTGTCATAAACAACACGAAGACCACCTTTTGCTTTGGCAATTACTTCTACGTTTACTGTTTCTTCAGTACCAATCTTCTTTTCTAAAGAAGCAACTACTTCATTGTAGTGAGTTTTGTCTTCAGTTTCCGAATCATCAGCATTTTCTTCTGTTGCTGGTGCTTCAGTTTTTTCTTCAGCAGCTTCCTCAGCTTTTGGTTCTTCTGTAGCTTCTTCCTGAGTAGTTTCCTCAGTTGGAGCTTCTTCAGTTTTTGTATCTTCAGCTTTCGGAGTTTCTTCAGCAGTATTTTCTACTTGCTCTGTAGCTTCGTTAGTTGTTGATTCTGCAGCATTCTCAGTATCTGCTTGACTGTTTTCAGTGTTTTTTATTTCTTCGTTACTCATACGCTCTGTAAAGATATATTATAAATTTTTACTTCTTGAATTGACAAGATTAGCAAGTTAAGTATTATAAATCTTTGAAACAAAACTTGATACTGTTTTTTGTACTTTTTTAAAGCAAATAGTCAAAAAGATTTTGTTAATAAGTTATATTTAGATAATTTTGTGGTCTATTTTAAAACAATAAATGATTTACTGGTTTGTACTGATGAAAAAAGTATGAACTATAAACCGTCAGTAATCGGAGATATAATATGGCTGAACGTCGTAGATATGAAACTACTTTGATAGTAAATGCAGCGTTGGAAGACAACGAAATTGATGAACTTACTACCAAAGTTACAAAATATGTAGAAGACAATGGTGGCGAAATTGAGAATGTAAAAAACGCTGGACGTAGAAGATTGGCTTACCCAATCAACAAAAAGTACAATGGCTGCTACATTCATATTCAATTGCTTGCACCTTCTGATTTTCAAAACAGATATAACAAATTCTTAGTACTAGAAGACACTATACTAAGACACTTGACTATAGATTTACCAGATGCACTAATCGACTACAGAAAACAAAGAGATTTGGAAGCTGGTAAAGCAACTGAAAGCAAAGAAGAAAAATCAGAATAATAAAAATATAAGAAGAATATAATATTTAGGTATTAAAATGAAAGTAATTCTAAGACAAGATTTAGATAATTTGGGTTCAATAGGTGACGTAGTAGAAGTGAAAAACGGATACGCTCGTAACTATCTTATCCCAAGACAGTATGCTTACTATGCTTCAGATGCTGCTGTAAAGAGAATTCAATTCGAAAGAAAGCAATATGACAAACGTCAGGAAGAGCTAAAAGGCGATGCTGAGAAATTAGCTGCTAAGCTTGCTGAACAACAAGTGTCTATCCCAATGAAAGTTGGTGAAGAGGGCAAATTGTTCGGTGCTGTTACTGCACAAGCTATTGCTGAGCAATTAGAGCTATTAGGCCACAAGATTGATAGAAGAGATATCATTATCGAAGAGCCAATCAAATCATTGGGTGTTTTCAGTGTGAAAGTTAAATTGCACAAAGAAATCACTGCTCCACTAAAAGTTTGGGTTATTAGCGAAGACTAATCCACCTCTACTTTTCTTAAAACATTTTAATCCCAATTCTGCTAAGAATTGGGATTTTTTTTATATTGTGTTTATACCTTTACTAAATGAAAGAAACTATTTTACCAAGGTAATTTATGAAAAGTAATATAGAAACATCACCTTATGGTAATAATCTGATTTATAAAAAAGAATATACTAAAAATGATATTTTTGAAATTTTAAAAAAGAAAAAACTAAATGGAATTAAAATAGATACAATGTGGGAAGTGGAAGATGATTTAAGTTTTCTAAGAGATTTTACTTTCTTGGAAGGTTTGGATATAAGTGGGGTGGATAAGTATAATTTTGGCTTCTTAAAATACTTGAAAAATTTGAAAACACTTTCGATTCGTATAAATGCGGAGGGACAAATTGATTTTAGCAATTTAAAAAATCTAAAAAATTTGACTCTTCATTGGAAAGGTAATGAAGTTACTGGATTAGAAAAATGTTTAAATTTAGAAACACTTTGTCTAGTTGAATTCTCTGAAAAAAACCTTATGAATATATCTCATTTTAGAAACCTAAACACGTTAAAAATTAAAACTTCCAGTTTGAAAAGCTTGGATGGTATGGAAAATCTTTTAAAGTTAAAAAATATTGTTCTAGGTAATTGCAGATCACTGAAGGATATTTCTAATTTAGGAGCCCTTAACAATCTTACTAAATTAGAGATTGATACTTGCTCGAAAATACATGACTATAGTACCTTGGCACAAGCTGAAAATTTAAAAGAGCTTAGGATTGTTAATTGTAGAAATATAAATTCGATTAAATTTATTGAAAGATTGAATAAACTAGAAAAGATATCAATATTAGGAAATTGCGATATTATAGATGGTAATGTTAAACCTCTAGAAAATGTGGAGGAAGTATATTATTTTCATAGAGAGCATTATAATATAAAAGTAGCAACACCGCAACAAGATGAAAAAGCTAAAAAGAATCTTGCAAACTTCGCTAACTCTATAAGAATTATAAATGGAAAATAAAGTGTCTAAATTTCTAGATGAAATTTTAGAAGTCTACTCCACCCTAACAGCAGTAAGTATAGTCTTGCTGCCAACTAGCTCTAACTTATGAGCTTTGTTCTTTTTCACATCACTAAACACTAAGTTGGGTTCCAATAGAGTGAAAGAAAACTTATACTTATCATAAGGATACATCTCATGTTTATCATTGTTCCCTTCTTGCAGATATAACTTCCCATCTTTATCAGTGATGAAAAAATAATGATTTTCTTTGACTTTATATTTTCCAACTACTTGGCTTATGATATCTTTTTCTAAGGGTATTAAAGCTGTTTCCTCAGGAAGAGCAACATCATTATTATACAGAATTGAAACGAGGTCTGATGTAATTCTAATTTTAGGTGTGTTGTCATCATTTGTTAGAATACAGATGAAGTAGTCATTATCCGGGATGTAGGTGATAGCTCCTACAAATCCATTCATTCCACCATAATGCCCATAAGCTTTGATTCCATCGAAATTTCTGATTCCCCAGCCATATCCATAGTATTTGCCGGCTTTGAATATCTCTTTTGTCTTCTCAGGTGATATTAGTTCACTGCTCATAATTGCTTGAGTGAAATTCAATAAATCCTTAGAAGTAGAATACATATTCCCAGAGGCATAAGGTTGATTGTAGTTAATATAATCAGCGACAATTGATTCTCTTGGAGTGGTTGTGTAGCCATTAGCAAGATTAGGAATGATTGATTTGTTGTCTATTATGCCTGTATCATTTAAACCCAATGGCTTAAGTATATTTTTATTAATGAATTCAGAATATTTCAATCCACTAACTTTTTCGATTATTAGACCTAGAAATATATATCCTGTATTCGAATATCTGAAATTTGTTCCTGGTTCGAAATCAAACTTTCTACCATTTACTTTTTCTATTGTAAATTCTGGCGTCGTGTTATCTGATTTGCTATCTATTACCCAATCACTAAGTGAGTGGTAATCAGGAATTCCAGAAGTGTGGGTTAGTAGCTGCTTGATTGTGACTTTCTCAGAGTTCTCAAATTCAGGGAAGTATTCTGATAGTTTGTTTTCAAGTCTTAGTTTACCTTCTTCCTCTAAGATAAGAATGCCTAACGCTGTAAATGGTTTTGTGATTGAGCCAATTAGGAACTTTGTTGAGTCGGTATTCTGTACTTTATGCTGTTTGTTAGCATAACCGTATGAATTAGAATAAATTATTTCATTTCCTTTGGTAATAAGTACATTGCCGTTGAACTTTTTATTACCATAATGCCTGTCTAAGTATTGATCTATTTCATTCTTGGTATCATTCGAATAAACTACATGATAACTCGATAAAACTATAACACTAAATATTAAAATTGAATATAAAGCTTTCATTTAATCCTGTTGGTTAAAAAAATGTCATGACAAATAATTTGCTTCTTCATTAACGGTAATTAACCTAAGTTGTTACTATATATATATGTATATGTCATAGCTTTTTTATCTCACGAAAAATAGAACTCATTCGTCATGTATCAAAATCAACAAAAAAATTACAAGATTTGACAACAGAAAAATACTTAGAATTTGATAATGTCACAAAGCAGTACGAGAACTTCACTGCTGTTAGTGGTCTATCATTTTCAGTCAACAAAGGTGATATATTCGGATTTCTCGGGCCCAATGGTGCGGGTAAAAGCACATCAATCCGTATGTTATTGTCGCTAATTACTCCCACTTCTGGCGACATAAAATTATTCGGTACACCCATTAGCAAAGACAGAAATTCTACAATTTCAAAAGTAGGTGCCTTGGTTGAAAAGCCAGACTTTTATCCTTATTTAAGTGCTGAGAGGAATTTGGATATTCTGGCTCGTCTTTCAGAAATAGATAATAGAAAAGAAAAAATAGATGAGGTTCTGGAACTTGTTGGGCTATCGGAAAGAAGGCATAGCAAAGTTAAAACATTCTCTCAAGGTATGAAACAGAGATTAGGCATAGCCCAAACTCTATTGCATTCACCTAAGTTAGTCGTGCTTGATGAACCCGCAAATGGACTAGATCCTCAAGGGCAAGTGGATATGAGGGAGCTAATAGTCCGTTTAAACAAAGAAAAAGGCATCACCATAATTATATCTAGCCATATCTTAAATGAGGTAGAGCAAATCTGCAACAGAATGGTAATAATAAATAGGGGTAAGTCAGTGGTAGAGGGTGATGTGGCTGAGTTACTGACTGGTAGTAAAATGAAAGTTATGCTTACCACAGATGACAATGAAAAAGCTTTGTCAATAATTAGAGAAAGTGAATCTAACATTGAGATAAAAAAACTAAACGAAGAGAAAATATCTCTTCAAATAGAAAAAGAAGCCATTCCAAACATCAACAGATTATTGATTAATAGTGGGATTAAAGTTTATTCTATAGAACCAATTAGGTCTTTGGAAGAATACTTTATTGATAAAACAAGATGATAAATTTACTAAGAATTGAGTTATTCAAAATATTCAGAAAGCCAAGAACATACATTGGTTTTGCTGCTATTGCATTCATTGTTACCGTAGTTAATCTGGGATTCTATTTCGAAGGAGACCAGCTATTGGGATTCTTGCTTGATAGCTTGAAAGAGAAATTCTTCCTCAATGGGAAATTGATAAATGCGTACACTATGTCATTTATTATTCTAAATAGTTTGTGGATTCACCTACCAATATTAATTGCTATAACAGCAGGGGATATGCTCTCTGGGGAGGCGAATCATGGAACTTTTAGGCTATTACTAACTCGGCCTGTTAGTAGAGTAAAGTTACTCACTGCTAAATTCCTATCAGCATGGATATATACAGTACTATTACTCATATTCATGATTGGATATAGTCTAATACTTGGACTTATTATGTTTGGTATTGGTGACTTGATAGTGATAAAGAGTGCTATCAGCATCATCGCCTCTGACGACGTGCTGTGGCGATTTGGCTATGCATTCTTATATGGTATTTTATCTATGACAACAGTGACTTCATTGGCGTATCTAATCTCTAGCTATGCAGAGAGCTCTATAGTGCCTATAGTTGGTACATTTGCAATAATTGTCGGACTGACCATTGTTAGTACTCTCGGCTACGCACTTATTGCACCAATTATCCCATATCTATTTACTACGTATTTACCTTCGTGGGATATCTTCTTCCAAATGGAAATGAACAGCGAGAAGTTAATCAGAGCTATTTGGGTTAACTTAGCTTATACTTTTACATTCATTTCAGTGTCATTCTATCATTTTAAAAACAAAGATATATTGAGTTAATTATGAGAAAATTGAGTTTTGTATTAGTATTAATGCTGTTTGTTTCCACAGTTAAAGCAAAAGATTTGGACCCTATACTTAACAAGCTAGTTAACAAAATGGAGAAAGTAAAGCCCCATAGCGTTGACTTAAAAATTAAAATTGACATAGAGTTCCTGAAAATTAAGGAGCGTACAGCTACTTTGATTTACAATAGCGCTGATAATATTGAGATAAAGTCAGACGACTTTATGATGATGCCCAAGAATGGCGCTCAGATGGAATATCTGAAGATAATCAAGAATCGCTCAGCTGCAATATATGAGGGGCAAGAGAATGGCCTGACAAAGATAAAAATTATACCTGGAAGGAACGAAGAGGGTCTTATACTAGCTAATATACTTCTGGACGAAAAGACCAACAGAATAATAAAAATGAAGGCCTTCACCGAGTCTAATGGGTCATTCGTTAGTAAATTTGAATATGGAGACAATCCGTTCGATTTGCCAAGCAAAGTTTACCTTGAATTCGACATGAAGAATTTTCAAATTCCTGCACAGTTCTCTGGCGATATAGAAGCGGTAAGTAAAAACCAAACTAAGAAATCAGAAAACACTACTGGCAAAGTAGTTATAACTTATAGCAATTATAAGGTTAGATGATTATCTGATTTTTTTGAATCGTATTTATTTTTTATCTTTCATTATATATATTATTTGTGAGGTAAAAAATATGAAGAATGTCATTCTTATTCTTTCGCTTTTAATTCCTTTAGGAATAACTGCAGAAGATTTCGAGTTAAAGTTTTCAACCTTTGCAGGAGGTGGTGCAAGAGACTTTGGTGAAACTGTTACAGAGGATGAATATGGCAATATATACATATTAGGTCACACAGAAAGCTCCAATTTCCCAGTCACAAATGACGCATTTCAAACCGCTTATCTTGGTGGTGGTGACTTATTTCTAATGAAATTTGATGAAAACCATAATTTATTGTGGAGTACATTGATAGGTGGATCAAGTGCTGAGTATCCTAAAAACTTAAAATATTTCAAAGATAAGCTATATGTAGTTTCAGATACTCGCAGCTCTAACTTCCCAACTACTAATGACTCATACCAAAAAGGTCATAAAGGTGATTATGACGGAACTATAATGAAGTTCTCCTTAGACGGAAAACTTTTATATTCTACGATGTTAGGTAGCAATAATTATGATGTTGTAGATGACATTGTTATTGACGAAGATGAGAACTATTGGGTAACAGGCAGATGTTATGGTACGAATTTTCCTGTAACAAATGATGCAATGCAAAAAACACGAAAAACTGGAGTTGATTCATTTATATCAAAATTTGATAAAGATAATAATCTAATTTACTCAACCTATATAGGAGGTAATGACGATGATTTTACTATGGATTTGGCTATAAATAGATTCTCTAAAACTATTGCAGTAGTTGGCTATACATCTAGTAATGATTTCCCACTTGTTGGTACTCCTATCTCTTATGAAAAAAAAGGAGGGTATGATACGTTTCTATCCTTCTTTAACTATGAAGGTGAAATGATTTGGTCAAGTTACTTTGGTGATGAAGGTAATGAATATGGTGAGCATATTGTTTCAGATAATGAAGATGGTTTTTACTTTAGACAGTTTACTAATAGTAAAAAGACAATGAGGACTTATAATAAGTTTATGGAAGAGAATCCAGGTAGTTATTCCTCTTATCTGGGTAGAGTCAATTTTGAAGGTGAATTAGATTGGGGTACTTACTATGGTGGAAGTGGAACTGATGGTCAGAATAATATTATAAACAAAGGTGGTGATATTGCAGTTGACGAAAATAGTAATGTCCTAATAACTGGATTTACTGAAAGTTCTGATTTGATTACATCTGATAATGCTTACAAGAAGAATTTGGATGGAAAGACTGATGCTTTTATTGCTATATTTGATAAAAATGGTAATGTTTTACAAAGCTCTTACTTTGGTGGACAGTATGGTGAAGATGGAAGAGGAGTATACATAAGCGATGACAAGCTAATTATTACTGGCTCAACCGAATCCCAAGACTACCCAGTTACAGATGACGCAATTCAAAAAAATAAAAGTAGTGGTAAAGACGGTTTTATAAGAGTTTTTGCACTTGATGTGGATCCTTGTAATCCACAATACTCATCTGAAAATGGATTCAAAGAAGAAGATTTGATTAGTAATAAATACTTAGGCAATAGCTCTGTGCTTTTGACAAAAAAATGGGCTTATGATTCGGGGTATATGTATTATAATCAAATGCTAAACCTAATCTCTGGATTTGAGACTGAATTCTCATTTATCATTAGTGACCATTCTCGTTATTTTTATAATCCGGTTGACAAGGCACCAGTTGTTCAAGGTGATACATCGCTGCCTGGTGCGGATGGTATAGCGCTTATCTTAACTGGGGAGATACCAGTAAATCCAGCATTGGCTGGAGGCGACATTGGTTATGGTGGACTGAAAAATGCAATAGCTATTGAAATAGATTTGTATGAAAACCCTGAAAATAGGGATCCGAATGGAAACCATCTATCAGTGATTCTTCCAAATGAAGACGGTGAAATATACCCTCTTCATCCTAAAAAGGATTCTACCACAACAACTGATATTGTTGTTATAAAATCAGACTCTTCGCAGACATATCACTGTAAGGTTGAGTATAAAAATCTTGACCTCAAGATATACATAAGCGAAACAAAAGATTATGGTCAACCAGATCTTGTTTTGGAAGATTTTCCTTTATTCGAATATCTCGACTTGCAATACAGTGGGAATGGATTTATTGGTCTCACTTCCTCAACAGGTCGTTCAGTAGAGGTGCACGAGATAACGGAGTGGTCTATTTGTACTAGTAAAAGTTTGCTATTGACTTCAGTTGATGATGTTGAAGTAAGTAAACTAGATTTCTACCCTAGTCCAGTTTACGATAACTTTGTTGTATCACTTCCAACAACTATAAATAATGGCTGTTCAGTGAAAGTTTATGATTTACTTGGAAATAATGTGATAAATCAAGTTATTTCATCTTATCAAGAATCAGTAGCTATAGATGCAAGCCAGCTAAGCAAAGGTGCATATTCTATAGTAATTGAATCGGAAAGTAGAGTAGTAGGGACTTCTAAATTTATAAAGAAATAGAATATGAATATAAAAGTTGACCACATTCAATTTACAGTGAAAGACTTTAATAAAGCTGAAGAGTTTTATGATAAACTAATGCCATTACTTGGTTTTGATTTGGATAGAAAGTCAAAGGGTAGGGTAGAAGCTCACGATTTTAATGTAATTGAGTATGTTGGTGAAACCATAACTATAGGAATAAACTCTCCACGAGAGAAATTCAAAAATGATGATGTCCATAGAAGAAAACCCGGTTCATTGCACCATTTGGCATTTGGTACTAACTCTGTTGAAGAGGTAGATGAATTATATACTAAGATAAAAGGTATAGGTGCAAATATTGTGGATCCACCAAAGTTCTACCCACAACATGGAGAAAAGTATTATGCACTTTTCTTCAAGGACCCTGATGGAATAAAATTAGAGATATGCTTCGAGGAGAAGTGAAAAAAGAAAAAGCCCCAAGAAATATCTTGGGGCTTTTTGAATTGTAGGATAAAGTATAAAGTCTATTGTTTTATAAATTTCGTTCTTATGTTATTATCATTACCTAATATCTCAAGGAAGTAAGTGCCACTATCGAAGTTACTTACATCTAATGATATTGTTCCACCATTATCCTCTGATGACTTAGTCGACATACGACCATTCATATCATAAACTACCACAGTTACTACTGGTGAGCTTATATATTCACCAATGTTGATAGTCAATTGACTTGATACTGGATTTGGATAAAGGTTTATGCTTGGCAACTCAACATAGCTAACTGAAGAAGGCGAGCTAAAGCTAGAAGTGTTATTAATTTGACCTCTTGTTTCACCATTCGGATTCTTTTCAGAATGAATGTTAATATAAGCTTCACCTGCTATGATTGCTTCTATAACTTCAGATGAAAGTCCATTCTCTGCAGTTATGTTAGCCCTGATTGTTTGATTCTCTTCATCCACAAAATCAGTTAAGTTTACGATAACATCACCATTTGAACCAGCTTCTGCTTGATGTATATGTGCACCAGTTATTACTCCATCGAAGTTAGCATAGCTTACATCTACATTAAGCATTTTCCAATCATTTGTAATAGATACTACACCTGTACCTGTAGTACTTTTAGAAATTGGTGGAACTTCTTGATTACTATTAAAGTTGAAAGCAAATGTTTCTCTGTTATAAGAAGTCACTTGTCCTCTAATCTCTCCACTTGCGAATGCACCTGTATGTACATTCAAGTATCCATTTCCACTAAGCAGTAATTCTAAGTTCGAATTAAGTTCAGCATTTATATCAATATTACCTTCAATTATATTATTCAAAATACCAGTAGAAAGATTTATTGCTACATCACCATTTACTCCTATCATTCCTTCATGAATGTGAGTACCAGATATTTCAGTTTTTACACCAGCTGTGAAAATATCATATTTCATTTCACCTGTCATAATGTCAACTTTAATCGCTGCTAGTCCCATTGCATTTGTACCAGTAGGAGGGTTTTCTTGTGCACCATTTAACCATGAGTCAAAGAATACACCACCTTGTAGCATTAGCTGACCTCTGAGCTCTCCGGCCGGATTATCTTCAGTATGAATATTTAGATAAATATTTCCAGCTAAAAGTGCACCTAATAATGCGTCGTCCATCTTGATAGTAGAAATCATATTTCCTTCTACGTCATTTGATAGATTCAATACAACATCTCCATCTTGCCCTTCAGGAGCCATGTGTAAGTGAGCTCCAGTTATAGCACTTGTAGTGTTATCAAAAAGTACTTTAATCTCAAAGTGTTCTTGATCAGGAAATACTCTAATAATAGTCATACCCTCTGCATCACTTGTTACCGAATGTACTTCATTTTCTGGTGATAAATCTGCCGTAAATGCCCAATCAGAATTAAGCATCACTTGACCTCTTGTCTCACCAGCTGGATTCTCGGCTGTATGGACATTTAGGTAGTATTGACCAGAAAGCAGTGCTTCTAAGTTAAATTCAGTTATTGTACCTGCAATTACGTTACCTTGAACATATTGAGTTAAATTTACATCTACTTCTCCGTCTTCGCCAGGCTGACCCAAATGAAAATGTGCACCAGTAATAGGGCCACTAAGATTGTTAACAGTTACGTTGAAATATAAACTATCCATATCTTCATTTAAAACTACTCCTAAAGTACCATTTGCATCACCGTTTACCGTGTGTGTCTCCTGGTCAGAAGATAATTCAGAATGTAAACTTAATTTACCTGAAAACATTGGGTCAAATGGAAGAATGCCATTATCAAAATAAAGTCTTGCGTACAGCTCAACTTGACCTCTTAGTTCACCAGCTGGATATTTTGCAGTGTGTAGATTCAGATATACCAAATCTTTTGCAAATAGCTCACCAACTTCTGAGTTGATGTCAGCTACATTGCTACCTTTTATCCATACTCCGTTCTCTGAATCTTGAGTAATATCCTCACCAAGACCTAGTACTACATCTCCATTCATACCAAATTCAGCATTATGAAAATGTGCGGCCTCTACTTCGCCAGATAAATTATCTGCAAGAATTGCATACCATACATCATCTAAAGAATTAGAGACGGTTACTGCTCCACTTCCATAACCCATAGATCTGACGCCTGGGTTCTCTTGTTCGCCTTCTAAGTTAAGAGTTAGTGCTATTCTAGTATTAGTTTCTATTTGTCCACGGATTTCACCTGCAGCATTAGCAGCCGTGTGAATATTAATGTAAATCTGACCTTTTAGGAATTTTTCTAATAGTTCAGAATTGATGTTATCACCTGTAGCAGTACCAACAATCCAATTGCCATTAATATCTGCTGATATATCAACAACTGGAGGACCAGCTACACCTGCAATTGCTTCGTGAAAGTGTGCAGCTACAGCATCACCAGTTAAACCTTCAAAGTATATCATATATGTTAAAGAATCAACTGAATTATTGAAATGAACATAGCCATTACCTTGAGCCATACTTGGTACTATTGGTGCTGGTACTTCTTGCTCTGTATTAATATTTGTTCTAAGTGTTATACCATCATTCCATTTCAAATCGCCTCTAAGCTCTCCACCAGGATTAGCTTCAGTATGAAGATTAATGTAAACTTCACCATTAGCAAGCTTTGACCACAAGTCTAAAGATGCATCAATCTCTACACTTCCCATAATTTGGTTACCATCGATTAAGTCGGTAAGATTTACTAAAACATCACCGTTTTCACCAGGCATTCCAGCATGCAAATGTGCACCTGTCAGATCACCAGTTAGTCCAGAGTAAACTGCATTTACCCAAACCTGTTTGTTTGTTTTAGAAATAATTACGTTTGCAAATCCTTCTGCATCAACAGACACAGCAGGAACTTCGGCATCACCTGATAATTCACTGTAAAATGAGTAATCAGTTTCAGTCATTAACTGACCTCGTATCTCACCAGCAGGGTTCGCTTCTGTGTGGATATTTAGATATGTTTCACCGTCCAGCATTGCTTTTAGGCTTGCACTATTCAAAGCATCACCAGTCACGAAACCCATAATTTGGTTACCATTGATATGTGATGTTAATCCAATTAATACATCTCCATTTGCACCAGCTTCTGCTTGATGTATATGTGCTCCAGTTATCTTGCCAGAAAGTCCAGCAAATGTACCGTTTACGAATAGTGTGTCCATAGTCCCATTCAGATTGAATGTAGTTACTCCTCTTGCAGTTGTGTTTACAGCTGGGACTTCAGCTTCACCAGATAAGATTGAGGTGAACATTATTTCACCTGAATTGTGTCTTGCGCTTGCATCGATTGTTGCAAAAGCAAGTAATATTGATAAAAGTATTAGCAATTTTTGCATTTTGTACTCCTAAGTTAAGTTAAACAATTATACCACACATACGGTACTAGGAGTAAATCAGATTTTTTGGGGTGGAATTTTTTAAAAAGAAGGTATATTACAAGTTAATCATTGACCTCATAACCACAATCTAGAATGGCTTTCTTAACCTCTTCTTTGTTTGGGTTGCCAGTATAATATGCCTTACCTTGAGAAAGGTTTACTTCTACATCGCCAATGTTGGTTATGCCAGAAATGGAGTCCGTTACAGTAGCTACACAGTGATTACAAGTCATTCCCTTAACTTCTATTGATTCTCTGCCATCGGCAACTTCATTTTTTGTAAACCACTTTTGTCCATATTTTCTATATAGCGACCCAATTACTAATACAGTAAATACAGCTGAGAGAGCAATTTGTATCTCATGTGGAATAAGCGACATTGATTCGTGATCATGATGATGACCAACGGCTAACTGTTCTTGTGGGTTTACACCTAAATAAGAGAACACAAAATCGAGCAAATAGCCGAATATGATAGATAGTACTATTAATGTAGTTAAGTAGTATATTATTAATTGCTTACCTAAGCTTTTTGATAATATACCAATACTTGCGGCATTGGTAGCTGGGCCAACAGCAAGAAATACAAATGCTACTCCAGGAGAAAATCCTTTGAGGATAAGTGAAAGTGCTATCGGGATAGATGCAGTGGCACATACGTACATTGGGATGCCGATTATTATCATCAATAGCATACCAAGTATTCCAGATTGCAGCCCTGTTCCTGCTAAAAACTCTGTAGGTAGGAAGAACGTAATAGCTGCCGCAATCAGCAACCCAATTAGAAATTCCACTACTATGTCATCTAGGAAATCCACGAATGCATAGCGAAGTGAGTTCTTTGCTCTCTCTTTTATTGGTAGCTGCTCTTCTGCAATTTCTTTTGCCTCTGATGAGTTGATTACATTCAGATTGAAATTTTTCTTTTCTTCTTCAGGTGGGAATTTTCTGTTGATAAAAAGTCCTGTAGTAATTCCCATGATAAATGCAGCTATAGGTCGGAAAAACCCAAACACTGGTCCCATCATACCATAAGTAGCGACTATGCTGTCTATTCCAGTTTGTGGTGTAGAGACTAAAAATGATGTGACTGCACCTTTCGATGCTTTGCTATCAGCCATATAGACCGTAGTAGGTATAACACCGCAAGAACAAAGGGGGAGAGGCACACCAAACAGTGCCGCCTTTACAACAGAGCCGATGCCTTTGCCACCTATCTGTTCTTTCACAAACTTCTTAGTGATGTATATATCAAGTATAGCCACGAACGCCAACCCAATCATAAGATAAGGCGCCATTTCAATAAATAATATGTATATCGACTCTAAAAATTCCATTATCATTTCTCTCGTTCGCTTCCTCCAATGACGAATATGATAAACTAAGATTATCTATTCCCGCAATTGCTTACTTAGCAAGTTAATTATATTTCTTATATTGGGGAGTTAGTCTTTTTGATTAGAAGATAAAGAATGAATGTGAATAAAAAATTTCTAGTGATATTTCTGCTATTTGCTTTAAACTTATACTTGTTCGCTAATGATGTAAATTTAAATAAATTTGCTAGGGATTATATTAAATCAAGTTTGATAATAAATTATTATTCAGAAGGTAGACCTCTTTACAAAACATTTGATATATATTCAAGAATGGTTTTTCCTAAACCAGGCTTTAAATATGTAGTTGAGATTAAGCCTATTATTAATTCATTTAAACAACTCAAAGAATTAGAGCTCTTTGAATATTATTTTGATTTTAGTTACACTTCAGATTCTAGTATTTGGAATTCTTATCAAGGGACTTCCAATGTGGAGTTAAAAAAACTTTTAAATTGTTATAAGAAAGACATTACCAACCCTAATGGACTATTAGAAGTTAATATTTTACATAAAAAAGGGATAATTGCAAAAACTAGTAATGGGGATTTATTCATAGTAAATAATAATGAAAATATGATTGAGGGTCTTACTTCAGTATCAAAGGAAAAATATGAAGTTGAAAATATAAAGGAAGTTATTCTTTTAAGATATTTCCATTATTCACCTGAACAGATAGAAATAAGTATACAAAACTCTAATTTTACTTTTTACTCAAATTCTTTAAGTAGGTATTTTAAAGGGGAACTTATCTATAATGCAGTTAAGAATATTTACATTGCTAAACTTGAAAATGGAGTACTGATTAATGATTAGAAACAGGTATCTCATAATTATACTCTTTTTTATTAGTATTTGTTTATGTCTATCCCAACTTGAAAAATCAAATATTATAAATAAGATAGAGGCTAGTTTGATACTAAATTATTATAAATCAAATAGCAAAGTATTGAGTATAAATTTAAAAGATGATTATTCAAATTCATTAGTGTCAAATTATATGAATGATTCAATCGAATATTTTGGTAATGTGTATTACCTTTACAATTATAAGGTCAAGTTTTTAAGAAAGTTGGATAGTTCTAATTTATTAGAAGAATTATACCAGCAAAGTGTAAGCAAGCATCAAGAAACAGCAAAACTTCATATTAATGGTTTATATGGAGTTACAAAAAATGAACAAAACTTTATGATAACTATAAGTGGTAATTCTTTTGAAGGATATAGCATCATTTCAAAAGGATTAAATCTTGAGAATAGATCAATAAAAGATGTTATCAATTTGAAGTATTATAATTATTTACCTAATAATTTAAAGATTGACACCTCGAGAAATGAATTTACTTTCTATTCAGAAATACTTAATCGAAATTTTATTGGTGATTATGTTTTTGACAAAAATTTTAGTGTTTATAAAATGGAATTGCGTCATGGAGTTCTAATAGGTGATTAGATTATAAAGGTAACAAGTAGACAAACACGCATGAATATACATTCAGAATACATAGTTTACAAAGAGATCGAGTTAGGTTAATGAAAACACTACTAATTATAATACTTATAATCTTTACTGTTAATTCTAATTCACAGGATGTTTATGTAGAGAGAGTCAATAGGGAAGTTTATATAAATGATACTTTATACCTTAGACTAGATTCTTCAGAGTGTAAAAATACTTTTATGTCAAATTGGCAATCAAATCAGATTATTGATAAAATTGATGAGCTAGTTTTAACTAATGAGTATATTGATACATCTACTGCTAAAGATAATAAATATGTTATTTATGAAATAGTTTTATCGAATGGAGCAAAGGTTATATTAAAATCTAACATTTCAATACAGATGATAGATTATGCAATAATGTTTGGATCAGATTATTTAGGAGATGAAACATTCTTGGAAGAGTGGTGGTATGAAGAAGGAGAGTTTAATACAATAGTTATCCCAAGTCACCCTAACAGGATTATTCTAGACAATGATGAAAAGTAGCAAAATTCTTGCTGGAGATTTTAATATTATATTTTAAATAAAATTGATTTTTTTTCAAAAGAGAAGTCTACATCTCCAATTGAATTAGATAAATTATTAAATTATAATTTAGTCAAGTGAGTTAATGAAATTACAACTATAAAATGAATAAAGTAAAATTTGAATACTTAATAAATAACCTTACAGAATTCAAAACACTCCATATTGACTATAATGAGTACTTTGATTTAGATAAAGATGAAGAAATTGATACTGACAGTGTACCTAAATATCTACAACCATATGAATATTTAGATATCCACTTAAAGGAAATAGTATTCCTAAAAGTTAGCTTTGAAATTAATAATAACAAAAGAACTATAAAGCAAAGTTTTTGGAATGATGGTGAAAATATTGTTACCGAAAACATTGAAAAAGGAGATAGGAATTACCATGAGTTGATTATAAGTGTTAGGTTAAATGAAAGCTCGGAATTTTTTGAAGTCTTAAAATTAAATATGGATTTTGAGTTTATATTTCCAAAGTATCACGGTCTTTTTTCATATAAAAACGGTAAAAGCGAAAAAGAAGATAAATTTGACACTGATATTTTTAAAGAAATATTAGATCATATTGACAAGAAGTAGTTAAAGGCATATTCCACATCTCCAATAGAATTAGATAAATTATTATATCATGATTGAAATGGACAACAAAATTATATTCGGTAAAGAGAATAAAACTTTGGAATTAGTTCCATTGGAATATGAATTCGCTAACTCAGACGATAAATACGATGCTAATTGGCTCTAGGTCAAGTTAGTTGTTAAAAAAGACCATATAGCATTTAGTACTATAGATCCCTTTATTCTGACTTTTGAGTTACCAAAGTTACTTAGTTGGTTTGAAGATATTCGTAAAACAGATGAAGAGAATGTATTTAAACTTCTAGAATCTGGCATTGAATTTATTTATGATGGTTCCATTGAAGAACTTACCACTGAGTTAACTTGGAACTTACATCCTCTTGGAATTGAATACTATTCTAGAACACGTGAATCATTTGAAATTACTTTCAAAAAAGAAGAACTTGATCTTGATAAAATTAAAAAACAAATAAGCCTTTTGATAAGTAAATTTCCTGAAATAATACTTTAGATTATCATTATGAAACTTAGAAAAAAAATATATTTAATATTAATAGCATTAATTACATGCAGTATTCTTTTTGCTTGGATTAGTCCTATCAAGCTTGTAAAAGTAAATCATGGAACATTTTTCCATAAAGATTACTATTACTACATGATAAGTATAATGGAAGCTAATCAGCTTTATTTTGAAAACGTTAATAAAAATGAAATATCATTTACCAAAGTCACTCCTGCAAGTGTAGCAAACGAATCGGAATATTTCTTAACATTTCTTGATTCAGTTCAAATTATAGTGATGGTTGAAAAATACGATACTACTAATTATGTTCCTCTTGACAAGTACACAGAAATTGAAATTAATCCTTCTGATTTATTTACTACAATAAGGGCTTCTTCAAGATATGAACCGCCCTTGGAATAAATTATTTAGATTATTACTATGAAACTTAGAAAAAAAATATATTTAATATTAATAGCATTAATTACATGCAGTATTCTTTTTGCTTGGATTAGTCCTATTAAGCTTGTAAAAGTAGAACATGATACATTCTTTACGGAAGATTTCTATTATTATATGATTTCAATCTATGAACAGAATCAATTATATTTCAGAAATGTTAATAAAAATGAAATATCTCTAACTAGAGTAACGCCTGCAAATGTTGCAAATGGAACAGAATACTTCTTAACATTTCAAGACTCGATAGAAATAAAAGTATTTACAGAAACATATATAACATCAGAATATTTCACTCTTAACAAATATACTAAAATTGAAGTACGCCCAGGTCGATCATTTACGATTATGAGTTCTTCTTCTGATGAATTACCACAAAATCATTGACTCAGTTTTCTCTCATTCTACTAAAAAACCAAAAGCAAGCTTACTCACACAAGTCGCGGCAATGTTCATCTCTCTCTTTCTCTCTCTTCTCTTTACATCGCTATTGTGCTTTGGGCTCGCTTGGTTAATGTTTTCCCATTATAGGAAGCCAACGCTCCTCTTCAGCTCTATGGCGAGCTTATCGGATTCGACAAAGTTGCTCGACTTATAATTCTGGTTCTGCTTCCAGGCATTAGTAGTACCCATAGTTGCATAGATTATAGTGTCCGTACCGCTCTTCTGATTTATCTTATCTACGGCTTGGGTTACTCGTTCCAGCTTGAACCTGTCGCGTTTGTCTAGCATAGACATCTGCTGGTTGTTCGCTGGCTGCAATCCACTTAGCAGTACTCCCGCCTTGTAGTATAGTATCCCCTCGGCAAAGCAACGGTGTACGGCATCTACGGTATAGCTTAGTATCTCGCAAGTGGCATCAGTCGGCACGGGCAGGCGTATCTCGCACTTTTCGTAATACCTTTTTTCAGCGTAGCGACTGGTACTCAGGTAAACAGACACATATTTAGCTGCCGAGCCCTGCCCACGCATTCGCTCCGCTGCCCGAGCTGTGAAAAGCGCCACGGCTTCCACCAGGTCTTCCTTGCGAGTCAGCTTCTTGCCAAATGAGCGAGAGAACATTATCATCTTTTTCTTTGGGTGCTCATATTTCATATCGACGCATGGGAAGCCATTCAGCTCGCGCACCGTACGGAGTCCGACCACGGACATTCGCTTCTTCACCCATTTCTCAGGCACTTGAGCCAGGTCGTAGGCGGTGTAGATATTATTACTGTTCAGCATTTTTTTGTGCTGCCTGCCAACACCCCACACATCGCCCACGTCAGTCATTTTTAGGTATTGCTCGCGTTTGTCGTGGCTGTACATATCTACCACACCGACCTTGTAGTCCAGCTGTTTTTTGCCAATTCGGTTAGCTATCTTGGCTAAGGTCTTGGTGCTGGCTATTCCTATGGTGGTGGTGATACCTGTTTGAGCGAGTATATCCTTGCGGATTCGAGTGGCATACTCCGTTAGGTCAAAACGGCTAAATCCGCCCAATCCCACAAACGCTTCGTCTATGGAGTATTCCTCTACATCGGGGGAGTAGTTGCGGAGTATATCCATAATCTGTTGCGACTTGTAAGCATAGAGCTGGAAGTTAGCCGAGAATATTTTTACATTGTGCTTATCTAGCAAGTGCTTTACCTTGAAAACAGGTGTAAACTTCTCCAGCCCAACGGCTTTGGCCTCGTTGGATAGAGCGATGATAACTCCGTCATTGTTGGAAAGCACTACTACAGGGTTGCCTCGTGCCTCGGGGTCTATCGCCTGCTCGCACGATGCGTAGAAGTTATTGCAATCTATTATAGCTATTGGTTGTGACATGATTTTTCTTGTTTCATTTTGTTCGATTTATGGGATAACTCACCCATTTAGATATGCTTATGACTCATATCTATTAAATAATTGTGTCGTAATGACTTAGTTTGTTATGTGAAATCTCGTTGTGTTGCTACCACCACACCAATTATGGCGGTGTCCTCATCTACCTTTATCGGTTCGTATTTCGGATTCTCGGGGCTGAGCAGTACTCCACCTTCCGAGAAATTAAGCGTCTTTACAGTCAGTGCACCATCTACTCTGGCTATTACTATATTGCCTTCGCGTGGTTCTTTCAGTGTGTCTACCAGCAATTTATCACCGTCCATTATCCCAACGCCAGTCATGCTGTCGCCCTGCACTCCCACCATAAACGTACCCTTGTGGAATCGCTTGTTGGGGTATATATAGCCCTCTACATCTTCGGTTACCTCTAGTGGGCGACCGGCCGACACACGCGATGAGTAGAGCGGCACAGCTATATTCCCACCTCCAGAATCCAAGCCATAGACGGTCAGCTTTGCAGAATTATCTGATTGGACAGAGCCATAGATTAGTTCGTCTAAGCTGAGCTCATCAACCTTCTCGATAATAAGGGGGATGTCCACAGTGCCACGCCTCTTCCATGTAGCAATGGTGGTCTCTGCCAATCCAAGATAGTTCGCCAACTCGGCATCGGTCTTTATCTCTAGCATTGACTTCAGTCTTTGTATTATCTCTTTCGCTTGTTTTTTAGTGAATCCAGCCATAATGACACATATATTGTTAGTAGAAATATTATTGCTTATACAAACTTAGTCAAAATGACTTAATTGCCAAAGAATTATTTTAGGTGGGGGTGTTTTTTTGGGTGCATAATGTCATCCCCCTACGGGTCATTATTTGTTATCGCCGATTTGATTGCTACAGATATTTAGCCTCGATGGGGCTTATGGTATGTTTGTTAATCTTGGCTAAAGATGTTTTACTACTCTGGGGCAATTATAATTGGTATATTAATCATAGTAATGCCTCGTAGAGGCATAATATCTGTAGTCATGGTGTTTCTGTAAACCTAACCAGCCCCATCGGGGCTGTACGTTTGAAGAATAACAAGAAAAGGGTCAAAACAGCCATTTAGTGGTTGTATGGTTAAAATACATAATCAATATTATAATCCACACCATGTTTTTTCAATAGTTCTAAATATTCATCTTTAAAAGATTTTACGGAGTGATGTTCTTCCTGATTTTCGATGTACTTAATAACCGCTTTCAAATTTGACCTAGACACTGAAAAACAACCATATCCAGATTGCCAACTGAATTTTCCAAGTGATTTTCTATTTTCATTTATCCATTTGCTAGAACTGGATTTTATGTCTCTTAATAAATCGCTAACACTTACCTTTGGGCTGAGACCAATCAACAAATGGACATGATCTAAGTGAGCATTGAGGGAAATTGGTTTTGACTCATTGTTTTGGATTATACCATTAATATATTTCAAGAGTTCAGTTTTTAGAGGTTCTCTAATTAATCTTTCTCTGTTTTTAGTTGAGAAAATAACATGGATATATATTTGGTGATAAGAATTAGCCATTTGACAAGATACAAAAGTTCAGATTTTTAGCAAAAGTATTGTTATACACCTACGGTGCATTTATCAGCATTACAGATTATATTTCAACAGATGTCAAGCCCCTATGGGGCTTAGGTTTCGCGTAATGCACTTCTACAGATGTTATGCCTCTACGAGGCAGATAAATAGCCACATTAGTGACTTAGTATATTTGGTGCGCACTTTACTAAAACACAATAAAATGCAAAGCGGTTCAATATCTGTAGAGAGGCAATAATGAGAATGAACCCACACCCACCAGGGTCGCATATCTTAATAATTTAAGTATATTCAAAAAAAGATTTATGATTTATACAGAGACCATTGCACAGGTAATGTTATATTGGTATCAAAGCAAATGAAATATTAAATAAACTATGAATTTAAAAAAATACATCGTATTCCTGAGAGGAATAAACGTAGGAGGGAATCACAAACTTCCAATGTCTGATTTGAAAAATGAATTGTTAGACATGGGATATACCAACGTTCAAACACTATTGAATTCGGGGAATGTGATTTTAGAGTCAAATGAGAAAGGTAAGGATTTGATAGAGTCAGAAATTTCGAAAAGATTAGAGGATGAATTTGGTTTCCCTGTGCCTACTATAGTTAGAACGGAGGAGGAAATTAAAAGTCTACATGAATCAGATCCATTTGCCAATATAGAGTTGACCAAAGACATACGCCAATATGTATCATTCCAAAAGGTGGTAAACAAATCAGATTTGGTAATACCATGGCAAAGTGACGATAGTTCTTTTCAGATTCTTAGTGATGAGGATGGAATAATTGTAAGTGTATTAGACCTATCAAAAACTGGGACGCCTAATGCGATGAAGATAGTTGAAGAAAAGTATGGAAAAAATATTACTACTCGCAACTGGAAAACGATTAGTAGAATTATAAAAAAGCTTGCATAAATTATTCGAATACATTCTAAATTGGATATATTCGTAGAATAGTAAAATCAACAATAGCGATTAGAAAAATATGATATTTATAGAAAACGAAGGGATAACAGACCCGCATATAAACTTAGCTCTAGAAGAATATGCACTCAGAAATTTCAGTGGCGATAGCGACTACTTACTGTTTTATATCAATGAGCCATCTATCATAATAGGTAGAAATCAAAACACACTTGAAGAAATAAACCACGAATATGTGGAAGAAAAAGGAATCCATGTGGTTAGGCGTATTTCTGGGGGTGGGGCGGTCTATCATGATTTTGGTAACCTGAACTTTAGCTTTATGACAGATTATAGCATGGAGAGCTTGAACAATTTCAAAAAATTCACAGCTCCTGTTATAAAAGTGTTAAATGATATGGGAGTTCCAGCTGAATTGAGAGGAAGGAATGACATTGTAGCTGATGGTAGAAAAATATCTGGGAATGCTCAATTTTCTAGTGGAAAGAGAATGTTCAGCCATGGTACGCTTCTGTTCGATAGTGAGCTGAGTGAAGTGGCAAATGCACTGAACGTCAAGATGAGTAAGATACAGTCGAAAGGACACAAGTCAGTGAGAAGCAGGGTAGCGAATATATCGGAATTTTTAGAGAATAAGATGAGCGTAGGTGAGTTTCGCTCTGCTATTCTGAAAGGACTATATGAAGAAAGAGAAGACTTTGACACTTATCACTTGACTGAAGATGAGTGGAAAGGGGTACATGAACTAAGAGAAAGCAAGTATAGTGATTGGGATTGGAATTATGGGCATTCACCAAGATTTAACATACAAAGAACTCACAGATTTCCAATAGGGGAGATAGACCTTAGGATATTTGTAGAGAAGGGTATAATAAAAGAGTTCAAGGTCTATGGTGATTTCTTTGGAAAAGACCCAGTTGCTGAGTTTGAGGGTTCGTTTGTTGGCAATCGTTATGAACACCAACAAATATTGAATATTTTGGAGCCTATGGATATCAACAGCTTCTTTGGTGATGTAAACAAAGATGAGCTAGCTGAGTTGATCTATGGAGCAGATGAGGAGTAGATATTTAACATGAAAATATTCATTATAATAAGAGCTACCAACTAAGGTAGCTTTTTTTGTAAACTGTAAGACAATATTCTTCAAGCTATTAAGTTATTAAAAGAAACAGCATGTGAAAAATATTTTTTAGTTGTATGTGTAACTAAATTGCTTTTGAAGTATTATATATAAGTAAGACAGTTGACAAAAAAGAGAAAGATAAAATGGCAGATAGCAATATACTTTGGTATTTAGAAAAATTTAACTTATTCAACAATTTGGATATGAGTTCACTTAGTGAATTAGGTAAAAAATCTTGCATGGTAAAGTACAAGAAGAACAAGCCAATTTTTATCCCTGAAGATTTACAAAAGAATATCTTCTTTTTGAAGAAGGGAAAAGTAAAAATATCTACATTCAATGATAGTGGGGAAGAGCTAATAAAGACAATACTCAAACCAGGAGAGATGTTCGGGAAGTTACCGTATTCGCCTGGGTCTGAGAATGATGACTATGCCTATGCTTTGGAAGAGAGTACGGTATGTTATATGCCTGCAGAAGATTTCGAAGATTTGTTACAAAAAGATAGACAATTGAGCACCGAGGTCATGAAGTTTGTGGGCCTTAGGCTACAAAAATTAGAAAGAAGAGTTGAAATGCTTTCCTTCAAAGATGCCAAAGCTAGATTAATTGAGATGATTTTAGACTTCAATAATGACTATGGTAGAAAGGTCGGTAGCGAATACTTTATAGATCAAAATTTGTCACATAGAGAGATAGCATCATTAATAGCAACTTCACGCCAAACAGTGACAAAGTTGCTCAATGAATTACGTCAGAAAAAATTAATTGATTTTAACAGAAGAAAAATGATAATTCGAGATTTTGATGGACTAAAATCTGAGTTGATTTACGATGTGAATTAATTACAATATAAAATAGAATTATTTTGAGACCTGAGTTTATTTGACTCAGGTTTTTTTATTGATAGAAGAACTTGATTGGTTGTTTATTAACTCTGTTGTTAATCCTTATAAAATAAAGCCCTTTCTTATCTAGATAATCATCCATTTCTATACTTTCAGACTTATTAATTTTCAATTTATCTACAATCTCACTTCCCATATAGTTATAAATTGATATATTCGCATCTTCAATTGCAGTGATAGTATTATACCTAAGCTCGATTGTTTCAGAACTCATCAATTCAATCTGTCTTATATTATGAGCACAAACTTGTGATGTAATTTCTAAACTACTTACTCCTGTGTAGCAAATTTCACCGTACTTACTTGTCAAAATTATGTTTGGAGTAAGTATAGTGTCTTTGCTAAGTAGTGTTTCAGCAATAATTATTATTTCATTTCCATTTGTAATAGATTCCCTCATAATAGGCACTGTAAGGGAAAAAGATGAAAATGTAGAATAAGTAGTAATCTCAGTATTGTTAATCTCCGAGATACCATCAACAATCACATCACTTATGTTAAACCAATTTGGGTCATAGTTGAAAGAAAGACTATACTCTTCAAGAAAACTGAGAGTGTCTGCAGTATCATCAATGCTTATAGGGATAGATACTTCTTCGCCTGGATTAGAGTTTAAATTTAATTCTTCAGTCAATACAATGTCGTTAAAGTTCTCTATTGTTAAGGTGTCATAGTGCATTTTTTCAGTATCTGATTCTATTGCTATAATAAAATAGTAGGGTAATGTAGGATCTATAGACCTTCCAGTCAAGTTTAGGGAGTTGTTTTCTTCATTAATATTAATATTGTAATCGAAATTAGAAGCCTCTAGAATTCTAAAATCCTTAATCTTAAAAGTGAATGATTCTAATGATTCATCATCCGTACCAAAAGTACTTTTTAATTGATAGTCTACGTTTACAACATCGCAATCTTGGCTGTTATCCTGCACAATTAATGTATCAATTAGTTCCAATTCACCTAGTGCAGTTTGCATACCATATGAATCTGCTTCACCAAAACCATAGACGAAAGCAGCAAGCAATACTTCAGATTGAAGATTATGAGTCCCTTGTTCAATGTTAAATCTCAACCAGTAATATTCAGTATTACCAATTCTATTGTTTATTAACTCAGGGTATAATTGGTGTAAGAACTGATTGTCAAAAATGATAGATTCAAGCTGAGTTTCAATATTCTGAGCCGTATCTACTTTAATTACCAAATTGACTCTATGATTCTCAAAATCGCCATAAGGAGGAGCTAAAAAGTTGACGTTCTTAGTAAATTGTTCATCGTTAATTAAGTTTAGCATAAATGGATCAAATCCGTTTGCTGATTGCCCAAATATGCTTTCTATATCCCAAGAATAAGAGTATGAATACTGAGTTACTAAAATAGGTTTATCAGCTTCCCATATTGTTAACCCCTTAATACCTTCTTCTCTATTTCTATTATATCCATTTATATCAGTGTTATTATATTCGTAAAAGCCGCCGCCAGTATTAATTTGCTCTATTTCTTGAGATAAGAATTGCCCATTTTCATTGAAATTGATAATTGTTAGATTGGTATTGTCATACATTGGAAGTACTCTGAAGAAATCACCATTGTCTCTACCTAAGCTGACAGAAACAAATTTGTTCCTCCAGTTAGATAATGGTTGCTGCATTTCCAACAGATTATCCATACCACCTTCAGTACCTACCTGAGGGATTCTTGTTCTTTCGTGAAATGAAATTACTCCTACAGGCTTATCACTAGTTATTAGTGAACCAGACAAATCATATCTATTAGTATAAATTGATTTAGTTTTGACTGTATAAGATTGGTTGGCATTTAAACTTATAGTAAATGAATCACCTACAGTATTATCACTGCTTTTAGTAGTGCCCAAGTTAGCATTTCTGCCTTTTAAATTTACTGTTATATTAGTATTATCTTCTCCAGCAATTATTGTAAACCCAGATGATCTGTTATCACGAGAATATCTAGTATGATAAAGAGAGTTATGAATATAATTATTCCCCCATTCTTCTACTGGATAAGCCAAATACCCATCTGAAGTAGTTTGCTTAGAATTAATAACTGAAACAGAAATATCCTCATCAGAAGTTATTTCAATTACTTTATTACTTACATATTCATCAGTGAGATCTTCCAAATCTGTTCTGAATCCTAATTCGAAATTGTCCAATTGAACAAAGTCGTTTGCACTTACAGCTCTATTGATGATTCTATTATTGTGGTGATTTGTTATTTGTACATTTGCATCTTTTTGACTGCTAATATATAGTCCCAATTTTACTGAAGATTTATGTACAGTATATTCAACATTCTCATTCTGAGGGAATGTAACAAGGAACCTCTTACCTTCATTCGCATTTCTGATTTGTGAAAATGCTGCATAAGATATCATTATAAACAATGTAATTGAAAGTAATAATTTATTCATGTTCCTTTGTGTGATATTGTAATCTAGGATATAAATATAACAAATGTTTTATTAAAAAGATACAGATTTAACAGAAAAATTATGGCTATTTATTGATTTGAGATTTATTCACTTACACTATTTACATTCTGAATGTTAGAATATAGTTTTTTTAAATAGACTTCAATGTAAAAGAAAACTAATAACTTTAATTTTGCCACATTGTTAATAGCATGAGATTAAAAAAGATGAACTATTCTAAACTATTGTAATTATATACGTATTCAAGTGGGTGAAATTAAATTTAATGTACTATATCTATAAAGTACATATCTATCAATCCTTTACCTTTGGCTTCTATTTTGCCTCTACTCTCAAAAGTAAAATCAGTATCATCTTTTAAAAGTTGATAAGTACTTTCGCTTATATTTACTTTCCCAGGGGTACCATTACTTTCTATTCTCGATGCTGTGTTCACGGTATCTCCCCAAATGTCATACTGGAATTTCTTGACACCAACTATACCAGCTACTACAGGCCCTGTATGAATACCAATTCTTATCTCAAAATAAGGAAGATTTTGGGCTATTTTTTTGGCTTTTCCATTACTAATAAATTCACTTATTTCTAATGCGGCCCTAACTACATCTTTTGTGTGAGTTATGCTAGGAGTAGGTAATCCTCCTACTGCCATATATGCATCACCTATGGTCTTGATTTTTTCGATATTGTATTTTTGGATAATTTTATCAAAAGCAGAGAAACAGTTATTCAGATCGCTTACTAATTCTTCTGGTGTAAGAGACTCAGAGGTAACAGTAAATTCTTTAAAGTCAGTAAACAGTACAGTAGCATCATCAAATAATTTGGGTTCAGATTTCCCTTTTGCTTTCAATTCTTTTGCTACTTCTTCCGGCAAGATATTTAACAACAAGTCATCTGATCTTTTCTTTTCAATACTAAGCAACTTATTTTTATTGCGTAATTGTTTATAAGCATTGTCTCTAGTTGTTTCAAATATCAATGCTATAAGAAACAACATTAAAACAACACCACCAATTGCTGATAAATTAAAAACATGCAAATGTTCTAATGGGATTTGATTTTCAAGCTGGACATCCATTATCTTAAGAATACCAAACATAATAACAAATGCCATACATACAGCAGTCCATACGTACGAAGAGTTCTTATTTATTAGCAACAAGGAAGCAATTGGTAGAACAGTATACCATACTATTGTTCCTGAAGTAAAGCCACCAGTGAAAAACAAAGTCCAAGTAACACCCAGGGTACCAAGAAAAATAAACAAATTCCCTAGTATAGATATAGATAATCCTCTTCGTAAATAAAATGGAAGTGACCCAATAGCTACAGTATTGTGCACCATTGCCCACATTGGCATTTCCATTTTAAAGAATAATGAGACTAAGAAGTAAAAGAAGGAAAATGCTGTTGTGAACGTACATGCATTCACAAAGTATCTAGCCTTTCTTTCACTATCCTCAGATTCTTTGTATTTATCTGGAATAAACCAATTTATATTTATTAAGGATTTCATAAAGTATTAACAATGAATATAGCCAATATACATGAAAGCAGCATAACAATACCTTCTACCACTCCATAGAATATCGAATATTTTAATGGTTTCTTTAAACATTGTATTAAGAAATAAGGTACTAAAAACATCAGTAAACCTTCAGCAATATAAATGTACGCAGGTACATCAGCCCACATTACTGCATTTTGGTAGCTCCACCACCCAGCATGAATAGCAAAGTTTTCATACAACGGAATCAACATAGCACTGAATGCAACCATTAGCAAACCATCTTTCCACCAACCAAGCTTGTCTTTGAAAAGCGATGAAATATATCCAATTTGTATAAGCACAACCGCCCAACTGAATGGCATATATGCAGGTGAATCCCATATCATTGGTTCTGGTTTAGGGTATACCAATGTATCAGTTATACTTACCAAATAAGCGTCAGCAAACAACTCGACTATTCCAGCGGTTATTGCAAATACAATAAGTTTTTCAAATACTTTATCTTTAGTGATTAACCAATATATAACGTACACTGAAAACAAACCATAGCCCCAAATGGAAGCAGTAATGTATCCACCTGGATATGTTGAGAAATAATAAAGAAGAGCAATAGCAACACCCATAGTTGTTAGAGCAAACTTACTTCTAGTACTTTTCAGATCGGGGATTAATTTTTCTACAAAGGTTGTTAATTCGAATTTAATGATTCTAGCAAAATATACTATTGAAAATATTGCACCCCATACTAACATGAATGCTTTTAACCACAAAGGAATGCTATGGCTGTATGACTCCCCCTTTTCAAATCGCTTCTGATCCCAATATTTGAGTGGCTTGAATAACCATGGTTCACTTAGAGGCCATATTTCACAAGGCTCAGCGCTAGAATTATCTTGCTCTAATATCCCATTAACAGCTCTTCGCGCTGCCTCGTTTGCTCCTTCCATTGTTGCCAAATCAGTATTAGTCCTTACATAGTCAGATGCCAAGAAAAAATTTGGTATTCTACTAGTAGCATTAGGTCTTAATTTCCATGTACCTACTTTGTTTACAAGTAAAGGCTCTAAATCTACATCCTGATGAGTTTTAGCATTCCATTGTATATCTCTGTCAACGTAAACGAACTCTATCATTGATTTATCGATAACTTTCTTACCGTCAATATTCAGACTCTTTTCCATTTGTTCCCAAACTAAGTCGGCAACAACTTCAGGCTCACAATTCTCAGCAATTTTTCCTTTGTACTCTGTCGATGTCCAGTCCGAAACATCTACAGATAGTATTCCTTTTACTCTTCCATTATACCTGTCTTCTAAATCATAGCCTTTCCAAAATTGCATTTGAGATATTGACGTCACAGCCCACTCACTATCACTATATATGCAATGTCCATTTGTTATCTCAACATCAGTATTAAGATAATACTGAATTCCATTCATCCAGTTCACAGATTTTGCAAGAGTTTCTAAGTTAGAAAGTGCTGGGTCTATATTTGACATTTCTTCAGTTATTAGTGTAGTACTAACTTCAACTGGTGTTGCTAAAACAAAATAGTCAGCTTCGACTACTTGAGTTTCGCCACTATTATTAATTATGTTTGCGGATTGGATTTTACCATCTTTAGTAATAATCTCACTCACTTTGTTTCCATGATAATATTCTACACCTCTATCTGTAAGGTACTCAAGCCAAGGATTTAACCAGCGATCATTAGTAGGTCCGTTTAATACTCTATCAGTATTAATTCCTGGTTCGGCCATGTTGAAAATCAGCTGTAATAGTATGTCATCGCCTGTCTTAGTGCTTGCTGATTTGGCTTGAGCTGCCACAAGAGTTCTGGTTAGTCCTTCCACTAGTAGTGTTCTATATGCATCATTAAACCGGTCAGCTTCTAAATAATACCACCATCCGATATTTTCATACTCTTCATTTCTTCTAGCTTGTGAACTAGTCATTAGTTGCCACATTTTACTAGCAAAAAATTCTATTCCTTCTTTTGTTAAACCAGTATTACTACCATACATGTCATGTATTAAAAGCTTAATATCTTTTATGCTTTTTGGGAAACTTGCAACAGTGACTATTGATTGTTTACCGTAACGAGCAAGCATAATACGGGTTGTCGGAACAAGATTATCAAAACATCCATTTGACTGAGGATTACCATTATTATCTAAATATGGGATCTCTTTCATTGTAGATGTTATATGCTTATAAAAGCCAGGAAAGAATCTAAAGCCATGCTCACCGGGTAAATATTTTTCTGGGTCTTTTAGATTAGTATTTGGAACATTTACTGATCTGGCTTTTCCACCACAATATTGCTTGTTCCTTTCAAAAACTTTGACTTTATATCCACGGTTGATAAGCTCATGTGCTGCGCTCATACCAGCTACTCCGCCGCCAAGTACCGCTACTAGTTTCTTCATAAAAGTCCCCTATAATAAATTATCAAAGAGTAATTTTGACTACCCAAACACAAATATACAGAATTAATATAAATTACTAAAATTATTGAATTTGTGACGATATATAAATATTTATTATTAATTAATTTATTTATTCATAGAATAAAAAAAAGCTAACGGCATAAACCGTTAGCTTCAAACTATTAATACTAGAAAATTGTTTATATCACGCTATTTACATTTCCAACCGAACCACCATTGATTACATTTTCGAAGCCGTTTTGCTCCAAAATACTTTTTGCTGAGCCACTTCTTGCACCGCTTCTGCAAAATACAACTATACCTTTTTTACCTTTAAATTTGTCCAAATTGTCAGACAAATCGTCAAGAGGTATATTAACTGCTCCTTTTACACTGCCTTCCGAAAATTCTCCAGGTGTCCTTACATCTACTATATAAGCACCTTCATCTATTAGCTTTTTCAGTTCGCCATTGTCGGCTTGTCCAGTCATGTTCTTAAAAAATCCTAACATTTTACTCCTTTATAATTATGATTGATATGTTTTTGTTTGACATACAAAGTCTGTTTTAGGTACATTTGTTTTCTCAATAGCTTCAAATCCACCTTTTATTTCTGTAAAGTTTCTATACCCTCTCGATTGCAATATACTTGCAGTAGTCATACTTCTGTAACCAGCAGCACAATGAACATAAAAATGCTCTTCGGGGTTTATATCCTTAATCCAATTGTTGATGAAACCCAACGGTCTGTTGTAAGCGTCTTCAACGTGTTCAGCTTTGTACTCGCTTTCTTTCCTTACATCAAACACATTGCTTTCGCCTATCTTAACTTCTTCTGCAAACTGCTCTGCAGTTATTCTATTTACTTTATCTATCTCTTTTCCTTCCCACGACTCAAATCCGCCTTTCAAATAGCCCAACACATTGTCGAACCCAACTCGGCTCAACCTAGTGATAGTCTCTTCTAATCTATCATCATAAGCTATTAATAGAATCGGTTGATTTACATCTTTTATCAATGCTCCTACCCAAGGTGCAAAATCACCATCTATCCCTATGTTTATTGATTGGGGTATAAAGCCCTTAGCAAAATCATCGTCGTTTCTTGTATCTAATATTAGTGCGCCACTTGTTTCTGCTGCCACTTCGAACTCGGCAGGTGTCAGTGCATTCATTCCTTTTTCTAATACGGAATCAAAGCTTTCGTAGCCCTTTTTGTTCATTGCTACATTCATACCAAAGTATGCCGGTGGAGGCAAAAGCCCCTCAGTAACGGCTTGAACAAACGATTCTTTGTCTGGTTGATTTAGCGCATAGTTCATTTTCTTTTGGTTGCCCAAAGTGTCAACCGTTTCTGTCATCATATTTTTACCACAAGCCGAACCAGCCCCGTGAGCAGGATAGACAGTAACAGAATCTGGTAGTGGCATTATCTTTTCATTCAAGCTGTCATATAGCATTCCTGCTAATTCTTCCTGAGTCATACTTGCTGCTTTTTGAGCTAAGTCTGGTCGCCCTACATCGCCTAAGAACAAAGTATCACCACTGAATAGTGCGTGCTCTTTGCCGTTCTCATCAATCAATAAGTATGATGTACTTTCCATAGTGTGACCAGGTGTGTGAAGTGCTTTTATCTTAATATTACCCAGCTCAAAGACTTGTTCATCTTCTGCTATTACAGCATCAAATTCAGGGTTTGCAGTTGGTCCATAGACTATTGGTGCACCTGTTTGTTTACTCAAATCAACGTGTCCACTAACAAAATCTGCGTGAAAATGAGTCTCGAATATATATTTAAGTTCGACTCCATCTTTCTCTAATCTTTCCAAATATGGTTTAGTTTCACGAAGTGGGTCTATTATTGCCGCCTCGCCATTTGAAGTGATGTAGTAAGCACCTTGTGCTAAACATCCTGTGTAAATTTGTTCAATATTCATGTAAATATCTCCGTTTATATTATTTTTTTAAATTATAAATTCCGTTGTAAATATAAATATGGCCATTACTATAATGAAATAGCCAAATCCTTTCTTCAATTTTTTTCCATCTACTATCTTGCTTAGTGATACACCAATGAAAATCCCCGCTATTGCCAATGAAGTGAATATCATCAGGAAGCTCCAATCTATTTCCAGAGTAAGTGCATCACTAAAAAAGAATCCGAGCAGTGACTTCATTGCTATAATAATAAGTGAAGTACCAATTGCAATTTTTATTTCCAAGTTTGCCAAGATTACTAATGCAGGGATAATAAGAAATCCACCACCCGCACCTACAAATCCTGTAACTGCCCCTACCATAAGACCTTCTGCAACAATTAGTGGGAAGTTGTAATTGACTTCCCCAGTGCCGCCTTTTCTTTCTTTATTAGAAAGCATAGAGAATGCCGCCCAAAACATAAGTACTGAAAACAGCCCGAACATCGCCATTCTACGAGTGAACTCGAAGCTATCTATACTGAATAGTACCTCAGGCAGTGCAGGAACAACAAAATGCCTGATAAGCCAGACTCCAACGATTGCGGGAATACCAAACACTACTGCTGTTTTCCAATCTACATTATTATTTTTGTTCTGTCTAAGCCCACCAACTAATGCTGAAGCTCCCACTACAAAAAGTGAGTAGGAAGTAGCTAAAGTTTCATCCAATGAGAAGAGATAAGCAAACACAGGCACTGCCAAAATAGAACCACCACCACCTATCAATCCAAGTGATGTGCCTATTACTAACGCCATTAAGTATCCTATTAATTCCATTCAATCATCCATTACTTGTTAAAATGTTCAAGTGTTTGCTCAAAAAAAATTCTATTCGAAATTACAATTGTCAATGCAGTTGAATATTTTCAATAAATTTCTATCTGCTATGCTGTAATAAACTTGTTTACCTTCTTTCTCAGAAACCAAAATGCCATTGTCCTTCATCTTTGCCAAGTGGTGCGACATCATTGATATTTCGCAATCGGAGTCCACCATCTCACAAAGCGATGATACGCTGAGTGAATTGTGTTCCCCAAGTAATTCCAAGATATCCAACTTAACAGGGTGAGCAATAGTTTTTAATATTTTAGCTACCTGTTCCAATCTTTTAACCGATATATTTTTCTTTGTGTTTTTCATATTACAAATATAAGAACGTTTTAACAATTATTCAAGTGTAAATTTTGTAACTAATGTAGAAATTCTTGCTTTATAATAAGGGAAATATAAGATATATTTCATGCTATAGATTATGTGAATACTTTTATCATTCTTCTAATATTTTGATAATTCTATTATTTATTATTTGTGACAAATTCCAATAGTAAAGTTTAGGATCAGTTGTACTGTAGAATAAAACAACAACTGCATCAAGTTCTTTATCGTATTTAGCGAAACTTTGGTATCCTGGGACCCAGCCTGAATGTTCGTATTCATAAATGGAATCATATATTACTTTTTCTCCTGGCTCAAACAACGATCCATCATTCAATGCCCTCAAGAAAATACCAACATCTTCTGCAGTGGCTAACATGCCGTACTCATCAGCTTTTAAATCATAAGGATGTCCAATATGATAGCCACTCATCACATCATCCATATTCACTTCATTCAGTGAGCCAAATGTACTATTGAGATCAAAAGGAGTTAGAATTCTTTCCTTAATAAACTCGAACTTATCATAACCTAATATGGTATTCATTATCTTTCCAAGTAGGAGGTAGTTGGTGTTGCAGTATTCATAATCTTCACCAGGATCAAAATTGGAAGGCTTATCTAGAATCAATTCAAGACTTTCTGAATACCCTTTTGGAGCAGCCCAATAGTTAGGAGATTCAGTATAATTAGGAATACCACTTCTATGTTGTAACATCAACCTCAATGTTATTTTGTCCGCATTCTCGATCCTCCCACGAAGTTCTGGTAGATAGTAAGCGAGAGTTTTA
Organism: Chlorobiota bacterium; assembly: GCA_046290495.1. Taxonomy (GTDB): domain Bacteria; phylum Bacteroidota; class Ignavibacteria; order Kapaibacteriales; family UBA2268; genus PGYR01. The sequence continues at coordinate 824,701 of JBKAGT010000005.1, read as the reverse complement.
TCTAAAGAAAGACGTCCGTCATTTACCAGTTTGGAAACAGCAACAGCATCATATAGCTTGCTGATGCTGGCAATTTTAAAAAGTGCTCCAGGTTTAGCAGGCTTTTTAGATTCCTTATTGTGCCATCCTGAGGCAAAATACTTGGATGGCCTATCAGTTTGGTCTATATAGACGATCATACCATCTAATCCATGGTCAATAGCTTCTTCTAATTGCTCTTGAATTGAATCGGGTAAAGGAAGTAGCCAAGCTTTTACCAATAGCCAAGGTACAAAAAATAGTGAGACTATTGCTCCAATTAGCAATGTAACTCTTATAATTAGTATTTTTTGTTTCTTGGTCATAGCATTGATTATATTTTTTATAGGTTGTAGCTTGGCTCATTATATTTCAAATAAACTATTAAGCTAACTTCCAAATAGATGCCAAATAACATTATAGTTATTTTAAAATCTATACCCAATTCTTAGGTGCATATTTAGTTCTATTTCACCTTTGTTTTCAGAATATCCAGCTCTTTTAGCAAATGTAAAACTATATCCTACGCCTATTCCAGCTTCATAGTTAAAGTGATCCCCAATATTACGCCTAATTCCCCAGGTTGGAATAATAGCTAAATCACTTACAACAGGAGCATCATCAGGGTTGAATAAGACAAACCAATCAGGATGACCACTCATCTTTATAGCAATGAAGTTGCCACTATTTCCATCAATTCTTTCAGAATCATTATAACGGCTTTCAAGATTGTAGTAGAATCTTGGCTCAAGAACAAAAACAGGTGTTTGGATAAATGGAGAATCAAAATCATCATAATAGGTAGTTTCCCATATACCAAAATCAAAACCAATCTCAGTTCTAAATGCTATAGAGTTTGATAATTTTGTCTCATTATATGCCCACAACCCTAAAACACCAGTTTGTATGCCGAAAGTTGTATTTTCTACACTTGCGTTTTGTGATTTTGCGGTTACAGTTAATCCACAAAAGATTAAGATAATTATTAATTTTTTCATAATGCTTAGAATTTAGTTTTAAAAAATTCAATCCCTTTTTTGATTAGTTAAGTATCTGGGATTTAATACTATTCAGATATCAATTTGCTCTGATTAATTTAATTTATGTTACAAAATTCGTGAGATAAGGAAGGCGAATCGTCCTGAAATATAATTACGGACTGATTAGTGAGATTTAGAACCTTTGAAAAAGTTTAAATTTTTTTAGATTTCAACCAAGCTTTTGGTGTAATCCCTTCAGTTTTTTTAAAGTAAGAATTGAATACAGATTTAGAACTAAATCCACTTTCAAAAGCTAATCCTAATAGTGTAAGATATTCATTAGCGGGATTTAGAGCATTTTCTTTGAAGTGATTCAAACGAAAACTGTTGATGTATTCATTGAAATTTTGACCAACTCTTTCATTCAGCAACCATGACAGTTTGTTGCTGCTGATATTTAAATTCTCAGCAAGTGAGCGTAAAGTTAATGAGGAGTTCAGAAACCACTTTTCTTCTCTCATTCCTTTTTCAAAATTTTCTAGGGCAATACTGATTTCAGTAGCGGTCATTAGTGCTTTGGAAGGAGCGTCTTGTATTTCAATTTCGGAATATGATGGAAGCAGTTCTGCTCGGAAAGTATCTTGTACTAGATTCTGGAATCGCTTATATTGGTGTAATGGTTTAAGTAACGGGATATTCATAAAGTTAATAATTTGACCGGAACGTGTCTTGACATTATCTTCCAAAAAGTCCAAAGCCATTTCGTGTTTACCCATATGGACTAATAAAAAAAGTTGCCAAGGTAGAAGTGTCCCTCCGGGATCTTCTTTTATCATTGCACTTACATTGCTTATATCAATATCAGTCTTCACTTCTGGGTTTACAAATTTATATAAAACTCTACACTCTTCAGGTTTTTCTGCCAAAGGAGTTTTTTCTAAGTAGTCATTTAGTTGTTCATAATCTCCTTTAAGAATTAGGCAGAGCTGTTTTAGTGCAATGGGATGAGTAAAATCTGGGTTGATGCTCAATGAGGTCTCAATACATTTCAATGCATTTTCATAGTCCTCTTTCAAATAAAAAATATTTGCTTTTGTGAAATAATGATTTGGAGAAAGTGGATTTATTTTTAAAATTTTATCAGCATGCCAAAGAGCCTTGTCAAAATAACCAATTGCTGTATACAATTCGCATAGACCTTCTTCTGCCTCTGTGTAGGATGGATTAAGTTTTATCGCTTTTTGAAAAGTATTATGACCATTTATAAAATCCCATTTACCCCAAAAAAGTAATGTCGCTTCTCCAAAATAACCAATGTAAGAATCTTTGTCCAGTTTAAAACCTTTTTTAAGATTTTCTTCTGATAACTTTAAAAGTTCTGGGTTATTTCCCCAAGAACCGTACATAGCATAGCTGTAGCCTAAACCAAAGTAAGGTGAAGCAAATGAAGGGTCTATAGTTACACATTGTTCATAGAGCTTTACTGCATTTCTGATTCCTTCTCCGTCCCACATTAAATGCTGATAACGTCCTTTAAGATAGAGGTCATAGGCCTCCATACTTTGGGTAGGAGCTTTAATCAGACTCTTATTTATATTAAGATGACCAAAATTCTCTCTAATCTTATCAGCAATTTGTAAGCTTATTTCATCTTGAATAGCGAATATGTCCTCATAATCTCTATCGAAATTCTTTGACCAAAAGTGGGTGCCATCATCAGTGTTGATTAGTTGCGCTGTAATACGAATTCTATTATTGGACTTTCTGACACTGCCTTCCAAAACAGTGCATACTCCTAATTTCTCTCCAATGGTTCGAACGTCTATATTTTTATTCTTGAAAGCAAAAGAAGATGTGCGGGCAATGACCTTCAAGTCCTTTACAGTAGTGAGGGCGTTTATTATTTCTTCTGTTATTCCATCGCTAAAGTATTCGTTCTCAGGGTCGGAACTCATATTCACAAAAGGTAAAACCGCAATGGACTTACTTGTTGAAGATATAGATTGATCGATTTGCATAATTCTTTTAAGTCTTGCAAGACTTCCTTGGATGGAATTAGCTTATAATCCTTTTGTTTTGTTATTATTAGAATAAAATTATTTTCATAATAGTCAATTATACTATTAATTCAAATACATATATAAATTTAACAACATAATTATTTCTAAATTCCAAAAAAAAGCCAATCTAAATAAATAGATTGGCTTTTTCTCATGTGATCCCTAGGGGATTTGAACCCCTGTTGCCGCCGTGAAAGGGCGGAGTCCTAACCACTAGACGAAGGGACCAGTGCGTCAAAAAATTGAATACAAACTTAAGGATATTTTTTTAATATGCAAAACATTTTTCAAAAAAATATGTTATATTATCATTAACTATTTAAAACTATTAAAAATAAAATTATGAATAAGAATATCCTAGCTATTTGTGTTATTATTTCAATGCTATTAGTTTCTAAAATCAGCTACTCTCAAGGTTGTTCTGATGCTGGCTTGTGCTCAATTGATGGGGGACATAGTACTTTGGATAGTACCAAAGAGAGTTCTAATATGAATCTATCCTTATCTAATTCGATTGGGATTGGTGATAATTCAGTTCTTATCAATTCCACTGGTGTTAGTTTTAGTTATAGCTCTGATGATTTTTCTATTTCTGCTGGTGTGCCTTTTGTAATTACTTCTGGTGATTTGGGTTCAACTAGTGGACTTGGTGATGTACTAATCACACTTTCAACTAACTGGTATAATGATGATGATATTAGTTGGAATACAACTTTTGGTGGAAAGATTGCTACAAACAATGCTGATTTGAAAAATGAAAATGGGTTACCTATGCCAATGGTAAACCAAACTAGCATGGGTACAAATGACCTGATATTTTTGACATCACTTAGAGCTGGAGAATGGCAGTTCACTACTGGTGTTCAAACACCTCTAAATAGAAATGAAAATTCATTTACAAATGATATAGTTTTCGAAGAATTTTCTCCTGAATCAGAAGAGTATTTCGAAAATAGAGGCATATACGAACCATCAAGAAAATTCAAGCGCGGTAGTGATGTAATGCTGAAAATTGAAAAATTCTTCGACCTTAACGATGATTTGAAAGTGATGGGGGGTATACTCCCAGTATATAGATTAGAAAACTCTGTATATGAAAGCGAGCTAACTGGAGAGGATGTTGAAATTAACGACTCTGATGGTTTGACACTCAATATTATAGGAAGTATGAATTATAAAGTAAGTGATATTAGCTCTTTCAAACTGAACCTAGGATTCCCAGTAATTACAAGAACAGTAAGAGCAGATGGGTTAACAAGAGCAATAGTTGCTACTATAAGTTACAGTGTAGCTATTTAGTTGTTGGTAATTGCTTTGAGTAGTGTAAAAATCTAAGGAATAGGAAAATACCTGAGAAACTTAATCCAGCTAAAAGACCATACCATATTCCTTCAGGACCCATGTCTAGAGTGAAAGCAAAAATGTAAGATAAAGGTATGCTCAGCCCCCAATAAGCTATTATAATTATAATAGTAGGTATCTTTACATCTTCCAAACCACGAAGAACACCTAAGCCCACAGCTTGGGCACCATCTACAATTTGAAAGAATCCGGCTATCATTAGTAATTGTGTTGAAATAGCTAGCACGACTTCGTCATTAGTGAAAATCATTGAGATAGGTCTGCCTAAGAATATGAAGCATAATGCAGTGAATGTCATTATAGCAAGCCCCATGATATATGTTGAGAATCCAGCACTTCGCATTTTGTCAAATCTTTTATTCCCTACAAAGTTACTTACTCTTATTGTAGCAGCAGTAGCAACACCAGTAACAGTTAAAAATGCAAGGGCACTTAAACTAACTGCAATTTGATGCGCCGCTAGAGGGAAAGTACCAATCCAACCCATCATGAACGTTGCGATTACGAATGAGCTAATCTCCAACACAAATTGAAACCCAATAGGTACTCCAATTTTTAACAAATCTATTATACTTTCTTTTCGGATTGTAAGTCTTTTTGCAGCTCTCAAATATCTTGCTACTCTTTCATCTTTACTTATAATATAGAACATAAAAAGTCCCATAAGAGAACGAGAAATAGTAGTAGCTATACCAGCACCAAACAGCTCCAAACGTGGGAATCCAAACTCACCGTATATGAGTAAATAATTAAGAACAATATTGATGAGATTCCCTGCTAAACCCGCCCACATAGCTGGTTTAGTCAATGTAACTCCCTCAGAAAACTGTTTGAGTGACATGAAGTACATGAACGGCACCATTGAAATGGAAAGCGTCAGGAAGTAGGGGATAGCATATTCTACTACATCAGGCGGTTGATTTAGCTTATCGAAAAAATATGATGCAATCACCATAACTAAGGTAAGAATAAACCCAGTCCATAGGTAAATGAACTTTCCACTTTTTAGATAGTAAGCAATCTGACCATGCTTTTCATTCCCATAAGCTTTGCCCACTGCAGGAGTCAAACCAATAGAAAGACCAATTCCAAATATATATATCATTATAAATACAGTATTAGCAAGAGACGACGCAGCTAACTGTACGCTGCTAATATTCCCAACCATTGCATTGTCTACTAATGAAGTAGCCATGTGACCAATTTGGCCCAATACAACTGGCATTCCAATTCGGAAATTCTCTTTGTAATGATTTTTATATTCTTTGGAAAATATCATGTCATCAAATAAAAATCCCTTCAAACGAAGGGATTGTAAAATTCTCTTATTTCAATTGACTATTATACTATAGTAATTTCATCTGATAAATAAACATCTTGAATCGCATTTAGCAACTCAACGCCTTCATTTATTGGTCTTTGGAATGCCTTTCTACCAGAAATTAAACCTATGCCACCAGCACGCTTGTTGATTACGGCAGTAGCAACAGCATCTTGCAAGTCATTGTTGCCAGAAGCACCACCACTATTAATCAAACCAGCTCTACCCATATAACAATTTGCTACTTGGTATCTTGTCAAATCAATTGGATGATCAGAAATCAAATTTTCGTACATTGATTTATCATATTTACCATAGCTAACACCAGCTTCATTCATTGCGATGTAACCACCATTGTTAGTTGGTTGTTTCTGCTTGATTATATCTGCTTGTATAGTAACACCTAAGTGATTTGCTTGAGCTGTCAAATCAGATGAAGCGTGATAGTCTTCACCTTTCTTAAAGTCATTGTTTCTTAAGTAACACCAAAGAACAGTAGCCATTCCTAATTCATGAGCTCTTTCGAATGCTTCAGCAACTTCCACTATCTGAGCATTACTTTCTTCAGAGCCAAAGTAGATAGTAGCACCCACTGCTGCTGCACCCATTTCATAAGCTCTGTCAACACTACCAAACATAATTTGATCAAATGTATTTGGAGAAGTCATGAGCTCATTGTGATTAATTTTCACAATGAATGGAATTTTATGCGCATATTTACGAGAAACCATACCCAATACACCAAAAGTAGAAGCAACTGCATTACAACCACCTTCTATCGCTAACTTAACAATATTCTCAGGATCAAAGTAGTCAGGGTTTTTAGTGAAACTAGCGCTACCACTGTGCTCTATTCCTTGGTCAACAGGTAATATAGAAGTATAGCCAGTTCCGGCTAGTCTACCAGTTTGGAATATCCATTCCAAATTACCTAAAACTCTATTATTTCTGTCAGATTGGATGAATATATCATCTACAAAATTTGGAGATGGTAAATGCAATCTAGATTTATCAATTTTTGGTGAATCAAAACCTAATAATGATTCAGACTTGTCACCTAATATTTCGCTTATTTTATCAATCATTTTTCTTCTCTTTGGATAAACTAACTATTCAAAAATAATACAATTAATTACATAAAAAAAGCGGGCTATTAAAACCCGCTAATTAAATCTATTCTATGTGCATTTATCTTTACTTAATTTTGATAAACCTGATACTTTCTTGATAAGTATTCGACTTATAGCTAACTAGATAAGTGCCTGATGCTAAATCGGATATGTCCAAATCAATATCGTTAAAACCTTGTTTTGCATTTGTAAGCTCAACAGTTTTAACTTTATTTCCATAAGCGGAGTAAATTTCTAAAGTAACAGGAGAATCAAATGGTAATTCATATTCTAAATTTAGTACATCTTCTGCTGGATTTTTACCATTTATTCTAAATCCATTAGAATTATCCGAAGTATTAATCAATGAACCAGATAAGTTACAACCTAATAGATATGACTCTACTGATGCATCATTGATAGTCAAACAATTCAGATCTACTAATTGAGCACTGATATCAATAACTGACATAGTATCATTTCCTAACGTTGTCAATAAAGGCATTTCAAAATTGATAGCTTCATCAACAGGTATGTTTCCTGTAAATGTAGCTGTAATAAAATTATCATCTTTTTGGTTTGAAAGATCAACTACAGGAGTGATAGGTAAATCAGAAGTAATGCTTGGCGTTAGCATATAGTGTGTAGTACTATTGTAACCAATTGTTAATACTAACTGACTTGCATTAGTATTTGGTCTGATATCATAGCTACTAAAGTCAATACTAAAGTTTACATTGGCATCTCTACCTAAATCAGTAGAATAAACAGGTGAGTCAAATACTATCAAATCTGCAGCTTCAGTTATAGCTACACCTTCAAGTGGTGCAGTTACCTCAAATCCATCTGAGAAAGTAAAAATCGCATTAGCATTGTGAGTACCTATGTCACTTGGGATGTAATTAATCGTTACTTCTCTGCTGCTATTAGCTGCAATTGAAAATGAAGTTTCAGGTAATTCAAAATTAATATTCGTTTGATTTATAATTGAATTTACATCTACTTGTTGTGATGTATTATTTTCTAAAGTAACCGTTTTTGGTTCTAACTCACAACTAAGGATTGGACCAAAGTTAGTTACTGGCAAAGTGACACCATCACCTGGAACAGATGTACCAACTATATCAAATTCATTCAAAACAAATGAAACAGGTTCAGGACCTTCTATATTGTCAGCTTCAACTATTATTACTCCGTTACTCACTCCCACAGAAGTAGGGTTGAAGTTAACAGGAATTGTAATCGTTTGTCCTTTAGAAAGTGTAGTACCAGTAGTGAAGTTTGTCAAATCAAGATTAAATACATTGTCACTTCCAGCTTTTAATCTTATGTCTTTTACTTCCATAACACCAAAATCAGAGTTATTAGTTACAACAAAATCAACTGGAGTAGCGGCTGTATTTACTTCCACATTTGTGAATGTAACATCATTACCCTCAATTTCTGGTAAGAATCCAATACCCGATAATCTAGCAGACAATGATTCATTTCTATTTGCAAGCTTTACAATCAAATCAACATTGATATTTCCTTCGACGTTTGGTGTGAAAGTAATATCAAAACTAGTTTCACCACCATTTGCAGTTAGATTAGTTAATGAACCACTTACATCACTAAGAGCAAATCCTTGTGAATTGTCCGAAAGTGTGATTGATTCTATTTCTACATCATTGTCATTAGTATTAGTAATAGTATATGTCATCGTAACTGGATTGTTTACTCTGACTAAATCCCAGTTCATTGGTGATAGAGCTAAATCAGCTTCTATAACATTAGCAGTTATGCTTGATGTAGCAACGCCACAGTCAGACGTAATACCATAATTAAGATTAGCAGTTTTAGTCCCTGGTGAAGTTGGAGTTATAGTTAATTCAACATCCATGCTTTCACCAGCTCCTAAAGTGAAATCTGCACCTGCATTACCATTTACTGATTTTATAGCAAATTCAGTATAGTCTGTACCTTCTAAAGTAACTGTACCTGAGATTTCTTCTGTTGAATTATTAGTGAAGACATTTGTAGCAACATAGTCTGTACCACCACTTAAATTAACATTTCCAAAATCAATAGTTTGTGTTACAGGACCACAAGGTGCAACTAAGTCAACAGGTTCTACAGGACATAAATCTGTTTCAAAAACTAAATCGAAATCTTTTGGAGCGTCCGATGGGTTTTTAATATAGTTTACAGCGAAAGTCTTACTATCTCCTTCATCCAATACAAAACCGCCCGCAGGCATGTTGTCAAACTCTGGAATTTCAAAGTTATTATCATTATTTGTGATATTGAAACCTGTAATCGAAAAGTCACCAACCTCTGCAGTTAGAGTTATGTTCTGAGTTACTGCACCATTATTGTCAAAAAATAATGTTCCATTGTCTCTTGTAACTCTAGCAATTGCTTTATCCTCTGGAGGAGTATAGCTAAATGTTCTTTGGATAGGTTCATAAGTAGTTCTTGTGAAAGTAACATCCACATCTCTTTCTGTTACTTCGTCACATTCTAAATTTGATTCCCATTCTAACCAACAAACTGTACTAGATTTTAAATCATCAGTGATTGCTCTCCAATAATCACGTAGTTCCTGTTCAGTATTTACATTTGTGTAAATTCCACCAGTCGCCTGGCTGATGTCTTTAAGGTCATTAACACTATCAAAAGCATCAGGGTCAAAAGTTACTGAATAAAATTCAATGCCTCTGCTTTGTAAATCTTCTATTATTTTTTCTCTTTCGAATGGGTTATTTCCATTAGGATTATCATGAGCACCATCTGTCAAGAATACTACTACTTTTCTATCAAAAGCTGGCTTAGATTTGAAAATCTCTAGTACATGTTTACCAGATGGTTCTTCAAACATTGGTGTATTAAAGTCGGTTCTACCATTCAATCTGTCATATACTTTGAAATCTTCTTTTGCGTCTTCAGCAGTGAAGTTCCAGTCTCTCCATACTCTTGCTTCGGTTTCATTTCCTGCAAAAGGAACTATATGCATAGATGTACCATTAACAAACTTGACTGAATCAATAAATTCATTAACCGCTCTTTCAAGAACATCTGCTCGAGTTTCACCCTTCCAAGACTCAAACATACTCTGTGAGGCATCTACTACTAAAGCTATGTGTACAGGCAACAATCCTTCAATTTCTTCACATTTTAAAACTAAAGAAGATTCATCTTTGCTAACACCGTTTTCTAATAAATCAAAATCAGGTGGATTAGGCAAATTAAGTGGTGCGCTGTAGTAATCTTGGTTTTGTCTACCATTCTTAGCTATTATATAACTTTTAACTAAAGGAAACTCAGCCGTCTCTAATCCCGTAATATTAAAAACAGGCTTTTCTTGCGACTGCGAATTAGTCGGTAACAACAAGAACAGAGAGGCAATAATAATTAAAATTTGTTTTGACATCTTATAATCCTTAAACTTTTGTTAATTTTGGATATAGTAATAACACTTAAATTGCCAAATAATTACATAAAATGCACACTTTTTGAGACAAATTTGACCTACTTTAAGACAATATTATTAACAACTACTTTTTTCATAACATTTGTGTCAAGTTATGCTGACAAATGTTATGAAATACAACTTACAGATGGTAGTGAAGATTTGGTTGATTTTGGTTTAGATACCACTTTTAACTGGTGGGCTGTTACTCAGACATTTTCTAATAGACAAAAAATGTATATAAATGATTATACTTCTGATAACTTTGTTGGGTTAAGTAAACCGGTCTTCTCACCTGATGGAGAAAAATGGGCTTTTTTTGCACAAGGCTTTTCGGGTTGGGATATAGTCTATGGCGACTCCTTAATTGAACTAAATGCAGATAGACCTGGAGATATACTTTTCAGCTCCAACTCTGAAAATATTCTTTATTCATATTATAGGTCTGACTTACTAACTGTAGTATCTATTGATGATACAGTGAATGTGAGGTATAAAGAAGGGTCTCTGTATATTAACAACACAGGTGATAAATTTGCCTATATAGAAAGTCGTGGTGGTATAAAAACCGTATACAATGATGGAAAAGTGTCCGAGGGATTTCAAGATATAAGACCAATTGGCTATTGGCATAACGATGACTTTGCCTTTGCTGCATTTGATGGAGCAAATTGGAAAATTTACATTGGAGAAGAAGAACGTTCTGATATGTACAGTAATATATTCGAATATAAAATTAATTTGACAGGTGATTACTTAGCATTCTTAGGAACTTTGAATTTTGGTGGGTCCGAGGCGGTACTTATTGATGATAATATGAGTGCTCCTATGACAGGAAAGAATTACCCACAAGTAATGGGGCTTGCTATACATCCTCATCAAGCAATGTTTGCTTACAGAGCTTTTACTCAACTCAATACAGAGATAGTAGTTTTCAATTCTGTAGAATATACTGGTGGTAGAGAAAACTCAAATCCATATTTTTCATATGACGGTAGCGAAATGTACTTCATTGCTTGTACTATTGACTGTAACCTAATAGTAAATGGTCAGCAGATAACAGCTCCAAACGGTATATTTATAGATGGGGAATATGCAAAAAAACCAAATTCTAACACTTTAGGCTATGCTTCTTCGACTTCACTAATTGTGAGGGATTTAGATGAAAATGAACTATACGCTGGCATGATGATGGATTATACAGAATTTGTCAGGTATAATTGGCGATTAGGAGAATATGAATCCCTAGGAGTAATAAATAATAGACTTTATCTACAAGCGTGCGAATTTTAATTTTCATATTATTGTTATCTTTCTCAGCTAAGGCACAATTTGAAATGAAGCCTAATACTGATTTGATTATAATGCCAATATCTGTTGTTGGTGTTGCAGTGGGACACACCTTAACTAATACAGCAGACTCCCCAAGTCTAAGTGAATTTTCGAGTAATTCAATTTTCGATATACCTTTCTTCGACAAACTAAACACAGAGTACAGAGATACTTATGCGGGTATAAGTGATATTTTACTTGGTGTCCAGTTGTTGTCCCCTCTAGCTTATTCATTTTCAGGTACATACGAAAGTCAAATTGAAACTATAGGAAAAATGTATTACCAAACAATGTCAATCAATTATGGACTCAATGCGACTACAAAGGCGATAATATCCAGAAGTCGTCCTTTGTCATATGATGAGAATACAACAGAGGATATGTTATTAGACCCAGATACAAAATTCTCATTTTACTCAGGTCACTCGTCTACTGCATTCGCATCAGCAGTATTTAGCAGTATTATGCTTTCAGAAATGCCACAAACGACTCTAAGGGATATTGGAATCGGTTTGAATTTGGCAAATGCAACTGCAATAGCAACACTTAGAGTTCTTGCAGGAAAGCATTTCCTATCTGATGTTGTGGTCGGTGCATTAATAGGAAGTGGAATAGCATATTTGATTACAGAAGTACATAGAGTTGATTCTCCAAACAACAGACCTCAAGAATTTACTCCTGCTAGAATAGGGTTTTCAGTAGGGTTTTAAAAAAAAACTCCCACTTTCAGTAAAGCAGGAGTTTTATTCAGTCAGACAAAATTTTATTTTAATCTAGGAAATGTACAAAAAGTCCATCTCTTAACTTTGGTTCGAACCATGTTGATTTTGGAGGCATTACTTTCCCAGCATCAGCTATGTTCATTAACTCTTCTATAGAAGTTGGATACATGCTTATCGCAGCTTTCATCTCTCCACTGTCCACTCTTCTTACTAATTCTTCCAGACCTCTTATTCCACCTACAAAATCAATTCTGTCGTCTGTGCGAGGGTCTTCTATAGCAAGCAAATTGTCTAATACATGCCTTTGCAAAAGTGCAACATCAAGTGATTCAACTGGATCATTCTCATCAACTAATTCTGGCTTTATGTTCAATTTATACCATTTACCTTCACAATAGAAGCCAAATTCGCCTTTTTGAGATGGCTTTACTTTCTCATTTGCTTCGGTAACTGTGAATTTTTCTTCTAGTTTTGATATAAATTCTGGTAAGCTGTTGTTATTTAAGTCAACAACTAAACGATTGTAGTCCATTATGTATAATTCACTAGCTGGGAAAAGTACTGCTAAGAATCTATTGTAATTTTCGTCACCAGTATGGTTAGGATTGGCTTCTCTTCTTTCTTTACCTACAATAGCAGCTGCAGCAGAGCGGTGATGGCCGTCTGCAACATAAAAACTAGGAATGTTCGCTAATTTATTTTCTATAAAGTTGATATCATTTTCATCAGTTATCAACCAAGTTTGATGTCTAATGCCATCATTGGCTACATGATCATTGTCGGGTTCATCTTTCTTAACTTTATCGACTAATTGGTTGATTTCTTCTTCATCTTTGTAAGTTAAAAATATTGGTCCAGTATGAGCATTAGTGACTCTAACATGCTCACATCTGTCTTCTTCTTTCTGCTTTCTTGTGTATTCGTGTTTTTTGATAACATTGTTCCAATAGTCATCTACACTAGCAGCACCAACTAAACCATTCTGAGTTCTACCATTCATAGTTAGACTATAAATGTAATAACATGGCTTAGTATCCTGTACTAAGATCCCATCTTCTATAAGTCTTGTTAGGTTTTCTTTCCCTTTAGCGTATACTTTTTCATCATATAATGAAACGTTTTTATCTAAGTCAACTTCTGGTTTTCCAACTCTTAAAAAAGAATCTGGATTACCGTCAACTAGTTGTCTTGCCTCCTCAGAGTTGACAACATCATAAGGGTAAGCCGCTACATCTTTTGCTTTACTTGGTGTAGGTCTGTATGCTTTAAATGATTTGAATACTGCCATTATTTCGTCCTGTCTTATTTTTTAAGTTCTTCTACTATTTTTTCTGCTATCTCTATCCCAACTCTATCTTGAGCTTCTTTCGTTGTGCCACCGATATGAGGAGTAGCACTGACGTTTGGGTGTTTAATTAACTCTGCTTGAGCTTCAGTTGTTGGTTCGTTTATCCATACATCGATTCCGGCACCAGCTATTTTACCACTATTTAAACCTTCTAATAATGCTGATTCATCTACGACACCACCTCTCGCACAATTGATCAATATCGCGCCATCTTTCATTTTATCTATCTGTTCTTTACTTATAGTTGCTCCTTCTTCCTTTTCAAATGGTATATGAAGTGATACAATATCACTTTTAGAAAGCATTTCATCTAAATCATTACAAATATTCACATTTAGATTAGTTTCAACTTCGGTTCTATTATATGTACAAACCTTCATTCCAAGCGCAAGAGCAATTTTTGCAGTCTCTAATGCAATATTGCCAAATCCAATTAATCCAATCGTTTTACCAGCTAACTCAAAACCTTTATATTCTTTTTTTGGCCACTCGCCATTTTCCATAGCTGTTGTACTTCTATGAGTAAACCTAGCTAATGAAAAGAGATGAGCAAATACTAACTCAGCAACTGATGCAGATGAGGCAGCAGGAGTGTTTACCACTGCTATTCCTTTGCTTCTTGCATAATCTACGTCTATATTATCCATGCCAACACCAGCTCTACCAATTACTTTTAAGTTAGAATTGTCTATCAATTCTTTTCTGACTGTTGTAGCTGATCTTACAATTATTGCATCATATTCTTTTAATCTTTCATTCAAATCCTCTTGGGCAATTTTATCTGTAGATAAATCAAACCCCGCATTAGTAATTATATCTGCTCCTTCTTTCGAAATCCCATCATTTGCAAGTACTTTCATTTGTGTCTCAATATTTTATTATGTGGCAAAAAATAAAGCCCAAATATAACCAAATTGTGACTCAATATCAATTATATAAGAGTCTTTGATACAAAAGATATACTACAATTATTTTCGTAATCATTAGTTTATATGTTAAATTTGAACAACTAAGTTTTTACGAATTAATTTAATGGTCCACAACAATGGAAAGAATCCACAACTTTAGTGCAGGTCCAGCAATATTACCTGTGTCTGCGTTGAAAGCATCTAAGCAAGCAGTTACAAATTATAATAATCTTGGTATGTCGGTCATGGAAATGAGTCACCGATCCAAGGAAATTGTCTCACTCTTTGACGAAACAAAGGCAAATGTCTTAGAGTTGATGAATCTGAGAAGTGATGATTACTCTGTATTGTTCTTGGGTGGTGGTGCTAGCATGCAGTTTGCTATGATACCATTAAATTTTCTTAAAAATAGTGCTGATTATATTAAAACTGGAACTTGGTCAAAAAAAGCTATTAAAGAAGCCAAAATGGTCGGTAATGTTAATGTAGCTGGATCTTCTGAAGATACGAATTTCAGTTATATACCAAAGGAATTCAGCTTTGATCCGAATGCTGATTATGTTCACTACACAACTAATAATACTATATTTGGTACTAGGGTAAAAGATATCCCTAATGTTGGGGATGTACCGTTAATTTGTGATATGTCTTCTGATATATTTAGCCGTGAAATGGACTATTCTAAATTTGATTTAATTTATGCAGGTGCACAAAAGAATATTGGCCCTTCAGGAGCAACATTAGTTGTAGTAAAAAAATCGTTCGTGGAAAATGCAGCAAAAGAAGATAACATGACTTTGTTGAAGTATTCTACTCACATTGAAAAAGATTCAATGTTCAACACACCGCCAGTATTTCCTGTTTTCGTTATCAATGAAACACTTAAGTGGATAAAAGGTCAAGGTGGAGTAAGTAAAGTCGAAGAAGTGAACAACAATAAAGCTAATATGATTTATGACGCAATTGATAATTCTGAAGGCTTTTATAAAGCAGTAGTTGGTGACAAGGATGATAGGTCTATTATGAATATTACATTCAATTTACCAACTGAAGAGTTAGAAGCAGAGTTCGTAAAACAAGCACTTGACAAAAACATGTCTGGCCTAAAAGGGCATCGCTCTGTTGGTGGAATTCGTGCCTCAATTTACAATGCTTGTCCAACTGAATCTGTACAAGAATTAGTGAAGTTTATGGCAGAATTTCAAGCTAAGTACTTATAAAATTCTACTGAAATAATTTATATTTTATCGGCTCCAATGCTTATAGCTTTGGAGCTTTTCTTTTTAAAGTAGTTAATAGGGGATAGGTTGTCTCCTAATTGATATTTAACTGTGGTAACTATTGATATCAATATGCCTAAGTAAAACCACAAGTATAGATTAATAAAAGAATTTCCCGAGATAAAATTAGTTCCTATCAGAATAAAAGTTACATAAAATGCTGAGTTAAGTAAGTAATGTGATTCAGAAGGTAATTCATGGATTCTATTTTTTAGTAACAACATTTCCGATAATAATGAAATGAAAATCATTACGAAGAAAAAACCACCAATTATTCCCGTCTCCATAAGTGAATGCATTATTCCATAATCACTATAACTTACTTCAGAGAAGTACTTAGTGTGTCCTAATCCTACTCCAATTAATGGGTTTTTCATCCACACATCAAAAGAGCTCTTAAAGTTATTACTCCTTGTGGTAAATGACTCACCAACGATCCCTTCCTTCGAAAAACCTAACACATTTGATATCCTTGTATAAAAAAGCTCAAGTAAACTTGTTTCGAAATATGACACAATGAACATATCTGCTACTATCATCAGCAATATTACTATTGCAATTGTTTTGAATATTTTGATGTAGTTTATATTTCTGTTGTACATCATATATGCTAATGACAGAAGACCTAGTCCCATCACTGCAGTCAAGGAGAAAGTAACAAATAGAGTAATTATTGAGAGTATAAATATAAAGTTTATAAACCCTTTCGATTTGAAAATATGATATGATTCTGACTTAAACATTGGGGCTATCAGAATTCCAACTATTGTCAGGTTAAACCCTGCAAGAGCAGAAGGCTCAGAAAATATAGAAGTGGCTCTGTAAAAATTTTTAAACTTTAGACTTAGTTGTTGAAACTCCTGTTCTTCATTTCCTGATAAGCTGACATTGTTCAACTCTATCCAAGCTAACGGTAGCTCAAAAGCACGAGCAAATAGCTGGTAAATGCCAAAAATATTGAGTATAATAGAAAAGATGAGCCAGATTCTAAATATATTTAGAAAGACTTTATTTTCTAAGTTTATAACCCCTAATGTGAGTGCAAATAATGTCAGAAAAATAAAGTGAGAATATGACTTTATAAATTGAATCACTTCAGCATTTGGGTTCGATATAACAAACACAAGCGCTAAACCTGCAGATGCCTGCAATAATAACACTGATTTGGCACTGCTAATTGGGTTAAGATTTACTGTAAGTTTATTTGTAATAAAGTGGTAAAAAAATAAACTAAATAATAATACTATACCAACGTATGATGGTTGAACTCCAAAACTTCCTATACTTGTAAGTTGGAACATACCAACAAAATATAGAATGGATATTACATAAAGCGTTATATTTATTCCTTTAATATTATTCACTAGTGCTTTCTTTTATATATAACAAACGTATCATCTATAGTAGAATCGAAGACAAAGTTTTCTGATAAATAATTTCTGAATCTACTATTTTCTTCCAATGCCTCTAATGATGATATATTCTTAAAAAATGTAATCGGAGAATAATCATTTTTAACTATCACAATCACCTCAGAATCTACCATATCTTCGAATGCTATGTTTTGAATTTCTTTAGGTGATATACTATTCAAATAAAATGCGGACATTGCCATCGAGTACTCATAGTCATTGTCAAGAAAAGTAATAAGTTCGTTCCCATTTGATGACATAACCAATACTTTATTTGACATATTACTATCATTCAAATACTCTGCCACTTTCTTATGTTTATATATCATAGCGCCATACTTACCGTCTTCAAAGGTGTTCAAATATTTTTCATCACTAGTTTTGAAATAGTTATACGGAACTTTTAACAAATTGATATATCTTGGTATAGGGGAATATATTACCATAAATGATGTAGCTATAATAATAAAGAATATTTTTTGTTTTTTTAACTCTTTAGTTAAGTTTTGTAGTCCTATAGATACTAGTAGAATGTATATCGGAATTAATCTTTGATAATGATAAGATAGTCCCTTTCGCTCTAAAACTATAGTAATCACTAATAGTACAAAATATAAGAGCCCATGGTCAATCAAATCCTTATGCACTGACTTTCTGCTATTAAATATTGTGTAAAGAAAAGCGACAATAAATAGCAATGATAGGTTGTCTGAAAAATGAATTGTTAAAGATTCTAACATATATAGGACTTGCGACATACCCCACTCAGGATAGCTACTATACACTGACATATAGTCCATAAATCTTAGCATCCCATCTAAATTACCTTTAATTAAAATAGGTAGGAATGTTAAAAATGAGATTGCAATAAACATTAAAACCTGCAACAATGCCAAAGAGACTGCTTTTTTATTTAGCTTGAAATTAAAAAAAGTAAAGTACAAATCGGCTATCAGAATTACACCCAATGTATATTTCATATTGAATATAATAGCCAAGAGTATACCTTTAGCTAATGAAGTTTTAAAGCTTTGTTTATATTTAAAAGAAAAATAGAAATACCATATGAAAGGTAGAAAGAACATGCTTTCTACTTGCAATACATTAGCATAACCCATTGTAGTATATAACAATGGGGCAGATATCAGAAATAGATTGATAGCTATGCTATTCAATTTCAATTTTCTGAATATATAAATGCATGAGATGAGAAAACTGGTCTGATATATGAAATCAAATGCCCTATATCCAAATATATTTTTATCAAATAACCCAAAAAGTGTTTCAAATAAATAGTAAACTAAAGGGGGCTTAACATCAAAGAAATCAACATACAAATCACCACCATTATGTAAAATCATTCCACCTTGTATGAAAATAGATAAGTCTGAACCAACAGGGAAAAGTAAAGTTATACTAAGAATTAACATTCCTATGCAAAGAAAAAACCAGTTACTATTTTCATTACTTAGATTCATCGATTTCTTCTATATATATGGTATCTATCTAAAATGACAGTATCTAACAAGAAATTATCTTCTATATAATGACGGTATTTTTCATTCATTATATCATAGCTGCTGCCGTCCCTCAAAAATATCATATATATCGAGTCCTTGCTGTCTATTGCAAGTGTGTTTGCATCGTACAAATCTTCCTCAAAGCTGTCAGTATATTGTTTTGGTGCAATAGGTGAGAGATGAAATGCACTGTGAGGGAATTTATATTTATAATCTCTATCTAAATAGTGAATAGTCTGATTGCCGCCAGTGTTGAGGAAAAGGAAATTCTCAGAACCAGTATTATTAACGTAATCCGCTAATTCAAGATGATGACCAAGCAGGTTGAAGCTGCCAGGGCGAGTGTAATATTCGACATAACTGTCAAAATTTGCTACACGATTATATGCTATTTTATAAGTATTTACTAGTCGTAGAAAAGGACTAAAAAATATGAAAACAACAATAAAGAATAAAGAGACTAATTCTTTTTTGAATTTAAAATTTGAAATGAAATAATAGACTCCGTAGCTCACTAATAATATTAGCAAAGGATAGAACCGAGACAAATGATACATATTTATCTTCTTTTCTATCAAAACTGACAGAAATAAAATTGCTAGTGTAAGAGCAGTATACTTTATAACTCTTCTATCTATTTTTGTCTTCAATAGTGCAAGAGCAGCAAAAAAAACGAACGAAATTGATATAATCTCACCAGTGAAACTTGCTAATTTCTTCAAAATAGATTTGAGTAACCCGGCTCCCCAAGGAGGGTATTTGGCATATTCTGATAGATAGCTGTTTGTAGCTATAAATCCTTCAAGACCTTCACCAAAAATTGTTGGAGCTAAAGAAAGAAATAATATAGAAAAAGCTACAAATAGTTGATAAGCTAGCCTTTGAATAGATTTTAAACTAAAACCATTACTATATTCTGAGTAAATACAAACTAAAAATACTATGCCCAAAGTGTACTTCAATGATATTAGTACTCCAAGTGCAAGTCCGAGATATAAGGGGAGATACCTATTGTACTTATTTTTTTCATTGTTTACCAAATAGTAAAAGTAAAGTACCAATGGTAGGAATGCTAATGTTTCTGTTTGAAATGTATCTCTATAGTTTAATACTGTGTAAGCTATTGGGAAAAGTAAAATATATGCTTTTATTATAGTATCTTTTATCTTTAATTTCTGGAATAAAGAGATGCAAATGGCTAAGAATGTTATCTGATATGCAAAATCGAATAACCTGAAGGCGATTACATTATTTCCAAATAGTAAGTCAATTAAAGAAAAAATATAATAAATCAGAGGTGGCTTTATATCAAAAAAATCTTTGAATAACACACCACCATCAGCTATTATACTACCCCCGTGCATAAACACAGACATATCTGAAGATATAGGAAAAGCTATTGTAGGCAAAAGCAAAACAGCGGATATGATTAAATATCCATATATATTCATGCTTTTACTTTTTAGCATTCTTTTGCTCTAATTTGTCTTCAGAATCTATATAAGCCCCTTCTCGTGCTTTTCACTCAGTGCATCTATCATTGCCTTAGTCATTTCTTCTAATCCATAGCTATGAGACCAATCCCACTCTTTACGAGCAGCACTATCGTCTATGACTTGTGGCCACGATTCAGCAATTTTTTGTCTCGAATCAGGGTTGTAAGTTATTTCAAAATCGGGGATATGTTTCTTTATTTCAGTTGCTAATTCTTTTGGAGAGAAACTAACTGCAGCTACATTAAAGTTTGAGTGATGCTCTAATCTATCAAAATCTGCTTCCATCAAGTCAATTGTTGCTTTCACACAATCAGGCATAAACATCATTGGAAGAGTAGCATCTTCTTTTAAGAAACAATCATATTTTTTATTCTTAATTGCTTCATAGAAAATTTCTACCGCGTAATCTGTGGTTCCACCACCAGGCAAGGTCTCTGAAGATATTATTCCTGGATAACGCAATCCGCGGATATCTAGGCCATACCTTTTCACCATATAATCACTAAGAATCTCACCACTAACCTTTGTTACTCCATACATAGTGGTTGGCTGCAATACAGATTCCTGTGGAGTGTTGATTACTTCTACACCAGGACCCCAAACGGCAATTGAACTAGGGACAAATACTCTTTTTAACTTTTTCTCCAATGCTACAGAAATTACATTGAGTGTGCCGTTCATGTTTA
The DNA here is from genome assembly GCA_046290495.1 of Chlorobiota bacterium. Lineage (GTDB taxonomy): Bacteria > Bacteroidota > Ignavibacteria > Kapaibacteriales > UBA2268 > PGYR01. The sequence continues at coordinate 803,696 of JBKAGT010000005.1, read as the reverse complement.
TGTCCCAGCAAATGAATGGGTCTTTTTCTCCTGTGGCAGATAGTATAGCTGCCATATGGAATATACTATCAATTTCATACTTATCAACTAGTCTTCTTAGGTTGTCTTTGTCCATAATGTTAAGGACTTCATTCGGACCACTGTTTGCAATATAGCTAGGAGCATCTTCACGAATATCACTGGCAATAACATTATCGCCACCATATTTTAACCTTAATTCATTTACTAATTCGGTACCAATTTGACCATAAGCACCTGTGACAAGTATTTTCTTCATTTTCTTTTTCATTTGTTTATCTATTATTGCAATTTAATCAAAAAAATAAACAATTTTGATATGAAAAATAGAAATTGGGGCATTCCTGCCCCAATTTAGATTCGATTTTTAAAATACTTATTGGTATCTGTTTTTGTGAAGTTGGTAATAGGTTTCGTGGCTCAACTCTTTAGGGTTGGAAATATAGAATAATTCTAGGTTTTCTTCAGAATGTATATCTAAACTATCCTCATCAGATACTATGATATAATCATCAGTATTCACATCTTCTGAACCAATCTTACCATTTCCAGATAAAACATAGAAAGAATGGTATTTGTCAGTGTCTAAGTCGATCTTTATATTTTCGTTTACTTGCCATTGCTCTACTGTCACGTTTTCACTTACCAATCTTATAGGTGAGTCACTACCGAGCATCTTCTTTTTTGTTATGTTTTTTTCTGTTAAAGATTCAAAATCATCCGATTTATGATCACTGTAAGTAGCTTGTTGCTTAAGAGTAATGCTAATATCAGGGTTGAACCAAATTTGGAACATTACCGAGTCTTTGTACATTTTCTCTGAGTGATAAATACCATTCCCAGATTTAATTACTTGAACATCACCTTTTTCCAAGGGGAACCACTTCTGATTATGTGAATCATAATGTTCTATCTTGCCATTTAATACGAATGATAATATCTCAAAAGCTTGATGAGGGTGCTCACCAATTGTGCTGTCCTCTGTAGCAATAGCTTTTGCCCAATAAAATAGATTAGAGTATGGATGTGAACCTCCACTACCATCTTGGGGGAAACCAATAGGTTTGTTTTCAATGATTCCACCACCGTTGAACTCACCATAAGCTTGATCTGATTTGCTATACTTTTTGATAGCCATAATTAACTCCTATGATTTTAGGATTAAACTTATGTCTATGACGAATTTACTAGCCACGTATTTTAGTTGTTAGTGCAACCTTTTCCATACTAAAACAGTTTTCTCTAAGCCATTGATGTGAGTTAACTCTTTGGCTTCTAAGGTTAGTAAATCACCTTCAAAACTATAGAAACGCTTTACATTGTGACCAACCCAGTTTGGGAACAGGCTCTGCTCAATTTTATGTATTATGTAATCTTCGTGAATCTCATAACTACCAAAGTAAGCTATATATGAGTAGAGAGCCGATTGCGCCTCCTCGGGTTGTACAGATTTGGAGTCGAAGCTCTCAAATTCTTTCCGATTTCTGATACCAAGCTGAGCTGCCATTTTACCGTTAGAGTAAATAATCATACCTTTAACATCTTCCCCCCAAGGGTGTATTTTCTTTCCAACTGATGTGATGCTGTATTTCTCGACAAGTTCCCAACTTCCTTCAAATATATTCATTCTGTTCAAGCTTTTTTTACAAATTCTGATTTAAGTGACATTGCTCCAAATCCTTCAATTTTGCAATCTATATTGTGGTCACCATCTCTTAGTCTAATATTCTTAACTTTTGTTCCACCTTTGATTGGTTTAGATGCACCTTTTACTGGTAAGTCTTTAATTACAACCACAGTGTCACCATCACTTAGTTCAGTTCCGTTGGAATCAAGTATTCTTCCTTCTTTTTCATTGCTTTGGGTTTCTTCAGTTATTTCGTCGTTCCACTCGTGCCCACAGTTTGAACAGTTCCAAAGAGCATTCAATTCATAAGTATATTCGTAGCCACATTCTGGGCAAGGTTTTATATCTGACATGTTTTTACTAAATGGGTATTAAATAAATAGCAAAATAATGAATTTCTTGAATCTACTAACTATATCAAATTGATAGAATAGGTAATAAATTATTAATTAATTAGTTTTGTGATTGGAGAATATTTGAACGTGGAAATAAAAAGTATAGAATATGAAGAAATTTGATCAAAATGTTATTGATGTAATTGGCAACACGCCAATAGTTAAGCTAAATAAGGTTGCTTCACATGTAGAATCTGATATATATGTAAAGCTAGAGTATATGAACCCTGGTGGCTCAATCAAAGAGAGAATAGCTCGCCATATAATAGAGAAAGCTATTGAAAGGGGAGAGCTAAAACCGGGTGGTACTATTGTAGAAGGAACTTCAGGTAATACTGGCGTTGGGCTCGCTATGTATGCTGCTGTACATGGCTACAAATGTATATTTGTATTGCCTGACAAACAGTCGATTGAAAAAATAAATAATCTAAAGGCATTCGGGGCTAAAGTGGTAGTTACTCCTACTAACGTCGAGCCAGATGACCCACGCTCATATTATAGCGTTGCTAAGCGAATAGCAGAAACTACACCTAATTCATTCTATGCTAATCAATATTATAACTTAGATAACCAAGAAGCTCACATTAAGTCAACTGGACCTGAGATTTTCAAGCAAACTGATGGCGATTTCGATGTGTTTATGGCAGGTGTCGGTACTGGCGGTACTATTTCTGGTACAGGTAAGTATTTGAAATCAGTTATGCCAGATGTCAAAGTGGTTGGTGTTGATATAGAAGGGTCAATCCTTGCTCCTTATTGGAGAACTGGAGAAGTTGTGGAAGCTCACGGCTATGTGTTAGAAGGAATTGGAGAGGATATATTCCCTGACAATCTAGATTTTGATGTTATTGATGATTTTGTGATGATAGAAGACAAAGAATCTTTTGTAATGACAAGAAGATTGCTAACAGAGGAAGGAATTTACTCTGGTGGTAGCTCAGGTGCTGCAGTAGTAGGTGCCATTCGTTATGCTGAAAGTTTGGACACACCGAAGAGGATATTAGTAATACTGCCTGATTCTGGTAACAGATACACTGGCAAGATTTACAATGATGAATGGATGAAAGAAGGCGGCTATGCTGATAGTGAATATAATGACACAGTGGGTGAGATGATAGCACAAAAAGGTAAGCCTGGCAGATTGATTAAGTTGCAGGATGATAAGAGTGTTGGAGATGCAGTCGATATTATGAATGCGAACAGCATTTCACAACTACCTGTATTCAAAGGTGATGATTTGGTAGGTTATGTTAGTGAGGATAAACTAACCACACCACTTTTTGATGGTGAAATTAGTTTAAATGATAACATCAACCTTATTATGTCTAATGATTTTGTCTTAGTTCACTACGACACTAAACTACAAAATGTTCAAAATGAGTTAGCACATGGAAAAACAGTTTTAGTAGAAGATGATAATAAGGATATTATTACAATTATAACACATTCTGACCTTGTAGAGTATATTGCAGGTGTATAAATTTTTGGTTATTTCATGAAGAAATCGATAGTAATCTTTACATTAATATTTGTAGCAATCTCTATATTTTATATTTATGGCAGACCAATTTATAAACCGATATACCAAAGAATAATGGGTAAAGAAACAGTTGATTCAATAAGAAAGAAATATAAGGATAAAGTTAACGAGAATTTGAAAAATCTTTTATCTTCTGCTGGTTTTAGTGAATTTCCAAACTCATTATTATTAGTTGCCTATAAAAATGAACAAGAGTTACAAGTCTTTGGTAATTTAGAAGGTAAATGGAAATTAATTAAAACTTATGAGTTCACTAATTTTAGTGGAGTGTTAGGGCCGAAACTAAAAGAAGGTGATAGACAGATTCCTGAAGGTATCTATGAAATTGAGTATTTAAACCCAAATAGTGCTTACCATCTTTCTCTTAAAATAAATTATCCTAATGAGTTTGATAATAAGAAAGCAAAATTAGAAAGTAGAACAGATTTAGGCTCAGATATATTTATTCACGGAGATAATGTTACAGTGGGATGTATTCCTGTAGGAGATGAAGCTATAGAAGAAATATTTATCTTATCAAGTGAAGCCATTGACAGTGGTATAGAGGTAATTATTTCTCCTTATAAATTTAATGATTCAGATTTACCTGAGATAGAAAATAAAACACCGTGGTTAAATGAATTATACCAGAATATAAAATTAGAATTAGAAAGTAAAATAAATATAAAATCGGTACAAACACTATGAAAATGAAAGTATGGGTATTACTTACGGCTTTTCTTTTAATGTTACTTTCTTGTAATAGTAGCAATGATGAGGCAGGTGACAATTCTGTTCCTGATAAAGTACTAAATAGCTTCAGTGAGCAATTTGGGAATCCTGAAGGTGTAGTTTGGGAACACGAAGACGATAAATGGGAAGCTGAGTTTGAATACAGCGGCAAAGAGTATGAAGTAGTTTACGATGAGAATGCAAAATGGGTAAAGACTGAGTACAAAATGAAAGAAAGGGAACTCACTGAGAATATGAAGAATATTCTAGCTAAAGATTATAGTATGTATGAAATCTTAGAAATTGAGAAGTACGAAACACCTGATAATATTTACTATAAATTAGAAATGCAGAAGGGTGGCGATATTGATGAAATAGTAATTTACCCCAATGGTAAAATAAAAAAGATAGATGATGGTGATAGTGAAGATAATAGTCCAGATATGGATAACGATTAAAAAGTTTTTAGAATTAAAAAATGACAATTAGAATATGGATAAAAAATTTTTAGAGAAAGGATTTAACACAAGATCATTGCACGTAGGTAACGAGCCAGACCCAGCAACAGGAGCTGTAGCTCCTCCTATTTTCCAGACATCGACTTTTGCTCAATCATCTCCCGGTGTTCACCGTGGTTATGAGTATACAAGGTCACACAATCCAACTAGAACAAGATTACAAGAATGTTTGGCAGCTTTAGAAAATGCTAAACATTGCTTTGTAACAGCAACTGGTATGTCAGCAGAAATGTTGATACTACAAGCTATGCCAAAGGGATCGACTATTCTCTGCGGCGATGACGTATATGGTGGTACTTACAGATTATTTACTACTGTTTACAATGACGATTTTAACTTCGTGTTCACTGATACAAGTAAGACTGAAGACACTTTGAATAAGATTGATGAGCTAAAGCCATCTCTTATTTGGGTGGAATCGCCGACTAATCCATTATTGAAACTTAGCGACATAAAAGCTATAACAAAGAAAGCGAAAGAAGTTGGTGCTATTACTGCAGTTGACAATACTTTTATGAGCCCTTATTTCCAAAATCCATTGGACTTGGGTGCTGATATTGCTTATCACTCTATGTCTAAGTATATCAACGGTCACAGCGATGTGGTAGCAGGTGCTATTATGCTAAATGAAGATGAACTAGCTCAGGAAATTTTTAGATTGCAAAACTCTATTGGCCCATCACAGTCTCCTTTCGATAGCTGGTTGGTCCTTCGTGGAGTGAAGACTTTGGGTATCAGAATGAAGCAACACGAGCAAAATGCTATCAAACTTGCAGAATATCTAGAAGGTCATGCTAAGGTAGAGAAAGTTGTTTACCCAGGATTGCAATCACACCCTCACCACGGCTTAGCTAAAGAGCAAATGTCAGGTTTTGGTGGTATGATTACTTTTTTCATCAAAGGCGGACTCGACGGAGCAAGAAAATTCTTAGAAAATGTTGACCTATTCGTATTGGCTGAGAGCTTAGGTGGGGTAGAGAGCTTAATCGAAAGCCCTGCTATTATGACTCACGCATCTATTCCTAAAAAGGAAAGAGAAAAAATCGGCTTGTCTGACAATCTTATCAGAGTTTCTGTTGGAATAGAAGAGATTGACGATTTGATTGCAGATATGGAACACGCATTCTCAAAAGTATAACCAATGAGTAAATTAGCTGTAGTACTATTGAGTGGTGGTATGGATTCCGCCGTTACTGCTGCCATTGCTAAAGAGCAGGGGTATGACATTGCTTGTCTGCATCTGAACTATGGGCAGAAAACTCAGGAGCGTGAGTTGAAGCAATTCAATAAGCTCTGCGATCAATTTCAAGCGGTATCAAGATTAGTAACGGACGTTAGGTTTCTTTCTCAAATAGGTGGCTCCAGCTTAACCGACGAGAAGATTGAAATAACAGATGCAGATTTGGATTCGAAAGAAATTCCTTCGAGTTATGTGCCATTCCGTAATGCAAATATACTCGCAATAGCGACGAGCTGGGCAGAGGTGATAGGTGCCGAAGCTTTGTTTATCGGTGCTGTCTATGAGGATAGTAGTGGTTATCCTGATACCAGGCGGGAGTTTTTCGAAGCTTTTGAAAAAGTGATTGCTACTGGCACTAAGCCAAGCACTCAAATCAAGATTAAGACTCCAATTATTGATATGAATAAAGATGAGATAATAAGAAAGGGACAAGAGCTCAATGTCCCTTTTTCTGAGACTTGGAGTTGCTATAAGAACAATGATGTAGCTTGTGGTAAATGTGATTCCTGTGGTTTGCGATTGCGTGCATTTAGCAGGGTTGGGATGGAAGATCCTATTGATTACAAATAGCCGTTTATTATTCAAAAAATTCAACTGATTTAACTAATATTTAAATAATTTAAGTTTTCTTTTGAATATTATATATAACCTATTATATTTGTAGTCTTATTAGAAAATGAATACAAAAAACTAAAATTATTTTGGTAAAACGATGAATTATACTGGACCAAAAGTAAGACTTTCCCGAAAAATTGGGATACACATGGACTCAAAAGCAGCTAAAGTAGGTGCTAAGAAATCTTATCCTCCGGGACAACATGGTAACAGCAAAAGACGTAAAAAAATGTCTGATTATGGTACTCAGTTGCTAGAGAAACAAAGACTAAAATTGCAATATAATGTAAGCGAAAAGCAAATGAAAAAAGCTTACAAAGAAGCAACAAGATTAGATGGTAACACTGGTACTTTGTTGATTTTGCAATTAGAGCACAGATTAGATGCATTAGTTTACAGAGCTGGATTTGCTCGTACTATGTATGCAGCTAGACAATATGTAGCTCATGGGCACATTTTAGTAAACGGAAGAAAAGTTGACAGACCTTCTTACCACGTTCAGATTAATGATGTGATTTCTGTTAAGCCGAAAGCTCAAAAAATTGAAGCAATACAAGAAGCTGTAAGAGGTACTGGAAACCCTGAGTATTTGGACGTAAACAAAGCTGATTTTTCTGCTAAGTTACTACACGAGCCAGAGACTTCTGACATCCCAGTTCAAGTTGAAATTCCATTAGTAGTAGAGTATTACTCAAGATAATAAACTACTATCTACAAGAGATTATAAAAAATCCCGCTCAATAGGCGGGATTTTTTTGTTATACTTTTCTTGATTATCTCCTAATCATCATAATTATCTATCTGAGCTCTCTGTAATTTGTCAGAGTAATCGATGTACACAGTCTTCCATTCGGTGAAAATATCGAACACAGTCCAGCCACCTTCTCTGTGACCATTACCAGTTCCTTTCACCCCACCAAATGGCATATGAGCTTCTGCTCCTATAGTTGGAGCATTTACATAAGTGATACCAGCTTCTAGCTCACGAATAGCCAGCCAGCTGTTTCTCACATTATTTGTATAAATAGATGACGATAGCCCGTAGTCAACAGAGTTGGATAAATCGAATGCTTCTTCTAATGTATCGAATTTGGAAATAGACAAAACTGGTCCAAATATCTCTTCTTGGAATATTCTCATGTCTTTTGTTACGTCAGTGAAAAGAGTCGGCTCAATGAAGTTACCATTGTCCAAATCGAAATTATCATCAGATTTATTATAGCTATTCCCAGCTCTTTTGCCGCCGAGTTCTAACTTAGCACCTTCCGATTTACCAATTTCAATATATCCCATAATCTTGTCGATTGCTTTCTGGTTTATAACTGGGCCGACATCTGTTTTTGGGTTAAGTCCATCTCCAAGCTTTAGCTTATTTACTCTCTCTTTGAACATCTCGATAAACTTATCGTGGATTGCTGAGTGCAGTAATACTCTACTTGTTGCAGTACATCTTTGACCAGTTGTACCGTATGCTCCCCATAATGCACCTTCTAATGCAAGTTCAAGGTTTGCGTCGTCCATTACTATCTGGGCATTCTTGCCACCCATTTCTAATGACACTTTTTTGTTTAGTTCACCACATTTTGCAGCAATGCTTTTACCTGTTTGAGTTGAGCCAGTGAATCCAATCAAGTTAATATCTGGGTGGTTCACTATTGCATCGCCAATTTCAGCAGCTCCATGCAATACATTGAATACTCCTTTTGGTAATCCAGCTTGTTCCATAATCTCTGCAAATACATTTGCAGATAGGGGGCTATCCTCACTTGGTTTGAATAAAACAACATTACCAGCAGCTAAGGCAGGGATAATTTTCCAAGATGGTACTGCAATTGGGAAGTTCCAAGCAGTTATAATACCACATATACCAACTGGTACTCTGAAAGATAAATTCATCTTATCTGGCATTTCACTTGGTGCATTGTGCCCAAAAAGTCGTCTTGTCTCAGTTGCAGCATAGTAGCAAGTATCTATTGCTTCTTGTATATCACCTTTCGTTTCGAAAACTGGTTTGCCCATTTCTCGGGTCATTATTTCAGCCAGCTCATCTTTCCTAGCTGCAAATATATCACCAGCTTTTCTTAGTATATCTCCTCTTTTGGGAGCAGGTAATCTCTTCCATTTAGCGTAAGCATATTTTGCAGCTTCTACTGCATCATTCAAATCATCGATGTTTGAAACAGGAAATTCCCCAATGATATCATCTTTGTTCGCAGGAGATATATTGTTGAATGTCCTTTGGCTTCTAGATTGTCGCCATACACTATTTACATAATTGTTATATTGTTCCATTTTTGTTCTGTCTAATTTTTCGTTTATAAAAAAAGGGTAGCTTTTGCTACCCTGTAATATAATAAATATATTTCAATTTCTCTTATTGCTCATCTGAAGAAATATTATATCTGACTAACATAGACTCAGTACCTTCAATCCAAAGACCAAGTACTGGCAGTTTGAATGAGTTTATATTACTTTTAACTAGTCCTATGTTAGGCGCTACCCAAAAGTTTGCTGTTACACTAATATCTAATTCAAAATTTTCAAAATCTTCTAGAATAGACTTAATATTCATTGTCATTTGATATTTGTCAGCCATTATAGTTTCACCATCTATAGTAATTGCATCATCACCATCACTACTCATAGTTATAATAACATCACCATCAGTTTCGCCAAGAGTAGGTAGATTATAAGTCAAAGTACCATCATGGAGCACCCAGCTTTCAGACTTGTTGTCAGCTATCAGATACCACTTCCCAATTTGATTAAAAAATGTTTCTAGTGAAAAACCTTCAGCATCTATGTTGCCAAATAACTTTTGTAAAACTGTCAAATGAACGTACATTTTATTAGTTTCACCTGAAAGATAAACTGTACTATCATTTTCGTAAGTACCATTTACATTAGTAAATGCTAAATATTCGCTAGCATCTTTGCTATTTACTTGGGTTTCTTGTACAAATGCGAGTGAGTCTTGGTGTTTGGTACTGGTTATTTGAACATTGTTTGTGTCCAAATCATACTCATCATATACATAAGTACTAACGCTACCATCAAAATACACTACATCTTCTTTTTCTTCTGGTTCTGTACCACCACCATCACTATCATCACTACAACTCATTATGAATGCAGCAATGCTAAACATGGAGATTAATATTAAAATCTTATTTTTCATAATATTTATTTGTTTGTTTTTAGATTAGTTCTATTTCTCGTAAGAAACTAATATTCTTTCTGTCCCTGCTATTTCTGTTCCAACAACAGGTAAATTAAAAGTTTCTATATTGCTTTTAACTAAACCAATTTCAGTAGCTGCCCAAAAGTTCCCACTAACATCTATGGCAATTGGAACACCAACGTTAGCTGATATTGCTATTGTCATGCCATATTTTTCTGAAGAATAAACATCACCATCAGGAGAAGACACTGAGTCAAATCCTTCATTTTGAACATTAATTACTACATCTGCATCAACTTCACCAAATCCAGGTAAATCGACTTTTACTGTTTGGTTGAATATTTCCCATGGTTTATTCTGTTCAGCATTAGCATCAGCAATAAGAAACCAATCGCTTGCATCATCAAATAAGTTTGCCAAAGAGAAGCCTTCAGCTTCTATATTGCCTGTCAAACTTTGGAAGAAACTTTGGTGAACATAAAGCTTGCCACTGTCACCAGAGTAGAAGACAGATCCATCTTCTTCATAACTTCCTTCTGCATTAGTATAAACTTTATACTCTTGTGCTGTTCTTGAATCTTTTTCTGTTTCTTGTTCATATACAAGTGAATCTTGATGTTCTGTACCTTCTACTGGGTCGTCAGCAAAATTCAAATCATACTCATTATAAACATAAGTATTAATTTCAGAGTTTACATAACTCTTGTCATCACCATTTCCAGATGGGTCAGTACCATTATCATCATCATCGCTACAGCTTACTATAAATGCAGCTACACTCATCAATGAGATTAACATTATTATTTTGTTCTTCATATTCAATTCCTATTTTAATACTATACTTGTTTAATTAACACAATAAATTTGTTTTCGATACAATTTACTTCTTCTCAAATCTGACAAGAGTAGAAATACTCCCTGGTTGATCTTCGATAGGAGAACCACCGCCACCTGGTATTTGAATGTCAAATTCGACAGGCATATTTTCTATTTGCACTGGCCCAATTCCTGCAGCAACCCAGTATTTGGTTACACTTGTAAAAGACATTGGAGCATTGAATGGGAAACCACCTAAGTTGATACTAAGGTTTCCATCAAATTCTACTTTCATCTCAAAACCATGTGCTTCTATTGTCTTTCCATCTATCGTGAAAGTCTTGGTTTCATTCATATTGTCAGCCTCGGCTTCAATATCGCCTTTAACTCCGAAGCCACCTTCTATCGACACATCTATATCAGATTCTAATATTTCCCAATCATTGTCCTCTGTGTCTGATATTTTGACCCAATCACTCTTTATTTCTATTTGCTCTTCCAGATCACCAAACATATCTAAGCTAATATTTCCAGGAGAAAATGAATCTTTGTGAGAGAAAAAAGCTGTAGTACTTGCAGCGTAATGCACGTTACCGTTGTTCTCTTCATAAGTCCCATTTCCATCCATATCTGTTCGAGTTTCACAGTTATATGCTTCTTTGCCGTCTTTGTTGTCTTCTATCGATTTTACATAAACAGAGTCATAAGTAGTAACCATGTTACCATTCTCATCTTCTGCTTCATTTCCATATATCCAATAACTATTTACTGTATTCATGAAGAAAATTTCTGTATTATCACCATCACCATCTCCTGGGTCTGTTGGGTTATCATCTTCGCTACTACATGAAAACAATAATGCAGTCATAGCTAATAATAGAATCTTATTTTTCATTTTTATTCCTTGATATTAATATACAAATCTAATCTTGTAAGTTAACTTATTTTTATCATTTTCACCAACTTTAACTTTGAAGCTAATTTTGTTACTATTTTCTTTAACAAAATCGATATTGCTAGATAACACTTCCCAGTTACTCCAAAGCTGTCTGTTGATTTCAACTTCTATGTCTTCATCTTTGCTATTTCTTACTTCTAATTCATATTCAATTTCACGAACTTTATCCGATATTTTTTTTGAGTTTACAACTTTCTCGTCAATAGTTATATCGAAAGCTTCACCTATCATTAGTTCCATCTCTTCATTCTTAGCAGTGTGGTCTACATTATCTTCACCTACTAGTTCAACAGATTCTCCGTCGTCTTTGTATATCCTAACTATTCCTTTTGGAATTGGCAATCCTAAATTGTTTTCTTTTGAGTTTTTGAATTCAATACTCACAGTTGGCTTTTGCTTTTCAATGAATGAACCTCGACTATTGTAAATGAATTTCTTCACTACACTAATATCATTAGCATTGAACATTCCTATTTGTTTGTTTTCATTATTGAGCAAATCAGTCTTATTTGCCACCTCATATATATGATATTCAAAGAAATTTTTCTCTTCTACCATATCAGCCACAGGTGAGTAAGCGGATTTAATCATTTCTCTTTGTCGATAAACGTCCTCAGAGCTGACATTAGCTTTATTTATATCACCAGCCATTAATTTCAAATTTGCATTCTTAAATGTACCACCAGAATTATTAGTAACATTTACCCATGCATTTAGGTCTAGTTTATTATCATCTTTATTTAGTGTTGCAACATACTCTGCTTCCCAACTCATACCGCTAGTTTGATAAGTTAATTTCGCATCCTGATTCCCACTTTTTGCTGATTGAACTTTCCACACAAGTGTTGGCTTTGTTAGTAATCCCTCTGGCATATAATCTAGAGCAATATTATATCCCTCTAATGATGGTAGTATGATTAAACCTCCATCAATTGAATTGATTACTACAGAATTACTTGAAGCGGAGATTAGAGTTCCTTCTATGGTTGCATCTTTGCTGATTAACTTAATCTTTTTATCTATGAAATGTTTCATAAGTGAGCGAGGATTTGCCAGGTCGTACCTATAGTTTTGTTCTATTACTTTTCCATCTAACACAATTTTTACGCTTGAAGTATTAATCCCAGTAGGTACATCTCTGATGAATACTTCTTGCGTACCATTTTTTAAATTAATCTCTCTAGTTTCCTTGACAACACCTAAGTTAGTGTTGTATATTGTTACATCTACATTTTTTCGCTCTTGCGAGTAAGCCAAGAAGGAACTCGCAATTAATAATAGTATTATTTTTTTCATCTTCATCTCTGGGATTAATTTGGTTGAAACAGCTATTTATACGTCTTTGTTAATACAAAAGTTAAGTATTCTGCTTTGAAATTTGTATTTTTGCAATCAATATAAAACAACTAAATAGAAAATCATGAGCGAAAAAGTACTCGATAAATTTATTAGATATGCAAAAATAGACACACAGTCTGACCCGAAAAGTAAGACTATTCCTTCCACTCAGAAGCAATTTGATTTAGCTAAGCTATTAGTAAAAGAATTGAAAGAAATGGGAATACAAGATGTAGAGCTTACTGATGAGTGTTATGTTTATGCTACTATCCCAAGTAATGTTGATGGTAATGTGCCCGCTGTTGGCTTTGTTTGCCATATGGACACTTCTCCAGACTTCAACGCCACTGGTGTAAAACCGCAAGTAGTTGAAAACTACCAAGGTGGAGATATCCAATTGGGTGATAGTGATGAGTATATAAGAGAAGATGAGAATCCAGGTCTTGCTAAGTGTATTGGTCATACTATAGTGACTACCGATGGAACAACTCTATTAAGCTCCGATGATAAATCAGGAGTTTCTGCAATTATGAAAATGGCAGAGATTCTTACATCTGACAACTCTATTAAGCATGGACCAGTGAAAATTGGTTTTACTCCAGATGAAGAAATTGGTCGAGGAGCTGATAAATTTGATATAGAAAAGTTTGGTTGCGAGTATGCTTACACAATAGACGGTGGATTGCCAGGTGAGATAAACAAAGAGACTTTTAGTGCTGACCATGCTTGGATTACGGTTACTGGTAATGAGATTCATCCGGGTGAAGCAAAAGACAGAATGGTAAATTCTATCAGAGTAATCAGCGAAATAATAGCAAAGTTACCTAAAGATATGGCTCCTGAAACAACAGAAGGCTACGAACCATATATTCATCCACACGAGATGGATGCTAGGGTAGGGAAGTCAACGCTAATGCTTTTATTTAGAGATTTCAAGTCAGAAGGATTGGAAGAGCAAAAGCAAATAGTAGAAAAAATCATAGCAGAAGTACAGCCGAATTTCCCTAAAGCTAAAATTGACTTAGTAGTTAAGAAATCTTATAGAAATATGTATGATGTACTAACTAAAAATCCAATTGGGTTGGACCTGTTATACAAAGCTGCCGAACAAGCTGGAGCGAATCCTGTTTGGGAGCCAATAAGAGGTGGAACGGATGGGTCAAGATTGACTGAAATGGGGCTACCTACGCCAAACATATATACTGGTGGGCAGAATTTCCATAGCAATAAAGAATGGCTATCTGTTGACTTTTTGGAATTGACAATTGAGACAATGTTGAATTTGGTTCAACTATGGGGAAAAGAACAAAGGTAGTTTGAGCAAAGTAAAAACGATATTGAAGTATGGTATTTCACTAATCTTATTAGTTGGTTCTGTTTATCTTACTATAGATGGAATTGATTTTGATAAGCTATATAATGCAATACTAGATATTAACTATTTTTGGGTTATAGCACCATTGCCAATAGTCATATTGTCTCATCTGATGAGAGCAATTAGGTGGAAGCTATTTCTTTCTCCTTTTCATGATGCCAAATCGATCAAGAATTTATTTTCAGCCACTATGGTTGGGTACTTATTTAACAATGTATCACCTAGGGGTGGAGAGTTAGTCCGACCTTATATTTATAGCAAAAGAGAAAAAATTTCTTATTCAAGCACATTCGCCACAATATTAGTTGAGAGGATATTAGACCTAATTACTCTAGGCGTTTTGATAGCTATAGTACTAATATGGAATAGCGACCAAGTACTGAAAGCTTTTCCAGAAGACACAGACCCTATGAAATTAGTATTTGTTTCTGGGTTTATTCTACTTGTCTTGTTTTTAGCACTTTATCCGCCAACTGTTAAATTTGTATTAGACAAGTTAATAAAACCATTTTCTGAAAAGATTTATAACAAGCTGAATGAGCTGTTTGAAAAATTCAGACAAGGTTTCGCTATTATTAAAAGACCCTCAAAATATGCTCGCATAGCTGCTGAGTCATTGTTTATTTGGGTTCTATACGCTTTACCTCTTTATCTGTTATTCTTTGCGTTTGGCTTTGAAACAACATATAATCTTGGGTTAGAAGATGCATTGCTTCTTGTAATTGTATCGGGAATAGGTGTTACAATAGCACCAACTCCTGGAGCGATTGGAGTTTATCACTACTTAGTTACTACTGCGTTGGTTCAACTATATGGAATTGGCTCAGAAGTTGGACTTGCCTATGCAACTGTTGCTCACGCTGCTTCTAAATTGATGGAACTTCTACTAGGCGGCTTATTTTTCATAAGAGAGAATATTAGCAAAATGCCTACAGAAGAAGAATTGGAAGAGGAAATAGTATAGCATGACGAATCACGAAGATATAGTTATTATTGGAATTACTGGTGGAATTGGCTCAGGTAAATCTACAATTGCAAACTGGATAAAAGATGAGGGATACTCTGTAATCTCATCTGATGAAATTGCAAAAGAGCAGATGAAAAATAACAATGAGCTGAAAAAAAAGCTTATAGATGAATTCGGAGAAGAAGTTTACAATGAGAATGGTGAGCTGAATAAAGCCAAAATATCGGATTTGATATTTCTCCCAATACATTCTAAAGTTAAGAAAATCAACCAAATTGTTCACCCTTATGCTATTGACGAAATAGTTAGTCAATTAGACAAATTAGCAGATGAGGGGGAGAAGAGAATATTCGTAGAAAGTGCACTGATGTATGAATCCGGAATGGCTGAAGGTTATGATTACATAGTTACAGTTTTCACTGATGAAGAAAAAGTAATAGAAAGAGTGGTTGCAAGGAGTGGATTGACTGAAGAGAAAATTAGAACTATAATGAAATCACAGCTAAATCCAATAGAGAAGAAAAAGTTAGCTGACTTTACTATTGAAAACAATGGTACTTTAGAAGAACTGAAAAAAGCTTTCGATGCTTTGATTCCAATATTAAAAATATTACCACCGAATGATTCGGATGAAGAAGAATAAATTTTATTTATACAAACTAAATCATTAGATTTGTTTAACATTACACCAATTAATCATAACAGAATTACATTATGCAATTATATATAGATACTGCAAATATAGACCACATACGCGAAGTCAACGAGATGGGTATAATTGATGGAGTGACTACTAACCCTAGTTTACTTGCTAAAGAAGACCCTAACGTAGATGTTAAGAAAAGAATTCTAGAAATACATGAGTTGGTAGGCGGCCACTTATCAGTAGAGGTGAATTCTACTAAGAAAGATGATATGCTGAGAGAAGCCGACGATATATTATCGTGGTTCCCAGAAGCTACAATAAAGATACCAATGATTGGGGAAGGACTAAAAGCAGTAAATGCTCTTGCAAAACAAGACATACCTACGAATGTAACTCTAATTTTCTCACCTACTCAAGCAATAGCAGCGAACAATGCTGGTGCTACTTATGTATCAATATTTATGGGTAGATTGGATGATATTTCACATGATGGAAATCAGGTAGTAGAAGAAGTAGCAGAGATATGGGATGTAAACCTATACGAATCAGAGATAATAGCTGCATCTGTTCGCCACCAAAGACACTTAGTTGCTGCTGCTATGGCTGGTGCTGATATTGCTACTGTTCCTCACAAGGTTTTAATGCAATCACTTAACCACCCACTTACAGACAAAGGACTTGATGCTTTCCTTGCAGATTACAAAAGAATGCAAGCAGAAAAAGCTAAGGTAAATGCATCTGGTGAGTAAATAGAACTTATATTAGTTAGAAGTTTATAAAAGTTAGTTCTAATTAGAACTAACTTTTTTTATTTACAAACACAAATTCAAAATCTTATAAATCAATGAGGCTGTAAGAATATCAGGATGAGATAGATTTTCTCTCGGCGCTAATTCCACTACGTCTAATCCTACTAGCTTTCTTCCGCTTGACTTTATCTTTCTGATTAATTCTAATGTCTCATGATATAAAAATCCATCTGGCTCAGGTGTACCTGTAGATGGCATAATAGATGGATCAAAATAATCTACATCAAATGTTATATATACCTCATCAGCAAGAGTATCAACAACAGACTTCTGCCAATCTTCCCCATGTACTCCTCTTCTTATAGCATTAGCATAAAATGTATTAACTTTGTTCTGCTTAATAAAATCAGCTTCTTCTTTGCATTGAGCTCTAATTCCAACTTGTGTAATTCTATCATTTGGAAAAAACTCAGCAACTCTGGCCATTACAGATGCATGAGAATAAATTGAACCTTCATATGAATCTCGAAAGTCTGAATGGGCATCAAATTGCAAAACACTCATTTCAGGATACTTCTCATAATGTGCTTTTATTGGTGCTGATGATATAGTATGCTCACCACCAAGTGTGATTACAAATTTGCCCATATCCTTTAACGATTTCACTTTCTGATATATTATTTCCAATGCTTCAGCATCAACTTTATTAGCAAAATCTATAGGTTCTATAGTAGTTATTCCTGTTTCAAAACAAAGCTCTCTATCAAGCTCTTCATCGTAAAATTCGACAAACTGACTTGCTTCAATTATACCAGCGGGACCTAGTTTTGTACCACCACCATAACTTACTGTGTGTTCATAGGGAGCTGATACTATTGCAATTTTACTATCATCAAGTGCTGAAAATTCTTTCTCTAATCCTAAAAAATTGTCATCAATTCCCATTATTTTCATATCATTTTATCCCTATTTTAAGTTAAATTACTAAGTTTGTAGTCTATATGGTTGTACTCAACCGTAAAACTAATAAAAAGTTATATAATAAATACGAATTTAAAATTATGCTAAATTTAATTGCAAAAGTCTTTGGTGGTAAAAAATCAGAGAAAGATATTAAAAACATTCAACCAATAGTTGATAAAATAAACGAAATTTACTCTGGACTTCACACTAAAACTGATGATGAAATAAAAGCAAAAACAGATGAATTTAAGAAAAAGATTAATGATGCAGTAGCTGATCTCGAAAATAGAAAGAGTGAGATACAAACTAAATTAGTCGAAAACTCTTATACTCACCAGGAAGTTCATGCTTTCTATGATGAAATAAAAGAAATTGATAATGAAATATTTGAAGTTACAGAAGATGTATTAAATGATATTTTACCAGAAGCATTTGCTGTTGTAAAAGATGTTTGTCGTAGATTGACTGAAGCAAAACATAGTTATGAATATGTAGGAAATCACAATGTTTGGAATATGATTCCTTACGACGTTCAGCTTATCGGTGCTATAGTTATTCATCAAGGTAAAATTGCTGAGATGCAGACTGGTGAAGGTAAGACTTTGGTATCAATTATGCCAATGTACTTGAATGCATTAGCTGGTAAAGGTCTTCACTTAGTAACTGTTAATGATTACTTAGCAAAGCGTGACTGTGAGTGGATGAAGCCAGTATTTGACTTCTTAGGTATAACTGTTGGCTCAATAGAAGCTAAGATGAACAATGCTCAGAGAAAGGAAATTTACAATCGCGATATAACTTATGGTACAAACAATGAATTCGGCTTTGATTACCTAAGAGATAATATGGTAGTCGACCAAGAGCACATGGTTCAGAGAGGTCACTGGTTCTCTATAGTCGATGAGATTGACTCTGTATTAGTTGATGAAGCAAGAACTCCACTTATCATTTCAGGTCCTGTTGGGAAAACAGATCAGATTTTTGATAATCTGAAACCAAGGGTTAGCTCGTTAGTAAATGCACAAACAAAGCTTGTTAATTCTTATTTAAAAGAAGCGCAAGATTTGCTAAAGTCTGACAAAAAAGAAGATAGAGAGAAAGCTGGTGTGCTGATGCTAAAAGCATCACGTGGTTTACCTAAGCATCGAAGATTGTTAAAAATGATGCAAGAGCCTGAGATTCAGAAACTGAAACATCAAACAGAGCTTGACCACATGCGTGATCAAGGTCAGATGATGAGAGAAATAGATGATAATCTATACTATACTATAGATGAAAAGAATCATCAGATAGACTTGCAGGAAAAAGGGCGCGAGTTGCTTAGTGGCAATCTTGATGATAAAGACACTTACTTGTTGCCAGACATCACTGCACAGATGAGTGAAATAGAAGGTAATAGTGAGCTTAGCGAGGAAGAGAAAGAGAAACAGAAAATGGAAGTGAATAGGATATATGCTGAAAGAAGTGATACCGTTCACACAGTATTACAATTACTTAGAGCTTATTCACTTTATGAGAAAGATATTGATTATGTAGTTCAAGATGGGAAAGTTCAGATAGTAGATGAGCACACAGGTCGTGTATTAGATGGAAGAAGATACTCTGAAGGTCTTCACCAAGCTATAGAAGCAAAAGAGAACGTAAAAGTAGAAAGAGATACTCAAACTCTTGCAACTATCACTCTCCAAAACTACTATAGGTTATACAACAAACTTGCAGGTATGACTGGTACTGCAGAGACAGAAGAAGCTGAATTCGATAAGATTTATGGCTTAGAAGTAGTTGTAATTCCAACTAACGTGCCTATTCAAAGAGATGACAAAAATGACCTAATCTTTAAAACTAAGCGTGAAAAATATAATGCTCTGATTGATGAAGTTGTAAGACTCACTGAAAATGGTCAAGCAGTATTAGTTGGTACTCCTAACGTTGAAGTTTCTGAGATACTTGATAAGTTATTAACTAGAAGAAAGATTAAGCATAATGTACTTAATGCAAAACAACATGCCAGGGAAGCAGACATTGTAGCGAGTGCAGGTAAAAAAGGTGCAATTACAATTGCGACAAACATGGCTGGTCGTGGTACTGATATTAAGATTGACCCTGATGTTAAAAAGAATGGTGGTCTAGCAATTCTTGGTTCTGAAAGACACGATTCTAGGAGAATTGATAGACAACTTAGAGGTCGTTCTGGTCGTCAAGGTGATCCTGGTAGTTCTCAATTCTACATTTCACTCGAAGATAATTTAATAAGACTATTTGGAGCTGGTGGAGACAGAATTGCATCTGTAATGGAAAAATTAAACATTCCTGAAGGTGAGGCAATAGAGCACAATATGATCACAAAGTCTGTTGAAAAAGCACAGAAGAAAGTAGAAGAAAATAACTTCGCCGTTAGAAAGAGATTGATTGATTACGATGATGTGATGAACCAACAGCGTGAAGTTGTTTACACGAGAAGAAAACAAGCACTTCGAGGAGATAGACTGAAAGGTGAGTTCTTCGAATATATTGAAGATATGGCTTCTGATTGGTACCAAGAATATACTGGCAAAGAAGAAGATATAACTAAAGAACTAACTGATGAAATTAGAGCTAAGCTTCTTCTTAACATAGAGATTACAAATGAACAATTCCAAAACATGACGGAAGAGGATTTTGTTCAAGAAATAATCAATGCAGCGGAAGAGTTTTATAAAAAGAAGGAAGAGCTAACTAGTCCTGAGTTTATGAAACAATTGGAAAAAGTAGCAGCCCTTAGAACTATTGATGAGAAGTGGAAAGAGCATTTGAGAGTAATGGATGAGCTTAAGGAAGGTATTCACCTTCGTTCTTATGGCCAAAAAGATCCATTATTAGAATACAAATCTGAAGCTTACAATGAGTTTATAGAATTTATAAAAGAAGTAAACGAAGCTACTGTTCACTTTGCATTCAAATACTTCCCTCAAGTAGTAGAAAGAGAGGTTAAGTCAGTTGATGAAAAAGGTAAAGAGCAAACTAGAAGAGAACAAAGATTAGTATTAGCTCCTAGCGATGTTAACAAGAATGTGAAATATGAACGTAGAAATGATGTTCCTCAAGGACAACCAGCCGGTGTTGGTGCTGCTGCAGCTCCTACTCAACAAGGACCACAAGGAAGCCAAGCGACTACTGTAAGGAATGAAGGTCCTGAAAAAGTAGATATTGGTAGAAATGACAGAATAACTGTGAAATACCAAGACGGCAAAGTTGTAAAGGATGTGAAATACAAGAAAGTAATGAGCGATATAGAAAACGGGCTTTGTCAAGTAATTGACAAGTAAGAAAAAAAGTAAAAATAGCTTGCATTTTCTATAGTCCTGCTATAAACAAGACATAAAAAAAGCCAATCTTTCGATTGGCTTTTTTATTGGTATTTCTTTGGGCGACCGACGGGACTTGAACCCGCGACAGCCGGAACCACAAACCGGGGCTCTACCAACTGAGCTACGACCGCCATAAAATAAGAATACAAAACTAAGGAATAGTACTATATTAATCAAATGAATAATGCCTTTATGTTAAAAAAAAGGTGTTGAATTTATTAAACACTTTTTGTAACTTAAACCTATTACGTTTGTCATATATAAGATAGAACAATCGAAAAACAAATTTTTAATAATTTAATAGAGGTATATTATGAGTAATAAATTTACTTTGCTTCTTGTTGCAATTACTATTGTTGCAACTGGAATTTTTGCATCTGTAGATGCAGATGCTGCTAAAAGAAAAGTAGTATTAGAAGATCACACTGGTGCTTGGTGTGGATGGTGTCCAAGAGGTATGGAGACTTTAGAGCATTTAGAAGATGAATTTGGTGATATGATTATCGGTGTTGGAGTTCACAATGGTGATAATATGGCTGTTGCTTCTTATCAAGGCCCATTAGCTCAACAAATTGGTTTAACTGGATATCCAAATGGATCAGTTAACCGTGTAGTTAATGGCGGGAAAATTGCTCAAAGCGATAACGCATGGAGACCAATGGCGTTAGCTCAAGTAAATACAGATGTTCCTGTTGGTGTTTCATTAGAAGTTGATTATGACCCAGCAACTGGAGCTTATAGTGCTACTATTACTGCTGATGTTGAATCTACAGTAAATAGTCAATTAGCATGGAACTTATGGGTTCTTGAAGATTATGTTACTGGTTCAGGTCAAGGCTGGGATCAGGCTAATTATCTTTCTGGAAGAGCTGGATTTGAAGACTCTAAGTTTTATGATCAACCAAGTACTATCCAAGGTTTCCAACACATGGATGTATTTAGGAAAGCGCATGGTGGTGTATTAGGTGATGAAGATGGTTTCCCTATGCCTGCTACAGCTGACACATACACGAAAACTTATACTGGTAATGTTAGTGGATTGAATATTCAAAACAATAACAATGTATTTTTTGTTGCAGTAGTTCACAATACTTCTAACAAAGAAATCATCAATGCTGACAGAGTTGGCAAAGTAGTTAAAGAGAAAAACAGAGTTGCTGCAGAAGCAGACAATATGTACACTACAATGTCTGACAATGAAGACAAAGACATTACAGTTACTGTTACAAATGAAAATGATTGGGCTATCAATACAAGTATTTCAGTAGATGATGAAAAATCATTAATTCCTGCAGGATGGTTGGTAGAAGTAAGTAATAATACTTTGAATATACCTGCAAATGGTTCTAAAACATTTACTTTAACAGTAAACAAGAATAATATTGAAGGTTATGCACAAGTTGAAGTTGCTATTGAGCCTGAAACAACTGAAGAAAGAATCGGTGTTAACACTAGTGTTATGGCCTATTACATGTCTGACAATATCGAGAATGCAATGATATTTGGATATGATGATGGTTTAGCTCCAACTGCACAAGCTATTGGAATGTCTTCGGCTGTATCTAATCCAATTTTAGTTGGTGGAACTGCAGATGTAATCAACAATTTCCCTCAGATGGAAAATTTCAAAACTATGATCGTTACTTCTACTGAAGCTACTTTACTGATGAGTTCTGCTAACAATAAAGCAATGCTTGATCTAATTAATGCTGTTGCTGAAAATGGTGGTGATATCATGATTTCTGCATGTTACGATGTAATTAACTTCGGAGGATTGTTATCTAACGGTGGTATTACTCCGTCTGCAGAAGCACTAAACTTCTTCTCAAATACTTTAGGTGTTGAGTTTGGTGGTGCGTTACAAATATTAAATCAACAAGGTCAATTAGCTAGATTAACGCTTAATGGTGTTTCTGGTGATCCTATCTCAGATGGAATGACTATAGCAAATTACAATGCAGTTTATAACTCAACTACATATCCATACTATGCGCAATTCTTCTCAAGCTTCAAAATGGCTGCTGGATCTAAAGGTCAAGCATTCTTGACAGTTGATCCATCAATTTCAACTTCTTTAAATAATGAGAACAATGTTTGTGGTGTGAGAGTAGATAACAATGGTCAAAGAATTGTATTTATGACTTTTGCAATTGACCCAATGCCTTCTGCGAGTTTAGTAGATCTAATGGACAAATCATTAACATGGTTAAAAGGTGAAGCTGTAGCAGGTCCTGCGATTTCATTGAATGTAACTAGTGTTGACTTTGGTACTGTTTTAAATGGTAAATCTGCTTCTGAAGCTGTAAGAGTTACTAATACAGGTAACGCTGATCTAGTAATATCAGAAGCTACTTTCAAAACTGGAACTATGTTCTCAGTTGAAGGTTCTTTCCCAGTTACTATTGAAGCAGGTGCTTCTCAAAATGTAATTGTAAACTTTGAACCTTCTGAAGTTGGTATCCATAATGATGAACTAATGCTTGCTACTAATGATGCTAACAATGCAACAGTTACTGTTCCATTGTCAGGTAGAACTGCAACTACTTCAGTGAACGGTATCATTTCAGATTTATTCGAAATGAAAATGGTTCCTAACCCTGTAGTTGATGATTCTAAAATTGAATTAACTGTAACTCAATCTGCTAATGTTTCATTAGAGTTGATTGACGCTACTGGTAAATCTTTAGGTAACTTATACAATGGTGTTACTATGGGTGAGACACTTGATTTCAATTCTTCTGATTTGACTTCTGGTACTTACTATATCAACGCAACTGTAGATGGTAAAACTACTCAGTTACCCGTAGTTATTACTAAGTAATATTTAGTAATAGTTAATATTTATAATCCTACTCCTTAAAAAGGAGTAGGATTTTTTTTTGATAAAAAATAATTATCCCTAATAATTCGTTATTTTAGGAAGTTTTGAAACCCAAAAAAGAGAAAACAATGGATAATGCAGTTATACCTTATATAATTGAGACTACAAGCAGGGGAGAGCGTGCTTATGATATTTACTCCCGACTATTAAAAGAGAATATAATATTTATTGGCGGTCCGATTGATGATCATATGGCTAATTCCGTAATAGCTCAGCTATTATTCTTATCAAGCCAAAATCCTAAAAAAGATGTAAATATTTATATTAATTCACCAGGTGGTAGTGTTACTGCTGGATTAGCAATATATGACACCATGAAATTCATCAAACCAGATATATCTACAATTTGTATGGGTATGTCAGCTTCTATGGCTCAGGTTTTATTATGTGCTGGCACTAAAGGTAAGAGATATGCTTTACCACATTCTAGAATAATGATGCACCAACCTTCTGGTGGTACACAAGGGCAATCAGCTGATATAGAGATATATACGAGAGAGATACTTAGAATTAGAGACGTACTGTACACTATAATTGGTGAGCACACTGGTAAAGACCCCAAAAAAATAAAAGAAGATGCTGACAGGGACAATTATATGACTCCTGAGGAAGCATTAGAATACGGATTGATTGATAAAGTACTAACGCCGGGTACAAAATTATAATGAGTGGTAAAGGAAAATATCCAGTGAAGGTAATGTGTTCATTCTGTGGGCGTAACTCAAAAGAAGTAAGTGGACTAATTGAGGGGCCTAACGGAGTTTATATATGTGATGTTTGTGTTAAGAATTCTAATGATCTGATGAATCTTAATGCTAAAAAATCGAATTCTGAAGGTGCAAATGTAGGAGACTTAAGTCTATCTACACCTAGCAAGTTAAAAAAGAAACTTGATGAATATGTAATTGGTCAGAACACTGCAAAACAAGTTTTATCTGTTGCAGTATATAATCATTACAAAAGGATATCTGGAAAATCTCTTGGTAATGAGTTTGATGAGGTAGAGCTTGAAAAGAGCAATATACTCATGTTAGGACCAACTGGGACTGGAAAAACTCTTCTTGCAAAAACATTAGCTCGTTCCTTAAATGTTCCATTTGCAATAGCTGATGCTACTACTGTTACTGAAGCAGGTTATGTTGGTGATGATGTAGAGACTGTCTTGTTATCATTACTTCAGAACGCAGATTATGATGAAAAAGCTGCAGAAAGAGGAATTATTTATATAGATGAGATTGATAAGATAGGACGTAAAAGTGAATCGTCAAGTATAACTAGAGACGTATCTGGTGAAGGTGTACAACAAGCTTTACTAAAAATACTAGAAGGAACTAAAGCAGGTATACCACCCAAGGGTGGCAGAAAGCATCCAGAACAAAAATTGATCTATGTAGATACTACTAATATTTTATTCATACTCGGTGGTGCCTTTGATGGGCTAGAAAATATAATTGCGCAGAGATTGAAGCATAAAACAGTTGGCTTTTTGGGTGATGAGGATATAAACATTGATGAAGAAAAAGATGATCTATTTAGTAAAGTTGCAGCAGAAGATATTGTAAAATATGGTTTTATACCTGAGTTGGTTGGACGTATGCCAGTCATAACTTCACTCAACTCATTAGATGAAGAGGCAATGTTATCAATCTTGACTAAGCCAAAGAATGCAGTAATTAAACAGTATCAAAAATTATTTGCTTACGAGGGTGTGGAACTAGAATTTCAAGAAGATGCTTTGAAAAAAATTGCTCACGATGCTATGAAAAGCAAAACTGGTGCAAGAGGACTCCGTTCAAGAGTTGAACTTGTTATGTTACCTATTATGTATGATTTACCTGATATGAATGGTGTAGAAAAATGTGTCATCACAAAAGACACGATTGAGCATGGCTCAGACCCAATCTATACGTATTCAAATAGAAAAAGTAGTTAGAATCCATGCCGACTACCATCAATATAGCTAATCATACAGTTGGGCTAGGTGAAGTTAAAGAGATTTATCTCAAGATAGCTCGCTTACCGACTTATACTAATATTAATTTCCCAGTTCATGTCTACAGAGGAAAAGAAGATGGGCCTGTATTGCTTTTGACAGGAGGTTTGCATGGTGATGAGCTAAATGGTATAGAAATAATTCGTAGAATGATAAATAATGGTGATATCAGACCTAATAGAGGTACTGTTATCGCAGTACCTTTGGTAAATGCTTATGGCTTCCTACAAAGCGAACGAGGTGTCCCAGATGGTAAAGACATTAACAGAAGTTTTCCCGGGAGTAAAAGTGGCTCATTGGCGATGTTAATCGCACACAAACTAATGAAGGATATTATCCCTCAAATTGACTTTGGAATAGATTTCCATACAGGTGGGGCTTCCCGTTCAAACTATCCACAAATTAGGTGTACTTTCAAAGTCCCAGAAAACTTAGAATTAGCAAAAGCTTTTGCACCACCTATGATTCTGAACTCGTCATTAATCGAGAAGTCTTTCAGAAAAGCAGCTCACAAAAAGAACAAGCATATACTTGTCTATGAAGCAGGTGAATCACTGAGGTTCTCTGAACATGCGATTACTGAAGGTATATCGGGAACTATGAGAATGATGAAGCATCTGAATATGATAGATGTTGCACCAGAACCTAAAGAACCGACAATAATCTATCAAAAAAGTACATGGATAAGAGCAAAATATGCAGGTATGTTTAGTTCTGAGATAGAGTTGGGCGAGGAGATCTCAAGAAGACAAAAATTGGGATATATAGCTGAACCTTTTGGCCATGAAGAATTTGAAATATTAAGTCCGCGAGTTGCCCGAGTAATAGGTTTAAACTATTCTCCAGTTGTACACAAAGGGGATGCACTAATGCATATAGCTTATGAAAGTAAGGAAATATAATATTTAATAGAGTTTACTGAAAATTTATTTTGTAAATAAATAGTAAATCAATTATATTTGAAGTCTATTAAAAATTACAATCGGAAAAACAAATGGCAACTGTAGTAGAAATAGCTGGTTTCCAATACGAAGTAGAAAAAGACTCAACTTATGATGTCCCTTTATTAGAAGGTAATTCAGGTGATACTGTAGAGTTTAATAACGTATTACTTTCAGGTAGTGGAGACGATGTTACTTTTGGTAGCCCATTTATTGATGGTGCTAGTGTAACTGCTAAGATTGTGGAACAAAAAAGAGACAAAAAAGTTCTAGTTTTCCACAAGAAAAGAAGAAAAGGTTACCAAAAACTAAATGGTCACCGTCAAAAATATACAAAAATTCAAATTACTGATATATCAGTTTAAGGAGATTTAATAATGGCTCACAAGAAAGGACAAGGTTCCGTAAAAAATGGAAGAGATTCACACGGTCAAAGACGTGGAGTTAAAAAATTTGGTGGCGAACACGTAATCCCTGGTAACATTATAGTAAGACAACTTGGCACTAAATACAAGCCTGGTGTTAATGTTAAATTAGGTAAAGATTACACTATTTTCGCTGTAGAAGAAGGTACAGTTAAGTTTGAAAAGAAAGCTAACAACAGAACTTGGGTTTCTGTGTTACCTAACTAGAAATTATTTTTATAAACAGTTATAGAATTATATAACTCTCTACTTGCATCCCATCTTATTAAAGATGGGATTTTTTTTGTATTATTTTATCCATAAAAAAATCCTTCCTCAATTAAGAGAAAGGATTTTCTTTTGCTTAGTAGCGGGGACAAGACTCGAACTTGCAACCTTCGGGTTATGAGCCCGACGAGCTACCTATTGCTCCACCCCGCGATCATTTAGACTACAAACTTAAGAAGAATAGTTGACTATACCAAAATTTATAATGATAAATTAATTAACTACTAATTTCTTAAATTCTATTTTACCATTTAAGTCTATTACAACGAAGTATATACCTGCAGAAAGATTATCCGTTTTTATCTTGTAATTAATGTTTTTCCCATCATTTATACCATTGAATATTTCATTTATCACATTTCCTTGTAAGTCTATCAACTGAATATTTAGGCTATTGGTAGCATTTTCAATTGGTATATATAAGTTGCTATAACCTGAGTTTACTGGGTTGGGATATAATTGCATTTCAGCAAACTGGATTTCTGATTCAGCACTAGTAATAGTTGACTCCGAAAGATTATGAAGAGTAGTTAATTCGTCTAGATAAATATCAGTAGGAATATAATCTAACGTCAAGCTATAATCTTGTTCTAATTTATCATTAATAAGTATTTCTGTTGTGTCAGATCTAGATTCATTTTCAGTAATTATCCTAATAGGTGTGACAAAAACATCTGGTACGAATCCATTTATACCAATAACTTCACTATGTATTTGTTTTAGTTTTATGTCGAATTGATATTCATCATCAATTGCTTGAGTTAATTTCGATTCAATAGTGTATTCAGGGTGGCCAGCACCGTATATCCATTGATCAAAAAATAATTCCATATCTATAATCGAGCTTTCGGTTCTGTCTATCCATTCTTTTATAAACTCAGCAGTAGTAATAGATTTATATTTCCATTTCTCGAATATTTCATTCAAGATTCTAAAGAACTGCTCATCACCAATATTCAGTTTTAACAAATGCATAACAATAGCAGCTTTGTCATAAATCAAGTAGCTATCAGCTCCAAAAAATCTATTCAATGGTACAGCATATATTGGAGAACCAGAATTATTAGAATTCCTTCTAAAGTAAAAATTAATTTTTCCTTTAATAGAATTATTATATCCTTCTTGGCCATTTATTTCTTTGGCATATATAGCTTCAGATAATGTTGCCCCACCTTCATTTATCCAGATATCAGCCCATGTAGCACAAGTAATAAGATCTCCAAACCAATGGTGACCCATTTCGTGTACGAATCCGACATCCCCATTATCTAATATCCAATATCTATGTTGGGTGACCATAGTTTGGTGTTCCATTCCACCATAGGGGAAAGGGTATACAGTAGCTGTTCCATATTTATTAAATGGGTAAGGTCCGAATATATTTGTCAGAATTTTCATCATATTAGGATGAGTGTCCATTGATGCCTCTAACTTGAAAAATTCTCCTGCTCTGTCTTGCTCCCAAAAATAGTGTACCATCGGTATTGTGTCATTTTCGGTAATGGCTTCTTGATGGTACTCACTGAATATAGACACAGCGAAATTCATCAGATAAGTAGTTATAGGATCATTATTCTCCCAGTGAAATACTTTCGTATTTTCATCAATATCTATTATTTCAACAAGTTCACCATTAGATGCTACATTATATTCACTTGGTACTGTGATCTTCATACTACTAAGAGATTTTTCGTAAGGTCTATCATTACTTGGAATCCAATAACGAGCTAACTCGGGTTCAGACATAGTATATGCAATATTGTGCTCTGTAAATACTTGTAGCTCACCCAAATTCTCGTTAAAATATTGTCCCTTATGATATATGTGCATACCTCTGTTACTTCTATAGTTTTCGAAACTATCACCAGTACCTTCAAAATCTATTTTTATACTCAATTCCTGTCCTTCTGTTGCATTACCAATCATTATAGTAAGTAAATTCTCATCTTTCAAGTGAGTGAAACCAACAGACTGACCGTTAATTGTGACTTTTGATATTTTATTCATTGCTGCGTCGAACTCAATTTGGTCAGTGTTCTCTAACATTTTTATAGTGACTGTATTGGTACCAATAAAGTATTTTCTAGTTTCTACATCATTTTCCAAAGTCGAGTTCAATGCTTTAGTCAAGTCTAATTCGTAATCATATCTAATTACATCATATTTTCTAACTTCTACATCACCATATTCTTGAACTCTACTTAGTTTATGGCGATATCTTTCTTCAGTTACACTTTCAGGGATGAATTTGGTTTCGGCTCTAATGTATTCTGGAAGCTCTTGACTAAAGCCAAATGCCTGAATTAATAAACAGAAATAAATTATATATTTAATCATTAATTATCTCTTTATTTTTTATTTTGTTAATATACTATCTTATAAAAACATAAATAACATAAAAAGTTACAATTATTAAATGAATATCAATAAAAACAAAGACATTGTACTAAATAACGGTGTAGAAATACCAAGAATTGGATTAGGAACTTATCAACTTAAAGGTAACAATTTAGAACGTGCCGTTATGACTGCGCTAGAGGCTGGATACAGACATTTTGATACAGCTACTTTATATGAAAATGAAGGTGAATTAGGAAAAATACTAATGAACTCAGGAATTAATAGAGAAGACTTATTTATAACAACTAAAATTTATAATGATGACCAAGGCTACGAATCTACTCATAGAGCAATAGATAAAAGCCTAGATTTATTACAAACAGATTTTGTTGACCTGTATTTGATACATTGGCCTGTGACTGACCTAAGACATGAAACTTGGGAAGCAATGATAGAAATTTATGATCAGAGGAAAGCTAGATCTATTGGAGTTAGTAATTACACGGAAGAGCATATAGATGAATTAATGAAAAAATCGCCTATTACACCCGTTGTCAACCAAGTTGAGATGACTCCATTTCTTTATCAAAAGTCATTAGCAGAAAAATGCGATTCTTATGATATAAAAATTCAAGCATATAGTCCATTAGCTAGAGCAAAATTTATGGGAAATGAAATTATACAAAGTATGGCTAATAGTCATGGTGTTACTCCAGCTCAAGTTATGATTCGTTGGTCAGTTGAAAAAGGATTTATACCTTTGCCTAGGTCATCAAATGAAAGTAGAATCAAAGAAAACATAGATATTTATAATTTTGAACTTACAGAGAATGATATGTTGGATTTAGATAAATTATCTGATAATACAAGAGTATCATGGGATCCAACTGGTGTAAAGTAATTGAGTAAAGCTGGTAAAATAGACACTTCAAACAGAATAACTACTGAGAGTTACTCTTCTCGTGGTGGTCGCTACGGGGTGCCAAATTCACCTAAACCAAAGAGTAAGGCTTCTCACAAACTTAAGAAAGGTGAGATAGTATTAGGTCAAGTATTAGAGAAAATTGACAAAGAAGTTTATAAGTTAAAATTACCCAATGGAATATTCAAAGCTGTGGTTCATTCAAATCTTAAGCATGGCGATAAATTATATTTTTTCATACAAACTATTTCACCATCTTTGATTATAACCGTCCACTCAACTAATGTTCTATTCAAAGAGAATAAGCTAGACTATGATTCGATAATTCGTGTACTTGGTTTGGAAGACAATGAAATAATAAGAAACACAATATATGAATACCAAAAGCGGACTAACCGATTAATTAAGCATGTTATAAGTGATGTGAACACAGTTATTCTAAATTACCGAAGAAAAGAGAAGAAGAAAAGAAATTTGACACATAGCTTAGAGTTTATATTAATTGATTTATATATGACTG
This sequence comes from Chlorobiota bacterium, assembly GCA_046290495.1. GTDB lineage: Bacteria > Bacteroidota > Ignavibacteria > Kapaibacteriales > UBA2268 > PGYR01. Next base: position 772,403 of record JBKAGT010000005.1, on the reverse strand, counting down.
GCTATGACATAATGAATGAAAACACTGTTAGCCTAGTTTTAAATTATATTTCCCCTTCTGCTTTAAAATTAAAAGATGATAGTATTATCCCTGATTGGAAGAATATTGACAGCATTGCTAAAACAAATTCTAAATTTTTGAAATCATTATATGTTAGAAATTTAATTGCTAAACTCAATGATTCTCAGGCTGTTTACTACATGAACATAGCTGGAAACAACTATAGAATAGAATTTTATAAAAAACATAAAATTATCCAGTCTATTATTTCTGATGAAAAAAATATAGTAATAAAACTTGTAATAGATGAAAGGAATAATAGAGCAAAAATATATTACAACAAACTCGATATCAATATCAGAAAATTGAGTCAAATTGCTAATTATAGTGTTACTTATGAAATGTCAGACGATATTTTTATCAATTCATTTAACGAGTCTATGGACGAGCAAAGCAAACGCATCACCTATGTAATATAACTTATTCACGAATCAAATTGATTGATTAGATTTTCGTATATTGATATGTTTTAATTTGCAAACAAATAAGAATATAATTTTACATGAAAATCAGAAAAAATGATGCTCTCAACTACCACTCAAAATCTCCAGCAGGAAAAATTGAAGTAGTTCCAACGAAACCTTTTATTACCCAAAGAGATCTTTCTTTGGCTTATTCACCAGGAGTAGCATATCCTTGTTTAGAAATTGAAAAAAATGAAAACGATGTGTATAAATACACAAACAAAGGAAACTTAGTTGCTGTTATTTCAAATGGGACTGCAGTATTAGGACTAGGTGACATTGGTGCTTCTGCTAGTAAGCCAGTGATGGAAGGTAAAGGTGGACTATTCAAAGCATTTGCTGATATTGATGTATTTGACATTGAGTTAAACTCAAAAAATCAGGAAGATTTGATTAATGCTATAGAAATGATGGGTCCTACTTTTGGAGGCATAAACCTTGAGGATATTAAGGCTCCCGAATCATTTGAAATAGAGAGAGAGTTACAAGAAAGACTTGATATCCCTGTATTCCATGACGATCAGCATGGTACAGCTATCATATCTGGTGCAGCGCTTATTAATGCTTTACTTATTGCTGAGAAGAAAATTGAAGATATCGTTGTTGTATATAATGGTGCTGGTGCAGCTGCTATAGCGTGTGCAAAGTTCCATATGGCACTTGGCGTAAATCCAAAGAATGTCTATATGTGCGACAGACAGGGCGTTATATATAAGGGTAGAAAGAATGACATGAATAAGTACAAAAAAGAGTTTGAAATAAAAACTGATAAACGTACTTTAGAAGAAGCAATGGAAGGAGCTGATGTCTTTATGGGTCTTTCAGTTGGTGGTGTAGTTAGCAAAAAGATGGTTAAATCGATGGCTGATACTCCAATCATATTTGCCATGGCTAATCCTGACCCTGAGATTACTTATAATGATGCCAAAGCGGCTCGTGAAGATGTAATAATGGCAACTGGTAGATCGGATTACCCAAATCAAGTAAATAACGTATTGGGCTTCCCATTTATCTTTAGAGGGGCGTTAGATGTCTACGCTAGTGCTATAAATCTAGAAATGAAGGTAGCTGCGGCCCAAGCTCTTGCTGAGCTAGCACGTGAAGATGTACCTGAGACAGTTAAGTCGGCTTATGGAGTAGACGAAATTAGCTTCGGACCAGAATATATAATACCTAAACCATTTGATCCAAGAGTACTTACTTCAGTATCGCCTGCTGTAGCTCAAGCAGCTATAGATTCGGGTGTTGCTCGTAAAAAAATAAAAAATATTGATGAGTATAAGCGTGAACTGAATGTAAGAATGGGAAGAACTCAAAGCTTTATGTCATTAATTTATAAGAAGGCTAGAAGAAGTCCTAAGAAAGTTGTATTCCCAGAAGGTGATAACTCTAGAATAATTAGAGCTGCACAGCTATCTGTCGAAGAGGGAATTGCAAAGCCGATATTACTAGGAGTTCAAGATGAGATTAAGGAAGTAGCTGAACAATATGGCTATGATCTGGATGGAATAGAAATTATTAATCCTGAGACCCACAAGAATACAAAAAAATATATAGAAGAATACTACAAACTTAGACAAAGAAGAGGTGTAAACCACCATGATGCTGAGAAGAGAATACTAAAACACAGAAACTACTTTGCTTCTACTATGGTAGCTGTTGGTGATGCAGATTGTATGCTGAGTGGGCTTAATACAAACTATGCGGCTACTATAAGGCCAGCACTACAAACAATTGGCCACGACCCAAGATTTAATAAAGTGTCAGGGCTACATATAGTATCCACTAAGAAAAAGACTTATTTCTTAGCTGATACAACCGTTAATATTGATCCAACTGCACATGAGATTGCTGATATTGCAATCCAAGCAGCAGAGCTTGCTCAATACTTTGAAGTAACTCCTCAGATCGCTTTACTTTCTTATGGTAATTTCGGTTCGGCAACTGGCGATACTCCAATTAAAATGCGAGAAGCTAGGAATATTATCAAGACAAAACGCCCTGAATTGATAGTAGATGGAGAAATGCAAGCAGACATGGCTGTAAGACCAGATTTACTTGAATCAAGCTTTCCTTTCAGTGAAATAAAAGGAGGTGCTAATGTATTAGTATTCCCTAACTTGAACTCAGGTAATATTGCATATAAATTATTATCAAAAGTTGGTAGTACTAACCTAATTGGTCCTATTCTAATAGGTATGTCGAAACCAGTGCATATATTAGAACAGGGTAGTGACGTTAATGAAATTTTAGATATGGTTGCTATTGCTGTGGTTGATGCTCAAGAAGATCATTTCAGTAATCAAATTAAGAAAACAAAGTAGAAATCGAATTAGAATAAAAAAAACTCCAACTAAATATATTCTATAGTTGGAGTTTTTTTGTAAGTTTTTTTGACTATTTAGTCTTTATTTTCCTTCACTACCTGAGTGAATCCAAAGTCATACTTTTCTAAAAGGTTATAAGCACCAAACATAGCCCCACTATAAAGCAAAGTAGATAAAAGATTCCATTTTAGGAATGGTAATGCCATTGTGTATGAAGACATTAGTCCTGCAAGATTATTAGAATAAAGTGTGGTAAATGCCCACACAGAAAAGTTAGTTACTAAAAAGAAAATAATCGAAGAGCTAATAGCAGAAAGAGTTATCGATTTACTATTCTTTCTATTTACCTGAGTGCCTAGGAAAACAAATAATGCCAAGCATAAGTAAACAGCCCAAAGAGACTCGTGTAAACCTAAGTACAGATCAGCAACAAACATTGATCCTAAAGTAACAGTATATGCTATTGCCTTATTCTTAAAAATTGCTCCACCAAATAACGCGATTGCTAAAATTGGTGTGAAATTAGGTGGGTGCGGGATAAACCTTGAAAGTAAAGCAATAGCAACAATCCCAATTGCAAATAATAGTTCTTTTCTCATATTTCTATTTTTAATCTTAGTTTTTTATTTAGTATATTTAAAACAAAAATACATCGTTTAAGGTAAAAAACCTAAAAATTTGGATAGATTACTTTATGGAAAAAATCAAATACTGTTTATTTATTCTCACTAGCATCGTAATTCTAGTTTCGTGTAGTGATGATAGCATTACTAAAAGTGAAGATCAGTTAAAATGTAAATTAATGTCATATACTGATAGTGCTAATTATTATTACGAAGTAGAGTATGATAATAATAGGGTATCAAATCTTTATTACTATAAATTCGAAAATAATGAAGTAGGTGAATTAGTAAGAGAAATAGAAATATTTAGAAATTTTATAGATGAAATTGTTTTTGTTAACTACAAAGATAGTGAAGGAAATATAAACTTTGTTGACTCCGTATATAGTAATAGCAGGGGGTTGCCATATGAAATAGTAACATATAATAGTGAAGGGGAATTTGTAGAGAAAAGTTCTAGAGTATATAACAAATCAAACCAAGTAATTAAAGAGACGTTCTTCAAATTTGATGGTGCTTGGGAACTTTTAAGTCAGTCAAATTTCCAATACGATGAGTCAGGTAGAATTATAGACAGAGAATATGAGCAGTTTTTGCTTAGTGGTTCTAGAACTGAACACTCAGTATATGAATATGATAATATGAAGAATATAAACGGTTCAGTTGACTTGTTTACATTATTTACAAAAAACAATAGGACTAAAGAGACAACTACTTACACTTCTAGGGATAGTGTAGTAACAACAGCAACTAAGAATTATTTGTATGTGTATAATGAAGAAGGTTACCCAATAAAAATAGAAACGTCCTCATCAAGTAATGAGAACGTCTCTGTAAGGTATAATCAGATTATTTGTGATTAGCTATCTTCGCTATATATTTCTATTAATTTCTCTAAGATTTCTTTTGATGACTCTGTGATTTTTACACCAGGCCCAAAAACTTTAAACACTCCATTTTCGTATAAGAAATCATAGTCTTGTTTTGGTATAACGCCACCTGCTATGACAATTATATCCTCTCTTCCGTAATCTTTTAACAGTTCAATTAGCTTAGGCAATAATGTTTTATGACCTGCTGCTAATGTACTTATACCAACTACGTGTACATCATTTTCTATGCATTGTTTTGCAACTTCTTCGGGAGTAGAAAATAGGGGGCCAACATCAACATCAAACCCAAGATCAGCAAATGCAGTTGCTATAATTTTAGCACCTCTGTCATGCCCGTCTTGTCCCATTTTCGCAACTAATATTCTAGGCCTTCTACCATCTAACTCAAAGAATTTATCAGAAAGATTTCTAACAGTATTGATTTCTTCTTTGTTACTATTCTCTCGGCTGTAAACACCACTTATGGTTTTCGTCATTGCTTTGTGTCTCCCAGAAATTTTCTCAATAGCATCAGAAATCTCACCAAGTGTAGCTCGGGCTTCAGCTGCTTTTACTGCAATGTCTAACAAATTACCTTCGCCAGATTTGGCTACATCTGTCAGCTCTTGAAGTAACGCACTAACCTTGTCAGTATCTCTCTCTTGTTTGATTCTGTTAATTCTTTCAATTTGTGAATTTCTTACGCTTACGTTGTCAACTTCTAATATGTCAAAGTGATAATTATCTTCTACTTTATTCTTATTAATACCAATTATTATTTCTTCTCCAGAATCTATCCGTGCTTGTCTTTTAGCTGCGGCTTCTTCTATTTTTAATTTAGGCATTCCTGACTCAATTGCTTTTGCCATACCACCATGGTTTTCAACTTCTTCAATCAATTCCCATGCTTTATCGTATAGTTCTTTGGTTAATTTCTCTACATAGTATGAACCACCAAATGGGTCAATATAGTCAGTTATTCCCGTTTCGTGTTGTAATATTAGCTGAGTATTTCTCGCTATTCGTGCGCTATAATCAGTAGGTAGAGCAATTGCTTCATCAAATGAATTTGTATGAAGTGATTGAGTATGCCCCAAAGCAGCCGCCATAGCCTCAATTGTTGTTCTAGCGATATTGTTGAAAGGATCTTGCTCTGTCAAGCTCCATCCTGAAGTTTGACTATGAGTTCTTAGCGACATAGATTTAGGATTCTTAGGTGAAAATTGCTTCATAAGCTGAGCCCAGATAAGTCGGCCTGCTCGCATCTTTGCTACTTCCATGAAGAAATTCATACCAATGGCCCAAAAGAAAGAAATTCGAGGTGCGAACTTATCTATATCCAATCCTGCATTTATTCCCGCCCTTACATATTCTAATCCATCAGCTAGTGTATATGCCAATTCGATATCAGCAGTTGCACCTGCTTCTTGCATGTGGTAACCACTAACAGAAATTGAGTTGAAACTGGGCATATTTTTGCTTGTATACTCGAAAATGTCGGATATAATCTTCATGGACATTTTTGGTGGATATATGTATGTATTTCTCACCAAATACTCTTTCAGAATATCATTCTGAATAGTACCACTTAATTGCTCAGCAGTAACTCCTTGTTCTTTGGCTGCCGCTATATAGAATGCCATTACTGGTAATACTGCACCATTCATAGTCATTGAAACTGAAATTTTATCCAATGGAATTCCATCGAATAGTTTTTTCATATCCTCGATACTATCTATAGCTACACCCGCTTTTCCAACATCGCCTTCTACTCTTGGATTATCACTATCGTAACCACGGTGTGTAGCCAAATCAAAAGCGACAGATAATCCCTTCTGACCAGCTTTCAAATTTCTTCTATAAAATGCATTGCTTTCCTCAGCTGTAGAAAATCCTGCATATTGTCTTATAGTCCATGGTCTTCCCAAATACATTGTATGATAAGGGCCACGTAAATAGGGAGGTATACCAGACATGTATTTAGTATGATTACAGTCTTCTATATCTTCAGCAGAGTAATGAGGTTTTATCTTAATACCTTCTAGGGTTTCGAAAATTTTATCCATTGTTAACCTTACTCATTTTTGAAAGTATTAATTCAATATTTGAAAGTATTGAATCTTCATTAAAATCATTGATCGAAATTATACTATACTCGCTAAGCATATTTTTCAAATTTCTCATTACACCCTGATCTCCGTTCAAAATAACTAAATCAGGATCGTAAAGCTTAATTGTATTGAACCCATCTTCTACAAGTTCGAATAGTGAATTTGATTCAAATTCAATGTTAAAAGTATTCAGTGCCATTGTAACTGGAAGTTGTAAGCTATTTTTCTCTTGAAAATTAGCTATATAAACTCTTGGTTTATTATTATCAACTTTTTGTTTTAAATGCTCGAAGTCACTTGCTAATCTATCATTATCTGTGCTGTCACCATTAATTTCATCCGAGTTTTGGTATATATTAACACCAATTAGTTTTTTAATTCCTCTGTCCAAATTTTCTTTTTGATGATTAAAATGCTCATTATTCTTTTGTTCTAAAAATTCTTCTAACTCATTTTTAGTCGCTAAATCATTAAGTAACGCCTTGTACTCAGCTGCTGAATTTGCAATTTTTAAAGTAAGTTCCTCTAGCAAGTATGATCCAGCTAACGGGTCTATTACCTTGTCAAAATAGCTTTCATCATTCAACAAGTTTAATATGTTTTCTGTTACTCTACCACCAAATTTCGAACTTTCACTATCCAAAGTAGCGTCTAAAGAATTATAAGGCATTAAATCAACTGAGTTGCATCCACCAATCTTTGCCGACATTGCCTCTGTTGTTAATCTAATTATATTATTATTCTCATCAATTATTGATTTATTTATATTAGTGCTATATGCTTCTATATTGAATTTACCTAATGAAGTGTTGTTCAAAAGATATCTCAATGCTCTGAACTTTGCAATAGACAAAAAGAAATTAGAATCAATTCTTGCTCTAACAGTAAGTTTTTGCCCCTCACTCTTGTCAACCAAATAAAGCAAATGAGCTAATTCTAAATCAGATTCTAAATGATAATCTGATGAAATAGAATGTATTGATGAACTGCTGCTTTTTTCAAAATTCAATTCAATACTTTTGATAGGTCTATCTACATATATTGATTTTATATCAACTTTACTAGTTAACTTTTTACTAATCAAATCATCTATATTACTATTCTTCAGATATTTCTGAGCATCAATTTTCCAATCTTCAAAGCTTGGGGCTTCGAATTGTTCGCCTAGTTTATTTTTTAAATCATTCATATTTTCATTCCAAAAAAAAAGCATACTTAAATTATAGTATGCTTTCAATTTATTAAAATTCTATGTCTTATCCTTATTGTTTAGGTGATCTGTATAATATAGCATCACCATAGACTAACATTCTGTATCCATTGTCAACAGCATGCTTATAAGCATCAAAAGTTTTCTTTTTACCGCCAAACGCACAAGAAACTAATATTTGTGGAGAAGCAGGATAATGGAAATTTGCAAGGAAGTCGGTAACAATTTGGAAATCATACTGAGGATAAATAAATTTATCAGTCCAGCCCTTGTTAGGCTTAACAGAACCTGTAGTTAGTACTGATGCTTCTAAAGCTCTAACAGTACTTGTACCAACAGCAAATATTCTTTTATTTGACTTAAGTGATTTGTTAATCAACTCAGCAGAAGCCCTAGGAATTTCGAAATACTCACTATACATTCTATGCTTAGTCAAATCTTCAACATCGATTGTTTCGAAGACACCTTGACCAATTGTTAGATTAACATAAGCAATCCTAACACCCTTCTTCTCAATTTTTTCTAACATTTCTGGAGTAAAGTGCAAACCAGCCGATGGGGGAGCAATTGACTGTAAGTGCTCTTCATTAGCATAAGTAGTTTGATAAGTTTGCTTATCAATTGGTGCTGTATCTCTGTCGATATAGTCAGGTATAGGCATTTCACCTATTCTTTCAATTTCGTCGAATAAGTTTCCGTCATACGAAAATCTTACAGTTCTACCTCTTGAAGTAGTATTATCAATTACTTCACAGTAAAATTTATTATCATCAAAATATATTTTATTTCCTATTCTTACCTTTCTTGCTGGCTCTACCATTACATCCCAAAGCCTTTCTTCACGCTTTAGCTCACGTAGTAATAATACCTCGATCCTAGCATTAGTTTTTTCCTTATTCCCAAATAGTCTGGCAGGAAACACCTTAGTATCATTAAGAACTAAACAATCACCTTTGCTAAGCTCACCCAAAATATCTTCAAACATTTTATCTTTTAATTTGCCAGTTTCAGTGTCCATAACTAACATTTTAGATGAGTCACGTGGCTCAGCTGGAAACTTAGCAATTGATTCTTTTGGTAAATCATACTTAAATGAAGATAATTTCATCAATTTGGGGACCTTTTCGTTTTGTTGAAAATTAAGTAATTACAAATATACACTTATTATAGATAAATTACTAATTTACGGCATTTTCGATTAATTCATAAACTTTAGATACATATTCATTCGGATCTTTCAACTCTCCTTCTATAAGGAGTGAACTTCCATAAAGTTGATTTACAATTGATTTGAACTTCTCATCAGAGCCATTCTTTTCTAAATGCTTAGATAGATTTTCAAGAATAGAATGATTAGTATTTACTTCGAATATCTTTTTCGCACCGGTGAAATTTTTATCCATCATTTTCATCATTCTTTCAGTGTGAGCATCCATACCATCTTTTCCAGTTACAAGTGTACATGGAGAATCAACAAGTCTTTTTGATTCTTTTACATCGGCTACATTTTCACCCAGAACTTCCTTGATTGCATCAATCAGGTTACTATTCTTTTCTTTTTCTTCTTCACTTTGTTCAGTCTTGTCTTCTAACTCTTCTTTATCAATTGACACTATCTGCCACTCATTGTAAATATAAAGCTGAGGTATAACAAAAGAATCAATTGGGTCAGTCAAGAATAGCACTTCTATGTTGTTTTTATTAAAATATTCCAGATTTGGATTCTTCTTCGCAGATTCTATAGATTCTGCACTCAAGTAATAAATCTTCTTCTGTTCTTCATTTGCTTTTTCGATATACTCATCAAATGAAATTAATTCATCTCTTTGTGAAGTTTTGAATCTAAGTAGTTTAGTTAGTCTGTCTTTGTTAGAGAAATCTGAGTTTACACCTGTTTTTAGCATAGTGCCGAATTCATTGTAAAACTCTTCATATTTTTCTTTATCATTTTTTGCCCATTTCTCAAACTCACCTAGTATTTTTCCAGTCAATATGTTTTTGATTTTAGCCATAGCCGGGGAGTGTTGAGTTACTTCTCTCGATACATTTAGCTTTAAGTCCGATGTATCTATCACACCTTTACAGAATCTAAGATAATCAGGAAGTAACCACTCGGCATTGTCTTGAATAAATACTTTGTTGGTGTACAAATGTAAGGTTGTTTTAAAATCATCCGCAAACATGTTCATAGGTGCTTTCTTAGGGAAGAAAACTAAAGATTTGAAGCTAACCACACCTTCTAAATCAAGGTGCAAGTAGTCAAATGGTTCTTGATAATCGTTAGATATGAATTTGTAAAATTCATTTGCTTCATCTTCAGTTATCTCACTCTTCGATTTTTGCCAAATCGCATCTACTGTATTTATCTTTTCATCATTTATGTAAATAGGATATTCAATGAAGTTAGAGTATTTCTTCAAGATATTTTTTACTCTATCTACAGAAGCAAACTCTTTGTATTCATCTTTTAATTTGAAAGTTATCTGTGTACCTCTGTCAGTTTTCTTAACTGGGACAATATCGAATGTTTCATCACCTTTGCTAGTCCATTTCAGTCCTTCACCATCTTCTTCATAATTTCTTGTTTTTACTACTATTTTATCAGTGACCATGTAAACAGAGTAAAAGCCAACACCAAACTGACCTATCAATTCACCGTCTGCTTTCTGCTTTCCTTTCTTCAACTGCTCTAAGAACTCTGACGTACCTGACTTAGCCACTGTACCAAGCTGATTAATCAGATTGTCCTTATTCATACCAATTCCAGTATCAGAAATAGAAAAAGTCTGCTTTTCCTCATCAACCTTTATGTCAATTTTTAATTCGGAATCAGCTTTGTATACATTTTTGTCAGTTAATTTTTTGAATCTAATTTTGTTCAAAGCATCTGATGAATTAGAAACTAATTCTCTGATGAATACTTCAGGATGAGTGTAAAGTGAATGAGCAATCAGTTGTAATAATTGCTTCATTTCTGCTTTATATTCAAAAGTTTCCTTATTTTGTTTTTTAACTTCTGTAGCCATAATTATTTTTTGGTTTTATTTATTTTAAAATTATTACGTAATAACGATTTTATGATTCGAATATTGATAATATTTATATGTTGTTTCACTTTTTTATATTCAAAGGATAAACCTAATGAATATGACTTGCTACAGAGGGATATTGAGAATTTGCTGAATAGCGAAAAATTAAACAATGCGCATATTGGAGTAAATATATTTTCGATAGACAAAGACAAAACAATTTATAGCTTAAATGAAAACAAAAACTTTGTACCCGCATCTACTATCAAACTACTAACTACAGGTGCTGCACTCCACTATCTTGGAGGTGATTTTGTCTATTCTAATCAAGTTTATCTGGATGGAAATATAAAGGATAATGGTGAGTTCATAGGCAACATTATTATCAGGGGTAGCGGTGATCCAACTCTTTCTTTAGATTTTTATGATAATGAAAAAGTTATTTTTGATAAGATTGTATCTAAGTTAGATAGTTTGGGAATTAAATCAATAAAGGGAAATATTATTGGGGATGACAACTATTTTGATGATGAGTATTACCCTTCTGGCTGGGCATGGGATGATATGAAATACTCATATTCATCACAAATAGGAGCTTTGAACATATATGACAACTCAATTCAGGTCAATATAACGTCATCAGAAAAAAAGAATGAAACTGCTAATCTTAGTTTAGTACCTAATTCTGATTTTGTAAGAATAGTTAATAATGTCATTGCTAGTTCCGAATCAGAATATAACGAGATTTCATTCGAAAGAGATCCAATTACTAATTTTTTCGAATTTTTTGGGACTATTCCTTTTGACCCTCTCCGAAGAGATACTGTAAAAGAGGAAATAGCAGTTGACAATCCTACACTTTATTATTTGAGTAATTTTAGTGATCATCTGAGACATTTCAATATTAGATTCAAAGGTGCTTTGATAGATATTGATGATTGGAATGAAACTCCTGTATACTTTAAGATAAAAGATAAAATCACAAAGTTATCACCCCCATTAGCTGATATATTGGAAGTAGTAAATAGAAAAAGCAATAACTTAACTGCTGAAGTAATACTAAAAACAATAGGAAAAGAGGCAGCTGGTGACGGTAGCTTCGATTCTGGCGTAAGATTAGTCGAAAAGTTTATCCAAAAATTCTATGAAAGAACAGATTTCAATATAGTTGACGGTTCAGGACTTTCTAGACTAAATTTCATCTCACCTGAAGTAATAACTCAGCTATTAAAATATATGTATAACACCGATGACAGAGCTATATTTATTAATTCTTTAGCTCAACCAGGTCAAGAAGGTACTCTGAAAAGAAGAATGAAAAACACCACTGCTCAAAATAGGATATTTGCTAAAACTGGGTCTATGAACGGAGTATCAAACATTGCTGCCTACATAATCAGCGAAAGTGGTGAAACTTTTATTGCAACAATATTCTTCAACAACTTCACTATGACTCAAGCTGAAATAAACAACCTTCAAGACTTGATAATAATGAGATTAGCTTCACATTGATTATCTGACTATTGATACATGCTTAGAGCCCAAAATTTCATTATTTTTCTTAATTACAATTCTGTAATTACCACTTATAATATCTTCAGTATTCAAGTTGTAAGTGTTATTATTAGATATTAAATTCTGATAATTTCTGATTTCTTTCCCATTGATATCTACAATCGAAAATGATAAATTTTCATTTATTAGATCATTACCTACTTTAATATTTACATATTTGGTGGTAGGGTTGGGGAACACTTCAATTTTATCAAACTGTTCAGAAATTTCAACGTCTGTAACAATACTTTCTAGAGTAAAACTACCATTCTCAGACCACTCAGAATCATTTGTAAACCCTATCGCTTTTATTCTCCAAAAATAGCTTCCTTTCGCCCATTCATTATGTAGCTCTATGAGTGAAATCATATTCGAATATTCAATACTCTCACTAACTATTGGAGATTGAAATGACTCATCAGCTGCTATCTCAATATTTACTCTGTTTACATTCCACATCGGTTTCCATTGTAGATAAGAGTCAACAGACAATTCATCATTATTTATAGGAAAGATAATTGATGGTTTTGTTGTTGTTAATAATTCATTATTACTATTTATCCAAATGTTAGTATTTGGGTTCAAGTTAATCAGACCAGCATCTTCGCCATTTCTATCAACTATTATTTCAAAAGCATCTTTCCTTTGATCAAGTCCTAAGTGTAGGACATTACTATTTTGTGAAACTCTACCAGTCGAGGTAGTTCCTTGGTTCTGCATCAAATAGGTTTTACCATCCAACTGAGTAATAACAGAGTAACCAAGTGCTTTATTTTCTGGCTGGTCTACTCTGATATTCAAAAATGAACCATTCTCCATTCTATTCTCTAATAACTTGATATTTTCTTGGTTACTACAAATTAACAAATCCATATCGCCATCGAGGTCATAGTCAAACTTTAAGGGAGCCCAAGCTCCATGTATAAGAGCTCCTAGTTCCCATGTCTTATCATTTAGCTGTATTTGACCATCTACATTGGAGCTCATGTAAAGTCTAGAATATTTCGGTCGTGGACTATCATTCAAATTCTGATAAGAGTACTGCGATTGGAACACATCCATATTACCATCATTATCAAAGTCAGCAAATAATGGCCCAGAGTTCATTTCGAAAAACTTTAATCCTAATTCTTTATGTACATCTTCAAATTTGTTATTCTCATCTTGTAAGAATATTAATGAAGGATTTGATACGGCTCCCCTTTCATCTGGGTGGCCAAGATTACCTACAATTAAATCCATAAATCCATTATTGTCTATGTCTTCCCAGTTAGAACCCATACCATGACCAAAGTATCTAGTGTCTAGTGTTGGATTCCCAACTACGCCAGTCTCTTTCGCTACTTCTGTAAATGTGCCATCACCATTGTTCTTATAAAGCAAGTCAGGAGCTAGTCTGTAAGTCGCTACGAAAATATCTGTAAATCCATCATTATTATAATCAACTATACTTGCACCCCAACAATCATAATTGCTACCAGGTTCACCAGCTTCAATTCCTGATATTGCAGTAACATCTTCAAACATTCTATCTCCGAGATTCTTATAGAGTTGATCTTGATAGTAAACTTCTTGCCCATTTACTGTCTTTCTTCCTCTCGCTATGAATATATCATTCAGACCATCATTATTATAATCTAAAATAAGTGGTGTTGTGCTTGGGTAATCATTAAGACCAAATACCCCGTCAGTTTCATCATTGAATCCATCTGCACTGCCATAGAATATCTTATCATTACCATTTCCAGCAGCTACAAATATATCAGTGAACCCATCGTTGTCTATGTCGCCAAATATCTTGTAACCTCCATTCACTTCTTCAAAATCATCACTGACATTTGTGAAAGTACCATCGCCATTATTTTGGAAGTAATGATTGTTAAAATTTATATCTTCAAACCCATCATTGTTCCAATCATATATTGCACCCATTGGGGCTTTAACAGTTGCTCCATTGTTAATTGTTAATCCTGCTTCATTCGTTATGTCAACAAACTTAGGTTTGGGTGGAGCAGCACTTTCTGAACCATGAGACCAATCTACTTTCGCTGCCGTTAGAAAATCACCATTAATCTGACCAGCTGTTCCTCTGATATTATAGAAGTTTTCGTTTGGTGTAAATGTTTGAACAAGCCATGAGCTATATCCTTTATTACTACCATCTCCATCAGCTAAAAAATAAGGACCACCTTGTTTTATCAAATGTGAAATACCAATTCTATTTATACCTCCAATATCCAAATTCAAACCAGAGACGTCTAACTCATACCAGCTTCCCTTTTCAGGGGAATAGTCTATTATAAACTGTGCATATAGATTGTAATCTAAAATCCCATGCACCCATAAAGAAGCAGAGTAGAATCCATCGCTTGGATCACCTATAATCCTTATTGTGTCTTTTCTAGCTTGATTACCAGTAAGAGCGACGTATATCTTATCTATCTTCCCAGGGGCATCTGGTTTAAGAAAACTAACTTCCTCAACATTAGAGTAATTAGATAATGAGCCGTATTGATTAGCAGGTGTAAATTCGTAATAGTTTGCACTATTTGGTTGACTTAGTAGTGTAAACGGAATGAATAAAATCAAAAAGAAGAAAAGTTTCATTATAATATCCATTATTAAATTCATTGATTGATTAAAATATAAAACTATGGTTAAAAATCCAATTCTGATTATAGGTGTTTTTCTAGCTAGTTTACTTTGGTTTCTGATGTTCGCAGAATTCATTGACATTGGCTATACAATCCACAATAACTATTTCTGGATTGCTATGACTCTCTCTGCAAGTTTTTTGGCCGTTTATTCAATCCTAACACAAAAATCAGATTTTAAGAAGCTATTAGTAGTTAAAAAGAAGTATATAATAATTGGTGTCTTGCATGCAGTTGTGCTTTATGGATTTTCAAGATTCGGAGTATATTTAGCACAAAATCTATTCGATTTTGTAGTGCCACAAATAGAGGCAATTTATTCCACTAGGAGCCAAATGGATGACTTTTACATTGGGTTATTACTAATATTCTTGATAGGCCCTGCAGAGGAAATATTCTGGCGTGGATTTGTTCAGAACAAACTAGAAAATATAACTAATCCCACAAAAGCATTTCTGGTTACTACGGCTATATATGCGCTAGTTCATATTTGGGCACTCAACCCAATGCTTATGTTTGCAGCATTAGTTTTAGGTGTACACTGGGGGTTAATGTTCAAAAAGTATAAATCCATAGTACCTGGTGTTATATCACATGCATTGTGGGATGCAATGATTTTTGTTATTTTCCCAATTCAATTCTAAGAAAAACTATTAATTTTTAATTATAAGGAATGATATGAAAGCAGCTTATTATGAAGCAAATGGTGGCCTTGAAGTCATTAAATTTAAAAATGACTTCGAAAAACCAAATATTAAAGAAAATGAGGTTTTGTTGAAAGTAAACTCAACTTCAGTAAATATGATAGATACAGTAATGAGAAATGGATACCCTGGAGCTAGTTTGCAATTCCCACATATTCCAGGTGGGGATATGGCAGGAGAGGTAGCTGAAGTTGGGAGCTCAGTTTCCAAATTTAGTGTAGGTGATAGGGTAGTCTCTTTTCCAATAGTTCTTGCAGAAAATATAGACCCGAAATATAAAGAAGATCCTCAGCTTCAATTCGGTTGGAAATTCTTTGGTATGCATATGAATGGGGGGTATGCTGAATATGTAGCAGTTCCGGAAAGTTCACTATTCAAATTACCTGATAATGTTTCTTACCAAGAAGCAGCAACATTACCTACTGCAGGATTGACTGCGATACATGCAATTGATTCAGTTGCTGATTTAAAAAGTGGTGATGTATTTATGATTTGGGGTGGCTCTGGTGGTGTTGGTACTTTTGCCATACAAATTGCTAAACAAAGAGGAGCAACAGTGATTACTACGACTTCTACTGAAGAAAAAGCAGAAAGACTTAAGGAGCTTGGTGCTGATTATGTCTATATGCGTGATGATGAAGAAATAGTTGAAAAAATAAAGGCTAATTTCCCTCAGGGACTTGATGCAGTCTTAGATTATGTAGGACCAACTACTTTTGATAAATCTTTTGCTTTGCTCAGAAATAACGGAAGAATTATGTTCTGTGGTATGATAACTGGAAGAGAAGTAAACTTAAATATTCAACAAACTTATTTTAGACATCTGAACATCAATGGTTTGTTTCTAGGTTCACCGAATAATATGAGAGATTTGTTAAACTTAGTTAGCTCAGGTGATGTTAAACCTCAAGTTGATTCAGAGTTTGATATTGAAGATGCTAGTTCTGCTCAGGAAGAGTTTGAATCAGGAAATTATATCGGCAAAATAGTAATGAACTTCTAATCCAAAAAAAGTTAAAAAATGCAAAAGGAGCCTCGTTGATTGACAGGGCTCCTTTTTTTAGCTTATAGCTATTATCTAATTTTCTGTTTTCCCAACTATTCCCCTAATAGGAATTACAATCTCAGGATTCTCTTTACTATTTGTTCTCAGAATCACTTTTTTATCAAACATTCCTTTTTTACTTGTTTTTATTATTGCTTCTATAGGAGTGTGAGAACCTGGTTTTAAAACTGTCCCTTTTTTGAAATTGATTTTAATATCACCACCAGGTTCTATTATATCAATTATTTTAATTGAGCTAGAGGTGTGATTAGAAATAACAACCTTTCTGTTAGTTGCTTCATTCACTTCTACTGCACCCATATTCAGAAATTTTGGAAAAAGCTCAATCGGAACTTTCACATTTGCCTTTAGCATGTAACTAATTCGGTCGTTAACAGGGTCATTAGTAGTAAACTCAATTCCCTTTGCTATTGGACCGTTATCTTTTTCTATTTTTAATGTGACATCTACTGTTGCAACTTCACCGGGGTCCAATAGTCTCTTGTCGATAGGGGCTGTCGTACATCCACAACCTGGCTTTACACCGTAGATTTCTAAAAGCTTGCTGCCTGTATTTTTTATTTTTATGGTTGTGTGTAGAGGACCTTCTTGTTTCATCACTTTGCCCCAGTCTTTTACTCCACCACCAATAAACTCAAATTTAGGTTGTGCATAAGCACTTACAGTGAATAAAATACTTAATAATATTGTAGTAAATTTCATAGTTGTTCGTTATTATTTTTGAATCATTAATCTTATATTACGATTCAAGAATACAAAAAGTTTACTAATTATAAAACTGAAACAAAACGGTGATAATATGTTTTCATTAGAACTAGACGAATTACAACAACAGATACAAGACATTGCAAAATCATTTGCTAAGGAAGTTATTGAACCAGATGCGATTGAAAGAGATAAAAATGCTAATTTTCCTAAGGAAATAATTCAACAAGTAGGAGAATTAGGATTTTTAGGAATGAATGTTCCAGAAGAATGGGATGGGTCAGGATTAGATAATATAAGCCAATGTTCGGTTATCGAGGAATTTGCAAAAGCTGATGCGAGTGTGTCGGTAATAGTTTCAGTTCAGAAATTAGTAAATTCAGTATTAGTAAAGTCTGCATCCGATTATATCAAAGAAAAATACTTGAAACCAATGGCAAGAGGGGAGATGTTAGGTGCATATTGCCTTTCTGAACCAGAAGTAGGCTCAGATGCAAGAGGAATAAAGACTATGGCTGTAGAAGATGGGGATAGCTATATTATTAATGGTTCAAAAAATTGGATTACAACTGGTAGTAATGCAGGTATGTTCTTAGTCTTTGCCCAAACAAATCCTGAGTTAAAACATAGGGGAATTACTGCTTTTGCTTTGGATGCTAATTCGGAAGGCGTAGAGATAGGACTAAAAGAGGATAAGATGGGGCTAAGAGGTAGTGATACAGTTTCATTATCATTCTCAAATGTAAGAGTTCCAAAAGAAAATATTGTCGGAAAAGTAGGTGAAGGCTTCTACTTAGCTATGCAAGGACTTTCTGGCGGCAGAATAGGTATAGCTGCTCAAGCATTAGGTATCGCTAAAGCTGCTTTCGAATTATCTGTCAAGTATTCTTCTGAAAGACATTCTATGGGAGTGCCGATTAATAATCATCAAGCAATACAGATAAAGTTAGCTCAAATGTCCTTGAAAATATCTGCAGCTGAATTGTTAGTCAAAAAAGCAGCATGGATGGAAGATAATGGAATGGATGTAAACAGAGTATCATCTGAAGCAAAGCTTTTTGCTTCTACTATAGCAAACGACATAGCAAGAGAAGCAGTACAGATTCATGGTGGTTATGGTTACGTTCGTGAATATGTAGTTGAAAGATTGATGAGAGACGCTAAAATTACTGAAATTTATGAGGGTACATCTGAAATTCAACATATTGTGATTGCAAGAGACGTAGTAAAAAATGCAGAATAAAAGAGACATAATTCTTCTGCATGGAGCTATTGGTTGTAGTAAACAATTAGATGTATTAGACAGTTTTCTTTCAGAAAAGTTTGTAATACACAGATTTGACTTCCCGGGACATGGTAGTAAAGCAAATCAAGCTAGTAATTTCTCTATTTATA
The DNA here is from genome assembly GCA_046290495.1 of Chlorobiota bacterium. GTDB lineage: Bacteria > Bacteroidota > Ignavibacteria > Kapaibacteriales > UBA2268 > PGYR01. The sequence continues at coordinate 753,629 of JBKAGT010000005.1, read as the reverse complement.
ATTTCGTAAATTATCTACGTAACTATATTTTAGATTCTAAACTCATTAAACCGTTTGTTTTTGGTTACAGTATGGGAGGTTATGTTGCTTTAACTTTAGAGTCATTCGAAAATACTTTCGATAAAATAATGACACTAAATACAAAGTTTGACTGGAGCAAAAAGACTGCTGAAAAAGAGAAAAAGTTGTTTATTCCTGAACTGATAGAGAAGAAAGTTCCTCACTTCGCTGAGAATTTAATAGCAATGCATGGGGATGAAAATTGGAAAAGACTCCTATCATACCATAGAAATTTGATGGATGACATAGCTGATGAAAATGTGTTAAATTCTAATTTGCTTAAAAAGATTGATAAAGAAGTACTTATCTGCCGAAGTGAAAAAGATGAAATGGTTACAAAATCAGAATCAATAAATGTAACTGGAAAAATCAAAGGAGCTGAATATTACGAGATTGAAAATTCAAGACATGCTATAGAGCAGATAGATATTGAAATTTTAGTAAATAAAATGAATCAATTTTTTAGCTAAAGAATTTGTCAATGACTTCTTGTCTGAAATCAAAAATAGAATCAACTTTTTTGTTTACGACTAACTTGTCAGCAATTGGTCCTAGAATACCTTTACCAACATTATAGTTCAATATATCAGTCATTTCAGTTCTATTATTATCTAATGCTTTGAAGTGATGCTCATGATGCCACATTTTATAAGGGCCGATTCTCTGCTCATCTATGAAATAGTTCTTTTCAGATATTTTTGTTATTTCAGTTACCCAATTCATTTTTACACCAGGAAAAGGGGAGACTTTGTATTTTATTATCATCCCTTCATACATCTTTTTTCCTGCTGTATCAGTGAGAAATTCAAATCTCATTTCCTCTGGGGTAATATTATTTAGATTCTCAGGTCTAGAAAAGAAGTCCCATACAGTATCAATGTCTGAGTCTATTATTGTCTTCCACTCTTTAGTAACTGTCATTATCTACCTAGTTGGTGTTATTGCCTCTATTTCTACAGTCCTAGAATAAAACCGTCCTTCAGGCAACTTATTATTGTATAATATTATAGTCTCACCATAATGATATAATTTATCAATATTAACTGAATTGAACTCATTTGCTACAGAATTAACTCTCTTCTCAGAGAGAGTCTTGTTATAATTCGGGTCACCAATTTTATCGGTATAACCAGAGATTGTTAATTTAGAATTCTTGTTAATATTGCTCTTTATCAACTTAATTATATCCTTATTAGACTCTTTAAGCTTGTGCCCATCATAGTCGAATAATATCAAACTATATTTGTCTACTCTAACATCTTTTACATTTTTACTATTCTTTTCTTCTAATGTGTTTATCAATATATTGAAATCTCCAGCAAGTGATTGCCTTTCATTGGTAGCATCAGTGAGAGTGAATCTATAACTTAATCTATTACTATTCGAAATTTCATTAGCTATTGATTCTGTAATATTATAATCCAATGTAAGAGGTGGCAAATCTTTGCTTTCATCTTCAAATAGTATATTATCTTGATTGTCAACGATACTTAGTTTCCAGTTATAATCCTTAAGGTTTGTATCAACAACAGTGAAAAACTTCATTGTTTTAGTAATTGGTCTATAAAGAACATCATTAAGTAAAACTGGCTTCAATAGGTTTGGATTACTACTATATAGTTCAACTCTTCTATTTTCTTCTAATGCTTCTTCACTGTTACCAGAAGAGGGAATATTTGGGCTGTCAAGTGCACTTATTGACAACCTATTTGCATTTATACCCCAAACATCACTTAAGTAATTCTGAACAGATTTAGCTCTTTCTATTGCTAAAACTTTGCTGTTTTGACCGTTTTCATCACTAGATTTCGTTCCAGCTATATTAAGTTTAGAACCTGGATTATCTATCATTCTTTTGCCAATGATATTTAGCACGTGGTGATAAATATCAAGTGTATTCTCATCAAATAAGCTATCTAAACTAAAGTCACTTGTTCTTGCTTTTGAGATTTTACTATATCGTATAGGTATATGAGTTGAATCTTTATCAAAGAAAATATAATTAAGAAGAGGTACAAGTCTTTTAGATTTTACTTCATCTATATAAATGAAGTTTTTCTCTTGTCTATCACCTTCATTATTGACTAACAATGGTCTTATTATCAGAGTTGGATTCTCTTGTTGGTTTACTCCAGCATTTCCTGTTTCTTTATTAGTTTCAATGACTTCTGAGCTTAAAGCAAGGTCTTTAATTTCACTTTCATTTGTTTGGGTGTTCTTGTATACGCTCCTCTTAACTTCATTACTTTCTTCTATTTGCTCATCTGAGCTGCCACCAATTCCAAAACTATATACCAAGTCTATTCCCATATTAAAATTACTTGGGATTAAGTTCATTTCTTGATTAATGGAGTTTAGCCCAAGTGCGTAGCCAATATTAGGTCTCAAGTATGTACTTTTTTCTGAATTTGTGTAAAATCTATATGCTATATTTGCAAACAGACTATGCATAAGACTGTTTTCAATAGAACCAGAAACATCGGTTCTAGTTTTAGAATCCGTTTCATTGAACAAAGCTGAAGCAGGACTCAAAATTTTCTCGGTCTGTCTGTAATCCAAATCACTTGGAAATCCTAATCTGTAACCAAATAATAAATCTATATGATTTGACAGATTGTACTCAGCACCTAAATTTATAAGTACGGCCGATAGGGTAGAGCTAACTTTCTGTTCGATTGTTGCATCCAATGGATTCTCACCATCCAAATTTATAACTTTGTTTTCTTCTTCAATAAAGTCAGTACTCAAGTTATTATAACCCAGACCAGCTAATAATGACCAGTTTTCAGAAAGGGGGTATTGATAATTTAGATTGATTCCTAGTCCTGTACCAAAGCCACTTGTAAAACCGGGACAACATGAATTAGCATTACCTAAGTTTTCAAAATCTGAATTATGGCTGTTAAATAAAAAATTTGGTGAAAAAGTTACTTTATGTTGTTGTTCTTCTTTTGAAGAAACTACTAAAGTAGTAACTAATGTAAGTGCTAATAATAATATGTGTTTAAACTTATTTAACAATGATAAGCATTTTTGATATGATAATATTCTCTGTTTCCAACTGTACGATATAGCTTCCGCTTGCAATATTTTCTGTGTTAATTTCAGCGTTATATGCTCCTTTGTTCATCATTCCATCGACAAGATGAGATTTCAAATCACCATCAGTATCATATAAACTAATCTTGGTAAATCCATCTTCTATAAGATTATAATTTACAAAATATTCTCCATTTTCAGAATATAAATTTAATCCCGTTGGGTTGGAATCGCTATATAACCTATAATTTCCATCGGTATAACATATATTTGTTAGCTCAAAATAACCATCTGAAGCTTCATATTTAAACTCATTTAACTTGTCACCAAAAACATTATAAGCTCTGACTTCAGTAATATTTATGTCAGTAGAGATACTATTACCAATAGTAGTATAAAATCTATTAGAGGATAATCCCGATGTAATATCTTCTTTGTCAACTTCGATTGTCAGTTTTCTTATTTTATTTTCCACTATTCCTTCATTTTCGAATCTGAATGGTATAAGGAGAGTTGCATTGTACTCAATGTCAACTTCAATCTTTTCTAATTGAAGTGAAGCAGGATTGTCATTAAATTTAATCTTAGTCTGCATATCAATATATTTATCAGCATCACTATAAGAACTATCAATTTCAATTCGAACATCTACTGTGTCGTTAGAAATTCCGATGCCAGTTACATTAATTATGAATGGTGTTCTGTCTATATCAGAATAAAACAAATACCTTGAGTCATGAGTGCCTGTGAAGTTAGGTGAGAAGATGAAGTCAGTAATTAATGTGTCATTACTTAGTACATATTTATTACCTGAGAGTATATTGTAACTGTAATTACCACCAGCGTTATTCTCTATTACTATACTATCAATTCCTATGATAGCATCACCCAAATTAGCTATTACATTATGAACTTTATTCTTACTATTGCCTATTAGTACTTCACCGAAATCAATAACTAATGAATCGTTATGATAAAAGGGTCTATATCTTAATTCTACTTCATTTGAGTTTACATAAAAATTGAACTTTCCTAGGTTTGTGGTTATTACTCCTTTAGCTAAGCCATTACCAGCTATATCAACATTTAGTATTATTTTTAAGTCTCTATTTTCTTCTAGTTTGAAAGGGGTATTAATATCTACAGTGTAACCTGCATCTTCTATATTTATATTTTCAATTATGATGTAAGAATCTTTATCAGTAACCTCTAAGAAGTCAACTACTAAAGTATCTTTAATACTACCTGAGTAAACATTTCCAAAATCAACTGTATCTATATATTCAAATCCTGGTGATACTATAGACCAAAGCGAGTCTGAGATATCATAATATGGATTATTATCAACCTCTAATGACCATAGATAGTATTCGTTTGTATTTCCAGAGTCCTTATTGACGTTTACTTTAAATCCATTACCAAAATCTGTTTCTCTATATAAATTACCACTTAAAACTATACTCTCATTATTACTTTCAAATAAACCTCTATATGTAGTTTCTGGAACCGTTTTAAGCCAATTAAAATTTCCAGTGTATAGATCAAATGAACCTAAAAACTGAGTGTTGCCATCTTTCAAGATTGTATATTCATCTACTTTAAAAGTTGAACTAGTCAATCCTCCTACTACAATTTCCTCACTATCGTAGATGATAAGATTTTTCGTAATGCCAAATTTATCTAAGTCAATTCTCCAATTAACTTCGTTATTAGAATTAAATGAGAGCAGTGATGTATTAAATACTTCATTCGCAAGTAATGGCTCACCGTTTCTTACCTCAATTGTATCTAAGGCAAAATAGAGCCAATATTCATTACCTTTATAATATTTGAAATCTATGAATCTAAAATCAAATGAATTTTTTATTTGCATATAACTGCTAAGATATAAGCTAGAATCTCTATAACTTGAAATAGCCGATATACCTCTATGATTTGAATCTAAATCAAAATATTTGCCATCACCAGTACCCCACCAAGCTACAGAGTCATCACTTATGGCTTCTATTCCTCTAGGGATAAAATCAAAGTTGTCATCAAGCTTGTTAAAACTAATCAAGTCAACCAAATTCAGAGTTTTATCAAATTTTAATAAGAAATAATTGTCATCCTTAGAAAATGACGATATCACTTTATTATCACTAATTTTGACATATTCATTATAAATACCTAATAAATGAAGACTGTTATCTATACTTTCAAAATCAACTATGAACTCACTTCTTAAATTGAAAAAGTCATCTACACTGAATAATTGATGTTCTTCAAGTTTAAGCTGTGAGTCTATTTTGAGAATTGCACCATATTTTTCTGATTCACCTTTCGGTGGTTTGTAGCTTAAAGTATCATAATATAGCTCATCGAAATTGGTTACGGTGATATAAATATCATCTGCTAATGTTGTAAGATTCAAATCTGCGAATGGAGCATATAAAGCTTTATAATCCAACACCTTCAGATTATTATCTAATATTAACATTAGAGTTTTTAAAGTTCCGGAATAATCACTCGGAACTTCAAAATCAGTAGCTCCCAAAGTAAAGTCATTGTATATAAATGTGTTATACGCATCAATTAGTGCTATATATTTGTCCTTTCCTAATGGTTTTAATTCTCTAAAATCATTTAGCGGTTCACTTACTTGTCCGAATCCAATTGTATTTATTATTGAGTCAATAACTATATTCTTCTCAACTTTGAACAAGGCACTATTGGATTCAGGACCTGGTATTGATTGCCAAGGGAAATCTAAATCATTATAATTACTGACTATAGGTAGCCATTTGGCTCCTTTATTTGTCGAATAAGATAAGTTGTATGTTGATTTATATCCATCGTCTTCCCATCCTAAATCAGCGTTAGAATTTATATAATACTCTTCACCACCATTTGGAGTAAGTACATTTAAACCAGTTATTTCTGGGCTATACTTGAGATAAATAGAACCATCTTTACAAGAATTTGACTCAACGTTGAAAAAATCATTAATTTTTACATCTTTTAATTTAGTTTCAAACTGTAAATTTAAAATTTCATCTTTATTGAGCGTTATTGGGAAGAAACTAGATTGAGGACTTATTAGTTCAAAATCTGAATCATTAGATAATATATCGTTTATTTTAAGATTATCTCTGTTTGATATTAAGCTAATAAAATAATAGTTCTCATCTATGTCCGAACGACCTATTTTTTGATTATTATTAACTATCTCATACTCTATTAAGCTCTCTCTGTCTAATCTTATCTCAATACTGTCTGGGTTTGAATTGTCATAAAACAGCTTTATATTTCTTATTTGATCACAGCTTTTAGAAATATAAGTTAATTGACAAGGTTCTATTCCTGAAACTATATTTCCAAGTGCTGTAAAAGTATCTTCTAAGTTAGTATTTCCATTAATGTTATTAAATACCATTCCACCACTTTCTTCTGTCATATTTATCAAATCAAGTTCTAGAAAGGAATCTGAGGAAAGTGAATAAAGAGTAATATTGTTATCTGACAATCTTTTGGAAATTTCTGCTTTTTCCAAATCATTATCCTGCCCATCAGTCATGAAAACAATGATTTTTTTATATTGAGCATTTTCTAAAGACTTGATAATCCCATTATCGCTGTCTAAAAATGCTTCACTTATATATGTTGCACCAAATGGATCTTCTATATCACTAATTCTTGTATTTACTAATGACTTGTCCGTGGTAAGTGGAACTTCTATTTTTACTTCTGTAGAAAATAATATAAGAGAAATTTCTGAGTTAGGATGCAGTACATTAATTAGTTTACTAGCAGCTTCTTTTACTGCATCTATTCTCCTTTTACTAGGTAGTGCTATAGTGTCATTCATAGATGTAGATACATCCAATGTGAGTGCTAAAGATATTGGTTCTTTAGTATAATCACTATTACATTCTATATTCTGAATTATTCTGTCTAATTCATTCTCTTTCAAGGAAATAAAGCTATCGTCGAATTGTATAGCATTCCCACTCTCATCTACAACAAGAAAGTTTACATCTATGTCGGGATAATCATTAGTTTTTACATCAGTTATGATTACCGATTGAGAAAAGATGGATGTGAATGTAAATAAAAATAGTAGAATATATTTCATCAAAGTTAGAATTAGTTTACACTATAATATATATAGACACATCAAAGCCAAAAACGTCTCAAAAAAATGAAAATTTTTTATTCTCTAAACTGACCACATCCTATGAATTTCTCACCATCTAGCCTTACTATGACCATATATGTTTCAGTGTCTTCTCTTTCATAGTTGTGACATTCTCTGTCTAAGATATTGTATTCAAACAAGATACCGTTTTCAGTATGGGTGTGCAAAAAATCCATATACTTATCTTCACCGATATTAAATTTTATCTCATTATCCATACCTTTCATTGAAAACGTGACGTCTTTTTCTGGACTTATATTCAGACTCCAGTAAGGATTATCACCTGAGGCGCTGAATTTTTTTTCATACGGGTCTGAGCAACCAAATAAAATAAAAGTGACAGATAAAATTGATAATAGTATTAATTTATTAAACTTAAACATGATTTATATTTCTCCACTTAGCAAAACTGCTTTGATTAATTCATCCAAATCTCCATCCATAACTGAAGTTATATCAGAAGTTTTATATTCCACCCTTGCATCGTTCACCATTGTATATGGCTGGAATACATAGGATCTTATTTGGCTACCCCATTCTATCTTTTTCTTAGCCCCTTCTATCTTTGCTTTCTCTGCTTCTTCTTCTTCCATCTTCTTCTGGTAAAGAGCAGACTTAAGCATTTTCATAGCCAAATCTCTATTTTGTAATTGAGAGCGTTCCTTTTGACATGAAACGACTATTCCACTTGGTTTGTGTTTTAATCTTACTGCAGTCTCAACTTTGTTGACATTCTGACCACCTTTCCCACCTGCTCTAAACGTATCCATTTCCACGTCAGCAGGGTTGATTTCTATCTCAACATCGTCTTCTATCTCAGGGTAAACATAAACACTTGCGAAGGAAGTATGACGACGTGAGTTAGAATCGAATGGCGAAATTCTTACTAATCTGTGCACACCATTTTCTGCTTTCAAATAGCCATAAGCAAAGCTGCCTTCTATCTGTATGGTTGCAGATTTTATTCCAGCAACTTCACCTTCCTGCTCATCTATTAGCTTAGTTGCAAATCCTTTTCTTTCAGCCCACCTCAAGTACATTCTGAGTAGCATTTCTGCCCAATCGCATGCTTCAGTACCGCCTGCTCCTGAGTTTACTGTGAGAATGGCATTACTGCTGTCGTCTTTGCCAGAAAGCATATTCATCACTTCTAGCTCACTTACTTTCTTTATCGCTTTATTTAGCTCTTTAACTATATCTTCTTCTAAGCTCTGATCAGCCATTTCATCTGCTAGTGCAACCATTGCTTCGGTGTCACCTACTGACCGAATAGCAGAGTAGTAAGTATCTATCCAACCTTTTTTATCTGATAGATTCTTCATTATCTTTCGTGCTTTATCAGAATCATCCCAAAAATCAGGGGTCTCTGATAAATCTTTTAACTCTTTAAGTTCCTTCTCCTTAGACTCGACGTCAAAGGTACCTCCTAAGCTGTTCTATCTTCTCTTGAATCTTTGCTAATTCGGCTTTTTGAACATCAAACATGTAATTCTCGTATATATGTTAAGTACCAATAGGTAATTTAACAGATTTAAGAGTGTTAAAAAAACTAAGTAGTGTTGAAAACTAATTGCATATTATTTAGTGAATTATTTGAATAGCTTATCTACTAGTTTTATATTACATTTATAGCAGCAAATAATAAGTATAAAACCACGTCTATTAGCAATCAAAACACATTTACCTTCTTAAAAATGTAACTGTTTACTGATAAAAGTGTCTTTATATATAAGAAGAGAATAAAAATTAGGTGATTAAAATGGAAGGAAATTTCTCAAGTAGGGTCAATGATGTAATCAAGCTGAGTAGGGAAGAAGCCCTAAGACTTGGTCATGATTATATTGGCACTGAGCATTTACTCCTAGGTATCATCCGCGATGGCGAGGGAATCGCTGTCAAGGTTCTTAGGAATTTGGGTGCCGACCTGTTCAAATTAAAAAAAGGGATTGAAGAGACTGTCAGGCCTAGCGGCACAACAGTAACTTCTGGAAATATACCGCTGACTAAGCAAGCTGAAAAAGTATTGAAAATAACTTATTTAGAAGCTAAATTATACAAATCACAAAAGATTGGAACTGAGCATTTATTATTGTCACTACTTCGTGATGAAGAAAACATAGCGGCTCAGATACTAGATCAGTTCAATGTTAGTTATGATTTGGTTCGTGATGAATTAGATAAGATTATCAAGGGTGCTTCACCTTCTGAAGAAAGTGAATCATCATACATACCTAAAAAAGGTGAAAAGACAGCTCAGTCAAGGAAAAAAGAAAAAGTTAAAACTCCTGTCTTGGATAACTTCGGTCGCGATTTGACGAAAATGGCAGCTGAGAAGAAGTTAGACCCAGTAATTGGAAGACAAAAAGAAATTGAGCGACTATCGCAAGTGCTTTCTAGAAGAAAGAAAAACAACCCAGTTCTAATTGGTGAACCAGGAGTTGGGAAGACTGCAATAATTGAAGGATTAGCTCTTAGAATAGTTCAGAAGAAAGTATCTCGAGCATTATTCGAAAAGAGAATAATTACACTCGATATTGCTTCGCTAGTAGCTGGCACTAAGTATAGAGGTCAGTTCGAAGAGAGAATGAAAGCAGTTATCAACGAGCTTGAAAAAGCTGATGATGTGATATTATTCATTGACGAGATTCACACAATTGTTGGTGCTGGTGGAGCTTCTGGCTCACTCGATGCATCCAATATGTTTAAGCCAGCATTAGCCCGCGGTGACATACAGTGTATTGGGGCTACTACTCTCGATGAGTTCCGTGAGAACATTGAGAAAGATGGTGCACTTGAGCGTAGATTCCAAAAGATTTTGGTTGAGCCACCTTCTGCACTAGAAACTCTAAAGATTTTGAATAAGATTAAGGATTCTTACGAAAAGCATCACCACGTTATTTATACAGATGATGCAATTGAAAATGCAGTTAGATTAGCTGATAGATACATCTCGGAAAGAAATTTCCCTGATAAAGCTATCGATGTGATTGATGAAGCTGGTGCTAAAGTTCATCTAGAAAATATAGATGTACCTATTAGTGTTATCAATCTGGAAAAAGAGATTAAGAAAATCAACGAGCAGAAGAACGAAGTTGTGAAAAAGCAAAATTTTGAGGAAGCTGCTAGATTGAGAGACCTGGAAAAAACTAAGCAACAAGAATTAGCTAATGCTAAAGATGATTGGGAAAAGCAAGCAGACAAACTAGTATTCCCAGTTTCTGAATCGGATATATCAGATGTAGTTTCTATGATGACTGGTGTACCAGTTAGCCGAGTAGCCGAATCTGAATCTAAGAAGTTGCTATCACTTGCTGACGAGCTGAAAGAATCAGTAGTTGGTCAAGAACAAGCTATCATTCACTTAGCAAAGGCAATTAGAAGAGCAAGAGCAGGACTGAAAGATCCGAAAAGACCGATTGGTTCATTCATGTTCTTAGGTCCAACTGGTGTTGGTAAAACTGAATTAGCCAAATCACTTTCGAAAGCAATGTTTGATACCGAAGATGCTATCATTAGGATAGATATGAGTGAGTATATGGAGAAATTCTCTGTATCGAGATTAGTAGGTGCACCTCCGGGATACGTTGGTTACGAAGAGGGTGGACAGCTGACCGAGAAGGTGAGAAGAAAGCCATACTCAATAGTATTGTTAGATGAGATAGAGAAAGCTCACCCTGATGTTTATAACATACTTCTTCAAGTATTTGACGATGGTATATTGACTGATGGGCTTGGCAGAAAGGTTGACTTCAAGAATACTATTATCATAATGACTTCGAATGCTGGTACTAAGGACTTGAAGCCAGGTGGTAGAATTGGATTTACTGATATTGATACAGTTGATGACTATGATGAACTGAAAAGCTCAATAGAGGAATCGACTAAGAATATATTTAGTCCAGAATTCATCAACAGAATAGATGACTTTATCATATTCAGAAAGCTATCTAAGAAAGACATAAAAGAAATTATCGACATACAACTGAAGCAAGTTGAGCAAAGAATGAAACTTCACGATATGAAGTTAGAGATTAGTGAAAATGCTAAGGACTTCATAGTCGACAAGGGATATGATGAGAAATATGGTGCCAGACCACTCCGCAGGGCACTGCAGAAGCATGTAGAAGATGAGTTAGCTGACGAAATACTGAAAGGCAACTTACTCCACGGAGCAACTGTTAAGGTGCAGTTCGACAAGAAGAACGATAAGCTGAAATTCTTATTCATTGGTGGGGAAGAGAAAGTGGACGAAGCTGAGCTTCTAAACCAAACCCTCAACCAACCAGAAGACGAAGCTACTGACAGCGAAATCAACATAGACGAGGATATTAGTAAGAACTAATTTCTGACTGACAGTTTATTATTTATATGGGCTGCTCTTTTTGGAGTGGCCTTTTTTTTGGGGATGAGGGATTAATTATATAAATCAAAAGACCAAGTAATGCCCAATTTTAATAGATGCTATGCATTATGTCCGAAAGTCCCGGCTAAAAAAAGCGTTGCTGTCCAAAAAGACAGCTTTGATTTTAAAACCATTTTTGAACGTAGATTTTTTATTTCCATTTGTTTACATGTTCTACTTTTTCATAAAATTGTGTGGCTAGTGATTTTACTCTTGACTTTAAAAGTAATTTTCTACCGTCAACTGTCCTTGTAAAAATCAATTCACAAGGTCCAACAAGTCGTTCCCATTGATCTTTGAAGTATTCAGCTAATTTCTTATTTCTTCCGAGTATTTCAGGAACTGAATGATAGTCCTTTTGCTTAACAAAAAGCATTAACATGTTTTTTCTGATAATTACATATCTTGGATTATCAATTGGGGAGATTACTTCTTGAAGTGCATTTATAAAAGATGATTTATCGAAAGTCGTCCCACCCTCCAAATGGCAATAAATGGCGCCCCAATTGTCAACAGAGGTTTCCACTTTTAATTTTGAAAAGTCTGTATTTATCACTCCCGCTTTAATTAATGAGTTTAGGAGTGCGTCTCCAATTTGTTGAATGTCCTTCGATATATCTCTGTATTTAAGAAATAATTTTAAAGTCTTAAATGTCAGTCTGCCGAAAATTAGTATTCCTATTGCTCCAAAAATTCCAAGGAAAAAATAAATGTCCTGTGTAGTTTTAATATTTCTAGCTGCTCTGCCAAGCCCTTGTAATCCTTCTAAACCAAAACCAATTAAGCCAGAGCCTAAAGTTGCCAATAGGTTACCAATTGTTTTATTTAAGTACATTGACTTAACAGTCTTATATTCCTTTTCTTCAGGGAACGGAATTTTGATTTCTTCAACAAGGTTTATACCTGTTTCAAGTGCCTTTTTCCATCTTTGTTTTAGATTTTCTCTGTCGCCTGCGTAGGAAAACATTTCAATATTTTTTTTCTCAGCTTCTACCTTTAAATGAATATTTTCGGATAAATTCAAACGTCCAATTCCATTCTCAATTCCTGCCTCTTTTTTAAATGAAACTCCTACAAAACTTCTAAATCGCCTTTTAAGTATCTCAAAATCGTCTCCACCTGTTTGTGAGGTAAAGTCAATACAGGCTAAGTGCCATATGTTTGCTGTTTTATCACCATTACTTTTTTGGGTTCTAATGGCTCTACCACGCATTTGATTTGAAAGAACAAACGAACCAACGAAACTTGCTAATACTAATGAATTGATGGCAGGAGCATCCCAACCTTCACCGAGCAAAGACTTAGTACCTATTAATACTTCAATTTCTCCACTTTGAAAAATTTGAGTTACAAGATGAACAATGTCGTGTTTGAGTTGCTCGGTTTGGTTTATTAAGACATAGTCAGAGTCATAAGAAACTGGGCTTGAGTTTACTTGGGTTATTCCAATTTTCGCAGCTTTTGCTTCAAATGCAGAATAGGCTTTTGCAGGAATTATTATTAATGACCCTGTTAAAACTGCAATTTTTTTATTGTCCTTGTTTTCTCGCCTTAATTTTTCAAAGATCGGTATGATTCCAATTTTGTTCAGTTCGAGGTTATTTTCAGGAGCATTTATAAAAAATTCTTTTCGGATAAAGTCAGAAAGAATTACCAACCGTAAATCTTTACCTAATTGTTTGTATTCGAAATCAACAATTTCTTTTATCCCATTTAGTTTGCTAATGCTTGAAGTTAAAAATCCTGTAACACGTTTATTGTGAGAGAAGCTAATTTGTCTTCTTTCAATTGCTCCGTATCTCCTAAGCCGGTTTGTAAGTGATTTTTTATGTTCTTCGAAACCTTTGAAATGCTCTTTTTCTTTGTATAGATAGAAATCTAAAAGCGTTTCAATCCATTCATAATCGAGATTTGGAATTTCAATTTTTTTATCTCCAATTACTTCAAGATGTGTTTTTGGTATTTCTTTATTGTTCGATTTTAGAAATATCAGGCAGGCAGAATAATATGAAAGATTGCTATAAATCCAATCCAAATATTCCTTAGGGTTTTGCCAAATGGGATGTTGTTCAATGGCTTGAATAATAATTTTATCATTTCTTATTTCTTGAAAAAGTTTTTCAATGTTCTGTCTGAAAGAAACAATTTTTTGATTTTCTTTTTCTGTTGGTAAAGTAAAATGAACGAAATCTTGATGAGGGCATAAATCCCCTTCAATCACTAATTCCGGTACTGAAATTTCAGTATCGACTGGTCCGTTTAAGTCAATATAGCGTTGCCATTCTGCGGCTGTGACGTCATATGGGGGTGTAGCTGTTAAGCCAACTATGATCGGGTCTAAATTATCTTTGATTTTTGTAAGAGTTTGCCACCAATCATTTTTCAAATGGTGAGCTTCATCCACAACAATAGTTTTGATATTTTGACTTTTTAATCCACTTACGATTTTGTCAAGTTCTGAGTTAGTGGATTTTACGTTTCTGTTTTCCTCATTTACTACTTGGTCATCAAATTCTTCTTCTTCAATTCTCCAATTGTTACAAGCTGCGTGTAGTCCTTGGTAAGTAACAACAGTCATAAATTTTGGATTACGAATATCTCTTGAAATCCAATCGGGGGTCAGGTTGGTTTGAAGAAAGAGTTCGCAAAATCTTTGTATCCATTGGTTGCGAATTGCAATTGTGGGTGCGAGTATTAAAGTCGGTTTGTTAATCCGAATAGCAACTTCAAGTCCTAAAACAGTTTTTCCCGAACCTGGCGGTGCAATAAAGTGAAGATGTTCGTCAGACAAGTGGTCTTGTAATTCATCAAGTACACGTTGCTGGTATTTTCTCCAACTGTATTTAAACTTTATGTCTTTCGGAAATTCAGTCAATCTGTTGTGTCTAGTTTTTACTTGCGCTCAACATTAATATATTACAAACCTAAGATAATTGTAGTAAATTCTTTGTAAACATCATTATATCCAGCTATTTATTATTGCAAATAATGTATTTATTAACAATTCATTAATATAACAATTATGAAGTTTTACAAGAACTAAAATCATTTCCTAAATATACAAAAAAAACATTCCCTAATGAAGAGAAATGACTTAATTAGGCTTGCTCAGTATGGGTAACAAAATCAATTCCAATATTATTTGGATCTATAATAGCAAAATGCCTATCGCCCCATTCTTCAGTTCTTATTTCCAAAGCAAATTCAATTTCCTTTTTCTTCATTCTGTTGTATAAGTCATCTACATCATCAACTTCAATAGTGAGGTAAACACCGCTTCCATTATAATTATTTCTGAATTGATCAATTCCTTGTGTTGGATGGTTTGGCATTAAGAATGAAATTGTATCTGCTCCATTTGGTGTAGCAAGCAATATGAACCAGTCTGATTCCCAAACTATCCGAAAGTCTAATATTTTGGTATAAAAATCTTTAGTCTTTTCTAAATTATTAGTTATAATTCCTGCATTTAGTCTCATTTTTTGCTCCTTTTTGATTGATATGGTTTTGTCTGATCTAATAATATTGCTTCATGAATAATATCGTGAAGTTCATCATGTGGTATATTTTCAATGCTATTTATTTCAATACTATAGACCTGTTTTCTTCCTTTACTTTCAAGTAACCCTTGTTCATTTGACAATTCGTTACCTCTTACAAAAGCAAATTCTACATTACCATTTTTTGTTGGATTTAGATAACAAATCCAAGACAAATTATAATAAAACGGAATGTCAAATCTTATTTTATCAATTAGATTTAATTCATTAGCTAACCAATTGTGAAAGTAAAGCATGATCTCTACTTGTTCACCTTCGAATTGATTTATAAATTCTTCAACTTCAGACATAATAATTATTCTATAATGAATCAATAAAACTAAAATATATAATTAGTATCTAATATTTAACAAAAAAAATCACTCCCTAACGAAGAGAAGTGATTAGATAAAAGTATATATTATTATGATATCAATAGTCCTTTATGACTCTGCGTGCAGCACCCCAGATTGTAAACTCATCTAAGTCAGTAATTCTTATGTCTTCATAGTCCTCATTTTCAGAGCGTAGAATAGTTTTGTTATCTGTAAAGAGTATTCTTTTTACGAATGGTTTCGAGTTTAGAGACCCAACGATGATTGTTCCAGTAGTTATAGGGTAATTACTATTTACTAATATTTTATCCCCAGAGTTTATTCCAGCATTAATCATGGAGTTTCCTGATACCTCTACTAAAAAAGTATATCCATTTTCATCTATTACTTCTTTGTTTAAATCTAAACCATTAGTTTTTAGGTTGCTAATGAGTTTATTCTTAGCGTAAAGACCATTGTAATTCTTATTTTCTAAAATTCTCGTATATAGTGTCAATTTTTTTCCTTTGCTATTATTTTTATCCTTTCTATTCTTTTATCCTCATAAACTGTGCCAATTGGTAAGTTGCTATTTGCCGCAAGTTAACTCTTGTGGCTCATCTGTTGCTATTTTAACTGAAGTAGGCCTATTACGATAATAAGCTAATTTGTCTTATTTTTGTGGTAGAATATTAATCCTTAAATAACTGATAGAGCATACTTGCTTTTCAACTCATTCATATTTCTAATCTTTTTGGCTATAGTTTTACCACTATTCTATATGCTCGATAAAAAGGAGTGGAAAAACTTACTGCTTTTAATTGCTAGCTTTTTTTTCTACAGCTATTGGGATTGGCGGTTTAGCTTGCTTCTTATGACTTCTACGCTTGTTGACTTCTATGTAGGTAAATCCATATATGAAGCGAAAGAAAAGAAAAGAAAAAAGCATCTACTATGGGTGAGCTTATTAGTGAATTTAGGTATTCTAGGGTTCTTCAAATATTTCAATTTCTTTGTTGATTCTTTCCAATCAGTATTTAGCACTGAACTCGATTTTCTTCATCTTAGTGTTATTTTACCTGTTGGTATCTCCTTCTATACATTCCAGACTATGTCATATACGATTGATATATATAAGGGAGAGTTAAAGCCTACTAATAGCTTTTTGGATTTCGCACTATTCGTATCATTTTTCCCTCAATTAGTTGCAGGGCCTATAGAAAGGGCTAAGAGTCTATTGCCACAATTGAAGAAACGTTTGTCTCCAAGCAGACTACAAATCAAAGAAGGTATAAATCTTATAATAATGGGTCTATTCAGAAAGGTGATAATAGGTGATACATCTGGTAGATTCGTAGATCATATATTCAATGATTTATATAATTACAACTCGATAGAGATAGCATTTGCAGTCTTGATATTCGGCATTCAAATTTACGCAGATTTTTCAGGTTACAGTAAAATAGCAAGAGGTGTAGCTAAGCTGCTAGGTGTTGAGTTGATGGTAAATTTCTCTCAGCCATATCTATCAAAGAATATCACGGAGTTCTGGCGCAGATGGCATATTTCACTTTCATCCTGGTTGCGTGATTATCTCTATATCCCTCTTGGAGGTAATAGGAAAGGTAGATCAAGAACATATATCAACTTAATGATTACTATGCTATTGGGTGGCCTTTGGCACGGTGCAAGTTGGAATTTTGTAATTTGGGGTGCTCTGCACGGTATTTATCTAGCACTGCATAAATTAATTACTGTTAGCAAAAACAAGAGTATCATTAGCAAAAATTCTATGAGTTTAAGCGATGTTCCAAAAGTAATAGCAACATTTGGGTTGGTTTCATTTACTTGGCTCTTTTTCAGGTCAACTACTTGGGAATCAACTTTGATGATATTCAGCAAAATCACAGAATTTCAATTAAGTGAATATACTCTTTTATTCTTACAGATACTGATAGCTTATTATTCACTTTCATTTTTACTGGATTACTTTGAGTATAAGTATGGACAGAATTTTATACTAAAGATTAAGAATAAAGCATTTTCTTATGGGGTATTAACTATGATGTTTGCTATCACATTGTTATATATGTTCCAAGCCGAACCATTACCATTTATCTATTTCCAATTTTGATATATGAAGTCTATTAAAAACATATTATTCTTTTTATTAGGTATGACCACTATGCTACTTGTAGCTGAACTATTTATATCAAAAGCAAAAGTTATAGAGTATTCTCTTGGGCAATATTATGATGATTTAGGGAAAG
The DNA here is from genome assembly GCA_046290495.1 of Chlorobiota bacterium. Lineage (GTDB taxonomy): Bacteria > Bacteroidota > Ignavibacteria > Kapaibacteriales > UBA2268 > PGYR01. The sequence goes on along the minus strand of JBKAGT010000005.1, from coordinate 735,828 downwards.
GGCTACCTAAGAATAGAACCTCACTTATGTTTACGGAAGGATTCGGGATTTTTCATACAAACAGTGACAGATATATTGGTGATAGAAAGAGTTTAAAAACACCTTTTAGAAAAAGACCAGTAAAGGATACGATCAAAATCGCATTAATTGGTGATTCATTTGTAGAATCATTCCAAGTGTTCGAAAGAAACTATTTTGGAAGAATTGCTGAAAAAATATTGAATAAAAAATATCCAAATTATATAATTAATATTCAGAATTTTGGCCGAGCAAATTTTGGTCTAAACCATATATACGCTTATCACCAAGTATTCGTAAATAATTTCAATCCAGATTTGGTTTTATACTTTTTATCTAACGGGGATGTGCATAAGGGGCCACCAACTCCATTGTATCCATATTGCTATTTGGATAATGATTCTCTGATAATTACAACCGATTACCCTCAACGAGATATAGAAAAATATAAGCGAGCTGAGAAGTGGCTCAGTAACTCTATAGTAGCAAATTTGGTAAATAATGCCAGACACACAATAAGAAAGCAAGATATGGCTGCCGTGTTCTTTGGAAATGTATATAACTGGTTTTCCGAACCCAAGCAGGAGAGACCGATTTTAGATAGCACTTATGAGGTAGAACCTATAATTGAGAGTATAGTAAGCAAAGTTGATGAGAATACTATATTGATAAACAGAGATAAACTACCTCTCTATAACAAATTCACAGATGTTGTGAATAAAAATAATGTAGAGTATTGGTCGCTATACCCGGTATTAGACTCCGCTGAAAAGGCAGGAATTAGAACTAATTATTGGCCAGTAACTAATAAAACAGGGCACTGGAATATACAAGGACATGAGATAGTAGGGAAGGAACTGGCTAAGCTGTTAGATGAAAGAATTAATAAAATAATTTCAACATCTGGTAATTAGTCTGAGAATCTTTGTCTTAGCTCTTTTTCTGTATGGATAATTGGCAGTGTAAGAGCCGCTATCATTATTATAAGTGATAAGACTACTGCTATTCCTTGATTTAGCCAAGTAGTGACAAATCCTAAAATGAAAGTTAGAGTATAGATAAAACTATATTTCAGCATCAATTCTGTAGAGTACTTCTGAGCAAACTCCCAAGCTTCTTTTGATTTCATTGATCTTCCGGTCCTATATCCATAAATAGAGTTAATCTTCTTAGGAGGAAACCGTTTGACAATAGAGAAGATTATCAAAAGTAGTGGCCCGATTATAATAGGCATAAAGAATAATGGGTTTTCAAGAAAATTCATGGTGTTAATATTTTGTTATATTGTGTTATTAAGTAGAATTAAAATATAAAAAAATGTATAGATTTAACATATTGACATTATTTATAGCTGTTTTACTTCTTTTCTCATGTAGTTCAATTAATAAAGATGATTTGTTAGCAGAGTTCAACAACTATCAATATACTATAGTAAACGGTGAATACAGAACCACAGTTAATCATGTTGTGCCAGAGGTTTTCCAATATATATCTGAAGATGATTATGTGTTCAACAAGATCAGAAAACTCGAAGAAACGAAAGACTATACGCTAAGATTAGGCAGTTTTAGCAATGTTAATATTATTGAAATGGAGAAAATAGAAGGAATTCAATATGCAATTATTCAATTTTCTCAAGAAAGAATCCGGGATTATAAAGATAATGACGAAATTGATTCTGAAAATCAGCAGTACCGAAGGAATTCAGAGAAAGAAATTTTTGGTATTGCTTTCGGAGTAGATAATGTTGAATATGATTCTGAAAATGATAGGTTTATCTTCAACATTGTAAATAATGTTTTAGCTAAGTTTGTTAAGACCTCACAAAATTGGAAATTTGTAAATGTAGCAGATGCCGGTATGATTAATTTGAATAATATTTTCCCTGAAGAATTATTAGAGAAAGTCCCAGAAGATGAGAATTACAAACGACTAAAGGAAAATAAGAATTGGAAAAAATAATATTAATAGCTACAATTATAACACTTCTGTTCACTACACTAATAGCTCAGCAAGAAGAACAAATTCAAAGTGATTTTGAAGATTATTTAGAGTTGATTCAAACTCAACAATTTGATAAAGCTATGGACTATATGTATCCAGAGTTTTTTGATATTATGAATAGAGAAATGATGGTTTCGCTAATGGAGCAAACATTCAATACTCCTGAGTTGACAATTTCACTTTCGCCACCTCGTATAGATAGTATCGGCAGGATAGAGTATATTGACTTTTTGTACTTTGCACCAATCAATTATACTCACTTTATGACAATGAAATTCAATCCCCAAGAAGGTGAGACAGAGGAAGATATAAAAATGAGAGATGAGTTCGCAGTAGTATCACTAAAAATGAAGTTTGGTGACGAGAATGTTGACTATGATTCCATTTCAAAGGAATTACACATTACATCCAACAAAATAGTCTATGCCCGATCAGTTGATGGTGAATCAGATTGGAAGTTCATTGAAATCGATAAAGAAAGTATGTATATGATTAAGGCAATACTACCTGAGGAAATATACAATAGAGTTAATCAGTAATCTCAGAGACAAATTGCATAAGAATATTGAGATCAACATGATCCATTATAACTATTTTCCACCATTTGTTATCACCGTCATGGCTTTCAGGCACTAAACCATATTTGTGAGCCAATTCTTTGCTTATCTGGTCTGATTTTATAGTTACTATATTCATATCTTTGTCACGGAAGTACGAGATATTCTTTTTGTCGAGTTCAGTGCATAATCTATCAGTTCTATAAATCAATGTTTGCATCTTTTCCAACCAACCGTAAGGACCGTAAGTCATAAGTATCATCCATACAGCTATTGCATTTGCTCCGGAACGTGAGCCAATTAATGTCAAATCCATTCCTGTGACATATTGCGCTTCCTCTGTTAACACATACTCAATTAGTCCTTTTCTTGCTAAAAATACCCCTGTACCGTATGGTGCTTGGAGCATTTTGTGTGCATCTATAGTAATAGAGCTAACTTTTGGATTGGCGAATGTAAGGTCTTTATTGTTAGAGGTTACTGGGTGAATAAATCCACCGTAAGCACCATCAATATGAAGCTTGTAATCTATTGTTTCTTCTTCTAAGCACTTCGTGTAAATATTTACATCATCTACTGATCCAAACATAGTTGTAGCCATATTTGCAACTACTATGAAGTATTTTTTGCCTTCTGATTTTGCTTGTCTTATTGATTTAAGAACCTCTTCTTCAGAGATTTGTCTATTCTCTTCGTTCACTTGTACTTGATAAAGTGAAAGATTTAACAAGTTAGAAGCCTTTGGTAGCGAATAATGAGTATCTTCGGAGCAAAGCAGAGCAATGTCATCGTGACTGGCCTTATGTTCTTTAATATAGTAATTCCTATATATCCAACATGCTTGTATATTGGCTTCAGTACCACCCGAAGCTATATATCCATCTTGAGCATCAGTTTCGCCATGCAGTAAGTCTTCAGCAAGGATTTTAACCGCATCTCTTTCTATTTCGTGAGTTCCTTCAAAAAATTCTTCAGAATCACCAAGTGTATGACATCCAATATGGTTAGGATTGTGAATCAGAGTGCTCATGTATGGAGCGTCATCTAAGAAAGGTGCATGGCTATAGAATACTTTGTTGTCTAAGTGTGAACCAGGAATGCCTATGCTCAAATCATTTTCGAAATCTACGTTCTTTTCCAAGGCAGAGAAAACTCTCTCTTTGATTTCTTTACTGCTAAGTTTTTTCCAATACTTCATAATTAAAATATTTATTTGCTTTGTATGAAATACAAAAATAGGATATTCTTGTCTTAAATAAAATGATTATTTTATTGATTTTTCCAAAGTATATCTCCGTAGTAAAGCATAGATTCACCATTGGAAGTATCTTTGGTTTCTACAAAAAGTCTATAGACAACATTTCTATATAGATTTTCTTCATCAAAGGGAATTTTGATTTTCTCTACTTTTTCTCTAATATGTCCTGAGTATACTTCTTTTTCGACTATACCTTCTGTTAATGACAACCAAAGTTTAATCTCTCCATTTATAGCAGAAGCTATATCAAGAGTTATTGTGTCATTAGCAGGAAGTGGATAAGTAGCATAAAAACAGAGGTGATTACCTTCGAACCCGATAATTTCATAACATTCTGGATACCAGTCAGAGTCAACTTCATTCACTTTGGTACCATTTTCATCGTATGTAGTCACTCCAGAAAACTCAGTATACGGTCCTTCAATTTTCTGAATATCATCACTACAAGAAAATAGAAAAATAAGAATTGAAAGTATTGTTATAAAATTAATCAAGAGTCTTGATGTTTTTTGTCAAATTTATCAAGACTAAAATAGTAATAATTATTAGGTTTACGGCCATACTGTTTATATTTCTAAACTCTAATAAATAACTACGATCAATCAAGTTAAAAATAATATCGATTGAATATAGTAAAGCAAAAGAAAGGAAAACAAAAATGGCCGCATTGAATGTGAGATATATACCAGAGACCAAATCACTTTGGCTATATGTGGCTTTTGTTTCTTTCCTTAGCAATGGAATAGTTTTGATAACTATTATAAGAGTGATAGTTTTTGTAATTAATTCGTTAAATCCTGAAATCGTATTTTCTGGAAATATAAAACTAAAAAGAAGTTCCACTAAGTATAGTATTAATCCAAATGGAATAAGTAGAATAGCTATATTCTTAAACAAGTATAATATTTCTTTTTTTGTCATTACCTATTGGATCTAGTTTTGATAATTTCTAAGGCTTCTTCAGAACTATACCAATTCGATATAGACTCCACTTGATATGCGTTTTGGAGCCACAAACTGAAAATAGTCTTCATATCATCAGATAATTCACTGCTACCTTCAACTCTTAATGACACATCATCGGGTATTGTAATAATGTAAACTAACTCTTTATTATTCTTTACCAATGATACTGCACCAATAGGCAAAGATTCAAGCATTGTTTGAATAGAATATTCCTGGGCAATCATAAATCCATATAATAACTCACCTTTGTCCTCACCTTCATCATGTGTAGAAGGAAAGAAGCCAAAATTAGCAGGAAATGGCATAAAGCTCACGCTTGAGTATTCACCATTTTCTGTATAAACTTTGAAACCATTGGTTTCATTGTCATATTCATATTTTTCAACACTACCAGCCGGGTTCATTACAATAAAATGCGGCTTGTCATTTTTAGAAAAAGTGTTCAAATCATCAAAACTTTTCTTTTCTTGACAAGCCGTTAAAATTGTAAAAATAGCTGTTAATAAAACTATTTTTTTCATTTATTATCCTTTTAGAATACCAACCATTTCTACTTCAAAAACCAAATCTTTGCCAGCTAATGGTGGGTTTGCATCAAACGTTACAGTTTCTTCAGACACAGCTACAACTTCTACTGGTATTGGTTGTCCGCCTTGTTGTTCATTCGAAAATGAAACTTGCATGCCTATTTGAAATTCCTCACTGTTATCTAATTTATCTTTTGGTATTTCTACTATATAATCTTGATTTTTGGGACCATATGCTTTTTCAACTGGTATTTCAATTGATTTTTTTTCTCCTTCTTTCATACCAATTAAACCATCATTAAACCCTTCGATTACCATACCAGAGCCAAGTTGAAATTCTAATGGTTCTCTTCCTTCTGAAGAGTCAAAAACATCGCCTTCTTTCAATTTTCCTGTGTAATGTACTTTTACCGTATCGCCATTTTCAGATATTTTCATCTGTTACCTTATTTTATTTTTATTATAAAAAACTATATTCTTTTACTATTTGACTTTAATTATTCAAGTAGTTGTAAATAAATATTTTACAAAACTAATATAAATTATTACAACTACAATAAAACGTCATTTACTTTCCGACGTAAAAGTTAGGTTTTAATTATTATTCTGAATTCGTTATATTATGAAATTCCTTATTAAGTAATCTAGAGATAAATTATGATTAAAACACTTGCTACTATAATATCAATTTTATTCTTAACAATACCAGCATTGGCGCAGGAGTACTTCACTGAAGTATCTGATGAATCTGGTTTATCTGAGATCGAAGGTTTTAGAGTCTGGTTAGCCGATGTAAATGGAGACAATTATCCTGATTACTTATATAGTGGTGATAATGGAGCAACTAAAAACCATATTTATCTTTATTTGAATATACCTAATCCTGATACTGAAAGTAGTACAAAGAGAATATTCGTAGACTTTACAGAACAATCAGGTATTCAAAAAAGCAGAATAGATTCTGTAGATAGCAGAATTGCTGATATAGCCGCTTTAGCCGATTTGGATAATGATGGTGATTTGGATTTAGTAACTAGTATTTATGGGCATCGTGTGCAGAACTACAAAAATTCTGCTGACAGAACAGAGGTGATGCTTAATGATGGTAACGGGAATTTTACACTAGTAGATGATAATGGACTGAATGATTTTAATTTTCACAGCTCACTTGATTTAGGATTGTCTAATACTACAGGTCTATCTTTTTTAGATTATGATTTGGATGGAATAATTGATTTGTATGTTGGAACTTGGTTTGCTCATTATGGTGAAGGTAGTGATGTGTATATGGGTAATTTCCTTTTCAAAGGAAATGGAGATGGCACATTCCAAGAAGGAGTTCAAGTTGGGGCAGCTGAGCCATTATACGGCTCAAATGTAACTGACTGGAACAATGATGGATGGCCTGATATAATCAACTCGCCGTATTGTAGAACTTCTGGGCAGTTTTTCAAAAATGTGGAAGGTACATTCGTAGAAGCATCTTCTGAAGTAGGTTACAACGCTCAAAGATTAGGTGGAGACCACGGTCAGAACTTGTGCCAGTGGGAAGCAAACCCAAGTGATTTTGATAATGATGGTGATATGGATTTGTTAGAGGTAAAAGTACATGGAGGATATAATGATGGAGAGGGAAGAACAACAGTCACAGTTAATAGTGGTGCCGAAAATGGATATAAGTATGACTGGGAATTAGGCAGACTGCAAAGATCTGCACCTACAAACTCTCACTTAGGAGATCAAGGTGGGGCATGGTTAGATATCAATAATGACGGCTGGCAAGATGTGGCGTTAGGTCAAAATTCCTACCCTCAAGCAAATATATATGGACAAGAGAGACTATACTTACTTCTTCAAGATTCAAATGGTATATTCAACGATGTATCAGGAGAATCTGTATTATTTAATACTATGAAAGAAGCGCACTCTATGGAACCTGCTGATTATGATTTAGATGGTGATCTGGATTTATTTTTATCAAGGATAAGTAGAGAACAACAAGTAGTTGATGGACAAACAAAGAATGTAGCTGTAAACAGAATAGAAGTTCTTAGAAATGACAACATAGAATCAAATAATTTCATTCAGATAAAGTTAGATAAAAATAGTTCTATTAGTGGAGCAAATGCTTCATATATAGGAGCTAAGGTTTTTGTCTATATGGATGAATTTGTTCAAAAACAAGAGATTCAATCGGGCTTAGGGCACTTTGCTGGAATGCAGCCATTCATTAGAACTTTTGGTTTAGGCAAACATACAGCAATTGATTCAGTGGTAGTTATCTATCCTAACAAAGAGCAAACAAGAGTTTCAATCAATGGAGTTCCAGTAAACACATTTATGACAATAGGGGATGAAATTACCTATGAAAACATTCAGATTGAAGGAGCAAAGTTGATTGCTGCTGAAAATTCAGGTACTTATAATTTTGGAAGTAAAGATATCAATGAAACATATAATGCTAACCATACAGTTATAAATTTATCAGAAATAGAAGCTGACATTACAATAGACGAAATTCAAATAATCGAAGGTGGTGAGTTCTTTAGCGTAGAAGCTGAAAATCTACCAGCTACAATAGCTAAAGGAGAGTCTTTAGATATTCCAGTTACTTTTAGTCCAAAGGAGAGAAAATGGTACACTGGTAAAATATTACTTAAGAATAATTCAGATAATGCAACAGACTTAGTATTGAATCTAAGAGGATTTGGATTCGAACCTAAACCATTGATTCTAACAAATGAAAGTGAAATACAATTTGAAAATGTATGGGTTGATAGTGTAAATACTCAAGAATTCACTATATACAACACTGGAGAACTACCATTAGAAATAAGTAGTATTGAGCTAGAAAGTAATACTACTGCATTTAGTTTATCAAACACAGGACCAATCACTGTGCCTGTTGGCGAATCGGTTGACATAACGGCTACATTTAATCCAAAATTAAAAGACTCATATTCTGACGTAATTAATATTATATCGAATGCGTTCAATGGTGATACGGCTTCAACAATTAATATATTTGGGATTTGTGATGGACCTAACTCCGAGATAGCAACAAATATTGGGTTCATTATAGCATTCGGAGATGTTGCTATTAATGAGACAAAAGAATTTGAAGTGAATATAGAGAATGATGGAGAAGGTGAGCTTTTGATTAGTGATATAGCAATAGAAAACAATACAGATGGTGCTTACAGCTTGCCTGATGATATGCAAACTCCTTTGAGAATACAAGATGAATATTCTCTAACTATTAGCTTCAAGCCAACTCAGGAAAAATTGTATTCAGGGGATTTCACTATCAAAAGTGATGCTGTTAATGAACCCAACTTTTTGAAGAGAATTACAGGTACTGGGGTTACAAAGACAAATGTTGATTTGTGGGAAAATGGTAAGAAGTTATTTGATGTTATATTATCACCAAATCCTGCTACAAATAGGTCATTACTTGAATTTAATAATCTAGGAAATTCTAATTCTAAGATTACTGTTTCCCTGTATGATGTCACAGGAAAGGTTATTAAAGATATAATAAGCTCTAAACCAATGAGTAGTCTAGAAAATATAGAATTAGATTTAAGTGATATAAATTCAGGAACTTATTATTTGCAAATATTATCTGATGGTGAATCAAGAATCACTGTCCCTTTACAAATTCAAAGATAATATATAAAAAATGCTCAAAAAAAAGAGCAGAATCTACTTTCTTTGGAGGGGTTGTAGGTTCTGCTCTTGGGCTTAAAATGAATAATTATAATACGCTTAATAAATTGATTAGTTATCAAATAATCTAAAAAAAATAAAAAACTACAATTATTTACATATTATTTGTAATTTGTTACTATGTAATTGTGTGAGTTATAGTACATTCACCTTAAACAAAATAATTAGTTAGTCTACTTTTTCGAATGGAGATAATTTGTTTTCAATACTTGATCTAATAGGTCACTTATTTAATATACTTTATGTAGTTGGATCAACTTTCAAAAAGATGATTTGGCTAAGAAGTACTTTAATACTTGCCTCCGCTCTAGAAATCTATTATTACTGGAATATAACCGAATCACCCCTTTGGACTGATATCATATGGTCTATTGTTTTTATTGTAACTAATCTTTGGTGGGTTACAGTCCTTTATTATGAAAAACTTACATTAAACTTGGGTGAAGTAGAGAAGAAAATGCTCGAAAAGACATTCAGTAAAATGAACCCAATTCACTTTAAGAAACTGGTTAAGTTAAGCTCAAAAAAAATTGTTCCTGAAGATACAAATCTAATCAAAGAAAAGACTAGTATTGACGAACTAATGCTAATTACCTCAGGTTTAGTTAAAATTACTAGAAATGAAAAAGTTTTAGCTTATTTGAAAGATGGTAGTTTCGTTGGTGAAATGAGCTTTATGTCAGGTGAAACGACAACAGCTGACGTCGATACACTAGAAGAGACGGAACTTATCGTATGGAACAAAGATGAATTAAAGGACTTTCTCAAAAAAAATGAGAGTATCAAGAAGGAATTAAACGATGTATTTAGTGAAGACTTGATAAAGAAATTAGTTGCTGACAATGACTAGAATTTGTAGACCTTACCTGCTTTTGCTAACTCTTTAAATTTTGAAATTTTCTCCTGGTGTTTCTCAAAATCATCACCATAGTGCATAAGATACATCTTATCTTTTAACTCATCATCTAAAGTCAAGAGTTCATCGATATTTGCGTGAACCGGGTTGAATCCAAATGAACAGTCATGGAAATAATGTTCTGCACCTTTATCTCTATAATGTAAAATTAAATCTTTATCAAATTTGGTATCGCCAGAGAAAAAAACTTTTTCATCAATAAATAGACCATAAGTAATGAATGCTTGTTCAATACTATCGGCTTCACTTGGTATATGGTTCGTCTGAAAATATTCTAATTTAATCCCATTATACTCAATTTTGAATATAGTCCTACCATCTGTGCTTTTTTCAGGATTAACAACTTTGAAGTAATCTCTAATGCCCATAACCCCATTTTGAAAGCCAAGTTCATTATACTTTAAACCGCCTTTCAGAGATTCATTCCAAAGTACGGATTCATATTCTTCTGGAACTATTAGATTGAGTGTAGATTGGCCTATTGGCTCTTTCATATATCTATTTTTAAGGGTAAGAAACTCTAATCCACCAATATGATCCGAGTGACTATGTGTAGGAAGAACTGTCTCTATGTCGAGTATATTCATTCCAGTCATCTCTTCAAAATTATAAGGTGCTGTAATACCAAAATCAACTAAGATGTGCTTATCACCTTTTTTGATTAGTATATTGTTGTTACCTAAAGTCTGCGTGAAAGCAGTACCAGTTCCAATGAATATTATTTCTAATTGATTTTGACTATTACTATTCAATTTAATCTTATTTAAGTTCACTATATTATGGCATTACAACAATATATATGCCAACTAAGTATTACTAATTATTCAAAATTAATAAATTTAACAAAAGCTTAACAATAATATACAAAAAATAATATTTAGAAATAAAAATATTTCTAATTAATGACTATACCTTAATCAATAGAATACTCAAGAATAGTAAGTTTTGATATCCCAAAAATCTTTTCTTTAACTAATTGGTAATGGTTTGATAGAGAAATATTTTCTTCCTTCGAAGTTTCGATAATCAAAAAGCCCTCGTCGTTCAACCATTTATTGTTTTCTACTAGTTTTATAATCTCATTTGTAGATAATAAATCATAAGGAGCGTCACTGAATATAATGCTATATGGGAGTTCGGGTTCTGAACTAAGAAATTTTAAAACGTCAGATTTGATAATACTATAATCTTTGTGGGGAATATTAAGTTCAGCTAAGAATTTTTTTAAGTTTGAAATTTGTTTCCCACCTTTTTCCACAAAGGTACAATAATCACTACCTCTACTAAGAAACTCTATACCAACTAGACCTGAACCAGCATAACAATCTAATACTCTTTTCCCTTCAAAGTAGATATAATTATCTAACATACTGAAAAGTGACTCTCTTGATTTGTCTGTTGTTGGTCTTGTGCCTTTGGGCATTTTCCCTTTTAATATTCGCCCACCGTATTTGCCAGATATTACTCTCAAAACTCAAAAATTTTCCCGCTATCATAGCTAGAAAGAACTCCTCCTACCACTGGCGCGAACAAATGTGCTGTTCTGAAACAATATTCTTTCATTCTTTTATCTACGTTGGCTCTAACCAATCTAAATGAGTTTATTCTACCAAATTCTAAATTAGTTACATCATTTAACTTATCTATGAATTCTTTAGTAAGTTTAGAGCCAGATAAAAGTAAGTTACCTAGTTGGATACCCTCAAAACCTAACTTTTCTAATATATTTTTAATATCAGCTATTAGTTTTTCATCGTTTTCATATTTTAACAAATCATAGTAGAAAGTTTTTTTGTCATTAGATACTGTTACATCACAAAATTCTTCTTCTTTATTTATCAACAAAGAAAATAAATGGCTCGAATCTGGGTAATTATATTCGATTGTATTTTGGCTTGCTAATTGAGAAGTAATAATATACTTAGGTAAAAGACCTACTAATTCTAGTATTTTTGTACAATTATTAATAATTTCATTTCTAAAATATATTACAAACAATTGGTCATTGTCTTCTTCATCTTTTTTCCCGTGAGGATATATTCTAAATTCAAAATCGTCTAAATTGAATGACTCAACATTGTTTTTAATTTCTAATTCAAGTAAATTTCTTAAATCGCTATTTTTCGTAGATTCATTACCTGGTATTATTGTCCAAAAAGAATGTTCATTGTCTATTACAATGTTTAGTTCTTCTATTTTTTCATCAAACTCATTCAAACATCTATTTAATTGATTAGTAGCCTTAGTTGATACCTCCGAGTCAATATCATCTAAATCTATTGGATCTAACGTAGTAGAAAGGTCTAGTAACTTAACCCCTTTCAGAGATCTTTTGAATAATCCACAGTAAACTTTATCTGAACTAAAAAATATAGATAAAGAAATCATATAAGTTTAATTTCTATTTATTAATTAACTTTCACAAAGTTAATAAAAATTTACAACTGTGAACGAGATATCTTAGCAAATTCGAAAACTTTAAATGATAACTCAGATTGTAGTTCAAAATCTGAAATCAGATTTAATAAAATTATACTTCTTCTAACTGTTGATTTTTGTTTTTTAATTCTCTTTAATTGGTTTCTGTAAAGCTCTGTAGTATCACTAATAAAGTCCTGATACAAGCTTTTAACATGTTCATAATTTTCAAAATTATAATTACTGAATGACTTAGTTAGTTCACCAAAGAAAGTTTTGTACTTTTCATTGAGTATTGTCAATAATTCAACTTCTTCATCTGTAAGGGGTTTGTGATTGTTATTAACATACTTGTAATTTTGACTAATTGAATGGTATAATTTATCAGAAATATCTTGAAGTGAGATAGTCATTCTTATTGCTAAGTTAGCAAATTCAGAATCTTCATAATCAAATTTGTTTATATGCTTTATGATATTAGAATTTAGAAGAACGATGTTATTCTCTATATCACGTGCTTTCTTTTTTGATTTCTTTAATTTTTTTAAATCTTCAGCAATTAACCCTTCATTCCCCAATACAAAAGTTTTGGAAACAGAAGTTAGAAAGTCTGATACTTCTAACATTATTTTTTTGTTAGCAAGCTCATTGTCAGTCTCTTCTTTTCTTACTTTCATAGCTTCTTGTCTATGCTTTTCTTCTTTCTCTTTGTGATACTTAGCACTTCTGTAAATAGTAAGAGCAGTTATTGCAAATACTGCTAATAGACCAACCCATTGACCATAATAAATAATAAAACAGATTATCATGGCTCCTATTGTACCAAATATTGCAGTTACAAACCAACCTCCAACTACAGTAAGTACACCTGATACTCTGTAAACCGCACTGTCTCTGCCCCAAGCTTTATCAGGTAATGCTGCCGCCATAGCTACGATGAAAGTAACATAAGTAGTAGATAATGGTAGTTTGTAGTAAGTCGCTAATGATATTAGTGCTGATGATACAAATAGTATAACTGCAGCTCTAAGCAAATCGAATGAAGGTACTACTCCATTCTCATCTGGTATTGGAGTAAATTTAGTTGTATCAAATCTTGAATTTACGAATCGAACAATTGATTTAGGTATTATTCTTTTAATTTCACTAAATATACCATATGTCATTCTAACAAGTGAACGTGCTATAGCATTAGATTCAAATCTTTCATAACCTTCATCTTGTCTCCCAAGACTTATAGTTGTAGTTGCAACTGACCTTGCTTTCTTGGAGATAAATAAGGTAGCAACCATTATTGCACCAGAAAATAGTAGTATAAATGTATTAGCTGGCATCTTTCCTTGCATAGCACCCATATCAGCAGTCAAAGGGTTTGATGATGCTTGGGCAATATCATAAGCATTTAGTGCCGCAATTGGAGCCCCAATAAAGTTTACAAGATCATTTGCAGCAAAAGCCATAGCTAGTGCAAATGTTCCAACTAAAACTATCAATTTTAATACATTTATTTTTGTAACTCTTTGAAGTAAAAATAGAATCACAGTCCAAAAGGCATAGAGGTATAAGAATATAACTCCCATATTCTGTTCAAAGTAAATCTTGAAATCACCTTTCATAAAGTCTGAATTCTTAGCACCCTTGAGCATTATAAAAAATGAGATTGCAGTAAGAGCTAATGAACCCCACAAGGCACCGTATCTATTAAATCTTTTCTCAAAGTCAAACGAAAATAATAAACGTGTTAAGTACTGTACCAACATACCAAAAACAAATGCCATGAGAATAGATAGTAGTATGGCAAGTATAATAGTTAACACCATCGATACATTCATATATGTAGCTAATTCGTTGTAGTCCCCAGTAGTTTGGGATATTTTAACAATACTCATAGCTAACCCAGAGCCAAACAATCCAAAAACAATTGATACTGTTGTAGATGTAGGAAGTCCAAATGTATTGAATGTATCTAAGAGGAGAATGTCGAGGAACATCACAGAGATAAATATTATCATCAATTCTGGCATTAGAAAGTATTGGGGGTTGAATATACCTTTTCTGGCGACTTCCATCATACCTCCAGAAACCAATACACCTACCAATACACCCACCGCAGCTACTATCATTATTGTTCTGAGTTTAGCTACATTTGCACCTATTGCAGAATTCAAAAAATTAACTGCATCATTCGCTACACCAACTGTCAAATCTATTATTGCTAAGAATATTAGAATTACTAAGATTATAAAGTTAATATCCACTTATTTGTTTTTGTTTGTTTATGAATTATGACTTTTCAAATATAAAAATATAAAACTACAGAATAAATATTTTGAAACACATTAACACAATCTTAACAATTGTTTAATTCAAAAAATCTAAATATTTTGTAGTGATACTATCACAAAGGGCATAACCTTTAGAAGTTAATTTTAGTTTATTTTTCTCATTTTTCAAATAGGAATCTTGTACAAGTTTATTCGTAAAATTTTTGCTTCTCAATTTAAATCCAGGACTGCTTGACTCAATTAGTTCAAGATTCAATCCCTCAGCCCTCAATCCTAATATTACAAGCTCTTCTAATTCATCATCTATTCCCACTGTATATGAGTCAATGATTGGCAGCTTACTATTAGATAAGAATTTGTAATACATATCCATGTTGGACACATTTTTGAATCTAGTATTGTTGAAAAAACCATGAGAAGATGCACCGAAAGCAAGATATTCACCAGAACGCCAAGTGTTCAAATTATGTATACACTCTTTCCCATCTTTAGCAAAATTTGATATTTCATAGTGATTAAAACCCTTTTCGGTTAGAATCTCTATAGCTGTGAAATACATGAACTCGTCTACTTCATCACCATATTTTACGATTTTCCCATTCTGCATTTTGTTCCATAGGGGGGTATTCTCTTCAAATGTCAAATTATATGTTGATAAATGGTTAGTCCCCATATCTATTGCTTTCTCTAATGAATAAGTCCATGAAGAAATAGATTGACCAGGTATTGAGAATATTAGATCTAAGTTGATTATTTCTATTCCACTACTAACTGAAGCAGCAAGTGATTTTTCGGCAATATTGGGCGAATGATTTCTTTTTAGAATACCCAGTTCCTTCTTAACAAAACTCTGTACTCCAATACTAATTCTATTGATTCCAATTGATTTATATTCTTTCAATTTTTCTAAATCTAACGAGGCAGGGTTCGATTCCATCCCTATTTCGATATTAGGCTCGAATATAAAAGAGTCCGATAGTTTCTTTATTAATCTATTTAGCTGTGCTGGAGAAAGTAATGATGGAGTGCCACCACCGATGAAAATACTATCAATTCTTAGCCCATTACCATTAATCGAAACAAATAGATTGATTTCTTTAAGCAAATAATCTAAATATTTATCCAGTTCATTTTTTTCATTTTTCAAAATAAAAAAATCGCAATAACTACAGATAGTGCTACAAAAAGGGATGTGTATGTATAGTCCTCTTACCAAAATATCATTTTTATTTTATTAAATAATTGAATTTGTTATCTTCAAAGATAAGTTATTTTTAAACTTATATAATTTAAAAGAACAAATAGTAATTTAAACTTGAAAGTATTATTCACAATATTGTTAATATCAATATTTTCTACCTTCTTTTTCAGTTGTGCTTCACATGGTGAGTTATATAATATTCCTAAATATAACTCATATATAAATTCAAAAGGTAAGACCACAAGTGGCACCTTTATTTTAATTGGAGACACACAAAGAACTGGCTTTGCTGAACAATACTTTCTATTTAGGGAATCTAATGATTCAGTTCAATTCGTTTTATTCGATTCTATAGCATCATTAAAAAAAGAACCAGCATTTATACTACATCTGGGGGATATGGTATTTGATGGTTCATCAGAAAGTGATTGGAAGTATTTTGATGCATCAACAGAACGGATTAGGGATGCGGGAATACCATTAATCCCGATATTAGGTAACCATGAAATGTATGGGGATAGTTTAGAAAGAGCTAAAAATTTAAATAGTCGTTTTAAAAACTTCAAGGATTCTAGTTGGAAAGCTTTTGTATTTAACAATATAGGTATAATTTTATTGAATTCTAATGAGGAGCTTTCAACATATGATACTGAGAAACAAAAGATATTTTTTAATTATTATTTAAAAAAATATGAATCGGATTCAAAAATTAAATGCATAATTGTTGCTACTCATCATCCTCCATATACAAATGGAACAGGAATTGGATTTGAAGAAAGTGACTATGTACAAAACTACTTCGCTGAAAGATTTATTACTTCTAAAAAACCAGGCTTATTTTTCTCTGGTCATTGTCATAATTACGAACATTTGCTAAAATCTGATAAACACTTTATAGTATCTGGAAGTGGAGGCGGCCCAAGAAGGACTATTGATTTAGATGGTGATTATAAGGATATTACTAAGGGTATAGAAGAAAAGATGGAGGAAAGAGGCTTTAATTTCGTAGAATTTAAGACTTTAAATGATTCATTATTAATTAAAGTGCATTCTTATAATAAAGATACCAAAGAATGGTATAAAGGTGATTATTTTAATATCAATTATTAAAGGAATGATAACTTTATACTTGAAATATTAACTTTAATAATCGCTTTTCCTATTATCTCTTCTTTACTAATAAGTCCAAAACTTCTAGAGTCATTGCTATTTTCAATATTATCACCGACAACAAATATTCTATCATCATGTGTTATATAACTGATTCTTTTCACTAATAACTCATTATTTTTATTAAAGGTAACTATATCATTCGGTAATTGCTGTTTGTATTCAAATCCAAATATGTCATAAGCGAGTTTGCTAATGATGACTAATTCACCTTTTTTTAGAGTAGGGGACATTGAGTCAGATGATACCATTCTGATATCTACAATGAAGTGTTTTATAAATAAAACAAGACATATTGCTACTATTATAGAAAACAATATGTCTTTTATTTTCATACCTATACTGATTTTAATCTATTAGATTACCTATTCTATCAAATTTGATGGTTGATAGCTTGTCAAAGAAATCACCAAATGGCATATTAGTATCCCAAGACCAATATACAATTAGAGGAGTACCAGTTACATTCTCGTAAGGAATAAAACCCCAATCTCTACTATCTTCACTATTTCTCCTGTTGTCACCCATACCAAAGCAATAATCTCTTTCAACAACATACTCTGTAGCCGGTTTATCATCTATATATACACTTTTACTATCAAAAGTGACATCATGACCTTCACGCATGATGAATATACGCCATCTCTCAATATTTTCACGTGAAATAGGTATCACATCTCCTTCTTTTGGTATAGCTAATGGACCATAATTAGCATGTGTCCAATTCTCTCCCAATGGGAAAGATGCGGGTCTATTTGGATTTTTAGTAGGATCAAAGTTTGCATTCTCAGGTAGTGGTTGCTTCACACCATTTACATATACGACTTCATCTATAACCTGAATTGTATCACCTGCAGTAGCCAAACAGCGCTTCAAATAATATTGAAACTGTTGTGGTTCAACCAATCCCATTCTACCAGGATAGATAAATACTATAACGTCACCTTTTTCAGGATCTTTTATACCAGGAAACTTAATGAATGGTAGCTCTTGGTTTACAAATGGTATTACCTGTGGTGTTGTTGGCCCATAAATAAATTTATTTACAAAAAGGAAATCACCAGTCATTACTTCATTTTCCATAGAGCCAGTAGGCACAACGAAAGATGCAACTAATAATCCATTGATAATCATAACTACAATTACAGCACCAATAATAGTTTTAGCGGTAGAGAATATCTTCTCCGTGGAAGACATATTTTTATATCTTTCTTTCTGTAATCGCTTTTTTTCTTTTCTTTTCTTTAAATAATCTGAAAAAGACATTTTTCCTCATTAATCAATTGAAAGTACTGCATGGAACGCTTCTTGAGGAACTTCCACACTACCGATTTGTTTCATACGCTTTTTACCTTCTTTTTGTTTCTCTATCAGCTTACGCTTTCTCGATATATCACCACCATAACATTTAGCAGTTACGTTCTTTCTCATTGCTGTTATGTTAGTTCTTGAAACAATTTTGTTCCCTATAGCTGCTTGGATAGCTACATCAAACATTTGTCTAGGTATTAGCTCTTTTAATTTATCACAAACTTTTTTACCCCAAGTGTATGCTTTATCTCTATGTACAATAGATGATAATGCATCCACTACATCTCCATTTAGCATCACGTCTAGTTTCACTAAGTCTGACTCTTTCTCTCTTGAGAATTCATAATCCAAAGATGCATATCCTCTTGTTCCAGATTTAAGTTTATCATAAAAGTCAAATACTACCTCGGAAAGAGGTATTTCGAATATTAGTTCTACTCTGGTTTCTGAAAGGTATTTCTGATCTAATATTTCTGACCTTCTTTCCATACATAGTGACATCACATTACCTACATATTCATCTGGAGTAATAATTTGTGCTTTTATATATGGCTCTTTTATCTCTTCTATTTTTACTCGATCTGGCATCTGAGCTGGGTTGTCAATCTGTAAGATTTCACCATTTGTTTGCTTTACACTATATCTTACGTTAGGTACTGTTGTTACTATAGTCTGATTGAATTCTCTTTCTAATCTTTCTTGAACTATTTCCATGTGCAATAGTCCCAAAAATCCACAACGGAATCCAAATCCCAAAGCTGATGATGATTCTGGCTCAAACGTAACAGCACTATCGTTAAGTGATAGCTTTGAAAGTGACTCTCTTAAATCTTCAAATCCATCTGAATCAGCTGGGTATATACCAGAAAATACCATAGGTTTAACTTCTTTGAATCCAGAAATTGCTTCAGTTGCACCATTCTTCTGATGTGTAATGGTGTCACCTACCTTAGTATCTGATAATTCTTTTATTGCAGCAGTTATATAACCTACATTTCCTGCTTTTAGTGATTTTTGTTTGATACGTTTCATTTGCATTACTCCAACTTCCTCAACTATATGTTGAGTTTTGTTGGACATAAACATTATCTTATCATTTTCTTTTATTTCACCATCTAAAACACGAATGTTTACTATTACGCCTTGGTAAGGGTCAAATATCGAATCATATATAAGTGCTTTTAAAGGTGCTTCGGGATCGCCAGTGGGAGGATCAATTCGATTCACTATAGCTTCTAATATATCAGTAACACCCTGACCAGATTTCCCAGATGCTTCTATTATGTCTTCTTCCTTACCACCAATTAATTCCAAAACTTGTGCTTTCACAGTATCTTTTGTAGTTGCTGCTGCAGGCAAATCTATTTTATTTAGAACTGGAATAATTTCTAAATCATTATCTATGGCCATATACAAATTACTAATAGTCTGAGCTTCTACTCCTTGAGTAGCATCCACTACCAAGATTGCACCTTCACACGCGGCAAGTGATCTGGAGACCTCATAAGAGAAATCAACGTGTCCAGGTGTATCAATCAAATTGAGCATATAAGTTTCGCCATTCTTAGCTTTGTATTCCATCTGTATGGCGTGTAACTTAATTGTTATGCCTCGCTCTTGTTCTAAGGCGTTGTTATCTAATATTTGTGCATGTATCATCTCACGTTCAGTTATTGCACCAGTGACCTCGAGAATCCTATCGGCTAATGTCGATTTACCGTGGTCAATGTGAGCGATTATGCAAAAGTTTCTAATGTTTTTCATTTATATCCATTTGATGTAAGTTACAAAGATACTAAAGCAGTACAACTTAGTCAACGATTATTAATAATTATTGTTAGACGAATTGTAAGATTAATTAGAATAATAGCCAATAGATAACTATCCAAGAAATGATTTCTCGTCTTTATAAACACCAGCTTGGCGTGAAATATTGAGCAATACTCCAATTGCTGCAGAGTATATAATTATGGCTGTTCCGCCAAATGAAATGAACGGCAATGGTAAACCAGTAGTAGGAAGTAAACCAGTGTTTACACCAGCATTTATAAATACATATATTGAAAATGTAACTACAATACCTACAGAAAGAAAATAACCGAAAGAGTTCGGTGCATTTCGAGCTATCAACATACCTCGATAAAAGATGAAACCAAATATTGCGATTATGAAAAATAAACCAAGGAACCCAAATTCTTCTCCAATTATTGAGAATATGAAATCTCCGTAGGACTCGGGTAAAAACATGTGACTTTGTCTTGATTGTCCAACACCAACACCTGATACACCACCATTACCGATGGCAATAAGTGCTTGCTTAAGTTGATAAGAAACTGACTCTCCAGCAGCTTCTTCTCCACCCAAATAAGCTTGAATCCTTGCTAATCTGTATGGAGCTGATACGGCATAAATACCAGCTAGAACAACACCAATGATTCCTGTATAGATTAGATAAAGTAAGTTTACATTTCCTATGAACATCATCGAAAATGAGATCATAAAAATAACAATCATAGTAGAGAAATTAGGCTGAAGAGCAATGAGTACACATATTACAAGCATCCAAATAATAAACGGGAAGAACCCACTTTCAAATTCTTTAATCTTGTCCTGCTTTCTGTCAAGCATAGCAGCGAAGTGGAATATTAGTGCAAACTTAGCAAACTCAGATGGCTGAATAGTAATACCACCAAGACTAATCCAGCGAGATGCTCCTTTGGCAGAGGACCCACCTACTAATACGAACACTAATAGAATAATGGCTGTAATAAGAAGTGGTTTGGTTATCTTTTTATATTTGTTGTAATCAATTGCAGAAACAACAATCATCACGACAATACCAGCTGATATTTTTCCTAGGTGGCTAATAAAAAAAGTGTCGCTCGAGCCTGTTTTTAATTCTGAAATTGTTGAGGAAGCAGTAAAAACAACTGCTAAACTAAAGAGCATCAGAGCTACAATAGATAACAATAGGAACCAATCAATTCTATTTTTTTTTACTTCTTCCACTATACTAAACTATTAACAACCTCTTTGAACACATCACCACGATGTTCGAAATTAACAAATTCGTCAAAACTTTTACAAGCAGGGGAGAGAAGAACCGTGTCTCCAGATTTAGAATGAGCTGCTGCTTCTAAAGTAGCCTCCATTAGACTATTGGCTAAAAAGCATTTTACCTTACCAGAAAATTCATCAAATAACTTGTTTTTCTCTTCACCGAAGCAAATAAGATATTTAACTTTACTTTCAACTAATTTTTCTAGAACGGAGTAATCATTATCAGATGATGATCCCCCAGCTAACCAAACTAAGTTACCTTTGAATGAATTGAGTGCATACCACGTAGAATTTACGTTGGTAGCTTTGGAATCATTGATGAACTTGACACCAAGCATTTCACGCACAACTTCTAATCGATGTTGTACACCTTTGAAAGATGATACGGCATCTCTAATATCTTCGTTTCTTATCTGTAAGTATTTTGCTGCTACAACAGCTGCGTATGTGTTGTATAGGTTATGCTCACCAAATAGCGGCACATTGCTAATCGACATTATTTCCTCTTCTTGCTGCTTTGATTTATATACTATGTTCCCATCTTTTTGGGATCCCCCCATAGTATCTATAAATTTGTGACTAAGTGATATTTTCGCAATTTGGGCGTTTGTATCAAAAGCTTCCCCACCTGATACAAAATCTTTGCTACTGATTTCATTATTGATAATAGAATCTATTATCTTATCGTCACAATTCAAAACTAACAAATTATCTTCACTCTGGTTAGAGGTAATTTTCCACTTTGCTCTCAAATAATGTTCAAAACTGCCATGATAACTCAAATGGTCATCAGTGATGTTCAAAAATATAGCAACATCTACTCTGAATGTATCTATCCTATCTAATTGATAACTAGAGAGTTCGATAACTAGAATGTCATTGTCATTTACATCATTAACAACATCAGAAAGTGGAGTTCCAACGTTTCCAACTAGTTTTACACTTTTACCCGATTCCTTTAGAATATGATGAATCAAAGTAGCTGTTGTCGTTTTCCCATTTGTACCTGTAATACCTATTATCTTGGGTGAACTAGTCAAACAAGTGTAAGCAAATTCAATCTCTGAAATTATTTTAATTCCTTCTTTTTCAACCTGTTTTATAATATTTGCTTTAGGCGGGACTCCAGGTGATGATACGCATAAATCATATTGATTAAGGTTCTCAAAATTATTAGAACCAAATTCATACTTGATTCCTAAATCCTCAAGTTGTTTTGTCAACTCTATTTTCTCTTTAGACTTGTCAGATTCAGTCAAGAATACACTATGCCCTTTACTGATTGCTAACTTTGCAGCAGATAAACCACTTTTTCCTGCTCCAATCACTAAAATATTCATTAATCGTCTATCTTTTATATATTGAATTTGATTTAATTACAATTTACAAAATGAAAGTTAAGAATTACTATGTCAATTTTAAGAATTTATAATTGTTTCCACCCTATACTCAGAGAAAAGGCTGAGAAGGTTGATAAATTTGACCAAGAGCTAAAAGACTTTACAGATTCTATGTTAGAAACTATGTACAACGCTGATGGTATTGGACTAGCTGCAAATCAAGTCGGAGATAGGAGAGCTATCTTTACAGTTGATATAAATACTGGAAGTGAGGATAAATCAAAATACACTCCTATAGTTATGATAAACCCTTCTATCAATTCTTTTTCAGAAGAAGTTTCAACTTTTCAAGAAGGCTGTCTAAGTATTCCTAAATATTATGAAGATGTAGATAGACCTGAATCTATTCAGATTACTTATACAGATGTTGATATGAAAGAGAAAACAATAGAAGCTGATGAGATATTAGCTAGAGTAATTCAACATGAATATGACCATCTAAAAGGAATACTTTTCTTTGATAGAATCACTCAGTTGAAGAAGACATTAGGAAAGAAAAAATTGAACAAAATAAAAAAAGGTGAAATGACTACATTTTACCCAATGATAAATGCTGATGGTTCCGAGTTTGAACCAAATGAAGAAAAGTAAAGTTAGATAAGTAAAATACTTTATTACTTAAACAGTTTATTACTGAAAAATATATCCTTAGTGATAAAAATGAATAAGAAAAAGCTCAGACGGCTGATAGAAGAGGGAGAATCTTCTACTGTTGAGTTTAAAAGAAAATTAACTGATTCAAAGAAAATAGCTAAAGAGCTATGTGCATTTGCTAATACGAAGGGAGGCACGCTGATAGTTGGTGTGGATGATGACAAGACTATTTGTGGTGTCATGAGTGAAAAATCTGAAGCAAATATCATAAGAACAGCTTGTGATTTTGAATTGGAACCTCCTATTACTCCAGTAATTCATAACCTCAACATAATGGGGTTCGAGTTAGTAGTTGCAGAAATTGAAGAAAGCAATAATAAACCTATCAATCTACTTAGCCAAAATGAAAATAATCAAACTCTAAAAAGAGCATATATCAGGGTTGGAGAAAAGTCTGTTATGGCTTCGAGTGAAATGGCAAGAGCTTTGAGGTATTTGAATAAGGGAGTCGATAGAGATTCCAAAGGGGTTTCTTTTACTTTTGGGAAAAATGAGAAGGCTTTATTCAAATATTTGGAAGCTAATGAAAGAGCTACAGTAAATGATTTTGCTAAATTAGTAAATATCTCACGCAGAAGGGCAGAAAGACTGATGATTAGAATGTTGAGAGCTGGTGTGCTCCAAATACACCAAGATTCTGCTCATGATTACTTTACAGCAGTTTAAAATGTTTATAAAAAATCAGTTAAATTGCAACCTTTGAAATTCACGAAATCTATATAATCTTATCCTAAATGAAAATACATAAGCGACAGTTTGACTCTGGTCTAAGAGCAGTTATAATACCAAAAGCAACTACACCTATAGTTACAGCCAATATATCTTACAGAGTTGGCTCAAAAGATGAATCGATTGGAAAGACTGGATTAGCACATCTTTTCGAGCATTTAATGTTCGAAGGAACTCCCAATGTCCCAAAAGGTAGATTTGACCAAATCTGTTCCGAAGCAGGTGGAACTAATAATGCCTATACTACTTATGATTGGACAACATATTATATGACTCTTCCTAAAACTCAACTTGAATTAGCATTATGGTTAGAGGCAGATAGATTATATAATTTTGAATTGCAACAGAGTGTATTAGATGTCCAGAAAGGAGTTGTAACTGAAGAAATTAGCCAAACTGTTTTCGATAGACCTTATGGTCAATGGAGAGATTATTTAGCTAAGATAGCCTTTACACAAAACTGCACATATTCGTGGGAAGTTCAAGGTTTTGTTAAAGATGTTCAAAGTGTGACAATTGATGATGCCGCAGACTTTAGAAATAGATACTATAAACCTAATAATGCAGTTTTGACCTTGTGTGGGGATATTGATGTAGATGAGGCTTACTCATTGATTGAACAATACTTCAATAAATCGAATGGTACTCCCAATGAGATTAATAGAAATGTATTTGATAAGAGTATGAGAATCGACGGGGGACATGCTTCTTATGAAGATAATGTACCTCATGCAGCTGTATTTGTGTCATTCCACTGTGCCGGATTTGCAGAAGGAGATGAAGATTACGTTGCTAAAATATATACAGATATAATGGCAAGAGGTAGAAGCTCCAAATTGTATAATTCTTTAGTATATGAGTCAGAAATAGCTTCTCACGCTGGGGTATTTTTTGATAAAAGAGAGAATACTTCATTACTTACTTTCTTTATAATTGCTAACAAAGAGGAAACTACGGCAGATGAGTTATATGATTCTTTGATGAGAGAAGTACAAAATGCTAAACAATCATCTTTTTTCGAGTCAGATTTGGAACGTTCTAAAAACTACGTTAGAAAATCAGTAAGTAGTAATTACTTAAAAACTGGCGGCATAGCAGATCTGGTTTCTAAAAAGGAAATGTTTGAAAATGACCCAGAATCTGCTTTTAAAATATTAGAAAAGTACGGTTCCATTACTATGGAAAATATAGAAGAATTTATGTCAAAAAGAATATCTATAGATAAAGCAATCAGAGTAGATGTAGTTCCTAAAGCTAATTAATACCATAGTAAGCTGGAGTCACCGTAGCTTAAGAATCTGTAGTCTTTATCTAATGCTTCTTTGTACACTGCTTCCCAATTTCCTTTTAACACAGCTGAAACTAGCAATAGTAAAGTACTTTTAGGTACATGAAAGTTTGTAAACATTCCTTTTACAAACTTGAATTCATAGCCAGGAACTATTATTAGCTTAGTTTTACCAACTAATTTATCATTTTCAGTAATATTGAGTAAATTGTTTATCGACTCCAGTGGATTTATATGCTCTTCTTTCTGATAAGGAGACCATTGTTTTACGATTTTACTATCTTTGAATTCATCACTATTCTGTCCAGCCCAGAAAAGAGACTCTAAAGTTCTGACACTAGTTGTACCTACACAAACAATTTTTCTTTCTTGCTCTAAATCTTCCTTTAAATTTGTCAAGAGCTCTTTGGTAACTGAAAACATTTCAGAGTGCATATCATGGTTTGAGACATCATCATCACTAACTGGTAAGAATGTACCTGGGCCAACATGTAAAGTCAGCTCTCTTATTCTTACACCTTTTTCTAAAAGTTTATCGATTATACTATCAGTGAAATGTAGCCCAGCTGTTGGAGCAGCAATAGATCCGTCTTCTTTTGCAAATACTGTTTGATATGTTTCTTTATCTTTTTCTTCACTTTCTCTGTTCAAATAAGGAGGTAATGGTAAAATCCCAGAGTCTAATAATAGTTCTGAAAATGGGATGTCGTCCCAATTCAATTCAGCAACCACCTCATTACCATTTTTACTCTCTATTTTTGCAGTAAGCTTGTTATTTATCTCCGTTAAAGTAGAGCCAACTCTTATTTTTTTTCCACCTATTATACATTTCCATTTACTTGTTCTCCTAGCTTGAAGAGCAATTTGTGGATCAGAAGAGGGAGCTATCGGTTCTACAAGCAAGAGTTGAGCTTTCCCACCTGTCTCTTTTTTCATATAGAATCTACCTGATATCACTTTAGTCTTGTTAATATAAAGTGAAACGTTATCATCAAGTAAATCAACTACATCTGAAAAATTGTAGTGGTGAATTTCAGTTGCATTTTTATTTGCAACCAATAGCTTTGAATCACTTCTGTTTTCGAGCGGGTATTTAGCAATTCTGTTTTCAGGTAATTTGTATTCAAAATCATTTATGTTAATTTTTGGGAGCATAATTTTTTTCTTATTGAGTTACTATTGTAAATTCAACTCTTCTATTTTTTTGCTTTCCTTTCTCAGTTTTATTTGTTGCTATTGGCTTTGTCTCTCCATAGCCTTTAGAAGTTAATCTTTCAGACGAAATACCGTTACTAACCAACCAACTAAGAACAGCCAATGCTCTATCGGAACTAAGTTTCATGTTATTTTTATCATTTCCCACATTATCAGTGTGTCCTGATATTTCAATAGTCATGTCCTTATTATCTAACAATAATTTCTTCAAATTCTCAAGCTCATTTTCAGATTCTTCTCTCAAGGTTGCTTCACCAGTATCAAAGAAGATATTGTTCAATCTTATAGTTTGACCGACTTCTAATGGAACAAGGTATAGGTTTCTCTCTATCTCTTTGTATTCTTCTAATTTTTCTATGTTCAAATTCTGTGATACTGAACCATACCCTTCAGCTGTAGATTTGAATCCATAATTCACACCACGTGGTAATATAATTTTATACTCGCCAGTATTCGGATCAGAAGAAGCGGTACCATAATCTTTACCGTCAGATAAACCGAAATAACTTATTTCAGCTGATATTGGCTCATTGGTTTTTTGGTTTAATACTTGACCATAAACTAAAACTACTGGGTCTGGTTGAGCAGATTTAGAAAGTTCAATTTTCACAATATCACCTTCACCCTTATACCCAGGTATATCATCTTGATATGATACCATATAAGCTTCATCTCCTTTAGCACTAATAGCAAAAGAATATTCTTTTGATGGAGTATTAATAGCTGGTCCCAAATTCATAGGTTCTGTCCAGTTTAACCACGTATCATCTAGTCTTTTTATAGTCCAAATATCTTCTTTACCATAACCTGGCAAACCGCTAGTAGCATAATAGAGTGTTCGATTATCTGCTGCTAAAAATGGATTGAAATCATCTGTAAATGTATTAATTCTATCTCCTAAGTTTTTAGGAGCAGTGTAACTTCCATCTTCTTTTAGAAAACTGATATACAAGTCCATACCACCTCTGGAATCTTCTTGTTCTATTGCTGAAAATAATACTTTTTTATCTTGTGAAATAAAGAATGAAACATATCTGTTGTTATTATAAAAATTATCAATTGTTATTTTTTGAGGCACTTCCCAACCTAGGATTCCTTTTTTTGAATATGATAAACCTTCACTTAAAAAATCTCCATTTTCATCGTAAGTATTCATCAAATATACATTGTTATAATCTGGAGTTATTGAAATGAGTGAATTTGCTGAAGAGTTATTTAGTGGCTTCGGCATCAAAACTGGCTTTTGCCACTCTCCATCTTGCAGTTTAGAAAACCAAATATCTTGATTTGGTATGTCACCAATTCTCGTAGGGTGATCATCTCGTGTAAAGAATATTGTTCTACCATCTGGAGAAAGTTTAGGTGATAGTTCAGCTGTTGGACTATTAATTGACTCAATTGCTATTTTTTTGACATCAGTTAATGGGTTTTCTACAAGGTTAAAAGATTTATCTGATTCCCAAAATTTCAAATAGTCCACTTGAATATGTTGATCTTCATCAGTCAAGTAAAACCCACACCATTTTCCATTGGGTATAAAATAAGTGTCATTATAAACATTTTTACCATTTATGTAATATCTAGTCAAGTAATTAGTTCTCTCAACTCTAAGAATATTCCAATCTTCTTGCTTTATATGCTCAGATTTTGTCCACCCCACTTGGTCATGATATTCATTATTATAAAATGATTGAATTTTAAAATAACCATTGTCAGAAATTGTAAAGAAATAGAATTCTGTTGCATCTTTATTCATGTTAAGTATAAGGCCATATTGAGAGTCCTCTTCTCCATCTTCATATCTCAGTTTAGCTTCTATGGTGTAGTTGCTTTTATCTAAATCTTCAATATCAAGAAGTTCAGTTGAGAATTTATAATCATCACCTTCATGGTAAATAAAATTATAATACCCGTCTTCTATATACCCCTCTTTTTCATCAGTTTCTTTAAGAAATAGCTCTTCACTTTTCAAACTACCATCAAATTCTTGATTATAAATAAGTTCCTCAGCATTAATAGAAATGCTACTTAAAATCAAAAGTGTAATTAATACTTTCATATATATTCTCATTTTTTCCTTTACTTGTATGTAAATATAACATTATGAGATTGCTATTATGTTTCAATGTTGAAAAAAAAGATGTATTTTTTCGTTTTTTTTATTAAAAAATGTTAACTTATATCCTCATAAGTGTGTGTTATGATAAAATCCAGACTAGTTAAAAAAATATTCAAAAAAAGTAACAAAGAAAGAATTGGTCTGTTAATCAAATTAGAACAAAAATTAATATTAATATTTATAGGATTAACAAATGATAAATTATATACAAAAATTATCGTTACTGTTTGTAGCGGTCTTGCTTTTGGGGGTCGTAGATACGAACGCTCAAGACAAGGGGAAAATCAAAGACAAGATGATTCATGCTATGACTCAGAACCAAAATTCGAATGGTAGAGAGTTTTATGTAGCTTTCCCTTACAATGATAGTAAAAATCACCCAACACAAAACTTGGCAATTTATGTCACTTCAAGTGTAGATACCAAAGTTACTATCGAGAATGAAGATATTGCTCTTAATGTAACTAAAAACGTTAAAGCATTTGAAATTACTGAATTCTCATCTGTAAAAGGTGGATTAGGCTGGGACGCTGAGATTTATGATTTTCAAAGAGAAATCGGTAAAGGTCTTAGAATAACTTCACCTGACCCAGTTGCAGTTTATTGTATGAATTCTAAAAGTGTAAGTTCTGAAGGCTATCTTGCAATACCAACTAACTATTGGGGCAATTCATACGTTCACAACAGTATTTATGACTTCGATGAAGTCAGAGAGTGGGCAGGTGGATTCGTTGTGATTGCCCAAGAAGATTTCACAACTGTTACTATCCAACTAAAAGATGGTGCAAATAAATCTCCTGGTTTTGGTGAAACTACAAAAGGAAACGTTCATGGTGATGTTCTAACAGCTTTCTTGATGGAAGGTGAGGTGTATGCTGTTCAAGGTACAGGTACAACTCGTGGAGTATTTGACTTGAGTGGTTCACTTATAGATGCTGATAAACCGATAGGCTTACTTTCCTATCATAATAGGACTATGATTCCTTCTACAGTCGTTACCTCTGGGCGTGACCATATCATAGAAATGATTCCTCCTATTCAAGCATGGGGTACGGAATATGCCACTGTAGAATTTGATCGAAAGAAAGATAAAGGTGATTACTTCAGGGTGGTTGCCGGTGAAGATAATGTTACTTTCAATATAAATTGGTGGACTAAAGATGGTGATGCTATAAGTACAATAGGTCCAATTACACTACAAGAAAAAGGTGATTGGTTCGAATATAATGGTTCAGGTGCAACTACACCTCATAATCTTGAATCTATTCGTGGTATGTCTCACTTCAAAGCAGATGGTCCAATTCTAGTTTGTCAATATTCTTATTCGGCAAATTATGATGGAGCAGGTGGTAATTATGACCCTTTTATGATAGTAACTACTGCTGTAGAACAATACACTAGAGAGACTGTATTTCAGACGCCTCAAAACTATGGACAAAATGAATTTAGAAATAATTTCTTCAATATAATAGCTATTGGAGATCCTGATGATGCAGCTAATCATCAACAATTAATTAGCTCTATTGAAATTGATGAACAAAGAGTTGTTGATAAAGTTCCTTCGTTTTTAGGAAATAGAATTCCTGGAACTAAGTTATACTGGGCTTTTATTGATGATTTAGAAGCTGGTTCTCACCATCTAAAAGGTGAAACACCATTTGGTGGTTATATTTATGGTTATGCAAGTTTTGACTCGTATGGTTGGCCTGCAGCTACTTCTTATGGTAACCTTTCTGAAATAGATACATTGCCTCCTATTGTAACATTCCCTCCTGCATGTTTTGAATGGACAATAAATAATGTTGATGATCCAGAGCATGAGAGAAATGGAAAAGAAGGAGATGATCCAAGACAAATAGACTTAGGTGTTAGAATTTTACCTGAATTATTAGATGGTAGTTTTAATTTTGATGACCCAGTTTATGTTGATGACGATGGTAATCCTGCTGAATGGAGTGGTATTGAACCTAATTATGATTTTAACTACAAGATTAAAGTTACTGACCCTTATCAAAATGCAAAGGCAATATTAAGAGTAACTGATGATGCAGGTAACTTTACTGATACTACTATTGTCTACAATGTAGATCAAATATTATCTGACCCAGATCCAATTGTTTATGGTAAAGTAAGAGTTGGAACAGACAAGACTTTAGACGTAAAAATAAGCAGTGGTTCTGAAGACCCTGTTGAAATCAGTGATATCAAATTAAAATTTGGTCAAACTTACACTATAGATACAGACCTTAGTTTCTTACCATTCACTTTAGAGCCAATGGGTGACACAACTGTTACAATTACATATTCTCCAATAGATGAATATATTGATTTAAATGATGACCCAGTATTACAATTTGATTTTGATACTTTAGTTGTAACAACAGGATGTCTTGAGTGGGATTTTGCAATAGATGGACAAGGTGTGCAACCTGAGATTATTGTCGATGACTACAACGCTGGTTTAGCTCAAGTAGGTGATTTCACATTATCAAGTACGAACACTTTTGATGATGGTGTTTTGATTCAAAACTTTGGTACTGATACATTGATAATTAATGGTCTGAGTGGTTTAACTCAACCATTTACATTACCAAATATGCCGGGTGCAAATATAACAGGCGATCAAGTTGTGTTTGATGATCCGATTATTGTACCACCAGTGGTAGATGATAATGGTACCAACATTCATGAAGTGCTTTTTAATCAAGATTTAGACAATAAGTATTTAATCAGATTTGAACCATTCTCAACAGCAAACGTTGACAATGAAATAATAGTAACATTCCGCAGTAATGCTGCTGAAGAAGACAGTGACTCATTATCAAGATGGTATGGTACAGCTCAAGCATCTGGTCCTGGTATAATACCTTACACATTTATTGACACAAGAGTTGATGCTGTTAGTACGGATAAAGGTTTCGTAACTATTGAGAATTTACCAGCTACTGGAGAAACTTGGGAAACCGCTGGAAAGATTGAAGCTTTGACTGGAACAATCAGATTAAAAGAGAATAATGGTAACTTTAGATTAGATCAAACTAGAAACATTCAAGGATTTAACACTGACGGTGATCTAATATTAGGTGACATACAAGCAGCAAGAGTTGATTTATTTGCTAAAGGTCATCCTGATGCTGATAAAGTTACTTCAATTAGAATTCCAGTTGAGTTCACTCCATTGGAAATCGGTTACCTAAGTGATGCTGTTGTAGTTGACTTTGATAAAACTAATGGTGATAGAGCAACTTTGGAAGGGCTTATAGAAGGTAAAGGATTTATTCCAGTTATTAACGTAACTAACCAGAAGTTCTCACCGATTGAAGTTGATCAAGGTATTCACCCTGAGCAAGGTAGATTGATCGTTAAGAATGTGACTGTACCTAAAGATGGTGAGTATAGCGATGTTATAATCCAATCAATAGATATAGATAACACTTCTCCTGAAGGTGCTCAGTTTATTAACTTTGCAGTTGATGGTACTCCTGTTGCTAACTTCAATGGTGTTACATTGAAGCGTGGTGAAGAAGTTGTAGTTACTTATGATTTCCAAACTAATGGAGCACCAACAGGAATTAATCTTGCGAGATTGCAAGTAATATCAGATGCTGGTAGAGCTGATGAAAATGGTAATACTCCTGTTACAGACAATGATCACTTAGAAGACTTCGATGGCAATTACGTTGAAGATAGTCCGACTGGTCTAGCCGATGGTGGATATATCCAAGGTCCTATCTCAAGTAGTGGTGTAGCTGCCCAAGGGCATGATTTTGGAGCTGTTTCGTTATGTGATTTAGTTCCGGCTACAGTTACTGTACGTAACAACGCAAGTGGTCCTGCTGCTGTTGATGAAACAATTACTGGAGTATCTTATGTTGGTGCTGATCCTACATTAGATGTTTATGAATTTACAATTGCTGATTATCAAGGTGTTGTATTAACTCCTGCTCAAACTATAGATGTTGGTGTTAACTTTATCCCTGGCACGCGAGAAGGTGTCTATAATGGCGCTGAGTATGAATTCATATTCGAATCTGGAAAAATTGCTCCATTTACAATGGATGGTGAAATAATAGAAGATCTATTCAGACTTACTTTGAAACCTCATGAGAGAGTGACTCCAGGAGATGTATTAGATTTAGCTGTAGCTATAGAGGCTGTAGATAGTGATTACAATGATGCTAAGATTAACACTATGAATGTTACATTAAGATATAAACCAGAATGGTTATCTTATACTGATAACTCTGGAAACGGAAACTTAGTAAATTGGAATATAACTGACCAAGAAGATATAGTAATAGTTGGTGGTGAAACTTATGTTGATCACAAATTTACATTAGAAGCTCCACAAGGTGAAACAGTAGATCAAAATGGTATATTATTTGAACCTGAATTTACTTATCTATTACACTCTGTTCCTGAAGGCCAAAGTGAAGGCGATATAAGTATTGTACCAGAAATCAGTAATGTATTCTTTGGTCAAAGAGATCTATGTATTGCTGATGAAACTGTTCCAGGACTTATAACTTCTCAGTTCTGTGTTCAGAATTACAGATCTATTGACTTAGCGATTGCTACTACAGGTGATAATCTGAAAGCGATCAGTCCTAATCCAGTTGTTGGTAATATGAACTTGAACTTTATTGTTGCGTCAGAATCACTAGTTAACTTAGAAATCACTAACTTCGAAGGAAGAAAAGTTAAAACTTTGATGAGTGGTAGATTGAATGCTGGTGAGTACGATACAACAGCTGACGTTTCTGATTTACCTGCTGGTGTGTACTATGTACACTACAGATACTTAGGTGTTGATGAAACACAGAAAATAGTTATTACCAAATAATAAGTAATAAAATATAAAATCTAAAGGTAGTGTTTTAATTAACACTACCTTTTTTTATTTTAAAGAAAACTAACTGCACAATTCATGAAAGATTTTATTCAAGTAATACTTTTACTAACCCAAGTTTCTGTAATTGTTACTACCCTTCAAGTTTATTTGCGAATAAATAAAATTTGGAAAAGAAAACATGAGCAGGATGTAGCAGAATCTCAGTCAATAGCTGGTATTCTATTATTAATTGGAAATTGTATCTTATGGATTATGTATTATATTTGGGTCGAGACGGATATGCTTTCTATCATAGATACGTCACTATATTTATTAGAATCTGCAGTGTTTTTAGTCATTTCTACAGGATTATGGGTAAAAGGTAAACAATCAAGAAATCTTTGGCAGTTAGCAAAATCAGCTTTAAGATTGGAGAAAAAGGAATCAACTTACTTATTAAAGAAAATTTTTAAGCCAAAGAATGCTGATATTATCATTAGTATACTTCATCAAATAGCAATGATAGACGACGAATTGGACCCAAAGGAATATGAAATAATACAAGAATTTGCTAATCACTGGGGAATAGGATATTCTGTAGATGAAATGAATGAAGGTAGAAAAATAGATTCAGAATATAATTTCATAAAGCTTCGTGACTCTATGATGCAATATCTAAGAACTGATCCTCCAAAAGACCAAGTAACTCAACTTAAATCTATGATTCAGACATTAATGTATGTTGATGAAAAAATTACTAAAGAAGAAAAACTAATTGAGTTAGAATTATTTGGATTAATTGATAATTACTGTGACTACAATACGTTAAATGAGACTAAATATGACGTACTTATTGTACCTCAGGACAAGGAACACCACGAGGTAGTAGACACAGTAATACCAAATTCACAACGAGTAGAGACAGCAGGAGGCGTAGCATATTCTATTGGGTCATACTTTTCAAAGGAATATGCTGAAATGATGTGTACACAATACAGAGAAATAAACTTATTTACTATAGTATATCAACTAGAAGAAGATAGTTGAAACAATTTGAAAGATTAGTTGTTATAAACTGAAACAAAGGAACATTTATGAAAAAAATATTATTATTAATTACTGCAGTTATTTTTACTGTGGGATGTAACGAAAAAAATTCACCGGAAGGTGCTGAGTACGAAAGAAAAGATTTAGAGAAACCTACCGAATTGGTTGATAGAATGAGCTATACGTTCGGTTATGATATAACTGAAGGTGTTAAAATGCTTGATTCAGGTGATCAACGCGTAAATTATGACTATCTGATTGCAGGAATAATTGATGGTTTGAATGAAGAAACTCCGCTTTTGGATAATGATGAAAGAATGCAACTCATCAATGATATTCAGAAGATACAAACTGAAAATGATAAGAAAAGATATAATCAAAAGATGAAAGAAGTTCAGGAATTGGGAGAAACATTTAAAGAGCTTAGTCCTAAAATGGTTGAAGAATATAAAAATAAAGATGGTTGGAAATCAACTGAGTC
Organism: Chlorobiota bacterium; assembly: GCA_046290495.1. GTDB lineage: Bacteria > Bacteroidota > Ignavibacteria > Kapaibacteriales > UBA2268 > PGYR01. The sequence goes on along the minus strand of JBKAGT010000005.1, from coordinate 700,644 downwards.
TGGTTTGCTTTATAAGATAATTAAGGACGAGGAAGGAGTAACACCGCCTGAAAACATGGTAGTGGCTGCAAATGTGAGGGGTGAGCTGCCAAATGGAACTGTATTCGAAAACACATTTGAAGAAGGTGGAAAGCCTATCGATATGCCAATAGAAGGTTTAGTATATGGTTTTAAAGAAGCAGTAATGATGCTAAGTGTAGGTGATGTTTACGAATTTGTAATTCCTGCAAAATTAGCATTTGGTGATATGGGTAGTGGTTCTAGAATACCACCAAACTCGGCTTTAAAGATGAAAATAGAACTAGTTGAGATAATTTCTACTGTAGACGAATATAGAAAAACAATGTCAAGACCTCCCGGAATGTAATTATATTTCAAAACAGTTAAAGAATGATAATAAAATGCCGATTTCAATATTATGAAGTCGGCATTTTTTATATTATTATTTTTAATTTATACATCAGCATTTGCTGATATAGCTACTATATCAACACCAGATGGCAGAGTTAGATCAATCAATTTGATTGAAAACCTTGGTTATCAGTATGCTGATTGGGAGTATACTACTTCTACAGTTTTAAATAATGTAGTTTCAGATTCGAATAAAATTACACTTTCTGATGATTACTCGCTTGAACTTAATGTTGGTGATGATATGATTATTGTGAATGTTTATGGTCAATCTATTAAACATAAAATGGGTATGCCTGCTCTTTACTCAAATAATCGAATAATTATCCCATTTAAAGATTATTTAGTCTCCTTAGATTCTTTAGGAATATGCAAGATTGTTTCTTTTGAGAATAATAATATCAGAATTGGTCAGTTGAAATATGTAGGGAATGTACCAATTATAAGTCAATATGACCACAAGTTTAACATGGCATATTATAAGAGGGTATATAAGGAAGTAAAAAACAAATACAAGAAAAAATACTATAAGCCTAAAGTCTCTAGAAAGGATAAAACTATAGAACTTTTGAAAGATGCCTTAAGTGAAGAGGAAGAACCTAAGAAAGAAAGCTCTAACGACAAAGACACATACTATGATATCCCGAGAGAATTGAATAGGGAAGAGGTGCTTAAGAAAAAGAAGAATTAAATCATTGACTTTAATTTTTCAAAGTCTTCTTCTGTGTCAACACCAAAAATTTCTTCTTTAGTTTCCAAGCAAAAATACCTAGAATCATTGAGTAATAATCTAAGTTGTTCTAACTTCTCAGCTTCTTCCAAATCAGTTGGTTCTAACATTGCGAATTTTTCTAACGCTTCATTTCTATATGCATATAGCCCAATATGCTTCCAATATCTATGTTTTTCTAAATAATTGTCTGGTTTGTCTCTGAAGTAGGGAATTGGACTTCTTGAAAAATACAACGCTTCACCGTCAATATTTCTAACTACTTTAACTACATTAGGATTAACTAAATCTTCTTCGCTTTCTATCCTTTTTACCAGAGTGCCCACATCACATAATGAAGTTGCAAAACCTACAAACAAATCATCTATCAATTTTGATTTAAGTAATGGTTCGTCACCTTGAATGTTGAATATGATGTCATACTCTTGGTCTAACCTTTTGCTTGCCCAAGCTATTCTATCTGTACCAGTAGTGAAAGTATTTGGAGTTTTTATTGATTTTGCACCAATTCTATTAGCTTCTTCTATTATTTCATCATCTTCTGTAGCTATAACTACATCACTAAGTATCTCAGATTTTAATGTATTTTCATAAACCATCTGAATTAATGATTTCCCATTAACTTTTTTAAGAAGCTTACCTGGGAATCTTGACGAGGATAGGCGAGCAGGAATAATTCCCACAGCTGTCATTTTTATTTCGTATTTGTTCAATCGAACACCTTTGGAACTTTGAAGAACGTATCATTATGCTTTGGAGCATTTTTTAAAGCTTCTTTGACAGGTATAGATTCTTTTACTTCATCTTCTCTCATTACGTTAGTTGAATCAAGTACGTGAGTCATTGGCTCAACACCTTCAAGATCAATTTTACTTAACTCATCAATATAGTTAAGAATTTTATCAAATTGAGGAGTTATTGTCTCTAATTCACTTTCTGAAAATTCAAGATTAGAAAGCTTTGATACGTTTTTAATTATTTCGTTTATATTTTCCATAATTGGATAATTGTTTCTGTTAATATTATTAATACAAATATAGTAAATTGGAACTAAAATGGAGTCCAGACAAAGCTAAAAAATGGTGCTACAGCCGGTGCTGTAAAAAATGCCAAGCCAAAATCGGCACCAAACTCAGTATTTGCTATTCTAAATCCTAATAGCACACCAGTGTTTTGTGGCTTAGCGACATTAGAATTCCAAAGCTCTCCTATAAAATGAACTCCGTGCCAGTGTGTAAACTTTGTATCTAGCCCTATAGATAGACCAACTGAGCCATCGGCATAGTTTATATCAAATATATTCTCCTGAAAATTTGCTTGATACAAATCGTTTGAACCTAATTTTGAAAATAGAGCAAGTGATATTCGTGATCTTTTTCTCTTGAATGTAGCTACTGTATAAGCATGAATAAATCTATTATCATGGTTAACAAAAGCTAAATTACTACCTAATGCTAATTGCAGATTACCTTCCATAGATTCAAATTCTTCTTTCAAAACAGTAAATTTCAAATTCATATTTGTGATTTGTTCTTTGCTAGCAATAGTTGGGATTATACTTCTACCTGCTGTAACTGATATTCTATCTAATATCCCGAAACCACCTTGTAGAAAAAGTAATTCGTAATTGCCAATAAAATGATCATCACCAATTGGTTCTGCAGTAGGCATGAAGTATATTCTATGCCCATGTCTATAATAATCCTCTTCTAAATAATGCTCTTCAATCTGATTGTAAAAAATTACAGCTTCGCCTAACTGAGTCTCAACTGAAACACCTTTTCCGTATTCATCTACTTCGACTTCATTAAGCACTAAACAAGTGATTAAATCACCATTTTTTAACTTGAAGATATAAACCTTATTGTACTCCAAATTAAGTGAATAAGCAGAAATCACTGTAAGCAAAAGTAAAGTTAATGTTATGTAAATAAATCTAATCAAATTTATTCTAGTTATTTCCTCTTTCAGACAATGCTAATTGGCCACATGCAGCGTCAATATCGCTACCAAAAGTATCCCTAATTGTAACTACTCCACCGTAATTTCTAATCTCATTTGCAAACTCGGCTATCCTCTCCGAGCTAGTAGGGACTAAAGTCTCTGCAATTCCTGTTGGTTCCGTAAAAGATATGTCATTGAAAGGTATTAGATTTATTCGTGAAGGTACTCTCTTACTAATTTTTGCTAATCTTTTTGCATCTTCTTTCGAGTCATTCATGTCTTTGAATGGGATGTACTCATAGGTAATATTGAGCTTCGTTGCTCTGTAATATTCTTCGACTGCATCCATAAGTACAGAAATATCTGCTTTCAGATTAATTGGCATAATCTTATCTCTAAATCCATTTGTAGTACCATGTAACGAAATTGCCAACTTTGGCGGACTTTTTAGCTGGGCTAATTTCTTAATACTAGGAACAACTCCCGAAGTTGAAACAGTGATTTTTCTTCTTGACATCATATCAGTGTCAGGATGAGTAAGTATATTAACCGCCTTAGCAACATTTCTGTAGTTTAAAAGTGGCTCTCCCATTCCCATAAAAACTACATTAGTAATCTTAGTATCTAAATCTGCTTCAATTTCTAAAATCTGGGATAGAATTTCATGCGTTTCTAAGTTTCTCTCCAAATCCATTGTTCCGGTTGCACAAAACTTACAACTTAGTGAACATCCAACTTGACTCGATATACAAAGTGTGTTTCTTATATTCTTATCTTCAGATTCATCATACCAAGGCATAAACACAGCTTCTATACTCTTATCGTCAAACATAGTAAATAGATATTTGATTGAGCCATCAACAGATGTTTGTTTCTTAATAGATTTGAAAGACTTAAGTGTATAATTTTCTGACAGCTCTTCTCTCAATTTTTTTGATAATGTTGTAATCTCATCTATATTATCTACTTTTGTTGAATACAAAGCCGTGAAAAGCTGATCAGCTCTAAATTTTGGTAATCCTAAAGACTTAGCTAAACCAACTATATCTGAATACTCAAAATTTCGTAAATTTTCCTTTTTGTCAACTTGATTTATATTTTCCATATTATTAGTAACTACGAGTTACTATCCTCTGTGTTTTCATTTTTATCAATTACTGAATCAATTTTATTATTTGTATACTTATCTTTCTTAGGAATTGTAATTTCATTACCATCTCTTTCCGCACGATAATGTGGAGATAGTATTTCAACTTCAGCTTTATTAAACTCATCTAATATATTACGGTGAATATCAGAATATATAGCTGCCATTCTGTGCGATTGCTTTGTATAAGCATTTATCTGATAACTGATATAAAAGTCCTCTAATCCTGTTTGCAATACAAATGGTTCTCTGTCTTTGTCTACACCATCAGATTTTTTGGCTGCACTTATCAATAATTCTTTTACTGTTTCCTGTGGAACATCATAACCTATAGTAACAGTTGTGTGTAATATCAATCCTAAATCCTTAGAAGCTGATGTGTAGTTGGTACTGTGACTAGACAGTATTTTTGAATTAGGCACTGTTATATCTTCATTTTTGATAGTTCTAATTCTAGTAACCAACAGAGTCTTCTGTATAACATCACCAGTTACATTGTCTATCATAACTCTATCACCAACTTTGAAGGGTCTCATGTAAGTAATTACTAAACCCGAAACTATATTGGCAATGGCAGTCGATGAACCTAATGAAACTAGTACACCTAGAAAAATTGAAACACCTTGAAAAATATCACTATCTGAGTATGGCAAATAGGGGAATATCATTACAAGCACGAAAGCATAGACTAAGAATCTTGCAATATTAAATGTTGGTTTTGCCCACTCAGGATAGAAATTTGGTAAAGTAAGTCTTTCTAATTTTATTTCATTTGACAAAAACTTTAGAAACTGGATAAAATACTTAGCTACAGCAATTATTATAACTATCATTATTAAGTTTGGTATGTAGCCTATGATAGCCACCATCATACTTTCTAACGGATTAAGTACATATCCAAATAATTTTTCTGATAGGCCTTTTGTCCAAGGGAATAGTCCCAATATAATTGGAAAGACAAAGTAAAGGCAGAATAAAATAAATACGACTTTTACTCCTTTCAAAGCAATAATTGCGAAGTGTAGAAGATTATTAGCATCTAATAATTTTAGCTGTTTTATCTTTACATCTTTGATATAAGTATCTTTTAATTGATATAGTTTTACATTTATTATTCTAAATAGTTTATTTACATACTTTATGAATAAATAAAATATAAGTAAAATTAGTAGTGTAATACCAACATTAATCAGAATAGAGTAGTATGAACGGTCTTCATTTTCAACTTCAATCTTATTGATTAATGAGGATAACCACTCATTAGCTAGTTCTTTTTTAGATTTATTAAAGTAATCTTCATCCTCATTACTAACAGCTACTATTATATCATCTTTATACTTTACGAAGTAATTATACTTATTACTATCAATTCTAAAATTTTTAGAATTATAACTTACATCTTCCACTAGTTTAGAAGACTTCTTTGAAATATCGCCTACTCTTTCTTCTAAGCCCTTACTTCCTATTCCATTGCCTAAAATAAAAACACTATCTCCCATAACCTTTACTACGGCATAGTCGATAGTGTCTATTTTTATTTCCTGTTTATTTGTATCGGCTACAGGTTGAGAGTAAATACCAGTCATACTAGTAAGAAAAAATAATACTATTATTATATATCTCATCTATGCAACCCCAATTTCAAATCAATTAGCTATTAAATTAATCAATTTATCTGGAACATGTATAACTTTTCTTATTTGTTTTCCATCAATGTGTTTCTGAACATTTGGTTCCTTCTTTGCTAATTCAACTAGTTCATCTTGGCTAAGTCCTGTTGGAACGCTCATTTTTGCTCTAATCTTACTTAGAACTTGAACCACAACTTCAACACTTGATTTTTGCAGTTTAGATTCATCATACTCAGGCCATTCAGCTAATACCACACTTTCAGTAAATCCTAACTTCTGCCAAATTTCCTCGCAGAAATGTGGAGCAAATGGTGAAAGTATTTTTATAAAGTTAATGATAGCATCTTTTGGGATTTCATCTAATTTGTAAAATTCATTAACTAATATCATCATTTGTGATATTGCAGTATTGAATTTCAACTCCTCAATATCTTCACCCACCTTTTTAATAGTTTCATGATGAACAAAATCAAAATCCTCTCCAGCATTAACATCTTTTATATTTTTATTGATATTCCCATTCTCATCAACTATTAATCTCCAAACTCTATTTAGAAATCTGAATATTCCTTCAATACCCGTTTCAGACCAAGGGACTGATTGCTCCAATGGTCCTAAGAACATTTCAAACATTCTAAGCGAATCTGCACCATACTCGGCAACTATATCATCTGGGTTAATTACATTGCCCAATGATTTCGACATTTTTCTGCCGTCAGCGCCCATTATCAAACCTTGATGGAATAATTTTTTGAATGGTTCTTTGCTAGTTACGTAGCCATAGTCATATAGGACTTTGTGCCAAAATCTTGCATATAATAAGTGAAGTACAGCATGTTCAGCACCTCCTACATATAGGTCAACACCTTCCTCACCCATCCAATATTCTTGTTTTTCCTTTTCCGCAAATATCTCATTATTATTTGGGTCAATATATCGTAAGTAATACCAACAAGAGCCAGACCACTGAGGCATTGTGTTTGTCTCAATCTTCCCAACTTTACCTGTTACTGGATCTTTATAGTTTACCCAGCTATCAACTGTTGCAAGTGGGGATTCACCTGTACCAGCAGGTTCGTATTTTTCTACTTCAGGTAATTCTAAAGGTAATTCATCTAAGCCAAAAGCTCTTTTAGTTCCATCTTCGAATAAAATAATTGGTATCGGCTCACCCCAGTACCTTTGGCGTGAAAATAGCCAATCTCTGAGTCTGAACTGAGTTTTAATCGTACCAATCTTAGATTCTTCTAACCAATGAATAATCTTCTTTTTTGCTTCTTTAGTTTTAAGTCCATCTATACTTACAATATCGCTCGAAGAGTTGATCGCCACACCTGATTCTGAATAAGCTTCTTTTTCAAAATCATGTTCTTTGTTGTTTGGTTGAACAACAGGAGTAATTTCTATTCCAAATTGCTTAGCAAACTCATAATCTCTTTCGTCGTGTGCAGGTACCGCCATTATTGCACCCGTACCATAACCCATTAATACATAGTCTGAAATTAGAATTGGTATTTCTTTATTGTTTGCTGGGTTTATAGTATAGGCACCAGTGAATACACCAGTTTTTTCCTTGCTTAACTCTGACCTCTCTAAGTCAGTTTTGAGTGAACTTTCTTTTACATACTTGTCAACCTTATCCTTTTGAGCATCTGTTGTTATTTCTTCTACTAAAGGATGTTCAGGAGAAAGTACCATATAAGTTACACCAAATATTGTGTCTGGTCTTGTAGTGAATACTTTTACACTTTCATCAGTTTTAGAAATTCTAAAATCTATCTCTGCTCCTTTGCTCTTCCCAATCCAATGCTTTTGCATTTCCATAGTTGAGCTAGGCCAATCAACTAATTCTAAATCATCAAGTAATCTATCAGCATATTCAGTTATTTTAAGCATCCATTGACGCATAGGTTTCCTTTCGACTTCATATCCTTTACCACGCCACTCATCAACTTCTTCATTTGCAAGTACAGTACCTAATTCCTCACACCAATTTACCGGCTGCATAGAGATATAAGCAAGTCTTTTACTGTCAATATATTCTTGTTTTTGTTTCTCATCTGTAATATCTTCGGGAATAGGTAACTCACTAATATCTTTAGCAGTCTTCTCATCGTGGTCATACCATGAGTTATACATTAACAAAAACATCCACTGAGTCCATTTATAGTATGAAGGATCTGTAGTATTTATCTGCCTATCCCAATCATAACCAAACCCAAGTAAGTTTAGCTGTCTGGTGAATGTTTTTATATTCTTAGCTGTTGCAACTGCAGGGTGTACTCCTGTTTGCATGCTATATCTCTCTGTAGGTAGACCAAATGCATCGAATCCCATTGGGTGCAACACATTGTAACCTTGCATCTTTTTGTATCTTGCTATTATATCAGTTGCTGTATATCCTTCTGGGTGACCAATATGTAGCCCAGCACCACTAGGGTATGGAAACATATCTAATACATAATACTTTGGTTTACTATAGTCATCTTCTACTTTATAAACATTATCTTCAACCCATTTGGCTTGCCATTTTGGTTCTATTTCTTTGAAATTATATTGCATTTTTAATTCTATTAATTCATTACATTTTAGTTAACAAAATTAGTGAAAATATACCATTTTAACTATTTAGTTCGTATCTTCTAAACATTAGAAAAAAAATTGAGCAAACATTGGCTGAATTGAAGAAAGATAGGCTTAATCGTTGTGGGTGGTGTCTCAGTAGTGAACTATACATGGAATACCACGACAAGGAGTGGGGGAAACCATTGTATGATGATAGATTGTTATTCGAATTCTTGGTGTTAGAATCATTCCAATCTGGTTTGAGTTGGATTACAATACTTAATAAACGAGAGAATTTCAGACTGGCTTACGATAATTTCGAAATAGAGACAGTAGCAAAATACAATGATGATAAGTTAAAAGAATTAATGAATAATTCAGGTATAATTAGAAACAGTGCAAAAATAGATGCATCGATTAATAATGCTAAGTTAGTCAAGCAAATTCAAAGTCAACATGGCTCATTCCAAAAATATATTTGGGAGTTTGTTGGTGGAAAACCAATTAAAAATAAATGGGGAAGTCTTAGCCAAGTCCCTTCACAAACTGATCTTTCAATAAAAATGAGTAAGCAAATGAAAAAAGAAGGATTTAAGTTCTTAGGGCCTACTACCTGTTACTCTTTTATGCAAGCTACTGGCATGGTCAATGACCACTTGAAAACTTGTTTCAGATATAATCAAGTATAATTTACTTCCAAATACTTAAAATAATACTTAAATTTAATTTATGAGAGCATTACTTTCTACTATTTTAATATTACTATTCTCGGCTGGTTGCGCAAATATACAGAGCCCTCCTGGTGGAGAGGGTGATAAGACTGCACCTTATGTGGAGATTACTAACCCACAAGATGGTACTACAAATTTCAATGGTGACGAAATTGAAATAGAGTTCGATGACTATATGAATAGATCAAAAGTCCTAGAAAATTTAAGAATTACACCAGAAGTTAAAGCTAAATATGATTGGAATGCTACCACTTTAAGTATAGAATTCACTGAGCCTCTAAAGGAAAACACTACTTACGCCATAAATATAGGTACTGACTACTCTGATTATTACAATAATTCTCCAGAAAAGGCATTTAGTATGATATTTTCGACTGGGGATAAGTTAGACAGTGGCTCAATAGCTGGTAAATTATCTGCAGAAGATACCAAGGGGAAGTTTTTATTTTTATATAAATTAGAAGAAGGTGAATTCCCTAATATCTTTGAAGATGAACCTGATTATTTTGTAAATACTGGTAGCAGTGGTGATTTTAGATTCGTTGCACTAAAACCGGGAACATATAGATTAATCGCAATAGATGACAAATTTCAAAATAGAATATATGATGATGAAGTAGATGCTTACGGCACTGCTTTAAGTGAATATACATTGACTGAAGATAGCTTAAGTATATCGAATATTCAAGTCTTTTTAGGGCCAAAGAATGATTTCACACCACCGAAGTTAATTAATGCCAATTCAAGTTATGCTGGAACAGCTAATATACTTTTTGATGAAAGTTTAGATTATAATACGTTAAATAGAGAGAATTTTCTACTTTTTGATGGTGAAAACAAGCTCGAAGTATTGAATATTGGTTTCCAAGAGCAAAACACATCGGAAGTACTAATTGTTTATGATAATAATCTAATTGGTAAAACCTTGACCCTCAAGGTAAAAAATCTAGCTGATTCTACAGGAAATGTTATTGCAGATACTACTTCATCAATCGAATTTGTTGTAGATAGTTTATTTAATGACAATGAGTTTATTATTGAAAAAACTAACCTTACTGATAGTACTAAAAGTAATGTTTCACCTCTTCTAGATATTACTACTGAAAAGAAGTTTTTTTATTTAAAATTCAATAAAATCCCTGATGAATCATCATTACAAGGCAAAGCTAAAATTATCGATGGAGATTCTTCTTTTGCGTTAGAGCTTTATTCTACAAATCTCAGTGAATATTATTTCAAATCAGAAAGAAAGCTTCCAGAGAATAAAGAACTGAAGATTGAACTCAATACATCTGAAATTAAAGATATATGGGGTATGAACTTAGCTAAAGATACTTTGTATAGTACAAAGTTTAAGACAGGTTTTCTACCAAGGTATTCTAAGTTAGCTGGAAAGATTGAAAATAAAGGTAGTTGTAATTCTAGCTTAGTAGTGGAAGCACAAAATATAACTGATAATACTAACTATAAAACAATAGTCTCAGATTCTACTTGGTCATTTGACGAAGTAACTGCTGGGAAATATATATTTACAGTCTATTGTGATGTTAATAAAGATAACGAATATAGTTTTGGCAACTTAGTTCCGTTTGAGTTTCGTGAACCATATTCTAAAAGTAAAGAATACAAAGTAGAGGAGAACTGGGAGTATAACGAGATAATTCTAATTTTAAATGAATAACTTCATAAAACATATAGCAATTCTTTTTATTTGTAGCTTTTGCTTAAATGCGAATGTTATGTTTGATGAGCCAGTAAATTTGTTACAGTTAAATACAGAATATAACGAATTTGCACCTAGCTGGAATAATTATGACAATAGACTTTATTTTACTTCTGACAGAGAGAGTAATGAGAAGTTATTTGTAAGCAGTTTTAACTTAGAAAATGTATTACTTAAACCAATAATCTTAGATAATCCAATAAATAGTGCTCACAAGAATCTGAGCTACATCACTTTCTTGTCAGAAGATAAGGCCTATTTTAATAGCTTTACTTTCAGAAATGGACAACCTCAATTGCAAATATTCTACTCTAATTATAAAAAGCAATCCTGGTCTGAAGGGTTTATACTAGAAGAAATAGATAATGAAAAATTCACTGGTCACTGTACGGTATCAGATGATAAAAACCAGCTAATCTTTACCCAACAGAGCGATGAGGGTGATTTGGACTTAATGGTTAGTTATAGGATGGAAGATGGCACTTGGAAAGAGCCAATTCCATTGGATATACTCAATAGTAATGGAAATGAAATTACTCCACATATAGTATCAAATGACACACTCTACTTCGCAAGTGATGGTCAAGGTGGCCCAGGTGGATATGATATTTATTTTACAATCAAATCTGAAGGGAAATGGCAAAGACCAAGTCCACTATATGAGATTAATACCGAATATGACGAATCTGATGTGTGTGTGCTACCAAATGGAGATTTGATATTTTCTAGTGATAGACCTGGAGGTGTAGGCGGTCTTGATTTATGGATGTCTAAGAATAATATGAATACATCAAACTTTACTGAAGGAAAAGATTTAGATATAGAAATTCAAAGTTTTATATCGAAAATAGTTGTAACCAATAACTTTGAATATGAAAATTTACCGGTCTCAAAGTCCATATATTTAAATAATAAATCTTCGGAAATTGAGGATAAATTTTTTAGATTTTCTAATAGTATAGATTTGCAATCATTAAAAACAATTGATGATTCTTACACTAACACCTTGAACATAATAGGAAATAGACTGCAAAAAGATAACACCTCTATTCTAAAGATAACTGCAGTTTATCCAGGAAAATTAGAGTTAGATGAAACTGAAGACAAGAATTCGAAATATTTTGCCGACATACAAATAAAAAGAATTACCGATTTTTTACGTTCAAAATATGGGGTTAAAGAAGGCCAAATAATTTATAATTATAGCTTTTATAAAGATAATAAACAGTCACCAAGAATTGATTTTAGTTCTTCCAACCCTAAGTTATTTGAACAATTAGAAATAAGAAATGACAATATTGAAATAGAGCAGAATAAACTACCTATTAATATTGATATTTCACCTGAATCTGAATTAAGTCACTGGTTAGTCGAGTTAAAAACGTCAAATATCGAAAGAGTAATATATGAGAAAATTGAAGTTGAAGACAGAATAATCATTGATCTGAATGAATTCAAAAAAGAAGTTTTTGAAACTGATTATCTAAATATTGTTATAAAAGCTTTCAACAAAACGGGGGATAGCACTGTAAAAGCTATACCTCACAATATAGAACATCACATTTCTAAAAAACCAAAATTGTCAACTTTAAACAATTCTAAATATAATGTGAATTACATGATTGCGGAGGTAGAAAATGATGTAATGAATGAAAAGTATAACAATACTTTAAATGAAATACTTGAATCTATAACAATTTGTAAATCAATTGATATAGTTTATAACAAACGTGAAGAGTTTGCTAATTCATTAAAAAAAGTATTAGAATCAAAAATCACAAATAATTCAACGACGGTTAACTTAATTAAAATAAGAAACAGATTGAAATCACCTATATTAGATTATCACTTGATTGAAATCAGGGTTGAGAAGTTCTAACTATTCATTTAATTTACTATTGCTACTTTCTTAATTACAAAACCATCTACAAATTCGAATCTTACTAGATAAACACCTTGGTTTAAGCCAACCAAACTAATTGAGTTGTCTGAACTAGTCGAAAGTATTCTACCTGATAAATCAATTATGTCTGCTTTGATATAGTTTTGACTTCTAACTTCAAAAACTCTATCAACATAAGATATGTTTTCATCATATTTATCAAGATTCACTGAAGTCACACCTGAAGCACATTCTTTTAAGTTAGCAGCTAAATCTGTATTGTCATCACCAGAGGAAACACATAGGTAACAAGTTTTAGTTTCATAGTCATCAAAAGGTGTATTGAAACGCATACCAATAATATTATATACATCGAATACGGTATCAGTTATAATTGTTTTTCCACTCTGCATGGTTGAAGTAATGACGTTGGTTGATATAGCATTACTGTTTGGGAAACCAGCAGCTTGTGCTAATGCATCTTGTTCGTCAGAATACATAGCTACACCAAAACTTGGCAAATCATCTATACCTGAAGTTGAGATTGCCGCAAATTTTTCCTCATCTATATTACTTGGTCGGGCACTTGGTAAAAAAGTTGTAGTGTTTAATTTATAACCTCCACTAATACCTATATCCCAGTCAAATTCATAACCAACAGAGTATTGACTACCGAAAGCTGCACTATCAGTTACATCTACTTTTATTCTAACCCAAGGTAAATTTTTAGGCAGCTCTATAGTTTGCTTAATTGCAACTCTTGTATCTCTAAAAGGGTCGTTACTCATAATTGTAGAAGTATTTCGCGGTTCATTATATGGCTTTACATTATAAAACTCACTTTCGTCATTAATCATTTCAAGTGAGGTAATTACATTATTATCATCTTCTACTGCAAACACACCTGCTCTATAAAGGCCATTACCATAATCCTTATTAATAAATCCAACTCCAAGCTTATAATTTAAATCGAATGAACCCGATTCATATCCAAACGTACCAACATCAGAAACAGAAAATTTGATTTTCTCATTTTCGAATGTTGTAACCTCAGTGTTTGGAACAAAGTCAAATAAAACGAAATCATTATAATCATTTGAACCAATGATATCTAATCTCATAGTCAAGTAATCCGAAGACTCGTTAACTACTACAAATTTGAATCTACCTACCGTTAATGATTCATTTCTTTTAATACTTATATCATTATGTTCAGATTCTAAAAATTCTAAAATTGGAAATTCTGGGAACCCAACGGATAATTTGAAATCTAAGTCATTAGCATCGCCTAATACATTACTTATTGTCAATTCAACAAAAGCGGTATCACCTATTTCAAACCTTTCTGCTGGTGCACCTGTTGCATCAAAATACCTAGCTTCTTCTATTCTAATTCCAGGAATTGACATAGGGTCTATCGTTAGCATTTTAAGCATATTCAATCTGCCAGAAGTGATATTCTTATAAAATGGTCTATCTTCACTAATGTCATCTACAGATTGCCTCATGAATTCAATTACTTCTAAAGCAGATAATTCTGGTCTATGAGCCCTTAAGATAGCGACAGCACCAGATACCACAGGCGAAGAATAACTAGTGGCTGTTGAAATAGATTGATAAGGTTCACTTTGACCTTTATCTAAGTCAGTTGAGTAATTTTGAGTACTTGGAGCATAAATATCCAAATGGGATCCTTTTGGACCGTTACCATCTGAATCAAATGCTGTTACTGCACCAACTCCCAATACACCATCATAACCTGCAGGATAATATTTTTCAAGAGCTGTCCTGTTACCTGCTGCAGCTACAACTACTACATCATTCGCTACTGCATAATCAATTGCTGACTGCTCAATATCCGAATATGTTTTCGGAGTTCCCCAACTACAGTTGATTACATCAAAACCTCTGATAGCGGCATATATTATTGATTCGTAGTCGTAGTAAGTATTTCCAACACTAGTTTTAATTGAACCTATTCTAATTGGGAATATTTTTGAATTTCCACCTACACCTGCAACACCTAATCCATTATTAAAATCAGCACCAGCAATTCCAGCGACAATTGTTCCATGATCATCTTCTACATATGTGTTAGACCAATTCTTGTTTTGTTCTGTTGCATCAAAGTTGTAACCATTATAATCATCTATATAACCATTCTCATCATCATCAATACCATTATTCGGTATTTCGCCTGTATTGTAAGCTATATTATCTCTCAAGTCTTCATGTGTTTGCTGTATCCCATTGTCACTGATTGCAATTGTTATGTCCTCACTACCAGTGCTAATCTCCCAAGCATCAAATGCTTTAACCAACTCAAGCGCATCCTCTTGGTTTTGTATGTAAGTATCGTTCGGTATAAATCCTTGAACTTTACTAGGATATATAGGTTCAGCTATTTCTATAAAATCACAATCTAGTTGAAGCTTCTGAGCAAATTTGGCAGGATCAATATTTTCATTAAAACTAACAATATATGTTTTTAATAGAGGCTTCTCTGCTTCTATGATTTTCTTTATTTTTGAATTGTTTGATGACTTGTAAGCTATTCTATTTCCTAGAAGATAAGACGCTTTAAGTGGGAGCATTCGTCTGTCGACTGTAATACCATATTCGGCTAATTTCTTCTCAAGTACACTGTCATCTATCTCAATTTCATTTATCCTTATTCGGAGTTTATTATCCAAAGGAGTCTGAGAAAATGATACACTAAAAAATAAAATACCTAATACTATTAGTCTAACTGCTTTCATATTGCTTATCTGATTTTTGTCAAAAGTCTATTGTCTAGTAGACAATATAATAAACAAAAAAGTAACAATATAATTACATTTATTTAAAAAGAGGGTTGTTAACTTATGATTGAGACTTTTTAATCAAAGTGTTAGTAGAGCTATCAAATGAATTGTTCGAATTATTCTCAAATTCATCTTCGATTTCTTTAGCTACTTTTTTACCTAACTCAACCCCAAACTGATCAAATGGGTTAATATTCCAGATTACTGATTGTACAAAAACTTTATGCTCTTGAATTGCTAAATAAGTACCCAAAGTTGAAGGTGTTATTTTGTTGAATAGAATAGTATTGGATGGGATATTACCTGGGAAAAACTCAATAGCCACTGACTCCTCAATATCTTCACTATTCCCTTCCATTAGGGCTCGAGATTGAGCAAAACAGTTGCTCAATAGCTTGTTATTACTCTCAGCAGTCGCTACGAAATCTACAGGAATAATATCTACTCCTTGATGAAGCATTTGAAAGAATGAGTGTTGGCTATTCGTACCTCTATTGCCGAAAATAATATTTCCAGTAGCATAGCGTACTTTTTCATCATTCTTATCTATTATTTTACCAAGACTTTCCATTTCTAATTGCTGCAAATATTCTGGCAAGTGAACCAATTTATCAGAATAAGGGACAACAGCTCTAGCTCTTAGGTCGAAGAAATTTCTATACCAAACATTTATAAATGCTAAGATAAATGGAATATTATTGAAGTAATCATCTTCATTACGAAAATGATTATCAGCTAATTCAGCACCTTTCAAAAATTCTAAGAAATTTTCTTTACCAATTTTTATGGCAATTGTAATGCCTATAGAGGACCAAAGTGAATATCTACCACCGATGGATTCATCAAATAGCAATATATTCTTTTCTGAAAAACCTATATCTAATGCTTTTTGTTTTTTGGAAGTAACGCAAATAAAATTTTCATTTGGGCTCTCTATATTCAAATACTTCAATACTTTTTTATAATTATACATAGTTTCAGAAGTAGTCAATGACTTGGATGCAACTATGAATAAAGTTCTGTTAGTATCAAGATTATCAAGCAATTTCTCAAATGAATCATCATCTACATTTGAAATAAAATCAATTGAAATGTTATTATCAGAATAATTAGATAAAGCTTTATTTACCATTTTTGGACCTAGATAAGAACCGCCAATTCCTATTTGCACCACATGATCATATTTATTAGAATCTCTGATTTCGGTAACTAAATTCAAAAGACTCTCTCTTTGAGATAAAATTTCACTACTTACATTGTCGCTAAAGTCACGCAATGAAGTATGAGTTGCAGCTCTATCCTCAGTGTTATTAAGCACATTCCCATTAAATAAATCATTTATTCTTAGGTGAATTTTAAGGGATTTTACTAGGTCAACAAAGTATGAAGTGGTGTCAAAATTTATTCTGTTTTTACTTAGATCAAAAAATATATCATTAAGTTCATAGCTATATTTTGAACATCTATTTTCGTCATATTCAAACATATCTTTCATTTTGATGTGTTTGATATTAAAAAAATGGTCTTTTAGCGATTCCCAAGCGTTTAATTCTAATAAATTTTTCATTTCTAACTTTGTCAATTTTCGTTTAATTCAAGTTTGCAATTTAATGTAATTATTAGACTTTTCTAATAATAATGAAAAAAGCAGAAGCCAATATTTTAGCTTCTGCTTTCATGAAAATTCATTCAAATGTAAAAGTACTAAAACTTAATACTCTTAGCAGATTTTGTTAGTATGTTTTTATATAATTCAGCTTCTTTTTTGTAATAATCTACTACAATTTGATAAAATTTACCATCATTGATAACATAGTACATATCTCTGTGAATTGCTGAATTTGGACTGTAGGAAACTTTGTAAGCTTCCTTGCCACCAAGTGTTAATTTAGTAGCACCACTAGCTCCAACAGATTTAGCATTTTTTTCAGCAGTTCCTTTCAAGTTTTTAGAACTAGTAGTAGAAGTAGATACAGATACATATGAATCGCCTCGTCTCTCACCAGAATATATCGTTCTACCACCGCTGTTAGTAGCGCTAAAATTATCTGGTATTCTAATCGAATACCCATTTCCTTTAACTGTTTTTAATGTACTGGAAGGTGGAGGTAAATCTTCAGTTTCACCAGAAGTAGCAACAGCTAATTCAGGTTTTACACCCAACTTAATAGAACTTAGGATATCATCGAAAGTCTTTCTGTATTTCTCAATTGTACCAGCAAATGCTTCAATTTTTATGATATGATAAAGAATCCCATCTTTTGTAGCAATATACAACTCTCCGTTGAAAAGACCATCGGTGAGAGGAAACTCATAAGTTAATTTTTTACCAACAGTTCCATCTATTTTGAAATCAACTGGTGCAGAATAATATTCTTTTGGGAAATAATAACTGGTATCTACAGCTGTTTGCATATCTTGTGTAGAATCTAGTACGATTAATGTCATAGAAACTTTAGCGACTGGGAGTCCTTCAGTATCATATTGCAAGAATCTATCTTTTGCATTACCAATAGAAATTGCTTGAAATTGCTTACCAGCTATTTCATATTTATTCCAATTCTCAGGGTAATTTATTTCGAATCCAGTAGCTTCATCAGTGTAGGAAACTAGTTTTCCTGCTTCAGGTGGTTTTGGTCCTTCTTCTCCACAAGATACTATTATCAATGCTGTTAATAATATCAAAGATAGGGCTATCTTTTTCATTGTCGTTTGTCCTCATTAGTTATAATAATAGAATACAAATATAATGAAAATCAAATAATAAAAAAGTTAATTGTTTGGAGCCCCTTCTTCAACCCATCTTCTCATACCTTGTTGTTGATTTTCGGTAGGAAGTTCGCGACCATAATTGTAGAGATGATAATTTTTGCCCTCTAATATTTGAATCAACAATGAGGCGTCAGGATTTTCCCTTACAATTAGTCCTATGTTACTAGCAGTAAAGTAAGTAAAATGTTCTGTCATTCTTCGACCACCAGCTTGAGTAAAATCATCATGACAACTGGCTGTAGCACAGGTTACTTGCATAAATGGTCTAACATGTTCACTAAAACTAACTTCGTCTTCTTCAGGAAAACGAAGGTCGCTTGAACTATTTATTGGGCTATTACAACCGACTAAAATAGTAAAAGTAACAATAGAAATGATAGCCATTATATGTTTAATATGATTCACTTTCGTTTGGAAAATCGTTTGTTCTTACATCGTTTATATACTGTTCTACGACATTACTATAAACTTTGTTCAATTCTGCATACTGTCTTACAAATCGAGGATTAAAATCTACAGTCAGTCCTAACATGTCAGTATAAACTAATATCTGACCATCACAGTGTGGACCAGCTCCAATTCCAATAGTAGGTATTTCTAATTCATTAGTAATCTCTTTACCCAAATCAGCAGGAATTTTTTCGAGTACTATTGCAAATGCACCAGCATCTTGTAATCTAAAGGCATCTTCTCTGATTGCTTTTGCTTCATCAGGGTCTTTCCCTCTTGCTCTATATGAACCAAACTTATTAATACTTTGAGGAGTGAGTCCTAAATGCCCCATAACTGGTATTCCAGCTGTATTCATTTTCTTTATTGCTTTGGTAACATTTTTACCACCTTCTAATTTGATTGCAGAACAACCTGTTTCTTTCATCAATCTACCTGCGTTTCTAAATGCCTCATTTGCAGAAACTTGATAAGTCATAAATGGCATATCTGCGACCACTAAAGCTCTATCTGCACCTTTTACAACTGCCTTAGTGTGGTAAATTGTTTGCTCCAATGTAACAGGTAGTGTGGTCTCTTCACCTTGAAAAACATTTCCAAGTGAATCTCCGACTAACATCATATCTATACCAGCACTATCAAATATATTGGCTGTTAGTGCATCATAGGCAGTAAGACAAGAGATTTTTATTCCTGCATTCTTCATCTCTTGTAATCTAAGAGTAGTTACCTTTTTTTCTTCTATTTTTTTATTTACGCTCATTAATTTAAATTATAATTGTAAAATATTCCGAAAATTAAGAAATATAAATGAATATACTATTAGCAACAGCAGAAATTAGCCCAATTGCTAAGAGTGGGGGAATGGCAGATGTTACTTCTTACCTTACTTCAGAGTGGAGTGATTTGGGACATAATGTAATATCCGTAATGCCGGCATATAAATTTATTGACTATGATAAATTTAATATTATAAAAACTGATATTTCTTTTGAAGTCCCAATGGGCTTTAGAAATGAAACTGCTAATGTATATAAAACAACCTTAGCAGGTTCAGATGCGATAATATATTTGATAGGACATGATGAATTTTTTGATTCGGAATATTTATATGGCAATAAGCTTGAGGATGACAATGATGACAGACGTTTTTTGTTCTTCAGCAAAGCAATACCTGAATTATGCAAAGTAATAAATTACAAACCTGAAATCGTAAATTGCCATGACTATCTTACAGCGTTCCTTATACCTATACTGAAAACACAATATAAAAAAGATGATTTGTTCAAAAATGTAGGTACAGTCTTCACAATTCATAATCTATCTTACCAAGGAAGATTTGATAAATATAGAGTACTGAGTTTTACTGGGATGAAGTATAGTGAATTTGATGTCGGTTCGTGGTTTGAGCATGAAGGCAAAGTAAACTTTATGAAAACTGGAATTATGTACGCCGATAAAATTGTAACGGTTAGCCCAACTTATAGTGAAGAGATAAAGCAAGCATATTATAGCGAGGGGCTGCAAGACGCAATTAATAGTAGGTTAAGAGATATAGTTGGTATTCTGAACGGAGTAGATTATAATTTGTGGGGTCCGGAACACGACATATATATTAGTAAAAACTACACTGAGAACAATCTAGATATTAAGGCGGAACTTAAGAAAGAGTACTTAACTAAAGCTGGAATACCTGAAAAAAAACACCACTTACCTTTAATTTCAATGATAACTAAATTGAAAGACCAAAAAGGGATAGATCTTGTAGCAAAGAAGATATACAAGCTTATGAATTCTAATAAGTTTATATTTGCAGTTTTAGGTGCAGGCGAGGAACAATACGAAGAAATGCTGTCCGAAACGAAGTCTAACTTTCCTAATAATATAATTGTTGACTTTAGCTTCGATGAAAAGCAAACTCATATACTACTTGCTGCAACGGACTTTTTGTTAATGCCATCTAAATATGAACCTTGTGGTTTAACTCAAATGTATGCACTTCGATACGGAACCGTGCCTATTGTAAGATCAACTGGAGGCCTAGCAGATACTATCAAGGAATACTCAACAGAAAAGCAAAGGGGTACAGGGATAACATTCCCTCATTATAACAGAGATGAAATGGAAAATGCGATTAATAAGGCGTTGAGTATTTATAATTCTGACATCCATTACAATCAGATTAGAAATAATGGAATGGCAAAAAACTATTCTTCCTTGAAAAGTGCTAAAAAATATATCTCACTATTCAAGGAAGTGATAGATGAAATGAACTAAAAACCAAAAGACAATCCTAAATAAAAGTTTCTACCAGGATTTGGTAGGTTGTTTATACTAAAATGTGTGTGGTATAGTTCATCAAGTATATTTTCAACACCAAATCTAACCTTAATATCATCATTGAATTTATAACTATTTCTCAGATTTATTACTGCATAAGAGTCTGTAAAATCTTCTCTTAAGATAAAATAAGAAACTTCATTTTGATTAGATGCAAAATTAACTGAAGCAATACTCTTTAGCTTTTCGCTAGAGTATATAAAGCTAAAATTCCCTGAAAGCGGTGGAGTAAAAGGTAGCGATTCATTATATCTGAAACTATGAGTTTTTTGATATTTAAGCTGAGAATTAATATAAAATTCCTTATCCAATTCAAATCTTGCACTTAACTCCAAACCAGCAACGTTTGCATTACCTATATTATTAAATTGCTTAAAAGATTGACCAAATCCATCAAATATATTTATACTTTCATCATTAGTACCTGCGATATAATCAACTAAATAGTCATTATAAACTTTTGCAGAAAACTCAATTAAACTTGAGTTATAACTATAGCCTAGGTTAACAGAGTACGACTTTTCTTTTTCTAAATTGGGTGACCCCACATAGATAGAGTTATCAGAAATGTTGTAAATATAAAACCCAAAATTTTCTAAATGACTAGGTTCTCTTTCAATTCTTGATATTGTAAAGTCAAGCTCAGATTTCTCGCTCAGATTGTATCCAAGTCCTGCAGAAAAATTCAAAATGTTGTAAGTAGAAGTATTATTCCCTTGCCAAAAACTTTCTGTAATAGCTCTAGCAAAATCATTATTCATTGATCTATATGAAATATCATATCTACTGTTCAATCTATAAGTCATATCCTGGCTCAAACTAGCAAGATAGCCAATACTTAAGCCAAGTTTAGTAGTATTAATATCACCCAAGTTTGTCAAATACATTCTTTCGTCAGTTTTTAGCATTTCCATATCCATATCTGCAAATGCATTCATATTATATCCCTCAAAAGATATACTAAGTATCCCGTTTGAAAGCATTTTTTTAACTCTTGAATTTAATCCAAAAGTATTCGTTTCACCATACATAGGCATATACATTCCAGGCATAACTATTCTATTATTAATCTCATCTTCATTTCTGTCATAATCATCCATTAAGTGTTCCACACTATTATAATAAACTTTTGTGTCAAAATCATAGAACTCATCGCCAAGATTATTCAGTTTTAGATTGTATGAAGCCATATTCATATGAGTATAGCGAGTATCCATAATCAAAGCGGGATAGTAAACATCAGAGCTGTGGTCGTATATATATTCTATTGAGTGATTTATATTTTTGTCAGACTTATAACTGAGATTAAATTTCAAGTTCTCTTTCGAATAACTGCTATTATTAATCATTGTATTGTTTCCAGCTCTATAATCAGAGGACCTTTTCACTGAATAACTAGCAAGTGATGCAATAGTTTCATTGCCATATTGAATGCTACCACGACTATTGTAAGCATCTGAAACTGAATTGAATTGATTGTCAGAAATAAATCTTAATTCCTGATTATGTTTTGGTTTACTAGTAATGAAATTTAAGCTTCCACCAGTAGAAATACCATTGTTAAGATTTGATTTGTCACTATTTACTTCTGTTTTACTCAGATTCTCAACTTCAATGTAAGAAGTTATTGGGTCCATTTTATCTATGCAAGCAGAAAACATACGCATACCGTCAATGGTTACATTAAGTCTGTCTTGTGTATATCCGCGTACAACTGCTTCTGATGCAAAGTTTGCTCTAGAAATTAAATCTATTTCGTTTTTCTGTTTTAAGATATCTTCTGTCGAGTTGATTGTCTCTTCGATATCTTTGTCACTTATTCCAAAATAGTCATCTAAGATGATAACTTCAGATGATTTATAATGCCTAATATTTGTAGTATCTTCTTCGGCAAATATCACTGATGAGAATAACAAGAGAACTATTAATATAAACTTTCTCATTTGTATACTCCTAACATAATCTGTTAGGTACATGAATGAGTACCTAACAGATAACATCAATCTTTAAATTTATAAGTCTAATGCGTAGACTACTGAACCGATTTCATTTTCTCCGTCAAGTAAAGTAACTGTTATTTCCCAGTCACCAGTCATGTTGAAATTAACTTTACCCTCATAAAGTCCATTGCCTACATGAACAGGATTTTCATTTCCGTTTGATCCATGTCCCATAGATGGCATTCTAGGTTCGATTTCTATTGTCAGGTTTTCTACCGCTGGATGCGACATCATATTCTTACGTGAGTGAACAGTAATGTTGAAATCATTCATCCCAACATCAGGTGATTTTAGAGTCCTCAAAGTAACAAAATATGGTTTTTCATTGCTAGTAAATCTTTTGACATTACCTGACGCGGTAACATTGAATTCAATAGTATGATTAGCTCCTAATGATTCAGAAACTGCATCTATCATCCATACCCCCATTTCTACTGTAGGCATTATGAAATTTGCTTTAACCATAATTATCGAACCACCATTGTCAGAATCTTCCATCATTTCATATTCGAATGGAGTTGAGTGCATCATTTGTCCCATATCCATTACGATATTAATATCAAAGTCCCCAGTCAAATCATTTCCATCTGCATCTTTTGCCTTTAAATAAAACTCGTTGTACCCTTCTATTAGCTCTGAGTTTTCTGAAAGTATTTCATAAGTAATTCCACCTTCTTCATAACTTGTGACAACACTAAGTTCTATTGGGTCTTCACTATCTTTTACAGGGTTATCATCATCTGAACATGATTGTAGAAATAATACAGCTATTAATATTGATATTGTTTTTAATGCATAACGCATAGTAATCCTCTTAGATTATAATAATTAGATTTATAAGTATTTAAAATTGTTTCTTTCTTGCTCTTAAGTATTTGTACGATATGTTAAGAAAGAAACTTAGGAGGATTGAATATGTCGTATTCGAGGGTGAAATGATAAAAATTGCTTGGAATAATTTCAGAGCTTGATAGCTCAAAGAAAATATCTTCTAATTCAAAGAAATTAACAAACCCGATAGGAAAGTCCCTCATGTTGATTTCTAGTAGAGGTTTGTCCTGTTCGTTATTTTGACTTTCACTTAGTTCTTCATTCAAATGACACTTACCATTACACTCTAGTTGTGGCTTGTCTTTATTTATACATAAGGCAACATATATATCAGTATTAATAACATAATTGAATACAGGGAAAACAGGAATAATCAGTGCATTCAAATATAGTAGTATTGATATTATAGCAGATGTTCTTTTCAAAAAAAATATTCTGTTGTTTAATCTGATTGCAAGTTAATGAATAAAAATTATAAATAAAAGTAATTTAAGATATTAATGTCTTTTAATATTAAATAGAATATTTTTATTTAAAATTTAATGCTTATCTTCTATTATGAAGTTTACTCAAATCAAATATTTTATCAATAAAATTAATAGTAAGAAGGAAGAAAGCAGTGTACTCAAGTTCACTTCCAAAGCAGCTTTTTTCTCTATTACTTTGGGCACTTTTGCATTAATTATATCTTTATCAATCTTAGATGGATTTGAAGATATGTTAACAGAATCAACTACAAAATTTACTTCTGATATTTCAATAGTGAATATTAAAAATGGATTTGTTACTAAAGATAGTGTTAATTTGACTGGTATGGGCAACATAAAAAAAATAACAGAAGTAGTTGAAAAACCAGTAATAATGAGGAAGAAAAAAGATATTGATGGTTTCGTGCTAAAAGGTATAAATAGAAATTCAGACTTAGAATTATTTGACTCCAATTATCCTTTTAGCTCCGACTCATCAAAAGAGATTGTGGTCAGTAAAGTTATTCAAAAAAAATATGATTTAAATATCGATGATGAGCTAGTACTGTATGCTGTAGAATACAATCAAAAATCGAGTCCAAAAACCAAAATATCAAAATTTAAAATAGTTGGAACCTATTCTACTGGATTAGGCGAATACGATAAATCAATTATTTTTAGCCCACTGGTTACATCAAAAGATTTTTTTGATATTCCTGATGAATATTCAACAAGGTTAGAAATTTCAGTTCTTGATAAAAATAAGATAAATGAGACTACTAATAAAGTAGCAGAGTTGATTCCATTTCCATTCATGGTCAAAAATGTATTTGATTACCAAAGGTCAGCACTAATCTGGATTCAAGTTCAAAAAGAGCCAGTACCTTTAGTATTAGGTATTATTTCTATTGTTGCTACTTTGAATGTTGTAACTATGCTGCTAATTATGATTGTTGAAAAAACAAAACAAATTGGCATACTAAAAATATTGGGTATGTCATCCAAAGATATTTCGAAAATATTTATATCAATAGGGGTACTGTTAACAGCTAAAGCAGCTATTGCAGGAGCACTACTAGCGTTTATACTATCTTTTCTCCAACAAGAGTATGGGCTGATACACTTGGATAGTTCTGTTTATTATTTAGATAAAGTGCCAATAACTATAAATCCTATTCACTATGTCATTGTAGTTGCAAATGCCATATTAATATCATTAATTGTTGTTTCTATACCTGCTATTATTTCTTCTAAGTTCAACCCTTTGAGAATATTAAGATTCTCATAAGGTGGTTAATAAATCAATTATTTGGTTTATATTATACAAAATTTATTTGAGATAATAATAAAAACTAACAAAGTTGAAATCTTAGGAAGTGTATATATTACAATGACTAAATAGTTTTTCTTAATGTAGTCAATTCTCATTGGCATATAACTTGCATACCTTATTTATGGATAAAAAGAAGAATAATATCCTCAAAGCTTATGGGGCTGATAACAGCAACGAAAAGAAAGATATAATAAATAAGCTTTTAGAAAAAATTGAAGATGATGATACTGAAAATTTAATTGAGGTTTTAAAATCATTTTCAAAAAATAACAAATCACAGGAAGTTGATTTGAGCAAAATAAAAAGAATAATAAAGGAAATTGATTAGGAAGGATTCCCGATGATCAAAGAACTATACACAGCTTCTATGGGTATGATGTCACAACAGACTCGACTAGAAGTAATATCAAACAACATAGCCAATGCCTCTACTATTGGATTCAAACGAGACTCTGTCTTTGAAAGAAATCTTATGGATTCGAAGGCGAATCTGTACAATATTGCAGGAAGTGGTGAGCAGAACGATCCCCCAATCGGCTCATACATTGACTTTTCGAATGGTAGCTTTGAGCAAACTGGCAACAACTTTGACTTGGCTATAGATGGTCGAGGATTCTTCTTACTCAATGATGAACAAGGTAAAGAATTCCTAACAAGAGCCGGAAACTTCAAGATAAACGAAGAAGGTGATATTATCTCTGCAAATGGAAAATATCTGATGTCTGATGGAGGAAGAGTTAATATTTACAACTCTTTCGACAGTGATGTCTACGGATCAAATGTACGTGATTCAGATGTTAAAATAGATAACTCCGGTGAGATATTCATTAATAACTTGAGTGTTGGCTCACTTAACATAGTTGATGTGGCTAACGAAGTTGTTTTAGAGAAAGTATCATCATCCGATTTTATCTTAACTGATGACTATCAATATGCACCAATGGATAATTCTAGAATTAATATTCGCCAAGGATGGCTAGAAAATTCTAATGTTAATGTGATAGACGAAATGGTTGAAATGATAAATCTGCAAAGACAGTTTGATGCAGGTAGTAAAGTAATTAGTACTAATGATTCAACACTAGAGCAGTCAATTTCACTAGGGAAATTCTTTTAATTATTAAGATTTATATAAAGTTCCAAAATATACAGGAAGTATCAGATGGACAAAACACTCAGAACCGCAGCGACAGGACTCTCAGCACAACAAAGATTTGTTGAGATAATATCTAACAACATAGCAAACGTAAATACTACTGGATTCAAGAAAACAAGACCAGAGTTTCAAGATTTACTATATGAAACATTAATGCCAGCTGGCAATAGTGCTCGTATAGGCGTAGAGCCACTCAATGAGGTTCAAATCGGAAGTGGTACTCAGTTAACTGCAACAAAAAAACAATTCAACCAAGGCGATATCACTGAAACAGGCAATAAACTAGATATGGCTATAGTTGGTGATGGTTTTTTTGTAATCCAAAAACCAAATAATACTCAATCATATACAAGAGACGGTTCATTCAAAATGGATAGAAACGGTAGCTTAGTTAATAATCAAGGGTATTTTCTTGACCCAGGTTTCCGTATCCCAGCTGATGCAGTTGAAGTTCAAATTAGCAGAGATGGTATTGTTGGAGTTTATTCAGAAGGCAGTACTGAATTAGAAACTTTAGGTCAGATTCAATTAGCTAGATTTGTTAATCCTGCTGGGTTGAGAGCCATAGGTGATAATTTATTCGAGGAAACACCAGCATCTGGTGACCCTATCTTCTATCAACCTGGAACTAACAATACTGGTGAAATATATCAGAGTCATTTGGAAAGTTCAAATGTGGATGTCGTAGAGGAAATGGTAGATATGATCACAGCTCAAAGAGCTTATGAGTTAAACTCGAAGTCAGTAAGAACTGCTGATGAAATATTAAATACAGCCGTTAACCTAAAAAGATAGATGAAAGTTCTAATTAACATATTGTTACTATTTTGTTTCGTTTCAAATTTATCTTCTGCTACCTTTTCAGCAGATAGAATAAAAGAAGCTTGTAGTATATATGTACATAGCACAGTTAATAGCCATTACAATGTCAAATTTAAAAGTGAGTTTGAGGATATTATTGTAGATGGTGAAAATATCAAAGCCATTTTTGATGATGATTACTCAAAATATAATTCAGCTGTAAAATTAGATTTCGTTTCAGGCGATGAAATTATTACCTCTTTTAAATTTGAATACGAACTAACACAAACTCTTGAGATATTTAGAGCAATTAAATACATTCCTGCTAATACTAAAATTGATAACTCAATGGTACAGAAAATTACTAAAGAAGTACCAGTCGAGAAAGTTGACCAGTACAAAGTAGAACTTGGTTTTGTGGCTTCTAAACCTATTTACAAACAACAAGAACTAGATAAAAATAATCTTCTTCCTGATGTCACTATAAAAAGGGGAGAAGAAGTAGTAGTTATCGCTACAGCTGGTGCAGTAACGATTAGAGGACTTGCAACTGCTTTGCAAGATGGTAGAGTGGGTGAAAGAATCAGAGTTAAAAGAGAAAATAGCAAGAAAGTTTTGAATGGAAAAATAAATGAATCAGGTGAGCTGGTTCTAGGTGAGTAAATGAAATATATATTATTAATACTAATTCTAGCTACTTCGATTCCAATGAGTGCACAATTTGTACAAAATAGTTCAAATTCACTATTCTCGGATTTTAAAGCTTTTCGAAAAGGAGATGCAATTACTGTGTTGATAGTAGAAGATACAAAGGCAGACAATTCTGCTTCTACTGATAACGGTAGAGAATCATCTGTTGGTGGTTCTTTTGGTTTGAATACTAGCTCTGGAAATACATCAGCTGATGCAAGTTTGGGTACTGGAACTGATTTCAGTGGAAATGGTAATACTAGAAGAACTGAAAGTATCAGATCAAAGCTAAGTGCAAGAGTAGTTGACTTGGAAGAAAATGGCAATTTAATAATAGAAGGTAAAAGAACGACCAAAGTAAATGGTGAAACTCAGTACGTAACAATCAAAGGTGTAGTTAGACCTGTGGATGTAAGACCAGACAATTCAGTTTACTCATATAGTATCTTAGATTTGACTTTGCTGATAGACGGAAACGGCTCAGTGTCAGAGTATCAAGAGCCAGGTTTGATTACTAAATTTTTAAGGATGTTATTCTAATATGAAATACAAAATTCTAAAAATAATAGTACTCTTCTTTTCTATGACTATGGTACTAAGTGCTGCTAGAATCAAAGACATAGCTAATATTGAAGGTGTAAGCGGAGTCCAAGTTATTGGTTATGGTTTAGTCGTTGGACTTAACCAAACTGGTGATAATAGATTAGTATCCTATACTAATCAATCTGTCATTAATATGCTAAAAAGGTTTGGACTAACAGTTGATAGAAATAATAACTTCACTAGGAATATTGCCGCAGTTATGGTAACTGCAACTGTCCCTCCATTTATGAAAAAAGGGTCACAAATTGATGTTGTAGTTTCTGCTATGGGTGACGCAACCTCTCTGCAAGGTGGTACATTACTTATGACCCCTCTCTCTAGAGCAGATGGTAGTATCATTGGTACAGCTCAAGGACCACTATCAGTAGGTGGCTATGACGTAAGAGCATTTGGTTCTAGAATTTCTAAAAATTTTGTTACTAGTGGAAGAGTGCCTAATGGACTTATTCTTGAAAGGGAAGTAGAAAGTAGTTTAGCTGATGCTTCTTCGATGAGAGTCATCCTTAGAAGTCCTGATTTTACTGTTGCCAACAAAGTAGCCGAGGTTATAAACTCATCTGATGGTATGGATGGTGCTGCAACATTAGAGGATGGAGCAACAATCAAAGTAGATTTATCAAGTTTTGCCGATAGAAACGAGCAATTAGTGAAAATTGCAGAAATAGAAG
The DNA here is from genome assembly GCA_046290495.1 of Chlorobiota bacterium. Lineage (GTDB taxonomy): Bacteria > Bacteroidota > Ignavibacteria > Kapaibacteriales > UBA2268 > PGYR01. Next base: position 670,965 of record JBKAGT010000005.1, on the reverse strand, counting down.
CACTAACTGTAGATATGGAAGCAACTTCCAAAGTAGTCATTAATGAGAGAACTGGAACTATAGTGATTGGTGGTAATGTTGAATTACTTCCCTCAGTAATAGCTCACGGAGGATTAGACATTACTATTCAACGTCAGGTAATAGTTCCACAACCAGCTCCATTTACTATTTTCCCTCCTCGTTACGCAGAGACGGCAACAATTGAGACAGAGGAAGAAATAAACCAAGCAAGAGCATTAGAAGTTCAAAATCCAACTGTAGCTGGTATAGCCGAATCTTTGAATTTACTTCAAGTTAAGCCACGGGATTTGATAGCAATTTTTCAAGCTCTGAAGGAAGCAGGTTCATTACAAGGGGAGTTGGTAATACAATGAGTATAGAAAATTTAGATATATCGCAAACAAGACAATTAGCACAACAATCTAGATTAGCTAAGAGAATTAATGAATTTGATAATTTCAAAGTAAATGATAAATCAAAAATCACTGACACTCAAAAAGTTGAGATTGAACAAGCATCTCGTGGCTTTGAATCCATATTTGTGAATATGATGTTCAAAGAGATGAAGAGTGCTATGCTCGAAGAAAAAGATGACAATGGCTTTGGTGGAAATACTATGCAGGAGATGGCTCAGTTAAACTTAGCCGATAATATCTCGAAACAAGGCAGAGGAATAGGTATAGCTCAAATGATGTATAAGCAAATGACAGGTGAAAATTTGCCAAGTAGGACTATGAGAAATAATGTTAGTCCTGAGATTAAGCCAGTACCAACAGATAGAATTAATAATATTGCTGAAAAAATCTCTCAATACGATGAGATTATAAACTCAGCTTCAGAAGAATTTGGAATTCCCACTAACTTGATAAAATCAGTAATTGCTGCCGAGTCTGCTGGTAATTCTTCTGCAGTTTCTTCCGCTGGTGCGAAGGGACTGATGCAACTAATGGATGGTACTGCAAAAGATTTGGGAGTAGATGATTCTTTTAGTCCCACCCAGAATATAATGGGTGGTACTAATTACCTAAATCAAATGCTAAATCAGTTTGATGGATCATTGGAATTAGCTCTGGCTGCCTATAACGCTGGACCCGGAAATGTGCAGAAATACAATGGAATACCGCCATTCGAAGAAACCCAAAAATATGTAAGCCGAGTTCTTTCATACAACGCTACATTAGGAGATATGTAATATGGATGAGAAATTTATAGAATTTTTAAAAAGAGAAAAAGAACTTTCAGAAAAATTACTTCTTCTATCAAATAGATTAAGAGAAGCTCTGATGTCACAAAGGCAAGATTTGGTTGAGAAAATTACGAATGATCAACATACAATAACTGCTAAGTTGAAAGAAATGGAAGAAAGAAGACTTAGATACTTAGTTTCTAAACTTTCAATTAGTAGGGTAGATGCAACTCAATTGAAGCTTTCAGAAATAGAACAGTCTATGGAAGGCGAAAATAAAATAGAGCTAAGAAGAATCAGAATAGCTATGAAGAAAATAGTTGCAGAATTACAAGAAGCTAATACAACTAACAGACTTCTTTCAAACAGAGCAAAAAATAGCGTAAACAATATAATCTCAATTTTGAATAGCCGAAATGGCAGAAAAGTTTGTGACGTGAAGGTATAACAAATGGGATTCTCTACTTTAGAAATAGGAAAAACTTCTTTACTTGCCCAAAGATATGGGTTAGAAGTTACTTCCAACAATATATCAAACGCTAACACCGAAGGTTATTCGAGAAAACGTGCAGATTTGGCAACAACTCAATCACGTTATACTGCTGGTAACTTTGTTGGTACTGGTGTGATAGCTGACCAGTTGAAATCATTCAGAGAAGAGTTTTTTGATAAAGAAATAAGAAACTCCATTACTCGAAATGCTGGTTACGAATCTGACCAAACTATTCTAAAGAAAGTAGAAGGAATATTAGGTGAGCCTTCTGAAAATGGATTGAATAATCTAATCTCCGATTTCTTTATCAGTTGGGATCAACTTGCTAACAATCCAGACAACACAGGTTATAGACAAAAAGTAATATCTGATGCAACACAGATGACTGATAAATTTCACCAGTTAGCTGAAGGTTTTGATGAAGCTAGAATAGATGTATTAGAGCAAGCAAAAGAAGGTGTTGATGAGGTAAATTCAATAGCCAAAGAATTAGCTGAGATTAATTCTAGAATAGTTGATAGTCACAGTTCTGCTCATGAAGGCGATATAAATATGGCTGACGAAAGAGAGTTAGCAATAGAGCAATTAGCTGAGTATGGTAAAGTAAACGTTCACCACAATGATGATGGTACTGTAAATGTCCATTTGAATGGAATTAATCTAGTGACTGGTAAGTCACTAAATCAAATCAAATTAGTAGAAACTACTAATGCGACTACAAATGAACGAACTATATCACTTTATACAACAGACAATCAAGGCAACTTACTTAATAGAGTTAACCCAGGTGCTGGAAAGTTAGAAAATCAGATGAAGCACTATAATGAAACGCTGGATAAAGATGATACAAGTGGGAATTTTTCCATTGCTAAATCTGTTCATGAGTTAGCCAAAGAAATAGCAGCAAACGTTAATATGGCTGCAGTCAGTGGTTTTGGACTAAATGATACTGGAGCTGTTCCTCCAGGTAGATCATTCTTCGTACCTTATCCAACTGATGCAGATGCAAGTTCGATAAGACTAAATAGTGTTATAGCAAATGATTCGGACAATATTCCTTTGTCATCTGTAGCAGGCGAAAGCGGAAACAATCAGATAGCTTTACAAATTGCTGCATTAGCAGATGATATCAACTTCATAAACAACCGTACTCCTGGTGAATTCTATTCAGATATAATAGCAAAAGCAGGTAATATGCTTAATGATTCGCAGATTGGTCTGAAAAACAGCACTATGGTATTAGACCAAATGAAAAATCAACGTGATACAGTGATAGGCGTCAATTTGGATGAAGAAGCTGTTAACCTAATCAAGTTTCAGAGAAGCTTCGAGGCAGCATCAAGGGTAGTGAATATGGCAGATGAAGTATTGGGCACAATTGTAAATTTGGGTAGATAGATATGAGAGTAAGTACAAATTCGATATATCGTGATTATAGTAGAAATCTAAATGATTCGCAATTTAAAGTGAATCAAGAAAATTTGCGTATATCATCTGGTAAAAAGAACTTAAGTATTGCTGATAATACGAAAGATGTACTTGATGCTGATGATTTCAGAAATCAAATCAGTAAAAATAATTCATACTTGGAGATCATTAAGAGTAACACTGATAGATTACAGCAAACTGATACAACTATCCGAACTATATCGGACAAACTACAAGATATTAGAAGCTTTGTGGTGGATGTATCTAAAACAAGTACTGGATATAATCACTTTGCTATTGCACAATCAATAAAAGGTGCTTTAGAAGATATAGTATCCTTGGCTAATTCTGATAATAATGGCGATTATCTATTCTCTGGCACTATGACTTCACCACAGAATATACAAGACGCTAACCCTACAATGAACAACATGCCCTTCGAAATAGAGCAAGGACCAGCTACACCAACTAATCCATCGGGTTTGTCAGTGGTTTTCAAAGGGAATAACGAAAAAATAAATGTTAATATTTCTAGTACCGCTACTGAAGAAATCAACACAACTGCTGAAGAACTATTCGGGCCTGGAGGGGTAGAAGTATTAAACAAAATCATAGAAGTTTATAATGTAGTTGCTTATGACACAAGTGGCAACCAAAGACCTGCACGAACATTACTAAATGCTCAAGAGCTAGCTGATCTGAATACATTGCAAAAAGATATTGCTGACAGATATGACGAAATGAATATCATGGCATCTGTTAATGGAGCTAAGATAAATAGATTAGATAATAATATGGATTTCTTAGAGTATGAAAATCTTAGATTAGATGAGTACCGCTCAGCTATGGAAGACACAGATATTGCCGAAGCAGCAATGAATCTAAAAAGAGAAGAAAATATACTCCAATTCGCTCTTCAAGTTGGCAGTAGAATTAATCAACTTAACCTCTTCCAGTTTTTGAGTTAGTTTGAAATATAAGTTCGTTGAGCGTAGTCGAAACGGTGTGTTAGCTGACGGTGTGTTAAAATCTCATCTTTTATTGTTAATAATAAAGTTAATTAGATTTCAGTAAATTTTCTATTTTCTTTTTACGAAATATAAACTGGCTTGATAAGAAACCCACTAGTGCAATTAGAAAAACCCAAGTGCTATATTGTAAAATCCAATAGATAAAAGGTGAAATAACTAAAATTGATTCAGTTATTAGCTTTAAATTTAAATATTTTTCATTTTTATTCATAAATAATAAACTAAAGATAATTGTAGTAATTAAGTAATAAATCCAAAATAATAACCCGTATCCATATATTAAAATTATTCCACCAAATAAACCTATTAAAAGTGCTTTTAAAATAGGTTCACTTGAATTGAACATACCATAAATTATAACATAAATATAAACTACAATAGATACAGTAATTATATTTACCTAAATTGTTCTTATAACCTTTAATTTAAAGTTTAGCATATATCACTGTTTTTCATAATAGTTATGCAATAAGTTTAAACTCATTACCAATATAACAAAAAAAAAGCAGAATCTGATTTTACTCAAATTCTGCTTTAATTATCGTACGGACGGAGAGACTCGAACTCTCACAGGCTTAAGCCCACTAGATCCTAAATCTAGCGCGTCTACCAATTCCGCCACATCCGCATTGAAATAGGATACAAATTTATAACATTTCATATAAACTAAAAAATAAATTTTAAAGTTTTCTAAATTGCAATTATGAGTAAAGCAAAACACAGTGTAGCAATTATTGGTTGTGGCGTTTCAGGAATGGCCGCAGCACTAGAACTAGATAACAAATTCGATGTAACTATATACGAAGCTACTGATAGGATAGGGGGCAGGGCTACCACCGTTTATGATAAGACTCTTGATGAAAATCTTGATAATGGGCAACATATATGTATTGGAGCTTATAAAGTATTCCTCAATTTTCTTAAAAAAATTGGCTCTGATGATAAATTTATAATCACAAAAAAATATAATATTCCTTATTATTACAATGGTAAGATTCATAGCTTAACTTCAAAGTTATTTAGTGGGAAATTTGGCTTACTCGAAGCTATCCTGACAGATAGCAACATCAGTATAAAAGAGAAGCTTTATGCTATTGCATTTGCGATAAAATTACAGATGAATTCTATTCGTTTAGAGAAATATGATGATTGTAAAGATTTACTTACGTCTCAAAAGCAATCTGAGAAAATAATTGCTATCCTATGGGAGCCACTAATTGTATCTACAATGAATACTCCTGTATGGAAAGCAGATCCGAGAGTATTTGCTAATATTATGATAGATGGTTTTCTTAGTAAATCAGAAAATGCAGCTTTTTATCTACCGACCACGCATTTTGGAGAACTATTCTCAAATTTTGTATCTACATTCAAATCAGTAGTTAATTGTAGAAGGGCATTGTTGCTTAACAATCCCATCAAAAAAATAGAGAAATTTGAGAATATGTTCGTAGTAGACGGTGAGACTTATGACAGTGTTATAATTACAACACCAAGTTTTATTACAAAACGATTGTTAGAAACTACAAGCTACGATGTAAACACACCACAATACTCGCCAATTGTGTCTATATATTTCTGGTTAGACCAAAGTCTATTAGAAGCTGAGATGATGTCTTTACCACAAACTAAATTCGACTGGTTGTTCAACAGAACGAAATTGATGAATTTGGATGAGGGTGATTTTTCTTATCAGATAACTACTAGTGCTGCCGATGAAATGGCAAAGATAAGTGATTCAAAAATTATAGAACTAATTAATGCAGAGCTATCAAAAGTATTCAATTTGGAAATAAGAATTGAGAAGTATAAGATTATTAGAGAGAAAATGGCTACTTTTTTAGCTGATAGAAAGAGTTGTGATAATCGTCCGAAAGTTAAGACACATATAAATGGTTTGTATATAGCGGGTGACTATCCACAGAATAACTATCCCTCGACGTTAGAAGGTGCAGCAATAAACGGTGTCAAGGCCGCTCACTATATTCAGCAATATAATTCAAAATAACATTCGCTATTTCTTTTTTGCTTGCTGTTTCTACTGGTGTAATTCTACCTTTGTCATCTATTATAGTAATGGTATTTACGTCCTTGTTGAAGCCACTGTTGGGAGTATTAGCTTTGTTAGCTACGATTATGTTGCAATTTTTATTCTCCAATTTTCCTTTAGCATATTCCAGTAAATTAGTACTTTCTAAAGCAAACCCAACTAGTGCTTGATGATTGGGTTTTATTCTACCCATTTCCTTAAGTATATCTCTTGTCTTAACAAGATCTATGGTCATCCTATCACTTTTTTTCTTTAGCTTTCCATCATACTTAATAGCTGGGGTGTAATCAGCTACAGCAGCAGCCATAATAACCACATCAAATTCTTTGCAGATATCAATCATCGCATCATACATTTGTTGAGCTGATTCTACATCAATTCTTTTTATCCCTTCATTACAATCAAGAGAAGAGGGACCACTTACTAAAGTAACGGATGCACCAGCTGCTCTGGCAGACTCAGCCAGGGCAAAACCCATTTTTCCAGATGAAAAATTACCTATAAACCGAACATCGTCTATTCGTTCATAAGTAGGTCCAGCGCTAACCAATACTTTTTTGTTTTTTAATCTAGTCATTTAAGATTTGAATCTATTTTTTCAAGCAAATCGACTGTTTCTGGTAATCTACCTTTGCCAATAATACCACTTGCTAACTCTCCAAAACCAGGTTCTAGAACTACGTACCCATCTTCAGAAAGTTGATTGATATTTCTTTGGATTGCCTTGTTTTCCCACATGTCACTATCCATAGCAGGAGCTATTAGTTTTGGTATGCCATCAGGTATAGCCGTTGCCAAAGTTGTTAAAGCATTGTCACATAACCCATTAGCGATTTTAGCTAATGTATTAGCAGAACATGGAGCAATAATAAATAGGTCACATTTTTGTGCAATATTAATATGCCAAGAGCCAGAATCCTGATGACTATCGTCGAACATATCATCAATAGTTTTCTTTCTTGATAAGTTATCCAAAACTAATTTACTTACAAATCGCATCCCATTTTTTGTAATAACTGGCTGCACATTGCCCTCTTTTTTAACTATCTCTCTTATAAGAAAAGGTGTTTTGTAAGCCGATATACTTCCTGTGATTCCTAATATTATATTTTTGTTCTTCATATTGTATTAATTGCAATGTTGACATTCTATTTTCGTAAATTAAATTTTATTTTGGTAATAAATCAAATAATCATGGTTACAGTAGCAATAGTCGGAAGACCGAATGTCGGAAAATCAACCCTTTTTAACAGGTTAGTAGGGGAGAGAAATGCAATAATAGAAGATGAGCCTGGAGTTACGAGAGATAGAATCTATGGTGTATCTGATTGGAACGGCAAATTTTTTCATGTCATTGATACTGGTGGATTTATTCCAGGTAGCGAAGACACAATGGAAAAAGCAATCCGTGAACAAGCTATGATAGCAATGGAAGAAGCAGATTCTATTATTTTTTTGGTAGATGGAAAAGAAGGTATAACTCGTTTCGATAGAGATATTGCTGTATTGCTAAGAAGTTCTGAAAAGCCGATAACGCTAGTAGTAAACAAATGTGATAACCATGTTATGGATCATAATTCCTATGAATTTTATGAGCTAGGAATAGGTGATCCATTTGCAATTTCAGCAAATAATGGAAGAAGTACAGGTGATTTTATGGATCATCTGGTGGAAACATTCCCTGAGGTAAATTATGAAGAAGATGATGGCAGACTGAAAATTGCATTGGTTGGAAGGCCAAATGCTGGTAAATCTAGTTTGACAAATGCATTACTCGGAGAGGATAGAAACATAGTAACAGACATACCAGGTACTACACGTGATTCTATTGATTCTACTATCAAATACCATGGCGAAGAAATTGTATTGATTGACACAGCTGGACTAAGAAGAAAATCGAAGGTAGATGAGAATATTGAGCGTTGGAGTATGGTTCGAACTCACCGTGCAATAGAAAGATGTGATATTGGCGTGGTGTTGTTAGATGCTGAAAGAGGGTTCGAAGATCAGGACAAAAAAATAATTGGTATGCTTAGTGAAGCAAGAAAAGGTATTATACTGGCTATGAACAAGTGGGACACTGTTGATAATGAGGAGTCAGATACAGCACACAAAATGAAAAAAGCTATATTAGAAGATGTTAAGACATTTGACTACTTGCCTGTTATTTTTATTTCTGCTCTAGAAAAGACTAGAATTAATAAAGTTCTTGATATTGCAAAAGATATTAAAGCAAGAAGACAGAGAAGGATATCTACTTCGAAGCTTAATAAAGTATTAATAGAAATATTTGAGAAAACTCCACCTCCAGCAGTTAGAGGCTATGACTTACGTATAAATTATGTAACACAAGTAGGTACAGAACCACCATTGTTTACTTTCTTCCTCAATCAACCGCAGCTTTTGCCTGAAAGTTATAAAAGATTTATAGAAAGACAACTTAGGGCAAACTTTGACTTGGAAGGAACACCTATTAGTTTCTTATTCAGAAAGAAAAATAAGAGTTGGGAAGACAGATAATCAGAAATGATTATTCTTCCCTAATGCCGTCCAATATTGACATTTTATTTATTCTTTTAGTAGGCAAGTAAGTTGCTATAAGTGATAGAATAATAGAGGATAATATTACTATAGCATAGACCCCATATTCATAACTAACTGGAAATGCAGATTGTATTGTTATTCCTTGACCGAACTGAAAAAGTCCATAATTGCTTTGTAAGACAACAAGTGTAATTCCAATAATTGACCCTGTTACAGTTCCAACTATTCCGATGAATACACCTTCGTTTCTAAAAATATTTCTTACTCTTTTCTTTGACATTCCCAACGTTCTCAATATGGAAATATCCTTTCTTTTCTGAATTACTGTCATAGATAGTGAGGCAAGAATATTGAATGCCGAAATTATTATTATCAAAAATAGTATTAATACGGTCATCAACTTTTCAAACTGCATAATCTTGAAAAAATCTTGATTCAAATCTTTCCAAGTGGTAATATTTAATGATGTAAACTCTGATTTGAGAGAATTGTAAAAATTCTCCGTATCTTCATAGTTATTTAACTTTATATCTAAATTCTCTTTCTTAGGATTATTATCTATTACATAAATTTGTTGTGAATCATAATCTTTCACATTACTAAAGAACACACCAGTTATAAGCATATTTGTTCCATTAAATGAACGGAACATACGAACAGATTTTTCTAATTCCTCAGGGGTTAGCAGTTCGATTTGGTCACCTCTAGTTGCTCCTAAATTATCAGCTAATTTGGCACCCAAAATTAAGCTATTTGAACTCTCATGCAAGTCACCATAAAGTAATGACTTGTTAAGTGACTCAGTATATTTGTCACTCATAGGATATATATATAATAACCTTGCTACTTGAATATTATCACCAAATCTTAATGCTGATTTCCGTTCCGAAGTTAATGCAAATCCATTAACTTCCGATGATTTTCTGATAAATGAAATTAACTCATTTTTAGAATCATCATTGTCTGATAGACTGACTCTTATGTGCGGATCAAAGCCAAGGATTTGTTTATAGTTCATCACTTGGAATCCACTCAATATCGATACAACAAAAATTATTGCTGCTACTCCAATAGCTATACCAATTGTAGCTAAGATATTAATAACTTTAACAAAGCTAATATCCTTGCCACTTAGTATATACTTTAGCGCTATTTTATTCTCTAATTTCAATTAGCTTCAAAAACTTGATAATTTGGAAATATGTTTTGCAAAGAGCTTAACTCAACATTATTTTCGAAAAATGCATACACAGATGATCCACTCCCAGACATTTGCGAAAAAATTGCTCCATGTTCATAAAGCTTATTTTTGATTTCATTTATTTCTGGGTAATCTTCAAAGATTGGTTTCTCAAAATCATTTTTTATCATACTTTTAAATAAAGACGGATTTTCTTTTGCTTTTTCCAATATAGCTACGTAATCGACCATTTTTCTAGGAGTAAAATCTCTATCTAGTTTTTTGTAAGCATTTGGCGTTGAAACATGAATATCTGGAAATACGACTATTATTTTAAAAGGCACTTCATAGTTGAAAAAAGTCAACGTTTCGCCTCTACTTCTACCCAGAGCAGCACCTCCTTGTAAAAAGAAAGGAACATCTGAACCTACAGATTGAGCTAATATTAGCTTTTCATTATACGACAGTCCCAATTCATATATTTGATCCACAGCATTAATGGTTGTAGCTGCGTCACTACTTCCGCCACCTAGACCAGCACCCATTGGTATATTCTTTTTTAGCTCTATATTTAAACCGAATTTCTTATTCTTCTTTCTTTCTATTTTCTTAATTGCTTTAGCTATTAAGTTGTCACTACTGTTTAATTCAGGGACATTGGAAGTTATATTTATAACGTCAGAATCATTTTTCTCAAAAATTATTTCATCATATAAGTCACTAAGAGTATAAAAAATAGTGTTGATATTATGAAAATTATCGCCTCTTTTGTTTAATACTTCCAAACCAATGTTTATTTTTGCGTTTGCATTTTTTTTAACTTTCATTTTTATATATCTTTGTTTCGTATGTCGAATAAAAGCAATATAACTTATAAACAGGAATTATTAAGGAAGAGTATTCATTTAATGTCTCTGTCAATTCCCCTTAGCTATATTTTCTTGACAAAGGAAACAATGCTATATATCTTCATACCTTTCGCAATAGCTATTACCCTTTTCGATGTTCTATCCCAAAAAATAGAAGCAGTTAATAAATTACTAATGAGGTTTTTTGGTAAAATGCTTAGACCTCATGAAATAAAAGGAGAAGGGGCATTCAATGGAGCAACATGGGTTATTATTTCAGCAGCTATATGTGTAATTCTATTTCCCAAAATAGTTATGATTACGGGCTTTACAATTCTGATAATATCTGATATTTTTGCTGCTCTTATTGGTAGGAAATTTGGGAAAAGACCGCTTTTTGACAAATCTTGGGAAGGGACTATTTCATTTATTATCTCTGCAATAATTATAGTATACATATATTACTCTGTTTTTGCTCTTCCTGAAAGCTATTTAGTAGCAGGTATTGTCGCTGCAATTGTTGGTGGCTTTGTAGAAGCTGTATCAAAAGTTGCAAAGATAGACGACAATTTATCAATCCCAATATCAGTCGGTATTGTTATGCTAATATTCGAATATTTCTACTCTGCAAATGGCCAATCATTTCTAAATTTGGTTAATTAGGAATATATATCCAAAAAATTCAAATTGACTATCATATTGTTTAACTTTGTAGTTATGAATTGTGAATTAATTACGACTAGTTAGAAAATGATAGATTTAAGAAGTGATACTGTAACAAGACCAACTGATGAAATGCGTCATGTTATGGCAAATGCACAGGTTGGGGATGATGTATATAAAGAAGACCCAACGGTTAAAGATTTAGAGAGGACAGTCTCTAATCTATTAGGAAAAGAAGCTGGGCTGTTTGTCCCATCTGGGGTTATGGCAAATCAAATAGCTATAAAACTTCACACGAAACCTGGCCATGAAGTACTAATGGATGAAGAAGCTCATATATTCCATTATGAAACGGGTGCTCCTGGCGTCATTTCTGGGGTTATGTGCAGATGCTTACCTTCTGACTATGGTAGCCCTGCAATAGAAGATATTGAAGAAGCAATAAGGCCAAATATATATTACAACTCTAGAACATCACTTATTACTTTAGAAAATTCACACAATCGTCATGGTGGTACTCTACTTGATGTAGAATACACTAAGCAAGTTAGAGAAGTTGCTGATGCGAATGAAATGAAAATGCACTTAGATGGTGCAAGATTGTGGAACGCACATGCTGAAACTGGTATCTCATTGGAACAATATGCTGAACCATTTGACACGGTGTCGGTTTGTTTATCTAAAGGTTTAGGTGCACCTGTTGGCTCTGTACTAGTAGGTACTTGGGAGCATATTAACAGGTCAAGAAAATTTAGAAAAATGTTAGGTGGTGGAATGAGACAAGCAGGTATTATCGCTGCTGGTGGACTTCATGCTGTTAAGCATCACATTAAACATCTTAAAAGTGATCATGTCAGAGCTAAATTCTTTGCGAGTAAGATCATTGAATCACCACTAATCGCAGTAGATTTGACCAGAGTGCAAACGAATATTGTGAATTTTAAGTTAGCTCCTAAAATTAAAGCATCTGATTTTGTTGAGAAAGCAAAAGAAAAAGGTTTACTATGTGGTGAAATAGGTAAGAACTCGATTAGAGTTGTTTTCCATTTCCAAATCGATGATAAGGAAACTAAAGAAGCAGTAGAGATTGTAAACGATACAGCATTGCTTTTAGCACAATAATAAAAATGAAACAAAAGTTCGACAGAAATAGCTTTAAGCATCAGTACACTGGAGATGTTAAGTTTAGTGAAGTTGACTCGTTCAATGTCGTTCACAACTTAGCGTATTTATATTGGCTAGAATGGGCGAGAACACAATATCTGTTTGATATTGGATTACCCAAAGATGATAGCATTTTCTCTAAACAAATGCCGATATTAACAGTTCGTAATGAAGTTGATTATTACAACTCACTTCACTTCACTGATAGATATATCGTGCTGACTAAAGTTGACAAAATTGGTGATAGTTCTATATCTTTTGTTAATCAAGTTTACAATGATAAAGATGTATTGGCTTTGGAAGCAAAAACGATATTGGTATATGTAGATTTATCAACAGAATCACCAATTAGAATACCAGATCATATTAGAAAAAAAATAAACGACTACGAAATAGATGGAATCTAATATTAAAATAGCTGCTCGTTGTGTTATACCAAGACTAAATACGGTATACTACTATGAGCAAGAGGAATATAAAAATTTAATTCATAAGCTTATTGAGTACGGTGTTAGTGGATTTTGTGTTTTCGGTGGGGAAGTGAATCAAGTAAAGGATATGATTTCTTCACTAAAAGCAATTGCTGAACAACCACTTATTTTCTTATCTGACTTAGAATTCGGCTTACCAATGAGATTTTTGGGTGGTACTGGTTTCCCACATGCTATGGCGCTTGGTAGAACCCAAGACCCAACAAAATCAGGAATAGCTGCAAAGTTTATAGCCAAAGAAGCAAAACTATTAGGAATAGATTGGAATTTAGCACCCGTGTGTGATATCAACTCCAATCCCAAGAATCCAATAATAAACATACGTGCTTTTGGGGAAGATGACAAGACTGTTTCACAGCATTCAGTATATTATACAAAGGCTACTCAGAATGAAGGTGTCATTGCTTGTGCAAAGCACTTTCCTGGTCACGGTGACACCGATGTAGATTCTCACTTGGAACTACCTGTGTTAAGCAAAACTGGGGAAGATTTTAAAACAGAATTGAAACCTTTTACTAATAATATTAAAAATGGTGTGAAGTCTGTTATGGTAGGTCACCTGTGGGTAAAAGAACTTGATGAAGAGAAACTTCCAGCTACCTTATCTCATAATATAATTACAAAACTACTTAAAGAAGAGCTACAATTTGAGGGTTTAGTTATAAGTGACGCTCTGGATATGAAATCTATTACAAATACATATTCATCGGAAGATGCAACTTCAAAATTCTTTGCAGCAGGTGGAGATATAGCGTTGATCCCAGAGAATCCATTTGATGCTATAGAAGGACTTGCAGCAAAGTTGAATAGTAATCCAGAGTTAAAAGAGCAATTGAATCAATCTTATAGAAAGCTTAAACGTGAAATGAATTTTGTTGGAGCGCTAAATCCACCAAAAATAGATGAAGAGTTCAAAGATCACTTTATGGAGCATGAAAAAATTGCTCTTGAATTAGCAAGGGATACTATTGAACTTAAACTTGAAAATAACGTAATACCGATTCAAGAAGGTATGCAATATGCTGGCTTCGGATTTTTGCAAAAAGATGATGACTTTGGACCAGCAAGTATGTTCTTTAATTTTATGCAACAGGCTTTAGAAAATGATTGTGACTTTGCCTACATAAATGAAAAAATAGAAGATGACGATTTGGAACAACTTAAACTAGGTGTTGAAGATGCAGATATCATTTTATTTGCAGTTTTCCACAGAAGTCGTTCACACGTAGGGGATTTAGGACAAGCAGAGAAAATAAGCTCAATAATGAAGAAAATTTCAATGGGTAAACCGGTAATTACAGTTTATTTTGGTAACCCATATTTAGCTGATGAAATTAGATCCGACGTTTCAGTCTTAGCTTATTCGAATTCATTGGCTTCATTAGCAGCTACTACTATGATACTAAGTGGTAGAACAAATTACGGTTCAGAAGACACAAATTAACTTTAAGATAGTTATGAGTAAAAAAATATTAGTAACAGGAACGGCTGGGTTTATAGGTAGTAATTTTGTAAGAATTATTCTCGATAATACTGACTATGATATTGTTAGTTTTGATGCGCTTACTTATGCCGGAAATTTAGAGAATTTATCACCATTTGTTGATAATGATAGGCACACATTTGTCAAAGGAAATATAGAAAGCAAATCTGATTTGAAGAGAGTATTCTCTAATCATAACTTCTATGGAGTGATTAATTTTGCTGCCGAATCACATGTAGATAGATCAATAATGGATTCAACTCCTTTTGTCACTACAAATGTGATGGGTACAGTTAACTTACTTGATTTCTCTAAAAGATATAAAGTAGAAAAGTATCTTCAAGTATCTACAGATGAGGTATATGGCTCATTGGGAGCTGAAGGGAAGTTTTCAGAAAGCACAAATTTGAAACCAAATTCACCTTACTCTGCTTCGAAGACTGCTGCTGATAATTTCGTTCGATCTTATAACAAAACATTCGGTTTCCCTACTTTAATTACCCGCTGTTCAAACAATTACGGACCTAACCAATTTCCAGAGAAGTTAATTCCACTAATGATAATGAATGCCATGAATGATAAAGATTTACCTGTATATGGCGATGGAATGAATGTAAGAGATTGGATATATGTGGATGATCACTGTGAAGCTATTCTTGAAGTATTTGAAAATGGAAAAATAGGTGAAGTTTATAATATTGGTGCTGAAAATGAAATGCCTAATATTGAGATAGTGAAAACTATACTAAAGAAATTAAATAAGCCAGAGTCACTAATTAAGTTTGTTAATGATAGACCTGGTCACGATTTACGCTACGCTATGGACAACACAAAAATAAACTCTGAACTTGGTTGGAGTCCTAAATATGACTTTGAAACTGGGTTAGACAAGACAATAGATTGGTATCTAAACAATATGGATTGGGTAGAAAAGATAGTAAGTGGTGAGTATAAAAATTATTACAAAGAAAATTATTCAAATAGATGAAGAAAGTTATATCAGTAGTTGGTGCAAGACCTAATTTTATGAAAGTTGCACCAATTCACAGAGCATTTGATAAATACAAACATATTGAGCATTTCATAGTTCATACTGGTCAGCATTATGATAAGAACATGAGCGATGCATTCTTTCAAGACCTGGAAATGCCTCACCCAAAACACTTTTTGAATATTCGTTCTGGCTCACATGCAGAACAAACAGCAAAAGTAATGGTTGAGTTCGAAAAAGTATTGATTGAAGAAAATCCAGATTTGATAATTGTAGTAGGTGATGTCAACTCCACAGTTGCATGTAGTTTGACTGCTGTTAAACTTCATATTCCAGTTGTTCATGTCGAGTCTGGACTGAGAAGTGGTGATAGAAAAATGCCTGAAGAGATTAATAGAATAGTTACTGATTCAATATGTAATTACGCATTCGTTACTGAAAAGAGTGGAAAGGAGAATCTAATCAAGGAAAACTATCCTCAAGACAGAATTTTCTTTGCTGGTAATACTATGATTGATTCTCAGCACTTTGCTTTACCAAAGTTAGAACAATCGGACATCATTGAAAAACTTGGGTTGAACCGTAAAACATATGTTCTATCTACTGTACATAGACCGTCAAATGTCGATAACAAAAAGCAACTATCAGACTTATTAGACGTATTTGAACAAATATCTAAGAAAAGAACCGTTGTAATACCTATGCATCCAAGAACGAAAAACAATTTGGAAAAATTTGGATTGCAAGATAAATTAGATAGCATTGAAAATTTAGTTGTTACTGGACCTATGGGTTATCTAGATTTTCTAAATCTCATGAAAAATTGTGATTTTGTTTTAACTGACTCAGGTGGAATACAAGAAGAAACTACTGCACTGGGTATAGACTGTATCACAATAAGAACAACTACGGAAAGACCAAGTACAATAGAAGAAGGGACAAATGTGTTAGTTTACCCTGAAAAAGAAAAAATAGAAACGGCTGTCGAAAAATATTTAAATGGCGAAAGAAAACAAGGAAGCGTACCATACTTATGGGATGGAAAAGCTGCTGAAAGAATTACTGAAATAATTAGCAAAATACTTGCGGAGACTGAATGAAATTTAAGATCATATTTTTGATGCTAATATCATCATATGTTGCTTTTTCACAAGTAACAGGTATGAGTGAGAATAATTTATTACTTCAAAATGAGTTGGAGAATAATAAAGGTATGGATTCAAAAATGATTGAATCAGAACAGTTACCTGTTTCCAACATCGTAAATCCTGATAACTATTACTTAGGACCCGGTGATGTACTTTTAGTTAAAGCAATCCCTATGGTGACTACTGCTGTTCCAGTGGTTGTATCTCCTGACAATAGAATGTTTTTACCTAGGTCTGGAGGGCTAGTTGATGTTAATGGAATTACATTGACTGAAGCTAGAGAATTAATAAAAGAAAGTTTTAAGAAATATAAGGATGATGCTGTAGTTACTGTTTCATTCCAAAGACCACACCTTAGTTTCGTAGAAGTTGAGGGGAATGTACTGAACTCGAGTGTATTTAATTTGCCCTCCACTTTCAAAGTTTCTGATGCAATACAGCTAGCAAACAAAAGAACTCCAGTTTCTCAGAAAAGTAACTCTAGCGAAGATGATTATATTCAAGAAAGACTGAGAGTTAAAAGGAATTTTTCTAATTCTCAAGATCACGGTGAAGTAATTGATTACTGGAAAAGAAATATCTTAGTAATTCATGAAGATGGCACTAGCGACAACGTTGATTTACTAAAATCAAAAACGGAAGGTAATTCATCATTGAATCCTTACATTAGACAAGGTGATAGAGTTATTGTACCATTCAACAAATCTGAATACTATACTATATCCGTAAAAGGTGAGGTGCAAAGACCAATTACATTACCTTTCAAAAGAGGGGATAAACTATCGGAATTAGTTAGTTACGGATTGGGACTTAATGATAATGCTGATGAAGATAATATTTACTACTTCGATGGTGAGAATAAGCAAAAATTAGAAGTAAAAGGTAATAAGATAATAGTGAAAAATGACCTGGAACTTAAGCCAGGTTCGGTTGTAGTAGTAGGCAGTAAGTTTGACAAAACTAAGTCAGATGACGGAGTAGTAACTATAAAAGGATTTGTACAAAATCCTGGTGCTTATCCGATTGTGAATAATAAAACTACTTTAACTGAAATAATCGACATGGCCGGTGGAGTGACTGATGAAGCATATTTACCATTGGCGAAACTTTACAGAAATACTAATGAGTTTGATGAGTTAAGCCAATCTAGAACTGAAGCTTTCAAAATGTTTAGAAAAAGTAACTTGTCAATGGAAGATACTATTAGGTATACTTTAGATATGAGATCAATAGAGCCGCTAGTTTCAGTTGATTTTGCTAAGGCAATAGATAACAAAAAATATGATGTTACTTTGGTCAATGGTGATGAAATAGTTATTCCTACTTCACCTAACCGTGTATATGTATTTGGTAGAGTAGAGAATCCTGGATTCGTAGAGTTTGAAAAAGGTAAAGATGTATCATATTATATTAACAAGACTGGTGGTTACACAGAAGTCGCTGACTATGATAGGACTGCTGTAATAAGGAAAAATACTACTGCATGGGTAGGTGATGAAGAAGCCATAGTTTTTGATGGTGATTATATATATGTTCCTGGTGAGGAAGATTTGTCAACTTCAACTGAGCAAGCAAAATACTCTACTTATGCTGCTATAGCAGGTACAGTAGCTACTCTAGGATTTTTAGTATTACAAGTTATAGATTTTGTTAACAGAGATTGATAAATTTTATTAAAATAATAACTTTTTTTTGTTTAACTACTGGGATTTTATTCTCACAAGTTGAGAATGTACCTCTGACTTCTCCAGTATATGATTACTTGTTAAGAGCAGAAACGAAAGGGTATATGGAGCATGGTTCCTTGTCTGATTTACCTTTGCAGAGAAAAGAAATCAGAAAAATTCTAAATGAAATTTATAATGATAACTCTGTTTCACAAAGAGATAGAAATATAGCTGAATTTTATCTTAGAGAATTCAACATCATTCCTGAAGAGAATACTGTCGTATTTGAAAATGAGCAATATACTGATAATATATTTTTTGATGATATTTTTAGCAACAAGGATAAGTATTTCTATAAATACTCAGATAGTAGTTCTAATTTAGAAATTAAGCCATTAGTAAAAGCAGAGATATTCAGTACAAATTCAAATGCTTATGACAAAAAAAGTAGTTTTGTTTTGCAAGGTGGTGCGAGGATGTCAGGAACATTGTCTAACACATTTGGATACTTTCTACAGGCAACGAATGGGTCGCTTCTAAGTGGAAGCAGACAGTTGGTAGTAGATAGAGAAAGTAGTTATGGGAATAATGTGAAGTTTGCATTCCTTGAGAATGATTTAGACTTTACTCAGTCCCACGTAACTTATCAAAATGGTTGGTTCTTTGCTTCCATAGGTAGAGAAATTAGGAATATAGGAGCTGGGATAAATCAAAATGTTTTTATTTCAAACGCTTCTCAGCCATTCGACGCTATTACGCTTGGTGCTGAATTTAATACATTTGAATATAAGTTTACACACGGTTCGTTACTTGCTACACCGGAAGATAGTTTATTAACACAAGGTTTCAATACTACTATACATGATAAGTTTCTTGTAATGCATAGATTTGCTTTCAGACCTAGTTGGGGTGAAATTGCACTATGGGAAGGAGTAATATATTCGAATAGGTCAATAGATTTAGCTTATCTTAACCCACTATCATTTTTAAAATCTGTCGAGCATGCCTTGCGTGATAGAGATAATTCGATGATGGGCTTAGACTTCACTTTGAGACCATTCAATAATTTCCAATTGAAAGGTAGTTTTTTACTAGATGATATTATCATCGAAGAAATTGGCAATGGTTTTTGGAGTAATAAAACTGCTTGGAATATAGCAGGAGTATATTCATTTGATTCACCAATTGATATTGGGGCTGAGTATTCTAGAATTGAACCTTATACATATAGTCATTTCAATCAAGCAAATTCTTATACTACAGATAACGGGTTACTTGGTTCTATAATAGAACCAAATTCTGACTATATATCACTGATGGCTAACTATTGGATAGCAGATAAATATCCTTTGACAATAAGATATATTAGAAAAAGACATGGACGTAATATATTTGAAGATGGTGAACTAGTGCAAAACGTTGGTGGTAGTTCTCAGCAAACCAGAAGACCTGAAGATAGCGAAATAGTGGAGTTCTTGGATGGTGATTTAGAACAAACGAATATATATCAAGCTTCAATTGGATATGAGTTGTTCAGAAATTTTAATACACGACTACTATATTCTTATGAAACAAATGATTCGAGAAATCACTTTTTTAGACTAATCTTCACTTTGGAGGATTTCTAAAGTGGCTCCTAACGAAATTGCTCTCTTAGTATTATTAATCTTATTTCTTTATCCATTAGTCATCTACCCGTTAATACTATTAATTTTACCTCAGAAAAAACACACTAAAAGGGAAAAGGATATTGAAGAAATAAGTATTCTGATTGCTGCATATAATGAAGAAGAGCATATAGAAGAATGCATATACTCGATATTAGATTCAGATAGGGGTGAGCTGAAGATTGAAATCCTTGTTGGTTCTGATGGTTCTGATGATAGTACAGTTAAGAAAGTAAATCAAATTGACGATTCAAATGTAAAAGCCTTCAATTTTGATAGAGGTGGTAAAAACGCTACAATCAATAAATTAGTTGATAAAGCTAAATATGATACCTTGCTGTTTTTAGACGCTGATTTTAGATTGAAAAACGATAGTCTAATAAAGATAGTAGATGAGTTCTCTGGACTCGATGTCGGTGTTATAATACTACCAATAGAGATGAAAGTAAATGAAGAGACCTCGACAGAAGGCGAGTCTGTATATCAAAAATATGAATCATTTATTAGAAGAAAAGAAAGTAATATAAGCTCTTGTGTGAACACATTGGGTGGTTATATTATTGAAAAAGATACATTTGAGAAGATTAGTTCAGATACATACTGTGATGATTTGCATTCGATTTTAAGCTCAATTAGAAAACGTAAACGAGTATACTTCAGCGAAAAAAACTCTATACTCGAAGTACGTGAATCTAATTTTTTCGAGGATTTCAAAAGAAGAAAAAGATTAGTAGGCGGAGGATTATCTACTATTTTTGCATTCAAAGACTTATTGTCTTTTGAATATGGATGGAATGCATTTTTTCTTTGGTCACACAAAGTTCTCAGGTGGTTCTCCTCTGTTTTCTTTGTTTTTACTTTCATTTTATCTTTAACAATGTTAAATTCATTATTTGGTTTGATTACAGCTTATATAATAGCAATGCTGTTCATTTTAAGTTTTATTGGCTTAGTAATGGAAAAAAATGAATCTAAAAATCCGTTTAAAATACCGCTATTCTTTGTTTCAATGAATATTGGTTTTATAATAGGGATATTTCAGTATTTCAAAGGTGAACAAAACGCAATATGGAGTAGGAAAGGATTAGATTGAGTGTAGCAACAGAAAATATAGATATGAAGGAAAAGTCTATAAGTAAAACTATTTCTACTAAGTTCAAAAATAAGTTTTTACCACTATATTTAGAACTTACAGCAGATATTTTTGCGATTACATTTAGCTTTTTCATACAGTATTTCATTAGATATGAATCAACACTATTTGGTGAGCTACGACCTGATTTGACATACAATTGGGATATTCTACTCTATGGAACAATAGCATCTCTAATCTATTGGATTTCGTATTTTGCTATCAATGGTATGTACAGGAACTGGTACGAACGCTCTCCAATTGATGAAATATTTACGATGCTGAAATTAATCGGGTTTGGATGTCTGATGCTAGCAATAGTTGTATTGTCAGTTAGTCAACCTAGCCCCAGAATGTTGATATTGGTGTATTTTATAGTACTTAGTATCAATGTTGTAATTTTTAGAACAATAGCTCGTCGGATTCAACTTTCACTAAGAAAACGAAAAATAATTAATCTCAAAACATTACTTATTGGTAGAGCAGATAAAGTATCTGAAATTGCTCGAAAAATGCAACTATCTCCAAGTTGGGGATATAGACCTGTTGGTATAATTAGCTCCGACAATGACAAGTCTAATAGTGATAATAATTTACCAATATTAGGTGACATATCTGAATTCAACAAAATTATTGAAAAACACTTACCCGATGCGGTTGTTATTGGTTCTAAAATGAGTCAAAAATCAATAATGTTTTCCATCGTTAATATATGTAAAGACAAAAATATTAGTGTCAAAATAGAGCCGGATCTCTACCATTTGTTCACTGGACAATCGAAAACAACTAATCTATATGGTATTCCGTTAATAGATGTCAATCTGAATCTGATGAAACCTTGGCAAAGATTTGTTAAGAGAATATTTGATATTGTTTTCAGTGCTTTGGTGTTGGTGATAGGGTTGCCAGTATGGTTGATTTTAGCATTAGCTATCACATTGGAATCAAAAGGTGGAGTATTTTATACTCAGCCGAGAATAGGTAGAAATGGGAAAGAATTTAAAATTTACAAGTTTAGATCAATGGTACCAGCAAAACCAGATGCTGAACAAAAGTGGACAGTAGTTGGAGATAAGCGTGTAACCAAATTTGGTCGCTTTTTGAGAAAATCTCATTTAGACGAAGTACCTCAATTCTGGAATTGCTTAATCGGTGATATGAGCATAGTTGGTCCCAGACCAGAGCAGCCAAAATTTGTGAAAATGTTTTCTGAGCAGTTGGACTATTATAACAGAAGACACAAAGTAAGACCAGGTATCACTGGTTGGTGGCAAATAAAATATGAGTCACACGAATTGAGTTTAGAAGAAATAAAAAATAGAACTAAAGATGATTTTTATTATATTGAGAATATGTCATTGAAGTTAGATTTTGAAATTATAATTAGAACGATCTGGTTAGTATTTAAAGGACACGGACAAACATAGTATGAAATCAATAGTAGTAATACCAACATATAACGAAAGTAAGAATATTGGCCGAATTATAGATAAGATTTGTTCTGTTCATAGTAGTATAGACATACTAGTTGTTGATGACAATTCACCTGACGGTACAGGGGATTTGGTTAAGGCAAAAATGGCAGAGAATAACAGAATCCATATACTAGAAAGAGAAGGAAAGATGGGTTTAGGGACTGCTTATCTTGCTGGCTTCACCTATGCTTTGGAAAACAAATATGATGTCATAATGGAAATGGATGCTGATTTTTCTCACAATCCTGAAGAAATTCCTAACTTCCTAAAAGAAATAGAAAACTACGATCTTGTATTAGGTTCTAGATATATAAAAGGTGTAAATGTAGTAAATTGGCCTTTGAAAAGGCTTTTGCTTAGCTATTTTGCAAATTTATATACAAGGATTATTACTGGAATGGACGTAAAAGATGCTACTGGTGGTTTCAAATGTTTCAGAGCAACTGCACTTTCCCAAATTAATTTTGATGAAGTGAAATCTAATGGTTACAGTTTTCAAATAGAGATGACATATAGACTTTGGAAAAAAGGTGCTAAAATTAAAGAGATTCCCATCATATTTGTTGACAGATTAGAAGGTGTCTCAAAAATGAGTAAAAAAATTGTTTATGAAGCTATCTTCATGGTTTGGAAGTTGAAGTTAGGCATTGTAAAAATATCTAAGTAACCACTCTCCAGAAATTGAATTATAACTGCGATATATCAATAGTAATTGTCAATTACAATGTTAAAGATTTTCTTTCGCAATGTATTAATTCTATTTTCAAGTCAAATACATCACTTGATTATGAAGTTATAGTTATTGATAATTGCTCCACAGATGGCTCAAAAGAAATATTCACAGAACTTGCTGATCAAGAAGATAGACTCCAATATCATTACCAACATAATAACTTAGGTTTTGGAAAAGCCAATAATTTGGGTTTCAAGATTTCTAAAGGTAAATATACTTTAATTTTAAATCCCGATACACTACTCGAGTCAGACACTCTAGAGGTAATGTATAATTATATGGAGCAAAATCCTAAAATTGGGGCATCGGGATGTAAAGTTTTAAACCCAGATAAATCATTCCAATCAGCCTGTAGAAGAGGGTTCCCTACTCCTTGGGCATCTTTTTGTAAGCTATTTGGTTTGCAAAAGCTATTTCCCAAGTCGAAACTATTCGCAAAATATAACCTAAGCTACTTAAATGAAGAAGAGACCAATGATATAGATGCTCTAATCGGTGCATTTATGTTCGTTCGGTCAGATGTATTATCAAATGTTTCTGGATTTGATGAAGAATTCTTCATGTATGGAGAAGATCTAGACCTTTGTTTTAGAATTAAACAGTCTGGATATAGGGTAAGCTATTACCCCAAGACTACAATCATACATTTTAAAGGTGAGAGTGCTAAAAGAAGTACAATCAATGAGACTAAACACTTTTACGAAGCTATGGAAATATTTGCAAGAAAACATTATGGTAAATCAAAACTATTTCTGTCTTTTCTTAAACTTGGAATAAAATTCAGATCATTATTTGCTTATTTGAAAAATAACAAATCAGATGTGCTATTCATTATAATAGATTTACTAATAATTAATCTATCACTTTTAGTTTCAACTCAGTTAAGACGAGGGGATATGTTTGCATTCCCTGATTATGCTTACCCTACAGTATTTATATATTTGAGTGTTATTACTTTTTTCTCAATGATATTTTCTGGTGAATATTTTGAACAGAAGCACAGCATTCGTAAATCATTTTTTGGACTTTTAACTTCGTTTCTGATTCTAACATTTCTAACATATTTCTTCCGCGATTTCGCATTTAGTAGGGGAATATTATTGATGACTATTACATTCTCAGTTGTGCTAACAACTTTAGTGAGAGTAATAAACAATGTTAGAGAGAAGAGGAAAAATCTAAGAAATACGAATAAAATAGTTATAGTCGGTTGGACAGAATCAACAGAAATTTTAGTTGATAAAATAAAAGCTAATGATCCTAACAGTGAGATAATTGGATATATAAATAACGAAGCTGCTGGAAAAGAACAGATACCTTATTTGGGTGAACCTGAATACATACAAAAAACTATAAACGATAAGTCAATAACTGAAGTAATTGTTGTAGATGAAACTCAGTTCAAGTTCAATCAAGGTACTAAATACATGAGATTAAAAAATAATGATTTAGTTAGAGTTTATTTTTCTGATGATTATGATAGTCTAATGTCTTCTAAGATTGTAACTAACTTATCTGGAACTACTACGGAAGGTAAGATAAGTAAACTAAACCTACTTAGATATAGGATTTTCAAGAGGGTTCTAGATATTGTTATAGCTGTAGCAGGGTTAACAATTGGATTACCTTTTACACTAATTAAAGGAAAATCAGATAAATTCGTAGATTTGTTATTGGGCAAAGTGACATTCATAGGAAAGTACCCTAGTAGTTATAGTTTGTCTGCTAACAATAAAATAGGTATTATTGGGTTAGTGCAGATTAGTGAGCCTGAAAAACTAAACGAAAAAATAATAAATGAATTGAATGATTATTATTTTTACAACTATACGATGTCTTTAGATGTTGATATACTTTTTAAATATATATTTAGAAGATAGATATGAGTAACAATTTTATATTAGATTTTGAAAAACCAATCGTTGAGCTTGAAGACAAGATTGACGAAATGCGTAAGCTTGGTGAAGAGTTGGATATAGAGCAGGATGTAGAAAATTTGGAAAAGAAAGTGGAAGATTTAAAAGCTAACATTTATAAAGGATTAACTAGATGGCAACGAGTTCAAATAGCTCGTCATCCTGAAAGGCCAATAACTTCAAACTATCTAGAAAATTCATTTGATAGCTTTATCGAACTACATGGTGATAGGAAATTTAGAGATGACCCTGCTATCATGGGTGGTATGGCGACAATAGGTGAGCATGAAGTTATGTTTGTCGGTCACCAAAAAGGAAGAGATACAAAATCAAACATACATAGAAATTTTGGTATGCCTAACCCAGATGGTTATAGAAAAGCATTACGATTGTTCAAGTTAGCTGAAAAATTTAACAAGCCAATTGTTTGTTTCTTAGATACTCCTGGAGCATATCCTGGTATAGAAGCTGAGGAAAGAGGACAGGCAGAAGCAATCGCCGACAATTTACTGAAAATGGCAAGTTTAAAAGTTCCAATCATCGTAGTTGTAATTGGTGAAGGTGCTTCTGGTGGAGCTTTAGGAATTGGGATTGGCGATAGAGTGCTAATGTTAGAAAATTCATGGTACTCAGTTATTGCGCCTGAGTCTTGTAGTAGTATCCTTTGGAAGACATGGGACTATAAAGAACAAGCTGCAGAAGCATTGAAATTGACGGCACCAGATTTGAAAGAGCACAAAATAATAGATGGTATTGTGGAGGAACCCGTTGGAGGTGCCCACAAAGACCCAGAAAAAATGTTTACTATTATGAGAGAGACTATCTTAAAAGAGTTGAAAGCTTATAAAAAATATGATGCAAAAAAATTAGTCCAAAAACGACATGAGAAGTTTTTGAATATGGGTGTTTGGGAGGAATAAGTTGTTTAAAAAAATCACTGCTGTATTACGAAGACTTACAGATTGGATGGAAAGCTTTGCCGACAAGCCACACGCTATGTCGGCTTTGTTTATTTTATCGTTTATGGAATCATCTTTTTTCCCGATTCCACCGGATGTTTTACTTATTGCAATAGCTATATCCAATCCTAAGAAAGCACTTAGAGCCGCATTCTGGTGCAGCTTAGGTTCTGTACTTGGTGGAATATTTGGATATTATATTGGTGCTGTTCTTATGGATTCTATTGGAAACCCAATATTAGAGTTTTACGGTAAAGAAGATGCTATGGCAGACTTCATAACTTTATACAAAGAATATGGGGTATTGTTTTTAGCAGGAGCTGCCTTTTCACCTATTCCATATAAAGTAGCAACTATAACTTCTGGCGCTGCAAATATGGACCTACTTACTTTCATTGGAGTATCATCTGTTGGTAGAGCAGCAAGATTTTTTCTAGTTGCGTTTCTCCTTTACAAATTTGGTGCTCCCATAAAGGCTTTCATTGATAAATACTTTGACTTAATTTCTATTGGATTTTTAGTTCTTCTTGTCGGTGGTTTTGTAGCAATAAAATTCCTATTATAAGATTATGAAAAAGAAGATAGTCTATATCTGGAAATCTCCATATCCTTGGGATGTTAGGGTTGAAAAAATATGCAAATCACTTAGTAAAGAATATGAAGTTCTAATCTTAGCACGATGGGATGGTGAACCTAAAAAAGCTGAGTTAATTGATGGAATTACAGTAAGAAGAGTTGGTTTTGGTGAAAAGTCTTACAAATCATTACCACTTTCATTCAATCCGATTTGGAAAAAAGAACTTCAAAAGGTTATAGAAGGATATAAACCAGACATGATTATCGTCCGTGAAATCATGTTTGGAACATTAGCTGGAAAGATGGGTAAAAAGTATGATATACCTGTTGTAATGGATATGGCCGAAAATTACCCAGCAGTAATAAAGCTATTCAAAAAGTATAGAGAGAATTTCTTCTCTAGATTACTTATTCACACACTTGATTTAGCAAGAGTTGTAGAAAAGAGATCATTGAAGTTGATTAAGAATATAATAGTTGTATGTGATGAACAAAAACAAAGATTACAAAAGGAAAAGTTTTACAACAATCACAATATAGTAGTAGTTGAAAATACTCCACCTTTCGAAAATAACTCTAAATTAGATAAAAGTTTTGAATACCCTATCTTTGGTCATCACGGAAATCTAACAGCAGATAAATCAATTTTTCAATTTTTAAAAGCTGTAATTGAAATATTAGATGAAGGAAAAAAGTTAGAGTTACATATTATGGG
Source organism: Chlorobiota bacterium (assembly GCA_046290495.1). Lineage (GTDB taxonomy): Bacteria > Bacteroidota > Ignavibacteria > Kapaibacteriales > UBA2268 > PGYR01. The sequence goes on along the minus strand of JBKAGT010000005.1, from coordinate 643,425 downwards.
TAAAGGTGAAATTTACAACGAGACGAAGGCATTGATAGATGAATCAGGTCATACTGACAAAATAAAAATGTATGGGAACTGGAATAAAGAAAAATTCACTGAATATATGACAAATATAAATATTGGTGTATTACCTTATCAAGTGAATGATTTTACAAATACTACAAACTTCAATAAGTATTTTGATTTTTTGAAATTTGGTATACCCGTTTTAACTTCTGATACAAAGCCAATGAGTAGAGTTAATAGTGAATATAATTGTGGAGTATCTACTAATGTAGAATCTAAAAATGAGATTAAGAAATCTATTTTATCTTTTGACAGCTCAAATTATAGTAATTATTCGAATAATGCTTACAAAGCTTATGAAGAGAAATACAACTGGGACGTGGACGAAAAACAATTGTTAAATTATGTATCCGAGATAATTTAATCTATGTTTAGGACAATACAGGTACACGTTATTAAAAGAGACAGGAAGGAACTATTTCATTTGGCCCTAAAGCGAGCAGAAATATGCAAACTTTATCCTGGTATGTGGCAGATAGTTACTGGCTCAGTAGAACACGATGAACATGCCTTGGCTGCAGCTAAAAGAGAATTATCAGAAGAGACAGGAATACAATCTGACAATTGGTACAAATTACCTTTTCTTGGTGGATTTTACGACATAAAAAGAAACTCTGTAGAGGGAGTTCCAGCTTTTGCAGTTATATTAAATGGCTCCAAAAGTATTTCTTTATCTGAAGAGCACAGTGAATACAAATGGTTGCGAATAGAAGAACTAGAAGATTATATGCCCATCCCTGATCATATTGCTGGCTCTATTAGACTTGAAAAACTTATCTCAAATCAAGAACATTTGGAAATATTCAAAATATGAGTGTTGCAGCAATTGTTATTACATATAACAGAATAGAATTATTCAAAAAAACTATTGAAGGTCTTAGAGCACAATCTTATAAAATAGATGAGATAATCGTAGTTAATAATGGTTCAACAGACGGTACACTAGATTGGCTAAATACTCAAGATGACTTGTATGTAGTCACACAAGACAATACTGGTAGTAGTGGCGGACAATACACTGGATTTAAAACTGCTCATAGCAGGGGGCATGAGTGGATATGGGCTATGGATGATGACGTTGTTCCAAGGCCCAATTGTTTGGAAGAGTTAATGAATATTAAAAATGAAAAATCTATTTTAGCACCTTTAAGATATTCAAAAGATGGAACCCCGTTTATAAATGATACTCTGAAATTTAATTTATCTAACCCATTTAAAAATATTTGGGAACGACTACTCATGGAACCAGACCTAGTAGGTGAAACTATAAAAGCTGATGGTCCGACTTTCGAGGGTCCATTCTTTCATAGAAATTTAATTGATGAAATTGGATTACCTGAAAAAAAATTCTTTATTTATGCTGATGATAGTGAATATATGATTAGAGCAAAGAAAGAACGATTCCAGCCATATATAGTAATAAATGCTAATATTGATAGGTTACTAGATGTCCCTGACTTAAATAATGAATTCTCCTGGAAGAATTACTATATCATTAGGAATATTATTGCTATCGATGTAATGCATGGAAACATAGCAGTAAGGGTACTTAGACCATTTGCTTATTTGCTTTCTTGGCTTAAAAAAGCTAATAATTCATCAGACAGAAAAACCGTGCTTAAAGCATTTAAAGATGGTTATTTCTATAAGTCAGAAAATTAAAGAATCACGCCTAAGCTAACTGCTAGAAACTGCTTGTCTTCTTCGCCATCTTCTTTACCCAAGAAATTGATATGTTGATATTTTATCTCTAAATTTAATTTCAGCAACCCAACATTTACATCTGTACCAGCTCCAATAAAGTAACCAACCCTCGAATCATCAGGACTTAGGTCAAGTGGGACAGAAAAGTCAGACTCTTCAGTCAAATAATCTACTGAGTTTGAAATATAGTTATATGCTAAACCAGCAGTTCCATATACGCCAAAAATATCAGTATTGATTACTTTCAAATTAACACCTGCATTTACAGGGAATATATTTTGAGTTGAGCGCATAGTGTAGATTTCACGAGATTCGGGATCCTTTATCTTGAATTCAGATCTAGTAAATCTGTGAAATTCTACTCCCCCAACGAAATCAAACATATCTGAAATACCAACTCTTAGGCCTAACCCAACATGATAGCCCAAATTAGAGTTCTCATTGAATAGGTCACCACTAGTAATATTGTCAGTAGTTAAATTCTCATCTGAATATACACTAGCAATCTTATCATTGGGAGTCGATAAACCTCCCTTGAAATGTAAATCTGTTCCAGTTTGAGCTGAGCTTAAATTAAAATTTAATACAATTAAAGACGTTATAATCGTTATCTTTGCAATTGCTATCGAGATGGATTTAATAATACTTTTCATTTCGGTATAATTTTGTTAATTTGAATTTATGTAACATAAAATATAAAAGGGAAGAACCAATGAAGAATGTACTTCTAACCGCTCTATCACTTTTATTAAGTGTAAACTTAGTAAATTTGGAAGCTCAAACCAAAGAAAAAGAAATACCACTAAATATCGGGGGATATATTGGTGTAAACATGAATATGCACAATGCAGATTTCTTTTACCCATTCAACACAGCAATAGGAGGGGTACCTGCTGAACCTGGCGATGACTTCGGTGTGCCATATTATGGATCTGAAAACTCACTTGGTCTTAATGGTGGCTTTATAATCAATGTTCCATTAGATCAAACATTTGTTTTTTCAGGAAGGTTAGGACTTCATGGTGCTGGAATTGATCTTAATACAGCTGGAATATTTCCACAAACCTCTTTAGATTCTCTATATGCTGATGATTTCCAAACTTCATTACTTTATGGAGAAGTTGATTTATTCATGCAATTTCATAATGTTCTACCTATAGATAATCTGTATTTATTAGCTGGTGTTGAACTTGGGTTCCCAGTAGTGAGTGATTATGAAAGAGTAGAAGACATTACTATTGTGACTAAAGCAGGTGATGTTGTATTTAACGAACAAACTGGTAATGCTGGTGAGTTTGAAAGCCCTTCATTCAGAGCTGCAATTGCATTGGGTGCCGGTTATATGATGGAAATTGATGACGACATATTTTTAACTCCAGAAGTAAGCTTTAGATTCCCTTTCACAGATGTCGCTGAATTGGATAATCCTTACTCTGACGGTTGGAACTTCGCACAATTAAGAGCAGGTGTTAGTTTAACATTCGGATTAGGTGATGATGAAGTAGAACCAGAGCCAGAATCAGTTATGGAAGTTGGTTTCAAAGAGATTAGAGCTTATAACAAAGATGGTATAGCTTATGAAGTAGATAATATCAGAGTAGAGGAAGTTCAATACACTGAACTTTTCCCAATTGTACCTTATGTGTTTTATAACGAAGGGAGCAAGTACCCAGCTGCTGCAACACAAAGTTTAACAGCTGAAAGAGAAACAGGAAAATTTGACATTTCACAAGTAGAACCAGATGCAATAGAAATAAACAAAAACACATTAGATATTATTGGTACTAGAATGCAAGATAATACCGATGCAGAGTTGACTATCACAGGTACTGTGGATAGTAAAACAGAAAAAGGGAATAAACAACTAGCACAATCAAGAGCTCAACAAGCAAAAGATTACTTAGTTAATAACTATGGTATATCTGCTGATAGAATTAAAGCTGTTGGTGCATTGAAGCCTAGTAAACCATCTTCAAGTAGAGTAGAAGACGGTGTTGCTGAAAATAGAAGAGTGGAGTTTAGTACTAAAGACCCAACTTTGTTAGACCCAATGTTGATTGAGAAAGATAGACAATCTATTGCAAGTCCTGATTTAGTTGAATTCGTTCCAGAAATAAACACTACTGATAGTGTTACTACTTGGCAATTAGAACTATCTCAATCAGGTAGTTTAATCAAAAACTTCAGAGGTGATGGCACTCCAAATGAAATACAGTGGGGAATTAGACCTAACCAATTAGCTGCAAGTGATTTACCAGTAGAGTATAATTTTACTGTAGAGAATGATAAAGGAAAGTCAGATAACTACACTGGTTCTATACCTGTTGAGTATGTTAGTACTTCTCAAAGAAGTAGAGAAGAAAAACCTGATAAGACTGTGTCGAAATTCAGTTTAGTAGTTTTCGATTTTGATAGTCCAGAAATATCTGACCATGACAAAGAGATTATTGACAATAATATTTTACCTGCTATTGAATATAATTCAACTGTTCAGATTTATGGATATAGTGATAGAATTGGACAAGAAGATTACAATAAGAAACTTGCTCTTAATAGAGCACGTAATGTAGAAAAGTATATAAGTTCAAAAGCAAAAGACGCCAAATATGAAGTATATGGAATAGGTGAAAGTATTCAACCTTATGACAATGATTTGACAATTGGACGTCAATTATCTAGAACGGTACAAATATATATCATAACACCTAAGGAAAATTAGAATTAATGTCAGATAATTTAGACTACAAATATTTATTAGACATAGACAAACCAGCAGACTTGAGGAAATTAAAACCCTCAAGTCTGCCTGTTGTTTGTGATGAACTAAGAGATTATATCATAGACACCATTACTCAGATTGGTGGTCATTTTGGAGCTGGACTAGGGATGGTTGAGCTAACAGTTGCTCTCCACTATGTGTTTAATACTCCGAAAGATAAAATTGTAATTGACACTGGTCACCAAGGATATCCACATAAGGTTTTAACTGGTAGAAGAGACCAACTAAGTACAATTAGACAAAAAGACGGCCTTTCGGGCTTTTTAAAAAGAACTGAAAGCGAGTATGATGAGTTTGGTGCTGGTCATGCTAGTACCAGTGTTTCTGCAGCGCTCGGTATGGCTGCAGCAAGAGACATCAATAAGGACAATTACAAAGTAATATCTGTAATAGGCGATGGTGCTATGACTGGTGGTTTAGCATTTGAAGCACTTAATAATGCGGGTGTATTACAAAAGGACTTATTAGTAATTTTAAACGATAACGAATTTTCAATCGCGCCAAACGTTTCAGCACTTTCCAATTACTTTAGTGAAGTTTTTACTTCTAAACCATTCAAAAGAATTAGAGACAAAGCTTGGTCTGTTACAGGTAAAATGGATGAGCTTGGGGATAGACTAAGAAAGATTGCATCGAAATTAGAAGATGGTGTAAAAGCTGTAATTACTCCAGGTGTTCTTTTTGAAGCTCTTGGTTTCAATTATATTGGGCCTGTAAATGGTCACAATGTTAGTAAACTGGTAAATATTCTAGAGAATATAAAGGACATGAAAGGACCTATATTCCTTCATGTTATGACTCAAAAAGGATATGGCTACGAGCACGCAACTAGAGACACACAATTTATGCATGCCATAGGTAAAATAGATAAAATTACTGGTAAATCTGTTGCAAGTAACAAACCAGTAGTTAAAACTCCTCCTAAATATCAAGATGTATTTGGTCAAGCAGTTCTTGAAATTTGTAAAAAACAAGATGATGTGGTATCAATTACTGCCGCAATGCCCGGTGGTACAGGACTAAATATAGTACAAAAGGAAATGCCTGAAAAAGTAATTGACGTAGGTATTGCTGAAGGGCATGCTGTTACATTTGCAGCTGGACTTGCTACACAAGGTGTTATACCAATTGTAGCAATCTATTCTACATTCTTACAAAGAGCTTATGACCACATAATTCATGACTGTGCTATTCAGAAACTGCACGTAGTGTTTGCTCTGGATAGAGCTGGAGTTGTAGGAGCTGATGGTCCAACTCATCACGGCGTTATGGATTTAGCTTATTTGAGGCCAATTCAAGGCATAGTTGTCATGGCTCCTAAAGATGAACAGGAGCTGAGAGACATGCTATTTTCAGCAGTAAACAAGTATAAGTCCGGACCTGTAGCTATTCGATTCCCTAGAGGAGCTTCAATTGGGGTACCTTTAGAAGAAATGAAAGAAATTGAACTTGGAAAATCAGAGATTTTGAGAGAAGGCACTGATGTTGCTTTACTTGGTATAGGTAATATGGTTCAGCATTCTTTGGATGCTGCTGGTATAGTTAGTGAACAAGGAGTTAATGCTACAGTTGTCAATGCAAGATTTGTGAAGCCTCTAGATAAAGAAATGATTGATGAGCTTTGCAAAAAAGATATTCCAATAGTCACTGTAGAGGATGGCCAAAAACAAGGTGGTTTTGGTTCTGCAGTTGCTGAATATATGATCGAGAAAAACTATACTAATAAATTAACCATCATTGGAATAGAAGACGAGTTTATTGAACATGGAACTCAAGAAGAGTTATATGAAGTAATTGGTATAGATGCCAAAGGTATAGCTAAATCTGTCCTTAAATCATTGGAAGAAAGAGTAAAAATATAATAAAATTATTTCAAAAAAAGTTTGCATATTAAATACAGAACCCTTAATTTTGTATTCTATTTTTGAGACGGAGACTCCTTAGCTCAGCCGGTAGAGCATTTGATTTTTAATCAAAGGGCCACAGGTTCAAATCCTGTAGGAGTCACTGATAAAAAGCCAATCTATTTATTTAGATTGGCTTTTTTCTTTTTATACTTTTAGTATCGTTTATCATATCACTAAGTAAGAAATTTACTATATTGTTCTATCTAATCATTGAAAATATTTAATATAATATGGAACAATATATCGCTTTTGACATAGAAACTGCCACTATTGATTTTGATCAATTTTCAGAATCCCAACAAGAATATATCCTTCGAGGAGCAGAAACAGAAGAAGAAAAAGAGCAGAAGAAGTATCTTATGGGGCTGTCACCATTTACTGCCCAAGTCTGCTGTATTGGTATGCAGCTGATGGAAAGAGATGGAGATGACTATGTATTAAAAAGTGAAGCGGCACTCTCTACTTTGCCTGACTATGATGGGGAAGAGGGTAAAGAAATAACACTACAGAGCGGTAAAAGCTGTTTTCTATATTCTGAAAGAGGATTACTAGAAAATTTCTGGAAGCTATTAATAAAGTATAATAATGCTACACTGATTTCATTCAATGGCAGAAGCTTCGATGTTCCATTCTTGATGCTTCGAAGCTCTTTACTTAAAATCAGACCATCAAAAAATTTAATGAGTGGTACTCGTTGGAATTATAAAGGACACGTAGATTTGATAGATGAGCTTAGTTTCTATAACCCTTCACCATATTCTGCATCAAAGCGATTTAATTTTGATTTCTACACTCGTGCATACGGTATAACCTCCCCAAAAAGTGAAGGTGTCGATGGTTCTATGGTTTCAGAATTATATAAAAAAGGTGAGATAGAGACTATTTCTGACTATTGCTTAAGAGATATAAATGCAACTTGGGAACTATTTCTAATTTGGCAAAAATATCTTAAGTTTTAGATTGGTAGTCTGTCAACAAACTTTTCTTCCTCAACATCGTCATTCTTTTCTTTCCATTTCATATCGTAGATGAATTTGCCAAGTTCTGCGCTAAGAAGAATGATTAATGAAGAGTAATACACCCAAACTGCAATAGATACGATTACAGCGTAAGTGCCATAGAATTTACCATAATTAGAAACTGATGATAAGTACCAAGCAAATAAATGTCTTGATAATTCTATCATTATTACTGTTGATATAGTAGCAAAAATACGAGGCTTTCTAGGAATTCTCTGGTTAGGAACCCACCTATATATGAAATATATAAGCAAAAATGATGTGGTTAGTGACACCAATAGTGTAAGTAGTTCTTGAATGAAACCTGTAAAAATATCAGGTGAAATGTCACTAGCGGCTTCTATTAAAAATGAAATAAATGGGAATGCATAAGAATAGAGCAAGATTAATATAGTTAGTACTATTATTAATAGCATATCTTTAAATCGATATAGTATAAAAATATGTCTGCTTTTCAAATTGAAAATTGCATTAAGTGCATTCCTAAAAGAGCTTATAAGTAGAGATGAAAGCCAAAGTAAGGATACACCACCTATAATTCCAAATAAAGATGAATAGCCAACTAACACTTCAATTTCTTTTGTTATTGTGTCAATCAAATTATATGTGTCTGAAGTTGGAGGAAGAAACTCTAACATAATGTCGTGGAATATCTGGATAATTCCTTGTTCACCAAAAAACATTCTTATAAGTACCACTAATATTAAAAATAATGGTAATAAATATAGAAGAATATTGAACGCAATACCAGATGCCAACATAAATGTATGATGGCGATCAAGTCTCTCTTCAAATATTTCAAATGTTCTCCATGCAGATTTGATGGTCTCCCATGGATGGTTTATAAGTCTTTTTACCCATTCAATCATACTTTCAAGTTAACTTTAATTTGAATAAAAAAAAACTCTCTTTAAAAATAAAGAGAGTCTTTTAATAAATTCTTTAGTTATTTATTTAAAGCCTTTAATTGCTCCCATAATAAGGGAAATAACAAATAAGACAATAAATATAAAAAATAATATTTTAGCTATTGAAGCTGCACCAGCAGCAATTCCTCCAAAACCAAATACCGCAGCAATTAATGCAACTACTAAAAATATAATAACCCATCTTAACATAATCCTACCTATAAAATATTATTAAACTTACACTATGAACGATAAGTTCTTTATTATATTGCATATAGGTTCGAGAAATTAAGAAGGTGATTTAGTTTGTTGTACTTACACGGATTACCATATCAACATGAGCATCTATGTAATCAAAGTAATTTGATCTGTTTTCACCTTTCATTTCGCTATATTCAGTTACAAAAATAAAGTAAGGTGTTTCCTTAATTTGTTCTGAAATAAGCTCACCTACATCATCTCCAACTTCAATAATGTACTTTGCAGTTTTATAATAATCTGAAATTTTAACATCTGTGAATTCACCTAATAGATATCTTTGACCAGGTACTCTAGCACCTCCGTCTGTAAATGTTGGAATTAGATAAAATGCTATTCTTTCGAATTCTATTGAATCTATAGGTAAATTATCTGATGTCTTAATTTCATTAATACTATAATTAAAATGTAGTATTTCAGCATCTTCTATCTGGTCTCTATTATCGTTATATTCAGGATAATCTTCTAAGTTTACAACCTCAACAGAACTGTCAGGTACGGCCCTGTTATCGAAACTCGGGTCAAAGTCAATAGTTAGCTGAAGTGCAATATCAGCAACATTTGCAACATCACAACTTTGAACTGCAAATAGCGTTACTATTGTTAGTAATGTCAATAGTATATAATTGAATTTTTTCATAATATAAATCCTTTAAAATTAATTTTCTGTATCTGAACTGTTAGTCCATTCTTTAAATCTTAGTCTTATCCCTCCATTGAGGAACATTTGTGAAGCATATCCCATATCAAGATGAAATTCCATTATGCCATATTCATATGCGCCACCAACAGTGAATCTCCAATTTGTAAAAGTTTCAATATCAAATGAAATAGGTTTTAATAATCTTACTTCTTCAAAAGGACTATTTTCTGTATCTCTTCTTGCATTTACGTGCGCAACATACTGTGCTTGCAACTCAGTAGGTACATCGTTAAGATTTCTTAATTCATTAGTTCCTTCTACATAGAATTCTTCTTGGTAACCATTTTTTCTTTCTACGTTGAAAGTACCACCAAGATCTTCTAATTGTAAACCAGCATATACTGATAGACCATCGCCGAAGCCTTTGCTAAAGTGTACACCTGCCGCCCAAGAATTCATATCAATTGTTTCTGCTAAAGTCATGAATTGATAAGACCCATGAATAGCTAAAGACATATTATCTTCACTATCAAACATATCAAACCATTCATCTACTTGTTGATTTGCAGAGATTGCAATGTGATTGTACATTTCTTCATCAATTGGTGCACCTAGATATCTAAACCTTATTTCAGTTCTAGTTGGCAAACCAAATATAAATTGAATTGCTGGTAATGATGCCATTGTAGCAATATTATTACCTTCGTTATAAGCTATTGATTTATAAATACTGTCCGCAGGGTCACCACCGGGCACAGGAGATACTACATAAATTGCATTACTTTCGCCACCATATATGGTTGGCTGTTCTACAGTACCGCCAATATTTCTAATTATTTCACCATTCTTATAAATAGCATTATCCATTATGTTTGTATCACCAAACGCTGCTGGTAACATTGCATTATAATTTTCTTGACTACCTGGAATAAGTGTGGAGGATAGCGATATATCTATACCTATCGAGTAACTTTCATTGTAATTAGCAACACTAAATAAATTTGATTGAGCACCTTGACCTATTGTTGTAAAAAGAGGTTTTGTATAACCTTTGAAATTTTCGGAATTAAATCCACTAAATTCAGATGAAATCTCAAAGACACCATTTTCATTGAACTCCGCTTTCATTGAGCTAAATGTCAAAAAAGACAAACTCGCTCCAACTAAAAGAATTTTAATAAATTTCATAACTCCATTCTGTTAAATGTTAATTAATAAATCAAATTACGAATTAAATTATTTATCAGCAAACTCTATCATATTCTTTTCCTTGGAGTTTCTAAATGCATAAACAAATAATTCATTTGTATTACTTAATTTTACTTCACCGTCTAGTTCAACTGATACTAATGCTGTTCCAGTCTTACTATTGTAAATTTCGTTTGCATTTAATATAATTTTAATATCTTCTGAAGTGAAATTAGATATTGCAGTAATACCACCTTTTACAGTTATATCAAATTTATTTGGTGTGATTTCGTAGCTTTCGGCTTTTCCATTTATCATAGTATAAGGTATATCATGAAACGTTTTATATGCAATCTGTTCCAACTCACCCAATACAAATACATTATTCCTAGATTTTTTAATGATAGAGCTCAAAGTGTCTTTAAGTGTAACTTTTACTCTAAATTTGTTTGAAACTTCTTCTATAAGTGAGTAGTTGGTTTCCCAATTTTTTATATTACTGACTATATTATTATTACCCTTAATCCTTATTTTGTCTGGTTCTACATTTGGTCCATCTACTAATACGAAGCCTTTTTTGGGTACTATCTTGACATTTGGTTTTACATTGACAAAGTATTCACCACTGACACCTGTTCTGAACTCAACATTATCAGGAAGAACATCAATAGATTCTAAATTCCCGATATATCGGACTGATTTAAGTATTTGTTGCCTTCCAATTTCAAAGTTATCCTTATCTATATTTTGTTTGGATAAATCTAATGTTATCTCTTTTGATGTATTAAAAAATAAAAGATTGAAAATATCCCACCCTTTTCCTTTAACTTCTACTTCTAAATTGTTAGGTATAGGGTTTTCTATTGCTCTGTTATTTGGAACTACAACTTTCAGTGGTACCTTTACAAACGTTACATATTCATTATTGAGAGTAGTATAAATCCAAAGAGTAGTAGCCAATATAATGGCACCAACTATAGATTTTCTAATCTTAATTTTTTTGTCTTTTAATTTAGTCTTTAGAATTTTCATACATTTTTTCTCTTCGCTTAATTAACTCATTATAATTAGCAAAAAGTTTATCATTTTCTGGATTTTCTTCTATTGCTCTCAGTAAATCATTAATTTCTGATTCCAAGTTTTCTAACATAATCTTTCTTATAGCTTCTTCAATTAATTTATCCATTTTTACTGGATCAATATGCCTGAACTTGTCCCATTGCTCTGATGGTCTGAACTCATCATTGAGCATTATAATGGTTGTAAGTATTTCATTAAGCTCTTCATCTGCTTCTTCCGAATGTATTATCTGTTGAATCAATCCTTCAGAATTATCAAAATCAAGCATTTCTAAATGATCGAATATACTTTTCCCAGTGTCAGATTGAAAGAACTCAGAAGAGAGTTGCAATTCTTCCATCTGACTTTTTATATTTTTAGATTCTAAAAGATAAGAAAATATTTTAATTTCTGCATCTGTTAGTTCTTTTTTTAGATCAACTAACATGGCTTCGGGATGCCAATCTGTTGTATTTTCTACTAATTTTAAATTACTACTGTTTGTAGATGAACTTGATTGATTTTTTTGTTCATAAAGTAGTGACCTCTCATTCTCAGATAAATCTAGTAGTTCTGTTAATTCCTTTATGTAGTGATCATGAACAAATACATTACTAATTTTGTTTATAGTTGCTATCATTTTCTGCAGAAAATCTGAAAGTACTTTGGGATTTTTTTTGTCCCATGTTTTTTTGAATTGATTTACTCTGAACTCAACAAAGCTTAGAGATTTCCTGATAAGTAATTCATATTCTTTCTTACCTTTTTCGCGAATTATTGTATCAGGGTCTTCTCCTTCAGGCAGCTCTATTACTTGAACATCAATCTCATTTTCTAAACATATATCAATTGATTTATCCGCAGCGCTTATACCAGCTCTATCAGAATCAAAATTCAGGTATACAGTTTTAACATATCTTTTTAATCTGTTACAATGCTTCTCAGTTAGAGCAGTACCACTTACAGCTACTACATTTGTTATACCTGCTTGGCTTAGTGAAACAACGTCTGCATAACCTTCGACAAGTATTACTTCTTCCTGATTTCTTATCTCATCTATTCCTTCATGAAAACCATAAAGCACATCACTCTTATCATAAACCATTGACTGGGGTGAGTTGATATACTTAGCAGCTTTTGGACTATTCGTCAAATCTCTACCACCAAATCCAATTACTTTTCCAAGGTGATCTTTTATTGGAAATATTGCTCTACCTTTGAACCTGTCATACAAGGTATTTGATTTACTTTTACCAATTACTCCTGACTCTAACATTAAAGATTCTGTGTATCCTTTCTTTCGCAGATGATTTACAGTTCCATCCCAGCTATCAGGAGCATAACAAAGCTCATACTTCTTTTGAATTTCAGCGGTAAAACCTCTTTTTAAAAAATACTGTATTGCTATTTGATTTTCATCTAATCTCATAGAATTAACATAGAACTTTTTTACATCTTCTAATAAATCTAAAATTTGTTTTCTTTTCGAGGTTTTTTGCTTTGATTGACCTGATGAATTAGGATCAGATTTTAGCTCTATATTGAGTTTGTTTGCAAGTTCTACAATTGCTTCATGAAATGTAATCCTTCTATATTCCATTAAGAAAGTAAAAAGGTCGCCACCTTTGCCAGAGGAGAAGTCTTTAAAAATTTGTTTGTCAGGAGAGACAATAAAGGATGCAGTTTTCTCATTTGTAAATGGGCTGAGTCCAACATAGTTCTTACCCCTTTTTTTCAAATTGACATACTCACTGATAATTTCTACAATATCAGCATCGTTTTTTATTTGTTGTACTATGTCATCTGAAATAAACACTTATATTTTCTTTATACCACTTTTATCAATACAAATTTCTGAAAGTTCTTTAATCGTTTTATTACTATCTGGTGGAGTAATTTTCCCAACAATTTCAGCTGCAGGAATTAATACAAAATTTCTTTTCTTATACTCTTTATGAGGGATAATCAAATCTTCCTCTTTTAGATTAGTGTCACCATAAAGTATTATATCAATATCTATCTCTCTTTCGTGCCACCTTTGCCGTTCTTTTCTACCTATTAGAGTCTCAATATTCTTACATTGTTTTAGTAAATCATACGGAGATAATGATGTTTCTCCATATATACATAGATTGATAAACCAATCTTGATTCTTTACTCCGTAAGGCTCCGTATAGTAGAAAGATGATTTCTTAAGTATTTTTAATACATCTCTAGATTCTAACAACTCTATTGCTTTAATTAAATTTTTTTCTTTATCTCCTTCATTTGCTCCTAAAGAAAGGAGTGTACGGCTAGTCCTAGTTATTGATTCATTGTAATTACTCATATAAAATCAATACTTATTCTGATTCAGTAGGTTTATCAGTTCTGCTCATACTTTGTTCTACTTCTACATAATCGATATATCTTTTCATTGGGGCACTTAGTTTTCTTACTCTAACAGTTGCCTTCTGGAGGAAACTAAATTTCTCCATTACAGAGTTAAGAATCTCATTAGCAATTGTTTCAATCAAAGAATAAGATTCACCAGTTATAATCTCAGATATACAGAACATTGCAATTTCATAGTTAAGAGCATAATTAACGTCATCACGGACAATCGCTGATTTGGCATCATAATCCAAAACCAAATCAACTTCAAACTTCCCACCTAATTTTCTCTCTTCTGCCTTTACACCATGATATCCGTAATATTGTGCATTCTTAATTGTTAATCTACTCAAGCTAGTTTTTTTCATTATTCTTTCTCTTAGTTATTAGTTATATATTTTATAATTTAATAAAAATAAGTACGAAAATATAGTAACTATATTTATAATTTATTTTACAACAGAGCGTTTATTGGTTATAGATATAGATACTAAATATGAATGATATAGATAAAATAAAGAATTTGTTCCTTTTTAAAGAGGTTACAGATGAAGATAATCATAATGAACCGGTAGTCACTGTTGGTTCAATTGTATGGGGAGTTCTGCTTAGATCATCGATTATTATGGTTGTTACTATGATAATCATGTATATCTATGGGAATAATGAAATGTGGTACTTCTCATTATTCTTAATATGGTTGATAGCACTATATCCTGGTTGGACACAATATCAAGAGTATACTGACAGAATTAAGAAATTCACTGAGGATACACTGTGTGGTTCCTGTCGTAATTTTAATGCCGATAGTCAGTTATGTAAATTATATGATGAACATGTGAGTACTAATCACATTCCTTGTGAAGGTGAGGCATGGGAACCAAGATAAAATCAGAGGTCGTTTATCTCTACTAGCCTATAGTTTCCTGCATTAATCAATTCAAAGACATACTCTTTTTTTATGTTCTGATATTTCCACTTTATTAGCGTTTCATTATTTTCAAATGCTTCTTCTACTTTTGTTGGGAATGCTTTCAAAATAAAAACTTTGCCTCTGTCAGTAAGAGCGCCATCACTCTCTGAAATTGTTTTAAAACTAAAAAATGCATAATCTACACGAGAGTAATATTGCTGTATAGCTTCATTGAATGGGGTGAAAGACGTAGGGTCTTTGTCACTCCACCAATCAAGAAAATTTTTAGATAAATCATCAGAATCCAATAGTTTTTCTATTTCTTTCTCAGAAGCTATATATTTCATTAATTCTATGGCGTAATCTAAGTTGTTGAGTGAAATTGGTCTGTTATGCCACCTTATTTCAAATGAATATGTTTTAAAAATCTGATTATTCTTCAAAAGCTGTAATTCATACTGTCCTGGTAAAATTTTGTCAACTGGTATATTGAAATCTAAAGCGTTATATTTTGAATTCCTTCCTAAACTGAACTTAATGTCTGAGAAATTATTTTCGATTTTGAAATCAATATTAGTAAGTTTTTTACAGATGCCATCAAACTCATTTTTTTCATCCCAATTTAAAGGACTGTTTTCAACTTCTTTTTTCTTAATGATCTTATAGGTATAATTATTCTCTCCTAAACTTTGAGTAGGAATAATAACTTTACACCCTTTTGCATCAAATGAAATGGTATTTTTTAACAAAAAAGGATCTAAGTTAGTGTATACATCTTCTCTAGGGGTATTTAGAAAAATAGGGGAGTATTTACCTTCAATTTCAGTCAAATTGATGGAGTGTTTTTGAACATTACTTGTTGAGTTCTTTTTTATCTCAAATTCAAAACTAATACTATAATCATCATTTGGAACAACTACTTCTTCAAATGACTCTAAAAATATTGACTTACTTTGAGTATTATCATAATCATCGAAAAATACAGTGTCAGTTAGCTTTATTCTTTCCTTGATTATGCCTTGACTATTTTGAAACTTTATTTGTAAGCTAACTATTCCACTATATTTCCCAAAATTCTCACCATCAGATACTTTTACAAAATTTATAGCTTCGGTGGCTACTTTTGCTAGTACCATAACTCTCGAAGAATCATCTGAAGTATAAGGTAAATGCAATACTTCTGAATATAAGGATTCACCGTAAGAATAATACGTTGACTTATCTAATTGTGAGTAACTGCAAATAGTAGTTAGGAATAAAAAAGTAGTCAAATATTTAATCATTTTCTCGTATAAAGTTTTTTAAAATTACTGCAGCTGCTGTCATGTCTAAGTTACCCTTTTTTCTTCTATCTTTTTTCTTTTTTCCAGAAGCTAACATCACTCTCATTGCTTCTTTACTTGAGTAGTTCTCGTCAAACAATACAACTTCTAGTTCTGTAGATACGATTAGTTTATCTCTGAAGTTATCTATAGCTTCTAAAACTTCACTACTACCACCATTATAGTCAACTGGCTGACCAACAACTATTAGCCCCACATTCTGTATTTTTATTTCTTCTTTGATTTGATCAAGCAAATCCTCATCAGTTGCATCGAATACTTTTACTGGTCTTACAGTAATATGCAACTCATCTGAAACTGCAAAACCAATTCTTTTCAGTCCATAATCAAAACAAGCTATTCTTTTGTATTTATATCTATTTAAATCTAATTTCATATTATTTACTATTCAAATAATTTTTTATAATTCCCAAAGAATAGATACATGCTCTAGTCTCAATAAAATCTTGAAAATCAACATGCGCATCAGAATTCGAATTGTCTGAAACAATTCGAACCACACCAAATGGGACGTCATGCTCGTAGCATATTTGAGCAACAGCTGCTCCTTCCATTTCTACAACTTTTATATCGTCTATTATTGAAATCTCATTAGATAATATTGTGTCATTAACAAATCTATCTCCAGTTCCTATATTTCCTAATGTTAGTTTTGGAACACTATCAATCTGAGCTTCATCTATATAAGTTTCTGAAGCTTCATAGAGTATTGACGAAATAGTATTATCAGTTTCAAAATATACTTTTTCAAGAAGTGGAATTTCATATTTATTGAATAAAGGACTTGCATCCATATCATACTGGTATAGCTTTTTTCCTATTACTATATCTCCTATGGATAAATTATCTACTATTGCTCCTGCAACGCCTGTGAAGATAATCTCATCTACACCAAATTTATCTATCAAAGTAGTGGCTGTACTAGAAGAAGCAACTTTGCCCCAGCGTGAAAAAACTATAACTACATTGTTATTAAATAACTTACAGCTAATGTATTCTCTTTTACCAATTTCCTGAGTTCTTGGGTCAATTATATATTGCAATAATAAACTTACTTCTTCTCTCATTGCACTCATTATACCAATAGCCATCTAATTCCATACGTGTTTTATAAATTTTGACAATGCAAAAATAACAAAAACAATAGCTACTTATAAATCTTAACATAGTCTTAACTCAAACAAAACACTATCCAAACTTATCTTAAAAAGAGTTAAACAATTAACAAGACCTTAACAAAAACTTTAATCAATCTTAAATCTATTGAACCAAATTTGAATAATTCAATTTAGTAGAAGCAGATAATTTAGTGAAGCAGTTTATCAAGAATTCCAAAGTTGAATATACGAACGAAATGAAAAAGTGTCTCATTAGTTGGCTAAGTAGAAAAAGTCAGTCAGATAGAATTTGGAGCTTCACACAAAAGACAGATCTAATACTTAGCCATCTAAATTTTTAAGAATACAATCTATTAAATAATAATTTTAAGTCAAAAAGTAATAATATAATGTGGAGCTATAAAGTGAAAAACTTGACTAAAACAACACTCATAGTAATGCTGCTGATTCTGACATCAGCCAGTCTTTTTTCTAAAAATGGTACACTTAAAGGTACAATTGTCGATGGTGACTATGGTGATCCTATGATTGGAGCTACGGTTCAGCTTGTAGGTACCAAACAGGGGGCTATGACAAAAGTAGACGGTACCTATTTAGTTAAAAATATCAAACCTGGAATTTATACAGTTTCTTTTTCTTACATAGGTTATGCAAAGAAACAGATAAAAGATATTGAAATAAAAGAAAATGAAACGACAACAGTAGACATTACACTCGAAAGTGAGTCTATGATGAGCGAAGATATTATTGTAACGGCTAAGGCGGTGAAAGAGACGGGTGCAGTACTTTTAAAAGATAGACAGAAATCACAATCTTTCTCTGATGCAATTGGTTCAAAGGAAATTTCAAGAGGTGGGGCTGGAGATGCAGCTGCCGCAATGAATAATGTAACTGGTGCTTCTGTAGTTGGAGGAAAACACGTATTCATACGTGGATTAGGGGATAGGTATTCTAATACACAACTCAATGGTACTGCAATGCCAAGTGCTGATCCTGATAAAAAATCAGTTCACTTAGATTTATTCCCAGCAGGAATGATTGAAAACATTGTAACTATCAAAACAGCAACACCAGATAAACCCGGAGACTTTACTGGTGGTACAATTGACATAAAAACTAAGTCTTTTCCAGAAGAGTTTAAAGCTGGTATAGCCTTGTCAACTTCTGCAAACACAGTTGTAACTGGTCAAGAAGTTCTCACTTACAGTGGTTCTAGCACTGATTGGCTAGGATTTGATAATGGTAAAAGAGATTTGCCCGATGTAATTAAGAATGCTGATAATGTACCAATTCCTACAGACACTAGAAACAGAAGGAATGAAGAAAGTATTCAAAAAGCTGAACAACTAGACAACCTCTCTAATGCTTTTAATAATGAAATGGCCCCATCACAAACTACTGCACCATTGAACGGTAGCATGTCTATGAATATTGGAGATCAATTTGATTTATTAGGTAACTCATTGGGTTATTTGGCGAGTCTAAGTTATGGAACTAATTTTAGTAATTACGACGGTGGGCAGTTTGCTATATATGAATTAACTTCTGGTGACGCTAATGAATTAAGGTCAAACAAGATAATAAATGACACTAAAAGTACTCAAGAAGTCAATTGGGGGGCTTTGGCAAATGTAGGTTATGATCTTTCGGATTCAGATAGAATATTATTTAATTTATTCTATAATCAATCAGGACAGTCAGTTGCTCAAAGTTTATCATATTTCGATGAACAGTATCCAGAGACAGAGCAAATCAGATCTAGCACTCTCAGATATATAGAAAGAAATGTACAATCATATCAATTCTCTGGTGAACATAGTATCAAATCACTTTCTAATGCAAAAATAGATTGGAATTTATCTACAGCAAATACTTCCCAAGATGAGCCAGATATGAGATTTTTTACTTATGAAATCAATGAAATAATTGAGAATGAAGGCGGTCTTGATACAACCTGGAGAATTGATGAAAACCACTATATAAATCCTGCAAGATTCTATCGTGATTTGTCGGAAGAGTCAAACAATGCAAAATTAGATTTCGAATTACCCTTGACTGAAACTATAGGGTCATTATTCAAATTTAAAACAGGGTTTGCATATCAGAATAAGACTCGTTCTTTCCAGCAAGATAGATATATGTTCTTAGTAGATCAAATTAATGGGCAAAGTATATTCGATGGTGATGTTAATGATTACTTTGCAAACAATGTTGGGCTAGTTGATGATTCATCAGCATTTTTCAATACTTATGGTCTCTACTTAGAAAATAGAGTAGTAGACAAAGATGCTTACTCTGGTGATCAAGAATTAACTGCATTCTATGGTATGATTGATGCAGAAATAGTTGATGGGGTTAGATTTGTTGGTGGAGCCAGAATGGAAACTACAGATATGACTGTAACTAGTCGTGATACTACACTACCTGCTGCTGGAATACTTGAGAATGACTTTTTACCATCAGCAAATATGATTGTCAGTCTATCTGAAAACCAAAATCTAAGATTTGCTTATGGTAAAACATTAGCAAGACCTACTTTTAGAGAATTAGCTGATTTTGACTTCTTCGAATTCGTAGGTGGATTTACTTTTATTGGTAATCCAAACCTACAGAGAACTTTAATTGATAATTTCGATGTACGTTGGGAATGGTTCTTAAACCCAGGTGAAATTGTTTCTATTAGTGGTTTTTACAAAGACTTCACAAACCCAATTGAAAGAGTAATTGTTAATGCTAATGGTAATGTACAAATGCAAAATGTGGACAAAGCACAATTATTTGGTCTTGAACTAGAAGTTAGAAAGAATTTGGGTTTCATTGAAGAATTACAAAACTTCCAATTTGGTGCTAATTTTACTTTAGTAGAATCTCAAGTAGATATGTCTGACCAAGAGTACGAATTAGTACAAGCGTTCAACCCAGAAGCAAGCAGAACAAGACAACTGCAAGGTCAATCTCCTTATGTTCTGAACTTAGACTTGGCTTACATTAACTATGAATTAGGACTAGATGCTGGTTTACATTACAATGTGTTTGGCGAAAGACTTTCTGACGTAAGTTTAGGTGGTACACCTGATGTTTTTGAACAACCAAGAAACATGTTAAACTTTACATTAAGTAAAGATATAATTAACGATTTAAGACTAAAATTCTCAGCACGAAATATACTTGGAGCAAGAATGGAAAGAACATATACATTCAAAGGAGAGGAGTATTTTAATACTCAATATGATTTGGGAACTACATTCTCTCTTGGTATAAATTATTCATTTGATTAATATTTTTTTACACAATTATTTTATTAGGAGTTTCTAATATGAACAGAATACTACAATTAATCATTGTAATGATGGTAGTAGGATACACATCCAAAGCAGAAACAATAACAGTTACTGACGATTGGATTAAGGAAGGCGAAACAAAGACTATGACAGCCGATAATATTTATGTACTAGACAGATTTGTATTTGTTGAAGACGGCGCGGAATTATGGATAGAACCAGGAACAGTAATACAAGGTAAAACAGGTCAAGAGTCAAATGCTTCTGCTTTAATTATTGCTCAAGGTGGGAAAATATATGCAAATGGAACTCCAGATAAACCGATTATCTTTACTTTTGAAGGAGATGATCCATATGACTATTTTGATTATCCTATGCAAGAATCAGGTCTATGGGGAGGTCTAATCGTTTTAGGTAATGCACCAACTAATAATCAAGATGGTACTAGAAACATTGAAGGTATTCCAGAGAATAACTCTAAAGGTCAATACGGCGGTAATGATCCTATGGATAATTCTGGAGTAATTAGATATGTATCTATCAGACATGGTGGTACTGACATTGGTGAAGGTAATGAAATCAATGGTCTTACAATGGGTGCTGTTGGAGCTGGAACTACTATAGAGTATGTAGAAGTCTTATATAATAAAGATGATGGATTTGAATGGTTCGGAGGAACTGTTAATACTCGCTATTTAGTTTCTGCTTTTAATGGCGATGATGCTTTTGATTATGATGAAGGATTTACTGGTAAAGGACAATTCTGGTTCTCGATACAAGCTACTGATAGAGGAAACATGGGCGGTGAACACGACGGTGGTAATAAACCAGATGATAGCGAACCATATGCAAGACCTACGATTTCAAATGCTACATACATAGGTTCTGGACCGAACTCTGGCAACCCTAAATCAAGTGGACTATTATTAAGAGACAATGCAGGTGGTAAATATTATAACTCAATATTTACAGAGTTTACTTCTTGGGGTCTTAATATAGAAGATTTAGAAAGTGGTGAAGATTCTGAAAATAGACTTAATACAGGTGATTTAGCACTTAAAAATAATATTTGGTGGAACATTAATAGTAAAGAAAATCCTTCTTTGACAGATATTGCACCTGATGTTCCTGATGCAGAAAAAGATGGTAAAGTAATTAAGGGGTATTCACTTCAGTCTACAAGAGATTACTTATCAAATTCTGACAATAACAATTGGATTGTTGATCCAGGACTAAATCAAATTGATAGAGGTCAAAATGGTTTGTTAAACCCTACTCCTTCTCCTAACTCTGCTGCAGTAACAAATGAAACATACAAACTAAATGACAACTTCATCCAAGATGTTGATTACATTGGTGCATTTGCTCCAGGTGATATGTGGTTTGCTCGATGGTCAGGATTATATCATTTACAAGTTGCTAGACAAATAGGTGCTAACACAGTTGCAGTTACTGATGATTGGATTAAAGAAGGTGAAAAGAAGTGGTTCACAAATGATAATATTTATGTTCTAGACAGGTTTGTATTCGTTGAAGACGGTGCAGAACTATGGATAGAGCCAGGTACTATAATACAAGGTAAGCCAGGGCAAGAATCAAATGCTTCGGCATTAATTATAGCACAAGGTGGTAAGATATACGCTGAAGGTACTGCTGCTCAACCAATTATCTTCACTTTCGAAGGTGATGACCCTTATGATAACTTTGATTACCCAATGCAAGAATCAGGTCTATGGGGTGGTTTACTAGTGTTAGGTAAAGGTCCAACTAACAACCCTGATGGAACTAGAAACATTGAAGGTATTCCTGAGAACAACCCTAAAGGTCAATACGGTGGTAATGACCCAATGGATAACTCTGGTATAATTAAGTATGTTTCTATCAGACACGGTGGTACTGACATTGGAGAAGGAAACGAAATCAATGGTTTAACTATGGGTGCTGTTGGTTCTGCAACTACTATCGAATTCGTAGAAGTTATATATAACAAAGATGATGGATTTGAATGGTTTGGTGGAAATGTTAATACACGTTACTTAGTTTCTGCATTCAATGGCGACGATTCATTTGACTATGATGAAGGCTTTAATGGAATGGGACAATTTTGGTTCTCTATTCAAGCTACTGATAGAGGAAATATGGCCGGTGAACATGATGGTGGTAATAAACCAGATGATAGTGCTCCATTTGCAATACCTCAAATATCAAATGTTACTTACATCGGTTCTGGTATTAACTCACCAAATGCAAAATCAATGGGATTAATATTCAGAGATAATGCTGGTGGTAAATACTACAACGGTATTATGACAGAGCAAACTTCTGAAGGATTGAATATTGAAGATTTGGAAAATGGTCAAGATTCGAAATCAAGAATGGATAATGGCGACTTACACCTTCAAAACTTCTTATGGTGGGGAATTAGTGGTGAAGAAATGCCTTCATTGACTGAAATTGCTCCAGATGTTGCTGACTCAGAAAAAGACGGTAAAGTTATTAAAGGTTATTCTTTACAGCCAGCAAGAGATTACTTAGGTAATGCTGATAATGGTAATAGAATTGAAGACCCTGCACTTTACTCAATTGACAGAACACAACAAAGTTGGGGGTTAGATCCGAGACCGTCTGAAAATGGTCCTGCTTGGAGTGGGGTAAAAACATTACCTTCTAATGGATTCCACAGACAAACAGAATATGTAGGAGCATTTGGTGGAACTAATTGGGCTGTTGATTGGACAGCATTGAATACTTTTAATATTATGAGTACAAACGCAGCAGCGAATCCAACGAAGTTTGGCCCGACACTTTCTGTTAACTGGAATAGTTCTACTAACATCAATGTTGTTGATAACAAAATTAAAGTTTATCCTAATCCAGTTGCTACAAACACTACTATAGAATTTAGACTAGATAAATCAACAAACGTTGATATGAAAGTATATGATTTTTCTGGTTTACTTATAGAGTCATTAGTAAATAAATACATGACTTTCGGTAATTATGGTATTACTTGGACACCTGAAAATGTTCCAACTGGTACATATATAGTAAGACTAGAAACTGACTATGGTGTATACACACAAAAAATGATAGTAAAATAAGTTCTTGTTGAAAATACGATAAGATCTTTTATCTCAAGCCCTTCTACGAAAGTAGAAGGGCTTTTTTGTTGTAAATCTTAACTTGTTTAAAATAACAAGTTAAGATGCGCGTTGTAATAGATGTAATTAGATGATAGTTTAACATAATATATAGGAGATAACTTATAATGAATAATTTGGAAAATACAAGAGTAGCAATTTTAGCAACTGATGGATTTGAAGAATCAGAATTACAAAAACCAATGGAAGCATTACAATCAGAGAATGCTCAAGTAGATATTATATCAAACAAATCAGGCAAGATTAAATCATGGAATAATGGTAATTGGAGTTCAGAATATGAAGTGACAAAGACATTAGATCAAGCTTCAAGTAGTGATTATCAAGCATTAGTAATACCAGGTGGTGTGATTAACCCTGACCAAATGCGAAGAGAAGAGCAGGCGGTAGGATTCGTAAGAGAATTCTTCGAACAGCACAAACCAGTAGCATCTATTTGTCATGGTCCTTGGCTTTTAGCAGAAGCTGATGTACTGAAAGGCAGAAAGATTACATCTTTCAGCTCAATCAGGAAAGATATGGAAAACGCTGGTGCTAAGTGGGAAGATTCTCCAGTAGTTGTGGATGAGGGACTTGTAACAAGTCGTTCACCGCAGGATATGGACTCTTTCATTGATAAAACATTAGAAGAAATAAGAGAAGGTAAGCACAGAGAGCAAACTGTCTAATCTTAACTTAATTCTAGATTAACTAGACCGAGCTTTTGAAAAGAAGCTCGGTTTTTTTTCTATATATATTTTTAAGAATTTACTTTAGATGATTGGGGAGAAAGATGTAAATTTTATTTTTTCTTATTAATCAAAAAAAGCCGAATTACAATTAAGTAATTCGGCTTTGTAATCTTAAGCTAATTGTAAAAGATTATTCTTCTTCAGATTTAGTTTCTTCTTCTGCTTCAGCTGATTCTTCAGCATCTTCAGTGTCAGCTACTTCTTCCTCTTTTGGCTCTTCTTTTACTTCTTCCTTAGCTTCTTCTTTCGGCTCTTCAGCTTTTTCTTCTTTCTTAGCCTCTGGTTTGTCTTTTGATTTAGACTCAACAGTGTTGCTATTAAGAACAGAAGTTTCTCTTAAGAAATCTTCAATTTCTTCAGGAGTTGCTTGTTGAACAGATTCTAAAGTGTATTTCTCAGCATTTGGAACTGGGTGCTTCTTGTTGTAAGCTTCAATTTCATCTGCTTGTTTGTGTCTTAGTGCTTCCACTACAGACAATACAATTTTCTTAGATTCTTTGTCAAATTCAACAACTCTCAAAGGTAATAAATCACCTGGCTTGAAGTAATCGCTGATAGTTTTAACTGGAGCGAAAGACAATTGAGAAACTGGAACGAAACCGTCAACACCGTCAGGTAATTCAACGATAACACCTTTTTCTATAATTCTTTCAATCTTAGCTTCAGTTTCAGAGTCAACACCATAAGAATTCTCGAAAGTATCCCAAGGGTTGTCTAATACTTGTTTGTGACCTAAAGCAATTCTTCTTTGATCAGAGTCAATGCTAAGTACAGTTACTTCTAATTTGTCATTTTTCTTGACGAATTCTCCAGGGTGGCGGATTTTCTTAGTCCAAGATAAGTCACTTATGTGAACTAAACCATCTACACCTGGCTCTAACTCTACGAATACACCAAAGTTAGTTAAGTTTCTAACGATACCTTCGTGCTTAGAGTCAACTGGATATTTCTTCATCAAATCTTCCCATGGATCTGGCTCTAATTGCTTCATTCCTAGGGCTAATTTCTTATCATCTTTATCTATGTTAAGTACTACAGCTTCTACTTCTTGTCCCATAGAAACCATTTGAGAAGGGTGCTTGATGTGCTGAGTCCAGCTCATTTCACTAATGTGAATCAATCCTTCTATACCTTTTTCAATCTCAATGAAAGCACCATAATCAGTTAAGCTTACTACTTTACCAGTTACTTTAGTACCTTCTTCGTATTTAGCACCAATACTTTCCCAAGGATGTTCAGTAAGCTGCTTCATACCTAATGATATTCTCTTTCTTTCTCTGTCGTAATCTAAGATAACTACTTTTACAGTCTCATCTAAGTCAACTACTTCAGAAGGGTGCGAAACACGACCCCAAGATAAATCAGTAATGTGAACTAGACCATCAACACCACCCAAATCAACGAATACACCGAAATCAGAGATAGCTTTTACAGTACCTTCTAGTACCAAACCTTTCTCTAAGTTAGACATGATTTCGTCTCTTTGTTCAGCTAATTGCTCTTCTAGTAATACTTTGTGCGATACTACTACGTTCTCATTAGGGTGATTTACTTTTACAACTTTAACTTCAATGTCGTTACCAACCCATGCATCAAAATCTCTGACAGGTCTAACGTCGATTTGTGAACCAGGTAAAAATGCCTCGATTCCCATCAAATCAACTACCATACCACCTTTGATTCTTCTTAGGATGTTAACAGTTGTTACTTTGCTATTCTCATACATATCCATAATGTCGTCCCAGATCTTCATAAAGTCTGCACGTCTTCTGGATAAAATTAGATTGCCACCCGAATCTTCAATATTTTCAATAAATACGTCTAATTGTTGACCAACCTCATAATTCTCTGAACCTATTAATTCAGCTCTTGGAATAATACCAACGGATTTGAACCCAATATCAACATGAACTTCGTCTTTAGTAATCTCTACGATCTTACCTTCGACTAATTCATCTTCTTTGATTTCGATTACAGACCCTGACGCCATTTCACCGTACTTGTCGTCATCTAAGTCTAAAAAACTATCAAATCCTTTCTCCATAAGTTCAGTAACAGTAGGTTTGTCACTCTTCTTAGGTGCAGAAGCAGCTTGTTCTTGTACGTTAGCTACTTCTTCGTTTTTTTGTGATTCGTTCACAGCATTTTCTGCCATTTAGCTCTCCAAAAAAATAAAATTTAGTTAAACAAATGAATGTCAATAAATTAACTGATTATTGCATTCCTTACTTCTTCGCCGAAGCAAAGGACACAAAATTAACAATAATTATTATAATTACAAAGTTTTATAGGTAGTTAGTTAACTTCCCGTCTGTTATGGTGGCTAAAACTTCTGTAGATTTGATTTCTTTATTGTCTGTGAAGTTGTGATTGATAACACATAGATTTGCAAAATTCCCAACTTTTATACCACATCTATCCGTACCTACACCACTGGCTGTATGAGGGGTGAAGCAATATGCTTCTATCGCTTCTGATATTGATATTGTTTCTTCTGGTTGCCATGTATGATTTTCATCCAAAGGAATTCTGCTAATGAAAGAATCAATTCCTAAAAAAGGATTGTGTGATTCGATAGGGAAGTCTGAACCAGCTATTAAGTTTGCACCCCTTTTTAGTAAGCTTTTCCATGGATAAGGATACTTATAGTTTACACCTAATCTCTGAATGGCCATTTTTTTATCTGATGTACAATGAATTGGTTGGACACTTGCAAAAACATTTAGTTCTTGAAACCTTTCCAAGTCCTCTTCATTTATTAATTGCGAGTGTTCGACTCTTAGAATATTTTTATACCCTTTTTTCCTTAACTCCGTGTATGCATCTAATACATTTCTGTTTGCTTTATCACCAATTGCATGTACTGCTATGTCCCAACCATTTTTACATCCTACTTCGGCTTTATCTGCTAAATCATTGGCAGATATTAACTCTAAACCCTTAGTATCTTTGTCGTTATAGCTTTCTATCATCAGTGCACCGCGACTACCTAAAGCACCATCTGCATAGAATTTCAGCCCTTTAATTATCAGATTATTCCCGTGGTAAGGTTTTGGTTGATATGTTTTATATTCATCATCAAACCCTCTAATATACTGTATTAATCTAATTGGTAGTTTATTTTCAGTATCTAATTCTTTGTAAGCAGGCAAATCTTCTAAATGAACATCCATATCGTGCACTTCTACTATACCATTTCTTTTACACTCATTACACGCGTCTAGAATATATTTCTTAGTTAATTCTATTGATCTTGGTGGTATATTATCTCTTACTAACTCCATTGCGTTATCTAGCAATATCCCATTGGGGTTACCAGAATTATCTTTCAAAATACTTCCACCATCAGGATCAATGGTATCAGCACTTATACCAGATAATTCTAATGCTTTTGTGTTTACCCAAGCAGCGTGTCCATCTACTCTGACAAGAAAAATCGGTACATTAGAATTAATTAAATCTAAATCATGTTTAGATATATTTTTATTTTCCCATAATTCCTCATTCCAACCTCTTCCAGTTATCCAACCATCATTAATTTGTATCTCAGAAATCATCTCTAATACTTCTTCTTTGCTTCTGGCTTTTTCTAATCTAATTGTATTCAGATTTTCACCTAGGCCGATAATATGAGCATGAGCATCTACTATCCCAGGTAAAATAAACCCATCATATTTATTCTCTATCCCATTGATAATAATGGATGTAGTGTCTGACTCTTCAACTTCAATTATCTTATAATTCTCAATAGAGATTTTGAGCTTTTTAGCAACCATATTTTTCAAATTCCTTGTACCAATCAACATCTCTTGATAGAAAATCTTTTTCTATGTGAGTTGCTCTAGCGGGTACAGCTTGTAGCAATAATCTTTTCTTTCCAAAGAATAGTTGTGGAGTAGTGAAGTAAATCATTTTAAGGTAAAACTTGAAGAAAGGGAAATTAGTAAACAATAACTTTATTATTAGTGCTAAATTGAATGCGTTAAGCTTAGTCAATGATAGCCATAGCGATGCATCAAAATTTCGTCTTGTATATGTATCAAAGATATGCTTAGTTTCTCTTAAGACTTTCTTTGTAGTCATAAATGTCATAGTCGTGCTCGAACAATTTACCCACTTGTTACCATTAATCTCTCTGTACACCTTTTTATAATTATGAAATTCCGTATTATAAGAGTCTGGATGATCATATGGCGTTAAAAAATCAACTCCATCAGTACCAGCTGCACTCATAAGAACTTCAAAAGCATCTTCTAGATAGAAATAATCATCTTCCGCGAAATAAATATTCTCACTTTTATCTTGATTTAGTAGTAAATCCATTTGCAAATCAAAAGTTCTAGCATTACCAATACCGTCTTTTTCTATAAATTCATAATCTATTCCCACTAAAGTATCTTCAAATAGAGACTTGTATTCAGGAGGGCACCCATCAAGTATTATATATATATATGCATTTACCCTTTTAACTGCTTTATAAAAAGATTCTAAACACACTCTTGATAATTCATATTTATCCTCCTGATGGAAAGCAACAACTTTCGATACCAATGGATAAATTCTATATGCAATAACTAAATCGTATTTCATTTTGTTCTCATCTATTCTTAATAGCTTTTACATAAAGCTTACAGTTTTCACTTTTTTCTTTTCTACCTGATAATGAGTAAAGTAAAGTAAGTAATTTAAAATAAATTAATTCCAATGTAAAGTAAGCATTACTTTCGAACTCACTTTTATGTTTTTTCAAAAACATCTTTTCGGCTTTGATCAGCATTTCTATGCTTTTATAACTCATACCTTTGTTTTCTTGCGATCCACCACGATGATGAACAACTACACTACCTGGTACTATAGTACATTCTATTTCTTTCATCTGAGCTTTATAGCAAAAATCTACTTCTTCAGAGTAGAAGAAGTAATCCTCATCAAATCCTTTTAAGTAGTTGAATATATATCTGTTAGTGCATAGGATTGCGCCATCGATATACTCAACTTCATATGGTTTATGAATTCCTTTCTCGAATCCATTTTTCTTTCTGATCTGTACAAATTTAGTAAATCCAAATACATCATAAATTGCTCTTTTGATAGAAGGAAAATAACCAAATGAGCGTTGAAATTTGCCATCAGGAAATATCTGTTGAGGTCCACAAATTGAATTAGTATTTGCTACAACATGATTGACAAGTGTTTGTATAGAATCCTTCCTATATATTACATCAGCATTCGATAGTATTAGAAAATCACCAGTTGCATTTTCTACACCAATGTTAATTGCTTTTGCATAGCCATAATTTTCTTTATTCTTAACTAATACAACATCAGGAAATAATTTCTCAACTACCTCAACTGAATTGTCAGACGAATTATTATCAACAACTATTATTTCAGGTATAAAGTCATAGCATGTATAAATTATTGATTTTATACAATCTATGACATATTCCTTAGAATTGTAAGAGATTATAATTATTGAAATATTTTCGTTCATTATTACAATTTGACTATATTGACCAGATGAAAAATGGCAACAGTATTATATTCAGATTTTTAAAATTTGTCGAAAAAGTATCTGACAAATTACCAAATCCTTTCTTTCTTTTCTTAATCTTAGCATTATTTACAATTATTTTATCTGTAATTGGCAATGTGATGGGCTTTTCAGCAATTCACCCTGTGACTGATGAGTTGATTGAGGTGAAAAGCATATTATCTACAGATGGAATAAGAGAAGTCTTTACGTCAATGGTTAAAAACTTCATTAACTTTCCACCTCTAGGTGTAGTATTAGCAACTATGTTTGGGATTGTAATAGCAGAAAAGTCAGGCTTATTTGAGGCTACATTGAGATATACTATTTCAAAAGTACCAGAGAATTTAATTGTGTTCACCATTGTATTTGTTTCAGTAAATAGCAGTCTAATAGCAGATGCTGGCTTAATAGTACTACCCCCACTAGCCGGTCTAACTTACAAAGCTATTGGTAAAAACCCACTTGCAGGTGTAATAACATCATTTGCTGCTATAAATGGTGGTTTTTCTGCTAATCTGTTAGTTACAGCACTTGATCCATTACTTTCTGAACTTACCCATAGTGCTGCGCTAACTATGAATACGGAGTATAATGTATTTCCAACAGCTAACTATTACTTCATGATTGTCTCTACTTTTTTGGTTTCTTTAGTTTGTACTTTAGTCAACAACAAAATAGTAGAACCAAGATTGGGCGATTGGTCAAATTACAATAAAGATAATGAAGAAAGCGATCAAAAATTTGAAATTAATAAGAAGGGTTTACTAATATCATATTTAGTATTCACACTTTTGGTAGTAGTTCTAGCAGTATTGTCTGTACCAAATGAATCTCTATTTAAAGATTCGTCAGGTGATTTAACATATCTGTTTAAAAGTATAATCCCAATAATTGTAATTATGTTCTTTATTCCAGGATTAGTATACGGTAGAATATCTGGAACAATCCAATCTCTTGATGATATTGTAAATATGCTAAATTCCGGTATGGGTACAATGGCTTCATATATAGTAATTGCATTCGCTGCTGGTCAGTTCCTACATTATTTTAGTTGGTCCGATTTGGATATAGTTATAGCTGTCAATGGAGCTGAATTCATCTCTAATTTAGGACTTTCGGGGCTACCTCTTCTAGTGTGTTTTCTAATTTTTAGTATGTTATTAAACTTATCAATATCTAGTGCTTCAGCAAAATGGGCAATCTTGGCACCTGTGTTTGTACCTATGTTGATGATATTAGGGATAACGCCAGAGGGTACTCAGTTGATATATAGAATAGGGGATAGTACTACAAATATGATTACACCACTTCTACCTTATTTTCCATTATTAATTGTATTTGCACAGAAGTTCAAGAAGGATATTACTATGGGTGAGCTAATTTCATCATTATTGCCATTTTCAGTAGCGCTATTTCTATCGTGGACTTTACTACTTGTAGTGTGGTATTTGTTTGAACTGCCAATTGGCCCGAATGCGACGTTTTCTCTCTAATTAGACTTATTATTGTCTAATTAATAATCATATATAGGTAATAGTTGAAAAAAAATGATTTTAATTCATTTGAATTTTAATATCAATCACTTATATTCGTGCTTGTACTTTTCACAAAATTTATAATATAAAGATATAACGAGATAAATACTCGGAGGCATTAATTGAAATCAAAACTTGGTAAAATAGCTATTGTAGTTGTACCCATTATCGCAGCAGTGTTTGCATTATGGCCATCTTACAACTATTCTCAGTTAGAAGACAAACGAACTGCAGCTCTTGAAAGAGCTTCACAAGCAGAAACTCCATCAGATTCATTAGAAATAATGAATCAATTCAAAAAGAACCATGGTGAAGAATACCAAAGTGCTAAGGAAAACTCTTTGCAGTTAGGTCTAGACTTAAAAGGTGGTATGTATGTAACTATGGAAGTGGATGTAGTAAAATTATTAAAAGAAACTGCTCAAAAAGAAGCTCTAGACGAAGTATTTGATGAAGTCCTAGAAGCAACACAGAAAGAATCTGAAGATTCTGATGAGTCTGTTGTAGATATATTTGCTCGTAAATTTGAAGAAATTGCTGTTCCTGAAGGAAGATCTTTAATCTCTTATTTTGATTTAGGTGATATTAGTAATGCATCTGATGAAAGTATTATAGAAGAGTTACAAGAAAATGCTGATGGAGCAATTAACCAAGCTCAAGAAGTTATAAGACAACGTATTGATAAATATGGTGTATCTGAGCCAAATATTCAAAAACAGGGTAGTAGAAGGATACTACTTGAATTACCTGGTGTGACTGATGAGTCTCAGATTAGAAATTTGTTAGAAACAACTGCAAGATTAGAATTCAAATTAGTTAGAACTAATGCAGAGCTTTTAAAATCATTCAAAAGAATTGACGAACTTCTTGCACAAAATACTGAACCCGCTGTAATTAATGAGGAAGTTGTAGAAACTGAGCCAATTCCAGCACCTGAAGCTGATACAGAACTAACTTCAACAGAAGATAATAATGAAGATGTAGCTGAATTAGAAGAATCAGATACTGCTGATACAACTGATGTTGCACAGGATACTTCTAAGCAAGATACAACAAATCCTTATGAAGGACTTTCCGAAGATGCTGCTAGAAATCTTTATTCTTCAAAACATCAATTTACAACTATGTTTGCTACCTTTTGGTCTGCAAATCCAGGTGCAGAATCACAACAAGTAAGTTATGATATCGAAAGCTTCCCTACTCAAGGAGTTTATCACTTCAGAATACATGAAGATTCTGTTGCTAAAATGAAGATTTTATTAAATAGACCTGAAATAAAATCATTACTTCCATTTGATGTGGAAATTGCCTTCGAAGCTAAAAGTGAAGCTACTGATGTCGAAAAGGTTCAAGGTAGATTTCTTAGCTTTTATGGTTTGAAATCAGAGCCTGAACTAACAGGTGATGTAATTATAGATGCAAATAAAAATGTTGATCCAACTACTAATGGCTGGGTTGTAAACATGTCTATGAACTCAGATGGTTCTGAGAAATGGGCTTCTATTACTGGAGCAAATGTTGGTAAAAGAATAGCCGTTGTATTAGATGGTAATGTATATACAGCACCAAATGTTAATCAAAAAATTACTGGAGGTAGTTCTTCAATCTCTGGTATGGCTAATGCTAAAGAAGCCGATTTACTTGAAGTAGTATTAAAGGCTGGTGCATTGAAAGCCCCTGTTAAAATTATTGAAGAGAAAGTAGTTGGTGCTTCATTAGGTGAAGAATCAATTGCAGATGGTTTTAACTCTACTTTATTCGCTTTTGGATTAGTAATATTGTTTATGATGTTCTATTACTCTAGAGCTGGTTTAGTAGCAGATATCTCATTAATAGTTAATATACTTATTATCTTTACTATTTTAGCATCATTGGGTGGTACGTTGTCACTACCTGGTATAGCTGGTATCGTATTGACATTGGGTATGGCAGTAGATGCAAACATTCTAATATTTGAAAGAGTTAGAGAAGAACTTTATAAAGGTAGATCATTAAGGTCAGCTATTGATGAAGGGTTTAGTAAAGCAATGTCTGCAATATTTGACTCAAATATAACAACATTCATGACAGCCGTAATTCTATTTTTAGTTGGTACTGGACTAATTCGAGGATTCGCAACTACACTAATGATAGGTATTGTTAGTACATTATTCACTGCAATTCTAGTTTCTCGTACATTAATTGAATTCCAATTATCTGAGGGTGGTAAATCTTCATTTAGTTTTGGTCAATCAAAAAAATCATAATCAGACAAAGGAAATAAAATGCAATTTTTCGATAGAACAAATATAGATTTCGTAGGTAAAAGGAAGCAACTTATTACTTTCTCATTAATAGTGATTGTGGTTGGTTTGGTTGTTTCTTTCATATTCCCACCAAAATTTGGTATTGACTTTACTGGTGGTACTGAAGTAGCAGTAAGGTTTGAACAACCTGTTGAAGTTAGTAAGTTAAGAAGTGTTGTTGCTGATGCTGGTTTTGAATCATCTGAAATTAAATCATTCGGTAATGAGAATTCATACTTAATTAGAATACAGGCAGCTGAAAATGCTCCAGAAACATTAAAAAATGCTTTGAATAGTTCGTTCGCAAGTAACTCACATGAAACACTGAAAGTAGACAAGATTGGACCTAAAATAGGAAATGAAATGCGTGAAGATGCATTCTTAGCTATCACTTTAGCTGTAATCGTAATACTTCTCTATATTGCATTCAGATTTGAGTTCGCATTTGGTCTAGCTGCTGTTGTAGCACTATTTCACGATGTCATATTTACATTCGTAGTCGTAATTATATTCCAACAAACTGGTTTATTCAGTCTCGAGATTGACCAAACAATACTCGCAGCTATGTTGACTGTAGTTGGTTACTCTATTAACGATACGGTGATTATATTTGATAGGGTAAGAGAGAATAGAGAAACAATGAAATCAAAATCATTGGTTACTTTATTCAACAGATCTATAAACGAAACTTTATCAAGGTCAGTAAATACAACTATTACAACTGAGTTAGTACTAGTAATATTATTATTCTTTGGTGGTCCAACTCTTGAAGGGTTTGCATTCACTATGATGATTGGTTTCTTAGTTGGTACTTATTCATCTATCTTTATTGCAACTCCATTTGCATTATGGTATTTCAATAATGTGAAGAAAATGGAAATTGGTGAGCTTAAGAAAAAGAATGAAACAGCGGTAGTTTAATTATGAATTTAACAACTGAAAATAATATATCAATCATCACATTACCATCAGAAGTATTAGGTGGTACGCAAGTAATCGAATTTTCTGAGCTAGTAGACAAAGCTCTAAGCGAAGAAAATGAGAAAGTAATTGTTGATTTGACTAATGTTAAAGTATTAAATAGTTCTGGTCTAGGTATGATAGTTGGTGCACATACTAGTTGTTCAAAAAAAGATAGCAAATTAGTAATTGCAGCTCCTAATCCGAAAATATTAGATTTATTCAAAATTACTAACTTAACCCAAATATTAACTATCAAAGGTTCTGTAGATTCTGCAAAATCTGACAATTAATATTTTGGGGAGTAGATTTAAAAAAAAATTATACTCCGAGCTTCGTGTTCGGAGTTTTTTGTTTTACTAAGGTGAAAATATGAGTGTAAAAGTAATAGTCGGAGCTCAGTGGGGCGACGAAGGAAAAGGAAAAATTGTTGATTTGCTTAGCTGCAACGCAGATATTGTAGCAAGATTTCAGGGTGGAGCTAATGCTGGGCATACTATTGTTATCGATGATAAACAGTATGTTTTACACCTTATTCCCTCAGGTATCCTAAATTCTGATACAAAGTGTGTAATTGGTAATGGGGTTGTAATTGATCCTGTTGCTTTGATTGATGAAATAGAAATGCTCAGAAATCATAATATAGATGTAACTGGCAGGTTGTTTATTAGTCACAAAGCTCATCTAATTATGCCTTATCATAAGATGATGGACTCTGCTCGAGAAAGCCAGAAAAGTGATAAAGCAATTGGTACAACAGGCAGAGGTATTGGGCCCGCTTATATAGATAAAGCAAAAAGAACTGGTATAAGAATAGTTGATTTGCTAGATAGAAAAGATTTCGAAGCAAAGCTTAGATATAATGTTAGTGAGTACAACGAAGTACTAACAAAAATATACGGTCACGATGAACTAGATGTAGATGCAATAGTTGAGAAATACTTAGAATTTGACAAACTTATAGACCCATATGTGACTGATATTTCTACTCTAATTAATCAAAGCATAGATGAAGGAAAAGATATAATAGTAGAAGGTGCTCAAGGGGCATTGCTTGATCTTGATCATGGCACATATCCTTATGTTACTAGTTCAAATCCAACATCTGGTGGAGCTTGTACTGGCTTAGGTATTCCTCCAACTAAAATAGATCAAATTATTGGAATCGTGAAAGCATACACTACTAGAGTAGGTAATGGACCTTTCCCAACTCAGCTTGATGATGAAGATGGAAGAAAGTTAGCCGAAATTGGTCATGAATTCGGTGCTACAACTGGCAGACCAAGAAGGTGTGGTTGGTTAGATTTATTTGCACTTAAATACTCAGTTATGATTAATGGTATATCAAGTATAGCACTGACAAAACTTGATGTATTGGATTCTTTCAAAGAAATAAAAGTTTGTACTGGCTATAAAATTGATGGAAAACTGGTAAATTCTTTCCCTGTTGATATGCATAAATTCAACAATATTGAGATAGTATACGAAACATTAGAAGGTTGGAACACAGATACTACTGGTATTAAAGATTATAATAATCTTCCAGGTCAAGTAAAAAATTACATCAAATTTATTGAAGACTACACAGGTGCAAGTATTGATTTGGTATCTGTTTCTCCTGATAGAAACGACACAATAGAAAGAAATTAATCTACGATTTGACACTATGACAAAACAAAAAATATATACTATTCTTCTTTTGTTCATAGTTAGTTCCTTATCATATTCTCAATCATTTGTCAAAGATGGTATATATGCAGACGGCAGATTAGAAGTTGGAGCTACTGGCCAATTTACTAAGTATTTTGGTGAATTTACTGATAATAATGTTGGTTACGGTGGCGGATTTATTACCAAATATTTTATTCCTTCCTTACCAGAAATTTCTGTAGGTGCAAAAGCTAGTTATGGATACCTTGTCTATGATAGAAGATACAAGAATAGACTAGGAACGGATTTCTATAGACAGTTTCCTAAAGAGTATTTCATAGATGCTGACAAAATCAGTTACGAAAGAGAAACAGACATAACAACAGTAGATTTCTTTATAAACTTCAACTTATTTCCACGCTCTCAAATAAATTATTATCTATTTGTAGGTTATTCAGTATTATCTTTTCAAAATGAGGATATAGAAAACAGTCCCTTGGATCCAGGTGGTGATAGAATACATTATAGAGATTTCAAAGATCAAGATGAATTTGATTTTCATTTAGTTGGTGGTATGGGGATTGATTTCTTTTTGACTAGAAATGTTTCATTAGGTGCTTGGGCTTCCTATAGACTATTGAATACTGATATGTTAGACGGTTATGCACAAATACCACCAAATGGATCAACTACTAATAATGATGGAATAGCTGAAAGTGGTCTGAAATTATCTTATTATTTATTTAATGATAATGATCATGACTCCGACGGTTTGACAAATGAACAAGAAGCTGCATTGGGAACTAACCCTTACAAATCTGACACCGATGGTGATGGGATAGCAGATAATCTAGAAATAAACTTATATA
Organism: Chlorobiota bacterium; assembly: GCA_046290495.1. GTDB lineage: Bacteria > Bacteroidota > Ignavibacteria > Kapaibacteriales > UBA2268 > PGYR01. Next base: position 606,136 of record JBKAGT010000005.1, on the reverse strand, counting down.
ATTCGGATCCAAAATTAGCTGATAGTGATGGTGACGGAATGACAGATGGGGAAGAGATAGCAAATTCTTCAAATCCAAATAAAAGTGATTCAGATGGTGATGGGATAAGCGATTACGAGGAGTTAATGCTCTATAACTCTAACCCAAATGAAATTGATTCTGATAAGGATGGCCTTACAGATATAGAAGAAGTTCAGAAAGGTTCTAATCCAATGAATGGAGATACTGATGGAGATGGTATCCCAGATTTGAGAGATAAATGTCCATCTGTTTTCGGTATCAAATTATTAGATGGTTGCCCTCAAACAGAAGCCTTGGTAAAAGAAATTCAAGTACGAGATACGATTACAATACAATCACTTCCAGATACAGTTATAATTGTGCAAGAAATAGAAAGAATCAAGAAGGGGGATACCTACAAACCTAAAGGTATACACTTTGTTACCGGAAGTGCAGAGATTAGGGTAGAGTCAGAGTTGATACTAGATGATATTGCTGAATGGTTGAAGAAAAATGAAAGAATCTCCGTTGAGGTGCAAGGACATACTGATAGAGTAGGTAGCGATGCAGCGAATATGAAGCTATCAAAAGAAAGAGCTGAATCTGTTATGTTCTATCTTATTAAAAATGGAGTTTCACCAACTAGGTTAAAGGCGAAAGGTTTTGGTGAAAGCATGCCACTAGATACTTCTGGTACAGAGAAAGGCACCGCAAAAAATAGAAGAATTGAATTTAAGATAATTGAAAATTAAAAAAAAAGAGCTTCGTGAGAAGCTCTTTTAAAATTAATTGCTATTAGCCAATGTAATTTCTTTAAGTTTCAGAAAATCTTCCGTCTCCAATATATACTTGCTATTGCAATATTGGCATACTAATTCATTTTCATCGTTTGCTTCCATTTCTGTTATCATCTTATTAGGAAATGTCATCAAGCTTTTTATGAATTTTTCTTTAGAACATCTGCAATAAAAGTCTACTTGAGTAGAATCCATTACTTTATATTCAAATGGCAAAATTTCTGAAATAATTTCTTCAGGCATTTTATCTTGAGCTAATAGCTCTGAAAACCTTTTCAAATTCTGCAGATTATTCACAACTTCCTCTAAATCCTCTTCAGTGGCTCCTGGTAAAGCTTGTATCATAATACCACCAGAGTTAGTAATATTTCCATTGTCATCCAAGGCAACGTCTAAAATTAAAGAAGTAGGAATCTGTTCAGATTGAGTAAAATAATAAGCTATATCAGTGGAAATATCTCCTTTTACCAGCTCAATAATTCCTTGAGTAGGTTCAGATCTGTTATACAATACCTTACTAACTTTGATAAGACCTAAACCAAGGAAATCAGCATTTTCTACGGTTGAAACATCTATGTTTTCATCTTGAATAGCGTAACCCCTCACTTCACCTACTTTGAGTGCTTCAGCAAATAACTTCTTTATAAATCCATTGCTATCTGTTTCTACAACAACCCTTTCTTCACCTTTCAGGGTAGAAGCAATCATAGAAGTTGCAGAAAACAATTTTGCTAATAGTGTAGCAGGTACAAATCCCAAATTATGGTTTTTCTGTGCTGCGATTGCCGCATTAGTATTCTTAATTGCTATAGCTCTTATTTGCTTGTCTTTAGCTAAAACTCTTACTACTCTGTCTCTGAGTTTTAATTCTCTTTTTAAATCTTCTGATGTTTTCATTTAAATGCTGGTATACCAGTAATATGTTGTCCTAAAATTAATGTGTGAATATCGTGAGTCCCTTCGTAAGTATAAACTGATTCAAGGTTATTGGCGTGTCTCATAATTGGGTACTCATTAAGTATCCCGTTAGCACCATGAATTTCTCTTGCTTTTCTACAAGATTCAAGAGCCATCTTTACATTGTTTCTTTTAGCAAAAGATATGTGTTCAGGTTTGAAATCACCGGACTCCATCAATCTACCAACTCGGTATGCTACTAGTTGAGCTTTAGAAATTTCGTCGAACATCCAAACAAGCTTATCTTGAACTAGTTGAAAACCACCAATCGGTTTATCAAATTGAATCCTTGATTTCGAATAGTCCACTGATGATTCATAAACTTGCATAGCTGCACCGATTGCACCATAAGCTATACCATATCTTGCTTGTGTAAGACAACTTAGTGGGCCTTTAAGTCCGTTGATATCTAATCTATTCTCATCAGGAACTTCAACATCTTGGAATATTAATTCTGAAGTAACCGATGCTCTAAGCGAGTGTTTATTCTTCATTTCTGGAGCACTAAACCCATTCATACCTTTTTCAACAATGAATCCAGTTACTCTGCCATCTAATTTTGCCCACACTACTGCTACATCGGCTAAAGAGCCATTTGTAATCCACATTTTAGCACCATTTAGCAGGTAGCCACCATCTATTTTTTTAGCATTTGTAAGCATTCCTGATGGATTTGAACCGTGGTCCGGCTCAGTAAGTCCGAAGCAGCCAATAGCTTCTCCAGTTGCTAATTTTGGTAACCATTCTTGCTTCTTTTGTTCTGATGCATAAGCTTCAATTGGATACATAACCAATGAGTTTTGAACAGAAGCAAATGAACGTAGTCCACTATCACCTCTTTCTAACTCTTGCATTGCAAGACCATAGGTAGTGTAATTTGCTCCAGCTCCACCATATTTTTCTGAAGTTTTTATTCCAAACATACCTAAATCACCTAACTTCTGAACCATTTCCATTGGGAAAGTGCCATCCATATAGTGCTTCTCTATTATTGGCATTACCTCATCATCTACAAACTCTCTTACAGTTTGCCTAACCATTAGCTCTTCAGAGCTATATAGTTCATCTATTCTGAAAAAATCAGTACCTTGAAATGACATATATTCTTCCTTTTAAATTATATTTTTACAAACATAACGAATAATTAGTAAATGAATTTCAATAATATAAGCCAATAACATTGTTCATTATATAAATTTTCGTATTTTTGTAATACATCGTTGGGCCAAAAGAGCCCATTTTTTATTTATTAATGGTAATTCGAGAAATGGCAAGAAAAAAAGCCAAACATACAATTGATAAGAAAATGATCATAGAAGCGTTTGCTGATATGGCCAAAACTAAGAATATTGATAGAGACCTTTTGCAAGGTGTATTGGAAGAGACATTATCCATGATTGTACGTAAGAAATACGGCATGGAAGCGAACTTTGATATAATTGTAAACATGCAACAAGGTGATATCGAGATTTATATGATGCGTGATGTAGTAGAAGAGGTTGAAGATCCAGAGTTAGAAATTAGCTTGGAGCAAGCAAATCTACATGCACCAGAAGGGGAAGAATACGAAGCAGGTGAAGAATTTATCGAAGAGATTACTCTAGATAATTTAGCAGATAACTTTGGAAGAAGATTAATTGCATTAGCTTCGCAAAACTTAAATCAGAAAATTAGAGATATTGAAAAAGACCAAATTTATAACGAGTATGTAAATAAAATTGGTGATATAATTATTGGTGAGATTTACCAAGTTCGTAGAAATGATATTCTTGTACTTCACAACAAAGTTGAAGTTAGAATGCCAAGAGATGAACAGATACACGGTGAATCATATAGATACAAAAAGAACCAAACAATAAAAGCTGTGATTAAGGATGTAAGACGTTCTAGTCATGGTGGTCATCCTGATATCATTATTTCTAGAGCATCTAAAGAATACTTATCACGACTTTTTGAAGTTGAAATACCTGAAATATATGATGGTATAATTCAAATTAAAGCTATCGAAAGAGAAGCAGGTGAAAGATCAAAAGTGGCAGTTATGTCATTTGATGATAGAGTAGATCCTGTTGGTGCTTGTGTTGGAATGAAAGGTATCAGAATTCACTCTATTGTTAGAGAACTGAATAATGAGAATATCGATTTAATCGAATGGTCAGACAATGATGCTGAATATATCAGAAGAGCACTTTCTCCAGCTAAGATTAAAGATGTTCAAATTGACGAAGAAACTAGAACTGCTAGTATTGTAGTTCCTGATGATCAAGTTAGTTTCGCAATAGGGAAAAGTGGTCAAAATGTTAGACTTGCATCTAAACTAACTGGTTATAATATCACACTAATCAAAGAAGGTGGGGAAGATATTGACCTAGACGAATTCAAAGTTGAATTTGGTGAAGACTTATATGAAGAGTTAGTTTCTATGAGAATTGAAACAGCTCGTGAGTTTTTAGAAACGCCTCCGGAAGAACTTTTAGAAATCGATGGAATGAGTAAAGAACTATTGCTAGAACTCAGACAGATTATACTAATTGAGTTTGATGAGAAGGAAAGCAATACAATGAAAGAAAGAATCCAGAACGCTGAGATTGGTTATATCAAAGATAAAGTTGACGCTGATTCTGAAACAAGTGTAATTGCAGAAGAAGAATCCACTGAAGAAGAATCCACGGAAGAAGAAGTGGCAAAAGAAGAAGAAAAGAGTTCTACTGAAGATTAAGAATTGATTTTTTAATTCAAACTGAACTAAAAATATATTAAAGAAAAATAAGTACTAGAATTAAATAAAGCACGAATATATGGCTGTGAAAAAAATAAGATTATTTAAGATTGCTTCCGAAATAAATATCGGTAAAGAGACTATTGTCGAATATTTGCAATCTAAAGGGTATGACATCCAAAATAAACCTACCTCTATACTTACAGAGGAAATGGTGGATGCTGTGCACGAAAAATTCAAAAAAGAGATGCAAGCAGCCGAAAGTCAAAGAAAGAAAATCAAGAAACATAAAGATATTCGTGAAGAGACTAAGCAGCTAGTAGAAGAAAGAAGGAAAGAAAGAGAAGAAAAGAAAGAAGCAGAAACTACAACCGAAGATACTACTTCAGAAACCGAAATTAAAGCGGATTCCAAAGAGACAGACACAGTTGAAGAAGCGAAGCTAGATGAGTCAACAAACAACAAGGAAGAAACAAGTGTTGATGAAGAAAAAGGCGAAGAAATAAAAGTTGACGCTGATTCTGAAACTGTTGTTGAAGATGAAAAGTCTGAAACTGCAGAGCAAGAAACCGAATCTAAAAAGCCAGAAAAGAAAGAAGCTGATTCCAAACCTAGGCCTGTTAAAGAAGAAGAAGCAGACGATATAAAGGGGTTAAAAGTAGTAGGTAAGATTGAAATTAAGACTGAAACTAGAAAGAAAAAAAGCAGAAAGAAAAAAACTGATAATGAAAGCGATTCATCAGGAAATAAAAAGAAGAGAAAGCCAAGAGAAATAAACATAGATGAATCTGCAAATAAAGGATCTAAGAAATCTAGCTCTAGAAGAAAGAAGAAATCAATAAGAGATCAGATTTCTGAAGAAGATGTCCAAAAGGCAATCAAGAAAACACTAGCTGGAATGGAAGATTCTGGTGGTAGCTCTAGACAGAAAACTAGGTCTAAAAAGAAAGCCGAAAGACAAGAAAAAGAACAAGAAGCTGAAGAGCAAAGAGCAATAGAAGAGCAAACTCTTAAGTTAACAGAATATGTTACTACTGCCGATTTGAGTGAGCAGATGGGTATTGACTTAAATGAAGTCATCCTAAAATGTATGGAACTTGGATTGATGGTAACAATCAATCAGAGATTAGACAAGGACACTATTACCCTCATCGCGGATGACTACGGTTTTGAAGTAGAATTCGTAGATGAGCAAACACTAGAAGCTATAGAAGATATAGAAGATGATGATGAAGATCTTAAACCTAGACCTCCTATTGTAACTATCATGGGTCACGTTGACCACGGTAAGACGTCACTTTTGGACTATATTAGAAGTGCAAATGTTGTTGCTGGTGAGTCTGGTGGAATAACACAGCACATAGGTGCTTACATGGTTGAATCTAGTAACAAAAAACATGTTACATTTTTAGATACTCCCGGTCACGAGGCATTTACTGCTATGCGTGCCAGAGGTGCTCAAGTAACTGATATCGTAGTACTTGTAGTAGCTGCTGATGATGAGGTTATGCCTCAAACAAAAGAGGCAATTTCACATGCAAAAGCTGCAGATGTGCCTATAGTAGTTGCTATAAATAAGATTGATAAACCCGCTGCTAATCCTGATAGAGTTATGCAACAACTTTCAGAAGAGGGTGTACTAGTTGAAGACTGGGGCGGTAAGTATCAAACAGCAAAAATTTCTGCTAAAACAGGTGAAGGTATTGACACACTTCTAGAAAAAATCTCTTTAGAAGCAGAATTATTAGATCTAAAAGCAAATCCTGATAGAGTTGCTCGTGGTACGGTAGTTGAAGCGCATTTGGATAAAGGTTTAGGACCTGTTGCCACAGTAGTAGTTCAAAAAGGTACACTACAGCAAGGTGATTCATTTATAGCTGGTACAGTATGGGGTAGAGTAAGAGCTATGTTTGATGAAAGAGATCATAATGTAAACGACATTGGACCTTCACAGCCAGTAAAACTTATTGGTTTTAATAGCTTACCTTCTGCCGGCGATGTATTTATGGTAGTTAATAATGACACCGAAGCAAGAAATATCGCATCTGAAAGAAATGCTCTGAAGAGAGAACAAGAAATGCGACAAGTAAGACATACTACATTAGATGATATATCGAATCAAATAAAGATTGGTGGTGTAGAAATACTTAATATAGTTTTAAAAGCTGATGTGTCTGGTTCACTAGAAGCATTATCAGATTCACTTCAAAAGCTTTCTAAAGATGAAGTAAGAATTAATATCCTTCACAAAGGGGTAGGTGCTGTAACTGAAAATGACATCAATCTCGCTATTGCCTCAGGTGCAATTGTAATTGGTTTCCACGTAAATGTACCACCTGCTATCGATATTCTTGCAAAAGAGGAAGATGTAGAAATTAGAACTTACGATATTATTTATGATTGTATAAATGATATTACTCAAGCATTAGAAGGCATGCTTAAGCCTGAATACAAAGAAGAAGTTACTGCTAATGTAGAAGTTAGACAAACATTCAAGATTAGTCGTTTAGGTACTATCGCTGGTTCTTACGTGTTAGATGGTAAAATTTCAAAGTCTGATAATGTAAGAGTACTTAGGAATGGATTGCCTGTATTTGATGGTAAAATCAAATCACTTAAGAGAGAGAAAGATGATGTTAGAGAGGTAAAATCCAAATTCGAATGTGGTATTATGCTCGAAGGTTTCAATGACTACGAAATCGGTGATATATTAGAAGCTTATAAAGAAGTAGAAGTAAAACGAAAATTTAAAAATTAATCATGTCATTAAGAACAGAAAAAGTTGCAAGTCTCATAAAGCAAATAGTTTCTAAGCCTATATCGGATTTAGCTATTCAAAATAAGGCTGGTATGGCTACTGTTACTTCTGTAAATGTGGCACCTGATTTACAATTAGCTAAGATAAATATTAGTTGTTTTGCTGGCAGAACTACGCCTGAAGACTTTATTAAATATCTAGAAAACAACAAGTATCTGGTGAAAGACATTATAGCTAAAGAAGCTAAACTAAGGTTTGTACCAGAAGTGAAATTCTATTTAGACGACACTTTAGATCAAATGGACAAAATCCAAAATATATTGGATAAGAACAAAAATCAATAATGCTTTTCATAAAGAAAAATACAAAGATTAGTAAAGAAGATATTCAAAAAGAAGCCCAAGAAAATGGGCTTTTTTTATATATTGACAAACAGCAAGATTGGACTTCGCATGATGTTGTTGCCAAGCTCAGAGGAATGCTCAAAATTAAGAAAATCGGTCATTCTGGGACACTAGACCCCATGGCAACAGGTCTTTTGATAATTGCCATAGGTAGGGGAGCTACTAAACAAATCTCATCTCTACAAGCAATGTCAAAGGAGTATGTAGCAACTATGAAAATTGGTGCTAATACAAAAACTGATGATGCTGAAGCAGAAGAAATAAATGTTAGAAATATAGACAATATTAAAGAATCTGATGTTAAGGCGGCATTTGAAAAGATGCAAGGCAAGATTAGTCAAAAACCACCGATATATTCAGCAAAGAAGATAAAAGGGCAGAAACTATATCAACTTGCCAGAAAAAATATTGAAGTTGAAATAGTACCAGTTGAAGTTGAGCTATTTAAAAATAAAGTCACTGATATAAATTTACCTTTTATTAATTTTGAAGTTCATTGCTCAAAAGGTACTTATATTAGGGCAATAGCAAGAGATATTGGTGAAAGTCTTGGTGTCGGTGGATATTTAACAGAACTAAGAAGAACCAAAATAGAGTCACACAACATAGAAGATGCACTCACATTAGATGAACTACAAATAATGTTAGATGAAAATGAAAGTTTATAGGGATTTTGCGAACATAGAGTACAACCAAGATACAGTACTTACCATAGGAACATTTGACGGTGTCCACAGAGGACATAAGACCATTTTAAATAGGCTAAAGGATATCGCCGAAAAGAATAATCTACGCTCTGTAGTAATGACTATGGATCCACACCCACAGATTGTACTTCAAAAAAGTGATAAAAAGCCAATTTCGCTACTTACCAATATAAACGAACGAATATCAGAGTTTAGAAACTCAGCTATTGATGCTTGTGTAGTGATGACTTTCTCATATGAGTTTTCTCAAATTCCTGCTGAAGAATTTATTCGAGAATATTTAGTAAAGAAAGTAGGTGTGAAGAAAATACTGATTGGATATGATCATATGTTTGGAAAGGACAGAGATGGAGATCAATCTTTATTAGAAAGACTTGGCATAGAGTTAGGTTTTGGAGTGGAACGCTTAGAACCTATGCAAGATGATGATGTGATAATTTCTAGCACAAAAATAAGAAATGCACTTGTAGAAGGTAATATTGAGCTCGCAAATGAAATGCTTGGATACGAGTATAAGCTACAAGGGACTGTAGTTCATGGGGATAATCGCGGTAAGGATCTTGGATTTCCTACGGCTAATATATTACCACCAAATATGAGTAAGTTGGTTCCTGGTAATGGTGTATACATCGTTTCAGCAATGATTGATGGTGAGAAATTCTATGGAATGACCAATGTAGGCACAAGACCTACATTCCACGATGTAGATGCTAGGAATATAGAAGTTCATTTTTTGAATCTGGATATGGATTTGTATGAAAAAGAAATTACGATCCAGTTTTTAAAGTTTATAAGGAAAGAAAAAAAGTTTAGTGGACCAGAAGAATTAGTCACTCAAATAGAAAAAGATAAGCAAACGGCAATTAATTATATAAACAGTTTAAAATAAATTTTATAAAATGAAATTATATTCTTAATTTTGTGTTTATTGTAAAATCGGAAATCGGAGAGTTTAGAGTATGGTTACTCAAGAAACAAAAGCAATGATTGTTAAAAAATATGGTGATTCACCTACAGATTCTGGTAAGCCAGAAGTGCAAATCGCTCTTTTAACTGCTCGTATCATTGATTTAACAGGTCATATCACTTCTAACAAAAAAGATGTTCACTCTAGAAGAGGTCTTATTAGTTTGGTAAATAAAAGAAGAAATCTGTTAAATTATCTCGCTAAGAAAGATATTACTAGATATCGTACAATTATTGGCGAATTAAATCTAAGAAAATAATATTACAAGAAAACGGCCTTTGAGCCGTTTTTTTGTATTGTGTAAATAATATTTGCAGGTCTTGTATATGCATACTCTGAATTTAGTAAAGTATTCCTAATGTGTAGGAGTTCTTTCTTAAGTTCAGAACCAGACATATACCACCTGCTTTTTTTTAATTAAATATATAGGTGTTTAAAAATGTCTTTGAACAACCCAATTACAGTTTCGGCCGAAATAGATGGCCAAACTTATACCCTTGAAACAGGTCGTTTCGCAAAATTTGCTAATGGTAATGTGATGATAAGTTGTGGTGACACAATGGTATTAGTCAACGCTATTGCTTCTTCAAGCGAAATGGACGTGGATTTCTTACCACTAATGGTTGACTATCGTGAAAAAATGTATTCTTCAGGTAAAATACCTGGTGGATTTTTGAAGCGTGAAAGTCGCCCTTCAACAAAAGAAACATTGGTTTCTCGTCTTATTGACAGACCGCTAAGACCACTATTTTCTAAAGATTGGAGATATGATACTCAGTTAATCGCTTGGGTAGTATCCGCTCAACCTGAAATTGACCCAGAGAACATATCCGCTACTGGTGCCTCTGCAGCTCTCATGGTTTCAGATATTCCATTTGGTGGTCCTGTCTCGGAAGTTAGAGTAGCAAAAATAGACGGAAAACTTTCAATTAACCCTACTCCTGAACAGTTAGAAGTGGCTGATATAGATTATACTATAGCTGGTACAGACGAATCTATTATGATGGTAGAAGGTGAAAGTAATGAGATTAGCGAAGAAGAGTTTTTAGAAGTTCTTGATTATGCTCACGAAAGAATCAAAGAGTTCAATAATCTTCAAAAAGAACTACAAAAGTTAGTTAACAAAGAAAAAATTGAAATTGTTGAAAAGAATATTCCAACAGAAATATATGAAACAGTAAAAGAAGCTGTTTCAGAAAAAGTTAATGAATATGTAAATACTGTAACTACTAAGTCAGAAAGAGGCGCTACAAGAAACAGGCTTAGCGAAGAAGCAGTTGAAGCAGTAGAAGCAAAATTTGCTGACAACGAAGAGTATGCCGATAAGTTAGCTAAGTATGCTAATAACTCATTCTCAAAATTAGAGAAAGAACTAATGAGAGAAATGATTATTAAGGACGGTAAGCGTCTAGACGGTAGATCATTGACTGAAGTAAGACCAATAGAAACTGAAATTGGTGTGTTACCAAGAGCTCACGGATCTTCTCTTTTCACTAGGGGTGAGACTCAGAGTTTGACTTCAGTTACTTTGGGTACTGAGCGTGATGAGCAAATGATTGATGGTTTATTGCCTAAGTATTATACTAATTTCTACTTACATTACAACTTCCCACCATTTAGTGTTGGTGAAACAGGTAGATATACTGGGTCAGGTAGAAGAGAAATTGGTCACGGAAACTTAGCTGAGAGAGCAATAAAGAAATTGATGCCGAGTAGCGATGAATTCCCTTATACAATAAGAGTTGTTTCTGAAATATTGGAATCGAATGGTTCATCCTCGATGGCGACAGTTTGTGCTGGTTCTATGGCGCTAATGCACGCAGCTGTTCCTTTGAAAAAACCGGTTGCTGGTATTGCGATGGGTCTTATTAAAGAAGGAGATGATGTAGCTATTTTGACTGATATTCTAGGAGACGAGGATTTCTTAGGTGATATGGACTTTAAAGTTGCTGGTTCTAAAGATGGTATTACTGCCTGTCAAATGGATATTAAGATTGCTGGTCTTTCTGTAGATATAATGAAAAAAGCACTTAGTCAGGCAAAAGATGCAAGACTTCATATTTTAGAAGAAATGGATAAAACAATTACTACTAAGAATGAAGAACTTTCAGTTTATGCTCCTAGATTTACTACTTTACAAGTAGAAAAAGATGAAATTGGAGCTGTGATTGGTTCTGGTGGAGAAACAATTAGAGAGATAAGTAAAGAAAGTGAAGCTGAAATCAATATTGATGATGACGGTGTAGTAACTATTTCCACTAACAATGATGAAAATGCTCAAAAAGCACTTGACATGATCAAGAAAATACTTGAGAAACCTGAAGAAGGTAAAGTGTACACAGGTATAGTTGATTCTGTTAGAGAAGGACTTGGTGCTATTGTTGAGTTCATGCCTAAGAAAAAAGGACTAGTTCATATTTCTGAAATACAGTGGGAAAGAACTGAAAAAGTAGAAGACCACTTAGAAGAAGGTCAAGAAATAGTAGTAAAGTTACTCGAAGCTACTAGAGATGGTAAATTCAAATTGAGTATGAAAGCTCTATTAGAGAAGCCTGAAGGATTTGTTGAAAAACCTAGAAGAAGTGGCGGTAGAGATAATCGCGACAGAGGTAATAGAAGAGACGGAAATCGTGGTAGAGATAACCGCGACAGAGGTAATAGAAACAGAGACTAAATCTTAGGTTAATGTTTTAAAGAATTAAGGATGACTACAATTTAGTCATCCTTTTTTTTTTGCTATTATTCTATCACTTACCTTTAAATTTAGGCTTTTAGCACTATTCTTATTCTTAATGGCGATTTCTATTTTTCCTAGACTTCCTTTGTAAGCAAAGAGAATATTCTCAGCTGATTGATTATAACTTTCATTAAATTCAATCACAATCTCATCTTCAATTTCTATCTCATAGAGATTCTCATAATGATGATTATCAATATTCGAAATTAAATTTCCGAAATTATCTATATGACATATATTTCCAACAATATTTTCTCTCGACTCTATTGCTGAATAGTCGAATTGTTTTATTAAGTCTAATGGTATTTTCTCTCCAAGCACACTCATATCATCAATTGCTATCTTAGCAGCTACATAAGATATTTCCATATTTTTATCTTCTACAATATACTCACTCATATCTGCTTTGTAAACTTCAGTATATTCATCCATAATACTTGATAATATCCCATTATCAGGAGCAACAAAGAATTGATTAGACTTTCTAGCTATTAGTATATCTCTATCAGTGTAAATATCAGGGTCTACATTACAACACAAAACCGAATCTTTGTCAAAAGAATTATATGTATTTTCAATCAAGAAAGCACCATTTATTATATTCTCTCTATCTATGTTATGGTAAAAATCAAGGTAGTTGTTATTGCGAGTTATTTTGTAAATCTGACTTTTCACTAAGCCTGTATAGATGCTACCAAATCCATAATCTGATATTAGAACTATTTGTCTCATTTTTCGTATTATTATTTAGTACAGTTTGGTTTTTAATTTAAACAAAAGGTTTCAAAATGAAAATTGGTGTTTTACTTTCTGGTTCTGGAGTTTATGATGGTTCTGAAATTCAAGAGGCAGTATTCACACTATTAGCTATAGAGGAAAATGGGGCAGAGGCAGTATGTTTTGCTCCAGACAAAGAGCAAGCACATGTTATTAACCACATAACTGGTGAAGAGATAGAAGGTCAAACTAGAAATGTATTGGAGGAATCAGCTCGAATAGCCAGAGGTAATATAAAATCAATAAATAAAACATCGATTGATGATTTTGATGCTTTAGTTATCCCAGGTGGATTCGGAGCAGCTAAAAATCTGAATGAATGGGCTTTCAAAGGACCTGATGGAGATATTGATAACGCTGTCAAAATGATAATTACTGATATGGTCAGAGCTAAAAAACCCGTAGCTGCATTATGTATGGGGCCAACTGTAGTGGCAAAGGCATTACAAGGGTCAGGTATAGGAACTAAACTAACTGTAGGTACTGACAAAGATGATTCACCTTACGAAATTAAAGAAATTAGTGATGGAATGGAATCATTAGGAGCAATGTCAGTCATGAAATCAGTTCGCGAAATAAGTGTTGATGAGGAAAACAAAATTGTCACTGCACCATGCTACATGATGGAAGCAAATATTCAGGAAGTAAGAAAGAATGTAAAAGACGCCATTGATAAACTGGTATCAATGGTCTAGATTAATTTGGGACTATCTGTGTTTTAAGCTCAAAATCAATATTTGGTTCTGGGCTTAAACTTATTTTTAAAAACCCACCATTTTGCCATAGCTGAACTTGATCTCCATAGTTCGGACTCATAGGATCTCCGGAATTACCACCGGGCAAAATCATATAAACTAAAGTATCTGATAAATCAGATATAAATCTCATAGATGCAGAAATCAACACTTCATTCGGTTTATTATAATTCATACCGGTATTAAAAAGTGTAGTGTTGTCACCACCTAAACCAACTGATTTTAAGCTTACAGCTGGCGACATAAATTCGTTATCACTAAAAAAGTGTTTCAACTCTAATCTATGAACTTTACCATAAGGAAGATTGCTAATACCATCTATCCCATATTTATCAATTAGTTTTTTTATTGATTGTTTGAATGCTCGAATAATAATAATTTCTTTATTCTCCTTCTTTTTTGTTTGTTTATTATCAAAAAGAATATGATTATTACTTTTTAATAATTCGATTATCAATCTATCTGGGAAATTGGATAGAAAAACATAGTTTTTATAAATTTCATCACCTAGCTCATCTTTTATTGTTTCCGATACTAACTCGCGTTTGAAGTAATTATAAATCAAAGGTTCATTAATATCCTTTGATAAAATATTATTCCATCTCTTAAGCTTTGATAAGGCTTTTTGTTCATCTGCATTTAGTTTTTCTTTTATCTTTTCAATAGTTGGGATTGTTAATTTTTTAAACTGTGCTGCGTAAGGAGAGTAATTGTCCATTTGCATGAATTCGGAATCTCTAACCGTACTAATATCACTATTCGTAATCATTTGATTTATTCGGTTAGCTCTCGAGTTAGGTTCCCAATTATTACTAATGAATGTATCATCATGGAAGTACTTGTTATTTGCGGAAAAGACTGCCCCTTTTTTATTTGAAATTTTCTTTTCTCCAATTCCAATTAAGCTTCTTGTACCCTTCCATCTGAACTCCGGTAACCAGTGTGGATTAAAAATATTAGGATTTGTCTGGTCTCTGACTGGTATTATACCTGCTGCTAATCTTGCTATATTCCCATTCTTGTCTGCATATTGAAAATTTAGTGCTGGTGCACTCCATGAGGTTAAAGCTACTCTGAACTCCTCATAATTTTCCGATTTATTTATCTTATACAATGATAACAGTTCATCGGATGGAAGTTTGCTGGTCCAATCGAAGCAAATATCATATTCATCAAAAAAATTGCTTGAGTTGGAATCAGTATTCCAAATATGATTATTTGATAATACAGTAGATAAGTCTGTTGATCTTTTGTAATATTGGTGTGGTTCTTTATTTTTAATTATAATAGTATCTCTTTCAAATAAATACTCTTTGTCTTTACCTTCTAGATTTATGTAATAATCATCATTTTTACCTTGTTTAACTAAGTACAAATCACACACATCAGCCATAACATTTGTGATTCCCCATGCTATATCGTCATTTCTACCAACTACACAATGAGGTATGCCGGGTATACTGTATCCTACTACGTTAATCTCATTAGATGAGATATGCATTTGATACCAGCGAGGAGGAATACTTATAGGTAAGTGAGGATCATTAGCTAAAAGAGAGCTAATGCTGTCATTATTATCTTCGTAATTAATAGCCCAAGAATTACTACCAGTACTTCCCGTCCCAAATGAATTAACCAATTCCGAAATGAAATTAGTATCAATATTCGGTAGTTGAGTTTGAGGAAAGTGAGTATTAAAACTTATTCCTGGTATAAAATGATTCGCTTTCGCTTTACCTAGCTTGGCGGCTATTTGTGACAATGAAAAGTCAGACCAAAAACTAAAGCTCATTTCAAAAGCCACTAATTTAGAAATAAGTATACTATGGTATGGAGTCCATTTTTCAGGATAATAGTCTAATGCACCGAATTCAAATTGTAAAGAAGATCTATTTTCTTTTATAAAGGCATTTATTCCATTTGAGTAATTTTCTAGTATTTCAATTGATTTATCAGAAATGGAATCAAGTGAAGTCTTTGCATATTTTTTTATATCTATAGACCTGAAGAACAAATCTTGATTTAGTGTTCTTTCTCCAAAAATTTCAGAAAGTCTGCCTTCAGCAGCTCTTCTCATCACATCCATCTGCCAGAGTCTGTCCTTCGCATGGTAGTACCCAATAGCAAAGTACAAATCATTTTCATTTTCAGTTACTATATGCGGAATGCCACTGAAGTTCTCATAAACATTTATATTACTAGAAATGTCAGATGATTCTAATTTATGATATTCATCGAAAACACTAACTTTAGTAATCCAAAAAGAAAAAATTGTTAAAGCAATCAATAGAATTGTTATTGATAGTAAAGTTGCAGGTATTTTTTTTAAATACAGCAATTAGAACCATCCATTTGATTTATACCAATCATAAGTAATTTTGAATCCTTCTTCTAAACTATATTTTTGCTCGTAACCGAAATCACGTTTAGCTTTTTCAACAGAGCAAGTCCAATATTTTTGAATGAAGTCTATGCTCTTTTCAGAGTCAAATACAGGTGGTTTTCCTGTCATTCTACCTATTAAGCCATTTATACTTCCCATTATTTTTACAATTGAGTGTGGAATCCTAATTTTTAGAACCTTACTTTTACCTGCGGAGTCAGCCATAGCTTCTATTATTGTTGTCCAATCATAATATTGTTCTGATCCAATAAAGTAAGTTTGATTTATAGTATTCTCTGAAAATGCAGCATCAACTATACCTCTGCACAAATCCATTGAACTAACTAAGCTCACATACTTATCATCAAAACCAATCAGTGTACCTATTCCTTTTTCTGCGGCCTTGAACATAGGCATAGTGGCACTATCTCTAGGACCATATACAGCAGGAGGTCTAACAATAGTGTATGGTATAATTCCATTTTCTGATATTATATAATCTTCAGCCATTTTTTTACTTTTACCATAAGAGGTCAGGGGCTTCATCTCGCATTCTTCGGTGCTGATTTCTTCCAAAGACTTAGATGGACCAACAGCTGTTTGACTAGAAACATGAAGGAACCTTTTAAGTTTTGGGGCATGCTTCCTAGCTGCTTCGTATAGATTTTTAGTGCCTGTCAAATTTGCTCTAACGAAATCTTCCATAGACTTTGCAGCAGTAAGACCAGCAGAGTGAATAATAATATCAATTCCTTCTACAACTTTCTCCAATGTTTTAATATCTGAAAGTGAAGCTTCAACCAATTCAAATCCTTTATTCTCTACCCATCTCAGATTACTTGTTTTTCTTACAATACAAACAACATCATGTCCTCTTTCTTTGAGTATGTCAGCAATATGACTCCCAAGAAATCCAGTTGCACCAGTTACTAATACCTTCATAATATTTCCTATTATTATTTTTATACAAATTTAGTTGATTTATTTGAGTTGATTGGAAGATTTGGATAAATTGTAAAAAAAAAATGGCATAATGGTAAAAATATCTGAAATTCTTAGCTCCCAGAGCATTCTACTGAACTCTGAATTAGATTCAAAAGATGAAATTCTTAAGAAAATTGTAGATTTAGCAGCAAACACTGGAAATCTGGATGACCCTGAAGCGGTTTATAATAGTGTATTAGAGAGGGAAAATATAATGTCAACTGGAATTGGCAACAATATTGCTATACCTCATACTAAGTCATCAGGAATAAAAGAGCTAACTGCAGCCTTAATTACTTTTGAAAAGCCAGTAAACTTTGATTCTTTGGACGGTAAAAAAATATCTGTGGCATTTCTAATTCTTAGTAATGATGAAGAACTAGGAATGCATATAAAGATACTTAGTAAAATCTCAAGAATACTTCATAATAGAAGCTTTTTTGATGAGTTATTAACTTTGAACAAAAACACTGAAGTTATCGAACTTTTCGATAACTTTGAAAATTAATTTTGACAATTAAGTAAATACTTTCGCGTCAACTTTGAAAAATAAAATGTATAAATATAATACTATAAAAATAAAGTGGTAGACTTAAATCAAGCTTTCGAAGAAGAGTTGTATTTCAACTTCTTAAAAGATCCAGAATCAGTTAGTGAGGAATGGAGAAATTATTTTAGTAGTGTCAATGGCAAGTCAGTTATTGCAAGACCAGCTGCTACGAACGGTAGCTCTAGTGGTACAACATCAGTCGCATTGGACAACAGTACTCCAAATGCTGATAAAGTAGATGAAGATAAACTGATGGAATTACCAAATATTCCGACGAAGATAGCGCAAAATATGGAGGAAAGTTTAACTGTTCCAACTGCTACTTCTGTTAGGAATATCCCAGTTAAACCCCTTGATGAAAACAGAAAGATTATTAACAAATATCTTCTTCGTCAAAGAAGGTCAAAGATTTCTTTTTCATACCTAATGCTATGGGCGATTGTTCAATCACTTAAAAAGTACCCAAGTTTAAATGATAGCTTTGTCAAGAAAAATGGTAAATACTTTAGACAAATTAATAAAGAGATTAATTTAGGCGTTGCCGTAGATATTGAGAAAAAAACAGGTGAAAGATTATTATTAGTACCTAATTTAAAAAATGCCGGCGCACTGAACTTTTCGGAATTTATAGAAAAGCTATCTGATCTAATAAATAGAGCAAAGAATAGTAAAATAACTCTTGATGAGTTGGAAGGAACAACTATATCTCTTACAAATCCTGGAATGATTGGTACAATAATGTCTGTACCAAGATTGATGAATGGTCAAGGGATGATTATAGCATCTGGTTCGATTGACTTTCCGGCTGAATTCTCAGCAGTAAAGCCAGAAAAGTTAACTGAAATGGCTGTTTCTAAAGTTGTAAGCTTAACAAATACATATGATCACAGAATTATCCAAGGTGCTGAATCTGCTGAATTCTTAAGATATCTACATCAATTACTAATTGGCGAGCACAGATTTTACGACCAAATATTTGCTAGCTTAAGGATACCATTTAATCCCGTTAAATGGGAAATAGATACATTAGATAAAAATAGTTCTGAGACAAATCATAAGCAGAAGAAGAGCACACACGTGATGTCTCTTATTAATTCATATCGATCTAGAGGACATCTATTAGCTAATGTTAACCCTTTGGGAATGACAAGCTATTCGTATCCAGAATTAGATATGTCACACTATGGTTTGAATATCTGGGATTTAGATAGACACTTTCCTTCAGTAGATACTTGGAGTGAAGATGAAATGACTCTTAGAGAAATCTTAGAGCTTATGAGGGACACATATTGTGGCTCTATAGGTATAGAGTTCTCTAATATTCAAGACTTATCTAAAAAGAATTGGATTAAAAATACATTAGAGTCTTCTAGAAATAGTATAGATTTTTCTAAAGATGAAAAGAAAAACATTCTGAAAAAATTAATACAATCAGAAACTTTTGAAGACTTTTTACACAAAAAATTCATTGGTCAAAAAAGATTTAGCTTAGAAGGTGCAGAATCATTGATAGTGATGATAGATCAACTATTGCAAGATTCAGCAAACTCTAACACAGAAGAAGCTATACTAGGTATGGCTCACCGCGGTAGATTAAATGTATTAGTTAACAATGCTGGAAAAAGCTTGAAAACTATCTTCAACGAATTTGCTGGGGAAATAAGCCCTCAAGAATATTATGGTTCGGGTGATGTGAAGTATCATTTAGGTCAAACAAACGAATACACATCTTTGAAGAATAATAAGATGAAAGTGACACTTACTCCTAACCCAAGTCATTTAGAAGTTGTAAACCCAGTTGTAGGTGGTTTAAGTAGAGCATTGATTGATGAGAGATTCGATGATGAATATACTAAAGTACTTCCTATATTAGTACATGGAGACGCAGCTTTTGCAGGTCAGGGGATAGTTCAAGAAGTACTAAATCTATCTAGACTGGAGGGTTATTCTACCGGTGGAACAATTCACATTATAGTAAATAACCAAATTGGTTTTACAACAACTACAGAAGATGCTAGATCAACTTACTATGCTTCTGATGTTGCGAAAATGCTTCAAGTTCCTATACTGCACGTAAATGGACATGACCCAGAGGCAGTAGCACAAGCATCCATATTTGCACTTAATTATAGAAATAAATATGGGGAAGATGTAATCATCGATTTGTTATGCTATAGAAAGTATGGACATAATGAAGGGGACGAACCTAGCTACACTCAACCTCTAATGTACAAGAAAATTAGATCAATGGAGTCAGTTCGCCAAGTTTACGAAGATGAATTAATCAAATCTGGGGTGTTAACCAAAGAGGAAATCGAAAATTTAACTCAGTCTTACTTAAAAGAATTAGAGACTGCATTTGATGAAAGAGAAGAAAAACCAAAATCGCAAAAGTTGATATTTGAAGAGAAATTTGGCCAATCAATTAAGAATTATGAAACAACTATTTCAAAAGATATAGTTGAAAAGATTATTGATGCTACTACTTCTGTTCCTGATAATTTTAATGCGAATCCGAAAGTTATCTCTGGTTTGATGAAAAGAAGAAAAATGATAGAATCTGATAAACCAGCAATAGATTGGGCAACAGCCGAAACTCTTGCGTTTGGAGCAATATTATTAGAAAATAAAAATATACGTTTCACAGGTGAAGACACTAGAAGAGGTACATTTAGCCAAAGACACGCTGTACTTATAGACAAAGAAACTGAGCAAGCTTTCATTCCACTAAATAATATGGAATCTGAGCAAGCAACTATTCATATTTATGATAGTCCTCTGTCGGAGTTAGCCGTGGTTGGTTATGACTATGGATATAGTGTAAATGCTCAAAATTCACTTACATTGTGGGAAGCACAGTTTGGTGATTTTGTCAATATGGCTCAACCTATTATTGATCAATTTATTTCTTGTGGTGAAGTAAAATGGGGGCAGACTAGTAATCTTATTATGTTATTGCCTCATGGACATGATGGTCAAGGGCCAGAACACTCTTCAGCAAGATTAGAAAGATTCCTTCAGCTCTGTGCAGAAGAGAATATGATTGTAGGTAATTTTACTACTCCAGCAAATTATTTTCATGCGTTAAGGAGACATTCAAAATTTGATCATAAGATACCTATGATTCTTATGACTCCAAAGAGTATGCTTAGACATAGTCTTGCAGTTTCTTCTGTAGAAGATTTTACTAGTGGCCAGTTCCAGCATATTATCGATGAAATAGATGATATTAATACTCCTGAAAACATTAAAAGAGTAGTGTTAGTAACTGGTAAATTATATTATGATATACTTCAGAAGAGAAGAAAAGAAGAATTAGAAGATATAGCTATAATTAGGATAGAACAACTTTATCCGATGAATATAACCAAGTTGGAAGCAGTGCTTAACAAATATAGCAATGCTGAAAAAATTGTTTGGTCTCAAGAAGAGCCGCAGAATCAAGGTGCTTGGAATTATATGCTTACAGAGCTACTTCAAATAATAGATGATCATAAGAAAATAGAATATGCTGGGAGACATTCAGCAGCTTCTACTTCTACTGGATCTGCTAAAGTTCATAATCATGAACAAAGCTATGTAGTAAATAAAGCTTTAGGATTAGAAAACTAAACAAGAAGAATAGAATATAGAATAAAAAAAAGACAGCCGATAGGCTGTCTTTTTAGTTTTAATCAAATATGAAACTAAGCTTTATTTAGCTTCTTCTTCCATATCTGCTTTCTCTTTTTTGTCAGGATTTCTCTTATAAACTTTACCATCAGCAAACTCTATAACAGTTGGAATCCAAACTTTTCTCAACTTATTGAAATTGTTTCTTACAAATACATCTCTTTTGTTTTCAACATCGTGATTGTAAGGATAAGGCTGATTCAAAGTCTTTTCAGCTGGAATAGCTTTGTCAACTTCAACAGTAAATCTTTTAATCAAGTTATCACCATTGTAATAGTCAACTACACCTTGAAGTTTTACAATTTCTTTTCCAGATATATTTTGGAATTGATAAGTAGGTACATTCAATGGTTTTCCGTTTTCTTGCTCTACAGCTTGGAAGTCTTTAATGTTGAATTTGATTGACTGTGTGAATAAAGTACTAAAAGCTGTTGCTTGCACTAAGTTAATGTTAGTTTTTAGCGTTCTCTCTTTTTGACCTTCTATTAATTCACCAACAGTTTTACCTAATAATGAATCTTTGATAGGTGAGTAATATCTAATTGCCGCATTCAAATAATTAACATCTTCTAAAGTTAAGTCTTTTGAGTTATCATCTAATATGTTTTTCATATCAGCTAAAAGATCAAAATTAACTGTATCTTTAAAAAAAGAAGGTGTTTTCTTACTTTGTTGTTGGCAAGAAGCTAACCCTAATAATGCTATCGCAATTAGAGTAATCGATATTGAGCGCATAAAAATCTCCAAGATTGTTTATTAAATAAACTGCAAATTAACTGTCTTAAAGTTAAAATTCAATTATTTTTTATCAACTCTTTTAAAAGCCCATACCTTAGACCTTTGCAGGAAACTATAAATTCATCTTTATTTATATAATTTAAAAACTCTATTAAAATAACTGCTCCACCCAAAATCACATCAGCTCTATTTGAGTGAACATTATACTTTTCAATTAACTCTTGTTTACTTTCTTTTTTGAAAATTTCTACAATTTCCTTTAATCTATCTTTTTGTATCCTATGGTTATGAATAAGATGAGCATTGTACTGTGGTAATCTCAAATCAATAGCTGCTATGGTAGTTGGTGTACCAGCTACTGCTATCATATCGCCTTCACAATTCAGTGACCCTAGCTTACTAAGTTCATTTTTTATAAATTCAGTAGCCTCATTGTAATTTTCAGTTTTTGACTCAAAGTCTGGAAAATACCTTTCTGTCAATCTTACAGCACCAATCTGCAATGAAGAAGATTTTAGTATCTTATTTCTATTACCTAAAATTACTTCCGTACTCCCACCACCAATATCTAAGACTATATCGTTTGTCGAATCTTCTCTTTCCACGCTACCCATAAAGCTGATTTTTGCTTCTTCCAAACCCTCTATAATATTTATAGGATATTCAATTACTGATTCCAGTTTATCCTTAACTTCATTACCATTATTTGCATCGCGCATAGCACTAGTAGCTGATATCAATACTTTGGAAACATTGTACTCCTTTAAAATGGACTTGTAGTTTTCAAGTATAGTTGTAGCTCGTGATATAGCATTATCACTTATATAACCATTTTTATCTAATCCTTCACCTAGTCTTGCTATCTTATGTTCATCTGTGATTATTCTATTAATTTGATTGTTTTTAGTTTCAGCAACCAATAATAATAATGTATTGGTTCCAATGTCAATCGACGCTATATTCATTTCAATTTCTCAAATTTATATGCAACCCATTCATCTTCGTTTAACTCTTCTACTAATTTGAAGTTGTTTTTCAAGGCTGATTCTAATACTTTATCTTTATCGTATTTTAAAATCCCTGTACAAATTAAACTGCCCCCATAGTTAATGGAATTAGAAAGCTTATTCATATTGTCAATCAAAAGGTTTGAGAACATATTTGCGATTATACCATCATACATATCCAATTCTAATTTGTATAAATCTGCTTCAAATACATTTACATTTCTAATTTCATTGATTTCTAGATTCTCTTTAGTATTTTCTACTGACCAAGTGTCAATATCAAATGCATCTAACTCTTTTGCTTCTAGCATTGATGCCAAGATAGCCAATACTCCTGTTCCTGTTCCAGCATCCAACCACTTAGTTCCACTTTCAACTGAACTTAGTATTAACTTCGAAGCAAGTCTTGTTGTAGCATGATAACCAGTACCAAAAGACATTTTCGGGTCAATTTTAATTACATATTTGTAATCAGTAATGTTATTTGATTTTGAAGTAGGGGATATTATCAAATCATCACTAATAATTACTGGCTCTAATTGGCTTTCCCAGTTACTATTCCAATTCTCTTCATTTATTTCTTCTCTACTAATTTCCTCAACTTTGAAATGAATACTATTTGACAATTCATGCAATTTATCGGCTATTTCATCGTTGTAAATGTTGGCAGGAAAATTGATGGTAAGAGTATCAAAGTTTTGTTCTATACCTGTGAAATTTAAATCAGAAATTAAACCAATAAATAAATCCTGGTTTTCTTCCTTTATAGAATATCTTATACTAATGTATTTTTTCAAATTACGTCCTTAATTTTCTTGTAAAATAAACAAATGGACAGATAAGGGTATAATAATTGGAAAAAATTAAATTAATAATATTAGATGTAGATGGAACTATGACCGATGGCGGTATGTACTACACTGCTGAAGGTGATACCATGAAGAAATTCAATGTAAAAGATGGTATGGGAATTGTTCTATTAAAAAAAGCTGGCTTCAAAGTTGCGGTAATGACCAGTGAAGACAGTCCTATAGCAGCTAGTAGAGCTAAGAAACTTAACGTAGATGCAACCGTATTAGGATGTAAGAACAAGACTGATGCAGTCAAATTGCTCGCAGAAGATATGGAGCTCAAATTAGAAGAGATAGCTTTCATGGGTGACGATGTTAATGACTATCATGCAATGAAAACAGTTGGTTATAGTGCTTGTCCAGTTGATGCAGTTGAGGCTATTAAATCAATTGCAGATTATGTTTGCGAGAGAAAAGCTGGTTATGGAGCTGTAAGAGAATTTGCAGAAATGATATTAAGAACACACGATAAAACGAATTTATTAACTGAAAACTGGTAGGAGAGATTTATTATGCCAAACGAACAAGAATATACAAAAGGATTTTTAATAGGTACTTTAGTAGGTGGTGCTATTGGTGCTGCTGTTGCATTGTTAACTGCACCCAAAAGTGGTAGAGAACTAAGAGGTGATATTCAAGAAAAATCAAATGAATATTACAACAAAGCTAGTAACAAATGGGCCGAAACTGAGGAAGTAGTTGGCCGTCAGGTTACTTCTACTGTCAATGAAGGTAGAGCAAAAGCACAAAGTATTATTGATTCGGCTAAGCAACAAGCTAACGAATTGTTGTACGCTGCCGAGAATGTATTGAACGAAGCAAAAACCAAAGCTGGTACAACCAAATCATCTGTTCAAAATAAAATAGATGATGTTAGAAGTGCAACTAAAGCTGGCGTTGAAACTTTCAAATCAGAAATCAACGAATCTAAAAATTAAATATTAGATATTTTAAATGGATGAATTACTAAAATTAGTGGCTATAATTGCTTTAATTTCAATTTCAGTATTTGCTGTATTTGGAATATTGTTTTTTGTTAAAACACAGAAATTATTTCAAAGTTCATTAAGAAATTTTGATAAGATTACAGAGAATACGAATGTCCTGAAAACGAGAGTAATGATTTCGTTAGAGGAACTTTCTGAAACAAATAAAGAGTTGAAGGAAGTAAAACAAAAATCTATTGATACTATGGATCAGTGGAATGAAACAAGTAAAAAAGCTAATGACCTGATTGACAACGTAAGTAATGGGACTAAACGAATTATATCTACAATAGAACCTTATGAAAGGTTAGTAGATAGGTCTTATCATAAGATTGCTCCACCTATTGAAAAAGCTACAACCATGGTGTCTGCACTATCGAAGGCACTGCAAGCTTTTGGGAATAGACTTTCGTCCAAATAGTAATATTACAATATTTACTTTAAGAATATTTTAAAAACCGAGTACTTAAACTAAGTCTCGGTTTTTTGTATTTTTGAAAATACCAAAACACTTTATTCAAATATTTTTTTTTAATGAGTAATAATAATACTATAAAAATTTTACCTGACTTTATTGCCAATCAAATAGCAGCTGGCGAGGTTGTGCAAAGACCAGAATCAGTAGTGAAAGAATTGGTAGAGAACTCGCTAGATGCAGGTGCAACTGAAATAGTTGTTGTAGTAAGAAATGCTGGTAAATCACTAATCCATATCATTGATAATGGCAGTGGTATGAGTAAGGAAGATATTGAATATAGTATCAAAAGACATGCAACTAGTAAGATTAGCTCACAAAGTGATTTGGAAGCGATTAATACTCTTGGGTTTAGAGGAGAGGCGTTGGCTTCTATAAGCTCCGTATCACATTTAGAAGTAATTTCAAGAAGAGCATCTAATAATTTGGGTTATAAACTAGTTGCCCAACCGAATAAACCTGCGGAGCTATCGGAGGTGAATGCAGATAAGGGTACACAAATTTTAGTGAAAAACTTGTTTTATAATGTACCAGCAAGAAGAAAATTCTTGAAGAGTAATTTGACTGAATTTAAGCATATTTCGGAAACCATGCTCAAATTTTCTCTTTCTCACCCTGATAAAAGATTTACATTCTATAATGATGACAATCTGATATTTGATTTAAATCCAACAGATTTAGAAAATAGAATTGTAGAAACTTTAGGTAAAGCAGTAGAAGACTTAATTATTCCTCTTGATTTTTGTGATGAAGGTATAGAAATCAAAGGGTTCATTGGTAAACCATTTTTAGCAAAGAGTAATTCTTCCAATCAATTTTTATTTCTAAATAATAGAATTATTAAAAGTAAATACATTAATCATGCTATTGTTAGCTGCTATGAAGAGATGTTAGAAGAGAAAAAGTACCCATTCTATGTATTATTCCTCAATATTGACTGTACTAAAATAGATATAAATGTACACCCTCAGAAGCATGAAGTCAAATTTGAAAATGATAGGCAGATATATAATATTGTTAAAAGTGCTGTATTGTCAACACTTAGAAGTGTTAGTCTGATTCCAGAATTCAAAATTGAATCTGAACAAAATGTTAATCCATTTACTGTTCATAAGAATATAGATGATGATGATATCATTGTTAATAGAAACACTGGCGAGATTATAAAACAAAATGAATCTGAAAGTAATAGTCATTCAAAATCAAATAGAATGATTGAAAGAGACTACAAAAAGCCTACAGAGTTTAGAAATGATTTCAGTTCAGACAAATTTAGTAATCTATTCAGAAATGATGAAAGTACTCTGTTCGAATATTTGACTATTGATGATAGATTTCTTATTGTAAAAAGAGAAGAGAATTTATTAGTTATTTATAAAAGAAGAGCAATACAGAGAATCTATTATGAAAAATTTGTATCAAGTTATTTGAACAATGATAACAAAAGTCAAGACCTACTTTTTCCTCTGAAACTTAAATTAGAAAAACGATTGATTAATGTATTAAACCATAATGTTGATAATTTAAAAAGTTATGGTTTCATATTCGAAATTAGAGAAGAGACATTGATTTTGGAATCAGTTCCTGAAATAGTACAAAATACTAATTTGGAATTGCTAATTGAGAGAATAGCAACAAACTTGCTAGATGCCATACACGATGAAAACGATGAAACATACGAGTATCTAGCGAAAGTAATGTCAATAAGTTTAAAAGTAAAGCAGCAAGACTATAGGACTTCTACACAGCTAGAAAAACTTTATAATGACTTATTCGAATGTAAAAATCCACAACATAGCCCAACAGGAAAATTGACATCATACACTATATCATATAGTGAGTTGGAAAAAAAATTCAGATTATAATGCAAATAATTTGAAATATTATTATAAATCTATTAGTTTTGTAAGCTATAATAAAAACAAAAACTTTTGGAGATGTAAATTGAGTACTGGACAATTTACCAAATCGCTTAGAAAAGAAGACGTCAACCCAGAATGGTGGGTAGTAGACGCAGAAGGCCAAACGGTTGGCAGAATTGCTACTAGAATAGCAACTTTAATTAGAGGAAAGCACAAACCAAGCTTTACTCCTCATATTGATAATGGGGATTTTGTAGTTGTGGTTAATGCTGAAAAAGTAGTATTCACTGGTAAAAGAGAAGATAAGAAAACTTACTTCAAGCATACTGGTTATCACGGTAGTGAGTCTTTTACTTCTGTTAAAGAAATAAGAGAAAAATACCCAGAAAGAATACTAGAAAAAGCTGTAAAAGGGATGCTACCTAAGAATAAATTAGGTAAAAAGATGGCAACAAAACTTAAAGTTTATGTTGGTAATGAGCACCCGCATGAAGCACAATCACCTAAGAAATTAGAAATATAAGATAATTCGGAGCAATAAATGAAACAATTTTGGGGAACAGGTCGAAGAAAGACTTCTGTTGCATCAGTAAGAATTACACCTGGAAAGGGTGAATTTACTATCAACAATAAGAAGGTAGAACAATTTTTAGACCTCCAAAGTAATATAGAAAAAGTATATATGCCTTTAGATGTTACTGAACTTAAAGGTCAATACAACGTGCATGCAAATGTAAAAGGTGGTGGTACTACTGGTCAAACAGGTGCTATCCAACTTGGTATTGCAAGAGCATTAGTAGAAATGGAACCAGATTTAAAAGAAAAGCTTAAAGAAGCTGACTTACTTACTAGAGACTCTAGAATGGTAGAGCGTAAGAAGTATGGTCGCAAAAAAGCAAGAAAGAAATTCCAATTCTCAAAACGTTAAGAGAAATTATTTATCAATCATGCTTGAAAGTACTGTGTGTTGCATATTCTATATGTACCAAGATCTTTCGAGCAGTAGTTAAAACACACAAAATACAAGGGAATACATGAAACACTATGTAGAGATAGACCAGTTACTAAAAGCTGGTGCTCACTTTGGTCACTTGACCAGACGTTGGAATCCTGCTATGGAAGATTTTATCTTCAATGAAAGAAACGGAATCCATATCATTGATTTGAGAAAAACTCAAATCCTTTTAACTTTGGCGCGCGATGCAGCTTATCAAATTGCTCTAAGTGGCAGAAATATCTTGTTTGTTGGTACTAAAAGCCAAGCTAAAGAGATACTTCAAGAAGCAGCCAAGAAAGCCGATGTGAATTTTGTTTCTGAGAGATGGTTAGGTGGGATGTTAACTAACTTTGCTACAATCAGAAAATCTATCAAAAGACTTTCCACTATCGATAAAATGTCTATCGACGGTACTTATGAGAAGATCACTAAGAAAGAAAGACTACTTTTTGATAGAGAGAAAGACAAATTAAGAAGAATTTTTGGTGGTATTGAGAATATGACTCGTCTGCCTGGAGCTTTGTTTGTAGTTGATACTAAAAAAGAGCACTTGGCAATAAAAGAAGCTCAAAACTTAGGAATACCTGTAATAGCAATAGTTGATACTAATTCAAATCCAATGGAAGTTGATTTCCCAATTCCTGCTAACGATGATTCAAGAAATACAATTAACTTGATTGTTGATGTAATAGCAGATGCTTTAGTTGAAGGTTACACAGTAGCAAAAGCTAAGCGTGCTGAGCAGCAAGCTGAATCAGAAAGAATAGCCAAAGAATCTGATGATTTGGGTGATGGTCAACCAAAAGTAAAACGACAACTTAGAGAAAGAAAGAAATCCAAGCCTAAATCTGATACTCCTAAAGAAGTAGTTAAAGAGAGCTCGGAAGAAGCTGAAAAGAAAGAAAACAGCTAAAAAATTATTTTTTGTAAAGAGCATCTCGATAAGATGCTCTTTTTATATAAACTAATTATCAACCAATTAAGAAAAATAAAAATGTCAAATATAACTGCACAACAAGTAAAAGAACTTAGAGATAAAACAGGCGCTGGTATGGCGGATTGTAAAAAAGCATTAGTAGAATCTGGTGGCGACATGGAAGCTGCTGTAGACTTTTTAAGAAAGAAAGGTGCTGCATCTGCTGAGAAAAGAGCTGATAAAGATACAAATGAAGGTTTAGTTACTACAAAAGTTGCTGATAATGGTCAAGCTGCTTCTATCGCACAAATTTCATGCGAAACTGACTTCGTTGCTCGTAATGAAGAATTTGTTGAATTTGCTGATTCAATCGCATCTGTAGTTTTCGAACAAGAACCACAAGACAAAGATACTCTTCTAAGTGCTGAGAACAATGGCAAGAAAGTAGAAGATTCATACAACGAAATTCTTGCTAAATTTAGTGAAAGAATCGATGTAAGCAAATTTGAGAAAGTAAAAACTGATGGTTTTATCGTAGATTATATCCACGGTGGTAACAAACTTGGTGTTTTAGTAGAAGTTAGCTCATCTAACATTAATGACGAATCAAAAGCATTAGTAAGAGATATAGCTATGCAAGTTGCAGCTATGAATCCTGGATTCGTTGACAGAACAACTGTAACACAAGATATTCTTGATAAAGAAAAAGAACTTTACAAGCAACAAGCTGCTGAAGAAGGAAAACCTGCTGATATAGCTGAAAGAATTGCAGAAGGTAGAATAAACAAATTCTTCAAAGAGAATTGTTTGGTTGAGCAACAGTTTGTTAAAGATGGCAACATGACTGTAGGCGATGTTCTTAAGCAGATTTCTGAAAATGCAGGTGAAGATGTTAAAGTAAATCAATTTGTAAGATACTCA
Organism: Chlorobiota bacterium; assembly: GCA_046290495.1. Lineage (GTDB taxonomy): Bacteria > Bacteroidota > Ignavibacteria > Kapaibacteriales > UBA2268 > PGYR01. The sequence continues at coordinate 576,216 of JBKAGT010000005.1, read as the reverse complement.
ATCGGCGGTTAATCAGTTGGAACCTATATATAAAAGAATATTTCTGAAAGTTAGTGGCGAGTCACTAATGGGTAAGGAAGGTTATGGGATTGATCCCGACACCTTGTCTAAGTTCGTTAGTGAAATAGCTCAGATACACAAATTAGGAGTTCAAATAGGAATCGTAATTGGTGGGGGAAATATTTTTAGAGGCATCCAAGCTGCTTCTCATGGTATTGACAAAGTATCCGGTGACTACATGGGTATGCTTGCTACAGTAATTAACTGTGTTGCATTCCAAAATGCTTTAGAAAAGCAAGGTGTTCCTACTAGATTGCAAACTGCTATCAAAATGGAACAGATAGCAGAGCCTTATATTCAAAGAAGAGCTATTCGACACCTAGAAAAAGGCAGAGTTGTACTATTTGGTGCTGGTACCGGTAACCCTTATTTCACTACTGATACTGCAGCAGTGCTCAGAGCTATTGAGGTGAAAGCTGAAGTAGTAATTAAAGGAACTAGAGTAGACGGAGTATATGATTCGGATCCTGAAATAAATTCAGATGCTGTAATGTATGATAATATCAAATTCAAAGATGTTCTTAACAAAGATTTAAGAGTAATGGATCATACTGCAATAACACTTTGTAATGAGAATAAACTACCAATTAAAGTTATAAATATGAACAAGCCAGATAATTTATTTAAATTAGTTACTGGTGAGAATATAGGTACTACTGTTACCGTATAATTAGGAAAATACTATGGAAATATCTGATATATTAAAAGAAGCTGAATCTAGCATGAATAAATCATATGAGTTTACTAAATCTCAAATAGAGAAGATTAGAACTGGTGGTGCTAGTGCTAACTTAGTAGACGGAATAGATGTGGATGCTTACGGTGCTAAAACACCGCTCAATCAAGTAGCTGGTATATCTACTCCAGATGCTAGAACTATTATGATACAACCTTATGATAGTAGCTTGTTACAAGAAATTGAAAGAGCAATTCAAGTTGCTGACTTAGGCTTTAACCCTCAGAATGATGGAAACGTTATTCGTATTCCAGTTCCTCCATTAACTGAAGAGAGAAGAATGGAGTATGTAAAAGTTTGTAAGAACTATGCAGAAGAGGGTAGAGTTGCAGTAAGAAATGCGAGAAGAAACGCTATAGATCAACTAAGAACTGCTGAGAAAGAAAAAGAAATTTCTGAAGATATGCAGAAAGATGGTGAGAATGATACTCAAACTCTTACAGATAAATTTATTGAGAAAATCGATGTAGTTTTAGCTGAAAAGGAAAAAGAGCTTATAGGTAACGATTAAAGCAATCCTTTAAAATGATTAGAAGTTATAAAGACCGAATCACTTAATTGAGATCGGTCTTTTTTCTTGCCTCGCCAGGAACAAACCTTTCTAACTCAAATAGAGTGTATGTAAAGTGCATTCCTTTGGAATTGTTGCCGCTTCCATAATTAACTTCGAACTGTTGTTCTTGTGTATAATATGCCCAAATAGGAATCCCTAGTTCAGAGCTAATATAATTTTCAGTATGTCCATTAGTTATACTTGACATATTTAGAGATACATTTTTATCATATACTAAAAACTCCCCATTACCAGTAAAAGATATATCTACTCTTACTACTTCATAACCCAATGTATCAGTCTTACCCATATTTTCAAATAGATCAGTTCTAACCATTTTTGGTGATGGATATCCGTTTTCAGCAAACATAATAGTATCATTTAACTCGATCCATGATTCCTTTACAGCACTCTTAGATTTACCAATTGGTTGAATAATAAGTCCCTGAAAAGGGCCTCCAGCCGTAGTGCCTGAACTAGTTGAATCATGATAATGGTAACTATATCTTCTCCCTAGTGAGTCTATCTCGATTGTTACTTTCTTGTTGAGCCAAGGATGAAAATCTATTTCTTTCTCAGGGTAAAGATTTTTGAATTCTTTACCTGTAATCAAGCTATACTCGTGAGTTAGGAAGAAATGTCCCGATTTTTCATCTACACTATCACATGTAATAATTACTCGTTCATATCTTTCTTTCATTAGTGGACTATCCCAGTTTACTATAACCGAATCACCTGACTCTAGTCTGTACTCTAATGTGTCACCTTCAACAAAATTATATTTATGAACTAAGGTATCTTTAGGTAAATTTTCATCATCACCTGTAATTAAACTTTCGTCTATCTGTTTACTCTGAGAAAACGTAACATAACTCGTTAAAAATAGTAAGTATAATAAAATCTTCATAATTGTTTTAGTTTCGGAACTTGGTTTAAAATCAAAGTTAATAAGAATAATTGTTTTTGTTCGAACATTGTCTTAATTTTACGATTGAACACCACAAAAATTATCTAAAAATGAAAAAGTTAATCACATTAGTATTTGCAGCTATACTAATAATGAGTAATCAAAGTTTTTCCCAATCTGGTCTATTCATCACTGATTATGACTATTCGGAATACCCAAAAGTTACATTTGATTATTATATTTTTAATAATACTGCTAACCAGAACAATTCTATTACTTCAAATGATATAATTGTTCTAAACAATGAATCGAACATCACTGACAAAGAAATCAGCTGTACGTCGTTTGAAGAAAATCTTAATAATTCAGTTGTTTTATCAATGGATTTATCCTTTGAAAATGAAACTGACTTTATATTTGACTCAGTTAGAAATACACTTGAGCAAATGATTAATCTCAACTTTTATAATGAAATAGCACTTACATCATTTAGTACTGTAAATCATTTGAATTTTGATTTTAATCAATCTCATTCAACGATTATTAATGAACTAAATAAGCTTAAGCCTTCTAGCAATTCTTATTTAGACTCAGCTTTTTATTCTAGCCCAATTGGAATAGATAAAGTATTTGAGAATTCGAATGAATTGAATGATCAACATTTTGTATTATTTACAAAACACGATACACCAATACCAAATCAAATCTTACAAAAGCTAAGAGATAGTAATATATCATTTTATTTGGTGCTAATAGGAAGTGAAGCAAATAACGTTACAAATACTTTCTTTGAGCAGAATGAAGGATTTTATCTTTTTGATAATATTGATGAAACGCAGAATTTGAAGCTTGCAATGTTGTCGATTACTGAGTTGATTAAAGGTAATACTCCGTGTAGTATGAAGTTTAATTCAGATTTCAACTGTGATACTGTACTTAAAACAACTATCTCGGTCCCATCGGTTGCTTCTCAAATTGAATATAATTACAAAATTTCAAGTTCTATTATTCCAAGATTAGAATTATTACCCTCTTTTTATGGATTCAGTTCTGTAGAACCAGGTGACACAAAGGAGGCAGATATAGTAATAACAGCTGTCAATTCTGATATTTTAATAGATAATATAGAATTTGAAGATGATAAAGACGGTGTTTTTAATATTATCTCTGGTCAGATTAACTCACCTCAAGTATTAGCAGAAGGTGATAACTGGCCTATACGAATAGAATATGCTCCTTCGGATTCTAACATCGTTTTCACAAGACTATTAATAAATTCAGATGCTTGTAAAAACAAAGAAGTATTAATTACCGGTGGTTATCCTAACACACCTCCTGTTGTCAAGAATATTAAGATAGAAAACCCTAATAAATGCGATGAAGTATTAATAGTTGGCGAAAAATATAATGTAGAGTGGTCAGGCTTGCTTCCAAGTGACGTAATACAATTAGAATTTTCAACTAATAATGGACAAAGTTGGGATACTCTTGCGACTAATGTTACCGACCTAGAGTATGAATGGATAGTACCAGATTTGGAAAGTGAGGAATGTTTAGTGAGAGGGGTACAGTTGTGGCCTAATAATATAGGTAGGACACTCGATTTAGAGCATCCTCAGCCTGTAAATACAGCATTTTTTGATCATGTTGATGGTTCAAAAGCGGTTACGTCTTGCTATGATGGAATTGTAAGACTTTGGAACACTAATACAGGTAGATTAATTAGAGACTTTGATCAACATACTATGCAAGTTAACTATGCAGAATTATCGCCCAAAGATGATATGATTGTATCTGCTAGCAACGACAGTAAAGTAATTTTATGGGATGTAAATGATAATACTACCCCAATTTACGTATATGATACACATGAATCAGAAGTACGTTCTGCTAATTTTAATCCTTCAGGAGATAGAATTGTAACAGTAGATAAATCAGGTGTATGTAAAATATTCAATACTACGAACGGTATAGAGGAATATTCATTTAATCCTGATGGTAACAAGCCATTGTGGTTTGCAGAGTATCATCCCTCAGGAGACTATTACCTAACAGGTGGTAACGGCGGCTCTGTAAAAGTATGGGACTCTGAGACTAATGATTTTGTAAAAGAATTTGACATTGCAGGTTGGGTTAATCAATTTGCTCTTAATGCCGATGGTACAAGAATATTAGTAGTTGATATTCTAAGCAAGGAAGCAACAGTTTGGGACTTCGATTCTGGTGATATGTTGTTTACGCTAAAACATTCTTCGCAATCCAATCTTCCATTGAATTCAGGTACCTTTAACAGTTTTTCAGGTGAAGAATATATGTTGACTTCTGGTGATGACAACTCTGCTATTATGTGGAATTCACAAGGTGATTCTATAAATGTGTTCAAAGAACATACTAATTCTGTAAGAACAGCTATGTTTAATTTTGATGGACAAAGAGTAATTACTTCTAGCTGGGATAATACTGCTAAGATATGGAATCTGGATGAACGTGATTTACAAATGGATACTTCTGATTGTCAATTTACGATTGCAAGAATGAGATATGATAGTAAAGACTTAGTATTTGATAAAACATATATTGGAAGTTATAGAGATACCACTTTGGCAGATGCAATTATAAATTTGAATAACTTCCAGATGGAAATTGAAAATGCATTCATCAGAGGTGAACATAAATCAGATTTCATCCTCCAAAGCGCTATAAATGAAAATATAATAGATACAGTTGCTAATTTTGATAGCCAAAATATAGATATTAGATTTATTCCTTCTGATCTTGGAATTAAGAATGCTGAGTTGGTAATAGTTGTAAGAGGAATGGACATAATCATTCCTTTAGAAGGTGAGGGAGTGGAACAATCGCTTGAAGTATTGGCACACAATGTAGTGTTTGAAAATGTTGATATAGGAGATTTCAGAGACAAAGTTGTAGAGTTAGCTTTGCGAAATAATGAATCAGAATCATTAGATATTGATTCAATTTATATTGATATACCGAGATCAAACGATTATTCACTTATTTTTGAAGAAGAATTAACAGATATAAAATCCGGTCAAGAATTAGGTCTAATTGTTAGGTTTGCCCCTCAATATATAGATAGGTCAAATGCTGATATAGTACTAATTCATAATGGGAATAATTCTCCTACTCGGATTTCACTTCTTGGTACTGGATCATTCCCAGTTTTTGATACCACTACTGTCAGTCTTGATAATATTGAGGCAAATTCGGGTGAAAGAGTATTTTCAAAAGTTTATATAACTACACTGAAAGAAGAACTTAATAATGGTGATTTAGAAGGAATTCAGTTTGACTTAAGTTTTAATAGCTCTCTTCTTTTCCCACTGTTTGATGTTGAAAATGAATCAGTAGAAAATGGGATAAAAACAGTAACTGTAAGTATTCAATCTGATGAAAATTGGTTTGATATTAATTCGAAAGAAAGTAAAGTTCAAGCAGAAAAAATAGAGGTTGCTGAGTTAGAATTCAATACTACTCTCGGAAATGATTCTACTACTACCCTCAATATTAACAACTCTACAGTTGTTGGTAAATCTAAATTAAAAATTAACGAACAAGATAGCGAAATGCGATTACTTGACCTTTGCTACGAAGGTGGTGCTAGGCTATTCGACTCACAAAGTAAATTAGATTTGCAACTGCCATCACCAAGCCCATTAAATAGAAGTTCGACTTTCGATTATGAATTGCTCGAAAACACCAATGTTATAATTGACATAATTGATTATACTGGTAGTGTTGCTGTAAGTATTGTTAATGAATACAAAACTGTAGGTAAGCATAAAGGTGAATTGAATATTGCTAAACTCTCGAATGGAGTTTACTTTATTCGACTAATTACTGATAATCAAATTTTAATGAAAAAATTACAAATAAGTAAATAATAAGAATGATAAGATCTCCTAGAGGAACGAATGATATATTGCCAAAAGAAATTAGTAAATGGCAATATTTAGAAGAAGCAATAAGAAGAGTAACAAAGAATTATGGATATAATGAAATTAGAACACCAATATTCGAATCAACAGAGGTTTTCGCAAGAAGTATAGGCGATACTAGCGATATAGTTAATAAAGAAATGTACACATTTCTAGACAGAGGTGATAATTCTTTAACACTAAGACCCGAGATGACTGCTGCTTTAGTTCGCTCATGTATCCAAAACGGTCTTGCTAACAGAGGTGAATTAGAGAGACTATGGTACTATGGTCCTTTTTTCAGATATGAAAGGCCGCAAAAAGGTAGATTTAGACAATTCCATCAATTCGGAGCTGAATGTCTTTCCTCTTCAAACCCTGAGAGTGACGTTGAAGTAATATTGCTTGCAGTAGCATTAATTGAAGAATTGGGTATTAAAGATTATTCTCTAAATATAAATTCATTAGGGAATGATGAATCAAGAAAGAATTTCAGAGACTCACTCGTTGAATATTTTTCAGATTATAAAGATGATTTATCAGAAGATTCACTAAGAAGATTAGAAGAGAATCCCTTAAGAATATTAGATTCAAAAGATCCGAATGATATAATTATTTCTAAAAATGCTCCCAATATTTTAGATTCATTAGATAATGAAAGTAAGGAGTATTTTGATTCAGTAATTGACTTTTTAGATAAAGCGAAAGTAAATTATAACATAACTAGTTCCCTTGTAAGAGGACTTGATTATTATTCCCATACAGTTTTCGAATTTCAAAGTAATGCTTTGGGTGCTCAAGACTCATTTGGAGGTGGTGGCAGATATGATGGACTCTTCAAACAATTAGGCGGTAAACAGACCCCTGCAATTGGGTTTGCATTTGGAGTTGAAAGGTTGCTATTGATTTTAGAATCACTTCAAAATCAGAATCTAAATGAGAAAGTGGATTACTATATAATTTCGGGCGACGAAAAATATATTAGCAATGCAATAGAATTGGCTCAGGTTATTAGGAAAAAGAACTATATTACCATTACTGATATTCAGCGTAAATCATTCAAATCTCAAATGAAAGACGCAAACAAAAGAAATGCTAATAAAGTTATAATAGTTGCAGAAAGAGAGCTAGAGAACGGGAATATTCTATTAAAGGATATGAATACTGGTGAGCAACAAGAAATAAATTTAGATGAATTTATTAGAAATTTGGCATAAACTTATTGAAAGACATCATAAAAAAAATAGATCTGTCAAAGCTATCTAACTTACCTATTGTAAAATGGCAATATAAGTTAGTATTAATTTTTATTGCTTTGCTGACTATTATATTTATAATAATTCAAACCCAACTAGTTGTAGAAGATATAATTGAAAAAGAAAGAAACTTAATTAAATCTTATTCAAAGATACTCGAGAGCCTAGAGAACCCAAATTTTGAAAATATTGAGTTCTCACTACTACTTAACGACCAGATTCTTCCTAATATATCATTTCCTATGATTTTGACTGATGAATCAAATGACCCACTTTTCCCTTTTCATAATAATATAAGAAATATAAAATTAGATACTAATAAGTCTATTGTCGAGCAAAGAAAATTTCTAAAGACTGAAATTGCTGATATGAATAGTACTTATGAACCCATTGTAATCAAAGATCACAATGGGAAGGTATTATCTAAGATTTATTACAACAATTCTGAATTAGTTAATGCCCTTCAGCTCTATCCAATCATAGCTGTGATCGGCATAATAGTATTAATATCCATAGGGTATATTATATTCAATAGTGTACGTAGAAATGAAGAATCAAAGGTCTGGGTTGGTATGTCCAAAGAGGCAGCTCATCAATTAGGTACACCATTATCCTCTCTATTAGCTTGGATGGAAATATTACGAATCCATATAGATGACCCCAAATCAATAAGTGAAACATTGTCAGAGATGGATAATGACGTAAATAGGATGAAGACTATAGCAAATAGATTCTCTAAGATTGGTTCAAAACCTGAGCTAGAGAATGAACATATATACTATGTAATTGATGCTGCTTGTAATTATGTAGAGAAAAGATTGCCTCACTTGGGAAGAAAAGTAGAAATAATTAGAGATTTCCCTAAAGATAAAATTGTTGTAAATATGAATGTTGATTTATTTACTTGGGTAATGGAAAACCTTATTAAAAATGCTGCCGAGTCAATAGAAGAAGAGAATGGTTATATACGTGTTACGATGAGGGTTTTAGGTGACCGTGTGAGACTATTTGTAAAAGACAATGGAAAAGGAATGCCTAACAAGATAAAAAAACAAATATTTGTTCCTGGATTCACTACTAAGAAAAGAGGTTGGGGACTAGGGCTCAGTCTAAGCAAAAGAATAGTAGAAGACTATCACAAGGGAAAGATTTGGGTTGAAGATTCTACTCCAGGAAGAGGGACAACGTTTGGTATAGAAATTCCAATTATTTCTAATAATTAGATTCATCACGCCAAACTTCTATCTTCCACTCATCCTCATGATTATCCCTAACTAACTGTATATTTGCTCTTCCACTAATTCTTGCTATATCTTCAGCACTGAAAACAAGTTGAAGATTAAAGCTTCTTAAAATATTTTTTAAAAGCGAATCTCCAATTTCATATATAATTTCATTCCAAATAAGATCTATACTTTCAGTAGAGTCAAATAATGTTCTAGTGGTTCTCAAATCTACATCACGGCCCCAAGAATTATCAATACCTAAGTCATAATTTCGATAAACAAAAGAAAAGTCTTCAGCTAGTAAATTACTATATACAGAAGTATCAGCAAAAATATATGAGTATCTCCAATTCTGAAAAACTCCTTCAACTTTTGTTTGATCACCCACAACTATTGTTTCGTCTTCACCATCATATTGACTTGGTGCAAAGGGGTTACAAGAACAAAAGACGATTGCTAGTAATAATATTTTGACCTTAGGAAAGACCATGTCAAAAGCTCCGTATCTTCACGTTCAAAATCGTACCAACTTGTTATATACCAAAAACCAGTTGGACTATTTTTTAAAACTATTCTTAAATTCCCAGCATAATTATTGTTTGATTGTTGATCGTTGAAGTTTATGTTGAGCAAATAATTACTTGTAAAAATAATTGAATCACTAAAGTTTTGATATTGCTCATCTGTGAAAGTTAAAGATGGCCTAACTTGGTCTAAACTCGCCGTAATCATAGAATTAAAATATTTCTCCTCACTTTCAACACCCCAATTGGAGAATAATGTCTGGTTCTGTGCTGCAATCTGAGGAGTGGCTATATAATTGAAATTCTTGATTTCAGTAAAGCTAGAGTCTGAGAAACAAAGAAGATAATTATTTAGATTTTTTTCGGCTAACGAATTCTTCAAATTTTCTATAACCAAATCATAAGAGGTAGGGGGGATGTATCCAGTAGCATCACTATCTGGTTCTTCTGGTGTGCGAGTACTAAACAAATTACACGACACTAATATGACAGATGATAATATGAATGCAAAAATTTTCACTCTATAATCACTCTTCCTTCCAACGCACGGCTCAATGTCGCACTATCAGAGTATTCTATACTGGTTCCTAGAGGAATTCCGCTAGCAAGTTTAGTTATTTTTATATCAAGTGGTCTTATCATATTAGCTAAATATTGTGCTGTAATGTCACTTTCTACGTTTGGGTTAAGAGCAATAATTACTTCTTCTACACCGCCTAATCTATTTATTAGTTCCCTTATCTTTAAATCATCAGGCGTTACACCATTCATGGGGTTTATCACACCATGTAGTACATGATATAACCCATCAAATTCATTCGTATCTTCAATATAACTTACATCAGATGGCCCTTCAACTATACAAAGCTTCTTTTTATTTCGCTTTTCTGAAGAACAAATCTTGCATGTATTATCGTCGGTGAAGTTGAAACATTTGTTGCATAGATTAACATTGTTGACCAAGTTTACTAAAGTCTCTGCAAAATTAGTTGCGTAGTCATTGTCTTTATTAAGAATAAAGTATGTTAGTCTTCTGGCTGTTTTTCTACCTATGGTGGGTAATGATGAGAAAACGTCCACCATTCTTTCTATACTTTCAACACCTTTATTCATTATAGCCCTAGATTCATACCTGGTATATTAGGTAGTCCACCTTTTAGTTTGCCCATTTCTTCTTCTACTTTTTTCTCTACTTCTTCTATTGCTTTGTTTGTAGCAGCAACTACCAAGTCTTCAATCATAGACTTGTCATCTGATTTTAATAAAGTATCATCAATTACAATCGACTTTACTCTTGTGTCACAACTCATAGTTACCTTAACCATGCCACCACCTGACTCTGAGGAAACTTTGATCTCTTTTAATCTTCTTTTCGTATCCTCCATTTCAGTCTGCATGTTTCTGATTTTTTCCATCATTCCGCCGATATCAAAACTCATTTTATTCTCCTTATTTTCAAAATTGTATTTACAACTAATTTAATATTATTACGTATAATATCGTAAGATAATACATAAATTATCTATTTTTATTTCTTTTTATACGGAGTATATGCAATATGGGAATATTCACAAGAATGTCCGATGTAATTAAAGCAAACATCAATGACTTATTAGATAAGGCAGAGGACCCTGAAAAAATGATTAAACAGATGGTTCTAGAAATGGAAGAATCTGTTAATAAAGCAACATTATCAGTTGCACAATCTATAGCTAATCAAAAACAAATTCAGAGAAGATTAGACAAAGAACAAAGTAATGTAAATGACTGGCAATCAAAAGCAGAGCAAGCTATTCAAGCTGGAAGAGATGACTTGGCAAAAGCAGCTTTAGAGAAAAAATTAGTTGCTCAAAAGAATGTTAACGATTTACAACCAACATTTGATACTGCTAAGGCAACTGCAGATAGATTGAAATCTCAACTAGATCAACTGAAGAATAAACTTGATGAAGCGAGATCAAGACAGAATACTTTAATTGCTAGATCTAATGCAGCAAAAGCTGAAAAACAATTAAATCAAGCTATGTCTGGCGTGGGTTCAGATGCATTTTCAAAGTTTGAAAAAATGGAAAGCAAAGTGGAGCAAATGGAATCAGAAGCAGAGGCATTTGGTGAGTTAAATAGCTCTGACACTTCTTTGGAAGAAGAATTTGCAAATCTATCTAGCCCTGATGTTGATGATGAGTTAGCAAAATTAAAAGCACAATTAAACAAATAAGGGGTTTATAAAAATGAGTCAAAATATTAACGAAGTAAATGAAAAGCTTAAGTCATTTTTTGAAAATAACTATAATGACACAACTTTTTTCGAGGATGATTCTTTTACAATTACCAAAGGTTCAACCCAAGTTATGGTAAGGGCTGATAATATAACTGAAGACCATGTAGTAATTGATTTGGTCTCTCACGTTGTCAAAGATGCAAACGTAAATGATGATATCAAGAACTTTTTACTTAGAGCAAACTCTGAGTTGAAATTTGGTGGTTTTGGGTTGCTATTTGATGATACAATTATTTTTCAACACTCTATTTTAGCAAATGACTTCTCAGAATCAAACTTGAAGAGCTCTATTAATGCTGTAGCAAGTGTTGCAGATTATTATGATGATATTTTAGTCGAAAAAGCTGGTGGGAAAAGAGCTTTGGACGATTTGGAAATAGATGGCTAAATTAAAATAATTTAGTAGAGAAAAAGTTATAACCCTTAAGTGTAAACCTTAAGGGTTTTTTTTATTTGTTATATTTATAATGTGATTACTTTAAGTTTGCAAATCCTGTAATTTGATAGTAGTTTTGTAGATAAATAATATAATTTTTTAATGGAGTTTTTATGCCATTCGTTCCAGCTTCGGACAAAGATAGAGAAATAATGCTAAGTAAAATTGGCGTCAATGATTTTGAAGAACTAATTGCTAATATTCCCGAGGAAGTTAGGTATAAAGGCGGAATGGAATTCCCCAAACAACTTTCTGAGTATGAAGTTACAAGACTTTTACATGCGTATTCAATTAAAAATAATTCAGCTTTCTCCCATGTTTGTTTTATGGGCGGTGGTGCTTATGAAAGATACATACCTTCGATAGTTGGAGATACAATAAATAGAGCAGAGTTTAGAACAGCTTATACGCCATATCAAGCTGAAGTATCACAAGGTACTTTGCAAGCTATGTACGAATTTCAAACTATGATTTGTAATCTATATGATATGGATGTTGCTAATGCTTCACTTTATGACGGAGGTACTGCACTAGCAGAGGCTGTATTGATGGCTACTGCAATTAAAAGAAAAAAAGAAGTTGTATATGCAGGAACTGTTAATCCAAATTACAAAGAAGTAGTAAAATCTGTAACGCAAGGAAGAGAGTTTAAGTTTGATGATGCCGTAGCAACTGATGGAACCACTGATTTTGACAAATTGGCTGAGTTGATAAATAATAATACTGCAGCAGTAGTGGTACAACAACCAAATTTCCTTGGCTCAATTGAAGATGTCTATAAAATTGAAAAATTAGCTCATGAAAAAGGTGCTTTGTTCATAGTTGCAGCTGATCCATTTTCAGTTGGAGTGTTAGAAGCACCTGGAAATTACAATGCTGATATTGTAGTTTCTGAAGGACAGCCACTTGGTATTCCTCTTAGCTTTGGTGGGCCTTACTTAGGTATTTTTGCATGCAAGAAAGAGTTTGTTCGTAAAATACCAGGTAGACTAACAGGTATTACTAAGGATTTAGATGGTAAAAGAGGTTTCGTACTTACGCTACAAACAAGAGAGCAACAAATAAAAAGAGAGAAAGCTACATCAAATATCTGTACTAATCAAGGATTATTTATGTTGGCAGCTACAGTGTATATGGAAACAATGGGCAAGTCAGGAATAACTGAAGTTGCTCAACAATCGTTCCAAAAAACACACTATTTGGCAGACGAATTACAAAAACTGAACGGGTTTGAACTTTTGAATACTAAACCATTCGTTTTCGAATTCGCTATGAAGTTGCCTCATGATATAAAAGAAGTACTTGATAAGGCAAATGATGAAGGATTTTTAGCTGGTATAGATGTTTCAGAGCATTCAGGAGTTGAAAACACTATTTTAATAGCTGTTACTGAAGTAAGAACTAAAAAAGAAATGGACGATTTTGTAAACTTTATGAAGCAATTTGCATCATAGTATGTCTGAAAAAGAGAAACTATATCAGAACCCCATCAAACGACATTTTGTTGTTGGTGGGGTTCTTATTTGCATAATATTAGTTTTTTATCTTTTTACGGACTATGGGATAATAAGTAAGTATAATTACATTTCTAAGAGAAATGAACTGAAGGACAAGTCTGAAAGACTTATCTCTGAAATAGACTCCATAAAAGCGCTCACTAAGCAACTAAAATCGGATACATTGGAAATGGAGCGTTTAGCTAGAGAAAAGTACGGCATGGTAAAGGAAGGCGAAACAGTTCTTTTCCTAAAAAAGAGTGAAGATGAAGAATCTGGGGATTGATATTGGTGGAACATCTATAAAGTACGGTATAGTAGATGACACTAACTTAATATCAAATTATGAAATAACAAATCAATTTGAATCTGTTCAGGAATTCAAAACATCGATAATTAACCTAGTAGAAGATATATCCCAAAAAGTAGAATTCAATTCTATCGGAATAGCATTCCCGGGTAATATAAATAATGATGGGACTATTCAGTCATCACCTAATCTTAGCTATCTAGAAGGTCAAAATATTTTTGATGTATTGTCAAATACAAATTATAATTTTAGAGTTGAAAACGATGCTTATTTAGCGGCATTAGCTGAATCAAAAACTAATGATTTAAACGAGTATTACTTTGTTACTCTAGGCACAGGTATAGGAAGTACATTGATTAGGAATGGTGAATTGGTAAAATCTAATAGTGGTAGTTCCGGAGAGTTAGGTCATACTGTACTGAACTTTAAAGATGCTAATGATGATTATCGTTCAGGAATATTCGAAAGCTATTTTAACAATTCGGAGTTCGTTTCGAGAGCAAAATCTGATCTTAAAAACTTTCCAAACTCAGTACTAAATAGTTTAGATTCATTTACACCCAGAGAAATTTCTGATTCATCTAAATTAGGTGATGATTTGTCGATTATCACAATAATGGAAATGGGAAAAATATTAGGAATTGGGCTAAGCTCTGCTGCTAATTTAACAGGAATACCTATATTTGTAATTGGTGGGGGTATTAGTAATATGACTTCTTTGCTATTTGATACCGCACTTAAAACAATGAATAAAAGGGTTATACCCGAGTTAAAAGATAAAGTAGTTATAAGAATATCACAAAACAAAAACTTTGCTGGCATAATAGGGGCAGCATTATATACAAAGGAAATAAAATGATAAAAGAAATAATTGAAACACCACTTGCACCAGAACCTGTAGGACCTTATTCACAAGCGATAAAGTGTTCGGGATCGACTTTATATATCTCTGGACAGATAGCACTAGATTCCAAAGGAAAGATTGTAGGAAAATCAATTCAAAAGCAAACAAGACAAGTGATTGAAAATATAAATGCAATTCTAGTTTCACAAGGATTAAGCTTAAATAATGTGGTAAAGACAACGGTATTGATGACAGATTTGAGTAAATTCGATAAAATGAATGAAATATACTCTGAATATTTTGGTGATTCGAAACCTGCAAGAGCAACTTACGAAGTAAAGCGTTTACCAAAAGATGTAATTATTGAAATTGAAGCTATAGCAGTATGCTAAGGTTAACAACCATATTAGTTACTATATTACTAAGTTTTTCTAACTTATGTTCACAATCGGAGACACAAGACTCTACTCAAGAAACTACTCCAAATACAAGTTATATGTCCAAATCTCCAAGTGGAGCACTTTGGAGATCTGTGATTCCAGGTTGGGGTCAGTTATACAATGAAGAATATTGGAAAGCACCAATACTATTTGGTTCGGCAGTTGGACTAGGAAGTCTAATTGTTTATTTTAATAGTGAGTATTTAAGTTACTCTGATCAACTTGAACAAGCTACCATGAAAGGTAGCAAAATACCAATTGAATCTGCAGATGATTTATCTGACACTTACTTCCCAATAAAGAAAAACAATCTCACAGATTTTGAAATAAAGCAGTTAGAGGGGAATAAGGAAAGTTTTAGAGATAGTAGAGATATGATGGCTTTTTATTTACTAGGAGTCTATATAATATCAGCAGTAGACGCCTATGTGGGTGCTCATCTTTATGACTTTGATGTGGATGATAATATCGGATATAATGTTGGTGTAAACGGAGCAGGTATTCCTGAGATTTATTTTAGTTATTCTTTTTAACAACTACTAAGGTCATATCATCAAATTGCTCATTGTCAGCAGTGAAGTTTTTAATTCTTTGTAAAATATAATTCTTGATTTCTTCGGCTGTGTGACCATTGTAGTAAACTAGCATTTTTATAATTTCAGACTCATCAAATTCTTGGTTTGCTGAATTTCTCGCTTCTAAAAGTCCATCAGTTAAGAATAGTAATACATCTCCTTCCTTAAACTCAATTTCTATTTGTTCTAGTATATTTTCGAAATCACTATTTTTACCAAATCCCAGCATAAGGCCTTCTGGCATTAATCTTACGACTTCATCAGACTGACTCTTATAGTGGTAAAGTGGCAAATGTCCAGCTCTTGCTAATGTCACTTTATTATTTGTGATGTTAAACTTGGCTCCAGTTGATGTAATGAATGATTTATTATCAATACTGTCTGATATCAAATTATTTGTCCTAATAAATAATTCCTTTGGTGATAAATCGAACTCATTAAGTGTTCTCATTATTCCTTGTATTTTAGACATATATAGTGCTGCCGAGGTTCCTTTGCCACTTACGTCACCGATTACTATAGTCAACGAATCAGACTTACCATTGAGATAATCATAAAAGTCACCACCTACTTCTAATGCAGGTAATGAAGTTCCAGCTATGTCTAAACCAGAAATATCAGGGGTTTTCATTGGCAATGAAGCTAGCTGAATACCCCTTGCTATTTCTAACTCATGTTTGAATCTCTCTTGCTTCGATAAATCTTCATATAGTAAAGAGTTCTCTATTGCGACAGAAGTCTGTCCAGCAATTGCTGAGAGAAATAACAAATCGTCATTTGCATACTCTGTTTCTGATTTTTTCTCACCTACTAGTATTACTCCGACCAATATTTCTTTTGACCATATTGGTGTCAAATATTCGAACCTGAATTCCTTTAGTACAATTCTTTGGGCATCAGGTAAATATTCAATGGGTATACTATCAGAATAGTTCAATAAACTATTATATAGTTTAGAGCTTACAGCTTTCAAATATTCTTTTAGTGTTTCATCAGAGAAACCCGAATATTTTTGAACTACTAGTTCAGCATTTTTAAATAGTACAATCCCAACTCTTTTTGATTTTATAACCCCTTTTAATTTATTGAGGAAAAATGTACTGAGCTCTTCAGGATTAAATGTCTTTGTATTTAGAGTGCTAAATTCTTTTGTAGCATGCCTGAAGTCAGATTGAAATCTATAATATTTTAAATTTACTTTTTCTTGAATTACTTTTGCTACATTCCATAAAATCACAACTACAATGATTACTAATAATGATATTAGTATCTTTTGATATAGGTCGTGCATTTGATCACTGAGTGGATTCTTTAGAACTTCAATGGAAGTGCCTGAGAAATGCAGATTAGGTATTTGCCAATCAATTGAAGCGATGATGTAGATGAAACCAATAAGTATAAGACCAAATACTGTATAAAGAGCACTACTTACTATTAAGTATTGGTAATTCCTTTTTAATCTAACAGTGATATCAAAAGATCGATATTTCCATATCGTAAACAAATATGATATTGGTAAAAGTACAAGTGCGAAATAAATTAAATCAGAATAGTTGTAATAACCGAACTGAAATAGTATTGGTTGAACGATTATCATTACTACTAATAAACCATAAGTCAACCTAATTAATCTACTTTGCTTCCATTCCTTTTTGTTTAGCTTTTTTCTAACAATCAAACTAATGGTAGCAGATAGGACGGTTTGCACTAATACATAAAATGTAAATAAATAATTATTGAGAGTGACAATTTGTTTAGACTCTAGCAATGACACAAACCATCCATAATTAAGACCTAGTTGCACAAAAAAGAAAATTAATCCTATTATATAAGGGATATAAATAGTCCATTTCCTATTTGTGTAATTAACTAAATGTCTAGGGAAGTATTTGAAACTGTGAATGATAAGTGGTAATGCCAAATACAAGGAAAAATTAGCTATTACTAAAAAGACATGATCAAATATATTCTCAATAGACGATAGTCCTATCAATCCGAATATAGCTACTAACCCAAAAATAATCAGTGACAATGATGTAATTCTTGCACCAGTAATTCTTGGCCTTTTTATACCAATTACTTCTCCTAGAAATATCATAAACATACCACAAATCATCATTAACAGTTGTGATAAATTTATACCGAATTTTGGAAGTGTAACCTGTTTTGAAAGTATTAAGTTATCTCTCCTAATCAAATAATCGATTTTACTTCCTAACTTACTTTGCTTTATTATTCTATCAGCTTCTTGTATGTTATTGAAAGCTTGATCATTGATTTCCATAACAATGTCGCCAGGTTTTAGTCCTGCTCTGTCTGATACACCATTAGGATATACATAGGTTATTACTACTGTGGAGATTAGATTCTCATAAGTGAATTTGTCTAAGTCACTACTTGGTACTCGAACTTTTAGAGGTTCTTTCCAATTGTATTTAGTTAGTATGATTGAATTATTCTCTCTAGATTCTATATGGTCTCTAAAGGTAGAGTATTGATTTTCAACAGTATCAAGCCTAATATCATCAATACCTACTACAAAACTACCAACGAATGCAGAATCATAGAACTGTTGTTTTTCTAAATCACTAAAACTGCCAGTCATATCAGAAATATAAATTTCTGAAGGAGGAGAAACAAATACATTTTCATCGCTGACTGTCAGGGCTAATTTTACAAAATAAAACGTACCTAACAACACAAAGCAGAAGCTTAGTATTGAAATGAATATTTGAAAATAAATTGGATTTTTATCCCAATATCTCACTTTTAGTAGCTCTTATGATTAGTATTAATCAAATTTAACCAATTTTATAGAAAAATTAAGATACTTAAAGAATAAGATGATAGATTTGTCTAATTATCAGATAAAAAATAGAATTTGAAGAATAATAGTTCAGGAATAAGCAACAATACTAATGAAAATGTATCTTGGGTGAAGTAAATTGTATTCCAGCCAGATGGATAGAGTAAATTAGCTATTGTACCTGTGATAGCCCACCCAATAGTAAAAAAT
Source organism: Chlorobiota bacterium (assembly GCA_046290495.1). Taxonomy (GTDB): domain Bacteria; phylum Bacteroidota; class Ignavibacteria; order Kapaibacteriales; family UBA2268; genus PGYR01. Next base: position 557,618 of record JBKAGT010000005.1, on the reverse strand, counting down.
AAAAGTAGTATTGCTACTGCCATGAGACCATCTTTGATACTACCACCTTGCCAACCTTTGGTAAACACATAAATTGATGCTAATAAATGCAGTTCAAATATTAAAATTTCTATCATTTTTATTAACTTATGGTTTTTATAGACAAAAAATTAGATTATGGTTGAAAGTAAAAATTTGAGCATTGTACTTTGTAATACGTCAAATATAGAAAATAGTAAATCAATTGCGAATAAATTAGTACAACAAAAATTAGCAGCATGTGTCAATATTATACCTAAGATACACTCTATCTATGAGTGGAATGGTAAAATAGAATCGGAAGAAGAGTCAACAATGTTAATAAAAACTACTTCAGAGTTGTTAGAAAAAGTGGAGGAAGTGATTCTTGAAATTCATAGCTATGATACACCTGAGATATTAGCATTTGATATTGATAAATCAAATAAAGATTATCTACAATGGTTAGTGGGGGCAATAAAAAGTTGAAAGAATTCGTACCTATAAATATGAGGGATGAGGACGAAAGGCCTCGAGAAAAGCTTATTAAATTTGGTTCGGAAGTATTAACAAATGCTGAACTTATTGCAATATTGATAAACAATGGAACTAAGAACAAATCAGCAATAGATTTGGCAAGAGAATTACTCGGGAAGAATGAAAATAAACTATTTGAATTGACCAAATGTGAATTAGAAAGCTTTAAATCCCTAGATGGAATTGGTGATGCTAAAGCTGCAATATTGTCAGCTGCATTCGAGTTAGGTAAAAGAATTAAGATAGAAAATCTAAATTTGAAGGATAAAATAACTTCACCTGAAAAGATTGCTAACTATTATATTCAAAAACTTTCTTCTGAAATGGTGGAGAAATTCTACGCTGTTTATCTTTCAACTGCTAATAAAATAATAAAAGAAAAGCTCATATCAACAGGTACACTAAATGCAAGCTTAGTTCATCCTAGAGAAGTATTCAAAACTGCTGTTAGCGTATCTGCTAATTCTATAATATTGGTACACAATCATCCTAGTGGAAATACAAGACCATCTAATTCAGATATTAGTATTACAAATCAATTAGTTAAAGCAGGAAAGTTGATGGATATTAAAATCTTGGACCATTTGATTATAGCAGGAAACAAGTTTTACAGCTTCAAGTCAGAAGGATTGATAACTTAATCTTATCACTATTTCGTCTGTAAAGCAAATTTATAAAAGGAAATAAATAAATGAATAAATTTAAACTGGTTTCTAATTACAAACCATCAGGTGATCAACCGACAGCAATTGATCAACTGACTGAGGGGTTAGAACGCGGAGATACAGATCAAGTATTATTGGGGATAACTGGGTCTGGTAAAACTTTCACAATCTCGAATGTAATAGAAAGAGTTCAAAAGCCAACATTAGTTATTTCGCCAAATAAGACTTTAGCTGCCCAACTTTATAGTGAACTGAAAGGGTTTTTCCGTCATAATTCGGTTGAATATTTCATTTCTTACTATGATTATTACCAGCCCGAAGCTTATGTGGCTTCATCAGATACCTACATAGAAAAAGACTTTTCAATTAATGATGAGATTGATAGACTAAGACTTAGAGCAACAAGTTCATTAGTTGAAGATAGAAGAGACGTTATAGTAGTTGCTTCAGTTAGTTGTATCTACGGTATTGGGCAGAAAAGTGATTTTAAAAATTTACTTTTCCCTATAAAAGTTGGTCAAAAGATTAGCAGAAAGGAGCTATTATACAAATTACAAGAACTATATTTTGAAAGAAACGATTTCGATTTCAAGCGTGGTACATTCAGAGTTAGGGGAGATGTTATCGATTTGATTCCAGCTTCACAAACAAAAGAAGGAATTAGAATAGAACTTTTTGGTGATGAAATTGAGAATATATACTACATTGATACTACCACGGGTAAAGTTACTGGCAAAGAGGATTTGACGACTATTTATCCTGCTAAGCTATTTGTTACTAATGAAAATCAATTAGTAAAAGCAATGAGCGATATTAAGGACGAGTTATATGAAAGATTAAAAGTTCTGAGAGCAGAAGACAAATTAGTTGAAGCTCAAAGATTAGAACAAAGAACACTGTTTGACCTAGAAATGATGAAGGAAGTAGGCTATTGTTCAGGTATTGAGAACTATTCAATGCACATGGCTGGTAGGGACTTTGGTGATAAACCAACATGTTTGGTGGATTATTTCCCAGATGATTTTATTACCATCATTGACGAAAGCCATATAACAGTACCACAAATTAAGGCAATGTATAATGGTGATAGAAAAAGAAAGCAAACACTTGTGGACCATGGGTTTAGATTGCCATCTGCATTAGAGAATAGACCCTTAAAATTCGAAGAGTTCAAGGACACTACAAAGCAAACTATCTATGTTAGTGCAACTCCATCAGATTATGAATTAGAACAATCCGAAGGAGCATTTGTAGAACAAATAATCAGACCAACTGGCTTGCTAGATCCTGAAATCTCTGTTAGACCTATTTCTACTCAGGTCGATGATTTGGTTAAGGAAATAAGAATAAGAGTATTGAAAAACGAGAGAACACTTGTCACTACTTTAACTAAGAAGATGGCAGAAGATTTATCCGATTATCTTTTCGATTTAGATATAAAGGTTGCTTATATTCACTCAGATATTGATTCTTTAGAAAGGGTAGAGATTATAAGGGACTTCAGATTGGGTGAGTATGATGTTCTTGTAGGAGTTAACTTACTCAGGGAAGGTCTAGATATGCCAGAAGTATCGTTAGTAGCAATACTAGATGCGGATAAAGAGGGATTCCTTCGTTCTTCTAGTGCATTACTTCAAACAGCGGGTAGAACAGCTAGAAATGTTAATGGATTAGTTATTCTGTATGCTGACAAGGTAACTAAAGCTATGAAAGTATTGATAGATGAGACAAATAGAAGAAGGAAACTTCAGACTGAGTATAATGAAAAGCATGGTATTAATCCTAAGACGATATATAAATCACTTTCAGAAATATTAGAGTCCACTTCTGTAGCAGATGTTCAAAAAGCAAGAAAAAGTAGGATGGCTGCAAAAGAAGAAACTGTCAGGAAAGCTGCCGAGCCTACAATCGAATATATGACTGATGAACAGAAAGGAGACTTATTGGAACAGATGTTTGTTGAGATGAAGAAAGCAGCAAAGAATCTCGATTTCGAAAAAGCTGCCAATCTAAGAGATGAAATAGCTAGAATTAAAGCAGATGAAGCCGTAAATTCATAGGTTGTTGATTGTTGTGATGTAAATGTTATAAGTATAATAAATGAAAAAGGATGAGGGAGGTAAGGTGAAGAATGGTTATAAAAAAATTATAAATGTATTCTATCTACTAATTTTTTCAATATCTTTTTCTTGTAGTAGTGAAATTGAATACAAATATATTGATATAGTTCCCCATACTGTATATGAATTTTCATTTCCTGAATCTGAAGATTTGGAATTAACGCCAAGGATGATTGGTTTTCTAGATTTACTTGTAGTTGAACTTCAAAACAATGATGAGTACAATTTAGTAATATTCGGGCATTCAGATAAATCTGATTCCATTGAACTAGATAAACAAAGAGCACAAAGACGAGCAGATAATGCATTGAAATATCTAAAATCCAAAGGGCTTAACCAAGAGAGAGTTACTATTAACAATAAGTCATCGGAGGAGCCAATAACGAATAATCTTGATGAAAACAGCCGAGCTTTGAACAGAAGAATAGGTTTTAAGCTAACTTACTAGAATTGTAAAATTTCATATATTTTTTTAAAGATTCGGAAGTAAGTGACTCGTCAACCTTTATAATATCTTCAGGAGTGCCTTCTGCAACTATATTTCCACCTTTATATCCAGCACCAGGTCCTAGATCTATTATATGGTCAGCTGTAGCAATTAGCTCTATGTTATGCTCAATTATAACTACTGAGTGACCATTGTCAATTAGTTTATTAAAGCTGTCTAGTAACCTAGAAACGTCATGCAAGTGTAGTCCTGTAGTAGGCTCATCAAATATGAATAATGTCCTATTCTTGTTATTAGTTTCCAAATGACTCGACAATTTAATTCTTTGAGCTTCACCACCTGATAATTCAGTAGAGGCTTGACCTAGTTTTAAATAACCTAATCCTACACCCTCTAAGACTTGGAGTTTTGATACAATTTTATCATGACTCTCGAAGAAGTTTATTGCTTCTGTTATCGTCATATCAAGTACATCAACTATAGATTTTCCATTATATTCTAAGTTTCTAACTTCGCGTTTGTACCTTGTACCATTACACGATTCGCAAACTAATCTTACATCAGGAAGAAACTGCATATCTTCGATTATATATCCCTGACCATCGCAAACGTCACATCTACCACCATTGACATTGAATGAGAAGTAACCAGGTTTCCAACCCAGTTGTTTCGCTTCTTGAAGGTTAGAGTATAATTCTCTTATGTAGTCAAATACTTTAGTGTAAGTAGCAGGAGTAGAACGAGATGATTTACCTATAGCCGATTGATCTACCAATTCTATATTGTCTATATGCTCTATGCCACTGATAGATTGATACTTACCAATTTTATCTTTGAACCCACCACGGAATCTTTTTACACCTGCATATAATATATTATTAACAAGTGTGCTTTTCCCTGAACCAGAAACACCCGTAATCACAACTAACTTATTTAAAGGAAATTTCACTTGATCCATTCTCAAGTTATTCTCTTTTGGCTTTGTTATTACTATAGAATTTCCGTTACCTTCTCTTTTATTTTTAGCTATCGGAATCTTTTTTCTTCCACTCATATAGTCAGCAGTCAGAGTATTACCTTTGCTTAGTAGTTTATCTACATTTCCTTCAAATACTATTTCACCACCAAGTGCACCTGCACCTTTTCCCATATCAATTATATTATCAGCTGCAGAAATAACTTCTGGATCATGCTCAACCACTACTATAGTATTACCTAAATCTCTAAGCTTATAAAGAATTTTAATCAACCGTTTTGTATCAGTAGAATGCAATCCAATTGAAGGTTCATCTAGCACATATAAAGTACCAACTAAAGAGGAGCCTAAAGCTGTTGACAAGTTTATTCTTTGAGCTTCACCACCAGATAATGTGTGAGATAAACGAGCTAATGTTAAGTATTGCAATCCAATATCTACTAGTAGCTCTAATCTCCAACTAATCTCTTTTACTACTTCACCTACTACGGTTTGCTCATATTCACTCAGTTTCAAAGAATCAACGAACTCCTTTACCTCCCAAAGGGGTAAATTGATTAGTTTTGGTACATTCATACCCTCGATAAATACCTGTCGTGCACTAGTTCTAAGTCTTGAGCCATTACATGCCTTACAAGTAGTATATCCTCTGTATCTACTTAGTAATACTCTATTCTGAATTTTGTATAATTTATCTTCAATTTTTTTGAAAAAACCATCGATACCTATATACCTGCCAAATCCTTCCCAAAGTAACTTATATTTGTCTTCTGGCAATTCTGATACAGGAACTGTTACATCTATGCTAGCACTATTAGCTATATCTAACAAATCATCCAAATGACTACTATGTGTTTCTCCTTTGAAGGCAGCTATTGCACCACGCTCAATAGATAATGACATATCTGGGATTACCAGATTTTCATCTATCTCTATTGTTCTACCAAAACCTTGACATTTATGGCAAGCACCCTGGGGGTTATTGAAAGAGAAAATTTTTGGGTCAGGTTCGCTATATTCTATTCCTGATTCTGAGTCTTCGAAGTGATTACTAAACTTATATAATTTACTATCATTCATAGAGTAGATTCTTATTCTACCGTCGCCTAGATTGAATGCTTTCTCTAATGAGTCAGTGAATCGTGTCTTACTTTCTTCATCTTTTCTGAATACTAACCTATCTATTAATAGAGTATATCTGTCACAGTTGAAGTCTTTAGGAATTCCATCTGACTCTAAGTCAATTATATTGTACTCTTCATCGACTATTCTGTAATAGCCATTCTCAACATAGCTATTTATACTATCTTTATTTACGGAAACATCAAATTCTGACATTAGAATTAACTTACTACCATCTTCTAAGTCTGCCAATGATTCGAATACATTCTCGGCTGTATCTTTTCTTACAAGATTGCCAGTAACCTTGTCATAAGTCTTACCTATTCTTCCGAATAAAAGTCTCAAATAATCATATATTTCTGTAGTTGTTCCTACTGTTGACCTTGGATTTTTATTTGGTTTATGTTGCTCAATTGCAATAGCAGGAGGGAGTCCATCTATCGAATCAACATCTGGTTTACTCATTCTTTCTAAAAACTGTCTGGCATAAGATGAAAGTGATTCCACAAACCTTCTTTGACCTTCAGCATACAACGTATCAAAAGCCAATGAAGATTTACCAGAGCCAGAAAGGCCGGTAATTACAGTAAGTTTATTTCTGGGTATTTTTGTGTTTACACCCTTCAGGTTATGAAGAGTAGCATTCTGAATTTCTATATATTTTTGTTTAATTTTCTTTTTTGACATAAGTGATGTTGAATTGGCATAATTAATTCTTTGATGACGACTCAAATAGAATTTTACTTTCTAAATCAGTTAAATTACTTGTATTGGTTAAATTCTAAATATTAATTTTTTATTTTACAAATTACAATAATATGTAACTTACATTGCAATTTAATTGTTCACTAAATATGAAAACAACTTTATTAATATTTCTTTTTCCAATTATATTAATCTCTCAGTGGGAGAAGCATGAAAAAATATATATAAATAATAACCAATTTAAGGGACAAGTTAGGTATGTCCCAGAAGATAATTCTGCAATTTTTGAAAGCAAAGAATCAATAATTAAACTTGACTTAGAATCATGCAAGATAGTAAAAAGAATAGATTTGGATATAACAGACACAAACTATATACAGGTTGTTGCTGATAATGATCTGAATAATGCTTATGTACTAAGTAGTTGGATTGATCCAGAGTCTGGTGTAACAGCTGATCATTATATTAGAATAGAAAACTATTATTCGAAAGAAGTTGTATTTGAGGATACTGTTAGGAATGTTCCAAAATCATGGGAACACTATTATCAAAATGTTAATTTTAATCTTAACCTATTACTTTATAAAAATAAACTGGTTATAAGCTATGAAATAGAAGTATATAGTTATCATGAAAATACAAAAACACAAGAATCAAAAATATTAGACTTGAAGTCGCAAAGTGAAGCAAAGTCCGTAATTCAAACTAGTGGATTAATTAATAGTTATGATTTAATAAATTCGTTTGGAGGTTATGCAATTTTTGGGAATTATTACAGTTATATGAATCCTAAAGAGATGGAAGTTGATAGGTCTTATACTGAGATTTACATTGCAAATTTAGATTCATTAGCTGTATATAAAGATAAATCTAAAGATTATCATAGCTATTACAAAGATTATAAAATCAATAATTCAGGTAATAATTATATTTACAAGAATTATGGTACGAGTAAAACTAAGTACGATAGAGTATTACCTTTCCCAAGTAATAGTACATATAATTTTGTATTTTTTGATCAGTTTATATTTTACACATATCCTAGTAATGGTAAAACGTTCTTAAATATTACAGATTTAACGGGTGAAAGCTTATATAATGATAGTACAAGTTATATTATGAACTCCACTATAAGATTTAATGATGGTCAAAATTTCTATTTCTTGGATGAAGACACTTTAAAAAGATACACTCCTGAATATTTGAGCAATAGTAATTTAAAATCAAACTTTGAATTTCATAAAGATACAATTTTATATGGAGAAAGATTAATAACAAAAAATCTCTCCAGTGGATTACCTCAAAAAACCACGTGGCTTGTCGATAATGAATTTATAAGCAATAATGTAATTCTTGATTATTTACTTGAATTAGAAGGAACTCATAATGTTACTCTGATTTCAGAAAATAGTTTTAATAAAGATACTTTAACCAAACAGGTATTCATAAAAAAATTAAAAGACTATAATTCTAAAAAAATAGATTTTGATATTGAATTTCTAGACAATATTCCAAAAGAGATTAAATTAACAGCTACAGGGACTATAGACGGCTATGAAATAAACTGGAATTTTGGTGATGGAAAAGTTGCAACCGGTAATAATGTTAAGCATAAATACAGCCGAATGGGTGAATATGATGTCACGCTAACAGCAATTAAAGATGAATCAGTAATTCAAATAGTTAAACAAGATATACTTAGTCTATTCGATAATTCGATTGACTATTCAATTAATATATTTGAGAAATATAAAACTAGAGGTGGAGATAGAATATATATTAGAACACATGGAAAAATGAAGAATATAAATTTAGAAATACTGAATAATGAAGGCTTAAGTTTATTTACAAATTACTACAAATATTTACCCAAGGGTGAGATTATTGTAATAGATAATATTGGTAGTCTTGATTTGAGAATTAAGGTAACTACTTCAGAGGGTGTGCAATATGAATATTAAGTATAGTCAAATATTAATAGCTCTTATTCTTTGCTTTTCAGCACTCCACTCTGAATCAGAATATTTCGAACACAGTTTACCTACAGAAGATGATTTGATTTTAGTTGAATTTTTTGATTCACTAAATGGTATAATCGTATCAGAAGATGGCCAAATCTATTATACAAATAGCATGGCAAAAAAATGGTCAAATACTGATATAGGTTTAAAGTTCAATCCCAAAAAAATGATATTTTCTAAGAGTGGTGAGGCTATTATAATTGGTTCAAATAGCACAATTCTTAAATCATTTAACTATGGAAAAGACTGGATTGTTATAAGTCATGATGAAGAAAGTGATGTAGTATATAATTCAATTTTGACAAGAAATGCTAATGAATACTATTTGACTACTGAAGGAACGACTGATATCTATTATAGTTATGATGGTTTACAAAATATCGAGAAAATAAATACCTCTAATTTGGATAGAAAATTTAGAAGTTATCCTCTTGTATATTCAAAAAGTAGAAATGCTCTAATGTTTCTGGGTTCAGAAGGCTATAGCACTGAAGATTATGTTGAATTTTATCATAATTTTGGAATTTATAAATCCCAAAATTGTGATAATTTTATAAGAATGAATGCCGGTGTTAATGCTCTTAGTGAACCGGTATTAAACAGATATAAAGCAAATGAATTATTAGAAATTGACGACCAAATACTAAAAGTATCTGACTATAGAATTAATTTTGTTGATGGATATTACTATGATTATATTGACTATTCCAAAAGTTATATTTTAGAATCTCTAGATAGTATAAAAAAAGTAAAGAAAACAGGGGAGAAATCATTTGTAGCTTTATTATCTAATGGGGAAATACTAAAATATGACAGTGTTCACTATAAAACTTTTGGTTTGATTACACTTGACTACAATTTAGATACAATTATTAATGATAATAATAACAACTTTGATTATGATAATTTAAATGACTCTTTATCTATAATTGTTAGTAAAAATGGTAAATACTATCTTAACTACAATAAAGATAAGATAATTATTCCTGATGATGATGAACAGAATGATGAAGAAATTGTTGTAGACATTGATGATATTAAGAGTTATAATAATTTTTTTCCTAACCCAACTAATGATATATCAACTATAGTATTTGGAGAAAAGATATTTGTTAGAAAAGTTCAAGTATTTTCGTTGAAAGGTTATCTTCTATTTGAAAATAGTATTATGAAGAAAACTGATATAATAAAGATTAACCTAAAAAATCTTCAATCTTCAAGTTATCATATAAAAATAATTGGTGAAAGGAAGTTTATTTATAAAAATATTATTAAATTTTAGCTTTATAAACATACAAATTTAGTAATATTATGAAGCAGAAAATAAATACAATATTTTCAAGAAGCTTTCTACTTTTTTTCCTTGTAGCTTGTTCATTTAACATATTTCCTGTAAGTGATGATATTAAACTTGGTAGACAAGTAAAGCAAGAAATAGAAGAAAACGAAAGTCAGTATCCTATATTGAATAATCCAGCCGCAAAAAGCTATCTCCAATCTATGATTAATCAGATAACAGCATCTCCTGAAGTCAAATACAGAAAGGAATTCGCTTATAAAGTTGAAATAATTGATGATGATAAGACTATAAATGCCTTCTGTACTCCTGGTGGATATATTTATGTATATACAGGTTTATTAAAGAAACTTGATAATGAAGCAGCACTTGCTGGTGTACTAGGTCATGAAATTGCTCATGCTGAAAACAGACACTCTACTCAGAGAATGACAAAACACTATGGAGCGACTGTTTTAACTAACTTCATACTTGGAAATGAAGCTGGGCAACTAGAACAATTGGGAGCAAACTTGCTGACAGGTCTAGCTTTATTAAAAAATAGTAGAGATGATGAGTTGGAAGCAGATGAAGATTCCTTCCATTACTTGCAATCTACCAAGTGGTATCCTGGAGGAATAAAGTACTTTTTCCAAAAAGTAATGACAAACAAGAATTCTTCTGTTTTTCAGGAATTACTTTCAACACACCCAATGCCAGAAGATAGATTAGATCAAATAAATGAATTGATTAAGGAATCAGAATGGACATCTGCAACCAGAGGAGACAATTTGTTTAGAAAAAGATATCAAGATTTTATTAAATCGTTATAAATATGACAGCATACGATAAACTGCAAAACAAAGAATCAGAAAACAATAGTATTGTTTGCGTTGGCTTAGATATAGCAATGGATAAATTGCCTTCTCATATTTCTAAAGATATGGATGGGATGTTGCAATTCAACAAAGCAATTATTGATAATACTAAAGACTTAGTTTCTTCCTATAAAGTTAATTTTGCATTCTATGAGCAATATGGTATTCATGGAATGAAATTGTTAAAAGAGACAATTGATTATATACCAGAGGATATACATGTAGTTGGTGATGCAAAGAGGGGAGATATTGGGAATACATCAAAAGCTTATGCAAAAGCAGTATTTGAAGAGTTTAATTGTGATTCTATTACTGTTTCACCATATATGGGATCTGACTCAATCAATCCATTCCTTTCATATGAAGGAAAAATGGTGTTCTTACTCTGTCTTACTTCAAATCCAGGTTCTAAAGACTTTGAGAAACTCATAGTAGGTGAACAACATCTTTATGAGAATGTATTAAGTAAATCATCAGAATGGGCAGATTCTGAGCAATTAGGATATGTTGTGGGAGCTACACACTCTAGTGAATTACGAAATGTTAGGGAACAAGCTCCAGATAGATATTTTTTGATTCCAGGAGTTGGAGCACAAGGTGGTAATCCTGCAGAAGTTGTCAAATCTAATTTGAACGGACCTGCAATAATTAACTCTTCAAGAGGGATAATATATGCCGGGGGAGATAGTAAAGAATTTGCTGACTATTCAAGAAAATCTGCATTGGATTTAAGAAATAAACTTAACGAAGCGAAGAGTTGAAAGAAGTTGAAATACAGAAAAAAGTTAGAAATTATTTAACTAATAAACCCTTGTCAACTTATAAAACAACAAGTGGTAAAAGTATTCAAATAATTTCTCCAGGTATAATCAATGTCTCTTCTGGTCCAGATTTTCTTGATTTTGCTTTGATGATAAATGGTAAAGTAATAGTTGGGGATGCTGAATTTCATAGGAAATCAAATGAATGGTTTCTGCATAATCACGATTCCGATGAAAATTATGAAAATGTAATTCTTCATATAGTCTTTGAGGACAATGCTGATTTCAAAGGGCCGGATATACTGATACTTGACAAAGATAAAGTATTAGAATCTGATGAATTAAAAATTGATTCCGATATAGCATCATATGAAGAGATTCAACACTTCGCACTACTTAGATTACTACGAAAATCCTCTATAGCCCAAAAGAATATAAATAGAAATGGACAGAAAAAAGGAATTCTAATTACTCTAGATGATTTCTTAATAAATTATCTTTCAAGAAAAAGAAGACCTGTTTATGATGCTGATTTCATCTCTAACTTTATAAAAAACTTTGAAAACTCTCATGCTTATACTTTCTTAGAGAAGATAATCGATGGAGTGGAATTTGACATTGAGTCTAATTTGAGGGAGTTAGCAAAATCTAAAATATATAACGAAGGTAGTGGTTTAAGAACAGAGATAATAATTAATTGCATCTTACCACTTTCGCTTTGTTTGTCAGAGACCAAACAAAGAATACAATTACTAGAGTGGTACTGGTCTGCCAAGTCCATAAATAAATATGGTATTTTGAAACGAAGATTTGAAGATTTGTCTCAATCTTATATATGGCAGCAACAAGGAATGTTAGAATATTTGAAAGATCATGGTAACAAACGCAAGATAACTGCAGAGGAAATTGAACAATATGGAATACACCAAATCCTTAATTTCTACAGTTATGGCAAGATGGAGTAATGAATGATGAAGGATAATCTTATCTATATTACCGTTAGTATTCTAATATTAATAATTGGAATATTTTTAGCAGATGATTACTTAGGTGACCCAAGTATATACTATATATATTCAAAAAATATAGCTGAAGGCTTTTTTTTGAATTTTAATAAAGGTGAATTTTCTTCAGGCGCCACTTCACCTTTGTGGGCTCTTATTTTATCTATCCCATTCCTGTTTAGTACAAAAGTTATATACGCTAAGATTTTCTCGATATTAGTGGCTATTTTATCTCATATTTTCTTCCTATACTTTCTAAATCGCTATTCTAAACTGATAGTATTTAACTTAGCCTTATTTTGTACCGTGTCTTATTATACGTTAATTAATGGAATTATGAGCTATGAAACAAGTCTACTTTTAATATTCATACCACTAATGATTGACAGCATTCTTAAAAATAAAAGATTGCTATTCTTTATTTCTATTTGTTTACTCCCATTAGTGAGACCTGATGCACTAGTTATTTCAATAATGGGGTTTGGGGTTTTTATTATATCTGAAAATGAAAAAAATAAAAGTTTGATATATTTCATTCTATCACTATTACCATTTATTATATACATTAGTTATTCATACTTCCTCACTGGCACATATTCATCTTCATCTTATTGTAGAAGCTTCGCTTTGGCAGAAGAAGCGAATTCAATATTTGGATTTAAATATTCGTTAGCAACTGTTTTTTCATTTGTAAGTTTTCCTGCTGCATTCTTGCTTTTATTTCAAAATAAAAAACCTAAAACAGGTATTGATAAACTAACTTTAGTTTCATTAATCATTTATTTAATTGTTTTTAGTTTCATAAAACCAATTGCTAATCATCCAGAAAGATATTTAGCACCTATATTTATTCTACTTTCTATTAATGCAGTTGTTTTAATAAATGGTTATGCTCATAAATTAAGAAATAGTTATAAAATTATATTTCTCACAATTACAATATTGTCTAGTACAATGATAATAATTAAGGTTGTTAAGTATAATAATAGTTACACATCTAGTGAAGTGTTAGAGTATGATTTAGCGCAATTTATAAATGAAATTGAGAAAAATTCTAAAATATTAACTTATGAAGTTCAAAGTAGATACTTCATAGAAGATAGACATGAAGTCATAAGCATGGATGGAATTATTGATGGAAAAGTAGCTCCATATTTAGAAAATTCCGAATTGATTCAATTTATAAACAGATATAAGCCAGACTATTGGATTGCAAATGATGCTGTAAATTATAGAAATTATTTAAGCAATTCTAAATTGAATATAGTTTATAATGACAATTCAATAAAAGTAGGTGAATCAATAATAATTGATAATGTTAAGTTTGAATTAGTTGTAGTTAATCAAGAAGATCTAGGTCAATTGGCAAATTGGAAAAAAATATATAAAATAGAATACCTAGATAAATAAAAAAACCCAACCTGGCAGTTGGGTTTTTGTGTGTCATAATTCAAGCGAGTGCTTTACGTGGTGAGAATTCTTTTTACGATTCCATCATCATTTTTCTGATGAAAGTAGGACGACTATAATTAGAGTAGTTATCCTTTTTAATCTTATCTGCAACTTTTTCATCTACTCTCTTTTCTGAAGTAGGGTTGCTTGGTTCATTTCTCTTCGTTTCTATAGAGCTATTCATTTTTGTAGTGACATTGCTTACTTTATCTGAGTTAGCAGCACTTACTCTGTTAGTCCTATGAACAGCTGGAATAGAGTATTTTTTCAAATCAGTAAGACCCTTTGGGCTTGAATCTTTGAATCTAGCCCCAAATGTACTATTGTCATTATCTTCTTTTTTCTCTAACCTTTTGCTTACTTCATTTTCTTCTTGGTTTGGGTCTTCATTATTAAACCCCGTTGCTACTACTGTAACCATAATGCCATCTTCCATATCGTCATTGTAGACAACACCATGGATTATATTAGCATTTCCACCCGCAGCAGATTCTACTACAGATACAGCTTCAGAAACTTCAAACATAGTCAAATCAGAGCCACCACTTATGTTTACTAATACTCCTTTTGATCCCTCAATAGAGATTCCATCAAGAAGAGGGGAGTTGATAGCTTTTTCAGTCGCTTCTATTGCTCTGTTTTCACCAGTAGCAATACCAATACCCATCAGTGCGTCGCCTTTGTCTTTCATTATTGTTCTTACATCAGCAAAGTCAACATTTACCACACCGTGTTGTGATATAATATCAGAAATACCACGAGTAGCATTATAAAGTACTTCATCAACTTTTAAAAATGCGTCTTTAAGGCTAGTATTTTTATCAATTATTTCTAATAATTTCTGGTTAGGAATTACAATCAATGCATCTACATTCTGTCTTAGTTCTTCTATCCATTTGTTAGCTACTTCCATTCTTCTCTTACCTTCCCATGCAAAAGGAGTAGTAACGATTGATACAGTCAATGTATCCATTGATTTAGCTAGTTTCGCTATTTCGGGAGCACCACCAGTTCCTGTTCCACCACCCATTCCAGCTGTGATGAAAACCATATCTGTATCTTCAAGCATTTTCTTGATATCTTCTATACTCTCTTCAACAGATGTTTTACCTATAGTAGGGTCAGCACCTGCACCCAAGCCTTTTGTCTTTTGTTTGCCAAGCTGAACTTTTATATCAGCTCTGTTATATTCCAATGCTTGATTGTCTGTGTTAGCAACTATAAACTCTACGCCGCTCAATCCGCGTTCAATCATATTGTTTATAGCATTGCCACCACCTCCGCCAACGCCAATTACCTTTATCTTAGCGCTTCTATCTTGCGAATGAGTATCGATTGATATCATGTGTTTCCCCCGAAAATATTAATATCTATAATTTTATAATTCTTCTATAAATTTTCTAATTCTATTAAAACCTGATGTATTATCACCTTCAGATTTTTCCTTTTTAGCTCGTTTTAGTTTAGCTTTCTCCATTATAGAGAGTAATTTTTTACTCTTTACAATTTCTTCCGCTTCTATGTTTTCTTCTTTTTCTTGTTCGTTATCTTCCGCAACTAATTCTTCTGTAATGTCTATATTATCTTCAATGATTTGCATTTTCAAATCTTCTATATTATTTAGTGCCAGACCAACTGATGTTGCATATATCGGACTACCTACTTCAGGAGCCAGGCCACTATATGTTAGATTAGTAGGAATACCAATTTTAACAGGCATACCAAATACCTCTCTTGCCAAATCTTCAGTACCATTTAATAATGTAGTTCCACCTGTCACTACTACTCCAGCACCTAACTTGTCTGCAAAACCAGATCTATGTATTTCTGCTAGTGCAAACTCAAAAAGTTCTCTCATTCTTGGTTCAATTATTTCACAAAGTTGAGATTTTTTGATTTCCATAGGTTTTCTACCACCTATTCCAGGTACCATAAAGACATCATCATTCATAATAGAAGATTGATAACAATGACCATAGTCACGTTTTATTTTTTCTGCTTGGCTATTAACTATACCTAATACAGTTCTAACATCATCAGTAACATGTTTTCCAGCCAAAGCGAAAACTGATGTAAATTTATAGATTCCTTCGTGGAATATAGCAACATCGGTAGTACCACCACCTATGTCAACAATGGCTACTCCAATTTCTTTTTCTGCTTCTAATAGAACAGATTTGCTACTAGCGATAGGTTCTAATATTACATCCTTAACTTTGATGCCTAATCTTTCTACGCATCTGTGTAAATTATTTATCGCAGTTTTAAGACCTGTTATAATATTAACTTGAGCTTCTAATCTAATACCTGACATACCTATTGGGTCTGTAATACCATCTTGACCATCTATAATAAACTCTTCAGGTATAACATGTAGAATTTGTCTTTCCGAAGGAATAGCTATTTTACTTGCATCACTAAGAAGTCTATCTACATCTGCTTGAGTAATTTCTTGCTCGTTATTTGAAATGCCAATAATCCCTCTAGTTTTAATAGAGTCGATATGGTCACCAGCAATACCAACAGTTACTTCTTTGATTTTAATACCAGACTGTTGCTCAGCCTGCTCTATTACTTTCTTAATGCTTCTAATTGTTTTTTCAATGTTTACAACAACACCTCTGTTGAGGCCTTCACTTTCAGCGATACCAATACCTAAGATTTTTAATGTGTCATCATCAGTATTTGGTGAAGTTACTAAAGCACAAACTTTTGATGTGCCTAAATCTAGACCAACTGATATCGGTAGTTCATTAGATAAATTAGAAGACATTATGTTACCCTATATAAATTATTTCTTGCTCAATATTATTCTGTCATACCATCTCAAATCAACTATGTCATTGTTTCTAAGTACTAGTTTCGATGATTCGTTTGTATATAACAATTTTAACTTTTCTATTTTCTTTGTTACGTTTTCATCTAAGCCAAAGTAGATAGTATTGTTTTCGAATAAGCCTATAAATTCGAAGCCTTTGTCATTATTGACATATCTAATCTCACTGATTGAGTGAGATAAATCATCATAATTATAAATTTTACTTGCAATCAAAATTGCTTTATTCAACAATAATGAATCCTTCATTGAAAAACCAGAAATTACAATCATATCGGAGTAGTCAACCAATACCTTATAAGGTAACAGTTTACCTTCTTGATCTAAATAATCAAGTCCACTTTCAGTTTGGATATATACAAAAGGTCTTCGCTCATCGATATTAATATCAATTTTATCAACTCCAGAAAAAGAGACAATACACTTACTTACATAAGCATCTTTCTCTATTCTCTTTTCTATAAGTTTTAGCAAAACGCTATCCTTTGATTTCCCGAAAGAAATCTCTTTAGCTATATCAAAGAACTTGCTAGAATCACTTAAGTTGGTACCACTAATGCTGTAATCAGTAATTTTTTGACTCGTAAACCATGTGTTAGAAATGTTAGATAAATACACCACACCAGCTACTAATGATAGTAGCAAAATTGGAGTTATGAATTTCTTCCAACTACGACTAACTTCAGATTCCGAGACATCTTGTGGACTCTCGTTACTCAAAGTTCTAACTCATTATTTTGTATTAATTATATAAAGTGGAGTACATTTGTGTATGTATCATCCCTTTATGCTGCTATAATTACATTTCAAAAGTAATAGACATTACTCAAAAATGCAAATAAAATTTTCGTATAATTTTACTAAATCCTTTGTAGTCCTTGATAGATGCAAGAATTAGCTAAGAAAAAAAATATTAACAATTACTGTTTAATAGAAATCAATCCCGAAATTATTACATTTACCACTTAAGTAAATTAATTTCATCGACATAAACAGTCTTTTTATTTCGAAATAAAGCTAATACTATGGCTAATCCAATTGCTGCTTCTGCAGCAGCCACAGCCATAACAAAAAACACAAAAATCTGACCTGAAGCATCGCCTAAAAATGAAGAAAATGCTACTAAAGTGATATTTACTGCATTAAGCATTAACTCTATGCACATGAAAATTACTATTGCATTTCTTCTAGTCAACACACCTACGGAACCAATTGCAAATATAGTTGCCGATAAAATAAGATAATATTCTAATGGAATTGCTTCAATCATTTTAAACTCTTTTGTGTTATATCTCTTTCTAAAAATACTTTTTTCTTACCTAATAGTAGGGCTCCCATAACTGCAACTAAAAGCAATAGTGCAATGTATTCGAATGGGAATAAATACTCGGTAAACAGTTTGTAACCTAAGTTTTTAACATATCCAGTAGTAACCGACTCTGCAGTTATTTCACTTGTAAATTCACCAGCACTTGTGAAAAGAATTAATGTCTGCATAACAAATGCAGCACCAAATGTCATTGCAACACCTTTACGAGCTGTAAATTTACTTTCTGCCTCGTCTTCTTTACCCAAATTCAACAATAGAATAACGAACACAACCAATACCATAATGGCACCAGCGTAAACTAATATCTGTAGTATTGCTATAAATTGAGCGTTTAATGTTAGATAAAGTCCTGCTAACATTAGGAAATGAAGAACCAAATTCATTGCAGAAACAACTGGATGTTTCGAAGCAACTGTACCAAAAGCAGTGGCTATAGCTATTATGCTAAGGATTAAAAATAAAATAGTTGCTAGAGTCATATTAAAACAAGTCTATTGATTTCAAAATATAATTTAACAAAAATATACTTTTTTTTTATTGATTTCAAAAAAATGATTCATTTTCATTTTCCACAGGAATAAAAAAATTAGGTGTAGTGAACTTTTTCTATACCTTCAATCTTGTTAACTGTCTTAACTATGTTGTCTAGTTCATTAGAGTTAGAAACACGAATTGTTATTATACCTTCAAATGAATCTTCAAGCCTGTCAAAGGATATTCCATTCAAACTAACACCTTCTTTTGCAATCAAGCATTCGGTTATATCATTAACAATTCCTGGTCTATCAGTTCCAACAATCTCTAATGATTTTATTATAGGCTCTTTTCTTACTAATTTCTTTCTTGATGTAGTTTTTTTCTTATTCTTGTTATTAGCATATTCCTGCAATAAGTTTACTATATAAGGGATTTCAATATTGTCTTTACCTATCTCTATATAAAGCTCTCTTTCTGATTCTAAATTAAGCTCCTCAACCAGCTTGTTGATAAGGACTTGTCTTAAGCCAAAGTCGCTATTTACAACCTGAGACTCCCACTTTTCTCTACCTTTTTTATAGTAATTTGTTCTAATAGACTTAATATATTTATTTATTGCAGATTTGGCTTTATGTGTTGTTACTAATCTAAGCCATTCTTCGCTGACTGATATTTTCTTAGATTTAAGTATCTCAACTTGATCACCACTTTGAAGTTTATAATCAATTGGTACAATTTTTCCATTTACCTTAGCTCCTATATAATGATTTCCCAAGTCAGTATGAATATCATATGCGAAATCTAAAGGTGTTGAATTCTTAGGGAAAGTATGTAACTCATTGTTAGGAGTGAATATATGAATTTCATCTAAAAAAGTGTTTTTCTTTAAGAAATTAAATAATTCCTCTGGAGTTTCAGTTTCATTATTCTCAATCATTTCTCTTACTGAATCCATCCATTCTACTGCATTTGGATTATCAAAAACAGACTTGGCAGGTAGAAACCCTTTCTTATAGTTAAAGTGAGCAGCAACGCCTCTTTCAGCTATCTCATGCATTTCTTTTGTTCTAATCTGTATTTCTACAGGCTTTCTTTGTGGACCTTGCACAGCACAATGAATGGATTGATAACCATTTTGTTTCGGCGCATTTATATAGTCTTTGAATGTTTCGGGAACAGGTGGATAAATGGATGCCGCCAAGCTGTAAACATAAAAACACATATTCTCATCTTCAGTATCTAAGATAAGTCTAATTGCTATCAAGTCATAGAGTTCATCAACTGGCTTGTTTCTAGCAATAGTTTTATTAAAAATAGAGTAAATATGCTTAGCTCTACCATAGATATCAACACTGACTTTATTCTTTTTTAAGAATTTGTCATTATTTATTTTTTCAATCAGTGGTTTTTTAAAATCAAGTACATATTTCTCTCTATCTTTCCTTTTGCCTAAAAGCTTATTTTTAATCTTATCATATTCTTCTCTATTGAGAATTTTGAATGCAAGGTCTTCCATTTCCCACTTGATATTTCTAAAACCAAATCTGTTAGCAAATGGTGCAAAGATTTCAAGAGCTTCTTTAGCATCTTTTTCTTGCTTTGATAATGAAAGAGGGCTAATTGTTCTCAGATTCTCTAATCTTTCTGCTAGTTTAATAAAAATAATTCTAACGTCTTTAAAGAGAGACATTAATAATTTTCTATAGTTTTCTAGCTCCGCTTCCGGTCTAATTAATTCTTCTTCTATTCTATTTATTTTATCTAAACCTTGGACTATATCAGCTATAGTTTTACCAAATTCAGTTTTGATTAATTTATAGTCATACTCATTGTCTAGACCAACAACGTTAGAGAGTAAAGAAGCAATAATAGAAATGTCATCTAATTTAATTTCTGTTGCTACTATTCTAGCTATAGAAATCGCATGGCTATAGTAAGGTATGCCGGATAATCTCAATCTATCTTTATTAGCATCAAGGCAGATTAAAAATGCTTTCTGAATTTTTTCTTTGTCAGTTTTTTTTAAATTTGTTTCACAATCATCTATTAATAGATTGAATTCCTCATAAGCATGAGTATTCTTGAGTTGTTCAAAATCAAAATCGATTGCAGTATTATTTTTTTTTGTTTTTGACATCAGTTCGTATACGAATTTGAGGTAAGTAAGTGTGCAAAATTACTAAAAATTCAACACTTTATTAATTAATAAGATATATTAGCTAAACAATAGTTAAAATCTAACCGATATAAAATTATATATTATATTAAAGCACAAATTTAAAAATGAAGTTTTCGGAAAAATACATAGAAAATCAAAAGCTAAGATCGAAGCCTATTAGTCACTTCGAATCATTAGCAAAAGACGGTTTTCTAAATCAGTACATAGAAGAATTTTTACCAGAGAAATATAGAAATGACTTAAGTTTTAGAGAAGAGATAATGAAGCTACAAGTTAAATATTCTGATGTTCCTGTAGCTGAAATAAGTAAAGAGTATCTAAAAGAATTAAGCAAATCACTTAGCTATTTCGACAACTTGGTCAATACCTAATGATAGAATCAAATGTAATACATAGTGAAGTAAAAGATCTTCTGCTTGATGTAAGAGAACAAGCCAATAAGTATAATTATTATTTCGAATTGCTTGAGAAAGTAAAAAAGCAAGCCGAAAGTAGAATAGAGCGAATAGATAGTCTAGTCATAGAACAAGATAATAAATTTAATAAAGTTTTAGATAAATATAGAAATGACAATGAAAAACTTGTTAAAGATTTAGAAACTAAAATTCAAGAGTTTTCAGAATTTGAGCTTAAGAAAAAAAAACTTGATCATTATTTATTAGAGTTCGAAAATAAGCTCAATCGAGATGAAAATTCAGAAGAAGAACTCAAGAAAGAAATTCAAGTTTATATCGATTCGTTAAACAAAGAAGTAAAAGAAGAAACGAACAAATTAAAATCTTATATAATTACTGAAATAGAACTTGAATCAAGGTCTTTAGAAAGTAAAATATATGATAGAATAAGAAAGATTGATAGGCATTTAGATCAATACGACAAAAGGATATATGAATCTAACTCTTTGCAAGAAGAAACAAATAAGAAGATATTCAAACAACTTAGGTTAGTAGAGGGAATAGTTGATAGTGTAAAAGATATAACTCAATCCTTGTCTAGAACATTAAACAATGATTTGAGGAATACAGAAACACATATTCTTGAAAAAATAGACATACTCGAGGAAAGACAGGAAAAAATAAAGCAAATTGAATTTTTAGATGATATCGTTAATATAGATAAGTCAATTAGTGAGTATAAGAATAAGTATTATAGAGAAGTAGAAAATCAAAACATAATGATTGAGAATTATAAATCTGAAATCAAATTGTTAAGCAAAGAAAACCAAAATCTAAAATCCGAGATAGATGGACTTAAAAATAAAACCAATACCGCTGTAGTCACATCAGTGATTTCACTACTGCTAATGCTTGCTTTAGCAGCTATGCTATAAAAAAAAGTCTCACTAAAAAGTGAGACTCATATAATTTCAATTCATTTTTAATTTCATATAACTAAGCCAAATTCATAGCCTCATGAAGCAGCTCATTCACTACTGTTTCTGATTCCGCTTCTGCATAAAACCTCAATAGTGGCTCTGTACCTGATGCTCTGATCAATAGCCAGGCATTATGGAAGTAAAACTTGATTCCGTCTTTAGTGTCAATTCTTTCTACTTCAAATCGGCCAATTTTTTCTGGTAATTTGTTAGCAGCTTCTAAGATTGCATTTTTTTGTTCTTCAGTCATTTTCTTATCTATACGATGATATCTATGAGGACCAAATTGTTCGTCCAAATCATCGCAAAGCTGTTTTAACGATTTACCAGTTACTGCCATAGCTTCTAACAATAACAAACCATTGAATATACCATCTCTTTCTGGAATATGAAGCGAAGTTCCTAATCCACCTGATTCCTCACCACCTACTAAAACATCTTTCTTAGTCATTATGTCAGCAGTATATTTGAATCCAACAGGTGTTTCGTGTAGTTTTATTCCTTTATCTTCGCAATACATTTCTACCATAGAAGTAAGCGAAACTGTTTTGACAACATCGCCACGCTTTTTCTTATTCTCATATAAGTATCTAAGTAAAATCATGAATATCTTATGTGAGTCAACAAAGTTACCTTCTTCATCTACTGCACCTAACCTATCTGCATCGCCATCCGTTGCAAGTCCAAAATCAAAGTTTCCATTTTTGATAGTGTTTATCAAATCAGGAAGACAACTTTCTATCGGCTCAGGGTGATCTACGTCTCCAAATCCTGGATTCCAATCGCTATGAAGCTCAAATACTTTATCAATTAGACCTTTAAGCATACCCATTCCAGCTCCGTGCATTGGGTCAAATATAACTTTAAAGTCTGCTTTTCTTATAACTTCAAAATCAATTTTTTTCTTTAAGTGTCTTATATAAGCTTCTTTTGCATCAAACTGCTTAATTTTTCCGTTTTCTTCATATTCACTAAATGACTTTAAATCAAAATCATATTTTTCTTCAAGTCTAGTATGTAAGATTTCTTCTAATCTATCAATTTGAGATGGTGTAGCAGGACCACCAAAACTACTCTTAACCTTGAAACCGTTATATATAGCTGGATTATGAGAGGCGGTTATTACGAATCCTAATTCTGCTTTCTTTTGTCTGGTATTAAATGATATTTGGGGAGTGGTTGATATCTTATCACTAATATGTACTGTTATACCTTGTGAAGCTAAAACCTTCGATGCTTCTTCGGCAAATTCTCGTGACATAAATCTACCATCGTATCCAATAACAGCACTAGGATAATCTCCACCATTTGATAACTCTTTCAAATAATCAGCACTAGCCAATGCTACATATCTCAAATTCTCATATGTAAAGTCTTCTGCGATTACTCCACGCCAACCGTCAGTTCCAAATTTTATCATAATTTATTTATCAAATTTTCTGAATGGATAATCTGCAGAATAGTAAGAATCAGTATCTAACTCTTCTTCTATTCTTAATAGTTGATTGTATTTTGCTGTTCTATCACTTCTACTAGGTGCACCAGTTTTAATTTGTCCTGAATTCATAGCCACAGATAAGTCAGCTATAAATGTGTCTTCAGTCTCGCCACTTCTGTGTGATATTACACTAGTGAAACCGTTTCTATGAGCCATATTGATAGCATCTATTGTTTCAGTAAGAGTACCAATCTGATTTACCTTTATCAAAATCGAATTAGCAGTTTTAGTCTCTATTCCTTTTGACAAAAAGTCAGGATTGGTTACAAATAGATCATCACCTACTAATTGCACTTTACTTCCTAAGCGCTCTGTAAGTTTTGCCCAGTTTTCCCAATCATTCTCATCTAAACCATCTTCAATAGATATTAGTGGATACTTCTCTGCAAGATTAGCATACCATTCTATCATTTCATCAGGAGTTTTTAGTTCTCCAGAAGACTTGTACATTTTATATTTTCCATCTTCAAACATTTCAGAAGAAGCTACATCAATAGATAATAAAAAGTCTTCTTTTGGCTTGTAACCAGCTTTCTCAATTGCTTCTAGTATTACTTCGAAAGCCTCTTCATTAGATGATAGGGAAGGGGCAAACCCACCTTCATCACCTACAGAAGTATTGTAACCTTTGGATTTCAAAACAGATTTTAGATTATGAAATACCTCAGTGCCCATTCTCAAACCTTCAGAAAATGTAGCTGCACCCACAGGTAAAATCATAAATTCTTGTATATCAACATTATTGTCAGCATGTTTACCACCGTTCAAGATGTTCATCATTGGAGTAGGCAACAAGTTAGCAGAAACACCACCTATATATCTGTAAAGAGGAATCATAAGATGGTTTGCTGCAGCTCTAGCAACTGCTAGAGAAACACCTAAAATTGCATTTGCACCAAGATTTGATTTGTTTTTAGTGCCATCTAAATCAATTAGAAGATTGTCTATTTGAGTTTGCTCTAAGCAATCAAAACCCTCTAATGCGTCAGCAATTGTAGTATTAATGCTATCAACAGCGTTTTCTACCGACTTACCTAAATAATTATTTTTATCACCATCTCTTAGCTCGTGAGCTTCGTTTTCTCCAGTACTTGCTCCAGAAGGAACTGCTGCTCTTCCGTAAGTACCATCTTCTAAAACTACCTCTACTTCAACAGTAGGGTTGCCACGTGAATCTAAAATCTGACGTCCTATTACATCATAAATGTAAGAACTCATCTATTATTCCTCGTTTGAATTTAATTTGATATTATCTATTTTTTTGGCGAGTTTGAAATCTAAATTTGTTAATCCACCAGCGTCGTGTGTGCTGATGCTTATTCTTACTTTATTCCACCCATAGATTTCAATATTCGGATGATGGTCTAAAGTTTCAGATAAAATAGCAACCGAATTTACAAAACCAATTGCTGATACAAAGTCGGCTGCTACTATTTCTCTTTTTATTTCTTTTCCGTCCTTATTCCAGTTTACCAAACCTTCTAATTCTTCTTCTATTCTCTCTTCATCTAATAATTCTCTATCCGGCATATCTATATTACCCAATCAAAGACTTTAATTTACTTTCAATTTGTTCTTTTGGTACAGCACCAACAATACTTTCTACTTGCTCTCCACCTTTGAAGATTAAGATAGTAGGAATTGATCTGATACCATATTGCATAGCAACTTGTTGATTGTTATCTACATCAACTTTTGCAATTTTAGCTTTACCATCATATTCAGTTGCTAATTCATCTATGATTGGTGCAATCATTCTGCATGGTCCACACCAAGCTGCCCAAAAATCTACCAATACTGGTACATCTGAGCCTTTTATTTCATCTGTAAAGTTGCTATCTGTTAAGTGAATTGGTTGTGACATTTTATCTCCAATTATAATTGTTTATATAATATTCATTTTTGTGTATTAGACGGTTGCAATATAAGATTTATTTTACTTTGATAAATCAGCTAATATTGCATCAAATTCACTATTCAACGTGTCTAAATCTTTAAAGTTATATTTTGACTTCGAATATTTATCTTGATTTACTAGTATAGTATCAATACCTGCATTTGATCCGGCCATAACATCTGATTCACTGTCTCCAATAAAAATAGATTTACTTTTATCTATATTCCATTTTTCAATTGCGTCTAACAGCATACCTGGCTCTGGTTTTCTCGTTCTAGAGCCGCTATTTGCTAAGTCAGGACTATAATATATATCATCAAAACCAAACCCAACTTTTTGAAATAGTTCGAACTGCATTTTGTTGTGTACAATAGATAAGTCTTTATCAGTCATCAACCCTTTACCAATTCCTTGCTGATTTGTTATTAATATTTTTAAAAAGCCTTCATCATCAGCTTTTTTGAAAATATCAAAAAAGGGAATTAGAAATTCAAATTCAGAATATTCAAGAATATACCCATCCATTTTTCGCTTATTTACTATACCATCCCTATCAAAAAAAATACATTTATTCATTTATCTGACATACCTCAGCAATTATATCATCACATTGTTTGTATATTGCTTCCCAGCTGTGCTTATTTACTATATAGTTATGCCCATTTTTGCTTATAGTTTCAGCATATTCAGTATCCGACAATAAAGAAATAACTTTATCTGCTATACCTTCTGATGAATCAGATATTAAGATACTTTTACCATCTATAGCTTCTATCCCTTGATTGCCAGTTGTAGTTGTTACCACAGGACATCCTGCACACATAGCTTCCAATAGTTTGTTCTGAATGCCGCTACCACCGTAGTGAGGATGAACATATACAGCTGCATTATGAAGATAAGGGACTATTTCAGGTACATTCGAATAAACTTCAATATCTTCACTTTCTAAATTTTGTATTGATTTTGTAGGGTTCGCACCTGCCAGAATTAATTTTACATTTGGGAATCGTCTTTTTACTATTGGCAGTATTTCATTAACTATTCTTCCTACCATCAATTCATTAGCCCAAACATCAAATTTCCCAGTGAATAACAGATTTTTTCTTTCAATATCTTTATTGGGTGTGAATTTTTCTATATCAACCCCGTTAGTCAAAAGTCGATAATTTGCATTTGGGTTTAACTTTTGCATATGACGAATGTCATCATTAGAAACCAATGTTGTAACATCGAAAAAATTTACGATGTTTGGTTCATATCTTTTTAATTTTTTCCATTCCCATAATCTTATCATTTTCTGCTTAAGGTTGTTACTACCCTCGTAAGACCTCTTTTGGTAAACTGTTCTACAGTCTTCCGCCATTAATATCTTCGGCATTTCCACATTTTTAAGATACTCAGCAGTTCTCATAAAAAATGAGAATCCGAGATCGAAGTTTTTCTCTTCGATTAATTTATTTACCTCATTATGATATGCCTTTTCTTCATAATAAAGTATTTCTAATGGTTTATTAGACAAAAGTCTTAATGATGAATTTAGACCAGAATTAATTGGGTTCAATGGAATGACATGCAAATCAACACCCAGTTTTAGCAATGAATTTTTTAAACTCTCAGTGAATTTTTTTCCTTGAAAAAAAGTTACCAATGTAACATTGTGTTCTGCTGCTAAATGCTTAATAATATGATAGGGTTTTACTCTATCCCCACCAATTAGTGGAAATGGATATCTAGGTAATAAAAATAATATGTTCAATTTTTTCATTTTCTACTCTTCTTCTTCCGAGTCTTCTTCATCTGTAAGTATATACTTTTCTAGTATCTTATCGTCTATTTCTTGTATGAATCGTGAGGGTTCACTCAAAACCATACCACTTTCTCTGTCAAAAATACCAAAAGGATAAACAATATATAAATAATCTTTTGCACGTGTAATAGCTACATAGAATAGTCTTCTCTCTTCTTCCAATGTATCTATAGTATGAACAGACTTAGCAGATGGAAATTTTCCTTCAGTTGCCCAAATCAAAAATACTACTTTCCATTCCAACCCTTTTGCAGAGTGAATAGTAGATATTGTCAAATACTCATCTTCTTTAGACTCAGCTTCCAAATCCTCAACAGAATTTACAGGAGGGTCCAACGCCATATCATTTAGAAAAGTAGGCAAGTCAGAGTATTGTTCAGTAATCTGTAAAAATGTTTCAATATCCTTCCAGCGTTTTCCGACATTATCATATTTGTCATCCAAAAAATCCTTATAGAAATAAGCTATTTCAGATGCAGAATATGTAAGGTCTGTTGGGTCAAAATGCTGAGAGATCATTTTGAATAGATTTTTAACTCCATCATTCTTGTTTATACTGGGAAGGACAAGCTTGTAATTTTCTATTGTTAGTGTATTATCACTGATGTTATCAATTATTTTTCTAGTAGTTGCAGGACCAACTCCATCAATTAGCTTTAATACTCTTTGCCAAGCAACCACATCTTTAGGATTGAACAATAAACGAAGATAAGAGATTAAATCTTTGATATGAGCAGTTTCAATTAACTTCATTCCTCCAAATTTGACATAGGGGATATTAGACTTATTCAAATCTATTTCTAAGTCAAAAGAATGGTAGCTTGATCTAAATAACACAGCAATATCTTCTAGTTCGATTCCTTGTTCTCTAAGCTCTAATATTTGTTGAACTACGAATTGCGATTGCTGCCGTTCTCTGTTAGCAGCCACCAAATAAGGTTTATCACCAATCCTTTGTTTAGTAAATAATTTCTTTTCATATTTAAAAGATGCTCTATTTAAAACCTCATTACTTAAATCAAGTATTTGCTCAGTACTTCTATAATTTTGTTCTATCTTGAAGATTTTACATTCCTCAAAGCTGTCAGGAAAAAAGAAAATATTATCATGCTCAGCACCTCTGAAAGAATAAATTGATTGAGCATCATCACCAACTGCCATAATATTGTTATCCTTTCCACCTAGTTTCAATATTATCTCATGCTGTATCCTATTGGTATCTTGGTATTCATCTACTAACACATGTTGATAGGTCAAGTTTATTTTTTTTCTCACTTCCTCATTTGATTTCAATAATTCTAATAGATATATGAGCAAATCATCATAATCCATTATATCAGCAGTTCTTTTGTATTTGCTATAATCTATGAGTATTGTATTCAACTTGTCTTCATATTCAGTATACTTTGGATAGTATTCATCTAATACTTCTCCTACAGTAATACTTTTATTTGAAGCTAATGAATGTATTTTTTGAATTGTGTTCTTCTTAGGAAATCTCTTTCTCAACTTAGGAGGAAGATATTTGCCTCTGATTAAATCAATAGTATCAGCGGCATCTTGCTGATCTATGACACTAAACTCTTGATTGAATCCAATTTCTTTGTGATATTGTTTTAGTATTTTTAAAGCAAACGAATGGAATGTGCCTGTGGTTATCATACCAGCTCTGGTGTCTAAAAGCTTGGTAGTTCGCTCCAACATTTCTTTCGATGCTTTTCTGGTAAAAGTAAGTAACAGAATTGAACGAGGGTTGACACCGTCTTCTATTAATCTTGATACACGGTAAGTTAGAGTTCTTGTCTTACCAGTCCCAGCTCCTGCTAAAACTAATGTCGGACCTTTGTTGTGCATTACAGCTTCATATTGCTCAGAGTTAAGTTCTGATTTATAATCTATTGAGTATTCTTTTTTGCTAGAAGTAGAACTCTTTTTTAATCTTAATTTTTTCAATTAAAAGCCTCACCACAATTTGAGCAATAGTTTGCAGAAAGCTTGTTCTGATCTTCTTTACATCTGCTACAAGTTTTTAAATTGTGTTTAACATTCGCATCCTTTAAAGTTTTCATTTCTGTAGATACAATACCAGTAGGTACAGCAATAATAGCATAGCCTAGAATCATAATGAGTGATGCTATAAATTGCCCCATACTAGTAGAAGGTGCAATATCTCCGTAGCCAACAGTAGTTAGAGTAACAATAGCCCAATATACACTTTTTGGTATACTGGTGAATCCTGATTCAACTGATTCAACCATATACATAAGTGTTCCTAGTATTGTTACCAAAGCAAGTACAGTTAGAAGGAAAACCAATATTTTCTTCTGGCTTGCCTTCATGGCTGTCTTCAATTCACCTGCTTCTGTAATAAATCCTATTAGCTTCAAAACCCTGAAAACTCTTAACAATCTTAGAGTCCTAATAGTTATCAAAGGTGTAGTTTTAGTAGAAAAGAAAAAGCCAAAATAAGTAGGGAATATAGATAGAAAATCTACTATACCATAGAAGCTAAATATATATTTTAGTTTATACTCAGAAATATATATTCTGGCTATGTATTCCAATGTAAATAGCCCAGTAAGAACAAGTTCAATAATATAGAAAATATGACCATATTTTTGATTCAATTCAGTTACACTATCGAGCATAACTACAACTACACTCAATAAAATTGCTAATATTAAAACAATATCAAACAATTTTCCAGAGAAAGTGTCTGCTCCAAATATTATATGGTATAGTCTATTTTTAAAAGAATCCATAATACAAACTTAATAATCTTATAAAACATATATACAATGATGAAAATTATTATTAACTTTCATATCTTAATTATTAAAAAATAAAGGATATTTATCATGATTAAAACTTTATTAATTTCAACCTTAATACTTCTTGGTTCAAGTGTTTGTGCCCATAGTCAGTTTTTCGCTTCATTTGATGCTTCAGAAGGTGAAGAAGCTGCTGAAAATTATGTCATAGGAGACTTAGGGTTCTCACAACCAATTTTGATAGCTGTGGCAACAGTTGACGAAGATTTTAGTGCAGAGTTTGGTGGTATTCCTGTAAATATTGATGCTGGAATGAATATTGAAAATGGTGAGTCAGAAGCTTGGGTGTATATTTACAATGAAAATGGTTCAGATCAGATAGCTACAGTAGGAGTGGTGAATGTTTTTGGGTCATATCAAGCTACAGATGTATCAGAAGAACTAGGTAATCAAATACCAGAATTAGAATATATAGAATTAACGAATAGTTGGAAAGATAGTCCTGAGATATGTGAGTTGATAAGGGAAGATATTGATTATCAAGGTTACAAACTTTCAAATCCCAATAGTAAGCCATACTTTTCAGGAATAAGTGTTACTGATGAAACTACTGGAGGTACAGAAATGAGATCTGTATGGGTAGTCACTTTCGGAGAAAATGAGGACTATATATGTTTTGTTGATGCTAATTCAGGTAGTACAAATTGTGATATATTGTCAAGTGTTGAAGTCAATAATAATCAAGACGAAATTGTATTTTATCCAAATCCTGCAACTGATAAACTTGAATTTACAAATAGTATTGATTCTCAGATTAAAAGTATATCAATCGTTAATATTAATGGTGAAAATGTAATAAATTATCTACCAGTTGAGTCTGCAACTATCGATGTATCTAATTTATCCGTTGGTACTTATATAGTCGTTGTTGAGACTAATGTAGATAGAATTGTTAAAAAAATAATAATAAAATAATTAATTGGTACTAAAATGAGTAATGTTTTAAAAGAGAAAGATCCACAATTATTTGATGCAATAAGTAAAGAAGAAAACAGACAAAAAAGCAAAATAGAGCTAATTGCTAGTGAAAATTTTGTCTCTGATTCTGTGTTGGAAGCAGCTGGCTCAGTATTAACTAACAAATACGCAGAAGGCTATCCTAATGCCCGTTACTACGGTGGTTGCGAATATGTTGATATAGCTGAGAATTTAGCTATTGATAGAGCAAAAGACCTATTTGGCGCAGAATATGCCAATGTTCAGCCACATAGTGGTAGCTCTGCAAATATGGCTGTTTACTTTTCATTTATAAAGCATGGTGATAAAGTAATGGGTCTGAGTTTAGATCACGGTGGACACCTTACACATGGCTCAAGAGTAAACTTTTCCGGAATGTGGTTCGATTTTATTCCTTATTTTTTGGATGAAAATGGAAGAATTGATTACGACCAAGTAGAAACATTAGCTAAGAAAGAAAAGCCAAAATTGATAACAGTAGGGGCATCAGCATATTCCAGAGATATAGATTTTAAGAAATTTAGAGAAATCGCTGATTCTGTTGGGGCATTTTTATTTGCCGATATTGCTCACCCAGCTGGACTAATTGCAAAAGGATTATTAACATCTCCTATTGATTATGCACATGTAGTTGCCACAACTACTCATAAGACACTTCGTGGTCCTAGAGGTGGAATGATTTTGATGGGTAAAGACTTCGAAAATCCATTTGGTATAGTCGCACCAAAATCTGGAAGAACAAGAAATATGAGTGAAATAATAAATTCCAGAGTTATGCCAGGTATGCAAGGTGGTCCTCTTATGCATGTTATAGCTGCAAAGGCTGCCGCATTCAGAGAATGTTTGACAGATGATTTCAAATCTTATGGTGAACAAGTAATTAAGAATACAAGCAAGTTAGCTAGCTCATTAGCAGAAAAAGATTACAATATAATTTCAGGTGGTACTGATAATCACCTTATGCTAATCGACTTGCGTAACAAAGGAATTACAGGTAAAAAAGCTGAGAATGCACTTGATGAAGCAGGAATTACTTGTAACAAGAATTCAGTTCCAAATGATGACCAGTCTCCATTAGTTACATCTGGTATTAGATTAGGTACTCCTGCACTTACTACTAGAGGAATGAAAGAGAGTGATATGGAAATTATAGCTGATTTTATTGATAAAGTAGTTAGTAATACTGACAATGAGGGTGTTCTAAATGATGTCAAAAATGAAGTTGAAGAATTTACAAGTAAATTTGATTTACATGTACCTGTAAATTTATAATTAAGATGAAAATAGGATAATTACTAAGGGCTGCATTTGCAGTCCTTTTTTACATTATAGAGGAAGCATCTACATTTACGTTTATTTTCAGATCTTTTAGATTTTTTTGTTTTTTGAAATGCTCCAAACATCCATTCAAATACTTTCTTAGCACTTTCCCACTTGGGTCTAATTGCTTATTGTTTTTAATTATTATTAACTTTCTATACCTATTCTTGATTTTTACTACATTAGGTTCAGAAGGCGGGAGTATATCTATTTCTTTGATATCTTTAGGTAGTATTTTATATAAATAATCAGACTTCATATTTAAAAAATAATTATCTTTGGAGCTTAATTCGATAACTACAAACCTGGAAAATGGGGGATAGTTCAATTCTTTCCTATTTTCTAACTCTTCTTCAAGGAAGTCAATATTCAGGGGTTGTCTAATTGAATTTATAGCATAGTTAGTAGGAACTGATGATTGTATAACTACATAGCTATCATTTTTGTTAGTTCTACCAGCTCTCCCTGCGACTTGGTTTATTAGCTGATAAGTTTTTTCAGCGGCCCTTAAGTCTGTCATAAATAAGTCTGAGTCTGCATTTAAAATGCCAACCAAACCAATGGTAGAGAAGTTTAGTCCTTTAGCTAACATTTGAGTACCAATTAGAATATCAATTTTTCCATCAAAGAAATCCTGTAAAATTTTCCTTTGTTTGTTTTTACTAGTAATCGTGTCTGAATCGTACCGAACAGTTTTTATATCATTTCCAAATATTTCTTTAATCTCCTCTTCAACTTTTTGAGTGCCAAGACCTATTTTATGAACATCGTGAGATTTGCATTTATTACATTCCGAGGAAAGATTTTCCGTATAACCACAATAATGGCAGACTAGTTTATCGCTATAGCTATGATAAGTTAGACTAATATCACAATTTTTACATTGGGGAATATGTCCACAGCTGGTACATTGTACAAGATTCGAAAATCCTCGTCTATTCTGAAATAGTATCACTTTTAATCCATAATCTAAGGTAGATTTAATCCTTTCGATTAATGTATATGAGAAGGAACCACGCATACCATTTTCTTTTCTTGAGTTTGTCAAATCAACAATTTCAATAGACGGTAGCTGATGTGAGTCAGCTCTTTTGTCCATTTTGTAATAAGAATACTTACCTTGTTTTGCGTTGTAATAAGACTCTAATGATGGCGTGGCAGTACCAAAAATAACTGGACATTTATAGAAATGACCTCGAATGGTAGCTAAGTCTCTTGCATTATAACGAGGAGAAGGTGAATCTTGTTTGTAACTGCTGTCGTGTTCTTCATCTACTATTATCAAACCAAGGTTAGAAATAGGAGCAAATATTGCGGATCTTGGACCAATGACTATATCATACTCTTCATTGGCAATTCTTTTCCATATTTCATATCTTTCATTTTTATTTAGTTTACTGTGAATAGTACATACTCTACCCGGAAATGAAAGTTCAAACCGATCAGTTAACTGGGGAGTAAGCGATATCTCAGGTAATAGCATAATAGTTTTTTTGCCATTAGCAATTACATCCTTTATAAGATGCATATATATTAAAGTTTTACCACTTCCTGTGACACCATGGAGTAAAACGTTCTTTTTATCACGAAAGTCGCTTCTTATAGAATTTAAAACTTCAATTTGGAAATTTTCGAGTGAATGATCAATTTCTACTTTAGTACTCAGTTTAAAATTATCACTTTTTATTCTACTAATCTCTAATTCTTCTTTTTTAATCAATCCTTTTTTTTCTAAACCACTGATAATTCCATGATTAATATTAAAATCATGATTAAGTAAAGAAATCAGCATTGGTTGATTATGTCGCAAGAAATAATCACAAATAATATCATATGCTTCTGCTTGTTTTGGTGCATTAATTAAATGTGATTCTCTCATTCTGAAAATATATTTATCATCAAATTCACCTTCATATACAGGTAAAACTGACAACATCATTTTGGGTTTATATTCATTATCCATCTCATACTTAATTTCAATTAAACCTAGATCCTTAAATTCATAATAATCTTTGATTGAATAATTAAAATTGTGTTTGTTTTTCAATGAGCTATATGAAGTATAGTTATCAGTATCAGATAATAAGTTTATTAATTCAGCACGTTTTTTAGAGCTGTTTTTAAACTTCATTAATTGATTTTCGTTATAATCATATGATAGCTTTATGTACAGTTCTTCTTTAGGGAATGTTTTGGGTGGGAATGCAGCTAAGAATACTTCGCCCAGAGTTGAAAAATAATAATCAGCTATCCATTTACAAAAATCAATAAATGTTTTAGTAGCAATTGGTTCTGAATCAATTACTTCATAAATATTTTTTAGTTCTATATCTGGTTCTTTGTCAGTGACATTTACTATTAGTCCGGTAACAACTTTGTTAGCGAAGTTCACGACAACTCTTTTGCCAATAGATTCTTGACCCAAGTTTTCAGGTAATCTATAAGAATAAAGTTGATCAACTTTAAGAGGGACTGATACTTCAGCAATTAAGGACATAGTTGAAATTTGTAATTATTTATTAATCAAATTTAGTATTAAAAGAAAACATAAACAGAATTATGAGAAAAAAAATACACATCAATATTGTAATTTTATTACTGGTTTTATTTTCATCAGCATTATCTTACTCTCAGGAATATAGCCAAAATTCTATTTTGGAATCTAGAAAAAACGCAATAACAAAAGCCATAGAAAAAGCTAGTCCTGCTGTTGTAGGAATTAATGTTACTGAAGTAAGAAAAGTAGTTTATCGAAATCCTTATGGTGGTTCTTTGTTTGAGAGATTTTTTGGACTTAGAAGGAATAGAGTTCGTGAGTATGAAGTGAAAGGATTAGGGACTGGTTTTTTAATTTCTTCAGATGGATATATTGTTACAAATAATCATGTAGCGGGGAATGCAGAAGAAATAGTAGTTACAATGTCTGGTGGCAAAAGATATGATGCAGAAATAATCGGAACAGATCCTGCAACTGATATCGCCTTACTTAAAATTAATTCAGATGAAGAATTCCCATATTTAAAATTTGCTAATTCTGATGAAATAGTAATAGGTGAGTGGTCAATTGCATTAGGAAACCCATTTGGGCTATTCGATATCAACGCTAAACCTACAGTCACTGTTGGAGTTATTTCTAACAAGGGGCTTAATCTTTTTCACGAATATGAGAACACTCAAACCGTTTATAAGGATATGATTCAGACAGATGCAGCAATAAGCTCAGGGAATTCAGGTGGCCCATTAGTTAATAGTGATGGGGACTTGATAGGAATGAATACAATGATTTACTCTACCTCACAATCTAGATCTGGTTCGGGTAGTATTGGTATAGGTTTTTCTATCCCTTCTAATAGGATAACAAGAATAGTAACCTTACTTAAAGACTATAAAGAAATTAATAGAAATATTGATATAGGTATAGATATACGAGAAATCAATGAAAGAATAATCAATTATCTGGGTATTCCAGATGTAAGAGGTGTTGTTATTTATTCAACTATGAATAGAGGACTTGCATCACTTTCCGGATTGGAACCAGGTGACGTAATCTTGAAAATTAATGATAGGGCAATATTAAGAGAGGAGGATTATTATATGGAGGTATTTGATTCTATGGTGGGTGATGTATTAGAATTTGAAATACTTAGAGGAGATGAGGAAAAAACTGTTAAATTGCATCTAGAAGAACCAAAAAAATACAGAAGATAGTGGCAGAAATAAATATAGAAAAATCAATACTCTCAGCAACACGACTTGAAAAAATATACGGAAAAAGGAAAGTTGTAAAAGGGATAGATGTTGAAGTTAAACAAGGCGAAATAGTAGGCTTGTTGGGGCCTAATGGTGCTGGGAAAACAACTACTTTTTACATGATAGTTGGAATGGTAAGACCTAATAAAGGTATAGTTAGGATAGATGATAAAAAAATAACAAGAAAAGCTATGTACCAAAGAGCTAGAATGGGAATTAGTTATTTACCCCAAGAACCATCTGTTTTTAGAAAATTGTCTGTTGAAAATAATATAAAAGCTATACTGCAATTGCAAAAGGGATTAAACAGAAAAAAAATAAATGAAAAATTAGAAGAGCTGTTAGAAGATTTCAAAATTACTCATATACGGAAAAGTAAGGGGTACATGCTTTCTGGAGGAGAGAGAAGAAGGTGTGAAATAGCCCGTACACTTGCTTCGGACCCCAAGTTCATTTTGTTAGATGAACCATTCGCAGGTATTGACCCTATAGCTGTAGAAGATATTATGGATATCATATTTGCACTTAAAAATAAAGGTATTGGAATTTTAATAACAGACCATAACGTTCATGAAACTCTTTCGATCACAGATAGAGCATATATTTTGATTGATGGTAATTTGTTCACTAGTGGTAGGGCAGAGGAAGTAGCTGCAAATCCTGAAGTTAAAAAACGATATTTGGGAGAAAGTTTCAAACTAGAGAGATATAAACCAAAGTCTCTTTAATCGTATGGGGTAATGGGGTTGCTGAAACCTTTCGTTGATTTGTTAAACAATAAAGAAACACCAAATGTTATTTGATTTACCATCCAACTTTGCGAATTAATATTAGCTAATCCAAACCGAATCCCAAATTCTGGTATGAGCAAATAACTACCTTTGTTATTTAACTCAAGGCTATATCCAATTCCGATGTTTGCAGAAAAAAAAGAATTATTTAGTTCTGGTATGTCCCCATCCCTTTCATTTCGAACTCTTAGACCATTTTCAAATGTACCATAGTTTTGAGGTTGTAATAATCTTTCTTCTTGTTCATAAGTTCCAGAATATAAATAAGAATAACTAAAAGAAGACTTGATATGAACTCGCTCTACAAAATAATAGTTTAAACCTAAATCTAATCCTACACTAGTAATATTCGTAGAAATAAGATGTTCAGTAACAGCAGGTTGGCTATCATCAATTTCTAACTCCTGAGTTGAAATCAAATCTCCACTCAGATTAAGCAATACACCTCTTACATCCAATTCAAGTATTTCGGATATGGGATATTGATAAACTACACCTAAATTTAAACCTAAAGCGTTTCCTGATTTAAAACCATTACAACAATTAGGAATACCTACTAATTGCTTAAAATCTGTTTTATGAGAATTAAATGTAGTAGCACCAAAAATACCAAGAGAGTACTTTTTGGTTTCTAAGTAGTCAGTATTTTCATCAGCAAATAATGAACTAGTCAATAGAAAAATGATGATATGTAATATTATTAGTCTCAAATACTCCAAAAGATATGTAATATCTAATTCATTTTGTAAATTTGGTATAATTGAAACAACAATGTAACAAATAATTTGTTTCAATAAATATAGATTATTAATTCTGAGGTATTTATGGCTCATGGTTCATTCAACGCTTATAAAATGGCGCAAGAACAATTCAGCAATATCGCTGAAAAATTAGGTTTAGATCAAGCAACTATAGATTTATTAAATAATACTGAAAGAGAATTTCACTTCAACATTCCAATTAGAATGGATGATGGTT
Source organism: Chlorobiota bacterium (assembly GCA_046290495.1). Taxonomy (GTDB): domain Bacteria; phylum Bacteroidota; class Ignavibacteria; order Kapaibacteriales; family UBA2268; genus PGYR01. The sequence goes on along the minus strand of JBKAGT010000005.1, from coordinate 519,630 downwards.
CTTATAAAGTTTTTAGAGGATTCCGTGTACAACACAACGATGCAAGAGGTGCTTGTAAAGGTGGAATTAGATTCCATCCTCAAGAAACTGTTGATACTGTTAGAGCCTTAGCAATGTGGATGACTTGGAAAACAGCAGTAGTAGATATACCATTAGGTGGTGGAAAAGGTGGTGTTGTTTGTGATCCTCAGAATTTATCATCGAATGAACAAGAACAAATTTGTCGCGGATGGGTGAGACAAATGGCAAGGATGGTAGGTCCAATTCAGGATGTTCCTGCACCTGATGTACTTACTACAGGTCAGCACATGATTTGGATGTTAGATGAATACGAAAAAATCACTGGGAAAAAATATCCTGGATTTATAACTGGAAAACCAGTTGGTATGGGTGGCTCACTTGGTAGAACTGAAGCTACTGGATATGGCGTTGTTTATACTTTAAGAGAAGCTTTGGACCAACTTGGCCTTGATATAGACAAAACTCACGCTTCTGTACAAGGATTTGGAAATGTAGCTAAGCATGCTATTGAATTGTACACTGAAATGGGTGGTACTGTAATTTCTGTTTCTTGTTGGAACCACGTGGAACAAAAAGCTTATACTTTCAAAAAAGAGAATGGTATAGGATATCACGATTTGCAAACTATCACCAATAAGTTTGGTGAAATTGATGTAGAAAAAGCAAAGCAAAATGGTTATGAAGTATTAGATGGTGATGCATGGATAGAACAAGATGTGGATATATTAATACCTGCAGCACTTGAAAATCAAATAAACAAAGATACAGTTAATAGAGTAAGCGACAGGGTAAAAGTAATAGCAGAAGGTGCTAATGGACCAACTACTCCAGAAGCGGATAAGGTTATCAATGAAAGAGGCATATTATGTATCCCTGATTTCTTAGCTAATGCTGGCGGTGTTACTTGTTCATATTTCGAACAAGTTCAAAACAATACTAACTATTATTGGCCAAAGGAAGAAGTAATTGAAAAGTTAGATAAAACTATGACAGATGCTTACAAAGCAGTTGCACATGTTGCACATGGTAAAGGATTACCAATGAGAGATGCAGCTTATGTTATCGCAATTCAAAGAGTAGTAGAAGCGTGTAAGATGCGTGGTTGGGTGTAGTAAACCCACTCTAAATAGACTAGAACTAAAAAAAGCTCCCATTGGGAGCTTTTTTTGTATTTCATTCTACTCAACATTCTGTACTTGTTCTCTTATTCTTTCTAACTCTTCTTTTATTGTCACAACTTTGTGTGCTATTGTGGAGTCATTGCATTTTGAGCCAATCGTATTTGTTTCCCTTAGCATTTCTTGCAATATGAAATTTAGCTTTCTACCGTTAGATTTTCTCTCTTTCAATGTTTCAAAGAATAGTTTTATATGCGAATGCATTCTAACACACTCTTCACTAATATCTAATTTATCAGCAAGCAATACCATTTCCATTTGCAAACGAGATTCATCTATCTCATCATTATCAAAAACCTGAGCTACTCTTTGTCTAATTTTTTCACGCTCTCTAGGTATTCTGTCCATCTCATCATCTTCAATAGCTTTTATTAAATCATGGATATGCTTAGCTCTTTTCTTAATATCTCTAACAATATTAGAGCCTTCCTTTTTCCTCATGTCAACCAATGATTTAAGCGCTCTACTAAGTGCATCTGTACAAAGCTGCCATTCTAACTTTGGATCTACTTCAGCTTCCTTTTGTAAGAAGTAATTTGAAAACTCTAATACATGGTTTATCTTAACTGTTTCTTTAATCTTCAGCTCTTTTCTCATTGCGTCTAATTCTGATTTAACACCTTTTGCTAACTCATTGTTGATATTATATTCTTTGTTTGTAGAATCAGATTCAGAGTTAATATTTATCTTTATACTGCCTCTGCTTATAGACTTTTTAACTTTGTCTCTTATATCAAATTCTTTTTCAGTCAAACTCTTAGGTGAGCGGATATTTAAATCTAATCCACGTCCATTGACTGAACGAATTTCTACGGTTACTTTCAAACCATTTTTATTGACTTCAGCTTTGCTGAAGCCAGTCATACTTAAAATCATAAAATTCCTTTAAAAATTAATTTTTTAATTGTTCTCTATACTCTTTGGTATACTTAACATAATTATCAGCATTTGAATTAACCCATTTTATTTCTTCATCGGTTAAATCTCTGATTATTTTAGCAGGTACTCCTGCTACCAATACTCCTTCTGGTACTTCTTGGCCTTCTTTTACCAATGCACCAGCTCCAACTAGTGAATTAGAACTAACAACAGCATTGTCTAATACTGTAGCACCAATACCAATTAAACTTCTATCTTTTATTGTACATCCATGTAAAGTTACAGAATGGCCTATTGTTACATAATCACCAATATTCAAGGCATATTTATTATTAGTGACATGTAACATACTCAGGTCTTGTATATTTGTTCCTTCACCAATTCTTATGTAGTGTACATCTCCACGGATTACGCTATTGTACCACACGGAACTATTTTCACCTAACTCCACATCACCTATTATTCTTACACCCTCACAAAGAAAAGCACTTTCAGGTATCTTTGGAGTGATACCTTTATAGGTTATAATACTTGCATTATTTCCAGTTTCTAATTTCATACTAATAAGGTAATATTTTATTTATAGCTGTTTCATCAACTCTTATCAATCTCAATGATTTTTTGCCTGAAAAAAGTATCGTTCCCTCTTCAGTTATAGCTGGAATAAAGTTTAAAGGAGCTGCTACACCGATATCAAGAGTATGAATTAATACACCGTCTTCTCTGTTCAAAAAGAACAGCCCATAAGTTTCTCTATTAGATGCTAGGAATGCAATCTCATTTTCAGAAATTAATGCTGGTGTAGGAATGCTATAATCGTAATATATGTTCCAGTTTAATTCACCTTTAGAACTGAAAGAAAATACCCCACTTAAAATCTTTCTAAACCCAGAGTCGAAAGTAATCACAAATACCTCACCATCATTGGACATACTTAAATATCGGGGGAGACTAGAAAGCTCTTTTTCCCATAACAATGAGCCCTTGTTGTCTAAATAAAATATCTTCGACAACTTGTTATCACCAACTTGTTTAGTACCACCAATCGCTATTTTTTCCCCATTTGTTATAGCGCCCTTCAAAAATCTAAATTCATTGGAGCTAAATCTCCATTTTTCTTCACCATTGCTGTTCAAACAAAGTAATGTGTCTGTTTTACCAAAACTACCATTTGTTAATGTAATTAATATGTCTTCATTGCTCGAAGCAGATACTTCACTTATTATATCAGTTCCCATTGATAAATTGAAATTTACATTGCCATTAGTATCTACACTGACAACATCACCATTTGATGAGCTGATTACAATACTTCCATCTATATAAAGTGGTTTATTGAAAAATTCCAATTTTTTGAGCTTTAAAAGTTGTTTTTTGAACCTCAAATTACCAGAATGATCCAAAGATATAAATTGACCATCATTGCTGATTGCGTAAATATTATTATTAGTATCTGATACTAGGCCAGCGTTGATAATTCCACTTGAATCTAATTCAAACACCCAATCTTTCTCATTACCATATAGAGATATGATTTTGTTATTATCACTTGCTAATATAGTTTTGTTGTTACTGAGAATGAGTGGGGGACAAGTGGCACTGCTATTCGAATCTAACAGAATTTCTGAAAACATTTGATATTGGAATCCTTCAACAAACTCATAAGAATTACTTCTGCCTTTTCCGCCTAATAGATTTCCATATTCTTTACCATACTCAGAATTAGAACATGAAAGTAAAGATATTAGAACTATTGTTATTAAAATTCTAATTAGCATTTCTTACTAGCCTCAATCCGATAGAGTTTAAATCTAATTTTTTAATAGATCTATTAGTAGATCTAGCGTAATTAAAACCATCTTGATACGAACCACCTCTAATTACATGTCTTGCACCATTGTTAGGTCCTGTTGGGTTTGTTTGACTGTTAGAAGTGTATGTGGCTTCTGAGTAGAAATCCCAGCACCATTCCCATAGATTACCATGAATGTCATATAACCCATTATTATTTGGATTCTTCTCACCTACTCTATGCTTATTAAGCCCAGAATTGCTGTCATAAAAGCCCATGTCATTTATATTACCAGTGCCAGAGAAGTCTTCTTCCGAGCTACCTTTACAAATATATTCCCATTCTGCTTCAGTGGGTAAACGCCATCCATTCGATTCTGAGTTCAATAAAACCAAATCATTCTCAATAGTATAAACAGGATCAAGTCCATAAATCTCTGATAGTTTGTTTGCGAATAAGGTAGCACTATTCCAACTTATACTATCCTTTGGAAAGTCTCTTAATTCAATTGGAGTGATTATTGTGTCCATCACGTGATGCCAAAGTAAATTTGTTACTTCATAACTGAAAACATACAAATCCTTAGTAAGTGTTACCTCATGCACCGGAGACTCATCAGAGAAACCAGTTATACTACCCATTATAAAATTACCAGATTCAACGAAAGATGTATCGTAACTGGGAGTTCTGGCAACATTAAACGATATCGAATTTGATTCTTCACCATTTGTAATAATAGATAATTCTATTGGTTCTGTACTGCTTAATGGCACAAAAACTAATTCTGTACTTGTATTTCTTATTAACTCATATTCTAATTGTTCCGAGGTATTTAACTCTAAGTTATCATTAGTGAAGCCAGTACCAAATACGGTTACTGTATCATAGACAAAAGAATCAGCATCAGATATAGTTGTAATTTCTAATTTGCTATTGTTAACAATTTCTGACTCATTAGTACAGGCACTAATGATGAATAATAAAATTAAAAATGAGAATGTGATTTTCATACTTGTAATAAATAGTGTTCAAAATTTAATTTGAATACAAATTTAACAAATATTATGGAGATAGGTAAGTTATGATAAAAACTTAATGACTTACTCTGCCGAACCCAGCAAACGTTCTTTCTAAATATGAATTTCTTAAATCTTGGATAATAACACCTTTTGAGGTAGATGCATGGATGACCTTGTTAGAACCTACATAAATACCAACATGACCTATGTCTCGTCCTCTTCGGAAAAATACTAAATCGCCAACAGTTTTTTCATCTGAGTTAATTCTTTCTGTTGACTCATATTGTTGTTTTGAGGTTCTTGGTAATACTATACCTAAGTCTTTATAAACATTAAGAACAAAACCTGAGCAGTCTACACCATCTTCTGATGTACCACCATATTTATAGGGTGTTCCGAGCCACTTTTTCGAAGAGGAGAGAATTTTGCCCTCAAAGTGATTGCTTTTGTTATCTTCTTTTAATTCTTTTTCTAATGACTCAATTATTTTTTTACTACCATCATAAACCAAATGACCATAAGTCTTAATAGAATCAATGTCTTCGGATGTAAACCTTACATATGAGCTACAACTCCATAAGAAAATGATTAGACCTAAAGTTAATATGGTTCTTTTGAAACTCATCTTTTTGTTTCAGTCTTAATTGGCATTAACTTTAGTGTTTTGATAAACTTATGTGAAGTGTTTAATAACAAAAGTACAGATGAGAAGAATAGTATATATGCTGCAAGTATCATAATGCTCGTACGATTAATAAACGAAAGTTTTTAAATAGTACTTACAATATTTATGCCATATTTTTATGAACTATTTTAGCTGTTCGGTAAAAGCATTAATAAGTCTTGATAAGGAAATGGTTTTAGAACTAATTGCGTTCAAAGGAATTGCTGTTTTTAGTGTGAATTCTTTTAGTTTTTTGATTTTACTTTCATTGGTAGATACATATTCTGCTATATTTTCAAAGCCATAATCTAATAATATGGAACCGTGTTGCAGTAGAGTATCTTTGAACAATCTTTGAGCAGAACCAACTATTTTTTTATTGTCGTATGTTAGTTCATACCTTGCTGACGAGGCAAAGCAAGAAACAGATCTTTCGTCTGATTTGTAAAAATTTTTAAAGTCTGGATTCGTTTTTACGAAATCTACTTCTACACCTAATGATATAAAAACTTCAGCTATAAGTTGATGAACATCTCTATAAATCAGTTCCTTTGTTCGATGAGAATTAACTTTTGTTATTACTGAATAGGTAAGTTCATTTGCATGTAATACAGCTCTACCGCCTGTTGGTCTTCGAACTAAGTCGATATTATTACTTACTAATTTTTCCTTATTAATATTAGCATCATTTTGGTTATATCCAAGTGATAAACACCAAGGTTTCCAAGAATATAATCTGAAAATAGGGGAGTGACTTTTTTCAAAATTCTTAGCTAATTCCAAGTCTTTTCCCATATTGAAAAGACCCTCACTAGGAGGGTCTATAATCAATTGATATTTATTATTTGCATTCAATTTTAAGAGTGTTTTTCAATTACTGATTTAATTCTTTCAAAAGCCCAATCAATTTCATCTTTTGTGATAACAAGGGGAGGAGCAATTCTTATTACATAATCATGTGTCTCTTTGCATAATACTCCAAGTTCCATCAAATCTTCACAATACTTTCTAGCGTTCTCAGTTAACTCTAAACCAATCCACAGACCTCTACCTCTGACTTCCTTTATTTTATCACTTTTGATAGTCCTAAGTAAATCCATGAAATAATTGCCATTATCAAAAGACTTTTGAATTAGGTTCTCTTTTTCAATAACTTCAAGAGCAGCATGTGCTACAGCAGCACCCAATGGATTTCCTCCGAAAGTGCTCCCGTGATCTCCAGGGCCAAAAACACCTAGAACTTTTTTGTCAGATAAAACAGCAGAAACTGGGTAGAATCCACCTGATAGTGCTTTTCCAATGATAACCATATCAGGTCTAACATTTTCATATTGGTGAGCAAATAACTTACCGCTTCTTCCTAATCCTGATTGTATTTCATCAAATGCAAGAAGAATATTATTTTCATCACACAACTTTCTTAATTCAGATAAATACCCTTCAGGAGGTATGATTATACCTGCTTCACCTTGTATAGGTTCTACCATAATACAACATGTATTTTCGGTTATTTGTTCTTTTACTGAATCAATATTTCCATATTCAGAGACTTTAAACCCAGGAGTAAAAGGACCAAAATCCTTTTTGTATTGTTCATCAGTAGAAAATCCAACTATTGTTGTAGTTCTCCCGTGGAAATTGTCATTTGCAACAATTATCTCAGCTTTATCTTTTGCAATATTCTTGTTTCTATAACCCCATCTTCTTGCAGCTTTAATTGCAGTCTCTACAGCTTCAGCACCCGAATTCATAGGCAATGACATTTCAAATCCAGTCATTTCACTCAGTTTCCTATATAGTTTGGGCAACTGATCATTTCTAAATGCACGACTAGTAATAGTAACTTTTTCAGCTTGTGATTTGAATACAGATAATATACTAGGGTTACAATGCCCTTGATTAACCGAAGAGTATGCAGCTAAACAATCTAAGTATTTATTACCTTCTACATCATACAACCATACGCCTTCTGCTTTACTTATTACAACATCAAGTGGGTTGTAATTCCTTGCTCCGTACTGTTCTTCTATTGCTATATATTCTTTAGTATTCATATTTTCAATTTTTTATTAATTTATAATTTAGATTCTGATTCAGCCCATGCATCAAAAGTTTCATAAATTCTGATTTTGATAAAGTTAATATTCTTGTGTTCAGATACTTTTGGTTTCAAATAATTCAAAATATAAAGACTTATGTCTTCTGCTGTAGAAAAGCCATCGATTTCATACTTTTTAAATGATTTTGAATCCAAAAAGTCAATTATCTCCTTATCATTCGAATCTACTAAAAAGGCATGATCAAGTTTTGAAAGAAGAGGATTAACTATTTTATCAATGTCATAAAAGTCTATTAGCATTTTATTATCGTTGACCTCACCTTCTAAGACAACCAACATTTTGTAACTATGACCATGTATATTGATACAATCGCCTTCGTGAAATGGGAGTCTATGACTCATTTCCCATTTATATTCTTTTCCTATTCTAACCATTGTTTTCTTTTACATGACTTGCTGTAATTACTGAGTTCATACCACCACGTGTACCCCACTCACTTATTATTTCCATTTCGATGGGATCTAATAATTCTACTAAATCATCAAGTATTTGATTAGTTATTTCTTCATAAAATATACCTTTATCTCTATAAGCTAAGAAGTAATATTTTAATGATTTAAGTTCTACACAAAGCTTATCAGGAACATAATTTACAATTATATTCCCAAAGTCAGGTAGTCCAGTCATAGGGCAAACAGATGTAAATTCAGGATTTTCATGTGTGATAGTAAAATATCTTCCTGGTCTAGGATTCTCGAATGTTTCTAAGTTATTCATTTATCATTTATTATATTTGTTAAAATTAATCACTCAAAATTATAAAATAGTGATGAATAAAAATAGGCACAGAATATTAATTAGGTAAAAAAGAAATGTCTTTAAAAAAAGAATTAACAATTGAAGAACAATTAATAATATTTAAAAATGGAACTACAGCAGTAGTATTGGATAAGCCATGTGTATTGGGTGATGGAATACAAAATCAAAATAGAATCTTAAATGAAGACAACTTGATAGAATATAAAAACTTAATTACAAACAAAGAATGTGTTAAGTTTGTTCCTGCATCTGGCGCAGCTACCAGAATGTTCAAAGATTTAGTTATTCTAAAAAATACAGTAAAATACCCAAGTATTGACTATTTGGAAACGTCAGATTTAAGTTCAAGGGATGATTTATTATACTTATTTAATAATCTAAAGCATTTACCTTTTTATAAGAAAGTAAAAAAGAAGTTAGGCAGTGACGTAAAACTCAAAAAACTGGATAAAACAACAGATTTATCAGAAATAATTGATGTAATATTAGGTGAAGATCAACTTGATTATTTGAATAAACCTAAAGCTTTGATACCATTCCACAACTATTTTGGAGTCACCCGCACACCTATTTATGAGCATATTCAGGAGTCAAAAGAATACTTACTTAATAATGGAAAGCTATCTGTCCATTTTACTGTGTCTTCTAACCACATGAAAAAAATTCAAAAGAAGCTCAAGAAGATATCAAAGAATGAAGTTTTTGCTATTAATTGGTCATTGAGTAATCAAGACTCGAGAACTGATACAATAGCAGTAGATAAAGATAACAATCCAGTGTTAGATGATTATGGAAAAATATTAACTAGACCAGGTGGTCATGGTGCTTTAATATTTAATTTGAATGAATTAGAATACGATGTAGCACACATAAAAAATATCGATAATGTGATTACAGTTCCTAATAACAGAAATTCGAATAAGTTTAAGCAATTTATGTTAGGTTATTTTTATTCAATTCAAAAACAACTATTTAATTTTGCCCAAAGACTTGATAACGATAAAGAAGACAAGTCATTAACAAAAGAAATAGCTAGATTCTACCAGGATGAATTTTTTTTAAAAATTGATAAGAATGAAGACTTAAAAAAACTTTTGAATAGACCCCTAAGAGTTTGTGCAATGGTTAGAAATGAAGATCAGCCGGGTGGTGGCCCATTCTTTGTAAATGATAATGGAAATATAACAACACAAATTGTTGAAGCTGCTCAGATTGATTTTTCAATTGGGAAAAACGAGTCATATTTCAACAAGTCAACTCATTTCAATCCAGTTGATATGATTTGTGGTTTGACGGATTACAAAGGGGACAAGTATAACTTATTAGATTTTGTCAATTCAAATTCATATTTCATAACCAACAAAACACATGATGGTCAGGAAATAAAAGCATTGGAGTTACCAGGATTATGGAATGGGGGAATGTATGATTGGAATACTATATTTATAGAAATGCCAGAAGAGTATTTTAACCCAGTTAAAACGGTTTTTGATTTACTAGATAGGAGAAGGATAATTAAGAAGTAGAAACATATTCGTTTTTATACCAGTTGATGAATTTTGATAATGCAATAGATCTATGACTAATTTTATTTTTAAGGTTTGCTTCCATTTCTGCAAATGTAATTTCATACCCATCAGGTATAAATATTGAATCATATCCAAAGCCGTGCTTTCCTTCTTCTTTATAAGATATATTTCCTGGACAAATACCTTCGAAATATTTTGTAATATCATTATTTGTGAAACAAATTGTTGTTTTGAAATGTGCACTTCTGTTTGTAGAATTTCCTAATACGGACAAAAGTTTCGTTCTGTTTTCTGAATCATTTGCTTTCTCAGACGCATATCTAGCTGACTTTACACCTGGTTTCCCATCTAAAAAATCAACAAATAAACCTGTATCATCAGCAATTGAATCAATATCCGTTTTGATGAATAAAGATTTAGACTTTATTAAAGAGTTCTCAGCTAATGTTTTTCCAGTTTCTTCAGGGTCACTTACTACATCCAAATCATTAATTGAAAATATAGCTACATTTTCAATCTTATTAAATTCAAATAAGTGGTTGATTTCTTTGAGTTTGTTCTTATTATTTGTTGCTACTGCTAATTTATTCATCTAATAACTTCATAGCTCCTTTAATAGCTGTTGTTTCATTATTCTCAATTTGGTTTACAATTGCATTATAAGAATTTTTAAATTCTTGATTATTAAGTTTTCTCTTTAGTATTTCTAGCTTTAACACTTCAAGAAGTCTTTCTTTTTCTTGATTTATTCTATTCTTATCGAAAAATCCAATATCTTTAGACTGCTTGATGAAGCTATCGATTGTATTTGTAACTTTTTCAATCCCTATTGATTCTAATGCGGATATTTTCAATACTTTTCTTTTCCAAAAATCCTTGTCATAATCTATTAATCTTATAGCATTTTTGTACTCTAAAACAGTTTCATTTACTAGCTTAATATTAATGTCTGCTTTGTTAATAGCGATGATATCAGAAACTTCTAGGACACCTCTTTTTATCCCTTGCAACTCATCTCCAGAACCTGGGTTTAGTAATATTATTAGGACATCTACAAGATCAGAAATATTAATTTCATTTTGTCCAACTCCTACAGTTTCTACCAATATTCTTTGGAATCCAGCGGCTTCACAAAGTTGAATGGACTCTTTAGTTCTAGCAGAAGTACCTCCAAGCATTCCTGAAGATGGAGTGGGTCTGATGTATGAATTTTCATGCTTTGATAATTGCAGCATCCTTGTTTTGTCACCTAATATAGAACCGCCACTTACTTTACTCGATGGGTCAATTGCAAGTACAGCTGTTTTATAGTTCTCATTACAGTAGTGAAGTCCTAATGCTTCAATTAAAGTTGATTTACCTACTCCGGGAGGCCCAGTTATACCAATTCTGATAGAATTTCCAGAATTTTGTAACACCTCTTCTAAAATGTCTTGACCCAACTCGAAATGTTTGGTGGAAGCACTTTCTATTAGTGTGATTGCTTTGGATAAAAAACGTATTTCAGAATTTAAAATTCCGTCGACTATGTTTTCCTTCCTATATTTCAATCTATACTCAGGTTAGATTCTAACTCTTTCTGTAAATAGTTCATGAAATCGAGATTTTTAGAAACAAACAAAGAACCAGACTCATTGATAAACTCCAATGTCTGTTTGTCTATATCTTCCACAGAACAGTAAATTACTTTTGATTCATTTTTATGCTTCTCAATTGTTTCAATAGTATTTCTGATGTTTTCTGAATAGGGCAGACGTAAATCACAGACAATCATAGAATACTTATGTTGTTCTAACTGAGAAACGGCATCCCTCAAATTATAAGTATTATCGGCAACAATGTCTAATTTGACAGAATACTTAAATATCATCTGAAGCAAGTTTTGTTGCCCCGGATCATCTTCTACTACTAACAGTCTGTTCATAAGTTTACTTGTTCAAATAATTTATAGCTGAGTTTACTAACATTGCTGTGCCTATAGGCATAGCTTTTTCACTTGGTGATAATTTAGAATTGTGTAACGCAGGCATATCATCCAATTCAGATGGTCTTACACCAACAAACCAAAATGTAGCTGGAATATTCTTACCGTAAAATGCAAAATCTTCGCCCCACATCTTTGGTATAAACTCTAAGGTATTAACTTCTCCAACTATCTCTTTGGATATTTCAATTGTTAGATTCGTTAATTCTTCATCGTTTATTACAGGTGGATAACCCTTTTTTATAGTTACATCAATCTCACAACCGTACAATTTACTCAATAATTCAGAATTTTCATAGATTAGCTTGTGCATTTTATTTCGCCAATCCTCATCGAATGACCTTAATGTTCCCATTAAATCAACAGAATTTGGTATAATATTAGTTGAGTTTCCACCTTTAATTGAAGTGATAGATAATACTCCAGGTTCTATTGGGTCTTTGTATTTGGTAATTAAATCTTGAAAGTGAAGTATTAGGTTAGAGGCCGCTACAATAGGGTCAAAACCTAAATGTGGCTGAGCTGCATGAGTACTTTTACCTCTGATTGTAAAGTATAATTCATCTGGGGCACCCATAACAGGTCCAGAGTTTAATGAAACCGTACCTTCTTGCTCACCAGGAAATATATGTTGGCCAAAAATGGCATTAACCGTAGGGTTTTCAAGTACACCTTCTTCTATTAGAATGCTTGCTCCTCCAGGTAGTTTCTCTTCGCCTGGTTGAAATATTAATTTTACAACACCATTAATGGAATCTTCCATATCTTTTAATATTTCAGCAGCAGCTAATAACATTGTCGTATGCATATCATGTCCGCATGCATGCATTACCCCTTTGTTTTGTGAGGCAAAGTCTAAACCCGTTTCTTCTTCTATTGGCAGTGCGTCAATGTCAGCTCTTAGAGCAACACATTTTTCGCCTTTGCCAATCAATCCAACTACTCCAGTTTTACCAATTATTTGATTTTCAATTCCTAACTCATCTAGCTTATTTTTTATATACTTTGAAGTTTCATATTCTTCGAAGGATAACTCTGGATTTTGGTGAATTGTCCTTCTTATGTTCAGCATCTTTGAGTATAGATCTTCTGATATTCTTAATATTTCTTTCATTCAATTACTTTTTTTTAGATTTCAAATTTACTTTTATTAATAACTTTGGCTGGTCCTATAAGTTGATAGATTTTCTTGCCGTTAATTTTGTTTAAGTTTATTGTTAAGAGATCTCCACTAGTTGGAATTATTCTAATAGGGAAATCTATTCCTAAGTTCTTGTTTGCAGCTATAGCTGTTGCTACAGCCCCAGTACCACAAGCACCAGTTTCCTGTTCAACTCCTCTTTCGTAAGTCCTAAGATTTATAACTTCATTTGAATACGAATAGAAATTCGCATTAGCACCATTTGGCTCAAAAGCAGAATTATATCTGACTTTCTTTCCAAGGTCTTCTATTTGTAAATTTTCTAGATTTTCAATTTTTAAATCATTTATATTGATTACAGCATGTTGTGAGCCATTGTCAACAAAATAAGTATTAATAGTTTTGTTGTCGATTAATATTTGTTTTTCATATTCGGATTTAACACCTGCCATAGTCAAGTTTATGTTATCACCAGCAAACTTAGCTTCATATACATCATTAGCCATAAAAAATTTAATACTTCTGCTATTTCTTTCTATTTGGTCAACCAAGCTAGCAAATTTAACTATAGCTCTACCACCATTTCCACACATCATACCAGTCGAGCCATCGGGATTATAGAACTTGCAATCAAAGTCATACTGATCACTATTTTCCAAAAGCATTAAACCTTCAGTATCCATAATACCATTAGTTGATTTTGAGCAAAGTTTAATAGCCAAACTTTCAAGATTAGTATTTTCTAACAGATTATCCCTATTATCTATCACAGCAAATAGGTTCCCTGCAGCAGACATATATGTAATTTCAACTTGCATTAATTATATCCAATAAATCATTATGAATTAGTTTATTTGTAGCTACTATTTCACCATCGTTAACTTTAGACATTTCAGACTTGTAATTTGTGCAAATACCACCTGCTTCATTTACAAGTAAAATGCCAGCTGCTACATCCCAACTTTTTAAATTAACTTCCCAAAACCCTTCAAATCTACCACAAGCAACATACGCTAAATCTAATGCAGCTGAGCCGAGTCTTCTTACAGGTATACCTTGAGAAACAATCTTATTAAAACTATTTAAACTTAGATCAGGCTTTTCATATACATTATAAGGGAAGCCAGTGACAAGTAAAGATGTTTGTAAATCATCTCTTACAGAAACAGAAACTTTTTGATTGTTGAATACTGTTCCTTCTCCTTTCTTAGCATAAAACAATTCATTAGTAATTGGGTTATACACAGCACCCTCAATTATTTCATCATTTTTAGTTAGCGCTATACTGACACTAAATAAAGGAATGTTATTAGCAAAGTTAACTGTTCCATCCAATGGGTCTATAATCCATTTATATTCACTCGAATTATCTTGAGTGCCATCTTCTTCCGATAATATACTATGATTTGGGAAGGCCTTTTTAATATTATTTATTATGATTTCTTCGCTTTTATAATCATATTCAGTTACCAAATCATTTTTACTTAACTTTTTATCAATTCTAAACGTACTACCAAATCCATCTTTCAGGGTTTTACCAGCTTCAGTTATAGTTTCTATTATAAAATCATTAAATTTGGGCATAGTTTTTACTGCTAAGTTATAAAAGATACAACAAAATTAATAAATAAAGATAAATGCATAGTAAACACATTTTCATATTTTTACTGTTATTCATTTCATATCAATTATTTTCTCAAAATGATGAGAGCGCTTTAACAGGTATAAATTCAGCTCAAGATACAACAAAAGTAGAGAAACTCTATGAGGTGTCAAAACTTACCGGAGGGTTGATAGATGGAAAAATCGATCCAAAAGAATATGTTGTTGGTCCTGGTGATGAGTTTACTATTAACATCGATTTATCAAAATCAAAATCATATAAAGCAAATGTTTCTCCAGATGGTAGATTACTTCTCGTAGGAGCAGGCGCAATTGAAGTTGATGGCTTAAATTTAGAAACTGTATATAAAAGAATTGAAGAACAATTAAAAACAAGATACAACAGCAATGACATAAGTATAGTGCTGAGTAATATCAGAAAGTTCAAAGTAGTAGTCTCTGGAGATACATATACTCAGGTTACAGTGCCTGCTTCTTCAACTGAAAGGGTGAATGAAGTAATCAACAAAGCAGGTGGGTTAGAAGAAACTTCATCTCTTAGAAATATAAAGTTAGTAAGAGATGGCTCTGTAATAAATGTTGACTTACTTATGTTTTTTAATGTAGGTGATAAGGAATCTAATCCTTATGTAAGAGGTGGTGATCAAATCATAGTTCCACCGCATAACAAGCAATCTACTTTAGGAATAAATGGTGAAGTTCCTAAACCTATTGAAATAGAATATAAAGATGGTGACAAATTATCTGATTTGATAAAGTTGAGTCATGGAATATTAAATTCAGCTGATTTAAGTTCTGTTGAAATAACTAGATTAGCTAATGATGGCAAATCAATAGAAAAAATATATGCAGATGTATCTGATTGGAGAGATAATCTAAATACTAGAGAAGTGCTTTCGGGTGATTTAGTATTAAAACCAGGTGATAGAGTATATATAAAGAAAAAGAAAAACTGGAAAATACCAAGCTATGTAAAGATAACTGGTGAGGTAAATTACCCAGGTAAATACACAATTGAGCTTGGTAAAACTAGAATTAGTGACATAATTAACAGAGCAGGTGGTTTCAGTGAAAATGCCTATGTATCGGCTTCTACATTAATAAGACAGAAGGAAAAGGAGCGAGAAGACTTACAGTTGACCAGACTAGAGAATATGGACAGGTCTGAAATGACTGTGAGTGAATTGAAGTATTATCAAGCAAAAGTTAATGAACGTAGAGGACTAATGGCAGTTAACTTTAATAATGCTATTGATGACCCTACTTCAGTAGACAATATACTTCTTCAAGATAGAGATTCTATAATAGTTCCTGAAAAAATCGATTTTATAAATGTTCAGGGTAGAGTAAATAATCCAGGTAATGTTCAGTACAATGAGAAGTTCAATTACTTAGACTATATTGCATTAGCAGGTGGATTTGGATATAGGGCCGATTTGGATGAAACCTTTATTACAAAATCTAAAGGTGAACAGTTTCTTGCTGAAGATTTTAATTACAAGTTAGAACCTGGAGATACTATACTTGTTCCACCAGAAGAAGATGTTACTTTCTTCGAAATATTTTCTACAGCCTTGACAATTGCCACTCAATTAGTAACAGTTGTCGGTGTAGTAATTACCATAGTGAGATTACAATAATGCAAGATCAAATTACATTTGAAGATTTACTAAGAAGAATCAAAGATAAAAAAACTAAAATAAGTTTAATAATTATATCAATTTTGATTCTAATAGCTGGTTATACTCTTATAATGCCTCAGACATTTCTGTCTAGTACTACACTTATGCCACCTGAAAATAGCTCATCTGGAGGTTTAAGTTCGTTTATAAAAAACGTTGGAAGTATGATAGATTTGGGTGGGGGAAAGACAGATGATAAGTCTAAATTAATGAAATCCATATTAAAAAGCAGGTCTGTTTCTGAGAATATAATTGAAGAGCTTGAACTAAAAGAACACAAATTCTTTAAAGACATAGATACGAATGAACTAGTAAAACTAATTCCAGCATTTATTGATGCTGAGATAGAAAAGTCTGGAGTAATAGTTGTTTCAGGACAGATATCAACAGGGTATTTGTCTAGTGATGATGAACAAAAAGAAGCAGCTAAGTTGTCCGCCCTATTAGCAAGTACGGCAGTAAAGTCACTTGATAATATTTTGATTTCTAAAAGTATATCGGCAGCACGTAAATCAAGGATTTATATAGAAGAAGAAATATTAAAGTATAAAGATAAATTAGACTCTGTCTCTAAGGAATTAGAAAAATTTCAGTTAGAGAATAAAGTTTTAGCAATTGAGGAGCAAACTCAAGCAATTGTCAATCAAGCTATAGAACTAAATAGTGAATTGACTAAAATGCGAACAGACTTGAATTTAGCGGAAATCCAATATTCGCAATCTTCACCTGCAGTAAGGTCTCTAAGAAAACAAGTTGAATTCCTTGAGTTGCAATCTAAAAAATTACAAACAGGTAACTCCGGAGATGAATTTTCTATACCTCTTAACGAAGTTCCTACACTGACTAGGAAGTATTTGGACTTATATAGAGATAAGAAAATTTTAGTGAGTGTAATAACTTATTTAGAGACACAAAGGCATCAAGAAGCAATACAAGAAGCTAAAGAAGTACCCTTAGTAGAGGTATTAGACCCAGCAGTAATTCCACATAAAAGATTTTCACCTAAAAGAGGTACAATTATGATAGTGTCTTTCTTTGTTACCTCAATTTTAGTCTTGATTTTATTCTTGATATTAGCTTACAAGGATATCAGAAAGGAAGAATAGAGTTTAGTATATTTAGTTAAAAGAGTTTATAAGATCTTTTGCGTTGTTTATAGCGTTGATAGAGGTGTCTTTTCCACTTATCAAACTAGCTATTTCCTTTTCTTTTTCTTCGTTATTTAAGCTGTATATATTCGATACAGTTCTGTCGTTAACTATTTCTTTTTTCACGACAAAATTACTATCTCCAGCTGCTGCTATTTGAGGTGAATGTGTTATAGCTATAATTTGTATATTTTTAGAAATTTTTCTCATTTGTAAACCAACTAATTGAGAGACTCTTCCTGAAATTCCAGTATCTATCTCATCAAGAATTAGAACAGGATTGTAATCACTATTAATATTATTTCCTTTTAAAGATAGTAATATTCTCGATAACTCACCACCAGAAGCAAATTCTGAAAGCTTTTTTAGTCCTTCACCTTTATTCATGGCTGCTTCAAAATGAACAATGTCTATACCTTCTTCAAATAATTTGAAACTTAAATCACCAATAGTAGCTTTTGGCTCTAACCTAGTTGTAATTTGTTTATCTATACAAACCTGAAAATCTGCATAAGGTATACCCATTTCTTTTAGTGAATTAACTAAGTTTGCAGCAAATAGGGGAGCAAACTTTTCACGTAAGAGATTAAGTTCATTTGCTATTACACCAATTTCTTTTTCCTTCTTCTCAATCAATTCTTTTTGAACTTCAATGTAATGGTCATAATTTTCTAACATTGATAATTCGTCTAGCATTTTTTCTTTTTTTTCTAGAATCTCATCTACAGTACCATATTTTTTAATTATACCTCGAAGTTCAACACTTCTCTTTCTGATGGATTCAGTTTCACTTGGATTATAGCTTATGTCTGATCCAAAATCAGATACTAAATTTCCCAGTTCGTTGATCGAAATAAGTGAGCTATCTAACTCATCTAAATATGTTAAGAAATCTTTATTGTAATTGCCTAATTCTTTTATAAGCTCTATAATTCTGCGTAGTTTAAAGTAAATTCCATTATCAGTATCGAGTGTGAGTTCAGTTAATTCATTAGAATCTCTAAGAATTAACTCAGCATTTTCTATTAATCTCAGCTTTTCGTTTACTTCTTCTAATTCTCCTTTTTTTGGATTTATCTTGTTGATTTCTGCTAATTGAAATTCTAAGTAGTCTTTTTGAGCAAGAGATTTTTCTTTATTTTTAATTAGGTCATTTAGCTTTTTGTATTCTGCTAATATAGTTTTTTTAGAACGATAATATTCATTTTTAAGATCTGCAAAATCAATAAAGTCATCAAAAAACTCTATATGGCTTTCCTCATCTCTTAATACTATATTTTCGTCTTGTGAATGATAGTTTGCTAATAGCTTAGACAAAAGCTTGATATCATTTAGTTGCACCAAATTATCATTTAAAAATAATCTAGATGAACCAGTACTATTAATCTCTTTGCGTATTATAAATTCTTTTTTAAAAGTTAGATCTTCAATATTAAAGGTAAGTGACTCATCATAAAATACACCTTCTATTATACTTTTATCACAACCTCGTCTAATCATATCTTTAGAAGCCTTCTTGCCAAGTAAAATTCCTATTGCTTCAAGAATAATGGACTTACCAGCACCTGTTTCACCGATGATTATATTGAGGCCATCATCAAGTTGAATTGATTGTTCAGTAATTATTGCGAAATTCTTAATATAAATTGATTTTAACATCTATACTTAGTTATAAATTTATAATACTGACTCAAGTTCAGCTTCACTTTCCATAAGTACAGCTCTTGGTTTAGAACCATTAAATGGTCCTACAACTCCTGCTCTTTCAAGTTCATCCACAATCTTTCCTGCTCTAGCATAACCAACTCTAAGCTTTCTTTGAAGCATAGAAACTGATCCAGATTGAGTTTTTATTATAACTCTTGCAGCTTCTTCAAATAAATCATCCCTGTCAGCTGCATCAAAGTTATTGGCTTCGTTCCTATTTTTAAGAATAGTGCTAGGTAATTGATATGGCATAGAGTATCCACTTTGATCTCCAATGTGTTCACATATTCTTTCAATCTCATCTGTTGATATGAAAGAATTTTGAATTCTTATTGGTTTCGGAGTTCCTGGAGATAAGTATAGTAAATCACCATTACCTAATAATTTTTCAGCACCTCCCATATCAAGTATTGTTCTAGAGTCAATTTTTGATGCAACTAAAAATCCTATTCTAGCAGGGAAGTTAGCTTTTATAATACCAGTTATTACATCTACACTAGGTCTTTGTGTTGCTAATATCAAATGTATTCCAATTGCTCTTGCTTTTTGTGCTAGTCTAATTATAGGGACTTCAATTTCCTTCGATGCAGTAAGCATTAGATCTGCTAACTCATCAATAACACAGACAATATATGGCATCTTTCTATGTTTCATAGATGAATCTTCATCATATTTACCGTCTGCAACTTTCTTATTGTAATCAACAATGTTTCTCTGTCCAACATTCGATAGTATAGTATACCTTTCCTCCATCTCAAGAACTAATGATTTGAGAATCGATACAGCATCATCTGGCTCAGTAACTATCAAATCACTGACATCGGGAGTTGATGCCAAGTAATGATCTGTCAATGCGGAGTATTGAGTTAGCTCTACTTTCTTAGGGTCGATAACAACAAATTTTAATTCGTCTGGTTGCTTCTGATATAATAGGGAAGCTATAATTGTATTAATACCAACTGATTTACCAGAACCAGTAGATCCAGCTATTAACAAATGGGGCATTTTAGCTAAGTCAGCAATGAATACATCACCGCTAATAGTTTTACCCAATGCCAATGGCAAATGATGATCACTTTCTCTGAATTTTTTAGTATTGACAACACTTGAGAATGAAACTAAAGAAGGATTAGAGTTTGGAATCTCAATACCAACAGTACCCTTACCAGGAATGGGAGCTATTATTCTTATGCCTTTAGCTTTTAGTGCCATAGCCAAATCGTCTGATAGGTTTTCTATCTTACTTATCTTTATCCCTGCTGCAGGTACAAACTCATATTGTGTGACTACTGGACCTGGAGTAACACTTAGATTCTCAATATTAATTTTGAATGTTTCTAGTTTCTCTCTTAGTATTTGAGCGTTCATTTTTAGCTCAGCTTCATCTACTTCATTAACTTCATAATTTTGTTCGAGTAGACTTAAATCTGGGGGAGTATAATTTATCTTTTGATCGTGAATGTAAGTACATATTGGGCTATCTGACTCTTCTTCCATATCATCTATACTTACTGGGTTCGAAGCCCTTTTAAAATCGCTGTTATCATCTTCAGTTTCTTCAACTGTTACTTCATTAGAATCAACTGAATTTATTTCAACATTTTCTACAGGTTGATTGACAGTCTCTTCTTGAATATCATCATCAGTACTATTAAGTGACAATGATTTAGTTGTATAATAATCTTCTGATGGATTTTCCAGAACTTCTTTTTTATTAATTTTAAGATCTTCTTCTTTTATAGATCCCTCAATTTCTTCTATATCTTTATTTTTTTCAATTGGATCAGCTTTAGTCTGCTTTTTCTTCTTAACTTTATTTTTGACTGGTTCTTTTACTTCATTCTTTACTAAGTTGCTTTTTTGTTCTTTTATTTTATCTTTTGCACTATCCACAGCATTAATAGTTTTATCAAATATCTCTTCTGTGTTGAGTCTAAATCCAAAAACTATAGTTCCAACAAGACCAACAAGAAATATTACAAATGAACCTATATTACCCAGTAAGGAAGTTAGAAGATATGATAGATATAACCCAATAGAGCCAGCCCATTCCTTTGGGAAAGGATCTATCCACTCTAAATGAAATATTGTACCCATAAGTCCACTAAATACTAAGGCACCTAAAAAATAGAATAAAGTATCTCTTATGTTTTCTTTTGTAACAAATGAATGCTTAAGCAAGTCATAAGCCCATCTAAATAAGACAAGAGGTAGAAATATTGCGATAAAGCCAAATGTCTTGTTGTAAATAAAGTATGAAATGTATGCCCCTATGAGTCCTAGCCAGTTTTCTACGGACTCAGCCTTTATTTGCGCAATCTCATCTCCTGTGACAAGTCCAATTACTTCAGAAGATTCCATTTGTATAGTTGATTCATCTTCATAAGAATATGAAATCAATGCTATCAAAAGGAAAAAAGAAATAATGAAGAGTAGAAAGGAAAAAATCTTTAATTGTTTTTGGTAACTATTGCTATTACCTAAAAATGAAGATTTAGTCTTCTTTTTTGTTGCTTTTGCCATATATATAACCTAAGTATTACTTTTCTTTATGCTGCCGTTTGCGTAATAAGGCAAACAATCAAATTTATCAAAATTTAATGAAAATTCAATATCATTTTTCTTCCCCTGGCTTTTTAATCGAGAAGAATGTTCAGTATTTAAAATTAAATCTTTTATTTCTGAAAAAGATAAAGAGTTAAGATTACCAAGAATTTCAAAATCATTCTGTACTATTGGTCTTATTACTTTCAATTCATTGATTATCGAATAAGCGAAAATATTGTCCTTTTCACTTTCTTCTTGCTTAAAACCTGAAGAGAGAAATATAACTCTTTGTTCTGTATTAATATTTTTTAAAAAGTTCAAAACTGTACTATAATTAAGAAAACATCCGAAATACATATGTTTTGAAATTCTTGCTATGTTTATAGCTTCAGTACAGTTTGTTGTAGTAATTGCTAATCTTTTGTTATTTAAAGTCTCATTGTAGAAAGCAATAGGGGAGTTGTCATAATCAGAGTCATTTATTTTTTCACCATTTCTTTCACCAGCAGTTAAAATTTCATTATCTTTGAACTTTATGTTTTTAACCTCACTTATATTGGTAAAGGGATATATTTCTTCAATACCAGAGTTAAGAGCGGTTACTATTGTTGAACAAGCTCTAAGTATATCTATGATAATTACTATATCATCTTGTTTAATATTGAATGGTTCAAATTTCTTTTTAATTAAATAAACTTCTAATGTTTTCATGAGTCTTTTTTTTATTGCTGGTCCATGTGTAGTCGAATCTAAGGAAATGTTATTAGAAACGGCATCAGAGTTGAAATATATTTCTGAAAAGTATGATGTAAAGATTTGTTTCAAAGCATCATATAAGAAAGCTAATAGAACAAGTTTGGATTCTTTCACAGGGATAGGTGACGAGCTAGCTTTAGGCTATATGGCTGAAATAAAAGAAAAGTACGGGTTTGAAACTCTAACTGATTTTCACTCTCCTGAAGAAGCATTATTAGCAGCACAATATGTAGATTGTTTGCAAGTACCTGCATTTTTATCAAGACAAACAGATTTGCTCATTGCTGCTGGAGAGACAAATAAAGTAATAAACATAAAGAAAGGACAGTTTATGTCACCAGATGATATGGAAAAGGCAGCTAATAAAGTTGCTTCCACTGGCAATAAGAACATCTGGCTAACAGAAAGAGGAACTTTTTTTGGATATAATGATTTGGTAGTTGACTTTAGGTCTTTAGTTAGAATGAAAGATTTCAACTATAAAGTAGTTTATGATGCTACTCACTCTTTGCAACAACCTTCTATAGGTAAAATATCTGGTGGAAAACCGGAATATATTTTCCCTTTAGCGAAAGCCGCAGTAGCTGCCGGTGTTGACGGAGTTTTCTTTGAAACTCATCCAGATCCTAAGTCTGCTAAGAGTGATTCTGCAACTCAATTACCACTCTCAAAAGCTGAACAGTTTGTTTCAGATTTAATTAAAATTCACAATGCTCAAAGTTAATTAATGATAATAACAATAATATTATTTATAGTTGGGTTCTTTATACTGATCAAAGGTGCAGATTATCTTGTCGATGGATCATCATCTATAGCATCAAAATATAATATTTCTAACCTGATTATAGGTTTAACTATAGTTTCATTTGGTACTTCAGCACCTGAACTTATTATTAATATTCTAGCAAGCTTCAGTGGTAGTTCAGATATAGCTGTCGGTAATGTGCTAGGTAGTAACATTGCAAATATATTCCTCATTCTAGGAATAACAGCTCTAATTAGTAATCTTCCAATGAAGAAAAGTACAGTATTTTCAGAGATACCATTTACATTATTAGCTGTGTTTCTGGTTGGCTTTCTGGCTAATATCAGTTTTTTTGATAAGTCTTCTGAATTAGTTCTTTCACAAATTGAAGGGATTATTTTACTTGTATTTTTTGTTCTTTTCTTAGGCTATATTTATATACTTTCTAAAGAAGATGATGACATAATTGAAGATGTAGAAATAGGTCTTTCAAAAGGTAAATCTATTTTATATATAGTGCTTGGAATGACTGGCTTATTTTTAGGAGGTAAGTGGGTTGTAGATGGTGCTTTAGAATTTGCTGGATATTTTAATCTATCTGAAAGTTTTGTAGGTCTAACCGTAGTTTCGTTAGGTACTTCACTACCAGAGCTAGTAACTTCTGTAAATGCGGCTAAAAAAGGGAACTCAGATATAGCTGTTGGTAATATAGTTGGTTCAAATATATTTAATTTGCTCTGGATATTAGGAGTTAGCGCCACAATAAAGGAACTAACATTTACATTAGAAAGTAATATGGATATTTTAGTTACAGCGTTTGCTAGTATAATGTTATTGATTTCTATGACTTATGGAAAAAAATACTCCATCTCAAAAAGAGACGGAGTAATCTATTTATTATGCTATGCAGCTTATCTGGTTTATATCTATTACAGATAACTAGTTTTTCAAATGTTTGTCTAGAAATTTGAAAAATTCTGATTGCCAAACGTAAGCATTCTGCAAACTTAATACCCAATGGTTTTCATCAGGAAATACTAGTAATTCTGAATCTATTCCATGTAATTGAGCAGCAGTGTAAGCTTCTAAACTTTGTGTGTAAGGAACTCTAAAATCTTTCATACCAGTGATAACAAGCATAGGTGTATCCCATTTCTCAACATAGTTATGAGGTGATTGACTTTCATAAGATTCTTTGTTTTCTTCTTCCCAATAAGGTCCACCAAATTCCCAATCTGGGAAAAACAATTCTTCTGTTGATCCATACATACTTGTTAAATCAAATACACCACAATGTGATATAAATGCGTTAAATCTACCACCATCATTGCCTTGCATCCAATACACAGTGTAACCTCCAAAGCTAGCTCCAACAGCACCTACATTGTCATTATCAACATAACTTTCAGACATTACATTGTCAGTAGCTGCCAATATATCATCCATTGCTTGTCCATTCCAATCGCCACTAATTTGATCATTCCATTCTTGTCCAAATCCTGGCATTCCTCTTCTATTAGGTGCACAAACAATATAACCTTGCGAAGCCATAATGTATAAGTTCCACCTGTAGCTAAAGTAATTACTTATAGTACCTTGAGGTCCTCCTTGACAATATGTAAGCATAGGATACTTTTTGCTCTCATCAAAGTCAGGTGGATAAAGAACCCATGTATGAACTTCTTTACCGTCAGTACTCTCTACCATCCTTTCTTCAATTCTTATATTTTTTAGTTTAGATAGCAACTTATCATTTACTGATGTAATTCTATTGATTTTTTTACTATCCAAATCTAATGAGTAAAAATCAGTAGGGTAGGTCATACTTGTTCTACCAAAATATAGTGTCTTGCCATCATTAGATAAGGCTAAACCACCGTTATCATTAGTCCTATCATTAGTTAATTGCTTATAAGTATTATCTGATACGTTTAGGCTGTATAGATGAACTCTGCCTTTTACTCCAGAATCAAAATAAATAGATTTAGAATCATTAGACCAAACAATATTTCCTATCCATTGGTCTAACTGACTTAACATCTCTTTAATTTCACCTGTATTTCTATTATATAACATTAAGCGAATTTTATCTGCTTCAAAACCCGGTCTTTCTTGACTATGAAAAGCAATCCATTTGCCATTAGGTGAATATACAGGGTCTTTATCATATCCAAGCATTCCTTCAGTTATATTCTTAGTCTGTTTAGTTTTTAAGTTATATACATAAATATCAGAATTTGTGCTTCTGGCCATGTTTTTTACTTTTTTACTTGTATAAGCAATTTCAGTACCTTCAGGTGACCAAGCTATTTGTTCACCTCCCCCGAATGGAAGAAGTGGACTATCATGTATTTGACCTTTCATAATATCTGTAATCTTTTTAGATTTCAAATCTATATAGAATACGTGTGACGCTTTATTATCCTCCCATGTATCCCAATGTCTAGTTGGTAATGATTCATACTTCATAGCATTAAAACTAGTGTAATCTTTATATGTATCTTCTAAGCTTTCTCTTACTTCTACTTCAGATGTAAATAATATTTTATCATTTTCAGGAGATAAAGCTATATTAGAGACGCCATTTACAACTGCTGTTATTGCTTCTGATTCTTTTATTTTCAGATCATAAACGAAAACCTGTGGAGCGCCTAATTTAGTAGATATATAGTATATTTTAGAACCATCCTTTGACCACCTTGCATTGAACTCAGAGTCGTCTGTATCAGTTAACTGAGTCATACTGCCATTTTCCGTTCTTACCAAATATAAATTATTCTTCGAAGAATTTGTTTTCAAATTTGGAGTCTTCATTCCAAATAACAGAAATTTATTATCTGGAGATAGCTGCATATCACTTATTCTATTTAGTGATAACAAATCGGGAGGGGTAAAAGCTTTTCGTTCAGAATTTGGTAGTTTATCTAGTCCTAATTGTGAAGATAATATACTAGGTAATACAAACAGTAAAGCAATAATAATTCTCATAATATATTTTTCATTTTGTTATTGATTATAATTATACAAATATACGTTTTTAAAAATAAAAATATTCTTGTAATAATACCATCTATGTTAAAGTAGATTATTTATTTTGTTATCTTTGAATTAGAAAAAACCAAATAGAGATATGAATGAGATTATATATAATTGCATCATTATTAATTGTTTTCTCTACTAATACTTATAGTCAGAGTGTTAATGACATAATAGAAAGTGTTGATAACAATAGAGTAATGAATATGATTAGAGAATTATCAGGTGAAGTAGAAGTTGAGAATATTGGCTTAATTCTAGATAGAAGTAATGATGTTGGAAAACAAAAAGCCATAAGATATTTTGAGAATAAGTTTAGTGATATAGATTTAACTCTTGATAAAGAGTATTTCAGTAATTTAGGGCTAAATGGGATAAATATATTAGCTACCAAAAAAGGTGTTTTATATCCCGATTCTTTAGTCATAGTTTGTGCACATTATGATACTGTTACTGAATATTGTGCTGATGATAATGCCTCAGGCGTTTCAGCAGTACTTGAAGCAGCAAATGTGTTTTCTGATATTGAATTTGAAAAAACTATTGTGTATGCATTGTGGGATCTAGAGGAAAATGGTCTTTATGGAAGTAAATATCATGCGTTTGAAGCATTTAACAATAATTTAAAAATAGCAGCAGTAATCAATGCTGATATGATAGGTTATGACAGCAATTCAGATATGCTATTCGAAGTACATACTAAAGCAAACCATGAGAATGACATTTTCTACAACAAAACCACAAAAATTGTCAGTGGTAGTAAATTAGAACTAAATCCAATTGGTATTTCATTTGGTGCGCCAAACAGTGATCATTCACCTTTTTGGACTTATGATTACTCAGCGGTATTAATTACTCAAGGATATTGGAGTAATGACTTTAATCCTAATTATCATTCTGTAATGGATAGGGCAGAGGGTATAAGTGAAGAATTTGTAACTCAATTAGTTCGATTGATAGCAGGCTTGACGTCAGACATAGCAGTAGTGAGTAATGAAACAAATGTAACTCAATCAAATTATAATGAGTTCTTCTATTATGATAATGAATCAAAAATTATTGAGTTCAATTCAGAAAGTTTTATAGACTTAAATAACATTAATATGTATGATATTACTGGAAAAAGAGTTGATCAAGATAACGTGTTAATCTACAATAATACTATTGATGTTTCAGAACTGAAAAATGGAGTATACTTTATTAAAATAAGTGAAGAATCAAATAAAATACTTAAATTTTTAAAGTATTAGCCTCAAATAACTAAACTAGTTAGCAAAAGAATTAGTCTTGTGAGTAAAGATTGATTCTTTGAATTTATTAGTTTTGATAATTGGCTCTTTATTGCTTTCTGTTTTTGTCATTTTAAAAAGCATTAAGTTTCCTATTCTAAGTTTTAGAAGCTTTAACCTTTGAATACTATCTTCTAAACTATTTATCAGCAAATCATAAGAATCATTAAAATATTGTGACTTCTCTTTGAAAAGCTTCGAATAATATTCGATTCCTTCCTCAAGATTTTCAGTGAATTTAATTAAATATTTTTGTTCTTTTTCAACAGGATTTCTACTAGCATCGTTTACTTTGTCTTTAAGGTAATCAATATAAATATTTAATTCTTTTATGAACATATTTGGTCTGTCATCACGTTGTATGATGTTAGTTCTACCATATATGTGACCAATCATATCTTTCATACTAACTAATTTAGAAAAATAGGCCATATTTGGACCTGGACAGATTGATACACCTGCACCTTCTACTCTGGTATCTAGACCATGAGCAATTAGAGCAGTAGTTCCTAAACCTACACAAGTACATGATCTATCAACAACTTTGTTATATTCATATCTGTACTCGTCTTCTGTCAAATCTTCTTCCTTAAGTTCATTAATTTTAAGTCTTTGGTATTGTCTAGATGCTGTACAAATAGCTTTATCACCAAATTCTTTATTCAACTGAACATAACCTTTAGGGCAAGAGCTGCCAGGTCTTCCTTTTTCAATATTATTATCTCTTTCAATATCTTTTGAGTTTCCTTTTAAGCTATTAAAAGGAACACCTAATGGAGAAATTCCACTTAGGTATAAATCTTTTTCTTTTGCCTCTACTAACTGTTTTCTGGTTTCATTATCAACAGTTGTAACTGAAGGTACAAGTAAGAAAGGTGTACCCCAACCAACAGAATCTAGGTTATATTCTCTCAAAAGGAAATTATGTTCGCTAGAGTTTCCAACACCACCTTGAGCAGTAATTCTCATTTCTAGCTTTTTTGGAATTGGCTTCTCTTTTTTCTCAAGCGAAGAGATTAATATTTTGAATATTGATTCGTAAAGCTCTTCTCTTTTGTTTTTGAATTCATCTAGAACTGGTCCCATCAAATAACCATCAGTTGCAAAGGCATGACCTCCACAATTCAAACCAGATTCTATTCTATATTCAGATACCCATATACCTTTCTTTGCCAGATATTTGCCTTGTATAAAAGCTGAGCGATAATCACTAACTTTAAGAACTATTTTCTTCTTAATGTACCCACTCTCGTCTGAATAAAAATCATCAAAGTTTTCCATATATGAAAATAATCTAGGATTCATACCAGCGGAAAGGATAATAGATGATTCAAGATCACTAAGTGCATAACCCCTGAGTGCAGCATGAGCATCGTTATACTCTACAGGTAATTTATCCTTTTTAATATAATTTTCTTTATCGACCTTGGTCATTATATTAACGTCTATATTACCCATCTTCAAATTTTTATTAACCCAATCTTCTAATTCAGTTAAATTTGAAGCTTTCTCCATTAACTTATTAAACTCTTTCTTAAGTTCAGAAGAGTCTGGTAATAGATTAAAGTATTCTTTTAATTCTTTTCCTTGGTTATTGGCAATGTCTTTTACTTTTGAGAATTTTTCATGAGCATAGTCGTTAACCATATTTAGATAAGCAGTTATTCTTCTAGCTCTTTTGTCTTCAGCTTTTTTCCCAATTTCTTCATAGGGAATATTCAATTTTTCACTATACATTTTTCTTAATTTCTCAAGCAACATGTCGTCTACTAATGATATAACTGAATCTATCCCCCAATGTGCTACTTTCATCGGAGTATCTATTGTGAATCCAATGCCCATAACAGGAATGTGAAATGAATGTGGTTTTATCATAAATTGAATATCTTTTATTGTTTATATACTAAAATGGTTTATACTAGCATTATTGATGCTAGGGCAAATATATATAAGTTTAAATTAATAGATTATTTTAACAATTGCAAGATTTAATTATCCCAATTTGTACAAGTGATGGGTAGATTCCAGATTCTTTTGGTTTTTGTGTTCATTACAATCTAGCCTTAGATCACTTGATTCTAAGACCTTGTTTAACAAATTGCAATAAGACTGATGATTTTTAGAACTAAAATGTACGCAAGTGTTACACATTCTCTGAATATTAATTTCACCAGCGCTCTGTAAAGAATTTAATATATTATATAGTTCTTGCCATAATAATTCTTGATTATTTGACTTAATGTTTTCTACTAAATCAGTAAGACTCTGAGGGAACTCACTGAGAATATCTACAATTTTTTCACCCTTTGTATCTAGCTTAATCAATGAGCTTCTTGAGTCTTTAGTGCTCTTAACTTTTTTCACTAAACCTCTTTTTTCTAGTGTCTTAATGGAATCACTGATGGTCGCTTTACTAACATTAAATTCATCAGAAATATAGTTTACTGTCTGATATTTATTTGTATGGTTTTCTATAAATATAAGAATCTGTATTTGAATTGGACTTAGTTTATATTTCTTACCTTTCTCACGTAAGGAATTCTTGAAGTACTCAGAAATCTTATCCAAGGCAAAGACAATTTTAAATGCAGTTTTTGAATTTTGACTATTGGGATTGTATATGAAGCTTGTCATTAAATATTTGATCGATTAATAGCAAATGCAGATGTAATTTACCAAAACATCTGCACATTGCTTAAAAAATTAACCTTTTACATCTTCTAATGATGCTCCAAAGTTAATATGTAAAACATTTCCATTTGGAGTTACTAAAGCTGGTACAGATTTTACTCCAGCATTCTCAGCATTGCTAATTTCACTAATCTGTTCACCTAAGTGAATAATATCTACTTTTTCACTTCCAATTAATGAAACTAATTCATTTTCGGCACTAACACATACTGGACAACCAGCATGATAAAAAATTGATTTTGACATAATAAACCTCATTATATTTAATAAAATTGAATAATGTTGTATCGACACATTCAAATATAGTAAGGAGTCCTAACTAATGCAAGCATTATTAAACTTTTTCTAAAGATTGACTAATATCCCATATCAAATCATCTATATTTTCTACACCGATAGATAATCTAACTAAACTTTCAGTTACACCTATCGATTTCATATATTCTGGTTCTACACCAGCGTGAGTCATAGTACTGGGATGCTCTGCTAAACTTTCGGTTCCTCCTAAACTCACTGCAAGAGTGATTAGTTTAAGGTTGTTCAAAAATTTAAAAGCTTCTTTCTCACCGCCAGCAATGTCAAAAGAAACCATTGCACCTGGTCCATCGTGTTGTCTTTTAAATAATTCATAACTAGGGCTTGCTTCATCTATCATGCCTAAATAATGCACTTTTGATACTTTTGGGTGAACATTTAAAAATTTTGCTACTTCAATTGCATTCTTTTGTTGTTGTTCCATTCTGACTTTCAAAGTTTCTAAGCTTCTCATCAGAAGCCATCCAGTCCATGGACCTGCCATATTGCCTAGGAATGTTCTGAGTGTCTTAACTCTTTTCATTGGTTCTGCTTTACCCAGTACTGCACCGGCTATAACATCACTATGACCACCGATATATTTCGTAGCTGAATATATCACCAAGTCAGCTCCAAACCTCATAGGGTGTTGCCATAGAGGACCCATGTATGTGTTATCTATAACTGAAATTAGATTGTTTTCTTCTGTTTTATACTTATTTTTAATTTCATCAATCATTTGAAGATCTACTATTGCATTAGTGGGATTTGCAGGCGTTTCAACATAAATTATTGAAAGCTTATCAGCGTGTCCTGATTCATCAATCATTTTTGTTATTTCTGCCTTTGTTGCATTTGGTTTGAATCCTAAAGTGTGAATACCATACTCAGGCAAGAAATGATGTATGAAATGATCTGTACCACCATATAGAGGGCTACTGTAAACAAGTAAATCACCTGGCTTTAAAAATTCCATGAATACTGTACTTATTGCTGACATACCACTCTCAAAAACAGCACAATCATCAGCTTTATCCCAAAGACAGAGTCTATTTTCTAATATCTCTAAATCAGGATTGTTAATTCTACTATATATCAGACCTAGTTCTTCATCTGCATCTTTTTCACGTATTCCATAAGCTACTTCAAAAAATGCTTTTCCTTCTTCAGCATTCTTGAATACAAAAGTAGAAGTTTGGAATATTGGACATTTTAAAGATCCTTCGGATAATTCTGGTTTATAACCATAAGACATCATCAAACTTTCGGGTCTCATGTTGTTTTTCATTTCATTTTTCATGGCAATTATAATTCTATTTTTTAATAATTTGGACTTTAACAAAGTTAACAAAAATAAAATCAATTGTCCTTTGTCTAATAGACAGTTATAGAACCAATTTAAATAAATGAAATTCAATATTAAAGTTATTCTTCCAATCGTCGTATTTTTACTTACCTGTAATGATTTATATTCAGCATCTATTAGTGGTTATGTTAAAGATAGTACAAACCAAGAAGTATTGATTGGTGCAACAGTTAGAATTGATGGTACTGAAAGAGGTGCGATATCTAACAAAGACGGTTATTATGTTATTGGGAATCTTGCTAAAGGTAAATATAATGTGACCGTTACCTATGTCGGTTTTGAAAATAAAAAAATTGAAATTGAATTAGATTATGATGACGATAAGCGACTTGATGTTAAGTTAGGACTAGGTAGTGTGACAACCACAGAGCTATCAGTTTATGGTGACAAAGACGATGACAAGGTAGAAATATCAATTAGTAAAGTAAATATTCCTATACAACAAATAAAAAAGATCAGAATAGGTGGCGAGTCTGATATATTCAGATCTCTTCAACTATTACCTGGTGTACTCACATCTTCACAAATATCTTCTGGACTATATATAAGAGGTGGTTCACCTGATCAAAATTTAGTACTTTTAGATGGTTCAGTTGTATATAATCCTACCCATCTCTTTGGATTTATTTCTGCATTCAATACTGATGCTATAAAAGATGTTGAACTTATCAAAGGTGGATTTAATGCTGAGTATGGAGGAAGATTATCTTCTGTACTAACCTTAACACAAAAGGAAGGTAATAGGGAAGAAGTTGAAGGATTATTTTCATTAGGTGCTATTTCTTCAAAAATGGCATTAGAAGGTCCACTTGGTAATGGATCGTGGTTCATAGGAGGAAGAAGAACTTACTTTGAGGTAATAAAGTCATTTTTACCTGAAGATCCATTAAATCCAATACCTGACTTCAATTTTTATGATGTGAATGGTAAAATCACCCAGAATTTTGGTGATGATGATAAGGTTTCAATATCAGGATTTTACAGTAGAGATAATTTAGATTACGCTGCTGGAAACGTTAATTTTAATCTAGGAATATCAAACAGACTTGGAGCACTAAGGTGGACTCACATATTTAGTCCCAAGGCATTTAGTACTGTTAATATAAGTTCAAGTAGATATACTAATGGTTTTGATGCTAATAATTCTGGTTATGAGGCTTTACAAGAGAATATAATAAGTGACTACACTCTAAAACATACGCTTGATTATTATCACAATGAAGACTTTACTACCAAATTCGGTTATGAAGCTAATTTCTATGAGTTCGATTATTTAACTAATTTCACAGGTTCTACAGACTCTACTCAAGAAGGGTCAGGAGCTGGGAGAACAAATCTATTTTTTGAAGATGTTAACTACGCTACTTTTGCCCAAGCAAAATGGCAGGTTAATTCGTTATACTCTATACAAGGTGGTTTAAGAGCGAATTATTTCAAACTAGCAGATTTTTTCGCTTTGGAACCCAGATTAGCAATGAAGTATTATTTTCAACCTGAAATAGCAATCAAAGGTTCTTGGGGGATTTATCATCAAAATCTAAAATTAGCAACCCTTCAAGATTTTTCATTCTTTGATACATGGCTTGGTACAGATGGCTCTCTAGAAATTGCCGAATCTATGCATTATATCCTATCTTTAGAAACACAACCCTACGAAGGCTATGATTTAAATTTTGATGTATATTATAAATCGTTGGAAAATATAAATGAAATAAGAAGAATAGTGCTTGAAATAGAAGAAGGGAAAGATGTTCTTTATCAGGGTGAGGGTGAGGCTTTTGGTGCAGAGATTTTTATACAAAAGAAATTTGGTAGATTTACTGGCTGGTTAGGATATGCACTTGGGTTTATTAATGCAAGGTTCGATAGCTTAAACTCAGGAAATTATTTCAGACCAAAATATGACAGAAGGCATGATATAAAGGGTGTAGTTCAATATAGTATTGATGATGATTGGGATGTAGGAGCTAATTTTACTTTCCAAACAGGTCAATCATATACTGGGCAGACGTCTAGATTTCAGCTCAGGTTAGAAGGTGAGACATTCGGTAGAGGTAAATCAATTCCTTCTCAAAGATATGGACTAAGGCTACCTCCTTCACATCAATTAAATTTGAATGGTAGTTACAAAACTAGCTTGTTTGGCTTAGAAACTAAAATACTATTAGATATCTACAACGTTTACAACAGAAGAGATATTTGGTTCAGATTCTACGATGTTGACGAGGAAGAGACAGTTGTTGAAGATTTTAGACTACTACCAATAATACCTACATTTTCCATAGAAATGAAGTTTTAATAAAATGAGATATTTAATTACATTAATAATAATATTAAGTTTACTGGTTTCTTCATGTGAAGACCCAGTTCCAACTGATTATGATCCGCAAAATTATGTAGAAGCTGCCTTAGTTGTAGGTGAACCAATAGATAATATTATACTAATGAGATCACAACCTATTAATGCATCTTTTAATTACGAGGAGTCATTGATTAGAGATGCGGAAGTTATAATATCATTTGATGACCAAGAAATAGTATTAAGTATAGAACAATCTGGTGAAAGAGGTTATTTCTATGATGGTAGTTATATTGTTGAAGAGGGGAAAGAATACGATCTTAGAGTGAATTTTGCAGATGGAACTACTTTAACAGGAAATACTTTAACACCTTCCGGACCAGCTTGGATTAAACCACCACCAGAAGATATTCAATTTCCTATAGATACAATTAACAAAGACACAAGAGATACAATTATTTGGGAAGGAGAACCAACTAATGGATATTGGGGAATATCTGTTAAAACACTAGATACATTAGAATATGGGTTATATATAGATGGAGTTCCTTTTGAAGAAAAGAATAGAAGAGTAACACGTAGATTTGGAGATAACCCTGAAAGCGAATGGAGATACCAAGAGTTAGCAACTTGGGGACTCATTCCAAATAATCAAACTCCAGTAATTTGGGATTTGTTTAGGTGGTATGGTTTACACGAAATTACAATTTACAATATGGATTTCAATTATTTGAGATGGGTATTGCAAAGATTATCAGCAAGTGAATATAACGAACTATTAGGCTCTGTAGAAGGCAATGGAATAGGGGTTTTCGGTTCTTTACATGCAGTAAAAGACACATTCTTTTTAATTAAAAATCAACCTTAAACTTATTCGTCTTGAATATTAAATAAATAATAGTTATTTTTGTAATCTGATATAAAAGATATAGAAAAAAATATATGGCAAAAAAAGCTACAAAAAGAAGAACAAGAAGAGCAAAGTATTTAACTTTGTATTCTCCTTTCTTAATGAAAGAAACAAAACATGAGCTTATTGGTGAACCAATTGAAACTGAAAATGGAAGACACCAGTGGGCAAGATGTACTCGTAGTAGACACTCACAGCTTGTTAATTTAGATACAATTGAAGCTGAAAGAGATAAGTCAAAAGCGGTAATTCATATCTCAAAGGATGATGCTAGAAAGTATACTCCTAAAGAAGAATATGAAATAGGTGAGATACTCTACCACAAAATATTCGATGATGTTGGTATTGTAAGAGCAAAAGAAGTTACTTCTACTGGTGGTAACGCCATAGTAGTACAATTCGAAAAATCAGAAGAAAAAAGATTAATAGAAAATTATTCAAACTAAATACCATAAAGCGAGGTGATTACAAGTGGTAGGAATTAACGTTCAAAATAATGAGTCTATAGACAGAGCTCTAAGAAGATTCAAAAAGAAATACGAAAGAAGTGGAGTGTTAAGGGAGTACAAAAAAAGAACTCAATACATAAAACCTTCAATTGAAAAACGTATGGCTAGAATAAAAGCTGAAAGAAGACAAAGAAAGATTTCAAGAGAAATGCAAAGATAATTTCATTTCCTAGAAGTTGATACCACTTTTAATCCCGCAAATGCGGGATTTTTTTTATTCTATAATAAGTAGATACTTGTCTTTATTAGTATTTTCTAAATTGAATTCTAACTCTTCAAATCCTCGTACCGTTACATTACTAACTCTTGTCGAATCTAAAAAACTATATATACTATCTTCATCTGTATATATAGTAAGAATTCTCTCATTATTAATATCGATATATTTAGATAAATCGGATATATTTGAGCTATATAAATAGCTCAATTCATGTAATATATTATATTGAGTAGCAAAGATTTTTTGATCAATTATATTACCCTTGTAAGATAAGTTGATTATTAAATCTTTTGGTCTATATTTAGTGTCCACTAATACTTTCGGAACACTGATCTTAGTTAATTTTTCAGTAAGTACTTTTTCAAATATACTAATGCTATCAGTTGACAAACTGAATTCCACTTTTTTCTTTTCCAAATTGTCTAGTTGAACGTATAGTACTATACTTTGCCCATTACTGTAATTAGCATAAGTAGTTCTTCCAGATTCTAAATCTATATACTTAATTACGTCGAAATTGAATACTTCAGTACTTCTCTCTATTCTATCTATTAACTCAAAAGATATTACGTTGCTTATAATCTCTTCTTCAGTACTTACTTTATAGATGGTGCTATTATTTGCTACGTAACTAATGCCTAAACTCATAATCAAACTATTTGAATTGAATTCTATATCATCATTTGTGAAACTATTAAAATTATAATTGTACCCAACTCTACCATTCAAAAATAATGAATTTTCAGAATTCATTGGTAATTTTATATTTAGTGCTGGAAGTAACCCAAATACTGGGCTGATAGTAGTGATATTAGTATCTCTCATATCTCTTATTCGGGATTGTTCCTCTATGAATACTCCTGCGTTCTCTGGTTTTGAAATTTTTTCAAAAGAGGAGATATTTATGCCTGAAATAGAATTATTATATGTCAGACCAATAGAAAAGTAGAAATTATTATAGAAGTTATAACCAAAATTT
The DNA here is from genome assembly GCA_046290495.1 of Chlorobiota bacterium. GTDB lineage: Bacteria > Bacteroidota > Ignavibacteria > Kapaibacteriales > UBA2268 > PGYR01. The sequence goes on along the minus strand of JBKAGT010000005.1, from coordinate 482,743 downwards.
ATCGCTGAAAGCAACCTCTTAGAATCTGATTCAAATACATGCTCAAATTCACCTTCTGCTTCGTTGCCGTCAATATTGATTAATTCATTCTCAGTTTTAATTAGTTGAGATGAGTAGAATAAATAATTGCTTTCTATACCTATATAAAAATTATCTGTTAGAAAGTAATTGTAATATAAATTTATACCATTCAAATAGCCTGATCCGCTTGCGTTGTCCTCAAAGAAGTAACTATCAAAAACTTGATTTCTACTGTCTACTGTTTCACTACTATTACCAATTTCAATGTTTGTTCCTATTTCGCTTGAACCTTGAGAAATTGGTGAGAAAAGTAACAATATGTTCAGAAGAGCAAGCATAATTGTAAAATGTTAATCCCTATATTTTAATATATTTTCAACATATTTTCCAATAATATCGTATTCTAAATTAACTTGATCACCTACGTTGAAGTTTTTGAAAACTGTATTCTCATAAGTATGGGGTATTATTGCTATATTAAATATACTGTCTGAAATAGATGCTATTGTTAAACTAACTCCATTAACCGTTATTGAACCTCTATCTACTATATACTTTCTTCCATTATCAGGCACTTTAAATGAAAATATCCAATTTTCAGTCTCTCGATTAATATCATATATTTCAGTTGTCTGATCTACATGACCTTGTACATAGTGGCCACCAAATCGTTTATCTGCTTTCATGGCTCTTTCTAGATTAACTGAGATACCTTCTTGTAAGTTTGATAAATTAGTCTTTCGCATTGTTTCTTCAACAGCTGTAACTGCAAAGCTATCTTCTGTGAATTCTGTAACTGTCAGGCAAACTCCATTTACAGATATAGAATCATCAACTGACATATCTTTATTTATTTCAGAACTATTGACTGTAATCTTTATAGCATCACCACTTTTTTGAATGCTATTAATTTTACCTACTTCTTCAATTAATCCAGTAAACATTATACTTTCTCAATAAATTTAAAATCAATTTGTGATTTAGCAATATTTGCATTGGCTATTTTGACTTTCACTCTAGTACCAATAGTAAATACTTTCTTATTTCTTTTACCAACAAACTTAAGATTTTTTTCATCGAACCTATAGTAATCGTCATTTAGTTCTTTTATATGCAAAAGTCCTTCAACATTTAAGTCTTCAAGTAAAAGAAACAGACCAAAATTTAAAATACCAGTAACAGTACCAATATATTCTTCGCCAACTTTATTCCTAACTAATATTACAGATGCTAACTTATTACTAGTTCTTTCAGCTTCCATCGAGTTTCTCTCTGTTGCTGATATATGGTCTGATATAGACTTAACAAATGGCTTTAAATACTCAATTCTACCACTACTAATTTTCCCATCAGCATTCATATACTCTTTTAATAATCTATGTACAACTAGATCTGCATATCTCCTAATAGGAGAGGTAAAATGAGTATAGTTTTCAAAACCTAACCCAAAATGACCATAATTCCTTTGAGAATAAATTGCCTTTGCCATAGATCTGATTAAAACTTGATTTATAGCAGGGGAGTGGCTACTGTCTTGAAACTTATTTATAATATTATTCAGTTCGCTTGCCTTAACTTCACTAATTTTCTTGAATTTAGTTTTTGTAAGATTCCCAATAAACTGAATAGCTTCATTTACTAAGTTTCGATCTGGATCCTCATGAACACGATATATGAATGGTAACTTACCTTTTTTGTTATTTTTTTTGCTAATATCAATCAAAAGTAAGGTAACGGCTCTATTAGCTAGCAACATAAACTCTTCAATCATTTGAGTAGCTTTGGTTGGAGTTTTTAGTTTATTATCAACTGGAATTCTATTCTCATCTAATATGAATTTTACTTCAGAACTTGAGAAGTTTATTCCACCATTCTCAAATCTTTTCTTTCTTAATTCTTGCGATATTTTTGTTAATGTTCTGAGTAATTCATCATTGTCATCATCTTTTCCTTCTATAACTTCTAAAGCTTCTTCGTATGAATATCTTCTTTTACTATTTATTAACGATTCTGTTAATTCGTAGTGGATTAGCTCATTATCGTTGTCTAGTGTCATAAATACAGAAAATGCGTATCTGTCTACATTTGGTTTTAAAGAACATAAATCATTTGAAAGTTTTTCAGGTAACATTGGTACTACTCTATCAACTAGGTAAGTACTGTTTCCTCTTTCTCTTGCTTCTATATCTGTTACTGAATTCTCAGCAACGTAGTGACTAACATCTGCTATATGTACACCTAAAACTTTATTCCCGTCATCGTCACAATCTAAGGATATTGCATCGTCAAAATCTTTAGCATCAAATGGATCAATTGTAAATATATTCTTTTCTCTGATATCTATTCTTTGCTTAGGTAAGCTCTTGGCAGTAGGTTGTTTTGCCTTATTTGTTTCTTTAATTACACTTTTTGGAAAATCTTGGTTAAGACCATATTCGATTAATATTGAATCGAATGCGTCTTTTAATTCATTTTTTCTTTTTTTCATATTTGTTATTTTTATTCTTGGTACAGAAGAAGTGTGAATATCTGTAATTATTTCAGCTTCTACTATGTCTCCTTCTGATAAATTTATACTATCTTCTTTATTGACAACAAAGTCCAATTGATATTTGGAAGGGTCTACTTTTAAATAAGTATTCTCATCAGATATTTCTATCGTACCTGATACTTTATCATTTTTTCTAGATAATACTCTTTTTACTTTTCCTTCTTTCTTTTTTTTATTTGTAATATATTCAATTAATACCTTATCTCCATTAATAGCATAATTTGTATCTGTTTTGGGAATTGTTACTTTATAAAATTGGTTATTTTGATTTACAAGTACAAAGCAATGATTGGGTGAGTAATTATAAAATCCTTCTATATTTTCTGAGCTGTAGTCTTTTAATTTAACTTTGTTATTATCTAATACAAGGACATTATTTTCTATTAGATTTTCTAATGTATTTATAATCTCTTTTGAGTTAAGACCAGCTCTCTTCTTTAGTTTTTGTGGAATATTGTGAATGTCTATTTCAGAATTCTCATGATTTAAGTAATCTAATATACAACTAACTAATGCTTCATATCCCATAGTTTAGTAGACACTGACTGAATTTGAATTTACCTTAGATGAGCTAAGAGCCTTATTAGAATTTTTAATTAATTCTTCTATCGAGATATTATTACTCAAACTACAAATACCAATACTGATTGTAATATTGATCATTCTACCTTCTATTTCAATTTGTGAACTAGCAATTTTATTTCTAAGTTGTTCTGCCCATAACTTAGAATTTCCACTGTCTTTACCTGATAGAATTATATAAATTTGATTGTCTAATAGACCTATAGAATCTAGTTCTGAAGTAAACTGTAGACTTAAATTATTTATATGTTGCAAGATAATACTGTTTATAGCAGGATTGTCCAAGTCTACTGACTCGTATTCATCTATTGCAATTGTAACTAAGGAGCTACTAATATTAAATTTAGAAACTCTTATTGATTCTTTTTCAATTTCTTCTTCGAATTTATTCTTATTGTATATTCCTGTTTCAGGGTCTTTCTCCAACCCATTTGAAATTATTTCACTTAATCTTATGTTTTCTATTTTAGATGCTATTATTCTACAAATAGTTATAATAGAATTTCTTAATTCCATATCTATAAAGTCTGCATCACTAATAAGCAAAGCTCCGTAACTATGAATTTCAGTAGAAATTGGAGCTAAAAAGATGAAATCATCTTTGTTTGCTATACTTAATAACGGTTTAGGTAGTGTCACATCTTTTATTTTACCAAAGAAATCATTTTGATTATTAATAACCTCAGTAATGGTAGAGGATGATATTTTATTATTAACAGTGTCCTTATCTAACCCTTTGTTTGAATCATAAACTTTATAAATAGAATTTGTAGAAATTATTATTTTTAATTCATTTAGTTTCAATTGATTTTTAAGTATATTTAAAGAAGAAGTAATGAGTTCTTCTTCATTATTCATTCTTATATTTGCCAATAAATCTTCTATCAACTTATAATGCTTTGAATTCTGAGCAAGTTCATATTTGTCCGAATATGATCTTATAAGACCTGATATCAATTTAGCAAAATGCCCCATAAAGCTCACCATAATGCCATCATAAGCATCTGTGTGCTTTGAGTCAGCAGTAAGTACACCAATTACACTTTTATCATAAATTACAGGTATACCTATAAATGAATTGGTACCGGAATTTGATTTATAATAAGGCAATAAATCAATTTCTGCTGCTGGATTAATATCTGTTAGGATTTCGGGTTTTATATCTTTTGCAATTTGTAGAACAACATCATTCTTTGATTTTATCTTAGTCTTATTTGGTAGAATATTCTTACTTTCTGATGCTGAGGAATTTAATATCAAACCTTCAGTTTGTTCATCATAGAAGAAAAAACAAGCAGTTTTAGTATTACTAACTGATCTAATTGCCATGAGTATTCTTTTAATAAATACTTCAAATTCCTTGTCAGGATGATCTTTTAATAAAGGAAGCTCTTCAAATAGATTTTGAGTTGGAAAATTAATATTACTTGTTCTATATTTAGGCAGAGTTGGCTCTGTTTTTTCTTCAATTTTCGTTTTAGGTGTTGAATCCAATGGCTTTTTCTCATCTTTATTCGATTCTGAAGAATTTTTAATTTCATCAGTTTCATCATTCGAATCAGAAAGGTTTTTTTTATCTTTGCTAATTATTCTAAAACCTTCTTCTGAACCCATTGTATTTTTAGATTCTTCAGGTTTTTTCTTTCTTTCAACAGTATTAGTATCTTCAAAATTCTCTATTACTTTCCTAACAGCTTCAGGGCTTTTCTTTACGGTTATTTTGAAATTTGGGCTAGGAGTGTTTTTGAATTTTGTTTCAACAGCTGAAGACATTCTAGTTGTTAGTTTCATCAGTAAGGTTACAATGCCTAGAATAGATATACTAACACCAATTAATTTGATAGCTATTTCAGAAATAAAAAAAGCTATTATTACTCCAATTAGAATCATTCCTATGGGCAAAATATCACTAGGAATTAGTAAAGATTGAAGTTCTTTTAGTTTGTTGGACATAGTATATTTGTTAATTGAATATTCTTTTTAAATATTAATACCAAATATATATGTTTTGAACTACTCTATCAAATAATTGGGATAAAAAACAATAAGTTTTAATAACTAAATCTATCTAAAAGATCCCAAGTATAGTTAGATTCAACTATTTGTTTGTATTCTAGGTTGTTTATATTACCTTCCATAAGGCACTTTATTTTTGATCTTACATATTTGATTGTACCACCTGTATAAAGATCGGATTTTAATTCACCAGTAGCGACAGCAGATTTGACAACCCCATGTTTGTCAATATCAGGGAAGTAGTAATTATTTATTTCAGATTTCAACTCTAAACTTTCGATATTGGATTTAATGTGATATTCACCTTTTGAATAGCCATCAAATCTATTTTTTACTTTTCCAGTCATGGGTAGCTTATTAACCATATAAGTGGTTTCACTTTCCCAAGTTGTGTCATTGATTGCCTCAAATGTAGGGTATATACCTTTAGCAGGATCAAATTTGAAAGTCAAGGTTTCATCACTTAAAGACTCTAAAAGAAAATCACGTTTTTGTTCATCTGGTATTTTCGAATGTATTTTTCTTTCATTTTCTAGTCTATCACCTTTTACTTCAGCAACGTCACCATAGGGAGAATAAACAAATTTAAAACTTTGATTGTTCGATAAGAATGAATTCAAAAAGTCAACATCCGATATTGGTATTGGAGCTTCATAATCTTGAGTAAAATAGCTTATATTCTTAGATTTTGAATTTATTTGATATTTCATAGAATCAGTAGCAACTTCTACAGTTAATAATCCATTTTCGTCTTTTGTTCCAGGTACAAATATTGTAAACCAATAAGTTACGCTTTTGTCATATTCATTGATTGTACTGTCTGAAAAGATTCTTTTTACCCTAATATTTTCAGTAAATCTATATTTATGATAAACCAATGATTTCATATCAAATGAAATATCATATGTAGGCTTAGTAGTGTTCTGGGCACTTAAGCTTCCAAGTATAAAAAAGCAAGTAATGAAAATTGTCAAAAAAGGTTTCATATCTAAATCAATCTAATGTTTTAATTAATGTATATAGCTACTTACGATTGTATAAATTTTATGTTACTTCTGCTTTCCAAAATCAAAAAAAAAAAGCTCTGTTATATATTAATAACAGAGCTAATCTTAGAAATTCATATTGAATTATTTTAAATTAACTAATTCTGATCTAGAGAAGAAAAAGTTAGTCTCAATAGTTGCATTTTCATCAGAGTCAGAACCATGTATAGCGTTTGCTTCTATACCAGCACCATACAATTTTCTAATTGTGCCTTCTTCAGCTTCTGCAGGATTAGTAGCTCCAATTAGCTTTCTGAAATCTTCTACAGCATTTTCTTTTTCTAAAGAAATAGGAACCACTGGACCGCTTGTCATATATTCAATCAACTCACCATAGAAAGGCCTTTCTTTGTGAATCTCATAAAATGCACCAGCTTGTTTTTCTGATAACTTAATTAATTTCATTCCATTAATTTTAAATCCAGCTTGTGTGATTTTAGATACAATCTCACCAATTACATTTTTTGCAACTGCGTCTGGCTTTATAATAGCAATAGTTTTATTTGACATTTGATATAATCCTAAATTTTAATATTAATCATAAAAAAAATTTTATTCTTAGTTATTTATTGACCTAATGCTTTCTTAGCAGTTGTGCCCAAAGTTCCAGGTGTATCAACTACATGAATTCCAGCATCTTTCATTACAGCAATTTTATCTTCTGCTGAACCTTTACCGCCCGATACAATAGCACCAGCATGACCCATTCTTCTTCCTGGAGGTGCAGTTCTACCTGCGATAAATCCTACTACAGGCTTTTTCACATTTTCTTTGATGTAAGCAGCAGCTTCTTCTTCAGCAGTACCACCTATTTCACCTATCATTACTATGCATTCTGTTTCTTCATCTTCGTTGAAGAGTTTAATTGCATCGATAAACTGCGTTCCGATTATCGGGTCACCACCAATACCGATACAGGTAGTTTGACCTAATCCTTCGTCAGTTAATTGCTTCACAGCTTCATATGTCAAAGTACCGCTTCTTGAAACAAGTCCAACTTTTCCTCTAGAGTGGATGAAGCCTGGCATAATACCTATTTTAGCTTCACCTGGAGTAATTACTCCTGGACAGTTAGGCCCAATTAATCTTGAATCCGAATTTTCTAAAGCAGACTTTACTGTTATCATATCTTTGACAGGTATTCCTTCTGTAATACAAATGATTAAAGGAATTTCTGCATCAATAGATTCTAAGATTGCATCTGCAGCAAATGGAGGAGGTACGAAAATAACAGATGCATTTGCACCAGTCTTTTTAACTGCTTCCTTACAAGTGTTGAAAACATCAATTTCTTTGTTAAATTGATTTATATCGTTTCCTTTATACTTTTGTCCTCCTTTACCTGGAGTAACCCCTGCTACTACATTTGTTCCATATTCTAACATTTGCATAGTATGGAATGTTCCTTCTGAACCTGTAATCCCTTGTACCAATAATTTGGTGTCTTTGTTTACTAATACGCTCATTTATATTATATTGTTAATTGTTAATTTACTATTTGAATTTTCAAAGTTAACTAAAATTCCATTAATTTCAACACAGATACTATATATGAATTTTAATATTCATCATTTTTTTAAACACATGCTTTTTTTAGCATTTTCTATATTATTGCTAACCTTAACAAATCAAGCTAATTCAAAAGATTTTAAATTCAAGAAAATAGATTCATATAGTGGTCTTACTCAAAACTCTATTAATGTAATTAAGGAAGACAAATATGGATTGATTTGGGTGGGTACAAACAATGGTTTGAATAGATTAGAGGGTAGTAAAATTAATAACTTTGGAAACTGTAATAAGCCTGTATTAAGTACTTCAAAAATAACTGATATTGAAATGCTAAGTAACGGTTTGTTAATAAGCGTATATGGAGTTGGTGTATTCAAATATGTATATAAAAGTAACACTTTTGAGAAATTGGATATTGATTTTGGATTGAATCAAAGTCTAATAAATAATATTGAAATTGATTCGAATAACTCTACAATTTGGATTTCTTCTGCTGGTGGAGGTGTATATACATATAATTTAAAAACTAAAAGAAAAAGAGAGTTTTTTGAGGGTAATGACTCAAAAATTAAAACAAATGAATTAGTATCTATTTTAATAGTCGATAGTACTATTTATGTAGGTGCTAATAATGGTAACCTAGCTTCAATTAATACGAATACTTTCGAACTTATTGACATAACAAATATATCAGGCAATAGGCTGGAGAGTATAACCCCTTATGAAAACAAGTTGATTATTACATCTTCAAGTGATAAACTAATTGAGTATGACTTGAGGACTAAAGTCTCAAAAATATTAGATATAGACTATGAATTGTTTTCTGATTATAAAGCATACGGGGATATTTATATTACAAAAGACTCTTTATTTTATATAGCAACAGATAAAGGGGTAGTGATAGCAAAATTAAAAAATGGAATATTCAATCTTCTACATAAGATTGATTATAAAAATTCTAATCTTTCTTATGGGATATTTAAAACTTTCTTAGAAGATTCGAGAGGAAACATATGGCTTGGTTCGAATGGAAATGGACTCTACCTTAGAGGAGTTAAACTTGAAAAATTCAACAAAATAAATTTTGAAAAAAGGACAGATATTCATTTCAGTTCAGTTAGAAATATTAACTCAATAAATGATTCAATTTGGGTTAATGGTTATGGTGGTGTTTTAATATTTGATCCTAATTTCAAAATCGTTGGTAAAAAAACACATTTAACAAGTAAAAATAGTAATGACTATATCCCATCTGAGAATATTTATTGTTCAGTTTTTGATAAAGAAAATAATGATATTATTTGGTTGGGAACTGAAGGATTTGGTTTGATAAAGTACAATTTCAAACAGGGAAAATACTACTTGATTGAAGAATTTAAATCGAAATCAAAAAAAATACCCCTTCCAAATGTGTTTGATATTGACTACCTTGAAAATACTCTTATACTTTCTACATCTAATGGTCTAATATCATTTAATCCTGATACAGAACTATTTTCTGAAGTAAGCGTTATTAATGATTATTTACAAAAACAAGATTTAAAAGTAACCTCTACTTTTATTTTTGGAAATAAGTCTTATATAACTTTCTTAGGTGCTTCTCCAATAGTTTATGATTTTGAAACTGGTGAAATAATAAAACTTTCAAATTTAATTGATTCAAAAATTAGCCATAAAGTTCTTAATTCCAATGTCTTACTCCCATATAAAGACAGTACTTTGTTAGTAGCAACAAATGAATATGGCTTGATAAAATATAGTTTTCTAAATGATAAAACAATTAACATTGATATCGAAAGTGGTTTGTTGAATAACACTATCAATTGTGTATTGATTGATAAAAATTCTAATATTTGGCTTTCTACTAATAGTGGAATAGCAGTTGTTGATAGTCAGAATACAATAAAAAACTTTAGTAATTATGAATTTGGTCTAAATAGTGAATATAATAGATCTGCTAGTCATATATTTAATGATTCTACTTTTATTTTCGGTGCAACTGATGGCATTACATATTTCAACCCTCTAACTACAAGTAATGATACTATTCATTATGATTTCATAATTTTAAATGCAACAGTCACGAATCAAAATGAACAAAAAACATATAACTTTATTAAAAATGATACAATTAGCACAGATTCTAAAAACAATGGTATTAGAATTAGAATTATAGATTTGGATGACTTAAGTAAACATAATAGTATTTATGAATATAAGATTGGCAATGAATGGAAATTACTAATTGACAATACAATACCTTTTAATGATTTAGAAGATGGAATAAACAAAGTAGAAATCAGAAATATAAATGATGGTAATAATAGATGCACTAGTTCTATATTTATAAAATTGAACAATAAAGTGGACATGTTGTATTATTTGTATATAGGATTAATCTTAATTTCTTTTGTAATTCTATTCTATATTTATAGAAGAAGAAAGGTGATTGAAAAGGGGGGCTATACTTATCCGATTGAGTTGGAAATACCTTGGATTCTTTTAGACAAAAACTTAAAAGTCTTGAAGAGTAATGACTTATTTGGAGATTATACTGAATTTGATAATACTAACTATTTATCAGAGATATTAACTCCTAACTCTTTATCTATAATTAATCAGAATATTAAGCTTAGTAGATTTAATCAACCTGTTTCTTTAGAATCAAATCTAAGAAGTAAAAGAAAAAAATTGGAAACAATATTAATTAAAATTATCAATGATGAAGCTTATTGTCTTCTATTTATTGAGAATTTTACAAGTATTGAAAAGGAGAAATTGAATGACAGTATGGATAAGTTATTCTCTGTCTTTATTGATACTATATTGGAACCATTAGTTATTACTAACTGGGACGGAAATATAATGTATGCTAATAGAGAGGCGATGAAGTTCTTAGAGATAACAGACGTCAATATTCCTGAAATTAATATAATAGAATTATTTTCATTAACGAGTGACAATAAACTTTACCAATCATTCTTAAGTGCTAAGGAAGGTGTGCCATTTAAAAGTGAAAAATTCGAATTGGAAATAAATAATAGAACTTATACTATAGAAGGTAGTGGTAATTCATTAAATTATTTAGAAAGAGATGTGTTCTTATTTATTTTTAAAAATATTACACCTCAAATTAATTTGATTAATGAATTGACAGAATCGAGAATTAATGCAGAGCGACTTTCAGAATTAAAATCATTATATATATCTAATCTTTCACATGAGTTAAAAACACCTATAAATGCAATATCGGGATTTACAGACATAATTATATCTAAATCTAATGAAAAGTCATTAATGGCTTATTTGGATACCATAAAGTCTAATACTGAGCTCCTAATTCAATTAATAGATGATTTATTACTTTATTCAAAGGCAGAGTCTGGAAAATTAATACTTAAACCTGTACCTACAAATTTGAATAGCCTCATATTGGATATCAAAAATCTATTTCAACTAGATTTTGAGAAAAAAAATATCGAATTTAGAACACAATTGATTTCTTCAGGAATTGATCAGTTATTAAATATCGATCAATTAAAACTAAAACAAGTTATTATAAATTTGATAAGCAATTCAATAAAAAACACTTCTGACGGTGTAATCAGTATGAATTTCGAGTTAAATAAGCAAGATGATAATTATATAAAATTAATGATTAGAATCTCAGATACAGGTATAGGAATACCTGAACATAAGCTTGAAGAGATTTTTACAGCTTTTGCCCAAATAGATTCAATAGAACAAACTGGTACAGGGCTTGGGTTGGCGATAACAAAGAGAATAATCGACTCTATGGGTGGTGAAATCTCAGTTCAATCAGTAATTGATGAAGGAACAATATTTTCTGTGAACATAAACAATATAAACTTAGTAATTAATAAAAATGAAAAAAAAGAAGTTATAACTTCGAACGACATAATTGAATCAATATTACAAGAAGATAAAAATGTCCATTTTTATGATGTAGAAAGTTTAATTGTAGCAAAAACTAAATTAAATGGTAAATTAAAGTCTATGCAAGAAGATATACAAACAAATTTTTTGCTAAAAGACATTAACATATTTGCAAAAGAATTAGAATCTCTTGGAAACTTGACCAATATAGGCTTTATTAATAATTATGCTGAAATGCTAAAAGAGTCATGTAAAACTATAGATGTTGAGAAAATAAATACAATACTTGAAAATTTTCATAAATTAGAGTTAACAATAAATAAATTAATAGAAAAAAATTATGGGTGAAGAAAAAGGAAAAGTATTGATAGTAGATGATAACCCTACCAACATACAGGTAGTAGGAAATATCTTGACTGAAAATAATTTCGAAATTGCCTTTGCTCAATCTGGTGAAAAAGCTATAGAACAAGCTTTACATACAGACTATGATTTAATTTTACTGGATGTTATGATGCCTGAGTTTGATGGGTTTGAGGTTTGCGAAGAACTAAAGAAAAACCCTCTAACTCAAAACATACCTATAATATATTTAACAGCTAAATCAGATATTGATTCTATAGTCAAAGGGTTAAGAAATGGCGGCATTGATTACATAAGCAAGCCCTTTATTAAAGAAGAGTTACTAGCAAGAGTTGATAATCAGATTAAACTTAAAAGAATACAAAATGAATTAGAGTATTCTAATCGCTCAAAAGATAAGTTTTTCTCTATTATTGCACACGATCTAAAATCACCAATAAGTGCTTTCAAGAATATTACAGATGTCTTAACAAGGGATTTTGATGAATTTGATTTAGAAGATATTAATGACTTTGTTAAAAAGTTGAACGAATCTGCTAATAATGTCTACAAACTGCTTGAAGATCTTTTAGAGTGGTCAAGAACTCAGACAAATAAAATAGTTTTTGAACCGACACTTATATTATTGAGTAAACTTGTTGATAACATCGTTGATTTGTTAATGAATAACTTCACTAAGAAAGATATTGAGGTAATTAACAAAATTAATAAAGAAATAAAAATACATGCAGACTTAAACATGATTAACACTGTATTGAGAAATTTGATTTCGAATGCAGCTAAATTTACTCATGTTGGAGGTAAAGTTGAAATTGGATGTTCTGAATTTGATAAAGATATGAATGTAGTTTGGGTTAAAGATGATGGTGTAGGAATTATGCCTGAAGATATAGATAAGTTATTTAAAATTGGTGTTCACCATACTACTCAAGGTACTGATGATGAGTTGGGGACCGGTCTTGGTCTAATTCTTTGCAAAGAGTTTATTGAGAAGAATAAAGGAAAAATCTGGGTAGAGAGTGAATATGGTAATGGAGCGACATTCTTTTTTACAGTACCAAAATTAAAATAATTAATTTCATTTTACTTCATTAGAATTATTAATAAATTTGTATTCATTAATTAACCAAATAAGAAAATAGTATATGAAAATAGGCTTAGTATATGGAACTAACACAGGCGTAACTGAAATTGTAGCTGAAAAGCTTGATGAAGAACTTAGATCTAATGGTGTAGATGTGGAGATTCACGATATTGCAAGTGTTGATTTTGATATCATCAAAGATTATAAAACTTTAATTATTGCAGTTCCTACATGGAATGATGGCGAATTACAAGACGATTGGGACGAGGTATTTGACCAATGGTGCGAGTATGATTTCAATGGTCTTAACGTTGGATTTGTTGGTACTGGTGACCAAGAAGCTTATCATGAGAATTTCTTAGACGCGATCGGAAAAATGGCATTACCTGTTAGAGAAAGTGGAGGGAATGTATTTGGAAGAACTTCAACTGAAGGTTTTAACCACACTACTTCTGTAGGTGATGATGGTGATGGATTTTTCTGTGGTCTTGCTATTGATGAAGATAATGAACCAGAATTAACTGATGAAAGAATTGAAAACTGGGTAAAACAAATCAAAACAGAACTGAATATCTAGAATAATAGGTAAGTTATATTTAAAAAGGTCATGGATCTAGTTTAATCCACGACCTTTTTTTATGATTTTACCTTCACTTGTCAACTTCTTAAGAATTGAATCTAACACGCCATTAACAAACATTTTACTTCTGTCAGTGCTGTATTTCTTTGATATCTCAATTGCCTCGTTGATGCTTACTTTAGGAGGGATTTCTTCAAAATATAGTAACTCACAGATTGCACTCTGTACTAAATAACGATCAATTTTTGCTATTCTATCTAGCTCCCAATTTTGAGTAAATTCATCCATTAACTCATTCAGATAATCTTGTTTGTTAACAATCATATTAGCTAAGGAATTACCAAATTCAATATCTTCGTTTCTCCAAGAGATAGGTATATCAGATTCCATTTCCAATATTTCTTCAGGACGTAAAAACTTTCCAGTTTCTTCAGCCTTATCTTCATCTCCTATATTAAACTCTCTATAAAATATATGATCAAAAAGTTCATTTAAATCAGACTCACAACTAAAATAAGACATAACTATTTGCAATACCTTTTCTCTTGCAATTCTTCTGTTTCCTTTCTTAGATCGTTTATCGCTTAACGGAAAGCTTCCTTTCAATTCACTCATTAAGAACAAAAAATAAATTTATACATTGTTTTTTTATTGAATAGAACATAATATAAAAAATATTAAATTGAAAGTAATTAAGTTTTTTATATTTATTATTTATCCTTGTTTAATTATTAATTTGTATTTTTATCAATGAAAAACGATAATGAATTCAGATTTAGCATTAAATAATTTAGCAGAAGAAATGCTTAATGCTGATAGAATTGTAATCCTTACTGGAGCTGGTATGTCAGCAGAAAGCGGTATTGGGACATTTAGAGGTATAAAAGGATATTGGTCTAAATATAATCCGATGGAATTAGCTAGTATGGATGGGTTTAGGAAAAATCCCGAAATTGTGTGGAAATGGTATCAAGAAAGATATAAAAGTGTAATAAATAATTCACCACATGCTGGTCATTATGCAATTAGTGAATTACAGAAAACTCTATGTGAAATTGTTGTGATTACACAAAATGTTGATGGATATCATCAACAAGCAGGTACAGATAATGTATTAGAATTGCATGGTTCTATTGTTAATTTCAAATGTGTAGATTGCGAGAAGGTACATAATAAAAAGCTAGTTGATGGGGTTATAAATCATTGCGAATATTGTAATGGGCACATTCGTCCAGATGTAGTTTGGTTTGGTGAGCAGTTGCCTTTTGAAACATTAAAAGAAGCAGAGAATAAATCTAGCGATTGTGATGTCATAATTTCTATCGGGACCTCGTCAGAAGTTTATCCTGCAGCTGGTTTGCCGATAATTGCTAAAAATCATGGTGCCAAAGTAGTAGAAATAAACCCGAACATTACAAAACTTAGTAATGAAGCAGATATAATTATTAGGGAGTCAGCAAAAAGTTTTCTTCCAAAATTGAAAGAAAGAGTGTTTCAGATAAAAGAGAAATAGAATGATAATTGGCATAGGCACTGACATAGTTGAAGTACATAGAATTGAGAGTGCATTTGAGAATCTAGGTGAAAAATTCAAGAATAAGATGTTTACGCAAAAAGAAATAGACTATTGTGAACAATTTACACTTAGAAAGTATTCTCATTATGCTGCACGTTTTGCAGCCAAAGAAGCTTTTTCTAAAGCAATTGGAACAGGCTTCGCACGTGGATTTAACTTTAAAGAGGTGTCAGTAGATAATGATGAGTCTGGTAAACCAGAGATATTGTTAGATGGTGATATGAAAATTAAATATTGTGATTATAATATAAAACTATCATTATCACATTCTGATACTAACGCAATTGCTTACATAATAATGGAAAAATAAATATGAGTGAAAATTATATATATGGTAGAAATGCTGTTGTTCAGGCAATAGAGTCTGACAAAGTTGAAAAAGTCTTCATTGGTTTCGGAGCTCAGGGTGCCAGTGTAAACAGAATTTTTAAAATTGCTAAGAATAATGGTGTTCCAATTTCTAAGTATGATAAAAGAAAATTTAAAGAGTTAGAAAAAAAAGCAAATATTAAAAATAATGTATCACAAAATGTAATAGCACTAGCAAAACAAGTTCAGACAGTAAGTATAATTGAGCTTATGGATTATGCTAATAGTGAATCAAAGAAACCAGTATTAGTTGCTTTAGATGGAATAACTGACCCGCAAAACCTTGGAGCCATTGCTAGAACTGCTGAATGTGTCGGTGCTTCTGGAATAATTATAACTGAAAGGAATTCATCGCCTATAAATTCATTTGCAATAAAAGCTTCAGCGGGTGCATTGAATAAAATACCAGTTTGTAGAGTTACAAATTTGGCTTCTGAGTTAACAAATTTAAAAGAACATGGTTTTTGGGTAGTTGGAACTGACTTAGAAGCAACAAATTCATATACTGATGATATATATGACTCTCCAATTATTGTAGTTATTGGGTCAGAGGATAAAGGAATGAGACCAAGGGTAAAAAAGGTGTGTGATCATTTAGTTAAAATACCAATGAAAGGTAGCACACAATCCTTAAATGCATCAGTTTCGTCAGGAATAATTCTCTTCGAGATTTTCAGACAAAAAGATAATTAAAGACTATTGTTTTTTGTCTAGAGAATATTTCTTCTCAACATATTTAGACAATTTTACGAATGGTAAACCTATCAACAAATAAATTACTGCTACTATGATACCAGTACCAATATAATCATAGTAAGTAGCTGATAATTCAAGATATCGTTTGGTCAACTCTGCCATTGCAATAACTGAAACTAATGAAGTGTCTTTCAGTAATGAAATAAAATCATTCGTTACTGGAGGAATAACTAACCTGACAGCTTGAGGAATGATAATGTGTTTTAAAGCTTGTCTTCTTGTCATCCCTAATGATATTGCCGCTTCCATCTGTCCTTTAGGAACTGAATATAGTCCTGCTCTGTAGTTCTCTGCTTCATAAGCAGCGTAGTTGAGTCCAAGGCCTAATATTGCAGCCGAAAATGGATTCAGATTCAAACCAAAACTTGGTAAAGCATAGTAAATAAAGAATAATTGAATTAATAGGGGAGTGCCTCTAATTACTTCTATATAAGCTGTTGCAAGAAATGATAACGGTTTTGGTGCATATACTTTGGTCAATGCTAAAATAAGACCTAATAAAACAGCAACTATCATTGATAATATAGATAAAATTATAGTTGTTAGGGCTGCTTCACCTAATACAGGCAAATAACCAATGTATCTATCTACATAATCATCAAAAGTAAGTTCAATTTTTCTCGAGTCTAAAAATTGATTGTATTTTGTTGGTTTTATATTGGATGTAGTTTTATCATCTAGATATACTGCAACCATATAATTCCACATATCCCATTGTTCTAATATCTCTCTAAGCTTACCTGAAGTTATTAATTTAGTTATAGCTACATTGATGTCGTTGAGTAACAAAGTGTCCTGTTTCCTCATTACTATGCCATAAACTACTTCTCCTATTGGGTCACCTGTTAGCTTTAAAGCTGGATTCCAACCAGCGTAATACTTAGCTACTGGTTCATCTATCAGAACAGCATCTAATCTTCCATTTTTTAAATCTTCATAAGAACTTGCCTCACTGTCATAAGTTTGAATATTAATGTTGCCGTGTTCTTTCAGTATTCTTTCTGCCAACGATGCTTTTAGAGTTCCAACTTTTTTTTCTTCTAATCCATCTAGGTCCTTTATATCTTCTGATGTAGCTCTAACAACTATTTGTTGGTAAGTGATATAATATGGAATAGAAAATGCAACTTCTTTCTTTCTATCTTCAGTAATTTCAAGCCCATTGATAGCTATGTCATAGTCATTTCTTTTTAAGCCAGGTATTAGTCCATCCCATTGATTCTGAAAATGCTTATTCTCTACACCCATTTCTTCAGAAATAGCATTGATAATATCTACTTCAAAGCCAATAAGTTTGGTTGGAATTCTAGGATCTTGAAATACATAAGGAGCGCCACTTTCAGCATCAGCCGCCCATCTTAAAACTTCCTTATTCTCTTGAGAAATAAGTAAGTATGGAATAAGCAAACAGAAAAAGAGTAAATTTCTAATCATTTATACACTCAGTAATTTCAAATATTCTTTGGTTCTTTCATCTTTAGGATTTGAAAACATTTCCTCAGGTGGCGACATCTCAACGATTTTGCCTTTATCCATAAAAATCACCAAATCAGAAGCATTTTTAGCAAAATTCATGGAGTGAGTAACAACTAATTGTGTCATCCCATCTTTATTCAGACTTGTCATTACTTTGATTACTTCATCAACTAACTCAGGATCAAGGGCAGAAGTAGGTTCATCGTATAGCATTACAGTAGGGTTCATAGCTAATGCTCTGGCAATAGCAACTCTTTGTGCTTGACCACCAGAAAGTTGATTAGGGTGCCTGTCAATAAATTCTTCCATTCCAACTTTTGCTAGCATTTTGATAGCTTCATCTTCAGTTGTTTTAACATCTTTCCCTTGAACAATTTTAGGTGCTATTGTTATATTCTCAAGAACTGTATAGTTGGGAAATAGATTCAAGCCTTGAAAAAGCATCCCAACCTTAGTTCTAAGTTGATGAGCTTTTAGCTTAAAGTCTTGATTAAGTTTATTTTCTTCTATTGAATTAATAAATGGCATGCCCACTTTTTTTCTTATATCAGAAGCATTTCTCTCAACTTGTTTTTTATTTGTTGACCTTGTCAATTCCAAGTTGCCCACTTTGATACTTCCTTCATCTAGTATTTCTAGGCAATTTAAACACCTCAAAAGTGTGGTTTTTCCGCAACCAGAACGACCAATTATAGATACCAATTGACCTTTTTCTACATCTAAGTCAATCCCTTTCAAAATATGAGTATTACCAAAATACTTATGCAGATTTTTTATTTGAATTAGTGGTTCCGTTATGTGACCTATATTGATATTTATGTTAGTTCTAAAATAACAAAAAATATAGTTATATCTAATTATTGTATAAAAAAAGGCGTCCAATTTTTCAATTGAACGCCTTTGATTCTTTAGGTTTTAACTTAAATTAAATCGCTACTATTTTTATATAAGATTTACCTATGTATCTTTTTCCTTTTGCCGCCTTTTCAGTTGGTGGCGGATTATTCGGATCTGTATTTGAATTTGCTTTTATAGTAATTCTAGATGCATTAATTCCGTTGTTTATAAAGTACTCTTTTAACGAGTTTGCTCTATCAGTAGTTAATTTAGTATTGCTTGCTTTATCTTTATTATTATCAGGGAAAGAAACAATTTCAAATTTCACCTCAGGATTTAGTGCAAGTGTTTCGTGCAAATCAGATAGAAAAATATCACTACCTACTCTTAACTTTGATTTATTATATTCGAACGGAGGAACAGAAAGAGGTAATTCAACACCAACTTCCTTAGGCATTATCAAAAAATCTTTAGAAATCTCAGTATATTTATCAGTATTTGGAACCTGAATAGTAACTAACTGGTCCATAAATCCTTTTTTCTTAAGCTTGATTTCATACGATTCGCCTGCCTTCAATCCAGTAAGATAGTAATATCCATTTTCAGAAGCTCTACTCCTCGTGGCTGTAACTCTCTTATCATTTTTTGTTACAATAAGTGCAGTAGTTTCAGGTTGCTTTGAAACTTGATTGAATACATTTCCTGTCAACGAAACAACAGTCTGAATAAATCCTTGAGATTGTACATCAGATGCTAACAATGAAATAATTGCTATTGCTAATATTGATAATTTTAATTTCATGTTTTAATCCTGTTATTTTTGTTTTTCTAAATATCTTACTGTACCGTCAGCACAACCAAGTATGATAGTCGTAGCATCATACACCAAGTCAACTGACCAAATCTCAACGCCGGCATTGTGTTCCCACAATAGCTTCCCTTCTTCTGAATTCCATAGTTTCACTTTCTTGTCTAAACTTGCACTAACAATAGTAGTGTTATCAAAAGCAAAGGAAACATCTTGCACTAATTCATCGTGTGCTTTCCAACTTTTTAATAGTTTTCCATCTGGCATAGACCAAACTTTAATTACTCCATCTTGGTCAGAGGAAACTAATTTGTTAGAATCGAATGAGTAGAGGACAGTTAAAACAGGTGCCTCATGTCCTAATAATGTCATAATAGGTTCTTTTGTTTCCAAATCTGTGCTCCAAATCTTAATTGATTTATCATCACTACAAGAAGCAATATATTTACCATCATAGCTATAGGCTACATTATTAGTCGGTTCAGTGTGATCTCTTAAAGTTTTTATCTCACTACCTAATCTATAGTCCCAAAGTTTTACAGTTTTATCAAAACTAGTTGTTGCTATGAAAGTACTACTATCATCTTGACTAAAGTAAACACCAATAACTTGGTCTGTGTGTCCTTTTAAAATTTTCAGTTGCTCACCTGATTCTACATCCCATACTCTAACAGTATGGTCACCAGAACCACTTGCTATCCATTTGTCATTTCCTGAGAATGATAAATTGTTTACTTGGCCTAAGTGACCAGTCATTGTTACTAATTCTTTTCCTTCGGGAATCGACCAAATTTTGATAGTCTCATCTAAGCTACATGTTGCGACTTTTGAATCTGCCTCATTAACGAAGACTCCTAAAACTTCATCATCATGACTACCTACAGTTCTCTCTTTGTACTCTACAGACAATGCGGTAGAAAAAAGCAATACTGTCAATATAGCGTATTGTGTAATTAATTTAACCATTTAAAATCCTATGTATTTGTAATTTCATTTTTTAAAAATGCTATTCTTATTTGAAACAAATTATCAATTTAATACCATTTTTACGAACGTAATAGAGTTATTGTTTCTTCTAACTTCTTCTTTAATGTAATTAAATCTGTTAATGGAACTTGTTTAAGAACCTCTTTATAGCCTTTACTTTTCTTAAATTCAATTAATTTTTCTTCTAAATTAGATTCTTTAAGATTATGATTTTTATTGAAAAAACTAGAAGCCTGCTTTGTTGTAAGGGAATGAGTATAAAGTACTTCTTTCAACAATTTCATCTTATCTACTAACTTCTTATCATATCTCCTATTTCCACCTCTCGACCTTTTCGCCTTCAGGAAACCGATTTCGCTTTCCCAATATCTGATTATGTGTGGTTCTACAGATAATAATTCGCAAACTTCGCTAAGTGACCAATATAATTTTTTCATTTTAGGATTGAAAGTTGAAACAAGCCAAAAATTAAAATACTTTTTAGTAAAATAAAAATATTTTTTGTTCTTCTGTAAAATTGTTAAATTTGAAATTAAATTCTCATCAAAATAATAGTAAATTATGGAAAAATACATAGTAAACCCTGTAAAAGTTAGAATGAAAGAAACTAAGAAAGGGTCAGTTTATCAAGCAATTGTGGCTATGGGTTTCAGAGCTCGTCAAATCAATGACGATATAAAAATGGAATTGAATAGTAGAATGGCTGATGTTATTCCTTCTGGCGACGAAGGTGACGTCATCAACCACGATCAGTTAAACATAAGCAGAGAATTTGATAGAATTCCTAAGCCTACGTTTCTAGCAATGAAAGAAACTTTTGAAGATAAGCTTAAGTTTGGAGATGAAAAAGAACTAAAAAAGCTTTAAGCGAATAAAAAATCAAATTTAAGAAAAAGGAAGCGTTTGCTTCCTTTTTTTATTTTTGTGCCATAAGTTCAGACATTGAGTCTCTATATTGACCTTCAGGAAACTCCTGATTGTACAATTGAATTATAGTATTTGCTTCGTCTATTCTACCCATCTTGTGTAAAGATTGTACTTTACCCCAATATGACTCCTCATAATAAACAGTATCATCATATTGATTTATTACTATGTCATAATAAACAATTGCCGCCTTAGGGTCATCAAGTTTCTTATAAAGTTCTGCTGTAGAAAATTTTCTATGAGCTAATTTTGATCTCATTTCCAATATTTTAAGGTCAGCATCTTTTGCTAAAGAATCATTCGGATAAGTTCCTTGAAATTCTAATAACGATGAAATAGCTTTATGTGTGTATTGTTGATCTCTTTCATAAGGAGGGGAGAGCATATAGTAGCACAACGCTTTCTTATAAAGTGATTCCTTGTTGTAATTTGATGAAGGATAAACTCTACGTAGTGAATTGTAATTGAATGCAGCTAATATGTATTTTCCTCTTAAGAAGTCCAATTCAGCAAGATAAAACTGTGCATCATCAGCATATTGGCTTGCAGGGTACTGGAGCTTGATCAAATCAAACATCTTTTGTGACTCCAAGTAATCTTCTTCTTCTTTCAATTCTATACCTTTGTTGTATAGATTTTCTGCTGACATATTTCTTGTGTTTATTGAGCTACCACAAGAAGATAACAAAGCTAGTAATATAAGTATAAATATATATTTCATAAACTGATATACGGAATATGAGATGAAATGTTAAAAAAAAAGGTTGATGACTATAGTAATCATCAACCCTTTTGGTACCCAGAGGGGGACTTGAACCCCCACGATGTTGCCATCACAGGATTTTAAGTCCTGAGCGTCTACCAATTCCGCCATCCGGGCACGAAATTGAGAAGCAAAACTAAACAACTTTTTTTAAAATAAAAAGAAAAATATAAAAAAAATTAATGAAACAATTATATTGCTCACGCGTTGTAATAATAAAAGGAGATTAAGTTATGAAAAGAATACTATTTATAGTCGTACCACTTGTTTTGAGTACTATAGCATGTACTACTAACAGAACTAATAACTATTACTCATACGATAAACCAGATCAGCAAGTTATAGTTAAAGATGGTAATAAATCTACATGGGTAAACCCAATGCAAGGTGGTGCTTCCGAAAGTGATAATATTTATACCGACGGTGACGGAGATGTAACTGTAGTTAATAATTATTATACTGATAGAAACCCGTACTATCAACCCGTGGTAGTGCCATGGTGGAATAATGTATACTATAATGGGTTTTGGGGTGGCCCGTATTCTGGATTATCATTCGGCTGGAATTATTATTGGGGTTTCAATAGATTTAATTATTGGGGATTCAATAATTGGTATTCTCCTTGGTACAGATATCACCCAGGTTTTGGATTCGGCTGGAATACTTATTACGCTTATGGCTATGGTCACCATCATCACCACAATCATTGGTCTAATAACAATAGAGCAAGAGATTACAACAGAAGACATGACAACTATTACAGGTCCCCTCAAAGAAGACAAGTAAGTTCTAGGACAGCTATTAGTGGTTCGAACTCTAATAGCTATAACAGAAGATCCAATACTAGTGGACTGAATTCGAGCAGATCGACTTACAATTCTTCTAACAGAAGTTCAAGAAATTCAAGAAGTACAAATAATAGTAATGTAAGAAGTTCAAGGACTAATTCTAGATCAGGAAGTTCTAGACAACCAAGTTACAACAAAGGTTCATCTAGCTCAAGCAGATCAAGTGGATCTGGATATAATCGTTCTTCAGGTAGTTCTTCGTCAAGAAGTAGTGGCTCGTCGAGTGGAGGTTCTAGTTCACGAAGAGGTGGTAGGAGATAATAATGGGTAGGTATTTACTTGCTTTCTTATTAACTACATATTTCTTATCATCAAAAAGTATAGACGGAACTCTTATCGATATGGTAAGGTATTCACAGTCAAACTTTACTACAAATGCAAGATCAGCTGGATTGGGCATAGCGTACAATGGGATATTAAATGATAACGCTAGTATTGTTAATAATCCCGCAGGTCTGACTCTCACAAACTTATCTGAATTGAGTATAGGTTTAAATCATCGAATGAATTCGAACCTGTATTCTTTTCTTTCTTATGAAAACGAGACTGAATCAAACAACACATTTCTTAATGATTTAAGTATTGCTGGGCCAGTATTTGAAAACCTAGAAAGCGAAGAAAACCTCTATTTTGGATTGTCTTATAATTCTTTTGCTATAACAAATAGATTGATTAGCTATGATGTTTTTAATCCAGGCCTATCGTATACCGGATTTGAAATCAACAATAATAGACAATGGACTAGAAACCTATCTCTTGAAAATGAATCTTTCTCTATTGTAGAAGATGAATTGAATCAAAATTATTCTCTTGTCGAAAACGGTAGAAAACATAATTTGAGTATAGCATTAGCTTCAGAAATTGAAGAGGATTTCTCCATAGGCGGTGGTATAAATATAGCTTATGGTTTTTTTGAATATGATAGAGTGTTTTTAGAATCAGATGAACCAAATATTGATGATGGTTTTGATGAAGTGAGGCATACTCTAAGCTATTCTCATGACTACATATCTGCTAGTTTTAATATAGGTATTATGTATAATCTTGATTCTAATTATAGATTTACATTCAATTTTATCACTCCTGAAAGTATGTTAGTAGATGAACTATTTATAGAAAGAGCAACACTAACACAAGATGATGGTAGGAGATACAGTTATGATAACCTAGTTGCTTCTAGCAGTAGTGTATACAAGGTCTCACTACCTTGGAAAATAGATCTTGGGGCATCATATAAGTTAAATGATTTAACTGTAGCTGGTGCTGTCAGACTTAAAGAATATAACTCTATTGATTTTTATGAAGCTGAAGACCAATATTTTCTTGATTTGAATGATATTGTAAATGAGCAATTGAAAACTTCATTTGAGTTTGGAGCAGGATTTGAATACAATATACCTTATACAATTTTTGAGGTAAGAGGTGGATATACTGCAATTACTAGTCCGATAGTAGGAAATGACAAAATAACTGAATTAATAAGTGCTGGTATTAGTATGTATTTATTTAAAGGAATGAGAATAGATGTGTTCTATCAGAATCAAAGATTTGATGAGCGATTATATTTGTATGGTAATACAGCTTTACAGAATAATATTGATACTAAGACATTTGGACTAGGACTTACTTACAGATATTAACCCATCATATAAATTGCAAGATTGAAGTAGATAAGTAAACCTGAAACATCAACCAATGTTGTTATTAGCGGCCCAGAGATTACTGCAGGGTCTAAGTTAAGTTTGTGAAGTAATATAGGCAATAAACTCCCAACTATATTTGCCCAGAGTATAAGTACAATCAGTGAGATACTTATTATCCATGCTATTTGCAGACCATCGTTAGATTCTAAAAATCCACGTAAAAATGCTACTACTGCTAGTGAAAGACCCAAAAGCAACCCAACTATTAGCTCTTTTCTGAATACTTTGAGCCAATCATTATATCTGATATCATCAGTGGCAATACCCCTAATTATCAATGTGGCAGATTGTGTTCCTGAATTACCACCAGTACCAGTGAGTAATGGGATAAAAGCTACAAGCGACACCAATGCTACTGTAACATAATCATAATGACTTATTACCGATGCAGTTATGAAATTAGCAAATACCATAGCCATCAGCCAAGGAATTCTCTTGAAATATAGTTTGAAAATGCTTGCGCTCAGGTAAGATTGGTCCAAAGGGTTAATACCTGATGTTCTTTGGAAATCCTCTGTAGCTTCTTCTTCCGATACGTCATAAATATCATCGAAAGTGACTATTCCGACTATATAACCATTAGAATCTACTACTGGCAAAGCCAATACATCAAACTTTTCGAACATTCGAACTGCTTCTTCTCGGTCGTCAAAAGCCGAGAGAGAGAGGAATGAATCATCCATAAGGTCAGAGATTTTTCTGTCTTCTGACGAAAGTATAATATTTTTTAATAATATATCATCTATTAATCTACCATTATCATCAGTTACGTACACCCTGTAAATAGTCTCACTATCTTTACCAAACTTCCTAATATGGTCTAATGTTTCTGATATAGTAAAGTCTTGCTGCACAGCAACAAAATCAGGTGTCATAAGTCTACCAATGCTTTCCTCAGGATATCCTAATAAATATCTTGCTTCTTTCAAATCCTCAGCAGAGAGCATATTGAGTAATGACTTAGTAACTTTAGCCGGAAGCTCTTCCAATAGCGCAGTCCTATCATCCGGGGGCATATCTGCTAGTAGTCGCCTAGTCTCACCATCAGTTAACTCTTCGAGTAGCTGATCGTGCTCATCGGAATCTATATGGCTAAATACTTGTGTTGATACCTCACGAGGTAAAGCACGAAATAACAATACTTTATACTCTTTTTCTATCTCTAGAAGTAACTCAGCTATTTCGGCTGGTTCCCAACCCTCAAGACCAATACGAAGATCTTTCCATCTTCGTTGCTTGATTATATCTTCAATCTCTGGTCTGAGTAGTTCTTTTAGCATAAATATAGGATTGTTATTAAATTCAAATTCAAAATAATTACAAAAAGAATAAATACAAATATTATAGTTAATCTTTGTATTAATAATACAAATACGTTATATTTGTAGTCAAATATTTTACAAATAAAGTAATTAATGAAAAACTATGGCTAATCATCAATCAGCTGTCAAAAGAAATAGACAATCTAAGAAAAGAAATCTATATAATAGAGAATACAAAAAGCAAGTAAAAGTTGCTGTTAGGGCAGTTAGAGAATCAACTGATTACGAAAGCGGTATGAAGAATTTGTCAGATGCTGTAAAAGTATTGGACAGAGCTTCTGCTAAAGGAATTATTCACAAGAATAATGCTTCAAGAAGAAAATCAAGACTTTCTAAGTATATCAAATCTTTGAAAAAAGACTAATTAGAAATACTTACTTGCACCCGTAGCTCAACTGGATAGAGCATCTGACTACGGATCAGAAGGTTTGGAGTTCGAATCTCTTCGGGTGTACTATAATTATATCAGAAAAGCATCTTCATTAGATTGAAGGTGCTTTTTTTGTATATTAGCTATTATGAATTTCGTGATTAGAGATATAAAAAATCCACATACAACAAGTGGTAGCATAACCAACTGGACATACCTTGCTGATGTGCGGAACATAAGCAATATGTACCCTTATGGGAAGAGCTACCCAGTTGCTGCTACTTACAGTGCAGATGACGACTACAGATATGGGTTCAATGGGATGGAAAAAGAAAAGAGCTTTGATGACGATGGTAATGTAGCGGACTTTGGAGCTCGTATATTTGATGCTAACTACCCTGTGTTTTTGAGTAGAGATCCGAAGGAAAGTAATTTCCCATACTCTTCTCCTTATAATGCGCTTATGAATAACCCGATTTCGTTGATTGACCCAGATGGTATGGCAGTATTACCTACAACTGTTTTTTCAGCTAATAATTCGTTAAATACTTTTTTTAAAAAAGTAGAATCAAATTCTGTTTTTAGGAAAGTTATGAAATCATTCTATAGAGATGAAAATCATGTCTGGATTCATGTTGATCAATTAAAAGATGCAGAAGAGGAACCTACTTCTTTTTTAAATGTCGCAAGAACTCAATCACATTTAAGTGGAAACAACCCTGTTGCCAAATTTAATCAACATAGAATAATTATAAATTCTGATATATTAAATTCAGCAGGAGAAATAGGTATCGATAAGACATTTTTACTAATGGTATTTATTCATGAAGCAGATCATGCAAGAAAGAATGAAAGATTAAGACAAGACCCAACATATAAAACTTATCCAGGATATTTAGATTTTGTTCAGCAGAGACCGAAAGATGGAAAATATCATAACTTAATGGGCGAATATAATAGGAATATTTTAGTGGATGCAATGAAAGAATTTGATGCACAAATTATTAAAGAAGGGGGTACGGTTCCTAGTTATCACACTGACGACTGGTATTAAGCTATGTCATGGTATGGTTTAAGGAAGACTAAAGCATGGAAAGATTTTAAAGAAAACAACCCAGATAAAGCAGAAAAGTACGTAGAATTGTTAAATGAACAAGTTGAAAGAAATAAAGAGGGAGTAAATGAATAAATTTAATATATATTTTTTCCTATTCTTATTTTGTTGTTTAGCTTCTTGTATAAATGATAAGAAAATTAAAGTTAAAAAAAATACTGAAGTTGAAAAAAAATCACTTATAATAGATTATGAGGATACATTATCAACAGAAATAAAATCAATCAATAAAATTGATACTTCAAGAAGAATTCCTGAAGACAGAATTAATTTGAAAGACTCTCAAGAATACTATGATGACTATCATAGTGAAGAAGTTATTTATTTCAAAAGATATATTAACAAAGCTTATAGCAAGAAGATTTTTGAGAATAGTATTAATTCAAATATTAGATTATTAGATTCATTAGTAAAAATTTATGAAAACAAACAAAAAAAAGTCGACAGTAGTAATAAGGAATAGGGTTTTGTATAAGAATTTAAGTTTAATTTGAGATTAAATCAAATTTTATAATTAGAAAACAATATTCTTATTTTGTTAAATTCTATGAATTCAATCGACTTTGATATCTTCTTCATCTGCTGGTACAATTCGTTCGATATTAGCCTCCTAGGGTGTATTATAATTATATCAGAAAAGCATCTTCATTAGATTGAAGGTGCTTTTTTTGTGTTATCATTTGATTGTACAGTTCTTAATTATTTGTTATTATTAACATTAACTAATATGAAATATAGGAATACTTTTTTAATGTCTCGATTTGCTTTTACTTTTCTACTGATTGTAATCTTCACTACAAGCCAACTCGCTTCACAAGAAAATAAATACGGTATATATGCCAACTATGGTTTGAATATGCACTCAGCTGACTTCCGTGCCTTGCCTGGTGTACCTAACTGTTGCCCAAATTTTGAAACAGGTGAGGGGCTTGGACTTTCTCTTGGTGCTTTGTTCGAGATGGATATGACAACAAATTTATATCTTTCCGCTCGACTTGGTTATACTGATCTAAGCGGAGAACTTAGCAGTACCGAACCAACAACAATAATAGTAAATAATACTGATGTTGATGGTGAGTTTACTCATACTGTAAACTCTAACATACAAGCAGTAACTGCAAGAGTAATGGCTGGCTATCGTTTGCTTCCAAACCTAAATATTACCTCTGGACTGGGAGTCGGTAATGTAATCAATGCAACTTATGATCAAGTAGAAACAATAACCAAACCATCTGATAGTGGTACATTCATAGATGAGAATGGATTTGACACTGGAAGTAGAACTAGAAATGAGTCAGATGGAGATATACCTGACCAGAATTCAATGCGTTTATTTATTGCTACTGGTATAGGGTATGAGTTACCTTTAAATAGTGATAATTCTATCAGACTTATGCCTGAAGTAAATTATAACTTTGCCTTCTCAAATGTAGTAAACTCAGTTGATTGGACAATCAATGAGCTAAAGGGTGGAATTGCAATTAAGTATGTTCCGCAAGAAGCTAGGGATTGGCAAATTATCCGTGATACCATTATAGTTCGTGACACAACAGAGCAAATTGTATCTGCGAATCCAAAAATTCTCCTTATAGATACTAAAGTAAATGAAGAAGAAAGAACTGAAGATGACAAGAAGTATATCATGATTACAATCAATCAAGAGTATGTAAAGCAGATACTAGACCCTAACTCAATTGCTGATGCTTCGACTAGTGAATGGTTATCAAAATTCAACTCGCAAAACTTCACAATATCTGCCAAAGGAATAGATTATGATGGTCAACTTACTCCAGTTGCTACTATGAGAGTGGAGGAGTTCATAAGTGATGTTATACATCCACTTCTTCCTTATGTATTCTTTGAAAGCAATAGTAGTGAAATACCAAATAGATATACTCAATACGAAAAATTAGAAGAGTTTACTGAGAATACACTAATTGATGATGAAACCTTGGAAGTGTATTACAATTTGCTGAACATAGTCGGAAAAAGAATGATAGACAACCCACAAGCTAAACTCAACTTAGTGGGTACAAATTCAAATACAGGTGGCGAAAAGGGTAACACTGAACTATCTCAGAACAGAGCAGATGAGGTGAAGCAATATTTGGTTAATTCTTGGGGTATAGATGCGAATAGAATCTCCACCGAAGCGAGAAATTTACCTGAGAATGCCTCGAATACGAAAGTGGAAGATGGTATAGCAGAGAATAGAAGGGTTGAAATATATAGCTCAGACGATGCTATACTAGACGTTGTCAAAGCCAAAGACACTCTTAGAAAAGCTGATCCACCATCACTTAGATTCATGACTAGCTATACTGGTACAGCAAAGTACAGTAGCTGGAAAGTAGTAGTGAGCCAAAATGGTAAGAAGCTAAAAGAATTTACGGGTGACGGACCAATACCAAGCTACATAGAATGGAATTTGGAACAGGAGCAAACGTCAGTCCCAAGATTCGATAGCCCACTAGACTATAAGTTGATTGTATCTGATGGAGTAGAGTCTACTGAAGTAAGCTCACAGTTGCCGATGAATATGATAAAGCTATCTGAAAAATTAGTGAACAAAGTAGATGACAAACGAATAGATAAATTTAACTTAATATTATTCGATTTCAACAGTGCCGAAATATCTGGTAAAAACAAAGATATAATTAGCTTAATTAAATCACGAATAGAAGACAGCTCAACTATAAGAATAAAGGGCTACACTGACAGAATGGGTGACGAACAGCTGAACGAAAACCTCTCTGAAAAGAGAGCCACCAGTGCCAGCAATGCCCTAAACAATAGCAAAGCCCTAAGCAAAGGCTATGGCGAGAAAATAGAACTATACAACAATGACCTACCAGAAGGTAGAATGTACAACAGAACAGTAGAAATAATAGTAGAAACACCTTTGAAAAAGTAAAAAAATAATTCACCTTCTGTTGAAGTCCTCCTTGATAAGGGGGGATTTAGGTGGGTTAGAAAATAGAAAGAAATAGAAAAAACAAACAAAATAACATTATGAAAAAAGTAATACTCATACTCCTTTTCTTGCCAATTATAGCAAGTGCCCAATCATTCAATGTGTTCGACATAGACACCAGCGAATACCCTATAATGAAAGCTAAGTTCTACTCGATTGATGAAAATGGTGACCAGATACTAAACCACACCACCTCTGATTTCGAGATAACAGAAAATGGTAATCCTGCTGAGGTACTGAGTGTTAGTTGTCCTGAGCCACTACCAATACCATTAAGTGTAGGGATTATGGTTGATACACATCATGAAATTAACTTAGCAAGACATGGTAGTGAAAGATTTGTAAATTTTTTGAAAATGCCTCAAAATGAGATAGGTTTCACATACATGAATGGTAGACCACTTTTGTTTCAAGATTTTGTTAAGGATAAACAAAAAGCGATAAGTAGTTCAAAACAAATACCGCCAGCACCTGGCGGGACAAGTTTATCAGAAATGTTTTTTGATGACTACACTGGCGGAATTGAGTTAATAAAAAATAGAGAAGTACAAAATCGAGTACTAATATTTATTAGTGATTTACATTGCCCAAATCTTAATATAGATGAGCAAGAATTAATCCAGCAAGCAATAGATAATAACATAAGAATATTTTCTGTACTTCTTGGTACTACTGATTACACAGGCCTATTTAAAAGAATCTCTTCCAGCACAAAAGGGGTTGTTTTTGAAAATTTAAAAGATAGTTCTGAAATTCGAAATGTGTTTGATGACATTTTCTTTAGGGTTCAAAATGACCCTTGTGAAATTGTTTGGAATGGTATTCCAACATGTGAATATTCATCAAATATAGAGATATTAAATAAGGTAAATAAGAAAAAATTCAAAAAAGAATTGGGTTTAAGCGATAAGCAAATCCTATCTCTAGAGCCCGATAAATACTTTGTAAATTTAGGAATAAGAAATAGAGATACAATTATTACTGTCACGTCAAAAAATAGTTCTCATAGAATTAGCAATATCTTTTTTGATCCAGATAATGGTAACTTTGAAATTTCATCACCACTTCCTATAACAATTCCAAAAAATAGTTCAGTTGATATAAAATTATCATATACTTCTAAAGATGACTCTAGAGAATATTCGATAATGAATGTAATTGGGGATTATTGTAATACTTCTATTGGTTTATTAAAAGGAGATAAAAATAAACCCTTAACTCAAAAAACTTTAGAGTTAAAACATCCAAATGGTGGAGAAATATTTCTAGCTGGTTCTGACACAATTATAACATGGAAAGGAATTTCAGATGGTGAAGATATTGATTTAAAATTTAGCTATAATAAAGGTTACAATTGGGAAGTAATTGAAAGTAATCCATTTTCATATTCGAGTATTTGGGAGGTTCCATTTATAGAAAGTGATTCCTGTTTAATAAGTATTTCAGCGCATGGTAATATAAAGAATGGTATAAATAATATATTATGGGATAATTATTATGGAGGTAGTGAGGATGAGAAAGCAAATTCTATAATTCAAACTTTTGATCGTGGGTATCTTATAGTTGGAGAAAGTAAATCAAATGATGAAGATATTAATAATCCCAAAGGAGATAGTGATTATTGGGTCGTCAAATTGGATCCTGAAGGTGTACTAGAATGGGAGAAATCGTTTGGAGGAACCGATGAAGATGTTGCTACATCAGTGATCCAAACTGAAAAAGGTAGTTATATTGTTGTAGGATACAGTGCATCTATTGATGGCGATAAAACAAGTCACTATGGATCTAATGATTATTGGATTTTGGAAATAGATAACATTGGAGATTTAATTTGGGAGAAATCTTATGGAGGAACTTCATATGATATGGCAATGTCAGTTTATAAAACTAATGATGGCGGAGTTATTGTTGCTGGAAATACAGGCTCAGATGATGGTGATATAACTAACTACAAAGGGCAAGGAGACTGTTGGGTTATAAAGTTGAGTTCTTCAGGAGAAATTGAATGGCAAAAAATATATGGTGGTAGCTTTAAAGACAAGTGTTTTTCAATAATTGAAACTAATGAAAATGATTATATTCTTGCTGCTAACAGTCAATCAATTGATGGTGATGTCACTAATTCAGAACATAAAGCTCCAGACTATTGGGTTGTTAGATTAGATTCTAAAGGAGAAATTATATGGGAAAATTCTTTTGGAGGTGATGAAGCTGAAATACCATCAAAAATAATTCAAACTATTGATGGAGGATTTTGTCTTGCAGGTTCTACTTGGTCAGATGATCGAGATATAACTAATTTTAAAGGCAAGAGTGATTACTGGATTACAAAATTAGATTTGAATGGTAAACTAGAATGGCAAAAAACTTTTGGAGGCAGTGGTTATGATATGGCTGCTTCAGTTTTGCAGACATATGATCAAGGATTTATTATTGGTGGACACAGCGAATCTAAGGATAAAGATGTACAAACACCAATAGACGACTATGACTCTTGGCTAGTAAAAGTGAGTAAAAATGGTGAGTATGAATGGCAAAAAACCTATGGACATAAAAAGAATCAATATGTAAGCTCAGTAATTCAAGATAGAGATGGTAACTTTTTAATTTCAGGTTATACTAATTCTAGAGATGGGATAACTTTGAATGTTGATGGGCAAACTGATTTTTGGATGGTAAAAATGGAAGGGCCACCCCAACCCCTTCAATCCGACACCTCTGACGCTGTGTTCTCTATCATAATGCCTGAGCCAGTTATACAGAATAATGATATAGACATGGGTCAGATGATAGTTGGCAATACAAAAGATACTATTGTATCATCAATTATCTGTAACACAGGAGATGCTCCGCTGCATGTTCTTGGTGTAGACATAACTGGTGGCGATGCAGCTGACTTTCTTATTCCTCGTGGTGCTGGTGATTTTTATTTACAGAAAGATGAATGTCAAGATATAATGTTTGAGTTTACCCCGTCAGCTCTTGGAATCAGAACTGCAGTAGCTACTATTCGAACAACAATCGGGGACTTCACTGATACAATAAACATTCGTGGTGTGGGGATAAACCCACTCATAGAAGCCACAACAGATGTGGTTGACTTTGGTCAGTTTGAGTTAGGAGATAGTAAGGATACCAACGTGGTTTTGATAAAAAATGTAGGTGCAGATGATATTACCATTACCGAGACAAAAATAACAGGTCCAGATACTGAGCAGTTTGAAATGGTACCTTTGCCTAGCTTTACAATAACATCAGGTGACGATAAGGAATTAGAGCTGAAATTCACTGCAAAATATGGTGGTAGAACTTCATCAATCATAGAGTTTCATTATGATGGTGTTGGTTCTCCACTTCGTTCTATGCTCTTTGCAGAGGGAATTGGTGGTGAGGTCTACCCACAAGTCCCAGATGCTTATGTTGGTGAGAGAGTTGAGCTTGGGCTACACCTTGGTAGAATAAAACCAGAGGGTTTAGACGTAGTCGCTACTAACTTCACAGCCACAGTGAGCTATAACTCAACGCTCCTTGCTCCAATTGATAAAAATATGACTGTAACTACAGAGAATACAACATCATTCATTAAGATAGAGGGAGAACTTAGCGGAGTTAGCCAAATAGCATCAGTACCTATGAAAGTGGGATTGGGCACAGCTGTCAGCAGTGGACTTGTAGTAACACAATTCCAGCTTTATGATGCAAATGGTGATTCTGTTGAATATGAATTAGAACCAGGTGTTGGTGAGTTTAATGTCCTTGGTATCTGTGAAGAAGGTGGCACCAGATTGGTCAATCCGAATGGAGAAAAAGTAGGACTAAGAGTAGCACAAAACAGACTAAACACAAGTGCTACAATCTATCTTGACTTGATAGAGTCGGGACAAACAGATTTGATAGTATATGATCAGTTAGGTAATGCTATAGAAACAGCTTACTCAGGCACACCAAGTACAGGTTCAAAAGAACTGAGCTTAGACTTAAGTAACTTCTCTAACGGAAGATATTACATAAAGCTGACTACACCGACAATTACTAAGACAGAGATAATAGAGGTAATTAGATAATTTACAAAAAAGAAGTGTTATTCATCTGCTGATGCAAGTCGTGTGATTTCAGTTTCTTTTATTAAAACTTTTGCAACCAATTCGAATAGAATGTTTTTTTATTTTGGTAATCTTTTTATATATTAAAGTTCTATCAATCAATTGTCTTACTTTAAATGCCCTATATACTAGCTATAATTCTGTTAAGTGGTTTGCTATATTTAGTTGTGAAATACACACAACTAAAGAAAAAGTATGACATTTTAGACAGTAGATTCCAAAATATACAGGAGCTATCAGGTAC
Source organism: Chlorobiota bacterium (assembly GCA_046290495.1). Lineage (GTDB taxonomy): Bacteria > Bacteroidota > Ignavibacteria > Kapaibacteriales > UBA2268 > PGYR01. The sequence continues at coordinate 447,914 of JBKAGT010000005.1, read as the reverse complement.
TGGTTATTTCGATGGGAGTTTTGCAGATGACAAGGTATGGTGGAGTGACGAGTTACACAAAAAGGTTGGGCAACCACTTGACAACAGAATTGATAATAAGGAAAAAGCTATAAGTCTTATTTATGAAGAGGACAGAGAAGGGTATTTACTAGCACTTCAAAAAGCAATTCAAAATCAAGAAATGGTAGACGAAGAGTACAGAGCTTTCTCAGTTGAGCATGATTCTCTTAGACATTTTCATACAAAGGCAAGAATTGAATTCAATGAATCAGGGCAACCGCTTTTTATGAAAGGAGTAGTCCGGGATATTACATCTGAAAAAGAGATTGCTGATAAATTAGAATTGAGTGAATCTAGGTATCAAGAACTATCGGATTTGCTTCCTATAGGAGTTTTTGAAACAAACTCAGATTTTAACCTAACATATGTTAACAAAAAACTTATTGAGATATTCAAGCTTAACAAACAAGATATTGATGGAAAGAATATTAAAGTTTTGCTTTCCGATAGTATTCAAAATGATGTAATTAAAAACTTGAAAAATCTTAACCATGAAAATTACCTTTACAGCAAAGAGTATAATTATCAATTATATAATTCGAAAGAAATTTCTTTACTTCTGTATGCTTCACCTATCTATAATCAAAGAAAGGAAAGACTCGGTTTTAGGGGGACAATTGCAGATATTTCTGAAAGAAAAAGAGAGCAGTTAGAACTTCAAAAAATCTCTAAGTTGGAATCACTCAGTTCACTTGCTGGTGGTATTGCTCATAATTTTAAAAATATTTTGTCGGCTATTACATTATCTGTTGATATGATAAGAATAAAGGATAAAACAATAGATAAAGAACTTGGTAGAATAAGCTCTAGTTTAGACAAAGCAAATGCAATAGCTACAAAATTCCAAACATACACCAAGTCATATTTACCCAATTACAGCCGATGTGAAGTTAATCAAGTTATAATAGATGCAGTTGATTTGACTAAAGCTGGTTCTACGAATCTATTCAAGTTAGATTTAGATAACAGTATTCCCGAAGTTGAAATTGATGAGATGCAAATAAATGAAGTATTAATGAACTTATTGATAAATGCAGATCAAGCCATAGAAAATAGTGGAATAATTGAAATAAAATCTAGAATGCTCACTTTCAACGATAATGAAAAGAATAAAAAAATAGAAATAAGCGTCAAAGATAATGGTATTGGTATAGATGATAGACATATTGATTTAGTGTTTAACCCATTTTTTACAACAAAAAAAGATGGTCATGGTCTTGGTTTACTTACGGTACAATCTATTATCAAGCAACACAATGGAGAAGTAATAGTAAATTCTGAAAAAGGTAAAGGGACTGAATTTAAGATACTCCTACCTATTGAAAATGGATCTACTATAATAACTAAGAGCAGCAGCAATGAAAATGAATTAATATCTAATTACAATGCCGTAATATTAGATGATGATGAAAACATTACATCTACTATGAAAGAAATATTTGATATAAAAGGAGAGATGAGCTTAAAGATATATAATAATCCAAATGAATTTTTAACTGATTTTCCAAAACTAAATGATTTAGATTTCATCATACTTGATATTAACTTAGTTGGTTATGATATGGATGGCTATATAGTACTGGAAAAAATAAGAGAAATTAATAAAGATATAAAAATCATAATCTTTAGTGCATTTATGAGTGAAGATATAAACACCTTAATAAATGATAAAAATACATTTGCACTAAATAAACCAGCTAACTATGAAAGATTAAGACAGAAAGTTATAGAAATATTTGCGTGATTCAAATAAGATTTAAACCACGCAAAATTTTAAAACTACATTCCTAAAGAATTGAAAATGAATTTCCACTGCAAGTACGAATTCTCTATTTGCTTTTCTATCGACTGACCACTACCGTGACCTGAATCAAAATCTACAAATAAGAATACATCATTTTTTTGACCAGGGTTGTTTTGAAGTGCGGCAGCAAATTTCTTTGCATGTAGTGGGTCAACTCTTGTGTCATTTTCACCTGCTTTTACTAAAGTTATAGGATAGTTTACCCCAGGCTTTATATTCTGATAAGGGGAATACTCTTTTATGTAAGCATAATCTTCTTTTTTATCTGGGTCGCCATATTCCGGTATCCAATATCTAGCAATCAAGAATTTATGATACCTTAGCATATCGAGCAGAGGGACAGCAACTATTGCAGATTTAAATAGCTCTGGTCTTTGCACCAAGCATGCACCAGTTAATAAACCACCATTACTACCACCCATTATGCATAGTTTCTCAGAACTAGTGAATTTCTCTTCAATTAGATATTCAGCTGCTGAAATGAAGTCATCAAATACATTCTGCTTCTTGTCTAACATGCCGTCTAAGTGCCAGTTTTCTCCATATTCGCTACCACCTCTTAGACCTGCAACAGCATAGACTCCACCACGATTAATAAATGATGCTTTATCACCTAAGAATGATGGACCCATAGATATATTAAACCCACCATACCCATAAAGTAAGGTAGGGTTAGTTCCATCTAATTCAATGTCCTTTCTGTAGGATAAAAATAATGGTACTTTTGTTCCATCTTTTGAAGTATAAAAAACTAATTCAGATTTGATATTGTCAGTATCAACTGGCAATTCATCTTGATAGTAAAACTCCCAGTCTAAAGTCTTTCCGTCCAATTTGTATAGCTTAGTTGGGCTAGTAAATGTTGTAAGTCCTACGAATACGGTATTCATATCTTCGTTGTAACTTATTCCAGATATATCCCCAAATTCTGGTGCTTCCAATTCTTTTACATAGTTTCCTTCAAAGTCATATACAGCAATGCGTTTTAGAACATCTTTCTTGTAAAGAACTAATATGTGATCAGTTGTTATAACAAAGCTTTGTAGTACAGTTTCTTTCTCTGGGTAAAACTCTTTCCAATTTTCAAATTCTGGTTTATCAATATCTGTCACATAAATTTTAAAGTTAGGAGCTTTGTGATTTGATTTGAAATAAATCTTATTATTTTTAACAGTAGGATAAGATTCATACTTTTCTGATTCATAGATTACTTTTGGTTCTTCGTTACTATCTTGACTTCTTACTCGAAGTGTGTTAGAGTAAAAATCTCCCTTACTGAAGAATGTTAGACGACCGTGTTTCGAATCCCAAACACTAGCAATATCTTTAGAATCATTTGGTGTATCTAATAATACATCATTTTTTCTGTCGGTTCCTATCTTATGTTTATAGACTCTAATTGGCTCTTGTTTGTCTATCATTTCGCGAGTTCTTACTGTTATATAAGCGTAATCTTCATTTTTAGCAAAAGAAAAAGATCGCAACCCAGTAATATCATCACCAAATAAGTCACCAGTTTTGGTATTCAAAAGTCTATAAGTTCTTATCTCATCTCCTTTGAACTGAGTACCAATAGCTGCAATATTTCCATCTTCAGTGTAGTCCAAACCAGCTAGTGATGTGTTCCCAGAATCATCCAAATCAATAGGGGAGAATAATCTTCTTTCATCACCATCAATAATAGTATATAGAGTATTGTGTTGCTCTCCTTTTTTTCTTGCCCAGAAAAACTCTCTTTCTCCAATAAAGAACGGAGCACTTCTGTAATCTCTGTCCTTCAATTGCTTCAATTCATCTTTCAAACCAGGAATATCTTTACCATTATTTATGATATAGTCAACAGTAGATTTATGTTGTTTTTTAGACCACTCCTTTACTTTAGGATTATCTTTATCTTCTAACCAACGATAATCATCTTTGACTATATCACCGTGAAGAGTGTCGTATACGGATTCTATTTTTGTTTTTGGTGGCTCATAATTTGTCATATCATTGCCACTTGCTATTGAGCTTGTGATTATAGTCATAATTATTATGCTTATTAATTTCATATTTTACTCTATAAAATGTTAATTTAATTCTATTATAGTTACTCCAGAACCACCTTCAGATAGGTTCCCATCTCTGTATTTTGAAAATGAAGATTGTAAATTCAAATATTCGTGAAGTGCAGAACGCAATGCCCCAGTCCCTTTCCCATGAAGTATAGTGATAAACGGAGTACCTGCTACAATAGCATCATTTAGGAAAGATTCAACCTTTGCTATTGCATCGTTTACTCTTTCGCCTCTAATGTCAAGTCTAGTTTCGACATCAAATTTTATATAATCTTTGTTAGAAGTGTTAGTATTAATATTCTTATTCTTTTCTTTTACTTTAGTAAGTTTATTTACTTTAGTTTTGAATTTGAGGCCATTGAATTCAACAATTGCAGATTTCTCATTATCAATTAATTCTACAAGTTTACCAACTGTATCGTATTCATCTATCCTTACTGAATCACCATTATTAAATTCGTCTTTTTCTTTTCTAGATTCTTTAGTCTTTGGAGTAGATAAAGATTTTTTTAATTTTTCCTTCTTTCGATCAAATTCTTTTTTAACCTCACCTACTTGCTTTTTGTTTTCTTGAACTTCTCTTATGGTATTTTCAATAAGTTTATTAGCTTCGTCCAAAATATGTGTTGCTTGTCTTTTCGCTTCGTTTTTATACTCTGCCTTACTCTTTCTTAGTTCAGAAAGTAGTTTCTCATATTCCATTTCTTTTTGTTTTGCAATATTTTTAGCTTTCTCAGCATCTAATTTTAGTTTTTCAGCCGTTTTTCGATACTGTATTATCTCTGCAATACCTTTATCTATTTCTGTGCTTTTGTCATTTAAATAAGACCTAGATCTATCAATTATTACCTTAGAAAGACCTATACTTTCAGCTAAATTAAAAGCATAACTATTACCCGGAACACCTTGTAAGAAATGATAAGTTGGCTTTAGATTTTCTTCATCAAATTCTAAAGATGCATTTTCGATATTCTTTTTATTCAATGCGTATGTTTTTAGGGATGATTGGTGAGTAGTAACAACAAACTTAAGATTATAATTCAGAGTGGTATCAAGGATACCAGAAGCTAAAGCTGAACCTTCCTGAGGGTCAGTACCTGAACAAATCTCATCAACAAGGAATAGAGAATCTTCTTCTGCAACATCAAGCACATCTTTAATATTTTTCATCTGTGAAGAGAATGTACTTAAATCCATCTCAATAGATTGATGATCACCTATACTTGTATAAATATCTCTGAGACCTGTCTTACAATAACCTAAAGGATAAATCCCTGACATGGCCATAAGTAGGTTAAGACCTATATTTTTTAGCGCAACTGTCTTACCACCAGCATTAGGTCCAGAAATTAGATGTCCTTGTTTTCTTTCATCAAAACTAATTGATAGGGGAGTAACTTCGGATTTGTTTTTATTCTTAACCAATAATGGATGATAAATATCTTTTAAATCAATTGATTTATCATTGATAATCTCAGGCTTAAATCCATCATACTTCTTAGCATACTTTGATTTAGCTTGAGAAAGATCTAGTCTGTAAATGATTGAGTTTGAAATCTCCAATTTTTTGGCTTCTTTTCCTACTTCTTTGGTTAAGCTAGTAAGTATCCTATTTATTTCTTTCTTTTCTTCATTTCTAAGTACAGATAAGCTATTATTCAATTCTATAATCTCTGATGGCTCTAAATATACTGTATTCCCTGTATTCGATAGTCCATGGATTATACCTGGTATTTGTCGCTTAAATTCAGTTTTTACTGGAATTACAAATCTTTCTTCTCTAAGAGTATAAAAGTCTTCTTGAAGCAAATCATCTTCGAAAGTCTTTTTCAAAATTGATTCTAATCTATTTCTTAATCTATCAGAAGTAGATAAGATTTTTTTCCTTATACTATATAATTCCTTAGTAGCATCATCTTTTATTTCACCATTATCTTCTATAGCATCTTCAATATGCTTTTCAACATAATGATTAAAATGAATATTGTTTGAAATTTCTTTGAGGTTCGAATAATCATCAGGGATAGAAGAAATAAAATTAAAAACTAATCTGAATGCTCTAAGATTATCTTTAATTTTCAACAACTCTAATGGCTCTAAGGCTGAGTTATGTATTTGTGCTTTCTTAAGGAATGAATCTATATCTCTAGCACTGCCTAAAGGTAATTCTTTGTCGTCTCTTAGTAATAATCCGATTTCATAAATTATATCAAGCTCTTTGTTTAATTCATCTATATCAGAATATTTTTTTATCTGAGTACATAGCTCTACTGCTTTGTTAGTTAAACAATGCCTCGATATTTCGTTTAATACTGACCCAAACTCTAATTCAGATCTTGTATCTTTTAATAATCTTCTATTTAGTAGTTGTAGCTGTTTGTTCATTAACTTCCGCTCAGCAATTTTCTTACTACTTGTTGTACTGCACTACCATCAGCTTTACCTTTTACTTCTTTCATAGCTACACCCATTACTTTACCCATGTCAGATATTTCTTTTGCTTCAGTTTTTTTAATTATTGATAAAATTATAGTATTCAGCTCTTCTTCAGATAACTGTGCTGGCAAATATTCTTGGATGATTTCTAATTCTTGTTTTTCATTTTCAGCTAACTCAGTTCTACCAGCTTGTAGATACATTGCGATAGAATCTTTTCTGTTTTTTGCTGCTTTATTTAAAAGTTCAATTGCTTTTTCATCTGTAAGTTCTTCATTCTTACCACTTTTTTGAAATTCAAGAATCATTGCTCTTAATGATCTAAGTGTTTCTAATTTTTTTTTCTCTCCTGCTTTTAATGCAGTTTTCATATCTTCATTAATTTTCTCTTCAAAACTCATTTCTAATCTCCTAAAAGCTTTACAAATTCATATTTTATTTATTTTAAGCTTTCTATTAAAATCGTATATTTACAATTGTCTAATTTATTAATATAAAAAACTATATACGAGTAAAACTTAGACATAGTTTAAATAAAATATAAACACATTAATACGAAAGTTGTATGGATATAAATAGAATATTAAAATCTGAATACTTTTTTGCATCAATTGTAGCAATTCTTACCACTTTAATCTTTTTTTGGGGAAACATTATTGGAGATGCTTTCTTCTGGGAGGATATAGTTGAGTATGTCTATCCTTTTCAAAACTTTGCTGCTACATCCGATGGCATTCCATTTTGGAACCCTTATACTTTTGGTGGGATGCCTTTCTTTGCAGATGTTCAGACAGGTTTCTTCTACCCACTTAATAGGTTTTTAGATTTATTCGTATCAGATGGAAAACTACCGTTTGCTGCTTTACAGCTTGTGATTATATTACATTACTTTATTTCGCAATTGACTACTTTTACATTTGCGAAATCATTTGGGATAAGTAGATATGGCTCAATGATAGCAGCTATTGGTTATAGTTTCTCAATGCTTATGGTTAGTCATTCTATACACCCTATGATAATATATCAACTAGCATGGCTCCCATTAGTGCTAGCTCTACTTAATAAATCATTTACAAGATCAAAGATTTATTATTCATTGATAGCAGGTTTAATTCTAGGGTTTTCTATTCTTGCTGGACATCCACAAACTATACTATATGAATTCATATTTATAGGTTTGTTTTCACTTGGCTATTTGATTAAATCTATAAAAGATAAAGAACTAAATAAAGTTAAATTAGTTATTTCAACTATATGCACTCTATTAATAGCTTACGGATTATTCTCAGTTCAACTGCTTCCTGCTCAAGAGTTAGCAGATTTATCTCAAAGAGATGTAGTAAATTATGATTTTTCTACTGAAGGCTCACTTCATTTCAAACAAGCGCTTTCATCTATTGTTCCAAATATGTTTGGAAAGGTTACAGGAGAGGATTTAAGAAATTCTACATTTTATTTGACTTACAATGGCAAGCAAGGTGTGTATTATTATTGGGAAACTTCATTTTATTTCGGTGTTTTAATATTAGCATTCGCCTTGTTCTATTTAGTGAGAAAATACAAAAGCTTTGCATCTAAAATATTCGGTTTTATAGCCCTATTTGGGTTTCTATTTGCATTGGGGAGTAACTCTTTTTTCTATGACATACTTTATAATTTACCCTATATCGATACTTTCAGAATGCCAGGAAGAATATTATTTTTTACTACACTTTCGATGAGTATTTTAGCTGGGTTTGGATTTGATTCACTATTTGAACAAAAGCTTAAAAATGATTACTCACTGTACATTGGTTTTGGAATTCCATTTTTACTTGCAATAATGATTGTTAGTGGTCTATTTTACAGTGGATTTGAAACTCCTGATATGCTAGTATCTGATATCGAATCTCGAGCTATTGGTTCAATATTTATGTTATTGGTTGGTATTACTTTAGCTTGGCTTTCTGCTAATAAAAAATTGAATATAATGATATCTGGGTCTATGTTTATTCTTATTATATTTATTGACTTATATTCATTTGGTGAGGACTTTAACAAAAGTGATTTTAACCCTACAGAAACTCAGATACCTCGTGGTTATAATATGCCAAATGAGTTTAGCAAATCGTTTAAACCAAAATTACCAGAAGACATTTTTAGAGTTAATATGAGGATGTATGAGCCAGTTAGGTATATGGCTATGAAAAGAAATCAAGGTATGGTAGATAAGATCATGTTGACTGAAGGTTATAACCCATTAATATTAAAGAGGGTAAACCCACCAATGCCGAATAAAGATTTGAATATGGATATAAGAAATGTTAGATATTCTGTCGGAATTGATAGGTCAATTAATGCACCCAGATTTTTTGAGAATAAAGATAGATTTGGTAATGCGTGGTTTGTCAACAATGCTCATATAGTTGATGAAGAAAAAATTGCTGGTATAATGGAGTCCGGTCAATTTGATCTAAAAAAAACAGTATTGTTAGAAAAAGAAATAGACTTTAAAAATTCAGATCAGGTCCCCGATTACAATATCGAATGCACTGAATACACTAATAATAAGATTTCCTACAAAATAAGCAATTCTACTGATGGATTCTTAGTTTTAAGTGAAGTATATTACCCTTCGTGGAAAGCAAAAGTTAATAATAAAGATGTTGATGTTCTGAGAGCAGACTATTGCTTCAGAGCTATTAAACTTGAAAAGGGAGAAAATCAAGTTACACTTGAATATGATTCAGAAACATTCAAGACAGGTGGTTTGGTATCTATTCTAACATTGCTTTTATCATCAATAGGGTTATTTATTTTCTGGAAAAAAGAAATATAGTTAAGTGAAGTTTTTAACATCAATATTTATTGTTTTTATATTTGTAATAGCTACTACTCTAGCCGATGACAGAACGGATGAGCTAGAAGAGCAGTTAAAGCTACCTAATATTTCAAAAAAGGAAATAGTAGACATTCACTACTCACTCCTACTAGAATACAGAAATGTTTTGCCTTTAAAAGGTATAGACTACGCTAACGAAGCCCTAGACCTATTAAAGGAAAATCCTAAATTAGATTCAATATATAGATTCAAATTTTTAAATGGAATAGGTGACACTTACAGGTATGTAAGTAGTAACGAATATGCCATGGATAAATATATTGAAGCATTAAAAGTTTCAGAAGTGAATAATAATCAAAAACAAAAAGCTATAGCATTGAATAATATTGGTTTAATATATAACAATATAAAAGATTATCAATTAGCTTTAGATTATTTACTTCGTTCATTTAATATCATTAAAAATTTTAATGATAAGCCACTATTGATTCAATCATATAATAATATGGCATCCATCTATTGGAATGACAATCAAATAGACAGCTCTATGAAATACTACAACCTCGCATTTGAGGCAAGTAAAGAGATTAATGATTTAGTTGGTTTGTTACATAGCTACAATAATCTGGGTATTGTACACTTGCAAAAAGGTGATAATTATACAGCACTAGAGTATTTCTACAGGTCACTAGAAATAAGTCAAAATATTAATGACCGTGTAGGTGAAGCTAAGACGCTGAATAATCTTGGACAAGTTTTTATTAGCTTAGAAAAATACAATACTGCGGCATCTAATTTGGAGAGTGCATTATCAATTGCACAAGAACTTAATGCAAAAGCTGTTCTTGCGGATAGTTATTTTTATTTGTCAAAGTTATATGAAGAAAATAAAAATTATGAAAAGGCATTAGAATATAGTAAGAACTTTAATAAGACAAAAGATAGTATTTATAATGTAGAACAAAACAGAAGAATCCAAAAACTGCATGAGGAGTTCGTATTACAGAAGAAAAATAAAGAAATAGAGATACTTCAAAAAGACAGACAGATTTCGAGAGTTATAACCATAGCTATAATAAGCTTAGCAATACTTCTTATATTTATTGCAATTTTGCTTTACTCTAAGTATCGAACAAATCTAAGAAATAATGAAAAGCTACAAAATCTCAATAAACAACTGAATGAAACAAATAAGATGTTAGAAGAGACTAATGTAACAAAAGATAAAATCTTTACAATTATAGCTCATGATTTAAAAAACCCATTGAGTGGATTCAAAAACATTACAACAGTTTTAGCTGATTACTATAATGACATGGATGAAGAAGAGGTCAAAAAATCATTAGATACCATAAAAGATGCATCTAATAACCTTATGTTACTTCTAGAGAACTTACTCACGTGGGCTAAATTACAAAAGAATGAGATAGAAAACTATCCTGAGAAATTTGCTATAAATTACTTAGTTAAAAAGTATGTTGATCACTATAGAGTCAAAGCAGAACAAAAACATATAGACTTAGTTTATACTAATGGTGAAGAAGTTTTTGCCTACGCTGACCCTAATTTAGTATCAATTGTAGTAAAGAATTTAATATCTAATTCAATCAAATATTCTGATAAAAATAGCAAGGTAGTGGTAAACATAGAAAATATCAATAACAAAGCCACTCTAAATATCACTGATAAAGGCATCGGCATAGATAAAGATACGTTAAAGAATATATTCTCTATTTACAATGACAAAGATTCAAGATTTGGTACAGAAGGGGAGAGAGGAACTGGAATTGGATTAATCTTAAGTAAGTCATTCGTTGACATGAATAATGGGGATATTTGGATAGAGTCAGAAGAAGGTAAAGGTACGACTGTTACATTTGAATTACCATCTACCAACTAACTCTTAACATTTCTCGTTTTCCTAATGCTCCTGGTAATACTTCATACTCAAAACCACAACTCTTTAATTCTTTTTTAATATAAGTATTTGAAGCATAAGTTACCATAATTCCTTCTTTGGTGAGTAGGTTAGTTAATTTATATATGTTAGAAGATCCCCATATTTTAGAATCTTTACTTTTAGCGAAACCATCATAGTATATTATATCAAACTTCTTATCATCTTTATAGTATTCTAACCTTTGATTTATAAATTCGAAATAGAATTCATCTTTGTAGTCAAATTCAAAGTTAATTTTAGACTTATGTATTAAATCAAAAAATTTAGTTTCTTTATTTAATATTTCTTTATAATTAAGATTATTAATAATTTGATTTGGCAATGGGTAAGGTTCAAGCGCTGTATATTTTATTCTGTGATTCTGTTGGTTTAGTCTAGTAAGAAAGCAATTGAGCCCTGTACCAAAACCAATTTCAAGAATATTTATATCTCTATTATAATTCAATGAATTCTGCTTAAATAAAAATCCATTTTCAATATAAACATAGTGAGACTCTGAAATAGCGCCACCCATGGAATGATATGTATCTCCTGTAATAGGTGATATTATAGTGTGGGAACCATCTTTAGTCAAGACAATTTTGTACATAAACAAAAAAGCTAGCTATTTATAAATAGCTAGCTGATTTAAAATCTTAATAGAAAAATTGTTCTAAGATTCAGTAGACTCTTCAGTCTCTTCAGAAGTTTCTTCTGTAGATTCAGCAGCTTCTTCTTCCTTTACTTCTTCTTCAGCAGGTTTAGCTTTCTTAGCTTTCCTTGCTTTTTTCAATCTTTCGTGTCTTGCTAAAGCAGTTTCTTTGTGCTTAGTAATTTGCTCAGCAATTTGATCTTCATCTAAACCTTTAAATAAAAGTGCTCTTTTCAAAAGTACACCTTCATAACTCAAAATATTTCTAACTGTTTGAGTAGGTTGAGCTCCTTCATTTAACCAATAAATAGCTCTAGAATCATCCAAATTCACTGTATTTGGACTTGTGTTAGGGTCGAAATACCCAAGTCTTTCAATGTATGCACCGTCTCTTTTTCTTCTGCTATCAACAGCGACAACATCGTATACGGGGTAACCTTTACGCCCTTTTCTTCTTAGTCTTAATTTAACCATATTTTTGTAATATTACCTTATTAATTACTGCAATTTAATTTCAATTTTATTTAATACCAAATTTTCCTAAACCTAAACCACCAAGCATCCTAGATTTTTTGCCTCGAGATATGTTTTTAAGCATTTTGCCCATATCATCGAATTGCTTAATTAACCTATTAACATCTTGAACTTTAGTGCCACTACCTTTGGCTATTCTCATTCTGCGAGAGCCGTTGATAATTTTAGGATTAGTTCTTTCTTTTTTGGTCATCGACTGTATGATAGCTTCAACTTTCTTAAAAGCGCCATCGTCAACATTGACATTTTTTAGTTGCTTGTCCATACCAGGAATCATACCTAATAAATCTTTAAGCGAACCCATCTTTTGAATTGCTTTTAATTGACTTAAAAAATCATCAAAAGTAAATTCATTCTTTCTTATTTTTTCTTCTAGTTCAGCTGCTTCTTTTTTATCTATTTGTGCTTCAGCTTTTTCTACTAATGTAAGTATGTCACCCATACCTAATATTCTAGAAGCAATCCTTTCAGGGTGAAATGGTTCTAAATCATCAACTGTTTCACCTGTACCAACATACTTTATTGGTTTACCAACTACATGCAATACAGATAATGCAGCACCACCTCTGGTGTCACCATCTAATTTGGTTAATACTACACCAGAAAGTTCTAGTTTTTCATGAAAAGCTTTAGCAGTAGTGACTGCATCTTGACCTATCATAGCATCACAAACGAATAATGTTTCTGTTGGGTCAACAGCTTTGCTGATGTTCTCAACTTCATCCATCATTTTTTCGTCTATAGTCAATCTACCTGCAGTATCAACTATGATTGTGTCACGTCCAAATTTACGAGCATACTCCATTGCGTTCTTAGAGATTTCTACGGGATCCATATTTCCGTCTTCAGTGAAAACAGGAGTTTTTATCTGATCACCTAAGGTCTTTAATTGATCTATTGCAGCTGGTCTGTATACATCACAAGCTACAAGAAGGGGTTGACGACCTTTTTTTCTAAGGTTTTTGGCAAGTTTACCACAAAAAGTAGTTTTACCAGAACCTTGAAGTCCTGCAACTAAAATTACAGTAGGTTTTCCTGAAGCAATTTTAATATCTGCTTTTTTACTACCCATGAGTTCAACTAATTCATCATTCACGATTTTAACAATTAGTTGATCAGGTAATAACTTACCTTTTACTTCACTGCCTATTGCTTTTTCTTTTACATCTTCAACAAATTTCTTAACAACATCAATGTGAACATCTGCTTCAAGTAAAGCACGTCGAATTTCACGCATAGCTTCAGAAATATTTTCTTCAGTTATCTTGCTTTGACCGCGAAATTTCTTTAATGTTACTTCTAATTTTTCTTGTAAGCTATTAAACATTTATTTTCAGTTATTCATTTTTATAAGACTACAAAAATAAAATAACTTTTACTTATAAGCAAGCTCTAATGTTATTATTTCTAAGGGATTAAAATTGATATGTTTCTATTTATTTCAGGACTCATTACTTTCGTAATACTATTAGCACCTGCACTATATTTTTTCGTTGAAAAAAAATATAAACTAATGACGGTTATCTTGCTAATAAATCTAATACTTACAAGCGGTTTGATAATTGCATCACAAGTTTTTTAGAAACTTGGATCTTTATCTTGTGGCGGTGCAGAACTATCTGGTAATTCCTCGTAACCATAGCTCAAATTCTCAAAACGTGCATAACTTTTTTGGAAAGCAACTCTTACAGTACCTATTGGTCCGTTTCTTTGTTTACCTATTATTAACTCTGCCGTACCTTCTGTTGGTGTTTTATCCTCATATTCCATTTGTCCATATACTTCTCTTCTCTGTACAAAAAGAATTACATCAGCATCCTGCTCAATTGAGCCTGATTCTCTCAAATCAGAAAGCATTGGTGATCTGCTCTTTCCAGGTCTACTCTCAATTGACCTATTTAATTGGGCTAGTGCTATTACAGGAATTTCTAACTCTTTGGCAATTTGTTTTAGGGTCATTGAAATAATTGAAATCTCTCTTTCTCTAGATTCCATTCCAGATGCTCTGATTAGTTGAAGGTAATCAACAAAAACAGCATCAATATTATGTTCAGCTTTCAATCTTCTACATTTCGCTCTCAGTTCCATAATCTCTATCATAGAGCTATCATCAAAGAATATATTTGTATCATTTAGTTTTCCTAATGATTCTATTATCCTTTGATTTTCTTGATCTGTTATTTTTCCAGTTCTTATTTTTTGTTGGTTGATTTTAGCTTCTGCAGATAATAACCTAATTATAAGTTGTGTAGAGGCCATCTCAAGAGAGAAAAATGCAATAGATTTTTTATATTCAACAGCTAAATTACGCGCAATTGACAGAGAAAGTGCAGTCTTACCCATTGAAGGTCTCGCTGCTATAATAATCAATTCAGATTTCTGTAACCCACCAAGATATTTATCCAAATCTATTAAACCAGAAGGGATTCCAGTTAAACCAGATTCTGACCTTATTCTCATTTGGTCAATCTGTTTGTAAGTCTCTTTAGTTAATTCTTTCATACCTTGATAATTCTTAGTCATTCTTTTTTCGGCTATTCGAAAAATTTCTGATTCAGCTTTATCAATTTCTGTTAGGATATCCTTTTCTTCATCATAAGCATTATTGATTACTTCACCAGAAGATTGTATGAGATCTCTACGTAATTGCTTTTCAAGCACTATCAAAGCGTATTGTTCTACACTTGCAGCTGTAGCAACTTCTTTATTTATTTTTGCTAAATAAGCTCTTCCACCAATGGATTCCAGATTGCCTGTCTTACTCAAATTTTCTGATAATGTAAGTAAATCGACAGTTTTGTTGTCCTCAGATAAACTAATAATTGAATTAAAGATAATTTTGTGCTTTTCTTGGTAAAAAGAATCAGCCGATAATAGTTCAGTAGCTTTGGAAATAGCTTGTTTGCTAAGCATCATTGCCCCTAGCACAGCAATTTCAGCTTCCAATGAATTTGGAGGAATTCTATTGCCTACAATAGGGCTTACTTTCATATTATTATTATTTTCTTTATAATGCTTTCTAGCTGTTGTCATAATTTAATCTAAATTTGATTTTATTATTTCTACATAATTAACATAATTATTTCTATAATTGTCAACATTTTTAATATAGTTGTCAATAAAAAATCAACAATTCTAATTTATATGAAAAAAATCCTAGTTATCGACGATGCTGAGTTTATTCTAGAGAGTACATCTTCATTACTTGAATTTGAAGGATATGATGTAATGACAGCAGAAAATGGTGCTATAGGAGTGAAAAAAGCATTTGAAAGTTTACCTGATTTAATACTTTGTGATATATCTATGCCTGAGATGGATGGATTTGAAGTATTAGAACGAATAAGAAAAAATGATAAAACTCATAGAACACCATTTATATTCTTGACAGCATTTAACGAAAAGTCTAATATGCGTGATGGTATGACGAAAGGTGCAGATGACTATTTAGTTAAACCATATACTAGAGAAGAGATTATAAAAGCAATAGAAGCACAATGGAGTAAGTATGATTTATTTCAAGAACATGTAAAAACTAAAGTTGAAGAAGTTGGGAAGAATGTTACTTATGCTTTACCTCACGAATTTAGGACGGCGGTGAATGAAATAAAAGGTAATGCTGGAATTTTACATAACCAAGGTGAGTTGCTCAATACTGATGAACTGAAATCTCTGTCAGGGGACATACTTGCCTCCGTATCACGACTTTCTAAAATTACAGAAAATTATTTACTTTATATAAAGCTAGATAATATGAAATCTAGTTCAGATGAACAACTTTTAAAAAGTAAAACAGAAGAACCATTCGCAATTGCATGCGATATTGCTTTTAACCTTGCAGAAAAGTATTCTCGTGTACCTGATATACAGTTAGGAAATGAAACTGATTGTATTTCTTTAAATATGTCTAGCGAATATTTTTATTCACTTGTTTATGAATTAGTTGACAACGCATTTAAATTCTCAAGCAATGGAGGTAAGGTTCTTATAGATAGCGAGATACAAGATGAGAGTTTTAAACTAAGAATTGTAGATAATGGGATTGGAATTGACAAGGAAAAAGTAAAGAATATAGCTGCTTTAAATCAATTTGATAGGGATAAGAATGAGCAACAAGGATTAGGTTTAGGGCTAGCTATTTCAACTAAAATTATCGATTTACACAATGGTATTTTCAATATTGAGTCTGGTAGTAAAGGAACTAAGTTCGAAGTTACTCTGCCATGTGTTAAAAGTTAAGACCTACCCTTAAATCAAGAAAAAAACTTCCAAAATTAGTTAAAGGTGTTTCACCAGTTGCTTCCTGAGATAAACTTTCTAAACCATTCCCACCAAAAGGGATGTTTATATACCTAAGTTGAAAAACAGAAAGCGATTTGGTTTTGCTTCCAAAATCTGCACCAATTGCAAATGAAAAAGCAGGTCTAATGTAATAGCCACCATCTCCAAAAGCTTCAAAAAATCCTTGATTATAAGGAGTAGCAATAATAAGACTGCCACCTCCGCCAGCTGAGACAAAAGGTTTAAAAGTACTAATAATCTGATCTACGAAAGGATAATAATTGATATTAACAGTAAAAGGTAAACTGAAAAGTCTGTTGACTTTATTTCTGACTATAAATTCTCCAGTTGACCTGTCAAACGTTTCTAATTCGTCCGATTTTCTTACACCAGTTAGAAATATTTCAGATGATAGACTAAGTGTTTTAGATAGTTCATGCTGATAGAATAACCCTCCACCAAAACCAAAACCAGAAAATATAAGATCGAATCCAAAAAAACTATTCTTTTTTGAATTTATTTCAGAAAGGGTAAGAAGCGGGGAAGACGAGTCAAATATTATAACACTATCAGGACTAAACTCATTATCATCACCACCTGTTACTTGTGAATAAGAAACACATACATTTGTTGTAAGAATGACAAATATTATTATGAAAATGTTTTTTTTACTCATCTTTTCAATCAATAGTTTAGAAACACAAGAAATTTCGTTAATTTAGTAGCTTAATATTAAAACGATTCTCAATAAAATTTACTTTATTAGAATAGAAGATAATTACTATTTATGAAATTAGCAAAGCTGATAGAAAAATTAGAAATTGAATTTCCTTCGGACTCTGCCTGGAGTGGTGATAGTGTAGGATTACAAATTGACACTCAAAGATCTGATATTAAGAAAGTTTACGTTACTTTGGAATTAGATCAAAACACTGTCAATGAAGCAATTGAAAATAAAGTTGATTTGATAATTACATTTCATCCTCTTATTTTCAACCCTTTAAAAAGAATTGAAATAGGTGAAAGAGTAAGTGACGTATTAATCAAATTAGTAAGTCACAACATTGGTCTCTATTGTATTCATACGAACCTTGATGCACACCCTAATGGAACAAATAAGTTCCTAGCAAATAAATTAAACTTAGAAGTTAGTGATTACTTAGATACTATAGATTTGTATGAAGATAGGGGTATGGGGATAATAACAGAGTCTGGTAACTCTATTACTACAAATGAATTAGCTGAGATGTTGGTTGAGGTTTGTAAGTCTCCAATAAGGGCGACAGATATATCAAATAAAGAAATTAACCGTATAGCTATAGTGGCAGGTAGTGGTTCTGGTTATATTGATAATGCAATTTCAAAGAAATGTGATGCAATAATCACTGCGGATGTAAAATACCATGACTTTCACAGAGCAAATGGTAAAATTGAAGTATTTGATCCTGGCCATTATGAAATGGAACAGTTTGTTATTGAGTCATTGTATGAAAACATTAGTAACATTACAAGTAACGAAATTGAGATTGTTAGATGCACAAAATTGACAAACCCAATCAAGTATTTTCCTGAAGGAAATTATTTAGAAGAACAGAAAAAAAATTTAAAAATTAAATAGGTTATTATAATGGAAGAATCTAAATCACAAATGCTAGCATTACTAGCTATAATAGACAGAAATTTAGATGAGTTAGATGAAGAGTTTGGAGATTTACCAAAGAAAGTAGAAGAGCTAAATGAAATAGCTGAAAAAAATGATAAAACTGTAAGTGAAACAGAGAATATACTTAAAGAGGTTAAAGAATTTTGTAATGTTTCAAAAAATACTCTTGAAGATTTGAAAGTAAAAGAAGAAAAACTTTCTGAACAACAGTTTCAAGTGAGAAATAACAAAGAATTTGATGCCATCACAAGTGAAATTAAGCATGTTAAGGAAGAAACCAAGATGCTTACAGAAAAGCTAAGACAAGAAACTATTAAAGAGCAAAACCTTGATAGAATACTTCAAGAGCAAAAAGACGAACTTACAAAATCCAAAATACTATTAGAAGAAGCTAAAAAAGAGATGGATGAAGTACAAGGTG
The DNA here is from genome assembly GCA_046290495.1 of Chlorobiota bacterium. Classification (GTDB taxonomy): domain Bacteria; phylum Bacteroidota; class Ignavibacteria; order Kapaibacteriales; family UBA2268; genus PGYR01. The sequence goes on along the minus strand of JBKAGT010000005.1, from coordinate 429,246 downwards.
AACAAGATGATGAAAAGAATGAATATCTTGAAAGCAGAGAGAAACTAATTAATAAATTAGATAATGAAACTGTAGAAAAGTACAATAGAGTTAGAGAATATCACAAAGATGCTGCAGTAAGAGTAAGAAGAAACTCATGTTCAGGTTGTTTTAGTTCTATACCACCACAGATTATAGTAGAAATGAGAAGTGACGATGATATAGTTTACACATGCGAAAACTGTGCTAGAATATTGATTCCTGAAGAGATTGAAGTTAACGAATCTGATTTAGAAACTATATAATAATAAGGTAATCGCATTCAAATTATTGAATGAGGAAAGTCCGAACTCCACAGAACAATACACTTCCTAACGGGAAGATTTACTATTTAAAATAGTAAAATGGAAAGTGCAACAGAAAGTATACCGCTATAGTAGTATAGTAAGGGTGAAAAGGTGAGGTAAGAGCTCACCGCAGTTATAGTGATATAGCTGGCAGTGCAAACCCTGTATGGAGCAAGGTTGAATAAAGATATGACTGAGGGCTGTTCGTCCGAATTGATATTATCAAGCATATCAGGGTAAACCGCATGAAGTGACTGGTGACGGTCATTCTAGATAAATGATTACCTCCTTGAGTATTCAAGAAGACAGAATTCGGCTTATTATTTTTTATATTATTTCATAAATCATTAACTTAAAACATTATGAAACTATCATCAGACCCATTTGTATTAGAATTACTTCCGGAATTCATAGAAGACTGGCTAGAGAAGATTAATGAGGAATTTGAGCCTGCATTTGCTAAAAAAGATACTGATACATTATATCGAATATCTCACACTATAAAAGGATCTTCTTTCCAATTTGGATTCGATGAATTAGGAAACCTTGGAATAACTATGATGGAACAAGTCAAAAATTCTGATTGGGAAGGACTAGAACAAAATAAAGAGTATTTTCGTAATAAACTTATTGAAATTCAAGACTATTTAAAAAATAACTCCTAAGACTTATGAAAAAATTATTACTAATTGCAGTTCTTTTTGCATCTTCTCAAATTCTTCTATCCCAAACTCGTGTTGCAGTTCTTCCATTTCAAAACATGGATGGCCAGATAGATTACAATATTCTATGCTATGATTTACAGGAAGCACTAACAGAAGCACTTATTGAGGCAGATGACACAGGAGAAGAATATTACATAGTACCCTCAGACTCAGTTGAAATTGTACTAGCAGAGTTAAATCTGGACCCATCGAACCCACAATATAAGTCTGATTTGTGGAAAGCTGTTGAATTATTAAACATTAAGAAAGTTGTCGTAGGTAATTTTAACAAACAAAGTGATAAATTTCTTATAAATACTTATATATATGACGTTAAAATGAGAATGGCTTACCCTAATTATCAAGCAAAAGATATCTTTAAAACTCGTGAGAATATATTAGAATCAATAGAGGAAATAGTGCCTGCTATTCAACCTGGATTAAAATAACGGCTCGCTGCTACTATTGTCTGTGTTTGGTTTGTAGTTGAAGTATTTATAAGTAGCTAAAGTTACCTTTCTACCTTTTGGCGTTATTTGTAGAAGTCCTTTTTGAATCAAAAATGGCTCATAAACTTCTTCTATAGTACCTGATTCTTCTCCTACAGCAGCAGATAGTGTATTTAAGCCAACAGGTCCACCGTTGTATTTTTCCATAATAGTGATAAGTATTCTCTTATCCATATCATCTAAGCCGGATTTATCAACTTCTAAAGCATCTAGTGTCATATTTGCAATTTTTTCATCTATTTTGCCATCACCTTTTATATCTGCAAAATCCCTACTTCTTCTAAGTAATCTGTTCGCTATACGTGGTGTTCCTCTAGAACGTGAAGCAATCTCATAAGATCCTTTGTTATCCAGTTGCACCTTTAGTAAATCCGCAGATCTAGAGACTACTTTCATTAAATCCTCAGTAGAGTAATAATCAAGCCTAAACAGCAATCCAAATCTTGATCTAAGAGGAGCTGTTAATAAACCAGCTCTTGTAGTAGCACCAATTAAAGTAAAGTTGGGAATTGTTATTTGTATTGTCCTAGCCGATGGTCCACTATCTATCATTATATCCAAAGTATAGTCTTCCATTGCAGAATAAAGATACTCCTCGACAACTGTAGATAAACGATGTATTTCATCTATGAACAAAACATCCCCTTCTTCTAAATTTGTCAAGATACCAGCCAAATCTCCAGGTTTCTCTAAAACAGGACCAGAAGTCGTCTTTATATTGCTTCCTAATTCATTTGCTATAATATAGCTCAATGTAGTTTTACCAAGACCTGGAGGTCCCATGAGTAAAACATGGTCAAGGGGTTCTTTTCTTTTCTTAGCTGCCTCAATAAAAATAACCAGGTTCTCTACTAAATTTTTTTGTCCAGTAAACTCGTCAAATGTCTTCGGTCTGAGGGCGTTATCATTTGATTCAGAATTGTGTGAATTAGGGTCTAGTATGTTATTATTATTATCTTCCATTCTTTGATCTAAATTTATGAATTGGGCAGTTTCTTACATTATTTATTATACACTTTCCATCACAAGCCTTTGCATATACTCTAGGTACAGCATTTGGAGTGTAATCTATTATTTCTTCTGATATTTTTTTTTCTAGTTTGTCTTTATATTCCATAGTCTCATCGAATGGGAGTATTATATCTAGTTCAACGAATATATCTTTACCTGACTGCCTAGTGTGAATATTTTTATACTCACAAATATTTGTATGATTTTTCGTCACTACACTAAGAAATTTCAATTGTAATTCGTCAGAAATAGTTCTATCTAAAAGTTGATTAAGTGCTTGTCTCGAACCTTGTATTGGTACAATCAGTGCAAATAGTGTAAGAACAATAGCAAGTCCTGAATCGACCATCAAACCAATATATCTTAATCCGATTAATTGTAAAATTAATCCTAAAATTAAACTGATAAAAACAAATAATTCTATATAGCTGTCATTCTTCCATAAGTTAGCATCATATTCTAATATAGGCATACCATATTTTTTCGATGCTCTTTTCTGAATTCTATAAATGAATCTCATTATTAGAAATGAGACTGCAGAAAAAGACATTAAAATAAAATAGTTACTATCCTCAATTCCAGTTTTATTGAAATTGGTGAATGCTTCAATACTTGTATATCCTAGAACTAATAATAGTAGTATCGAAGAGCCAAGGATAGAAATACTTTCATATTTCCCATAACCATAGTTGTATATATAATCTGGGTTCCTAACGCTCATATTTACAGCGTTAAGGAAAAGATAAGAATTTAATATATCCAAAGCAGATATTATACCATTGGTTTTTACTGTAAGTGAATCTTCCAGAACACCTAAGATAATACCAAATGCTGCTATAAGAACAGTTAAAATTAGTGAGATTCGGGTAGTAAAAACTGGGGAGTCGGTTCTAAACCAACTTTTGAATTTTGTATAAAAGTTAAAATTCTGTCTTTCCATAAGACAAATATACTTAATTAAGTATTACTTCGGACTCAGAAATAGTAATTTCTCTAGAGTTTTCCGAATCTTCATCAGGGGTAATTTTTACTATGTAAGTAGGCTTGTTGAGGTGTGATTCAGCTTTTTCTGCCCATTCTATCAACTTTATAGAATTATTTTCGAATAAACAGTCATCAAATCCAATTTCGTCTAGTTCTTTATCTTTTTCTATTCTATATAAATCGATATGAAAAATTGCTACTTCGTTCCCTTTTTTCTCACCTATATATTTATTCATAATAGTGAAAGTGGGGGAAGTAACAATATCAACAACTTTAAAATATTCGCAAATACCTTTTATAAACTCAGTTTTACCTGAACCTAAATCGCCATAAAAGTAAATAATATCGCCAGGAGTAATGTTGCTGGCAAAATTTTTGCCTAACTCTATTGTCTCTTCTTCGCTATTTGTAATATGTTTCGTATTTAGCATAACAACAAAATTAACAAATAAAAAGACAAATAAAAATTATTACCTACTCTTTAATTTAATCACCGGTATTATCATTTCTTCCATTGAAATACCACCGTGCTGAAAGCTATCTCTGTATTTATTCAAATAATGGTGATAATCTGTTGGATAAACAAAATAGTTATCTTCTTTTGCGATAATATTGTTGACTGTTATTCCTTCTTTAGGAATCCTGATATCTTCTGGATTACTAATTTGCATAGCTGTTTTGGGGTCAGCTTTTACATTTTTTCCAAATTTATATCTCAATGAGGTTGAAGTATCTCTATCACCAAGAACTTTAACACCGTGCAGACACCTTATTGAACCATGATCAGTTGTAATTACTATCTTTGCATTTTTTACATTTGATAATTGTTTCAACATACCTAAGAAGCTTGAGTGCTTAAACCAGGAACTTGTCAATGATCTATAAGCCGCTTCATCTGGAGCAATTTCCTTTAAAATTGCATAATCTGATCGAGAGTGTGCTATCATATCAACAGCATTAAGAACGATCGCAGTCAAATCATTATTAGCAAACTTCAGAATATCTTTTTCAATTCTTTTGCCATAATCTGTGTCAAATATTTTTATATAAACAGGATCATTTTTCAATTGAATTCTTCTTCTTTTAAGCCAAGTCTGCATAAGCTCTTTTTCAAACTTGTTTTGAGTGTGTTCTTCGCTATTAACTTCTACTTGCCAATACTGTGGATAATACTTTTTAATGTCGGATGGGAAAAGACCTGCAAATAAAGAATTTCTACAATATGGAGTTGCAGTTGGTAAAATTGAACAATAAAAATTAGTTTCAAAAGAATAATATTGCCTAAGAACTTCTTCAAAAAGCAACCATTGGTCATAGCGCATGCAATCTACGACAAAGAAGAATGTTGGTCCTTCTTTTTCAACTTCTTCCCATAAGTAAGCATCCAAAATATCTGGCGAGAATAAAGGTAATTCTTCTTTCTCCTCGCTATTTACCCAGCCTACATAGTTATCTTCTACAAATTTAGAAAAAGCAGCATTAGAATCGCTCCATTGGTTGTCAAGGGTTTCTTTTAACCCTGAATCTGGATGTTTATCTAATTCAAAAGACCATTGTACTAATTTCTTATATACTTCAACCCAGTCATCCCATTCCATTGGCCCCATAAGTGACCTAGACACTTCTGCAAAACCACGCATATAATCTTGAGTAAACTTTTCAGTTTCAATTCTCTCAGTTTCCAGAAACTTCTTACATGCAAGTAATATTTGAGCAGGATTAACAGGTTTCGTTAAGTAATCATCAATTTTTAAACCTATCGCCTCTTCCATCACACTTTCAGCTTCATTTTTGGTTACCATAACTACAGCTGAGGCAGCATCTAATTTTTTTATTTCTGGTAGTGTATCCAAACCAGACATACCTACCATATTTTCATCTAAAAATATAAGGTCATAGTGTTTCTTTTTTACTAGTTCTATAGCATCTTCACCATTTGTAGCTTTATCTATATCATATCCTCTTTTCTCAAGAAGAATTATATGAGGTTTCAATACTTCTATTTCATCATCAATCCAAAGAATGCTGCCTTTACTTTTCATTTATATCCTAATTTGTTTTTTTTGGTGTTAGTTCATGAATACGTAAACAAACTTCTTTTGCTTCATTTGAATGAAAATATAGATAATCAAATTCAATTTTATAGTTTTTATTTCGTCTTATTTATTAGTTAAAACAAAGTGTAAAATTAATAAAATGAATTTTGATAATTATACAATCAAAGCTCAAGAGTCAATAAATCAATCTTTACAAGTAGCTAAAAATAACAGAAATCAGGCTATAGAGCCTGTCCACTTATTATTTTCTTTTTTGTCTGATATTAATTCAGTTGTGTATTCATTAATAGGTAAATTTACTAATGATGTTCATCAATTAAAAACTGAATTGCTAAGTAAAATAGAAATGTTGCCAAAAGTAGATGTTGAAAATAGCGATAACTATATATCAGGCAATTTAAGGAGAGTGCTTGACAAAGCGGAACAAATTTCATCTTCTTATGGAGATAGTTATATTAGTTCTGAACATTTACTATTGTCATTGCTCGAAACTGATGATTATATTAATACACTTTTTAAAAAATATAATATTGAAAAAAATAATTTAGAAGTAAAAATGAAAGATTTAAGAGGAAATCAAAAAGCAGATAATCCAAATGCTGAAGATAAATATGATACTCTGAACAAGTATGGAAGAAATTTAAATAATGAAGCAGCCAAAGGTAAAATAGATCCTGTCATAGGTAGAGACAGTGAAATACGAAGGGTACTTCAAGTATTGGCAAGACGAACAAAGAACAATCCACTACTAGTGGGAGAACCTGGTGTCGGTAAAACTGCAATAGTAGAAGGAATAAGCCAAAGAATAGTCTCTGGTGACGTTCCAGATGGACTAAAAGAAAAAGAGCTAATCTCCTTAGATATGGCTACATTAGTTGCAGGTACAAGCTACAGAGGGCAATTTGAAGAAAGACTCAAAGCCATAATAAAAGAAGTATCAGAATCAGATGGAAAAATAATTTTATTTATTGATGAGATCCATACCCTAATAGGTGCAGGTGCAACTAGTGGTAGTATGGATGCTGCAAATATTTTGAAACCTGCTTTAGCTAGAGGTGAATTAAGACTTATTGGTGCTACTACTTTGGATGAGTATCAAAAAGATATTGAAAAAGATGCTGCTCTAGAGAGAAGATTTCAGCAAGTTATGATAAATGAACCTACAATAGATGATACTATCTCGATTCTAAGAGGGTTGAAAGAAAAATATGAAGTACATCATGGAGTGAAAATAACTGATTCAGCAATTGTAGCTGCTACTGAACTATCAAATAGATATATAACAGAAAGGTTTTTACCTGACAAAGCAATAGACCTTATAGATGAGGCAGCAGCAAGATTAAGAATAGATATGGATTCTATGCCTATTGAGCTAGATGAACTTGAAAGAAAAATAAAGCAATTAGAAATTGAGAAGAAAGCTTTAATAAATGAATTAGAAGCTTAGTGATTTAATTTTTTTTCTCATAGTTAAATAGCTTACTTTAGTTGAATAGAAATTCAACACAGCAATAAAAACTAACTTTGAGAATATTTATACTATTATTATTGATTCTTTTTAATGAATTGAATTCACAATCATTCAGCGAACCATTAGATTTTGAAAAAGAAGATAATAATTTATTGCTGTCATCTGATAAACTTCAGAATATTTATAATTTTAATAATCAATTTCAATATACAGACAATTATAAATTTGGTACTTTTTATATTATTCAGAATTATTCTGGAAACGGCACTCCCACAACTTCAATAAGGTCATACCAAGAAAATCAAAATCTTAAATTCCAGTATAATTACGAATTATATGAGAAAATCTCATTCTTCAATAAGACAAACTGGTTTCTATCTTCAAACACACTAAATTTTGGGCAAAATAAACTCGAACGGCTCAATTTTTTAGTTGGTGGATTATATAAATATTCTGATTATATGTGGATTGATTTTGGTTACGGCAAAGAAAGGAACACTACTATAGGTTTGGAAACTGTTGGAGATTACTATAGTTCTAACTTCGAGTTTTCCGAAATTAATTTTCAAGGTTTTGATATAAATTCGAAAGGCTACTTTGAAAATGTTTCTTTAAATGATGGTCGTCAAAATAATGATTTGAATTTAAACTTATTAACTAGTAAAGATTTTGAAAATGAAAGTAACTTACTTTTTTCAGTTAATTACCTTAATAGAGGCAGAGATAACCCAGAGATTAATCCACTTATTGCTGATATACTAGTTAGAAGAAGAAAACAAAGTAGTATCAATACATTGTCTTCAATTTATTTTTTACTTACTGACAATATATCAAACCAAATTTCTCTGGGAATAAATAGTGAAGATGTTTCGAATAATTTTAATAATAACTATTCTGAAATTCAAGATACTGAATTCAAAAGAGAAATCGACATTTTCGAATATGATATACAAAATACGACAAATTATAAATCTAATTCGCTTAATACTAACCTATATTTAAACTTCAGAAAATTAGATGAAAATTATGAAGCTGTTAATTTCCTTAACCTTTCTGACGAAAAATTCGAAGTATATAGATTAGAACAGAACAGACAAGATAAGATAGAAACATTTTTCAAATTCAACATTGAAAATGGAATCACACTTTCTGATAAAGATTCAATAGCATTAATTTTAGATTATCGTTTATTGAGATACGATACTCCATCAGATAACAACTATGATGACAGGGATGAGCTTTTGTTAAATTTAAAATTAGAATATTTGACCAAGCTGAATAGTAATCTGTCACTTGGTATAGATATAGAATCAAGAAATTATCACTATGTTTATCTTAAATCTCAAAGAAGTTCATCAAATAACTGGAACAGAATACTTCGATTGTCTCCCACTTTTGTATTGGATTATAACGATTTTTATTATAATCCGAAATTTGGGGTTAATGCTAATTATACAACTTATGATTTCGAAAATACTATTGCTTCTGTGAATAGCTTTAGTTTTAGAGAAATTTCTTATTTTGATACACTAATGGTAAAACTACACAAATCGTTGAATTTAGAAAGTAGAAGTCATTTAAAATATTCAGAAAGGGGAATATTATATTGGGATTCATTTTCAGAGCAACCACAACGTTCGAACTATGAATATTATCAAAACTTATTATTGATAAAAAGAGAAGAAAATAATAACTTAGGTATTGGAATAAGATACTTTAGAAGAAAAGACACTAGATTGGGATTAATAACAAGAGACAACAGTAATATTCTTAACGATTTTGAATCTCTTGCTCCACAAATTCTATTTACCCACGTTTTTGAAACTGGGAACAGTATAAATTTTGACTTATGGTACGAATTTCAAACAATTAATCAGAATATAAATCAAGAATTAGTTAATTTCTATTTAACTCTAAATGTTTTAATATGATAAAAAGTATTACTCTCACAACAGACAAAGACACTTTAATCAAAGCCGAGGAATTTCTCAGTGATTTTAGATCTGAGTATCTCCTTGAATTTGAAGAAAGGTTTATGAATCTTCTTATTGCTTATACTGAAGCAGTTAACAATGCAGTAATACATGGTAATCAGCAAAACCCATATAAAAATGTTTTTATTGAGCTTGAAAAATCTAAAAATAAATTGCGAATTACAGTAGCTGATGAGGGGAGCGGGTTCTCAGAATCTAAAGTACCCGATCCTACCTTATCTGAAAACTTACTAAAACAGTCGGGAAGAGGTGTTTTCTTAATAAAAAAATTAACAGATGAAGTAAGCTTCAAATCTCAAATTTCCGGGACAAAAATAGATATGATATTTTATTTATAAATATGAATTTGACTAATAAAATAGTAGATTTTCTCAATGGTAAACACAAATTTAAAATTGTGAATATCAATGGTGATTTTCTTACTGGTAAAACAGAATTGATAAGAGGGTTAGTAGATGAAAGAGAATTTATAAATAGCTATGATTTCTTTACATATGTAAGTGATTGGAATAAATTTAATTATTCTTTTGATATAACAGATGAAATAGCTAAAAATTCAAATTTGAGCGAGGAGCTATTAAATAGGGGGGAATTGAATTATTTCACTAGTTCTTTCTATGACAATCTAAGTGCTATAAATTTAGCGAATAAAGAGATTTTTAATTACTCACTAGAATACTTACAACTTACAAGTGATTCTATTCCAGACTTTGAGTTTGCAAATTTTATTGAATCTAACATCAAGAATGAATTAAAGAAAACATTAATTCTCAAATCATATGAAATAAGTATAGAAGCTTTATTTGCAGACCTATTTAATTTGTTCTATCCATTAAAAGAGGGAATGAGTAATATTTCCGACTATTTAATTGATAATAACCCCAAAAAGTTATTATTAATATATGATGATTTGCAAATATTAAATCCAAAAATTAAGTATTGGCTTGATTTACTTAATACTTACTTGACTTCTAAGAAATTGACTGATTTCAATATCTTTGAAATTGAACAAGAGGGTTCAGAGCTAAAAATTGGTGAGTTTTTTAATATCGATACAATTATTATTAGTAGAAATAAAGTTTATAATTATGATCATTCTGATTTTATATATTATAAGTTTTTAAAAAATTATCCTAAATCGGAGTATGAAGATTTTGATCATTTTCCATACAAAGGGATTGACTATCTAATAGATTATAAAAAATCGAATGATGAAATAGATGATACAGATGTAATTGTTCAAGCTGTTAGTGAAATAATTAAATACTGTCCTGAGAATTATCAAAAACAATTAATATTCTCGTCATTATTTTCTGAATTTGATCTCTTAAACTTCAATTTAATAGATGAGAATTCACTAGAACTCAATAGTTTTGAATTATTGATGAAAGATTTAGAATTTATTGAACATAAATCCAATGTTTATAGATTTAAAGATGGGTATAAAAAATATTTTGAGACTATAGCAATAAAATTATTTGCTAATTTCAACACATCAGAATTATCAAAAACAATTAACTCAATTAGAAATGTTGTTTCGAATATTGATAATCAAGAATTTGAGGTTATTAGAAGACTAGCTTACTTTGAGAAGTTTGAAAAACAATTCGTTATTGATTATTATTTTAATAAAGAATTGAATATAAGTAGCGTAATTGATAAGTATATATTTCTATTTGATAGAAAAAGTAATATTTATAATATTAAAGACGAGTATAAAATATTATTTGAAGATTATAATGAAATCAAAGATCAATCAGATTATGAAAATATAATTGATTCTGTAAACGATTTAAAAGAATCTTATAAAAAAGAGATAAGCAAAAGAAACGAAATTTTAAATAATGAAGTTGTAAATGTAGGGGAGGAGTTAGAACTTTTGAACTCTGAGCTGGTAGAAATGGAACAGAAACTTGATATTAATACCAAAGAAGTCATTTCGAAGCAAAATGAATTGAAAAGTATTGAAGAAAAATTAAAACCATTTAGTAATAATAATTCAAAAAGAAAAAAAACTGCAAATCTTGTAGCTTTAGTTCTTTCAGTGGCAATTGTAGTTAATTCAGATAGAATATCAGAATTGTTTTTTGATACAAAGGAAAATTTCGATTATGTAATAATGATAGTCGTACTAATGCTATTAATACTCTATGGAAATGGATTAATTAGGTATTTTAGAACAAAATTACAATCTGAGGAACTTCATTCATTAAAACAAGAGAGGAAGTTAGCACAAGAAAGCAATGATAAACTGAGCGATAAAATTGAGGTGTTATCTGCTGATATAAGAGCGAAAAAAGCAAAAATTGAAGATTTGAGACTTCATATTGAAAGAGCAAATAATCAGATCTTAGAAAATAAAAAGAAAATTATTTACGATTAAGGGTTCAATAATTTTTTTACCCATTTTTCATTTCGTTTTTCATATACAATTCTATCGTGTAATCTACTTTCTCTTCCTTGCCAAAACTCGAAATAATTTGGTTCTATATTATACCCACCCCAATTTTTAGGTCTTGGAGGATTGTCAGGATATTTACTTATAAGAGATTCTATTCTGTCTTCAAGTTCTTTTTTCGAACTTAAGCTATCACTTTGGTTAGATGCTATTGCACCTATTCTACTTTCGAAAGGTCTAGAATTAAAGTATTCATCTGACAATTTTGGGTCAATTCTGGTCGCTGTACCATTTATTCTAACCTGTCTTTCTAATCTATCCCAAAAAAATAGCATAGAAACATTGTTGTTTTCTTCTATGTCCTTACCTTTTTTACTATTATAGTTTGTAAAAAATGTAAAACCATTTTTATCAAAATCCTTTAACAAAACGACACGTGAATGAGGGGTACAATCCTTATCACTTGTTGACAGTGTAAATGCAGTTGGGTCATAGAATAAATTAGATTCTAGAGTTTGTTCGAACCACAGTTTAAACTGGTCAAAAGGATTTTTTGCAACATCGCTTATACTCAACGAATCTTTTATATACTCTTGTCTAATGTCAGCAATTTTAGTCATAAGAAAAATACTCTGATAAATTGAAATCGTATCCATTTGGTGTAAAAAGACCAGTCTCTTCATCTATATCATATTGACCTTTAATTTGACCTTTTATTATATTTATAAGGGCATCTACTAAGTAATCAATTTCTTCAAATGTATTGTAAATTCCAAAACTTACCCTAATTGCTCCAGGTAGATCAATTTTTCTTTTGCATTTGATTTCATTTTTTAGTTTTTCAGACATTTCTTCATCAATATCCATAAGAATAGCTATGTAGGGATGAGTACAAAAACACCCTGTTCTTACCCCAATACCATATTCGTGAGCGAGAATAGAACCAACATAGTTGTAGTGCATATCTTTTATGTTAAAAGTGATAACACCAAGCTTATCTTCTAGTCTATCAAAATCAGTTTTGACTAGTAGCTCTATTTCTGGAATTGATTCGAATTTTTTCAAGATATACTCAGTAAGATGTAATTCATGTTCTGCGGCATAGTCCATTCCGTAAGCATCTAGCTGTTTACAAGCCATAGCCATAGCAATGCCACCAATCGTATTCGGTGAACCAGCTTCTTCTTTATGAGGCAATCCTGACCAAATAGCTTCATGATGTGAAACATAGGCAGCCATACCACCGCCAACAAATTCTGGATCTCCTATCTCACAAATACTTTTAGGACAGAGTAAAACCCCAGAACCATAAGGAGCATACATTTTATGAGAGGACATGACTAAATAATCAATATGCTGTGGGTCATCTATTGGTTTCATGTCTATTTTTCTGTGAGGAGCCAACTGTGCTGCATCCAAACAAAATTTAGCACCAATAGAATGAGCCATTTTGGCAACTTTATGGTATGGATTTACAAAACCAGAGACATTAGATGCCCCAGTTATGGTAATTAATTTAATTCTCCTTCCATATTGATCAATTTTCTTTTGCAAATCATCTAGATCTAAGTATCCTTCTGAGTCTACTTTTATGTAGTCAACAAAATTGTTCCTTCTCCATGGAAGATCATTAGAATGGTGTTCCATACATGATGATAAAATTACATCTCCAGGATTAAGGCAAATTCTATAACTTAGCTTATTGATCGCTTCGGTTGTATTCTTAACAAATACTGTTATATATTCATCTGGGTCAGCATTTACAAACTTAGCAACTATTTCATGAGCTTGATCATAGGCATCAGTTGAAATAAAAGATTTTATACCTTGCCCTCTATGTATAGCCGAGTAGTTATCAATTGCTTCATTCACTTTATTTTTCACAGATATAAATGAAGGAGTACTAGCAGCATTATCTAAGAAAACATATTGTCTCATAGAACCATCTAGCAATCTTACTTTCTTATCTAGTCCAGCGATATTATCTCTGATGAGATTAGTTCTGTTTATAATATCTGTTGAAGTATTCATTTTATACCTGCGAAATAAAAAATAATTATTGGCCTATTAAATCCTTGTATTTATCAGAGTCTAATAATTCGTTAATCTCAGACTCATCATTAATTTCAATTTTTAGCATCCATCCGCCTTCATAAGGAGAATCATTTACTATTTCTGGATTATCATTTAGAGAGTTATTAATTTCAGTGATTGTACCTGAAACAGGAGAATATAAATCAGCAACAGTTTTAACAGCTTCTATTGTACCTAAAGTGTCTCCTTTACTTACGTCACCATCTACTTCAATATCAACATAAACAACATCACCCAACTCACTAGCTGCATGCTCTGTAATACCTATAGTAGCTACATTGCCTTCAACTTTAATCCATTCATGGTCATCTGTATATTTTAATTCTTCAGGGAAGTTCATATTATCTCCTTAGTTATATAAATGTGTTTACAAATATAATAAATTCGTTAAAAATTATTATATTTATGTATTAATAATATTGTAATAGTGAAAATGTTTTCAAAGTTTTTAGAACATCCAAGTGAAGTAGGAGAGTCATATTTAGAACATTTTAGAAAAGCTTCGAGCTTTGGATTTAAAATGTTGAAGCTTGCTTTTACATGTTTTTCGCATGCTATTTTCCCATGGACTTTTGAGGAAAAAAGCCTCTGATGAAATAATTGACATGGCAGAAGTGATGGAGGAGAGGCAGGAATTAGCAAATTGTGATGATTAATACCAAGAGTATTTGTATCCTACATCAAAAATGAAGTTATTACCATGAATATCTTCCATTAATTCAAACCCATAACCTAGAAAAGCTGTAAATCCATAAAAATGTAAATCAATTCCAACCCCATAGTAAGAATAAGTGTCATCTTTAGATTCAGAATAAATATCCATATTTGGGTAATATTTAAGAATATATGCATTACTAATGCCCTCTGTAGCTCCAATAAATACTGAAGGAGCAATTAAAGCTTTTTTTGATCATAAATAGGATATCCAATCAAGCCTTGAATTCCAGCATATCCTGTAGGAATAATACCACCAGTGATTCGAGTATGAAAGTAATTAGCACTGTAAGCAGCAGTTAGATTGACAACATTTGGAAAACCTAATGTTAGTCCAAATGAAGGGGTATCTTTGATATCGTCAGTATTATCAAATATTACTTCATCAATATTGTTTGCATTAATTTCAAGAGCAACATCTTTTCTTTCAATGACAACTTTTTCAGCTGTCATTGAAAGAATTTTACCTTCAATTCTACTTCCTGATTTGAGTATAATTACATCTTTTGCAATTATGGAAGATAGAGTGAATAGAAATATAGATATAAATAATAGTGTTCTAATTACTATCCTCTCTCATTTCTAACCAATTATTTCTTTCAAGGTACTTTGTATCTATATTACCACTTACAAAATCTTCATTGTCCATCATCCATCTGTGGAATGGAATTGTAGTTTTAATACCTTCTATTACCATTTCATCAAGTGCACGTTTCATTTTATTGATGGCTTCTTGTCTAGTGGGAGCATAAGTGATAAGTTTTGCAATCATTGAATCGTAAAAAGGAGGTACATTATAACCTTGATAAACATGTGAGTCAACTCTTATACCTCTACCACCAGGGAAATGCAAACTAGTTATTTCTCCAGGAGTAGGTCTAAAACCATGTTCAGGGTCTTCAGCATTTATTCTACATTCTATACTATGATAAACTGGTTTTATTTCTCTTAGTTCTAATTTTGCTCCACCTGCTACTCTTATTTGCTCTTTGATTAAGTCAATCGCTAAAGATTCTTCAGTTACTGGGTGTTCAACTTGAATTCTAGTATTCATTTCCATGAAATAGAAATTCATATCCTTATCGACAAGGTATTCGATTGTACCAGGACCTACATAATTAACTGCTTTTGCACCTTCAACTGAAACTTTACCCATCTTGTCTCTCAATTCTTGAGATAGAACAGGGGAAGGAGCTTCTTCAATTAATTTTTGGTGTCTTCTTTGTATTGAACATTCTCTTTCGTTTAAGTGAATTACATTTCCATGTTTATCACCCATTATTTGAACTTCTATATGCCTAGAACCAATTACTAATTTTTCTAAATATAAGTCAGGATCATTGAAAGAAACAGATGCTTCATTTGATGCAGTTTTATATGCATTTTCAAATTCTTCTTCGCTTTCAACGATTCGCATACCTTTACCACCACCACCAGAAACAGCTTTTAAAAGTACAGGGTAGCCAGTTTCTTTTGCAACTTCTTTGCCGTGCTCAATACTTTTCAATATCCCATCACTACCTGGTACAACAGGTACACCAGCTGCCTTCATTGTATCTTTAGCAACAGATTTGTTACCCATTTTTGAAATAGCTTCTGCACTTGGTCCTACAAAAGTTAAATTATGTTCCTCACATATATTTACAAAGTTTGCATTTTCAGATAAGAAACCATAACCTGGGTGAATGGCATCAGCATTTGTTACTTCTGCTGCTGATATGATAGAAGGAATATGTAAATAACTATCTGTACTGCTAGCAGGACCTATACATACAGCTTCATCAGCAAATTTTGTATGTAATGAATATTTATCAGCTTCTGAGAATACAGCTACTGTTTCTATCCCTAATTCTTTACATGCTCTGATAATTCTAAGAGCTATTTCGCCTCTATTCGCAATTAACAGTTTTTTAATCATATTATTAATTAGGTTTTATGTGAAATAAAACTTGATTATATTCAACAGCTTCAGAGTTACTTAGAAGGATTTCTTCAACAGTTCCATCTATATCTGATTCAATCTCATTCATCAATTTCATAGCTTCAACTATACAAAGTGTTTGTCCTTTCTTTACCTTTTGACCAACTTTTACAAAGTCATCAGAGTCAGGAGAAGGTGCAGAATAATACGTACCAACCATTGGAGCTTTTATTTCGTGTAAGTTTGTACTTGACTTTGCTTCTTGTGCTTCATTTGGAGAGACAGTTTGTTGAGTATTAACTGCAACTGGTTGTGCAACTTGAGGTTGAGCAGTTGCAGGCATTGATCCAGATAAGTTAAATATTGGAGCATTACCATTAGCATTTTCATTAGTATGATTTTTTGAGATTTTTAATTTAATCCCTTCTTCTTCAATTTCTAAATCTTCTGCACTACTGTCATCAAAGATTTTGAGTAATTTCTTTAAGTATTGCAAATCCATGTTATTCCTGTGAATAAGTTTATAATATGCGAAAAAAAAGCGTGTTTTTGCATTTTACGAAAAACACGCCAATTAAAAAAGTAAAATTTTAATTACTTATTAACTCTTTCAATATAAGAGTCGGTTGTAGTATCAATTCTAATTAAATCACCTTCATTAACAAATAGTGGAACTTGAATTTCAGCTCCTGTTTCTACAGTTGCAGGTTTAGTAGTATTACTAGCAGTATCACCTTTGAAACCTGGTTCTGTTTGTGTAACTTTTAAATTAACGTGTTGAGGAATTTCAACAGAAAGAACCGTATCACCATCAAATGCAAGTTGACAAATTTCATTTTCACTCATGTATTTGATTTGATCAGCCAACATGTCTTTATGAATTGGAATCTGTTCATAGGTTTCATTATTCATAAATACATAGTTTTCACCTTCAACGAATAGGAATTGATATGGTCTTCTTTCTATTCTAACCATTTCAACACTTGCACCTGAGTTATAAGTGTGTTCTTTTTGTTTTCCAGTGTCAATATCTCTAAGTTTTACTTTATAGAAGGCGCCGCCCTTGCCTGGTTTTCTGAATTCTAAATCAGTAATTTGACATATGTTGCCATCATAGCGCATGTAACCGCCTTTGTACAAATCTGTAGTATCACCCATATCTAATCCTAATTTGATTCTATTATTATTGAGGTGCCGAACGGATTCGAACCGCCGTAGGAGGTTTTGCAGACCTCAGCCTAACCACTCGGCCACGGCACCATAACTTTATAAGATTACAAAAATAAAAGTATTATGTTAAAAATACAAGATATGTTATAAATTAATTATAATAAATCTGGTCTAAGCTTTTTAGTTTTGGCTAATGATTCTTTTTCTTGCCAAATTCCTATTTCTTTGTGATTGCCACTAGTTAATACCTTTGGTACTTCTAATCCTTTGTAATTTTGAGGTCTGGTATATTGAGGAGGTTCGAGCAAGCCGTTCATGAAAGAGTCAGATAGTGCACTCTCTGCATCTCCCAAAGCACCAGGTAATAGTCTAACGACAGAATCAGCAATAATCAATGAAGCCAGTTCACCTCCTGATAATACAAAGTCACCAACTGATATTTCTCTTGTAATTAGTTCATCTCTTATTCTTTGGTCAATTCCCTTATATCTACCTGAAAGAAGTATGATATTTTTTTGTAATGATATTTTATTAGCAATTGACTGGTTATATTTTTCTCCCTCTGGAGTTAAAAATAAAATTTCATCGTAACTTCTTTCACTTTTTAACTTTTCAATGCAATCAAATACTGGTTGACATTTTATTAGCATTCCAGAACCACCACCATAGGGTGTATCATCTATATGCCCGAATTTGTTATCAGAATAATCATGTAGGTTGTGAATATGATATTCTACTAAATTTTTTTCAGCAGCTATTCTCAAGATACCAGTATTAAGTATGCTGTCTAATGAATCTGGTAAAGCAGATATGAAATCAATTCTCAATCTATTCATTAGTTTTCACCTAATTCTAAAAGTCCGTCAATTAACTCTACATAAATTTCTTTATTTTCGATATCAACTTTCTTAATTACATCTTCTATTACAGGTATAGGTATCTCTAAATTATTGTAATCCATAAGCCATACATCGTTTGCTGGCATTTCCATCACATCAATTATCTTTCCATATTCTTTATTAGTTATATTGTCTATTACCATACAGTTAATTAACTCATGGTCAATATATTTGTTTTTCTTTTTGTTAATATCGTCAACATCTACGAAAATACCTTTTTCTTTAAGTGACTTTCCTTCTTTGTCAGAATTAATTTCGCTTAATCTTACAGTTGCTCCTTTTTGATATTTTTTGAAGCTAGTTAGTGTATATTCTTTAGAAAAATTCAAAGAATAGCCAATCTTAACCTTCACATTTTCTTTTAAGTTATCAATTGCTGTAGGTACATTTAGAATGTAAAGTTCACCTTTATATCCTTTTGTTTTTGTTATTACACCTGATAATATATATTCTTTACTCATTTTTCTATCACTATAGTTACTGGTCCATCATTGATTAAGTTCACTTTCATATCTGCACCAAAGACTCCACTACCAACTTTATTTGGATATATAGAGCATAATTTATTTACTAAATCGGTAAATATTGGTTTGGATATATCTGGTTTTGCAGAATTAATAAAACTTGGTCTGAATCCTTTTTTGGTATTTCCATAGATAGTGAAATTGGGAACAATCAAAATCTCTCCGTTTATATCCTTTACTGATAAATTCATTCTGTCATCTTTATCATTAAAAATTCTCAAGTTTACCAATTTGTTTGCTATCCATTCTAATGTTTCTTCATTATCTTGATTAGAAATACCTACTAATGCAAGCAATCCATTTTTAATATTTTTATGAATATTCCCATCTATTTCAACAGATGCTGATAACACTCTTTGTACAATTATTTTCATTAAAAATCTTTATCGTATTTATCTTTTCTTTTTGTTACAAATCTATTAGCTTTATTAAAAAACTCTTCGCCATCTTCCTTATATTTTGGTGTTAAAGGTTCTTGACCTGGCATCTCTTCCAAATGAACAGTGGTAGTTGGGAATGCAAACCTTACATTTAGTTCTTTAGCTAGCCTGATAGCCTCCAAAATAAAGTTCTGTCTTGCTTTCAGTTCTTCTGACCAATCTTTAACTTCAAAAAATACATAGACTAAAATATTGATTGAGCTTGGTCCTAATTCGTTCACATGTACTTCATTAGGATTGCTTATTGTTCTTGGGTGTGCATCTACTATTTTCCTCAAACCTTCAACATAAGCTTCTAATAATTCTGGTGGTGTGTCATAAGTAACACCAATTGTAGTTCTAAATCTTCTAAATCTTCTCCTACCCATATTATCAATTTTTTTATCAGCCAAAGTTCCATTTGGAATAGATATTACAGAATTATGAAATGTTCTGATTCTAGTAGAGCGTAATCTGATTTCTTCAACAACACCTTCACCATTATCAAATGCTATCCAGTCTCCAACCTCAAATGGAGAATCGGTATAAATAGTAATTGAACCAAAGAAATTCTTTAGAGTGTCTTGTGCAGCTAAAGCTACTGCTAAACCACCAATTGATGCCCCTGCCAGAATTGGAGTTATCTCAATACCTAATACGGACAATAAATAGAGAAGTCCTAATACAATTATTATTAGCTTTATTACTTTTTTTACTAATGGAATTAATTGATCATCAACTTCATTTTGTGTTTTTGAAGCTATTACTCCATAGAAATCAGCAAGTAAATCTGAAGTTCTATAAGCAATTATTGTCAATGTAACAGGAACGATAGCAGATAATATTAGATTTACCCATCTACTAACTTGAATAGGTAATTCTAACACAGGTAATAAAATAGATATAAATAGAAGAACTACAAGTACACTGATTTGATTAGAAATAGGGTCAATATAATTATCAATAATTGAAGAGTTTTTAAGTAGTTTTTTTAAAATTCTAATTAGAAAATAGCCTATGATCCATGCGAATATTCTATAAATAATGAATGAAAGTATTATTAATATAAATAAACCAATAAACTTCCATAACTGGACTGTCAAAAATCTTTTCTTAAGTGCATCAGGTATGTACTCCTTATATGCAGATAATGAAAATGTAACAGTGTCATTATAAATAGTTGGAATAATTGAAACAGTTTCTTTAGAGTAAAGCCATTTGGTTCCTACTTTCTCTAAATATATTTCTGGTAATTCTGGAACTGGAATAAATTTATTCTTATTACTGTTAGTATCTACGTAGTCCGATTCATTAGGTATTTCTTCTATCTGAATGTAGTAACCTTTTATGTCATAGATTTTCTTTAACTTGATTGCTAGTTCTTTTTGTTCTGATATATTTTTGTTTGAGTTTAGTGTTTGTGCTGAAATTTCAGGTTTAAAGTTGTCAGGTTGTAAATATTTCAAATGAGTTTCAACTGACATTCTAGGTGTCTCTGTAAGCTTGCTCTGTGAGAAAGAATTACTTAATATAATCAAGAATAGAACTAAGTATTTTATTAGACTTTTCATATTATTTTATAATTTTACTCTTAGTTGAAATTATTTACTAAATTTTCTTATTTTTGTACATTAATAAATCTAAAGATACAAAATGGCATTATCAAAAGAAACAATATTAAACGTTATAAGCAAAGTAACAGAAGATATAGAAATTTATGAGCATAGAAATCAATTATCTCTAACTGTTCCAAAATCTAAAATAGTTGAAGTAGCTAAATCTTTGAAGGAAGATGAATCAACTAAATTTAATCACTTAGTTGATATTACTGCTATTGATTGGTTAAAACCAGAAGACCGTTTTGATGTTGTCTATTTTGTAAATTCTCTTGAAAATAATTTCAAACTAAGACTGAAAGTAAAGGTTGATGAATCAGATATCACATGCCCAACTCTTTGTGAAGTATGGCCATCTGCTAATTGGTATGAAAGAGAAACTTTTGATATGTATGGAATTAAATTTGAAGGACATCCTGGATTAAGAAGATTTTATATGCCTGAAGACTATGTTGATCCAGAGACTGGTGAGTCTATTCACCCATTACGTAAGGATTTCCCTCTTATGGGTATACCAGGTACTTTACCGTTGCCTCCTTATCCTGAAAAATATGGCGATACAAAAGACTAATCAGACCTATAATTACGACTAAATGGCTTTAGTTTCCAAGGATATTTATCGACTTCTGTAAATACTAATGATTCATCTGTTAATGTTTTGTCGATAAACAAGTATGAAAATCCACTAACTAAAAGGCCTAATGCGCTCCCAACATAGAAATTATTGTTTTCTGAATTTGAAATAGAAATAGCAGCAGCTCCAACACCTAATGCTGTACTAAGTATTACTGGAGTCGCTCCTTCAAATGATCCAGGGATTATAACACTATCGCAAACAAATACATCTAATATTAACCTTTTAGTCGTTTTAGTTGAACCAGAAGTTTTGGGTATTCTTGTTTCTATAACAAGTTCTAAGCTATCAACATTGATTAATTCGCCTTTAAGTAAATTCCCGTTTTTCGTGAATATTTCAACATTTGAACCTTTGTCCATTGATAATAAAGTAGGAGCTAATACTACTATTAAAGATAGTATAATTATAAAGCGTGAATATAAATACATTGTTAAATAGATTTATTAATTTTGTAATAATAATATAAGAAATATAATATAAATATGCCATTAGAAGATAAGTACATAGAAATACAAAAAGCACCAGAGAAAACAATTGCTGTAGCTGTATTTGAGAAAGGAGGTGATCGTGAGATGGCCTTTGAACTATTTGAAGAGCTCGTTTTTTTAGCAGACACTGCTGGTGCGAATGTAGTTGAGAAATTTCATCAAGAATTGAGAACACCTGTTGTATCTACATATGTAGGAAAAGGTAAACTACAAGAAATTCATGATTATATAAAAGAGAATGAGATAACACTTGCATTGTTTGATGACGAGTTAAGTCCTGTTCAAATAAGGAATATAGAGAAGAAACTTGAGATTAAAGTATTAGATAGAAGTGGACTAATACTTGATATTTTTGCCCAAAGGGCACAAACTAGAGAAGCTAAAACCCAAGTCGAATTAGCACAAATGCAATATTTGATGCCACGACTAACAAGAATGTGGACTCACTTATCTAAGCAACATGGTGGGATAGGAACTAGGGGGCCTGGAGAAACTCAAATTGAGGTGGATAGAAGACTGATTCGAACTAGAATTGATAAATTAAAAAGTAAATTAGAAATAATAGAATCACAATCAGATCAACAAAGAAAATCCAGAAAAAAAATACCTACCTATGCTCTAGTGGGATATACAAATGCTGGAAAATCAACATTGATGAAAGCAATTACAGATTCTGATGTTTATGTTGAAAACAAGCTATTTGCTACTCTAGATACAACAACAAGAAGATTTGATTTACCTGGAGGCCAATATGCACTCCTGAGTGATACTGTCGGGTTTATACGTAAATTGCCAAGTCATCTTGTTGCATCATTTAGGAGTACTCTTGCTGAAGCCAAAGAATCGGATTTTATTCTTCATGTAATTGATGTTTCTCATAAATATTTTGAAGAACATATAAATACAGTTGAAGAAACATTGGAACAATTAGGAATTAAAGATAAACCAATTCTTAAAGTCTTTAACAAGATTGATTTGCTTGACGAAATAGAAATGGTAAATGTTTATAGAGATAAGTATCCTGACAGTATTTTTGTTAGTGCATATAAAAATATGAATATAGAGAGGTTACTTGACAAGCTTCAATCAATGTATGATAGAACAAGCAATGAATTTACAATTTTCCTACCTTACGAAAAATCAAATCTTATTCAAGATCTATTTGCATTAACTGAAATAGAGAAACAAACAGATGAGGACACAGGATCCTATTATAATTTGAAGGTCCAAGACGAGAATTTATTCCATTTTCAAAACAAATTCGAAGACTTTTTAGTTAATGAAAATGAATAAAAGCCAGGTAATAGAATACATAAACAGTTCAGTCACATTTCAGAATATAAAAGAAGAAGTTGTAAGAAATGAAAATTCTTCAATTAAATATCTAAATGGGTCTTCAGTGTCTTTTCTTATTCATTATTTATCTAGTGAATTAAAAAGACCTATCCTCGTAGTATCAGAAAGTAAACAGAAATTGAATGATATAAAATTTGACTTTGAAAGTTTTTTTGAAGTTTCAGATATAGCAGAATTTACAAAGAATACTCAGAAAAATTCTTTGGGCAATAATTCACATTATGGAAAAGTGATCGACGCTTTAGTCAAGCTAGAGAACAAAAACTTTGTTGCTGTTTCTGATACTGAATCACTAATGGAAACAGTGCCGCAAAAATCTACACTTAATGAAAGTAAAATTACTCTTTCTAAAGGCGAAAACATTGATTTCGAAAAACTAAAAAATGAATTGGCTTACAATGGATTTGACAGAGAGAATTATGTCTCAAAGCAAGGTCAGTTCGCTGTCAGAGGTGGCATATTAGATATTTTCCCTCTGTCATTCGATAACCCAATAAGATTAGAATTTTGGGGGAATGAGTTAGAGTCAATACGTTTGTTTGATTTCCACAATCAACGCAGTATAAAAGAATATGATGAAATAGAATTCATATCTAAAGTATATCATGAAGAAAACACTAGTAATGATAGTGATATATTTAGCTATATTCCTAAAAATACACTGATTATCACTTTAGGAATAAAGTCAGGTGTTAATGAAGATGGTTCAAGTCTTATACCTGATGACTATGCTCAATTAGGGCTTAATCTTGTGGGGATAGAATCTTATGAAATTAATACCAAAGAACAATTAAACTTCAATTCCTCAATCAAATTATTTTCAAAACATTTACAAGAAAATACCTTAAAAGGACAAAGGATAGTAATTTGTGCTGATGGAAAAATACATTTGAGTAGAATCAAGGAACTTATAGAAAGCTCATTGGAAGAAGATGAAAATTCTAATTTAGCAAGTCCATCTCAAACATTAGATAATATCATCTGGATAGACAAAACTATTTCTGAAGGGTTTACTCTAAGTGATGAAAATATAAGTATATACACTGAACATCAACTCTTTAACCGACACAGGAATGTGACTTCAAAGTCAGATGAATTTACTCGCTTTTCACTTAAAGAAATAAAAGAACTAAATATTGGTGATTTGGTTGTTCATGATGATAAAGGAGTAGGTAGATTTGAAGGATTTAAAACAGTCGAAATAGGTGGAAACAAACAAGATTGTATCCAATTAGCTTTTCAAGGTGGGGATAAACTCTTCGTTAATCTGAACTATATTAGTAAAATTCAAAAGTATTCCGCTACTGAAGGAGAATTGCCAAAATTAAGCAAGTTAGGTAGTACAGAATGGACACGAAAGAAAGCTAGAATAAAGAAGAAAATAAAAGATATATCACGTGGTTTAATTAAGCTTTATGCAAAAAGAAAACTACAAAAGGGATTTACATTTGATTCTGATAATGTTTGGCAAAAGGAATTTGAAGCTTCATTTATTTACGAAGACACCCCAGATCAGGTAACTGCTACAAATGATATAAAACAAGATATGGAATCCGAAAACTCTATGGATAGACTTGTTTGTGGTGATGTAGGGTTTGGTAAAACAGAAGTAGCAATTCGTGCAGCCTTCAAAGCAGTACAGTCTGGTAAACAGGTTGCAGTTCTTGTCCCTACAACGGTATTAGCCCAGCAACACTATATGTCCTTTGTTGATAGAATGAATAACTATCCTGTTAATGTAGATGTTATTTCTAGATTTAGAACCAAAAAAGAGCAAACGAAAATTCTTGAAAGACTTGCTGAAGGTAAAATCGATATACTAATAGGTACTCATAGAATACTAAGTAAAGATATCGAATTCAAAAATTTAGGTTTATTGATAGTTGATGAAGAACAAAGATTTGGAGTAACAGCAAAAGAAAAATTACGAAAAGCACGAGAGACATTAGACACTCTAACTCTAACAGCTACGCCTATACCTAGGACACTGAATTTTTCACTTATGGGTGCAAGAGATCTAAGTATAATAGAGACTCCACCTAGAAATAGGCTTCCAATCCAAACTCAAATCTTAGAATGGGATGCTGATGAGATAACTGATGTAATCGATAAAGAGATTAAAAGAGATGGTCAAGTATTCTTTGTCAATGATACAGTAAAAGACTTAGAGGATATACAAGCTAAGTTAAAAATGCTACTACCTTCAGTTAAGTTTTCAATTGCTCATGGACAAATGAAAACAACTCAGTTAGAAAAAATAATGCAAGATTTCATTTCTGGTAAGTCAGATGTGCTATTGACTACTAAAATTGTAGAGTCAGGACTTGATATACCAAACGCTAATACAATGATAATTAATAATGCCCAGAATTTTGGTTTAGCAGAACTATACCAGTTGAGAGGAAGAGTGGGTAGAGGTAATATGCAAGCATATTGCCATCTAATTGTACCTATGACCAAAAAGTTGAATGAAATTGCTCTAAAGAGGTTAAAGGCTATTGAAGAGTTTACAGACTTAGGTAGTGGATTTAATTTATCACTAAGAGATATGGAAATTCGTGGAGCAGGTAACTTACTTGGTGCTGAGCAAAGTGGTGCTATTTATGATATTGGCTTTGAATTATACCAAAAGATACTAGAAGAAGCAGTCAAAGAATTGAAGTTAGAAGAATTCCAAGATATTTTCGACCCTAATGATATGGACATATCAGATTTGTTCGCTAATGAAGAAATATCTATTGAGTTAGACAAGGACGCATTTATTCCAGAAGACTATATTTCTTCCGAAACTGATAGGTTTAGCTATTATAAAAAATTATACAGTGTAGAAAAGAATTCTGAGCTGATAGAAATTAGAAAAGAATTTGAAGACAAGTACGGCAGAATACCTAGGGAAGTTGAAAATCTATTATTTGTAGTTAAATTAAGGTCTGCAGCTGTATCTACAGGATTAGATAAGATAGTTATAAAACCGAACAAAATTATTTTAGTATTTCCTGATGAGAGTAATGAACAATATTACAAAGAAGCATTTCCTACTATTTTGGATTATTTACAAACTATAGAGGGAACTCAACTCAAGCAAGGCAAACTAAAACTTACTTGTGAAATACCTATACAAGATAAGAATGAAGCTTCAGAATTATTGTGGAAATTAAAAAGATCAATGGAATACATCGAGCTATGATAAAAGACAATTTGATATTGGCGATAGAGAGTACAGGTAGTAATTGTGGGGTTGCAATTGGAAGTTTAGATACAACATACTTAAACATTTCCCTTAATGTAAAGCATTCGCATGATAAAAAACTTGCAACTATTATAAAGACTTCACTTGACTACTTAGATATTAGCATTGCTGATATTTCAGCTGTAGCTATATCATCGGGTCCAGGTTCTTTTACTGGATTAAGAGTTGGAAGTGCATTAGCAAAAGGACTTACTTTCGATGATTCACCAAAACTAATAACTGTTCCTACATTATCATCAGTTGCTTACTATGCAAAAGATTATTTAGAAGCAGTTAGTAAAAGTAGTATAACTGTATTGATTCCATCAAATAGAGATTATTATTTTATTCAAAATTTTGACGAAAATGCACAAAAAACTTCAGAACCAGAAATTCTGAGCAAGGAAGAAATTATAAAACTATATGATAATAATTCATTGTACTGTGGACCTGGTTCAATAGATTTTGAAGATTCTATTTGTGAGCTTTTTGAACTAGATATACTTACTCCAAAAAATATACTTAAATTTGCACGAAATGAATTTTCAAATGGGAGATTTATTAAATCTGAAGAATTCTCCCCACGTTATTATCAAGAATTTAAACCAACTCAAAAGAAGAGTAAATAAATGATAGAAAGATATACAAGACCCGAAATGGGCAAGATTTGGACTGAAGAAAATAAATATAATATTTGGCTAGAGATTGAAGTATTAGCTGTAGAAGCTATGGCTAAGTTAGGACAAGTACCAGAATCTGCTGCCAAACATATAAGAGAGACTGCTAAGTGTGATGTTGACAAGATTAATGAAATTGAAAAAGTCACTAAACATGATGTAATTGCATTTCTTACAAATGTAGAAGAGTATGTAGGTGAAGATTCTAGATTTATACACTTGGGTATGACTTCTTCTGATGTACTTGATACATGTCTAGCTGTTCAAATGAAACAAGCTGGTGAGATTTTACTAAATGATTTGAATAAATTAGCACAAGTATTAAAAAGAAGAGCAATTGAATTTAAAAAAACTGTATGTGTAGGTAGATCCCACGGCATTCATGCTGAAACAACTACTTTTGGTCTTAAGTTAGCTCTATGGTATGATGAGTGTTTGAGAAATATTAAAAGGCTAGAAAATGCTATTGAAACATCATCTGTAGGTATGATTTCTGGTGCTGTAGGTACGTACGAACACCTGTCTCCAATGATAGAAAAACATGTATGTGATAACTTAGGTCTTAAGCCAGTTAATATCAGTACACAGGTGATTCAAAGAGATATACATGCTGAATATTTGACTACAATTGCAATAATAGCAACGCTTATTGAAAAGATCGGTATTGAGATTAGACATTTGCAAAGAACTGAAGTAAGGGAAGCTGAAGAGTTTTTCTCTAAAGGTCAAAAGGGAAGTTCAGCAATGCCGCATAAGAGAAATCCAATAGCTTCTGAAAATATTAGTGGACAGGCCAGATTACTTAGAGGTAATGCTCATGCTGCTATTGAAAACAATGCATTATGGCATGAAAGAGATATTTCACACTCTTCAGTAGAGAGAGTAATAATGCCTGATAGTACAATATCTCTTGATTATATCCTCAATAGAACAATTAAACTAATTGATGGTTTAGTTGTATATCCTGAAAAGATGATAGAGAATTTGAATATGACATTCGGTCTAATTCATTCTCAGAAAGTTCTCTTATCTTTAGCTAAAAAAGGACTTAAGAGGCAAGATGCTTACGTAATGGTTCAGCGAAACTCAATGAAAACATGGGATGAAAAAATTCCTTTGTTAGACTCACTCAAAGCAGATGATGAGTTGATGCAACACTTTGAAGAAGGGGAGATAGAAAAACTATTTTCTTATGATAAAGTATTTGAATCAGTAGATTTTATTTTCAATAGAATAGGTATAGAATAATTCTAATGAATTTTGACAACCTCAAAGTATTAAAGTTTGGTGGAACATCTGTTAAGGATGCAACTGCTATTAAACAAGTTTCAAAAATTGTTAACTCAACAAATACAAAACAAGTTGTAGTGGTTTCTGCTCATGCAGGGGTAACTAATCTACTTGTTGATATTTGTAATGGACAAAAGCAAGAAATTGTTCAATTAATAGAAAGTTTCTTATCAATACATAAACAAATTGCCCAAGATTTAGGCGTTTTGGAAAAAGTTGAAAGCTTTATCAATGAAGAAGTTGAAGAAATCAGAATACTAACAAACTACTTACCTTTATCTGCACAGCTAAAAGATGTAATTATGACAAAAGGCGAATTACTATCTTCGACTATAATTTTCGAATATTTATTAAAAATAAATGACTCGGTTAGCTTTGTAGATTCAAGAAAAGTAATTAAAACTGATTCAAATTTCAATAATGCTAATATTGATTTAGATGCAACGACTAACGAAGTAAATACTACATTAGTTAAGACACTTAATGATAGCAATATCATTATTATGGGTGGATTCATATCATCAGACAAACAAGACAGACCTACAACTCTTGGCAGAGGTGGGTCAGACTATACCGCAGCAATTGTTGCATCTATATTAGATGCCAAAGAGTTAGAAATATGGACTGATGTTAGTGGTATTTTAACTTCTGATCCCAGAGTCATAGATAATGTTAAGAAAGTCAAAAAATTATCTTATTCTGAAGCTTCTGAGCTTTCATTTTTCGGTGCAAAAGTATTACATCCGAGCACTATACACCCAGCTGTAAAAAATGGTATTCCCGTTAGAGTAAAGAATACTTTTAATCCTGATGATGAGGGTACAGTTGTAATTTCTGAGAAAAGTAATATAGAAATGATAAAAGCAATTGCTTTCCGAAAGGATGTAGTTACAATTACAATTTCATCTAACAGGATGCTAGGAGCCGTTGGCTTTATGAGTAAAGTGTTTCAAGTCTTCGAAGAATTGCAAATTCCAGTTGATATAGTAACAACTTCAGAAGTTAGTATATCTGTTACAATCAATAAAGCTGAATATGATTCAAATCTGAAAGACAGGTTATCGTTATTAGGAGAAGTTGTAGTTACAGTAGATAATGCTATAATTGCAGCTATTGGAGAGGGTATAAAACAGACAGCTGGAATTGCAAGTAGATTGTTTGGTGCACTAAAAGGAATCAATATTAACATGGTTAGTGTCGGTGCTTCTGAAGTTAATTTGAGTATAGTAGTTAAAGAGTATGACCTTGTTCAGGCTGTTAGTTTATTACATGATGAATTTTTTAAAAATGAACTCAATTCAGAGTTTTTTGAAGAGATATAAGCGATATGGAAAAAATAAGTAATTTAGATATTAAAGAATTAGTAAATGAGTATGGTACTCCTTTTTATGTATATGATAAAAAGAAATTAGAAGAAAATTACAAAAGGCTTCACAAGTCTTTTAACAACTATTATGATAATACTCATATCCACTTTTCAGTAAAAGCTAATAGCAACATAAATGTATTAAAAATATTCAAAGACTTAGGTTGTGGCGCTGATTGTTCCTCTCCTTTTGAATTTGAATATGCAAAAAGAGCAGGGTTTGATAATAGTAAAATATTATATACCGGAAATTATGAAAGCCCAGCCGATTTGGAAAAAGTAGCAAAAGAAGAGTTAATGCTTAATTTGGATGATATTACATCATTTAAACGTCTTCAAAAGATTCATACTCCCGAATTAGTTTCCTTCAGAATAAACCCTGGCTATGGTAGAGGTGGATTTGAAGGTATTACTACAGCTGGAACAGAAGCAAAATTTGGTGTACCATACGAAAAAGCATTTGAAGCTTATAAATTAGCTAAAGACGCTGGAGTTAAAAGATTTGGTATACATATGATGACTGGATCTAATAATTTGGAACCATATTTCTTTGCTGAAATTGTGGACAAATTAATGATGATAGCAGGCGATATCTTCAATGAATTAGATATTGTTCCAGAATATGTTGATATAGGTGGTGGATTCGGAATACCTTACTATGATGGAGAAGAGGAACTTAATGTAGAGGCGACTGGAGAAAAGGTAGCAAAAGTATTTATTGAAAACTGTGATAAGTATGGTTTCGGTAGACCAAAATTAATATTGGAACCAGGTAGATATTTAGCAGGAAACGCCGGCTACTTGGTTACTTCAGTTACTGCTATTAAAGAGAGTTATAAAACCTTTGTTGGTTTAGACGCAGGTATGAACTTTCTTATCAGACCTGCTCTTTATGGTGCTTTTCATAGAGTAAGAGTTTACGGAAAAAATGATTACACTGAAAATGTAAATCTTTGTGGTCAAATTTGTGAGAATTCTGATATATTTGCTAAGAATATTAAAATGCCTAAAATGAATGAAGGTGATATAGTCTCATTTCTTGACGCAGGTGCTTATGGGTATGTTATGGCTTCAAATTATAATAATAGAATGAGACCTCCTGAAGTATTAGTTGAAAATAATAGTCATAGACTTATCAGAAGAAGAGAGACTATAGAGGATATCCTAAATCTGTATCCGTAATATAATCAACACCTTACTTTTTTTGAAATAGTTGGCACAAATATTGAAATAAACTTAATAAGTCATTTTTAATAATGAGGTATTAAGTTTATGAAATCAATAGCTGTTATACTGTTATTATGGTTTTTTATAATTCCAAGTTCTAGTAACGATAAAACTATCAGTAAAGATGATAGAGAGACCATTATATCCAATCTAAAAGAAATTTATGGGCAAGATAGGCTATTGTTAGCTTATTACTCAATAGAAGAATTTAGACCTTATTCTATACTGCAATTTGAAAGTACAGTTAATAAATACTCTAAGCAGTGGGTGAAACCATATGATTATTCATCATTGCTTACAGATAAAGAAAAAGAAATATTAACAAAACGAATTATACAATACATAGAGGATAGTGAGATAGAAAAATCAGATGATTTAGTTAATAAACTTAAAAACTATCTATATACTTTCAATACGTTGGAAAACTTATCTATTGCAAATGAAAACTACAAACTTAAATCATTACAAACACTTAGAAATTTGAAAGCTACAAGATATGCATTTGAAAATGTTTCAACACTTGGCGAGTTTGAAGAAGATGATTATGATTCTATTGAATTGAATCAAGCTAAAATAAAAGCTTATAATATTATTGCTGATTTAGATGAGGATGCAAGATATTTATATTTTTCAGAATATTTTAAAAATTATGCTAAACTTTAGTACTAAGTTTTTTGAAGTTTAGCATATTTTAACATTAAAGACTTTTTACCAAAATTATCAAACCTAACAACAGCTTGTCTTTTATCTGCTATGCCTTTTAGTCCTGTTATTTTACCATTCCCAAATTTAGAATGGAATACAGAGTCACCGACTTTAAATTCAGAAAGAGTTTCCTCTAGTTGAGAATAATTATAATCAATTGTTTGATCATAACTATTGGTTTCTCTGTTTCTGTTGATATTTGGTCTACTGAATTTATCAAAAGTATTGGTTCTACTAGTAGTTTTTTTATCTTTCCAGTCTACTAACTTAGAATCAATCTCATGTAAAAATAGTGATGG
This sequence comes from Chlorobiota bacterium, assembly GCA_046290495.1. Taxonomy (GTDB): domain Bacteria; phylum Bacteroidota; class Ignavibacteria; order Kapaibacteriales; family UBA2268; genus PGYR01. The sequence continues at coordinate 397,161 of JBKAGT010000005.1, read as the reverse complement.
GTTTTGATATTTTGTCTCTCCAAACCTGTTTCTTCTTTTCGCATAGGACAAATATAACTTTTCCTTTGCTCTAGTTATCCCTACATAGAATAGCCTTCTTTCTTCTTCTTTTTCTTCTGGTATACTTTCTGTTCTTTCCAAAGGGAATAAACCCTCTTCCATACCAGCTATAAATACAATAGGGAATTCTAACCCTTTTGCAGAATGGAGAGTCATAAGTGTGACTTGTTCTTCACTTATTTCATTTTCATCCAAATCAGTTATTAATGCTACTTGTTGTAGATAGTCACTAAGTGTTGATTCCTCGTTGTCTTTAAAAAATGAACCAATATCTGATATTAATTGTTGAATATTATTCCATCTGTCCAAAGATTCATTTGTACCAATTTCCTTAAACATTTCTGGTAAATCAGTAGCTTCTATAAATTCAAATAGCACATTTGTTTTATTCTCTTCATTTTCAAACCTTGATTTAAAAGTTGATATAAGATTATGAAATGTTTTGAATCCTTTTTGGGCTCTTGTCTGTAGGTTGTCTATCAAGTCTGCTTCACTTGATGACTCTAAGAATGAATTTCCCATTTGAGATGAATAATTATATAGATGTTGTAATGAGGTCTTACCTAAACCTCTGGGTGGCTCATTGATTATTCTAGAAAATGATTCATTGTCATTTGGATTAATTAGCAATCTCAAGTAGGAAATTGTATCCTTTATTTCTTTTCTTTTGAAAAATGAGATACCTCCAACAACTAAATATGAAATCCTTTCTTTTTTTAGAGCGCTTTCTATAGCAAGTGCTTGAGCATTAGTTCTATATAGAACTGCAATGTCACCATAACTATATTCACCATGTGTTAATTCTTTAATTTTATCAGCAATATTACTAGCTTCATGCTTTTCATCGTCACCGGAAGCTATAACTATCTTATCACCTTCAGGGTTTTCAGTCCACAGTTTTTTTTCTAACTGATTGGTATTATTTTTAATAACAGAGTCAGCTGCATCAAGAATGATTTGAGTAGATCTATAATTTTGCTCTAATTTTACAACATTAGCATTTGGGTTGTCTTTTTGAAAATCAAGAATATTCTTAATCTCAGCCCCTCTCCAACGATAAATACTCTGTGCATCATCACCAACAACACATATATTATTATGTGATTTTGATATTTCTCTTATGGCTATGTATTGAGCACGGTTCGTATCTTGATACTCATCAACTAAAATATATTTAAATCTATTCTGGTATTTTTCTAATATTTCTCGAGAACTTCGAAGTAACCTAATCATATTGATTAATATGTCATCAAAATCCATTGCATTACTTCTTTTCAAATACTTTTCATATTCTGTGTATATTAAACCAACTTGTTTATCAAAAGTATTATCTGCTTCCTCCACAAAGTCAATTACACTGGTCATATTAGATTTTAAGTTACTAATTCTAGATCTAACTTGATATGGGGAGAATGATTGGGGAGAGATACCTTCTTGATTCATTATTTTTTTTATTGCGCTTAGTTGGTCATCGCTATCGTATATACTAAAGTCCGATGTGTATCCTATTGCTTCAGCTTCATACCTAAGTATTCTTGCAAATATTGAGTGAAAAGTCCCAGACCAAACACTATTTGCCGAACGCTCACCTACTAGCTTAGCAATTCGTTCAGTCATTTCTCTAGCAGCTTTGTTAGTAAATGTTAAAGCAAGAATTTGATAAGGTTTTACCCCACTAGCTATAAGATTTGCTATTCTGTATGTTAAAACCCTAGTTTTACCACTTCCAGCACCAGCTAATACAAGAGTAGGACCATTAGTTTGAGTTACTCCTTTTAGCTGTTGTTCATTTAATGAGTTAAATATTGATTTGTCAATTTTTATTGAATCTTTTTGTAAATTTAAAGACATATTGATTATGTTTTTTATTCTTTAATAAAGTATAATTAATTCAGGATGTTATTTATTTAGCTACTACAATATTAATATATTCACCTTGTTGAGCTAACTCGTTTGCATGTGGTAACTGTGAAATTATGGTACCAGGAATGAATGTGTCATTTTCTATAAATTCCACATTTCCTAATTTAAAGCCTTGCTTTAATAAATGCTCTTCTATTCCTTCTAACGGTAAATTAATCAGCTTAGGTATATATATTTGATTCTCAGGCCCTTTACTAACTATAAGATTCACAGTATCTCCAAATATCAATTCCGAATTTTCCCTAATATTTTGAGAAATTACTGTATCTTTTGGAACCAATTCGTTGTAGGTATAAGTTATATCTCCAATATTTAAGCCTTTATTGTATATTTCAACTCTTGCCTCTCTTACAGAAACTCCAGTCAAATCAGGCATTTTTACTATTTCTTTTCCTTTACTTATAGTAATAAATATTGGTCTCTTACTTTTAACTGATTTACTAGCTTCAGGAATTTGTTTTAGTATATAACCTTTCTCTTTAGCTGAATATTGTTCACTAACGATTTCATAATACAATTGGTTAGAAGTGAGTACCTCACTTGCTTCTTTTAGGGTTAAACCTTCTACATTGGGTACTGTAACTGTTTCTCTATCATGTACAAGAGAAGGAAGTATCCATTTGTCAGCTATAAATAGAATTAAGAAAAGACCAATAAGAAAACTAAAAAACACGATTAGATATCTAAAAGAGTTTCTTGATTTATGTAGTATATTAACAAACTTATTCTCAGATCCTACTGTTTTCTTTTCATCATTATTACTTTTTGGTGGTTCAGTTTTCTTATATCTATTTTTAAGATTCTCTATTTCATCATTGTTTTCTAAAGACATTTAAACTTTTTAAGTTTATTGCAAAATAATCTATAAATTAAGATAAATAAAAAACAAATACTACAAAAAATGAATTATAAAAATATATCGCAATCAATTTCAGACAAAATAAAAGACTCATATAATATTGTCATTACTTCTCATGTTAGTCCAGATGGAGATGCCGTAGGTTCTATGCTAGGTCTTTATCATTTTATTAAAAAGGAATTTAAGAAAAAGCCAACAATGTTTATAACAGGTGGAATTAACCAGAACTTATTATTTATGGAAGGTGCTGAAGAAATAAAAAGATACGATGATAGGTTAATGGAAGAGGTGATTTCAGCAGATTTAATTTTTGTTCTTGATCTGAATGATTTATCCAGATTAAAAGAGGCAGGCGATGCTGTTGCAATGTCAAACGCATATAAAATTATGATAGACCATCATATGGAGCCAAAAAAGTTTGCAGATTTAGAATTGTTAAACACAGACGCGACTTCAACCGGTGAGTTAGTTTGGCGGTTGATTGATTCACTAAATGGAAAAATAAATTCAAAAATTGCAAATGCTTTGTATACAGCAATTATGACGGATACAGGAAGCTTTAGGTTTGATAGAACTAACTCTGAAACTCACAGAATAGTTGCTAATTTGATTGAATCTGGTGCAAACCCAATGATGTGTTATGATGAAATATATAATCAAAAAACTATACAAGGATTAAAGCTGTTAGGTACAGCACTTACACAAATGGACTTATACTCCAAAGGGAAGATTTCAATTATGAGTCTAAAAAATATTGATTTTGCTCAAGCTGATGCACTTGAAGATAATACGGAAGGTTTCGTTCACAATACATTATCAATCAAAGGAGTTGAAGTTGGTGCGATGATGACTGAAAGAGAACAAAATGAAATTAGAATATCTTTAAGATCAAAGGGCAAATATTCAGTTAGGGAAGTAGCTCAGAAATTTGGAGGCGGGGGACACCAGTACGCAGCTGGTGCCCGTGTCCTCAACGATGATTTTGAAAATGTAAAATCAAGAATTATCGAAGAGTTAGAGAAACTATTCTAACTCTGATAATGCTAAGTCGATAATTTCAATCCCTTTATCAATTTCATTTTTTGTAATATTCAATCTTGTTCTAAATCTAATTGATTTAGATCCACATGAGAGTATTATTAGACTTTTGTTGTAACACAATTCTCTAAATTTATTTCTTAACTCAGGTTTTATGTCAAATGCTCTGAAAAGTCCTTTGCCACGAATATTAGATAGTAAGGATGGATACTTTACACCCAATTGACAAAGATTATTATGCAAATGCTCACCCATAATCGCAGCATTTTCAATCAAATTATCTTCTTCAATAATCTCTAGATATTTAGTTGCTCTAACCATATCGGTATAATTACCACCCCAAGTCGAGTTTATTCTTGATGATTTTTTAAAAACATTATCTTCAACATCATCAATTCTATCATTAGATAGTATGCCGCAAACTTGCATTTTTTTTCCAAAACATAGAATATCAGGTTTTATAGAAAGGTGTTGATAGGCCCACATTTTACCAGTTAATCCAACTCCTGTTTGGACTTCATCAAAAATCAACATTGCGTCATATTTATCACAGAGTTTTCTCAGTGCTATAAAATATTCATCTCTAAAGTGTTTGTCTCCACCTTCTCCTTGTATAGGTTCTATTATTATACAAGCTATATCATCTTTGTTTTCTTCAAATGTTTGTTCAATTTCACATAATGATTTCTTTTCGGCTTCAACTATTTCATTGAGATTATCTTCTAAAGGAAAAGTTATATAAGGGTTACTAACTCTTGGCCAATCAAATTTAGGGAAATACCTTACTTTTACTGGGTCTGTATTAGTAATAGAGAGGGTGTAACCAGATCTACCATGAAAAGCATCTTTGAAATGTAATACTTTTGTTCCAATATTTCCCGAAATACCATTTTTAATATTCTTTCTAACTTTCCAGTCAATCGCTGCTTTTATAGCATTTTCTACTGCTAATGCACCTCCTTCTATATAAAAGCTATATTTAAAATCACCTTTTGGTACGGCTATTTCAAATAAAGTTTTAGTAAAAGTTGCCTGAACTGTTGAATATAAATCAGAATTGGAGGGCTTATTTATTGAGTTTTTACCTATATATTCTATAAATTTCTCTTCAGTCATTTTAGGATGATTATATCCTAAAGGTAAAGAGGCGTAGCAAGTGAAAAAATCATAATATTTCTTACCAGTGACAGCATCTACTAACATACCAGAACTATTATTATTATCAAGTATTATACTCATACCATCACCAATCTGATGATTTGATATTTCCTTTTTGACATCTTTGCTATTTACATAGTACTTTGGTTTGTATTCATTCTTTTTCATTTTTTTCCTTTTTTTTATAACTGTACAAAATGTTTCTAATGACTAATTCTGTGAATAAAATTAATACTATGTTAGAATAGTTTTGAAAAGTATAGTTGATATAAGGAGATAATGGTATTTAGAATAAGATTGAAATGAATTTCCTCTTATAGTACCTTTTGTTGAATTGAAATATATATTTTTTGAACATATGAATCTCATATAGCCAATATACGCTTTGTAGAAGTATTACACAATTAAATAAATTAAGTAAAAAATATTTGTAGAATTTAAAACTTAATCTTATCTTATGCTTTACTATCAACAGTTTTAGTAAAATTTACTTTGAAAAAAAAAATAAATATTTTAAAAATTAATTAAAAGGATAAAACTTATGTCACCAAACACAATGACAGGAAGCAAAGAACACAGTGGAGCCGGATTCGTTCAGTGGGCTATATTTTTAGTTATTACATTAGCTGTAGGTTATATTTCACACGTTGAATTAATACCAAGAGCAACTTCAAGTTTCGTAGTTTCTCAATTTACACCATCAGGTGATGAATTAGGTAAAATTGGATTTGCTAAATTCAATGACTTAGTTTGGGCTTCTACTTCTAAAGAGAAAGAATCAGGTATAACTGAATCAACAGAAGTAAGCAAAGAGCTAGTTAATGGTGAATATATCATGGATTTTTCTTGGACAGAAAGAAAATTAGACGAACATGGTTATTCAAAAGGAGCTACAGAGTGGTATGTAAAGGCGCCTGCAATGGGTGAAAAACCAATTTTCCTCGAGCCTAACGTTGGATTCTGGATTTTGGCATTAGTAATTGGGTTATTCGTTGCACTGTTACTTACTATAGTTATGCCATCATCTCTAGGGTTGATGTCAGCACTTTTTGAAAAAGAGATTGAACATGTCAAAGTTAAAATCAGACTTCAAACTGGCTTTAGTGACAAAATTGTAGAAATGTTAACTATGCCAGATGGTAAATTAAAAGATGCCGAAAGAGATGAAGTTGAACAACTGTTCAGAACAATTTGGGACAGAACAACAACTGATACCGAATTAGCAACAAAGAAATATATAGATTTCGATGATATTTTTGATGATGAAACTGATTTAGTACTTTTCAGAAATGAAGCTATTTATAATAGAATTAAAGAGTTTTTCTCTGATTTCGTAGTAACTGAAATTGTTGATACTAAAAATGGTCTTGAGTGGAGAAGTAATCACTTAAAGATGGGTAAAGGTTTCAAACTATACATGGCACACCACTTTACTGAGCAGTTCTCTAATAATGTAACTGGTATGGCATATGGTGGAGCTGCAGTACTTATCGTTGGTGTAGGTATTCGTGGTCTGAAGTTTATCCCAGCTGATAGACCTTCAGTTATTCTTTTCGTAATCTTCCTAGAGTTTACTATGCTTGTGCTACTTGCAGTAACTATGTTCTATACTGAAAATGAAGAACGTATGGATAAGATGCTTAAGAAGATGGAGGATGCCAACAGGTCTCAGCTTGAGACTCTACGTGGTCAACAAGAAGATATTCACCAATTATCTACTGCTTTAGTGGGCCAAACTTCTGAAATAATTAAGACTAGAGTTGAAAATGCTATTTCTGAATATATGACTAGCGGTGATCAAGTTCAACGACAAATTGCTGGTGCAATAGCAGATAAAATTATCTTTGATATCAAAGGTGACAATAAGTAATACAAATACACTCAAGAGTGTAACTAATTTTAAAAGGTTGTGTTCATTTAATTGAATACAACCTTTTTTTTATTCAATCGTTTTTAAAGATATGAAATTAAAATATACCAGATTAATCAGTATTTACATTGTTGGATTATTATTTAACATAGCTAATATAAATGCTAAAGAAAATTTAGATACAACTATAGTAAATTTTGTTGAAGTTGAACCAAACATGGCTTCAGTCTTATTAGCGGTAGATAGTTTTGATAAGTCTAGACTTAGTCTTGAAGTATTTGAGAGTAAGATAGAACAAAATTCTAATCATTTTTCTTCTAATTTCAGTTACGATTACTTAAACTCTGGAATCATGAGAGGAGTGAACCTTGCTGAAATTCGATTCGAGATAACAAGGACTAATCCAATTACTGAGGAGTCTTTCAGAGTTGACTCTATTAGAATCAATTATAGATTTGAGGATCAAATTCCAGAAAATAAGTCTTATATTAATCCATTTTTTGGAGAAGTTGTAAACCAAGAACATCTGGAATATTTATCTAATAGAACTAAAAGTCCGAAGTTATCTAAAGTACAAGTTCTTGAAAATGATTGGATTAATGAAGATTTAGAGTATTTCAAATATTATACAGTTAAAGATGGGATTTCTAGAGTTAATCACTCGGACTTAATTAGTAATAATTCACAACTTATAGGAAAACCTAGTGAAAATATCTTAATATATAACAGAGGAAAAAGAGTAAAGTTTTATTCAACATCTCAAGTTATCCAACACAATGAATTTATTTACTTTGTTGGTTCTCATGCTAAAGGGGATACTTCATATTATAATTTCTATACTGAGAAGGAACCTTATTTCATAACTTATGATGAAGATAAAAAAGCAGAAATGTTTAATCTCATTGGTAATGAAATATCAGGTAGTAAATTAGAAAGGGTAGAAATTAATAATCATTATGAAGTAGATAATATTTATGGTAATGGGGTAGATGTAATTGAAACAGAACAAAGTCTTTGTGAAAATTGGTACCAAGCGGAGTTACGACCACCTAATGATTTTGGTGATTATGAAGTTTATGCGTCTAATTTCGTATTATTTCCAGCTAGTAGTTTAGATATTACCTATAACTATGCGTCAAATATTTTCTATTTGCCAGAAACTATAAAGAATAAAACTAAGTTTTCTGTTAACAGCCACACTGAAGACACCTTGAGTACTTCTGGATCTCAAGTTGTGGAAAATGTAATAAATGTTGGCTTTGAAGATTTAATTCAAGGTGGAAATAGTTATTCACTTGAATCTTTTAAGGTAGTTGAAGATAACAGAACAGATGCTTATAATGGTGTAATTGGTTTTGATTTTATTGGTGTAAAAGGAGAAGTTAAACCTATTGCTAATAATGACTATTTGTCATTTCTTTATGATGGAAATAGTGAGAGTTATACTGAAATTGAAGGTCTAACTTCAGATTTTGTTGTTGTAATAGATACAGTCAATAATTCGATACAATTTCCTGAAACAAACACAAGTAGTAGAATAATAGTAGATACAAAGGATAATTTCATTAGTTTTTATAAAAATAAGCAAATAATTACTGATAATAGATTCGGATATTATATTGTGGAGTCATTAGATAATCTTGATAGAGTATTCTATTATGATAACAGCATTTCATTTCTTAATAAGCTTTCTTCAATCAATAATGAGAATATTGCTGTACTTATTAATCTTAAGGAAGAGATAAGTGGCAATACTAAAAGCACACTATCTAATGTATTTAATTCTAACAAGATTAATCAATCTACAACTAAATACTTTGCTCTAAAGCTTTCTGATGATATTATAGAATACAATCAAAATTTCGAGTATTTAGAAACTTTTGGAAACTCAGCTTACAAAGCAAATGTTATATTAAAAGAAGGTAATCCTTCAAGAAAAATTGTTAATTCTCTGAGTTCCATTCAAGAGGTTGAAGTAAGTGATTCTAAAATAAATAAAATTAATCAAGGTGAATATGATGCGTTTTATATTTATCATAATTCATTAGAAGAATCATTACAAGATTATATTTCTTACATATCAGAAAAAGAAAATAAATCGATTTTATCAATTGATGTAGAACAATTATATGATACTTACGGCTTTGGTATTGAATCTCCTCATTCTATTAAAAATTTCTTACAAGCATCTTATATTGACTGGGATGTTTTTCCTGAGTTTTTAGTTCTTGTAGGTGACGCTACGTGGGATCCAAAAAAGCTCATGGAAAAAAGCATTGTAGATCAAATGGTTCCAGCTTATGGTATCCCATACAGTGATAATTTCTATGGTGTGTTGGATGGTCAAGATCAAGTTCCAGAGATGGTAATTGGTAGAATTCCAGTTAATAATAACGATGAATTATATTCATATCTTGATAAAATTAAGACTTATTACAATGTTCCTCAATCACCTTGGATGAAGAAAGTGCTTCAGATATCTGGGGGAGACGAATCTCAAAAAGAAAGTTTTGCCTTCACTATGCACGAGTTGAATGATTTATTTAATAGCTCTGAACTTTGTTTTGATACTACAACTATTGGTAAGACAATAAACACATCAGTTTCAGAAGATAAAGCAAATGAAATAAAGCAGTCTATAAATGAAGGTAAAATTTGGGTGAATTTTTTAGGTCACGGTTCACCACATGTTATAGACATGTCTGGTTGGGAAGCACCAAATTTAAATAATCAAGGTAAGTATGGAATATTAAATACATTATCATGTAATACCTCTGCTTTTGCAGAACCTCACACAATTAATTCAATCGGTGAGGAATATGTAAATATAAAAGACAAGGGTTTTGTAGCTACAATTGGTGGAACTTCTACTACATTTGTAAATACTGCTTTATCTGTATCAACCTCAATTTATAATACTTTATTAAATTCTAATAGGATTGAGAGAAATTTAGGTAGAATTTATAATTCATATAAGCCAAGAGCTAGTAAATCCGAATCAACTTTACATCAAGTTGTATTGTTAGGTGATCCACTATTAACGGTTAGAATACCTGATAATCCCGATATTGTAATATTTAAAAATGATGCGAATCTTGTAAATACAAATGGAAGTAGTGTTATCACAGAGCTGGATAAAGAAGTACATTTAGATTCCAAGATTTATAATTTGGGTATGAGAACTAATGATTCTACTGAAATTCAATTCATTCATACTTATAACGGAATATCAGATACTGTAAAAAATAAATATAAAGAAATATGTTTTAATGGGAGTATAGATTATACTCAAAATATAGAGGGGCAAGTTGGAGACCACAATTTAGAGGTAATGATTGATTCTGATAGTCTCTATAATGATTTTAATTACTCTAACAATTATTTGAATTTATCATTTAGTGTTTTTCCACAAGGTATTCAACCTTTAGATCCTCAAAATTTTTGGAACATATCAGCTGATAACCCCATAATTAGATTTGTAGATCCCACATTAACTGAGAAATCGTTCGAATTTAAAGTGTTTGATAATAGCAATAATATAATATTCAGCACTACATCACCAATTATTAATAATAATTATATTGAAATTAATCCCGATAATTTAATTGAAGGTAATTCTTATAGATTGGAATATAAAACTATTGAGAAAGCTACGGGAGTCGAATCATCTATTCATTATCTTGATTTTTACTGTAGTGATGAGATAGATTCTTTAGTAAAATACAGAACTGAATATTGGAATGAAGATCTTATACTAGAAAATCTAATTTTAGATGATAAATGTGTAGTTTTTGATGATGTGGAATTTAGAGTTGAAATGTCCTCAGCACGAGGTAATATTGGCGGCACTATAGATAGACATGCTGTAATCAACACTATAAACACAAAGACTGAAGAAGTATTCACTTATATTAACAGATTGCAAAGGGGATTCAATATTGTTGTTATTCCTTCTTTACTAAGTGATACAACTTACGAAGTTTTACATTTGGATACTTGGGATTCTAAGTTTAATAATGAAGATATTTACTTCGACTCAAGATGGCTCGATAGATATCTTAGAGACTCGTTAAATTATGGTGATTATCTTTTCATTGCGACAGCTGACGTACCTACAAGAGCTCCTGATAAGATTGACGAAGATATTAGTCCGGATAGTGTAGGAAGTACAACTCGAATAGTAGAAGCGTTAACAAACTTAGGAGCAAAGTTTGCAGATGGACTAAATTTTGATGCCTCTTATGTTATGTTTACACGTGTAGGTTACCCGGAATCAACAATAGATAGAATAAATACTATAGATACAATCCAATTAGAAACTAATTTTAAGAGGTTTAGGAGTAAGGGGAAGATAAATATACCTAGCATAGGGAATGTAAAAGATTTGAAATCAATTGAAATTGAATCAAATAGTATTAATATATCGACTATATTTAATCTTATTAGAAATCAAAATGATACACTTTTTTCTGAAAATATAGATTTTATAGATTTTGATAATGAATTTGTAGGTATAAATTCAGAGTTATTTGCAGTTATAGATATAGAGAGAGATAGCATTGGAGCTGACTTGAATATCAATAGTTTTAATATAGATTTCATTCCTGTGCCAGAGTTAGCTATCAACAATATTGACTCTAAATTAATAGAAAATAATGTAGAAAGAGCTGTTAATGCTGAGTATAATTATATGATTTCAAATATTTCTCCAAGGAGTAATGCAACTACGGTTCCTGTCAATTTTGAAATTTCAAATAATTTCAACTCGGATTACTCTTATGATACTCTAGAAATTATTAATAAGGATAGTAATCTATCTAATAACTGGTCAATTGATACTAAAAATTTAGCTCTTAATAATTCTTTATCTATTGAGATAGATTCTTCAAAAGTGATAAACGAGTCTTTCTACTTCAATAACAAAATTACTAATTCTTTAAGCATAAGAGAAGATTCGACAAAACCATATTTGATTGCATATTACAATAACCAAATTCTAAAAGATAACGATATTGTCGATATTCAACCTGAGATTACGCTTGAATTATTTGATGAATCAACACTAAATGTAATTAAGAATGATGTAATTTTTGCAAGAATTAATAGAAAAGCAGTCTTAGATAATACAACTGATAAGTTTAATTTTGAAATTTTGAATGAAAACAAACTAAAGGCAAGATTAACTTTCGTAATGTCAGATAGCTTAGATGTTGGACAGAATATTTTGGAAGTAATAGGAGAGGATGCAACTGGTAATAAAGCTGATACTCTTACTTTAAGCATATATGTACCTGATGAATATCAGCTTAAAAATTCAATAAATTATCCAAACCCTTTCAATGAATCAACAACTATTGCATATGAATATTATGGAAAGGATAAATCAAATGATGTTACGATTACCATTTATGATGCAATAGGTAACGAAGTTACAAATTCTACTTCAACTGCAACTTTTGGAAAAAATGAATACTTGTGGAATGGTTTGAATGATGATGGAAGTACTTCATCAAGTGGGATATATTTTTATCAAATAAGACTTAAAGATAATCCAGGCAATATTATTAATGGTAAAATGATGAAAATCAATTAATCGAAAAAAGACCACGCTACTGAAAGTTTTAGAATTTGCCCCCTTTCAGGATAAAAAGAAATATAGTAATACCCTGCATTTAAAACATTCTCAAAATCTAATTTAACAACTGCATTACCTAACCTCATAAAAGTATAAAGTGTAAGTCCAGTTGTTTGCATGTTTGATGTAATATCTGTCAATGTATAAATGTTACTTACGGGTATAAATCTAGGTGATGATTTCGATGTTAATAATCCTCCTCTTGCACCTAAATTCAATTCACTTTGATTTACTATTAATTTATAATTTATACTTCCTTGAATAAAAGCTAAAGGATAAAACTCTTTTAAATTCTCATTGTCAAGAATATAATTAAACTTGCTTAAAATATTCATACTTAGTTCATCAGTTTTCGAAAAAATATTATCAAATAAATCTGAACTAAATTTAATATGACCTCCTAATGCAGAGTAGTTTCCTACATCGTTTCTTTCAAAATATATATCATCTGTCAATGAAAATAAGATAGGATTTGTTGTGTTTCTATAATATCCTTCTATCTCAAAGCCAAAATCATTTTTGAATCCGAGAATGAATAAATTAGTAATTTCATCTTCTATTAATTGGATATAATTACTATTCCTAGTAAAATATGAATGATCTAAATAAAGCTTAAAACTTTCATGCGAGTATGAGATATTCTCTCCAAATCCAATGAATGAATTGCCTCCTTGGCTTCCCAAGTTAAGACCTCCTGAAACTTTTAATTCATTTGAAAAATTTAAATCCATCATAGAATACAAATTCCAATGAGTTTGGTCTAGGTTATTAAATCTTAACCAACTGTCAGAACTAGAATTGCTAATTGAGCCACCTGATTTAATTTTTATATTTGAGAACTCATATTCTAAATCTAATCTATTTCCATAAATAAATTCATCGTATGTTGCATCGAATGTGGTATCTGGATAGAATGAATCCGGTAATTCGTAAATTTGTTCATTAGTTGTAACAAATGCAGTATTTAGAATTTTGAACCCTCCAAATTTTCCTGTATAAGTTAAATTGACATCATGCCTATAATTTCTATCTTGAATTCTCTCAAAAAATTGATTTGAATTTATAGCGCTATAAATATCAACTGATTCATTAGGATTAACACCACCACTGGTTATTATCTTGTTATTGGTAAAATTATCACTTAAAGATATAGATGAATTACTATCAATGTTATATCTTACAATTGCTCTTAGATTCCAAAGGTCTGAGGACATATTTTCATAATTGAGCTGGTCATCAATTTTTTTAAATCCGAATGTAAAATTCCAACCTTCAGCAAAATTCTGACTAAATATTCCATCGACCCCTATGAATGAACCACCTTCTTGAGAATACCATAGTCTTGTAAAAGGTGTTTTAGTGTTATACTTTATTTCTTGTAAGTTTAATGATGTTGAATTAGGCACAGGGGAGAGTATAGCCGATGCAGAACCTTTCAATATCTCAATATTTTCCAGAAATTCAGGTGAGAATACTTCAAGGTTAAACTTATTATTCACATTTGAATTTAGACTCCTTCCGTTAAATAAGACAGAAGGGTTGGTGTTGATGTCACCATAGCTAAAGAAATTATTATAACGGCCATTAATTCCCAAACCTAATGGCATAAAGTTGCCTTCATTATTTAAAATGTCGAACAATGTTGTGTAATTAATTTCCTGTATCTCTCTTTTACTAATATGATTAGAAGAATCATTTAGTAGCAAACCATGTTTGTCATTTGGTTTAACTAAAGAGTCAATAGAATTAGTAGAAAAAGCCATATTTGTAGAAATAAAAAAAACGCTGAGACATAACAATACCTCAGCGTAATTCATTCCACAGCTCTCACTCAGACTATATAAGCTTTTCTTGATTGTCTGAATCTTTGATATCCTCATTATCAACATCTTCATCTTCATTAACAACAGTAAAATCTGATATTTGATCACCTTCATCTAAGCGTATAAGTTTAACACCTTGTGTATTTCTACCTATAGTTCTTATATCACGAATGTTCTGTCTTATTAATATTCCTTTAGTAGTAATTACAATTAGATCTTGAGTGTCAATAACAGACATCATTCCAACAACTTTACCAGTCTTTTGGGTAATATTCATAGCTATAACACCCTTAGCGCCACGCTTAGTTAATCTAAATTCACTCAGTGCAGTTCTTTTACCATAGCCATTTTCACCAATTACTAATAATTGTGCATCATTTCGTTTTACTACTACCATAGAAACTACATAATCACCCTTAGCTAGTTTGATTCCTCTAACACCTTGAGCAGTTCTACCCATATCGCGAATATCGCTCTCTAAAAATCTACAAGCTTGACCATGATGAGTAGCTAACATCACTTCATACTCACCATTAGTAAGCATTGCTCCTATCATTCTGTCATCGTCCTTAAGACCGATAGCAATAATACCATTTTGACGAATATTCGCAAAAGCAGAAAGTTCAGTTTTCTTAATTGTTCCAGATTTAGTACACATGATTATGAATGCATCTTTAGCGTCAAAATCTACAATTGCTTGGAATGCAGTTACAGTTTCGTCTGGGTCTTTCATAATTACATTAGCTAATGATCTGCCTTTGGAGGCTCTTCCACCTTCGGGTAGGTCATAAACTTTTATTTTATAAACTTTTCCTTTGTCGGTAAAGAATAATAAATTATTATGAGTAGATGCCTGGAAAACATGCTCTACGAAATCATCTTCGTGTGTGCCGGATCCTTTAGAACCTCTTCCACCTTTATTCTGTTTTCTATAAGTAGAGACTTTTGTTCTTTTAATTAAACCGTTTCTAGTTATTGTAACAATAACATCTTCATCAGCGATAATATCTTCAATTGTGAAGTCATCAGCATCGTGAACAATTTCAGTCCTTCTTTCATCACCATACTTTTGTTCAACTTCAATCAGTTCGTCAGAAATAATCTTTAGTTGTAGATCTTTACTTGCCAAGATAGCTTTTAATTCTTCAATTCGCTGAATAATTTCTCTATATTCTTTTCTTATTTTATCAATTTCAAGTCCAGTTAATCTTTGCAATCTCATATCTAGAATTGCCTTTGCCTGAACTTCAGAAAGCTCAAATTTTCTCTGTAGCTCAGTCGAAGCAGTGTTAGGATCTTTTGAAGCTCTAATTGTTTTGATAACCTCGTCAAGATTATCCAGTGCTATTATAAAACCCTCTAGAATATGAGCTCTTTTTTCAGCAGCATCTAATTCGTATTGAGTTTTTCTTACTACTACTTCATTTCTATGTTCTAAGAATTTGACCATCATTTCCTTAAGGTTCATAACCTTAGGCCTTCCTTTATCTAAAGCAAGCATGATAGCACCGAAAGTAACTTGCATTTGTGTGTACTTATATAACATGTTAAGTACAACCAATGCTATGGCGTCTCTCTTTAATTCAATAACGACTCTTAAACCATCTCTATCAGATTCATCTCGTATATCAGATATACCTTCGATATTTTTATTTCTAACAAGATTTGCAATTTTCTCAATTAAGTTAGCTTTGTTAACTTGATAAGGTAATTCGTGAACAATGATTGCCTGCTTAGAACCAGTGTGATTCTCTTCTATGCTTGCCTTAGCTCTTACTTTTATTTTACCTCTACCTGTTGTAAATGCTTCCCTTACACCTTTATATCCATATATTATCCCACCTGTAGGGAAGTCAGGTGCAGGGATATGTTCAATTAATTCTTCTGTACTGATGTCTGGATTTTTAAGAAGAGCTTGTAATCCACTACATATTTCTCTCAGATTATGAGGAGGAATGTTTGTAGCCATACCTACTGCAATTCCAGATGATCCATTCATTAATAATGAAGGTACAACAGAAGGTAGTACTGTTGGTTCATCTAAGGACTCATCAAAGTTCGGTCTATAGTCAACAGTATTTTTATCTATATCTCTTAACATTTCAGTCGCAAGAGTTGCTAACCTTGTCTCAGTATAACGCATAGCTGCAGGTGAATCACCATCTACTGAGCCATAATTACCTTGACCATCGACAAATGGATATCTCATACTCCAGTCTTGAGCCAACCTAACCATAGCATCATAAACAGATGAGTCACCATGAGGGTGATACTTACCTAATACTTCACCGACTAGTCTTGCTGATTTTTTGTAGGGTTTGTTGGGTTGTAACCCCAAATCTTGCATTGCATAGAGTATTCTTCTATGAACTGGTTTTAAACCATCTCTTACGTCGGGTAATGCCCTAGAAACAATTACCGACATAGAGTAATCTAAATAGGAGTTACGCATTTCATCTTCTAAGGACGTAACTACTATGTGTTCTTTTCCAAAAAGTGCCATTATTATTTATGCTGCTTTAATAATTAAATGTAATTTTATAAGGCACTAATATAAAAAATATTGAGGTAAATAACCACTTAATTTATCAACAAATCATACTTATAAATAGTTGTGTAATCATTGGTATAAGTTATAGAGAATAAATTAAAATTTTTCACTATTGTATATATTATTTATATTGTATTTAATAAATTTTGCAGCTAAGAAATGAATACTGAATCAAGTCTAAATTCTATTAAAAATATTCTTTTTGTGTTTTTATTTGTACTAGTTATGTACTTGCTAAAAGAATTATCTACGATATTAGTTCCACTAGTATTAGCAATTCTAATAGCTCTTATGTTCCAACCTTTAGTAGGATTCCTACAAAAATTTAAAACTCCAAAATGGCTTATATTTCCTGTTGTTACAGTTTTTACAGTGTTGATTGTATTTGGTGTTTATAGTATAATCAATGAAGCAATATTATCTATAATTGAGAACCAAGAGTTTTTAGTTAGAAAGTTAAACATGAGAATTGAAAACATTATCATGTGGCTCAATAATGAGTTTGGATTCAGTATTAGTACTGCAAACAAGAATATCAATTTAGAATACCTAATAAAAGAATATGGGCTACCTGGTTCTTTGAGTGGTCTAGCAAACACTTTGAGTTCGCTTACTGGATCATTTGTTATGTTTTTACTTTATTATGTAGTACTTTTGATTGGTCTAGCTGATTATGATAAATACATAGCTTATGTAAAAGGCGAGAATGATTCAGCAATGGTAGATAATCTAGGTCGAATACAAAGTTCAATTCTTTCTTATTTAATTATAAAAATGCTAATTAGTTTAATCACTGGAGTATTAGTTTATATAACATGTATGCTATTTGATTTAAACTTTGCATTCTTTTTTGGTTTTGTTGCATTCTTATTAAATTTCATACCATCAATTGGTTCTATATTAGCAACAATTCCGCCTGTATTAATGGCTTTTATACAATTTGATAATCTTCAGCCAGTTGTTCTAATTCTGATTATTTTAGCAACTATACAAATGATAATGGGTAACTTAGTTGAGCCCATAATAACAGGCGATAAATTGAAACTAAATACTTTGACGGTTATATTTGGTTTAGTATTTTGGGGTTATATCTGGGGGATTGCAGGAATGATAATTTCAATTCCATTGTTAGTTTTGATTAAACTAATATTCGAACATTTTCCAGAGACTCATATATTTGCTAGGATTATGGGTTCACCGGATTAATAACATTTTGTAACTTTTTTCCATTTTGTTTTTTATTAAAGTATATTTTTTTTCAAATATTAAAAGGTTTTAAATGAAACTTTCAATTACTTCTTTAATTTTTGCATTGACAGTTTTTACTGTTGCAGATCTTATGGCTAGACCAGCAAGAGTGAATCAAATTCCAAATGGTCAAAAATTTTTTTGTGAATCTTGTCACATTAGCCCAGGTGGTGGTGGAGCCAGAAATCCTTTTGGTGAAACTGTAAATGAAAACATGCAGAATGGTGTAGTAAGATGGGACTTAATATTTAATATTGATTCTGACGGAGATGGAAGAACAAATGGAGAAGAGTTACTCGATCCTGATGGTAATTGGTCACAAGGTCAAGCAAATCCTGGTAATTTAGAAGATGTTACACATCCAGGAGTGTCTGATGAAACTACAGTTGATATTACAAACAATCCAGAGACTTCTCTTTTCCCATTGCCTGCAATTGACAAGGTATCTTTAGAATTCAATTCTAACTATACAGGAATTGGTGAATTGAGTATTATCGATTTGAATGGTAATTCTGTTTATTCAAATTCTGAAATGACAAGATTTGGTGCTAATGAAATAACTGTAGATTTACTTAATCTAAATCTTTCTGAGGGTGTTTATTTTATAGTATTTAGAAACAAATACAATGTTATCAAAAGAAAGTTGATTATTAATTAATCAGAATTAAATTAATTAAAAAGGGGAGTGCAAACTTCCCTTTTTTTATTTAAAATTCAAGCCATAAATTAATACACTCTCTGTTCCTGGGTTCATATCTAAAACTCTTGGAAATTCTCCCCACTCTTCGAAATTAAATTTTTCTAATAATTTGACACTTTTTGAATTCCTACTTATTAGAATAGCTATTAGTGAATCGTAATTAAATTTGGATTTGTTTTGGATTGTAAACCGAAGAAGTATCGAACCAATACCTTTTCCTAAGTGTCCATAATCAACATAAAAACTTACTTCCTTCAACTTTTTGTAAGCTATTCTATTAGCTCTATAAGGAGACAATGATATCCAACCTAATATATTTCCGTATTCTTTATAGACATATATAGGATATTCTTTTAAGTCTCTTTTTGAAAAATCATCTTTAAATTCATCGAAATCAATAGCTTTCAATATAGCATTATCTTTGGCTTCTATAGCTTGGTTATAGATATCTAATATACCAACTAAATCTTTCTCAGAAGCCAATTCTATAATATAGCTATTCATAATATCAATAGATTAAATATTTGTCTCTTAGCTTAAGAAACTCGATCAAACCATCATTAGCTAGAGATTGAATCATTTCATTTGGTAGGTGGTTCTGAATGGCTTTGAAAATCTTATCTGTTCCAGTTACTTTATTGAACATTGACTTCGAATTAGCTTTTAATGAATTTGAATCTAATAATTCCGGATTATTCTTCACTATTTCATTTAATAATACTAGTCCAGAAGTATAAGGTTTGAAATCGTTAGATAGATTAAATTTAAAATAGAATCCATTTACATCTTTACCTTTATACATACCATAGAAAGGTCTATAAAGAGTTGATTGCAATTTTAATCCATCAAAGTCTGTAGTCAAGTTATCAAATTTAAGATAAGGTGAACCTAAGTAACCGAAAGGAGAAGTTGTACCAATACCTACACTAATTATACCAAGTTCTCCCAAAGTACCTATAGTAGCTATACCCCTGACAGAGTTAGAAGTAGGTACATGCGGAGATGTTGGTATCCACATTAACCTTGTATCTTCCCATGACATCCATCTTTCCCAACCTTGCATTCTAATTACTGATAAATTGCATTGGTTTCTATTTTCAGTCCATTTCTCACTATTTATCATTAATGCTAATTCACCAATTGTACATCCGTGTATATACGAAACAGGAACTAGTGAAACAAAAGATTTGAACTCTTTTTCTGGTGTGTTACCATCCACTACTAGACCACCTAACGGATTGGGTCTATCTAAAACAATCACTTCCACATTATTATTTGCACAACCTTGCATTAAATATAATAAACTGCTAATATAAGTATATGAACGTACACCAATATCCTGTATATCTACAACTACAATGTCAATATCTTTCAAAACACGTCTATTTGGTATTTTCAAAGGACCGTAAAGTGAAGTAACAGGAATGTTAAAAATAGAGTCATTTTCAACCGGTTGACCAGCAGGTATAGTAGTGTAATAACCATGCTCAGGGACTAAGATTTTTACTAGGTTTACATTCGTCTCATTAGCAAGGACTTCTGCTGTAGGCACACCTTTTGAATTTACACCTGATTGATTAGTAAACAGTGCAATGTTTTTACCTTTTATTAACTCTATCTCCTCTTCTATTAGGATATCTATTCCTAACTTAATGTCATATTCTAAATCTTTACTATTAGAATATGAGTTATTGATGTTAAGTATGAGTACTAGGCTAAGAGTTAAGCTTAGATAGATAATTTTCTGCTTTGTCATGATTGTTATTATAGTCTTTAACGTCTAAAACTTTGTTAAAATACAATTTAGCATTAGCTAAATCATTTTTCTTTCTATATGATATTCCTATTTTTAATAATGCACTCGAAAGAAAACCAGTCTCCTCGTCTCCATCTACATATTCTGAGACATCAACTGACTTTTTCAAATATTTAATTGCCATATCATGTTCAGATTTTCTCTGCAAAGCAATACCAACATAATATAAGCCTTCTCGTGCAGTCATATTGTCATATCCAACTTCTTTTCTTAGACAACGTTTGACTACTTCTCTCCATGTAGATTCTATTTTATCCCACTTGCCAAGTTTCACATAAGTTCTACCTAAATATCTATGGAAATAAGGGTTTCTAGGAAATCTTGTGAATAAATCATTTGCATAGTAAAAGGCTTGGTCGAAGTCTTTTTCAAATGAATAATAAATTTGCATTAATGTAACTTCAGCTTCTACACTAGTATATCTAGCTTTGTTCATAGAAGCTCTAAGTTGTAACAAACCTAGTCGTTTGTTACCCTTTGGGAAAAATAAAACAACTGGTTTTAAAAGAGGGTAATCTTCTGGTATTGCCACAGCAAAATAGTTATAAAGTCCCGTACCTAACATGATATCATGATTTCCAGGGGCTTTCAGATGTGCTTTCATAAGTATATCATAAGCTTCTTTACCATCAGAAGCGGCACTAAACCATTCTTTATGGTTAGAATAATACCTAGCCCTATACCCTAGCGCACCACCTTTGAAAAATAGGCCTGTAATATCATATTCATTTTCATCTAGTAGTACTTCACTTACTTCAATTACCTTATCTATTTTCTCTAAAAAATCCTCATCAATTTTCTCAGTGTATCTATATAAAGTTATTCTCCACCAATCTACCATTGCCTGTAAAAAATAACCAGCTGGATGTTCTGGATATCTTCTAATTACTTCCTCAAATGCCACTTCTGCACTGTCAAATTGAACATTGTAGATATAATCAGCACCTTGACGAACTAAACTATCTGCGTCAGATTTTAATATTGCCCATTGAGCATCTGCTATAGATGTACTAAAAAATAATAATATTGATATTAAAATATACTTCATAAATCTAATAATTTACTTTCTTCATATTTAACTTTAAACTTTGTAGCCATTATAAAAGGATTTTTCTTATTTATTTTAAACGACAAAATGGTAAATAAAGTTATAATTACTGTAGTTAATAACCCTTCTTCAGTTCCAAATGCTCCTCCGAAGAGCCAGCTATCTTGACTATTAATGGCAGTTAGTCTGAATAATTCAATGTCAAAACTTAACCCACTAATATCAGAGCCTAAAACTAACTGTTGGTTCAAATTCCAAAAGAAATGAAATGATACTGGTAACCATAGTGATTCAGTAGTTATGTACATGACAGATAGCAAAATGCCAGCTAAAACAATATTAAGAGCTGCAACATTTGATATATCAGGATTATTCAGATGAACTACTGAAAATAATACACTCATAATTATAATTGAGCTAATATCACCAAATCGTTCTCTAAGTGATTGGAATATAACACCTCTAAAAATAATTTCTTCATTAAAAGCCATTAAGAACAAAAAAGCCAGATAAAATATAACAATGTCTAATTCTAGGTTATAGTAATTATTGTGAATTTCAAACTCATAACCTAAAACTAATCCAAGTATTATAAAAATTGCATTAGATATTAATACAAGAAGCAAACCTTTTGCTAAATCAGGAAACGTGTATCTATCTAATTGAAGCCCAAAATAATTATAATTAGAACCAGCTCTAGAATATTGAATAAATACACTAACTAGAGTAATCAAAAAACAAAAGAAAAGCGTATTTGCTAGAATTCCAAATGGGAATATAGAATTTAGCAAATACATTAATACGATGGGTATCAATATGGCTATAATTCTAAACCACCATTTGGATAATAGCTTTTGCATTTTGTTAACTATTAGCTTTAAGCTTTTCTATATGGCTATTAATGTAATCTATCATTAATCCATATACTTGTTCATGCTCATCACCAGTAAGCATATAATTTAACTGAGGACAGTAAGATGCGTACTTACCTTCACCTCTTTTTCTTATTAATACTTCGTAATCATTTACATTTGTACTTGTAGATATTTTTCTTTCCATGTTAAAATCCTAAATTTCAAATTATTAATATTCAAAATTAAATAAATTATTACAAAACAGTCTTCTTTGTTGAATAATGTTATATTTTACAGTATATGAACATAAAAAATATAAAAAGATATTCTAAGGTCAGTAAGTCTATTCTAATTAAGAAACTTATTAGTAAGCTAACGAATAAGATAATTAATAATTTGCAAGGAATAAGAGATAGAAATGCTTCTACTTATTCTATTGATTATCTAAGCTATTTTTCTTTATCAAAAAGCAAGTTCGATTTATTTAAACAATTAGATATATGTTTAAAAGAAAACGAATACAGTGATTTTAAAAAAAGTATTTTGAATCATGACTTTAGACTTCTGAGTGATAAAGAGAAGAATCTAAACATAAAAGAAAGTTACGATACTCTCCAAAACAAATTCCACAAGGGGCTAATACCAACTAGTACCAAATGTTACAATTTTATATCTGATGACTACAAACAAATAGATTGGCAATCAGACTTTAATAACAATTACACTTGGAGTTTTGCCCTAAGTAATAACATTTCTTATGGTAAAAATAATGGAGCTGATATAAAAGTACCCTGGGAGTTGGGCAGACTTCAACATTTACCAAGCTTAGCTTATATTTATAAATCTTCAGGTGAAGAAGAGATTTTGAATGAAATCAAGAACCAGTTATTTGATTTTATGTCTTCTAATCCTCCCAATTATGGTGTTCAATGGTTATCTGCAATGGATGTTGGAATTAGGTTAATTAATATTCTATTTACTTTGTACATAATAGAATTCAGTAATTCATTTGATAATAATCAAATTAACATGATAGAATCATATTTATTTGATCATTTTATATATATAAAGAATAATGACGAATTCTCTGATGGAATGAGAGGTAATCACTATTTATCAAATATTTGTAGTATTATTATTTATCTAGCATTCATCGATGAAAATGAATCAAAAGAAGATCTATTGAACAAATATATTAATATACTCAACAGAGAAATTAAACATCAGTTCAATGAGGATGGTACTAATTTTGAAGCTTCTACTAGATATCATATTTTTACTTCTCAAATGCTATTTACAGTAGACTTGGTATTGAAATCAATAATGAATAAAGAAGATTGCTTAGATAATTTGGATAAAATACTTTCATTCACAAACATGCTTCTAAAATATGATTTTCCGCCGCAATTTGGTGACAATGACTCTGGGTTTTACTGGAAGATGTTAAATAATGAACAACTTACCTATGAGTATTTTAAAAACAATATCAATGTTGCACATAAGTACAAGTCAAAAATATATAGCAACTTAGGATATATGTTTAAGGAATTTAATGACTTCGAGTTACATTTCAAATGTGGAAAACTTGGTCAAAATGGAAAAGGTGGGCATGATCATAATGATAATCTATCTTATTGTTTATATTTTAATAAGGTCCCAATAGTTGTAGACCCAGGTACTTTTTGTTATACTTCTGACTTTTCTGAGAGAAATAAATTTCGCTCAACTTCTTATCATAACGTTGTTACAGTAGAGGATAAAGAACAAAATGATTTCCAAGAATATGTGATTGACGATATGTTCTGGTTAGACACTGATTTAAATAACCCTAAATTAGATTTGATTGAAAATAATATCAAAGGTAGTATATACTATTGTGGAAAACGTTTAGTAAGGTCTATATGTTATAATTCTAATGAAATTGTTGTAAGTGATAAGTATTATAATGATATAAATAAAGTGTTGAGATTGCACTTACATCCAGAAGTAGTAATAGAAACTGTGGAGAAAAATGTTTATAAGCTGTTGATTGACAAATTTGTCATAGAGTTGACAATAGACAATGCTGACTCAAGATTAGAATCCTTTGACTTTTCTCCAGAATATGGTGTGAAACAATTGTCTAAAAGAATTGTAATAGAATCGAAAGAAAACGAAATATTCCACAGTTATAAGGAAATATAGATTGAATATTAAAGATAATTTAGATAAAATTACTTGGTCATTCCTAAATAGAGGTATCTATTTGGTTTGGGGATTATTCAATTTAGTTATTATAGCATTTACTTCTCCAACAAACTATGGTTTGTATTTCTTAATTACACAAGTCGTGACTTTTCTTTCAAGTGTTTCAGATTCTTTTTCACTTCAAGGAATCATCCAATTCTCAAACAATAAGGAAAGCAGAGCAAAGATAAACTTCATTGCTATTGGGTTACAATCGATATTTCTTCTTCTGATACCAGTTGTTTTAACCTTGTTTCGACATCAATTTGCAGATATGATAAATGAAGATAGTTTTGTAGAAATAGCTTACTTTCTTCCAATAATAACTTTATTTTTTATCCCTAGAACTTTTGCTTATAAAATCTTAGCTAGAGATCTGAATTACAAAACATCATTTTTTATTGATGTAGTTAATTTTGGCTCAATGGTAATAATTCTTACTTGGATTATTGTTAAAAATGACCATTTGAGTTTTGAGAATTTGATTACTTCTTACCTGATATCAGCAATCTTATCAGGTGCTATGTCCGCATTTATCATATTTAAATCAAACAAATTTAGCTTGAAAGGTAATTTTAAACTTAGTAAATATTTAAACTTCACTATCCCATGGACTGTTCATTCGGTTTTTTCAGCATCGATTAAATATTTAGATGTGTTAGTCATTTCACTTGCTTTAAACACTGAAGAAAGCTTGATAATTATAGCTTATTATGGTTCAGCTAAAACATTATTTAAGGTATTTGAACAAATGTCTGACGGTGTTTCTTCTTTGGTTTACCCCTCAGCAATTAAACACTTAAATGATAAGAATAAAGTAAAAAGTATAATGACTAAAAGCACATCATTTGTATTAGTTATTAATCTTTTAATATTTTTATTTCTAGAACTAGGTGGGGCAGAGCTTTTAATATTAAATATATTACCTACTAAATTCCATCTAGCGTTAGATTATTTTAAAATCATGCTAATAGCATCCTTGTTTATTCCCTTTGCATCGTTAAGTATGATACTAACCGCGTTGAATAAAATAAAAAAAGTAGTTTTAGTTAGCATAATTGCATCTATTTCAGCTTTGTTGACTATTTTTATATTTTCGAAAACAAATGATTTATATTTAGTTTCATTAGGCATTGTAACATATTATGGTGTTATTGGTTTACTGAGTTTATATTACATTAAAAAATATATTGGTTTTCCTTTGTTAGATTTATTTAGAGCGCTTCCAGACACATTTAATTTTTATAAAAGTATAAGAAATAAATAATGAAAATAATTGATAGATATTTATTAAAACAATTTATCGTTACTCTACTTTTCTCCTTTATTGCTTTATATGCTATATTTTTGATAGTAGATATGATTGAGAATCTTGAAGAATTCTTGGACAACGGTATGAATTTTAGTCAAATAGCAATGTACTATATCTATTTTTTTCCTGGTATTCTAAAATTGCTAGTACCAGTTGCTATGCTTCTTTCTACACTATTTACAGTAGGAAGACTCTCAGGGCTAAATGAAGTAACAGCTATAAAAACTGGTGGGGTTAGTTTGTATAGATTCATGGCTCCATTATTTATACTAAGTATTATAATTAGTGCCTCACATCTTTATTTTAATGGATGGATAGTACCAAAAGCAAATATAGAAAAGAATGAAATAGAACGTCAATACATGAATAAGAATAAGAGTGTAGGTTCTATTTATGATTTATACTTCAGGGAAACACCGACCGCAAATTTGCACATGAAATCATACAATAGCAAAAGAATGGAAGGTTTTAAAGTAGGTTTAGAATACTTTGAGAATGATGGAGTTGTGAGATTAACTAAAACAATTGAAGCAAAAAAAATAAAATGGGATACATCAAACTCAAAATGGCAATTCACAGATGCTATTATAAGAACTTTTGCTAATGGTGAATTAAAGAATGTAGAACGTAAAGATACTATGAATATAGATTTAGTTCTCACACATGACAAAATAATTAGCTTAAAAAAATCAACAGATGAGATGACTCTAGATGAATTAGAATCTTATTTGGACTTATTGAAAAAAGGTGGTAGAAACGTAGATTTAGAAATAACAGATTATTATGGTCAATATGCCTTTCCAGTTGCAAATATTATAGTTGTCTTATTTGGTGTTCCTTTTGCCTCAGTGAAGAAGAAGGGTGGTATAGCGGTTCAAATTGGAGCGGCATTAGTAATATCTTTTATGTATTTGATTTTCACTAAGGTAAGTCAAGCAATAGTGTTAGGTAGTGGGTTAGATCCTTTGATAGCAGGTTGGTTTGCAAATGGCTTGTTTTTTGTTGTAGGTATTATAAACTTGATTAAAACTAAAACATAATTATGAATAAGAAAATAGAAACACTATCTTCCATTGAAGGGAGAAAATTTTTATACAGTATATTTAAGAAGTTAAAATATGAAAATGAAATTTCAAGTTTGACAATTCTTGTAATATGCTGGAAGTTATGTGTTTATGAAAAAAATCCAAGTAAATTTACCGAAACTGATACAACCATTTTACATAGTCTAGGATTTGTCAAAGGTACAGCATTGTGGATGGAGGAGATTGTAAATCGTCATTATTTTTCTACAATTAACTCTTTTGTTTATTTAGGAGCAGCTATATTATTAGTTATCATAGGTATTAGAAGATTTACAGAATCGATGCCAACTTCTTTAGTTATTGCTAGTATAATATTCGAAGCATCTATGTTGCTTGTGATTTTCATAGTAATGTTATTCTCTCCAAATGATGAGTTAGTTGAAGAGGAAGAAAGTGAAGAAAGCATATTAATTCAAGAAATTGGTGAAATAAGTACTGATTTTGCGATAGCTGTGTCAAAGTTAGAAAATATAGCTAATGAAATAAAAACCTTTAGCTCAAATCAAATAGAAATAATGAGATTGATGAATGATAGTAATGAGAACTTAAGAAAAGCAATTTCTCCTACCGATGATTTTTTGTTTGCTCTCAGTAAAACAAATGACGAGTTAGTGAAGTTTAAAGAGCAAATTAGTCTCTTAAATGAATCCACAAAAACAATAAAGGACATGAATATAAGGTTTGAAATAAGACGTGAAATTGAAGAAATGCTAATTTCAAAAGTTAATAAAAATGACGAAAAATAATAAAAAGGTCAGAGTCGAAATCTATTTTATTTTATATTTGGCAGCATTAATTCTTTTATTGCCAGATTTTAAAAAAGAGGATACTGAAAAACAAAATGACACAATTAGTATAGGTTTATCAGTTGATAAATCCATACTAAACCTTAGATTGTTGAAAAAGAATAATAAAAACCAGATAATAAAATTTGATTCTACAAATAGAATAATGTTCGATGGGGATTTCGAAAATGTAGATTTCACTTATACGGTTAGTGATATCAATAGAGGTGAAACTATTGAATTGACATCGAATACAAACACAAAAGAACAATTTATCATTAATGAAGACAGAGAAAAGGGGATTGTCGATTTTAAATGGAATCCAGATAAGAATTTTAATTATAACAAGACTTATCTCGTAAAGCTTACGGCAACGGCTGAAAAAGAAGGCCATACAAGAACTGCTTCTACTCAATTTACACTCAATACTCTTTTTATAAATGAGGTAGTAGATAACCAATCATCTGACACTGGTACTGAAATAACAGATTTTACATTTTTAAATACTCCAATGTCAATACCCACTAATTTATCTAATATAGATGTAAGAGTTTCTCAAAACCCAATTATAACAGTTGCTGATAACGAATGGGAGAATTATGTAACAATCTATAATATTTCATCTATTGATGATTTGGTAGGGCCACCATCAGTTAGTATTTCTGGAGATTCTCTATTGGGAGGTTCAGCAAAATTTGAGTCTTCGGATAATAATCAGTTTATATTTTCAGGTATTTCACCTACTTATGATACTATGAAGGTAAGCGTAACAATAACTAGAAAGGTAGACAATTCTAGTTTTGCTTTTGATTTTCTGGTTATTCCAAAACCAAGGTTAATCCCAGACATTCCTGAGAGTATGTATGTGGGAGAAAGTTATATATTAGATACTAAATTATATCAAAATGATATTCAGAATTCTTATGCTATAATAAAATTCGGCAATAATAAACAAGAATATAAAGAGAATAAAATTAAATTTACACCTACAAAAAGTATGTTGGATGAAAACTTAATATTAATAAGATATGTTAATGACAAAAAGCTTGATCAATATATACTTAATATTAGGAGTAAACCTAAGCCAATAGTAGAAAATGTATTTGTAGATGATGGTAGAATTACTGTGAAAACAAAAACTTTTAGTATGAAAAGAGGTTCAAACTATATAGAATCGATTGTGAATAACAAAAATTTAATATTCAAAGACGTTGTTGGGAAAAGCTACTATGATGACAACTATCATTTTCAAACATTTGTATCAAACATAAAAAGTCCGATTAGAGAAATAGAATTACAATTAATAGATAGAAATAAAAGCAAATCAATAAAAAAACAATTTTTAATTAAATAATTTGAAACCAAATAATACGTTGATTCGTAAAGTCAACAAAAAAAAATAAATGAAAAAATCCCTTTTACTATTACTAATCTTTCCTTTAGCACTAAGTGCCCAAATTTCAGGACCAGGTTCTACATTAACATTACAACAATGTATAGACATTGCACTAAAAAATAACTTTGATTTACTTATTGATTCAGAAAGAATAGACGTAGCAGAGGCAAGACTTAGAAGTGCCTTTGGTGAGTATTTACCTACTATATCGGCAAATGCTGGATATAATAGACAGTTAAATAATTTGAGTCAATCTTTAGTATTTGGAGACAGGGTAATAGAATCATCTCAGAATCCAAACAGATATAATGCTAGCTCCTTTGCTAGATTGACACTTTTTGATGGCTTTTCAAGGGAATATAACTATTCTTCAGCAGATTACAATTTAGAATCTGCTAAATCTGGTAGACAACATTTGTCGAGAAATATTAGAATACAAGTCTATAGAGCATACACAGAGGTAATTCGAAATCAACAGATAGTAAGAATAAGACAAGAGAACTTAGATCTTGGCCGAAATGACTTAAAAAAAATAGAAGCACAATATAAAGCTGGTGTTTCCGCTTTACCTGAGGTTTATTCGCAAGAAGCTGAATTAGGAAATCTAGAATTTGAACTTTTAAACTCTAAGAATACTCTTTACACTTCAAAAGCAAATTTATTAAATTTAATGGGATTGGAGCCAGACTTAGATGTCAGCTTTGATAATTCCAGTGTCCCTAATGATATAGAGAGGGATGAGGTTGAAAGTTTCTATAAAAATCATAATGACAAAGATAAGTTAATCAATATAGCATTTGAAAACAGATTAGATTTAAAATCATTCAACTATACTAAAAATGCAGCTGAGGCAGCAAAAAAAGCAACTGAAGGAAGCTATTTCCCTACACTTTCGGCAAGTACAGGTTGGAGTTGGGCTAACACAGAAGTTAACGAATTTAGTGACAGAGGTAACTTTGCATTAGGATTTAATCTATCTGTACCAATATTTAATAATTTTAGAACTGATTTGCAAGTTCAGAATGCTGAGCTTCAGTTAAAGCAATCTGAAATAGAAAAACAAAGACTTCAAAATCAAATAAGAAATGAAGTTAAAACATCATTATTAAGTTTAGAAATTTCTCAAAAACAACTTATAGTTACTGAAAAAGCTTTAAATTCTTCTGAAAAAAATTATGAAAGTGTTAGTGAAAGATACAAAGTAGGAGTTATTTCTGTATTGGAATTACAAAGAGCGAATGCACAGTATATTAATTCTCAATTGAATAGAGTGAATGCTGTTTACAACTACTACAAAGCTAAAAAGGAATTACTAAATTCAATAGGTAAAATCGATTAATAGAGGTAAAAAAATGAATACACCAGACAATATCCCAAATACTCCCCAAGAGGGAACCCCTGAGTATGATCAGTATATGAAGGATCAATTCGGTGAAGATTATGAGCTTGGTTATAGAGTTGGCTTTGGTAGAAGGTTAGGAGCTTATTTTATCGATTTTCTTTTTACTATTATAATCTATGCTATAGCAATGACTGTTACTGGTGCAATAGATGAAATTATGAAAATAGAGGATATTTTTAATAATATCAATAAATACATGGTAGTTGTACAAGATGCTACATTGTTAGGTGTACTATTCTCCTTACTGTATTACTCAACAGAAATCTTCTTTTCTGCATCACCAGGTAAAATGATTTTAGGAATTAGAATTGGCCAAGAGAATAGACATATTGCTAGTATAAGTAATTTAGTTATTCGTTACTTGCTAAAACACTCAAGTGCTATATTATCGGCATTAAGTCTTATTGTTCTCTTACCTATACTTAGCTCTTTATCATCAATTTTACAACTTTTAATCGTAGTTGGCTTCTTCTTTACTCTATCAGTTAAAAGACAAGCACTACACGATATATTATCAAAAACAGCAGTTTATTATAAAGAAAATATAAAACAATATTAGGATTGAAATGGCAAAAAAGACCTCAAAAGGAAAAATAATATTTCTTACACTTGTTATCGCTTCTATTGTTGCAGCCGGATTATATATACTTACAAAGGATAAATCCCAAGCAATAACCGTAAGAACGCAAAAAGTAGAAAAGAGAACAATTACACAAAAGGTAAATGCAATTGGGAAGCTAAATCCAGAAACAGAAGTGAAGATCTCTTCTGAAGCAAGTGGAGAAATAATCTCATTACCAGTTATGGAAGGTGACACTGTGAAAAAAGGTCAACTATTAGCTAGGATTAAACCTGATATTATTGAAACACAATTACAGCAGTATCAAGCTGCTTTAGATGCTTCCAAAACAGATATTGATTATCAAAAGTCATCACTAGAAAGAGCTGAATATGAATTTGATAGGGTGAGAGAGTTATACAAGGATGAATATGTTTCCAAGCAAGACTTAGACCGAGCTAAGACTAACCTCGATCAAACTAGAAGCCAATATCAAAATTCATTAGCCAGATATGAACAAGCTAAAGCTTCATTAAAACAGATACAAAGGAATGCTTCTAGAACAACTATAACTTCTCCAATTGATGGTATAGTTACTTCCCTCAACGTTGAAAAGGGAGAAAAAGTATTAGGGACTGTGCAAAATATGGGTACAGAAATGATGATAATATCTGACCTTAGTGTAATGAACACAAACGTTGATGTAGATGAAAATGATATTGTACTCATAAGTCTAGGAGATACTAGTAATATTGAAATTGATGCATTCCCTGATAGAATATTTAAAGGAGTGGTTCAAGAGATAGGACACTCAGCAAAATTATCAGCTCAGTCTTCTCAAGATCAGGTTACAAACTTTGAAGTGAAGATTAGGTTGCTTGATTTAGATCCAAAAATGAGACCCGGAATGAGTTGTAATGTAGACATAGAAACTGATACTAGAACTGATGTAGTTGCAGTGCCTTTGCAATCTGTGACTGTTAGGGTAAATAGTGGAGGTAGTGAAGAAAAAAGTAAGATTAGAAAAGTGAATAATGATAAAAAAGATGAACCTAAACCACAAACTGTAGTTTTCAAAGTTGAAGGTGATAAAGTTAAAACAGTAAATGTTGAGACTGGTATAAGTGACCAAGGTTATATTGAATTAACATCTGGCTTAGAAGATGGAGCCGAAATAGTTTCTGGTAGCTTCACCGCAATAAGTAAAGAACTATATGATGGAGCGAAGATAAAAGTATTGAATAGTGATATGAATGCAAGAAGGGCTAGAAAGAAGTAATGTCAGATACCATAATTGATATAAAAAATATTAGTAAAGTCTATGAAATGGGTTCACAGAAGGTGCATGCCATCAGGGATATTTCATTGACAATCAAAAAAAATGAATATGTAGCATTGATGGGGCCATCTGGATCCGGTAAATCAACATTGATGAACATTTTAGGTTGTCTGGACACACCAACGACTGGAATTTATAATTTTACAGGTACTAATGTTAGAAGTCTGAATGACAACCAGTTAGCTGAAATAAGGAACAAAGAAATTGGATTTGTTTTTCAAACTTTCAATCTATTGCCACGAGCTACAGCTTTAAAAAATATTGAATTACCTTTAGTTTACTCTGGAATTAGAAAAAATGAAAGAACAGATAAAGCTGTTGAAGCTCTCAGAAGTGTAGGGTTAGACGATAGAATGGATCATAAACCCAACGAGCTTTCCGGCGGTCAAAGACAAAGAGTAGCTATTGCAAGAGCTTTAGTTACGTCGCCTTCAATTATACTAGCTGATGAGCCAACAGGGAATTTAGATACTAAAACAGGTAATGACATCATGAGGTTGTTCGAAAACCTTTGGTTGTCAGGTAACACAATTATACTAGTAACTCATGAAGAAGAAATAGCACTACATGCTAAACGAATTATCCGCCTACGTGATGGACTTGTAGAATCCGATGAAATAAATAATAACCAAGTAAAATTGAAATAAATGCTTTACGAAGTAAAAGAATCTGTCAAATTATCTATGGAAGCTCTTAACTCAAATAAGTTAAGGGCGTTTTTAGCATCGTTGGGTGTGGTAATTGGTATTTCTATAGTTATTATGATGGGTTGGCTTCTTGGTGGATTAGATAAAGCGATGCAAGATACATTTTCTATAATTGGTACTGATATGCTTTATGTGGATAAATGGGATTGGACTGGTAATAGTAATTGGCGTGATACTAGAAATAGAAAAGATATTACTTTAAAACAAGCAGAACAATTAAGAGATCTACATGGCACTGCAGAATATGTTATTCCAAATATTAATCAATGGGGAACTACCATTAAGTATGATAACGAAACTTATCAAGGAATGACTGTAGTAGGCACAACAGCTGAAAATGCTATGACTCCTGTCGGGAATCTTCTTATGGGTAGATACTTCAATGAATTCGAAGAAAAATACGGAACAAATGTTATAGTTCTGGGACACATGGTGTATAGCACTGTATTCCAAGGAAAGAATCCAATTGGAGAAACTGTAAAATTGAATGGTCGTCCATTTAGAGTCATTGGAGTAGTCAAAAAAAGGGGAACAATGTTCTTCGATTTCATAGATAGACAAATGTTCATTCCTCTTAAGAAGTATGCAGCTATTTGGAATATTAATAAGCGTTCTATGTCAATTGGAATAAAAGCTGGTTTAGATAAAGACTTAGATGAAGTAAGAACTGAAACAATTGGCCTAATGAGAATAATTAGAAATTTGGGTCCTAATGAGCCAAATGATTTTTCGATAAATGAAACTAAAGCATTTGAGAAATCAATTCAAAGTATAAGATTAACAGTATATACTGTAGGTATTGTTATGACATCATTGTCATTCATAGTAGGTATAATAGGAATTATGAATATAATGTTTGTAACTGTTACAGAGAGAACAAAGGAAATAGGGATAAGAAAATCATTGGGTGCTAAAAAGAGATCAATTTGGACACAGTTCTTAGTAGAATCTGCATTCTTATGCTTATTAGGTGCTGTGTTTTCTCTAATTCTATGTTCTGGAATTGCATACTTAGCTGCAACATATCTTCCACAATACTTTCCAGAAGTGTCATTCTTATTGCCGACCTTACCAACTGAATTATTCATAATTGCCGCAATTGTTTCAATTGTTGTTGGGCTTTTAGCAGGTATTGTCCCGGCTATTAGAGCATCAAACCTAGATCCAGTAGAAGCACTGAGGTATGATTAGATGAATATATTTGAAAGTATTAAAATGGCAATTGACTCAATTTTTTCACACAAATTGAGAACATTTCTAACACTTCTCTCTGTCGCTATTGGTGTATTTGCTATAATGGGTTCGGGCTCATTGGTTTCATCAGTTGATGAAACAGTAGAAACTGAAATGGCAAATCTTGGAGAAAATTCATTTAGAATTACAAGGATGCCATCTGTGCAAACAAGTCGAAATTCTTGGAGAAAATATAGAAGACGTGAAAGAATCAATTATAAACAGTATTCAGAGCTAAGAGAGGAAATAGGGGATATGGCATTTGTTAGTGTAGAGAGCACTAATGAAGGAATGCTTATTAAATATAATGATTTTAATACTGACCCAGATGTTAATTTAATTGGGGCAAATGATGTATATTTCAACATTAATGATAGAGATGTTCCTTTGGGTCGAGCTTTAACAGAGGCAGATATTAAATTTGATAGAAAAGTAGCAGTGATAGGAAATGATGTTAAGAATAAGCTATTCAAACAAGTATCTCCACTGAATAAAACAATAAAGATAGGAAATCAATCTTATGAAGTTGTTGGTGTATTAGATGAAAAAGGAGCAATTTTAGGTCAAAGTCAAGACAACCAAGTCATAATTCCAATTACTATATTCAACAAATATTATAGTAGCTGGTGGGAGTCCTTGGATATTAAAATAAAAGCATTTAACAGAGAAGCATTTGATTATGTTTTAGATGAATCAATAGGAGCACTAAGAGTTATTCGAGGTGATAAGCCTTGGGAAGACAGTAGTTTTGAGATTGAAACTAATGAATCACTTACACAACAATTTTCAGGATTAACTGGTTACTTGTCATACTTTGGTTTACTTGCAGGTTTCTTTGCTCTAGCTGCAGCTGGTGTTGGTATAACTAACATTATGCTTGTAGCTATTAAAGAACGCACAAGAGAAATAGGTTTAAGAAAAGCTTTAGGTGCTAAGAGAATATGGATTACTTTGCAATTCTTAGTTGAAACGATGACTATAACTAGCATTGGGGGGATAATTGGAATGCTTTTAGGTTATCTAATGTCTGCTCTAGTTAGTTTAATATTTGGTCTTAAAATAATAATACCTCTAGATTGGATAATCATTAGCTTTGCTATCACAACTGTATTAGGTCTAATCTCTGGTCTATATCCTGCTTTCAGAGCGGCTAGCTTAGATCCGATTGAGTCATTAAGATACGAATAATATTACTCGTCCAATAAAGATTTAAGATTTTTCATATCTTCCCAAACTGGTCTTTTTAAATTTGGATTTCTTAACAACGCAGCTGGATGATATGTAATCATTAATTTCTTTCCTCTATATTCTAGAATTTTACCTCTAACATCTTTCATCACATTCTTTGTTTTTAATAATGTATCAGTCGCGGTCAAACCTAATGAAAGAATATATTTAGGGTTTATTAACTCTATCTGTTTATGTAAGTATGGTTCACATGTTTCTACTTCTTTTGCTGCTGGTTTTCTGTTATTAGGTGGTCTACACTTTATAATGTTTGCAATAAATACATCATCTCTAGTTAGACCAATAGATTCAATAATTTTAGTTAGTAATTTACCAGATCTGCCGACAAATGGTTCACCTTTTAAATCTTCATCTCTTCCGGGTGCTTCACCTATAATCATTAAATCAGCATTTGGGTCACCTGTTCCAAATACAAAATTTGTACGTGTGTGACCTAATTCGCATCTGAGGCAATTGTGAATCTTATCATTAAGTATTTCTAATGATTTAGAATCTTTCCAATCATTATCCACAGATTTTTGATTAACTGTAGGATTTATTTCTTTTTCACTTTCTTTGCTTGGAACTTTTATCTCACTTTTATTTTTACTCATTATATTTTCATTTTGGACAGATTTTAATTGTTTTCTGGGACGATCACTTATTTGTATTTTAAATTCAAAACTTTCTTCGAAATATATAGTTTTCCCAAATGATTCTAATGATTTTAAGTAATTTGATATGTCATTTTTTAAATTACTCAAAGTCTAAATCACCTACTATAGACTCTACTTCGTCTAATATTTCATTTGATATTACTAATCGGGTCATAGCATCATGATCATCGTAAAGTGGTCTATCAAAATCTAAAAATTCTACATATTTTCTAATAATTTCATGAGCTTTTTGAACACCATCACCAAATTTGAAATCCCTAAAATCTAAAGCTTGAGCAGCACCAAATAGTTCTATCCCGACAACACTTTGTGCATT
This sequence comes from Chlorobiota bacterium, assembly GCA_046290495.1. Lineage (GTDB taxonomy): Bacteria > Bacteroidota > Ignavibacteria > Kapaibacteriales > UBA2268 > PGYR01. Next base: position 360,314 of record JBKAGT010000005.1, on the reverse strand, counting down.
TTCAATAATCTGTTTATTTTTAAGTGCTGTATTCATTCCCATTGATACAAAATCTTCTTGGTCAGCAGCAGCTGGAATTGATTGTATAGATGCTGGGTTTGATAAAATTCTTTGTTCTACAATTAGAGAGTCAGCAGTATATTGACTTAACATTAGACCGCTATATAGTCCAGCTTTGTCAGTCAAAAAGCTAGGTAAGCCTTGACTCAATGCAGGATTTAATAATCTGTTCAATCTTCTCTCTGAAAGTACTGATACCATAGTAATTGCTGCACCAGCTGAGTCCATTGGAAGTGATACAGGAGAACCTTGAAAATTAGCACCTGAAAGTACTTCATCGTCTTCTGGGAAGAATACTGGGTTATCTCCAACACCATTTAGTTCAATTTCAACTTGTTCTTGAGCCCATCTGATACTATCACGTGCTGTACCAATAACTTGAGGTGATGACCTCATAGAGTAAGCGTCTTGAACTTTTGTTTTCATCTTACCTGTAATTAAATCGGAGCCTTCCAAGCATTTTCTGATTGAAACTGCACTTTTAATTGCACCCTGAAAGCCTCTCACCTGATGTATTTTCTTGCTGTATGGTCTCATATTGGCCATTAATGCTTCCAATGACATAGCAGCAGCTATCTCAGCATGCTTGATGAACTTCTTGAAATCATACAAATGAATAGCACTCATAGCTGTCAAAAGATTCGAGCCATTTATAAATGCTAGACCATCTCTTGCTTTAAGCCCTGGAACAGTAATTCCTGCTTTATCAAAGGCATCTTTTCCACTCATAAGTTCACCATTATAGAATGCTTTGCCTTCTCCCATCATTAGTAATGCGGCTTGTGACATTGGAGCCAAATCACCACTCGCACCTACTGAACCTTTCTGACAAACAAAAGGAGTTACCCCTTTATTTAGCATTTCAACAATAGTTTCAGTAATTACTAATCTACAACCACTTCTACCATTGGCATGAACATTAATTCTACCAGCAAGTGCACCACGTACATATTCGATAGGGGCTGGATCTCCAATACCAGCAGAATGATTGTAAATCAAATTCTTTTGAAATAATTCTAACTGCTCATCATCAAGTACTATTTCAGAAAATTCCCCAATGCCGGTATTTACACCGTACATGATTTGGTTTTCACTGATTTTCTTCTCTAGAAACAGCCTACATTTTTTAATTTTTTCAACTGATTCCTCAGCCAATTTTACCTTTGCGTTATTTTTAGCAATGACAACTAATTTATCAATTGTTAAACTGCTTCCATTTAATTCTATAGTGTTAGACATTATAAACCTTTTTATTTTTCTAATTTGCTAATTTCAAAAATCCATCAGTCAACCAATTAGCTATTGCTTGTCTATTATTCTTCTCGACTAATCTCAACTGATCTCTTGTATTTTGTATATTTCCCAATTCAATGTAAACTGTAGTTGGGATGGTTTTTCTGAGCATATATAAGCCTCGGGCTGAAACCGAACCATTATATCCACGTCCTGGTTGAGCTTGTTCATACTTGTTTTCTATTGTTTCAAGTAAAGTTTCAGCTATTACTTTTCCTCTTTCAGAGTTTCTGTTATGGTAGAAAAAAATATCTATTCTTCGTTTTTTGTTCTCCCTACTATCAACATGTATTGGAACTACAATCTGTTCTATTGCATTCTTGTTATTTCTATATTCTTCATTTATTATTTCTACACGTTTTTTCAATCTTTCCAGTTGGTTTCTGGGTATAGGTTGATTACCTAAGTAGACTTCATCATAGCTATTTTTTAAATAGTAATCATCTCTAATCCCATCATCAGGATCTTGTACTATAATCTCTACTTTTGCACCGTGCTTCATTAGGTTCTTGGCAAGTCTTAATACCACATCGTAAGCATATTCATCTTCATGAAGTATGTTACTATACCTTTTGCCAATTGCTCCAGGATCAGGACCTCCATGACCAGCAACCAAATAATAAACACGATCCTTTAGCTTATGACTTTCTTCAACTATATTCTCGTGTTTTTTACCAAACAGTTCAAATTTATACTTTTTAAGTTTTGATATGGACGATTCCTTACTTACATCTGAGCTTGCTTTGCCATATCTAAATTTAACTAATGGAACCCAAAGCTCCTTATTTATCCTGTAATTTTCTTCTTTTATACCTTTCGAAAAAAGAAAATCATTGTAATGTTGGAGTGTTAAGGCATAATCGTAATCATTATTACCAATTGTAGATCTAATAGATGTACTGTTGTATTTATAAACTCTAACTGGTAATTGATATTCAGTATTTAGAAACAAAGAATAGTTCTTTCCAAACTTACCTGAATTCAGGGATTTAAATCTATCAACAGAATTATCATTAAATTCAAGATTATATCTATCAAATATTAACTTTATACCATCACCATTCTTGGGAAGTATTGATAAATATTCTGATGCATTAGAATAGTTAAATACAATAAATATTAAAAATATTAACCTGATAATCTTTTTCATTTTTATTGATTAGTATATCGCTAAGTTAAAAAATCATTATACCATTGAAACATAATTATAACTATTATATGGAATTGTTGAAAAATATTCATGATTTTTACTTTTCAAATCTTTTACTAGAAGAGTTATAAATTTACTAAATTTGCTATTCATTTAACAAAGAAAAAAATAAAAAATAATGGATTTACTAGATAAGATTATCTCCCTTTCAAAAAGAAAAGGATTTGTATTTCAATCATCTGAAATTTATGGTGGACTAAATGGCTGTTGGGATTTTGGACCTTTAGGTGTTGAGTTACTAAAGAATATAAAAGATTCATGGTGGAAAGCCATGACTTACAGAAATGATATAGAAGGGGTAGATGCAGCTATATTAATGCATCCAAAAACTTGGGATGCTTCTGGCCATACTGTTCAATTCTCCGATCCTATGATAGATAATAAAACAACAAAGAAAAGATATAGAGCGGATAACCTAATAGAAGAAGAGATTTTTCGATTAAGGAAGAAAGGAAAAGACGAAAAAGCAGATATCTTAGAAAGTAAGCTTGAAGCAGCTAGTAGTAATGAGGACTACTACAACATAATAATTGATGCTGGCATACATGATAGTGGAAGTAAAGAGTGGACTGAAGTAAAGAATTTTAATCTAATGTTTAAAACATTTGTAGGTCCAGTTGAAGATTCATCGAACACAGTATATCTTAGACCTGAATCTGCACAGGGAATATTTGTCAACTTCAAAAATGTAATGGAATCAGGTAGACAAAAAGTACCTTTTGGTATTGCTCAGATTGGTAAGGCATTTAGAAATGAAATTAATACTAAAAACTTTCTTTTTAGAACAAGAGAGTTCGAGCAAATGGAGATGCAGTACTTCGTAAAGCCAGGTGAAGAAGAAAAGTATTTCGAATATTGGAAAGAAAAAAGATGGAATTGGTATCTAGATTTAGGAATGAAGGAAGAGAAATTAAGATGGCATAAGCATGAAAAATTAGCTCACTATGCAAACTTTGCTTCTGATATTGAGTTTGAATTTCCATTTGGTTTTGGAGAAATTGAAGGACTTCACTCTAGAACTGATTTTGATTTAAGCAAACATCAAGAATTTTCTGGTAAAAAAATGGAATATGTTGATACTGTAAATAAAGATAGGTTCATACCATATGTAATTGAAACATCTGGAGGGGTAACTCGTTCGCTAATGGCATTCTTATGTAATGCATACGAGGAAGAAGAAATTACTGAAAATGGTAAAACTGATACCAGAACTGTACTAAGATTTCATAAAGATTTGGCTCCAATTAAAGTAGCAGTGTTTCCGTTAGTAAAGAAAGACGGCATGCCAGAGCTAGCTAATGAGATATTCGAAGATATCCAAAAAGAATTTAAGGCACAATATGACGAGTCTGGAGCAATTGGAAGAAGATACAGAAGGCAAGATGAGATAGGAACACCTTATTGTGTAACAATTGATGGACAATCATTAGAAGATGGTACTGTTACAGTAAGAGATAGAGATAGTATGGAACAAGTAAGAATAGAAAAAAATGAATTGATTAATTACTTTAAACTAAATTTATAATTGTATAGATTAATACCGATATTTCTATTATTTTCTGTAGTCTCGTCATTAGCTAATAATGATGAATTATACTATAGTATTTATAACAATCTAAACAAATTTGGTAGAGTTTATGAAAAGATAAACAATGACTATGTTGGAAGAGTTAAACCAGATAGTTTAATAAAGGAATCAATTGTTGGTATGTTATCATCTCTTGACCCTTACACACGTTATGAGGAATTAACTAAATCTAATAAGTCTAACTACCTATCAACAGGCTATTATATCGGATATGGATTTTATTTGGATAAAATGAAATCTGGTAACACTATTATAAAATTAGTTGATAATTCTCCAGCTAAGCAATCAGGCATGAGAATTGGAGATCTATTATTATCAATTGATAGTATAGATGTTAGGTATAAAAGCCAAACAAAGCTTAGTAAAATATTAGATAAAGAAAAAGGTTCGGTATCATTATTTAAATTTCTCAGACCTGGTTTAAATGATACGCTAGAAGTTTCCATTACGAATACAGAAATTCCTATTAAGGATATTCCGTTTTATAGAATATTGAATGACTCTACAGCCTATATTAAATTGGACCAATTCTCATTCAAGGCAGATTTTGCATTTAGAAAAGCAATGCGGGAGCTAGAATACCAAAATTCCTTCAACAATCTTATCATAGATTTGAGAGATAATCCAGGTGGTGTTATGCAAGCAGCTCTAAAAATATTAGAGCTTTTTGTAGAGGAAAATACATTACTCTTAACGACTAGAGGAAAATCAAACAGCGATGTAAATGAATACTTTTCGCGCTCAAAACCTCTATATCCTGATTTGAAAATTGCAGTATTAATTAATGATGGTAGTGCTTCGGCTAGTGAAATAATAGCTGGTGCAATACAAGATACTGATAGAGGAGTTGTAATTGGTAAAAAGTCATTTGGAAAAGGTCTTGTTCAGCATAGTATCAATTTAGATGATGATTCTAAAATAAATATCACTGTTGCCAAATATTATACTCCTTCTGGTAGAAGTATTCAAAAGTTAGATTATAATATAAGTGATAATAAATATGATATAGATAGAGAGAAAGTTGGTGGTTTTAAGACAATAAATGGTAGAAATGTAAATACTCATGATGGAATTAGTCCAGATGTGTATATAAAAGACACCAACAATACTGAAATCATAAATAATTTGATAAAGAGAGATTTCATCTTTAACTTTGCGGTTGAGTATGTTTCGAGATATGAAAATTTTTCTGATAGTATTCTTTTAGATGAAACAAAATTTGATGAATTCCTTTCATTTATAGATTCAGACAAAAGAATTTATGAGCTTGAACCACTTAATATTATTTCCAAGCTAGAAAATAATAAATATAGAAAATTACAATCTGATTTGACAAAAGAGAATATTCTACTTTTAGAAAACTCAATAAAAAATGATATTAAGAAATCACTGAATCAGAACAAAGATGATATTATAAGCTTAATAAATGATGTAGTTATTTATATCATGAAAGGCCGAGAGTATTCTTTTTTTAAAGATATTACGAATGATATTTATATATCAAAGGCTACAGAGACATTGAATACTAATTATTATAAAGTTTTAAAATACACAGATTAGAAAATATAATTCAAATATTATATTTATTACATCGTGAATCAACAATATAAAATAGAATTTTACTTACTTTAAAGTATAGAATATGAGAATAACCAAACAATATACAAATCGTGAATCTCAGTCATTAGACAAATATTTACAAGAAATTGGAAAAGTAGATCTAATTACTGCTGAAGAGGAAATCGATTTAGCACAAAAAATTAAGAAAGGCGGACCTGCTAGTATGCGCGCACTTGAAAAAATGGTAAAAGCTAACTTACGATTTGTAGTGTCAGTAGCAAAGCAATATCAAAATCAAGGATTATCATTAGGTGATTTAATCAATGAAGGTAACTTAGGTTTGATAAAGGCTGCAAAAAGATTTGATGAAACAAGAGGATTCAAATTTATATCCTATGCTGTTTGGTGGATTAGACAGTCTATCTTACAGGCATTAGCAGAGCAATCAAGAATTGTAAGATTACCACTTAACAGAGTTGGTGCTTTAAATAAAATTGGTAAGAAGTTTTCCGAATTAGAACAAGAATTTGAAAGAGAGCCAACAGCGACAGAATTAGCTGATGAATTAGAAATGAGTATTTCTGAAATTACAGAAACTATCAAAATATCAGGAAGGCATTTATCTGTAGATGCACCTTTTGTTCAAGGTGAAGATAATAGTTTGCTAGATGTATTACCTAACGAACAACAACCGCCACCTGACACCGACTTAATGCAAGAATCACTAAGAACAGAAGTTAAACAAGTGTTGACTACTTTGTCAGAGAGAGAAGCTGAAGTTATTAAACTTTATTTTGGAATTGATGGTAATAGTTTGACTTTAGAGGAAATAGGGGAGAAGTTTAACTTAACTCGAGAGAGAGTTAGACAAATAAAAGAAAAAGCGATTAGAAGATTAAGACATCAGTCTAGATCTAAATCACTTAGAACATTTTTAGGACAATAAATCGCAAGGCAATTAGATGCAGCAAATAGATATACCAGTACTTAAAAAGCCGAAATTAGAATCAAAGGTAAAACTACCGACTTTCAAAAAAAACAATAGAAACAATCCTGAGTTAAAGACTACAAGAGGAAAAAGACCAGAGTGGTTGAAAGTAAAAGCTCCTGGTGGTGATAGTTTTGCTAATATTAAAAAAATGATGAGATCGAAATCTCTTCATACCGTATGCGAAGAAGCTAGATGTCCAAATATAGGTGAATGCTGGGGGTCCGGAACAGCAACATTCATGATTCTAGGTGATACTTGTACAAGAGCATGTAGTTTTTGTGCTATAAAAACTGGTAGACCTGGCACCCTAAATTGGCAAGAACCAAATGATGTTGCAAGATCTGTAAAAGAAATGGGACTTAAACATGCTGTGGTCACTTCAGTAAATAGAGACGAGCTAAAGGATCAAGGTTCTACACTATGGGCTAAAACAATTGAAAAAATAAGAGAAGAAAATCCTGATACTACTATTGAAGTTCTAATTCCTGACTTCAAAGGGGACTTTGAGTGTTTAAAAAGAGTTACTGATGCAAAACCTGATGTACTGAATCATAACATAGAAACAGTTCCTAGATTATACAGAACAGTTAGACCTCAAGCTCGTTACCAAAGATCACTAGATGTGCTTTGGGAAGCTAAACAGAATGGGATGAGAACTAAAACTGGTATAATGGTAGGTATCGGTGAGACTGATGAAGAAGTATATGAACTAATGAAAGATTTGGTGAAGATAGAAGTAAATGTATTTACTATTGGACAATATTTACAACCATCAGTAAAACACTCTCCTGTTGATAGATTTGTTCACCCGGATACTTTTAAAGAATATAAGAGAATTGGTGAAGAAATGGGTATTGAATATGTTGAATCTGGCCCATTAGTACGTTCTTCTTACCATGCTGAGAGACATGTCTAGTGCTGGAAAATTTACATTCAAACTTTTAGGAACAGGGACTTCTACGGGAGTCCCTATTTTATCTTGTAAATGCCCAACTTGCACTTCTACAAACCCAAAAGACAATAGATTGAGATGTTCAGCTTTATTTACTGTTGATAATAAAAATTATATTATTGATACTGGCCCAGACTTTCGTCAACAAATGCTAATACATGACATAGATGATATAGAAGCTGTATTCTATACTCATCATCATTTTGATCATATAGGTGGTTTCGATGATCTTAGGGGATTTAATTTTATGAAACAGAAATATATCCCTATTTATAGCAATAAAGAAACATACGATAATATACACAGCATTTTTAGCTATGCCTTCTACAATGGATATAACCAGTCTTCAGTTCCAAAAGTAATACCAAAAATAATTGAAAGCGGTAACCTTAAAATCAATAACTTTTATATAAAAGTTTTGAATTTGAAACATGGTAGTCTCGATATTTTAGGATTTAGAGTCGGTAATATAGCTTACTGTACTGATACAAATTATATTCCTAGTGAAACAATGAAGGAATTGAAAAATTTAGAGTATTTAATAATAGATGGATTAAGGGAGACTAACAGCAACTCACACTTCACAATTGATGAGGCAATCAGTCAAGCAAAATTAATAGGTGCTAAAAAAACTTATATTACTCATTTAGCCCATCAGATTAAATATGATGACTGGGTAGATAAACTACCCGATAATATTTTTTTAAGTTATGATGGACTAACATTAAGGGGAGAGCTTTAAAATGGTAGAAATAAGTGTTGATTATTTAGGTGATTTGTATTGTGAAGTCGAACACAAACCATCAGGTAATAAATTTAAAACAAACGCACCTGTTGATAATAAAGGAAAAGGAGATTTTATTTCTCCAACTGATTTAGTAGCTGCATCAATTGCATCTTGTGTTTCAACAATTATGGGAATTAGAGCAAATGATTTAGGTGTTGATTTAAAGGGCATGAATATTACTGCTAGTAAAGTCATGACAGACATGCCATTTAGAAGAATAGATAAGCTGATTTTAGATATCAAATTTCCACATCAATTAAGTGACAAAGAATTTCAGATACTATCGAATGTAGTCAATGTATGTCCAGTGACAAAGAGTTTGTCAAATGATATAAATTTAGAATACAGTTTTAGTTTTAATAATTAGATTACCTAAACTACATTATTATTTTTTATATTTGTTATCGAAACAATAAGTAAATTAATTTTTATGAGAATAACTATGAATGCATATAAAGTTAAGAGCACAAACCAATCAATAGAAAAAACAGTTGAGATTGCAGAAGAATTAAGACAAGAGTTTATTCTTGATTCTATATCTTTTGTCAAAGATTGGTATTCGAACACTATGGACAAGTTTATCCAAAGTTACCCGCCAGCAGCAGAAAAATTAACAACTGAGCATAGAAAAGATATTAGAAGAAGAATTGCAATACTAAAAAATAATGTTGAAAAAGAGTTAGTAGATCTTCTTATGAGGGATAAACACTGGTGGCATTCAGGTGAAATAACAGATGTGGATAGAGAATTCTATAAAACGTGCGATAATTTATTAGACTTTGACTTTAGGGTTGTTTTTGGAAAAATAGGATTGATTTTAGAAGATTATGGTTTTATAGATAAGAACTTCTATAGTGGTGATAAAGGTTTTTTAGCTCATAAAGATGGGTCGAATAGATATTACTTTGAATATTTATACCCAATTTATTGGTCAGATGCTATGAAAAGAACAATGGATAATTACTGGGAAAATTATAAGTATTATTTAGATATAACAAAGTAATAAACCAATGAAAAAAGTACCTTTACATGTACAAATAGTAGTAGCATTAGTACTAGGTGCTTTGTTTGGTGCTATATTTAGCATAGATAAGAATAAATTAGAAATAACTTCGAAAGAAGATTCAAAAACAATCCAAAGTGAAATTTCAGATTGGAATACTTTAAAAATAGTACTAATTGATTCTGTCAGTTATAGTTTTGGACCAAATGATCAAATAACTATTATTAATAAGTTTAAACACTTATCAAAGAATAACAATTCTGAAATAGTATTAGAAGCTACAACTGATAAAGAAAAAATTCTAATTAGTAATGTAATTGGAGTTAGAAAAGAACATACCTTAGCAACTTATATCAAGCCAATAGGAGACTTGTTCATTAGACTACTCAGCTTTCTTGCTATCCCATTAGTTATTTCAACCCTAATAGTTGGTGCAGCTAGCTTATCTGACTTTAAAAAGCTCGGTCGTATTGGATTAAAAACTTTTAGTTTATACATCGCTACTACTACTATTGCTATAACATTAGGTCTTGGTCTAGCAAACCTCATATCACCAGGAACTAAGGTAAGTCCGGATGCAAAGAATAGATTAATGTCTTCATTCCAAGAAGAATCCGCTGAAAAATCAATTGAAACTATAGATGTTAGTATTGTAGATTTCTTTGTAGAAATTGTCCCAAAAAATCCATTTGATGCTATTAGTAATGGTAATATGTTACAAATAGTATTCTTAGCTGTAATCTTTGGAATTACTCTAACCTTAATAGAAAAACATAAACGTGATGTAGTTATTAGCTTTTTTGACGGAGTTAGTGATACCATGATAAAAATGGTAGATATTTTCATGCTTATTGCTCCTTATGGTGTTTTTGCATTAATAGCTGCTACAGTTGCAGATTTTGGGTTTGACATACTTACAACTTTAATCTGGTATATCGCGGCAGTAATATTAGGTTTAGCTTTGCAAACATATTTAGTTTATGGTACTATATTAAAAGTTATTGGGAAAGTATCAGTAAGTGACTTTTTTAAGAATATAAGAAATGCTCAAGCGATAGGATTTTCAACTAGTTCAAGTGCAGCAACTTTACCAATTACTATAGATTGTGTTGAAAACAAAATGAAAACAAATAAAGAAGTTTCAGGTTTTGTTCTACCTTTAGGCGCTACTATTAATATGGATGGAACTGCTCTATATCAAGGTGTTGCAGCGGTATTTATTGCTCAAGTGTATGGGTTTGACTTAACTATTTATGAGCAATTGACAGTAGTTCTCACTGCAGTACTAGCTTCCATTGGTACGGCACCTGTACCAGGTGTTGGAATTATTATGTTAGTAATGATTCTTAATGCAATCAATATTCCTGCACAAGGGATAGCATTGATTCTGGGTGTTGATAGAATTTTAGATATGATAAGAACTATCACAAATGTGACTGGTGATGCAGCCGTAGCTGTATCTATTGCAGGTTCAGAAGATAGAAAGTCAATAGCTAAATGAAATATTCTTTTTCAATATTGATGATTGTTTTTACTCTTTCGTGTACTGAAGAAGCTAAAGTAGTAAAAAAAGAATTCGAAAGTTCTGTAGTCGAAAATCAACCCTCACAAATTAGTTATAAATTTAGTGTGCACTTTCTTGATTCCAACAAGAAAAAAGCTTATTTAGAGGCGTATAGAGCACGAATTTATGACAAAGAGAAGATTACTAAACTTGATAGTAATGTTAATGTAGATTTCTATTCTAAAGACAACGGAAAAAAAGTAAGCAATCTAATAGCTGATAGTGTATTAATTGATGATAAAACCCAAGACATGACAGCTATGGGTAATGTTGTAGTTGTTTCTGATACTAACAAAACAACAATAAAGACAACATTATTGAAATGGAATGACGAAACTAGAAAATTAACATCTGACAAATATGTTAAGATTGTATCTCCTGAGCAAGAAATAGAGGGGATTGGATTTGAATCTGATGAGCAGTTAAAAAACTATACAATATATAAAGTTAAAGGAGTAAAATACAAATGAGTAAATACTTAATAGCTGGCAATTGGAAAATGAATACTGATTTAGATAAAGCTAAAAAATTAATTCTTGATATTATAAAAGATACGTCTCAAATTGATGATGTTGATATTTTGATGTGTCCACCATTCACACATTTATATTATTCATCTCAAATTACTGCAGATAGTAATATTTCTATTGGAGCTCAGAATAGCTATTTTGAGTCAAATGGTGCTTTTACAGGTGAAATATCTAATGATATGCTTATAAGTGCTGGTTGTAGATACGTTATTCTGGGTCACTCAGAACGTAGATCTATATTTGATGAGAGTAATGAGTTAATAAATAAAAAAGTAATAAGTGCATTAGATTCAGGTTTAAATGTCATACTATGCATTGGAGAAAGTGATTCAGACAGAGATTCTGGTAACACAAACAATGTACTCTTTGGTCAATTAGAAGAATCTTTGAAAAATATAACTAAATATGAAAACATAACTATTGCTTATGAGCCAGTATGGGCAATTGGTACAGGAAAAACAGCAACACCGGAATTAATATTAGAAACTCATGAGTTTATTAATACATATTTAAATAATAGATTTGGTAATAATAATATTAAAATATTATATGGTGGTTCAATGAATTCTGAAAATGCTGAATCTATCCTTAATGTTAAAAATGTATCTGGTGGATTGATAGGTGGTGCTTCGCTAAAAGCTGAGAGCTTCTCTAGTATTTGTAAAATTGCTAGTAAACTGAGCTAATGCTATTTAGTATTCCTAATATTATATCTTATTTCAGGATTCTTGCAGCGCCTTTTTTTCTGATATTTTTTACTTCTGATGATACTAATCTAATAATAATATCAACAATTCTGTTTTTATTAGGAGCTATTTCAGACTGGTTGGATGGTTGGTACGCAAGAACATTTAACCAAGGTTCCAAATGGGGTATATTCATAGACCCTTTGGCTGATAAGATATTAAACTCTGCAGCATTCATTGCTTTCGTATTTGAAGGAATCATTCCTTTCTGGATGGTTTTAATAGTAATACTGCGTGATCTATTTATGACTTTTCTTAGGTTGTTTGCTGAATCTCATAAACTACCAATAAAAACTAAGTATATAGCTAAAGCAAAGACTGTAATTCAATTTGTATTGATAATATACATAATAAGTATTTACTCAATTGGTCATTTACAAAACAATGAAGAATTATTGTCGTTAGTAACAGGTGAATATATATATTATTCTATGTTGTTTTTAACTATATTCACTGTTTGGACTGTTTATGACTATATAGTAGACAATAAAAAAATAATAAAAATCCTATTTGGTTACGATAAAATATGATACTTTTTTCGCTAAAAATTATAGAAAAAGTATAAAAATCGCCAAAATCGCCATTAATTCACGGTTTCAAGCAATTTATTTTTAAAAATATTTTGGAAATATAAAATTAATTTTTAACTTGCATTCATCGGTATTATTCTTTAACCCAACATACAAAGGAGTTACAACGTATGAACAAATCAGAACTAATTGACGCAGTTGCTAAGCAAACTGATATGACAAAAGCCGCTACAGAAAGAGCTATTAATAGCACAATTTCTGAAATTTCAAAAGAATTGAAAAAAGGTGGTGATGTTAGACTTATTGGATTTGGTACTTTTTCAGTTGCTCAAAGAGCTGCAAGAAAAGGTGTTAACTTACAAACTGGTAAGCCAATGAAAATAGCTGCTAAAAAAGTTGCTAAGTTTAAGCCAGGTAAAGCATTAGCTGAAGCTGTAAATGGGAAAAAGAAAAAGTAATTCAAATTACTTTTTTGATTATAGCCGTTCGTAAGAGCGGCTTTTTTTTTATCAAATTAAATTTAGGTACTATACTTGAAAAATTTAATATCGATTGAAAAACTAAAAATTGAAGAGATTAACTCACTATTAAAATCTGCTTCAGAATTAGATTTAAATTTTGTTTCGAACGAGCTAAGGCATAAAAAAGTATTACTCGCATTTTTTGAACCATCTACTAGAACAAAATTATCTTTCGAATTAGCTGCTAAAAACTTAGGTGCTCAGACTCTTGATTTCCTACCAAACTTGAGCAGCATTAATAAGGGAGAGACCCTTGTAGACTCATTACTTACTATTCAGTCTATGGGTGTAAACTTAGCAATAGTAAGACATCCAGAAGAAGGAATTGCGCAAAAATTATCTGAAAATTTGGATATGCATATAGTTAATGCAGGTGATGGTATGAACCAACATCCAAGTCAAGCTTTATTAGATGCCCTTACTCTCAAGGAAGTATTTGGTGACTTAGAAAATATAAAACTTACAATTTGTGGTGATATTTTACATAGTAGGGTGGCACATTCAAATATAGAATTACTTTCAAAACTTGGAGTCAAAATTTCAATATGTGGTCCCGAAAAATTGATTGAAAATAAATACTCTAGTTTAAATAGATATAACGACATTGCTAGTGCTGTAGAAAATTCTGATGTAATAATGTCATTGCGTATTCAACACGAGAGAATGAAAGAAAGTGAAGTACCAATTGTAAATGAATATTTCGAGAAGTATGGATTTAAGAATAGTCATTTTGATTTGAATAAGAATGTTTTTTTAATGCACCCAGGACCTGTTAATTATGGTGTGGAAGTTGAAGATAAAGCACTTCATCATCCTAGATGCTTGATAAATGACCAAGTAAAAAATGGTGTGTTAGTTAGAATGGCAATTATAAAGAAAGCAATAGGCAGTGGTGAGAACTAAAGAATGGCAAATACTCGATATAATTAATTGGTCAAAAGATTACTTAGAAAAAAAAAGTGTTGATTCACCAAGATTAACAATAGAATTAATTTTGTGTAAAGTACTAAATCTAGACCGTGTAGATTTATATACAAATTTTGATAAACCCCTGACACAAAGCGAACTAGATTCAATAAAATATATGATTAATAAAAGGGTAGAAAGAATACCCTTACAATATATATTTGGTCAAGTTGAGTTTTATGGGTTGGAATTTACTGTAAATAATGATGTATTAATCCCCAGACCTGAAACAGAGGAGATTGTAGATCTTATTATTAATGATTCTGAGAACAAAGAAAACTTAAAAATTCTAGATATTGGGACTGGCTCAGGCTGTATAGCGTTGAGTTTAGCAAAATTTATCAAGAGTTCATCTATTAATGCCATTGACTTTTCTTTGCCTGCTCTTAAAGTAGCTAAGCAAAATAAAGACAATTTAGATGTTGAAAATGTAAAGTTAATTCATGCCGACATACTGACTACTATACCTAAACAAAAATATGATATTGTAGTTTCAAATCCTCCTTATATTTCTAGTAATGAAATGAACACCTTAGAGGAAGAATTAAGTTTTGAACCTGAAATGGCATTGACTGATTTTTCAGATGGGTTAAAATTTTATAGGAGATTTGTAACTATTTTCAAAGATATATTGTCTAATAGGGGAACGTTCTATTTAGAAATCAATAATAATCTATCTTATCAAATTTGTGATATGTTTAGTGAAGATTATGATGTAGAATTAATCAAAGATATCTCTGATAATCCAAGAATTGTGAAGGGAAGTGTTAAAATATAGTTAATAAAATATTAAATTTATCCACTAACGGGTATTTTGAAGTGTTAAAATAGTAATTTTGAGAATAAATAAATAAATTGCAATTTACATTGCGAATATTTTGAAATGATGTTATAATTAATGTCAAACATAAAAGTAAATAAGAAAGACAATTATAATATTATTGAACTTGACGGTAAATTTATTGGTGGAGAGGAAACAGATGCACTCCGTGATAAATTAATAGAGCTTAAAGATAAGAGTTTAATACTGGATTTGGTAAAAGTTAGTTATCTTAATTCAACAGCTTTGGGAGTATTACTCTCAGCTCAAGCAGAATACGTAATTAATAACAATGAGATTCTAATTGTAAATTCTAATGAAACAGTTGAAAATTTATTAAATTTGACACAATTATCTTTAGTTTTTACAGTTTTAGACAGCATAGAAAACGCAGAAAAAAAATTAATAAATAATTATAATTAAAAGGAGAGTTATGAAGAACTTATTTAATATCATTGTAATAGTACTTGCCCTTGTGGTAGCTTTTGCATTCTATTATGGAGTAATGGGTGATCCAAGTGGATTTAATGACCCACAAGTAAAACACGAACCTAAACCAGGTAATGTAATGGCTACTATTTATACTGGTGGTCCTCTTGTAGCAGTTTTGCTGTCATTTATTCTAATTGGTATTACATTTAGTATTGAAAGATTCTTTTCAATTACTAAAGCACAAGGTAAAAATAATCCTGAGAAGTTTGTTAAACAGCTCACAGATTTGTTGGCTGCTGGGCAACTAGAAGAGGCAAATGCTCTTTGCGACAAACAACGAGGGAGTATAGGCAATGTTATGAAAGCAGGTATTACAAGATTCCAAGAAGTTCAAAACGATCCTGAGTTTTCTGCTCCTGCAAAAATTGCGGAAGTTCAGAGAGCTATCGATGAGCAAATGAATTTGGAAACACCATTGCTTGAGAAAAACTTAGTAATCTTATCAACAGTTGCATCAATTTCAACTATGGTTGGTCTATTGGGTACAACAATCGGTATGATTCGTGCATTCCAAGCATTAGCGGAAAGTGGTACAGTTTCAGCAACCCAATTATCTATTGGTATTTCTGAGGCACTTTATAATACTGCAGGTGGTCTACTAGGTGCAATTATTGCAATTGTTGCATATAACTTCTTTACAACAAAAGTAGATAATTTCGTGTATATTATTGATGAAGGTATATTAAACGTATCTGAAATCTTTACTACAATGGTTCGAAAATAACCTCAAGAGGGGATTAATATGCCAAAAGTAAAAAAGAAAAGAGTTGGTTTTGTAATTGACATGACCCCATTGGTAGATATTACGTTTCTACTTCTGACATTTTTCATGTTCACTGCTAAATTTAAGTCTGAGGCAGAAGCAGAACAAAAATTCTTTATAGAAAGACCAAAAGCGTCTGCTGATACCTCTAAGTTGCCTGAGCAAGATTTGGCAATTGTTAAAATTGCATTTGCAGACTCTACCAAACAAGATACTTCATATTATTACGAAATGACTAATGAAGATGATTGGTATAACGTTAAGTCCAAAGTAAAAGGACTGACTGCTGAACAAATGGATGCTGCTCAACTTAAAGTATCTGTAGAAACGCTAGAAGCTTTAGTAAGAAGTACGTGGATTGTTCAACCAAAAACCTCATTTGCTATTGACGCTGATAAGTATATCAGATACAAATGGGTCTCAGATGCTATGGATATTCTTACGAAAAACAGATTTACTAAATTTAATTATGTAACTAAAAAACGATAAAAACAGTAGTATATAATAGATATACTGTATTATTAGGAGTAATATTATGGCCGGTGGTGGATCATTAGGTGGCGGTGGAAGCAAAAAACGCGGTAAATCGTCCAAAAGAAAACCAAAAAAGAGAGTTGGCTTTGTACTAGATATGACACCTCTAGTAGATATCACATTTCTACTTCTTACTTTCTTTATGTTCACAACTACTATGGCAACACCTCAGGTTATGGAGATGAAAATGCCACCTGAAAACGAAGTAGATGTGCCTGTAGCTGAATCAAAGCTTTTAAGTATATTGATTGATGACGAAGGGGATATATTTTACTACAAAGCTCAGGAACCAGCTCAGCCAATTGATAAAGAGGACGTTAGGAAATTAGCTATAAGTGAGAATTTAAATCAACTCAATGAATTAATTATTGTATTTAAAGTTTCAGAAAATGCTGAATATGGATTAGTTGTAGAGTTATTAGATGAAATAAATATGGCTGAAGCAAGTATCATGGCAGAAATTAGCAATAGAGGAATAAAAAGAGAAAGAAAGTTCACAATTGCAGATTTTACTGATGAAGATAGAGAAAAATTGGCTGAGTTCAATGAGCCAGCTGAGGGAGAAGAATAAATGAGTACGAAAGCAGTACCAGCACCTATTAGAAACCCTTATGGTGCATTAG
Organism: Chlorobiota bacterium; assembly: GCA_046290495.1. Lineage (GTDB taxonomy): Bacteria > Bacteroidota > Ignavibacteria > Kapaibacteriales > UBA2268 > PGYR01. The sequence goes on along the minus strand of JBKAGT010000005.1, from coordinate 342,781 downwards.
AATTAAAGCAATATATTAATAAATCTACTATCAGGGGATTTTTAGTAACAGCTTCATTACTTCTGATATTCCTTATTTATCATTTGATAAGTGGGTCTGAGGAAAAGAATGTAGTTGTACCATTGGCGCCACCGCCAGTGACTTCTGTTGGGATAGAACCTGATCCCCCTGTAGATGATTCGGATGTACCTCCGCCTCCGCCTCCACCTCCTGCAAGTATGGTTGGTTCTGGACCTGCGTCAAGGGCAGGAAATCCAACACCAATACCAGATGCAGAGATTGCACCTGATTTGAAAGAGTTTGCTAGTTTCGATGAAATGCATCATGCCTCTTCAATTGGAGGAGATGGAATTGGTGAAGATGTGTTTTCTGAGAATATAGAATGGGGTGATGAACAAGTTGAGGTTGAAGCAAGGGAGGCTGAGCCTGAACCAGATGAATTCATTCCTGTCGAAAAACAACCTGGTATGGATTTGGCAGAACTTCAAAAATTAGTTCAATATCCCAAATTAGCAAAAGAAGCAGGTGTAGAAGGTAAGGTAATAGTAAAAGCATTAATAGATAAAAGTGGTGCAGTAAAAAAGACTTTAATTGTTGATTCTGATAATTCTTTACTTAACCAAGCAGCAATTGATGCAATTAAGAACTATAAAAAATTCACTCCAGCCCTACAGAATAATTCACCTGTTATGGTTTGGGTGTCCATACCTATTAGATTTAGACTTAGGTAATAATATTTAATAAGAAATATTTTGGAATTAGATTATACAATGCCTCTACTTTATTTTAGTGAGGCATTTTTAATTAGATAGGTAGAAATGAATATAAGTGATATAATAAATTATAGTATTCGGATAATCATAATTATATTAGGAGTTGTTATTTTGTCAGGTGTTTTCGTTCCAGAAGGCTCTGATCCTACAATGATGAGAATATTTGGAATTGTATTTATTCTATTTGGATTTTATCGACTAGCACTTTATAGAGCTAATAGAAAAAGATATAAGGAGAAGAAATGAGAAAAATATTAATACTTTTGCTTTTTACATTGGTTATTTCTTCGTGTGATAATAAATATGAAGCTAAAGACCCCGATGATGTTGAGACAATAAATTCGGGTAAATTAACAATTTTTGTTGATGAAGTACTAGAAGGAATAATTGATAGTACATTCAGAATGTACGAAAATGATTATCCAAATGTGGAGCTTACAGTTGAATATGTTAACTCTACAAATACTATGCATCAATTATTAGGTGCAAAGTCAAGAGCAGTTGTTAATGCCAGAGATTATTTGGATGCTGAATTAGATCAAATGAGTGAGTTTGAAGTAGAGAAGCATAAAAGATTTCCAATAGCACATGATGGTTTAGTATTATTTGTAAATAAAGATTTCCCTATAGACACTCTTAATACATCTGATTTAGAAAATGCATTCAAAAGTGGACAATCAATTTCAGATAGAACTGCTGATTTAGATTTTGAGCCAACTTTCGCAACATTAGATCAAAATTCGTCAGTATATGCAAATTTCAAAAAGTATATAAGCAAAAGTGATACTTTGAAAAAGAAAGTCGAAATATTGAGTGATATTGAAGAATTAAAGAAACAAGTAGCAAGTAAAAACAGTATAATAGGTGTAGCATATCTATCACATTTGGTAAATGATAGTAGATTCAAGATGATTGAACTAGGTTTTCAAAATGATTCTACTGGTGAGTATATAAGACCAAAACCAGTGCACCAAGGATATATAGTGCAAGACCTATATCCATACAAAGTTACTTATTGGGGATATTTATTAGAAAATAGACAAAACTTGCCATTTTGGTTTGTTACTTATTTAGCAAAACAAACAATAGTTCAACAATATTTTTTAAACCAAGGTGTGGTACCTGCATTCGCAAAGATAAAATTAAAATATGAGGAATAACATGAAATTTAATAAACTTATTATAATAGTATTTTTAACATTTGTTTACAGTGGATTATCACAAACTGTAAATGAAATCAATATGCTCTTAGATAATGGAAAATTTATAGAAGCTAAAGAATTAGTATCAAAAATAAATAATGAAACAGAAAATATAGATTTACTTATTCTCAAAGGGGATGTATATTTTGAATTAGATGAATTAGAAGAAGCAAAAAAGGCATACGAAGCAGCTTATGATTTGGACGATAATCCAGAGACAATAGCTAAATATGGTATGATATTATCTGTGACGGAAGATTATAAAAAATCTGAAAAGGTGCTTGAAGAAGGGATTGACGATTACGAAGAAAATATTCCAATAAGATTGGAATTAGCTTCAAATTACATAAGAGCTGGTAAACTAACTGATGCTGAAGTTCAAATCAAAAGAGCAAAAGATATAGATGAAGATGATGCTAGAATATATATTACTGAAGGTGATATGTACTTCAATCAAAGGGTATATGAGCTTTCAAAAAACTCGTATGTTAAAGCTTTAGAGTTAGATGAAAATCAAACTGAAGCTCGTTCCAAATTAGCTACATCATATTACTGGTTAGCTAATTATTCCGCTGATAAAGATTTATCAAATGAATATTTTACTTTATCATTAAATGAATGGGAGAAGGTAACACAACAAGATAGTATGAATGCTAAAGCTTTTTTCAATAAAGGGAAGATTCTATTCTTAGCAAAGAAAGAAGATAAAGCTATATCTGCATTGTACAGATATTATCAACTTAGACCTGATGATGCGCTTGGAAGATGGTATTTAAGCCAGTCGCTTTATAAGTTTAATTTGTGTGATTCAGCATCCTCGCATTTAGAATATGTTTCAAATAATATTGACTCTGTATCATATAAAGCTAAGTTAATGATGGCTAGGTGTTATTATAATAGTAAAGATTATGCAAATGCATCTACTACTTATAAACCTTTGCTAGAAGAAGGTAAAGATAACCCTGAAATAGAAAGAGCTGATTATAGAAGGTACGGAACATCTTTGTTGTTTACTGGAGACACTACCACGGCACTTGTGATTTATAAGGATTTGATAGATGAGTATCCTGAAACTTCGTGTGCATTATCTAATTTGGTCGGAAGATTAATGTTCTCAGCTAAGAAGTATGATGAAGCTATCTATTTCTTTGATAAAAGATTAGAACCAGAGTCATGTAGCGATTCGACCGATGCAAAAATACTTTATTATAAGGGGCTTTCATACTTATTCTTAAAGCAAACAGACAGCGCTATTGTGACTTTAGAAAAAGCATTTAATATGGATTCAACTGATGCTGCGCCATTGGCTTATTTAGGAGACGCATACGCAAGCACTGAAGAGGATGTAAAAGCAATTGAGTATTTTGAAAAAGCAATTGAAACATCATTGGCTTATCCAGTAATTAATAAAAACAATATAAGATCTTCTTATGGTAAGTTGTGCGGTTTATATTATAAGCAAAAGGATTGGAATAAATTACTATCTGTTGCTAAGTCATGGACAGAAAATCAACCAGAATCAGAGTATGGACCATTATATGTAGCAATTGCATATCAGGGTCTACAAGATATTCCAAATGCATGCAAGTGGTATGGCAAGGTACTAGAAATAAACCCTAATAATAAAGGAGCTGCACAAAATAGATCAGCTCTAGAATGTAATTAGTACTTAATTATTCTATTATTTTGAGATTAAATTAAATCATTGTTATATTTGTAGCTTATATAAAGACGTAAATAAAAAATGTTATTTGTAGATATAGTTGGATTGAAAAATGGAAAACACCATTTTGAAATCAAATCAGATGTAGGATCAGACTTCAAAACTAAGGAGTTAGTCAATCCTGTATCTGTCAAAGGAGACTTGATTGTGCACAGCAACAATATATTCCTTGATGCAATTGCATCAACTGAAATGAAGTTGAAATGTGATTTGTCATTAGAAGAATATACTGAGAATATAGAAGCTGAAATAAAAATTAGCATTATCAAACGTCAAGATAGTATGAATATCGATTCGGAAAACGAGGAATCAGAAAATACTATTGTAATAACTGATGAGCAACAAAAGGTTGATATTTCTGAGATAGTAGCACAGGAGCTACTTGTAAAAATACCGATGAAGAAAGTTGCTCCCAAATATAGAGGGAAAAAAATTGAAGAAATTCATCCTTCTATTAATAAAAGCGAAGATAAAGAGGAAGGGCAAAGCCCATTTGATGTTTTAAAAAAATTGAATAATAATTAATACTTAAAGGTTATAAAAATGGCACATCCGAAGAGAAAAATTTCGAAATCTAGAAGAGATAAGAGAAGAACTCACTATAAGTTAGACGAGCCGACTATTGGAACTTGTAAACAAACTGGTGAAGTAAAAAGATCTCACAGAGCTACTGCTGTAAAAGAAGATGGTAGAACTGTATATTACTATAATGGAAGAAAGTTTGACTAATATTCCAAAAGCTTAATAATGTCAGGAGCAAATCAAAATATTAATATCGCAATCGATGTTATGGGTAGCGAGTTTGCTCCCGACAGTGAGCTTAATGGAGTAGTTGAATTTCAACAACAAAATAGTAATAAAAAACTTCATTTTATTCTTCTTGGAAAAGAAGAGTTAATCGAATCTAAAATTTCAAAACTCCCAAACTTTAAAGATATAAGTTTTGAAATTATCCACACCCCTCATATTATTTCTATGGATGACGAAGCAACAGTAGCTTTGAAATCCAAGACCGAATCTTCTATAGCAATAGGAATGAAGCTCGTTAAAGAAGGCAAAGCTCATGCATTTGTTTCAGCTGGAAACACTGGTGCTATGCTTTCAACTGCTACACTTAGAATTGGTAGAATCAAAGGTGTAAGTAGGCCGACTATAGGGTCATTTTTTCCTACTCTTAATGAAAACCCATCACTTGTACTCGATGTAGGAGCTAATTCAGAAGTAAAACCTCAATTTTTGTATGAATTTGCAGTTATGGGAAAAGTATATCTATCTGAAATGTATGGTATAGAAAATCCTAGAATTGGACTACTAAACATAGGGGAAGAACCCAAAAAGGGTACAGAAATAGTCCAACAAGCACACAAGTTGTTAAAGGAATCTGAATTAAATTTCATTGGTAACATCGAAGGAAGAGATATATTTCCTGGTGTAGCGGATATAGTTGTATGTGATGGATTCGTGGGAAATATTGTGTTAAAATTTGCAGAAAGCTTTATTGGTTTTTTCAAACAAACATTAAAAAATTATGCAGATGAAAGCATTACAAAAAAAATAAAAGTGGGGATGATGGCATCTACTATCAAAGATGTCTTCAAAGGGTTTGATTATCAAGACCATGGGGGAGTTCCACTATTAGGTGTAGATGGAGTTATTATTATTGGACACGGAAAATCTTCACCTAAAGCAATAAAAAATATGCTAAATACTGCGTTGATAACTTATACCAAAGAAATCAATAAGAAAATTGAAAATTCTTTACAATCTTCTTAAATTCCAATCTAAAGATTATTAAAACTGAGAATAAAACATGCCGGCAACTATTACTTCGATTGCGCATTATTTACCTGAAGATGTATTAACTAATAAACATTTTGAATCTTATTTAGATACAAGTGATGAGTGGATAAGGACTAGGACAGGTATAACAGAAAGACGAATAATGAAAAATGGTGCTACCTCTGACATGATAGTACCAGCAGCCATTGAATGTTTAGAAAAAGCAAATGTTGATAAAGATGAAATAGATTGTGTAATAGTGGCAACTGTTACTCCAGATCATATGTATCCATCTACAGCAGCTGTTGTGCAAGACAAACTAGGTATGAAAAATACTTGGGGGTTTGATTTGTCAGCTGCATGTTCTGGTTTCTTATTCGCATTGCAAACAGCTACAAGTCTTGTAGAATCAGGAGCTGCAAACAAAGTGTTGTTATGTGGTGCGGACAAAATGTCATCAATACTTAATAAAGATGATAGAAATACTGTGATTTTATTTGGTGATGGAGCAGGAGTTTGCTTGATTGAAAAATCAAATGATGATACAATGGGTGTAAAAGATTCTATTCTTCGGATAGATGGAGTAGGTGGCCCTTTTCTAAATCAAAAGGCTGGAGGAAGCGCTTACCCAGCTACTGAAGAATCAGTAAAGAATCACGAACACACAGTTTTTCAAGATGGTAGAACTGTATTCAAATATGCCGTAAAAGGAATGGCTGATGTTTCTAAAGAAATAATGGATAAGAATAACTTAACTTCTGATGATATATCATATCTAGTTCCACACCAGGCTAACCTGAGGATTATCAGTGCTACAGCTGATAGAATGGGCGTTGGTATGGATAAAGTTATGGTAAATATTGATAAATATGGAAATACAACAGCTGCTACTATTCCTATTTGTCTATCAGAATGGTTAGATGCTGGAAAAATTAAAAAAGGTGATAACCTTATTTTGTCCAGTTTTGGTGCTGGATTTACTTGGGGTGCTGTTTATTTAAAATGGAATATGAACAAATGAAAAATGTAGCTTTATTTTCAGGTCAAGGATCTCAGTATGTAGGTATGTTGGCTGATTATTACGATAATAGTGTAATAGCAAAAAAATATATAGATGAATCAAATGATTTATTAGGTTATTCTTTGAGTGAAATATGTTTCGAAGGTCCTGCGGAGAAATTGAAAGAAACAAGATATACTCAACCTGCAATATTTTTACATAGTGTTATTACATTTGAATCAGTAAAAAGTGCATTTAGTTTTGAGGCAACTGCAGGTCACTCGGTTGGTGAATACGCAGCAATGTACGCAAGTGGAGTTTTATCCTTCCAAGATGCTCTTAAATTAGTATCTCTAAGAGGTGAATTAATGTTTAGTGCAGGTGAAGAAAGACCTGGAACTATGTTTGCTATCATTGGAATGGATGATGAGAAAGTTATAGATATATGTTCAGAACTTAATTCTGGTGATGATGTTGTAGTACCTGCTAACTTTAATAGTCCAGGACAAGTGGTTATTTCTGGTAGTAGAGAATATTTAAGAGAAAACGCAAATATCTTCAAAGAGAATGGTGCGCGAATGGTTATGGAATTACCTGTTAGTGGAGCATTTCATTCACCACTTCTAGAACCAGCTAAAAATAAGCTAGGTGATGCAATTAACAAAATTGATTTCAGGGAAGCTGAAATTCCTGTCTATAATAATATAGATGCTAACAAAGAATCAAATCCTGAGAAACTAAAGCAAAAGTTAATAGATCAGTTAATATCACCAGTTTTATGGACTCAAACTTTAAACAACCTTTCCAATAATGGATTTAGTAATTTTATTGAAATTGGACCTGGAAAAGTTCTACAAGGATTAGTAAAACGTACTTTAAAAGGTGTAGAAATTAATGGTTTCGATAAATTTGAAGATGTTCAAAATATTTAACATTTAAATAAATAATTGTTAAATTGTAACTTTTGCAATGGTAAAAACAAAATGAATAATCAATTGAACAACAAAGTAGCTATAGTAACAGGTGGAGCAAGAGGAATAGGATTAGATATATCTAAAAATCTTGCTAGTTCTGGAGCTAAAGTCTACGCGTTAGGTAGGTCTGAAAACATGAATGTTGAGGACAGTATAATTTACAGACAATGTGATGTATCTAATCTGGAATCAGTTCAAGAAGTTTTCAAATCTATTCAAAAAGAAGCAGGATCAATTGATATTTTAGTTAATAACGCTGGAATTACTAAAGACAATCTTTTACTAAGAATGTCAGAGCAAGATTTCGATGACGTTATAAACATAAATTTAAAAGGCGTATTCAACACTTGTAAAGCTGTAAGTAGATATATGCTTTCGCAAAAACAAGGAAGAATAATAAACATAGGTTCAATTGTAGGAACCACAGGTAATGCTGGTCAATCAAATTATGCAGCTTCCAAAGCTGGTTTGATTGGTTTTACTAAGTCTTTAGCTAAAGAATTAGCTGCTAGAAATATACTTGTTAATCTTATTGCACCTGGTTATATTCAAACTGATATGACCGGAAAGCTTACAGAAGAACAAGTTGATTCGTTTAAAGATAACATACCACTAAAACGTGCTGGGCAACCAGATGATGTTTCTGATGTAGTGAAGTTCTTTGCTTCAGATGAATCAAGATATATCACAGGCCAAGTTTTGCATGTTGATGGTGGATTAGCAATTTAGAATATAAATTTTTTATAATAATTATTTAAGAGGAATATCATGTCTGATATCAATGGAAAAGTAACAGAAATAGTAGTTGAAAAACTAGGTGTTGAAGAATCTCAAGTAACTCCTGAAGCTTCATTCACAAAAGATTTGGGTGCAGATTCTTTGGATACAGTTGAATTAATTATGGAATTCGAAAAGGAATTTGACATTACTATTGATGATAGCGATGCTGAAAAGATTTTAACAGTTGGCGACGTAATTACGTATTTAGAAGGTCAAGCTAAATAAATAAACCTAATAAAGTATAAAAATGGCAAAATATGACTATCCAAAGATTGTAATAACCGGTATGGGAGCAGTTACTCCAATCGGTAACAATCTTGATGAATACTGGAACGCTCTACTTGAAGGTAAGAGTGGTTCAGCTCCAATTACTAAGTTCGATGCTTCTGACTTTAAAACTAGGTTTGCTTGTGAAGTAAAGGATTATGATCCTACTTTGCACATGACTAAGAAAGAAGTTCAGAGAATGGATGTTTTTACTCAATTCGCTCTCTCTTCATCAGTTATGGCTGTGGAAGATTCTGGAATTGATTTTGAAAAAACTGATAAGAATAGAGTTGGAGTTATAATAGGTTCTGGAATTGGTGGTATGTGGACTTATCATAATCAACAAGAAAACCTATACAAAAGAGATGGTAAACCAGATAGGATATCACCATTTTTTATTCCGATGTTAATCTCTGACATTGCAGCAGGTCAAGTTGCTATTAGATGGGGACTAAAAGGCCCTAACTATGCTACTGTGTCTGCATGTGCTACTTCATCACACTCATTAGCTGACGCTTTGATGATTATGCAAAGAGGTGACGCCGATGTTATGATAACAGGTGGTGCAGAAGCTGTTGTATGCCCTATGGGTGTTGGTGGTTTTAATGCTATGAAAGCCCTTTCTGAAAATAACGAAAACTATGAAACGGCTTCAAGACCGTTTGATGCTGACAGAGATGGTTTTGTTATAGGAGAAGGTAGTGGTGTTCTAGTATTAGAAACAGAAGAACATGCTAAGAACAGAGGAGCTAAGATATATGCTGAATTGGCTGGAATTGGATTGACAGATGATGCATATCACATTACTCAGCCAGCACCAGGTGGTGAAGGAGCAGTAAGGTCTATGAGTTTAGCAATTAAAGATGCTGGAATAACTATAAATGACATTGATTATATCAATGCTCATGGTACATCAACTCCTTTCAATGATAGAAATGAATCAAATGCTGTAGAAACAGTATTTGGTGATAGAGCTAAGGAATTATTAGTTAGTTCAACCAAATCTATGACAGGGCATTTATTAGGTGCTGCTGGAGCAATTGAGGCGATCGCTGCAGTAAAAGCTATTGCCGAAGGAATTGTTCCTCCAACTATTAATTACAATACACCTGACCCCGAATGTGCTGATTTAAATTTTGTTCCTAACTCTCCAATAAAAAGAGAAGTAAGAGCAGCTTTGAGTAATACGTTTGGATTTGGTGGTCATAATGCAACACTTTGTTTCAAAGCGTATGATGAGTAAGCGTTGATGAGAAAAAAACTAAACAAATTAATTAGTTCTATTTTCTCCGATGATAATAAGTTAAAGAAATCCAACTTTGAGAAATATTTCATCGAGGTTGGATTTTTCTCGTCTGAGCAAAAATCTGCTTTCGAATCCAAAATTGGAGTGAAAATTTCAAATTTTGCCTTTTTTGAACAGGCTTTAACTCATAGATCATATTTACAAGTTGCCGATACAAAAATATATTCTAATGAGAGATTAGAGTTTTTTGGTGATTCTATACTAGGAATGATAGTTGCTGAACACTTATTTTTAGAGCACGACGTTTTAGAAGGTGATTTGACAAAGATGCGCTCAGCAATTGTTAACAAAAAATCTTTAGCTTATTGTGCTAAAGAGTTAAACTTGGATCAATATATCCTGCTTAGCTTTGGTGCTAAAAAGGCAATGGAAAGTGGTAGTAATTCTATTCTTGCTGATACTGTAGAAGCCATAATTGGTGCTATATATTTAGATAGTGGAATTGAAAATGCAAGATATTTTATTACAAAAATTTATATTCCAATACTAAACAATAGTGAATTGTTGGAAGATAAAAATTTCAAGAGCTTGTTACTAGAATATCTACAAAGTATTGGCAGAGAGGCTCCTGTATATGATACATTAGCTGAAGAAGGTCCTGATCATGAAAAAAACTTTGTGGTCGGAGTTTATACAGAAGACAATTTAATTGGAAAAGGAAAAGGAAAAAGTAAAAAGGCAGCTGAACAAAAAGCAGCAAAAGTTGCATTAAAAAAAATAAGAGAGCAATAAATGGAAAAACTAATATTTGAAAAATCTTCACCTGGTAGAAAAGGTTATTCACTTCCAGATTTAGAAGTAAATGAAATAAAACCATCTGAAAGAATCCCTTCTGATTACCTGAGAAAAAAAGATCCTGAGCTACCTGAAGTTAGTGAGATTGAAGTAGCTAGACATTTTCAAAGGTTATCTCATCTTAACTTTAATATTGAGAAAGGGATGTATCCATTAGGATCATGTACAATGAAATATAATCCAAAGGTAAATGAAAAAATAGCTGGATTAGATGGATTTGCAAACTTGCATCCATTTAGTAGAGATGAAAATGCACAAGGTGCTCTTCAGCTAATGTATGAATTAGGTGAGTGCTTAAAGAAAATAACAGGTTTACCTGGTGTTTCACTTCAGCCCGCAGCAGGTTCACAAGGTGAATTGACTGGAATTTTGACATTCAAAAAATATTTTGAAAAAAGAGGTGAAACTCAAAGAACAAAAATATTAATTCCAGATTCTGCTCATGGAACTAATCCAGCATCAGCTGCTATGGCTGGTTTTTCAACAGTAAGTGTTAAATCTGGCGATGATGGAAGAATAGATATTGATGATTTGCGTGAAAAATGTAATGATGAAGTTGCTGGATTGATGTTAACTAATCCTAATACACTAGGATTATTTGAAACAGATGTTTTAGAGATTGAAAAGTTGGTTCACGGTTGTGGTGGATTGATATATATGGATGGAGCAAATTTAAATGCCCTACTTGCTATAGCAAGACCAGGTGATATGAAATTTGACTGTGTTCATATTAATTTACATAAAACGTTTTCTACTCCTCACGGTGGTGGGGGACCTGGTGCAGGACCAATATGTGTAAGTGATAAATTAATTGATTATTTACCTGTTCCAAATATTGAGAAACATGGTGATGATTATAAATTAAACTATAATTTCCCAGATTCAGTTGGTAAAGTTCATACATTTGGTGGTAATTTCGGTGTATTAGTAAGAGCTTATACATACATGAGAATGTTAGGTGAGAATGGATTGAGAAGAGTTAGTGAAAATGCAGTAATAAATGCAAATTATATTCTTAGCCAAATAAAAGACGCCTACGAAGTTCCTTATCCAGGACATTGTTTACATGAGTGTATAATTAGTGGAAATTGGCAAAAGCGAGATGGCGTAACTACTAGAGATATAGCTAAACGTTTATTGGACTTAGGATACCATGCTCCAACTATATATTTCCCTTTGGTGGTAAAAGAAGCAATGCTTATTGAACCAACAGAAACGGAAAATCTTGAAAATTTAGATGGTTTTATTAATGCTATGTTACAGATTGCAAAAGAAGTTAAGGAAACTCCAGACAAGGTTTTGGAAGCTCCTGTAACAACACCTTTAAGAAGATTAGATGAAGCTACTGCAAATAGAAATTTAGATATAAAATGGACTAGAGCAGAAGAAGCAATAACTGCTTAAGAAAAAAATAAAATACTTTTACTTATAAGCCGATTATATAGTAATAATCGGCTTTTTTTATATAACAGGAGATATTATGGAATGGCTTTACAAATCTGATGACTCATTATTTATCACTTTAATTACTGCTTTCCTCATTTTTGTATCTATAGTTTTACTTACTAGGATAATTGGATTGAGATCATTTGCTAAATTTACAGCTTATGATTTCGCATTCACAGTAGCTATAGGAAGTATTTTATCTTCAATTTTAACTTCTTCAACTTCACTAATCCATGGTGTCACAGCAATAGGAAGTTTGCTCATTCTAACTTATATATTTTCAATACTTCAAAGAAATAGTTCATTTATAAATAATATTATCTCAAACAAACCTTTACTTCTTATGGATGGGAATAAAATACTGCATGAGAATATGAAAAAAGCAAGAATAGAAAAAACACAATTAGTTTCTAAGTTAAGAGAAGCAAATGTTGTAAATTTTGAACAAATCTATGCGGTAGTTCTTGAATCTACAGGAGATATATCTGTATTACACAAATCTTCTAAGGACGAAAGTGATAATTTGGATGAAAGCATTTTAGAAGGAGTAAGAAGGACTTTTTAAGTATGAATTTTATAATTCTAAAATCTTTTGACAATACAATTGATGCTCATTTATTAAAATCTAAACTTGAAAGTGAAGATATAATTTGTCATCTAAAAGATGAATACATAACTAATGCATATCAGCAATATAGTTATCCTTTCGGAGGTGTAAAACTTATGGTATATGAGGATAATTATAAGCAAGCCTTAGAATTATTAGAATCTTTAAAGGCAAATAATTCTTACAATGGTAAACAATTAAAGACCACATGTCCGAATTGTAATTCGAATAGTATTTTGAAAAAAAATAAATATAAAAATAGTTTTACAAAACTATTTTCTATTGTGATGTCATTACTATTTTCTTTAGTAATAATAAATCCAAAATCTAAATATAAATGTAATTATTGCAATTATGAATATAAGTTGTAAACTTAAATTATATTTACTTCTGGTACAAGTCTAACACCAAAGATGGATTCCACTTCATTTATTATATAGTTTGCTAAATTGATTAACTCTTTTGAGTTAGCATTTCCATAATTGACTAATATTAATGCATGTTTATCATAAACACCTACATTACCCATTCTATATCCTTTCAATCCCGCTTTTTCAATAAGCCAACCAGCTGAAATTTTAACCTTCCTATCTTCTTGAACGAAACTTTTTAACTCATTAAAATTTGCTTTTAATTTATCAAATTTTTGTTTTGGAATTATGGGATTCTTGAAAAATGAACCACTATTACCTAGTGAATTTGGGTCTGGTAATTTACTCTGTCTAATTTTAATTACTGAATCAAATATGTTTTTAGAATTAATTTCTAAGTTATTATCAGATAAATAATTACTTAGCTCTTTGTAAGATAAGTTAAGTTTTTCGTTTTTACTTATTTTATATGTGGCAGAGGTTATTATAAATTTACCTTTTAACTTATGTTTGAAGATTGAACTTCTATACCCAAACTCACATTCTTCTTTTTTATAAGTTTCAAATCTCTTTGTATTTATATTATAACCTTCTAAAGATTGAAAATGCTCATTTTGTTCAACCCCATATGCACCAATATTTTGTATAGGAGCAGTACCAACATTACCTGGAATTAATGCCAAATTTTCTAAACCAATAAATCCATCTTTAACTGTTCGTTCTACAAATGAATGCCATTTTTCACCAGCAGAGACTTTAAATATAGATGTGGTGTCTGATAGCTTATTTTCCTCAATGCCCTTTAATTTTATGTGTAGTACATCACTACTATAGTAGTCAGGTAGTAATACATTAGAACCACCACTAAGAATTAGAAATTTATCACTATTATTATCTGATGAGAAATATTCAATTATATCACTCTTAGAATTAATTTCTATATACCTTTTACATATAGAGTTAATTCCAAAAGTATTTAATTCTTTAAGACTAAAATTTTCAATTATTTTCATAATAAAAACCCACTCAAAAGAGAGTGGGTATACATAATTTTAAATGTTTACTATTTAATATTAGGAGATATCATATTCTCGGGTTTGACTAATTTGTCAAATTCTTCTTCTGAAAGTATATCTAATTCAACTGCAGATTCTTTAAGTGTGATTCCTTTCTTATGAGCATTTTTAGCAATTTTAGCGGCATTATCATACCCTATGTGAGGATTAAGAGCAGTTACTAACATCAATGATTTTGATAGGTACTCTTGTAATTGTTCTTTATTTGGTTCAATTCCAACAGCACAATGTTTGTTGAACATTCTACAAGTGTCTGCTAACAACCTAGTGCTTTGTAAAAAGTTATAAATCATTACAGGTTTGAATACATTAAGTTCAAAATTCCCTTGACTTCCAGCTAAATTGATTGTTGCATCATTTCCCATTACTTGTGCCGCAACCATAGTCATAGCTTCAGACTGAGTAGGGTTTACTTTTCCTGGCATTATCGAAGATCCAGGTTCATTCTCAGGAATAAATATTTCTGAAAGACCTACTCTTGGTCCTGATGCCATCCATCTAATGTCATTTGCTATTTTCATTAATGATGCAGCCAGTGTTTTCAGGGCACCATGGGCAAAAACAATCGCATCATGAGCTGATGATGATTCAAACTTATTCGGAGCTGTTACAAACGGAAGTCCCGTAATTTCAGAGATATTCTTAGCTGACAGTTCAGCAAATTTTGGATGTGAGTTTAAGCCTGTACCCACAGCAGTTCCACCTAATGAAAGCTCATATAGACCTGGTAATACTAAGTTTATTCTTTCTATTGCTTTATCTAACTGTTGTACATAACCAGAAAATTCTTGACCTAATGTCAAGGGAGTTGCATCCATCAGGTGTGTTCTACCAGATTTAATTATGTCCTTAAATTCTTCAGATTTGTTTTGAAGAGTTACTCTAAGTTCTGCTAGAGAAGGTAATAAATAATTATTTAATTGTTCAGCTGCAGAAATGTGCATTGCTGTTGGAAAAGTATCATTAGAACTCTGAGATTTATTTACATCATCATTTGGATGAATAGGGTCTTTACTCCCTAAAGTACCACCAGCAAACTCTATTGCTTTGTTAGCTATAACCTCATTGCTGTTCATATTTGATTGAGTGCCAGATCCTGTTTGCCATATAGATAATGGGAAGTGTTCATCTAAATTACCTTCAATAACTTCATTTGCAGCTTTTTCAATCAATTCTAATTTCGAGTCTTCTAAAAGATCTAATTCATTATTTGCTTTTGCAGCTCCTAATTTTAATATGCCCATAGCTCTAATTATTTCTCTAGGCATTTTTTCTATACCAATATTGAAATGTATTAATGATCTAGCTGACTGAGCACCATAATATGCATCTGCTGGTACATTAATTTCACCCATTGTATCTTTTTCTACTCTAGTTTTCATTTTTTCCTTTTTTTTGATATTTTATAATAGCAAATTTACAAAATCAAAACTGATGTGTAAAATAATACTAAAACAATAGTGATTTAATATGAAAGAAAAGAAAGAAAGAGTATTACCCAACAAGCCAGAATGGAAAATTGTATTGGATCACTTAGTATATCAAGACAATTCTATACTTTATAAGTTATGTCGTAAAATGATTATCCATTTAGAAAGAATGAAAATCCCAGAGATTTATTTTTTGATTGAGGAGTTGAACCCAACTGTTTCTGATGATAGTCAATCTCAGAATGTCGGTCCGAACTGGCCAAAACCTAAAGGTAATCCTCTAATACCTAGAGAAATAATAAAAAAAGTATTTGATATAGCTGATAAATATATACCAGACGATGAACTTACACAGCAAATTACGCAATGGTTACATAAAGAAAAATTATCTAATCTATCTAAGATTTTAGAAAAGAGACAAGCTCCATTGGTTGATGTAATAGATGCATTAAAAACCTATTTTCAACACGGAGGGAGTAAAGAGTTTACCAGTGTAGATGAAAGAGTAGGGGTTAGGGTAGCTATTATTTATAGATTTTTGAGTGAAAATTTGAAATATATCAATATTGCTAAACACTATATAACATTAATGGCAATAGAAAAAATCTTCGAAAGATTTTTAGGTCCTGCTTACGGGTATGGTAAAGTAGGTGGAAAAAGTGCTGGTATGATACTAGCAGCTCAAATTCTTGATGTTAAAAAACAAAAAATTCCGGTTTTAGAGAATGTTAAGACTCCTAAAAGTTGGTTTTTGACCTCGGATGGTATATTAGAATTTATTAATTACAATGCATTAGATGAGTTTAATTATGTCAAATATCAGTCACTTGAGAATATAAACTTAGAATTTTCATTCATAGAGTATGTATTCAAAAACTCTAAATTTACTCCAGAAGCTATAAATGCTTTTAATATAATTCTAGATGATTTGGAAGGAAAACCCATAGTTGTTAGATCATCATCCTTATTGGAAGATAGTTTCGAAGCTGCATTTACTGGTAAATACAAATCACTTTTTATCTCGAATGTTGGAACAAAAGAAGAAAGATTAAATTCTTTGACAAATGCAATTGCTGAAGTTTATGCTAGTACTCTTGGTCCAGACCCAATTCAATATAGAAAGCAACAAGAACTTCTTGACTTCAGAGAGGAAATGGGAGTTTTAATACAAGGAGTTGTGGGTAGTCAGTTAGGTAAATATTTTTTACCTGCTTTTGCAGGTGTAGCCATGAGCCACAATGAATTTAGATGGTCGACAAGAATAAAAAGAGAAGATGGTGTAATAAGACTCGTAGCAGGTCTAGGTACAAGAGCTGTAGATAGAACTATAGACGATTACCCAAAATTAATATCACCAGGAGCACCAGGAATAAAAATAAATCAAACTGTTAAAGAAACGATTAGATATTCGCAAAATAAAGTAGATGTAATAAACCTAGAAACTAATAAATTCGAATCAGTCAATTTCGAAAAGGTTATTGATGATTGTAATGGGAACTACCCAAGTTTAGAAAAGATTGTTTCTTTTATAAGGGGGCAGACAATTGTAGACCCAGTAAGTTCATTCGTAGATTTCACACAAGAGAATTTTGTTATTACTTTCAATGGTCTTATCAATAATACTGATTTTATATTGAAGTTAAATACTATACTAAAAGAATTATCTGAAGCATATAAAAGTCCTGTAGATATTGAATTTGCTTCTGATGGTGAGACTATCTATCTGTTACAATGCAGACCACAAACTCAGTTTGGCGAAGAAGGTCAAGTTTCAATACCTGCTGATATAGATGATACCCAAAAAATATTCTCTAGTGATAAATATATTAATAATGGAAAGTATGAGGATATTGATTTTGTAGTGTATGTAACTTCTGAAGGGTATTCTGACCTAGAAACAGATGAAGAAATGAGAGAAGTTGGTAAAATTGTAAGTAAATTGAATCAAATTCTTCCCGAAAGAAGATTTATACTTATTGGTCCTGGTAGATGGGGGAGTAAAGGGGATATAAAATTAGGTGTACCTGTAAATTATTCAGATATAAATAATGCTGCAATGTTGATTGAAGTAGCTAGAAAAAATAAAGACTATGTACCAGAGCTTTCTTTTGGTACACACTTCTTCCAAGACTTAGTAGAAGCAAATATAAAATATCTTCCTTTATATCCGGATGATGAAAATAGTATTTTTAATGATGAGTTTTTTCTGAATACTCCTAACAGTCTCTCGCAATTCATTAATAATGTAGAAGATTATGAAGATACTATTAGATTAATCAATGTAGAGCATTTTAAAAGAAATGGTCGACTAAATATTTATATGGATAGTGATAATGGTAAAGCACTTGCCTTCGTAAAATAGTTTAACTCATATCTTTCAACTTTTGAAATAGCTCTTTTTGCTTATTGTTCAGCTTTTCAGGTAACTTTGGTATCAACTTAAGATACAAGTTACCTGATCCGCTAGTATTATAATTCTTAAACCCAAGATTACTAAATTTTAATAGTTTTCCAGAGGGAGTGTTTTCCTTTAGACTAAAATTAATATTGTTACCAAAAAGTTTGAAGTTTATTTTACCACCTAAAATCATGGAATATAAATCTATGTATTTATCTACATAAAGGTTGTTGCCTCTTCTTTCCATATTTTTTTCTTCTACTTGCTCTACTTTTATTATCAGATCTCCACTTGGACCACCTGCTTTTCCTGGCATACCCTTTCCACTAAGTTTTAGTTCATGACCGTCTTTGATACCAGGTTTAAAATTTATGTTTATTACTTCATCATTAATTTTTATTTTTTTAGTTGTACCATTGTAAATCTCTTCTAATGTTAACTTTACATTGGTTTTGTAGTCTTTTCCTTTTATTGGATTTGTTCTTCTGGTGGTTCTTCTTGATTGAGTTGCTCCACCACCAAATATTCTTTCAAAAAAATCGGAAACATTGCCCCCAGTGCTACCAAAGAAATCTTCAACATTATTTCCTGATCTTCTCTGTCCAGTTTGTTGGTTAGAGAACCAATCTGACCAATTAAAATTACTGTTTTGACCTCCAGAACTTTTGTGCCTGTTGAACTGACTACCTAAGTTGTCATATTTTGCTCTTCTTTCAGGGTTTTTTAGTACTTCATAAGCTTCAGAAATTTCTTTAAATTTTGATTCCGATTCTTTATTATTTTGATTCATATCTGGATGATATTTCTGAGCTAATTTTCTGTATGATTTTTTTATCTCGTCCTGACTTGCTCCTTTTTCAACACCTAAAATTTTATAATAGTCTTTAAACTCCATTAACTCACCATTTTAATTTTAAAAATATTAGTGAATACTAAATAAAATATTTTAATTTCCGATTACAATTCTATTGACGAATTAAATATAATTTTATGAGCGAGAAAAACAAAGAACAATTAGAACTTATTGAACAACTTGCAGAAAATGTGTTGCAAACCGTTAAAACTTTACAGTATACAGTAGAGTTAACCGAAAGATATTATGACAATAGTCATTCTCGCTATGTTGGAAATACTTCTGCAGATATAGCCAAATTACTTAATTTATCTGAAGAGAAGATCTTCGTTATCAAAACAGCTGGATATCTACACGACATAGGCAAAATAGGATTTCGAGATTCTGCCCTATTTCGTCCAACCACTGAAATGACTGCTAGAGAATTAAAACAATATAAATTACATGTCGATATAGGAAGGGAACTTTTGAGTAATCATGATGAACTTGAAGAAATATCAGAGATAGTTTATCAACATCATGAACTATATGATGGAACTGGTTTCCCAAATCGGTTGAGAAAAAATGATATTCACATTGGAGCAAGAATTATATCTGCTGTTGACTTCTATCATAATGCTTTGTTCAAGACATATATAAAGGGTACAGCAGAACCAAATGATGAGTTCAATACTGATATTGATTTGAAATATGATGGCATAATTAAACAGTTAGAATATAAAAGCGGTATTAAATTTGACCCAAATGTAATTAATATATTTTTAAAGATTATTGAAGCAGAAAGAAATAACCTTAAAGGTTCTGATGTACAAAGAGTTCATATAAGTAATATAAAACCAGGGATGATATTTGCAGAAAATTATTACAATCAATCGGGTTTATTGTTAGCTAACAAGGGTGACAAAGTAGAACATAATGATATTAAATTTCTTTACAGATGTATAGAGTCTAACCAATTACCTTCAAAATTATTAATGTTAGCTAAAACAGAATATGAGTAAATCAAGTTCAGAGATACCAAAAGTATTATTGCTATTTGGAGAAGAATCATTCTTGATTGATGAGATGATAAAAGAGATTTATAATGCTGCTTTAGAATCAGGTATTTCTTCAAATTCAATTGAAAAGGTAGATGGATCAGAAATAAATGAACAAATAATTGTAGATATGGCAAATAATTTATCATTGATTTCACCAGAAAAACTTCTAATAATAAATAATTTTGATGTCCTTTATAAAAACAAAAGAAAATCGTTTGCTGGATTTGTTAATTACATTAAAAATCCAAATCCTAATACTAAACTTATTCTTGTTGGTGCCCCCTCTAGATTGAATGGTATTAGCAAAGATTTAAACAGTAGTAAAAAAGCGGCATCCGCTCAGAATAAGATCAGTAAACTGCCACTAGCACTAAAAGAAATATTTGAAAAGAACTACTATAAAGAATTTTCGAAAATCTATGATAATCAATTTGCAACCTGGACAGTACAAAGAGCCAAGAAGTACAAGAAAGTAATTGATTTAGAAGTAGCTAATCTACTTAGTCTAAGCTGTAACTCCATTAGAGAGATAGACAATGAAATTAAAAAAATAAACATATTCTCGCCTGATAGCGACAGAATAACTGTAGAACAAGTAGAAGAAATTGTAGGAGTTAACAAAGACAATAATGTTTTCGAATTATCAAAAAGTGTAGGTAGTAAGAATCTTACCAAATCTATAAACATATCGGATAATCTTTTGTCACAATCTAATCAGAGTGTTCTAATACTAATTACTTTGACAAGATATTTTCTTAAATTGTTTAAATTATCTGACGAAATAAAGAATACAAATAATAAATTTCAATTAGCAGGAAAAATTGGAGTAAATCCATTTTTTATGGATGATTATTTGAATTCATTAAAATTTTATTCCCCAAATCAGATTGAAACAAATCTCAATACACTTGCAAAAGCAGATGAAGAACTGAAATCAAGTTCAATTAATAATAAGCTATTGATACAAAGGACTCTTACAAATTTAATTAATCACAATTAAAGGTAAACATTGATAAATTTCTTAATTTAGTAGTTATTATAATTCAAAATAGCTATAAAGAATGAATCAAAGTCAACTTTTCATACCAACATTAAAAGAGACTCCCTCGGATGCTCAAATGCCTTCACATAAGTTAATGCTTAGAGCTGGATTAATTAGACAAATTGCAGCTGGTGTCTTCTCATGGCTACCTTTCGGGTATATAATGCTCAAGAAGGTACAACAAGTAATAAACGAAGAAATGAACGCTATTGGTGGTCAGGAATTTCTACTACCAGCGCTGAATCCTAAAGATATTTGGGAACAAACTAACAGAGTTGAGGCTATGGGTGATGTTATGTTTCACTTAAAAAATAGAGATAACCTTATTCTTGCGCCGACTCACGAGGAAATAATTGCTTACCATGCGTCTCAGAGTATTAAATCTTACAAGGATTTACCTCAGATATGGTATCAAATCCAGAATAAATTTAGAAATGAACCTAGACCTAAATCGGGTGTAATGAGAGGTAGACAGTTTATTATGAAAGATTCATACTCGTTAGATAGTAATGAGGATGGATTAGATATTAGTTATGAAAAGCATTATGAAGCTTATAAAAGAATATTTGATAGACTCGGAATTAACTATTTTGTAGTTGGCGCTTCATCAGGTGCTATGGGAGGTAGTAAATCACAGGAATTTATGGTGGAAAATGAATTCGGTGAGGACACTTGTGCAGTCAATTATGAAAGTGGTTACGCTGCAAATATAGAGGTGGCTGTTTCTGATGTTAAACCATTAAGCAGAATAGATAATGAAGAACGCATTGAGGAGTTTGATACCCCAAACTCAAAAACAATTGTTGAATTATCAGAAAATCACAATTTACCAATTGAAAGATGCGCTAAG
Source organism: Chlorobiota bacterium (assembly GCA_046290495.1). Taxonomy (GTDB): domain Bacteria; phylum Bacteroidota; class Ignavibacteria; order Kapaibacteriales; family UBA2268; genus PGYR01. The sequence continues at coordinate 321,069 of JBKAGT010000005.1, read as the reverse complement.
TCAGTAATTTATATAGTTGACTCTAAGCCTGTCCTTATACTTATGAGGGGGACAGATCAACTAAATGAAACTAAGCTTCAATCAATATTTGAAACTAATAATACTAGACCTGCTACAGATGAAGAGATTAATAAATATTTTAATGCTAATCCTGGTTCTATAGGTCCCATTTGTGTTTCTGAAGATGTTAGCATTTATGCTGATAAACTATTGAAAGGAGCAAATGGTATAGTAAGTGGCGCTAACAAGAATGGTATTCATATCAAAAATATTGATTTGGATAGGGATTGTAAGATAGTTGAATATCATGACTTTAGAACTGTTATAGAAGGTGAACCAAACATTATCGATGGTAAACCATTGAAAGTGGTTAATGCTATTGAGTTAGGGCATATTTTTAAATTAGGAACTAAATATTCTGAAGCAATTGGAGCTAAAATTTTAGATGAGAATGGGAAAGAAAAACCAATTGTAATGGGTAGCTATGGTATCGGTGTAGAAAGAGCGCTTGCTTGTATAATTGAACAAAACTATGATGAAAATGGTCTTAAATGGTCAAAAGAGTTTTCTCCATTTGAAGTACACATCTTAGGTCTTGCTTATGAAAAATCTGATAAAGTAAAAACTCATTGTGATAATCTCAAATCAGATTTAGAGAAGAATGGACTTAATGTTCTTTTAGATGATAGAAAGGAAAGACCTGGATTCAAGTTTAAGGATGCGGACTTATTGGGTATCCCAATACAGATTACAGTTGGTGATAGAGGTTTAGAAAATAACGAAGTAGAGTTGAAGCAACGAAATACAGGTGATAAAATCAAATTAAAATATGATGATGTAATTAATGAAGTTTCTAAATACTATGAGAAGTAATGAATTTACAAGCTGATTTACATACTCATACTGTCCATTCTGATGGTGTTTTAACAGTCAAACAACTGCTTGAGAAAACCAAAAAAGCAGGTTTGTCTGGTTTAAGCATTACAGATCACGATACTTTATCAGGAGTTAAAGAAGCCTTGACTCTAATTAATAATTACAAATTTGAATTTATTTCGGGTATTGAAATTACTTCACATGTAGAGGAAAAAGAAATTCACTTATTATCTTATGCAATCGACCCAGAACATGATGAGTTAAACGAAAAACTGATTTCTCTTCAAAAATCAAGAGAAAAACGGGCTGAATTAATGGTAGCTAAATTAGCTGACCATGATATTAAGCTAGATCTTGACAAAATTAGAAATGATGCCAAAGGTGCAGCAATAACAAGACCTCATATTGCAAAAGCAATGCTAGATGAGGGTTATATAAAAAATTATAAACAAGCTTTTGATGAGTATATAGGAAATGATCTACCAGCTTTCGAAGAAAAAGAATACTTTGAAGTAAAAGAGGCTATTGAACTTGTACATAGAGCAGGTGGAAAAGCAGTTGTTGCTCACCCTAATAGATACGTTACAAAGTCTGAGATGAGATATATGATTGATTCAGGATTAGATGGAATAGAAGTCATGCATCCGTCTCATAATGATTATTATATAAGATATTGGCGAAGATGGTGTATAGAAAATAAACTTATTGCTACGGGTGGTTCTGACTATCATGGCTCTAGGCCATATGATGATGAAAATTTTGGTAGATGGAAGATAAACATTGAAACTCTCAAAAAATTGAAAGAATAGATTATTTGCGGGAGTGGCGGAATTGGTAGACGCGCTGTCTTGAGGGGGCAGTCACCTTTTGGTGGTATGGGTTCAAGTCCCATTTCTCGCACAAAAAATAAGGAATCAGCTAACTATGCTGATTCCTTTTTTACCTTTGTACTTTAATATTTTTATTTACTTATTCCAATAACACCGCAGGCAACTCTTGCTCCTGCTCCTCCAGTAGGTTGAGTTTTTGTATCGTCTTCTCCAGCATGAACTATAACACCTCTTCCAACAATGTTATCTTTACCACTTAATGATAATTTGTCGGTGATAAAACTAGTTTTGGCTACACCATTTTCATCGGCTTCCAAATTTCCTAAATCACCCACGTGTGTTTTGTGTTCATCAAGTGATCCATGATGATCATGATCTGTGAAAAAATGTCCACCTGCAGATTTCCCATCATTTGAAGAGCAATCTCCTTTTTCATGGACATGAAATCCATGCTTACCAGGAGTCAAATTATATACTTCTGCATTTACTTTTATTCTACCGTCAGGCATTTTTGTAAAAGTAACTTGTCCATTAACTTCATTTCCCTCAGTAGGATATAATACTGAAATTGCTGATTCAATATTTTGTTCAATTTCAGAAACTTTTTCATTAACTTCATTCTGACTTTTATTCATCTCATGTGAATCTTTCTTTTCACTACAAGATATGAACAGTAAAGCAGACATAGCAAGTGAAAAAAATAGTTTTAAATTCTTCATTTCAAGTTACCTTTATTATATTTACAATTATATCAGTTAAACGAAATTGAATAGTTTTATTTTATGATACAATTCAAAATAATTTTAATAGTATTGTCACTGATTGTCTTATCTAGCTGTGATAAAGGATTGGAACCAATTGGAGAATTAGATACTGATGCAGTCCTAAATTGTAATATATCTTTCTTAAGCGAGTGGCCAAATCAAGATAGTGTTAAGGGGATGAGCGTAGCAGCATTCAAATTACCTCCATCAGAAAGTTTGATTCAGGAACTAATAAACGGAAACGCTGTATTAAAACTTAATTCAATTCAATATGGTGTTAATGAATCATCAGTTATTTTAGAAATAGAGGACGCACCACAAACATTTAAGTATATTATAATTGCATGGAACTATGAAGATGATATCCAAGCACAGCGAGTTGTTGGTGTATATACATTAACCAATAAATCGAATCCTGGTGAGGTTGTAATAAATCCGGGTGACTCATTAAAAATAGACATAGAGGTAAATTGGAATGATTTTCCGCCACAACCTTTCTAAATTATTCATGCTTTTATTTTTCTACTATTCACTCTTTGCAATAGAGGGTGTAGTAATTGACAATGAAAATGAAACTCCTATTATTGGTGCGAGTGTAAGTATTGTTGGAACTGAAAAAGGTGCTATAACTGACAAATATGGTAGATTTAATATTGAGACAAACTCAGATAGTGTTAATATAGAAGTTGAATATGTAGGTTATGAAAACTACACTAATATTCATCTTAATGATAGAAATATTGTAATAATGTTAGAGCCATTTAGTTTTAGAACTAATGAGTTAGTAGTGAGTGCTAACAAAAAAGTAGAAGCTAAACAGGATGTACCTATTTCAGTTTCAACTATAGCAAAAGAACAATTATCTACTAGGAATATAACTTCAATAGACTTCGCATTACATTACGTACCTGGAGTGGAAGTAAATCAAGATAATGTTTCAATAAGAGGTTCCTCAGGTTTTTCATTTGGTATTGGTTCAAGAGCTATATTCTTACAAGATGGATTTCCATTACTTTCTGCGGATAATAATGATATCAAGTTTGATATTATCCCAATTTTGTTTGTAGATAGGGTAGAAGTAGTAAAAGGAGCTGGTTCAGCATTATTTGGTACTTCAGCTTTAGGAGGTGTTGTAAATGTATTAACATCAGAACCTGAAGTAGAACCTACTGTCAGAGCTAGAGTCTACAGTGGATTGTTTACAGATACAAAGTACAATCAATGGAATTGGAGTGATCAACCTCAATTAAATTCTGGTTTAGATATTGGATACTCTCAAAAATTTAATGACTATGGATTGATTGCTTCATTTTCTCTATTTGATCAAGATAGTTATAAAAGGTTCGATAAGAGTGAAAGATACTCAGCTTTTTTAAAGCAGAGCTATGATATCAATGACAAATCAAAAATATATGCTACTCTTAACTACTCTACCAGTAATACAGATGATTGGGTATACTGGAATAGTTTGGATTCAGCTTTAATTCCTCCTACGGATACAGATGAAAGTGTAAGAATAAAGTCCGACAAGCTAGCATTTTCAACTAGATATAGAAACATCATTACTGATAACAGTCTCATTGATGTTAGAGCAGGATTATTTAATACATTTTTCTCTAATATGCTTGATTCTGACAACTCCGAATTCAGAGAATCAAAGGGTGTTTCCTATTATATAGAACCTCAATACTCTTTAAGTTTTGATGATGATAATTCAATAATAACAGGTTTTGAATTAAGAGTTAATGAGGTTGAATCTGAGACTTACGCATCAATAACTCAAAGTATTGCAGGTGCTTTTGTACAGTTCGAGAATAAAAATATTGACAACTTAATTGCCACAGTAGGATTAAGGGCTGACAAAGAAATAATAGAAAACATAGAAACTAATCCAAGATTAAGCCCTAAGTTAGGTCTTAATTATAAATTGAGGGATAGAATTAGTTTAAGAGGATCTTTTGGTCTAGGTTTTAGAGTAGCATCATTAGCTGAAAGGTTTGCAACAGTTGAATTTCAAGGTTTTAGTGTGATAGAAAACCCAAATTTAAAACCTGAAAAAAGTCAATCAATCGAATTGGGAGTAAGTACAAATCTTTTAAAATCTGATCATTATTTGAACATAGATTTATCTGGATTTAGTAACGAATTTCAAGATTTAATTGAGCCAGACTTTAACGTAGATCAATTAACTCAAATTCAATTCAAAAACATTACTGAAGCTAGGATAAATGGGGCTGAGATAAACTTGGAGTATAAGTATAAAAATGACTTTGAAGTAAATTCATCATTAACTTATCTTAGTCCAAGAGATTTGACACTAGATAGAGATCTTAAATATCGTTCAAATATATTATTTTATAATTCTTTCGTGTATAGGTTGTTACCATTTCAAATTCAGCTTGATTACAGATATAAGTCACAATACAATGAGATAGATAGTAGATTGGGTCTAGCAATTAATAATCACGACTTAAAAATTGATGCACATATATTAGATATTAGTTTAGCCGCATTTACTGATGTCTTTGATACCAAAACTAGATTCACATTGAATGTCAAAAATGCATTAAATTATTATTATCTTGAAATGGTAGGTAATATGGCTCCAATAAGATTTATCAATTTTCAAATCGAGACAGAATTTTAATTAATACTATTATCCCTATTAATCCGAGTGATAATAACCCTAAAGACTCTAGGATACCGATATTATCTAGACTTTGATTTGATTCATTTGTCTCGTAAAACATAACAAATATTGAAAAAGCATTATTCAAAAAATGAATAAAAATTGGTACAATAATATTTTTAGAATAATATGCCAAAGAGCCTAGAAAGAAACCTATTGAAATCAATGGAATTAAGTTAATAAAATTAAAATGTAACAGTCCAAATACCAATGAAGTAATAGCAATTGCATAAAATGGACTATTTTTCTCCTCTAAAGCTCTCTGTCCAACCCCTCGAAATAAAAGTTCCTCAGTAATAGCTGGTATAATAGCACCTATTAGTATAGAAATACTCATATCAAATATTCCATCACCTTTAAGCATACTATTATAAAGGTTTTCTATCCAATTCTTATGTTCATTATATTCTGGTAAAAGTGATTCTGGAATTAAAAAATCCTGTAAAGCTACATACCCATTATTAAAAAGATTTAGAAAGATTAAACCCACAATCCCAACAATAATATACTTTATTTTAATGTTTTTATCTAATCTTAATAAAGTATTGAACTTAAGTGGTATGATATTTGTTAGTAATAAAGTTAGACCAAGAAGAGAAAATAATTGTGAAAAACCTTGAACATATTTGTTTGCTATTTCAAAGCCTATTTCTTTAGTAAGTACTACAAGTAAGGCAGCGAAAATGTTGGTAAATAACATAATAAAGATAATCAATGCAACTATCTTTAAGTTACTTGGGAACTTGATTTCAGGGTTATAATTCATTAATTTTGAGCAGTTTGAAAAAAATAAAAACCTAATACTTATAAATTAATATGAAGTTGGCAATTTACATAATATTAATTCTATTTACATCATCAGGAACCAGATCTCAGGAGATTGTGGTTTCCGAATATTTTAATGATAATGATGTAGAAAATGAATGGACAGAACTAATAGTTACTGAGGATTTTCTTGACTTAGAAGGGTATACTCTGAGAGATAATAATGATAATTACAACAGAGGTGGTTTCTGGCAAGGAGGTATTAGTTTTAATCAAAATAAGTTGTGGAAAAACCTAAGAATAGGCACAATTATAGTTGTAAATCACAGAGATAAAGGAATAACTGATGTTAATTTGGATGACGGTTATATTGAAGTTAATGCACTAGATTCAAGATATTTTACAAAGTATGATTGGAGAAATAACTCATCTTTATCAATAGATAATCAAGCAGACATTGTACAAATTTTAGATAAATCTGGTCAAAATGTTCATAGTTTGGGGCATGTCCAGTACTCTACTGAAGGTGATTTCCATGAAATAATTGGTTATAAAATAGCATATGTAGGAAACTGTCCAAAAGGGTATTCAATATCCGTAGGAAACGCTAGTAGATTATCTGAATACAGCTTGAGTTCTGGTTATGATACTGGTAAATCTATAACAATGAGAGAAAGTGGAGGTACCAAAGGGGTTGCCAATTCCAACCCAGTAGGCGCTGATATTAACTACCAGTTTTGGCAAAAAATTAGGGAGCCATTATTTTTTCAACCCAATTTGGAGACAACTATAGATGACTCAACCGTAGTTTTAAATTGGGAAGAAATTGACATTGATAATGATACAAATGACTTTAGTGGATATATAATACTTAGAACAACAGATGTTGTTAATAATATATGCAAGCCAAAAGATGGGACAATGTATAATGTCGGTGATAAAGTTTGTTCTACTTCAGACGTAATTGCGATTCTTGAAGGCAAGGAACATAGTCAGTTTATCGATGTCAATCCAATATGTGGACAATACTCTAGATATTCAATATTTGCGTATAATTATACTGACGAAATATCAAACAATTGGGATGTTGAATCTGGAAGAGGAATAGCATATTCTAGCAAACTAGATTATTATAATTCGAAACAACTTGTATTAAATAAACCAGATAGTGTTCATATTAAGTCTAGACTAGGCAATGTGTTTTGCTCAACAGATACTACTATTTTATACAATAATTATAAATCATATCAGAAAGGAAAATATAAGTATGCTTGGATCTTTCAGAAAGATGAAAACTCACCAGAAGTAGTTGTAGTAGATTTTAGTGAATATGGACTCTCTGATTCGATAAAAGTATACAGGACTGGTTACTATACATTGATAGTTAAATCAGAAGATGGGTGTGAGATTGAGTCAAATACTTTGAAGTTAGAAGTACTAGATATACCTGAAGCATTTATCTCTGACAAAAACGATAATAAGATTGTTAATGACACCACAATTTATATCTGTGAAGACGAAGAATTATACTTTCAAGGATCTAAGGACTTAAGATTAAAGGTCCACTTATATAGAGGTAAATTTAGAATAAATAATTCCGGGTTTAAGTATAAGGTTACTGAGCCAGGTGAATACTATTATATTTATTCTAATGGCAATTGTAGAGACACCTCTAATATAGTAACCGTTAAAGAATCGAATTATGACCTTGTGACTGATAAAGAAAAACTAAAGTATCAGTTAATAACTAATCAGACAGAAGAAACTAAAACGATTCAACTGACTAACAACTCAAGTGAGAGTTATAATATTTATCAAGCAGATATAGAAGTCAGACCACCGTTTAAAATAAAAAACAGCTTTCCAATTACAATTGATTCAGAAGCTAGTTTAGAACTAGAAATTGAATTTAAACCTATTATTAATGGACTTTATATTGATACATTGCTAATTCACGGTGAATGTAACAACAATATAAAAATTGCATTAAATGGAGTAAAGTCAAATACATCTGCTACACTTGTATCTTCATTAGATTCTGTTGATTTTAAAGAACATGTAGTATGTGAATATGGAGGAGTTGATACAACAATTACTCTTACAAATATTGGTACAGAATTTATAGTTTTAAATGAAATCTATGGTGGTGGAGATTTCTTTGCCAATCCAATCATATCCAATGACACCTTAGCCCCAGGAGAAACGTTTGAATTTGTTTTAAGTACGAACACAAATAATAGTGATGTAGAGACCGTAAACTTATTTAAAATACCATGGACATCTGAATTCGGTCAAGAAGATACAACATATATAGCCGCAAGAATACATGTAGGTAGACCTAGATTTGAGGTTATAGAAGATACATTAGACTTTGGAATTGTATATGGATGTGAAGATTTTAAAATTGATACTATTCATATTGAAAACACAGGTAGGTTTGATGTAGAGATCACAGGTGAAAAATTAATAAAAGGGTTAGAATTGCTAAATTCGCCATTAGTTATAACGCCAGGAGATACATCAGAAGCAATTATTCGTTACTCTTCTAATAGTCCTATCAAAATAAATCAAGAAAATAGATTTGCAGTTGTACCTGGCTGTATGCTTGAAGATAATTTCTTTGTAATTGCTGAAAGAGCTTCCAGTGGTTATATCTATGAGGTTGAGAATAAATCAATTGATTTTGGTAAAGTATATAGTTGTAATGATTTGAATATAGAAAAGGATGTATTGTTAAAACTAATAGATAATCCTGAAGGTGCAGATGTTAGAATCGAAGCATCTCTTGATAATGACTCCTTCATAATAAATGATTATGATGCATCTTTAGTAAGTGAAACTAGTATTAATCTTAGATTAAATGAAAGTGAGCCAGGTGAATATGTAGCTACTCTAGAATTAACTATAAATCCTTGTGACAGAAAAGAATATATTGAGGTAAAAGTAGAAATAATAGATCAAAGCATAAGTATTGAAAATTTTACATTTGCAGACTATGAAGTAGGTTTTAGTTCAGAGAATACATTTGAATTGCTAAACAATGGGGAAGATGTAGTATCAGTATCAAATATTCAACTACCAGCATTTGTTAAATTCAAGACCACTCCGGTATATCCAATACTACTTTCGCCTAATACACCTGTCAATATAGATGTTATTCACGAATCTATGATTATTGGAGGCTATTCTGATAGTATTGAAATTGAGACAGAATCTCCATGTAATAAACTATATTATTCTAAATTTAATGGCCTAGTGAATCCATCTAAGGTTCCACCTGGAGAGATATATACTAGTTTTGGAATTGATAGAGGTATTATTGCTCCTAAAAATACGTTCAAGCTACCTATTCAATTGAGCTCAGCTATACATGAATTAGAAGATGTTAATTTTGAATCTGTGTCAATTGAATTAAATTATCCTTTTGAAGCATTTGTTATTAATGATATAACAATTGCACAACAAGGCTTAAAAATATCTTATGCTGACAATTTCGGTAAACTAATGTTAGAGATGGAATCTAATGCAGGAGATAGATTTAGTATAACTAAAAATGAGATAATAGAAATAGAATTTTATGCGCTAGATGCAGTGCCTGGTGAATATATTTTCAAATTAGAGTCTGGCAATGTAAATTCTTTTCCACTAATGTCCATAGAGACGGATGATACAACAGAAGTTGAGTTATTAGAGAACTGTATTAATGATGATAAATTTGTATTTCTAGAGCCTGTAAAATTAAATGTAAATGTAAACAATAACCTTATTTTAATAGATTATTTTCAGCCTACAAATGATATTTACAATCTAAATCTATACGATATTAATGGTGAAATTGTAAAAACATTTTTACATAATAACAGGAATAATGGTCAATACGAATTTATTGTAGATTCTGATGAGCTTTCTTCTGGTAGTTATCTGATAATGTTGGAATACTCTGATAAATTATTATCAAGAATAATAAATATTACAAAATAAAGAAAAAGCCACCTTACATGATGTAAAGTGGCCTTGATTTTAAATTATTAATTTATCACTCTTTTTCTAACCAGAAATGCTCCTGGAAGTCGTCACACTTCTCAACATTCCAAGTAGTTTCAATAGTCTTATAACCATCCATTTCAATTATGACAGTGTATTCTCCTTTACAAAGACCATCTTCAATTACGTATCCATCATTATTAGTCTTTCTGTTCTCAAATATAACGTCATTACCAAGTTTTAAAGTAACTGAAGCACCTGAGAGATAATATTTAGATTTAGTATCTTTGACTAAGAATTTTAAAATAGCTTCACAGCAGTCATCATCATTTTTAGTTAGAGTATGTTCAACAGTTTTCTCTTCATCACATCCTAACTCAACAACAACTTCTTTAGTTTCGTATTTCTCATTCTTGTAGACAATAACATATTCACCTTCACATAGACCATCCACAACAGCTTTACCATCTTTTACAACAGGATCTTCTATGATTTTATCGTTCTCATAAATGTAAACCTTTGTACCATTAAGAACCTCACCGTCTTCATTTTTAGGTTTGAATATTAATGCACTTTCACAGCAATCTTCTTCTTCTTTTGAGTTTAGTTCAAAACTATATTCATATGTTTCATCACAAGAAGTAAATTCAACAATTTCTTCAATTACTTTAAAGCCCTCTTTTGAAATTCTAAATTCGAATTCTCCTTTACATATTCCTTCTAATTCGACAACTCCGTTTTCATTAGATTCGGACTTTTTTATAGTTTTCATATCAGTTCTTAACTGTACTTTAGCTCCTTCTACAGGTTCGTCATTTTTATCTTTTATGACTAACTTAGCTTTCACACAACAATCTTCATCAAGTTCCAATACAATATTTTCTAAATCTTTGAATTCAGAATAACTAATCGACAAATTTTGATAAAAAGGATGTGAAAGCAACAGTCTCAAATTATTAAGATTTGCTTCTATTTCAGTAAAGCTAATAGAACCATCTTCATTTGTTGTATCTGCTGAAATTAAGTTGTCATTTTCAAATACATGAACTTCAGCTCCAATAATAGGATTATTATCAGAATCAACAACAATAGACTGAATGTCAACAATTTCAGTTTCAGATTTAGTTGGCTTATCATTCTCTTTACATGAATATGTAAAAAGTGAAGCAACCAAAATAAATAATAAAATTCGTATAGAGTAATTCATAGCAAATTCCTTTCTATGTTAATAAATGTATTATAAACTAACAAACAAGTAACAGCTTTGTCACATATTATGCAAATTTAAGGTGATTAATTTTCTGTTAAAATCGGCGTGACTTCTTCTTCTTTAAGGACAGGAGCTTCTTTGTTGAAGAAGTTCAAAAGTAATTCTTTGGCAATTGGTGCACAAACTCTACCACCCCAACCAGCATTTTCGACCATTACAGCTAATGCAATTTCTGGGTTTTCTCTTGGAGCAAAACAAGTAAACCATCCATGATCTTTACCATGTGGGTTTTGAGCAGTAGAAGTTTTACCACAAACATCTAAACCTTCTATTCTAGCATTACCTGCAGTTCCACCAGGTGCATTTACAACTTCCCACATACCTTGTTTTACAATATCTATACTATTCTTATCAATATTGATATCTTTAGTGTTATAATCGAGATTTTGTAGTGAATTTGTAGTGTTGTTGTAGATTCTATTCACTATATGTGGTTGATTCCATATACCATTATTTGCTATAGCAGCTATATAACTTGCCATTTGAACAGGAGTAACAAGAATTTCACCTTGTCCAATTCCAAAATTTAACATCTTCCATCCTGGAACTTTACCGTCATATCTATTCTTTAATGTTTCAAAATCTTGAAAATTTCCTGGTTTTTCACTTGGTAAATCTATTCCTGTGATCTGTCCAAAATTAAATTGTCTTCCGTAATCTATAACTTTTTCTGCTCCTAGTTTAAGTGAAAGTTGATAGAAAAACGCATTGCATGATTTTTTTATTGCTCTAGTAACATTTATTGGGCCATGATAACCTAAGCATTTAAAAAATCTGTTACCATATTGATAGCCCCCTTTACACTGTAAAGTAGTATTTTCTTGTATCAATCCTTCTTCTAGACCAGCAAGTGCTATTAACATTTTCCAAGAAGACCCAGGAGGGTACTGACTATTTACAGTTCTATCTAAAAATGGTTTATCATCATCATTAATCAAGGAATTATAATAATCAATTGAAATCCTGCCACTAAACTCTGATAAATCATAGGTTGGTGAGCTTGCTATTGCTAATATTTCACCATTTTTGGGGTTTATGGCAACTATAGCTCCTCTTTTTCCTTCTAATAATCTTTCTGCTTTTAATTGTAGACTTTCATTTATACTTAAGTATAAATCAAAACCATTTTTTGATTTTTTATCACTTGAACCTTGTTCATATCTGTTAACTTGTTGTCCAAATTTATTTACAGAAACAAATTTTATCCCTTCTTGACCTCTTAAAAGTCTCTCATATTCTTTCTCTAAGCCTTGTTTCCCAATTACATCTCCAGGTCGGTAATATTGAAAAGTCTCTAATTCTCTGGGTGATATCTCACGAGTATAACCAAGCAAATGTGCCATATAAGCATCTGATTGATACAACCTCTTTGATTCTACAATTACATCTATTCCACTTAAATACTCTGAGTATTCTTCAATAGCTGAAATGGTTTCTATGTCTACATCCCTCAAGAATTTAACAGGAATGAAAGGGGAGTGTTGGGAATATTTTTTAATAGTTGATTTTAACTCTGTTGTATCTATGTCCAAAATAGAGCTTAACAAGTATAATGATTCATCCCTCCACAAATTAGGAGTAAGACTTAGAGCAAATGAGGATTTGTTGTGTACAATTAGGCTATCATTAGAATTGAAAATATTACCTCTAAATGGTTCTTGTATAACTTGTTTTATGGCTTGAGCATTACTTGCTTCCTTGTAAATTACTCCTTTAATTATCTGTAAGTGAATTAATTTGCCTATGAACATAAACCCAACAAGAACTACTAAAGAAACAAAAATTCTTATTCTTGATTTTGAAATAAAATTATTTGAGTAATTATTTTTCATCTAATTTATATTGTGTTTCAAATAATGTTTATCAGTATAAGCAATGAAAAAGTAAAGTACTGCGTTTATAATTAAAGCATCTCTTAATATAAAAGTCATTGTAAACATACCTGTAATAACCATTGTTATAAAACTTAATGTGGCTCCTAACATTAATATTTTATAAAATAAATCTTTCTTTATTTTTATAGTATAAAAAATCGCTTTATAAAAGAAATAGAAAAATATACTGAAATACATTATAGTTAAAGGAATTCCTATTCTGTAAGCAAAATGTAAAAAACTATTATGAATTATTGAAGTATATGTCATAAAAGATGCGATAGGATTCTTAAATGTAAATTCATATCCAAACCCATTACCTATAAATGGGGAAGACTTGATTTTCTCAATTACAACCTCCCATTCTGCAAATCTAGAAAGTGCAGAAATGTCAGTAGTTCCTTTTGAAGTAGATTCTAATCTTGATTCTAACGCATAGAGTACAAACTCAAATATATTACCAAACAGTAGAGAAGATACTAAATAAGCTAAAAACAAAGAAACAACTGTATAAGTTAAAAATCTTAATTTTTGACGATTATTTAAAATTATAAAAACTAAAAAGATGTTTATAAATGCAGCTGCCCAAAATATTCTAGCAAAAGTAGATGCTAAAGCACCTAAGCTTAATATCATGATTGCTGCTAATATTAATCTGTAAACAAGCTTTTTTTGATAGAATAGAAATAAACAGCTAAATGTTGAGCCGACTACAAACAAATAAAGATTATTTCTAATTGTTGAACCAGCTTGATAAGCATATGTAATATCTGATAAAATTTGTTTATATAGATAAAACTGAACTATATCAGCTGCAACCAATGTAATAAGAAACATAACTGATAGCGTAATTATCTCTTTCTTTGTCGTTATATATTTTTTCAGAGGGAAATAAATCAAAGAAAGTGTAAGTAGTATATATTCTCTTGACCAATTCAGTAAATTTATGTTATCAAACCAATAATTAACTATAGTCAAAGATATAAGTATATAGAAAGAAACCATTAACCATTCTATTCTATTTTCAACTAACTTATATTTTTTAATAAATACTGCCCAAAGAAGCCAAAGAAATAAGAATACATTAAAGTATATAGAGAATACAACATCTATGACACTTATACCACCACCAGTTGTAGATGAAAATGCAGCTGTAAACAAAACTATACTATAAATCCAATACTTGGGTTTTAGAAAAAGGTATATTAAAGAAAAAATAGAAATAGAGAAGAATAGGAAAAGGTTTGCAGTTCCTGACAAACCTACAGACAAATTCAATATAAAAAATGATAATAACGATGCCAACAATACAAATATAATATTTGATAATGAGATGGTATCATTATTATCGAATCTTAGTAAGCTAAATATAGGTGATTCCTTATGCAAAATATCAGCTATTTTTTATAAGATTTAATCTTTCGCTTATTGATTTAAAGCCACTGATTATAAGTATTAGAATAATAGAAAGTATAAATGACCCCGCAAATGTTCCTAATACTATATATGATCTTCTTGGTCTGTCTTTATTTTCAGCAGGGATTGCCTTATCAACTATATAAAGAAAATTATTCTTACTGTTTAAATCAAGTTTAGATTTTTCTAATGTCGGCAATAAAAATAATTTCATTCTAGAATGTGCCTCATATTCAGAATAAAGATTCATATATTCCATACCGACCTTACTTACATTATCAAGTGAAAAGTTTCCAATCAAACCAGGTTTCGTCTTCGATTCTTGGAGTTTTTTCTTTGCTTGATCAACATAATCTTTAAGCATTTGGGTGTAAGGATCTTGCTCACCAAGTTTGTTTTTTGTGATTTCGTATTCAGTTTCTGCTTTCATTAGATTCGCATTTAGCTCTGCAATAGCTTCACTATATACGGCAGCTTGATCTTCTGGTGAAAATATCTGATATTTTTTAGAATAGAAAGCTAAAGAATCTCCAACAACAGTTAAAATAGAATCAGTTCTTGCAATTCTGCTTTCTAAGTATTTTAGATTGGATTCAGTCTCTTGCTTATTCATTTGTCGGGCTTTGTTATTTACTATTCTAACAAATTCATTAGCCATATCAGCAGCTAATTCAGGATTTTCAGCCCAAACAGAAAATTCAATATTACCTTCCTTATAATTAACGATTTCAATATTTTCTCTGAGAATTTTTCTAGTTATTTCTCTACTATTATCTTTCGCTTCGTAAATTTCAATAAGGCTAAATTTATTAATCATTGAATCAAGTACAGATCTACTTTCCATCAATACAGACAAATCATAACTTTGGCCTCCACCAGCTCCTCCAGCAACTTTTGTTATTCCAAAGTCTTTTAGTTTTGAAGTTATTCCCGACAAAGCACCACCTAACATGCCATCAGGTGAATTACTTGGAGGTACTACATTTATCGTTGATTTGTATTGCACATCAACATTATAAGCGTAAAAAATGGAACCAACAGTGAACAAAAATGTTACTGCAATTATAATCCATTTGTATTTAAGAAGTATTGCTAAAACTTCTAAGCTTTCATTTTCTCTAATTATCATTTTGTAGTATTTATTTAGTTTACTAAACTTGAGTTAATATAAGGAGGTTTTTTGAAATCATCCTCAATAATATGTAATTCTCCATCTTCAAACATTAGATTCGGTACAATTATACTTGAAGGTACGTATCTGTCACCTCCAGTTATATAAGGGGATTGTACAGCGTTTGCAAGGAAATTGTACACAAATTTATCTTTGCTGGTAAATAAAATATCTTTAAAAAGTAAAACATTAAAAGAGGGTACTACCATACCACTAAAAGCTTCTTTTGTTCCATCTTTATAAAGCTTATAACCTTCCATTACATAGTTTTTCTTACCAAAAGGTATTTCAATATTTCCATTTGTAATTCTGTATAATGAAGTATATCTAATGTTTTGATTTAATAATTTTTCGATTACAATTCCATATTCTAACTCTCTTCTTTCAATAGATTTAATTAGTTCATTCTCTAAATCTGATTGATTAAGGTTGAGTTCTGTTGAATCGTTGTTTACAACAATATTACTATACATAACTGAACCGCCTCTTTTGTGTCCATTTGAGTTTGGAATCTTTTTAGTCGGAGTTCTATCAGTCAAAAGAGTTTCTAAGTACCCATTTTTGACCAAAGTTGCTTCTTCGGATATATTACCATCATCATCAATTTTGTAATGACCAATTAGGTCTGTATTATCATATCTTTCTAATGCAGGTTTGTCAATAATACTCATATACTTTGGTAATACTCTTCCTCCAATCTTTCTTTGAAAAACCGCATCTTCATTATCTGAACTAAATCCACCATCTGTAAGAGGTTCTCTTTGTGCTATTAATTTAGGTAAAAAAGATTGTATGAAAAGTTCAGCAGCAGCTTGTTTGTTAAAGATTATAGGTCCTACATAAAAATCATCAAGTTGATCTTTTTTAAGTTTTTTGTTAATATTTTCAGCTAATTTCTTACTGGCAGAAATCAAAGAATCATAAGAAGGTAAATTATTTGGGTCAGACGAATAAGTTATATAATGATCAAACAACGGCATACCTGAATTATTCTGAGTCGCAGTTACAATTTCGAAACCGGTATAGTATGAATCTTTTATATATTCCGTACCTTCAGAATTAACATAATACTCCCTTTTTGGAATAAATTCTACACTTACACCAGAAGTAAAAATATTTCCATAATCATTAAATACGGAAGAAGTGTTTTTTACAAGTTTTTCGAAGTAATTATAATCAAAATCAGGTATTTTTTTAATCTCTTTTCTAGATATTATTTCTCTAGGCTTTGAAAAATCAGGTGTAGTGTCGTTTCTTAATCTGTTTTTTAAGACAGCTAATTTCTTTGAATACAGTTCGGCAGATTGCTTGTAGGCTGCATCAGTAGCAAGCCAAAACTCTCTCCTTAGATAGTCATACGTTGGCTTGTAGCTCACTTTCCTTCTCTTAAATCCCTCTTCGTCATCACTACTTCCAAAAAAGCCAAGACCAACGTCAAAGAAATTCGAATTGTCAAATTTATAATCGCCTACTCTAACATTTACTGATAAATACGCACTTCTATTGTTATTACTAGCTTCAATAGAACCTAACTGTCCTCTAATACTGTGAGCATCTAACTCAGTATATTTGTATTCTATAAAGTAAGGCTTTTCTAAGCCTTCAATTTGCAAGCTATCTAAAGACCGACTGATTTCATCTTTCATAGCTTCAAGGATATCTTGATTTGGTTCATCAAAACTAAAACAGACGCTTGTAGTAATAAAAAATGTCAATAATAATTTAATTGTATTCATATTTTATAGTATTTAGATTTAATTGGTTTATAGTTTTGATTAGTTCATCTTTCTGTTGAGTTCCTAGAAGCAACTCAAAACCATCGTTCATTTTTATTCTCATTCCTTGGTTCCCACTTACATTTAGACAAAGACCTCTACCTTTTAGAGATAGTCTATATCCCCAACCACCATATTCTCTGATAGGTTTATATTTGCCAATTTGAATGGATTTAATATTCTCAAATTTGAGAGTTTTAAATTCTCTTATGAAAGGCCAAAACGAATAATTTATAGAGTTAGAATTAATTGTAACTATTAGTTTTATTCTATAGAAAAACCACAATAAAAAAGTCGTAAAAATTGTAACTAATATTAAACCAACTAAGCTGATATTTGCATTGTGATTGTTTGAAGAAAATGAATTTATATAGGTTATTGCAAATAAAGCAATTGAACCAATGGTTATAACTAAAAGTAATCCCCATAGTATTTTTTGTCTAAAAGATTGTTCTTCTTTAAATAAATCAGTACCCATTAGTTACCTGTAGTACTTTTTTCAGGTGAATTTAATAATGGTAATTTAGCTTGAGACTTTTTCTTTTTCTGAACTTCAATTTTTGAAACTAAGATATCAGGAGATGAGGCTGAAACAGGAACTCCGCCAGACTCTGCACCACAAACTCCATTAAAGACCCCAATTTGATTAGTAGTAGTGATAATATTACTAAATGTAGATAGGGGAGTACCAATCAGGTCAACTCCTCTTACAAGTTCATTTGGTCTATCATCAGCATAAATTTTATAAACAACTAAAGGAGTTACATTGAAAGCATTGGGAACAGTTCGACCTGTGAAAGTAAAACCTCCCTGTACTTTACTAAATAACAATCCGTACTCCTTTTCTTCCTCTTTACATAGTTCTTTTAATTTTTCTACTAACTCATCAAAGTCTTCCGATTTGTCACTTTGTACGATGAGATTCGACTGTCTAGAGACAGCATTAAATCCTGCTTGTTTTCTACCGTGACCATTTGAGTTACTAAAACCCTCGATAGGTGAACGTGACATTAGGAAACTTTTAAATATACCATCTTCAACAGAAACTACTTTTTGAGCTTCTACTCCTTGGTCATCAAATTTGTAATAGCCTGATAAATCAATGTTGTTTCTACTTTTAATTGTAGGGTCAAAAATGACATCAATAAAATCAGGTAAAATAGGTTCGCCAACAGATTTTTTGAATGTTTGGCTCGAAGTTGGATCTTTTTCTCTATGTCCTTCAACTCTATGTCCAAATATTTCATGAAAGAATACACCTGAAGCTTCTCCAGATAATATAGCGGGTCCAGAATATGTATCCATTAAAGGGGCGTCTCTTAGTTCTTTTAGCAAATTTATCATTTCAAGAATATCCTTTTCTACTACTTCCACTGAAGGCAGATCCGATAATTCAAAAGCAAAATATGATTTGTACAAAGGTAAGCTCATACCGTCATCTGCTTTAGTTTTTGCATAAACAAACATTCTAATAGCAGATTCATTAAACTTCAGTTTACTACCTTCTGAATTGATAAAATATTTTGTTTTATTTTCAAGTTGAAAGGTTACACTACCATCATAAATATTTGGAAATGCTGAAAATAGTTTAGACAATCGATTAGTTTTTTCAACCCATTCACTTCTATTAATTCTAAATGGATTTTGTTCACTTTGATAACTTACAGGTTCTTCTTTAGAAAAATCATCCGACTTATCTTCTTCTTCTATCTTAACAGCTGAATTCGAACGTGCCTTTTCGTAAGACTCTATTGCTGACTTATAAACTTTGTCTGTGGAGTACCAAATTTTATTTTTAATAGCGCTTTCATTATTATCAAGTGCTAGAAATTCCAAACCACCACCACCACCAAAATTGAAAGAGCTTCCTCTAATTATGTGTGTATTGTCAAACTCATAATCACCAACTCTCAAATCAATGTCTAATATCCTCTGGTTTACGCTATCATTAACAATCACGTTACCAAAAGAGGAGTTTATAATTATTCTTTCTACATCTGTGATGTTATAAGATAGATAATAAGGAGGAAGTTCTTCATTTTGAAGAGAATTGAAATTTCGCTCTAATTCTTCACTCGCTATTTCTAATATAGTTTTTGAGTGTAACGAAAAGGTTGTAATTATTAATAATACAAAAAGTTTAGTCATTATTGCTTACATATTTTTTTGAAATAACATTGTACGAGTCATCGAATTCATATACATACGGTTGACCAGTAGGAATGTTTATATCTGATATATCATCTTTAGAAATATTTTCTAAATGCATTGCTAATGCTCTAAGTGAGTTGCCGTGTGCTGATATCAAAACTTCTTTACCTGATTTGATCATTGGTAAAATCTCAGTTTCAAAATAAGGTATAACTCTATCCTGTGTATCTTTCAATGATTCTCCTTCTGGAGGAGCTACATCATAACTTCTTCTCCAAATATGCAATTGCTCTGCACCTACTTTTTCACCTATCTCTGCCTTATTCAAGCCTTGTAAGTCACCGTAGTGTCTTTCATTCAGAGCTTTGTCCCTCACAATAGTTGGTTTACTGCTATTATATTCTAATATAATATTCGCAGTATTAATTGCGCGTTTAAGAACTGAAGTAAAGACCACATCAAATTTATATTCTTTTAGCAATTCTGCAGCTTTTTTTGCTTCTTCTTTACCTTGTTCAGATAAATCTATGTCTACCCACCCAGTAAATTTATTTTCTTTGTTCCATAATGATTGACCATGTCTGATACATACTAATTTAGCCATAGTAGTTATTCCTTTATGTCTTTAAATTGTGAAATTATTGCTTGAGGTGCTTGAACTAACTCGATTAATACTCCTTCTGCTGAAACAGGAAACTCTTCATTCCCTTTGGGGTGAATAAAGCAAACATCATGGCCTGAAGCACCTTTTCTAATGCCTCCAGGTGTAAATCTAACTCCATTTTCAGAAAGATATTTGAAAGCTGAATCCAAATCATCTACCCAAAGACCGAAGTGATTCAATTTTGGGCTATGGACAGCAGGTTTTTTATCTATATCCAAGGGTTCCATAATATCAATTTCAACTTTTCCTAAACCTGAACCAAGTTCATAAATATCTTCATTTACATTCTCACTTTCACACTTGTATTCGCCAATTTTTTTTATACCAAACAGTTCAGACCATAATTTAGAATGTTGTTCCTTATTTTCGCCACCAATTGCTAATTGTTGAACACCTAATATATTAAATGGTCTAGACTTTAATTTACTCTCAATTGTTTCCAATGATTCTAATGAATTGATACCTTGAATTTCATTAATATTGTTAGTGGGAAATGCAATTACTTTTTTATTTCTATTTTGAATTATTTCTACTATGTCAGTTAAATAGAATTCTCCTTGAGCATTATCAGTATTTACTTCTTTTAAAGCAGTAAACAATTCATTTGAGTCAACGATATAAGTGCCACTATTTATTTCTTTCACCAACTTTTCAGTGTCAGTACAATCTTTTTCTTCTACAATTTTTCTAAATTCATCATTAGAATCTCTTATTATTCTGCCATACCCAGTTGGATTATCAGTAATAGCAGACAAAACTGAAAGGGTTGAGTTTGATTCAAAATGAGTCTTTATGAATTTTCGAATGGTAAACTCACTTAACAGAGGAACATCACCACATAATATTAGTACTTGAGAATTAGAATTTTTTAATTGTTCTTCAGCTTGTTGAACTGCGTGTCCTGTTCCTAACTGTTCTTCTTGTATTGTTGTTTCAATGTTTGAAAAAGTATTGGATTTTATATAATCTTCTATCTTTTCTTTCATGTAGCCTACAACTAGAACAGTTTTTTTAGAATCTATTTTCTCAACAGTCTCAAGAACATACTCTAGCATTGGCTTGCCGTTGAGTGTTACTAATACTTTAGGTAAATCAGGAACATTCATCCTAGTTCCTTTGCCTGCAGCTAATATTATTGTAGTTATATCCATATTATAGAATATTTGTATATTGTAAAATATTAAAAAATAAATTACTATTTTACTTAATGAACTCAAAGACTAGTGGGAAAATGACATGAAAAATACTTTATTGATAATATCTGTATTTATGATGGTTGTTACAGCTTTATCATTTGAAAAAGTGAAAACAATTGATTTAAATAGTTCGAATTTTACAAATAAAGATCAGTTACGTATTAACTTTAGATATAATAATTCAAAAATCAGTACAAACCATGCTATCGAAATTGATGATTTGATAGATCTATGCGAGAGTTGTTTTGCAGTTATAACTTATCAAAATGGCAATACAAAAATATTGAGTAGTTATGATTTGTCAAAGTTAAATAATCACAATCCACTCTTGTTGATAGCTGATAAAAAAGTATCGTCACTTGGTGATACATTAGTAATAGGGGAAGATGAACTATTGAAATTAGAGGATAACCAATTATTAGAAACCGAGCTTAATTCTGTATTAGACGTAACATATCAGTTAAATACTCAAAACCTCAATAAGGCAATGATAAGTAAGTATTTTAAACCAGCAAGCATTATATTTCCATTTGATTTAAAAACTGACAGATGGATCAGTGATATTAAATCAATTACAATTTATAAAAACTAATTACTAGCCACTGGTAGAGTGATTGTAACTTCAGTAAAATCATTAGGTTTACTTTTAAATTGTATATCACCGTCGTAAATAATAGCAATTCTTTTGGCTATAGCAAGACCTAAACCAGACCCTTGTTGTTCATTAGATAATCTATCAAATTGTATGTAAGCATCTAGCATATAAATTCTTTCTATAGGTATCCCAATACCATTATCCAGAATTTTAATTATATAGTTATTATTAGATAATTCAGAAGAAATGTTGACTTTTGTATTTTCGTCACCAAACTTAAATGCATTATCAATAATTTCGAAAAGTAACTTAGATAAATGTTCTTCAGTTATGTTTAATTCAGTATCAACTAAATTAAGCTCAATAGATTCTTGTTTCTCATATTTGAATGCTAAGTTCATAGCTGACTCATAAATAACAGATTCTGCTGAAGGTAAAATACTATTTTTTAATTGATTCAGTTTCTCGATATCATAAGCGGTGATGTTAAGAGTTGAAAGATATAAATAATTCTCAAATAATCTTCGTAATCTTACTGCAGACTCATATACATCATTCAGAACTTCTGTTAATTCCTCTTCATCAACATCTTTTACTGATTTTATTAAGTAATCTGTTAAGCCCAAAATCTGGTTAAGAGGTGTTCTTACTTCATGCGGCATTGTCATTAAAAGACTAGATTTTAATTCTTCAATCTTTTCATTTATCTCTTTTTTCTTATCCATGAGAGATTTAGTTTGAACAGCAACAACTTGATCAATTTGATTCCTAATCGACTCATTTTCTAAGTCTAAAAACCTTGAATTTATACATGAGGCTAAATAACCAGTGAAATTCTCAAGTAAGTACTCAGTATTATTGTCTTCAATTTCCTTTGACGAAATAGTTCTAAATACTACAAAACCATGCGCTCCCTTGAATGAAACTAAAGGTGCTAGTATTAAATTATGTTTAGGTAAATTCCTTTTAATAATGTGGTTAGAATTCATTACATCACTCAAAATACCTTCTTCTATTATCTCTTCCAGTATAGTATCTGACTCTTTTTTTAGCTTATTTTCAGATATTACTTGCAATTCAGGAAGAAAAGTTTCTTTATTAAAAAGATATATTGCTATAAAGTCAGTATTAATTAGTTGACTAAATATTTCAAGTGAATGAATTAATATCTCATTAACTGATAGATTATCTATCATTTTGTTATTAAAGTCTTTAAATATTTCTAAATTATTCATAGGGTATTATACAATTAAAATTTCACATGCTTGATAGTAATCTTCCTTAACTTCATTGTAAAAGTCTTTGATTTTAATTTCTTTAAGAGAATATTTTAACCAAATTTTATTATTCGGTTTATCAATTATATCATTTCCAGATTTACCCCATTCAAAACCTTTTGTAAGGATATTGGCAACATGTATTGTCGAAACTATATGGCTTAATTTTGAATTAATTAATCCTTTTCTATGAAATTTAATTGAGTTAGCTATATTATCATCCAAATTCCAGTCTTTAGCGATTTTATACCCAATCTCTAAATGGTTAATACCGAATACTTTGCTTTCAGCATCTGCTAAATCAATATTATTTCTTTTAGCAAATATAAATGCTGCTTCATATTGATTACCTAAGATTTTATATAATACTAACTTTCCTATGTCGTGTGAAATACCAGCTAACAAATATTCATCTAAATTCTTTTTGCCATGCAAATTAGCTAATGCTCTTGATACAACTCCAACTGCAATAGAGTGTTTCCAAAATGCTACGAGATCCAAACTTGAACTACTTTTTAAATCTGAAAAGACATCTATAACAGTAGAAGTAAGAATAATATTCTTTAATTCTCTGAATCCCATATGAAATATTGCTTTCTCTACAGTTTTTACTTTTGTACTTAACCCATAAATACTTGAATTTACGATTTTTAAAAGTTTAAAGCTGAGAGCGATATCCGTAGATATTATCTCAGAGATTTTCCTTATTGTTGTTGTGTTGTCAGAAAGTGCATCTACTAATTTGTAATAAACTGTTGGCAGAGTGGGGAAGTCATCAAAATTTTCTATTTGTTCTTTTATAGAATTCATAATTATACCTGATTAGATTTAGATGCAACTATTAAATCAAAAAGTATTTGTTCATTCTTATTAAGGTTACCCCATTGTAATCTTTCTTTTACGGCTTCAATCAGATCTTCATCAATTTCTATGTTATTGTTTTCATTTGATTCAGATAAATCTGTTTCTATTGATACCTTCTCAATTCCCCACGTTTTGAGTATTTTAATATGTGAATCAACTTGTATAACAGTACCTTTTTTTAAAAGAACTTGATTATACTTGTTAGTGATAGTCTTAGATAATATATCATTATCTGACAAATCTGAAATATTTACTTCTTTAGCCATAAAATAAAATCAAAAGATTTAAAATCGTGTTTAATATGAAAATTATAATTTATTATTTTTGTAATAATTACTAAACCATAAGATAAGATAAAATATGAATAAAATAATAGAATGTGTACCGAATTTTTCTGAAGGAAAAGATAAAAGCATTATTGACGCAATATCAAATGCTATAATTAATGTTGAAGGGTGTACTTTGCTAGATGTTGATCCAGGTAGTTCCACAAATAGGACTGTATATACGTTTGTAGGTGATGAAAATACAATTATAGAAGGCGCTTTGTCTGCAGCTAAAACAGCTAAGGAACTTATAGATATGAGAAAACAGACAGGAGAACACCCAAGAATGGGTGCTATGGATGTTTGTCCTTTTGTTCCTGTAGCCAATGTAACTATGGAAGAGTGTGTTGAGATATCAAAAAAGTTTGCGAAAAGAGCTGCGGATGAGCTAGGGTTATCTATGTATCTTTATGAACATTCATCAGATAAAGACTATAGAAAGAAATTACCTGATATAAGAAAAGGTGAATATGAAGCAATGGCTGATAAAGTATTGTCAGATGGTTGGGAACCTGACTATTGGTCAGGAGAGTATGACCCCAAATGGGGTTGTACTGCAACGGGAGCTCGAAACTTTCTTATTGCATATAATATTAATGTTTTAGGTACTTGGAATCAAGCACATAGGATAGCATTAAATCTCAGAGAAGCTGGAAGGGGAGATGGTGAACCAGGCAGACTAAAAGAAACTAAAGGTTTAGGCTGGCAAGTTGATGATTACAACATTGCTCAAATATCAATGAATTTGAATGACTATCATGTTACACCTATGCATATTGCTTATGAAGAAGCAAAAAAAGATGCTAAAAAGTTGAATATAGGTGTTGCCGGTTCTGAGATAGTAGGTTTAGTTCCCTTAGAAGCTATGTTGATGGCAGCTGATTACTATATAGAGAAGGAAAACTTATTCATAGTAGAAGAAAGCCAAAAAATAAAATTAGTTATAGATAGGTTAGGTCTAAGTTCAGTTCAAAATTTTGTACCTGAGAAAAGAATAATTGAGTATGTAATAGGGCAAGAAAGAGATGAACCATTAGCTTCATTATCTGTAAGAGATTTCGTTGGTGAAGTTGCAGCAAGGACATCTGCTCCTGGTGGTGGAAGTGTTTCTGCTGCAGTAGCTGCTATGGGAGCAGGACTAGGTAATATGGTAGCATGGTTGACTTTCGGTTTTAGAAAATATGAAAAGTATGATTCTCAATTGAGAAAAGTTATACCAAATTTAGTAAAAACTACTGAAGAACTTATTCCTCTCATCGATGCAGATACTAATGCTTTTAGTGATTTTATGGAAGCTATGAGATTGCCTCAGAACACTGAAGAGGAAATAGCAATTAGAAAGAATGCAATGCAAGAAGGCATGAAAGTAGCAATAGAAGTCCCTATGAAGACTATCAAAACAGCAGATAGAATTTGGGATGATTTGGTAGAAGTTGCTAGAATAGGGAATTTTAGTAGTCGTTCTGATTTGGAAGTAGGTGCTAGAGCTTTAGAGGTAGGAATTTGGGGTGCTTATAGAAATGTTATTATAAATCTTGATAGTATAAATGATCAACAATATAAAGAAGAAAAAGAGAAAGAAGCTAAAAATTATTCTGAAAGAGCAAAAGAAAAAATGAATGAAATATTAGAGATTGTCTCAAGTAGAATAAAGTGATTGTAAATAAATATAAATAAAAGAGGAACTAGTTAAGTTCCTCTTTTTTTTTACTCTTTTTCTATTTTTACTAATACGTCTTCAGAATCAACTCTATCACCTTCTTTGACATTAACTTCAGTGACCTTACCTGAAATACGTGTGTATAAATTTGTTTCCATTTTCATTGCCTCCACAACAACTACAGCATCACCTTCATTTACATTGTCACCAATATCAAAGTTGACTTTAATTATTGTTCCAGGCATAGGTGGAATTATATTTTCAACATTTTCAGAAAATTCTGAACCTTCTAATTCTAATTCGTTTTCAACCTTCTGAAATATATGTTGCTTACCATTAAAATGTAAGAAAATTTTATCCTTATGCGATGTGTAATAAACTTCTTCAGAATTATCATCAATAATTAATTCTAACTTGTTAGATTCTTTGTTTACAATTCTAAAACTAAAGGTATTATCGTCTATTTTAACAGTGTAATTATTATCAATTTGATTGCTTTCTAATTCTAGTAATTCATTATTATATTTTATTATCATTTCAATTCTCCAATTTCCCATTCACCAATAATTTCCCAAGGAAGTCTAGTCATATTATCTGTGTTATCATTCATTTCTTCAGATTCAATAGCTGTTAAAAATGAAGCAGCAAATAAATAGTCATCATCATCTTTTTCGAATAATTGAGAATTATTTTCTAAAAAATTCGTGTATGTTTTTCCTTTTCTAAAGTCATCTGTATCTAAAACATCATGTATAAAATCTAAGGAGGTGACCACACCTAAAATTACTGTATCTTTAAGAGCTATCTTCATTCTTTCAATAGCTTCAGTTCTAGTACTCCCATAACTTATTATTTTACTCATTATTGGGTCATAGTAAGATGATATTTCAGAGCCTGTAATTATACCCGTATCATACCTTACACCTAATCCTTCTGGCGCTTTGTGAAATAAAACAATTCCACCAGTTGGTATAAAATCTTTCCTAGCATCTTCAGCATAAACTCTACATTCGATTGAATGACCTTGTTGACTCAATTCTTCTTGCTTAAATGGAAGTTCTTCACCTTCTGCAATTTTGATTTGTAATTTTAGCAAATCAATACCAGTTGTCATTTCTGTTATAGGATGTTCTACTTGAATTCTTGTGTTAACTTCAAGAAAATAATAGTTCCCGCTATTATCTAATAGGAATTCTACAGTTCCAACACTATCATAATCAACTGCTTTCACTGCATTAACTGCAGCTTCACCCATTTCATTTCTTAGATCATTGTCCAATGCTGTAGATGGTGTTTCTTCAATTATTTTTTGATGCCTTCTCTGTATTGAGCATTCTCTTTCAAATAAATGAACATAATTCCCATGCTTATCTCCTGCAACTTGAAATTCAATATGCCTTGGGTTTTCAATATATTTCTCAACAAAAACAGTAGAATCTCCAAATGCATTTTTGGCTTCTCTCGAAGATGAAGCAAATGCATCTTCAAATTCTTCTTCGCTTCTAACTATTCTCATTCCTTTTCCACCACCACCAGCTGAGGCCTTTACTAATACTGGAAATCCAATCTCTATTGCTTTTTGCTTAAATGCCTTAACATCAGAGCTATTGTCTTGATAACCTTCAATTACTGGAACACCAGCTTCAATCATAGTTTTTCTAGAAGCAGTTTTTGAACCCATTAGTTTCATGGACTCTATATTAGGCGCTATATAAGTTAGACCTGCTTCTCTGACTTTTTCATTAAATTCATAATTTTCAGATAGAAAACCGTATCCTGGATGAATGGCATCTGCACCCATTTTTAACGCAGCATTTATAACATTCTCTTGATCCAAATATGATTGGTTGGCAGGTGCAGGGCCAACTAAAATAGACTCATCTGCTAATTTTACATGCAAAGAATCTTTATCAATTTCGGAATAGATAGCTACAGTTTTAATATTTAATTCCTTAGCAGCCTTTATGACCCTACATGCAATTTCAGATCTGTTAGCTATTAAAATCTTTTTAATTTTCTTATTCATATTTATTCTATCCAATTTGGTTTTCTTTTTTCTAAAAATGCACTAATTCCTTCCTGTCCTTCTTCAGATGTTCTGAGTTTAGCAATTATATTTGATATATATTCAATATTTTTTTCACTTAAATCAACAGAACTAAACTTATTAATCATTTCTTTAACTTTTGAAACGGCAATTCTACCATTATTGCAAATAGTATTGGTTATCTCATCTGTTAAGCTATTTAGTTCATCGGCTTGCGCTAAATAATTAATTAATCCCAGTTCTTTTGCTGTTTGTGAATCTAATCTTTTACCTGTTATTAAGTACTCTCTTGCCTTAACTTCACTAATTCTAGACATTAAAAATGGTACTATTGCAGCTGGAACTACTCCTATAGCTACTTCTGAAAGACCATAACTTGCGTTTGAATCTGCAATTACTATATCGCTAGCAAGTAAAAGACCGACACCACCTCCTACAGCAGACCCGTTAACTTTACATATAACAGGTTTGTAATGATTGTGAATAATCTTTAAAAGTTTCACCAACTCTAAAGATTGAGAATAATTTTCTTTGTAAGTATAATCTTTAACTTCTCTAAGCCAATTTAAGTCAGCTCCAGAGCAAAATGTCTTACCTTCACCTGTTAGTACAATTACTCTGATATCATCATTAAGTTCAATTTGTTCGAAGATATCGGTTAATTCTGATATCATTTCAGAATTGATGGCATTTCGTACTTCAGGTCTAGACAACGTAATATTAGCTATCTTATTAGATTCACAATACTTTATAGTTTTATAGGACAATTTATTCTTGTTTAAGTTTCTGATATACACAATTTATGAAAAAACTAGCAAAATATGAATACTGTTATGTGTGTGAAATTTAGTAAATTTGAAAGAATTGGAAATTTATAATAGTAAATAAGGATAGTAATGGAAAATATACTAAATAGACTTGAACAAAATGAAGAACAAAATCTAAATCAACTTATAGAATTTTTAAAATTTCCTTCTGTATCTACCAGAGAAAGAAATAAAAAAGACGTAAATGATTGTGCGAATTGGTTAAAAGAGAATATACTTTCATCAGGATTTAATGAAGTTGAAGTAATAGAGACAAATGGTCACCCTATTGTTTATGCTGAGTGGTTAGAAGCTGGAGAAGATGCTCCTACAGTATTAATTTATGGGCACTATGACGTACAACCTGAAGATCCGATTGAACTTTGGGATTCACCACCATTTGAGCCTACCATAAGAGATGGCAAATTGTATGGAAGAGGAACAGCTGATGACAAAGGTCAAGTATTTGCTCATGTAAAAGGGGCAGAAGGACATTTGAAAACAAACGGCAAACTTCCTGTAAATGTTAAGCTTCTTATCGAAGGAGAAGAGGAATCGGGTAGTAATGCATTGATGGATTTCTTACCAAAAAACACAGATAAACTCAGCTGTGATACTATATTGATTTCTGATACTTCTTGGTTTGCTAATGATATACCTTCTATCGTTTATAGCTTAAGAGGAATTGCTGTTATCGAGTTGACTCTTACAGGTCCTAATAGAGATTTGCATTCTGGACAATATGGAGGTGCAGTTCCAAATCCTGCGAATGAATTATCAAAACTAATTGCTAAACTTCATGATGATAAAGGAAAAGTGACTATACAAGGTTTTTATGATGACGTGAAAGAGCTTAGTGAAGAAGAGACTAAGACATTAGAATCATTGCCATTTGATGAAAATGAATATGCTAAAGAACTTGGCTTGTCTGGGTTAACAGGTGAAGAAGGATATTCTACTGTAATAAGAGCTTCATCTAGACCAACTCTGGATGTAAATGGAATGTTTAGTGGATATACTGACGAAGGGCATAAATCAATTATTCCTTCAACTGCAACTGCTAAAATATCAATGAGATTAGTTCCTAATCAAGATTGGAAATCAGTAACAGAAAAAGCAATCAACCACATAAAAAGTTTAGTTCCTGACTATATGCAGATTGAAATTCATAGCCATCATGGTGGAAATCCTGTAGAAGCTGCTATAGATAGTCCAGGCGTAAGTGCCGCATCTGAAGCTTTAGAGAAGGCATTTGGACTAAAAGCAGTAAACATGCGTGAGGGTGGTTCTATACCTATTGTTGAAATGTTCCAATCTGAACTAAATGCTCCTGCTGTGTTAATGGGTTTAGGACTAGAAGGTGATAATATTCACTCTCCAAACGAAAAGTTTAATTTGAATCATTATTTTGGTGGAATTAAGGCATCAACATTATTTTTAGACGAATTTGCAAAATCATTTGAATAATAAATATGAATAGAATAAAAAGTAAAATTTCAACATCATCTCCTGACTTTAAAGAAAATTATGTCCATAATAAGTCTATTGTAGATGAGTACAGAAAGAGATTATCTGAAATAAAAAAGGGTGGTCCAGAACATCATAGACAAAAACACTTAGATAGGGGTAAGTTACTTGTTCGTGATAGAATAGAGGAATTATGTGATAAAAACACGCCATTTTTAGAGGTTGGAGCTTTTGCTGCTACAGATATGTACGATGGAATGGCACCTTCTGCAGGTGTAGTCACAGGCATTGGTATTATCAAAGGTGTGGAGTGTATGATTGTGGCAAATGACGCAACCGTGAAGGGTGGTACATATTTCCCTATGACAATCAAAAAACACATAAGAGCTCAGCAAATAGCGATGAAGAACAATCTTCCTTGTATCTATTTGGTTGACTCTGGTGGAATATTCTTACCTTATCAATCTGAGACTTTTGCAGACAAGGAGCATTTTGGAAATATTTTCTATAATCAAGCTCAGATGTCTAAGATGAAGATTCCTCAGATTGCTTGTGTTATGGGATCTTGTACTGCAGGTGGTGCTTACGTACCTGCTATGAGTGATGAAACTGTGATGGTAAGAAATCAGGCAACTATATTCATTGGTGGCCCGCCACTTGTGAAAGCAGCAACAGGTGAGGAGGTAACTTCGGAAGAATTAGGTGGGGCAGATGTACACACGAAAATATCTGGAGTGGCAGATCACTTAGCTGAAAATGATTCGCATGCCCTCAGAATTGTAAGGGATATAGTTGAAAACTTTGAAAAACAAAGTAAATATGAAATAAAAAGAGACAGAATAGAGGAGCCATATTATGACTCTGATGAGCTTTATGGTATAATTCCAAAAAACATAAGAACCCCATTCGATATAAAAGAAGTTATTGCTCGAATAGTTGATGGTAGTAGATTCCAAGAATTCAAAGAAAATTACGGAAAGACTTTAGTAACTGGTTTTGCAAGAATAATGGGCTATCCTGTAGGAATTATTGGTAATAATGGTGTACTATTCTCAGAATCGAGCTTAAAAGGTGCACACTTTATTGAATTATGTTCAGTAAGAAAGATTCCTTTGTTATTCCTTCAAAATATTACTGGCTTTATGGTTGGTAAAAAGTATGAACATGGTGGCATTGCTAGAGACGGAGCTAAGTTAGTACACGCTGTTGCTAATACGAATGTCCCAAAATTCACTATGATTGTTGGTGGTAGCTATGGTGCTGGTAACTATGCAATGTGCGGTAGGGGATATGACCCGAATTTCTTATGGATGTGGCCAACAGGAAAGATTTCAGTTATGGGGGGTGAACAAGCTGCCAATGTTCTTACTTCTGTTAAAGTAAAGCAATTAGAAAGAAAAGGTGAGAAGCTAACTGAAGAACAAATACAAGATATTAAGCAACCAATATTGGAAAAATACGAAGAGCAGGCAACACCTTATTATTCCTCTGCTAGGTTGTGGGATGATGGTATTATTGACTTAGTTGATACTCGCAATGTAATTGCAATGAATATATCTATAGCATTGAACAATGATATAGATGATCATCAATTTGGTGTATTTAGGATGTAGTCAGTAATTGAAATACTTACTCCTTTACAAATTTCTTTATTGTGCTTGAACCATCATCAAACATAACATTAATAAAATAAGTACCTGTAGCTAAGGTGCTAATATCTAAGGTGTTCGAATTATTATGGTTATAGTCTATATCTATTAACCCATTACCGAGTATATCTGATATGGATATAGATTGTACTATTTTGTTACCAGTATTTATGTGAAGTTTATTCTGTGCTGGGTTGGGGAAGATGTTTATTCCATTATCAGTGCTTTCGTTTACAGAGGTTGTGTTATTTACAAATCTGAATAAACCATATTCGAATGCATCTATTAGGATATTTCCATTTTTATCTACAGATATATTTCTTTGAGATTCCATAAATTTATCCTTTTTATAGAGGGAATCGAAAGTGTATAATTTATATGAACCTTCATCGAAGATACGTAGCTCTGCTGGTGGATTAAGAAAATGTGAATTAACCAATATTAGGTTATTATTAGCATCAAAAGTAATTGAATTAAAATGTTTAATTGGATCACGCTCTATTTCGAAAGAATCCAACATATCTATCCACTTCTCTTCTTTCGGTTTTTTCAAAGTTAGAAATCTACTTCCCGACACCCATAAGTTATTAGAACTATCGATACCAATATCAATTACTAAAGATAAGCCATTATGTATATATTTATCATAACTATCTCCTTGGTTCTTATTCATAACAATATTTATCAAGCCCTCATAACCTAAACTATAGTGAAACCAGAGGTTATCATTATGGTCAATAATTAAATGGTCTATGTAATCTCTTTGATTTTCACTTGCAGTATGTAATGTATCCAATATGACTTTATCTTTTAATCTAAGTAAGCTATACTTATTAGCAAGATAAATATTACCTTTAGAGTCAACTACTATTTTTTTACCACCTAAATCTGATTTATAAAGTTCAAAGTTTCCATTTCTTCCTCTGTAAATTCTAT
The DNA here is from genome assembly GCA_046290495.1 of Chlorobiota bacterium. Lineage (GTDB taxonomy): Bacteria > Bacteroidota > Ignavibacteria > Kapaibacteriales > UBA2268 > PGYR01. Next base: position 288,017 of record JBKAGT010000005.1, on the reverse strand, counting down.
CTCCATAAAGTATCCAAATCAAGTTGCTTTTATCTAAAAACAAATCAGTTACTTGTTGGGTTGGTAATATAGAATTACTACTATTATATAAACTAAGCTCACCATTTTCTATTTTGGCTAATCCATCTCCTGTTCCTATCCAAGTTACATTATTGTCATCTACAACAATTTCTGAAAATGTTGTCGAAGTCAAGACTGTATTTTCCGTGTTGTAAACTTCCCAGTGTTGGGAGTACATATTTATTGCCACAGCAAAAAAAAGTAAAATGAAAGTTAAGTTTCTCATGATAAACAATTTCTATGTTGAATATTACTATTCAAAATATAAAATAAAATGAAAAACACAAAAAAGAGCTTCATATAAAATGAAGCTCTTTTCGTATATATACTTAAAGTGTCAATTACTTTTTAGTAGCAACAGATTTACCTTGCATGAATAATTGTAAGTAATCACGGCTACCTGCTTTACTATCTGTACCACTCATATTGAATCCACCAAATGGGTGAACATCAACTAATGCACCAGTACATTTTCTGTTTAAGTAAAGATTACCACAGTGTAGCTCTTTCTTTCCTCTTTCTAATTTCTCAGGATTGTCAGTTATTAAACCACCAGTCAATCCATAGATTGTGTCATTGAATATTCTAACACCATCATCGAAGTTTTTAGATTTGATTACGGAAAGAACTGGACCGAATATTTCTTCTTTCGCGATTCTTGCATCTTCAGGAACATCAACAAAGATAGTTGGAGAGATATAGTATCCCTTATCAGCATCTGGTGTATCACCACCAAGAATTAGTTTTCCTTCCGATTTACCAATTTCAATGTATTCTTTAATTGAGTTGTAAGCACTTTCACTTACAACTGGACCTGCAGCCTTATCATCTCTAGGATCACCGATTTCAATTTTCTCAGCTTTTTCTTTTAGTTTTTCTACAAACTCATCATAGATTGATTCATCAACAATTGCTCTTGAGCAAGCAGAGCATTTTTGACCTTGGAATCCGAAAGCCGCTTTTACTACTTCGCCAGCAGCATAATCTACATCACACTCGCTGTCTATCAGCATAGCATCTTTACCACCCATTTCAGCAACTACTCTTTTTAGCCATATCTGACCAGAGTTCACTTTTGCAGCTCTCTCATATATTCTAGTACCTACTTCCATAGAGCCAGTGAATGATATGAAGCGTGTCTTAGGATGATCTACCATATAATCACCAGCTTCAGCTCCACTAGCAACCAAGTAATTGAATACACCGTCTTGCAAACCTACTTCTCTCATAATCTCATCAAATATTTTAGCCATCATTGGAGCATCTGAAGAAGGTTTCAACACTACAGTATTACCAGTTACAAATGAGGCAGCAACTGTACCAACCATAATTGCAAAAGGGAAGTTCCAAGGTGGAATTACAATACCAACACCAAGTGGAATGTAGAAATATTCATTGATTTCATCTGGGTGTCCTGTAAGAGGTTGATTTTCTGAAAGTCTCAACATTTCTCTTCCATAAAATTCCAAGAAATCAATTGCTTCACAAGTATCTGCATCAGCTTCTAAGTAGTTTTTACCTACTTCTGTTATCATCCATGCATTAATCTCTAATCTTCTCTTTTTGATTATTTCACTTGCTTTGAACAAATACTCTGCTCTTTCTTTAGCAGGAACAAATCTCCATGACTCAAATGCTTTTTCTGCTGCCAATATTGCTTTTTCAGCATCTTCCTTTCCAGACTTTTGGAAAATACCAACTACTTCATCTTTATTCCCAGGATTGTAAGATTTAGTTTTCTTATCAGTAAAAACTTCTTTACCATCTATTATATTCGGGTATTCTTTACCTAATTGTTCTTTTACTTTATCTAATTCAGCTTTTTGTTTGCTTGCTATTTCAGGATCGTTGAAATCCAAATAATCCATTGGTTTGTAATCTACCATTTCATCTCCATTTATATTAAAATTTTAATTTTTTATTCAATTTTTCAATGAAGTATTAACTACTATTTTAGTGTCTGATACACTTACTTTTGTAATCTAATACTTATCTTTACTTTTCTCTTCAAATCATTTGGAAGTTGACTTTCTGATTTGACTCCGCCAGTATAAATATTATATACTATATTTTTGTTGTTCACTAATTTTGACTTAATATATTCACCGGTATAATATGCTCTTAAGAAAGAGAGCTTTTCATTGTCTACAGTTTCACCGTTGCTAAACACAACTATCCCTTCTGAATCGTAAATATCAGGTCCTGGGTAGATGTTATTTTCACTTATTTTTCTCGGGTCAGAGTATCCTGTAATGTCAATTGCTAATTTTATACTGTTGTTTAGACACGCATTTTCTAAATTAGATAACTGTAATTCAATAAATTCTATCGCACTGTCAAAAGCAGAGTCAATTACATAAGAATAGTCATGGTATTTATCAGATGGGTATTCAATATATGAAGTATTACCCTTTCCCTTAATTACTCCATGCTTAAACAATTTTTTCAATTCTGCTAAGTTTTCAGTAGTGTTAGGTCTGTAATAACCTGTGACGAAAAAAGGAATATCATATTCCTCAAAATTAAATTCAACATTGTAGTCAGGAAGTATTATTTCTTGAGTTAAAACTACATTCTCTTTTTCATTGCACTCTGCATAAAATATGTCAGTTGTTTGTTTTGTCGAATAGCATTTATTGATATATTCTAAGTAATAATAGTTGTTAGGCTCTAAGTCAAATGTAAAGTTTGAATTATCTATATTTACACTATTTACTAACTGTTTGTTTGAATTATAAAGATTAACAGTTCCGATTAACGGTATATTCTCAAATTCACTTATAACTTGACCGTACAAAACAACATTATTACAAAAATCTGAAGCATACAAATCAAACTCACCGCAACCACCAGGTCTATCAGATGAATAATAAACACTTTCTTCAATCAAGCAAGGTGAAATATCATTGTAGCTAGAATTGAAATCATTTGAGAGCTTCGAGTATTGTTTTTGATTATTTTCATCAGTACTACTTCTAAAAATGTCAAATTTATTTTGCACATTTCTTCTTGAAAATAGTTCGATTTTGTTATTTCGATTGTAAAACCCCTCGTCTGAAGGCGTATTGACTTCAATTAAGGGCATTGGTTTAGTCCACTCATTACCAATAAAGTCAGAATAATAAATATCCCATTGTGAATTTATCTCCTTAGTAAAATACAATTTATTGCCATCAAGATGAGGGTGGCCATCAAATCCTTCAGAATTTAATAACTCGGAATTTATAACTGTTTTATTCAATTGGTTGTCTAATCTAACAGTAATTAAATCTCTATTGAGTGTGTCTCTAGTCAAACCTGAGACTACAAATAAAATAGAATTATTATCTAACTTTGAAATGGCAGGTAAACCAGTTGATTTTATTGCCAAATCTTTTACAACTTGATTATAGTTTGTTAATAAAGTCTGATTGTCAGATAATTGGAATATATTGTATTCGTCATCATTGTATTGTAAAAAATAGATTTGATTTTCAAAAGTATTGATTAGAGATTCAGAATCTGGAGAATTGACTGAAGTACCTAAGTTATTCTTGCTAGTTACTTCAGAACATTTCTTTTGTTTCTCCACGGATTTACAAGAGCTAAATAAAATAATTAATAGAAATGATAGAACTATTTTCATAAAAGAATTAATTTTGTTATTCATACTATATTGTATTTTTAATTTCGGCATAAAAGAAGCAAATATTTAATGAATCGTTCAAAAGCAATCATAAATACCAAAGCAATAAGACACAATTTAAGAATAATTAGAGAAACATCTGGCACAAAGATTATAGGAATTGTAAAAGCCAATGGTTATGGTTTTGGAATGGAGGAAATTTCTAAGATTCTGAGGGAAGAGAAAGTTGAAATTTTGGGAGTTCCTTATGTTCATGAAGCTCAAAAATTGAGACGTTTTGGTGATGATGGTGAAATCTTGATAACGGGTTCTATTTCTATAGAACAAGTTGACGATATTGTTGAAAATGATTTGCAAGTCAGTATTGTAAATACTAAAGTACTCAATGCTTTAAATGTGGAAGCTAAAAAGAAAAACATTGTAATAAAGATTCATATTTTCATTGATACAGGCATGAATAGGGAAGGTGTGAGATTAGATGAATTAGAAATGTTGATCTCTGAATTAAAAACATTAGAAAGTTTAGAAGTTATTGGCTGCCTTACTCACTTGATCTCTTCTGATGATATAGATAAACAACAATCTTTAGAACAACTTAGACTTTTTGAAAAAGCAAAAACTGAAATAGAGAGTGCTTTTGGTAAATTAGATTATACTCACACTCATAATTCAGCCGCAATATTTAGCGGAATGAATAATAAATCAACTTATTCAAGGCCAGGTTTATCCATATATGGATATTTACCTAACAAGAGACTATTTGATGAAAGTAAATTAGAAATGGGGCTTGAGTTAGTATCAGAAGTGACTTTAACCAAAAGGGTATTAAAAGGGGAGACTGTTGGTTATTCCAATAAGTATATCGCTGACAAAGATATTGAAATTGCTGTAATTCCAATAGGATATGGACATGGCTATCCTTGGAAAATGTTCAATAAGGGAGTTTTCGAGATTAATGGAAAAGCTTGTAAAATAGTTGGCTCCGTATGTATGGATTTTACTATGGTAGATATAACTAGCTTAGGAGTAGAAGATGGAGATAAGGTAACAATTATCGGAAACAATGGAATAGCTGACAATATATATGATGTAGCAGAGAAAGTTGGTACGATTCCTTATGAAATTATCACTCAATTACTCCCACGCATTGAAAGAGTATATATATAGTTGTTGATAAGTATATTACTATTCTATTAAACTATATTTTACCTTTGTAGATACTAAATTTCAGATTTTATGTACAGAATTCAATTACCAAATTTTGAAGGTCCATTTGACTTGCTCCTATATTTTATTAGAAGGGATGAGTTAGATATATATGATATACCTATATCTAGGATTACTGAAGAATTTTTGAGTTATGTAAGAGTCATGAAATTATTAGATTTAGAATTAGCTGGAGAGTTTATAGTTATGGCCTCCACTTTAATGTATGTTAAAGCTAAACTTTTGCTTCCAAGACCAAAAGATGAAAATGGAGATGAGATTGAAGATCCAAGAAATGAATTGGTACAGAAGTTATTAGAGTACAAACAAATCAAGGAAGCATCAGAAGAATTAAGACTCAATGAAGAGCAAAACTTACATTTTCATGAAAGAGTATATTATCCTGAAGATGAGAATGTTGAAACAGTCTATACGAACACAACAATATTTGATTTACTTACAGCTTTCAAATTTGCAGTTGATCGATTAGACAATGCAAAAAAAGAACATGTAGTAGAATTAATTCCAATTACTGTAGAAGAGCAGAAAACAGAAATAATTAGAAGTCTAAAAGTTAAAGGACGATTGATGTTTTTTGAATTGACTTCCAAAATGACTAAAGCTAACCTTGTTGTTACATTCCTTGCATTATTGGAGTTAGTGCGTTCATCTGAGATATTTGTTAGTCAAGATGATTTGAATGAAGATATTATTATTTCACCCAATTTGAATATGAATTAATGGAAATAGAAGATTTACCATATTTTTTTACTCTACCAAAAGAGGACCAAAAAAGAGCAATTGAAGCACTTCTTTTCACTATAGAAGAACCAGTATACATCAATAAATTGATGAAGATTTTAGCCACAAATGATAGTGGTAGTAAATCAGATCAAGATATTATCGAATATGAGATGCTTGAAAAAATTGGTTTCGATCGTGAATACATCAAAAGATTAATTGATGAGATTAATGAAGAATATTCTCATAATGATGCAGCTTTCAGGATAATAGAAAGTGGAGGGGGATTTAATATAGTAACCTCTAGGAAATTTGGTAAGATTGTAGGTAAAATAAATAAAAACGTTAGAAGAAGAAAGTTAACAAATGCAAATTTAGAAACCCTTGCCATTATAGCTTACAGACAACCTATTTCAAGACCTGGTGTAGAGAGTATTCGAGGAGTTAACTCTAAAGAGATTATAAACGGATTGATAGATAAAGGATTTGTTAAAATAATAGGGAAGAGTGATGCTCCTGGAAATCCTTATCTATATGGTACGACAACTGAATTTCTTAAATCATTTGGAATAAATAGTATAGACGACCTACCTAAACTTAAAGAAATAAAGGAATTTGGTTTAAATAGCGAAGAAACCGAAGAGTTTGTTTTGAAGATAGATGAGAAAAAGAAAGACTCGGAACAAATAGATAATTAGAATCGTAATTAATCGATATGAACTCAAAACTAAAAATATTATTGATTACAGCTCTTGGAGCAATTATTGGATATGGTTACTACCATTTCTTTGGATGTGAATCTGGATGTCCTTTAAAATCAAGTTGGACTACAATGACTCTTTACGGAGCTGTTTTCGGTTTTGTATTATCACTACCTACCAATAAGAAAAAAATAAAGTAATATGAAAGCTAAGCTAAAAGAATTAGCTGGTCAGACTGCAACTTATGGTATATTCAATATCATTGGTAGGTTTCTTACATTTATACTATTTCCTCTTTATATAAATTACTTACCCAAGACTGAATATGCAGATATAGTGATAATTTATGTGTATATTGGGTTATTAAATATTCTTTATGCAACAGCTCTAGAAAGTTCATTTTTTAGATTTTATAAAAAAGATGATTTTCAATATTCTAAACAAGTATTCTCTCACTCTTTCATTGGAATATTAATATTTGGTTCAATTATTTCGATATCAATATTTATACTATCAGATCAATTAGAATTTATACTATCTGGTGAAATTGAAAATTCAGCTGATTTAATTAGAATTGCTGCTTTTGTTCCATTGATAGATGCTATACAATTCATACCTTACGGATTACTTAGAATGACGAATAAAGCTAAAAGCTTTATTATAATTAGGTTTGTTCACGTTATATTTTACGTCTCATTAACCTTTATTGCTGTTGCTGTACTCAATTTAGGTGTATTTGCTGTTTTAGTAATTCAACTGTTAGCTTCATTGGTTACATTAGCTATTCACATACCTAGAATAATGAAGTATTTAGAGTTCAGTTTTGATTCTGAATTATTGAAAAAAATGTTAGTATATGGTGTACCAACATTACCAGCTGCTATTTCCTCTATACTACTAAATGTAGCAGATAAACCTATAGTTAAGGCATTTTCGGGTTCTGAAGCACAAGCAGTTTATTCGGCAAATTACAAACTTGGTATTCCAATGCTATTATATATAACTGCATTTGACTATGCCTGGAGACCATTTTTCCTAAACAACTATAATGAGGAAGGTGCTAATAAGTTATTTTCTAAAATTTTAACTTATTTCACATTTATTGGCTCATTGATATTCTTGAGTTTCTCATATTTTGTGAGATATATTTCTGATATACCATTTATAGGTAGAGGGAAACTTTTACCAAATGATTATAAAGAAGGATTGGTTATAATACCAATTATCTTATTAGCATATTGGTTTAATGGGATGTATAATAATTTCTCTGCATCTCTTCATATAGCAAAGAAAACAAAGTATTTGGCATATTCAATAGTTACAGGCACGGCATTCTATTTTGCTGCAATGTACATACTGATTCCTGAAATTGGTTATATAGGTGCAGCTTGGGCAACTCTAATTGGTTTCTTTGTTAATGCTGTTCTAATTTATTATTTTTCTAATAAGACTTACAAAATCGAATATGAATGGAAGAAAATAATAACAATAGCAATTTTAACATTAATAGGATACTTTGCCAATGATTTCATAAATCTAGAGTACGGGACAATGAATGACTTTATTTCTAAAGTTGCATTATTGTTTACTTTCCTGGTTTTATTGAAATTATTTGGCTTCTTCACTAAAGAAGAAATGAGAGCACTGAAGAGATTAATCAAACGAAAATAAATACGCCTCCGTAGCTCAACTGGATAGAGTATCAGATTTCGGCTCTGAGGGTTGGGGGTTCGAATCCCTCCGGGGGTGCAAAAAATAGTAACTTGAAATATAATATAAATTATTCAAATACTTCTAAATCAAAATATTAACTATCGATAAATTCAATGAAATACTTTTCAATTCTGTTGATATTCTTAATCATTTCTTGTAGTGAAGAGAATACAACTACACCAAATAAGTCAGTAAATTTGAAAATAAGTATGAATCACTTGTTTGATGAAAACCCTATTGAGAGTGGTGAGATCTATACAAATACTTCTGGTAATACTTTATCTATAACAAAGTTAAAATATTTGCTATCTAACTTCACACTCGTAACAAATGAAGGAAACGAGATTAATTTAGACTCCAGTTATGCATTTATTGATAATGAAAACAGCAGACTGAGTTTTAGTTTAGGAACTATTGATGCAGGTTCATACTCTTCTATTTCATTTAATTTAGGTGTTGATTCTATTCTAAATGTAACTGACCCTAATACATTTTCTTCAGATAGTCCACTGAATCCAATTGTTAATGACATGTATTGGAACTGGATTGATGGATTCATTTTTCTCACATTAGAGGGAATAGTTTTCGATAATGGAACAATTAAAGACGCTATTACTTATCATATTGGATTAAATAAAAATCAGATAAGAATTACAATTGATGAAAATTTTGTCATAGACGATTCTGGACAGTTAGAAATTAATTTAGATGTTGCTAGAATTTTCGATTCACAAACAAACATAAACATTAATGATTATCCCTATGTTACTCATTCAAAATCTGACTTTGGACTTAGTGAAGCTGTAGCTGAAAACCTAAAATTATCATTCACAATTAAATAGTTGAGATGAAATTTAAATCTTTTTTGACAATTACTTTATTCTATCTAAGTGTTTTATTTTTAACATTTCTTTCTTCATGTGGTGAAGAAAAGTCAGCTATTGAACCGGTTGAAGAGTTCTCAACAACACCATATAACCTTGTAATTCCTGGCAATTTACCACGTGCCATACTTCCAGTAGATAATGCTCTTACTGAAGAAGGTGTTCTGCTAGGCAAGGAATTATTTTCTGATGGAATACTATCTAGAAATGGTAGCGTTTCATGTAATTCATGTCACCAACAAGAAAATTCTTTTTCAGATGGTAATAAAAAGTTTTCAATTGGAGTAGATGGTAAAATAGGAACTAGAAACTCAATGCCATTGTTTAACCTATTTTATCATCAAAAAGGTTTCTTTTGGGATGGGAGGTCAGATTCACTTAGACATCAAGCTTTAGTTCCAATAGAAGACCCATTGGAAATGGATGAAACTTTGGAAAACGTTGTTTTGAAACTTAACAATAGCTCTAAATACAAAGAATTGTTTTACAAAGCATTTGAAGATTCAGTAATTACAGAAAGAAAGCTTGGACTAGCTCTAGAACAATTTATGTTGACTTTAGTTTCTGGTAATTCAAAATATGACAAAGTTCAAAGGGGAGAAGCCGAATTTACAGATTCAGAAAAGAGAGGTGAGGAAATATTTTTTACTGAATTTGATCCAACTGGAGAAGAAACTGGAGCTGATTGTTTCCATTGTCATGGTACAGCAAACTTTTCTAATCATGACTTCATGAATAATGGCCTTGATAAAAAATCAGAAGACGGTGGTAGATTTAATGTTACAAATGAATTAAATGATCGTGGTGCTTTTAAAGTACCATCGCTAAGGAATGTAGCCGTTACCGCTCCATACATGCACGATGGTAGATTTGAAACTTTGGAAGAAGTTGTTGAGCATTATAATAGTAATGTTCAAGTTTCTTTATCGCTTGATGCCAATATGTTCAAAATTAAAGATGGAATTGGACTAACTCAATCTGATAAAGATGATTTGATTAACTTCTTAAAAACTCTAACAGATGAAGAATTTATAACTGGTAATTAAATCTAATTACCAGTATTATATATACCTTTATATTCAAATCCTTGCTTCATCCATAGTGGCATTTCACCACCAAAGACATAATAATCCATGAATTGCTTCATTCTCATCGAATAATCAAGCTGATTGTGAAGCTTTTTCAGATGATGTGGTTCATTTTCATACTGTAAGAATATACAATTCTTGTCGAATCTCCTTAATGCCAAATATAGCTCAATACCTTGTTGCCACGGCACTGCCTCATCAACATCACCAAACATTACCATCAAAGGTGTATTCATTTGGTCTGCAAAAAATATAGGTGAATTCTTTATATAAGCATCTAATGAATCTATAATATTTCCACCTATTCTACTTTGTTGTGTCTCATATTGAAATTGTCTAGCAAGTCCAGAACCTAACCTTATTCCAGAGTAAGCAGAAGTCATATTAGAAACAGGTGCACCAGAAACACATGCAGCAAAGTAATCTGTTTGAGTAACTATCCAAGCACTTTCATAACCAGACCAGCTATGTCCATGCATAACTATTCTTTCTTTATCAGCTATTCCCATTTCTACTAATTTGTCACAACCCGCAATTAGTGCAGCTTTAGATGATTCACCTGGCATGCCATCATAAAATTTTATATCTGGGAAGAACATAACATACTCATTACCTAAGTAAAGTGAATAAGGAGGTCTATGATTCACTTTAGGCATGTTAAACAAGTTTTTTCTATCAGAGAATCTTTCATAGAAATATACGAAAACAGGATACTTTTTACCTTTCTTATAGTTTTCTGGTAGTGCATAGTATCCTTGAAGAGTATCTCCTAATTCAGTTACATATTCAACTAAGTGAGAAGTTCCCCATAGGTATTTATCTAATTGTTTCTGACCATTAGAAACTTGAATAGGGCTCGATAATGTAGTGTCTGTTACCCACAAATCTGGATAAGTGTTAAAGCCTTGTTTCGTATAGATTAATTTGTTTGTATATTTAGATTTTTTAATGATGTTATAATTAAAGTCACCCTCTAACCTCTTATCTATTTGTCCTGTGGAGATATTTAAAGTCCCCAGTTCTTTTTTCTTATTAAACTTTCCATATAATGAAACAACTACTGTCTCATTTATATCATACCATTTCTTTTCATTATCCAAATCGTAAATTCGGATTTTAGTCTTATTAGTTCTTCCATATTCATTTGTTATGTTAGAATGAGCACCATTAGATAAATCAAATTTCCATAAATCGAATTCATCTCTAATGATTACGAATTTATCTTCACCTATCCAGCCATTGATTCCATAAGCATTTGGTTCTTTTGGGTGGTCATCCATAACATCGTAAAACGGTATCTCCATTTCACTATTAAGGTGTATTAATTTTCCGTTTGTGTTATTATAGCTATACCAATTTTTCTTATTATAAAACACAGTGTATTTACCATTAGGAGATAAAGTTGCTCTTTCTTCTAATTCTTCAGCAATTAAAGTTTTTACTCCTGTTTTAATATTCACAACGTATAAATCGTAATACCAGCCTTTGTATAGGACTAATCTTTTATGAGGTTCATAATTATATACTAAGCTGAAATCTGAATCACTATATTGTAAATTTTCATCAGATTCATCTGAAGAATAAAGTATGGTTTCTGCTTCTAAATCGTATATGTTATAATAAACTTTATCTTTGACTTTATTCCATTGAGTTCTTTGTAATGTCATAATCTCAGGATCATCTGGATGCCATAAGAACAATTGAGTGTCATCAAGGATTTTATCTAGATTATAAAGGTTTTCTTCAGTAATTTTTGTCGTATCTTTATCAATATCATACCATTCTTTATCTGGCTTATAACCAAACCATAAATAGCCGTTATCTGAAAGTTTTAATCTATTCTTTTCTGGTATATACCAATCTTTCTTAGAGCTTGTATCTGCTATTAAACTAATATTATTGCTATTTAAGGAGAATTGTTTTACTTGATTGTCCCTTATCTTTTCAGATTCATTAATGTATCCTTTTAAATAAAAAAGAATATTAAATGAATCATTCCAATACAAATTAGAATACTTTACATTAGAATCAGTCTCAATAATTTGTTCTGGAGCAAAATTTTGATTTAAATCTCTCTTATAAAGTGAACTAATATCTTTCGTAAAGGTTGAGTAAAAAATATTATTTCCTAATGAATCAAAAGTAAAATCATTCACATTGTCTATTTTAAATTCAGATTTCGTTTCTAAGTGTCTAATATAAAATTGTTTTACTTTCGACTTTTTCTTATCCTCGTATTTTCTGGTATAAGCAAGCCATTTACCATTTTTTGAGATATTAAAATTAACAATATCTTCAATTGTATACTTGTTTTCATTAATGGCTTCGATTAATACTAATTCGTTGCCTTTATTTTCTTTATTACTATCATTAATCTTTTCTAAATAATCTGTCTCCAATTTAACAGCGAACCAATTTGTATTATCAGAATATCTTAAGAATGAACCTCTCTCAACTATAAATTCTTTATCACTCTCTGTAGATTTGATAACGTATTTGTTATTTCCTCTTTGTTTATCAAGTCTATAAGTTACCCATTTTCCGTTGTCAGTTATAGAGGGATTGTTCAAATCTTCAAATTTTAGTATATCTTCAAAGCCGATAGGTTCTTTTGAATGCGAACTGATGGTAGATAGTAGTAGAATGGCTAGAAATGAAGTTACAAATTTTAATTTCATACTTTTTCTTAGTTATGTTGATACAGAACTCAAAATATAACACTATTTAATTAATATTAGAATTCTGACTATTAAAAAAAAAAGAGTAGTTAGAAAACTAACTACTCTTGGTGTTTTGTACAGGAGGGGGGACTTGAACCCCCACGATGTTGCCACCACTGGATTTTGAATCCAGCGCGTCTACCAATTCCGCCACTCCTGCTTTTCAGAAAAAAAAAGCAAAAACTTTTTACGCTTTTGCTTAATATCGGAAATTTAATTGTGTGGGCGATGAGAGACTCGAACTCCCGACCCTCTGCTTGTAAGGCAGATGCTCTAAACCAACTGAGCTAATCGCCCCGATTAATGAGTACAAAACTAAGACATTTTTTTTAATCTGCAAACAAAAATTTAAATTTCTCGTTCAATTCTTCGTACTTCGTTGATTTTATTCAATATAATTTTTTCAACCCCACCGCGAAGAGTATTCATTGCCATAGGATCATGCTCTAATGTTCCTAATAATTTGAAAACAGCGGTTCTATTTTCTACTTCAAATCGTACAAATTCAATAAAAGCACCATCTTTTTGAAGTATTTTATTTATTTCATTGACAACTGATTCTATCTTATTAGAAACATTTTGCATTAAATATTAATCTCTACTTCTGGTGTACTAGTTTTTTCAAAATTAATTTTTCTAACTTTAGAAACAATATTATCTGTAATCTTTATAATCTCTTTCGATTGTTCAGAATTTTCATCTCTCAATACTTCTGGCATTCCACCATCATTTCCTTCTCTCATTTGTTGGCTCAATGGTACTTGACCTAATAACTCAACGTTAGTTTCTTCGCTAATTATTTTTCCACCATCTTTACCAAATATGTAATACTTTTCATCTGATCCAGGAGGAGAGAACCAACTCATATTTTCAATTATACCAATATTTTCTACATTTACTTTTCTAAACATTGCAATACTTCTTCTGACATCTGCAAGAGCAATCTCTTGAGGTGTTGTTATAGTAACAGCACCTGTTAATGGTATTTTTTGAGTAAGTGTTAGTTGAATGTCACCAGTACCAGGAGGTAAATCAAAAATAAGAAAATCTAAATTTCCCCATACGATCTGTTCAAATAACATCGAGAAGTATCCAGCTAACATAGGACCCCTTACTATTGCAGCATCATTTTGTTGCATCAGAAAGCCCATAGAGGCGATTTGAATGCCATATTTTGTGGTTGGTCTAGCCATAACTTTACCATCAGGCATTTTTACAGATTCCATTTGAGCATTTTTCAACCCAAACATTGTTGGTTGACTTGGCCCATATATATCTGCATCTAGGATACCAACTCTGGCACCTTTCTTTGATAAAGCAGATGCGATGTTAGAAGCAATAGAAGATTTACCAACACCACCTTTACCAGACGATACAGCAATTAAGTTTTTAACGTTTGGTAGTACTTCTCTTTCACTAGTATCAAATTCTTCTTCAGTAATTAGAATTTCAAACTTTGTATTAGGGGATACTTTTCTTAATTCTTTGATTAATTCATTATTTATAGACTCTACAGTCCAATAAATTGGTTGGATAAGTTTTAATTTAATTTCTACTCTATCATTTTCTATACTAATCCTATCTATAGCATTAAGTTGCCCAATAGATATACCTAAATCTGGATCATTTACATTCTCGATTATACTTCTTAATTCATCACTTTTAATCAATTTACAACTCTATATTTTTATTATTATTTCAAATCTAAAAAACGAAAATTAACTAATTATCGTGTAATATGTAACTATTCTATTTATCAATGTGTCTTTAATAATAGAATACGGTGTAAAAATAAATTTTGTAATATTTAGTAATGCACTTATCTTTGAAGAATGTTAAGAAATAATTAATTTTTTAGTTTAATAAACGAGGCTTAATAATGAAAAAATTATTAACTATTTTACTTGCCTTTGCATTTACAGGAGTTCTGTCTGCAGAGGAATTTTATGAAAGGGTATCTCAAAATACTGATATCCCTCTTCACAAAGAGCACCAACGAATTGATTTGGAGCAAGTTGGAGGAAAGAATTCTAGAATTCAACAGTATAGAGGAGATTCTTTATACTATATAGGAAATAATCACCTAGTACACTACGCAACTGGTACTAATCCAGTAAGTTACGACCCAGCTACAAACCTATTATCAGTGGCAATGATCTATTTTGATTTTAGTCCAACAACTGGAGGCCTAACTGGTACAAATTTATTCACTTTGAATACTACTAACAATGGTGGCTCATGGGATAGCTCATTTGTTTATAGAGATCCGGCTGATGAAGTTGCTCCAATGTACCCTTCATTAGCTTTAACAAATTCTGCGAAATCTGCTAACAGAGAAGATGTTAATTATGTATTTTATGGTACAGTTAATTACAGAAACAATGGTGGTGGATTAGTTCAAGACGCAGGTGGTGGAGTTGCTGTTTATTATTCACCAGATTTTGGAGGTATTTTCCCTTCAACAGTTACTGCACCAGATTTAGGTGGTAATGCTAATGATCCTCAAGAATGGAATAGATTGAGATTAAAATCTGAACCAGGTGATGATTTAGTTTATGGTTCTGGTACTCTTTCACCAACTAGTGACGCAAGTCAATATGGATATTATGGATATTGGGGATTTGATTTTACTACTCAATCTAACGTAAGTAATAATCCTGAAGAGTGGTGGACAAAACACTTTAGACAAGTTGACAGTAAAACTACTTCATTCAATGGTCCTATTCAGGTAGGCAAAGACCTAAATGGAAATTTATATGGTGTTGTAAACAATATATTTGCTGATGATGAAGATACAAGATTGTTAGCATTTTCTAAATCATCAGATAATGGCGAAAATTGGACTGATTTTGAAAAAATGCCAAGAACTGTATTAACTGACTTTGTTGCCGAATATAGTGGATATACTAGTTTTAGTACACCAGCTTCTACAGCTTATCAACCAAGCCAACTTTTTGTTAGGGGAGAAAATGATTTCTCATTCTTTACAAGATTATTAATTTTCAATCCAGATGATGATGAATTACCTTTAAGATATTTCATTGTTGATATGAGACATAACAATGGTAGCTGGTCGATTGATGTGGTTGATGAATTAGAAACTTACGGGCCTCCTGTATTTGATGAGCATGCTTCTACGCAAGGTGATAATGATCCTAATGGTGAAGAGTATGATTTAGAAATTCAGAATGCACAGTCTTATTTATTTGGTAATAATCTTAAAATGTCTAAAACTGCTGATGGTAGTAAATTAGTTCTTTACTGGATTGATGGTGATCCAGGTAATTTTAAAAAGTTTGAACCTTACAATATCTACAGAACAATAACTAATCAATTGACTGGTGAAGAAGAAGAAGTTTTCGAACCAATTGATTCATTACAAGTTTTTGATATATTCTGTAAAGTTTATAACGTAGATTCTGATGAATGGGCAGAAACTAAAAATATGACTCAAGATGATCATAATGACTTTTTCTTCCATGTTCCAGACATTATAAAATCAGTTGATGAAGCTCAAATTTTAACTTATGATGTTGTAAAAGTAACAAACAACCAACACCCATTATTTGGTGTGCCAGAACCAATCAATGAACTTATGTGGGGATTACCTCCATATATGAAGCAAGCTACTTTTGATGCAGAAAACCCAGCTGGACCTGTAGGTAATGTTGAAAACACATTAAATTTTGATGTGACTTTAAAAGATGCATATCCTAACCCAGTTGTAAATAGTGATATTGTTGAAATCGGATTTGATTTAGAACAATATGCTCAGGTTTCATTAGATGTTTATGATGGTGTAGGTAACAAAGTATTGAATGTTATTAATAATCGTTTCTTACAGTCATCTGTTATGAATGTGAATGTTAGTGACTTAAATTCTGGTACTTACTTCTATCAACTAACTGTTGATGGACACAGATTTACTAAAAAGTTAGTTGTTATTAAATAACTTATTTTAAATACATTAGATTCAAAGGGGTATAGAAATATATCCCTTTTTTTATGCACATTTTTTAGATTCTGTTATTTGATATTAAAAATAATTTGTAAAATATTGCTAATAAATGTATTTTTAGCATTAGTTAATCATTGAAATAATTTATTTTTAAATTAAAAGAGGCTTAAAATGAAGAATGTCTTCCTTTTTCTTTTTGCTATAACATTGACTGTGGGGGTCAAAGCAAAAGATATAGAAAATGTAAAGAAGGATTTTACTGAATACGAATTACAGATAAATGATCATTATATTGATTATAAAAAATTCGGAAAGAACAAATATAGTTCAACTCAACAATTTGCTGGTGATTCACTTGCTTATATGACAAATGTGCAGTTGAGACATTTCAGAACTGGATTAACACCTATTTGTTATGACCCTGCTACTAATATGTTCACTATAGCCATGAATACATTCAACTTTGATACAGAAGGTGTATTTCAAGGAACGCTTATGTATAATTTAAATTCAACTGATGGTGGTGTAACTTGGGATAGTGTTTTTGTTTATGAAGATGTTAACGGTGTTATAGCACCTATGCAACCATCTGTAGCAACAACTAACTCCTCAAAATCTGAAAATGTTGAAGACGTTGAGTTTGTATACTATGCTCCAGTACTATACAAAGATAACGGGGCAGGTATGGTATATGACCAAGATCAAGGTGTATTCGTATTCTATTCACCGGACTTCGGCGGAGTTTTTTCGACTGAATCAGATGCTCCTGACCTAGGTGGTAACGCTAATGACCCACAGAACTGGAATAGGTTACAGCTTTCATCTCTACCTGATGATGATCAAGTTATTGGTGTTGGTACTTTATCACCCACAAGTGATGCAAGTCAATATGGTTACTATGGTTTCTGGAGTTTTGATTTCGAAACACAAACTAATATAAGTAATAACCCAGAGGAATGGTGGACAAAACACTTTAGGCAAGTTGATACAAAAACTTCTTCTTACAATGCACCTATGAATGTAAAAAAAGGGCCAGATGGAACTATTTACTCTGTTGTAAGTAATATATTCGCTACAGATGAGGACAATAGATATGTAGCTGTATCTAAGTCAACTGATAATGGAGAAAACTGGACTTCTTTTGAACAAATCCCAAGAACAGCAATTACTGATTTTGCTTCGAATTATGGAAATTACCCAAGTTTTAGTTCACCTGCTAGTACAGCATATCAGGGATGTAGTGATTTAATAATCAGAGGTGATAATGATTTCTCATATATCACTAGGTTATATATATTTAATCAAGATGATAATAACTTACCAGCTAGATATTTTATTGTTGACGTAAGATATAAAGACGGCAATTGGTCTATTTCTGAAATAGAAGAATTAGAAACTTTTGGTCCACCGTTATTCTCTGAAGATGAATCAACTCAATCAGCTAATGATCCGAACAATGAAAAATACGATTTGGAATTGCACCCAGCATCATCTTACTCTTTAAGTTTAGGAAATAATGTTCAAGTTTCTAAAACAGTAGATGGATCACACTTAGTAGTTTATTGGATTGACGGTGTGCCGGGCAAATTTCAAAGTTTTGAACCATATAATGTCTACAGAACAACAACAAACCAATTAACTGGTGAAGAAGAAAAAGTTTTTTCTCCAATTGATTCTTTACAAGTATTTGATATATTTTGTAAAGTGTACAATATTGAAACAGACACATGGGAAGAGACAAAAAATATGACAAACGACAAACATGGAGAGTATTTCTTCCATGTTCCAGAATATATTAATTCAGTTGATGAAGCATTTATACTAACTTATGATGCGAATAAGAATATTAATGAAACTAGTCCATTATTTGGTGTTCCTGAGCCTATAAACGAGTTAATGTGGGCAATACCACCGTATATGAGACCTAAACAGTTTGATGCAAGAAATCCACAAGATGCTAAATCTTCTGTAAATCTTGATAATGAGTTAAGTTTCAATGTTGAGTTAAAAGATGTATATCCTAACCCTGTTGTAAACAGAGATATTGTTGAAATAGGTTTTACATTAGAAAAAGCTGCAATGGTGTCTTTAAATATTTATAATGGTGTTGGTAATAGAGTAAAAACTGTTATTAACAATGAATTTACTAACAGTGCTTTCAGAAACGTAAACATAAGTGAATTTAATTCTGGAACTTACTACTATCAGCTAACTGTTGATGGACATACTTTTACTAAAAAGATGGTTGTTATAAAGTAAGATATTAGTAAATATTTAAATAAAAAGGGATTTCATTCGAAATCCCTTTTTTCTTTTAATATGAGTCTATTTAATAATTAGTGATTATTTAATAGTTGTATGCATTCATTTTCGAACAATCCTAAAACCTCATCAATAGTATTTTCATCTATATCGGCATTTGCAATAATATACCTAATTGACATGATTTCACTCAAATAAACATAATTGAATAGCGCTTTACCACTTTTATAAATGTTGTCTCTAGCTTTCAAATTAAGGCTGTTTAAGCTTTCTTCCTCTAAATTCCTTGGATTAAACCTAAAGTTTATATTGCAAAAGCTAGTAGGAGCTAATAATTCGAAATTTTCATTCTCTTTAATTCTATTTGTCATATATTGTGAAAGACTATACATTTTATTTATTCTGTTTTCATACCCTTCAAAACCATAATATTTAAATGATAGCCATAGTTTTAAAGAATCAACTCTTCTACCACATTGAATAGATTTCTTACCTAGATCCAAATCATCATGTTCATGATCGTGAAAAAGATAATCAGATGTATTTTCATGAACAGATTTAAGCAATTGATTATTATCTTTCAATAGAATTACCGAGCAAATAAGAGGGATTCCCATTAGCTTATGCGCATCCCATGATATAGAATCTGATTTTCCGATTCCATTTAGTAAATCTTTATGTTTATCGCTAAATGCTAGTGCACCACCCCAAGCAGCATCAGTATGAAACCATAAATTGTATTTATTAGCTATGTCTTGCATTTCTATTAGGGGGTCAAACGCACCTACTTCAGTTGTGCCAGCAGTTCCACAAACATAGAAAGGTTTTTTACCTTCATCGATTGCTGAATTAATTTTGTTTTCTAAATCCTTTGGGATTATCCTATGGTTTTCATCAGCTTTGACCTTAATTACATTTTGTTCACCAAAACCTAATACATTGGCAGCTTTTTCAAATGAATAATGTGCATGTTCTGATACAAAAAAACATAACTCAGGTAAACCACTTAGACCCTTATTTTTAATCTCAGGAAATATAGTATTTCGTGCTACGAGTAAAGAAACTAGATTTGCATTACTACTTCCTGTCAAAAATGTCCCATCTCCATTTTCAAACCCCATCTGCTTAGTTAGAACCTTAATCATATATTTTTCAATCAGAGTAGCAGCTGGTGCTGTTTCATAAGTATATACTGAAGTATTTCTAAGCGATGTAATAAATTCAGCAATTAAGCCTGGTTGATTTCTTCCAGCCCACAATTGGTTGCTAAATAATGGGTGAGAAGTATCAACTGAACCTACTAAATAATTATCAATCGATTTGTAAAACTCAGACTCAGAACCATTTCTATTTATTTCTAAATTTAAAATTTCTGTCAAGTCATCAGGATCTTTGTAGTTTAATACTTCTGATTTTGTATAATCTTTGTTTAACTCCTTATCAATAATACTGAAGAGTTTATCTAAATTCATAATACATATATAATATTTTATGTAAAAAAAAAGCTCCACATATTTATGTGGAGCTTGGCGGGACCGACGAGATTCGAACTCGCGACCTCCAGTGTGACAGACTGGCATTCTAACCAACTGAACTACGATCCCTTTTTTTATAATTCCGTTGTAGAATTGAGTACAAACATAGCACTTAGATTTGAAACTACAAAACAAAATTGCATTATTATTTTAAAAATATTACTTTTTCTCTATATATTCTTGACCCAGTTTTTATCATCACAAAATAAGTCCCTGAAAATATGTCATTAAGAGTAATTGATTCTTTGAAATAGCCAGGACCAAAACTAGTATTAGTTTTAAACATTTTTTCCCCGTTTATGTCATATACTTCAATTTCAATTTCTTCATAGTCTAAAAGTGTAATATTTACATCAAATTGAAATGATGAATTAATAATATTTGGATAGATGAAATACTCTTTTTCAAAATTATTGTCATCATTTAATTCTAGGCTATTAACATCTATTCCACAATTAATCATATCATATTCATTTGAAATAGTATAAAATGAATGATTGCTTGGGAACCAGTAACTCTTTTCTAATGTGTTTGCATTAACCCTAATTTCTAATTTATTATTAAAGAATTTCATATTTGGTATATCAACGAAGTATTGGTTATCGAATTTAGATTTAATAAGAGGATATGTCATTATGCTTTCCTCGTTAGTCATTACATCTATTGAGTAATTAATTAAATTATTATCAGGAAAAATATAGAAGAATAACCTAGTAAAAAGATTTCCATTAATAACACTTGGTGTTGTTATAACAATATTTTCAATTTGAGTAGACTTAAAGACATCAGGTAGACCATAACCAAATCTATTATTAGGACTATTATAATTATTAGCAGATTTATACATCCATGATTTCAATGTAGATGATTTCTTGTAAGGGTGTACAGATTTAAGTAAAGCAAAGCTACCAGCAATTAGTGGTGAAGAAAGAGAAGTTCCTGCAGTTAGATTATATGAGCTATCATTAATTACAGAAGCTGCAAATATGCTTGATCCTTGAGCAACTAAGTTTGGTTTTATAACACCATTAGAATTTGGGCCGTTTGAACTAAAGCCTACTAAATCTTCACCATTAGGTGATACAGCACCTACAGCTACAGAACTATCGGCATCAGCTGGAGCATTTAGTGTACCTGGTCTGTCTCCATTGTTCCCATTTGCAATCACACAAATCATACCTAATTCCGAAGCATCATTAATTGCTTTAGTTGCAATTGTGGTATTACCATCTAAATTATCGTAAGGAATAGAAAAAGTATCTAAACTTTTATACCCAAGTGATGCGTTAATAATGTCGACTCCGTTGTTCTCCATCCAAATTATTGCTTCTGCAAATAAATCTAACTCATAATAAGTTTCTGATCTCAAATCTTCTGTCTTTGCTAAATAGATGTCTACACTAGGAGCAACTCCTACATAAAAGTCTTTGTCGTAAGCAGCTACTGATGACATAACCACTGTGCCATGATGAAACTGATTAGCAACATCTTCGCTCTCATTATAGACTATTGAATCTCTAAATATAAAGTCATAAGTTTTAACTACGTTACTATTTCTGATTGATTTATGATTTAACCAATCAAATCCAGTGTCCAAAAAACCAACCCTTACACCTTGGCCAGTTATTCCATAATTATGTAGCTTATCTACATTAAGCATTTTAATATGATTTTCTGATAAGTTATAGTTGAATTCACCACAATTATTGAAGTTCAATTGTGAGGGGGTGTCTTGATAGTTTTTTATTACTTTTTGGAAGTGTTTTACAAAGCTAAAATTAGATAGCTTTTGAATTTCAATACTATCTGATTCTACTATTATATAATTATACCATGTTAATTCTGATATTAATTCAATATTCAGACTATGAAGACTATCTAAATAATTTTGATATATTGGAATATCCTTATAAGATAATATAGTATCAGTTTCTAGGTTAATTTTTCTTCTTTTTATAGCTTTATTATCTAAGGAACTTAGAATGTCATTATACAGATCATTATTATATTCAAGTACTTGATTACCCTTATCTTTAAAAAATACTCTGTATTTTTCAGCAAATAGGTTTGGAGAATATCCGATAGATATTATGATTAATAAATATAATATTTTCATATATAAATAGTTTTATTTGTAAAATAATAAAAAATTAGAGAAATATGAGTTTAGTAGTTATTACAGGTGCAGGAAGGAGAATTGGTAGGGGGTTGGCTATTCATTTCGCTCAAGATGGTTGGAATGTCGCCATAAATTACAACAATTCTTATAAAATGGCTAAGAAAACTAAGCAAGATTGTGAGTCATTTGGTGTAAAGGCAAATATTTATAAAGCAGATGTGTCAATAAAATCTGAAGTAATTAGCATGTTTGACAACATAGTCCATGATATGGGTACTCCTAACGTATTGGTAAACAATGCTGGAATTTTTCCAGAACGAAGAAATATAGAAGATATCACTGAAGAAGTAATTGACAACACTTTTGCTATAAATACCAAAGGTGAATTTTTCACATCTCAATACTTCGCGCAACTAAGTGACCTCGGAAGCCGTATTATCAATATAGCGTCATTAGGTGCTTATGAAGTTTGGAAGGGGAGATTACCATATCATATTTCCAAATCAGCATTGGCTCATATGACTAAAGTCTTATCAGTTGAATTGGCACCAAAAATTTCTGTTAATTGCGTTAGTCCAGGAGCAATAAAAATACCAGAAGAACCTGCTGAAGATTCATCATTAATTTCTTTGGATAAAATTCCAATGGCTAGGTATGGGAAAGTAAAAGATATTTATGATGCTGTATATTTTTTTTCAACTGCATCTAGTTATATTACTGGACAAACAATTATAGTCGATGGTGGCTATCATAATAAGAGATAAAACATGGAAATAAATAAAAATATTTTAAAAGCATACGAAAATTCAGAATTCATGAATGGTAGAGAAGCGAGAACTCTTCGCATACTATCTGAATACTTCCACCCACAAGCTGTACTAAAAAAAAATAGGATTTATAATACTGTAGTATTTTTTGGTTCTGCTCGAAGTATTTCTACTGAAGATTATAAAAAAAGATATACTGAATTAGAAAAAAAACAATCTGAAGGAATTGATGTTTCTAGAGACTTACAAATTTTGAAAAGATTAAAGTTTACTTCTAAATATTATGATGACTCTGTCGAGTTGGCAAAAAAATTTTCGAATTGGTCCAAAACTCTTCCTACAGATAAAAAACTATATGTTTGCACTGGTGGAGGACCTGGTATGATGGAAGCTGCAAATAAAGGTGCTTATGAAGCTGATTTTCAAAATATTGGATTCAATATAGAGTTACCATTTGAACAATATCCTAACCCATATATTACACCTGAATTAAATTTCGAATTTCACTATTTCTTTACACGTAAATTTTGGTTCGTTTATCACGCTAAAGCAATAGTTGTGATGCCTGGTGGTTTTGGTACACTTGATGAACTAATGGAAATGCTTACTTTAGAACAGACTAACGTTATTAGTAAGAAAATTCCAATTGTGCTATTTGGAAGTGATTATTGGAACAGGTTGTTAGATTTTGACTTTTTAGTCGAAATTGGAATGATAAGTGAAGCTGATCTTGATTTATTTAAAATCATTGACGATATAGATGAAGCTTTTGAATATTTAAAGAATGGAATATCAAAACTTATAAGGTTATAAAACATGAAAGTAATTTATTTTTTAGCAATATTTATATTAGTACAATCTGATTTGTTTTCATTGGATATAAAGTTTAGTAATGAATCTCCTAAAGTCCAAGAAACAATAAAAATAGAAATAGATATGACTGATGAGGTTAATGGTGATTTCTATTTGATATCATATCGATTTAAGGATTCTTCTGACAAACCACTAGCTGAATCTATACTCATTCAATCAGAAACAACTAATATCAATGTTGAAACAGATGATAATTTTATATTATTTAAATTAATTGATTCAGAAGGTAATGTGTTTAACAACAATGGTGATTACTGGCAGCTCAACATTTACAATAATAAAGGACAAAAGAGAAATTCAAAATTGAATGAAGCAATCACTTACTTGGGTGCAGGTAGTTCAAATTATTCAAGGAAACCTAATTTCAATAAAATTAATTCTGCTCTTGTAGCCGAACTTGAGAATTATCCTGATAACGTAAGAGCAAATATTGCATACGAAACATTTAAATTAGACTTCAAATTAATTGATTTTAATGAGTACAAGAATAATATTGAAAATATTTTAAATACAAAATTAAATATTAATGATGAATTGACTGTCAGAAGTGTAATAACCGCCTTAAACTCTATAGATGAAGCTAAAAGAGCAATTGATTTAGAAGAACAGTTTATCGAAAACGTTAAGGACAGTGAACTTCAAAGAGAATATGAACTAGATGAAATATCTAACGCGGATGATTACGATGAATTTATCGAAGAGAGCATAAAGTATTTAAATAAGTATAAAGAATTAGATAAAATAGAGTTAGTCCAAAAGTCATTTGCTTATGCTCATACACAATCGAAAGACTACTATGAAGATATCGACGAGAATCTAAAAAAATTAGATATAAAGACTGCAATATTATTTAAATATCTAGCAATAGGAATGTTAAACAATAGTGAATTGAAATCAGAATTAGGTAATAAAAAATATTTAACAGATTTAGAGTTAAACTTAAAAAATGCTTTTGGCTTAGTTAATGACTTAGATAGCATTAAACCTAAAGATTTATCATTAATTGAATTTGAAGATTATAAAGAAAAAATTAGATCAGATTTATTTCTCATTAGTTATAGACTTGATTTACTTAAAAATGATAGCGCTAGTGCTTATCAAAGTGTTTATGAGGCAATAAATAAAGCACCTTACCAGATGAACTCAAGGTTATATAAAGAAGCAATAGTTTTGTCGTCAAAGTATGGTTCAACAGCAAACACTAAAGAAATACTAAAACAAGCATATTATAATGATGTAGTTGATTCTGATTTGGAAGAAATAATTTTAAAAACAATTAATAATTATAATGATATAAATATAGAATATGTCAATCAACTATTGAAAGAGAAACAAGAAAAACTGAGAATACAGATTAAGAAAGATTTAGTTACAAAACCAATTTCTGGTATTGTCAAGTCTCTGAATGGAAAGTATAATGACCTGAGTGATTTAAGTAATCAAATTCATATAATATCAATAACCTCTACTTGGTGTGACGTTTGTGAAGAGACTTTCCCTACACTAAATAAAATAAGTAATAAATATAACAATTTAGAACTTATTGGAATCTCAGTATGGGGTGATGAAGACGAAGAGAATCAACTAGTCAAGATAATTAATGAAAATGACATTGGTTATAAATACTATTTAGACAACACAGATGTAATTCCACGTAAGTTTGATTTATTTGGATTTCCTACAATCTTAATAGTAGATGCAAACAATAAGCTTAGATATACTGTTAGAGGATATAATTCCGAAGAATCGCTTGAGAATTTAATTGATACAGTTATTGAATTAATTAAATAAAAAAAGAGGTCTTTACAAATAAATGTTAAGACCTCTTTTAAGTACCGGAGGAGAGACTTGAACTCCCGACACCTGGATTATGATTCCAGTGCTCTAACCAGCTGAGCTACTCCGGCAAAAATTTCGAATGCAAAAATAAGAAAATTTTAAGAACTTTCAAGTATTTTTTTAATTTCATCCCTCAAATTTGCAGCTTTTTCGTAATTTTCTTCTTCAATCGCTTTTTCTAAGCTGACTTGGAGTTGTTCTATCTTTGATTTACCAGTAAATTCTGATTTTTTAGCTTTTACAGAACTATCAGTTTCATTTTCTTCTTCAAAATCATCTATTGATTCTACTGCATTGTTATCCATAATATATGAATCAATGTAAATAGGACAATTGAACCTAACTGCCAAAGCAATAGCATCAGAAGGTCTAGAGTCAATTTCAATACCTGAATTTTTGAGTATTAATTTAGAAAAGAATGTACCGTCTTGTAAATCATTTATATATACTTGAGAAATTTCATCATCTAATTCGTCAATTATTTTTTTAATTAAATCATGAGTCATAGGTCTAGGTGTAACAATTCCCTCTATTTCAAGTGCTATAGCCTGTGCTTCAAATGCACCGATAATAATTGGGAGTCGTTTGTCGCCATCCGACTCCTTCAAAATAAGTGCAAAAGCATTGTTACTTGCAGTGCTTGCTGAAATACCTAAAACTGTTAATTCAATCTTATCCATTAACCGTGTGCCTTAATTTTATCAGTTAGTTTTGGTAATACTTCGAATACATCACCAACAATACCATAGTCTGTAACTTTGAATATTGGTGCTTCACTATCTTTGTTTATAGCTACTATAATTTTTGAGCTTGACATACCAGCTAGGTGTTGAACTGCACCAGAGATAGCACATGCTACATATAAGCTAGGTGAAACTGTT
Organism: Chlorobiota bacterium; assembly: GCA_046290495.1. GTDB lineage: Bacteria > Bacteroidota > Ignavibacteria > Kapaibacteriales > UBA2268 > PGYR01. The sequence goes on along the minus strand of JBKAGT010000005.1, from coordinate 261,045 downwards.
TTTCCTGTTTGACCAACTTGTTCACTGTGTGGTCTCCATCCAGCATCAACTACAGCTCTTGAAGCTCCAACTGCGCCACCAAGTGCTTCAGCTAAATTTTCTACTAAATTGAAATTCTCTGGTTCTTTAAGACCACGACCACCTGAAACTACAATATCAGCTTCAGCTACATCCAACTTGCCTTCATTTTTAGCAATATTAGTGTATTTAACATTATTTGCAGAGCTGTCTGCATTAATTGTCTCAACTTGTGCATCTGTTTCATTTAATTCTTTAGCAGTAAAGACGTTCGGTCTAAGTGAAAGAACTTTATTTGCTGTATTTATCTTACTTTTAACTTGAGCTTTACCAGCATAAACAGGTTTTGTTGCTACAATTGAATCACCATTTGCTTCGATTCCTGTACAGTCAGAAATATATCCTGCTTCTAATTGAACAGAAACTCTAGGAGCAACTTCTTTACCTATTGAATCTGCTGAGAATAACACTGTATCATAAGAATTGTTTTTAGAATATTCAGAAATTGCTTTTGCTAGTGCAGGAGCTTCACCTTTCAATGAATCATTTTTAAGATTAACTACATTGCCAGCACCATATTTTCCAGCAGTTTTTAATGTGTTTTCATCACCATTTAAGCCAATTGCAGTTATATTTTCCGAAGAAGTTAACAAATTAGCAGCAGTAATAGCTTCGTTTGAACTTCTTTTTAATTTTCCGCCATGCTCTTCTATAAATACTAATACTTTCATTTTATCTCCTTATATAACTTTTGCTTCTTCGTGTAACAATCTTACTAGTTCATTGATATCTGCATCACTATCCGATAATATTTTACCAGCTCTATTTTTCTCTGGAATAGCCATCTCTATTAATTCAGTTCTTAGAGCAGTTTCTTCAGCGTCTCTATCTTCAATTGGTTTTTTCTTAGCTTTCATAATTTGAGGAAGTTTAGGATAGCGAGGTTCTTTAATACCTTTTTGAACACTTACTACTGCAGGTAGGGAAGACTCAAAGCTAACTTTTCCACCTTCTATATCTTTTTCGCCTTTGATAGATCCTTCTGAATATTCTATTTGTGAAACAACATCAACAGAAGGTAAATCTAATAAACCACCAAGCATTGCACTCATTTGGAATGAGTCAAAATCTATACTTTGTTTACCTAAGAATATTATGTCAGGATTTAGCTCTTTTGCTACATTTGATATGTTTTTTGCAACAAAAAACGAATCTTTTTCTAGTTGATTTGCTTTGATATGAATTGCTTTGTCAGCTCCCATAGCAAGAGCAGTTCTTAAAATATCAGTAGCAGAATCATCAGCTACAGTTACTACTGTTAACTCACCACCATTTTTTTCTTTTAATTGTATTGCTTCTTCAAGTGCATATTCGTCATAAGGATTAAGTATAAACTTAACACCAGCTGTGTCCAAAGATTTGTTGTCTGAAGATACTTTTATCTTCGCAGCTGTATCTGGAACTCTTGATACACATACTAAAATATTCATATAACTTCCTTTTTAGATTTTAAATTTTATATAGATTACAAATATAATTATTCTTAATGAAGATTTATAAATTGTTATAAATTCTTATTTGAATTCTTCTTTTAAATATTTCCCTGTAAGACTATTTTTATCTTTAATTATTTTCTCAGGAGTACCTTCAAAAATAATTTCTCCACCTTCATCACCACCCATAGGTCCCATATCAATAATCCAGTCAGATGATTGGATTACATCAAGATTATGTTCTATTACTACAACAGTATTTCCTTTATCTGTTAGCTTATTTAAAAGCTTTAATAAAAGATTAATGTCTTCGAAATGTAAGCCTGTAGTTGGTTCATCTAATAGAAACAAAGTTTTACCAGTGCTACGCTTAGATAATTCAGTTGATAATTTTATTCTCTGAGCTTCACCACCTGATAGAGTAGGGGATTGCTGACCTAATGTTAAATAACCTAGACCAACATCATTTAGTATTTTCAATTTTCTTTTAATCTTAGGAATCTTATCAAAGTATTCGAGCGATTCAGAAATAGGCATAGACAAAACATCAGCAATAGACTTACCTTTATATTTAACTTGTAATGTTTCTTGATTGTAACGCTTACCATTACAAACATCGCACTGTACATATACATCAGGAAGAAAATTCATTTCGATTTTTTTCATTCCAGCACCTTGACATTCTTCGCATCTACCACCTTGAACATTGAATGAGAACCTTCCTGTATTATACCCTCTTATTTTCGCTTCAGGTAATTGAGCATAAAAGTCTCGAATTAAAGTAAACAAACCTGTATAAGTTGCTGGATTACTTCTAGGAGTTTTACCAATAGGAGTCTGATCAATTTCAATCAATTTATCAATGTGTTCTACTCCTTTAATCTCTCTGTATTTCAGTGGTTTAGCTTTTGAAACTGTGAATTTACGTTTTAAAATTGGAACTAAAGTATCATTAATCAAAGATGATTTACCAGAGCCACTCATGCCTGTAATTGTAACAAATTTACCAAGAGGTAACTTTAAATCAATATTTTTAAGATTATTACCCTCAGCACCTATTAATTCTAAGTTTCTTCCACTACCTTTTCTTCTTTCGAACTTTTGAGTTAGGTAATCTGTATTATTTAGATATTTGATAGTATGAGAATCTTTATTCTTTTTCTTAACCGCATCTTTTGGCTTATCACTTACTAATATTTCGCCACCTTTCACCCCAGCTCCAGGACCAATATCTATCAAGTAATCAGACTCTACTATCATTTGTTTGTCATGTTCAACAACAATTAAAGTATTACCTAAATCACGTAATTTTTTAAGAGATTCAATTAGTTTATTATTATCGTGCTGATGTAAACCTATAGAAGGCTCATCCAATACATACATTATGCCAACTAATCTTGAACCTATCTGAGATGCTAATCTAATTCGTTGTGACTCACCACCAGACAATGACTTAGAGCTTCTTGATAAAGTTAAATAATTTAAACCAACCTCTTCAAGAAATTCAAGTCTATCAATAATCTGGGAAATTATGACTTTTGCTAGTGTTAATTTTCTTTTTTCAATAGATTTTGGAATGCTTTTAATAAACTCTTTGGCATCAGTTATATTCATAGAACTAACTTCATAGATATTCTTCTCATTAATTCTAACAAATAAACTTCTTTGCTTCAATCTACCACCTCCGCAAGAGCTACATACATTTTGAGTCATGTATTTTTGCATTCTCTTTTTTTTGGGTGGATTTGCTGTTTCGTATTGGTGTTCTAAAATTGGAATCAGCCCAGAAAATGAGTGTTTATAGCTAATCTTATCATCTCCAAAGCTATATTCAGAGTCAATTTCCAAATCATCAGTACCATGAAAAACTAAATCTAATATTTCAGAGATGATTTCCGATATTGGCATTTTCATATCTAGATTGATTTTACTAGATATTTTGTCAATCTGCTTGTAAATAATAGAGTTGCGCTTGTCTGCAAATGCTAATCCACCTTTAGAGATAGATTTTTCTGAATCCTCAATTAATAGTGATTTATCAAAATCTAATAAATACCCAAGACCGTCACATTTATCACAAGCTCCATAACTCGAATTAAATGAGAATTTATTAGGGGCTAACTTACTATATGCTTCTCCTGAAATGGGACAAGTGTAATGTATACTAAAAGTTTTCTCTTCCCACGATCTTCCTTTTTGGGACAATATATGAATTACTCCGTCACCTTTTTTGAGTGCTAATTCTACAGATTCATTGATTCTATTTTCAATGTCTTTACTTGGAATCAACCTATCTAACACTAACTCTATATCATGTATCCTATATCTAGAAAGCTGCATTCCAGGTTCTATATCCTTCACAATTCCATCTATTCTGACCTTTGTAAAACCCTGTTTTCTGAATTGTTCAAATAGTTCTCTATAATGTCCTTTTCTGCCTCTAATAATTGGTGCCAGAATCATTATTTTTTTGCCATCATACTCTTCAAGTATTTCATAAAGTATTTGGTCTTTGCTTCTTTGTACAACTGGAACATTGTACTCAACAGAGTATTGAGTACCAATCTTAGTAAACAAAAGTCTTAAAAAATCATATATCTCAGTTACTGTTCCAACTGTAGATCTTGGACTATTGCTTAATGTTTTTTGTTCAATCGATATAGCTGGGGAAAGGCCTTCAATTCTATCAACGTCAGGCTTTTTCATCATATTTAGATATTGTTTAGCATTCGAAGAAAGACACTCAATATATCTTCTCTGTCCTTCAGCAAATAATGTATCAAAGGCTAAACTTGATTTACCAGAACCAGACAGTCCTGTAATTACTGTAAGCTTGTCTCTTGGTATAGTTACATTTATATTTTTTAAATTATGCTCTTTAGCTCCATATACTTTTATGGATTCTAGTTCTTCTTCTATTTTATTTGTTGACATTAAAGATTTAATAATGGTGTAGAATTAATTAATTTATAACGAATCACTCTGCAAATAATTTAATTTAGACAACTAAAAGAAATAAATATGTCAAATAGGAAAGAAAGATTTGGTTGGTATATATTTGATTGGGCTATCTCTGCTTTTTCAACTACAGTTATAACTGTATTTATGGGTCCATATCTAACTACTATAGCAGAGAACGCTGCTATTGATGGTAAATTAGAAATTCTAGGTCTGCAAATAAACCCTGGATCTTATTTTGGATATGTAATATCACTTTCAGTTTTGTTTCAAGTGCTTATATTGCCTCTCATAGGTGCATACACAGATAAGACTAATAAAAAGAAATCAATTTTAATGTTTTTCTCTACAATAGGAGCCGTAGCAACTTCATTGCTCTTCTTTCTAGAGGGAAATAATTTTCATTATGGTGGTTTTCTTTTATTTGCATCAAATCTAGCTTTTGGTGCATCTATGGTTGTCTATAATTCTTTTCTGAACGATATATCTAAAGAATCTGAAAGAGATAAAGTATCATCTATAGGATGGGGAGTTGGATTTTTAGGCGGGGGAGTCTTACTATTGCTGAATCTCATTCTATATTCAAATTTTGATAACTATGGAATAACTGAAGGAGAGGCGGTTAGAATATCCTTATCAAGTGCTGGTATATGGTGGCTACTTTTTTCTTTTGTTACATTCAAATATTTAAGAAATGATATCAAATATATTAGTTATAAAAATGAAAATCAAATTTCAAGTTTAAAACAGTTAATAAAAACACTAAAAGAATTAAAAAAAGAAAAAAAAGCATTCAGATTCTTAATTGCTTATTTATTTTATAACGATGGAGTTCAGGCGGTTATTACTTTTTCTGCACTATTTGGAGCAAAAGAGTTAGGATTAGAACAAGGAACATTAATAACTGCAATTTTGATGGTTCAATTTGTCGCATTTTTTGGTTCTGTTATTTTTAATAAAGCTACAAACAGATATTCAACTAAAAATATTATTCTCTTTAGCTTAGTAATTTGGACCTTATCATTATTGTATGCATTTCAATTTTTGTATACTGCCACAGACTTTTATATATTAGCATTTGTTATTGCTTTAGTGCTAGGAGGTACTCAAGCGTTAAGTAGATCACTTTTTTCAACATTGATCCCCAAAGAAAAAGAGACAGAGTATTTCAGTTTTTATGAAATATCTGAAAGGGGGACATCATGGATTGGATATTTTTTATTTAGTTTTGCACTAGATATTTCTGATTCCTACAGAATAGCAATTCTTTCTTTAATTTTACTATTCATTATAGGTGGATATTTATTAAATAGAACCGAATTAGAATAATATTACCTTAGTACATCAAATACTACTACTATTACCATCAATGTCAATAAGATTAACATTCCAATATTTTGAATTGCCATTTTTAGCTTTATAGGTAATTCTTTTCTGTATAACGCTTCTATAAGTACAATTAACAAATGACCTCCATCTAAAGCAGGTATAGGAAGAATATTTAGCAAAGCTAAAGATAATGATAATGCAGCCATAAAAACTAAGAATGTATCTAAACCTCTTTCAGCAGATTCAGCCGATTGTTTGGCTATCATTATAGGTCCACCTACGGCACTTTCAAAAGCAATATTTCCTTTGAATATTTGTCCAATACTTGTAACGATCAAATCTATATATTGTATAGTTTTATCAAATCCGAGGACTAACGATTCACCTAGACCAAAATTAATTGTCTCAAACTCACCAGTAGTTATCTCATAAAGTCCTGCACCAATTTTACCATTCTCATTTGGAGTAATTTCTACAGTTTTATACCCAGTTGATCTACTCAAATCAATTGTAAAAGTCTGATTCTTGTTTGATTGTACAATTTTTATAAATTGTTTAACAGAGTAAATATCTTGACCAGCAGCATTAACTAAAGTGTCGCCAACTGCTAAACCTGCTTCACCTGCTGGTTCTAATGTTAGAATTTCGCTTAGTACTACTTTGTTACCTTTTGGACTTATGCCTATGTTTTCTTTGTTAGATAATGTTTCTAGTAGTTTTTTATTACTTGCATTTAAAGTAGACTTATTGCCATTTCGTAAAACAGTAACTTTTTTATCTTTGCCTAAGTCATTAATTATTAGGTTATCAATCAAATCTGACCAATTGTTAACTTCATTATTATTGATTGATACTACTTTATCACCTGATTGCAAACCAATTAAAGAAGCTAATGAACTATCAGCAACATAAGCAATCTCATTTGTTTTTAAATTAGTTTCTCCATTAGAATAAGTTAGCCAACTAAAAATGGTCACGGCTAAAAGGAAGTTCATAATTACTCCAGCACTTAACACAAATGCTTTTTTCAATGCCCCCTTTGATCTAAATTCATAAGGCTGTGGTTCTGTTTCAGTTAAATCATTATCCATACCTTCATCTATCATCCCTGATATTTTTACATATCCACCTATCGGTAGTAGAGACAATCTATAATCAGTATGATCACCACCATCCCAGTCCTTAGGGAGATTTCCTGTTGAAAATCCTGTAATTTTATTCCAGCCAAATAATCTCTTACCCATACCAATCGAGAATATTTCTGCTCTCATACCAGATAATCTTGCTGCTAGAAAATGTCCTAGTTCGTGTATAAATACTAATACTCCTAATACAATAATGAAGTAAAATAAGCTGTTAAAAAATTCCATGAAATTATAATTGATTTATATGTTCTTTAGTTTTTATTCGTGCTTCTTTATCAGCACCTATAATATCTTCTAAGGACGGATTAGATATTGAATCCATTTTATCTAGCATATAAGAATTTATACTAGAAATGTCGGTAAATTTTATTTTTTGTTTTAAAAATGACTCTACAGTAACTTCATTTACAGCATTTAATATTGCACTTGAAGTACCACCTTTTCTAATAGAATCAAAAGCTAAGGACAAGTTTGGAAACTTTATATAATCAGGTTCAAAAAATGTTAAACTTCCTACTTTTGACAAATTAAGTCTTTCGTAATCGTAAGTGCTGTGACTAGGAAAATTGATTGCATAAGCAATTGGTACTTTCATGTCAGGTAAACCTAATTGAGCTTTTACGGATGTATCTTTAAATTCAACCATAGAGTGAATAATACTCTGAGGATGTACAACTACTTCAATATCATCTATATCTATACCAAATAACCAATACGCTTCTATTACTTCTAGGCCTTTATTCATCAAGGTAGCCGAGTCTATAGTTATTTTACTTCCCATCTCCCAATTAGGATGGTTTAATGCGTCTTTCAATGTAATTGATTCAAACTTATTAGCAGGTAAATTAAGAAAGGGGCCTCCACTCGCTGTTAATATTAGTTTACTAACTTCATCAATGTCTTCACCAATTAGACATTGTTGTAGCGCACTATGTTCACTGTCAATGGGAAATATCTTCACATCATTTTCTCTTGCTGCATTAATAATTATACCACCTGCAGCTACAAGAGTCTCTTTATTAGCTAATGCAACATCGATTCCATTATTAATAGCGTTTAAGGTTGGTAGAACACCAGAAAAGCCAACTAGTGAAGAGATTATAAGATCTGTATTAGACAAACTCGTTATTTTTTCTAACCCTTCGTCTCCAAAAAGTATTTCACCTTTATAACTAGTATTTTTTTTGAATTCAGTGTATTTAGATTCATCACAAATCACAACGCCATACCTAGGATAATAAGTATTACATTGTTTTTCTAATAACTCAATATTGCTGTTAGTAGTAAGATAGTGGATCTCTAAATTATCTGTTTCTGAAATAACCTCTAAAGATTGAGTACCTATAGAACCTGTAGATCCCAATATACTAATTGATTTATTTTTTCCCATTTAGATATTCAGATGTTATATCTGCTTGTCTTTTCATTGAAATAAACTTGAATTGGCTTATACTCATACTATCTGCTTGTTTGATAGATATTTTAACAAAATATTTTATCATTAGCTTAGATAATCTAGAAAGAGTACCTGTAGTCATATAATCAGCAATATCAGGGTGAACTACTAATTCCAATCTAAACTCATTCGTTTTTGATCTGAAATTTCTTAACCATCTTTCTATCTGATTAAGTAGTACGCTTTTACTAGTTATTTTTCCAGTACCATGGCAAGTAGGGCATAGGTCTGATATTTTTTCACTAATATTTTGATTTATTCTTTGTCTTGTTATCTGAAGTAAACATAGTTTAGTAAGTGGATAAATAGTTGTTTTTGCTCTATCTTTACTTAATTCCTTACTCATAGCATGATAAACTTTTTTCCTATTCGAAGGATTTTTCATATCTATAAAGTCAATAAGAATTATTCCAGCTAAATCTCTAAGTCTCAGATGTCTTGCTATTTCTTTGAGAACTTCCATATTAGTTCGAAATGCAGTTCCTTCTTGGTCCTTTTCAACTGATCTTCCAGAGTTTATGTCTATTACGATCATAGCCTCAGTTTGATCAATAACAAAAGAGGCTCCAGATTTTAACCTAACAGTTCTTTGGAAAGTTTGAGCAATATCTTTCTCTACACCATATCTATCAAAAAGTGATTGATTACCTTTGTAATAAGTAACTTTGTCCAGTAATGCGGGACTTTTTTTCTTTAAATAATTTACAATTTCATTATGAAGTTTTTTTGAGTCAATAAGTACTTCATTAATATCCTTAGTAAACAAATCTCGAATAATGCTGGAAGTCAAATGCATGTCTTGATAAAGTAGGGTAGGAGGTGTTGAATTTTTTACCTTTGCTTCTATTTCTTTCCACGTAGAAATTAAACTATCCCAATCGTCTTTAAGTTCAGAATCTGATTTACCGTGGGCTGCTGTCCTAATTATACATCCAGAACCTTTCGGTAATGTTTTTCTCGCAAGTTTTCTTAGTCTTGATCTTTCTTTATGAGATTTAATTCTTTTAGAAACACCTATCCAGTCTTCGAAAGGTAAAAATACTACATATCTACCAGGTAAAGATACTTTAGAAGTTACTTTTACACCTTTAGTACTATAAGCTTCTCTAGTCACTTGTACTAGAATGTCTTGTCCTTCTTCTAGATTTATCTGGATATCACCTGAGCTTTTGGTTGAGAAAGTAGCTTCAGAGGTTACATTCTTTTTAATTGCATGAGTTCTTCTAAGTGCTACATCTGTAGAAATTTCTTCTTCAGTTTTTTTGGATTTTTCAACTGCCTTAGATAGCTTCTCTACTTCATCATTATCTTCTTCATCATCTTCTATTTCAACGTCACTTTCTAATGATTCATCAACGTCTGAAAAATGTAAGAATGCATCATGCTTTTTCCCAATACTTATGAATGCAGCATTAAGACCTTGAACAATCCTATTTACTTTTCCTAGATATATATTACCAAGTAGTTTTTCTTTATCAGGTAAATCGATAAAGTACTCGGCTAATTTATTGTCTTCTGTTATAGCAATTCTTACTTCGTTGATAGTAGAATTGATTAATATTTTTTTATTCATAGAAACAAATATACGATAAAAAATAAAAAAAAAGGTCAAGAAAATAAACACACTTTCAAAAAACTTACCGCTGCTTCATTTCTGACCTGACGGAATTCAGCCTAATCGAGTTGCTTAATTCTTGACCAATTTTTATTTGCACGCCGAATAGGATTCGAACCTATGACCTACAGCTTAGAAGGCTGTTGCTCTATCCAGCTGAGCTATCGGCGCAAAAACGATTACAAAAATAACAGAATTATTTTATAATCCAAAGGAATTTTTAAATATTACAGAGCTTTTTTAATTGATTTCATAAATTGTTCATAAGATCTAGCGCCTTGAATTACTTCAACTATATCACCATCTCTATTAATAATTAAAGTTGTAGGAACAAATCGCATTGGACCATAAGCTTTGTTTAATAAATTATCCTCATCAACAAAATTTATATAGTTCATTTTATTTTTGCTATGAAAATTACTTACTCTAGTTAGTTTATCTTTTGTTGAAGGTCTTTCCAATGCAACTCCAGCAATTAATACATCTTTACCTTCTAAATCTTTTTGCATTTTAATAATATCTGGTATTTCTCCTCTACAAGGTGGACACCAAGTACCCCAGAAATTTAAGAAAACAATTTTTCCTTTAGCGATATCAGAAAAAGACTTTTCAGTCCCATTATCATCATATGTAAAATCAATTAATCTACTTTTTTCAGCTTTAGCAACAGTGTTTACCTTGTAAACACTTTCTTGATTTTCAGCAGATGTAAGTTCTGTAGATGAAAAATAAGTAATTGTAAGTGCTGAAGCTATTACCAAAGTCGTTATTATTAGTTTTTTCATTATAATCCTTTTAATTAAATTTATTTGTCTATATATCTAATGATACGAAGTAAACGATAATAAGATATTGCTATTTATATTATATGTCAAACGAAATACAAACTATTAATTATTTATACTGCTTCTTTTATCTTTTTTGGCTTAATATATTTGAACATTGAGACAAAAAAGCCTGCTACTAAGAATATAGTACCTATCCATACTAACATTATCAAAGGTTTATCAGAAATTTCAACTATTAACATTTCCTCAGGCATAGAAAGTTCACCATCTTTTTCCTTAAACATAAAAAGAGCGCCAGAATTACTTAAGTTTTCTTTGTCAGGCATAATTTGCATAAAACCAATTTGAATATTTGTAGTATCTAAATCATACCAAACAGGTTCGTTTGTCATAGTTTTCATATTCATTGTAGCAAATAAAGTATCTTCTGTAATAAACCCTTTGTCATTACTTATTCTTACTAAAGTACCGATTTGCATAGATTCTTTGGGTTTGCCGTCAGGACCCATAGCACCTTTCTGCATGTCTAACATTAAAAAATCTAACATCTTTATGGTATAATTAGTATCTAAACTTACAGGGGAAGACATTTCCTTTCTTAATGCTACTGGTTTTACTTCATAATAAGGAGTCAGTGACATAGCGATGTATATATCTTCAATTGGAGTTACTTTTACACCAGGTTCAAAGAATGGAGTCTCCATATCATTGAAGTCACTCCAAAAGGCTACTGGGTGAACTCTAGTGGTATCATTACCTTTTATCACATCCAGATTATACTCATACTTTTCTCTATCCCTTTTTTCTAGTTCTACTCTTTGTTTGCCATTAAATACAACCTTATAATCTTTAAAGTTCGCATATTGCCCATTTCTCATAGAAAACTGCTTAGATTCTGAATAAGCACCAGAAGCTAATGCTCCTAATAACAATAAAGCTAAACCAATATGAGAAAGGTAACCACCTGTTAGTTTAGTGTTCTTCTTTATATTTTGAATAATAAATTCAGAGTTTGCAAAAAGTGAAAATCCAGCAGCGAAAACAAGTAGTAAGTAGACTATATTCTTTACACCCAAAAACGCTGCGATAATCATAATTATAAGACCAGTAATTGCTGCGATTCCAATTCTCTTAGAGACAGTTGTTAAATCTGTTCTTTTCCATTTGAAATAAAGGGCAATACTACTAAATACTAGCATTAAAATTGCTAGTGGTAGATTTAATTGATTATACCATTTTACTTCGACTGTTGATTTAGTAGCTCCAATAATCTCAGCTATAATTGGCCAACTAGTTCCAAATAATACAATAAACGTGATTAGAATTAGGGCTATAACTCCCAATGAGACTATAAACTCTCTAGAACTGATTTCAAAATTTATATTACTGCTTTTGATTTTATTAAGTCTAATAAATAGTGCTACTATGGCTAAAACAAAAAACACTGCCATAAAAATTAACAATAATTTATAAACGATTGGTCCAGGTGAAACAAAGGAGTGAACAGAAGTATCACCTAATACTCCACTTCGTGTAAGAAAAGTAGCATATAGAACGAATAAGAAAGTAAAGAAAGCAAGGACATAATTGGTTTTAATTAAACCACCAGTTCTATTATGTATATACATTGTATGAACTAATGTTACTGATGTTAACCAAGGTATGAGAGATGAATTTTCGACTGGATCCCATGCCCAAAAACCACCCCAACCAAGAGTTTCGTATGCCCATAAACCGCCTAACATAAGACCCAATCCGAGTACGCCGGAGCCGAATAAAGTCCAAGGTAATGCTAATTTGATCCACCTCTTATGATCTTTTTTAAATAATCCAGATACAGCAAAAATATATGGAATAGTCATAAGTGAATAACCTAAGAATAGAATAGGTGGATGTATATTAATCCAGTAGTTTTGTAATACTGGATTAAGTCCACGACCTTCTTCAGGCATGAATCCTACCTCTACTCCCTGATCAGCATAAGTTTCCCAAACATAGTCGAAAGGGCTTTTGAAAATCAAAATTAAAAGAATAAAAGATATTACAAATACAAATATGCTCATTGTAACATATTCATACTTTCTTTCTTTTAAGTATGGAATTAAAAAGAATCCTATTAACGTAAGCATTAGTCCCCAAAGTAAGAATGAACCTTGTTGACCTGCATAGAATGTGGATATAAGTAAATTTAAGGGTAGGGAAGAGGACGAATATTCCCATACGTAAGTCATTTGAAAATTATGAGAAAGAATATTTGAAAGCAAATACATAGAAATTGCTAACATGCTTCCTGTCATACCATAATATGCCCAACGACCAATGGAAATCAATTTATCATTATCTTTAGATAAAAGATAAAAGATACCAGAGATTAAACTTAGCCCAAAAGCTACATAAATTAAAATTTGACCAGTCATTTAATGCCCTTTAAGTTCTTCTGCCGTTCCTTCGTACTTAGACGGGCACTTTGTTAACAATTGATTAGATTTAAATGCGTTTCCGTCATACTGACCTTTTACAACAACCATGTTAGCTATTTCAAAATTATTTGGCTTAACTCCTTCGTGCAAAACTCTAATTTCATTACCCTTTTCATCTTTGATATGAAATTCAAAAATATTATTCTCAGCGTTATACTCTGTTTTTTTATCTTTTATCCAACTACCACTTAATTGAACTGTTTCTTTACTTTCTTTTGCTTCAGCTACTGATACATATTTTGTAGTGGAATCATTAAACGAAAGTAAGGCGATTACAATAAAGCCGATTATTACTATTGCGCCTATTACATATTTCTTATTCATTTTTTCCTTTAGTTTTTGTGCTTTTTAGTTTCACTATATTCTCAATTGAGTTTAGTTTTTTCTCAGTTTTTATTAAGTAGAGAAGAATACCAAACCAATTAATCAATGCTATAACCAGGACGACATATATTGAGTTATCATTTAAAAAATTATACATTGCTTTCTCTAATTTTATTTTCCAATAATTTACTTCTTGAATCTATACTAAGCAGCCAAAAATAAAGTAGTATAAAAGCTGCTATAGATAAATAAAAAACAAACGCTAAACTAGAATCTACCATATCTGCTTGAGTACTTATTACAGGACCAGTTGTGCCATCGTTATCACCACCAGGATGTAAACTTGGTAATAATCTAGGTATTATAAACATAAGAACTGGAACTGAAATAAAACTTATTATAGAATAAACCGCGCTTAATTTAGCTCTTTTTTCTTTGCTATCTAAAGAATTTCTTAGACCGAAATAAGCAAAATATATTAGCATAATAACTAGTATTGTTGTTTGTCTAGGGTCCCAATTCCAATAGGCACCCCAGTTAAACTTAGCCCATATCATACCAGTGACTGTGCCTAATATTGTAAAAATTAAACCTATTCTAATGGCAGATGAAGCGATAATGTCATTTTCATAATTTCCTTTTCTTAAAAATTTTATTGAAAATATTAATGATACAAGATAAGCTATAAAGGAAGTCCAATGTAGTGGCACATGAAGATTTAAATTTTTAATTCTATGCTTCAAGGCTTCTATAAAAGGGTATGTTAATAAAGGGTTTATAGATAATATCTCAGACATATTATATTCGTCATTTGTATTGTCATAAGCAACCAAGCCAACTACTACATCACCTGATTCTAAATCCTTCAGATCAATAATGTTATTAACATTGATACTAGTCTGATTGTCAATTATTTTTTCTTCTTCTGAAAAATGAAATGCTACCTCAGGAATGGCAATTATTGATCTTGAATTTTGGTTAATCTCTTTAATTTTAAATAAAACTTCAACATTTTTAAATGATTCAACATTTGATAATCTTCTTGCATCAGAAAAATTTCCAGCGATAGGGGGAATAATAGTCATAACTAAAGAGACAGTCATAACTATGAAAGTTAGAAGTATAAAAAGTTTTGTTCTTTTTTCTGATATACCAACTTTGAATGAATAGACAATTGGTATGATTATGCAAAGCAACATTATAGAATATCTGAGTGCTACCATTAAAACTAAAAAATTGTTTAAATTACTAATTCAAATATACTAAATGATAGCTTAATATAATGATAGTCAGGAGACTATTTTGGAAGATGTTTTTTTAAAGTTAGGGTATTTCTAATTGAACCATTTTCATATTTTTTGTACTCAATTAAATCCACGTAAGACTTAATCATGAATATTCCTAGACCATTATTTTGATATGTATTGAGATGATTTTCAAGTTCAATATTTTCAAACTCTCTTATATCAAACGAGGGAGATGAATCTGTTATATCTATAGCTATATAATCTGAATCTTTGTAAACACAAATTTCTAATTCTTCTTTAGAATCATAGTTTAATCCATGTTTGATAATATTTGTACATGCTTCATCTACTGCAATTACTAGCTCATCTGCAACCTTATCGTCAAACCCAAATTCTATAGAGTTGATTCTAATAAAGTCACGAACTTTCTGTAAGTTTTTAGTTTCAGAATTAATCTTCAATTGATGAATATGTTTCGAATTAATTTTAGTCATTATCATACAGCTAATTGATTTACTGCATCTGATTCAGTTTCAAAAATTTTAAAAATATGATTGAATCCCAATAGATGCATTACGTTTTTTACTCTATCATTTAACTCAGTAAACATTATATCACCGTCATTTTCTCGCAATTGCTGTACAAATGACATAAATACACCAAGTCCAGCACTACTTATGTACTCTAAATTTGATAAATTAAACACCAATATTTGTTTGCTATTATCAATAACCGAAGAAATTTCCGATTCTAGATAGGGTGCACTGTGGGCATCTAGTTGACCAACTAAGTAAAAACAAATGTAATTTGTGTGTTTTTTTATGTTTACTTTTAAGTTTTGTTCCATTCTATAGTATCTATGGTTTAATTACTTGTTACAAAACGAAACTAACTTTTATTTTGTTTCATTTAATCAGTTAAAATTAATAATTTAAATTAATTATTATTATTAAAATTTCTATTTCTAATGAATAGCTTATTAACTCCTAAGGAAATGTATAACTTAGATTCCTATTTGATTAAAGAGATAGGAATTCCTGAAAGTAGTCTTATGGAATCAGCTGCTAATTCCTGTGTTAATTTTATAAAAAAATTATATCCTTCAAGTAAGAAAGTTCTAGTTGTGTGCGGAACGGGAAATAATGGAGGAGATGGATTAGCAATTGCGAAGTATTTGAATGTTTCTTATAAAGTTGATTTTACTATTTATGGTGACAAAAGTAGTTTTAATAAGTTAACAGAAAATAATTATAGAATAAATAAATCATTGGACATCAAAGAATTAGAACTAGGCAATATTAATTTTGATGAATATGATATTATTATTGATGCTATATTAGGGATAGGTAGCTCGGGGATACTTAATGAAGAATTAAAAATATTAGTAAACAGTATAAACAATTCGAATTCAACTAGAATATCAATAGATATACCAACTGGTTTGAATCCATTAAATGGTTTGGTTAAAGACAAATCTATCAAATCAGATTTCACAATTACTATGTATGGCTACAAAACGGGACTGCTTCTCAATTCAGGTAAAGATTTCAGTGGGGAAATACATATTGCTGACCTTGGTGTACCTAAAGAAATCATTGATAATCACTCTTCTTATAGATTGTTCAGTGGTAGAAAATTACTAAATAAAACAAATAATAGTTCCAAATTTGATTATGGAAAGATATTAATAATTGCAGGTAGTTATGAAATGCCCGGTGCAGGTAGTTTAGCATCTAACTCTGCAATAAGTACAGGTGCAGGACTTGTTTATTTGATTTCTTCAGGTAGAGACAATAACTTGTATTCTGAAGTAATTCCTATATCTGATGATATATATAGTGATTACATTAATGGCAAAGAAGATCTTATCCCTTATATTAAGAATATTAATACAGTAATAATTGGCCCAGGGTTAGGGAAAAATAATAATACTGAAAGCTTAGTTTCTATTATTTTAAGTAAGTATAATGAAAGTTCAATTATTATAGATGCTGATGCGTTGAATTATATAAATATTGACAATACATATTCAAATAATATAGTTCTAACTCCACATATAGTAGAGTTTTCCAGGATAATTAGAAAAGACGTAAAGGAAATATTAAAAGATTTACCCAAATCCGTAAAAGAAGCAGCTAAGAAAATGAATGTTAACATTTTATTAAAGGGACCGACTACAATTATTTCAGATGGGGAAGATGTGATATTTGTTAGTAATGGAATACCAAATATGGCGACTGCTGGCTCTGGGGATGTATTAACTGGCATTTTAGGTGCATATTTACATTTTAATCTTTTTAATACCAAAATAGAAAATATAGCAAATTCAGTCTACATACATAACGAAGCTGCTATTTTAGCATCTACTAAAAATAATACATTAATTGCGTCAGACATATACAAGGCTGTTCAATGTTTAAAGTAATGTACAAATATATGTTTTATCTACCATGGGTGATGGCTTCTCTTGCAATTATATATGTTTCTCATCAAGAGACAATAGAATATCTGAATGGTACTTTTTATTTGGAAGACAAAATTTTACATTTTTTCGCATATATGATATATGGTATAACTATACAGATTGCTTTAATTAATTCTTATAATTATAAATCAAAAAGATTTTATTTAAGTGTAATAATTTTAGGTTCTTTGTTTGGTCTTTCAGATGAGATACATCAGTATTTTGTTAAAGGAAGATCTGCTGAGTTATTAGATTTATTAGCAGATATACTAGGAGTTATTTTTTCACTTAGTTTAAAGAATATAATATTATGGACTAAGGTTGTTATAAAAAGGGGATTGATGCCTTAGAATTTATATGTGTTAGTTTACATAATATAGATTATGTGTGTTTATAATTTATATATCTTAACTAATTATACCTACGTAAGCATTCATTCTGCCTGACTTTAATCCATCTCTTCTAAATGAATGATATCTTTTATTTGAAATTGTACATTGTACATTTACTTTGATTCTATTTTTATTAAGACCAGCTTCAATTAATTGTTCTCGTATTTTATTTTTATTATTGTAATAATAATTGTTTTTATATCTAACAGTATTATTCGGAAAATACTCCATGAATTCCCTACCAACCTCATAATTGTTTTGCGATGCTGACGCTAGTAAAACTGCATTCAAATCTCTAGCTTTAATATTATATTCATTTTGCATCATATAAACAGTTTTTGCTGCAATATTCATTGTAGATCCACGCCAACCTGAATGAGCTAATCCTACTACATTTATAATGTTATGATATATTATAATGGCTGTACAATCAGCTACGGATGCATTTAATATGATATTTTGTTCATTAGTAATTACTGAATCGCTGACTTGATCAGTTGATATATTGTCTTTAGTGATTTTTAATACTTTGTCGGTATGTTTTTGCTTCTGGTAATAAAACCTTAAGTTACTGCTATTATACTGATTAGAGATATACTGTTCTAAGCAAAATCTTGAATTTTTAACTTGCTCATTAGAATAGTGTTCAGTCCTATAGAAAGATGTCTTACTTTCTTTTCTATAACCCGTAGCAAGACCCGCTATTATTTTATCGTTGCTTAATTCTTCTTTAATTATGTCCATATCTGTTGTCAGTTATTTTGTATAATGGCAATATATTCAATGTCATAGATACACTGTCAACAAATTCCTTGTTCACGAATTGTGATTCTACGAAATCATATTTCTTAATTTGGTCATGTATATTTATTGATGCATCACTAGTTTTCAAAAGATTTATACTGATAGAATCTTTTAATATATAATTAATAAAATTATAATCATTTTTTATATAATCATATTTCATTCTATCAACGACTAGAACTGTCTTAAGCTGATGGGTATTTTGAATTACAGCTACAAATTGCTCTCTGGGAATTACCTCAATACTATTAGGGTTTTCATCTAATATATCGCTGAACAATAATAAAGAAATAGAAAATACTCCAATTATTCCTCTTAGAAAGAATTTATTTCTTTTTTCTGCAGTAAATATAAAGATTAGAATTAAAGAAGATATAAAAGCAAGTAATACTAAGTTTACTCCCCTATCTCCTAAGTTTAGATCAAAATTCAATAAATATGAATTGATATCTACAGATAATTCAATTAGAATATACCCTGCATTTAAATATAAATCAGCAAATGGAATATATAAGAAATCAAATAGTATATATATAAAATTGAATGCTGTTGCTAATGATACTAAAGGTATTATAAATATATTACTTAATGGATAAACAATAGAAAAAACATTGAAGTAGTAAGCTGTAAGCAATGCTGTTGGAATTGTTGCTGCAAATGAGATAGCAATTGATGCACATAAATATCTTATTATCTTACTGTTGTACTGACCAAATATTGATTTCAAATTATTATAAATATAATTATATAAAATAATGATGCCTAGAATCGCAGAATATGATAATTGGAAACTAATTGAAAACAAAAGCATAGGATTGATTAGTATACTTACTAATAATGTAAACAAGACGATATTTATTATGTTCGGAACTCTGTTAAAGTATTTGAGAATAAAAAACATAGAAATTATAAATCCAGCTCTAATCCCTGATGCAGACGCTCCAGTTACTAAGATGAAGATCCAAACTAGTGATAAAAATATAACCAACTTTAGTGTTTTCTTCCTTATGAAACCTGTAAGTATATAAAAAAAGCTTGCTATCAGGCCTACATGCAATCCACTTATTGCTAGAACATGTGCAGTTCCAGTTTTAGAAAATACCTCTCTTGTTTGGTAACTAATATCAGATTTATCTCCAGTAGCAAGTGCTATAAGTATACCTACATAAGGCCTTTCTTTTAGGTAACTTCCAATTTTAAGTTTTATATTCTCTTTAAAATCATATAGATATGTAATGATTTTATATCTCTCAATGAAGGAAAAGTTAGTTTCATTGCAGCTTGCATAAAAGTGTGCGCTTTGTGATTTTAAATAATTGCTTTCATTGAAGTCTTGAGGAAGAGATTTTAAGTTTGCCGTTCTAAGAGTTACGTTAGCTTTAATATCATAACCAGGTTTTAACTCAATATCATCATTCTTATCTGAATAATAGATACTAAGTACCGCATTAGTCCTAGTATCGTTTTCCAAAGCGTATGATTTTATGTTAACTTCAGTTAATACTTTAACATATTCAGAATTTTGTGATATTATTTTAGATATTGTACCATCTATCACTCCTTCGAATGATACTGACACTTTATTCTCAAATTCTTGAATAGAATAATAATTGTGTTGAAAGTTTATATAAATACCAGCTAGAAGAAAAATTGAGATGTATTTAACAATACGGCTTATTTTAAGTATTGATACTAGAAGAACAAGTAGAACAGCAATCCCAAATTGAAAAGAATTTAAGTCGAAAATATAGTTAAATAAATATCCAAATGGAATTATTAAAAAGGCCTTAACTAAAGGATATTTGTAGTTCAAGTTTAATTTTTATTTCTTCTTCTAGATTTCCTTTTAATTAAGCGTTTTCTAAGCTCTTTTACAAATTTATACTCAAATAATGTAAATTTTGTAAACTCTTTTTCAGAAAGCAGTTTTCTTATTTTATTAGATTTTTCAATATTTACATTCGCTATACTGTCATGAATAGCTACAATTTGATTATTTATTTCTTTACACTCATTTTCATTCATTTCAGCTAAAGAATCTTCAATCTTAATACTTAATTCTTTCAATTTTTCATGTAATCTATGTTTTTTTTCATCAAAAGAGTCTAAAATAGAAAGAAGCTTATTCCCTTTTTCTTCACTAAGTTCCATGAATTCGAGAAGCTTGACTTTTTTCAAAGTATTTAATCGTTCTTCATATTTTATTGGGTTTGCACTTAATGATAGTGTTACAAAACAAACAAGTAACAAACTATATATCAAATTTTTCATTGCTAAGCTCATCTAATAATTCATTAAACTCATTTTCACTCATTTCTTCAATGTCTGATGGTTTAATACTCTCGCTAGGAGTTAGTAATAGTCCATCATCAAAATTAAAACTTTTCATTTCAATATTATTAGATTTTAACTCACTGCTTTCTCCTAAAGCAATTGTTAAGTCTAAATCTGAAAGTAATTGAGTATTAGTTGTATGATTAGTATTTTTTGGATTGATATTGTAATCTTCAATTGCAAAAAAGCCAATAACAAAAAGGAGTACAGGGACTGAATATTTGAGAACAGAGAATATAAGGTTTCTGTTTCTCTGTTTAGAGTATTTCTTTTGGTTGACTTTATAACTAATGTTAGCAGTTCTGTTATCTAAACTTTCCTTAATCTTTTCTTTTTTTAAGTTAGAGAAAACACTTTTTATCTCAACTATTTCATTCTCCATTTCAGGGAAACGGCTTAAATTACTCTCAAATATAGAAGTTTCATAGTCAGAAAGTTTACCAAAAGCATAATCAGAAAGTAAATCTCTCATTTCTTCTTCAGTAAGATTTTTCATTTTCCTCGCTCACTTTTTATTGATTCACTTAGTTTCTTTACTGCATGGTAATAATTAGATTTCAACCCACCTTCACTTTTGCCGGTAATTTTTGCAATTTCTTTGTAAGGTAATTCTTCGAAATGTCTCAATACAAAAACTTCTCTTTGTTTTTCAGGAAGTTTATCAATATGTTTCATAAACAAATTAGATTCTTCATCTTCAACTAATAATTCATATGGATTTGAATTAAATTTGTCTTCAAATTCATAATAATTTACATCTGAATCTAATCTAAGGAATTTTTTTACTTTCTTCTTTCTTAAAAAGTTTTTGCAGTGGTTTACTGTTATACTATATAGCCAAGTTTTAATATTACTTTTTCTGTTGAAAGTATGTAATTTTGATAAAGCTTTAATAAATACTTCCTGTGTAATATCTTCTGTATCTTCATCATTTTTTAGGTATCTAAAAGCAGTATAATAAACAAAAGAGCTGTACTTTCTTACAAAAGCATTAGCAGCTCTATTGCTCATAGAATTGCAGTATTCTTCTATTATTTCTGCATCTGTATCGTATAACAATTTAGTTAATTCCATGAAGTATCATTTAATTAATTATAAATATACTAATTAGACACAAAAAAAAAATAAAAGTTTAATTTTTTAATAAATTAAACTGGTTTTGAGATGTTTAGTATCTCATATTGGATTTTTCCGGCTGGTGCATTCATTTCAGCAATATCTCCAATTTCTTTACCCATAAGTGCTTTACCCAAAGGAGAAGTAATTGATATTTTATTCTTTTCGTAATCAGCCTCTGCAGCGCTTACCAACTGAAGAGTCATTTTTTTATTGAATTTCTTATTTAGTACTTCTACATTTGATAAAATATAAACTTTGTCGTCTGGAAATTCAGAAGGATCAATAATCTCCGCGTTAGATAGCATTTGACTAAGTTTTGCAATTTTCATTTCAAACAAACCTTGTTCTTCCTTTGCTGCATCATAATCGGCATTTTCAGATAGATCACCATGTGATCTTGCATCTGCAATCTTCTGAGCTATCTCCTTTCTGCCCTTAGTTTGCATCTCTTTCAACTGGTCTTCTAGTTCCTTGTATTTCTCTTTTGTCATATAATTTTTATCTGACATAATAATCCTCTCTATTACATGTTTTTGAGCATATGCCCAAGCTTATCTTTTTTTGTTTTTAAGTAATTCTTATTGTGTTCATTTGCATCTATCTCGATAGGCATTGTGTCAACGATTTCTAACCCATAACTCTTTAATCCAACTCTCTTCTTAGGATTATTAGTCATAAGTATCATCTTTCTAACACCTAGAGAATAAAGTATTTGAGCACCGATTCCATAATCTCTAGCATCTGGTTTGAATCCCAAATGTTCATTTGCTTCTACAGTATCCATTCCCTCTTCTTGTAAAGCATAAGCCTTGATTTTGTTTATTAAACCAATACCTCTACCCTCTTGCCTCATGTAAACTACAACTCCTTTTCCATGTTCTTCAATATTTCTCAAAGATTGTTCGAGTTGAGGACCACAGTCACAGCGGTAAGAGCCAAAAACATCACCTGTAATACATTCCGAATGAACTCTCACTGGTACTGCTTCATCATCATTCCATTCGCCTTTTACAATAGCTAAATGTTCTTTACCATCTGATAAATTTTCGTAGACGTGAATTTTAAAATCACCAAACTCTGAGGGAATTTTAGCGGTCGCAATATCTTTAACCAATGAATCTTTTTGAAATCTGTATGCAATTAAATCCTTAACAGTAATAATTTTTAAGTTATGTTTTTTGGCAAAGACTTCTAAATCAGGCTTTCTAGCCATGGTACCATCTTCATTTATGACCTCGCACAATACACCAACTGGTTTTAATCCAGCTAATCTCATCAAATCAACAGTAGCTTCCGTATGACCTGCTCTTCTTAATACTCCGCCGGGTTGTGAAATCAATGGAAAAATATGACCTGGTCTTCCTAAATCAGAAGGTTTAGTATCTTTATTAGCTAAAGCTCTAATAGTAAATGCTCTATCTTCTGCTGAAATTCCAGTAGATGTATTATGAACATAATCAACAGAAACAGTAAATTTCGTTTCGTGTAAGGCAGAATTATCTTTTACCATAACTTCTAACTCTAGTTCTTTAGCTCTTTCTGGAGTTATAGATACACAAATGAGACCTTTACCTTGACTTGACATAAAGTTAACCATTTCTGGTGTACATAGCTCAGCTGAGCATATCAAGTCACCTTCATTTTCCCTATCCTCATCATCCATAACAACTATCATTTTTCCAGCTGCTAGATCCTTTAATGCGCTTTCAATAGTATCCATTTTTACTCAGTAAATTATAATATAAAAAATCTTTCATCTAATATTGTATAGATGAAAGACATTTTAAAAAATTGTTTATTATTTATTTTTTAGAAGACACAGCAGCTTTTTCAAACTTGACTTTTACATTATCTGCTATTTGGACTAAAAAAGTATCTTCATTGACTTCAGATACTGTTCCGTGTATTCCTGTTGAAGTTACTACTTTATCACCTTTCTTAATTGCATCAATCATTTCTTTATGTTCTTGTTGCTTTTTCTTTTGAGGTCTAATCATAAGAAAATACATAATGGCAAACATAGCACCAAAAAATATAAGCATAGACCACATGCTTCCGCCACCTCCACCTTGATTTGGGGCTGCTGCTATTAAAGTTGATATCATATTATTATTCCTTTCATATTTAAAATAAAAACAAAATTAACATTTTCGTTTTAACTATAGTAATTATTAATAAAATTATTCTTCCAATTACTAAAATTGTCTAGCTTTATTTCTTCTTTTGATCTTTTTATTAACCATTTAAAAAATGCTAAATTATGCTGAGAAGCTATTATATTACCAAGTATTTCATTTGTTTTTATCAAGTGCCTTAAGTAACCCTTAGAATATGTATTACTTACATGGGCATCTAAACCACAGTCAATAGGCTCATCCAACCCTTCATACTTAGCATTCCTTATGTTCACTACCCCTTTGGTTGTAAATAGCTGACCATTACGTGCATTTCTAGTAGGTAAAACACAGTCAAACATATCGATACCTCTATCTATACATTCGAGTATATTTTCAGGTTTACCTACACCCATCAAGTATCTAGGTTTTTCTTTGGGTAAATTATCAGTACATATATCTGTCATCTCATACATTATTTTTGCTTCTTCACCTACACTCAATCCACCGATAGCATTTCCATCAAAATCCATATCTGACATTCTTTTACAGTACTCAATTCTTAGATCATTCTCCATTCCACCTTGACCTATCCCAAATAAAAACTGCTTATGATTATATCTTTGGCTCTGACTTTGAAAAGATTTTTTTGATTCTAAAGCCCATTTCAATGATAGCTCCATCGAATCTTTTACATAATTTCGCTTAGCAGGATATTCAACACATTCATCTAAAACCATGCATATATCTGAGCCGAGTGATTTTTGAATTTCTATAACTTTGTCAGGAGTAAAATAATGCTTTGATCCATCTATGTGTGATTTGAACTCGACACCGTCTTGTGAAATTTTTCTAATATCTTGCAAGGAAAATACTTGAAAACCTCCACTATCAGTAAGAATTGACCTATCCCAATTCATAAATTTGTGTAAGCCTCCATATCTATCCATGACGTCTGTACCTGGTCGTAGATATAGATGGTATGTATTTCCTAGTATTATCTTATAATCAAATTCTTCCTTAAGGACTCTTTGTTCTACTGCTTTTACTGTTGCTGCAGTTCCCACAGGCATAAAAACTGGAGTCTCAATTGTTGAATGATCAGTTGTTATTTTTCCTAATCTGGCTTTTGAATTTTTATCTTCTTTTATTAATTCGAACAATTTTGTTTTATTATGTTATTTTTAAAAGAACAAACTAATAATATAAATACTTTTTTTTGTAAATTATTAAACTCAATTTGACATTTAAACTATTAGATTTATGAGTTATCAAAATCAAACTTTGTACGACAAACTGAATATTCAAGATGCATTCAGATCATCAGAAAATGATACTTATTTGCGCAAATCGAAGCTCATAAGATATATTATACTATTAGCAACATTGATTATTTCAACTGTATTCTTTACTTATCATCTAGATACTGAACTATACAAAGGGTTAGGTAAAAATGTAACAGAAGGACAATTGTGGAATAATAAATCACTAGTAGCAGAAAGAACGTTTCCTTTAAAAAAGAAAGTAGCGCAATATAACTCAGAAGTTAATAGTGCTCAATCCTCTGTGATGCAAAACTTTAAAGTAAACCCTAATGTATTCGATAATATTAAATCAGATATATCAAATATTCTAGATACTTCTTACATTTACAAGAATTTCAGTATTGATGAATCAGTAAAAAAAGAGTATTCTAAGAATTTCAAGAGAATACGAAATAACGTTAATAATATTCTTAAGAGTATTTATGAAAAAGGAATAATTGATAAAGAAAAATCGGATATACTTACAAACTCTATTATAGTAGTTAATAATAAGAACGAACAAACAGTTTTAAATTTAGACAATTTGTTTGATTTAGAAGTTGCTGAAAATACTATCTCTTCAGTCCTTGATGATAATATTAATCAATCTATCTTAAATGAAATTGAGCAACAAATTGTTAATGTCATCCAACCAAATTTAATTTTTTCAAGCAACCTTACTAATCAAAGAAGAAAATTAGCTGCGTCTAATGTAGCTACTAATGAAGAAATTATAAAAAAAGGTACTACTTTAGTAGAGAAAAATGACAGATTGACAGAAAAACAAGTTAGATTATTAAATTCTTATTTTAGCTCTTTAGAGGCAAATGATAATAAAGCTAATATCTATTTTATTTTACTAAGCAGTTTTGGTCATGCAGGATTGGTACTTTCTCTTTTAGTATTTTACTTGTATAATATTAGAAAAAGGATATTTAGTGACAATTTCCAATTGATTATTCTTTGTATTTTATTTGTTATAACTGCTTTGTTAACTTGGTTGTCTTTAGAGATATCTATCGGATTTAGACTAGAATATCTAATTTTTATTCCAGCATTTTCTATGATGGTCGCTATAATATTCGATTCCAGAACAGCATTTTATTTCACTGTTGTATTAGCTTTACTTGTGGCTGGAGTTAGGGGAAATGATTATCAAACAGCATTTATACATCTATTTGCTGGAGCTGTAGCTTCATATACAGTTAGAGATATACAGAACAGAACCCAAATGTTTAAGTCAATATTTTTTATTTTTATTGGCTATATTATACCTATACTAATTTTTTATCTAGAAAGATCTTCGAACATTCAAGATCTGCTTAATAATTCTATAATTGTATCGGCAAATTCAATATTATCACCACTTATAACTTACGGTAGTATATTTATATTAGAAAGATTTTCAAACTTTTCTACAGATTTGCAACTGAAAGAATATGATAATTTGGACCATGAGTTACTACAGAAAATGAGCGATATAGCTCCTGGCACATATCAGCACAGTCTTAATGTTGCTATGTTGGCAGAAAGGGCTGCTATTGCAATAGGAGCAAACCCAGTTTATTGTCGCGTAAGTAGTCTGTTTCACGATATAGGGAAAATGAAAAAACCTGAATACTTTGTAGAAAATCAAATTGATATATCAAATAAACATGACAGATTATCTCCTAAAAAAAGTGCAAAAATAATAATAGATCATGTGAATTATGGAGTAGAATTAGCTACAAAATACAAACTTCCCAACAGAATGATTGATGTAATTCGGATGCATCATGGCACAACATTAGTACAATATTTTTATAATAAAGCTTTAGAGAAAGCCTCAGATAATGATGAAGTGAATATAGATGATTTTAGATACCCTGGCCCAAAACCAAAATCAAGAGAAGCTGCATTAATTATGGTTTGTGACACGGCAGAAGCTATTTCACATATTAAAAATTTCACAAGTGATGAGCTTGATGAGATTCTTCAGAAAATTATTATGGACAGAATATCTGATGGACAATTTGATGAATCCGGAATATCTGTAAAAGAACTCCAAATTATTAAATTCAACATTGTCAAAAATCTTATTGGAATGGGCCACAAGAGGATACAGTACAAAGAACCACCTAAAGCAATAAACTCAGATTATGGAATCAGTGAGAAATAACCTCCCACTATCATTAACTAAGCATGTTAAGAATTATCTTTATTATTGTCAGTTAGAAAAAGGCCTTTCTGAAAATACGATAGCTTCTTATAGGAATGATATTGAAAAGTTTATTAATTATTTAAATGTTAATAATATAACTAACTATAATAATATTGATTTAAAGATATTTGAATCATTTTTTAATGAACTATTTGAAATAGGACTTAGCAACTCGACTAGAACCAGATACCTATCTTCTATTAGAGAGTATTTTAAATATTTAAGCTACAAGTCAATTATTGATAGTAATCATACTGAACGAATAGATCTCCCCAAATCTAAACGCTCAATACCTGAGGTATTAACTGTTCATGAAATAGATCAAATTCTTAGCTCGATTGATATTTACACAAGTTTGGGTAAGCGTGATATTGCAATGATTTCAACCTTATACTCATCTGGTTTGAGAGTTTCAGAGCTTTTAACGTTAAAGGAAAGAGATATTTATTTCGATGAAGGAATTATTAGAATATTTGGAAAAGGCTCAAAAGAAAGATTAGTCCCAATAGGTAAAGAAGCTTTGAAAAATATCAATATTTATACAAGTGAATCACGACCCACTTTATTAAATAATAATACAGAAAATGAATTCCTTTTTTTAAACTCAAGAGGTAATTCACTAAGTAGAATGGGGTTATGGAAGATAATTGATAAATATGTTACTTATGCAAATATAAATAAAGATGTACACCCTCACACATTCAGACATTCATTTGCAACACATTTGCTCGAAGGAGGAGCTGATTTGCGAGCAGTTCAAGAAATGTTAGGTCATTCTGATATTTCAACAACTCAAATATATACTCATATAGACAAAGAATTCATAAAAGAAGTTTATAGAAATTTCCACCCAAGATCATAAAAAAAAGGCTAAGAATTCTACTTAGCCTTTACTATTGTTTTCATTTTAGCATTTCTTTATTCATTCTCTGCAAGCCATCTTTCAGCATCAATTGCTGCCATACATCCTGTACCTGCAGCTGTTATCGCTTGTCTGTATGTATAGTCTTGAGCATCACCACAAGCAAATACCCCTTCTACATTTGTATAAGTTGATTTACCTTTAGTTTCAATATAGCCAACTTCATTCATATCAATTACACCTTTGAAAATATCAGTGTTTGGCTTGTGTCCAATTGCAATGAAAGCTCCTCCCCCTTCGTGGAAGGTAATATCGTTAGTATTTACATTTCTTAGGTTCAAACCAGTTAATTTTTTGATACCATCTTTAGTTTCTCCAATATATTCATCAACCACTGAATTTTCAATAAATTCAATTTTAGGATGATTTCTTGCTCTTTCTAACATTATTCGGGATGCTTTGTATTGCTCACTTCTATTCACTATTGTAACCTTATCTCCAAACTTAGTTAAAAACAAAGCTTCTTCCATAGCAGTATCACCACCGCCAATTATAAATAAGTTCTTTTCACCATTGAAAAAGAAGCCATCGCATGTGGCACATGCAGATATACCTGCTCCCCAGTATGTTTCTTCACTAGGTATTCCCAATGTTTTGGCAGTTGCACCAGTAGAAATGATTATAGAGTCTGCTGTGTATGATTCTTTATTTGTTTTAAACTTGAAAGGTCTTTCAGAAAAATCAACCTCTGTTACAGTTTCATATATTGACTTTGCATCAAACCTTTGAGCTTGTTTTCTTAATATATCCATCATTTCAGGTCCTTGTATTCCATTTACAAAACCAGGATAATTTTCTACATCTGTAGTAATTGTTAATTGACCACCTGGTTGCATTCCTTCGAATACTACTACATCCAAATTTGCTCTACCAGCATAAAGTGCAGCAGTTAATCCTGCTGGGCCAGAACCTATAATGGCAACTTGATTATGTTTCGACAATTTCTTTCTCCTTTGCTATTGTTTGATTTTTTGTATTTGACGTTTTATTTAAATAATTATTAGTTTCTTTCTAACTCACTTATATTTCTTAACATTCCTGAATGTTTAGGTCTTTTTAAAGGGCTTTTTATGCAGAGTTCTTTATAATCTTCTTCTTTTAAAGATTTTATAAAGTTGGGATTTACATTAGTTCTCCCCTCTCGTGGTTGAACAAAATCCTCTATTTGAACAGGAACTCTATGGTTATTCCAAGGGCATACTTCTTGGCATATATCGCAACCAAATGCCCATCCATTTAAATTGTCACTAATTTGATTTGGAAATGATTCATCTCTAGATTCTATTGTCCAATAGGAAATACAAAGTTCAGAATCGACGACTTTATCAAAAACTATGGCGTTTGTTGGACAAGCATCAATACATTTAGTACATTTACCACAATAATCTTTTACCAATTCATCGCTTTCAATCTTTAATGTAGTTAAAATAATAGATATAAAGAAATACGATCCTAATTTTCGATTTAAGACTAAACTGTTCTTTCCTTGCCATCCTGTACCTGATTGAACAGCCCATTGTTTTTCTAATATTGGTCCTGTATCTACATAATATTTGAATTCTTCGTTTGGATAATCCTCTTTTAATGTTTTACAAATCCGTTTTAATTTTTTTGGTATGAAGTTATGGTAATCGTCCCCCCAAGCGTAACGAGATATCTTATATTTGTCTGAATTATATTCCGTATCTATATTATAATTGTAAGTTAAAACAATAATCGAATTTGTATTTTCTTGAATGTTGCGAACATCATATCTTTTATCAATATTATTAGACATCCATTCCATATTAGAATTATAGCCTTTTGCAATCCAGTCAGAATAGTTTTCAATTTCTTCATCTAACAATCTATAGTTAGAAACTTTAAATGTATTAAAATTCTCATCTAAACAGATTTTTTCAATTCTTTTTCTTTCTTCTGAAGAGATCATTTATTGTCTCCATTTCGGAATTTTCAATTCTGGTTTTTCAACAAATATTTCATCATTAATAACCTTTACGTCATATGTATTCAATTGCTTGATACCTTGATGCTTATTGGTATTTTCACCAGAATCTAATTTATAGGTCCAACCATGAGCAGGACAAGTCACTGTGCAGTTTTTGATAAAGCCCTTGTGAATAACAGGCTGATGTTTATGTGGGCAAATATTTGATACACAGTAGTAGCCACCATCTGTATAAAATAAGGCAACTTGCATATCTATATCATCCGGAAATTGGAATTTATATCCTCTATTTTCTATTATATCACTTTTATCACAAATCTTAACATATAGTTTTTCTCCAATTTCCATTGTTTTCATACTGACAATTTTAGATTATTTTGTTATAATTATATAGATTTGCAATCTATTTAAAAAAATAATTACATTAAAATATGTTTAGAGAATTACCAAACAATATTTCATACCCAGAAATAGAAGAAAATATACTCTCTTTTTGGGAAAAGAACAAGATATTTGAGAAATCATTAGAGTTAAGAGATAAAGAAAACTCATTTACATTTTATGAAGGTCCGCCCACTGTAAACGGCAAGCCAGGTATTCACCACATGATGGCTAGAACGATAAAAGATACTGTTTGTAGATACAAAACTATGCAAGGCTATTTTGTAAGAAGACAAGCTGGATGGGATACCCATGGTCTACCTGTGGAAATTCAAGCAGAAAAAGAACTTGGAATCAAAGATAAATCTGAAGTTGAGACTATCGGGATTGGAAAATTCAATAAAGCATGTAAAGACTTAGTTTACAAGAATATTGAAATGGATGAAGGTTGGAGAACCTTAACAAGTAGAATGGGATATTGGGTTGATTTGGATGAAGCATATATAACATGTACAAACAACTATATTGAATCTGTTTGGTGGGCTTTGAAAAGCTTATTTGAGAAGAATTTAATCTACAAAGGATTCAAAGTTGTTCCTCAATCCCCTACTATCGGTACACCTTTGAGTTCGCACGAGCTTTCTTTAGGTTACAAAGAAGTCCGAGATTATAACTGTTATGTTAAGTTGAAGGTTACTTCATCTAATCAAACAGAACTTGTTGGAACTGAATTATTAGTTTGGACTACAACTCCTTGGACATTATTTTCAAATGTCGCTTTAGCAATTGGTGAAGATATAGATTATGTACTAGTTGAAAATATAAGAAAACAAAAAGATGAAGAATTAGTAGATAAAATAGTTCTAGCTAAAGACAGATTGGAAACTTTAGATGGAGAGTATAAGATACTAAATGAATACAAGGGTTCAGATTTGTTAGGTACAAAATATGAGCAAATATTTCCTTACTTAGATTTAGAGGAAGATAAGCATCCTAATGCTCTTTCTATAATATCTGGTGATTTTGTATCTACTGAAGATGGATCTGGTATAGTTCACTTAGCACCAGCATTTGGTGAAGATGATTATAGACTTGCCAAAGAGAATAATTTACCTTTTGTTCAACCAGTTACTCCAGATGGGCATTTAACTGAAGATCTTGGACCATTCGCTGGCAGAGCAATAAAAGATTTCGTATATGACGATGATAGAACAGAAGAAGGTGTAGAAAAAGATACTGTCATCGCTCTTAAGAAAGCAGGAAAAATATATCGTTCTCAAAAAGACTATCTTCACAATTACCCTCATTGTTGGAGAACTGGTAATCCTATAATGTATTACGCAAGAGAAAGTTGGTTTATAAAATCACCTGAATATAAGGAGAAAATGATTTCTCTAAACAAGACTATTAATTGGCAACCTAAAGAAATTGGTGAAGGTAGGTTTGGCAATTGGTTAGAAGATGTAAAAGACTGGTCTTTATCAAGAGATAGATATTGGGGTACACCACTACCTTTATGGGTAAATGAAAAAGATGATTCTGATATTATGGCTATTGGTTCTATAGAAGAATTGAAGCAAGGACTATATGTAAACGAAGATGGAACTAAAGTACCAGTAACTGAATCTGGTCAAGAAATTGATTTGCATAGACCATTTGTAGATAATGTGGTTTTTGAAAAGAATGGAAATATATACAAAAGAACACATGAAGTAATTGATGCGTGGTTTGACTCTGGTTCTATGCCTTTCGCACAACTACATTACCCTTTTGAAAATAAAGAGTTATTTGACAACTCATTTCCTGCAGATTTCATTGCTGAGGGTATAGACCAAACAAGAGGTTGGTTCTATACTTTACACAATATATCTACTGCCCTATTTGATAAACCAGCATATAGAAACATTGTAGTTAATGAATTAATACTCGACAAGAATGGAATCAAAATGTCGAAAAGACTAGGTAACTCAATTGACCCATTTGAAATAATGGATAAGATGGGTGCTGATGCAGTTAGATGGTATTTATTTGTGAATAATCCGCCTTGGAATACTACAAAATTTAATCCAGAAGATATATCAAGAGTTGTAATTTCAGACTTTTTCAGATCATTAACTCAAACTTATAACTTCTTTTCACTTTATGCGAATATTGATAAATATGATGTTGAATCAGAAGAAATACCAGTAGATGATAGACCTGAAATCGACAAGTGGATTTTATCTAGAGTTAATACATTAGCAAAAGAATATATTAAACTTATGGACGAATATGAGCTAACGAAAGCTCACAGATTAATTCAAGAATTTACAGTTAATGAATTGTCAAACTGGTATATCCGAAGAAACCGTAGAAGATTTTGGAAAGGAGAAAATGACAATGACAAATTATCTGCTTACCAAACACTAAGAAAAGTGTTTATTAGAGTATTGCAATTAACAGCTTCTGCAGCACCATTTTTGAGCGAAGACTTATATCAAAGACTCAAAAAATCTGATGAACCTTTGTCAATACATTTATCTGATTTTATGGATGTTAATAATGATATTATTGACTTAGAACTAGAAGAAAAAATGGAAACTGCACAAAGGGTTGTCTATTTGGCTAGATCACTTAGGGAGAAATCGCAAATTAAGACGAGACAGCCACTTCAAAAAATACTTATACCTGTATTAACTCCTGTATTTAGAAGAAATATTGAAGAAATGGCAGATATAATTAAAGAAGAGCTTAATATAAAAGAAATTGAATATATCAATGATAGCACTTCGAACATAATTAAGAAAAATGTAAGACCAGATTATAGAAGTATAGGTAATAAATTTGGAAAACTAACAAGCAAAATTGCCAATGCAGTTAAGGGTTTTAATAACATGGATATAGATACTTTACTTAACAATGGCGAAATAGTTGTAGAAGTAGAAGGTGAGAGTTACTCTCTTAATCAAGAAGATGTAGAAGTTTATCATGAAGATATAGAAGGATGGTTAGTTGCAAACGAGAAAAATGTAACAGTTGCACTTGATACTAGTATATCTGAAGAACTTAAAAATGAAGGAATTGCAAGGGATTTTGTTAGTAAAATACAAAACATAAGAAAAGATATTGGTTTAGAAGTTACTGATAGAATTGATATAAAAGTAGTATCTGATGATTTGTTTAACACCAGTATCAATATACTTTCAGATTATATCAAAAATGAGACATTGTGTGATAATATAGCAATAGTAGAAACATTAGAAGAATCGACTAGTATTGAAATTGATGATAACAATCTCTCTGTATTAGTTACAAAAAGCTAACTGTTGGAAACTATTGTTTGTATATTTAACTTTTATAAGTTATAATTGCCTTTTATAAACACGATAGAAAAAATAAGCTCTAAAACGGAGATATTGACATGGCAAAAAAGAAAACAAAGATAAGAGCTCCCAAGAATTATGATTATGCTAATTATTCAGAATCTAATCCAGCTCCTAGGGATCCTGATTTAAGATATGGAGATGATGATTTAGAAGAATTTAAGAAAGTAATCATTTTTGCTCGAGAAGAAGCCTTGGACGAATTATCTATGCTCAAAGATAGGATAGATGATTTGAATGAATCGGACACTGCTGAAGAAAGTATGATTTATTCAATGCATATGGGAGACCAAGGAACTGAAGCACAAGAAAAAGAAAAGACTTATGCTCAGATTCATAGAATTAATGAGTATATCAAAAAATTAGATGATGCTTTGAGTAGGATAAATGAAAAGACTTACGGAATCTGTAGAGTTTGTGGTATTCTTATTGCAAAACAGAGATTATTAGCAGTTCCAATTACAACTTTGTCAGCATCGTATAAAATCAGAAAAGAATGCCCTGTTGATGGAATAGATAGAATAGAAGCAAGAAAAGACTAATTAAATTCATATACTTGATGAAAAAAAATACTTCTTTATTCTTCTTAATTTCTATCCTACTTATATTTTTAGATCAATTAACAAAGATATTAGTCAAAGGCTTCAACCTATTAGGTTACTCTCATAAAGGTTTTGGGTATGGAGAACGTGTAGAGTTTATTAGTGATTTAGTCCAATTTACTTTTGTCGAAAATCCTGGGATGGCATTTAGTATTGAATTTGGGGAAGGTAAAATATTTCTCAGTCTTTTTTCAATCATTGCTTCAATCTTACTTGCAGTATATATTACTAAAATCAAAGAAAAACCTTTAGGTTACATCATATCTGTTTTATTAATTTTTGCCGGTGCAACAGGAAATATGATAGATAGGGTATTTTATGGTGTATTCTATGATTATGGTCCCCTATTCTATGGTAAAGTTGTTGATTTTATTTTAGTTGATATTCCAAATATTGAAATATTTGGTAAGTATTATGATTACTTCCCTGTCTTTAACATTGCTGATTCATGTGTTTCTGTAGGGATTGTATTATTACTATTTTATAATCAACATATTCCAACTCTTTCTGAACTAAGAAAAAAAAATAATACTACTGAAACTGATGACTGATGATAACAAAAATGACCTTTCTCATTATCCTGACTATGAAGAAGATTTATTAGAAATTGAAGTTACTTCTGGCAAAGACCCTGAAAGAATTGATTCTTACCTTTCAAAATTAATCAAAAATGCAAGCCGTACTCGCGTCCAAAAGTCCTTAGAAGAAGGAATGGTGAAAGTAAATGGTAAAATTATAAGAAAAGCAAGTTTTAAGATATACGCAAATGATAAAATTGAGTGTATACTAAAAAGACGCCCTCCTATTAAATTAGTGCCTCAGAAAATGGAATTAAATATTGTTTATGAAGATGACTTTTTGATGGTATTAAATAAACCTGCTGATATGGTTGTTCATCCTGGTGTTGGAAATAGACATAGCACCTTAGCAAATGGGATTTTATATTATTTAAATACTGATGATAAATCTGATATTGTATACGATAAAAAAGTTAATGAAAGTGAAATTGAGGCTAGTGCAGAAATACGACCTGGTATTGTACATCGACTAGATAAAGATACAAGCGGTTTATTACTAATAGCTAAAACAACGGATGTGTTAACTAGTCTGCAGGAACAATTTGCAGATCGTACTGTAACAAGAACTTACAACGCTTTAGTTTGGGGGAATAATCTTGATAATAGTGGAAGTATAGAAGGCAATATAGCACGTTCAAAAGTTGACAGAAAACTTTTTTGTGTTTTATCAAGAGAAGGTAAATACGCTAAAACTAATTTTACTGTTTTAGAAAGATACAATCTTATCTCATTATTGGAATTAAAATTAGAAACTGGTAGAACTCATCAGATTAGAGTTCATCTTAACCATATTAATCATCC
This sequence comes from Chlorobiota bacterium, assembly GCA_046290495.1. GTDB lineage: Bacteria > Bacteroidota > Ignavibacteria > Kapaibacteriales > UBA2268 > PGYR01. The sequence goes on along the minus strand of JBKAGT010000005.1, from coordinate 224,867 downwards.
TGTCCTAGGTGATAAAGATTACAAGGGTAATGAAAATAGATATTATGGTGCTAACGGTCAATTGAATAATTTAGCGAAGTTCGTTTTGTCGAGAGCAGATAGACAGCTACTTCATGCAAAATCTATAGAGTTTTATCACCCAAAACTAAATAAAACTATGTCATTTACATCTGAACTACCTGAAGACATGAATAAAATTATTAATATCTTAAAAGACAATTATATTAATTAATCATCTTTAGTTAAATTAAGGCAATCAATAACAACTAACTTATAATCTATTATGAAAAATATTCTACTAATTTTTGCAATTATATCAATCGGAATTACTCCCCTATTTTCTAATTCGAATAATAGTAATGTATTCATTGAAAATAAAGGACAATGGGACAAAAGTATTCTCTTTTCAGCTCAGCAGGATGGTATTACTACAAATTTAACCAGAGATGGTATTCTATTTGATTTTTATAAAATAGAAGGCAAAAGAATTATAGGTGATGTTATAAAAATGAATTTTAAAAGTTCGAATGATTTTCAAATTTCTACTTTAAAATTAAACCCAAATAGATATAATTATTTTATTGGGAATGATAAGTATGACTGGGTTAAGAATGCTAAATCATACGAAAAGATAAGACTTGAAAATCTATACAACGGAATTGATCTAGAATTGATGCTTACTAAGCAAAGTCCAAGATATGATTTTATTATTGAGCCATTTGCAAATCCAAATCAAATTGAATTTTCATTTGAAGGCATTGAAAACATAAATATAGAGGATGACAATTTAATTGTTAAAACTTTATACTCTATAATTGAAAATAAGAATCTATTTGCTTACCAAGAAGTAAATGGAGCAAAGCGAAGAATTGAATGTAAGTTTATTTTAAAGAATAATAGTATTCAGTTTGACTTAGGTAAATATGATGAATCAAAAGAGCTTATAATAGATCCAGTAGTATATTCATCATTTTTTGGTGGTTCAGGAGTAGAAAAAGCAAATGTTATAGAATTTATAGATGATGAAACTTTAGTGATGGCAGGAGTTACAAACTCGAATGATCTTAGAACTACAACAGGTGCTTATGATGAAGAGTATGGTGATAGAAATGATGGCTTTCTGACAAAATTTAAAATAGAAAATTCTGAATATGTACCACAATTTACAACATTCATAGGTTCTTTAGAATATGATGAGATAATAGATCTGGAACTAAATAGTAATTTTATTTTAGTTGTAGGTAATACAGAATCACCAGATTTTCCACTTGCAAAACCATTTAGAAATCAATTTAGTGGTGGGTCTGATATTTTTATAACTACATTTGGGTTAAACGGCGATACAATACTTCAGTCTTCATATTACGGTGGTACTGGTGATGATATCGCTGTAGAAGTTAGTGAGGATAGGAGTGATGGATACATTATAGCAGCATCAACAAATTCGAGTAATTTACAAGTCGTTGGAGGTCCACCTAACAGTGGATACAAAGGTGATACTGATATTTTAGTAATACGTTTAAATCCTGACCGATCAGCTATTACAGTCTCTGCCTATATTGGTGGAGTAAGAGATGATGTTCCAACAGATATGTACTTAGATCCATTCTCAGATAATATATTACTTACTGGTTATACTACTTCATCTAAAGGTGGAGATCAAGATTTCCCTGTATTCCCCGAAAAACGATTTGGCAGAGGTGGTCCTTATGACGAGACTTCCAATGGTAGAAAAGATGCATTTGTTATGCAATTAACTTCAAAGGCTCAAAGTATATTAATCTCCTCATTTTTAGGAGGAGATGGTGACGATATAGGTAGAGGTATTTGGTTGAATTCAGGAGATGAAATATATGTTGTCGGTGAAACTTATAATAATAATGACCCAAATGTTGGATTTCCAGTAACTTCAGATGATAATGTAGTAAGGGGAAATTCGGATATTTTTATATCTAAATTTAATGAACTAAGTGAACAATTTGGAATAAAAACTCAAACTATGAATTTTTCTAGAATAATTAAGTCAATGGGAAATGATACTATTGGTGGATTTGAAAGAATGTCAAACAATCTTGGTTTCGGTATTGCATTATCAACTAATAATATTTTCCCAGAAGTTAGCTCTACAGAATTAAAACCGAGAAATAATATAATTTATACTGAGTTGAATGATGTAAATGGAGATGTAATTCAATCGTTGCTATTCGGTGGAGTAAACGATGAGTATGCAACTCATATAACTTATGATGAATACGACAATTTTATGATTGCTGGATACACAAATTCAAGTGATTTTGAAACTACAAAAAATGCATCGGACATTGATTTAAATGGTGATTCAGACATTATATTAATTAGAAATAATTCATTTGATATGAGCTTGTTCAGCCCACCAAATAATGAAGTACTTTGTGTAGGTTCAGAAGTAAGTATTCAGTGGTCAGGAAACGGTTTGAATGCAGATGAAGGGTATGATATAGCTTATATGCTTAATAATGATCCAAATACATTTACGACAATTATTTCAGATATTAAATTCGAAAGTTACAATTGGGAATTACCTGATGAATTGTCTGGTGAAGATAGTATAACAATTAGAGTTAGCCATTCATCAGGTGCTTTTGTACAAAATGATGTATTTTATAGTGTAAATGAATCTGCTAAAATTAATGAATTTAATATGATAACTCCTGATACTCTTTGTATTGGTGAAAATATTCTATTAAACGCCACTTCAATTGGAGAAAGTGTTGAATATGTTTGGTTCAAAGACAATGAAGAAATAGACAGAACTAGTGAAGGAAGTTTAACTATTACAGATGTTAATATTGATGATTCAGGAGAGTATAAAGTTTCTGTTGTGAATGAATGTCCGCCTCAACAATTCGCTGAAAATAGATTTAACGTTTATGTATCTCCTAATACGAGTGTTGAAGACATTGCAAATGAGATAACAAAAATCAAAGGTGAAACACTAGAAATAACCGCCAATGCTTTCGGAGTTGAACTAACTTATGATTGGTATAAAGATGGTAATTTAGTACCATCTCAAGAGGGACCTACCCTTACACTAAGCAACCTTTCACTTAATGATGCTGGCGAGTATAAATGTGTTGTAACAGGTAAATGTGGTACTGACTCAACTAATATTTCCAATGTAATAGTAGAAGATGTAATGGGTAATATAGCATTCGAGTTAACAGATATAGCTAATATTTACAGAACAAATAATAGTACAATAGAAGTTAATATTCTTAATTATTTAAATTATGAATTGGCAGTATACGATTTAAATGGTAATAAAATATTAGGATTAAACAACCAAACAAATTTGACAACATTAGATATATCTGAATACAATAATGGTATATATTGGATTGTAGTTGAAGCTGATGATCAAAAATACAAATATAAATTTACAGTTGTAAAGTAGCTATTTTACTTTATGAAATATTATCTTAATTAAATTGTCTAAGGGAAGTGTTAACTTCCCTTTTTTTTAATTAAATATAATTTTAAAATGAATAAAGAAAAAGTTGTGATAATAACAGGTGCTTCAAGTGGAATTGGTGAAGCAACAGCTAAATTGCTTTCAGATAAAAACTTTAAATTAGTTTTAGCTGCAAGAAGATTAGAAAAATTACAAAAGATTGCAGATAGTTTGAATAACAGTAAAAATGTTCTCACTGTTCAAACAGATGTGACAGATAAAAATCAAGTTCATAATTTGATTGATACTACTATAGAAGAATTTGGACGAGTTGATGCTTTAGTAAATAATGCAGGAATAATGCCACTTTCTTATTTGGAAGAAGGTAGAATTGAAGATTGGGAAAAAATGATTGATGTCAATATTAAAGGTGTATTATATGGCATAAATTCAGTGATACCAGTTATGAAAGAACAAATGAATGGTCATATTATTAATGTCTCGTCTGTTGCTGGAAGGCAGGTCTTCCCTACTGCTGCTGTCTATTGTGGGACTAAATTTGCAGTCAATGCTATTACAGAAGGAATGAGACAAGAATTGAGTAAAAAGTACAATATAAAAGTTACAGCTATTGAACCTGGTGCTACTGAAACTGAACTGCAAAGCCATATTCCAAATGAAGAAATAAAATCTAAGTTTGAAGAAATTTCTAAAACAAGTAAAATATTAGAGTCAAAAGATATAGCAAATGCAATATATTACAGTTTAACTCAACCCAATCATGTGAATGTAACTGAGATAATGGTACATCCAACTGAAGGGCCTAGATAATGATTAAAGCTAAAATTATTTCTATCGGAGATGAATTATTAATTGGTAATACGATTAATACAAACTCAGCATGGATAAGTAAGCAACTAACAGAATTAGGAATAACTGTTACTTCATCTGTTATGATACCAGATGATGAGAATAGAATAATAAACTCTCTTAAAAATTCAAATGAAGAAATAATTATTACTACTGGTGGTTTAGGTCCTACTAAAGATGACATTACAAAAAGAATTTTATGTAAGTATTTTGATTCAAAATTAATTTACGATGAAGCCCAACTTGAAAGAATTCGAAATTATTTTGACAAAAAGAACAGAGAGTTTAAAGACGTTCATAAAGATCAAGCTTTAAGACCTGACGTCTCACTTTCGCTTAACAATAATGTTGGTACTGCACCAGGTATATATACTGAATATAGTAATAGAATATTTTTTACTTTACCTGGTGTTCCATCTGAAATGAAAGATATATTTTCGAATCAGATGAATAATCTGATAAAGAAATTCATAGAAAATAATTCTAACGACTTTTATATTTATGAAACAATATATACCACAGGTTTACCTGAATCCGAATTATTTGAAAAGATTGAAGATTTAGATGATGATTACGAAGATGTAAAATTTGCATATTTGCCGTCCGCTTCAGGGGTGAAGATTAGATTAGGTATACTTAATTCAACTATTTCTAATAAGCCAGCTCTTTTTGAAGAAGTTAAAGATAAAATTATTGAAGAAATAGGTAATTTCATAATAGAAGAGCAAAGTGATTTGATTGAAGCTACTATTAGTTTACTCAAACAAAAGAATTTAACTATTTCGGTCGCTGAGTCTTGTACAGGCGGTGGATTAGGAAAAGCATTTACTGACTTACCAGGAAGTTCGGATTATTTTGAAGGTGGAATTATATCTTATAGTAATAATGCAAAAGTTAAGCTATTAAATGTAAATAAACATATATTGGAAAAGTATGGTGCGGTTAGTAAACAGACCGCTGAAGAAATGGCAGTAAATTGTAGAGAAATATTTGATACTGATTACTCTATTTCTATAACTGGTATAGCAGGACCTGATGGTGGTAGTGAAGAAAAGCCTGTAGGTACTATATATGTATGCATTTACAATGGTGAGGTTACTGAGGTAAAAAACCTAAATTTATCATCAACTAACAGAGACAGTAACAGAGAAAAAACAATTGAATATTCAATTTCAATGTTATATAGAATTTTAAAAAATAAATACAAATGAGAATATTAGCAATAGAAAGCTCTTGTGATGAGACAGCAGTGGCTCTTGTTGATAACAATGAAGTTATAAGTAATGTAATATATACACAAGAGATACACAAAAAATATGGTGGTGTAGTACCCGAGTTAGCATCCAGAGCTCATATTGATAAAATTTCAGTTTTGACAAAAGAATGTTTAGTAAACTCTAAGATTAAAATTGAAGAAATCGATGCAATAGCAGTTACTTCAGAACCAGGACTAATGGGTGCATTAATTGTTGGTTCATCATTTGCAAAAGGACTAAGTATAAAATATAATTTACCTATCATTCCTATTAATCATATTGAAGGACATATTTATTCTGGTTGTATAGAAGATGAAAGTCTTGAGTTTCCGTTTATATCTCTCGTAGTTAGTGGAGGTCACACTTCTATATTTTTAGTGAGGTCATTTAATGACTATGAGACTATCGGTATGACAAAAGACGATGCTGCAGGTGAAGCATTTGATAAGATTGCTAAGCTATTAGGACTATCTTATCCTGGTGGCCCCTTAATAGATAAATACGCTAAAAATGGTAACTCTAAAAGGTATGATTTTCCAAGATCTATGATAAATTCTGATAATTTCGATTTCAGCTTCAGTGGTCTCAAGACTTCTGTTAGATATTTTGTTCAGAAAAACTTTGAATTACCATTGAAGGAAGAAGATATTCCTGATTTATGTGCCTCAGTTCAGAAAGCAATAATTGATGTCTTAGTATCTAAAACAATTCGAGCAGCAAAAAAATATGGCATAAATAATATTGTTATTGGAGGTGGGGTTACAGCAAATTCATTGCTAAGAAGTGAATTAAAGAAACATGAGATTAATAATTATAATGTAGTCTTACCAAATATGGAATATTGTGTAGATAATGCAGCTATGATTGGGTTTTTAGCAAGCAAAAAATTAGAGACAAATAGTGATTTAGAAGAATTCTATGATTTAGAATTTAAAGTTAGCTCTAGACCAAGTAGAGCTGCAAGATAAAATATGGAGTTAGAATGAAAACAATTAAGGATTTGGAACCTAAAATAGTTTGGGATATTTTTAATGATATAACAAAACATCCTAGACCTTCAAAAAAAGAAGAAAAAATTGTAAAATATATCGAAGAATTTGCTCAAAATCTTGGTTTAAGTATAAAAAAAGATGAGCTAGGGAATTTGGTTGTATTTAAACCGGCTACAGAAGGATATGAAGATCATCCAGGTGTTTGTATTCAAGCACATGTTGATATGGTGACAGAGAAAAACAGAGATGTAGAATTTGATTTTAACAACGATCCAATTAAGACATATGTAGAAGGTGGATGGTTAAAAGCAAAAGGTACAACTTTAGGGGCTGATAATGGAATTGGATTGGCTATGGGAATGGCTGTTCTAGCTTCTGATGATATAAAGCATCCTCCATTTGAACTTTTATGCACATTAGATGAAGAAACTGGCCTTACGGGTGCATTGGAATTAGGAACTGATCTATTAGAATCTAAGATATTAATTAATTTAGATACTGAAGATTTTGGACTATTTACCATTGGATGTGCTGGTGGAATGAACACAAGAGCTAAGATAGAGCTTGTTAAAGAAAAATTAGAAGAAAATCATAAATCATTCGAGCTACACTTAAAGGGATTGAAAGGTGGTCACTCAGGAATCGAAATTCATGATGAAAGAGGAAATGCAGCTAAGATTATTACTCGTTTTTTAATTAAATTGAATCAAAATCTCAATCTAAGGCTTCACTCATTTGATTCCGGTGATAAGCATAATGCTATTCCTAGAGAAGCTTATGTGAAGTTCTCAATCCCCAAGGACCAGGTTGAAAAGCTAAATAAATTGATTTCTTCTCAAGAATCTATTATTTCTAACGAATGGAAAAGCAAAGAGCCTAACTTAAACTATGGAATTAATAATATTGATTTTATAGATAGTTCAATATCACTAGGAACACAAGAAGATATTTTAAATGTACTTAACAGTTTACCACATGGTGTTTTCAGATACACTCCAGAAATACCAGAATTAGTACAAACATCAAACAACTTAGCTAGTGTTACAACAAAAGATGACTATATTGAAATATTAACCAGTCAAAGAAGTACCGTTGATAGTGAAAGAGAAGCTCTTTCAAGTTCTATTAATTCGATATTAGAACTTGGTGGTTTCAATATTGAACATACTGCAGGATACCCTGCTTGGGAACCATTAAAAGGTTCAGAACTAGTAGATATGGCAGTGAAAACATTCAAAGAAGACTTTGAAATGGAACCTACAATTGAAATAATTCATGCAGGTCTTGAATGTGGACTGATAGGTGAAAAATATCCAGATATGGAAATGCTATCTTTTGGTCCAACCATTAAAGAGGTACACACTCCCAATGAAAAGGTTGAAATACAATCTGTTGGTGATAGTTGGAAACTTCTAGTTAGTATTTTAGAAAAGCTTTAAAAACTATTTATTAATAAGTAACTTTTTAGTTTCAGTTCCATTTTCAGTTTTCAACAAATAGAAATAATTACCAGGTAATAAATTTTTCGAATCTAATACCAAACTATATTTCCCAGGTTCGAAAGATTTATTACCGTTTAATAAAGTCTTCACTTTATGTCCGGATGCATCATATACTTCTAAAACAGGATTCCCTTTTTGAACTAATTCAAATTCAATATTCGTAATCTTATCAAAGGGGTTTGGATAATTTTGTTTTAAACTATTTCTGTTTCTGTATACTATATGTGAAATCTCACATTTTTCACCTGTGTTAAATGAGTTTGATTCCTTTGCCCCAAATATATCCAAGAAGTAAATATGTTCAGAACCAAAATTATCTATAGTTACATCAAGCAATGTAGTTGTATCTTTAGGAATAGTTACCAACATCTTCAACTCGGCCACCTGTCCTGCTCTCAAAGTATCTACATCAGTAAAAGATGCATTCAGATTACCATGATTGATTAATTCGAAATTTACATTTCCATTTCTTAATGAATTACTTGCCTCCATGTACATCAATGAATATGGGTCATATTCTATACTTAAATCGAAACTCATATCAATCATCCAGTGAGTTTCTCCATTATATACTGCCATTACATCGTTGTTAACAAATAAAGGAATAAGTACAGTGTCCCCTATCATTCCATGCAATGTGTCTGGTATAGAGAATCCATTTTCATCTACATCTGATAATAATTCGAAAGGTGGTGCATAACCATAACCTTGTATATTGTTTGAGTCAATCATCAAACATGGGTCAACAATAATAGAGTTAGACAAACTTGAGTATTCTCCTATTTGCCTTGGACAAAATTCGATTATTACTTCTGTTATCATTCCAGGGTAAATAGTATCAGTAATATCCGGCATTATACTTAGCAATGTGACATCTGAAGGTAGATTAATTACATCAGATATATTGTATGGCACATCCCCTATATTCTCTATTCTGAAAGTATCTAATTTACAATCTAGAACATTAACTGTATCGAAGTCAATATCATTCAGAATACTAAAGTCAGAATTTAAGATGGTAGCATCTATTGTAGCTCTATCATGAAGCAATTCATATATAATTACACCTTTAGAGTCAAATTTGAAGCTATCTAACACAAAAGTTGTACTAACTGTTTGATTTACTATTGGTGTAAATTTAGCATAACAAAGAGGCGTTATAGAATCTACCTGACAAAAATTATCAAGCTCGAAATACACAGTTGAACTATCTGTTTTGAAAGCATTTACTTTTGCATCATATTTAGTACATAAATCAACTTCTGGATTTCCATCATAACCAAGATAATTACTTTCTATGCCTATGAAATCAAATAATGTAGTGTCGTAATGAACTTGGTAATCTATATCAATTATTTTTGCAGGAACTTGTCTTGATGCAAAAATCGGTAAATATAGAGTATCACAGCTAATTACATCATAATTAGTAATAGTATCAACTGCTTGTTTAAAATCAAAAGGCATAGTAAATGGAGTAGCGAATCCACTACCAAATACAGTCATTGTTGTATCAATACCTTCGCAAGGTTCAGAAAAATGAATTTTTACCTTAGCTTCATAATCTCTATATACTCTTGGTTTGAAGTCTATTCTAATCATCAACGTATCTTCGTCTGGGCTATATTTTATTGGCATTGACCTTCCTAAACTATCTGAAGCGAAAAATACATTCTCATCTGGTTCAAATGTTATCGAGTCTATTACTATTCTCTCCCTATCAGGATTGAAAGAAATACCTGGTATAGTTATTCTTTTAAAATTTGGTGCCGCAAACGTATCTACAACAGTTGGAGGAAAAACAGAATACAATGGTGTTGGTTCATAGACCAAAGTTTGCCTCCCGGCGAGATATCTATTATAAGCAGGATCCAACCTCCAAACTTCTGTTTGATTATCTTGTGAAACTCCATGAGCAGCTATATGCATCATTGCTGAGTGGTCCAAACTATCCCTAATTGAGGGAGATTTTGGACAATAAGTTATCTTAACTGAATCATTTTCCAAAGGAGGAATACTATATGGCATTTCATTACCATTATTAGCGTATTTAGATTCCCAACTATAATAATTTGGGTATGCAGTGCCAATTACTCCTACGCCATCTATCCATATTGAATCAATAATTGCATCATTGACTCTAGAGTTATTAGATAATACTAAGCTCGCAGTCTCACATTCGCAATTTTTTACAAAACCGAATGTTACTAAAGTATTAATTATCTCTAAAGGTATTATTTTTCCTCTACCTGAGAAACTTGCTCTGTTTTCTACTGGGCAAGGAAAACTACTATATGAAACTAAATCTGCAGAATAATCAATAGCAGCCGATGGCTCAAACTGTACAATTACATGAATTGTGTCTCTAGGGTTAAGTGTAATATCAATAGGATTATTAGGATACAATATTCTAAAACCAGCTCCTATATTTAAACTATCAAGATGTACTGGAATTGAGGAAATGTTTTCTAAAATTATTTCCTTTGTTGGAGTTTCACCTACTTCAATAGTACCAAACGCATTGTTATCTTCCATAAATATTTTTGGTAATGCAGAACTTCCTACAATTTGTGCTGTCCACTCTTCATCATCATTATCTCTATAGCTTAGATATGCTTTATCAACCCTGTCACTGATTAAATCATTGGGGGTATATCTAAATCTAAACAGTATACTATCACCAGCTTCTAAAGTGGTATTATAAGTGTTCAAAGATGGTATGTCACTTACAGGTTCAATTATATTGAACTTTCCCTGTGGGTCGTTCAAACTAAATTGATCAAGATCTAAACTCACTGGAGACTTATTGATTATATATACATCTTCAATTGAGTCTTGACAAGCAATTACATTTTCAACTTTCATTACATCTGGGTTGAACTCAAATTTATCTATTATACCTCTTCCTTTAAGAGTAATACATCCTGATGAATAACATCCAGTAGCAGGAGTTTCTTGGAAACAAAGTTTATCAAAATACAAAGAGTCTGTTAAAGGTCTAAATCTGACTCGAACTGATTTTTCTTCTCCAGGTGGTATAGTTGCAAATCTCCCTCCAGGAAAATAGTAAACCTCTGCTCTACTTAGACTGAAACTTACAGTAAATTCATGAACTCCATTATTCCTAATATTAATGGTTCTCTCTCTTTCTTGACCAACAAAGACATTACCAAAATCGACAGTATCTACTGTAAATGTTAAGTCTGGATGAATTGATTTACCTGATACTAAAATTGGTTTCTTTAATGTACAGCCACCGGCATCAACAACTATAAATACAGTGTCTTGAAAGTCACCGGCTTGAGTTGGAACAAAACGGATAAGTTTTACCTGATAAGATTTTTCTGGTTCTAATACTTGAGGTTGATTTGAGTTAAACCTGACAAATTGAAAGTGTTGTGGCACAATAACATCAGTTACTGTTATATTTTGACTTGATAAGTTCTCCCAGTAGAAAAGTTCTTCATCTGAAGGGAAATCTTTACAAATTGTACCAAAATCTAACGAATCTACTGGTTCATCTTCTGTACCGAACTTTACTAAACTTAATATATTTTCTACTTCACCGGTTAATGGAATAATTCCTGCACCTTCACAAATATCTGTTGATTGAACTCTGAGTGTATCATAAAATATATTTGCTTCATTTCTAGAAGTAAATCTGACTGTTAAATCTACACATTCGCCTGGAGCAAGAGTAACAGGCAAACTAGGGGAAACTAATGAATAGTATTGCGGCAAATTGAAATTAGCGCCAGTGATTGTAACATTTTTCGAAGTTCCAAAAGTGTTAGTATTATTACAAACCTTTATTTTCTTTTCTCTGTAAGGCTCTTCTATACAATGTGCTTTTAAAATTCCAAACCCTAATGTATCTACATTATACTTTAATTCAGTTTCTCTTGTTATAGTCCACCATCTATCATTTCCTCTTATTAAATCATAACCACAAACATCATCCCTAATAACTCTTATTAATGTTCTGATAGATCCTATAAAATCGCTGTCAACATAAAATTCAAATGTTACAGGTTGATTAGGTGGTAAATCAACACGGGCAGCAGAATAATCAAAATATTGTCTAAAATCTGGATGAATCCAAAGGAATGCACGTGAGCCACAAAGTGAAGTATCCATAACGGTAATACTATACTTTTTTCTTCTTTCACATTTAATAGTATCAACTCTGTTGAAACTAGTAATTACGAAAGGTCTGTATTCTGGTCTATCATTCTTTGATTGAGTCGTAGTTAGTCCTGATAGTAGAATTGCTTTATTGTTACCAGTAACATCACATGTTGAGAAAACACCAGGGTTTTCATTACATCTGAAATATGCTATTAACCCATTCTCGTTACCGTTTCTTCTTTTATCTTTTTCACAAATTATTTCAGTTTGAGGTAATGCTATATTCCATAGCTTAATTTCATCCATTACTCCTCTAAATGTCCTATGACTATTGTCATTAGACATCTCATTCGCTCTACCAAACTGAGTATTATTGCCATGTTGCATCAGGGTACTAATAGGATAAGTACTATTTGTTTCTTCGGCAACCAATTCTCCATCTAAGTAAATTAATGCCTTATTCGTACTGCCATCAAATACAGCCGCTAAGTGATGCCATTCGCCATTCAAATTGACTGGATCCGATTTCGCAACTGTATTATCAACATCACCTAATTCAAAATCTGGGTGATTTAGTTCAAATACTATTCTATTATTTTTGTCATAGTATAGTTGCCAAACATCAGATTTATCCAGAGTTGGGCCCCACTTACCAGCAAAGTAATTTCTTTTTCCTAATTCAAGATTAGGTTTAATCCACATTTCAACTGTCATAGCATTAGTAATTGAATTCAATGTGGCATTGTTGTTTAGATTCATGAATTGAGCCGATTGACCATTATTTTTAACGAAGTCTAAACCATTACCAATACACCTTGTCAATGGCCATTGATTACAACCTTGAGATAAAAGTGGATTAGCACTATAACTGATGAACAATAATATAGATATGAATAATAATTTTCTCATTTTACAACTGCTAATGGTGAGCTATATCTTTTATTATTTATTGAAATCACAACAGAATAAGAACCAGACCTTAATCCATTGATTTCAAATTTGTTATCACCACTACTTAAGAACCCATTATGAATACTTTTAACCACTCTTCCATCTACAGAATATACATTAATCTCTACAATCCCAGATTCAGCTAAATCAAATCTTAGATAACTAGTTTCCGATTGATACTTCGGATTTGGGAAAAGCCGAACACCTGGTTTTCCAGAGCTAAATACTAAATCTTTTACATGAGTTTTAATTCTAGGTTTCAAAATGCCCATTGGCAGAATCGGCTCACCAAAAATATCGGTAACATCATTTTGGCTTCCTCCAAACCATGTTTCTATGAAATCTGTATATAAACGTCTGAAGTCAAACTGAAATCTTGGATTACCATTTCCATCCAAATCACTTAAATTTGGTGGGTCACCTTTTCTACCAGAGTCAATATTATCATCGTGAGCAAACATAAACATTACATTACTAGCTCCATGATCTGACCCTCTACTACCATTATCATAAGCTCTTCTACCAAATTCTGATGTTGTTAGGCCAGCTACTCTATGAGAAAATCCTTGTAAAGTAGCGTCTATCATAAATTTAGAGATTGCAGTTGATAATTGACCTAAAAGAATAGGGTGTTGACCTGACATAGGATCATTCATTTGTTGAACGTGTGAGTCAAAACTACTCAATCTAAGATGATAAACTTTAGTTTTTAATCCACCAGAAATCAATCTAGCTATTAAACCTAACTTTGAAGCTAAACCTGTTTGAGGATATTGAACCATGTTTTTACCCTTGTCAAAAGCTATTTTAACTTCGTTAGAATATATTTCTGATTGTTCTGCTATAGTATGGATAAAATTATATTCATTAGCATAATAACTACCATCAGTAAGCTTTGATTCAAATGGTGCTTTGCCAATTCCCATATTATAAAACTGAGTTGGGTTAGTTAAAGATATTCCCATATGTCCTTTTTCAGAACGTAATACCAATGGAACCTCTCCTCCAATTGATATACCTAAAGGATGTTCTGGTATTTCAAAAGGGAAATTATCTAACTTAGAAGCAAAGTATCTACCTAACCAACCATCTAATAATTTTACACTTGGGTCAGTACTTATTATTCCACTTGACCAAATATCAGATGATCTGAAGTGTGACATTGTATAGTCTTCATATCCAACTCTTTCAATTACAGCCAAATTCCCATTTCTTAACAAACCCAAGAAACCTTCATTATCAATGTTATTCACCAATGCCGGATGTAAATACAAGTCAGTACTTTGAAATCTAACGGCATCTTGAGGATCTATTGCAATGTTGGGCCTTAGGTTATAATATTCATCTTGAAAAAGTGGAATTACAGTATTTAAGCCATCGTTTCCACCAAATAAATCTATCAATATCATTACACTGTCATCTTCTAAAAAATCGCTAGAGCTTTGTATTGATGTCATTCCTTTAGGCGTCGAACGCAACTTGATTGGAACGCTTAACGCTGCTCCAGTTGCCATTGATGTCGTTATAAATTCTCTTCTTTTCATATCTTATCTCTAATGATTATGATAAATTGATATCTGGTAATTTTGAAATCTCAATAAGCAATTCTTTTATGTAGCTAATACAATCTTGATTTTGTGAATTATATAGCTGCTCCCAATTCGATGAGTTAATACCAGATCTAGTTTTTGCTCTATTTACAATCGAGCTTAGTCTTTCTTCAGTTGTAATTTTTGGTAGTAAATATTCTACAATTTCAGCATTTAATTCATTAAAAATATTAGGATTACTAAATCTATCTAACACACTAAACCATTCAACAGTTTGTTTTGTATTAATAATATTTTCCATTTGGTTTACTCTTCTTGGATAAGTCTTAGTAGAAATCCAACTATGATAACCTGGCCAACCACTGACATTTGGAGGATCATATAGATTTTGTTCCATGTCTAGCAACGCATTATTTTTATTAGTGTAATTTATATTGAATAATGATTCCAATTGTACTATCAATTCTACAGGGTGTTTTATTTGCACACCCACATTCTCTTCACTATAAAAATGTTTACTTTTAAACAATGCTTTGAAAACTGGAAGTATTTCAAAATTATTATCAATAAAAACTTGAGCTAAGTTTTTGATAAACTCATCGTCATACTCACTTGGATTACTGTACACAAAATGGCTATATATTTTAGTACAAATAAACTCAGCTATTGGACCAGGTCTTCGATTAAATAGAATATTAATTAAACCTATGACTTCTTCTTCCTTAACTTTATCTAAGGTATTATCTTCTTCTGCTCTTGCAGCTATAGTTTCACCCATTATTTGTTTAGAATCCAAATCATGATCTTTAGCAGAAAAATAAGTATCAAAAAATTCAAATGGTTTAGGATCTTGTCTGTGTGCAGATACTCTCCACCCAGTTAAAGCTCTTGATGCTTCTCTAATATCACCTTCACTATAGTTACCAATACCCATTGTGAATAACTCCATCAGTTCTCTCGCAAAGTTTTCATTGGGATTTTTACCTGAGCTTAGATTTAAACCTTGGTAGAGTAAATAAGCACCATCGAGGGTCATTTCAGCAACAAAATCTTTGAAGTTTCCTAGTCTATATTTCCTTAATCGTTGATTACTTCTATATAGTATTGGAGGCGGAATATAACTTTCTGTATCATAGGAAAATTCTATTGCCCAATGTGTATGCCAAAAGAATGTCAATCTTTCTCTTGCATAGTTATAATTACGAGTTGAATTATCAACTTTCATTTGGTTCAGCCACCAATTTTTAAGTTGAGCGAACCTATTTCTATGAGTTCCTTCTATTGGCCCTCTGAGTGTCACATGTACTTTAGAAGGGTCTTCTTCAACTGTATCAATCCAATTTAAACTATCCCGTCCTTCAGGTAATCTACTTTTATTATCTTCAAGATAGTCAAGCCCATCACCCAAAAGTTCATCTACAACTTCGCTGATAGGTCTGTCAACTACATTTTTTATTATCTCAGGTGTTGGTCCAAAGCCTATCCTTCTTAAAAGATGAATAGCTTTTCTACGAGTTAAAAGACCTGTTTCTTCTTCTAAAGAAAAAATTAAACCTTTCCTATCTATATCATTAGTTAAGTCTTTTGATATAGTTTCTTTATTTATGCTTATAGTTTTCATAATATATTCTCATTTAAAAGAAGTATGATATTAAAATACCAACAGTTAGAAGTAAACCAAATTGTGTATGTAGCTGAGCAGTTTTTATATCAAGCATTGCAATATTTTGTGGACTATTTACCTCTGCTGAAGATATTTCTTTCATGTTCTTCAATGCCACAGGTAATGAGAAAAATATTAATAGTGACCAATAACTAATAATGCCAAAAGCTGACATTAAAATGACACTTACATATGAGCCAATTATTAAAAAATAATATTCTTTCTTAGATGACTCAATACCAATTAAAGTTGCTATAGTTTTTATATTGGCTTCACCATCATGCATTATATCTCTAATATTGTTAGCATTCAGTATTGCAGTTACTAAAAAACCTATTGGTAGTGACAAAATTGCTACATTCCAATCAAAATGACCAGTTAAAGAAAAGTAACTTCCTATAACCATTAGTGGTCCCATTAGAAAGAAGACTAACACATCACCTAATGCTATATATTTATAGCCTATTGGCTTACCAGTATAAAATATTCCTCCAGCTATACCAATTAGTCCTAAAGCTAAAATTGGTAGGCCATGATAATAAACTAATATCATACCTAGCAAAAAGCCTAAAAAGAATGAAATATAACCATAATTGAGCACTTCTTTGGGTTTCATAAGATTATCTACCAATACCTTACTTGAACCAAATGTCTCCTCTCTATCTATTCCATTTTTTAAATCATAATACTCACTTACAAAGTTTGTACCTGCATGTAATAAAACACTTGCTAACAAAACTACAGGAAGTAGCTCCCATAATACAAAGTCACTACTAACTAACGCAAATACTGCTCCAACTAAAACTGGAATAATTGATGCAGAAAATGAAAATGGTCTAACAGCCTGCATTATTAATGAAGATTTCGATCTATTCTCTTTTGTCATTTTATTACCTTTAATTTTTTTTTATTCACTAATAGGAGTTTTCACTTCAACGAATACAGTTCTACAGTAGAATCTACCTTCAGGTTTTGAATTATCAAATTGAGGGTTTTCTGAACCTAGTCCAACAACACTGTTGAATTGAGCATCGGGGACTAGATTTTTAATATAGTTTGCTACATTTGTTGCTCTACTAGTAGATAGTCTTTTATTATAATCTTTTTCACCAAGATAATCAGTTGAACCAGTTACATTTATAGTAGAATTTTCTTTTATATTCTCTACTATAAAAGTATTAATCATACTCTTATTTTCATTACTAATTTCTGATTTATCAAAATCAAAAACTATTAAATTTAATCTTCCTAACTCATAATTGCTTTTGTCTAGATCAATATCTAAATCTATTTTCTTTGATTCTATTCTACCATTATTCTTAGTAATCATTAATTCTAATGAAAGTCTTTCATGATCAGAACTTGCCAATGATTTAATCAAGTCATCAGACAACTCAATTTTAATTTCATTCCGTATATTATCAAAATATGATTTGTTAAATATTGTATTTTTGTCATCACTTATATTAATAGTTAAATCTTCTATTGTATCAATGTTTTTGATATCTAAATTAATATTAATATTGTCCTTATTTACTTTATACTCTTGAAATTCTGAGTGAACTATTGGTTTTAATATCCTTAAATCATCAGAACTAATTTTTACTCTTCTATTTTCAGTTAACCCTTCTGAATATTCATTATTTGTTGGTGAATATGGGATTTCTCTGAAACTTATATTGATTAAATTTGAAGTTATCCCCCACTTATCTGTTAGATAATTTTTAACTTCTTGTGCTCTTGATTTGGCAAGATTTAATCTATCAGTTGAATCTTTTAATTCAACACCATCTGTAAAACCAGTTATATTGATTTCTGAATTATATTCTTTAATTCTCAATGCAATTATATCAAGCATTCTATAATATATATAAAGAGAATTTTTTTCAAGATCTTCGACTTTGAAATTGTTTGTAGTACCTTTTAACTTGTATTTATCACCCAGATTAGAATCTGACTCGTTGAAAAAAATATAAGGTAATATTGGATATGTTTGGGTAACAACTGTCTCAGTTATTAATAGGTCGCTTACTGATAAATTGTTTATAAGCTTTTCATCAACAGCTACTTCTTCTTTAGATACTATTATCTCTTCTTCTTTTTCTATAATAGGTTGTTCTTTTATTTGATAAATTACTTTATCTTCCTTTTCACTTACTGAATTAAGACTAACCATAATGGAAGCACCAGCTCTAAAAATCCTACTAGTCCAATCGCTATTACTAACAATAGAGTTAATTGGATGTCTGTATATAAATTCAGGATTTAGGCTTATTCTATCATCTATTTGTATTCTGGCACTTAAACCAAGCGATAATCCTTGAGATGATGTTAAATTATTCATTTCACCTTCATCAACTACTTCTGTATTTTTTCCATTTATCATTATTCCACTTGGTTCCACTATACTTCTCGCCTGGCTAAATTCATTAGTTATAGAAGCATCAGATATATCATACCCTATGCCAAGTCGTACTGGTAATGTGCTAATCGGTTGAACCAAAAAGTTCAAACCAAAGGTGAAATAGTTTATAGTAGCATCAAAATTATTATCTACCGTAGCGTTCTCATATTCACTTAAGTCTGGATTATATATTATATAATCATTAGTTTCAGCATTTAATGTAGCTGGTCTAGAATCGAACAAAGCTCTACTTTGGATATGCAAAAAATTGCTTAATAGCTCATATTCAAAATTAAGCCCAGTATAAAAACCAATATCTTGACCATCATTAAAATTACCACAACATGTATCAGAATCAATAATACTATAGTTTGTTTCATTAGAGATGTAATTGACACCAGTAGTAACTCCTAACATGATTGATTCAGAATCATCATTAGAAAAGAGAAATGCAGGTAACAGTATAAAAAGTAAATATTTTTTCAATAATTGCCTATCCTTTTTTTAAAATATAACATAAAACTTAATATAGTTACATTTTTGATTAAGATTTAATAATGTTAATTTGAATTCAATATACAAACAAGATATAAAAATACAAAGGAAGTTTATGAAAAAGTTATTAAGTTTCGTTCAATTATTAATTTTATTCAATTTATTTATAACAAATAGTGCATTAAGTCAAGAAATTATTGACCTTAATGACAATTCAACATTTAGTACCTTCTCATTTAGATCACTCGGACCTGCACTAGCTTCTGGAAGAATAGTTGATATTGCAGTTAACCCTAATAACCATGATGAGTTTTATATTGCAGCAGCTTCTGGTGGAGTTTGGAAAACCACTAATCATGGTGTAAACTTCAAGCCAGTATTTGACAATCAGAAATCATATTCTATTGGATGTTTAGCTATTGATCCGAATAACACAAATGTAGTTTGGGTTGGAACTGGTGAAAACAATTCTCAAAGAAGCGTTTCATATGGTGATGGAATATATAAGTCAGTAGATGGAGGAAAATCATGGCAGAATATGGGATTAGAGAATTCAGAACATATTGGAAAGATTGTTATAAATCCTAATAACTCAGATGAAGTATGGGTTGCTGCCCAAGGACCACTTTGGAAATCTGGTGGAGATAGAGGGTTATATAAGACCTCAGACGGCGGGAAAACTTGGAATAAAACTTTAGATATTTCAGAGCATACAGGTGTTTCAGATATTGCTATTGACAATAGAGATTATAAGACTATTTATGTTTCAGCTTACCAGAGAAGAAGACATGTATGGACATTAATTAACGGTGGACCAGAGAGCGCTATTTATAAATCTGTTGATGGAGGTGAAAATTGGAATAAGCTGTCCAAAGGATTGCCATCTGGTGATGTTGGTAGAATCGGTTTAGCTATATCACAAACTAACCCTGATAAAGTTTATGCAATAATTGAAGCTAATGAAAGTCAAGGTGGATTTTATGCTTCAACTGACAGAGGCGAATCATGGAAGAAAAGAAGCAGTCATGTATCTAGTAGTCCTCAATACTATCAGGAAATATTTGTAGATCCAAATAATGAGAATAAAATATATTCAATGAGCACTTATTCACAAGTTAGTACAAATGGTGGATATACGTTTAACACAATTTCACAAAAGGATAAACACGTTGATGACCATGCCCTTTGGATAGATCATAATAATCCAAATCACTTATTAATTGGAAATGATGGAGGGCTTTATGAAACCTATGACTCTAAGAACTGGAGATTTTTTGAAAATTTACCATTGACTCAATTTTACAGAGTAACTGTCGACAATGACAAACCATTCTATAATATATATGGTGGTACACAAGATAACAATACGATAGGTGGACCAACACAAACAGTCTCTGCTAATGGAATTACTAACGAGGATTGGTTTTATACAATTGGTGGTGACGGTTTTAAAACGGTCGTTGACCCAGAGGATCCTAATATTATATACTCACAACCTCAGTATGGTTTTTTAGTAAGATTTGATAAGAAAAGTGGTGAATTTACTGGAGTACAACCACAACCAGAGAAAGATGAGATATTAAAATGGAATTGGAATTCTCCACTTTTAATAAGTCCACATGATAATAAAACACTATACTTTGCTGCGAATAAGCTATTCAAATCTACAGACAGAGGTAACTCATGGTCTAAAATTAGCAACGATATGACGAGGAAAATAGATAGAAATGAGTTAAAAGTTATGGGCAAAGTATGGCCACCTGAAGCAGTATCAAAAAATAAATCCACATCTATTTATGGCAATATTGTTTCTTTAGATGAATCTCCATTAGAAAAAGGATTACTATATGTAGGTACAGATGATGGTTTAATTCAAATATCTAAAAACGATGGTAATAATTGGAGTAAAATCTCTAGTTTTACTAGTGTTCCTGAGACAACTTATGTTTCTGACATCACGGCTTCATTACATAATGAAAACGTAGTATATGCAACATTTGATAATAGAAAAAATGGTGATTTCAAACCTTATGTATTAATCAGTAATGATATGGGAAGCAATTGGACAAGTATTACTGGAAATCTACCGGACAATTTACCTGTTCACTCAATTGTAGAAGATCACAAAGATCAGAACTTACTATTCATTGGTACAGAGTTTGGTGTTTACTTTACAAAAGACAGAGGTGAAAACTGGATTAAGCTTTCAAATGGTTTGCCTACGATTAGTATAAGAGAAATAGAGATTCAAAGAAGAGAGAACGATTTGGCTCTAGCTTCTTTTGGTAGAGGATTTTATATATTGGACAATTACTCACCTATAAGAGAACTAGATGAAGATATTTTAAAGAAGGAAGCACATATTTTTGATATCAAAGATGCAAAAATGTTTATACAAAGCAGATCAAAAGGTAGAAGAAGTATGGGAGAAACTTTCTATAGAGTAGAAAATCCAAATGTGGCTGCTACTATAACTTATTATATCAAAGACAAGTTCACTTCTATTAAAAACAAAAGGACTAAGAATGATGATAAAGAAAACTATCGATATCCTTCATTTGAACAACTAGCAGAAGAAGATAATGAAGTTGCACCATTCTT
Organism: Chlorobiota bacterium; assembly: GCA_046290495.1. Classification (GTDB taxonomy): domain Bacteria; phylum Bacteroidota; class Ignavibacteria; order Kapaibacteriales; family UBA2268; genus PGYR01. The sequence goes on along the minus strand of JBKAGT010000005.1, from coordinate 203,028 downwards.
GATATTTACATTTAAAGATATGAATGGAAATACTGTAAGAAGAATCGAAACAATCTACAAAAGCGGTATAAATCAGTTGGAATGGGATTTGAGGTATGCAGATACAAAGCCAATAGATGAATCAATCAGCTCTGAGAATTATTCTGGAATGCCAATATTACCGGGTGAATATACAGTAGAGATAGATAAAGTAGTAAATGGTAATATAGAGAAGTTAGCTGGTCCAAAGAAATTTAAAGCAGTAACTATAAATGAACCGACTTTAGTTGCAGAGGATAAATCAAAACTTCTAAATATGCAAGAAAGAGCATTTAAAGTAAGAAAGGCAATTACTGGAACAAATAATTATTTAAGTGATGCAAACAACCAATTAGAAATTCTAGAAAACACTATAGTAAATTATTCAGATTCTGATATTAAATCACTAAGTAAAATCAAAAATACTAGGGAGTTGATATCTGATTTAAATGTTAAATTGAACGGTAATAATTCAAGAAAGAAAAGAAGCGCCGCTTATGAGTTAGGACTTAATGAAAGATTAGGCAATCTGCTTTACGGATTTTGGTACTCTACCTCTGCCCCAACTGAAACACATATAAGTACAATTGAGTTAATTGAATCAGAGTTTAAAGGCGTTTACAATAAATTAAATATAATTAATAATAACATAAAAGAGATTTCAAGTGATTTGATAAACTCTGGGTCACCATGGGTACCGGGACAGTTACCAAAACTTGACTAAATCTCCCAAAGATTAATATAGCTAAGAACCGCTAAAATAGTCATAGCTGTAAATACTAATATAAAAAATAGCGGAAGTATCCATTTTAACCATTTGTTATAAGGTACTTTCGCTATTTCTAATATACCCATAGTTACTCCTGAAGTAGGTATAATAAAGTTAGATAGTCCATCGCCAAATTGATAAGCCAACACAGTTGTTTGTTTGTTTACTCCTAAGACTTCAGACAATGGTGATAAAATAGGCATAGTCAATGCCGCTTGTCCTGAACCAGAAGGCACAAAAAAGTTTAATATACTTTGTAAGAAAAATATTATTTCAATGGTTATTAGTTTAGGAAGCCCTTCAGTCATATTAGCAAAATAATATAGTATAGAATCTATTATTTTTCCATCTTCAGCAATAATTAGAACCCCTTTTGCTAATGCAATAATTATTACTGGAGTAATCATATCTTTTGCACCATCTAAGAAGCTTGTAATAGTTTGATTTGAGCTAAATTTGAATGTAAATGCAGATAAAATACCTAGTAGCACAAATAAAGCACTAATTTCATTTATGTACCATCCAAAAATATTAACTCCTACTATCAGTGCTATCATAGATACTAATAGAAGTATAAGAACAAATTTATGCTTTGAATTGAAAGTAATTTCCTTAACATTAGATTCTACTTCATCTTTAGAAATTGAAAATAGTCCCCTTTCAGGATTTTTATATATTTTCTTAGCATATTTTGATACGTAAATTATGGATATTATGGTAAATAGTATCCATACTGACAACCTTACTTCTAGTCCACTAAAAAGCGGAGAAATACCTGCAATTCCTTGTGCAATTCCAACAGTAAATGGGTTAAGAAATGCACTAGCAAAACCTACACCTGCTCCTACAAATGGGATAGCAATACCAACTAATGAATCATAACCAAGAGCATAGGACAATGGAATTGTAATCATTATAAACACAAGTACTTCTTCAGCCATTCCGAAAGTTGCACCAGCAAGTGAGAAAAATAACATAATCAAAGGTATAACGAGTGTTCTGAGACTATTCTTTTTTTCAACTAATTTTATTATTTGCATCAATCCTGAATTTATTGCACCTGTTCTATTAATTATAGAAAAGGCTCCTCCTACTAATAGAATAAATGCTATAATATCAGCAGCAGAGGTAAAACCTTTAATTGGAGCTAAAAATATTTGATAACTCTGAGGAACAGATTCAATCTGTTTGTAAGAGTCCTCTATAATTACTTGTTTTTCTATACCATTAATCTTAATTGATTCTCTATCAAACTCACCAGCAGGAATAACCCAAGTTAAGAGAGTAAAAATAAATAGTATAATACTTATTATTGTTATCGAATGAGGGAATTTATTTTTCACGATGTTTTGAAGCTATGTTGAATTGTTTCTTTACTTACTGTTGTTGAGTCTTCAGAAATAGGTAAAGTAAATTTAAATTCAGAACCTACTCCTTCTTCACTTTCAACCCAAATATCACCCTTATTTATTGTAATGAATTCTTTACACAATAATAATCCTAAACCAGTACCAGATTCTTTATTTGTACCTGGTGTTGATACTTGTTCTTCAATTCTAAAAAGTTTGTTCTGCTTTTCTTGAGTTATACCTACACCAAAATCTTGAATTGTTGTTACTATATAGTCATTAACTATTTTGTACCTAATTAATATTTGACTGTTAGGATGACTAAATTTTATCGAATTAGAGATTAAATTTCTTAAAACAGCATCTATCATATTTTTATCTGCATATACTTCATACTCTTCTTTTGTTATATCCAGAATATCAATTTGCTTATTTTGTGCAGAAGAAACACTTAATTCAATTGCATTTCTTACTATATGCATATAATTCAATTTTTTTGGTTCAAAACTCATGGACTTACTTTGAGCTCTAGCCCAGTCCAATAAGTTTTCTAATAGTTCATATGTATGTGTAGAAGTTTTTAATATTCCATTGAGATGATTCTTCTTCTTATCATCATTTAGAGTTTCATAATAATTCAACATCAAGTCAGCACTGAACCCTATTGAGTGCATTGGGTTTTTCAAATCATGTGCAATAATTGAAATAAACTTATCTTTAGTATTATTAGAATGACGTAACCCACTTTCTTTCTTTCTCAAGTTTTCATTTAATTCTAATAATCTCGCGTTTTGACCCTCGATAATATTGTTACTAACTACTAGTACATTTGAAGCTCTTTTTCTGATATAGAATAATACCATTAATACAATTATTACTAGTAGAGATATTAATGATGTTAATATAAATGATTGCCTTTCAAGTCTAGCATTTTCTCTCTGTAATCTGTTTGCTGTTTTTAGAGCATCATTTTCTTGATTTCTTTTTTCCATTTCATAAACTGTTTGGAACTCTGCCAATCTCTCAGTCATATCATAATTAATAATTGAATCAGTAAGCAACTTATAGCTTTTATATGTTAGAAGGGCTTTCTCAAACTTTTTAAATTTAGTATAAAGCTCATAAAGTAGGAATTGAGCATCTTTTAGTTTAGAAGTGTTGTTATTTGCTTTCGCAGTCTCAATTGCTTTTAATAAATAACTCTCAGCTGCTTCAAAATCATTTAGTTTTGAATAAATTTCGGCTAATGAAGTTAAAGTAAAAAACTCAAAACCGTCAACACCCATTTGATTAATAATTTCTTCACTTTTGTCTACATTTTCAATAGCTTTACTAATATTACCTAAAGCTTTATAATTTAATGCAAGGTTATTATATATAATAATCTTACCTTTGAGAGATTCTTCGCTATTTACTGAACCTGTAACATTAAGAGCTTTTTTGTAATATGAGATAGACTTATTATAGTCTTTCATCATATAATATACTAATCCAATTTTAGAATAGTATTGTCCCAAAACTATATTATATTCATCTCCTAATTCATCTTTATTTTTAGACTTATGTATATTTACCGCATTATTATAATATTGCAATGCTTTAGAATAGTTCTCTAAAGAAATATATACTTTAGCAATTTTATCTAAAAAATCATCATTTAAAGGATTATCATCATACTTCCTTCTGAGTTCTAATTCTTTGAAATAATAATTAAGAGCTTTTTGGTAGTTACCAGTATTATAATATGAATTTCCAAGATAGTTGAGATAAGGTATTTTTTCTCTTTCTTTTTTCTCGTTATCAAGTATATTTATCAATCTAAGTAAATAATAAATAGATTTATTATATTCATCATGTTTAAGAGTAATGAAAGCATTTTTTTGAATTAATTTAAATATTAATTTATTGTCATACCCATATTCTTCTGCAATCTTCAATGCTTTTTCTAAATAAAGGTAAGATTCCTTATTATTCTTGGATTCGTATAGTCTTGATAATTGTGAATAAATAAAGAATTGTTCATGAGGATATTTATTTTCTCCAAGTATGATAAGAGCATCGAAATAATGTGCTTTTGCTGAATCAAATGCATTCGTTATAGTTTCATTGTTCATCTGAAATAGAACACCTAACAAATAATGGTTTTTAGCGTAATTTAAAGTATCTTCTAATGATTTTGCAAAACCAATAGCATTGTAAAGTAAATCTGATGCTTTAATGGCATCATATTTGCTGTAATATTTAGACAATGACGATATTGCTTTAAAATAAGCATCACCCTCGAGCTTGTCTAGATTCTGTTCAAGTTCTATAGCTTGTTTCTCATCCTCAATGCTTTGTGCAAGAGAAAAACAAGGAAATAGAGTAAGCATGAGCACCACACTATAAATATATCTTAATCTATTTTGGCTGATATTAACCACCACTCTGTCTCTATATGATTATTTTTTAATTTTAAATTTAAATACTTATACAATATTAATTTAGTACATATATTTCTTATTTAATTCAATTATAGTCACTTAAGCATACATTTTGCAATAACTATACCACTTTAGGCATAATTATAGAGCTATTCAAACCAAGTTAGTAAAAAATAATTATAATTTATAAATATATATTAAAGGTATAACAAATGGAAATCTTATTAGCAATCGTATGGTACTTAAGTCTACTTACTCCAGGAAACTATTATGATGAAGTTGCAATATATGATATTGCTGTGGATAATTCAACTGCTGTAGATTATGTTGTTGATAATCACTTAACAGATGCAATTGATTATTATAACACTTATGATCCTGAAGATGGTGGCGTATATCTACCTGCTTATTGGGACAAAGAACCAAAAGACTTTACAGATGAATCATTATGGGAGTATGATCCATGGAATCCAAGAGATCCTAGAGGAGATCAAGATTCTACAGAAAGCACTGGTAATCAAAGTTCAGGTGGAACAGACGATGGCGGTAATAACTAATTGTTATAAGCTTTAGAGAATTTAAGGGATTTGATATTTCAAATCCCTTTTTTTTTATATTTTGAATGAATAATCAACATACCAAAAGATTCTCCATCATATTTTCCAAGATGTTTATGATGATTGTAATGAGCATTTCTTAAGTTTTTCAAATATTGATTGTTTACATTTTTAAACCATTTCAGTCTTTTATGAATGTAAACTTCATGAACTAAAAAATATGCTATACCATAAAGCAATATCCCCAAACCAGCAGAAATAAGATAAAAATTAGTGAGCCCTGCTCCTGAAATAAACAGAGTTATACTTGGTACAGCAAATATTACGAAAAATGCATCATTCTTTTCAAAAAATCCAGGCTCTTTTTGATGATGATCTTTATGCAAATACCATAAAAATCCATGCATTACATATTTGTGCGTAAACCAAGCTACAAATTCCATCGTAAAAAATACCGCAACTACAATTAAAAAATTTATTAGTATTTCCATATCACATTCTATTTATTATTATTCTAAATTTTGCAATTATCATTAAAACAAACTTGTTAATGTTAGAGACCCTAACTCTACTATTCATTATTCTTTTAGCAGGCAATTTTTTTATTTTTTTTAGTAAAACTTTATAATACAAATAAGCAGTATATACACCCATTTGAGAGTTCTTCGGTAATTTTTTTATTCCTTCTAATGAATCTTCGAAATCTTTCTCTATATTTTTTTCTATTTCTTTTTTAGTCTTTTCATCAAATTCTTTAAAATTTAAATTAGGAAAATATGATCTCCCCAATTCATCTATATCATTTTTTAAATCTCTAAGAAAATTGATTTTTTGAAATGCTGAACCAAGGCTAATAGCACTATTTTTTAGCTTTTCATACTCATTTTTATTACCTTGTGTATAGACTTGCAAACACATTAGTCCAACTACTTGAGCAGATCCAAATATATATTCTTCAAATTTATTATCATTATACTTAATATCTAATAAATCCATTTTCATGCTATTTAAAAAAGCATCAATGTGGCTGTGGTCTATCTTATATTCATTTACAGTCATTTGGAAACTATGCAAAACAGGATTTAAACTGATTCCAGTATTAATAGCTTCGTATGTATCCTTTTCAAATTTTTGTAATAAGTACTTTTGGTCAGTATCATGAAAAGTGTCAACTATTTCATCAGCAAGTCTTACAAATCCATATATTGAATAAATATGCTTTCTAATGCTTTTATCTAATAAAAGAATACCAATTGAGAATGAAGTTGAATATTTAGTAGTAACTATCTTACTTGATTTATAACAAACTTCGTTATATATTTCGATCACGAAACCTCCTTTTTGATTAAATCTGCCACTATTTTTCCAGATAATATAGAAGGTGGTAGTCCAGGACCTGGTACTGTTAATTGACCACAATTATATAAATTTTTTATTTTTTTACTTTTCATTTTTGGCTTTAGAAAACCTGTTTGCAACAAAGTGTTAGCTAATCCATATGCATTACCTTTATAAGAATTATAATCACTTATAAAATCCTCTCTAGTAAAAGTCTTTTTGTATTCTATTGCATCAAGAATACTAGTTTTAGTACGATTCTCAATTTTTTTGATTGTATAATCGAATATTCGATTAATTTCATTTTCATCGGTCTTAACATTAGTAGATAAAGGTACTAAAATAAACAAATTTTCTTTTCCATTTGGTGCTGTGTTGTCACTTTTAGAAGTTAATGACACATAAAAAAGCGGCTCTCTTGGCCATTCATTTGTCTTGTAAATAGCTTCTGAATGTCTATCGAAGTCAGTATCAAAAAATAAATTATGATGCTCTAAATTCTGTAATTTTTTATTGACTCCAACATAAAACAGTACACAAGTGGGTGCAAATGTTCTATTGTCCCAATAAGAATCACTATATGAACTATATTTATTAGGTAATATATTTTTATCAAAATGATGATAATCACTTGCATTTACGACAATATCAGTGTTAAATATTTTATCATTTGCCACTATTGAATATATCTTATTATCAATAATTTCAACACTTTGGACTTCTGAATTATTAATTAACTCAACACCATTTACTTTTGATATATCTTCAAAAGCTTCAGCAATCTTATACATACCCCCATCAGGATACCAAGTCCCTAATTTAATATCTGCATAGTTCATCATACTATACAAAGAGGGGGTATCAGATGGCTTAGCACCAAGAAAAAGAACTGGAAATTCAAGTAGTTGTTGCAATTTTTTATTTTTGAATTTAGATTTTATTGAGGAAGAAATAGATTTTAATAAGTCTAATTTCATACTATTTTTTAACAAATCTAATTCTAAATATTCAGTTGCTGATAAAGAGGGTTTCATTACAAATTCGCCCATTCCTACATCATATTTTATCTTTGCATCTAATAAGTAATTATCTAACTCATAGGAACTACCTTCTTCGATTGATTCGAATAACTCTTTTAATTCTTTGTAATCTGCAGGTATTTCATTTTCTGTATCGTCTTCCCAAAAAACTTTATATGAAGGGTCAAGTCTAATCAAATCATAATAATCTGAGCTTTTTTTATCAAAATCATTATAAAAGTTTTCAAATATTTCAGGCATCCAATACCAACTTGGTCCCATATCAAAAGTATAGCCATCTTCAACTAATTTTCTAATTCTTCCACCAAAATATTGGTTTTTTTCTAGAAGTTTAACTTTAAAACCATATTTCGAGAGATATGAAGCTGCAGATAATCCAGATATACCACCACCAACAACAATAACATTTTTCATTATTCTTTTTATTTTTTAAAAACTATTCAATATAATATTTTTTATATTTTAATTAACACGGTATTAACATAATTTTCGTATAATAGATCAAATAAATAATTACCTGATACATGAAAAAAATAAAAACAGATATAACAAATCCAAAATACTATTTCAACAGAGAGTTAAGTTTAATTGAATTTAACAAAAGAGTTTTAGAAGAAGCAAAGTTGACCTCTCACCCACTTTTAGAAAGAATAAAATTCTGTACTATTTTTAGTTCAAATTTAGATGAATTCTTTATGATTAGGGTTGCAGGTTTAAAGAGTCAATTAGCTGCAGGTATCAATGATAGATTATCTTATGATGGTAAAACTCCACTTGAACAATTAAATGAAATCCGAAAACAGCTAATTCCCTTATATAAAGAACAAGAAATTATTTTATTAGATGAACTGTTGCCTAAGTTAAGAGATAGTGGAGTATACATTTATGCATCTGAAGAATTAGATGACCACGATAATGATTTCATTAGAGATTTTTTTAATGAACAAATACTACCAGTATTAACCCCACTTACAATTGATAGTGCACACCCCTTTCCAAGATTGATAAATAGAACATTGAATATTGCTTTTGTTCTAAAAGAAAAAGTTAAAGATAAAAAGCATGATAGATTAGCCTTCTTACAAATTCCTACCGTACTACCACGATTTGTAAAACTACCACACAAGAAGGGACATCACTATATACTAATTGAAGATATAATTATAAAACATTCTGCTTCTCTTTTCCCAGGTATGACAATTTCTACTGCAAATGGATTTAGAGTAACTAGGGATGCAGATATTGAAATTGCCGAAGATGAAGCAGAAGATTTGTTGATCGAAATTGAAGAATTAGTCAAATCTAGAAGATGGGGTCGTGCCGCTGTCAGATTAGAAGTTAGTGGAAATATGCCTAAATATTTAATTGAATTGTTACGAAGCACTTTAGATTTACATCAGGAAGATGTTTATGTTACAAATAGACCACTCAACCTTCCTGATTTTTTCTTTTTAGATACGCTCGATCTTTATAAACTTAAATACACTAGCTTCAAAGGAAGCATTCCCGTAGAATTGCAATCTGAAGATTCTATATTTGACATTATCAGAAAGAAAGATATTTTACTTCATCACCCTTTCGATTCATTTACAAATACAACTTCTAGATTTTTAGCAGAAGCCGCTAATGACCCAGATGTGTTAGCCATCAAAATTACATTATATAGAACTGGTGGAAATTCAAATATAGTTCAAATTTTGAAGAAGGCTGCTGAGAATGGAAAAGAAGTAACAGCTTTTGTAGAATTAAAGGCAAGGTTCGATGAAGCAAATAACATAATTTGGGCACGTGAATTAGAAAAAGCTGGAGTTCATTGTGTTTACGGAATAATAGGTTTAAAAACTCATTGTAAAATTGCAATGGTAATTAGAAATGAATCTAATAAACTAAAGACTTATTTGCATTTTTCTTCAGGTAATTATAATCAAAATACAGCAAAAGTATATACAGATGTAGCATTATTAACGTCAAGGCCTGAATATCAAAGTGATGCAGTTAACCTATTTAACTATTTAACAGGATACAGCAAATATAATGATTGGAGCAGCATATTAATTGCACCAACATGTCTCGAAGATGAATTGATACGAAAAATCGAGAGAGAGGCTCAATTATCTACTGCTGAATCACCTGGGTTAATATTTGCAAAAATGAATCAAATAGCACACCGAAAAGTTATTCAAGCACTATACAAAGCTTCTCAAGCTGGGGTCCATATTAAATTACTTGTTAGAGGGGTATGTTGCCTTAAACCAGGTGAAAAAGGAATAAGTGAGAATATAGAAGTTAGAAGTATAATTGGAAGATTTCTAGAGCATTCTAGGATATTTCATTTTGCAAATGGTGGAGATGGTGAATACTTTTTAGGTAGTGCAGATTGGATGACTAGAAATTTAAATAAAAGAGTAGAAACCGTTATTCCAGTCTATCAAAATGATATAAAAAAGAAACTCCATGATATTCTGGAAACATATTGGAATGATAATTCAAAATCTTGGAAATTAAATAATGATGGAAGCTATGAAAAAATTATACTTAGTAAAGATGATGAAATATTTTCAGCTCAAAACTATTATTTTAATGAAATTATTAATGATGCACAATAAATGAATTATAACTTCATATCTGCTGCTTCAATAAAAAGTTTTGAAATATTTTTAGTGTTTAAATTATCAAATAGTTTATTAATGTTCTGAGTCAAATCTTTATAATCTATTTCTTTAATTAATTTTGAAGCTTCGGTAATATTATTAATTGAAGGTGCTGATTTATAACTTAGTGGCGAAGAATCATCAACCTTTTGTATACTATTCTCCAACGAACTGATTGTATCATTAAGTTTTTTAATGTCCCAGTTTTCATTCGATTCATTCTTTTTTACTAGGATATTCTCTTTATCTCTTGGTTTTACAATAGTTTCTACAAGAAATGGATCATATTTTATCTGGTCATCTGTGGTAATTTTAGTAACATTCATATCTATTTTTCCTTATATAAAAATTATGTTATATACTAAAGTGAAATTTCATGCCATACTATCCTAACAGACTCTTAATCTTTTCATTAGCAAGCTTTTTGTGCTCATCTTTAATATACAATGCTACTGTACTAAACGCTGCAACGATAACTGAAACATCATCTGTATATCCAACTCCTGGAATTATATCTGGTATTGCATCAAATGGAAATATCAAATAACCCAAAGAACCAAAAACAACTGATTTTGCCCATTTTGGTGTATGTTCATCTTTTGCAGAATAATATAGAATCAATGCTTTTTCTAAAACTCCTACACTCACTTCCTTAACTATCTTCAGTGTTTTCTTCCAGAATCTACTTTCGGAAAACTCATTTTCATATTTAGTAATGTTGCTCAATTTTACTCACATTATTAGTTATTAATCTTTGATTATGTTAATTTTAAACTTACTTAAATTATAAAAAATTGATATTATATGACTAACGGTTATATTAGAATATTTATTATAATCCTCTTTTGCAGCATTTATAATACAAAAGCACAATCGAAATTAGATACCAATGAATTAAAGCCAAAATATGGTATTTCTATTCATTATGGATTAGGGATAAATTTTGCAGATTTTAAAAAACTGCCTGGGACTGAAAGCTGTTGTGGAGGATTTGACAATAGTCTCTCGCCTACATACAGATTAGGCATACTATCAGACATTCCCCTTAATTATGATTATTTAATAGGCTTAAGACTTGGCTATGGAGTATTTTCAGGTAATTTCACATCTAATTATAGTACTGATGTAGTTATAGATAATACAATCCAAGAGGGAATTTTTTCACATAATTTAAATTCAGATATTTCTAAAATTGATTTTGGTGTATTATTCACTTATAAACTAAACAATGAATTCTTTATAGGTCTTGGCCCAAGTTTCTCATATATTCTAAGTTCTGAGTATGAGCAATGGGAACAAATAGAACAACCTGAAACCCGGGGTGTATTTCCGGGAGAAGGAAGAGTAAGAAATAGCTATAATGGGGAAATTGAAGAAATTAATAATTTATTATTTGGATTTGACTTCGAATTAGAATATCAACTCCCATTAAACAAGAAAAAATCTTATTTCTTAGTGCCTACACTAAGATATTCGCATAAATTTAACAGTTTAGTTAATAATATTAATTGGAGTATAAGTGAGCTAACAGGTGGTATTTCATTAAAGTACCGTACTCCACCGGCACCACCTCCTCCTCCACCACCGCCAATAAAACCGCTAATGCCAGACTCATTGCCTTTGCCTAATTCACCTCCAACAATTGATATTTATTTAGATGCGGTTGCTATAGATACAAATGGTAAAGTTGACAAAGAACCAAAAATTCAAATTGAAGATTTTGTCTCATTAAATATGCGACCTTTACTTAATTACGTTTTTTTCGATGACAGCTCATCTGTAATACCTAACAGATATAATTTATTAACAAGTCAAAATACCCCAAATTTTGATATTGACAATCTCAAAGGAAAAAATGCATTAGAAACTTACTATGATGTAATGAATATAGTAGGTAAAAGAATGAAAGATAATCTGAGTACCAATATTACATTAATAGGTTGTAATTCGAACTTAGGTAAAGAAAAGAACAACAAAGCATTATCATATGATAGAGCAAATTCTGTAAAGAACTACTTAGTTAATACCTGGGGAATTGAGTCAGATAGAATAAAATTAACTGCTAGAAATTTACCATCTGATGCTTCGAAATCGGACACTATACCTGGTCAGGAAGAAAATAGAAGAGTAGAAATAATTGCGTCTGATGATATTATCACTCAACCAGTAATAACTAATGATACTCTTAGAGTATTGTCTGACACTAAGATAGAATTTCTAACTGATGTTGACTCTAAAGTAGGTGTAAATGAATGGGTATTAGAGGTATCTCAAGACGATAATAATTTATTCCAAAAAATTGGCACAGGACAACCTGATTCTAAAATTCCTTGGGAATTAAGAAATGATAGTAAAAATATGCCTCGGTCGGCATCTCCAGTAAAATATAAATTAACTGTAATGGATTCTGTTGGACAGAAAAACTCTAAAGAAGAAGTGTTACAAATTAACAAACTTACAGTTAATACTAAAAGAGAGAATAGAACTTCTGATAAAGAATTCGAATATTATAGTCTTATCTTGTTTTCTTATGGCAAATCTAGTTTAGAAAAGGAACATAGAGATGTTGTAGATTTTGTTAAACAAAGAATAAAAGACAACGCTCAAGTTTATGTATATGGTTATTCTGATAGTATGGGTGATGAAGATATCAACAAAAAAATATCAGAAAGAAGAGCCAAATCTGTTGCTAATAGACTCAGATTAAGAGATGCTATCGTCAAAGGAGTAGGTGAAGAGAATTTACTATATAACAATAGATTACCAGAAGGTAGATTTTACTGCCGAACAGTACAAATAACTGTTGAGACTCCAGTTGAAGATCCAATAAATAAAAATGGCTAAAAGAAAGAAAACTTTTCCAGAACAAAAAAAAGTCCTTATATGGATGGTCTCGTTTGCTATACTAACAATCATAATATGGCAAATCCCTTATGGTATGATAGTTCTATATCCATTTACCATCCTTTCTACTTGGTTTCACGAGATGGCGCATGGTATAACAGCTCTCTTACTAGGTGGAAGTTTTCACCAACTTGAAATTTATTCAGATGGATCAGGTTTAGCTATTTGGAGTGGTTATTTGTTTGGTGGTAATATTGGGAAAGCAATTGTTGCAGCTGCTGGACCTCTTGGGCCTACATTTGCTGGTTTTCTATTAATCTACCTATCTACCAAAGAGAAGCTTGTTAAAAAAGCTCTATACTTTTTTAGTTTAATTCTTTTAGTGTCAGTAATATATTGGATTAGATCAATTTACGGTATACCTGTAATACTATTCTTTGCTGTTGTGATATTCTTTGCTGCTCATAAAATGAAACTAAAGAATCAGAAACTATTATTACTTTTTATCGGAATTCAATCTTATCTTAGTCTTTATCTTAGTATTGGATATCTTATGTCTCAAGAAGCATATATCGATAATGAATTTCACATATCAGACACAGGTGTAATTTCTCAAAATTTATTTTTCCCTTATTGGATATGGGGTGGTTTAATAATTTTTATTTCAATTTTTGCAATTATTCAATCAATAAATTATTTGAATAAAAAATAGCTGATCTAGCTTTTATACATTGAATTAATCATAATAAGCTTCTCTTCCATCATATCTTCAACTGAATGTTCAACTCCGCCAAAGCCAAGACCTGAATCCATAGTTCCTCCAAAAGGCATCCAATCAACTCTGTAAGCTGTACCCTCATTAATCATAACTGCTTTTGTTCTTATATTTTTTGCATAGTGCAATGCTAAATCAATATCTTTAGTAAATATAGAGTCTTGAAAACAGTATGGGTTATTATTAATAGCATTTATTGGATCTTCTATTTCTCTATACTTTATAACATTGAGAATTGGTCCAAATATTTCTTCTTTGTAAATCTTCATTTTTCTATTAACATTAGCAATTATTGTTGGTTGATAACATTGGTTTACTAGTTTATTGCCACCAACTATAACCTCTGCCCCTTCTTCAACTGCTTCATTAACCCACTTATCAATTCGTGATAACTCTGAATTTTCTATTAATGGTCCAACTTCTGTACTATCGTTTAGTGGGTCACCAGTTACTAAATTACTCACTTTCTCTTTTAAATTTTCAATTACTAAATCATAAATATCTTCATGGATAAATAAATTTTGAGTTGAAACACATACTTGACCAGCATGGTAATAGGCACTTTTTACAATCTTTGGTAGTGCTTCTTCTAAATCTGCTTTCTTATCTAAAGTGCAAACAGCTGTCCCTCCATGTTCAAAAGCCATTCTAACACCATTATATGCTTTTTTTCGTATTTCCCAACCTACTTTACTGCTACCTATAAACGTAATAAATTTGATTCTATCATCTTTAACTACTTTATCCATATCTTTACCAGAAACTGTTAGTAATGATATTACTCCTTTATCTAGCCCAGCATTAAAAAAATAGTTAACCATTTTGTGAGCAGAAAGTGGAGTCGAAGTCGCAGGCTTCAATATGATAGTATTTCCTGCTGCAAACGCAGTACCTAATTGATGAGCTATAAGATTGACAGGGTGATTAAATGCTGAAATAGCTAAAACTGGACCTAGTGACTGCTTAATAGTATATGCAATATGATTTACACCTTTTTCGGTTTTCTCCATATTTATTTGTTGTCCATGAATATTCAGTGCCACATTAGCACAAGTTTCTATTGTATTAATGGCTCTAGTTACCTCTGCTCTGGCATCATTTATTGGTTTTCCACCTTCTAAGGCTATTGTCTTTGATAAATCTTCATGATTCTCTTGCATTTGTTTTACAACATTATTCAGTATTTCTGCTCTCTTATAAGCAGGCATATTTTTCATTATTTTATCATAATATTCAACACTGTTTCTTAGTGATTGTTCTATACCTAATTCATCAGCTATTTCGATTTTGGCTATATGCTTTCCACTAAATGGTGAAGTAACAGTTTTGTAATTAGATGTATTCGCAGCATCTTTAATTAAATATTTATATAATTTCATTTTTAACTTTAATTTTTATTTTCTTGTAATTAATATGTATTTTGTATGTTTATACGATTAATATGATGAATTCTTTTTTACTAGGTAATAATATGAAAATTATAATTAGTTTATCAATACTACTTTTTTCAATTTCAACACTGAACTCTCAAATTTGGCTGGATCAGTTTCATGATAAAGAAAATGTAAATTTAAATGATATAATTAAGGTAGCTAATCAGCACTTCGATACTGTTGATATAACCAAGAAAGGCTCAGGAATAAAACAATACAAGAGATTTGAATGGTTTTGGAAGGATCGTGTAATGCCTGATGGAACATTCCCAAGTGTTGAATTATTGACTGAAGCAAATAATTTCTCAACAAAGAATAGATTAAGTAAGACACAGTCATCAAATAAATGGAAACATTTGGGACCATTTGGGGCAAATGGTGGATATAGCGGAATTGGCAGAGTTAACTGCGTTAGAGTTAATCCTCATAATGGTGATATTTGGGCTGGGACTCCTTCTGGTGGTATTTGGACTAGCTCAAACAATGGTAATAGTTGGAGTACAAATACAGATAAAGAAGATGTTATTACTTCTTTAGGTATTACATCTATTGCATTTCACCCTACTGATTCAGATATAGTATATGCTGCAACTGGTGATGGTGATGGAACAAACACATATAGTTACGGTGTGATTAAAACTACTGATGGTGGTTCAAGTTGGAAATCAACTGGATTATCTTGGAATATCACTCAATACAGAACAATAAGTAAGCTGTTGATTGATAATAGTAATCCTAATATACTTTATATAGCTGGTTCTAGTGGTATATATAAATCAACTAATTCAGGTGATAATTGGGAACAAGTTAAAACAGGTACTTTTAAAGATTTAGAATTTAAGCCAAATGATTATAGTACTCTCTACGCAGCAGGAACTCAGATTTGGAAATCAACAAATTCAGGAAGTGATTGGAGTCAACTAACAAATGGAATACCAACAAGTGGAGTAAGAAGAATTGCATTAGCGGTTTCTAAAAATAGCTCTGATGTTGTTTATGCATTAGTTGGTAATTCAAGTGGCAATAATTTAAAAGGTGTTTATCTTTCAACAAATGCCGGTAGTAGTTTTACTGAAATAGCAGACGGCTCTCCTAATATGATGGGATACTCCAAAACTGGTGATGATACAAAAGGTCAAGTATGGTATGACTTATGTATTGAAGCTGATCAGGATGATTGGGAGAAAGTCATCATAGGTGGTGTAAACCTATGGAGAACTACAGATGCTGGTTCCAATTGGGAAATTTCCTCTATGTGGTCAGGAAACCATAACAACTTGACTACAGTCCATGCAGATCAACATGATCTTTGGTATGACGACGATAATAATGTAATGTATGTTGGAAATGATGGTTCAGTTTATAAGTCTGATGATTTTGGAGAATCATGGGATTGGATTGGAAGTGGAATTCTAGCAACTCAATTTTATAGGTTTGGTATTTCTCAATTAGATACTTCCCTATACATTGGTGGTACTCAAGATAATGGTACAAAAGTTAAAAAAGCAGGTGGTAATTGGGTTGATAAAATAGGTGGTGATGGATTTGATGCTGTAATTGATCATGAAGATAAAACAATTATGTATGGCAGTC
This sequence comes from Chlorobiota bacterium, assembly GCA_046290495.1. GTDB lineage: Bacteria > Bacteroidota > Ignavibacteria > Kapaibacteriales > UBA2268 > PGYR01. The sequence goes on along the minus strand of JBKAGT010000005.1, from coordinate 186,238 downwards.
TATATTATGGAGATTATTTCAAATCAACTAATGGCGGAAACTCATTCAAAAGAATTAACGATCTGGATAATGACAATGAATATGATGATATAAATGAATCAGGGGCCTGGAGTAGTCCATTAATATTAAATCCTGATAATAGTGAGACTCTGTTCCTTGGAATGAAAAATGTATGGCGTAGCTACGATGGTGGTGATAATTTCACTAAAATTTCGAATTTCAATTATGGAAATAATAAAATTGTTCGCTTAGCAATATGTGAAGTAGATACAAATATTATTTATGTGGCATTTAATTCTAGACTTTATAAAACTACTAATAATGGTACTGACTGGACGCAAGTAACAAGACCAGGAAATACAAGCATTAGCTACATATTTACAGATGATGAAGATTCTGAGAAAATATGGGCAACTAATAGCAGATATTCCTCAGGCAATAAAGTTTTCGAATCAACTGACGGTGGAAGTACTTGGACGAATATTTCACTTAATCTTCCGAATATTCCAGTTTTAACAGTAGTAAAACAAAGAGGAACTGATGACAGATTATGGATAGGAACAGATGTAGGTGTTTATTACAAAGATGATAATATGAATCAATGGGAAGAATACAATGAAGACTTACCAAATGTCATTGTTACTGAGTTAGAAATTAATTCATCATATAATCAACTTTACGCTTCAACTTATGGTAGAGGAATCTGGAAAGTTGATATTCCAACTTCTTTAGATGCACCTAGTGTAACAGATCCTGATTTTGGAGCAATTGGTGTAAAAACTAGTAATCTCATTATTGATTGGGATGATGTTGATGATGCAGATGAGTATATAGTAGAATTATCTGACAATGAGACTTTTGATTCTAATATTGATTTAGATACTGTAGATATATCTAGATATGTTATTACATCTCTAGACAATAATAAAAAGTATTATGTTAGAGTTAAATCATTAAACCAATACACTCAGAGTGATTGGTCTTCAATTCATAACTTCACAACTGTGGTCGGTAGAGTGCAGCTTCTCTCACCTGCAAATAATAACATTTCTGTAAGGTTTGATGAAGAACTAAAATGGAAAGAATTAAATGGAGCTAATGGATATGAATTAATTATTTCTGATATTGAAGACTTTTCATCTGTTGTAAAAAATACTACTACTACTGAATTGAGTTCAATTCTGAATGAAGATTTAACTTTAAATTTATCTTTCAATGCCGAATATTGGTGGAAAGTAAGAGCGACTAATAATGGTGTAGAAACTCCTGAGTGGTCATTCGAAAGGTCATTTGAAACATATTTAGATAAACCTAATATCTTATCTCCACCCAATAACAGTGAAGATATTAATACTACTTTTACTGCTAATTGGAGTTCAGTTGATGGAGCTGATGAATACGAAGTAGTGTATTTTGAATTTGATAACCTGAATGAAATTGTATCAAAAAATACTAATGATATATCACTTCTTATTACTGAATTAAAATCATACACCAAGTATGGTTTATACGTTTATGCTTTAAAGGAAGGAAATAGAGGTTTAGTGAGTGATACTAATTATTTCACAACTTCTATTGCTAGTGTTGGTCTTAACTCCCCTGCTAACAATTCAATAAACGTAGAGAAGAATCAAGTTTTTTCATGGAATTCTTTGCAGTATGCCACTGAATATGAAATAGACTTAGATATTAATGAAAATTTTAATACACCAAATCTTATAAAGAAAAAAACATCTTCAACTTCATTGAATGAAGAACTAGATTTGTTAGATACAACCTATTTTTGGAGAGTGTCAGCTTATGTAGATGATAAAAAGGGTCCTTATTCAGAAGTATTCAATCTTAGAACAAAACTAAATTCTATTAGCTTAGATTACCCTGAAAATAACAGTTCTCAAATAGAATTAGATACTCTTTTAAGATGGGAAGAATCAAGTGAAAATACATTTGTAGTTGAAATTTCATTAGTAAGTGATTTTAGCAGCAATGTAATAAAACAACCTTCAAATGAAAACTTCTTTCCAATTTCAAATTTGAAGAATTTCACTACATATTACTGGAGAGTAAAAGTTGTAAATAATAATTATGAAAGTGATTGGTCAGAAACATACTCATTTAAGACAAATGTTGGAATACCAGAGCTTCTCAATCCTAAGAATAATGCTTTTAATCAACTAACCAACTTAGATTTAGTATGGGAAAATATAATTTATTCTGACAAATACGAATTCCAACTGGACACTTCTAGTCAATTTAATTCAAATGAATTATTAAACTTAGATAATAATAACAATTCATTAACAGTTTCTGATTTGCTTTATGATGTTAAGTATTTCTGGAGGGTAAGATTAACTGCAGATGGAAATACAAGTAATTGGTCTGAGATTTTCTCATTTAGAACGAAACTAATGGAACCAACATTAACTATTCCTGCAAATGGTTCAATTGATATTTCCATGGAAGGTGAATTAGAATGGATTGATGATACGGATGCAACAAGATATGACATCCAATTATCAGACAACAGTCAATTTAATAAACTAATATATGATGAGTCTGTTTCAGGTCTAAAGTTCTCTTATTCTGGTTTGGAGAATGATAAACAATATTTTTGGAGAGTAAAATCAACAAGAAATGAATTTGAAAGTGGTTGGTCAAATGTATTTTCATTCTATACTCCTTCTACAATTGATAGACCTCAATTGACTGAACCTGACAATCTTTCAAATAATTTAGAATTGAAAGAAACATCATTAAAATGGAATGAATTAGATAATGTTGAAAAATATCATATTCAGATATCACTCAATTCTGATTTTGATGAATTGATTGTAGACGATAAAAATATTATTGGAAATACTTACAAATTAGATCTTGATTTGGAAAGCCAATTATACTATTGGAGAATAAAGGGAATAAGAGAGAATAATGAAAGTGAATGGTCTGTAGTTTGGAGTTTTTCAACTACATTACCAAAAGTTAATTTATTATTACCTGCTAATAACGAAAATAAGCAAGGTATAAATGGATCTCTAGTTTGGGAAAAAGTCGAAAAAGCAAATACTTACAATTTAGAACTCTCTGAAGATGAGAACTTTTTAAATTTAATATCATCAGTTAGTAGTTCTGTCGATGAAAACCAACTAGAATACGAAGGGCTTGAAAAAAATAAACGATATTATTGGAGGGTAAATTCCGAATCTGATATTGCTATAAGTGAATGGTCTGAGGTTTGGAACTTTACAACTTCTGAGACACAGACAAGCGTTGAGATTAATAATTCAAAGACAACAATTTCAGTAGTTCCAAACCCAATAAACGAAATAGCTATAATAAAGATAAACTCAGAGATAAGTTCATCATTAAAAATTAAACTTACAGATTTGAATGGTCGTGATGTATTAAATTTATACAACTCAATCATCAATAAGGGTGAATTGTTAGAGTTACCTTTAAATACTAATGGAATTTCAAAAGGTGCATATTTACTGTTATTAAAATCAGATAATGAAACAAAAACAATTAAGGTTATAATAAACTAAGATTTTAAAATAATTTCGGTTATTTCTGGCTCCACTCCTATTCTTAGGGGTGGACCAACTGTTCCTACTCCCCTATTTATATACAGTTGATGATCTGCATTTTTATACAATCCTTCAGTTTGATTATACACGAATTTTGCAGGTTTCAATTCAATCCCATTGAAATCCCATGCAACTTGACCTCCATGTGTATGACCAGATAAAGTTAAATCAGCTGGATATTTATTTCTTATATTTTTATCCCAATTTGTTGGGTCATGGCATAATAATATATTTGCTCTCTCACTATTAACACCTTTGAATGATTTATCCAAATCACCAAATTTTTGTCTCATTCCAATATTATCTATTCCGATTAGATTAAATCTACCACCATCTATGTTAAATTGTTTATTTTCATTAAGCATTACGTTCATATTGGCGTCTTTTAATCCTTTAAGTAATTTTTTATGCTGATAATCTTTCATATAATGGTCATGATTCCCAAGGCATGAATAAACACCGAATGTTGAATTTAGTTTTCTTAATTCATTGAAGCCTATTTTTAACTCATCTGGGTCATTATTAACAAAATCACCAGTTACAACAATTAAATCAGGATTTAGTCCATTAACAATGCGTCTTACTTCTTGTATTGAAGAATCATCATAGAAAGATCCTAAATGTAAGTCTGAAAGCTGAACTATTTTAAATCCATTGAATTGTGAATCTAATTTATTTAAATTTACTTCTGCATTGTGAACTGTGAAGTTATAGGTAGTTGAAAATAGCCCCTTACTAACCATTATAAAAGGGATAGAAGCTAATGACCAGCCTGTAGTTTCTATTAGTTTCCTTTTTGAACTATCAATATTCTTAGAATCTTTTTTACTTATTTTTCTTACTAGGTTTAAGAATAATCTAGAAATATCTTTTATTAATAAAATTGGTACTATAGCAAGTTTAGGTATTATCCATATAGCTAATACGAACATAGTTATATAACGTACTTGATTTTGGAAACCTATCAGTAAATTTCCAAATATTGATAATATCGTAATTGTTAAACTTACAATAGAAATAATTAGAGGTATCTTGTACCATTTAAGATTTAACTCAAATCTTTTGACGTACTTTTTCCAATTGAAAAGCGTGTAAGCTTCGATTGATATGTATATTACTGATAGAACAGTAAAAAATATTAAAAATCTTGTTATGTCCATGATTGCTTTAACGAACAATCAAGTCTATTCGTTTTATTATTATTCAGTTATTGAAGTACTAAATATAAAAGCTGAGTAATGATTAGTAATTAATGGTTCTTGATTTGATAAAGTATCTATTTGGTAATACCCTTTAAGTACTTCAATTTTGTATTCATTAGGAACAATTGTACTTAAATTTAATGGGCTAAGTGATATGGAATTAGTTGAACTTGTAAAGAAAATATAGCTTTTTTCATTATTATAAATTCTAATCCTTGTATCGCTATATTCTTCAAGATTTGTCTTTATTTCAAAGCCTTTATTTTTACTAATGATTTTTAAATCATTAACATTGGATATATTTAATTTTTCTTTAGTGGTTTTAATCATTGACTTAAACTTAGGAAAGTCAATTGGGTTTTCGTTTGATATAATATATTCTCTACCATGTTCTAAAATGAAATCTTCTTTAAAGTAAACTACACCAAATTCAATAAAACCATCAATTAATTGAACAATATCAAATAGCTTTTCAGCTTCATAGGTATAAATTTGAACCTTATTTAAATACAAGTCACCTACATTTCTAAATTCTCGGTTATCATAAAATGTAGCTCTTAAGTAAGTTGAATCCTCTTTTGTATCATCATTATATATATAACCAACATCTATTCTATTATCTAATTCATAATATGGAATATATGGGTCAATATTGAAATAAGGCTGTTCTTGATTATAATTCAAGGGGTTGGTTATAGGCTTATTTGACGATTCGCAGGAATAAAATCCAATTATAATCGTTAGATATGCTAGAAGGTAAATAAATTTCATACACAAAAATAGATAAAGGTATTAAAAATGGCAAGGACAGAATCAAAAATGATTGAATTAGGAACAGAAGCGACAGAATTTACATTGTACTCACCTAAAGAAGAAAGATTTATAACTTTGACTTCTCAAAAATCGGATAAAGCAAATTTAATAATTATCATGTGTAACCATTGTCCATTTGTTAAACATTTGAATGAGTCTTTATCAGAGTTTGCAAAAGAATATCAAGAGAAAGGTCTTTCTATTATAGCAATCAACTCTAACGATGTTGAGAACTATCCTGAAGATTCACCAGAAAAAATGGTTGAATTAGCAGACACTCATAACTTTGACTTCCCTTATTTATATGACGAGACTCAAGAAGTAGCGAAAGTATATGGCGCAGAATGTACACCTGATTTTTTCTTATTTGATGGCGATTTGAAATTAGTATACAGAGGTCAGTATGATGATTCTAGACCAGGTAATGATATACCAGTTACTGGAAATGACTTAAGGAAAGCTGTAGACAACCTGTTAGAAGGTAACCAACCTGATCAAAATCAGAAACCAAGCGTAGGTTGTGGAATTAAATGGAAAAAATACTAAAGTATTTACATACTTTCTGGTGCTTTTATACCTAGTATTTTCAATCCGTTGGATAAAACAATTCTAACTGTGTTAGCAAGAATCAAACGAGACTGTTGTAACCTTACTTCTTCACCTTTGATTTTGCAATTGTGATAGAATGAACTGAATTTAGAAGCTATATCACGCAAGTATTCAACTAAGACTTGCGGTTCACATTTTTGAGCTGCAAGTTTTATTGCTTCTGGAAATTCTAGTACTGATTTTATCAAATCAATTTCTTCTTTTTGATCTAAGTTGTCCAAATTTGCCTTTGAGTTTAACAACTCTTCTGAATTTTCTATATTTTTTAAAATTGAACATATTCTAGCATGTGCATATTTTAAATAGAATACAGGATTTTTATCAGAATTTTCTGTTGCTAAATTCAAATCAAATTCAAGATGAGTTTTATTGCCACGCATTATAAAGAAGAATCTTACAATATCCTCTCCTACCTCATCTAATAAATCGTCAAGAGTGTAGCTTTTTCCTGTTCTTTTAGACATTTTAACTTGTTTACCATCTTTGACTAGAGTTACAAACTGATATATAAGAACTTCAATTTTGTCGGTATCATAACCTAGTGCTTTAGTTGCTGCCATAACATCAGGTATAGTGGCAATGTGATCAGCCCCGAAGACATCAATTATTTTATCATACCCTCTAAGAAATTTTTCTTTATGATAAGCAATGTCAGGTAATCTGTATGTTGGTTCACCAGTTGATTTCACTATTACTCTATCATCCTCTAGACCAACTTCAGATAGTTTCAACCAGGTTGCACCATCTTTTTCATAAACCAAATCAAAATCTTTCAAATCTTTTATAACTTGTTTTATTTTACCTTCCTTATAAAGTGAATCCTCATTATAGAAGACATCCTGTTTGATGTTCATTCTATTTAGTGTTTGTTTAATTCTATTGAAACACCAAGTTTCACCAAATTTTTTAATAGCTATTTTATCTTGGAAGTTACCTTCTTTTAAATCTTCACCATATTCATCATGTAACTCTTTAGCTATTTCTTTTACATACTCACCATGATAACCATTCTCAGGAAATTCAATCTTCTCTCCAATTATATCCATATATCTAGAATATATAGAACTAACCAGAACATTCATCTGATTTCCTGCATTATTAAAATAATACTCTCTTGTTACATCATACCCTAACCATTCATATAAATTTGAGACAGTATCACCTATAGCAGCATTTCTTCCATGACCTAAATGTAGCAAACCAGTTGGATTTGCACTGACATATTCAACATTAACTGTTTTACCTTTTCCAACTTCTTGTTTTCCATAGTTATCACCTTTATTTATTACAGGTTCAAACTCTTTTACCCAATAATTAGGTGAGATTGAAAAGTTAATAAATCCTGGTCCTGCTATTTCAACTTTTGAAATTACATCTTCATTCCAATCTGTTTTATCAATGATTTCATTAGCTATATCTCTAGGCGACTTTTTAAGTATTGATGATAGCTTTAACGCAGTATTAGTTGACAAATCACCATGATCAGGATTATTAGGCTTCTCTAAGTCAATTTCGATTTCTTCCTCTAACCCCAGTGATTTTAAGGTTTTATTAATCGATTCAGTTATAAAGTTAAATTTCATTTTCTATTTTCTCAAGTTCTACTTTTATGCTTTCGTACTCTGTATCTAATAGTTCAGCATTTTCATTTACAGTATAAAAATTAGCATCAGCCCATAATTTTTCTAATTTATAATATGCTCTGTTTTCGCTTAAAAATATATGGACTACTACATCAAAGAAATCCAAAATAACCCATTCAGAATTTTCTTGACCTTCAATCCTTGGTTTTTTTAATCCATGATTAACAGCTTCATTTAGTATATTATCTGTAATGGACTTTACTTGAGTAGTAGAGGGACAATTACAAATTACTAGATATTTACTACTTGCAATAGTAATTTCATTTAAATCTAGAATAATAGTGTTTTCAGCTAGTTTGTCTTCAGCTGCTTGAGCGCAGAGAATCGCTAATTTTTCAGAGTCTGTGAGTGTGTTTTTAGTCAATATACTTAATTCTATTTTTTTAGTACAACGTAATAAATATATAACAAATTAATAACAATTATATTGACTACAAAGAGTATTTAAAGGTTTAGTCTTAATTTTTTGTAATCAGAACCTAATACCACTGTTGATCTTAGATAAAGTGTAGAATCAATGTTCTGAGTTATTGATTTTTCATTTATTCCTAATGCTCTTGATACTTTGTAAGATGAGAGCCTATCTCCAAGTCTGTCGATTACTATCGATTCTTCTAAATTTGTGTTATTGTTTCCAATCTCAACTACATCAAATCCAAGTTCTCTCAATTGGTTTCTTACCTTAGCAGCTAAACCAGGTTCACCACAGGCATTTAATACATTGACTTGAATTTTATTATTGAAGCTATTCTGGCTTAACTCAGAAGAAATATCAGTATCGATTGGTGTAGAATTTAATCTAACAATAAACGAAAACATCATTAACACTGTTGAGATAGATGTTATCAAAATACCAAATTTTAGGATATAGTTATTCATATTATGCTGCGAATATTATTATAAATAACTATTAGCAGCAAGATTTATGCCGTTTTATTTTATATTATTCAGAAGATTGTATTTATCTTTAAGCTCTTCATATAATAGCTTTCTTGCTCTAAACAAATGAGCTTTTACAGTCCCTAATGGTAAATCTAATTTTTTTGCAATTGATTTATAGTCTAATTCTTCCTCATGTCTCAGAACAATAATTTCTCTGTAATTTTCAGGTAGATTATTGATTGCTGCCTTAATAATGTGAGATTTTTGCTCTTGTAATATGTCTGTATCTGGACTATATGTATTGTCTTCTATCTCGAAATAGTGTTCTTCATCAGAATTACCAAGTGGTTTGTCTATTGAGAATGTATCAAATCTTCTTTTTCTTAGAAAGTCAATAGTGTTATTGGACGCAATTCTGTATATCCAAGCAGAAAAAGAATAGTTGAATTTGAATTTATCAAGAGCTTTGTATGCTTTAATGAAAGTCTCTTGAACCAAATCGTCAACATCACTTTCATTCTTAATCATTTTTTTTACTAAAGAATAAATCAAATTTTTATATTTATTCTGCAAAAATTCATAAGCTGAGTTGTCTCCTTCGAGAACTCTTCTTATTGCTTCAAAATCTTCTTGTTTTGATTCAGATTTGTTTTTTTTCTTTTTCATACTTGCCATAATAGGAAGTTAATAAGAATATTTTAAATTTCCTTACTTGTTAGTTTCTATTCGCGGGAATTGTAATAATAAATTCTGTACCTACATCTTTCTTACTGTTTATACTAATTGTGCCATTGTGAACAGCAGTTATATGTTTAACAATCGATAGTCCCAATCCAGTTCCACCAACTTGTCTTGATCTTGATTTATCAACAGTATAAAATCTTTCAAATATTCTTTTTTGTTCTTCTTCTGAAATACCTACTCCAGTATCTTTTACAACAAATACTTGGTTTTCCTTTTCTCGGTATGTTTTCAAAAGTATTTCTCCTTTGTCCGTATACTTTAGTGCATTATCAATTAAATTAATTAATAGTTGCTCTATTTTGAAATTATCAACTACAATAAATTCATCATTACTATTTAATTCTGTAAGAAAATCAATCCCATTATTCTTACATTTTTGTTCGAATAAATCAGTAACATTAGAAACTAAATCTTTTACTTTTACTTTTTCAAATTCTAAATCGCTTTCTTTTTCTTCTGTTTCTGATAATAGAATCAAATCATTAACAATATTAACTAATCTATTGCTGTGATTAGAAATAATATTTGCAAATCTTTTGTGTTCGGAATTTTCTAGGTCTTCTTCTAGTGTTTCAGAAAAACCTTTAATCGCAGTCAATGGTGTTCTAAGTTCATGTGATACGTTAATTATTAAATCTTTTTTAATAGTTTCTAGATTTCTTATGTCAGTTATATCATGAATTAGAATTATTATTTCATTTCTTGTATTAATCCAACTTGAAGAACATATAAATATTTTATCTCTATATTCTATTTCTTTTGTTATCCCAACTTTAGAATCAATAACATACTCTAATATTTCTTGTATTTCAGACTCATCAAATAAAACTTTTAATTTCTTCCCTATCAGGTTTTTCCTTCCCAACATTCTATAAAATGCTTCATTACACAATTTTATTTTACCAGAAGTATCAAGTACTACCAACCCTTCTCTAATTTCAGAAATAAGTGTATCAAGCTGCTCCTTCTGTGAGTTTACTTTATTAAATAATTTCTTTAATTGCTTGGTCATATAGTTAAAATTCTTTGACAAAGTGCCTAATTCGTCATTAGATTTTAGTTTCAACTTTATATCGAAATCACCTTTTGCTACTTTCTTAGAAGCAATTGAAAGCTTTTTTATTGGATTCGATATATTTTTTAAGAATATAATGATTACAATAAATGAGATAACAAATCCAATAATTGATATTTGTAGAATTTCATTTCTAACTGATAACAATAGATAATACATGTCATTTATGTATATGCTAGTTCTAATAACTAACGGTTTATTTCGTATTTCCACTTTCTTCGCAAAATACAGCATTTCAGAATCTAAAGTATTTGAGTAACGTTGAGATTTGCTAGTAGAATTGTATTTCAAATCTAAAATTTCAGGTCTGTTCCTATGATTGTCCATAGTTTTATAGTCACTTTCATTATCGTATAAAACTATGCCGCTTGTATCAATTATTGTGATTCTAAGTTCAGTATTATTATTATACTTACTTATAATTTCATTATAACTTAAATCAATATCATAGCTGTTTAAATCAGATTGTATAAGATTTGTATATGTAGATAGGTCAGATACAAGTTTATTTATATAGTGTTTTTTTATCGTTGTATATGATATATAGATAATAACAATCGTAAGTATAGAAACTATTATTAAGTATCCAAGTGATATTTTACTGGAAATTTTTTTCATTTTACGATTCGTCTATTTTATACCCTACACCTCTAATATTCTTTATATACTTACCGTAGGTGCCAAGTTTTTCTCTTAAGTTTTTAATATGAACATCTACAGTTCTATCCAGTACCCCCTTTTCAATCACACCCAAGTAGTTTAGTATTTGCTCTCTGGAGTAAACCCATCCCTTCTTTGAAGAAATTAATTCTAGTATTTTAAACTCAGATGAAGTTAATGATAGTTCATTATCATCTACTAATACTTCATATTTATTTAAATCTATTTTTAACCCATCACCTATAGTTATATATTCACTTTTAGTTTCTACTTTTTTGTTCCTTTTTAATATAACCTTTACTCTAGCCATAAGCTCTCTTGATGAAAATGGCTTAGTTACATAATCATCAGCTCCTAACTCAAGTCCTAAAACTTTTTCCATTTCATCACTTCTTGCAGTTAACATTATTACTGGAATTGATGAAAATTTATCAGAAGATTTCAAATGCTTACAAACTTCAAATCCATCTAAATCTGGAAGCATAAGATCAAGAATCAACAAGTCAATTTCATTGTTATTCAAATATTCAAGAAAATCATTAGCATTCTCAAAAGTAACAAAATCATAGTTGTTTTTTTTCAGATGTATAGATACCAACTCTAAAATATCTGGTTCATCATCAACAACAGCTATTTTGTATTTTTTATCTCTAATCAAACTACTCATTAGTTTTAACCCACTTGTTAATAGTTTCAAAAATTATGGATGAAATTGGAGCTTCTTTTCTATAATCTTTAATTGTAGATTTATGATTTATTTCAGTTAATATATGGCTAGTATGTTCTAACTCAACCAATTTTATATTTTCTTTATTGTTCAACTCATTAAACCAAAGTTCATAATTTTTTTTGTTGACTTCAAAATCGTTTTGAGAATTAATTATTAAAACTGGTTTTTCAGTATTTTTAAGATTCTCAAGAGGCTCTAAATCTTCTAACGAATTCAAAAACTCATAACTCTTATTTAAAGGTAAAGAATCTATACTAACATTATCATTGTTACTTAAAGACTCGAAGTAATCTATTTTAACCTTAGATTCTTTAAGAAGTTGTTTTTCAGGTTCTGTTAATATTCTATCTGAATTGAATATTTCTTTTAGTCTTTCAATTTCAACTAGATATGGTTTATTTGGAGATCCCATCAAAAGCACTAAACCATCTATTTTTTTATCAGAATGAAATGAAGTGATAATGCTAGCAGCTTCAGCAAACCCAACTAAATACACTTTATAGTTATTATACTTACTAATTGTTTTTACTGTTTCTATAGTTGATTCTAATGGATTTATAAATTCATCAAAGATAGTATAATTAGGATTATTCTTTTTTAATTTGGACTTATGTTTATATGATAAATTATCATACCTTAATACTGTATAACCTAAAGATGATAATCCCCATGCAAGATTTCTAAATATATGATTAGGTCCAATTTTTAGATCTTTAGAATTATTTCCAAATCCAGAATTTAAAATAAAAATAATTTCTTTGTTCTCTTCTTGAAAAACTGGGAATGTAATTTCTGCAGATAAAGGATAATCGGCCTCAATTTCTAAATCTACAGAAGAAAATTTAGTTGTATCTATCTCTGGAGCTAATTTTTTTTGAAGTCTTTTTATCTCTCCTTTTTTTACTTCTGTTAAGTAAAAATTATTGATTTTTTTTGATTTCTTGTCCCAACTTAGCATCATATTCATGATGCCATTTTTAAATATTAAATCAGTATTGATGATTATTGATTTGTTATCTTTTATAGTATCCTTAATTCCTATTTCAACAAATGGACCATAATTTCTTTCCATTTGAGACCAGATTGGCTCAAGTCTTGGAGGGGAGAGTTTTTTTTGCATGGTAGTGTCAAACTGATAATATATTTCAGTGACACTACCAGACTTGAATAGATTAATTATTTCATCAGGGTTTTTTAAATAATCTGAAGCATTTGCTGTACATCCTATTAAGATAATCAGGAAAAATACTAATGCAAATTTAAATATCAAGATTTTTGACATACTTTGCATTCTTTTCAATGAATTCTCTTCTTGGTTCAACTTTATCTCCCATCAAAGTTTGAAACACTTTTGCAGATTGTGCAGCATCTTCCATTGATACTTGAAGCAGTGTTCTTGTTTCAGGATTCATTGTTGTGTCCCATAGCTGGTCAGGGTTCATCTCACCCAAACCTTTAAATCTAGATAAAGCAATACCATGAAACTTTTGAGAACCATCATCTGCAGATTTTAGCTCATCTTTACTCACTTTTATATTAGCTTCTTTTAAGATTTTGGCAATTATCTCATCTCTCTCATCTTCACTATGAGCATAATATTCTTTCTTACCTTTTTTAAGCTTAAACAAAGGTGGTTGTGCAATATATAGGTTTCCGTTAATAATTAATTCTTTCATATATCTGAAGAATAAAGTTAATAACAAAGTTCTAATGTGAGATCCATCAATATCAGCATCGGCCATTAATATTATTTTCCCATAACGTGATTTTTCAGGATCAAAATCTTCACCAAAACCAGCACCTATAGCCGTAAGAATCGTTTTAACCTCATCATTATCCAAAACTTTATTAACTTTTGCTTTGTGTACATTCAGGATTTTACCTTTAAGAGGCAAAATAGCTTGGAATCTTCTATCTCTACCTTGTTTTGCAGAACCACCTGCAGAATCACCCTCGACTAAATACAATTCACAGTCTTCAGGAGTGTTCATACTACAATCAGCTAATTTTCCAGGGAGCGCATTACTTTCTAATACACCTTTTCTTCTTACAAGCTCTCTTGATTTTCTCGCAGCCAATCTTGCTTCTGCAGCTTGTACAGCCTTAGCAATTATTGTTTTAGATGCAGAGGGATTTTCATCTAAGAATAAACCTAATTTTTCATATACAACTGACCTAACAATTCCGTCTACTTCACCATTTCCTAATTTAGTTTTAGTCTGCCCTTCGAATTGTGGCTCTGGTACTTTAACAGAAATAATTGCAGTTAAACCCTCTCTAAAATCATCACCAGTTATATTTATCTTAACATTCTTCTTATATGAATTGTTAACATAGTTATTCATTGTTCTAGTTAAAGCAGATCGAAACCCTGAAACGTGTGTTCCACCTTCAACAGTGTTAATGTTGTTAACATAAGACAACAAATTTTCTGAGTAACTATCATTGTAAGCAAAACAAACTTCTACATCAACTACGCCACCTGACTCGTCTTCTCCCTGACCTGTAAATAATGCTGGCTTCATTAGTTGTGTATTATCTTCATCAATATAATTAACAAAATCAATTAAACCACCAGCATAATGAAATTTCCCTTTTTCACCATCTTCTCTTTCGTCTTCGTAATCTATAGAAATGGTTGGATTCAAGAATGCGAGTTCTCTTAACCTTTCAGATGCCTTCGTGAATTTGAATTCAACTGTTTTGAATATAGTTGGATCTGGATAAAACTGGATATAGGTTCCAGTTTCATTAGTGTCTCCAATTACTTCGATAGGCGCTACTGGAACACCTTCATGAAATTCTTGTCTATGTATCTTACCATCACGTTTGATAATAGCTATAGTTTTAGATGAAAGTGCATTCACACAAGAGACACCAACACCATGCAAACCTCCTGAAACTTTGTAACTATCTTTATCAAACTTACCACCAGCATGAAGTGTACATAAAACTACTTCCAATGTAGGTATCTTCTTCTGAGGATGAATTCCTACAGGTATACCTCGACCATTATCTTCTACTGAACATGATCCATCATTGTGAAATTTAACTTTTATTCTATCACAATGGCCAGCTAATGCTTCATCGATTGAGTTATCTACTACTTCATTTATAAGATGATGAAGTCCTCTTTCGCCAACATCACCAATATACATGGCTGGTCTTTTTCGGACTGCTTCAAGCCCCTCTAAAATCTTTATACTGTCTTCGCTATACGCTTTGGGAGTATTCTTTTTGTCGGTCATTTATAGTTCTCTTTAGTTGTTTTGTTTCTCTTTTATGCTAATACAAATATACGCATTTTTTTAATGTAAGACAATGTCTTTAATGATATTAGAACCTAAATAAGTGTTGAATTTTTCAACAATTTGATTTTTTCTCAAATGTAACTCTGTCTTCCAAATAGGATTGATAACTTTTAATTTTAAAACACCTTCATTCAAATCATAAATTATTACTGATTTAGAAAAACTCGTTGATATAATCTGAAACGAATTCTTCCTTAGTTCAGAAACTATAACTTTATCATTTAAATTGAGTTTTTTATTCCTATTTAGGATTTTGTCAATTTTTGTAGGTTCACTTTTTAATGGCATATTTATCACTAACTTATTTTATTTTTCCTTCTTTTACTTCAAAGTATTTTACTTCTGGGGTATCAAAAAGAATCCTTTTAATTTTATCAACTTCTGTAATCGTAACAAATGCTTGCGCTAGATTTTCATTTACTATTTTTAAGACGAGTTTAATTC
The DNA here is from genome assembly GCA_046290495.1 of Chlorobiota bacterium. Taxonomy (GTDB): domain Bacteria; phylum Bacteroidota; class Ignavibacteria; order Kapaibacteriales; family UBA2268; genus PGYR01. Next base: position 170,541 of record JBKAGT010000005.1, on the reverse strand, counting down.
TTTTCTCATCTAACTCAGAAAAGATATCATCTAATAAAACAATAGGAATTTCATTATGTGACTCACGAATATAGTCGAATTCTGACAATTTTAAGCTTATTAGAACTGACTTATGCTGTCCTTGCGAAGCAGTATCACGAACAATGTGATCATTAATATATAACTCTAATTCATCTTTGTGAGGACCAAACATTGTTGTTTGTCTTCTATATTCTGTTTCTTTTTTTTGTTTTGAGTATTCATGTAATATTAGCTTGATATCTTCAATATCTAATTCATGAATATCATGTTTTTTAAAACCATTAGGTTCATATTTTAAGGATACGTCTTCCCTATTGTCTGAAATAATTGAATAATAATGTTCAAACTTTGGTTTTATTTCTTTTATGAATATTGCCCGTTTTTTAATTATTCTTGAACCTATATCTATTAATTTATCAGTCCATAATCTCAGCTGTCCATCTTCAAACTCATGTAAATCAATTATTTTTTTTAAAAGTATATTTCTCTGTTTTAATACCTTGTTATATCTATATAAATCTTCAAGATATAGATTACTTATTTGCGAAATAGTAGAGTCAATAAACTTCCTTCTATTTTCCGGAGACCCAAATGTAATATCTTTTGCATCCGGTGATAATATTATAATTGGTATGAGCCCAATTACTTCTTTAGGTTTCATATTATCTTGGAACGTGCTAACTATCCTCTTTCTGCTTCTCTTGTTTTTAGTAGTTTTAAGGCTGAAGCAAGTGCCTCTATCTCTCTCCAATTCGATATTTATATCAAAATCTTCAGAATTGAAATTAATTAGATGATCATCACTATAAACAGTAAAGCTTTTTGTTAGTGCAGACATAGCAATTGCTTCAAGTATTGTAGTTTTTCCTGCACCATTTAATCCAAAAAATATATTTATACTTGATGCAAAATTTAGCTTACTATAATCGTGATTTCTTAAATTCTTTATTTCTAAATTTTTTACTTTCATATTTAATACAAAAAAAGGGTAGTTAATTTAATATAGCTACCCTTTGTTAAATTCTGAAAATTAGCACAAATTAATTATTTAGTCTCACAGGCATAATTAACATAAGTAAGTCCTTCGAATCCTTTTCAGGCATAATCAATGCAGGTTTATTTGACTCAGATAGAGTAAACACAACTTCATCATCATCATTAGAGTTTAAATGACCTATTGCTTCATCTAAAAATTTGTAATTGAAGCCAATTTCTACATCATTACCTTCAAGTGTACAACTTATATTCTCATCTGCTTTCGTACCAGAGTCAACATCTTGTGCAGTAAGTTTCATTTCGGAACCAGATATATTTACTTTTAACTGCTTAGTAATATCATTTGCAAAAATTGCCACACGTTTGATCGCAGATTGCAATTGTGATTTATTCACCGTTAGAGTAATACTATTATTAGTAGGGATAACAGATTCGTATGGAGGGAATCTTTCATCTATTATTCTTGATATATATATTGTTTTTCCAATTTTAAATCTTATATGAGTAACTTTTTCATTATTCTTTATAAATGAAAACTCAACATCACTATCTGCTTTTTTTAACAAATCCATTGTTCTTGAAGGCATAATAATATCTAGTTCATCAGGTAATTGGCCTGGTTCAGTATTATACGTAGCTTTTACTAATCTATAACTGTCAGTTGAGACTGCATTAAGATAAGTATTTCTAAACTGGAATAAAACCCCAGTCATAGCTGGTCTAAAATCATCATTAGAAACCGCAAATGCAGTTTTATCTGCTAACCTTATTACATCTGCTTGAGGTATAGTAGCTACTTCTTCCGCAGGTTTATTTTCTACATCTGAATTTGTCTCAAATAATTCAGGTAACTCAATATATTCATTGTTGCTTAGGCCCTTCATTTTATAAGTACCAAAACTAGTTTCGATATCTATTTCATAATTAGATTCATCTGTTTTAAATAGTATTTTTTCTGTTTTACCTAACGCCTTCAAAATATCATTCAACTTTCTACCTGGCACTAATATTTTTCCATCAGTGGCGTCTTCTACTTGAACTTCAGTTTTAATTGTAATCTCTTGATCAGTTGAAACTATTTCTAATTTGTTGTTTGAAAGTTCAAATTTCAAATGTTCTAAAACTGGTAATGTTGACTTTGGAGGGATTGCAGGTAAAGTTTTATTAACAGCTTCTTGCAATTCATTTAAGTTGACAGTAAAATTCATTTTTCCCCATTCAGTTATTAAGTCTAATAATTTTTATATTTTTGAAGTTTGAAGATATTAAATCTTCGAAGTATTACAAATATATAATTTTAAATTAATTAAAAGTAAAGAAGTTGCTAACACGTTACGGAACAGATAACATTTTAATTATGCTCGGCATAGCCGTAGTACTGCTGGTTTCTGGGTATTTTGTTGAGAATAAGTTCTTAACAATAGCATTTATTACACTAGGTGCAATATTGACATTATTTACTTTGTGGTTTTTCAGAGACCCTGATAGAGTAATTCCACAAGAAGCATTAAATGACAGTTCATTAGTAATAGCACCAGCAGATGGAAAAATAGTACAAATAGAAAATGAATACGAAAAACATTACATTAAAGGTGATTCAAAGCGAATTAGTATATTCCTTTCTCCTATAGATGTTCATGTTAATAGAACTCCAGTTTCTGGTATAGTTGATTTTTATGAATACTTTGAAGGTGAGTATTTGGTTGCTTATCATCCTAAGTCTTCAGAGAAAAATGAGCATAGTAGGATTGGAATGAAAAATGAGTATGGAAAAGTGTTCTACAAACAGATTGTAGGTTTATTAGCAAGGCGAATTGTATGTGAGGTCAAATTTGGGGATAAACTTAAAGTTGGTGATAAAATAGGTATGATGAAGTTTGGTTCAAGAATGGATATAGCTTTGGAACCTGATGCTGAAATATTGGTGAATGTAGGTGATGTAGTAGTTGGTGGCAATACAATAATCGCTAAATTAAACAAAAACAATTAATGCCTAGAAGAATAACAAGATCAATAGTACCTAATTTATTAACCCTTGCAAATTTATTTTCAGGGTTTGTATCTATTATATATTCTTCAAATGGTGACTACACACAAGCAGCATTGTTTATTTTACTCGGTGCTTTCTTTGATATGTTCGATGGAATTACTGCTAGACTAGTAAATGCAGCTAGTGAATTTGGTGTTCAATTAGATTCACTATGTGACGCAATCACCTTTGGTTTAGCCCCTTCATACATGCTATATCAAGCTGCCTTTCAAAATAATACTGAGTTCGGGGTGCTTTTTTCAGCATTCCCTGCATTAGCGGGAGCTACTAGGTTAGCAAGATTCAATGTCACCTTGACCAGTTTAGAGGATAAGTCTTACTTTACTGGACTACCGATCCCCTCTGCTGCCTTAGTTATTATTTCATATATAGTTTTTGTTCAACAATCTGAAATTTACAACCCACAAGTCGTAGAATACTTAAATTACATAGTACCTTCAGTTGTTTCTTTAGCAATGGTTTCTAATGTAAAGTTTGACAATATGCCACGTCCAACAAAAAGATACATAAAAGAGAAACCATTTTTCTTGATTTTATTCATTTTATCATTAATATTGGTAATTTGGTCACAGGGAGAATATATATTTCCAATAATGTTTTTCTGGATAGTTTTCAGTAGTTTTAGACACTTTTTGATGTGGCTATTGAGTAAGCGAAATCCAGAAGAAGATATGGGTGACGAAGGTGAAGATACTTTTTCACAACAATTTGACATTGATTAAACTAATTACTTAAATTTTAGGTCTAACTTATATAATGAATACATATAAAGCACAAATAAAAATCACTTTAAGAAAAGGGATATTAGATGTTCAAGGTAAAGCAGTTGAACAAGCGTTACACTCTATGGACTATGATATAATGGAAAATGTAAGAATTGGAAAATATGTGGAGTTAGATATAACTGCACAAAATGATGGACAAGCAGAAGAGTTTGTAAAAGAAGCTTGTAACAAAATTATTGCAAATCCAATTGTCGAAGATTATGAAATTACTATCTTAGAAAAGGTTTAATTATGAAATTTGGAGTAGTAGTATTTCCAGGTTCCAACTGTGATCATGATGCACTATACGCAACTAGTTCAAACTTAGGAGCTGAGTCAATTGAAATTTGGCACAAAGAAACATCAATTCCTGATGATATAGATTGCATAATATTACCAGGTGGATTTTCTTACGGTGATTATCTAAGATGTGGGTCTATTGCTAGTTTTTCACCTATTATGAGTGAAGTAATTAAATTTGCTAATAATGGTGGTTATGTAATAGGAATATGTAATGGTTTTCAAGTTCTAACAGAGTCCGGTCTACTTCCTGGAACTCTATTGAGAAACAACAATTTGAATTTCATTTGTAAAGATGTTTATTTAAAAGTTGAAAACAACGAAACTGTTTTTACAAACCAGTTAGACAAAAATGAAGTTATAAGAATTCCAGTTGCTCATGGAGAAGGTAATTATTTTGCAAGTGAAGCAGTACTAAATGACTTAGAAGATAACAATCAAGTTATTTTTAGGTATTCTGATAAAGATGGAAACGTCAGCAATGATGTAAATCCTAATGGCTCACTTAATAATATTGCCGGGATTTGCAATAAGGAAGGAAATGTATTAGGAATGATGCCACATCCAGAAAGATATAGCGATGAAAACTTAGGTTGCAATGAGGGTCTTGGTATTTTTAAATCTATTTTAAACAGAGTTACAGTTAACTCTTAGGAGAAATTATGTTTGGTTTAGGTACACCAGAGTTAGTTCTAATTGTCTTAGGTATAGCACTCCTTTTTGGAGGCAAAAAAATCCCTGAAATGATGAAGGGTCTAGGGAAAGGAATAAAAGAGTTTAAAGATGCTTCATCTGTTGATTCTAAAGACACTAATGACAACAATAATTAGAATCAAATGTTTGATATTGGCTTACCAGAACTAGTATTAGTTGGAGTTGTAGTTCTCTTACTATTTGGTCCTCAAAAATTACCTGAAATTGCAAGAAGTTTAGGTAAAGGTATGCAAAAAATCAAAAAAGCTCAATTGGAATTTCAGCGAGAAATGAATAGTGTAAAAGAAGAAATGAAAGTACAAGAAGATGATTTGGAAGAAGACCCAGTTGTTGAGCTTAAGAAAAATGTTGTTAAGAACGTTGATGCTATAAAGAAAAATTTAAGAAACTTAAATAAAAATTAGGAAAGTGAGTTTGTTAAAACCATACTTTGAAATAAGAAAAGAGTTTATTTCTGGCAATGAGTCAGTAACTGATGTTTTAAATAATGTTTATGACAAAATAGAACAAAATTCAGACATAAATGCATTTATTACTTTATGTAAAGAGAAAGCTCTTAAAAATGCACAATTATCTGATGAGAGGTTCAAAAACGGTAATGAAAGACCATTAGAAGGATTATTAATAGCCATAAAGGATAATATTTCAACTAAGGATATTAGAACAACATGTGCCTCTAAAATGTTAGAGAATTTTACACCAATTTATGACGCAACTGTAATTACAAAACTAAAAGAATCTGGTGCAATCATTATTGGCAAGACTAACATGGACGAATTTGCCATGGGTTCATCTAATGAAAATTCTTATTTTGGAAATGTATTAAATCCAGTCAATAAAGAATATGTTCCTGGTGGCTCATCCGGTGGTAGTGCAGCTGCAGTAGCTGCTAACTTCTGTCATGTATCATTGGGCTCAGAAACAGGTGGTTCTGTAAGACAACCTGCATCTTTTACTGGTCTTTTTGGATATAAACCGAGCTATGGAAGAATTTCAAGATATGGGTTAGTAGCTTTTGCTTCATCTTTAGACCAGATTGGAATCTTTAGCAATAATATTACTGATTTGGCACTTACATGTGATATTATAACTGGAAATGACAAGAACGACTCTACCTCTGCGATTGTCCCAAGTACAAATTCTGTGTCTAAGTTAAGTGAAGAATACGATTCTTTAAAAATAGGCTATATCAATGAAGAGACCTTAATTCATTGCACTGACTATGTTCTAGACAAATACAACCAAGATTTAGAAAGGTTGAAATCGGCGGGTCATACTTTGGTCGAAGTTCCAATCGAATACTCTGAAGCATGGATACCAACATACTATATTATTGCGACCGCAGAAGCATCATCTAATTTAGCTAGATTTGACGGTGTTAGATTTGGCTTCAGACCTGAATTGGAAGATTCAGATGATTTTTATTCTAAGACTAGATCTGAAGGATTTGGTATGGAAGTGAAAAGAAGAATTATGTTAGGTACTTATGTTCTTTCTAGTGGATTTTACGATGCATATTATAAGAAAGCTCAACAGGTGAGGAGAAAAATTACTAATAGCTACAAAGATACCTTCAAAAATGTTGACTTGGTATATATGCCTACAACTCCTGGATCTGCTTTTAAATTTGGTAGTAGGAGCGAAAATCCATTAAAGATGTATAAAGCTGACTTTTATACAGCTTCTGCTAACCTTTCAGGTGTACCTGCTATTAATATACCTTCTGGTGTTGATGATGATGGTATGCCTTATGGGATGCAAATACAATGTGACAATATGGAAGATGATAATTTGATTGGATATGCAAACTATATATCAAAAATTATCAACTAGTACCTTAATTTATTTGCGGAAAGAGAGGGATTCGAACCCTCGGTACCCTTGCGAGTACACACGCTTTCCAGGCGTGCCAGTTAAACCACTCCTGCACCTTTCCGTATAGAAGAATGCAAAACTAATACTATTAGAATTTAAAAACAATATATTAAAGAAAAGACTTTGAATAGAAGAGAACTTCTAAAAATATCATCAGGATTAATTCCATTGCTAACAGGCATATCATTTAACTCAATTGATGATTTTTTTTATAATGAAGTTCCTACTGGAAATGAAGCATTAGAAAAATATTCAATCAAACCCAGAGGTTTGATACCAAAAAAATCAAAAATTGCCATAACTGCTACTTCAAGTCCCCTATCTACATATGAAATGCGTGAGTGCCTAAGATTTTTAAAAACTGAAGGATTTGAATATGAAATAGGTGAAACTATATTAAAGCAAAGTAACAGTCGTTATCTTTCAGCTTCTGATGATGAAAGAGCAGAAGAATTCATGAAGTATATAAAAGATGATACTGTTGATTGTATTCTTTGTGGACGTGGTGGATATGGAGTTTTAAGAATATTAGATAAACTAGATTTTAACGAAATTAGAAAGAATCCAAAAATTATAATTGGATTCTCAGATGTCACAGCTTTGATAAACCCCATATTTGAACTAACTGGAATTAATACTTTTCATGGTCCAGTTGCTGTTTCTAGTTTTAATAATTTCACGATCAATCATTTTAAGAAAGTACTGTATTCGGTTAATCAATTTGAACCAATAACCACAGAATATCAAAACTCAATAGAGATAAGACCTGGTAAAGCTACAGGCAGGTTGAAGGGTGGTAATTTGAGGATGCTTGTAAGCACATTAGGCACTCCGTACCAACCAAACTTACAGGATAGTATTCTATTTTTAGAAGATGTTTCAGAACCTGCCTATAAAGTTGATAGAATGTTAAGCCAAATAATAATTTCAGGTCAATTAGATAAATGTAAAGGAATTATTTTTGGCCAATTCAAAAACTTAAATAAAAGGCAATCTTTCAATCCTGGATTTTCATTTACAATATTAGAAGTAATAAATCAGTTATTTAACAAATGGGACAAACCAATTTTGTTGGGTATGCCTTTTGGTCATGTAAAAGATAAAATGACTTTACCAATAGGAACGTTAGCAGAGTTAGACACAGACAAAAAATCTTTAACTTTACTAGAATCGAGCATAATATAGTTTTTTTGCTTATATTATGAAACTAATTTTAGAGTAAACTGTTTTTAAATAAAACAAAAAACATAGGTAAATCATAATGAAAAAATATATACTAATTGCACTTATAGTTATATTTTCTATTTCTAGCTTAAAAGCTCAATTTTTTAATATCTCAGGTATTAACACAGACGAATTCCCTTGGGTGAGTACTGTGTTTGTAGCAAAAGATGAAAACAATGAGTTTATAAAAGATGCAACTATTGATCAATTCGCTATTTCTGAAAATGGAATTTTTGTAGATCAAAGCAATATTAAAATTGAATGTTTCGAATCGCAAGAAGTACCTGAAATGTCTGTGGTACTTGTTGTTGATAGGTCTGGTTCAATGGATTTACCTTTCAATACTGAAAAGCCCGAGGATACTCCATGGGAAAGAGTAAAAAATGGTGTTGAAGCATTTCTTAATACAATACAGTTCGTAAATAGAACCAGAGTAGCATTAGTTTCGTTTAATAATGATTCTAAATTAGAATGTGGATTCACTGATAATCCTCAAGAGATATTAGACTCATTGGATGTAATAGAACCAACTGGTGGTACCAAATACACTAGACCGTATATAAAAGACGAATATGAATTTGAAGGTGAAACTAAGAGAGAAAGTGCAAAATCACTTTTAAAAACAAGACCGGATGAAATTAAAAGAGTTGTAGTCTTTCTAACAGATGGTGAACCAGATTCTGAACCTGACACATTCACTATAGTTGATTCTTTGAACTATTACAACATTAGTGCATATAACATTTCTTTTTTAACAAATATGCATGAATCTTTAAATCAAATATCGCAACAGACTAACGGCAAAGCTTATGTTGTTGAGAAAAAAGAGGACCTAGAGCATATCTACTCTCAAATTGCAATTCAAGCTCAGAAAGCATACTTCTGTGAATTGAGTTGGTTAGCAAAATATCCTTGTTATGATTCACAGAGAGACAGAACTTCTGAAATTACATTCAAAGGAATCTCACCATTTGGATATGGAGAAAGGGAGTATATTATACCTCCACAATATATTCCAACAAGAGTCTGGGATAACAATACATATTCATTTGGTAATCCAGAAGTAGGTCCAGATTACACTGTAAGTAAAACTTTGCGATTAGTTATTGGTAGCGTGGATTTCAATTTAAATTCTTTAGATATTACACCTATTGACCAAGGATTTTCATTAATTAGTATTACTGATACTGAAGGTAATGACATACCAGACAATTCTACTATTGTGGAAGGTGATACAGTATTAATTACAGTAGAATTTGAACAATTTGGTGCAAAAACCTTAAGAACTGCTACCCTTACGTTAGATGGTTCTCCTTGCTTAACTTCTGTTGACTTAGTAGGTGGTACTACAGATATTATACTTGAATCACCAAATGGTGGAGAAGTATATACTGTATGTGATGATATACTAGTTGATTGGTCAGGTGTAGAACCTGGAACACAAACTCACATATCTTATTCAAATGATGATTTCCAATCTGATTCTAACTTTATTGCAACATCTTACTCTAATCAATTCGATTGGAATACTTTACCGGAACCTGGTGAATATAAAGTTAAACTAAGAGTAGATCCGGTGTCTAGATATATTTTTGCGACAAATGATTTATCGTCAGGAAGAAGTCATGGCAGTTCACTTGCCCTATCAAGAGATGAGAGATTTATATATACAGTAGGTAACTATAATGACACCTTACAATTTGGAGACACATTAGTTAGAAATCCAGGTAATCAAGATGCATTTTTATCTAAGCACAATTCAGCAGGAAATCTAATCTGGATTAACTCCCTTGGAGGTGACGGTTTAGATTCAGCTTCAGGAGTTTGTGTAGATGATGAAGATAATGTATATATTACAGGTGCTACTTCTGACGGTGCCAAATTTGGCAATGCATCTGTAAATGTTCAATATGGTGGAAGTGTTTTCTTTATTGCTAAGACTTCTCCTTCAGGTACTAGCTATGTTGTAAGAAATATTGCAGCATCAGGATTTTTTGTTGATTTTGAAGCGTGGGGTACAAAAATTAGATACGATGAACCCAATGAAAGAATAATTGTTCAGGGGTCATTTAAGAATAATTTAGATTATAGAAATGGTGCAGTTAGTTATGATTTCAGAAACTCTGGAAGGTTTACTGCATATTACGATAAAGATTTGAATCTGTTAAATTTATTTCCTGGAGCAGTTGCCGGAGATTTTTCTAGTGATGAAGCGGTTACAGCTGACGGTAAATCAACATATAAAGTTGAAACTATATTTTCAGATAAAAATTATGGAAACATAGAAGTAAAGCATAGCGGAAATGGTGATGCAGTAATTAATAGATTTGGTCAAAACGAACCAAGTGAAGATGTTAGTGAGCTTAGTTTTACGATAGAGCAACCTATTCTAAACTACTCTATAGGTGGTCCAATTGTGATGGATGACACGCCAATAAATAAGACTTCAAGTAAGAATATGGAAAAATTTGTTATCAATGAAAGTATTCTTCCAATTGAGATTGAGGAAGTTACTATCACTGGAGTTAATGATACAGAATTTAATCTTGACAAAACATTTGATGGTATTGTTGAATCTGGTAACGATAATGCCAGAGATATTACAATTAACTTCAATCCAAACAGTGCTGGATTCAAAACTGCAGAGCTAAATATAAAAGGAGTTTGTGCTGATGTAATCACAATCACTTTAGAAGGAGATGGCGTTTGTGATTTAATTACAGAGTCCCCTATTGATTTTGGTGCAACTAACGTAAACTTAACTGTAAATAGGACAATTGAGCAAGTATTTACAAATAATAATGGTGATCCTGTAAGAATTACTCCTACAATCGTTAACGATAATGATAATGAGTTTGAAATAGTAAGCATTAACGATGACACAGGTTTAGTTGGTGCATCTATCAATGTTGATCCAGATGAATCCGTGAAAGTTGAACTTGCATTTACTCCTTTATCTGAGGGAAATAAAACTGCTCAATTAGAATTTAACCCAGAAACCAATGGTTGTGAGAATGTATTCTCAGAATTAGTTGGTACTGGTGCTAATACTGATTTATCTTACGCTGTTGTAGACTTTGATAGAAAAAGAATTCAAACTGTAAATTATTTAAATTTGGAAATAGTTAATTCGGGTTCATTGCCTGTTGAGCTTCACGATATTTATTTAGACAACACAGATGCATTCCAATTAGAATTACCGACTGATAAGACTGTTAGTACAGATTCAGCTTTGGTTGTTCGTATAACGTTTAACCCTCAAGCAGATGGTATATATTCTGAGCCGATAAATATAGTAATTAATGAAGGAGATGCCCCAATATCATTAAATAACGTTATAGGTATTGGTGAAAATCCAACAGCAATTGGAAGCTTAGATTGTAAGGGACAATCTATCCAAAATGTTCCTAAGCAAGTGGATTTAATATTAACTAATAACTCCTCTGTTTCCAAAACTGAAGTTCTTAGTTTAACTATTTCGAATGCTTCTAACTATACTTTCTTAGATGGAACTAAGACAATGAACAATGTAGCTCAAATTGATGAAAATGATAATATAATCATTCCACTTGACTTCAATCCAACTAACGCTGGACCAAACCAACTAGATTTGACTATTGAGTCAAATACTGCTATTGGCAATAATCAAGATGCAATTGTAAATGATCCAGTTACAGAGCAAATCGAGTTAGAGTGTGATGTCTTACAAAATAGTGGTCCAGAACAAATTACATTTCTTGGAGTTTTAGTTTGTGATGAATTTGATAAAGTTTCTTCTATTATAAATGAGAATCTAAGCTCATCAATTACTGTAGAAAGTATTACCTTAACTCCAAGTACTACTGATTTTAAAACAAATTTACCTAATGGATCATTCGATATTGGACCTAATAGTTCTCAAGCGTTCAATGTTACATTCTCCCCTACTATGGAAGGTGTTCAGAATGCTGTTTTAACTGTTAACTTTTCTGATGGTACGAATAAAATATTTAACATTTCAGGAACAGGTAAGAGAATAAGATACTACACAGATAACTCTTCAATTGAATTAACACCTGGATTAGTTAATACTCTTCGTGTTAAAGCTGAAGTACCTGAATTAGACTATGATATTAATATGATGGATATAAGTGTAAACCATAATCCAAATGTGACTAGTTTCTCAGTTGATAATAATATGATAATACCACCAGTAAGCAATAATATTAATTGGACTTGGGTTGTTACAAACGCACCAAATAATAGTCAATTTAAAGTATTTACAGGTACTGCTGATCAAGCAGTTGACAATCTTAATAATAATATTTATGATCTATTTGAGATTGATTATCAGCTTTATCTTTCTTCAACTGAAACAGACAATGTCCGAATAGCTACATATTTCGACAATTGCCCTAATCCTGGGTATGATGATGTTCAAGAGGTTAAGATTAGCGGTGTTTGTGCATTAGATAAGAGATTGGTAAACTTTGGTGAAGAACCAGTACAACTTGAGCTAACTTATGATGCAGACTTAAACATGATTCGTGCAGAATTTACTGTTATATTTGATAATGTTCCTGCTGAGTTTGAAATATTAGATATAAGTGGTAATAGAGTATTAACTGAGAATCTAAATAGTTTGTCTAGTGGTAGATATGAAGCGACAATCGAAGCATCATCTCTATCTGCAGGTGTTTATTTCGTTAAATATAAGACTGGGTCTTACCAAGATATGGACAAAGTATTGATTGTAAGATAATAGGAATAACAAAAAATAAATTTTAACCTCATGTATGTAATTTACATGAGGTTTTTTTATGGTCGCTAATACTTGTTATGAGATTGAATTTTTGGTAAATTTGTGTAAATAACAAATAAATAAATTATAATTAATAATTAGAGAAAGAATATGAATATTCATGAATATCAAGCCAAAGATTTATTAAAAAAATATGGCGTTCCCGTTTTAGAAAACAGAGTTATATTCGACCCATCTGAAGCAAAAAAAGCAGCTGAAGAATTTGTAAATAATGGTAGCAAAGTAGTAGTATTAAAATCTCAAGTTCATGCTGGTGGACGTGGTAAAGGTAAAGTTCATGATATTAATACTAATGAAGTATTACAAATTGACGGTAAAGATGTAAGAGGCGTAAACGTTCTTTTTGGAGACAATTTACCTGAAAAAGCGAAGAATTATGCAGAGGCGACACTTGGAAATAAACTTGTTACTATCCAAACTGGTGAAGCTGGTTCAATAGTTAATAGAATGATGCTAGAAGATGGAGCAGCAATAGCAAAGGAATTTTATATTAGTATGTTATTAGATAGAGCAACTAGCAAAAATATTATCATGGCTTCAACAGAAGGAGGTATGGAAATCGAAGAAGTTGCTGAGAAAACTCCTGAGAAAATATTAAAAGAAACTATTGACCCTACTATCGGGTTCCAAGGATATCAAGCAAGAAGATTAGCATTTGGTCTTGGTTTGAGTGGAACAGCATTCAAGAACTTCTCGAAATTCATTTATAAGTTAGTTAATGCTTATGAGCAAATGGATTGTTCAATGTTAGAAATTAACCCACTTGTAGTAACAGAAGATGATCAGATAATCGCATTGGACGCCAAGGTGAACTTTGATGATAATGCACTTTATAGACACCCGGACTACAAAGACTTAAGAGATGTATCTGAAGAGAATCCTTTAGAGGTAGAAGCTTCAAAGTATGGCTTAAACTATATTAAACTTGATGGAAACGTTGGTTGTATGGTAAATGGTGCTGGTTTGGCAATGGCAACAATGGATATGATTAACTTATCTGGTGGTGAGCCTGCGAACTTCTTGGATGTTGGTGGTGGAGCAAATGTAGAAACTATTTCTAACGCATTTAGATTAATGATGAGTGATGAAAATGTTGAAGCTGTATTAATCAACATCTTTGGTGGTATTGTTCGTTGCGACAGAGTCGCAAATGGGATAATTAAGGCCTTAGAGACAGTTGAAGTTAATATGCCTCTAATTGTTCGTCTTGATGGTACAAATGCTGAATTAGCTGCTGATATACTTGAAAAATCAGACTTAGAATTTAAAGTAGCAATTAGCTTTAACGATGCTGCTGAAAAAGTTTCAGAGGTTGTAAAGACTATCAAAGCGTAAATCAAAGAAGTAAAGTTATTTTTATATAGCCATTCAATTTTTAATTGAGTGGCTATTTTTATTTATTTACTGAACTTTAATCCAATAGAATATCCAAGCAAAGCCATCGGTATATATGCAAATAATAAATCAAAAATTGTAAACCAGACAGGAGAGTTAATCATAAAACTAACCATAATTCCCCCTACCAGGAATATACCCCCAACTATCAATGCCATTAACTTTTTATTTCCTACTGCAATTAATGTAGCTATTATAGAGCCTACTAAAGTTCCAAGTGCGTGTGCTAAAAAAGGAGTAAAAAAGTATTCAATATCAAGCGACGAATAAGCATTAGATATCTCTTCCATATTTGACATATCAATACCATCTATAGGAAGTAAACTATGACCTAAGTTAATAATAGACATATTAACAATACTACCAATCAACCATCCCACTATGACTGCGATTATATTTCTTAAAGTCTTATTCATAATTACAACTCCATAGATAAAATTACAACTTAACTTAAAATAAGATAAAAAAAAAGCCGACTACAAAAATGTAATCGGCTTTTCTTTATGCTCCTGAGCAGGGACTTGAACCCCGGACCCTCTGATTAACAGTCAGATGCTCTAACCAGCTGAGCTACTCAGGAATAATTTTGAGTTACAAACTTAAGGACTTTTTCTTAACTTGCAAAACAATTTTCAATATTTTTTCAATTTTATTTAATGAATGTTTCCACACCTGCTATTATTCTAAAAACTATGAATTACTCAGAGTCAAGTAAGATAGTTTATGCCTACACAAAAGAGTTTGGTAAACAAACTTTAATTGCTAAAGGTACTCGCAGAGCAAAAAGCAAATTTGGATCTTCATTAGAACTTTGTTCTTTTGTTGAATTAAAGTATTTCAAGAAATCCAACAGAGAATTGTTCAATTTAAACAATGCAGAATTAATTAAGAAGAGTTTTATTGATAAAATGCCTTATGTTGATAAAATTCTTTGTCTCATGCTTTGTGAATCAATATTTAAGCTAGAAAAGGATGAGATATCAGATTTAAACTTTTTCAATACTATAGATAAACTATTTTCTATAGCCATTAATAAAAGTATTTTTAATTATTCTATGTTTATCTATAGTCAATTAGAATTAGCTACTTCAATTGGCCATTCAATATCTTTGTCTTGGGACAAAAATACTAAAATAGATTATTCAAGTGATAATTATGTGTACTTAGATTTGAGTAATTGTAAGTTATACAGTCATAATGAAAAATTTGCTGAGAGGAAATTAAAATTTAAATTAAATGAATTACTAATATTAAAAGATATATCAAAAGGTAAAATTAATGCTGATATAAGTAGTAAAGACTTCAAAAGACTTGTGTATTTATTTGAATCTTATTTTTCGTATCATTCAGAAAATAAATTTCAATATAAATCAATTGAATTATTAAGTTAGAGTCTTTTCCATTCCTACAAAAGGAATCGGACTAACATCAAAAATAATCTCCCCCATTGGTTTGTAACCACGTTTAGTATAGAATCCAATTACTTTTTCATAATCTTTGAATGCTCCTAATCTTATCGCATCAATTTGCTCTGTTTTAGCTATATTCTCAACAAATTCCATTAATTGGTGAGCAATGCCTTTATTCTGACATTTAGGGCTTACAGCTAATCTATGTGCAAAGTAAGCGGACTTATTAGATGGATTCCAATTTATTCTATCAAAATATTCATGATGATGAACATCGTATGAGACCATACCTTCAACATTACCTTTAAGAATATAAACATACTGGGAACCACGGAGAATATCTCTTCTATAGATTGCTTCATTTGGATATTCACCACCCCAATGCGTAAACCCTTCTGATTGCATATATTCAACAATCTTTTGATTTAAATCTAATATTTGTGGTAAATGCTCTCTAGTAGCTTTGATTATCATCTAATTATCTGAATCGCCGTTTTTAGCTTTGTGTAACTCTTCGCGGAGGGTAATAAGTTGCTTTCTCATATTATCAATTTCTTCTTTTCTTTCACGCTCTTCAACTGCATTACGAAGTTGAATTTTAATTCGTGAAGCTAGCTCATTAGGCTTTACTGGCTTTTTGATGAAGTCATTGGCACCTGCTTTATAAGCTTTATCAATCGAGTCAGACTTGGTCTGTGCGGTCATGAATATAATAGGTATATCACTATATTGCTGGTTGCTCTTAACAGTTTCGCAGAATGAGAAACCATTTATTTCAGGCATAACTATATCCAGAAGTATTAATTCTGGTTTTATAGTTCTAACTATTTCCAAACCTTGTGATGCAGATTCAGCAGTGATTGATTGAAATCCATGAATTTCAAGCATATCTTTTATCTGCTGAGTATTCATCACATTGTCATCAACAATTAATATTAAACCGTTTGACTTGTTATGTTCCATAACGTAATCTACTAAAGGTTATTAATATTACCAAGAACGATTCAATATTGGACCGAAAATAGTAATTTGATTTTTTTGCAACCACTCCATACCATCAACTGCTGCTTTGGCTGCAGGGATTGTAGTTATACAAAGTATTTTCTTTTGAAGTGCTGCTTCTCTTATCTGCAAATCATCTTGATATGCTTTTCTACCCAAAGGTGTGTTAATAATTAAATCAATATCACCACTTTGTATCTTTTCTATTACATTCGGGTTTCCTGCACCAATCTTAGATATCGGATTAGCTTCTATACCGTTCACATTTAGAACAGAATAAGTTCCTAATGTAGCCCAGATTTTATAGCCCAGTTCAACTAATCTTCTTGCTACTGGTAATAAATCCTGCTTATCAAAATCATTAACTGATACAAATATATTACCTTTTGTTGGTAGATGGTTTCCAGCTGCTAACTGTGATTTTACATAAGCTTCACCAAAGAACTCACTAATCCCCATTACTTCACCAGTAGAACGCATTTCTGGTCCTAATACGGTGTCAACACCTGGGAACTTACTAAATGAGAATACTGGAGATTTTACTGTATAGTGACCCATAAATCCAGGGCTTGGCATCTTAATATCTTCAATTTTTTCTCCTAACATCAATTTCACCGCTACTTTGGTAAGTGCAATCCCGATTGATTTAGAAACAAATGGTACAGTTCTAGATGCTCTTGGATTTACTTCAATTACATATACATTATCTCTGTACACAGCAAATTGGATATTTATAAATCCAACTATCTCTAATTTCTCAATGATCTTATAAGTAGCAAATCTAATTTTATCAACTATATGTGGCTCTACTAGATAAGTAGGTAAAACTGAAGAACTATCTCCAGAGTGAACACCAGCCTCTTCAATATGCTGCATAATCCCAGCTATTACACCAGATTTACCATCTCCAAGTGCGTCTACATCTACCTCAAAAGCATGTTCTAAGAATTTATCAATAAGAACTGGATGATTTTTATTTACCTTAGCTGCTTCTTCAATAAAGTGTTGTAAATCTTTTTCATCATAGACAACAGCCATACCACGACCACCTAATACGTAAGAAGGTCTTACAATTACAGGGAATCCGATATTAAGAGCTATCTTTGTTGCTTCCTCAATAGAGTTAGCAGTTCCACCAGCTGGGTACTCTATCTGTAATTCGTCTAACAATTCCATAAAGCGGCCTCTATCCTCTGCCCTATCTATGTTAGATTGATTTGTACCTAATATATTTACTCCTGCTGCTTCTAGTTGTTTGGATAACTTCAATGGAGTTTGACCACCTAATTGTAATATTACACCTTCAGGTTTTTCTAACTCAATGATATTCATAACGTCTTCATAGAATACCGGTTCAAAGTAAAGCTTATCTGAAGTGTCATAATCAGTAGAAACTGTTTCAGGGTTACAGTTAATCATTATAGTTTCTATACCCATATCTTTGAGAATCATTGCTGCTTGCGATGCGCAATAATCAAACTCTATACCTTGACCAATTCTAAATGGTCCACCACCTAATACAATTATCTTTTTCCTATCTACTGGTTTACTTTCGTTTTCTTTCATATAAGTAGAATAGAAATATGGTGTATGAGCTTCAAACTCCGCAGCACATGTGTCTACTTTCTTATATGTTGGTAATACTTTTAGTTCCTTTCTTTTTTCTCTGATTTTATCTTCTTCAACATTCATTAATTCACACAGTTGAATATCAGAGAATCCAGAAAGCTTATATTGCTTCAAATCAAATGAATCTAATTCATCTAATTTTTTATTTTCTATCTCTTTCTCTAGTTCTACTATTTCTAGGATATTATCTAAGAACCAAGGGTCAATATTTGTATGTTTATAAACATCTTGTAAGTCCATTCCTCTTTTGAATGCTTCCTTAACAAAGAAAGGTCTCATTGGTGTAGGAACTACTAATTTTGAAATTAAGTACTCATCATCATATTTTTCTAACCCTTTATATTCTAAGCCTGACACCCCAATTTCTAAAGATCTAAATGCTTTTTGAAGAGCTTCACGGAAATTAGAACCAATTGACATTACCTCACCAACTGATTTCATTTGTGTTGTAAGGTTTGAAGGTACTTTAAATTTCTCAAAATCCCAACGAGGAATTTTTACAATTATATAGTCCAATGCTGGCTCGAATGATACTGGAGTTGTTTTAGTTATCTCATTATCAATTTCATCCAATGTCAAACCTACTGCTAGTTGAGCAGCTATTTTAGCGATAGGGAATCCAGTTGCTTTAGAAACAAGAGCAGAACTACGAGATACTCTTGGATTCATTTCTATTACTCTTACTTCACCGTTTTTAGGATTAACCCCAAATTGGATATTAGAACCACCAGTGGCGACACCAACTTTTCTAATAATATCAATAGAATAATCTCTCAATGTTTGATACTCTTCATCAGTAAGTGTTTGCGCAGGAGCCACAGTAATACTATCACCTGTGTGAACACCCATTGGGTCAAAGTTCTCTACAGAAGCGACTATTACAACATTGTCAGCGACATCTCGCATTACCTCAAACTCATATTCTTTCCATCCGAGTAATGAACGCTCAACTAAAATCTCACTAATTGGTGATAATTCTAGACCTTGCTTTGCAATCCTTTTGAACTCATCCATGTTTTCAGCTACACCACCACCTGTACCACCCAAGGTGAATGAAGGTCTAACTATAATAGGGAAATCTATTTCTTCTGCGAATGCAATTGCAGATTCGAAGTCGTTTATTATCTTCCCTTCTGGTGAAAGTAAACCTATCTCATCCATTGCTTGTTTGAATTCTCTTCTACCTTCGGCAATGTTGATAGAATTTATATTTACACCTAAAAGCTCAATATTATATTTGGCTAATATTCCTTCGTTTTCTAATTCTAATGCGGTGTTAAGTGCAGTTTGACCACCGACAGTTGGAAGTATAGCATCTATTTTATCTCTTTGTATTATCTGCTCAATTATATCTGTTGTAATTGGCTCTATATAAGTTTTATTCGAAATCTCAGGATCAGTCATTACTGTTGCTGGATTACTATTTATAACAACTACATAATACCCAAGTTTCTTCAGAGCTTTAACAGCTTGAGAACCAGAGTAATCAAACTCACCAGCTTGACCTATTACTATTGGACCTGAGCCTATAACTAATATTCGTTTTATATCATTCCTTATTGGCATATTATTTCCCGTTTGCTACTGTGTTATAAAAATCTTCAAATACTTTTTTGTTTGCTTCTCTTGGTCCCGGTGAAGCTTCGGGGTGGAACTGAATACAATTAATTGGTAAAGTTTTGTGCCTCATACCTTCAACTGTGTTGTCATATAAATTTAGCCATGTCATTTCCCAGTCATCATTCTCTTCTAAACTTTCTTTAGAAATAGCATAATTATGGTTTTGAGCAGTAATGTAAACTTTTCCATTGTCCATATATTTTGCTGGATGATTTCCTCCATGGTGACCGAAAGGTAACTTAATTGTCTTCAATCCAAATGATTGACCAATTAATTGATGACCAAAACAGATACCTATTATAGGTTTCTTTTGTTCAGTAAATTTTTGAATATACTTATCTATTTCTGTCACTATTCTCGGGTCTCCTGGTCCATTTGACAAAAAGACACCGTCATATTCTAAGTCTTTAATATTATCTTCAAAGTTATCATCAAAAGGAACCAAATAGATTTTATTAAATTTAGACTGTAAGTCCTTAATTATATTACCTTTGATTCCAAAGTCAATTGCTATAATCTTTTCTGTAACTTCTTGGTTGCCTTCAAATACCTGTACTTTATCAGAAATGACTTCTCTGTACAAATTAACATCCGAAATAGATGGTGAGGCTTTTACTTTCTCTAGAAATTCTTCTGGATCAAGTATTTCCGTAGAAATACCACCTTTTAGAGCACCATACTCACGTATGACTCTAGTAAAAGCTCTTGTATCAATTCTATCAATTCCAAAAGTATCTGACTCTTCCAAGTATTCTGAAAGAGGCTTTTGAGATCTAAAGTTACTTGCACTTCTAGAATATTCTCTCAATAATATCCCTTCTGCCTGAATTTTATCTGATTGGTAGTCTTCTAAGGTAACACCATAATTTCCAATTAATGGATAGGTAAACAATACTGTTTGACCTTTGTATGATGGGTCAGTTAGTATCTCTTCATAACCAGTCATTGAAGTGTTGAAGACAAACTCAGAATATCTCGTACCTTCATTAGCGAAAGCGCTACCAAATTCGTAGTAGCCATTTTCTAACATAATAAGAGCTTTTTTTCTCATAGTAGTATTATATTTATTTTCAAAAAAAAACCCAAAAGCTATCCAAATCAGTTGGATACCTTTCGGGCGTTTAGGAATATTTATTTAGTTCATTCACTAAAATCAAAGTTAAGGATTTAAGTTGTAAATCCAATAAACTTTTTTTGAACAATCCCTTTTATTTTACTATATTTAGTCTCTTTGCATTTTAAAATAACTAAATTTCATGATAAAAATAATTTGTGTAATTATATTCTGTTTCCCTTGTCTAACAATATCCCAACACTGGGAAGTTTACAACACAGAAAATACAGTTTTAACCAGTACAACATTCTCTGAAATTGTTGTTGATGACAATAATGTAACTTGGATAGGAACAGGAGATGGATTAGCAAAATTAGAAAATGGTGAGCTTAGTTTATATAATAGTAGTAATTCTATACTACCAACACAACAAGTAACCGATTTGTTTTTAGATAAAAGTAACTTGATTTGGATACTCTATGGAGATAGAATTTACAGAGGAAGGAATGGTAATTTTGAGCTTTATAAATCAGATTTAGGAGGAAAGACAATTGCTGTTGATGACTTCGGTTTTTTGTATCTTGGAATAAATACCCGAGTAATTAGAGTCTCAAATGATAAACAAGATACAGTTTATGAAAACGAAGAATTTGATAATGTACCAATTAAGAGTCTTGTATATGACGATGATGGTAATGTGTGGTTCATAAAAGAGGGATCATGGGGTCAAGCAACTAGAATTAATACCCAGACTTTAGAAGTAAGAGACTCTTTCAGCTTTGATAATGATATGAGTGGAAATTCTCTTATTAGAAGAGATAGAGAAAAAAATATTTGGTTAACAGGTAGCGATGGAGAGCTATTTAAATTTGATAAAAATACTGAAACTTGGAATAGCTACAGTGAAAAGTTTGAAATTGATTTCAGAAGCCCAAATATTATACAAGCATTGGCTTTCAACAATGAAAATGAGATACATTTCACTACTTTAGGAATCAGTGATGTACCGAAATATTATTACTTAAAAAATAATATAATTAAAGAAGAAAGTATAGATAGTCTATACCCAAGTGATACATTTGGAAAAATTCAAAACAATATGGCAATAGATAAAAATGGTAATGTATTTATTACTGCTCCTGAGGTAGGAATATTTAAATTAAATTCTAACACAACCTCTGTAAACGAAAGCACAGATAAAGATATAAACATCTTCCCCAACCCAGCACAGAATAAACTACATATTGATACTGGGGATATAATAGTAAACTCTATTTCCGTATCAGACATACTTGGTAACGAATTAATAGATATTGACTATAACCATAATAATCCAAACACCTTAGATATCAGCACCTTAGCTACAGGTACTTATTTTATTAATCTTATGTTTGATGATGGTTCAAGCACAATAAAGAAATTTGTGAAGGAGTGAGTATTTCTATTTTATTTTTTCAACTAATCATAGAATTGGTTAATAGCTTTGTTAGTTTAGTTACTTACACAAGTACAAAATAAAAATAGAAATAAAATATGAACATCGCAGTATTAATGGGAGGTGTTTCACCTGAAAGAAACATATCACTATTTGGGGGAAAAGCTATTTACAATGCATTGTCTGATAAAGGACACAATGTTGTTGCTATTGATCCAGCCCTTGGAATAAAAGGTAAAATAGAGATTAATCAAATTGAAATTAGCAACTCTCCTATTACTAAAGAAGAACTAAAGACCTACGACAAAAGAGCAATCCTAGATTGTATTAACTCTGAATTATTTGACAATATAGATTGTGTATTTACAATACTCCATGGTGAGAATGGTGAAGACGGATTAGTGCAATCATTGTTAGAGTTACGAGGTATTCCTTACACTGGCTCTGGAGTAAAATCTTCATCCCTATCAATGGATAAGATAACATCAAAAATGTTATTTAACTATTCAGGAGTTCCAACTCCCCCATGGTCGGTTGTAGATGCCAACACCGCAGAAGACTATGACTTATTAGAATCAATAAGAAATGAGTTAGGTAGAAACATTGTGGTTAAGCCTAATAATCAAGGCTCAGCAGTAGGAATAAATATAATAGAAGGTGGGAATTTGGATGATTTGAGTAGTGCGATAAAAACTGCTTCAAAATATTCACCAGATGTATTGCTAGAGACTTATATTCCTGGTTCTGAGATCACTGTTGGTGTATTAGACAATGAACCTTTACCAGCAATTGAAATAATTCCAAACGAAGGATACTATGATTTTGAGAATAAATACACCAAGGGTAAGACAAACTATATATGTCCGGCAGAGTTAGAAGACCATGTATCGGGTTTTGCGCAGAGCATTGCTTTAGATGCTTCTATGGTATGTGGCACAAGCGATTATAGTAGAATAGACTTACGTGTAACAAAAGAAGGACAAATATTTTGTTTAGAAGTTAATACTACACCTGGCTTTACTGAAACTTCCCTCTTCCCTATGGCAGCAAAAGCTGCAGGAATTGAGTTTGGGGATTTGTGTGAGAAACTTGTAAATTTGGGAATTCAAAGCTTTAAAAGAGGGAAATAAATATGATGAACAAGGATATTAAATTATGTGGGCTAGGCAATGCAATAGTTGACTTTCAATTTGAAGTTTCAGATGAGGAAATCAATGAACTTTCATTAGAGAAAGGAACTATGACACTAGTAGTTGATGAATCTCAGGAAAAAATACTGAAGAAAATGGGCAATAGAACTCAATATAAATCTAGTGGTGGCTCGGCTGCCAACACTGTTATTGCTTTTTCAAGTTTTGGTGGCAAAGCTGCTTATAAATCTATGATTGGCGAAGACAATGATGGTAGTTTTTACTCAAGCGAATTTAATGATTTAGGAATAATCTTAGACGCAAAAGTAGATGATAATGATCATACTGGAAGATGCTTAGTTCTTATTTCTCCAGATTCCGAAAGAACTATGCTTACTTCATTAGGAGCTACACAAAATTACAATAAGGACTTTATTTCTGATAAGTTGATAAAACGTTCGGAATGGCTATATATAGAAGGATATAAACTTACTGAAGATACTGGCTATGAAGCTGCCCTTCATGCTTGTAACGTAGCTAGAAAATATGATACTAAAATAGCACTGACTATATCTGATAAGTTTATCATTGATTTATTCAGAGATAGATTAGAGAAAATTGCAGAGTTTGCTGACTTAATATTTTGTAATGAAGTCGAAGGAAAGCTGTTTACTGAGGCAATTGACTCAGCTGATGCTTTAGACAAACTATCTAATAAATATAAGAATGTTGCATTTACGAAAGGAGCAAACGGTTCACATATATTATGGGATGGAAGATTGTATGAAATTCCTCCATACGAAGCTACTCCAATAGATAGCACTGGTGCAGGTGATATGTATGCAGGAGGTTTCTTCTACGGTTTAATTTATGGTGAGTCAATAGAAAGAGCTGGCAATTTGGGTTCACTAGCTGCTAGTAGAGTGGTAAGCCAACACGGTGCAAGATTAAAAGAAAGTCATACTGACTTAGCAAAGGAAATTTTTTCTAAATTTAAATAGCAACGATAATTAATATGAGATTCATAACTTTATTTCTATTCTTTCTAATTCCAATATCTGCATTTTCTAAAGGAATGACCTTTGATGAATTTGCACCTAAAATTCAGAAATATTTTGACAATAAGCTAATACAAGACATCCAGAAAAACTTACCAACTGATAGTAAATACCAAATCTGGAGTTGGGATGTAGGTGATTTTACTGGTGATGGCTATTATGACGTAGCTTTCTCTGTTAGAGTTGCATCTGATAAAGGTAAAAAGGTTCGAACTTACATGTTTGCAGATATAGAGGGATACTTAGTTGAAGTAGCTAACTTTCGTTATGATTTTTTCGAAATACCTCTCGAAATTGGTGTGGTTATCAGAGACAACGTTTGCTTTATAACTCAGAAACATAAACAATTCAAATGGACTATATGGGGTTATACCTTTAATAATGGAAATTTGATTAAAGTAGATGAGTTCAATACTGAAAGAGATGGTAAATTCACAAAAGAGACTTACGAGAACTACTTGAGTTTAAAAAACCAAGAGAAATACCTAATCACGAGTAATGGAAATATTGAATACGAATTAAATTTTGTTACTCTCCCCTCTTATCCACGAGACAAAATAATATATGAAGGGTACACTCACGAAATTCATAACGACAAAGTCAAATATGTCAATAAAGGTGCTTTTGATTGGGAGGGTGCTGAAGATGCATCATTTAAAGTTAGTTCTTCTTATGATAGTGATTTTCTATATCTAGATATTAATGTAGTTGATGAGAAGATTATTTTCCCTGATTGTGATGATTGTATAGGTGATTATGTTGACTTATGGTTAGAGAACAAACCATTGGACCAAGACAAGCTTTATAAATTAAGAGACAGAAAGCTAAATGAGTTCGATTCAAAACAATCTAATTACTTTAATATCTCTATACAACCAGGTAATTTCCTTGATGTAAAACCGAGTGTACAGTTAAGGACTATGGATAAAGATAATAGTGAAATTAAAGAAGCCAGTCAAAATATAATTGCATATTCTAATTTGACAGAAAATGGATATAATATAAAGTGTAAATTGCCATTGAGTTTAATAGGTTTAAATAGTATAAATGAGAATGAATACTATGAAGTACCTTGTTCAGTTGTTTTACATGACATTGATAATATATTTAGACCCAATGAAAAGTCCGAAGTTTCATCATCTGAAAACTTATTGGAAGAACCAACCACTTACGGTACGCTGCTTTTAGTCCCACCTAACAAGTGGTATGGTTATGTCGAGAATATATATAGCAGTAAACTACTTTACCAGCTAAAAAAATACGGATTATAACATTTTCAAATCATAGCTAATTGTTTATAATTAAATAGAATAAAATTTTGAACTTGATATAAAAGTCACTAATTTTGAAGCTGTTAATTTTACAGTTTTAAGTTCTTATAATGAATAAAGATAAATCAAATAGGGCTAAGATAATTAAGGAATTATCTCCTTACCTTACATTGGGAATAGACTTTGCACTTACTGTGCTATTATTCTCTTTACTAGGTTACTGGCTTGATAAGACCTATGAATCGTCGCCACAATGGACACTTATACTTTCATTATTTGGTATAGTAGTAGCATTCTATAAGTTCTTTAAAGTTGTTTTGAAAAAGAAAAAAAAGAAAGATTAATAATAGATGCTTATATCTGTAGTTGCCGGAATTTTGCTAAATATACTGAGTTTTGTCTATACTTTAATAACAGTTAAACACAGTTTGAAGCAAAATGATTGGGATGATTTTATATTGTGGTATTCTACAACCACGGCAGTAAAATTTGTAGTATTAATCTCTCTGTTATTAGTTTTAATCTATATGGTAGAATTGGATAAGTTATACTTATTATTAAGTTTTTTTATTACATATATCATATTTTTATTTTTTGAGATAATTTATCTTAACAAGACAAAAAGTTTTAGTAAGTTTGCAACTGAAAATAAAAACAAGGCAAAATAAATGTTTATGAATCAAAGCAATGAAACAGCAAATCAAAATTTGGCTGAGACAAAAGTTGAGACTGAAAACAAAGATGAAACAGTAGAGAATCAAAAAGAATCTAACGCTGTTACAGAAATTCTAAATGACATGGGTGACCATGATGTTTTTAGTTGGGGCCCAATCCACGCAGACATTTTACCTGTTATCCTTTATGATGAAGGACAATTTCATTTTTATGGAAATAGACAAAGCATGGAAGATTCTGGCGATTATATAACAGAACATCATCATATAGTAAATGCTAATACTCATGAAGCTCCAGATTTAAATTTATCTGTAACAAATATGGTTGCATTCCAATGGATATCAATGATAATATTGGCAATCGTAATGTTTACAGTATCAAAGAAAGCAAAAAAATCTAACAATTCTGCTCCCAAAGGAATTCATAATGTAATTGAGTCAATAATCGTATTCATAAGAGATGACGTAGTCAGTCCTAATATTGCCGGTAAAGCTGCAGATAGACTATTACCATATTTCTTCGTTTTATTCCTTTTTATTCTAGTAATGAATTTACTGGGATTATTGCCTGGAGGTCACACAGCTACTGCGACTGTAGGTGTTACAGCAGCTTTAGCAATAACAGCATTCATTGTTATTAACTATACGGCAATAAGAGAGTCTGGAATTAAAGCATGGTTACATCACTTATTAGGAGGTGCACCTGTATGGTTAGCTCCACTAATGGTACCTATCGAGATTGCTTCAATGTTTATTAAGCCATTTTCACTTACAATTCGTTTGTTTGCGAATATGGTAGCAGGGCATACAGTTTTGTTCTCATTGATAGGTTTACTATTCTTATTCCAAGAAATATTTTTAGCAGTGCCTATTGTAGGTTTTGCAACATTTATAAATTTACTTGAATTATTAGTAGCTTTTCTTCAGGCTTATATTTTTACTATGCTAACTGCCATATTTGTTGGCTTAGCTGTAGGTGAGCACAGCCACGATGAAGAACACGCTCATTAATCATTTTATTTAAGAACATAATTTTTTATTTTTCATTCAAATATATATTAGAGGTCATTAAATGGAAGCATTAGGATTATTTGGCGCAGGATTAGGTGCAGGAATTTCTGTACTTGGTGCAGGCTTAGGTATCGGACGTTTAGCAGCATCTGCACTAGAAGCAGCTGGACGCCAACCAGAAGCAGCTGGCGATCTTAGAACTACAATGATCATTGCAGCGGCACTTATTGAGGGTGTGGCATTCTTTGCATTGGTTATTTGTTTGTTGATGGCAATTGCATAATAATTTTGGAACTCCCCTACTTTGGGGAGTTCCATTTTTTCGAAATTGAAATAAAAATTAAATAGGTATTTAAATGCAAGACATAATGAGTGTCAACCCAGGTCTGATAATCTGGTCAATAATAAACTTTAGTATTCTACTATTTATACTTTCTAAATTTGCTTTTCCTGCAATGAAAAAATCATTGAATCAGAGAGAAGAAAACATAAAAAATGCAATAGATGAAGCTAATGTTCTGAATGAAAAAGCACAAAAACTTTTGCAAGAGAGTCAAGAAAAGCTTGATAATGCTCAGAAAGAAGTTTCAGAGATTTTATTTACTGCAAAATCTAAAGCAGATGAGAATATTCAGAAAGCTATAGATGAAGCAGAGAAAAGTAAAACTCAGATACTAGAAGATGCTAATAAAGAAATTGAAAGAAAAAAGAATGATGCAATTTCTGAATTAAGAAGTGAAGTAGCAGACCTAGTTGTTAGTGCTACAGAAAAGATTTTAGAATCGAAGCTTGACAAAGAAGAGCACTTAAAGTTTGCCAAAGAGCAAATAGAAAAATTACCTAAAAACTAATAGGTTATTCAGAATGAATGAAAAAATTATATCATCGAGATATGCTAAAGCAATATATTCTATGGCTGAAGAAAAGCAGCACGTAGAAGCTATACTTAATGATTTTAAACTTATTTTAAAAACAATAAAAGATTCGAGAGAACTATATAATTTAATCGAAAGTCCTGTTGTTGCTGGCGATAAAAAGCTAGCTATACTAAAAGAAGTATTTGATGATAGTTTGAATGATATTATGGTAAGTTTTCTAAAATTGCTTACTGATAAATCAAGAACATATTTAGTAGATAGTATTGCTAATGAATATGAATTGGTTTATAACTCTAGAAACAACATAGACCCTGTTTTAATTGAAACGGCAATAGAACTCGATGAAGATGCAAAAAATCAATTAGTTGAGATGTTAGCAAGTTGGACAAAATCAACTATACAAGCAGAATATAAAGTTAATCCAGACTTAAAAGGTGGATTAAAAGTTAATATCAAAGGTTGGGTTTTCGATGCTACAATCAAAAACCAACTAGAAAAGCTAAGAAAAACTTTAGCTGGCTAAAATAGAATTTTAAATTTAATTATAAGGTTAAATAATGGCAAATGTGAAACCAGAAGAGATATCTGCAATATTAAGAAAGCAGTTATCAGGGTTCGAAAATGAAGCAGACTTATATGAAACTGGTACAGTATTGCAAGTTGGTGATGGTGTAGCGAGAGTTTATGGTCTTAATCATGTTATGGCATCTGAGCTCGTAGAATTTCCTAACGGCGTTATGGGGATGGTACTTAACTTAGAGGAAGACAATGTCGGTGTTGTACTATTTGGTGATGACAGACTAGTAAAAGAAGGTGATACTGTAAAGAGAACTAAGCAGATTGCTTCTGTTCCTGTTGGGAATGAGCTACTTGGTAGAGTAGTAAATCCGCTAGGTGTTGCAATTGATGGAAAAGGAGAAATTAAAACTTCTCAGCAATTCCCAATTGAAAGAAAAGCTCCTGGTGTGATGAAAAGACAACCAGTAACTGAACCATTACAAACAGGTATCAAGCCAATTGATGCATTGATCCCAATTGGTAGAGGTCAGCGTGAGTTAATCATTGGTGATAGACAAACTGGTAAAACAGCAGTTGCTATTGACACTATAATTAATCAAAAGTATACACATACGGAAGAAGCAAAAGAATTAGGAATTGATCCCGTTTACTGTATCTATGTAGCAATTGGTCAAAAAGGTTCAACAGTAGCAAACGTAGTTAACATTCTCGAAAAGAATGGAGCTATGGATTACACTATAATCGTTACTGCGAACGCATCTGATCCTGCACCTTTACAGTTTATTGCTCCATATTGTGGTGCTTCTATGGGTGAGTTTTTCAGAGATAATGGTAAACACTCATTAATTATCTATGATGATTTATCAAAACAAGCTGCTGCATACAGACAAGTATCGTTGCTATTAAGAAGACCTCCAGGACGTGAGGCTTATCCTGGTGATGTATTCTACTTACACTCAAGATTATTAGAGAGAGCTGCAAAACTTTCTGACGAAGAAGGAGGCGGTTCAATGACTGCACTTCCAGTAATTGAAACACAAGCTGGTGACGTATCTGCATACATCCCTACAAACGTAATTTCCATTACAGATGGTCAAATTTACTTAGAGCCAAACTTATTTAACGCTGGTGTGAGACCTGCATTGAATATTGGTATCTCTGTATCGCGTGTGGGTGGTGCTGCTCAGATTAAGGCAATGAAGAAAGTAGCTGGTCCTTTGAAGCTAGAATTGGCTCAATTTAGAGCACTAGAAGCATTTGCTAAATTCGGTTCTGATTTGGATAAATCAACTCAACAACAATTGAGAAGAGGTGCTGTATTAACTGAAATTATGAAACAAGGTCAGTATAATCCACTTCCTATCGATAAACAAGTAGTTCTTATTTATTCTGCTACTACTGGTAAGTTAGATGATTTACCATTAGAGAACTTGAAAGAATTTGAAACAGAATTCCTTGAATTATTAGAAACTCAGCATAGTGATTTACTTTTCTCAATTAGAAAAGAAAAAGCACTTTCTGACGATTTGAAGAATGAATTAAATAGTCATTTAGATAAGTTTATTGAATCTTTCAAAAAACGAATTTAATTAAATGATAGTTATTACAGGTGGTGCAGGATTCATAGGGTCCTGCCTACTTAAATATTTAAATGATAGAGGTCGTGAAGACATACTTATCGTTGACAATCTAGATACTTCCTCAAAATGGAAAAATCTAATTGGAAAGGAATTTATCGACTATATTCCAAAGTATGAATTTATTGACTTTCTTAGTAACATAGAAGATACTGATATTATTGAATGTATCTTTCATTTAGGTGCCTGTAGTTCTACAACTGAATCTGATATTGACTATCTTTATGATAACAACTATAATTTTAGTAAAGATATAGCTAGTTATTGTTTGGATAACGATATAAAGCTAATATATGCAAGTAGTGCTGCTACTTATGGAATGGGAGAAAACGGGTTTGATGATTCTGAGTTTATAAACCTCTCCCCTCTCAATGGTTATGGTTACTCTAAATATTTATTTGACAAATGGATTGTCAAAATGGATTTAGAGAATACTTTCTGTGGATTTAAATTTTTCAATGTTTTTGGTCCTAATGAGTATCATAAAGGTGGCATGAGTAGTATGATATACAAGTCTTATCACCAGATAAAGAAAAATGGTTCCGTAAGGCTTTTTAAATCAAACTCCACTGAATATGGAAATGGCGAACAGCTCAGAGACTTCATATATGTTAAAGATGTATGCGAAGCAATGCTAGAAGCGTACGACAAAAATATCAAAGGGATTTTTAACCTTGGAACTGGAAATACTTCTAGCTGGAATGATCTAGCAAAGAATGTTTTCAAAGCGTTGGATAAAAACACTGATATAGAGTACATTGATATACCTGCTGATATAGCAAATCAATATCAAAATTATACTAAAGCAGAAATGTCAAAATTTCATAATGCAGGCTTTAAGACTGAATTCACATCTTTTGAAGATGCAGTTTCAGACTATGTTAAAAATTATTTAGAAAAAAACAAATACATATAATAGTATGGCAAATTTAAGAGAGTTAAAACGTAGAATAGGTGGTGTAAAAAATACTGCAAAAATTACTCAAGCGATGAAAATGGTTTCTGCTGCAAAGCTAAAACGTGGACAAAGAGCAATAGAAGAAGCTAGACCTTATGTATTAAAACTTCAAGAAATTTTAAGCAATGTATTGGGTGGTATAGGCGAAGATTATGAGAATCCACTCATAGTTAACCGTGAAGTAAAAAATATAGCATTAGTAGTTGTAGGTTCAGATAAAGGACTTTGTGGTAGTTTTAACGCACAAATCTACAAGAATGTAACAAACTTTATAGATAATGAATTAGCAGCTAAACATCCTGGAGCTGAAGTTTCAGTTATTTCTGTAGGAAATAAAACAGTATCTAAATTTAGTAAAACTAATTACAATATAAATAAAAACTTCAGAGACGTATTTACAAACTTAGAGTTTAGTACAGCTCAATCTATCATTGGCACTTTTGAAGAGAAGTTCGTTAATGGTGAAATTGATAGAGTTTATATTGTTTACAATGAGTTTATCAATGTAATTAAGCAAGAAGTGAAAATTGAACAATTATTACCAATTGAAACAATAGATAAAGCTGACCTAGAAGATACTGAATCTAATAATAATCAGGTTTCATATATATTTGAACCCAATGAAAAAGAAATTATGGATGAATTACTTCCCAAGCTATTAAATATTTCAATGTGGCGTACATTGTTAGAATCAAACGCTGCTGAAAATGCTTCTAGAATGATGGCTATGGATAACGCTACAACTAATGCTAATGAATTAGTTGATGAACTGAACTTAAAGTATAACAAAGAACGTCAAGCAGCAATTACTACAGAAATGTTAGAAATAGTTGGCGGCGCTGAAGCACTGAACAACTAAAATATTAATAAACATTTAAATAAATTTTGAAAAAGTAGTCATTTATTGACTACTTTTTTTTTATCTTATTTAATTCTTATTTAAAATTCTATAAATTAAATGCTCAAATACTTTACTATAATAGTGCTCTTTTTTCTTTTTATATCATGTTACTCTTCAGACTTTGAAGAAAGACTTAATAAAGGAAAAGTGGAATATGACCAATTAGATGAAATTTCTGGTTTAGTCTTTGGTAGAACTAACAAAGACATCATTTGGGCAGTTAATGATGGTAGAGCTGACGAAATATATGGAATTGATAGAAACGGAAAATCTTTGACTTACCTAAATTTTAGCAAAGATATATTGCCAATTGATACAGATATTGAAGATATTGCTACTATCCGATACAACGGAGCAAATTACATTGTACTAGCAGACATTGGAGATAATAACTCGAGTCGTGAAAATATTAATCTGTTTTTCATTCCTGAAATTAAATATTCCGGTTCCGCTGAAATAAAAATAGATGATAATCTAATATTACAATTTTCAATAAAGTATGAAGATGGCAGTAGAGATGCAGAGTGTCTATTTGTTGACCCAAACAGCAATAAGATTTATATAGTCACAAAGAGAGAATCTAGAGCAAGGCTATATGAGATTTCTTCTGATTTTAACGTTAACAATGTGAATACTGCAAAATTTGTTTCTGATTTTGATTTTGGAAATAATATTTCATCAGGTTCTACAGGTGTTACAGCAGGTGATATTTCAAGTGATGGACAACATATTCTAATCAGGGATTATACTTCTGTTTGGTACTTTGAAAATACTAGCCTCAATTTAAAAGAGAGTTTGAAAGCAAAGCCAAAAGTTGTTGAATCTTATAATTATTCAATAAATGAAGAGCCTCAGGGTGAATCAATAGCTTGGGATAGTGACATATCTGGCTTTTATACAGTTAGTGAAGAAAAATCTTTTGACAACTTCGAAGCAGATTTATTTTTCTTCAAAAGAAAACTAAGTTCTGTAAAAAAAAAGAATGAACTAATTTTTATAAATGGTGATATCTTCAATAATACAAGTAAATCTATTTACTTAAAATTTTATAATATATTAGGCCAAATGACATATAGTTCAGCATTGCAACCAAATGAATCACTTAATATTAAAGTGTTGAATATAAAGGCACAGTATTTGTTGTATGATAATAAGTTTTATAAAATAACTATTGATTAGAATTGTTAAAGAATAAACACATTTCAGAAAAGGTAGCAATTGTATTTATGGTACTTGGTATCATAATTATTCTTAGTTCATTAATTGTTTCATTTGCCAACTTTACTAAATTATATAACACTTCCCTATCATTAGGAGAATTTGGAGAATTTATAGGCGGATTCGTAGGGTCGCTTTGGTCATTAGCAGGGATTCTTCTCTTTTACAGTGCTCTTGTCTATCAAAGAAATGAACTGAACGAGCAAAAGGAATTTTTAGTTTCTCAAACAGAAGCTATGATTAATCAAAGTAAAGAACTAGAAAGGCAGAACGATACATTACAAAAGCAGAAACAAGAAGAGACATTTTTTAATTTATTAAAGTTTCATACTGATTTGCTTGATACCTTGAGATTTGAATCAAATAATATTAATGTTCATTCTGGTAATATAGAAAAGCAGACAATTCAAGGTAGATCTACATTTGGTGAATTCTATAATGTATTCAAACGATTCTATTCAAAATATTTAGAACATTTGAGTGATGCCGGTGTGGACGAAGATTCGCTCAAAGGTGTTATAGAAACAGCTTATACAAGTTTTTTCAATGAATTTAGATATGAATTAGGACATTATTTTAGGAATATATTTAACTTGTTACTTTTTATTGACAGAGCTGATGAAAACGATAAACATTTTTTCCTAAGTATATTATTCTCTCAAATAAGTGTTTATGAAATGTGTTTAATATTTTTTCATGGTTTAACTTCAGAAAATGAAGAACTAAAAGTATATATTGAGAAGTATGCTTTATTACAAGATTTATATCAAGATGATTTGATAAAACTAAATGTACAGTTATATGATGATTCGGCTTATTCGAATGATAATTTTGACTTTACATATGATTTAAAATAATAGGAAATTAAAATGAGTATTTTTGACAAATTTTTACAAAAAGACAACTTCATATCACTACCAGATATTGCATCCAAATTGCTTGAAATATTACAACAAGATGATATAGATGTAAATGAAATAGTTAGATTAATTGAATCTGATCCAGTGATATCGATGAAAACGCTCAAAATGGCGAACTCTCCTCTTTTCCAAGTTAGGTCAGAAGTAGTAAATTTATCACATGCAATCCAGATTTTAGGTACTAAGAGAGTTAGTGATATTGTTTTTAGCGTCTCATTACACTCTAAGTTATTTATAGGAAGAAATTTAAATATCTACCCTTTACTTGAAAAATATTTTTATAACTCATTTCTAATTGGCAACCTATCAAAAGTATTTATAGATTCATTTGACAGTAGATTAAGGAATGGCTTATTTGTATCTGGTTTACTTCATGATATTGGAAGAATGATAATGATACAGATGGAACCTCTAGATTATGTAAAAGTTATTAAATTAACTGAACTAGAAGATATTTCAGAAATTGAAGCAGAAAATGCTGTTTTTAGGGAAGATCACAGATCAGTCGGAAGCAAGCTTTCTGAAGTCTGGTCATTACCTGATATGGTACATAGTGTTATAAAGTATTATTATACTCCTGAGACTGCTAATAATTATCAATCACTTAATTTTGGTATAAATGTAAGTAAAAATTATGTAGATAAATTAACTGCTAATGATTTTAAAGATGTAGATAATATATCAATAGGAAACATTAAAAACTTCAATAATCTGAGCAATATGATAGGTGTTAGGAATATTAGTGCATTTGACGAGAAAATGAAAGAGTTAGTTAAAACTCTTCCAGATTCTTATGTCTTATTCAAATAATTATATATTTGCATTGATTTTAGATACTATTTTTTCTTCAGAGGTTAAACCTAAATACTGCCAAACCTCTTCCCCATTTTTATAAAGTTTCAATGTTGGTAAGCCTTGTATTCTCATACTTTTAGATATTACAGGATTTTCATCAACATCTAATTTTATTAACTCTACTTTATTAGGATGATCATCAGCAATTTTATCTAAAATTGGTGACAGTTTTTTACATGGTGCACACCATTCTGCGTTGAAGTCTACAAGCACTAACTTATCTTTGTTTGAAACAAGTTTATCGTAAGCTTCAATTGTCATTCCGCCCTGATTTTCACTTTTAGTATTGTCTGGCGGTACCTCAAAGTTTTGTAAATTCCAAGAAGTTATGCCACCTTTTAGGTCATAAACCTTAGAAAATCCATTATCTGTTAATATCTTTGAGGCCTTATTACTTCTTGATCCAGACCTACAGTAAACAAAAACAGGCTTCGATTTATCAAGTTCATTAATCCTTTCTTCAAAGTTGCTATCATATATATTTATGTTGACTGCACCTTCTATGTTACCAGAACTATATTCCTGTGGAGTTCTCACATCTAATATTTGGGGATCATCTGTATCAATAATTAAGTCATGGAATTTTTGTGCTGAAATGACTTCAAATTCAGTTTGCACATCTGTGTTTTCTTCAGCTTCACTGCATGAAACTAAGTTAAATAATGATATTAGTATTAGTACAACTAAGGAGTTCTTTTTCATTTTATTTTTTTAATTTAGTTTGACACTTATAAATCATCGTTATAATCACAATTATATTTTAAGCAACCTAGCTTAAAATATGAAAAAGCGAACAAGAAAAATGCGACTAATAACAAAATAATACTTTCTTCAAAAATGCTTGACAATAAGAAAAAAAAAGATAAGATATAACCAATTATTTTTGTCAATTTTCTCATTTTTGAATTAGTTGCATTTCTACTGTCTTCCAACTACCACCATTATATATGTTGCTTACCCCCAAGCCATCCAAATACTCCACTACTAAAGCACTTCTAGCACCTGAAAGACAACAGAAAACTATGGGTCCTTGGATTTCTTTTATCCTTTCTAAAGAATCTGCAATGTTTTCAACAGGAATATTTACAGAGTTTTTAATACTTCCAGATTTATATTCTGATTCTGATCTTACATCTATTACAACTGCTGATTTCTCATTAAGTAATTCAAACAAATCAAATTCTTCTGATTTGCTATTAGTTAATATATTTTTCATAATATTTAATAATTAACAATAAGATCTCTGGCAATTACTAGTCTCTGTATTTCACTAGTACCTTCATACAATTCACATATTTTAGCATCTCTATAATATCTTTCTGCATTAAAGTCTTCAGTATAACCATAACCACCATGTATTTGAAGGCCTTTATTAGCACAGAACATTGCAGTTTCTGAAGCATCTAATTTCGCCATAGCGGCAAAGCGTGAGTAATTTTCACCTGCATCTTTCATCTTACTAGCTCTCCAAGTAAGCAACCATGATGCCTCATACTTTACTCTCATATCAGCCAACATCCATTGAATAGCTTGGAAGCTATTTATCGGCTTTCCGAATTGTTCTCTTTCTTTCGAATATTTTAATGCATCTTCGAATGCTGCCCTTGCAATACCTAATGCTTGTGATGCTATACCAAGTCTTCCACCATCAAGTGTTATCATTGCCATTTTAAATCCTTCATTTAAATTTCCTAGCATTGCACTTTTAGGTAACTCAACATTATCTAATATTATTTCAGTTGTTGAAGATGAGCGTATTCCTAATTTCTTTTCTACTTTACCAATACTGTAGCCAGGTGTATCAGCATCTACTATAAAACCTGTCACTCCTCTTGTTTTCTTATCTGGTTCCGTACTAGCAAGTAAAACAAAGACATCAGCTTCAGCACCATTTGTAGCAAATATTTTTGAACCATTTAAAATCCATTTATCTCCAACTAATTTAGCAGTAGTTTTAGTTGCACCTGCATCGGATCCAGCTCCAGATTCAGTTAAAGAAAATGCTCCTATCTTATTACCTGATAACATATCTGGTAAATATTTTTGTTTCTGTTCTTCTGTACCAAATCTGAATATTGGGTCACATGCTAAAGATGAATGAGCAGATATAATAACCCCCGTAGACGCACAGTATCTTGATATTTCTTCGATAGCTAACATGTAGGATGTATAATCCATTCCAGATCCACCATACTCTTCTGGGTATGCGATACCCATTAAGCCCAATTCTCCTGCTTTTTTAATTATATCAGCTGGGTATCTATGGTTTCTTTCGTTTTCGGAAGCAACTGGTTCAATCTCATTGACTGCGAAATCATGAACCATTTGTTGTAACATTTTTTGTTCATCTGTTA
This sequence comes from Chlorobiota bacterium, assembly GCA_046290495.1. Classification (GTDB taxonomy): domain Bacteria; phylum Bacteroidota; class Ignavibacteria; order Kapaibacteriales; family UBA2268; genus PGYR01. Next base: position 132,868 of record JBKAGT010000005.1, on the reverse strand, counting down.
GTAATAAATCAAACATTCTAATATCTCTAATTAATTATAAATTTATATTCTTCTTTTATTGTATTTCTTATTCTATTAAAAGGTATTCTGATTTCTATTATACCTTCTGCATAAGATGCTATTTCGTAAGGATTAAAAACAAAAACAAAACTATTATTTTCAATCGTGAAATTATTTGGCAAGTAAAAACTATTACCATCGAACCAATAACCGCTATCTTCTAAATTCACATTTTTCTGAAGTCCTCTCTGCATCAAGAAATATTCTTGACCCAATTTGTTTAATTCAACTACATCAAAAATATCTTTTATAACTAAAAGCTCTCTTTCTTTGACGTCATAACACGAATATTGAGTGTAATAATTGCCATGAGCACCGCCAGTGTAACTGTATTGGTTTTTTTCTATTATTTTTATATTATTTTTGGAATACTTTTCTTCAATGTTGATGGTATATTGAATTTCAATCGGCATAAAATCATCATTACTATTTTTATAATCTTTCTGAAGGAATTCTTGATGTTGTTTTAATAATTTTTCAATATTGTCTTTAGTTAGTTTTACATTACGTTTGGGACATTTTTCATTAAAAACTAAGCAAATGTAATCTGAAATATCTTCATTTATAAATTCACTTTCACTAGTTTCATATCTTATAGTATTAATATCAAAAGTAAAATAAAAATCGTTTTTAATATTCAAACTATCTTGAATGGAGATTGATGTAAAAGTAGTAGAATCGTCATTAGTAGATTTCTTATTTGATGAGCATGATATTAGTATTACACAAAAAAATAAACAAAAAATCTGCATTGTTTTTATCATAAAATCAGTTTTAATCGTAGTTAAAAATGTTATATTGTAAAATTACGTAATGTTTAACAGTAAAAAAATAAATTGTAAATAATATGCCAAACAATAGAAATTTAAATGAAGACCAGATTTTAATAAGAGACACAATAAGAAATTTTGCTGAAGAAAATATCAGGAAACAATCTAAAATATTAGATGAAGAAGAGAGATTCTCTTATGAAATTACTGAACAAATGTCTGATCTTGGACTCTTAGGTGCATTTTTACCTAATGAATATGGTGGTGCAGAATTAGATTATGTTTCTTACATTATTGCAGTAGAAGAATTAGCTCGTGTAGATGGCTCACAAGCTGCTACTATAGCGGCTCACAACTCGCTTGGAACTGGTCCATTGTACTATTTTGGTAATGATGAACAAAAAAAGAAGTATTTACCTGAGCTTGCGGGAGGAAAATTATGGGGTTTTGGTTTAACTGAACCAGAAGCTGGTTCTGATGCAGGAAATACACAAACAACCGCTGTACGTGATGGTGATCATTGGATACTAAATGGGACAAAAATCTTCATAACAAACTCTGCTACAGATATCACATTAGGCTCTACTATACTGGCTGTAACTGGTGAGCGAGATAATGGTAGAAAAGAGTTAAGCTGTTTTATTGTTGAAAATGATGCTGATGGATTCACTCAAAATATTATGAAGGATAAAATGATGTGGCGCGGCTCTAATACTGGCGAATTAGTTTTAGAAAATGTGAAAGTTCATCACTCTGCTATGTTAGGTAAACAAGGTGAAGGATTTAAACAAATGCTCTCTACATTAGACAGAGGTAGATTATCAATAGCTGCTATGGGATTAGGCTTAGCTCAAGGAGCTTATGAATATGCCCTGAAGTATGCTAAGGAAAGAAAGACGTTTGGAAAACCAATATCTCATTACCAAGCAAACGCATTTAAACTTGCTGATATTGAGATGAAGTTGGAAATGGCTCGTGGTTATTTATATGATGTATGTAGAATGTTAGAAGAAGGTAAAAGCATTACTAAAGAAGGTGCCATTTCTAAATTATACTGTTCTGAATTGGCTCACGAATCTGCTAATCATTGTGTACAGATTTTAGGTGGATACGGTCTTATGAAAGAATACGACGCTGAGAAATATTATAGAGATCAGAAACTATTAGAGATTGGTGAGGGTACTAGTGAAATACAGAGATTAGTAATAGCTCGTTCTATTGGCTGCTTTGATTCATAAACTTGTAACTTTAATTCGTTTAGTGTGTACTAGAAAATAAAAACAGTAATAATGATAAGAATAAGAATAATAATTTTAATTTTAATACCTTTGTCACTTCTTTCGCAAGGTGCGATAAATAATAATTCAATTGATAATTTAACAATTTTAGAAATTGATAAAGACAACAAATTGAGTTTATCAGATACAAGTATAGTTTACCAGAGAAAATATACTGATAATTACAAGTATTCTGACTCTATAATGTTAGAAGAGCTATTTGAAGTAGCCTACCCTTCACTAATGATATATAATTATTTAAAGAGTTCTAAATATGAAGTTATTGATTCTACTGAAGATGACGGGGTTATGACTTATGAGTTTCAAAGTTGGTGTAGTAAAGACACTGTAGATTGGGAAACTGATGATAGTGGTAATTTGATTTATGAAATAGAGTATGACAATTGCAGACTTGTTGACATTGTTAAATTAGATGAACAACAAAGGTTGTTAGAATATTCTTTTATAAATCAAGGTACCAAAAGTACTGAATCTTATGAGTATGATGATAAGGGAAGATTATACAAGGTGGATGCAACTAAAGCTAAACTCACAATTTATTATGATGAAAGTACGAATCGTATAGATAAAATCATCGAAGTACAGGATAATTTGGGTAATTTGATTGAAACAATGGGTAGTTCGTTAGAAAGAGAAATAGAGTATAAATTCGAATATAATTATACTAATTAAATACTCTAAACATTACTTGTCCAATCTCAGTGTTTTGGATGAAATACCCTCTTAGCGAATCCACTTCATCAGCATAATCATCGAATAGTTCGGAACCTTTTCCTTTAGCAAACAATGGAATTAATACATTAGTGTGACTTGTGCTATTCCATTTCATGTCTGGCATTATTTTTTTACCATTTGATGATACTTTACTATTAAAACCACTATTACCAGTCAAATACCCAGTTTCATGATCAGCTGTTATAATAAGGAGTGTTTCTTCCCAACTTGAATTACTTTCTATCCAATTAATAACTGAATCAACAGCTATATTAAAATCAATTAGTTCCTCAATCATCCTTCCTGAATAGTTAGAATGTGATGCCCAGTCGACAGCTCCTCCTTCAATCATAATGAAAAATCCTTTTTCATTCTCGTTTAAACATTGTAATGCTGCTAATGACAATTCAGATAGATTTGGGATATTTTTTAAATTTGGTACAAAGAAAGCATCTGCTTGTTTGTCACCTCCCCTATCATCTTGTAATGTATATGCTACTTCAGGTACTCCAAGTAGCTTCATATTTGAGGGTTCTTTAATTAAATTTAAAAAATCTTTTTTTGAAGTTATTAATCTCCTGTTTTGTGTGTTGTTTTTTAATTTACTCCAAAGATTCTTTCCACCAACATATTTATATTCAGTAGGATTTATTTTTTTTCCATCAGAGTTAAACTCTGGATTTCCACAACCAAAAATAATATCTACATCACTGTTTATCATTGTTTTAGAAATTTCTTCGTAATTATTTCTATTTACGTTATTCGTTACAAATGAAGCTGGAGTAGCATGAGAAAATTGAACTGATGTAACTACCGCAGTAGATTTACCTAAATCTTTTGCCCTATTTAATATTGATTTTAATGGTCTGAAATTAACATCCATCCCTATTGAAGAATTGTATGTCTTTCTTCCTGTTGCAATTGCTGTTGCAGCTGCACCTGAACCAGTGTAACCACTCATTCTGAACTCTTCGTCGCTATAGGTTTTTCCAGAGTTATAACCATTTTCCCAAGAAAGACCACTTTTTGATTTGAACTTACCTGAGAGAGCAGGAGAAGTCGAGACAGGAAAGTATACTGGGAAGTTTTCATATGATTGAGAATTTAACTTCCCATTTTGATAGTAATTTGCGGCCTCTATGTGATTGAAGCCGCAACCATCTGCTATCATAATTATTATATTCTTTGCTTTAGAAGTTTTTTGCTTACTCTGATTTTCTACATTTAAAGTATATTTAGGTTTTTCTATATCGCACGAATATAGAAAAATAAACAAAAGCAATAAGCAGACCTTCTGTATTCTCATTTAACTACCTGTTAGGAAGATTTAATGACTGTTCTGTGTAATCATTTGGGATTTCAAATTCGATATCATTACTATAATTTTCAACAGAAGTTAATTCAGAAACTGAGTTAGTTTTGATATTCTTAGTCATTACAGGTAAGCCTTCAAACTCATCGTATATTGCAGAAAAGGGATCTTTTTTGGCATTTGGAATCGCATCTAACATAGTAGCACTAAACTGTGTAAAATCTTTCATTATTTTCAAGTCATTACTATTGACATCCAACTCACTAAAGCTTATTGCCCAGATTTCTGAGGTAGTCGAACCATCAGTTTTTAGTTCATATTTTGTTGTATTCCAACCATTTATATTTTTCGAATTTCCAGTATTAGAAATAGAATATTCCGTAGATAAAGGACCTCCCATTTGCTGTTCCATCATTTTCTCCATTTGCTTTCTCTGAGCATCTGGTAAGTTAGCAAGTTGCTGTTTTATCTGATCCATATAGCCACTTATTTGCTTCTTCATGCTTTCTAATTTTTCCTTACTAAATTTCATATACTGTTTATTTGTATGGTTTACAATAGTAATATTATCTAATTCGGAATTATAGACCATAGTCACATTTCCTTCAGATGAGTTATTTTCTATAAGCATTTCGGTATCTGTTAATATTACAACATTTGTGGTTGCATTTGATTTATCATTTCCTTCATAATTGATATACTCTAATTTTACTCCAGCAAAAGATGTAAAATTTATTGCAATAGTTAATACAAAAATCGTTAATAGTTTAAACATCATGGTGCCTATAATTTATTAAATTGAATTATTATTTACATTAAATTATAAAAACAAACAGAACAATACAAAAATGAATGATTTTTTGGATATAAGTCTATTTACAATTTCTAAAGTATCTATACAAATAAGTGATATTATTGCACTTATAATATTTATCGCTTGTCTCAAAATCATTTCAAAAATATTTAAGACTTTAATCTTTAAATATTCGAAAAGAGATAAAGGTAGTTCTTTTGCTGTGTATAATTTATTCAAGTATTTATTATGGGTAGTAGGATTCTCAATTTATCTAGATTTCATCGGTTTTGATGTTACTTTGTTATTAGCAGGTAGTGCAGCTCTATTGGTTGGGATTGGTATTGGCTTACAGCAAACTTTTAATGATTTTATATCTGGAATTATTTTGTTATTTGAAGGATCAATCAAAGTAGGAGATATAGTAATACTTGAAAATGATTACAAAAGAATAGTTAAAATTGGCTTGAGGACTTCTAAAGCAATTAGTTTTGATAATTCTCACATAATTGTACCCAACTCCAAGATTGTAACTGAGCGTGTAATAAATTATCATGATGGTATTAACCATCCCGTACGTTTTCAAGTTGTATTCAATATAGCATTTAATTCTGATTTAGAATTAGTTAAAAAAGTACTTTTAAATATAGCTGATAATCATAGTTTAATACTGAAAAAACCTGAACCATTTGTTATGTTTGATGAGATTGCGGATAGTTCTTATAAATATAGGCTATGTTTTTATGTTAAAGACCCTTGGGAAGGATTTGGTGTGCAATCTGAATTAAGACATCAAATAGTACAAACTTTTAATAAAAATGGTATAGATATACCATACCCTAAGAGTGATATAAATATTAAAAGATAATACATATTACTTAATAATTAGTATTTTCTCATTAAATATTTGACTATACGTCTTGACCTTTACGAAGTAACTACCTGAATTTAGACTTCCTATATTCATTAAGTAATTATTGTCCTTTGAATAAGAGAAAATTTCTTTTTTCATTTCTCTACCATAGAAATCATACAATGAAACTTCTAAATCACTCTGCTCAATTGACTTCACTTTTAATTTTATTTGATTATTATTACTTGTAATTTCAATGTTATTTTCATCTTGCATATTACTCTTTAGCAATCTAGCACCATCTGCATAACACAAATCGATGATACACAATTCTCCTTGATCTACTGTATAACTTATATTAACATTAGAATTTTCCATTTCTAAGTTATTTACAGTTATTGAAGTACAAGAATCATTTCCCCATAAAGCTATCATGTCAAATTCTATTTCAAAGTCTTCACTTAAATTTTCTATTTCAAATGGCACAATCCTATTTCCAGAATTAGTATTGCTGTTAGAATTATATGTTCCCATTAATGTTCTGTTAAACTTAATATTACCTCTCAAAACTTCATTGTTAACAAAATTTTTCGAACTTTCAAATTGAAGCTTAAGCTTAAATCTTTCACCAATATTTCGAAACTCATCGCCAACACTTATATTAATAGTTTCAGTTCCTTTGCCCAATATATTGATGTCAATTTTCTTTTCATTTCCACAAGAATCAATTACAACAAATTCATCAGTCGCAAAGATTTCTTTATTTCCTATATATATAAATCTTACAATTGAAGTATCACCAGAATCGGCAATAGGAGGAGATATAGATAATACTTTATAGTCAGGACTCAAATTCAAATCCCATCTTATTGGAATCGTACCTTTGTTAACAAGTCTAACACTTTTTGTACCAGGTACATTGTTATTTAAATAGTCAAATGTAACGACACTCTCTACAATTTCATAATCAAGTGTTTCCTTAATGATTGTAATTGGTATGGATGTAACTCCACTCTCTGATTTAGAATCATTAGAATAAACCAATAATATAATTTTATATTCATTAGGAACTCCGTTTCTGAAAGAAATATCAATTGTATCGCTTTGGTTTGGCATAATGGTAAACGAATTACTGTTAATTTCAAATGAACTATTATCACTAGATAACTTTAGAGAGTCAATTACTAAATTTGCTTCTCCTATATTATTAATAGGTATTTTTACATTAAACTCATCTTCACAAACTATTCTATAACTATCTTCCACGTCAAAATATAAAGTAGGAGAAGTACTTTTAACTTCTGCATTCACTTCTATACTATCAGCGCAAAGTGGTTCTGGTGAGAACTTGTATTTATATACTTCTCCTTTATCACCACTATTAATTGTAATGGATACCTTAGATACATCACCAGGTAGGGTTGGGTTAGGATTGACAGAATTAATAACGATACTACCATCGCCAGAGACTATAGGTGTATTCCATACTAGATTAGTCTTACCATCATTTAATATTTCAAAATCCTCATTGACAACTGAATTTTCATCTATTCCTATGAAATCAGTATCACCAATTATTTGGAATGATGTATTAAGTCGTCTTCCGTTCAAATACATTACTTTTACTGAGTCTTTATGAGAATTACTAATAAAAATTATAGAGTCCTTAATAATACCAAAGTCAATTGGTCTAAATCTTATTCCAATTTTAGCAGAATCATTCTCTAAAATTGAAAGTGAGTTTAGTGTATTATCTAAAAATTCGAAATTAATTTTATTCAAATCAATTTCTCTTATAATTAATTCCCCAGACCCATTATTATATATAGTAATTGAATCTTCAATAAATTCATCACATTGAACAATACCAAAGTTATATTCATAGTAAACTAATTGAGGTTTTATTCCCCTACCATCTAATTTAATATATACTGTATCTAGCACATTTATGTCATTAAAATATTCAACCTCAATTCTTGAATTAAATATTAAATCATCATTAGGTAAGAATGATGTTTGCAGTTCGTACTCTTCATTTGGACTCAATAGAATATCACTAATTTCTAAAACTTCAACTGTATTGTCATATAGTTTGAATTGTTCTTTTGAAGGGTTAATTAGTTCAATAGATTTTATTTTCAAGTCACTAGTTCCATTATTAATTAAGACCTTTTGAGTCATAATTTTTTCATCATCTACATTTACTTCACCAAATGAAAGATCAGTTTTGCCTAAAAGTGGCTTTACACCATTGCCCGCAAGTTCAAATTCACTACTCCCGTATTTAGTGTGTAATGTTGCTTTAGCTGTATGAAGTCCTTGTCTTGTTGGTTTAAACTCAAATTGAAAATCAGGTTGACTTATATTTGATAATATTGCAGGCAAATTAGGACTATTTGATATATCAAAATTAAATGCATCTAGTCCACTAATAGAAATAGAATCCATTTCTAATTCAAAGGGATAAGAGTAGGTTATCAATGAGCTAATTGTTGAATCTTTAGTACTATTGACAAATACATTACCCATGTTGATATCATTAACTAATATCGGGTTTCTTACTAATGTGAAAGTAGAGTCAGAAATATCAAGTACTTCAGGATATGATTTAACAGAATAGACAGTTAATAGACTATCGTTTTTCAATCCTTTTTGGCCTACTGCAAATCTGGTCCCATCCTTACTCCACTCTATATCGTTATTCACGGATGTTTCTGATTTAAGGTCATATTTTTTACTAAAAATATTATCATCATTTAGATCCCACTCCCAAACAATAACATTAAGTGACCTATCAACCATTACAACATAATTGTCATAATATGATGTAGATAAATCTCGAATTTCAGAAAAAGTTGGTGCAAATAATTTATCAATCTTGATTCCTGTTGAAACATCCCAAATTTCTAGCCATTTCTCATCTCCTATTCTAGAAGTTGATATTATGTAATTCTCATCATGACTCCATTCGACAAACTGATATGAATAATTAAAAACATCATCTATAATAGTGTATATAGTATAATTAGCCCATTTATCGAGTTTGGTCAATATGTAAAGAGAATCTGGCTTATTGTTAGTAGAGGTTGAAACAACTATCTTATTTGAACTTTTGGATATAGCACCATCAGTTATCTCTGAAGCTCCGGGAGGTAAATTAAATTGATTAATAAATGTCAAAGTTCTCAAATCTAAGATTCTCAACTCAGAATTGTTATATATCAATCCGATATCACTGTTAAAGCTAAACTCTATTTCACCTCCAAAGCCACTTATTGGAGTGACTTCTTGTGATATTAGGTTTATCAGCTCGGTTCCATTAGCTGAGCTATATAATAATCTGACACCATCTGGTAAAAAATTAATGTCTCCATCGCCGGAATTACCTAAATCAAAGACATTAGCTATTTCACCAACAACACTATTTACTAAATAAATTTTGCCATTGTCTGATAGTACTGCAAAAACATTCCCTGCATTGTTCCAACTTACTTTATTCACATTTACAGAATCTATATTCAAACTATATAGCTTTCTACCAGCCATTTCGCTCATTTGTTGAACTCTGACTAAACATTTATCACTCTCGACATTTGGAGTATTCCACAGTACTGTTTTATCTAATTTACCTGATGTAACCAAATTCCAAGATGCACCAGAATTTGTGGAATATTCAATAATTTTGTTCTTATCTTTTTGCGAACCAGACCATTTGATTTCTTGTTTACTGCCAGATTTTATAATTTCACCACCATTTGGATATTCAACATTTAGAATAACATTTTTTGGTGGAGAGTTTAAACAATTACTCACAGCGTAAAAATCTACATTCAAACATGTGCTTGAGTTAATAGTAAACTGGCAAAAATTATATTCTGCATTTTGACCTAAATATGAAATTTCTATTTCCATTACTGAATCTTTTTCCAGTAGAAAAGGAAGTTCTTTATCAATAATAGAAGCATCAAATTGTATACAAGCATTAATTCCACTTACCTTATCTATCCCAGTTACTTCTATATTACTGTTTAATGCTCTAAGTCTCATCTTATATGTATTTGGCACATTACAATCAAACAAAGCAAATTCGCTATCTATAATCTCAAACTGTGGAGGCTTAAATCCTGGATTATCAAAGCTGAATTCTTTACTTATTTCCTCAGGAGTGTACTCTATTTTTGCCTCTTTCCCTAAAAGACAACCATCTGTAAACCATGAAATTTTACAAGGTGCAGTCCTAAGAGCAATTTTTCTAATCGTATTGTAAACTTCGACTAGTTTATCTCTATTATCAACTTCTTCAAAATATAACCCACCTGTGGCATCAGTAACCTCTTTTATCTCATCTGGCAAGGTAATTTCTAAAGAAATGGCATAAACAATGGCATTCATACTTTTAGCGAGTGAAACAACTTCGGCTACGTTGAAATCTGTAGTTCCTACACCATCAGTTAGAAAGACTATTATTGGTTGATAATCAGCTCTTCTAGCAACATCCAATGCACCTGCATAAGGGTCAAGAAAAGCTGTCCTAAAATTTGTACCATCTCTTAATTCAAGTGTCTCTAATATCTCTAACAAACTTTCTTTATTGATATTGAAATCGGAATATAACAATGCTTCGTCATCAAAAGTCGTTATTGCAGTCTCTTCACGAGAGCTATCCATTTGAGAAATCCATACACTCGAAGCCTCTTTAATCCATTCAAACTTCGCACCCCTCATTGAACTAGACAAATCTAAAGTTAATACTGTAGAGATATTTCTTATTGATGAGTCTGTTACACAAGAAACATTATTTATTATTTTCTCTCTCTGCTTTTCTGTTATTAGAAAATCATCTTTACCTACATTTGTAATCTGATTACCATCCGAATCAGTAATAAAAAAATCAGCTTCAATCAGTGGAAAATTATCTGCATTGATATTATACAGATTAATATTCTGACTGAATAAGAGTGAAGGTATTAAAAAGGTAATAAGTATGTAAATAATTTTCATAAAATTTATTTTTTTGTTCTCTGTATAACAAATTAATAATAAAACTCTTAAAATGTTACATAATAGCTTATATTTATCTTTTTATAAATCAACAATATCAATATAAATGAAGTTAATAGTAATATTATCAATTATAATAATTTCGCTTAGTGCTTGTACAGAAAGCAAACTAGAAAAAATAAATAATAATCAGAATGAGGAATTTTTAATTTGGATAGACTCAGTCTGGAAGGCAAAAGTTGACAGATATCCTGCATTACAAACTGAGTATGGTTTCCATGATAATGATGATAAGTGGGATAATATATCAGATAGTATGAAACTTGCCGAAAAGAAAATTTTAACAGAAAACATTAAAATTCTTACTAATAGATTTGATGTTAATAATCTATCTGGTCAGGCCCTTAAGAGTTTTGAGATATATATTCATAACTTAAGAACAGAAATAGATGGGTTTGACTTTCTATTTCACGATTACCCTGTCAGTCAAATGGATGGTTGGCACACAAAAATTCCTTCCACTTTGATAAACCAACATAAGATAGATAATGTTCGAGATGCTGAGAATTACATAACTCGTGTTAAGAAAGTCCCTTTGTTGATTTCTCAGCTTATAGATAATCTTGAAAACAGAAAAGATCGTGATGTTGTTGCTCCGAATTTAATTTTAGATTATGTTATAGGGAGTAGTGAAAATTTAATTGTTGATGAATCTAATATTGATTCGCATCCTATTTTTTCAGACTTTAAACAAAAAGTAGAAAATTTATCCAAAGATAATGATGAAAAGGAAGAATTAGTAAACAATTTGATTAAAGCACTTACTAATGAATTTAGTTCAGGTTACACTAGCTTAATTGAATATTTGAAAGAACTCAAAAAGTATTCAGGTAATAGCATTGGTGCATCTTCTCTACCAAATGGTAATGAATATTATAAATACCAACTTAAAATGAATAATACAATTGATATTACTCCTGAAGAAGTTTATGAGTATGGAATAAATGAAGTAGAAAGAATCCATAACGAAATGACAGCAATAAAGGAAGACGTTGGTTTCAAAGGTAATTTACAAGCATTTTTTAAGTTTATGAGAGAAGATTCTCAATTCTATTTTCCGAATACTGAAGAAGGTAAACAAAAGTATCTTGATAGCGCAACTGCTATAATCAACACAATGAAAACTGAATTAGATCAACTGTTTAAAGTAAAGCCAAAGACTAATTTAGTTGTCAAAAAGGTAGAAGAATATAGAGAAAAAAGTGCAGGTAAAGCATTTTATGAGCCACCATCAATCGATGGTAAAAGACCAGGTATGTATTATGCCAATCTATATGATATGTCAAGTATGCCTATATATCAAATGGAAGCTCTAGCTTACCACGAGGGAATACCTGGACATCACATGCAAATTGCAATTTCGCAAGAGTTGGAAAACATACCAAAATTCAGAGTTGTTGGAAATCTATATGTGAGCTATGTAGAAGGCTGGGGATTATACTCTGAACTTCTTCCAAAAGAAATTGGCTATTATCAAGACCCTTATTCTGACTTTGGACGATTAGCTATGGAACTTTGGAGAGCTTGCAGGTTAGTTGTTGATGTAGGAATTCATGATAAAGGATGGGACAGACAAAAAGCAATAGATTTCTATAATAACAATACTCCAGCAAGTATGGGAGAGTCTGTGAGTATGGTTGATAGACATATAGTAATGCCTGGTCAGGCAACAGGTTACAAAATAGGTATGAGACATATACTTGAACTTAGAGACAAAGCAAGTAAAGAATTAAAGGATAAATTCGATATCAAAATATTTCATGAACTAATATTAAGCGATGGACCTATACCATTATTTATGTTAACTGATAAGATTGATAATTGGATAGAAAAAGAAAATAGAAATGGAGATAATAATGAATAAATTTATAGTACTACTAGTATTAATTTTAACAATAAATATAAATGCTGAAGAAAAAGAATGGAATGTGAATAACCCTCCTCGAGAAGGTAAAGATGTTGAATTTACTGTGAGTGAGGGAACATGGATGAACTTAGATGTTAGTCCTGATGGAAAGACTATTGCATTTGATTTACTTGGAGATATATATACTATACCTAGAAAAGGAGGTAAAGCTACCCCAATTAGAACTGGGTTAGCTTGGGAAGTACAACCTAGATTCTCACCTGATGGGAAATATATTTCCTTTACCTCTGACGCGGGAGGAGCTGATAATATTTGGATTATGAATACTGATGGTTCTGATGCAAAACAGATAACAAAAGAGGATTTCAGATTGCTTAATAATGCAGTATGGTCACATGATAGTGAGTTTCTTATTGCACGTAAGCACTTCACATCTACTAGATCTGCTGGTGCAGGAGAAATGTGGATGTATCATATATCTGGTGGAAGTGGGATTCAATTAACTAAAAAGAAAAATGATCAACAAGATGTAAATGAACCTTCTGTCTCTAAAGTCGGTAAGTACTTATATTATTCTGAGGATATGTATCCAGGTGGTTTTTTTCAATATAACAAAGACCCTAATAAAGGCATTTATGTAATCAAAAGATATTCATTAGAAGATGGTGATACAGAGACTTATATTTCAGGTTCTGGCAGTGCATTCAGACCGCAGATTTCACCTGATGGCAAATATTTGGCTTTTGTATCTAGGGTTAGAACAAAAACTATTCTATTTATTAAAGACACTGAGACTGGAGAAGAGTGGCCTATATTTGATAAATTAATTAAAGATCAACAAGAAGCATGGGCAATTTTTGGGGTTTATCCGGGCTTTGCATGGTCCCCTGATGGCAAATCAATTGTAATATATGGAAATGGTAAACTTTGGGAAGTTGATGTAAACACTAAAGATTATACAGAAATACCTTTTGAAGTAAATGCAAGACAAAAAATCCAAAAAACGGTAAGGTTTGATAACAAAGTACATGAAGATGAGATAATACTAAAAGTACTAAGAGGTGCTGTTACTTCTCCTGATGGAAATAAAATTGTGTATAATGCAGCAGGTTATTTATATATATATGATAAAAATAGTAAAAACGCAAAACGACTAACTAATGACAAGAATTTTGAATATGAACCTTCATTCAGTTCAGATGGAACGAAATTGGTTTATGTTACTTGGTCAGATTCAGAAAAAGGAAAAATCATGATTTATGATTTCAACTCCAAGTCATCCAAAAAAGTTAATTTACCAAAAGGTATCTATAGAACTCCGTCACTAACTAAAGATAAATCTACATTATTATACTTAAAAGAATCGGGTAATGAACATCAGGGGTTTGACTATACTACAAACCCAGGTATTTATACATTAGATTTAGAGAATTCTAATTCTAAACCAAAATTAATTTCTGAATCTGGTGAGTATCCCCTATTAAACAATAATGATACAAGAATCTATTTTCAAACAGGTGGCTACTATTTCGGTAGCTTAGACAAGGGATTTCACTCTGTTGACTTAACTGGTAATGACCATAAGCAACACTTTAGTTCAAAGTATTCAAATAAATTTGTTCCTAGTCCTGATGGAAATTTCATAGCATTTAATGAATTGCATAAAGTATATATAGCAAGATTTCCTAAATCAGGTCAATCAATTGACTTGAGTGCAAATACAAAATCAATACCCATAGCAGAAGTAGCAAGCGATGCTGGAATCAATCTACATTGGTCAAATGATAGCAAAAAACTTCATTGGACATTAGGGGCAGATTATCATACTATATCTTTAGAAGATAGTTTTGACTATATAAATAAAAATTCTGAAAATAATGAAAGTGTAAAGTCTGATAAAATTGAAATTCAAACAATGGTAAAATCTGATAAACCAGATGGATTATTAGCATTTACAAACGCTAGAATATTAACCATGGATGAGGACTCAACAGTTATAGAAAATGGAACAGTAGTAATTGATGAAAACAAGATTTTAAATTTTGGTTTTCAAGATGAAGTGGCTATTCCTAAAAATGCTAAAGTTTATGACTTAAAAGGAAAAACTATAATGCCTGGACTAATAGACGTACATGCTCATCAAGGAACTTTTAGGTATGGATTAAGTCCTGAAAAGCACTGGCCTTACTATGCAAATTTAGCTTATGGTGTTACTACAACCCATGATCCTTCTTCAAATTCTGAAATGGTCTTTAGCCATTCTGAAATGATTAAAACAGGTAGAATGGTTGGACCTAGAACTTACTCGACTGGCATTATTCTATACGGGGCAGATGGAGATTTTAAAGCAGTTGTAAATAATTTAGAAGATGCTAAATCTCACCTTAGAAGAACTAAAGCATTTGGTGCCTTTTCAGTGAAATCTTACAACCAACCGCGACGAAACCAGAGACAACAGATTATAGAAGCTGCTAGAGAATTAGAAATGTTAGTCTTTCCAGAAGGAGGGTCACATTTCTTCCATAATTTGTCAATGGTAGCAGACGGTCATACGGGTATAGAGCATAATATCCCTGTTGCACCACTTTATGATGATGTTCTAAAATTTTGGTCTAATACCGAAACACACAATACTCCAACATTGGTAGTAAATTATGGCTCTGTTACAGGCGAATATTATTGGTATCAGAACACAAATGTCTGGGAAAAAGAAAGATTGCTAATCTTTACTCCTAGAGAGGTAATTGATTCACGAGCTAGACATAGGACAATGATACCAAATGAAGAATATGATAATGGACATATACTTACTTCTCAATCATTAAAGAAAATGACAGATAATGGAATAAAAGTTAATATGGGAGCTCACGGTCAACTTCAAGGACTGGGTGCTCATTGGGAAATGTGGATGCTCCATCAAGGTGGAATGAGTAATATGGAAGTGTTACAAGCTGCTACAATAAATGGTGCCACTTATCTAGGTATGGACAGTGAGATTGGTTCTATTGAAACCGGCAAGTTAGCTGATTTGATTGTTATTGATGGGAATCCATTAGATGATATTTATACTACAGAAAATGTAGTTTATACAATTATAAATGGTAGAATGTATGAATCAGAAACAATGGATGAAATTGGAAATTATGACAATCCAAGAGAAGATTTTTGGTGGAATTCTGACAAATATGAAGGATTTGATTTTCACCAGAGAGTAAACTCATTCGAATTACCAAAGTGTCAATGTGGTTATGGCACTCACATTCATTAAACTTAGATTCAATTACAAATACAAAAGCCGATATAAATCTAATTTTATATCGGCTTTTTTTAATATATCAGGCAATCAGATTAAAAATATATAAGAGCACCAACTGCAGTAGTACCAAGAGTCAAAACGCTATTTGTTAATGTAACAGTTTCATTTCCAAATTCTGAATCGGCAGATGAAGACCCATAAACAATTCCAGTTGAAATATATAAGAAGAAATTAGTTGCTATTTCAGATTGACCACCAATCATAATTTGCCCTAGTATTGCCGTTGCATCCTGTCCTGCATCTTCAACTAAGGCAATTCCAGAATCAGAGTAACTCAAACCTAAACCTAAAAAAGGATCTATTGTTTTATTGTCACTAAAAAATATTCTACCTCCAATACCAATCGAAGTTTGACTAGAACTTACACTGTTATCAGATTCACTATTAGTTTGTGAATTATTAGTATATCCCAAATTTAACATTAAGTCGAATGAATTTGAGAATGCATATGCCACACTTAATCCGGCTACACCACTTCCAAAATTGGATCCAATTCCAACTGATCCAGATGGTAATTGAGCTTTTAAATTTGTTGTACTAAACAACAATGCAAATATGGCAATAGTACATAGTAAAAGAGTCTTTTTCATAAGACCTCCTAAATAATTGAAAAAAAATTCACTCTAATAAACATTTTTTTTTAAAAAAATAAAAAAATGTTTAAAAAAAAAGCTTACTTTGATTAAGTAAGCTTTTATATAAAAATATACTAATATTTTAATTAAGTACCACTATTATAATCATCAATATATTTGATTTGTTCTTCCGTTAAGCTATCAATAGCCATATTCATAGTAGCTAATTTAGTTTCTGCTACAAATTCATCTTGCTCTACAGGAATTTCAATTACAGAATTAGGTAACTTCTCCCCTTTCGTGTGAGCTTGTGCCAATGCAACGTGAGATAAGAATTGATTAGCGAATGACATATCCATAACCTCAGATGGGTGACCTTCTGCAGCAGCTAAATTAATCAATCTACCTTGCGCTAATAAGAAAATCTTTTTACCATTTTTCAAAGTGTACTCTTCACAGTTTTCTCTGATGGTTCTCTTTGAAACAGATATTTCTTCAAGTTCTGGAATATTTATTTCGCTATCATAATGACCAGTATTACATACTATTGCACCATCACGCATATTTTCGAAATGTTCTTTTCTAATAATATCTTTTACACCTGTAGCTGTACAGAATATATCTCCAACTTTTGATGCCTCGTCCATAGTCAATACTTCATGACCATTTAACACACCTTTCATAGCAGCAGTTGGCTTAACTTCAGTGATCATTACGTTTGCACCCATTCCTTTTGCTCTAAGTGCAACACCAGAACCACAGTGACCATGTCCAGCTACAACAAAGTTTTTACCTGCTAATAAAACAGAAGTAGCTCTTATTATGCCATCTAATGTAGATTGACCAGTACCATATACATTGTCAAAATCCCATTTCGTTTCAGCATCATTAACTGCATAAACTGGATAGTATAGTTCACCCGCTTTTTCACGTGAACGTAATCTATGAATACCTGTAGTAGTTTCTTCTGTACCACCAACTACATGATTTTGAGCCAAATCCTTATACTTTTCGTGAACTGTATTAATCAAATCACAACCATCGTCTAAAGTCAAGTGTGGTTTGCAATCTATAGTTCTCTCTATACACCAGTAAAAATCTGGCCCGTTGTCATACCATGCGAAAATATTTATTCCTTCCTCTGCTAATGCAGCAGCTACTGCATCATTTGTTGACAAAGGATTACAACCAGACCACCATACTTCTGCACCTGCATCTTTTAAAGCTCTTATCAGAATACCAGTTTCCTTAGTTACATGTAAGCAACCTGAAATAATATATCCTTCTAGTGGTTTTGTTTTCTTATACTCTTCTCTTAATTTGTTCATTACGGGCATTCTTGATTCTGCCCAGTCTAATAACAACCTACCTTTATCAGCAAGATTGATATCTCTTACACAATATTTACCAGGAACTTCTGATAATTTTCCTTGTTCAGCTTTCGCTGGTATATTTTCAGTCATAGTTGACATATTTTTAACACCGTAGTTTTAATTTAAGTTTAATTTATTTTTTTCTTTTAACGTATATACTAATTATATATTTAGAACATTTTATCAATTACTTTACTTATTGTTTCCCAATTGAAACCCCTTCGTTTCAGGAAGCTTATAACTAAATCTTTTTGTTTTGATTTTGGTTTATAATGTATTTTATTTTGATGTTTAGTTGCCGCTTTGATTGCCAAATCAAACAAATTAAATTCATTATAAATCTTTCTTATTGAATTTGCAATCAACTCTTCAGAAATGCCTTTTTTCTTTAATTCATTCACAAGTTTAAATTTACCTGATGGTTTCCTTTCCAAATAACTTCTAACATAAGATTTGGTAAACTTTTCATCATCAAGCAATTTATACTCAAAAAGAAATTTAATTGCAATTTCGATTACATCACTATCAAACTCTTTATCTTGTAGTCTTTTTCGAACTTCGAATTCTGAACGTGGCTTATAAGATACATAGCTATAAGCTTTTTGTTTTGCGTCAACTATATCTTGCATTTTCAAAGCAGTGGTAATATCAGTATCTGACAGCTTAGCACCAATGCTTATTTGATTCTTAGATATAATGTCAATATTCAATAATATAAATTCATTTGTATCATCTTTAAAATTTATAAAATACTTTTTTGAGTATTTTTTTTTATTTATAGACTCTACTTCATGCATTACTACTTGTCAATTCCGCTTTCTTCTTTTTCTTTCTTAGGTGATATTTTCTCTAAAACTTGGGTTTCTAAATTATCCATCAGAGCTTTATCTTCTTTAATTAACTTTTTCAATGCATCTCTACCCTGCACTCTTTCTTCACCAAACGTATACCATGAACCAGATTTATTTATAATTCCATAACCAGTGGCCATATCCACCATATCACCAACCTTCGATATTCCCTCATTATACATGATATCAAACTCGGTGTCTTTGAACGGTGGAGCTACTTTATTCTTAAGTACCTTGACTCTTACTCTGTTACCTATTATATCTGATCCTTCCTTTAGAACTTCTTTTCTACGGATATCTAATCTAACTGAAGCATAGAATTTCAGTGCATTACCACCTGTAGTCGTTTCAGGATTACCATATATCACACCAATTTTACTTCTTAGTTGGTTAGTGAATATTACTGTAGTCTTTGATTTACCAATAGCCGCATTAAGCTTTCTCATCGCTTGAGACATTAGTCTTGCTTGTGAACCCATTTGTGCATCACCCATTTCGCCTTCTATTTCTACTCTAGGAGTAAGAGCTGCTACGGAGTCAACTATAACTACATCGACTCCGCCTGAACGAACAAGAGTTTCTACAATTTCTAATGCTTGTTCACCAAATTCAGGCTGTGAAAGTAAAAGATTATTAAGGTCTACACCTAACCTCTGAGCATAATTTATATCCAAGGCATGTTCAGTATCAACAAAAGCTGCTAATCCACCAGCTTTTTGTGCTTCTGCTATTACGTGCAAACAAACTGTTGTTTTACCAGATGACTCAGGTCCAAATATTTCTACTATTCTACCTCTTGGTATACCCCCTACACCAATTGCTGCATCAAGAGACATACAACCTGTAGAGATAGCTTCTACATCAACAACTTGTTGGTCACTCAATCTCATAATTGAGCCCTTGCCATGTTGCCTTTCTATTTGTTCCATAGCTAGGTCAACAGCCTTTAATTTATCAGGATTGATTTCAACACCAATTTTTTTTGAAGTTTCTTTCTTTGCCATTTTTTACCTTTTATTTTGCATAGTTTTAATGTCTAAATTAATAAATTATAGCGAGTAAGTCATAAAGCTAACGGATATAATCACCTTTATTTTTCAACAATAATTACTGTATTTAGATTAATAATTCAATTTACTTTTCCAAGGAGAAGGAAGTTGCCAATCATATTTCACAGCCAACAAGCGAAATAAAACAATTGTAAGTAAAGAAATTACTTCAACATAAGATTGTTGTATATGTAAGTTACCCAACAGAAAGTACAAGATTCCACCAACAATACATGCTGTAGCATATATTTCTTTCTCAAATATTAATGGGATATTGTTTAATGATATATCTCTAATTACGCCACCAAAACATGCTGACATTGTACCTAAAGCTACACATGTTATTGGTGTAAAACCAAGAGTTAAACCAATTTGAATACCAGCTAGAGTAAAGAATCCTAATCCTATTGAATCGAATAATAGTAATATTTTATGATAATTAAGAATAACCCTTGTAAACAATAAAGCGGATAGTGTACTAAGCAATACAACTAATCCATAACTCATATCCAACATCCATTTTACAGGTAAATCACCAATCAATACATCACGTAATGTTCCACCACCCATTGCAGTTACAAAGGCGATAATAAAAATACCAAACAAGTCTAATTTTTTCTCCATCGCTGCAAATGCACCTGCTATACTAAACGCAGCTGTACCTGCTATTTCAATTATTTTTACTGATTCCATAATATTCTCCTTGTCTCACCAATTTAAAACCTTAGCAAAAATATGATTTTATAAACTCATTTTTAGTTTTCATTTATCAATCTATTTAATCCTAACTAATCTTTTTATTAATTTGTTAAACTTTAGAAACTCAAATTATAAGAAAAAATAATGAATATATTAGTTATTGGTAGTGGTGGAAGAGAACATGCTTTAAGTTTTAAACTTTATCAATCAGGTAATAACAAGGTTTATTGTAATCCTGGTAATCCGGGCACAGAACAATTCGCTAAGAATGTCAGCTTTGACATTAATGATGAACATGATTTAATTTCATTTTGTGAAAACGAAAATGTAGATTTAGTAGTAGTAGGTCCAGAACAACCATTAGCAGATGGAATAGTAGATATTCTTAATAAGTATAAAATCAACTGTTTTGGTCCCAATAAATATGCTTCTCAATTAGAGTCTTCCAAATCATTTGCAAAGCAATTTATGGATGAGTTTAATATTCCTACTGCTGGCTATAAAGTATTTAGTAAAGACCAGAAAGAACTAGCTTATAAGTATATTGATTCTTTCAATTCGCATATAGTTTTAAAGGCAGATGGTTTAGCTGGAGGTAAAGGTGTATTTATTTGTAATAGCAAGGATGAAGCAAAATTAACATTAGATGAATTTTTCGAAGGAAAATTTAGCTCAGCTAGTGAGACAGTTGTAATTGAAGAATTTTTAAATGGAGTAGAAGCTTCAGTATTTGCTATATGTGATGGTGACGACTATGTGCTTTTACCTCCTTCTCAAGATTACAAAAGAGCAAAAGAAGGTGACCAAGGTTTGAACACAGGTGGTATGGGATCATTTGCGCCAACTCCTTATGTCAACAAAGATGTTTTGGATAAGATAGCAAAAGAAATTGTTGAGCCTACATTAAGAGGTATGAAAGCTCGAGGATCAGAATTCAAAGGCTGTTTGTTCTGTGGTTTGATGATATATAATAATCAACCTAAAGTAATTGAGTTCAATGTTAGGTTTGGTGATCCAGAAACTCAATCAGTACTTTCACTTATTGATGGAAATATGGCTGAACTATTTCTCTCTGCTTCAAAAGGGAATATTAATAAAAGCTCTATTTCTATAAAAAAGAATAAGGCAGCTTGTACAGTTATACTTGCATCAAAAGGATATCCAGAATCATATCACAAAGGTTTTGAAATAAAAGGTCTAAAAAATAATACAGAACTAAAAGATAGATTTATTTTCCATGCAGGTACAAAAAAATTAAATGGTCAAATTATAAATAACGGTGGTAGAGTTTTAGGAATAACCGCAATTGCAAAATCAATAGAAGAAGCTAAGAATAACGCTTATGATTTGGTTATGGGAATAGATTTTGAGAATAAGTATTTCAGAAAAGATATTGCAGCAGATATAAAGGAATGAAAGACATACTAATATTTGATGGTGATTGTGGTATTTGTACTTATACCGCAGAATTTATTGAAAAAAGAGTTGATAAAAATTCTTTAGATATAAAGCCATATCAGGTATTAGCTTTAAAAAAAATACATAATGACCTAGATGAAGATATGACATCGAAATCTGTATATTTCTATCAAAATAGTAATAAGCAGATTTATTCAAAAAGTAAAGCTGTTTTTCTCGCTTTGAAGAAAATGAATGGTGTATATAAAGTAATGGGCTATCTTTTTGATAACCCATTATTTGTTTTTATTTTTAATCCTATTTATAATATTATAGCTCGAAACAGAACTAAAGTATCTAAAATATTTGGCTTAAATGCCTGTAATATCAGTAATTACCAATAATATTTATTTATGATTAGACTCAATATGTTCTAAAAGAATTTCAGAAATATCTTTCACTTCTACTCCTTCAGCACCCGAATTACCAACGCCATCATTTATCATAGTCATACAGAAAGGACAATTAAGAGCAATAGTTTTAGCACCAGTGCTAAGTAATTCTTCAGTTCTTTCCGCATTTACACGTTTACCTTCCGTCTCTTCCATAAACATTTGAGCTCCTCCAGCACCACAACAAAGACCTTTATCTTTAGTTCTTTGTGGTTCTAATACTTTCAATCCTGGGATGTCTTTGATAGTATTTCTTGGTGAATCATAGTTCTTATTCAATCTACCCAAATAGCATGAATCATGGAATACAACACTTAGCTCTTTCTTAATATCATGATTGAATGGTAGTTTACCTTCATCAATTAGATTTTCTAAAAATTCAGAGTGGTGTATCACTTCATAATTGCCACCAAAATCAGGATATTCATTTTTTAGCGTATTAAAACAGTGAGGACAAGTAGTTACTATTTTGTTAACATTATACTGTCCCATAGTTTCGATATTCATCTTGACGTACATATCAGCCAAATACTCATTTCCACCTCTTCTCGCTGGGTCACCGTTACAAGCTTCTTCTTTACCTAATATCGCAAAATTTATATCTGCTTTGTTCATTAACTTAGCAAATGATTGTGTGATATTTTTTGATCTATCATCGAAACTACCAGAACAACCAACCCAGAATAAAATGTCAAACTCTGGCTTATCTGCAGCTTCTTGTACATCCATTCCTTCTGCCCAATCAGCTCTTTCTTCCTGTGGAAATGCCCAAGGTGCAGCGTTATTTTCTATGTTGTTAAAAGCTCCAGCAAGTTCTTGAGGGAAGTCTGCTTCCATCATCACAAGTGACCTTCTCATACCAACTATTGCAGGTACATGCTCAATGTTAACCGGACATTCTTCCATGCATGCCGAACAAGTTGTACATTGCCATAAAGCTTCTGGTTTTACATAATCACCAACTAATTTTTTATCTAATAGTTGTTGCTCTTGTTCAGATGGCTCGTATTCTGTACCTGCTTTTTCAGCTTCTTTCTGCTTAAGTTTTATAGGAGCAACATCTTCTGTTCTGTTTCTAATTTGAACAATAATTTCACGAGGATCGAGTATCTTTCCTGTCTGGTTTGCAGGACAAACGCTGGTACATCTACCACAGTGAGTACAAGTGTATCCATCTAATAACGTCTTCCATGAAAGATCTTCAATATCAGAGACACCGTAAGATTCAATACTTTCATCTTCAAAATCAATTTGTTCTAATTTATTTGTTGGACCTAAGTTAGAGAAATAAACATTCAACACACTTGTAAGCACATGAAGGTGCTTTGAGTATGGTAAGAAGTTCATAAATGCTAAGATTAGTATAATATGTAGCCACCAAGCAACATTATAAACAACATTAGCAGCAGACACACTAAACAAGGGTGCTAAAGCAGATGCTAATGGGTTCACAGCCCAAGATGGGTGAGTACCCAATGCTATCATAGCTGCATTTTCAAATAATAATGAAGTAACGATAAAGAATATAGTAACCAATATAGCTGCTGCTTCTATCTTTTCATCCTTAGCTTTCGGCAATCTTTCTATCTTCATTACATAACGTCTGTATAACGCCCCAATTACCGCAATGATTATTAAGGCAATGAAGACATCAGTAAGTATAGTTATTACGCTATAGATAGGACCTAAATAATTGAATATATTTATTATCCCAAAACCCGTAAGTACAGAATTTGCTGCTGAAAATAATAGAATTAAAAAGCCCCAAAAGATACCAGCGTGAATAGGCCCAGCTTTTTTATCTCTTAATATTTTCTTCTGCCCTATAGCAACAATAAGAGTTTGTTTTATTCTATCACCAACATTATCAAACCTGTTGTCATCTTTACCTATCTTAAGCCAGTCAATTAATCGTTTTACATTAGTAGCAAAAAATATTGCTGCTCCTGTGAATATGATTAAAAATGCTATATTCTTTATTCCAAATTCAAACATTATATTCTATCTATTAGTTATTTAATCTGTTTTAATATAATTCCAAATTTTCTCATCTCAAAATGTGTTGAGAAAATCAAAGATATTCTGATTTACATATTTCTTCTGTATTGCCCACCAACCTCGTAGAGTGCATTGGATATCTGCCCTAATGAGCAATACTTAGTTGCTTCCATAAGTGAATCAAATGTGTTTCTATTTTCAATAGCAGTTTTTTTAAGTTTTTTGATAGCATCTTCAGCTTTATTGCTATTTCTTTCTTTGAATTTGTTAAGAGTTTCAATCGCAAATTCTTTTTCTTCAGTTGTTGACCTAATAACTTCCTTCGGAACTATGGTAGGTGAACCATTAGGGTCTAAGTATGTATTTACACCAATCAGCGGTAATTCCCCACTGTGTTTTTTGTGTTCATAATACATTGACTCTTCTTGTATTTTTGAACGCTGGTACATTCTTTCCATAGCTCCAAGTACACCGCCTCGTTCAGATATGCTTTGAAACTCTTTAAGAACTGCTTCTTCTACTAAGTCAGTCAGCTCTTCAATTATAAAAGATCCTTGTATTGGGTTTTCATTTTTAGCTAAACCCAGCTCTTTGTTTATTATCATTTGAATTGCGATCGCTCTTCTTACACTCTCCTCTGTTGGAGTAGTTATAGCTTCATCATAAGCGTTTGTATGTAAAGAATTACAATTGTCAAAAATTGCATAAAGTGCTTGTAATGTTGTTCTAATATCATTGAATGCAATCTCTTGTGCGTGTAGTGAGCGACCAGAAGTTTGGATGTGGTATTTTAGTTTCTGTGAACGAGAGTTTCCACCATATTTATACTTCATCGCTTTTGCCCATATTCTTCTTGCAACTCTACCGATTACAGAGTATTCTGGATCAACTCCATTCGAGAAGAAGAAAGATAAATTTGGAGCAAAATCATCAATATGCATTCCTCTACTCAAATAGTATTCCACGTAAGTGAAACCATTTGATAATGTGAGTGCTAATTGAGTAATTGGATTTGCACCAGCCTCTGCTATATGATAACCAGAGATTGAAACTGAGTAGAAATTCCTTACAGCTTTATCAATAAAGTATTGTTGAATATCTCCCATCATTCTGAGAGCAAATTCAGTTGAAAATATACAAGTGTTCTGTGCCTGATCTTCTTTCAGAATGTCTGCCTGTACAGTTCCACGAACTTTAGTTAATGTGTCTGCTTTGATTTTTTCATATATTTCAGCATCCAAAACTTCATCACCAGTCACGCCTAAAAGCATTAAGCCAAGCCCATCATTTGTCTTAGGCAAATCACCATTGTATTCTGGTCTAGGCACTCCTTTTTCTCTGTATATAGCTTCAATTTTACTGTTTACTTCTGCTTCAAGACCATTTTCCTTTATATATTTCTCACACTGCTGATCGATAGCAGCATTCATAAAGAAGCCTAACAGCATTGGTGCAGGGCCATTGATAGTCATTGATACAGAAGTCATTGGACTTGATAAATCAAATCCAGAGTAAAGTTTTTTAGCATCATCTAATGTAGCAATACTAACACCTGAGTTTCCTATTTTACCATATATATCTGGTCTGTGGTCTGGGTCTTCTCCATAAAGTGTAACAGAGTCGAACGCAGTTGATAACCTCTTTGCTTCCATATCAGAAGAAACATAATGGAATCTTCTATTTGTCCTTTCTGGACCACCCTCACCAGCAAACATACGAGTTGGGTCTTCATTAATTCTTTTAAGAGGAAAGACACCCGCAGAATAAGGGAAAAATCCTGGTACATTCTCAGTTAATATCCAGTTTAATATATCTCCCCAATCTTTATATTTGGGTAGTGATACTCTTGGTATTTTAGTTCCCGACAGTGATTTTCTATATAAATCTTGTTCTAGAACTTTATCTCTAACTTTGAACTGATACTTGTCAGCTTTATAACGTGCAACCGTATTTTCCCAATCGTCAATAGATTTTTTACATTCTGGGTCTAATTGTTCACTTAGCTTTTTGAATTCATCCATCAGTTCACCAAGATAACCAGGTGCTTCTGTTTTTGATTCTATAGCAGTAACAATTCCATTCTCTTCTTCAATATCAATTTTTTTCTCACCAATTCTTTCATTGATTATCTCGATTGTACCTTTTAGTTGATACATCTTTCTTGCTATAGATACTTGTTTCTCAACAAAATCATTATACTGTTCACTGTTCTCTTTAATCTCAGCTAAGTATCTGACTCTTTCAGGTGGGATGATATATATTTTCTTTGACATCTCATCAGTAACTTCGAAAGTGCTATTTAGATGAGTAACTTCAGTTTTTTCAACCAATGTGTCTATTATTCTTTTATATAATACATTTGTACCTGGATCATTGAATTGTGAAGCTATTGTACCATATATAGGTAAATCTTCATCGGGAGTTTCGAACATTAAATGATTGCGTTTATATTGCTTTTTCACATCTCTTAATGCATCTTGTGACCCACGTTTATCGAATTTGTTAATAGCAATAATATCAGCAAAATCAAGCATATCAATCTTTTCAAGCTGTGTAGCTGCACCATATTCGGCAGTCATTACATACATAGATACATCTGAGTGGTTTGTAATTTCAGTGTCAGATTGTCCGATACCCGAAGTTTCCACTATTATCATATCAAAATCTGCTGCCTTGCAGATATTAATAGCATGCTGAACGTGATTACTCATAGATAGATTTGATTGCCTTGTAGCGAGCGAGCGCATATAAACTCTATCATTATTGATTGAGTTCATACGAATTCTATCGCCAAGCAATGCCCCACCAGTCTTTCTTTTAGATGGGTCTACAGAGATTACAGCTATTGATTTATCTTCAAAATCCATAATAAATCTTCGCACTAACTCATCTATCATCGATGATTTACCAGCACCACCAGTTCCAGTTATTCCTAGAACAGGAATTCGTCGTTCAATTTTTGATTCTACATCACCAACAAAGTTAAGATAATCTTCTTCATAATTCTCAGCTGCAGTTATTAATCTACCGATTGATTGCTTGTCGTTTTTATTTAGATTACTCAATGATGACTTAATAGTATCATCTATCTTTTCATCATTTACTTTTAGAGTTGAAAAGTCACAACCTTTGATAACATCATTTATCATACCTTGTAAGCCCAGCTCTCTACCATCATCAGGAGAGTAAACTCTATCAATTCCATATTCATGGAGTTCATCAATCTCTTCTGGAAGGATTGTGCCACCTCCACCAGCATATATCTTTATGTTAGCTCCTCTTTCTTTTATTAAGTCATACATATACTTTAAGTATTCTGTATGCCCACCTTGATATGAAGTAAGCGCTATTCCCTGAGCATCTTCTTGTATTGCGCAATCAACTATTTCAGCAACGCTACGGTTGTGTCCTAAGTGAATCACTTCTGCCCCTGTTGATTGTAAAATACGTCTCATTATATTGATTGCAACATCGTGACCATCGAATAGAGATGCTGCTGTTACAATGCGAATATGATGTTCTGGTTTATAAATTTCAATATTTTTCATTTGAGTCATTTTAATAGGATTTTTTATATTCTAAATCGTACTAAAATACGTATTTTCATTCAATTCTACTAATACTGAGTAATATTAATAGTACTAAACAAAGCTCTAAAATTATTGCTTTTTGATGTAGGTAGTTAAAGTTTTATATTGCCGAAAAAAGAAACTAAAAAAGTTAAAATCAATGCTTAAATCTATTCCAATCACAATCTTTTCATTACTTATAGCTATACCTTTATTTGCAGAAGACTATAATCCATATTCAGATAATATAAACCATTTTGAGGTTGGAATAAATGCTGGTTATAGCATAATAACTCACG
This sequence comes from Chlorobiota bacterium, assembly GCA_046290495.1. Lineage (GTDB taxonomy): Bacteria > Bacteroidota > Ignavibacteria > Kapaibacteriales > UBA2268 > PGYR01. Next base: position 104,561 of record JBKAGT010000005.1, on the reverse strand, counting down.
AGAAATCAATATTTTGGGATAATGCACTTAACTATGGTTTAATACTCGCATATAATATTGATAATAAGAACTCATTAGAATTGAATGCTAATTTCGCTGAAATAATTCCTTTAGATGGAAATACGGACATAGAAAGACACTATAGATATAGAATATATCCACTTACTTTTAACTATTATAGAAACATAGGTGAAGTTAATAATGTAAAATTCTTTTTTGGTGGTGGACTTTCCTATATATATGGGGAATATATAGTTGACGATTTTTTATATGAAAATAATAGAAGAAATACTGCTTTACGAAGAGTATTTTCTACAAATGGTTTTGGTATTGCACCTGCTCTGAAAGTTCGTTCGCCTTTTGGAGATGCCTTAGCAATAGATGTACTTGTAAATTATAATTTGATATTTATGGAATCACGCAATAGTGCAGAGCTGTCATTGGACCACGTTAATGCTAAACTTGGCTTGACTTATATGTTTTAGGGGGGAGTGGGAGTATAATTTAAAGTTTACTCAATTAACATTAAAATCATCAATACTATTTACAATATTTATCTTTAAATGCTTCAATTGCTCTTTCATGTCATTTATTATAATTCCATCATAGGATACTTGAATATAAAAATAATCTTTACTAATAAAATTATCAGCTAAAATTTCAATTTCATATATTTTTCTTTGATTTTGGGCAACACCATTTAAGAAGAATGATTCTTTTGAAATGTAAAATGGACTAAATTTGTTAGTATTTGAGTTTTCATATATATATCCAAAATAAAATAAGTTGGAATTTAAAAATGAAGCTTTAAATGAATCATTTTCTAAATTATTCCATTTAAATAGGGCTTCTTCTGTGAACTCGTAAATAAACGGTTCATCATCAGTTTCTTGGGAAATCCTTAGAAGTCTTATTTTAGCATTTTTTATTAAAGTTTTTCCATTTATGTTTTTAACTTTCAGATAATACTTAAGAAAGATATGAATGTCTTCTTCTGATTGAAAATGTGGTTCAAAAAATATTTTTTTAGTGTCAACAATCTCAAGTTCTATTCTATTGAAATATCTATTAATCCTTTCATTAAACAAAGCAACTAAAACCGCTGAAACAGTAATTAAGAGCATTAAGAAATCTAACCAACTCCCTAAATACGTTGGTAATTTTACAATAAATTCTAGTATTTCAAATGGCATTTAAGTATCACTAATTGTTACGATGAGAAATTATTATATTTGAAGTGTAATTCACAAAACTATGCTTGTAGTCAAACTATTTTTTTTCCTTTACTATCATTTATTATTTTGATACTTTTATTAATTCGTTTTGTTGAGTTGTCATATATGTCATTTAAAACTATTTCGAGAATTTCATAGGCTTTTAATATTTTATTTTTTGTTATTTCACCATGATGACTACCTATATTTCCTATCCATTTTATTGCTGTTAACTTTTCAGCTATTTTTTCATTCTTATTCTTAAAAATATCGATTCTATTTTGTAGATTTAGCGGAATACGTTTTCCTCTATTATTAATAGTGGTTTTTTTTACTTTTTTTTGAGTTAAAATTAACTCAATGCTTATCCTAATTTTATTTGCACAACTGGATAAATCAAGCCAATACAGATTAAACGAATCTTCGATTAAATTTTTAATTTCAATAGGACATTCATTATTAATTTTTATAATATTCAAAGGAGGATTAAAGTTCAAAGGAGTTAATAAATCACGGTAATGTGCTTTATTTAGTAAATACTCTTCCTTTTTTCTTCCATTTCCATAAATAGTTATTCTATCTTCACAATTGGAACATATTAAGTAACCATGAAATCTAGTCAAATCCCAATCTGGTTGATACTCGTCATGTTTTATTGCTTCCTTAGTCCAATTAGTATCATAGATATCAATGCTATTATTTTTCCCCTTAACACTAGTATCTATTTTTAAAACACCTCTTTCACAGCTCGGACAAGGCCAATCAGGTATTTCCATCGAATCAAATTCATTCATTAAAAAAAGTTCCTTATTCATAACTAATATTCCAATTTAGTTTTAAGATATATTTCTTCCCGTTTAAATATATTCGCACACTAGCCGATTATATTTGCTTTTTTTGTTAGGGGTTATCACTTTTGTTCTATTTATTATCATCATAAACTCTGTCAACAAGACTATCCAAGAATTTAGCAAGTATTTCTATTGTTTCGTTTAATAAATTATCATTATGATATTTTGTTTCTTTGTGATTATAATATTCTTTAATAATTGACTTAGCAAATTCGAATGTTTCTTTTCTAACAAATAATTTTTCATTTTTTTGAAATCTTAATTGAATAACTTTAAATAATTCATTAATTACATTTAAATAAGTTTCATTATTAAAACCCAAATATTCATTCAAAGAGTAAATTAATGTATGAAGTCCATCTTGAATTAAACCTTCTTTAATATCCCTCTTAATATCTGTAAAGTAATTTAATAAATTACTTTCTTTTCTTGAGTCAGCTAATTCATTGTATATAATGTTAGATAATTCTTTTTTATGCTCATCTAAAGTAACTTCTATTTTATTTTTTATTTTTAAATCAATATTTTTCTTGAATTCATTAATATCTAATCTATATTGATTAAGCTCTCTGTTGATTCTATTTTCATTATTTTTACTTTCTTTTTCTAGCCTTCTTTCTGTATCTTTTAAATTTTTTCTTTGCCATAGGGGTATCATAATACCTATTATTGCTATTCCTATGGCGAAAATTGTAAGCAATACAATTGTTTCACTATTAAAAATACTCTGTGAATTATAATAAATATCTAATACTTCATCTCTTGAAATATAATCTCTACTACTTTGAGTTATACTATCTGAAACAATTACAATTTTATTTTTAAACTGGTAAACAGTTTCTGCTACTTCTAATTTGTTTATTTTTGACATATATTATCATTGTTATTTAATATCCACTGCTGAATATAATTAACTTATTTCTAAGTAGCAATTATTGTTATCAACTCACAATTCATGAAATACAAAAAACCCATTTAGAGAATTTCTAAATGGGCTTGTTACTATTTAATTAAAATCATTTCAACTACGCTCAATGCTTCTATATATTTATCTAAAACACATTGAAGCTATTTGGTTCTGGTGTGCCCGAAGAATAGTCATAGAAACCGTTTCCTGATTTTCTACCATAATTACCAGAAGCAACTACTTTCTTCAATAGTGGACAAGGTCTGTACTTAGGGTCAGCCAAGTCATTATGCAACACCTCTAATATAGCAAGACAAGTATCTAAACCTATGAAATCAGCCAAAAGCAATGGCCCCATTGGGTGTGCAAAACCAAGTTTAGCAACTGTATCAATACCGTCAACTGTACCTACACCTTCCATAAGAGCGAAACAAGCTTCGTTGATAAAAGGTAATAATATTCTATTAGCAATAAACCCTGGGTAGTCATTTGCCAGAACAGGTATCTTATTTATATCTTCTGTTAGTGCGTGAATAGCATTGTAAACTTCATCACTTGTAGCAAGACCACGTATTAGCTCAACTAATTTCATCACCGGCACAGGGTTCATAAAGTGCATACCCACAACTTTGTCAGGTCTTTTTGTAGCTGCAGCAATCTCAGTAATTGAAATTGTCGATGTGTTTGAAGCTAAGATAGCATCTGGATTAATGATATTATCTAAGTTTTCAAATATCTTGAACTTCAAATCCTTGTTCTCAGTAACTGCCTCAATCACTAACTGAACATCTTTTCCATCTTCTTGATTAGTAGTACCAGTTATTCTTGATAAAGTATCATTCTTATCATCTTCACTTATCTTTTCTTTCGACACCATTCTTGATAAATTCTTGTTGATTGTTGCCAATCCCTTGTCTAATCCTTCTTGATTTATATCGCAAAGAATTACATTATATCCTTTTTGAGCTAATACATGAGCTATTCCATTGCCCATTTGCCCAGCACCTAATACCATTATATCTTTTATATCCATCTATTTACCTATTTTTTTTAATACTATAAATTATTTCTTTTTAATTGACATATACTATATACAACAATCGAATCCCCACGTCCCATTGAGTCTTGTTTTTCGTTTGTCGTTGCTTTTATATTTACTCTTTTTTCATCTAAATCTAATAGACTTGCTACTGATTTTCTTATTGCTTCTTTAAATTGAGATAGTTTAGGCTTTTCTAATACAATAGTATTGTCAGTATTTACCAAAGAATAACCATTTTCATTCATTAGATTAAGTGTATGACTTAAAATTTCTTTGCTGTCTATATCCTTATTCTTTTGGTCTGTGTCAGGAAAATGTTCACCTATATCGCCTTCTCCCATTGCACCAAGTATTGCATCTACAATAGAGTGAATAAGCACATCACCATCACTGTGAGCTAGTGTACCTATTGGTGAGTCAATCTCTACCCCACCTAATATTAAAGATTCACCCTCAACCAATTTGTGCAAATCATATCCAAAACCAATCATTTTGTTATTTTAGTTTTATAATAAAATACAATTTAAAAAATATGTTCGATTTAGATACAAATGTAGAAACTGTATCACAGCTAACTCAAAAAATAAAAGGAAAACTTGAGACAGATTTCTCCAATATTAAAGTTTCTGGTGAGATTTCTAACTATACAGCTGCATCATCAGGACACAAGTATTTCACTCTAAAAGATGATAAAGCTCAAATTTCTTGTGTAATGTGGAGATCTACTCGAGCTAACTTCCCATTAGAGAGTGGTAAAAAAGTAGAAATAAGTGGTTCAATTTCAGTCTATCCTCCGAGAGGAAGTTACCAATTAGTTGTTTCTAGTGTTCGTGAGAAAGGTCTAGGTGATCTTCATTTAGCGTATGAGAAATTAAAACAGGAGCTATTGGAGTTAGGTTATTTCGACGTTGAGAATAAAAAGCAGTGGAATATTATCCCACAGAAAATTGGTGTTTCTACATCTGCAACTGGCGCTGCTGTTAGGGATATATTATCTACGTTAGAGAGAAGAGCTCCCTTTGCTGAGGTTTACTTTTATCCTGTAATGGTTCAAGGAACTGGTTCGGAAAATCAAATAGCAAAAGCAATAAATGAACTGGATAAATTAGACCTTGATGTTCTAATAATTGGTCGAGGTGGTGGCTCGATTGAGGACTTGTGGTCATATAATACAAAGGTTGTTGCAGATGCAATATATAATGCTAAAACTCCAATTGTGGCTGGTGTAGGACACGAAACAGACACCACTATTGCCGATTTGGTCGCTGACCATAGAGCTCCCACGCCTACTGGTGCTGCAGAAATAGTATCTGTAAATACTATAGATGTAATAAGACAAACATTGGATGAAAATAGCACTCAACTTAGAAATATTATATCGTACTCCCTTAATGAAAAGATGAATCTGCTGGATAATGTTGCTGATAAGTTAATGAGAACAAATGTAAAAAACACTCTTAATAATTACTCAACACTGTTGTCAAACTTAGAGTCAAACTTGAAAAAAGATATTGAGAATAAATTATCAAATATTGCAACCAAGTTTGACAATTACAATAAACTTTTCACAAAAATTGACCCCAGAATACCATTACAAAAAGGATATTCAGTAATTGAAAAAGATGGTAAAAGAATAAAGAGTAATGAGATATTATCAGTTGATGATACTGTTAGTATAATTAGGATTAATCAAACAAATAAAGCAACAATAAAGGAATAATACAATGGCGAAAAAAATAAACATTGAAGAAAATATCAATAAATTAGAAGAAATTATTAAAGAAATAGATTCTGAAGAACTGACTTTAGATGAACAAATTAAAAAGTACGAAGAAGGAATAAAAATAATAAAATCAAGTAGAGATTATATAGAAAATACTAAACAGAAAGTGAATAATTTGACTGATCAAATAGATGAATAATTTAAAGTATCAGTGATTAAGTCATTAGGTAGATAAGGTTTCTCAATAAGATCCCTGTATATATCCCATTTTGATTTTTCATTATCTGCATGTTTTTCAATGTAATTTTTTACAAATCTTTTACCCAGTGTATAGTTTATAATATATGACCTGTATCTTCTCACAAAGTTCATTCTTCGTATAGCACTAATCTCTGATTCCAGACCATATTTTCTGAGCATCCTAACTGCTTCCTCTATTCTTATTTCTCCATCTAAATACTTTTGTGAAATATTGATAATAACTTCATCCAACTTTTCAAAAATATCTAAAATACTAATGTACTTTTTTAATTCATCTTTAGTTAATCCTTTATCATCAACTAAGTTATTATATATATAATCTATTTTTTCATTTTCTGGAAAAACTAAGTCTATTCCATACTCAGCAGTACCTTCTGCTAAAAATGATACAGGTGAATAAAGTGGATAAATACTGAACTCTACAAATCCACTATCCTTATAGAAATTCTTTTCTCTTTTTGTGTAGTAAACGTGATGTCCTGGATATGATTCATGTGCTGCCAAGTCAAGAATCTTTTCAAAGTGTATATCAACACTTTTGTTTACTTGAATTAGTGAATTGTAGTTACCTTTATACCAGTTATAAGCACTCCAAGGAGCTCCCTCCATATATTCTACAGTAACCCCTTCTTCCATAGGCATTTTGATATATTCTTTTGTTTTTAATGCTGCATAATTTAATGCTTTTCTGAAATAACTATCAAGATAATCATTTTTAACAATAAATTTATTCCTATATTTTGAGTATCTATCAATTAGATTACCTTGACCAGGAATCAGAGAATCTAATTCAACTAACAATGAGTCATAGTAACTAAATGGCCTTAAGCTTGGTTTAAATTGATATACTTTTTCACATTCTCTTAAAAAGTTGTCGTTATCTCCTTTTAAAAGCTTAATTCTGTACTCAAGAGATTTCAATATTGCTAGCTGATAGTTTTTTCTTTGATTCCCAATCTCATTGGAAGGGATTACTTTAATTAAACCGTTGTAAAGATTTTTTAAATCTTTTTCTATTAGTTCTAATCTAATATCTTCATTTGAATCTAATTCTTGTATACCTATATAGGAATCAACTAAATCTGGATCAAGTTCTCCTAATTTCAAAGTTATAGTTACTAACTCTTCAGCAGATTCATTTAAATCAATCTCACGTTCAAAAATATCACACGAGTTTAATATAATAACTATTAGAATTAGATATATTTTTTTCAAGTTAATGTACTTCACAATTTATCAGAGTTTTTCCTACTTGTTTTCCTTCTAATATAGCAACTATTTCTTTTTGTATATCAGTTAAATTAACTTCTTTTACCATCTCGTTCAAACATTCTGGCTTCCAATCTGATGCTAAATTTTTCCATAATTCTCTTTTGATACCAATCCCTCTCTCGGCAGAATCAATACCTAGCACCGAAACTCCTCTTTGTAAAAATGGGAATACGTTCAGCTTTAGTTCTGGTGACTCAACTAATCCGACCACACATACCGAACCATGGTGATTGGTAGAGCGAATCACTGTAGAAAGAGTGTTACCACCAACTGTGTCTATTGCTCCTTCCCATCTCTTCTTTAGTAAAGGTTTACCAGTTGTATCATAAACTTCATCTCTATGAATAACTTCTGTTGCACCGATATTTTTTAGAAAATTAGCTTTATCTAACTTACCAGTTGATGCAATAACTTCAAAGCCTATTTTATTTAAAATGGCAACTGACATAGAACCAACTCCACCTGTTGCACCAGTTACCAGTATTCTGCTTTTCTGAGGCTCTAAATTATGTTTAAGTAATTGGTCTATACATATTGCTGCAGTAATTCCAGCAGTACCATAAATCATTGAATCACGTAACGTCAATCCAGTTGGTAGTTTCACAATCCAATCTTTAGGGACAGAAACATACTCGGCAAAGCCACCCATTGTGTTCATACCTAAATCATGACCAGTAACTATGACTTCTTCACCTACCTTTATTTCTGCAGAGTCACTTTTAACAACAAAACCAGCGGCATCTACACCTGGTGTATGTGGGTAATTCCTTGTAATACCCCTATGACCCTTAGCGCTTAGAGCATCTTTGTAATTTAGTGAAGACCATTTGACTTTAATTAAGATATCATTAGTATGAAGATCATCCAAAGATAACTCTTTAAAACTTTGACTAAAGTTTCCTTTAGAAACCTCTTCTGTCAAATAAGCAATATATTTTAAATCTTTGTTCATTTTGATAATTCAATTAATGCTTTTTCTGCTTGATTCAACAATGGCTCTGGAGATATTTTATTTCCAGTAGCTTCTATCATCCAAGAATTTGGTAATACTTTTCCAATTTTTGACATTCTTTCAAACTCTGTGCCTAGGTTTTTATCCTTTATATATTCTTCAATTTGGAATTCTATCAAATGACCAATTGGGTAAGCAGATAAATATAGAGGATAAGATATCATGTGAGAATATATACCGAGTATATTACTATCCTCAACACCTATAACTGGTGCGTAGTATTTATTCCAAACCTCTTTAGAGATTTTATTAACAGCATTCTTTAGATCTTCAGGGTTAGCTGTCGGATTTTCGTAAAGCCATTTCCATGTTTTTTGATCTACTAGTGAAGCTCCCATAATCTCAAAAGTTGACCATAGATTATCTAAAGCATACAAATAAGTTGAGTTTTTATCGTTTGATTCCATTCCCAATAACTTTAAGTCTCTCATTTGGAATACAAATGCTAGAGCTTCAGTAAATGCTGTATTCGGTACACCATTCAGCATATAGTAATCAATATCATAAAGAGATAGCACCTGCTCAACATTATGACCAAATTCGTGTACGGCGATGTTATAACCTTTGTAATCCATGCCATCTTCAGCAATTCTTGTTCGCAATCTAGCTGCAACACCTCTCATTTCAGCACCCCAGGCGTGCCCTGCTCCACGTGAAGGATCTACTTCAACTTTATCAGCAATGTAATTTGCTCTAACATTATCCCATCCAAGTTTTTTCAGTATTATAGGAAGATCTCTTTTTACAGAACTTGCATCTGGATATTTCCTCTTAGTGATTTTATCTAACTGTTCTTCATTAATTGAACTTCTTGATTTAAAACCATCATACCAGATATCATAAGGTTGTAAATCTCTACCTAATCTATTCTTGATTAGATCTCCAGCTTTTTTAATTACAGGTGAACTAACAAAATCCGTGAATAGTTTTTCAACTTCATCGATCGACATTTCCATCTCACCAGAAAATTTTCTTTCAATATAGGTAGGCATTTCAGGCGAATAGTCATCAATAATGCTAAGTACTTTAAATTGCTCTAATATTTTATCATATCTAGTATTCGGTTCACTTTCGTACTCTATTTCTTTACCTTGTTTGTACAGTTTATTTGTAATTGGATTCCATTTATACTCATTACTATTTATAAATGATTTAGGTATTTCCTGAGTTATTATTCTTTGCATTATAGCATATATTAAATCTTGTTTTTCCTGACCATTCTTATCATTAGCATATTGGGATTTTAATTCATCTCTCAAATTCCAATGGCTTATAAGTTTCATATCTTCTGGAAATAGCGACTCCCCATCATTGTTTACTATATTTCCCATGTAAATATAATATTCATAAATATATGCATCAGCTTCTGAATTAACTTTAGAAAAATTTTGAAGAAGTTTAGCTGGAACTCTTGAAGTAAATCTATCACCCATTCTTGCGTAGGCCCAATTTTTTCTATTCCATTTATCAGAGTATTTTCGTTTCTCTTCCAATGAGTAAAATGGAAAGTTTAAAACTGTAATGAATGCTATCTTGTTATTATATAAATCTTGTTCTAAGTGTGAAGAAGGGTTAAAACTGTCAAACTTTCTATCTATAGGTGTGATTTCAGCCCAATCAAGAGCAACTGGCATTTTCAAATCAAGCATCATTTTATTGAAATGACCATCAATAATTTCATAATTCCTTTGCAATCTATTGAATAAAGTGTCGAGCTCATCGCCACTTTTTATGAAATTAGTTTTTATAAATTCTTCAAGTTGAGTACCTTTACCATCATCAGCATTCCAAAGTGTCTCAAGCTGCTCAACTCCTTTGTTGAATCGTTTTAAATCTTCACCTGATAAGTTATTTTCTTTTATAAACTCATTTTTAAAATCAACTAAAGTTGAGCTCTGTTCAGTTTCTATATCCTGTTTTTCTATTTCTTCTTTTCTTTCAGAGCAAGATACAAGCAAAAATAGGATTAAAACTACTATATTTAATTTCATTATTTTTCTAATTGTTGTTAAAATTGACAAGTAATATAACAATTCTTGGCATGAATTACCAAGGTTAGGAATGTAATATAATTGAAGGTTTCTTAGCTTTTATCTGTTAGATCATTATCGTAAGCTTTAATTATCTGAGCAACTAACTTATGCCTAACAACATCATTTTCATTGAAATAAACGAATTTAATTCCATCAATATTTTTGAGAATTCTTTGAGCTGAAACAAGACCTGATTTTTTATTTCTTGGTAAATCGATTTGTGAAGTATCACCTGTGATAATTGCTTTAGAACCGATACCTAATCTTGTTAAAAACATTTTCATTTGTGTTTCAGTCGTGTTTTGAGCTTCGTCTAAAATAACAAATGCGTTATTAAGTGTTCTTCCACGCATATAAGCCAATGGGTTTATCTCAATAATGTTCCTCTCCCTCATTATTTTATACTTTTCGGGGCTTAGCATATATTGTAATGCATCGGTGATTGGTCGTAAGTAAGGATCGATTTTCTCTTGCAAATCACCAGGCAGAAAACCTAATGACTCGCCAGCTTCTACTGCAGGTCTAGTTAAAATTATTCTTTTGACTTCATTCTTTTTAAGTTCATTTAGAGCCATAGCAACGGCTAAGAACGTTTTACCAGTTCCAGCTGGACCGATGGCAAATACAACATCATTGTTTTGAACTGTTTCTGCGTATTCTATTTGAGTTTTAGTCTTAGCTCTAATCTGGTTTTTATAACCAGCATAAATGATATTACTTTTATTTTTTATAGAAAACTCTTTTGGGTCAACCTTGTTCACAGTTGCTAACTGAATAACTGTTTTTACATCGGTATCGTTCAGAACTCCATTTTTTTCAATCATATAGAGTAATTCTTTGAATACTGATTTTAGTAAATTTACTTCATCCTCATCACCTTTAAGCACTATTTGATTTCCTCTTACAAATATAGTAGAATCAAAAGCTGATTCAATCAGGTTTAATAATGAGTCATTAGCACCAAATATGGAAACTAAATTGCTATCTTCAAGATTTATATATTCAACTATTTCAGTCATTTATAAAGATAATTAATTTATAAAAAAATCCCAACTCGAATCTCTCGAGTTGGGATTAAAATCGATATTAATAAACAGAATTATTATTGATCATTAGAACCAGAACCACCAGTTGCAGCATTCTCATTCATAGCTTCTTTTTTCATTCTGTAGTATTTTCTTTCTGCTTTCAACTCTTCAGGATTCTTAGGTCCTTTAGGTGGTATTGTTAATACCCAACCTGGTTGAATGATGTCAGGATTACGGATTAGACCTGTATTAGCTTGCCATATTTTTGGCCATTGATTAGGATCATTGTAAATTTCTGTATTACCAGCGATGTTCCACAAACAGTCTCTGTTTTCAGACCAAGTACCAACTGTGTAAGTAGTAATTTTCTTTTCTCTGTAAAGTCCTTTAATATCTTTACCCAATTTTACCATTCTTGGGAATATATCTGGAAGAAGAGAAATTTTATTCTTTCTTAATTCCATATATTCTTGGTCTAATTGTTCTACTTCTGCTCTTCTATCAGCAAGTTCATCATTTGAAAGTCTTTGCATTTCTCTTACTCTACCTTCCAATTGACCTAGCTTTTGTTTGAATGCTTCTACAGCTGCTGCATTAGCACCAACTAATTTCATTAGAGCATCATTACAATCTTTCAATTGTTGTTCAATTTCTTTTGTTTTTACTTTAATATCTGCTTGGTCATTTTTAATTGACTCAAGTTGTCCTTCAAGATTTTTAATCTTAGCTTGATAATCTTGTATTCTTAACGTTGCTTCATCTTCTGTAAGTTCTAAATCTGGTTTAGAAGCAGGAGGCATTTGAGCTATCAAGTTACCACCAGCTAACATTACAGCAAATAATATAATTACTAAGTTTTTCATTTTTCCTCTAATTTGGTTGTTATACTTATTTGATTTAACTGATTTTAGTTATTATCAGGCCATACATTTGGCCATTTTGATAACTTGTCTTTCACGAATTGAGTCTTATCATTACAATCATTCAACTCAGCTTCTCTGCTTTTGAGTTCTGATTTTAATTTATTCAAGTCAGCTTTTGCAGTCTGAATCTCTTCAGTCAACTGAGCCTCTTGTCTTCTCAAATCCTGAAGCATAGCTAATTGCTCTTCAGAAATCATACTAGTACAATCAGTCAGAAACAAACTAGAAGCCGCGAATATAAATGCAGCTGCTGTTGCTCTTATTACTTTGTTAGATAGCATAACGAATCCTCCGTTATATTTTATTATTAAATTACAATTAATCTTTTCCAAATATCCGAAACTTTCAACTCAAATACCAAAAATTTTTATAATTGTATCGTCTTTCATTGTAATTTCTTAACAAAGACACGTATAAAGTAACTTTTAATTATTTTTGTAAACTAAATAGAAACAAAAACAATAGTTTAAATATGAATTTCGATAAAAATTTTGATTTCAAAAGTAAAGAGAAAAACTGGTATAACAAATGGGAATCTAACCAGCTTTTCAAATCATCTGAATCTAATGAAAATGATCCATATTCGATCCTTATGCCACCTCCTAATGTTACAGGTATGTTGCACTTTGGTCATGTGTTAAACCACACTTTGCAGGATTTATTCATCAGAAGAATGAGAATGCAAGGCAAAGATGTGGTTTGGTTCCCTGGAATGGATCACGCCGGTATAGCAACCCAAACAAAAGTAGAACAGCAGCTAAAACAAGAAGGCAAAACAAGGTACGACCTTGGTAGAGAAAAATTTATAGAAAGAGTTTGGGATTGGAAAAATGAGTATGGTGGAATAATCTTAGAACAGTTAAAAAGACTCGGAGTATCTTGCGATTGGGATAGAACTTTATTCACAATGGACGAATGTGCATCTAAAGCAGTCGAACATTCGTTTATAAAACTTTATGATGAAGGATTGATTTATAAAGGTAAAAGAATAATTAACTGGTCTCCAGCATCTCAAACAGCTTTATCTGACGAAGAAGTTGAATTCAAAGAAGTACATGAAAAGCTTTATACTTTAAAATATTTTTTCGAAGATGGTGAGAATTATTTAAAAGTAGCAACTGTTAGACCTGAGACTATTTATGGTGATATCGCTGTTGCTGTAAATCCCAATGATAAAAGATTTAAGAAGCTTATTGGTCAGAAAGTTACTGTTCCTTTGGTAGGAAGAAAAATTGAGATTATAGCAGATGACTATGCTGACCCTGAATTTGGAACAGGTTGTGTTAAAATTACTCCTGCTCACGATCCTAATGATTTTGAAATTGGACAAAGACATAACTTAGAATCGATAAATACTATCAACCCAGATGGTACTCTGAATGATCTTGCTGGATCGTACAGTGGTTTAGATAGGTTCGAAGCAAGAAAGAAAATCATAGCTGATTTGGAATCAAACAACTTAATGGAAAAAATTGAGGATTACACACATAATGTTGGTTTTTCTCAGAGAGGTGGAGAGCCAATAGAACCATATCTATCAGATCAGTGGTTTGTGAAAATGAAGCCTTTAGCAGAAGATGCTTTGAAAATAGTACAGAATGGTCAAATTAATTTCTATCCAAATCATTGGGTTAAAACCTATGAGCACTGGATGAATAATATTAAAGATTGGTGTATATCAAGACAACTTTGGTGGGGTCATAGAATACCAGTTTATTACACCGAAGATGGTCAACATACTGCAGCTAGGAGTGAAGAAGAAGCAAGAAAAAAATTAGGAATAGACAGAAATGTACTACTAAAGCAAGATGAAGATGTATTAGATACATGGTTTTCTTCCTGGTTATGGCCAATGACTACTATGGGTTGGTTCGATGATGAAGGAAATATTGTTCCGAACAATGAGACAATGCAAAGATATTTACCAACTGATTTATTGGTAACTGGACCAGATATTATATTTTTCTGGGTTGCTCGTATGGTTATGGCAACTAATTACTTTAAGCAAGAAATACCGTTTAAGAATGTATATTTCACAAGTTTAATTAGAGATGGACAAGGAAGAAAACTTTCAAAGTCTTTAGGTAACTCTCCAGATCCATTGAATGTGATGGATAAATATGGAGCAGATGCAGTTAGATTTACGATTTTATATCTAGCTCCATTGGGACAAGATGTTAGAATGGAAGTAGATTTGGAAGCCCAAGATATACCATCTATGGAAGTGGGAAGGAATTTTGCAAACAAAGTGTGGAATGCCGGCAGATTTTTGAAGATGAAGCAAGAAGAGTTTGGAGATGTTGAGTTCAATAAGAATACATACTCTAAATCATTAGCTGACAAATGGATAAAATCTAAACTTCACAAATCAATAAATGAAATAAATGAGTATTTGAATAATTTCAAAGTAACTGAATATTCTAAAACACTATACGATTTTATATGGAGTGATTTCTGTGATTGGTACATTGAGTGTTTGAAGATTGAGTCATACGATAATACAGAAGAACAAAACCAACAAAAAGTTGCTTTCGGGATCGAGATTTTCAACGAAGTATTGAAGTTACTACACCCCGTTATGCCATTTATAACAGAGGAGTTATGGCATCTTCTTAACAACTATAGTGACGGCCGAAGTATTTCTCTTGAACAGTTAATAGACTCAAATGAAAATTATGATACCACATCAATTGAAAAATTCGAAAAATTAATTGCTTTAGTTGACTCATCCAGAAGTCTAAGAGCAAGTATTCCTAGTATTTCTGCAGGTCAGAGGATGAAAATTAATTTTAATGCTGAAGTAGAAATTGAAAGCCTAATTTCTGATAATCATAAATTAATGAAGGAATTAACAAAATCTTCTGAGTTAATGATTAATAATCCATTAGATGAAATTTCAATCAAATCTGTTACTAATTTTGCTGAAGTCAACTTATATGTTGGAGATGCTATTGATGTTGACCAAGAAATAGAAAGACTTGAAAAAGAAATAAACAGATTGGAAGGGCAAGTAAACGGAATTTCTAAAAAATTATCTAATAAGAGATTCGTTAGCAATGCACCTGAGGATGTAGTAAATAGAGAAAGGAAGAAGCTCAAAGATATGACTAACAAAATTGAGCAACTGAACGAAAGTTTAAATTCCTTCAAATAGTATTTAGACTTTAAATTAATATGTATTATATTGATAACTGAATTATAACATAAATCGATAAAAACGATGGAAAAAAACCCGAAATTATTATTACCAGGAATTGAAAATCTTCATGAAATAGATGTTTTTGAGAAAAATGGCGGATACGAACAAGCCAGAAAAGCTCTGAAAATGGATAAGAATGAGATTATCGATATTGTAAAAAAGTCTAACTTACGTGGACGTGGTGGTGCTTGTTTCCCTACAGGTTTGAAGTGGTCATTTATGCCAGATGGTGTTGATAAACCCAATTACTTAGCTGTGAATGGCGACGAAGCTGAACCAGGCTCTTTCAAGGATAGAAGAATTTTTGAGTATAACCCACACTTGCTTTTGGAAGGAATTCTAATTGCCGGTAAAGCAATGAACCTAAAAGCAGCTTACATTTATATTCGTGGTGAATACTACTTATGGCAAAGACTAATGCAAAATGCAGTTGATCAAGCTTATGAAGCTGGTTATTTCGGTGAAAAAATGAAGGAGAAATTTGGAACTGATTTCCAAATGGATGTTTATGTTCATAGCGGTGCTGGTGCATACATCTGTGGTGAAGAGACATCATTGATGAATTCACTAGAAGGTGGACGAGGTTATCCTCGTTACAAGCCACCATTCCCCGCACAAGTAGGACTTTGGGGTATGCCAACTACTGTTAACAATGTAGAAACTATTGCTACAGTACCTAAGATTTTTGAAATTGGTCCTGAAAACTATGCAAAACTTGGTGCTGAAGGACATCCTGGCACTCTACTTTATGGTGTTAGTGGTCATGTTAATAAGCCAGGTGTATATGAGCTAGAGACAGGTATTTCACTTAGAAGTTTGATTTACGATGTATGTGGCGGCATAATAAACGACAAGAAAATAAAAGCTGTTATTCCTGGTGGCTCATCAATGCCAGTTATGTCTGCTGATGAGTTAGACACCAATATGGATGAGGAGTCTTTAAAGAAAATTGGGACTCACATCGGAACAGCAGGTGTAATGGTAATGGATGAAGACACAGATCTAGTTGAAGTTACTTTGAGAATAGCACACTTCTATCATCATGAATCTTGTGGTCAATGTACTCCTTGCCGTGAAGGTTGTGGATGGATGGAAAAAACTCTTAAACGATTAGTTGCAGGTGATGCTACTTCTAAAGATTTAGATTTACTAGTATCTGTATGTAATAACATTGAAGGTAATACAATCTGTGCGTTGGGTGATGCTGCTGCTTGGGCTGTTCGTGGATTTGTAAACAAATTCAGAAGTGAGTTCGAAGCAAAAGTAAAAGCCAAAAGAGTATTCCAAGCTCCAAATATTGCTCATGCAAAGAGAGCTACAGCTGATACGCTTATTTACGAAAGTTAAAATAATAAAATTTGAAATAAAATGATATTGATAGAGTTAGTAATGTTTTGCTAACTCTATTTTTTTAATATGACAGAAAATAAAATAGGTATTCTGGGTGGTAGTTTTAACCCAGTTCATAAAGCACACATTAAGTTAGCCAAACACTTCTTGGAAACATATATTGCTGAAAAAGTAGTTTTTGTTCCTTGCTATGTATCCCCTTTTAAAGTTGATGAATCAACAGCAACTGCCGAGCATAGAGTAAATATGCTAAAGTTAGCTACACAAGGTAATAGTAAGTTTGAAATTAATACTTATGAAGTTGATAATGAAGAGGTGTCTTATACTATAGACACTGTTAGACATTTTAATAAGCTATATCCTAATAAACAACTATGCCTTGTTATTGGAGGTGACCAAGCTGAGAACTTCCATAAATGGAAGGATTGGAAAGAAATACTTGATACTGTTGATATATTTGTTGCTTTGAGAAAAGGGTATAAGATTCCTACTTATGATTTCGAAGTCTATAAAAAAGCTGTTTATATGGAAATGCCCTATGTTGAAATATCAGCTTCCGAAATCAGGGAAGATATTGAAAAGCATAGTGAATTTCTAAATAATGATGTGAAAGAATATATTATTGAGAATGGAGTTTACTGATTTAATTTTATTAAACAGTTTGTTATAGTAGTGTTATTTAATATAATTATTGGTTTATGTCAGATAACCTTTTTTTTTAATTTGTTTTATTAATAGACTTCTAAGTATTCTTTCCAAGAATCAGGGTATTTTTTTTTGAATGTATCCTCTAGATAATCGGGAAAATTCTGATTTCTAACATATTTCAACCCTTTTTTTTCCAAAAATTTAACAAGCTTCATTTTATTTTTGTAGCTATTCCATTCTAGATAAAGGAATTTATTTGCAAGAATATCCATAATATATCTAGAACTATCTCTAAGTCTATCTTGTTTATACAATGGAATATTATAATCAGCACCATTTTCTATTAAATACAAACTAACATCAAAGTTATTACTAACCAAGGATGCCTTTAAAGCAGAATAATTGTACGAATTAATATAGTTAACATCAGCTCCATACTGCACCAATAATTTCACTAAAGGGATACTTTTATGATGTTTATTCATAATCCTACTAGCAATGATTAAAGGAGTATTATATTGTTTAGCGTTAGATTGATCATTTACATTTGCTCCTCTATCAATCAATATTTTTAAATATTTTGTATTATCTTCATAAATTGGATTATATTTACATGACAAGTGAATTGCACTAGAGCTATCATATGTGTTATGAATGTTTACATCTGCATTGAATTCAATAAGTTTCAAAAATGAGGAGAATTTATCTAGTTCTATTGAGAACATCAGTAATGTCTGTCCATACTTTTGTTCTTGAAAATTTATATCAATAGTGTCTTGTTCTAATATTCTTTCTATTAGTCCAATATTCTCATCTACGACAGCTTTTGCTAGTTCCCAAGCATCTGTTTTTTGAAATAGTCTAACATCGTTAGCATATATACTTTCTTTATCTACTATCTTTTCCCTATCTTGACAGGATAAAAACAAAGGTAAAATTAGTATACTTAATATAAATAGATATTTTTTCAATTAGTTACTCTTATTCAACTTGTCAAAATAGCTTCTAATTAGATCTTTAATATCTTTTGAGTAATCTAGCTTCAGTGAGTTTCGTAGTTCTTCTTCTGAAAGTGTTTTCAGATATTCCTCAAACTCCAGTGCTTCTGGGCTGTCAAGAGAATACTGAGTACCTGATTTAGCTTCTCTTTTCTTCTCGTAGTCTCTTTCATTTGTTGCTCTAGTCGCATCTAGCAATCTGGAAAGAATCTTTTCTTGTCTTTCTAAAGTCTCTGGAGTAATATTTCCAGATTCTATATCAGACATAACTTCTTGCATTTCTTTTGCTATCTCTTTTAAGTCTGGGGTCTTTTTACCACTTTGTTTTGAATATTCTTTTTGTTCTTCAGCAAGGTCTTCCAAAGTTTTCTTAGCATTTCCTTGCTCTCCTTTTAGTCTGCCATATTCAGCTTGTTTCTGAAGTTGAGACTTACCATCACCTTGTCCTTCTGAACCTTCCTTACCGTTCTGACCTTTTTGCATCATTTTCTTAAGGGAATTATTAATCATTTGCTGTTGAGCAGCTGCCTGTTGTAGTTGCTGCATAAATCCAGAACCACCTGGACTATTGCTCATACCTGGCGAAGATCCACCTGAACCCTTTCCTTGGCCCTTACCTTTGCCCTTTCCTTTTCCTTGTCCTTGCATCTGACCTATTGACTCTTGCATTTGACCTATAGCATTGTTCATTCTTGCCATAGACTCTTGTTGAGATTTTCCTGCTTGCCTTGTGTTTCTCTCTGCCAACTGATTCATAGCATTTTGCATCTGTGCCATTGCTTTACCAATTTGTTGACCCATTTGCGGTGTAACAGCAAAGGATTTCTCAGATAGCTCAGTCAGATTTTTTGCAACTCTTTCTAAGGATTCTTTCAAATTACCTTGTTCATTATTTATCTCAGGTAACTGATTCGAATTGTAATTTGATGCGTTTGTTTGATTTTTTAGTTGTTCCTGTTTTTTAGATAAGTTTAGCATGTCTTGAACAGATTTTTTCATCGCATTCAGAGTTTCTCTGGATACTTTATTCTCCATTTCTTGCTTTAACTCAGACATCTTCTGATTGAACTTACTCATATTTTGCTTAGCATTTTGCTGATTTTTCTGAGCTTCACTGTTCTTATTCTGCGATAAGTTCTGCTGTGATTGCTGCATTTGCTGCTGTGTGTTCTCTTTGTTCAGAGCGTCTTTGGCCTCATTGAGTTTATCTTTGGGCATATCTTCTTGTTTGGAAAGCATTTTTTCCAAATCACTCATTTGCTCATCTAACTTCTTAAAGTCATCAAGAAGCTTCTTCTGTTTCTTTTCTAACTGTTTGTTTGTTTCTTCATTTTTTGACTTGCTTGTCTCTTTCTCTAAGTTTTGTAAATCTTTTTCTAGCTTCTCACCCATTTTCTTTATGGCATCCGTTTTTTGCTCAGCCTTCATACGCTCTAATATTTTCATTGAGCGTTCTATACTTTTCTTGAACTGCTCTTCATCGAATTTCATATTCTCAAGAGCTTTTTGCATTTCATCAGGAGTCATTTTTTCCAACTCCTTATTCATTTTTTCTTGCATCTGTTTTAGTTGAGGTATATCAACTTGATTAAGTAAGTCTTGCAATTTCATAAACTTTTCAAGTGTTTCAGGAGAAAGTACTTTATTCTCATTCATTTCTTGTGCAGTTTTACTTATCTTCTTCTGAAGCTTATCAATACTTTCTGATATATCTTTCTGTTTCTTAGCTATATCCTTAGCTTGCTTCTTTTGCTCATAATTCATCTCTTGCTTTTTAGCATCTTTTCTAAGGTCTTGCTTGAATTCTTCTATCTCTTTCTGTAGCTCTGTAGTTTCTTTTATTACTTCAGCAAGATCCTTCTCAATTTCTTCTTGTGCTTTTTCTGATGATTCAATCACTTCATCTAGTGATGGTAATTTTAATTTGATTGTTCTAGTTTTAGCTGACTTTGGACCATTCACTATATCATTGTCAAAGACTTCCAAGTAAAACTCGTATTCATCCTCAGGAGTTATACTAATTTCATTCATATCAAAAATGTATGTAGCAATCTGCTCTTTCTTGTTTTTATTAATTAGTATTTCTTGAGTTTTATAGTCTAAATCTGGATCGGTATATCTAGATTTTAATAATTTATAATTAAGGTTCAACTTAGTAAATCCATAATCATCTGAAATTTCAGCATCAATTTGTACCAAAGCGTTTTCAGTTAACTTTACATTGTCTTTAGGGTAAAGTAAGTCTATTTTTGGATTGTTATCATTGGTAACAATTACACTATACTTTATTGGATTTATATTTCTGATATCATTTGAATCAATCAAGCTAAAATAGTAGTAACCAGATTTGGTTAATCTCATTCTTCCTTTAGCAATATTTGCATCTACATTGAATGAAAGTGTATCATAAATAAGTTGAGTAGTTTCGACAGTGTCCTGTTTTTGAGTGACAAATACCAATTCAGCAGATTTTAAATTCTTATTTGCTTCAAGATTGAAACTTGCGATACTTCCGTTTAATGCGACCAAATCGGCTGTATTGATTTCAAAGGATTTTGTCTTTTCTCCTGTATAGTTAGGGTAGTCTAAGAGTCCTGTCAGTTTTTTAAGATTTGGTCTCTCAGAAACAATTACAGTTGCAATTTCAGTTTGGACTTCAGAATTGTACCAGGGTGTTAATCCGTAAAATACTAATGAATTTTTAATAGAATTAATTTTATATAAATACTCTCCGTTCTGAGATTTTTTAATTTCAACATTTTCAAAAGTCTCTTGATTTTCTTCTTTTATAAGCAATGCAATAGACTCAGGCGAAGCACCTTTTGACTTGATTTTTATTGAAAAATCTTCACCACGCATAACTTGATATTTATCTTTTTCGATAAATATTTCAAAATTCGGAGATGGAATGAAGGATTGATTATAGTTTACAACTCTATCAAATGCATTGTTTAAAGCTATGTTGGGTAAAATAAATGTTGCTAAAGATGAGATAGAAACAATAAACAATATTAAAAATATCTTTTTATATCTTTTTGTTTCAATAACCTCTTCAAAATTATATTCACTTGTTTTATCAGAGATAATACTTAATTGGTGCTGTGCCAAATCATTAGAAATACCTTTACTAATAGAAATCTGTGAAAAAATTTGGATCGCATTCGTGAGCTTATCTTTTATCTGGGGAAAATAATCACCAACTTTTTTTGATATTTCAATTACCTTATTACTTTCAGTTGACTTAGTTTTATTGGTTTTGATGTAGAAAAAAACAGCCGAAATAATAGAAATTAGAAATGGAGTATAGAATAATACCTTTCTAGTATTCTCACCAGAATGAATAAAATATTCTATAAGAGATACCAATGAAAAGGAAGTTAGAAAAACAGCTAAAACTGCAAAAATAAAATATATGTTATCATACAGCTTTTGTTTACTAATTACTTTCTGTAACCTTTGTACTAGACTATTATATTTTAGTTGAGTGTTTTCCATCAATTAAGCAAAGCCCATATAATTATATTTGCACCAAACTTTAATGATTGTTGTCTTATTTCTTCACTGTCATTATGGACATTTGGGTCAGCCCAACCATCACTTGGATTTGATTCCAAGGTATAAAAGACTGACATTCTATTATCAATGAACATTCCAAATGACTTCGGTGGTTTGTCATCATGTTCGTGAATTTTTGGAGGACCATTAGAAAAGTCATATTGGATATTAAAAATAGAATGAGAAAATGGTATTTCCATGAATTCTTTGCTTGGAAAGACTTTTCTCATTTCATTTCTGATGTATGAATCTAAACCATAGTCATCATCAATATATAAAAATCCCCCATTTTCTAGATATACTCTTAGATTTTCAGCTTCATCTTCAGAAAAATTAATATTTCCATGACCTGTCAAAAATAAAATTGGATAGTCAAATAAATCATCTGACTTTAAATCCACATATTCGTAAACTGGTTTTGTGTTCGTAGTTGTATTGCTTTTTAAGAACGAAAGCAGATTTACTTCAGCAGAAGGGTCGTTATACCAGTCCCCTCCTCCAGAGTATTTGACTCTACCTATTTTTACCGCCTCAGATGACAGCAAGTTTAAAGGTAAAAATGAAAATATTAATAATAGAATTAGCTTTCTCATATTTGTCAATACGGTGGGAAGCTCTATTTGTTGTCAAATGTGCATATTAGAATTTTTTTACCTTCTATGGCAAAATCAGGATATGCTATCAACTCCAAATCATGTTTTTCAACTCTCAATGATTTATTATTATTCGTAGCTTCTTTGATTTCATCATCTAGATCACCACCTTTTAATAGTACTATCTTTCCAGTTGGTTTTATTAATGGAGAAACCCAGCCTTGAATTTTATTTAGTCTGGCTACACCTCGTGCGAAGATAAAATCATATTTCTTCTGATGTTCTTTTTCTGAAGCTATTACTTCTACCCTATCTGCTCTTGTCTTTATTGTTTTTAGACCAGTATGTTGAGCAAGCATTTTAGTAGTTTTGACTTTCTTTTTGATTGAATCTACTAAAAGCATATTAATTTTGGGTGCTGCAATTGCTATAGGTATTCCAGGTAAACCACCTCCAGTTCCTATATCCATACACTCATATTTTTTATTCAAATCAACGAATTTTAAAACAGATAAAGAATGAAGAATATGAGATTCAAGTATCATATCTTCATCTTTTCTTGATATTAAGTTGATTCTGCTATTCCAATGCAATAATTCTTTTGTATACCTTTCTATTCTTTCTCTTTGTTTTTCGTCCAATACTATTCCATTAGCTGAAAGTATAGTCCAAAACTGTATTAAGTCCATAATGATTATATTTGTTGATTAACAAAGTACAAATTTACTAAAGTTATAAGGATTATTAATGAAACCTTTTTTTTCGGTCATTATTGCAGTGTACAATAGAAAAGACTACATAGGTAAAGCTATAGATTCTTTACTAGCACAATCGTTTGATGATTGGGAAGCGATAATAGTTGATGACGGTAGTAATGATGGGACTTTGAATGTTATAAAAGAATATAATTCAGACAAGAGAATTAAAATAATAGAATTACCGAATAACAAAGGCGTAGCTAGCGCTAGGAATAAAGGAATTGAATTTGCTAATGGTGATTATCTAACTTTTCTAGATTCGGATGATTGGTACAAAGTGAATCACTTACAATCTAGATATAATATTCTAAATGAAAATAATATTGACTTATTGCATGGTGGTGTTGAAATAATAGGTAAGCAAATGGTACCTGACAAAAATGACACTACAAAAGATATAGATTTATCAGATTGTGTAATTGGTGGTACTTTTTTTATAAATATAAGTACTTCAGAGTCATTAGCCCATTTTGATAATTCTATACAATATAGTGAAGATAGTGATTTGTTTGATAAGTTTGTAGATAACGATAAGGCAATTGTAAAAACAAATTTGAAAACATACGTATATAATAGAACTCTGGATGATTCTATTTGTTCTAATCAATAAATATGAAATTTAGTAAAACTAAAAAAAAGCAACTTGATAGAATGGATACTATACTTAGTATCCTAAAAAATACTCACACTGATGCTAGAATTGCATTAGAATATAGTAACTCATTGGAATTATTAGTAGCTACTATACTTAGTGCACAGTGTACAGATGCTAGGGTTAACATAGTTACTAAAGACTTATTTAAGAAGTATAGAATTGCATCAGATTATGCAATTGTGCCAATTGAGCAATTAGAAAAAGATATTTACTCGACTGGTTTTTATCGAAACAAGGCAAAGAACATTAAAAGTGCGGCCAATAAATTAATCGAATTATATGATGGTGAAGTTCCTGGCACTATGGATGAGCTTCTAGAACTAGATGGAGTTGGTAGAAAGACAGCAAACGTGGTTTTGGGACACTGCTTTGACACTCCAGGTATAGTCGTAGATACTCATGTTTCAAGACTATCAAACAGATTAGGTTTTGTCAATACAAAGAATCCTGTAAAAATAGAATTTGAACTGATGGAGCTAATTCCTGAAGAAGATTGGGTTATGTTTACTCATTATATGATACAGCATGGTAGAAAAACTTGTGATTCTAGAAGCCCAAAATGTAATGATTGTGTTATTTCAGATTACTGCCCTTCTTATGAAAAATTTATTAAGAAAAATAAAAAGAAATGAAAGATTTAAAACTAATAACAATAGACTTTTGGAATACACTTTTTGATTCAGTTAATCATGATAAAAGGTATAGTTTTCGTAACTCAGTTTTGCTTGAAGAGGCAAACAAATTAGGAATTGAAATTGAGAATAATAAGCTAGACGAAGCGATTAAAAAAAGTTGGGAGTTTTTTGAAGATAATTGGGTTAACAAGTTAAGAACACCTAATAGTCAAGAACTTGTCAATGTAATTTGGGATCATTTGAATCTTCCCAATGAAATAACATCAATCAAAACTGTTATAAAAACTTATGAAGATAGTTTATTTGAACACCCTCCTGTATTGATTGAAGGTGTCAGAGAGGCATTACCAAAATTAAAAGAAAATTATAAACTTGGACTAATTTCAGATACTGGTTATTCGCCAGGTACTCACTTACGTAAACTTATGGAAGACAACGAAATACTCGAGTATTTCGATTCATTCAGTTTTAGTAATGAAACAGGTGTGAGCAAACCACACGAGAAAGCATTCAATACGATTCTTCATGAATTAAATATTTCACCTATTAATTCCATGCATATTGGCGATATTGAAAGAACTGATATTGTAGGAGCCAATAATACAGGTATGCACTCTGTATTATATACTGGAACTGATTCTGAATTTGATAGGAAGAATCCTGAAGTAAGTTCGGCTAATATTCAGATAAATCACTGGAATGAACTAATCGAAATACTAGAAATTTAGGTGTATAGAAGTTGAAAATCAGCGTAGTTATATGTACTTATAACCGAAAGGATGACTTATTTGTCACTCTAGATGGGTTCTACAAACAAAATTATGATAACTTTGAAATCATAGTTATCGATAATGCTTCAGATGATGGAACTACTGAAATGGTCTCAGAAAAGTTTCCAGAAGTCAAGTACACTTATTTACCTATCAACATTAATATACTAGCTCAAAACATTGGGGTATACCAATCTGAAGGTGAGATTATATGGCGTACTGATAGTGATTCACACCCTGAAGATATCCATACTTTCGAAAAAATAGTAGATATTTTTAAAGCCCAACCAAATTTAGATATAATAACCACTACAGAAGTATTAGTAAGAAAAGATTACAAAGAAATAGAGTTATTCAGCTTAGATAAAACAAATGGTAATGAGACCGAAGGATATCCTGTTAAAACATTCAGCGGTCCAGGTTCTGCTATACGTAAAAGAGTATTTGATAAAATTGGATACTATTGGGAATTTGGTATGGAAGAAACAGATTTCAGTATCAGAGCATTGAGAAATGGATTTACTATTAAGTGTCTCCCACAGATAAGAACATTACATTTTTCTAGTGAAAGTGGAAGAGATAGAGGTGAAAGATGGATATTGCTTTCGAATCAAAATGTTAGGTTAATAGCTAAGTATTACCCATTGTCAAGATTATTCAATTTACCTCTATGCTATTTCAATCAGAGTTTAGAAGGAGTATTAAGAAGAGTCAAAATATCTATTTTTTTTCAAAATATATTCCAAATGTTAGTTACCACGTTTAATACTTTCAGAAATGAAAGAGAAAAACTTACAATTGATGAATTTAAATCTATCATCGGGAAACACGAATATTATAGAGGTTTCTTTAATTATCTAAAGAATTTGATTAAATGAGAATACTTCAGCTCTCACCACAGTTACCATTCCCTCCTACTGACGGAGGTAAAATAAGTATATACTACACATATAAAAATTTAGTTGAATTAGGTTGCAAAGTAACATTAGTTGCTTTGACTGACAAATCTGTTAGTGAAGAAGACGAAAGAAAGTATATTATCGAAGGATCTAAACTAATTACTATAGAACATGATAGTAGAAATTCTATTGATAAAATTATCAAATATTTTTTAACCAATAAGTCTATCTATATTGAGAAGCACTATAACAAAAGTATAATTAACGATATTGAACAAAAGGTTGATGTTTCAGACTTTGACATTATCCATGCCGATCACACTAATATGGCTAAATTAAGTCTGGAATTAGGAGAAAAGTATAACAAATCTGTAGGATTGAGGCTACATAACATTGAATATATGATTTGGAAAAGATATTATGATGAGTTAAAATTTTACGACCCTAGAAGGATATTTTTACTTCAGCAGTACAAATTGCTAAAGAAAGCTGAAGCAAGTTATATTGAACAAACAAATGTATCTTTTTCAATCACTGAAGTTGATAAAAAGAGAGCTGATGAAATTACAAATAATGCCAATGTGATTGCAGTTCCTGCAGGTGTTGACTTAGACATTTGGGAAGAAAAAGTAACAAATAAAAAGCCTAATTCATTGGTGATTGCTACTACATTTAACTGGATTCATAATGTAAATGCAATAAGTTGGTTTCTTAAAAATGTGCAAGGGAAATTAAGAGAGAGATATAAAGATTTAACACTCAGCATAATTGGAAAAAATCCACCAAATTTTATAGAAGAATACAAAGAAATTGGTGCAAATGCTCTTGGATTTGTAGATGATGTAAAACCATATCTTAATGAATCTCAGATATACATAGCTCCACTATTTGTTGGTAGTGGAATAAGGATAAAAATATTAGAAGCAATGGCTTTGGGTCTTCCTGTAGTTGCAACTGACATCTCAGCTGAGGGTATCAACGCTGATGAAAATGACGGACTTTTCCGAGCTAACAACGAGGATGAGTATATTAATATAATATCTAAGTTACTTGATAATGATAAATTACGTAAAGATGCAAGTTCAAAAGCAAGGGTTTTTATCGAAAATAATCATGTATGGAAGGACCTAATTCAAAAAATGAAAAAAGAGTATGAGTCTATTTTGACTTCGAAGAGAAATAGTACATAGTACCACCAAATAAAAATATTATTATTCCTATAGTGAGAATTGACATAGGAATTCCTATTTCACGATAACTCTCATATAATTCTGCCTGTTTAGGATTACTCAAATTATATCTAACTTTCACCCTGTTTTCTTTTGGATATGTACCAATAGTTTCATCATATATAAGAGTATAAATGACAGAATCAGCGCTGTATTCTATAACTGGTACATTTGTATCTTCAGTTGTTTTAACATAGTTGACAACTCTACCATCAACTATTTTTGAACTTTTAAAACTACTCCCAGAATTAAAGTATATGAAAAGCCCATAAGCTATAGAAGCAATTCCAATAGCCATGGTAATTATAGAAATTATGTCTTTTGTTTTCAACATTACCGAAATTTAACTATTATAAGGAAACAGTTCAAACAAATTGCTTGTTTATCAATAATTTATTTGATATTTTTGTGGTCTTTGATATAATTAATTTCGTTAAAGGTAATAGAATGGCTAACAAATGTGAGTTGACGGGCAAAGGCCCAATGACGGGGAACAATGTATCTCACGCACACAACAAGACTAGAAGAAGATTCATGCCCAATCTACAAAAGAAAAAGATATGGATACCCGAAGAGAATAAATGGGTAACAATGAAAGTTACTGCAAAAGCATTGAAAACTTTAGATAAAAAAGGTTACAATGCAATGCTAAAAGAACTAAAAAATTCTTAATTTAAAACCTCTCATCTGAGAGGTTTTTTTTTATTTAATTTTTATCAACTTATGAGAATACTTTTTCTTCTATTTTCTTTAATTATCATTTCGTGTAGTTCAAACAAAAGCATAGAAGATGTTCGATTTGAACAATTGATAATTTCAGAAGAAAATGGAGTAATAACTTTTGATACTAGTCAATATGAGGATAGAGCAAAATCATTTCTGATATCTGGTTCATTGTTCCAACAACAAGGAGAATATGCCAGAAGTATATTAGAGTTCCAAGATGCTCTCAGTTACGACTCTTCCGCTGCTATAGAGTATGCCATAGCACAATCCTATCTAGAACTAGGTTATTTCCAAAATTCGAAACAACACCTAATTAGATCATTTGAAATCAATCCAAATTTCCATCAGTCTTTAGACTTACTCACAGAAATATATTTATATGAAAATAATGCTGAGAAAGCTAAAATCACTAATGATTTAGCATTAAAAATAAAAGAAACACAGCAAAGACTAGTTACAAAAGCTATTTTACTAGAAGACAGATATCCAGAAAAAGCATTAGAAATCTATAATTCTATTGACTCACCAAATTACACGACTTTAATAAGAGAAAGAAAAATTGAATTGTATAAGAAAACTAATAAGCTTGATAAACTGATAAGTGAGTTAGAAAAACAACTACGAAATGAACCATTTAACAATATGATTTCTAGAGAAATCTTTAGTATATATGTTGAAAATAACCAATTAGATAAGGCTTTAGATTATACAAATGTTGTTGATACACTATTCTATGGTTCTGAGCAAGAAACTTACTATGTATTATTAGGTTCAAGAATAGTTAGCAAACCCACAATCGATAGTTCCATAGCAAAAAAATATATTTATAAGATTAATGGTTCTTTAGCTTTCAACCCAGAAATACTTTATTACTCTGGATTAATCTCATCTAGGATTGGAAATTCTGAAAAAAGAGACTATTTTTTTAACAGATTACTAAAGATTGAGGAGTCAAATTCCGATTTAAAGTTAGGTATAGCTGAGGTGTACAATTTTGATAGAGAGTTTGAAAAATCTTTATCTATTCTCGATAATATTGATAAAGATAGTTTAAATGAAAATTTATATTACTTTTTATTGAAAGGAATGAATCTTTCTAATTTGAAAGAATATGATCAGGCTATAAGTTCTTACTTAAATATTTTAGAAAAAGATAGTAGTTATAATAACTATATAACACTAACTCTAATTGGTGAATCTTATGATTTGCAAAACAAATCAGATTCTGCTCTATATTATTATGAGTTACATTATTCTTATGATAATGATAATACTTTCTTACTAAATAATTATGCTTATAGTTTATCCAAAATTGGGAAGGATTTAGATAAGGCTTTAGCTATGAGTGAAAAAACTTTGAAGCAAGATCCTGATAATTCAGCTTATTTAGATACTTATGGTTGGATACATTATAAACTCGGTAACACCGACAAAGCAATAGAGTATATAGAAAAGGCAATTGATATCGGGGGTGTATCTGCTGAGGTTTATGAGCACTTAGGTGATATATATTTAAAGAGAGGTAATAAAGAAACAGCAATAAAATATTTCGAAAGAGCATTAGAATTAGAAGAAAATAGATTCAAATTAGAAGAAAAATTAAATAAAGAGAAATAAATGTTTGTAATAATAGGTTTAGTCTTGGTATTCGGTGCTATGCTTGGCGGTTATGTCATGCATGGTGGTAATGTTTTAGTTCTTATACAGCCAAGTGAGTTTATTATAATTGGTGGAGTTGCATTTGGCTCTATGTTAATAGCAAACCCAATGCACATTGTTAAAGGTGTATTCGCCGGAGTTTTGAAAACTCTGAAAGGCCCAAGTGTAAACAAGGAAGCATTCCTTGATTTAATACAATTACTTTATGAAACCTTTCAGTTTGCTAAGAAAGAAGGTTTAATAGCATTAGAAAAGCATGTTGAAGAGCCCAAAAGTAGCTCAATTTTTTCTAAATACCCTACATTCTTAGAAAACCATCATGCGGTAACATTCTTATGTGATACTTTAAAAGTTCTTCTTAGTGGTGGAATTCCTCCACACGATTTGGAAGAATTAATGGAGATAGATCTAGAGTCATTGCATAAAGAAGAACACGAAATAGCACACGCTTTAAACACTGTATCAGATGCATTTCCTGCTATTGGTATCGTAGCCGCAGTATTAGGTGTAATTATTACGATGGGCTCCGTTAGTGAAGGTGCTGAAACAGTTGGTGCTCACGTAGCTGCAGCACTAGTAGGAACATTCCTTGGTGTATTATTGTCTTATGGTATTGCTGGACCTTTAGCTAGAAATATAGGGTTAATTTCAGAAACAGAAGGGGCTTATTTACAATGTATAAAGGTTTCTTTACTTGCATTTTCAAAGGGGCTGCCTGCAACTGTTGCAATAGAGTATGGTAGAAGAGTGGTAGAGCCTGAGTTAAGACCAACATTTGAAGAAGCAGAAGGAGCACTAAAAAGGTAGTTATGGCTGAAGAAGAAGAAATACAACCCATAATAGTAAAAAAGATAAAGAAAGTGTCTGGTGGTCACCACGGAGGTGCTTGGAAAGTTGCTTATGCTGACTTTGTAACTGCAATGATGGCATTATTTATCGTATTATGGATTCTTTCTGCATCCGAATCGACTCAAGATCAGATACAAGCTTATTTTGATGACCCCGGAGCTTTTAGTTTTGTTACTGGTAAACGAACTGACCCAGTTGAGACCGGAATGAAACCTCAAGCTGGTAGCAAAATTGGTGAGCAAATAGGTGATGGTGGTGGGAATATTGAAGATAATGATGTTGAGTCTGATTATGAAAATATTCAAGCTGCAATAAATCAATCAATAAGAGATAGTATCTCAGCCGCAGAAGATTTGAAGCAATCTGCTGAAGAATTAGAAGACTTTATAGATGGTTTAATAAGCTCATCTAATGGACTCTCAGATTTTTCCGAATCTGTTAAATTTACTTTTACTGAAAAGGGACTAAAAATAGAATTAATTGAGAATAACGAGGATTTATTCTTTGAAGTTGGTAGCTCAAAAATAAATGAAAATGGCAAAAAAATTATAAACCTGTTAGCTAAAGAAATTGGTAAATTACCTAATTCTGTAGAAATACAAGGACACACCGATAGTCGTAAATACAGCGGAAGTGGATATAGCAATTGGGATTTATCAACTGATAGAGCAAATTCTACTAGAAAGTATATGGAAGCCAATGGTCTGTGGAATGGTCAGATTAGCATAGTATCTGGTTATGCTGATAAAGAATTATTAAATGAAGAGAACCCTTTTTCTCAAGAGAATAGAAGAGTAACCATCTATTTGAAGTATTTAAAATCTGAAGATTTCAGAAAAAATATGGAAGATATAGAAGGAATTTAATAATACTTATATCTGTCTGAATATATAATTAAAGTTTAAACAGATTGGTTAATGTAAAAAATTATACTTAAATTCTGTAATGAATAAAAGAGAAATTATAGCATTAACTTTATCAAAGGAAATCAGTAATAAAGACAAGGTTTTCTTTATTAACAACTTTGATTCTATAGATCATATTTTAAATTCTAAAGCAGGTAATAACCTTAAGAATTCTTTTAAGAAACAATCATTATTTGGTTCTACAAACGAATATTTCGACAAAGCAGATCAACAATTAGAGTTAGCAAAAGAAAACAACTCATCAATTGTTACAATTAAGTCTAAAGATTACCCTGAGCTTTTAAAAACCATACCCAATCCCCCACCAGTTTTATTTATCAAAGGAACTCTTCAAATGCCTGATGTAGTAAGTGTATCAATTGTTGGTACCAGAAAGGCTACTCATTATGGTAGATTAGTAGTAGAAAGATTTGTCGGTGATTTGGTAACAAATAAAGTAATTATAACAAGTGGAATGGCTTATGGTATAGACTCTTATGCTCACAAGGAAACTATCGACTCAAATGGAATTACTTACTCTGTTATTGCCTCTGGGTTAGATAAAATAAGTACTGATAGGGCTAAAAAGCTATCTAATCAAATCCTAGAAAAAAACGGTTGCATTATAAGTTCTTACCCATTTGGTGTTTCAGCTCTCCCCCCTTATTTCATTCAAAGAAATAGGATAATTAGTGGATTATCGAAAGCAACTATTGTTATAGAAAGTGATAAAAAAGGTGGATCTCTTTGGACTGCAAAGTTTGCTGTAGAACAAAATAGAGATCTATTTGCAGTCCCAGGAAATATATTCGAACCAAAATGCACAGGCACTAATAGGTTAATTGAAAAAAATATGGCTATACCTGCGCTGAATATAGATCAAGTACTAAATCATATAGGATTCAAAGAGGTTGAAATCAAAAAAGATGAGAAAGAAATAGATTTTTCCAATAATACAGAAGAGACTATATTTTCAGTTCTTTCATTTGAACCAAAACATGTAGATAACATCGCTAATGAATCTAAGTTACCAGTACCAGAAGTTGTAACAAATTTACTCACAATGGAATTCAGCTCCTTGGTAAGACAACTACCAGGAAATTTATATATCAGGAACACAAATTAATGAGAACTAAACTAAAAATAACAGAAGAAATAATTGAGAATGTAAATAAGGCATTATATGATTTTGAGAAGTACATTAGTACAGCTAAGCTGAAATCTGCCTATAATTATCTAATTTCTAACGGTGGTAAGAGGTTTAGACCTCTTATGACAAACTTGAGCACTGCTCTATTTACCGATAATCATCTTATGGGTATCAATCAGTCTGTTGCTTTAGAATTGTTACATAATTTCACCCTAGTTCATGATGACATTATGGACAAATCGCCTTTAAGAAGAGGAAAAGAGACTATATATCAAAAATGGGATGATACTACAGCAATTCTTCTTGGTGATTTAATCTTGGGCCTTTCTTGTAAGAAGTTAAAAAGCAATTTAAGTCCTGAACAAGGTATGAAAGCTATGGAAATATTTAACCATGGTTTGGTTGAAGTATGTGATGGACAGGCTTATGACTTAGAATTTGAAGAAAGAACTGACATAACACTTGACGAATACCGATCTATGATTGATAAGAAGACAGGCTCATTAATAAGAACCAGTCTTGTTATAGGTGGTATAGTTGGCAATGCTGATGAGAATCAACTTGAAAAACTAAGTGAATTAGGAACTGAACTAGGTCAAGCGTTTCAATTACAAGACGATTTGTTAGACTTAATTGGATCAAATCAATTTGGTAAGAAAATAGGTCAAGATATAATTGAAGGAAAGAAAACTTATTTGATTATCAAAGCGAATACTGAAGCAAAGGAAGAATGTGATAAAGAGCTACTAAAAAAGTTTTATGACAATAATGGATTAGAAGAGAATGAAGTAGATAAAATGCGTAACTTACTTTCTAAATTGGGAATAATAGAAGAGGTCAAAGAGTTAATTAATTTTCACTTTAGTAATGCATTCTTAATTATAAAAGAGTTGAGTACTAACACATATTCAGATGTAATGATAGAGATTTTAGAAAAATATAAAAGCAGGGTCGTTTAATGTTTTTTAGCAATGCTAAAACTTACAGAAGTATATCAGATATAATAGAAAATAAGAGTCATAATGATAATTACTTCATTATTACTTCAACTGAAAAGTTGTCACAAAAATATAACTTTGACCTACTTACTAAATCAGATAAAGCATTCAATCAAACAAATATTTACTCTTTCAATAATTTCATCTCTGATTTGTTTGAATCAAATTACAATGGTGAGGTAATTGACGAACTTCAGTATAATAACTTAATCATAAACTCTATATCTGAGTTAGATAATAAAGATAATTACAACTTTATTAAACAGGTTGGTAGTCAAATAAATGGACTTAGAAGAGATGGAATTACTTCTAAAATTTTATTTGATAATTTGAATGAAAAAGCAAATAAAGAAGAGTTCGATTCCGATAAATTACTAAGCATTGCAAATATACTTGCTAACTATGAAAACAGCCTCGTTAGCAAAGGATTAACTGATTTACATTTGGCATTAAAAAAATTAACTGAAGAGTTTGAATACAAAATATTCTTTGAAGATCAGTTATTAATATTTGATGAATTTATTTTATTTTCTCAGCCTGAGCTAGAGTTTTTAGAGGCCTTGTCCAAAAAAAATACAATTATAGTAAATACTAATTGGAATAAAAGTTTCACTCAATCTAATATGATTCTTTATACCGATCTAAAGAATATTGGATTAAAATTATTTGACTACAACATAGAAGAAAAAGTAATCGATTGCACAGATGTAATTGACAAATACTCTAAACACCTGAAAGAGCTCAGTATTAATCAGACAAATATTGAACTGTATAATTATAGTAATATAAGAGAAGAGGTTTATGGAGTAACGCAACTAGTCAAGTACTTACTGCTCAAAGAAAATTATCTTCCTTCAGAAATATGTGTAGTTTCACGTCAATCAGACGATTATTCACAGTTGTTCAAAGAATTTTTTGCTGACAACAAAATACCTACAAACATAAATGATAGATTAGAACTTTCTAAATCGCCTGTTATATCTAGTATTATTAATGTATTGGAAGCCATTGTTTCTGATTTTAATTTTGCATCATTAGAAAATTTATTAGCTGCACCTTATTTAGATTTAGGTATATCAAACAAAAGTAATATTCTATCACTTGCTAAAAAATTCAGGATAATAGGAGGAATTCCAGGTAAAGGATTTGTCCAATTTTTGGATATACTTAGGACAAGGATAGAGCTCTACAAAAAAACAAATCAAGATATAGATGATTTTCACTTGAATCTTGATGAAAGAAATCTAAACACTCTAAATGAAAAATTTGAAAGAATCAATAGCTTATTTAAAGATATTGATCAAATAAAAGATTACACCACTTCAGAATTTGTAAAACTACTTTACACTTTAATTTCAAGATTTAAAGTTAAAAAATCAATCTTGGAATTAGATGGATATGTTACAAAAAATAATTCTGACTTTACGAACAAGGTCTATTATACAGAAAAAATAGAAAGCGATTCAAGAGCTTTATATAAGTTTACAGAATTGATAGATAATCTAGCATCTCTTGATATGGGTAATTCTAAACAGTCACTTTTCAATCATGTTAATAATCTAAAAGGGCTACTTTCCATTACAAAATTCCAAATTCGAGAAAAGAAGAAATATGGAGTTGATATTACTTCAATTGAGCAAGTAAGGGGATTGGATTATAAGGTAAAAATATTGGTAGGTGCTGTAGAAAACAAGTTACCTCTTCCCTTTGGTACAGACAAACTTTTTGGGTTACTACTTCCAGATTCTGAAGAAAGGCATTATTATAATGAATTTATGCAGTTTTATGATTTCATAGATGATGATACAAAAAAGTATATATTCAGATATCATAAAAATGATGCTCAGTTAGCAATAGAGTCCCAATTTATTAGCTATTTCAATGAGAATAATTCACCAGATAACGAAATAGAATCTACGTTAAGTGATATAAGTCCTACAGAAATATGGCAAAAGAGTATTATAAATAGACGTGATACGATTGATTCTTTTGATACCGGGAATAAAGAGAACAACGAAAGACTCCAGAATTTCAGAAATATAGAAGATTTGAATGTATGTCGCAATTTGTCGGAAGAAGAAATTGATAAAGAGCTAAGTAAAAAAGTATTTAATATCTCAGAGTTAAATTCAATTAAATTTGACAAACATAATCACTTTTATGAAAGAATATTAAAATTAGAGAATTCAGAGGATATAGAAATATATTTCACGAGATTAGAACTTGGTAATATTATTCATAAAGTTACTGAGAATACATTTCTACAGTTTAAAGCGCTTACTAATAAAAAGACATTTGTTAGTAAGGGTAAACAACATTTTGAAAGTAGTTTTAAAATAGAAACAAAAGATAAAGCAAAAGTAATTGATCTATTTAAGAATAATCTGAAAGATATATTAGGAAGATTTGAGAATAAACACAAATACTATGAATTAGAGAGATTTTATTTACTTGGTGATGATAATCAGCAAGGTTTATTGGTACTGTGGTTCGAAGAATTAATTAATGAAATTGTTGAAGACAATGAATTTTCAATACTTGCGCTAGAATATAATTTCGACAATGTATCAATTGATCTGAATGGAAAACAAATAAAATTCAAAGGCAAAATTGATAGAATTGATATATCTGATGATAAGAAATCATTTAAAATAATAGATTATAAAACTTCAGAACCTTCTACTCCTAACAATACTCAGCTTATAGTATATAGTGAAATAGTTATAAAACTATTAAAAGAAAGTGGATATGAGGCACAACCAGAAGCATTGCAATATTTTTACTTCAACTATAAAGAAAATTATAAATCAGATGTTAAATATGGTGATAAAGAATTAGAAAATATTTACAAAGAATTGGTGGATTTGATAACTCTAAACTATTCTGCATTCAAAGAGAATACAATGTTTGAAAAGAAGGAAATAAAATTACTGAAACGTGATTAGATTTCTATTTGAATTTTGAAATCCATTCATCTTTATTCTCTAGAAAATAATCTTTTGCCTTTTCATAGTCATTGGGAATAATTCCTTCTAGAATTGCTTCTTCTATTTCATTCTTTATTAAGCCTACAAGTTTTGATGGTTTGATATTACAAATATTCATAATTTCTTCACCTCTCACAGGAGATTGAAATTCCTTCAGTTTGTCATTTTCTTGTACCTGAAGTATTTTTTCAAGTACTCTATCATAATTTTTTAAATATTTTTCAGCTTTTCTTTCATTCTTCGTAGTTATATCAGCTTTACAGTGAACAAACAAATCTTCTAAATCATTTCCAGCTTGAGCTGCTAATCTTCTGTATGCACTGTCTGTTGCTTCTTCATCAACTAATGCCATTGGTCTTTGATGAAGTCGAACTAATTTTTCTACATAAGGCAACTTGTCCATCGGTAATTTCAATTTTCTGAAAATCCTCTTTTGCCACCTTGCACCCAGTTCTTCATGCCCGTGAAAAGTCCATCCATTACTATCACTGAATCTTTTAGTAGGAGGTTTAGCTATATCATGCATCAACGCAACAAACCTTAACCAAACATTATCTGTCATCTGACTGATATTATCTATAACTTCTAGAGTATGGTAAAAAACATCTTTGTGAGCATATACTCTACCATTTTTCTCAACTTTATCTACTCCTCTTAGATTATAAACTTCTGGGAATATAATCTCAAGCAATCCAGTATCCATAAGAACGTTAAGACCAATACTAGGCTTTTCAGTTTTTAGAATCTTGAAAAACTCATCAGTAACTCGTTCTTGCGATATATTAACTATTTCTGTTGCTACAGATTTTATAGATTGGAACGACTCTTCTTCTATATTGAATTTTAATTGAGATGCAAATCTTGCTGCTCTCATCATCCTCAAAGGGTCATCTTTATATGTGACAATTGGGTCAAGTGGTGTAACTAAAAGCTTTTCTTCAATATGTTTTAACCCATTAAATTCATCTATTACTACACCAAAGTTACTTTTATTAAGTGATGCTGCAAGTGTATTTACAGTAAAATCTCTTCTTTTTATATCATCAAAAAGGGTTCCTTCAACCACTTTAGGTTTTCTAGAGCCTTTAGTATATTCTTCAATTCTAGTACCAACAAACTCAATCTGGACTTTGTTGTAAGGTACCAAAGCAGTTCTAAATCTAGCGTATTCTACTACTTTTGTATCTAGTTTTTTAGCAACAATATTAGCAAACTTAATAGCATCACCAACAACAGTTATATCATAATCTGTTTTACTGATACCCAGTATTTTATCTCGTACATAACCACCGATTATATAAATCTCATAATCATATTCGTCAGCAATTAATCCAATTGTTTCTAGTATTTTATCTTTAATTTCAATCTTCATATATATATAAAAAAAGGCGATTCTTGGAACCGCCTATAATTTTGTAAAGTATCTAAAATTATAATTTATCAGAATACTCAGCGATTTCTTTTATTTTTCTAATACCATAATTATCGTTAGTTTTTCTATCAATTGCAACTAAAGCAGAAGCATATATTTCGCGCCATGTTAGCTTATATTTTTCCATAAGCTCAAATGGCTCACCACTACCACCAAAGGAATCTCTCATTCCTACAATTTCCATTGGAATTGGGTAGTTTTTAACCATAACCTCAGCGATAGCACCACCAAGTCCACCGTGTACCTGATGCTCTTCAGAAACTACCATAGCACCTGTTTTCCTAGCTGAATCTACTAATGTCTTTTCATCAATTGGTTTAATAGTATGGCAATTAATTACTTCTGCATTTATATTATGTTTTTCTTTTAACGCCTCAGCAGCTTTGATAGATTCCCAAACCATAATACCATTTGCTACTAAAGTAATATCTACTCCATCTTGTAAAACGTCTGCTTTGCCTAAGATAAACTCATCCTCTGGTTTAGTAAACATTGGTACTGATGGTCTACCAAATCTTATATAAGCAGGCCCAACCATTTCGCCAATTGCTATAGTGGCCTTTTTAGCTTGCTCATAGTCAGCAGGACATACAAGTGTGAGATTAGGTAAAGTCCTTAAAAAAGCAACTTCTTCTAATGACTGATGTGTAGCCCCGTCTGGCCCAACTGTAATACCAGAGTGTCCTCCACCTATTTTGACGTTTGCTTCGTTGTAGCAAACTGAAACTCTAAGTTGATCGGCATTCCTGAAAGCTGCAAAAGCGCTATAGCTAGAGAAAAAAGGAATCTTCCCAGAAAGTGCAAGACCAGCAGCTACAGTAGTAGCATTTTGTTCAGAAACTCCAACAGATATAAACCTATCAGGGAATTTATCTCTGAAATATGAAGTTTTTACTGAACCAGTTACGTCTGCACCTATTGCTACGACATTTTCGTTTCGTTCTCCTAATTCCATTAGTCCATGTCCGAAACCATCTCTAGTAGTTTTACTACCATATTGTTCTATTTTAGCCATTGCTGTTTTTAAGTTCTTTTAGTTTTTTTAAATCAAATTTTTCTATCAAATCACTATAACTATCTTTTAATTCTGAATATCCATCAATTTCAATGAATAAATTGAATCTGTTAGCTATTATCACGTTTACTATACCAAAGTCTGAGACTCTATGCCATTGTAAATATCCGTAGTAATCATCCTTTACTATCGGAAAATATTCAAAGTTTATATCCGAAGAAGGAATATTA
This sequence comes from Chlorobiota bacterium, assembly GCA_046290495.1. Lineage (GTDB taxonomy): Bacteria > Bacteroidota > Ignavibacteria > Kapaibacteriales > UBA2268 > PGYR01. The sequence goes on along the minus strand of JBKAGT010000005.1, from coordinate 65,055 downwards.
ACATATTTACTATACTCTGGTATATACTTTGTATCAAAATAATCTGATAATCTTAATCTCAGATACTTCTCCCCTGATTGCATAACACCTGTTGAAGTAGTGTACTTTCCCAAACCACTGGAAGTGAGTCCATTTGAATTTTTAATTAATTCTAATTCCTTATACTTCTCAGGGTAATAGTCGAATAATTTCTTAGGATTTACTAAATCCTTTGATTCAACTTTAACTATAAGTGAAGAGTCAACTTCTTTATCTACTTCTTCATTTATTTTTATATCAGTAATTTGATTGTCTATGGGTTTCTCAGTCTCTAATCCTTTCTCATTAATTTTTAATTCAGGTTCATTAGTTTCTTTAGAACAGCTCAACAATAAGACTGATACGAATATGATATAAATCCAAATTTTCATAATCTACACCAATTCTTTTAACGCCTTCTCAGCTTCCTCTTCATTAGGTGGAACTCCATGCCACTGATATTTATCATTCATAAATGAAACACCCTTACCCATATAAGTTTTCGCAACTATACATGTTGGCTTATCACCATTCTCTCTATTTTTTTCAAATTTCTCGAAAGCAGAAAGTATTTCTTTGTAGTTATGTCCATCTATTTCAATAACATCAAAATTAAATGCTTCAAATTTCTCTTTAAGTGGGTATACTGATAATATATTTTCAACTCTTCCATCAATCTGGCAATCATTGTTATCAACTATCCAACAGAGGTTGCTTAATTTATGACTTCCAGCTGCCATAGCTGCTTCCCAGCTCGCACCTTCTTGTAGCTCACCATCTCCGGTAATACAATATACTTTTCTATCATTTTTGTCAATTAGCTTATCAGACATTGCCATACCTACAGCAATGGAAACACCTTGACCCAATGAACCTGATGAAGTTTCTATACCAGGTAAGTGGACATCCAGTCCCGGATGGCCTTGCAATCTTGAACCAAACTTTCTTAAAGTCTTAAGTTCTTCAGTAGGGAAATAGCCTGCTCTAGCAAGTACAGAATATTGTACAGGAGCCATGTGTCCAGCAGATAGTACAAATCTGTCTCTTTCATTCCAGCTTGGATTAGAACTATCATACTTCATTTGCCCACCAAAGTATAATACAGACATTACATCTGTTATACCTAATGGTCCACCAGGATGTCCAGATTTAGCTAAAACTAAACTCTTGATTATGTCTTGTCTTATTGTTGTGGAAATTTCATCATATTGATCAAATTCACGTGGCTTGTTGTCGAAGGTTTTTTCGGAAAAATTGATATTCAAATTCATTCTAAGATATTGTTTTTATATAGTATTCAAAATTAAGAAAAATTATTCTATTTAATTAACTTTAGGTATATTACTATAGTTTATAATTTTCAACATTACTATTTAAAATTGTTAATATTTGTTTCTATTTCAATAGTTTGATTTTTGAAAGCACATTATAGAATTTGTGGTACAATTTCTGCTAGAAGAAAGTAATCTGAAAAGCATATATTATTTTAAGTATTTTTATTTAAAGAATTGAATTTTACAGTTTATGAGAATTAAAAAAATAACAGCAAAAAACTTAGCAGAAGGCAAGCAGTTGGTAAAAGACAAGCTTGGCGAAGATGCAGTTATATTGTCAACCAGAACTGTAAAAGATGAACAGAATAAAACTGAAAAATTAGAAATTGTAGCTGCTATAGACAATAAGAATAAATCAAATGAGAATTATGGTAGTAACCAATCAGAAATAACTGGTATAAATAAAGTTGATAAACACAATTCAAAATTAGATTTATTATTATCACAAGTAGCCTACCCATTGCTAGAGTTTTTAGATAATAATTCTCAAAAAGTATATAAGCAATTGATTGACATTGGTTATGATGATATATTTGCTCTTGAAGTTGTAAAAGAACTCAGTAGAAATATAAATTCAGATTTAGATATCAAAGAAGCTATAAATTTAATTGCATCTAAGATTAAATTCTCTAATTTACTTGAGAAGAAGCTTTCACAGCAAATATTCAGTTTTGTAGGACCTGCTGGTAGCGGCAAAACATCTATGATTCTCAAATATGCTACTATTCATAAGATAATGCATTCGTCTAAGATTCTAATTATTAACACTAACAATTATAATTTTGGTGATAAAGACATACTAGAAATTCAATGTAGGTCATTGGGATTTGATTATAATAGTATTAGCAAGTTAGAAGATTTGTCTGAGATAATTAAGAAAAGTAAAGGATATGACTTAGTATTAATTGACACATACAGTGAATTTAAAATTACCTCTAACAAAGCCGAAAACATACTTATTCTTCCAACTGTATTAGACAAGGAATATATTAATAAATGCCTTAGTTATTATGAGCATAATTTTTTGTGTTTTTCTTTTACTGATAAAAATTTAAATATTCAGAATATAATTGATTTGGTATTGAACACAGATGCTCCATTAGTTTTTTATTCCACTGGAGGAGATATACCGGATGATTTCGAGGTATTTGATAAGTCTACTTTAATGAAGTTTTTGGTGAAAGATGTTAAATGAGACTAAATTCATAACAATCTGTAGCGGTAAAGGTGGGGTTGGAAAAAGCTTCGTAGCTGCTAATTTGGCGAATTTACTTTCAAAGAATTCGAAAGTGCTATTGTGGGACTCAAATTTGAATTTTCCTAACTTGCATCTTATTCTAGGCGTGGACCCGATTTTTAGACTAAATGATTACTTAAATGGAAATCTTAAATTTGAAGAGATAATATTTAAAGTGAACAATAATTTTCACTTGATAATAGATAGTCCTCTTAGTGACAGAGAGAATGAGGAACACAGCAGAAAGTTTGTTGAAATATATGATGAAATTAAAGATTTAAGCAAGTATGACTATGTTGTAATTGATACTATGCCAGGTGCAGATGAGGTTGTATTACAGTCTTGTATTATGTCTGATTTGACCTTAATGTTAGTAACCGATGAACCGACTTCAATAGTAGATTCTTATGGTTTACTTAAGTTAATTAGTCCATTTGTACAGAAAGAAAGAATTGGTATTTTAGTTAATAATGTAATTGATTCGGAAGATTACGAAGAAATCAGAAATAAAATAAGTATTGCAACTAAAAAATTTTTAGGTAATGAATACAAGAATTTTGGCTTCATCACATATGATCGTGAAGTTAGGATATCAATACAAAATCAAGAGCTCATAACAAACTCGAACAAGGGCAGTCAGATTTTTAAAAATATTTCGGATATTAGCGAAGAAATCATTGAATATTTGGAACCAAATAAAGTAGAGCAAAGTAATGGATGAAAATCAATTAGCTAAATCTAAAGACGTTGACACAAAAGCTCAGCAAGAAAAAGAGAAAGAACTTAAGAAGAAGCAAAAGATAGAACAAAAAAGAGCTAATAAAATTGTTCTCTCCCCTTTCAAATCATTGCTTTATGCAGCACTGATATTTATGATAATAGGGTTTATATTTTTCTACTTTGGTTCAGAATTAGATATAATTGAAAGTGGGTATAGAGCATTTCTAATATTTTCAACAGTATATGTTGGTATAGGTCTTATCGTTCTTATTTTTTTCTATGGAGTTTATAGGTTGAAAACTAATGAGAACAATATGCCTAATTCTTTGGGCGGTTCATTCGATGATGATGAAGATATGGAAAGAATAATTAATGAAACTGAAGAGTTTGATCAATAGATATTATGACAAAAATTGACTCTATATGGTTAAGGTATAATAAAGAAAAGTCTAAAGAGACTAAGGACGATATTTTTAAAAAATACTCATGGATTGTTCAGTATGTTGTGAACAAATTGGGTGTGCCAGATAACTCTATTTTAGATAAGGAAGACTTAGTTAATATTGGGATTATAGGTTTAAGTGAATCAATTGATAAATTTGATTTATCTAAAAATGTAAAATTTGAAAGCTATGCAATAACAAGAGTTAGAGGCTCAATTCAAGATGAATTGAGAAAGTTAGATTGGCTTTCGAGAACTGCAAGGAAAAAAGTAAATGATATAACTTCTATCAAAGATAAAGTTTTAAAAGAGCAAGGTATTGAGATTAGCGACAATGAGATAATGTCTAAACTAGGGATAACTTCAGAACAATACAATAGCTATTTGCACGCTATGGAAGTTTCTAGATCGAATTACTCATTTATAGACAGTGATAGTAATAATGATGAAGATGGTTATGACATTGTAGAAAATATAACAGATGAAGATGAATCAAACCAACTAGAAGATTTGATTCAACACGAAAAAGTAGATATACTTAAAACTTTTTTGAAGCAGTTACCAGACAAAAAAAGATTGGTAATTGCACTATATTATTATGAAAATTTAACTTTCAAAGAAATTGGCAAGCTGATTGATGTAACTGAAGGAAGGGTGAGTCAGATTCACTCAGAAGTTATTAAGAAATTGAGAGTTAAAATAAACGATTATGAGAATGCTTAGCGAAACAATTATAAAAAAGCTATCAAGAATAGAAGATTTACCGTCTATGCCCCTTGTATTGACGGAAATTATTAGTATGTTAGATGATGAAAAAATGACATCTAAAAACCTTGCTACTTTAATTGAAAAAGATCAAATGTTAGTAACTAGATTATTAAGAGTTGCTAACTCCCCTTTTTATGGTTTTTCAAGAAAAATATCTACTATTGAGTTAGCAATTGCTCTAATTGGTTTGAATACAATACGAGATATTGTCACTAGTATATTAGTAAAAAGAATTTTTGTTAGTAAGTCTGATAGCTTGATTGATATGGAAAGCTATTGGAAGTATAGTGTGTTTTGCGCAACTGCGACTAAATACTTTGCATCTAAAATGTATTATAAACCTCTAGGAGAATCATTTATAACAGGATTGATGCACGATATGGGTATTGTTTTATTAAATACTTATTTCGAAGATGAATATGATGAAGTTTTTGAAGAACTTAAAGCAAATGAAAATTATAGCTTGATAAACGCTGAGCAAAAAGTATTAAATAGCAACCATGCAGAAGTAGCATCATGGTTAGCAGATAAGTGGAATCTACCCTCTAGAATGTGTACAGCAATTAAAAATCATCATTACTATTTCAATAATGTCGATGTAGAAAACGTAATAACAGAACAACCACTCACTGTTTCTCTTGCATTGGCAGAGTATTTCGCAAGAAAGTTAGATTTTATGGATTGGAATCCTGAACAAAAAAATTCTGATTTGTTCATTAGTCCTGATTTGTTTTTAGAAACAGATGAAAATGATATGGATACAGAAAGCTCTATATATATTATACAGCAGGATTTAATGAAGTTGTATGAGAACAATATTTTATTTACAGAATTATAAATGAATAACAAAATAGGTAATAGAAAATATTTTAAGACTATTAAGAAACTACAAGATGAAAACAATTTAGAAAGTAATATATTTAACTCATCTAATCTTAATCAGTTGAATAAAAATTTTAGATTCTATCTGAGAACAATATTCGATATTATAGAATCAAAATTATATATTACCAACACAGAATATACAAACTTCATAGATCAAGAACCTATAGATACTTTACTTTTAGATAAAGAAACAACTTATTTGGAAGATGAAGGAATACTAGACTGGGTAAAAGATTCTAGATCAACACAAATAGTCCCTTCACCTTTTCATTCTTATGGTAAATCCTCTATTTTTATTACCCCAATATTTTTTTCAGATGAGTTTATAGGATATTATATATCTCTCAGCAGAAGTAGTAGACTAGAATTCGATGATAGAAGAATGAATAGCTACATAGAAGTGATTAATAAGTTTTGTCTAAAACTCGAATTATTTGTCAAGAATCTAGTTTCAAATTATTACAAAAATCAATTTGAATTAATGGCTAATAAATTGAACCAGCTTCCAGCTCTTATCAATTGTAAAACTGTAATTAATTCGACTTCTTTAAATATTGAAGAATCTATCAGAATATTGAAAAGTAATATTAACTTACTTGAGAAGGATTCTAACATGTATTTTACTAGACTAAAAAAAATAACGTCAGAAATCGATACAATTAGTAATCTCAATTCTTCGTTGAAGAGTAATTTAGAGTCCAATGATGATCCCAAAAAATTAGAACCTATTGTTAGTGACATTTTAGACTTGTTGAATCATAAACTGAATGAAACAGAAATTATTATTAACAAAAATGATTTGGATAATATCACTATAAATGAAAATTTAAGCATTATATATAACTCTATCTTCAACATTCTAGATTACTTGATTAGTAGTGACAAACCATTGAACCTTTTAAGTATAATAGGTAAGAAATTAAGAGACAGTATCAGCATTACTTTCTTTTTAGGATTAGAACACTACCACATTAATAACATAAACATCCCTGGTGATATGAAAGAAGTAAAAATACCATCAGATTTAACACTTACGAATTACTCATTAGAGTCAATAGGGTCATCTTTGAGTATCAAATATTCCAATGAGTTTGGATATCTAATAAAAATAAGAATAAAATGAAATCAATTTCAATCATATTTTTATTTCTGCTTTCTACCATAACCTACTCTTCTGAATTAGTAGATATTATTAGATTGGATAATGATGTAACATTACTTCGTTTTACTGAGCAATTCGAATACTCTACTTCACTTTCAGATGATAAGAAGAATTTGACTATAGATTTGCTAAGTGTTTCTAATAGTTTTAATAAAAGCAGTATAAAGCTTAGGTCTGATATTCAAAAAGAAATATTTGTAAGCAATGACAACGGAAACATTAAGTTAAATTTAATTTTAAACAGGCCCTCAGGCTTTAACACTTATAAACTGCCTTATTCTAACTCTTTGATAATAGAAAACTTTGATTGGAGTAAAATTGACAAATCTGAAGAGAGTTACAGAGATGGACTTTTTGCATATGAAAGTATGCTCTATGATATTGCAATTGAACATCTCAATAATTCTGATAGCCATGGAAAAGGAATGTTAGGACTTATATACTTATTTCAAGACAGTGTAGATAGCAGTTACAAATTATTAGTAGACGCAGCAAGGAATAATAATTATTTGCCTGATATATATGCAGCATTGAGTCAGATACATTTACAAAATGGTGATACAACTAAATCAAACTACTTTAACCAGAGGTTTCTTGAAAAATTAAATATTAACGATAGCACATTCGAATATCCAAAATTAATTTTTAATTCTGATGGCTTAGACATAAATAGCATAGCAGAAGTTATAGACAGTTCTGATGCAAAAATTAAATCAAAAAGTAAAAATGAAAATAGATTTTCAAATTTATTCGATACTGCAAGTTCTAAATCTAATAAAGACTTTGAATCAGGTAATAATTTTAATATTGGTTCTAATACATCTGAAATCAAGAGCTATTTCGTCTATGTAATTATTGCTTTTATACTTGTTCTTCTTCTTATAGTAGCATATTACTTACGATGGAGAAACATGAAGTTAAATAAGCAGAAGGAAATTGCTAGATCAAGTTTTGAAGATGAGTTAAAGAAAGAATCTAACACAAATAAACCTTCCCCTATTGTCTATGATAAAACAATTGGAACAACAAGAAGAAGCTCAATTAAGGATATTAAACAGACACAACAAAAAAATAACAAACATACAAACTTTAAGTTAAATGATATTGAAGAAAAGATTAGATACAAAGATAGCATTAAGAATATAAGCGTAGAAAAGGATTCTAATATTAATCTTGATACTATTAAGGATATGAATGAAAGTTCTAAATCAAAACTTTTCAGGAAGTATTTCGTTAATAATAAATAGATTTGACACTATTTACCTCAATGAAAAAACTTTTACTAACCATAGCAATATCAATTTCTATTTCATTAGCACTCTATGCAAATGAAACCATTAAACCTAGGAATAACGAAACTATTGAAAACTCATATAGTTTACTTTCAAACACTTCTGATGGCATAAATATTGATAGTAAGTATAGTAATTCATTAGTTCCAAAAGTAGAACAAGAAGCCGACAGTACAACTAAGAATGAAATTGTATCTGTATTTAGCAGTAATCAAATAGATTTCAGAGTAAAAATAAAGTTGGTTGAATATAATATTAGTATAAAGCTCTTAATATTCAATATGTTAGGCAATCTTGTTGAAGAGGTTTGGGTTGGTGTGGCTACAGAAGGTCCAGACTACCCATTCGATGCTTCTAATCTACCAAACGGACTTTATTTGTGCATTCTAGAAGGTCCAAACTTTCGAGATGCAGAAAAATTTACTATCTCTAGGTAGAATATGAGAATATTAGTCAATTTTAAATTAATTGTTATTTCTATAACAATTATCCTTAGCTCATCATATGAGACTTTTTCTCAAAGTCAAAACGGTGGCTATTCTTCTGCTTATCTAAACAGAAATACATCTGCTAGAGTCAATGGTATGGCTGGCGCTTATACTGCAGTCATCAATGACCCCAATGCTGTTTTTATAAATCCTGCAGGTGTTGGTTTTCTACTTGACAAACCAATGTTTGTAACATCGGTATCAGTCCCAGCTATTGGTAGACTGCACTCTAACTTAGCTTATGGTCAAGGACTTGGAAAAAACTTTGGAATAGGAATTGGATTAAACTCATTTACATCTGGTTCTTTTACAGCCAGAGATGTGATGGGAAATCCTTTGGGTGATAGAAGAGACTGGCAATATTCTGCAAATGTATCTGGGGCGTATGCAACACAAGATTTCGGATTTGGTGCAACATTCAAGTATTTAGGACACCAGTTGACTGGAGATGATGTCAGTGCTTCAGGTTTTGCATTTGACTTAGGGACAAAATTTAATGTAATGAATTTATTCTCATTTGGTGCCTCTATTCAAAATCTAGGTGCTAAGATGAAATGGAATACACTTGCAAATACTGAAGATATAGTGCCTGTTGTTCTTAAGGCAGGTGTAGCTTTTGAGTTTGGACTAAATGAAGAATCTGTAGAAAGAAGAACTTCTGTAACAGGCGAAGTAGATACGCTTATTATTCCTGCTACTAATTATCTAATGGTTAGTTTTGATGCACATTATAGAGAGACTGATATAGCTCCAAATTTTATTTTAGGATTAGAACTAGTACCTACTCAGGTTATTGCTATACGTGGCGGAGTAAATTTGTATGGAGAGGATGAAGGTAAACCAACTTTACTTCCAGTTAATATATGGGGAGCTGGTATTAGTTTGAGACCTGAAATTAATTCTGAAACTTATGGGTTAAATTTTGACTATTCTATAACTAATGAATATATATTGGGAAGTGGAGTTGCACACCACATATCAATAGTTATAAACTTGATGTAATAGCATTTCGCATATTATTTATATTCTCTTCAAATTCTCCTTTGAATAAACCAGAACCAGAAACTATCATATTTGCACCAGCATTAACAACTTCAGCTACATTTGATGCTTTTACTCCCCCATCAACTTCAATATCTACGTGAGAATGTCCATTCTCATCCAAATAGTCTCGAAGTATGCTACATCTTTCTAAGAAGTTTTCAATGAAAGATTGTCCACCGAATCCAGGGTTAACAGACATTAGTAAAACAAAATCCACATACTCAGCTGCTTCTAATGCATATTCGATTGGTGTAAGAGGATTCAAAACAACTCCAGCTTTACATCCATTTTCTTTAATCAACGACAGAGACCTGTGAAGATGGTTACATGCCTCTGCATGCACAGATATATAATCAGCACCAGCTTTAGCAAATGCTTCTATATAATTATCTGGGTTTTCTATCATTAGATGACAATCAATAGGCAGATTAGAATGTGGTCTGATTGCGTCAACAATCATTGGACCAATCGTTATATTTGGAACAAAATGGCCATCCATCACATCAACGTGAAGTATATCAGCACCAAACTGTTCACATTTTTTTACTTCACTTTCTAAGTTTGCAAAATCACACGATAGTAAAGAGGGTGCTATTTGAATTTTTTTACTTTGCATCTTTAAGCTGTTTTGGTTTTGAGTTTTTTGAAAGTTCTTCCAACTTTTCTTTTACACCACACATCAGTGTGTTTTTCTTATAATTGCCATCTTTATCTGGGAAACCAAAATCTTTATTCATTAGTAACTTTGCTCCATCTTCAATCTTTGATATTGAATAGATAGTAAAGTCACCTTTTTTTACAGAGTTGATAATCTCGTCAGATAACATTAAGTCATCAACATTTTGCTTCGGTATGATAACACCTTGCTCTCCGTTGAAACCACGCTCTCTACATATCTCATAAAATCCAGTAATCTTTTCATTCACACCACCAATAGGTTGAATATCTCCCTTTTGGTTCATTGATCCAGTTATGGCAATACTTTGATTTATAGGTGTATTAGTAATGGCTGAGATAAGAACATATATCTCTGCCGCAGAAGCTGAATCACCATCAATACCACCATATGATTGCTCGAAAGCAATAGATGCAGTAAGTGATAGTGGTGAATGCTGAGCGAATCTTTCTAAGAAGAACCCTTGAATAATTAGAACACCTTTATTGTGTATAGAGCCACTTAGCTGTGCTTCTCTTTCAATGTTTATAATTCCCCTATTCCCAGCTCCTATTGCAGCTGTGATTCTAGCAGGTTTACCAAATGAGACTATACCTGTACTCATAACAGTAAGGCCATTTATTTGACCGACTCTTGTTCCTTCAGTATCAATAAGGGTGGAACCATCTAGAATTCTATTCATTATTTTCTGATCTATAATGTTATTTCTGAATTTTCGTTGTCCAATAGCTTCTTCTACATTCTTAACATCAACTAATCTCTTATTCTTTTTAGACGCATAATAAGCAGATTCTCTTATCAAATCAGCAATATCAGAGAACTTAAGAGTAATTCTTTTTTGAGAACCAGCGTGTTCAACAGCCCATTCTAATACTTTTGCAACTGCGTTTGGTTTGAAGTGTAAAAGACCCTCAGCATCACATTCTTTAGCGATGAATCTAACAACACTATCAAGCATCTCATCATTTCTTTCAGTTTCATAATCAAATTGAGCTAAGACTTTAAATATCTTTTTGAAACCCTTTTCATATCTATAAAGATAATTATAAAGTGATTGCCCACCAATAATTATAACCTTTACATTTACCTTAATTGTTTGAGGTTTCAACTGACTTTCACTCATCTGAAGGTATGAAGAATACGTCTGAATATTCAATTCATCATAAAGCAAGACATTCTTAATAGCCTTCCAAGATACTGCTTCGGAGAATAAATCATTTGCACTTACTATAAGAAAGCCTTGGTCAGCTTTTAATATAGAACCTGCTTTTATTTTTGAGAAGTCAGTTCTCCAGTACCCTTTAGTGTCTAATACTCTCTCGAAAGAACCAAACAAATTAGCATAAGTAGGATTGTGTTCAATAATTACAGGAGCACATTCTGTATCGCTATTATCCAAAATTACATTCACTGAGAATATATCTTGAATTCTTGACTCTATATCAATATTCTGTTTTTGTGATAACTTTGCCAATGGGTTATTAGCTTGGCTACTGTTGGGTCTGAAGTACTTTAATTTATCCAATATAAATTCTTTTCCATCTTCAAAATATGAAATAATATTGTCATACTTTTTGTACTTCTTCTCAAGTTCTGCGAATGTATTATCAAGAAAGTCTTTAGCCGAATTCTTATCATAATCATTTATAATAGAACGAAATTCTAAGTTGTTTTTAACACTTTCATGAGCAATTTCTATTAACTCTTCATGAAGCTTATTATAGTCTTCAACAAATTTCTCAGCTTGTTCTTCTGTAATTTTCTTTTCGTTGTAAAGTGCTTCCAAAGACTCAATTTTATATGCTTTTTCTTCAACAACAACAAAAATATCTGGTTCGGGTTGACCTTTTTGGACTTCAACTTGACCTCTGACAAACCCCTTTCTCTTTAGTTTTTCATCAAACTTTTCTAATCTATCTTTTTCATTTCCCTGATATTTCTCTATTAAATCCTGTCTTTCTTCTAAGTATGAATCCTCTTCGAATATTTTGGGTAAATTTTCAATTACGAAATTTATAATCTCTTCCATTTCATCTGCAAGCACACACCCCATTCCTTTTCCTAACTTAAGTAAAAGGGGTTCTTGTTCATTTTGGAAGTTGTTTACATAGCAATAGTCAAAAAGTTGTGGGCAGGTTCCTTCTTTTTGGGTCTTTTCAAGCATTTGCTTGACTGTAGTCATACGACCAGTTCCAGATAGACCAGTAACGAATACATTGTATCCTCTACTATCTCTTAGTTCTGCACCCATTTGTATTGCTTCTATGGCACGAGGTTGCCCAACTATTCTATCTAAGTGTTGGACTTCTTTTGTAGATTTAAACTTTAGATTCTTTGGATTATATTGCCATTTGAGTTGATTCGGTTTTAATTTCTTTGTTGTTATTCTATTCACTGTACTAGCTGATTATTTGTATTGTCTTAAAAACTCAAGTCTATCTTGAAGTTTTGCTTTTGGTACAAGAAGTTCATCTTTTTCTAATATTGCAGATTGTGGACTTGTATAAACAATTTCATAATCCTTGCTCATAACAATTGCTTCTTCTGGACAAACTTCCTCGCAATAAGAACAGAATATACATCTAAGCATATTAATTTCGAATTTCTCCGGATATCTTTCTTTTTCTTTTGGTGTTTCCCCGGCTTGTACCTCTATCGCTAATGCAGGGCAAACTCGAGCACACAATCCACAAGCAACACATCTCTCTTGTCCATCTTCTTCAACTAATACTGGTCTACCACGGAAAGATCCAGTGGGTTCAAATCTTTGCTCAGGATATTGCCTAACGAAATCTTTAGGTTTAAACATTTGTTTTAGAGTAATACCTAATCCTTTCGCTATTTCAGGGATATACATTTTCTCCCAAAATGTCAGTCTTTCAGCTTCTGTATTCTTTCTGTTATTCATTGTTGTAAGTGATTTTTTATAGATTAAAGAATATAATTACTGCAGCAGTAACAAATAAATTAATTATTGAAAGTGGCAATAACACTTTCCAACCCAAATTCATAAGTTGATCATATCTGAACCTTGGTACTGTCCAACGAACCCAGATAAAGAATAGTATAAATATCATCAATTTAGTCATAAATGAGCCAAATTGTAATAACACTCTACCCCATGTTCCTTCAACTAAACCTAGTGAATCCCAAAACTCAGGGAATGGTAAACTCCAGCCACCAAAATAAAGTAGCGCTAAGAATGCAGATGCAGTAGCCATATTAGCATACTCTGCTAAGAAGAACATACCAAACTTCATCCCACTATACTCAGTGTTGTATCCACCAACTAGCTCTGGTTCTGCTTCAGGCAAATCAAATGGAGTTCTGTTAGTCTCAGCAAATGAGGATACTAAAAATATCAAGAAGCCCAATGGTTGAAGGAAGATTAACCATCTTAGACCAAACCAACCGTCTCTTTGAAACATGATTATTTCATTTAAGCTAAGTGTTTGAGTAATAAGTATAACACCTAATAAAGATAATCCCATTGATAATTCATAAGATATCATCTGAGCAGCAGATCTAAGTCCACCAAGTAATGAATACTTAGAATTAGAAGCCCAACCAGCTAAGGTAATACCATATACACCTATGGAAGTCATAGCTAGTATGAATAATACACCAATATTTACATTAGGTGCAATACCCCAGTAAACAGTTCTTTCTCCAATTTCAACGTAGTGTGCATAAGGAATAACAGCATATACACCGAGTGCTACTGCGAGAGTTAGCAATGGTGCTAATCTATGAAAACCAGCATTTGCAGCCTTAGGAACTAAATCCTCTTTCATAAATAGCTTCACAACATCAGCTATTGGTTGCAATAGCCCCATAGGACCTACTCTATTTGGTCCAACCCTGTTCTGAATCCAAGCAGATACTTTTCTTTCTAAATAAACTTCTACAGATGCCATCACCAATACAATATTGACTATGACAAATGCTTTTATACCGAATTCAATTAGTAAAAATGTTAAGTCACTCATGTTGTTTTAGCCGTTATATTTTACAACTTTTTGTGTTTGTTGTGGTTTTAAGTAATGTGAAATATAATTTACTTCTTTCTTGTCTGGATTATTACCTTTTCCTAAGTTAAGTCCTTGATACTCATCTAATTTTTTGTAATTCATATCGCTAAATTGATCGTGATTTTCAACGATTTCATCAAATACATGACTAGAATTTCTATAATTCCATTTAGCTCCCATTGCTTGAGCTAACTTCTGAAGTATCTTCCAACTTTGTTTTGTATCTCTTACTTCGTGTTGAGTCCATCTGTCGTTATCTGCACCAAATCTATCTAATCTACTCATCTTCATACCCATGAATCTGAAGTTTTCTTTGGTAACAAGTGCAGGTGTGAAGTGTTGAACTCTTCCTTCTAAATTAGTGTATGTACCTTCTATTTCAGCAAATGTTGAAGTAGGTAATACTATTTCTGCTTTCTTAACAATTGTTTTGTCTGTGTTGTATGCATGAACTATTAAGACACTTAGTTTATCTAAATGTTCTAATATCTCTGGATAGTCTTCAAAGTCTTCCTCCATAACATACATAGCTCTTATTTGGCCAGACTTTAACTTTTCGACTAAGTCGTCAGCTTTTAATTTTGAGTCTTTTGTTACTTCTAGAGCCTCTACTCCTTTGGTATTTGGAGTTAGGTCAGCTACTCCAAGCAAATCGTCTTTTCTCGATTCGTCAGTGTGACTAAAGTAAACTATGTTGTCAGTGTCAGAAATTTCTTTTGCAAATTTTGCGAATAGATAATTATCTTCGTTTGTTGCTCTAGATGATGCAACATAAACAATCTGATCTTTTCTAAAGTTATTTAGTCTGCTTGTTACTTCTGCAACAGCTTCATCCCATTCTACTTCTTCTTGTACACCATCATAATTGATTAATGGTTTAACTACTCTGTTTTTGTTAACAAATTCATAGCTCAATCTAGCATCATCACGCATCCAATATTTATTTACGTGCATGTTTGTTCTAGGAGTCAATCTCATTATTTCATTGTTTCTAACACCTATTGTGATGTTTGTTCCAGTGCCATCAAAGTGAGATATACTGTCATTTGAGCTCATTTCCCAAACTCTAGCTTCGAATCTAAAGTCAGGGCTTGTAAGTGCACCTACTGGGCATATATCGATTACGTTCATTGAATAAGGATTGTCAAACACAGTACCATCGAACAATTTGATAGTAACATGGTCACCTCTTTGAACAAAGGTAAGTACATCTTGTTCGGCTACTTCTTTTGCAAATCTGATACATCTAGAACATGAAATACATCTCTCTGCATCAAATACTACATTAGGTCCCCAAACTTGACGTTTTGGTTTGTGATTTTTTTCTTCTTCAAATCGGCTTTTGCCTTTGGAATGTTTAAAAGAATACTCTTGTAGCTTACATTCACCTGCTTCATCACAGATAGGACAATCTAATGGGTGATTAATTAATAAAAACTCCATTACTGCTTCTTGTGATTCTACAGCTTCATCAGATAAAGACTTAACAACCATTCCATCTTGAACTGGAGTTGCACATGCTATCTGCATTTTGGGTATGAAGTTTATCTTCTTATTACCATTTTCATCTTTTTCAAAGTTTCCTTCTCTATCTTTTGCAGGCATTCCTACCTGTACTAGACACATGCGGCAATTACCAGCTACTGATAATTCTGGGTGCCAACAGAAGTGAGGTACAGCTAATCCATTGTCGTAAGCTGCTTCTATTATCGTCTTACCCGGTTTAGTTTCAATCAATTGGCCGTCAAATTCAAATTGAGGCATTTTACCTTTCTCCAAAATTTTAAATTAAGGTTTTCAAATAGTGTAATCGTATCATTGCAAAATACAATTTTTTTTGAAATTTAATAGAATTGTTCAGAATTTATCTTGACAATTGCTCTAATTCTGCAATTCTCCACAAAAGCTGACCAACATAATGAACTCCATAGTACTCTTTACCTAGATAAACACTATCAATTGTAGTATTAGATATGTGAAATTTTGTAAGTGATTCAGTTGTAGTTTTCGAATTAATTATTGATGCTTTAGCAGCAAATGGTAGGTCAATATCATCTAGATTTCTTCTTTGTGCATCTATCATTATTCTTTCTTGATTAATATCACTTTCAGAGCTCAATTCATCTAATGTGTATACAGGTATTACATTAGCAAAGTGTGATTTAGTAATCTCAAATTTTACTTTTCCTGAAAATACTCTGAGAACTCTAAGTTTAGAAATAGACTTGATAAATTCTTCACTAGAATCTGAGTTAATATAAACTTGAATTGGAATATCCAATAGCTCAGTTATCGACCTAATTAAGTCAATTGATTTCTGACTATTATCTGAGTGAATTAGTAGTGTTTTATTATTCTCTTCTCTAAGGATTTTTATCAGTTCAAGAGGGTTTTCTTTCAAGTAATTACTATACTTTTCTAACCCATCGTAACCACTGATAGAATAAACTGATTTTCCTTCATTTATAAATACTGTTGGTATTGCTAATATCATTTCATTGAGAATTTAAGTGCTAATTTTATCAAATCTTCAGTTTTTTCTATTTTTTCGTCAGATGATTTAATAGCCTTATTGACTATATTGGTAGCTGATGATTTGGTATAGCCTAAGCTAATTAACGCTAGTACGGCGTCTTCGGTTGAATTCGAAGAGTGTACTAAATTTGATTCACTTCCAACAAACCCTTTGAACTTATCTTTCAACTCTACTATTAGCCTTTCTGCTGTTTTCTTACCTACTCCAGGTAATTTTTTTAAAAATGTAGTATCTGCAGATAGAATTGCATTTTGAAAGTCTTCTTGCTTTGTGCCAGACAATATGCCAATACCGCTCTTTGGTCCTATACCAGAAACAGAAATCAATAGATTAAACAGCTTTCTTTCATTTTCTTCGCTAAAACCAAATAAAGTCAAACTATCTTCTCTTACAATTAGCTCAGTAAATAAGAATACCTCACTGTCCATATTAGGCAATGTCTCATAAGTTGCCATAGAAATGTTGATGTGATAACCTAATCCATTTACCTCAACAACTACAAATGTTGGGGTCTTCTGAATTATTCTTCCTCTAACTGTTGTTATCATTTATTAACTACTATTTTGTGGAAGAAATGCTTATCATTGATGGTAATCTTAGCAAAATATACTCCGTTGGAGTAATTTTTCATATCCAAAGAGTGGATATTATTGCTATTGAATGAGTTACGGTATAACATTTCACCATTGGAGTTGAAAAGCTCAAAGTAAATAGTTTGAGCGTCTATCTTTCCAATGTCTAACTTTAGTTGATTCTTGACTGGATTAGGATAAATCTCTACATTAGCAATCTCATCTAACTCTTTGACGCTTGAAATGACTTCAACTACTTCTGGGTCAGATGTACAGCCATATTCATCTTTTATTTCAACACGATATGTGCCTGGTTCTGTAATTTCAATCTGATTTATATTACTTTCTGGTAATAATGTATCATTAAGATACCAACTATAAGAAAATCCTTCTGGAACAGATAATTTGTTCCCTGTGCGTTCTATTTCAATATCGCTGATTAACGCTGACTGATAAATCATTATTGTATCATAAACAACACAACCATTTGTGGCTAAAGCTGATACTGTGTATTCGCCTGGCTGAGTTATTTCTATAAATTTATTTGTTTCACCTGTAGACCAATTTACGTTTTGGTATATAAATGGTACACCAAGTCTTAATTCTGTATCACCCTCACAAAAGGCGATTCCGTCACCTGCAGAAATAATATCTACATCCGATTCGAAGACCTTTACATTAACTATTTCTGATTTGTCTATACAGTATTCTTCTGAAGAATTAGTAAGTACGTAACTTCCAGCTTCTTTGACAACTATACTTTTAGTAGTTTCTCCAGTGTTCCATTTGTAACTAGGCAAATCATCTACAGACTCTAGTATAACTGAATCTCCTTCACAGAATTCCAAATCACCAGTAATTGAGATTTCTAATTTGTTAGAATTACAACCTAGTAAATCAGTTCTCCAAAGTCCTCTACCATAAGTAGCAGCATATAGCTTACCTGAGTTTCTATGTATTTCTAGTTCATTAACGATTGTATTTGGCATTTCACCTTCTAGCTTTTTCCAATAGCCAGTGTTCAAATCTGAATAGAATACTCCAATGTCAGTGCCAATATAAACAGATTGCTTAACTGGATCCTCTATAACTATAGTATTCACAGGAATTGAAGGTAAATTTCCAGTTAAGTCTTTCCAATTACTTCCATCATAAAATAATACTTTGTCATTGTTACCAAATCCAGACTTAGTTATGTAAGCTTGCTTTGGATTTAAAGGGTTGATAGCCACATATGTAATAGCGTTACCTGAATTATGAATGTTTGTCCAAGTATCACCACCATCTGTTGTTCTTCTGAGTATACCGTTTGTACCAGCGTATATATGTTGGTTGTCATCGTGAACAGCTAACGATACAATATTTGTAGTAGTATTGTCTCCGAAATCCGATATTTTTCTCCAGTTGGTCAATTCACCGTAATTATTATTCATCCATACATTATTGTAACCAGCAAATATGTACTTTGGTTGACTTTGGTTGATTACATAAGGTGTAACCCAACCACCAGTTTCACTTTCGCCATATAAGTTAGTGATATTGTTAGTGTTTAACATAGTTCTGAAGCTCGCACCACCATTTGTAGAATAATATAAACTACCGTAATATATCGATACATAAACTCTACTTGGATTCGTTGGGTCTATAGCACACTCCATACCGTCTGCTCCTCGAATTTTGCTCCATACTGAACCATTAAATTTTGTAGTCCCATTATCTTGTGAACCAGATACTACATCGAATGCAGAGGCTTGAGATATACCTAACCTGTAATATTGTGTAATATCCATTCCATTATTCAAATCTTCCCACATTGCTGTTCCAGTATTATTTCTATATACACCTCCATCGTTACCAACATATAGATAATCTCCGTTAGGTGAAAAGATTAACTGATGCTGATCTGCATGGACTCCAGGTCTTTCAAATCCACTAGACCAATGAGTATATAGATTCCAGCTCGCCCCACCATTTAATGAATGCCATATATTTACACCACCTATATAAACATCAAATTTGTCTACAGGATTAACAGCAATAGCTAAATCGTAAGTTCCTTGTCCTTTATTCAAATCATCACCATCTCTCCAACCTAATATATTTCCTACACTAGATTGATTAGCTCTAAGCTGCCAGTTCTCTCCTTTGTCTTCTGATACTTCAAAAGTATTAAATTGTCTACTCTGGCCGGCAGATATCAAATATACATTATCAGGAGCGGCATTGGTAACTGCAATCTCAGTTCTTCTTGCTCCTGCAACTAGCTTTGCTTGCCTCCATGTAATTCCATTATCAGTTGATTTGTATATCGAATTACTACCCCCTGAGCTCATAGTAGCTGCATATATAATGTCTGGGTTCGTCGGATGAAATTCCATATCCTTGATTGTAGTTACTGTAAATACATGTTCCCATGTTTCTGCCCCGTCAGTCGAGCGATATATACCATCGTTTGAGGATACTAAAACTATATTGGGATTTTGAGGATGTATAATTACTCTTGTTACTACTTTGCTCTCACCTAGTTCATAATAGATAGAAGTTGTTTCAAAATTTATCCCACCATCAGTTGATTTAAGCAATCCAACTGAATAGTAATCTGCATTGGAACCAAGGGTTCCATTAGCATCACCTGTAGCTAAGTAAACTATATTCGCATCTGAGGGTGCAAATTCAACATCGGAAATACCCAGTGATAACTGGTCAGTCATATCTATTTCTGTCCATTGTTGACCAGCGTTTGTAGTTCTCCAAGCACCACCAGAAGCAGCACCAGCTATCATAACTAAATTACTAACAGGTGATATAGCTATATCATTTATTCTACCTATACCTCTGGTATTTCCACCACTACCTAAAGGAGTTTCAAATGGTCCATACTTTTCCCAAGTCACGGATTGTATTTGATTTAGTTTACTATCTTCTTTCTGAGAGTAACTGTCTGCAGTTTCTTTAATTTCTAAAGCATTGGGTAATTCAGTCTGACCATATAGTCTTTGTCCCCAAAACCATTCCCATCTTTTGAATTGTTTCCATCCTTTTATTGAATCTAACGGCTTGTCACCTATTAACTCATCTTGAAATACTTTTTGTATGGATTGAAATTCTTTAGGAGTTTTTTCTAACTCATTAAATTTTTGTGCATTTACAGTAACTGCAAATAATATTATCGCTGCTAAATATATTCTAGTCATTATATAAAATTTTTATTGGATGTTATTTATCTTTTTTCGTGTCTAAAATACTTAAGAATGTTCTTAAATACTTTTTTAATAAAGTTTACAAGTTAAGAATATTTTATATTTTATAGTTAATTTGTAAAATTGTAGTTTATGCTTTTTGGCATCCTTCATACATTTAAAAGACAAACGAAAGGACAACATTGTTACATAATTCTGATAATATTTCAATCTCAGTCTGTATAATAGCAAAGAACGAAGAAAAAATGATTGCTGATTGCTTAGAATCGGTAAAATCAATAGCTGATGAAATCATATTTGTTGATACTGGGTCTACAGATTCTACTAAGAAAATTGCTTCTACCTACACTGATAAAATCTTCAACTATGAATGGAATGATGATTTTGCAGCTGCAAGAAACTTTGGTCTAGATAAAGCCATTTCAGAATTTTTATTAGTGATTGATTGCGATGAAAGACTAGTAAACCCTGATTTAGTCAAATCAACACTAAGTAAAGCCTCCGAAAACGTAGGTGGTGTAATGGTGAAAGTTGTATCATATAATGATAAGAATGAAGGCCGCGATGAATATACTTCAAAAATGGTTAGGTTGTTCAGAAACAAGCCTGAAATCAGATTTGAAGGAATTATCCATGAACAAGTAGCGAATAGCATAATAAGAGCTGGTTATAAGCTAATTGATTCAGATATAGAGTTTATACATGAAGGCTATAACTATGATGCTGTTTCGATGAATAAGAAGCAGAAGAGAAACTTAGCTCTTCTAATCAGACAAAATGAAAGCAATCCTAATAGTGCATATACATTATTCCAGCTTTCAAGAACATATCTAGCATTGAAAGATTTGGAAAATGCTGAAAAGTTCATAGAATTAGCCATTCAGCATTCGAATGAGAATGATTCAGTTAGGACTCAGGCACTAAATTATGGAGGATTGATAGCTTATCAAACTGGTAAAAAATCCTTAGCTGTAAATAGAGCTGAAGAGTCACTCAAAATTGTTGAGAACCAAGGCTTCGCAAATTATATACTTGGTGAGTGTGCTTATGACAATAAAAATCACAAGAAGGCTATAGGTTACTATAAAAAAATGCTTGAAGCATATAGTACTAATGATTTGAAAGCTAATATAATTGGTGATTATAAGCTCCCCCATTCACAAATATATTTCCGAATTGGTCGCTCAGAATTAGTCTTGGGCAATGTAGCTGAAGCTAAATCAAATTTCAAACTTGGAATAAAAGAAAACCCAAGCGATATAAATTGCTTAGTTGGTTTAGCAGATATACAAAATAAAGAAGGTGATCTAAATGATGCACTTCATAATTTGAGATTAGCTAAAAAGGCAGCACCTCATAGAAATGAATTGGACGGCTACATAGATGTAGTAAATAATAAGTTAAAAGCTACAAAGCAGTATACTAACAAACCCAC
Source organism: Chlorobiota bacterium (assembly GCA_046290495.1). Taxonomy (GTDB): domain Bacteria; phylum Bacteroidota; class Ignavibacteria; order Kapaibacteriales; family UBA2268; genus PGYR01. The sequence goes on along the minus strand of JBKAGT010000005.1, from coordinate 43,215 downwards.
AGAAGGTGTTCTTTTAACACTTTCGATGATAGTAAAGAACGAAGAGAAAATGCTGAGAGGGTGTTTGGAATCCGCTAAAAACTTAGTTGATGAAATTGTGATAGTTGATACTGGTTCAACAGATAACACTATCGCCATAGCTAAAGAATATGGGGCTAAGATATATCACTTTGATTGGATTGATGATTTTGCTGCTGCTAGAAACGAATCACTCAGATACAGCTCAGGTAAATGGATACTTTACTTGGATGCAGATGAACGACTATCACCGGTAGATGTGGTAAACTTCAGGAAGTCTTTGTCAGAGTTAGACTCAAATAAAGGTGGGTTGATTTGTACAATAGAATCTCCACATGCTAAGCTGACTGGTGGTGAAGCAGATATCCACAGAGGTAGCTACCCAAGAATATTCAGGAATTTGGGTTTAGATAAGGTCAAGTTTCAGGGGAGAGTACATGAGCAAATTTCCCCTTCATTGAAAGAAAACAACTTAGAATTGCTTCAATCAGATGTAGTGATACAACATCTTGGATATGACCAGTCAAGAGAAGTAATGGAGAGTAAAATAAAAAGAAACTATCGCATGCTTCTGAAGCATGTGAAAGAAGAACCAACTAATGGCTACTCTTGGTATCAACTAGGTCAAACTTTGGGGCACATGAACTTAATAAAGGAAGCAGAAGAAACTATAAAATTCGCTTTAAAATGTGGCAACTTATCTAGTATGATTGAAGCAAGTGCATGCTCTACTTTAGCGCAGTTCGCAGGCAATGGGAAAAGATTCGAAGAATCTTATAAATGGGCGAAGAGGTCAGTCGAATTGATTCCTAATAGCTTGTATTCTATGAATTTGATGGCTTATTCTCTTCTTCAATTGGGAAAGTTCGAAGAAGCCGAGAAAATGTTTGAAGAAGCAATAAAACTGAAGAGCAGTTTCTACGAAAACGCTCCTTCTACTGCTTATGACGTTGATGTCCCAGCTAGTGTATTAGAAAATGGGTTAGCTAGAGCTAAGAATAAGGTAATTCCTAAATTATAACTCCGAGATAATAGAGTCTAATGTTTCAATAAACACATCTACATTTTCTTTTGAAATTACATAAGGTGGAACTAGTCTTAAAACTGTTCCAGATGTAGCATTGGTAATGATTTTATGATCTAATAATTTACTTACTATTGGCTTTGCTTCCGTTTTGAATTCCAACCCACACATAAGACCCAGACCTTTGTACTGAGCAACTTGATTAGGATAATTTTCAACTAAAGATAGTAATTTAGATTTCAAATAGCTACTGATTTCATTAATGTGATCCATAAGGCCATTTTCAAGCTCATCGAGCACTACATTTCCTGTAGCACAAGCTAGGGCATTGCCGCCGAAGGTAGTTCCGTGTTCACCTTTTTCAAGTAATTGAGCCGTTTTCTTGTTGAACAAAATAGCTCCAATTGGTATTCCACCACCCAGACCTTTTGCTATCGTTACTATATCTGGCTCAATGTTAAAATGTTCAAAACTGAAGAATTTCCCTGTCCTACCTAGTCCTGATTGTACTTCATCAGCAATGATAAGGAAATTATACTTTTCTCTCAGCTCAACTAACTTAGCTACCCAATCTGGATTAGCAACTGTCAATCCACCTGAGCCTTGTAAAAACTCTATCATAACTGCAGCTACGGTATCATCAATACCTGACTCTAAATCATCAATGTCATTATATTTGAGAATAGTATTGTTCGGAATGAATGGTCCCTTGTCTTTTTTGTAGACATCTCCTTCCATCATAGAGAGAGCACCATAAGTCCTACCGTGGAAGCCACCTGTGAATGCTACTAATTCAGATTTGTTGTGAATTGCTCCCCACTTTCTGGCTGCTTTAATTGCCCCCTCCGATGACTCGGCTCCCGAATTTGAATAGAATACCTTATCATAGCCAGTCATTGCCTTTAGCTTTTCAGCTAGTTGCACTTGTTGTTCCTGATAAAAGAAATTGGAGATATGAAGATATTTCCTTGATTGTGATTCTATTGCTTCTATTATCTTTGGGTGGGAGTGCCCCAATACATTAACAGCAATACCACCAAGTAAATCAAGATATTTATTATCATTATTGTCCCAAACGTGGACTCCCTCAGCTTTCTCAGCTATTAAAGGGAGTCGTCCGTAAGTTTGTAATATTGACTCATTTTCTCTTTCGAATACCGAACTTTTGCTCATTTACTTTCCGTCAAGAATAATTGGAGTGTCACCGTTTCCCAATACAATCACTTTAGAATTGTCAGATTTTACTAGTTGTTGCATAACCTTGATTCTCTCAAATTCGATCAATTTGTTTGATAGACCTGAGTTAATAATCTTCTGTGCATCTGCCACACCAGCTGCTTCTTCTCTTTTTCTTTGTGCTTCTTTCTTCTCTTTCTCTAATACATAAACCATTCTTTGGTCTTCTTGTATTGCAGTTATCTTTCTCTCAATACTTTGCTTAACGCTATTAGGCAAATCTATTTGCCTTACTAACATATCCTCTAACTCAAAACCACGAGCTAAAAGTGTCTCTGCAATAGCGTCCTTAACCATTTTCTCAAACTCCGCTCTCTTATCAGAATAAAGCTCTATAGCTTCGAAGTCCACAGCACTTTCTCTAATTTGTGACCTAACTATAGGTCTGATAATCTTGTCTTTATAGTTTGGACCAATCTTTTTTAAGATAGTTGGTGCTTCTACAGCTTTTGTCTTATATAATACTGTCAAATCAATAATAACTTGCAGTCCGTCTTTACTCAAAACTGAAACAGCATCTTCTGTAGTATTTTCACCTTCACCAGCTGTAGAAGTCATAGTATAGTTCTGAGTTTGAGTTGACATGACAACTACATCTACTAATGGATTAACAAAGTTAAGACCTTCGTAAATAACGTCGTCTTGCACTTTTCCAAAAAGCTTTTTGACACCAATGTGACCGGCATCTATCACTTTAACTGATTGGAATACAACACTCAATACCATGACAATAATACCGATGGTAGAGACTAAGCTCTTAAATTTACCTAATGGCTCGGCGTCTTTGTTGAGGGTTAAACCGATAATTAATATGATGAGACCAAATATTAAAAGTCCCATAGATTCACCTTTCTTTTTTGTAATTAATATAACTGCAAGTTAAGAACGATTATGCAATTAATAAAGTGGATTGTGATATACTAAATTACACTACTCTTTCAAAGCACCGGCTGTGAGGCCTTTGATAATCTGCTTTTGAAAAATGAGGAAGAGGATAATAATTGGTACTGCCGACATAGATGCACCCGCCATGAGGTGTCCCCAGCTGATTGATTGCTTTCCTAGATAAAATGTTAGGCCCACTGGGAGAGTCCAGAAATCTGAATCATTTGTAAATAGAAAAGGAAATAGAAACGAATTCCAATTCATTAGGAAAACATATACTCCAACTACTATTAATATTGGCTTTGAAAGTGGGAATATAATCTTAGTAATAATTTGGAATTGATTTGCTCCATCGAGTACGGCAGCCTTCTCTATGGTTTCGGGTATGTTGGATAAGTATTGCTTGATTAAGAACACACCAAATGGAGTGACAAGCCAAGGTATGATTAATGCCTCATAAGAATTTATCCAGCTAAAATTCACCATAGTTCGATAAAGCGGTATCATAATGACATGTGGTGGTATCATCATAACACCTATTATACTCAACAAGATGAGGTTATTACCTCTGAACTTCTTCCGAGCCAAAGCATACCCAGTTATTGTACAAAAAACCAAGTTAAACGCTGTAACTATAGTAGCTACAAACAGGGAGTTAAGAAAATATATATCAAATGAATCAGATGATAGTGCATCTGTGTAATTACTCAGTGTGTTGTTACTAGTTAATAGCTGAGCTAATGAATCCACACTTTCTGGGTTTGCTTTGAGAGATAGTAGAAGCATCCATACTATAGGGAATGCCATACCTACTGCTATGATTGTCAAAATTGTATATAATAATACTTTCTTAGACAATACTACCTCTCTTCGTTGAAGTAGAAGAATTGCGAAATCAATTCACCCAAATCATTTTCTATGTCTTTGTATTTACTAACAGAGTTACCGTTGAAAATAAAAGCATAGGCTAGCTTTTCACCATCTAATGAGGTAGTAATACCAGACAATGCACTTACATTTCTGAGTGTACCCGTCTTCCCTATTAAGATATCTTCGGCAGCAGTATTTCTCATTCTCTTTCTTAGTGTGCCGTCCTCACCAGCAACAGCCAAGCTTTGAAAAAATTCTTCACTATAGTCTTGGTTACTTATATACTCTATTATCTTTACCAATGATAGAGGTGAAAGTAGGTTTCTTCTAGATAATCCAGAGCCATCGTTAAGATATAATCCATTGTATGGTATACTTAAGCTATCGAAAGTTCTAAATGTCAGATCCTGAGCACCAAAGTAATTCTCGCTATATTTTTCATTATGTGCACCTATTATTTTGAATAAGTTCTCAGCAATGTAATTATCACTATTCTTATTCAGACCTGATAGTATTTCGAATAGGTTTGTTTTAATACTGGCAAGTTTGTTTTTTTCTATATAGCTTAGCTTATAAACATTACAGATTTGCTCGCTACCAAATACTTCAACACCTACTTTCTTTAAGCTTGATTTTAGCACCCCAGCTGTTGCAACAGCCGGATTTTTAAGATAATATCTATAAGCTCTAGTCCTTCCTCTTCTTAAGTTACCTCTGATAGAGAAAATCTGTACACCTTCATCATTGAGAGTACTACTGATTCTAACCCTCATATTATTGTTACTATATTCAGAGTTATAGGCATCTCCATAGTTCTGAATTAGCTCTGGCTCTATCAACTCATCTTTATATTCTTCTGGAAGCTCTATACCACCATTGTGTGTTGTTTTACCATATACTAAATACTTAAGGGTCTCTGATTCTGGGTATATATCGCAATCCAGATACTGACCTCTTTTAGTACCCCTGACTGTAACTAGTGCTTTGTTTCTTTCAATACTCAGAGGTGTTATCGGTGCTAATTTCTCGACCTCATCATCATCATAAGAGTATTTGAATCTACTGGTCTTGGAGTCAAAATAAGATATATCTGCGTAGACGTTACCGTTTATTTGGCTTATTCCTTTGTTCTTAATCACCATAGCTACTGAGTCAAAGTCACTTTGAGTGAGAAGTGGATCACCTTGCCCATAAATGATAATATCTCCATATAGAACACCGTCTTTTATCTTACCATTCATGTAGATTGGTGTTTCTATATATTTGTCTTTATAGAGACTAAGAGTAACAAAACTAGTTACTAGCTTGGTTGTAGAAGCCGGTGTCAGCGACATTGTTTCATTCTTTTTGTAAAGGAACTTTTTATCATCAAGAGAATAGATGACAATACCATAGTCAGTATTTCTTAGGTTATGCCTTTTTAGTATTCCATCTATATCGCGTTCTAGTGCTTTAATGGAATGTGCTGAATCCGAAGCACTAATAAGTGGTAAAAATGTTTCCTCAATAACTAACTTATTCTTTACCTTTTGGGAGTAAGCTGTTAAAAATGTGAGTGATAATAAGATGTAAATTAAATATTTAAACATTCTTTGATTTCTTTTATTTTAGTTTCTGTGTTCATATTGTGACTAAGCCAATGTAAATTTTCCATTCCTCTCAGCCAAGTCAGTTGTCTTTTTGCAAATCTACGAGTATTCTTTTTAAATTCCTCTATTGCTTTGTCTTTGTCCCATACACCATCTAAGTATTTGCTAGTCTCTTTGTAGCCGACAGTATTCATAGAGTTCAAATCATTGCTATAGCCAGCATTGATAATATACTTATACTCATCAACCAATCCTGCTTTCCACATTATCTCGCAGCGTTGGTTTATCCTTTGGTAAAGTTCCTCACGAGGAAAATCAATAGCAAAATAGTGTGGTTTGTATTCCAACTGTTCGTCTTGACGCTTTTGAGCATCACTTAGCTTTTCACCATTAGTAAGGTAGTATTCTACTGCTCTGATGACCCTTTGCTTATTGCTTTTCTCTATGGAATCGTACATTTCCCTATCTACTTCCTTCAACTGCTCTAAAAGTGGCTCTATCCCCTCTTGCTCAAACTTAGTGTTTAACTCATTTCGTATATCGTGATTAGTTCCCTCACTTTTTTCTTGGAAGAGTCCCTCAAACAGTGCCTTGATATAGAACAGAGTTCCTCCGCAGATGATAGGAATCATACCTTTTGCTACTATTCTATCCATGGACTCTTTTGCATCACGAGCAAACTTTCCTGCGCTATAGTCTTCATCTGGCTTCAGAAAGTCAACTAAGTGGTGTTTGACGGTGCTAATCTCATCTTTACTTGGCTTAGCAGTGCAAATATCCATCATCTTATAAACTTGCCTAGAGTCAGCTGATATAATCTCAGAGTCTAATTCTTTTGCTAATTGAAGTGATAATTCAGTCTTACCAGATGCAGTTGGTCCAGTAATAACAATTGCTTTATGCATCTTTTTTAATTGGGTTTTGTTCATCTTCCAATTTAGCTTTAAGCATTTTAATTAGTTCACCTTTCTTGACGTTCATTATTAGTTTTCCACTATCAGCAATTGATATCCAACCTGTCTCTTCTGAAACTATCAGAACCACGGCGTCTATTTGCTCAGTCAATCCAAGTGCAGCTCTGTGGCGGGTACCTAAGTTCCTACCATCGAATTTGGTTTCAGCTGAGAGTGGTAGCACACAACGAGCCGCTGCAATTATATTCCCATCTACCACTATAGCACCATCGTGAAGAGGTGATTTTATTGAAAATATGGACAAAAGCAACTCAGTACTAATCGTTGCTTGCAGCGGAATACCTGTGTCTATTGTCATTTTAACTGTTTGAGTTCTAGGTAAAACTATAAGTGCACCTATGTGCTTTTCAGACATTTCAACTACGGCCTCGTGAATAATATCGAGTGATTCAGACACTTTCTTATTTACAAAGAACATAAAGAAAGGTGTCCGAGTGATTAGAAGCAACATCTTCCTGAGCTCTGGCTGAAATAGGATAATAAATGCCAGTATCCAAATATCTTGGATTGTTTCTAGTATCCAGTTGATAGATGAAAGGTTAATCGCTTCGGTGATGAACTGCAGACCAATAAGAATAACTAAGCCAAACAAGATTTGTACGGCTACGGTATCTTTCATCGCCTTATAGATCCAATAAAAGATAAATGCCACAAGAGCAATATCGATTAGATCAATGAAGGTAACGCTTAAAAATCCTATTCTAAATAGTTCCATAGTTATCACAAATATAAAGAATTGTATTCAATTTATTTTATCTTGTGAAGAAAAGACTTTAATAAATTACAAAACTGTTAGAATTAATTGTTTGAATTTGAACTATTAGACTACATTCTTTTGTTCGTGTTTGGCTACTTCGCTGGCTTCGTCAATGTATTTGCTGGTGGTGGGTCTACCCTGACTCTTCCATTTCTAATACTGATGGGGTTAGACGCATCGGTGGCTAATGGTACAAATCGTATAGGAATACTAACGCAGACAATGGCTGCGAGCTGGTCGTTCAAAAAGGAGAACTTTTCTAACTATAGACTCAGCTTGAAGCTTGGATTGCTCACAGTGCCAGGGGCAATAATTGGTGCGTATTACTCCACTATGATTGATAATGCTACATTCCAAACTATAGTGGCAGTAGTTATGGTTGGAGTTGCTATCAGCTTGTTTGTACCGAAATCAAAGAAAAAAGAGTATGTTGACACGGTAACTAAGCTGCCAGTAATATCAGTGATAGCAATGCTTTTGGTTGGTTTTTACTCAGGGTTTATACAAGTTGGGATTGGCTTTTTGCTCATGGCTATACTCTCTACTACACTGCATTTGAATATCAAGAGGGTGAATATGCACAAAGTGTTCATTGTATTTTTGAATACTATCCCCTCTCTTATGATATTCATATTCACTGACAATGTAGAGTGGATAAGTGGACTTGTGTTGTCTATTGGAGCGAGTTTAGGAGCTTGGTGGTCGGCTAAGTTATCATTGAAAATAGATGAAAAATATATAAAAATCGTATTATTTATAGCTATTGTAGTTATGGCTATTAAATTAATATATTAAAGAGGTTAAAGATGATAATTGCGAAATGGAAAGGTAAAGAAATAGCTAAATCTGATGATACAGTAATAATAGAAAATAATCACTACTTCCACAAAGATGATGTGAATATGGAATATCTGGAATCAACGGAAACTAAAACTACTTGTCCTTGGAAGGGAGTGGCTTCATACTATAGCGTAGTAGTAGAAGGTGAGACTAATAAGGATGCTGCTTGGTATTATCCTAACACAAAAGATGCAGCCAAAGAAATAGAAAACCGCATTGCTTTTTGGAAAGGAGTTGAAATAATTGAAGACTAAGCGTAACATTTCTATGCTTTAAGGTTTATTCTATTTATGAGGTTACTATATACCATAATAATTATACTATTATCAACTTCTCTATTGGCAGATGAGTTGCTTATTGTGGATAGTGAAATCGCAGAATACCCAAACCGCTCTGTCAAGATGTACCAGTTTGACGAAGGGAGCAAGTCAGCACTTAACTCATTGATTAACAGTGATATAAATCTAACATTTAACAACGATGCTATAAGTAATATATCACTTCTTCCCTCAGGTATTGATAATTATACACCTCTGACTATTGTGTTTAGCATTGATGTGTCAGGTAATTCAATAGAATATCAAGAAACTATAATAAACTCAATCAATAAGGTTTTTAGGTATCTGGCTCCATACCAGCATAGTTATGCTATACAGACATATAATAGCAGAAGCTACTTACTGCAAGATATAACAAACGATTACAACAGAAAGGACAGAGCATTGAATATGTTAGCTCCCTTTGGTGTTAGCAATTATAACACAGGGTTTTTAGATAACACAACGGGTAGTATAGCTATTGCAAACAGTTCAGCAAACAAGCCAATAATAATTAATATCAATACTGGTAATGGCTTTGGAGATGCTAATTCAATTACCAATGATGCTAATCAGAATTCAGTGCCAATTTACAACTTTTCAATTGAGAAGAACCCAGTTGTGTTGAATAGTATATCTAACAACACAGATGCAAAAAGCTATAGCAACTTAGATGAGGATGGACTTTTTAGGTTTATACTCTACTCTATTCTTAACGAATCTAACATAACTCCTTATAGTATTAACTATACAAAGGAAAGTTGTGACCTAACTGCGATAATAAAGGTTGAGAAAACTAATGGCTTGGAGAATGATGAGTATGAGTTTGAAGTGGACCCATCTAAGCTTCCATTCATTGAGGTGAATCCTAATTTCATAGACTTCGGTATTATAGATGCAGGTAGCAGTGAATTAGAGTCATTTACCCTGACTGCAAGAAATAGTGACATATTATTGGAAGATATTATATTCCCCAATAATATAAACATTACTCCTGAGTTTGAGGATGTCCTATTAGAGAAAAACTCACCTAAAGCTTTTAATATTAGTTTATTTGCTCAAGACACAACCTATAATTACCAACTGATAGAATTAATTTCTAAATCATGTAATGCAAGTGTATTAGAGGTATTCTCTGGTAGTAAATCTGGTGATAATGTCACAACAAATCTTAGAGTGGAATATCCCAATGGAGGCGAGGAGTTCAACCAAGGTGAGAGTGTCAATATACGTTGGTCGGGTGTTTTGGATCAGCAAGAGATAATATTAGAATACAGCGATGATAATGGCACGAATTGGAATTTGATTACGGACAGTGCTACCAATAAGCAACATACATGGTTTGCTCCTAACATAGAATCCAATAATATGCTAATGAAAGCTAGTATCCCCAATGGAGACATATCATTTTCTGGTATAGACTACCTCTCTTCAGCTTCTAACAGCTCTGATATCATTCAAGTTGATTTGTCAAGGGATAAGTCTTTAGCTGCCCTTTCATATGAGAATGGAGGCATAATACTTTGGGATTTGGTTAATAAAGAGCAGTACAGAATACTTAGGAATGAGAATCCAGGAATTGAGAATTTAGATATCTCCTTTGGCTATAGCTCTAATCTGTTTGCAGCGGCATTTGGTAAAGAAGATGAGTTCAATGTAGTAGTCTGGGATCCGGATAATGATGCCAATACCCAATTCCAGAATTTTGTAGATAAGCCTAATGTAATTGAATGGTCAAGCAATCCTTCTATTCTGCTAATAGGGTTTGAATCGGGTGAGCTAATAGAATGGGACTTGTCAAAATCTAATGATGAATTAACCTTAATAAAAAACTTCTTTAAACCTCTTAATGACATAGACATAAGCAGGTCAAACAACAATATAGCAATAGCTAGTTCACAAAGCGTTTATGTGGCAAATGGTCAATATAATCTTATTGATTCACTTGCATTCTTGGGAATCAGTAATGTGAAGTGGAATGGTAGCGGGAGCAAATTTTTGGCTGCATACAATTTCAATGACTTGAGATTGTATAATTTTAATAACAGTAACATTACTAATGGTGGCAGGATAAACAGGACTGATGATGAGAACATAATAGAAGCTGATTGGATAGACAATTCGAACATACTGATAAGTACTAAGAATAATTATCTGGAATCGTGGAACACAGATGATACTCCGAATCTTAACTATTCTGTGCATGAGTTACCACTGAACAGCTTTGAGTTGGAAGGGCCTAATATCATATCCTCAGATGAATCTAACACAGCTCTATATTGGGATTTGAATGACTACCCCTTTGATTTCAGTGTTATAGATACCGATGTGTCTGATGCAAATTGGTCAATCGTTAGTAATGACCTTCAATACAAAGAGTTAGATTACTCTTTTTGTATTGGCAATGAATATCTAGAAAAGATAGAAGATGCGATAACAAATGATGGTTCTACACTAGTAGTCATTGACTCAATCAAATCGGACTACCCCCTATTCAATGTGCTAAACCAATTCCCTATAGAATTAAACCCAAGCGAGTCTGCTGACTTTACATTCTCATTTGCGCCGGTTGATATCGGTAATTTCGTCAACGAATTCTTCATCTATAGAGGTGGCAGAATAGACACCCTGCTAATATCTTATGAGAATACTCTAATTCGTTTAGAAGAGCAAGTTGATAAGATTGAGTTTGAGAGTACTATTATCAATCTGACTAACACACAAACATTTAATATATTCACAAACTCAGACAACAAAACAATAACGTTCGACACTTTAGAGATACTTATTGGCGATGACGTATTCGAATATTTGAGTGGTAACTACGAGGAGATAGACCCCGGTGAATCACTGGAGCTGACGATGAGATTTGCCCCAACTGAAGAGGAAACTTACAGCGGACTGATAAAACTTAGCTCGCCAGATGTATGCTTTCCTTACTATGTCAGCATTTTGGGGAAAGGGATAGACTCCGATATAAGAGTGACAGAAGCGATAGAATTTGGTAATATTGGCTGTGATGCCACTGCAGACGCAACTGTAATGCTGTATAATCTGAGTGATGCAGATTTCACAATTGAGTCCATAGACTTTAATGACGCCATTCACTTCAATTCAAGCACAGGCACACCAGTCAACTTAAAGGCAAACGATTCGACTGCGATTAGTGTTCAATTCTCCCCTATTGATATCGGATCTTTCGAAGACACTTTGAACATAGGTACCAACCTTAGTGGAAATGATTCTTTGATAAAGATAGCGCTAAGTGGCACTAGGGATACTACGAATATAGAATTCGTTGATAAACCATTGGATTTTGGTACTATTAGACCAAATACTTCCGAAGTGAAACAAGGCCGTATAGTTAACAATTCGCTTTCAGATTTGGAGTTGGAAGTACCAATTGACTTAGGTTTATTTGAACTAATAGCAGCGAATCCAGAAACTGTTGCACCTGGCGATACTGCACTGCTAAGCTTCAGATTCAAGGGGTATGAGAATGATACTTCTTTCACTACTGATTTCCCTATAATGCAGGGATGCGAGTCTGTATTTGAGCAAGAACTGAGTATAAACGTTTCTAATGGCCCTTCAATAATTGAGGTGGTAGATGAGTTGGATTTGGGTATTTGGAACTGCTCTGATAGCTTAACTGGGCAAATAAACATAAAAAACACTGGCGAGAGCAATCTTATACTAACAGATCTTTACTTCGAAACAGGACAAGCGAGCCAGTTTCAGTTGAATCAAGACTACAAAAACACGTCAATTCTAACTGATAATACTATCAATATAGATTTCACCTACTTCCCAGATGGCATTGGTGATATAACTACTAACTTAGTTGTGGAATCGAACGCTTCGAATGCAGTGAATGGAAGAAGCGAGATAGCTATATCTGTAGAGCAGAATAATATTGATTTCAGCTTGTCAGCAGATAGCTTGATTTTTGACGGACTGAAGATCAACACAGCTTACAAACAGTCAATAAAAATTTATAATGATGGAAACACTGAAGCTCAGTTCAGCTTCACAAATGGAAGTCAGTTTATTATAAATTCAGCTACACCAATTACAATTCCGGCACAGGACTCTGTTGAATTTGAAGTTGAGTTCATTGGAGGCGATAAAGATAACACTTACTCAGAGCAGATTGAATTTACGAATGAGTGTAGCCAAATAAATACTCTAACGCTGATTGCTAATGTAGTCGGTGACGACTTTATCACTCTTCAGTTGGACAGCTACGAGCTGAAAACCGGAACAGAATTCAACCTTGATATTAGCTACATAAACAGCACAGGAGTGGCGATAACTGGTGATGACACCCTAACCACTACCCTATCATTTAACTCAACTGTCATGGTGCCTAGAACGGATGAATATGAGTCTAGCATAGATAGCTCAGGCAATAGAAAAATGACATTGGTTTTTCCAATAACAACTAGCACATTGCTGGCATCTATTCCTATGGTGACTACTCTTGGGAACTCGGAGTCAACTGAGATTTCATTTAGTCAGACTACACATTTGTCAAATGATTACTTTATAGAAGACACAGCTAGGGGCAAACTAACAATCACTAACATAGACACTATCCCTACAAACAGACTTATAGATGGTTCGAAGCGTTCGTATATGTCTGAACCAATACCAAATCCTGTAGTTGACGAGAGTGAAATTAAATATGGTATAATTGAAAATACTCCCGTCACTATCGACTTATATGATTTGGAAGGTAAGATACTGATGAACCTAGTAGATAGAACCCACACCCCTGGCGATTATACATTAAAAATTGACTCCCAGAATCTTTCTTCTGGCAACTATTTGTGTGTGCTGAGGACAGAGTCAATTGAGATAATTACGAAGCTGACTGTAGTTAGGTAGTTGTGGTGAGTGTGAGTACAATTATTGTAGAGATGTATTGCATACATCTCAGAAGAAAATGTTTATAATATAAAAACTAATTGCTAAAATAATAATTAGTTTTAACTTTGTTAGTTTAACAGGCTTTAACAACGCCAAATTTTTAAAAACAATAAAAAAAAGGTCTCAAATGCATATTATTAAAAGTGTTTTAATTGTTACTGTCATTTTCATGTCTCAAATAAACATCAAAGCTGATACTTGGGATGAGCCATGGCAAAAAGAGATAATTCAAAATTCAGAATATTTTGTGCTAGCAACTGTATTAGAACATGATGAACATGATGAACATGATGAACATGATGAACATGATGAACATGATGGTATAAAAATTAATGTAATAAAAAAATTTGGGTCTCAGGAAATAGGAGATACTATATTAATAAATAGCTTATCAAATCTTAACTTACTAAGTTCTTCAGGTCATGGAACACATCTACATTTTCCAGAAGGTCAAACTTTATATTTTTTTTTAAAAAAAGATAAAAATGGTGATTTTTCTATTCCTACACCTAGTTCTGGATCAGCACTTTTAGCACCAGATAAAAATGTATATGCTACATATAGACACAGTTACCATCAGGCAGTAATACCACAAGAAGTATACGAAAAAACTTACACTGAAATTTGGGATTATTACAAAACTTCTAATTATGATAAAGAATCAATTCTAGAATTTATAAATGAATATATAGAGAAATCTCCTGCAGGATTCGATGAAAATGAAGTAGATACTTTCTTTTTGCAACATGCAGCATTGGAAACAGCATATCTTTTGGACATACAAATTGAATTAGAAAAACTTGAAAAATTCTTAAATTCTGATAACTTTCATCATCGTGTTTCTTCACTTCAACTTTTAGGAAATAGCAACAAAGAAAATGTTAAAAAATATCTTTATGATTATGTAGCAAATAGTAAAAATAGTACTTTTGAGCAGGTAATTGCGATATGGGCATTAGAAAGAATTGGAGATAAAAAATATATAGATAAATTAATTTTTATAGTTGATGAACTGTCTGAAGAAGAAACAGGATTTGGTGGAAATATTATGGATCCTAGAATTGGGACATATTTCCCTACACCTAGAGCAGCAGTTGAAGATATAATGAACAAATGAAAAAATTGAACGCCAAATTAATTTTAATTTTTTCTGTTTTAATGATTTTATTTCAATTACTCGTTAATGATGAAATAACCGGAGTTATTCCAATCATTTTATGGAGTATAGGCTTAATAAGTATTTTGATTTCGGCTGCGAACTTATTCAGTTTTATAACTTCAGTCAAAAGAACTAAACCAGAATTATACAAGAATTTCTATTTTGCTCAAGCTCTATTCAGAACAGCTATATTTTCTGATTTTGAAAAGAAGTATATAAAAAGATATACAAACTCAGAAAAGTTAACAAGTTTGTTAGAACAGCTAAATGATTATGAAATAAGTATAATTGAAGCAACAAAAAATATTAGATTTTTGATATTTCTAATATTTATTTTATTTGCGTTTTCAGCTTTAACTCATACATAAAAAAAACTAATGTTCTAAACACTGTAATAAGTATTACCAACCACCTATATGCAGCTATTGTCTCCCCTGATTCTTATTAGTCCTTGGCATCCGCCTAATATGAGCCTCGACTTAATATTAAATTCTATCAATAGATTTGAGAATATTATTAAGATATACCAACTCAGGAGAGTTAACAAGTATGTTAGAACAACTAATTGATTATGATAAACTAAAGACTTTAGTTTAAAAATTCTTTTCTTTCTGATAATTTATTTCTTTTCAATAGAACTCTACATTGAACCGAATAATGCTTGTATTACCTAAGTTATCCGTACAGCTAATTTTTAATGTACCTTGCTTGTCTGGAATAAAATAAACATCTTCCCCACTAGCTACAGTTTTATAATATTCATCGTTGATGAACCAGTTGCAATCTTTAGCTTGCTGTGAGATAACAGCTGATAGTTGAATCTTATCGCTCTCTTTGTCTATGTAATAAGTTTGATTACTAAGAGGCGAAGTAATCTTTGGTGCATAGTCATTGCTTAATCTATCACAATTTTCATAGTGTTTTATTGGCTCATTGTAAAATATATTATTCTCATTGTAGTAGTTGATTAGTAAAGGGTCTACCTTTTCTATTAATATTGTTTTAAAGCCATTTGGAGGCAAACAGTCAGTACAATATTCTACTTTTTCATCATTAGATACATATACCTGACTTATATGAGTACACCGTTTCTGTGATGATATTAGTGGGATGTAATAGTCAGAAACTAATTCTGTGCAATGTTCACTAGGTACCAGTCCACTAACTGTGCATACATCTCTACTATGAATGTCAACATTTTTGTTGGTGTAACTCTCTATCGTATTGAAGATTTCAAATAGTAATGGCGTAGCCACCTTTGCTCCAGTTAATTGAGCTACACTTTTATTGTCAAAATTACCTGCCCAAACACCTACAGTATATTTATTCGTATATCCTATACTCCATGCATCTTTCCTACCATAGGAGGTACCTGTTTTCCATGATACAACTGGCAATCTAACAGCTGACTGATATTTAGTTGGGTAATCGGGTCTTCTCAATTTAGTTAAAAGCTGAGTTGTTATCTTACTTGCTTCTTTGTCAAATACAATCTTTGATTCATCACTGCTCTCCCCTTTGATAAACTGTAATTGTTTCATTCTACCTTCGTTAGCTAAAGTCATATATAAACTTGCTAATTCTTCGAGTGAAACACCACATCCGCCTAGTACTGTTGATAGACCTAATTTAGATTTGTTCTTTTTTATTGAACTGAATTCCAAATCAACAAGTTTGTCTACAAAACTGTCTATTCCAATTTTGTTGAGCAAGTGGACTGCAGGAACATTGAGTGACAAAGCGAGCGCTTGTTCCAAACTAACCAACCCCCTGTAGTTCTTATCAAAATTCTGAGGTGAATAATTACCATATTGGAATGGGATATCATGAAGTATGGTCTTGGGAGTTACATACCCTTGCTCCATAGCTAATAAATAAACTATTGGCTTGAGTGTACTACCTGGTGAACGAATTGCTTTTACTCCATCTACCTGACCTTCATTATTTTCATCATAGAAATCATTTGAACCCAAGTATGAAATAACCTCTCCTGTTCTATTGTCTGCAACTATCACTGCTGCATTATGTATGCCAATAGAGTTAAGCCCTTTTATATATGATTTGGTAATTGATTCTATTTTTGATTGTATATTGAGGTCTATAGTGGAATTAATGTTTGTTCTATTCTGATGCTCTGATATCAATCTTGTAGCAAAATGCAATGCCAAATTTGGTCTATCTACTCTCTTAGAGTAAAATTTCTCGTTGTGAGCGTCTGTCAGATCAGATTCAGGAAATACTTCTTCATTCAGATACTTATCAATTAATAAATTTTTCTGAGTATTAATTCTATTATTATACTTACCAATTTTGAAGTGATTTGGGTTATTAGGTATTAACGACAAAGCTATAGATTCTGATAGACTTAGAGAGTTAGGCAGCTTGTTCAAATAAAAAATAGAAACCGCTTTTACGCCTTCTATATTACTTCCAAAAGGGATTAGGTTTAAATATAGCTCTAGTATTTCATCTTTAGAATAATATACTTCTAATTGCAATGCAGTAAATAATTCTCTGCATTTGTTCAATATAGTCCTTTCTTTAGGTTTTAGTAACCTAGCTACTTGCATTGTTATTGTTGATGCCCCGGATACTATTTCACCATTAGTAATATTTTGGTACAAAGCTCTAACAATAGAGAAGGGATTAAATCCCGGGTGATAATAAAAGTAGCTATCTTCTTTCTCTAATACAGCCTTTATTAGATTAGGACTTATTTCTTCTATTTTTGATTCGAATCTCCACTTGTCTGTCTTGTTCAAAAATGTAGCTAACACAGCTCCATTTCTGTCATATACAACCTTGGAGTAATCTATATCTACTTCCAGTGGAAATAGAAAATTTGCAATAACAATCACTAAGAATATAGATGCTATTATTTTCAACGTCAATTTCATTCTATAGTGATTTTACCCCCACCATGATAAGACCTATAAGAGCCATCGTACATAGCATCAGCACTCACAACTCCTTTGTTGAATTCACCTTTTGTTACTGCTCTACAAATGTAATAGAACTTTTTAGATGGTTGACGGTGACTTAGCGATGTGAACATATTGATTCTATCATCTCTATAATCAATGTATTCTGGTACATTAGCATCCATCCAATTATAGTCTTTATTTTCATTATTTAGTCTTGGGTTATCTATTTCGAATCCAGCTGGTAACATATCTGTAATGGCAATATTATCAACTATATCTACTTTGTTTAGTAGTGACACCTGTAGCTCTACTATTACCAGATCACCCTGTCTAAACTTGTCATCAACTTTATTCCCCTCTCTATCATAATAAGTTCTACTGACTTTCAGCTTACTGTTTTCATTTTTATAAGAGCCATCTTTGGTCAGTCCACTAGATTCCCAATAGTAATACAACTCATCTTCACCAGTAGATTTGATACTAACATTCGTATTTTCAAAAGTCTCAGTGAGGAATTTTTTATCGCCTAATTTATATACTTTATCATTGTTGACTATAGAACCATTGGCAGAGCTATGGGTTTTCTTAGATGCTAGTTTGCCGAGAGCTAATAGTGCAAAAGCCCTTTCCTGAGTAGACAGATAGGTTTTACTTTTTAATATATTAGATAGCTTGTTTGACAAGCTCATAACTCTATAATCATCAGAATCTATTTCGATCAATGACAATAAACTAATCGCCATATTTCTAACTGTAGATGCAAAAGTGCCACCTGTTTTGCTACGTATATCTTTCTCAGAATAATTTTCTGGCAAAATGTCTGAGTAGCTGTCTTCATCACCTGCTAACTTATAAGCGGATGCTAGTAAGAATCTGGAATCCTCACTCAGATATTGCATATTGGTTTTATACATATTCATGGTGCTTATATCTGGTTTACCAGCTAATGACAACACGTATAATGAATAGAAAATGCTTCTATCATAAAGCTGAATAAATTTACCATCTCTGTAATAGTCCCTGACAAAAGACTTTTCTAATCCTTGATAATTAAGGTAGTTATACAGGCTTTTTAACATGCCGCTATTTACATTGAAACCATTGTTTTTAGCTTCTGTTAAGAAATGTGCCGCATATATAGAACCCCATTTATTACTTTTGTTACTTCCTTGCCAATATGATAAACCTCCATCAAATAGTTGAAATGATGATAGCTTAGATATGGCAGTATTAATATTTTCATTTGCTATTGAGACTGCCGCTTTTGTAGAATTGCTTTCTGAAATCTCTAGCAAGTCTTTGAAATATAATTGTGGAAATACTTTTGATACTGTTTGCTCTACACAACCATGAGGATATTGTAGTAAATAATTCAAATTATCTAATTGAGAAATGAGTGGTGATTTTGATATCACAACTTTTGACTTATTAGTAGAAGGAATATAATTAGACAGCAAATTCAATTTTAGTGAATTGCCACTAGGTAGTAATCCGTTACCACTGCTCTTTTGTAGAGAAGAAACCGGACGTATAGTCACATCAGTAATGTGTTCAAATTTGCTGTTGTGCCCTTCGACAACTACTTTTATTTTCGAACTGCCTATCATATCAATTGACTTCACTTCGAATTCGATTTGTTTTTCTTCATTAGCACCTAATGTAATGCTCTTTTGATTATCTGATGTGTTTATAATCATGTCATCTAGAACAAGTCTAACTTTTGCTTTTGTTGATTTGTCCTCGGTATTCGACATAGTCACTACTAGTTTCAACTTGTCGTTAGGGCTAAGGAACCGAGGTACGGAAGAGTTGATAACAATAGGATCTGCTATTTTCATTTCTTTATCGGCAGAACCAAATGATTTACCCTTATAAGCAACTGCCATTAGTCGTACAGCCCCGGAAAACTGAGGTATATCCAAATTTGTTTCTACTACCCCATTTCTGTCTGTTTTAAGTACTCCACTCCAGTAAGAAAGCAACTTTACTCTCTTATTAGACAAAGGATTGACCCTACCATCGATCATGATTTCTTCATCACTACCATCACCACCAGACTGACCGTCAGTTAATTTTAATTCTGGGTACAGGTAAGGGTAAACGGTATAAGAATCTACATCTAATCCGTATTGTTTGTAAAAGAAATTATAAGGGTCTGGTGTTTTGTAATTCGTAACTTGCAGTATCCCCTCATCAACTGCAGCTAAGGTTACGTGTACATTTCTATCCTTTACATTAGTTTTTATCTTTATTCTTTGACTAAGATTTGATCTTGATTTGTCTGGAGCTATTATCTCCATTTCTATTCTATTACTTTTCTTGACCACTTCTACAGACTTATAGCCATACGCTACTGTCAGTGGAAGTGCACCGTTGTCAACTTTCTTGAATAGAATAGCAGAAATGTACACATTTGGTACGTACTCTTCTAATAAATCTAATTCAAGTGAAGCGCTTTTATTGTTGGTGTTCAGGTACTTATTATAATATATGCCATCTCTTTCCAAAGTAACTAACAGCTTGCCATCGAATGGAGTTTTGAATAGAACCTTACACTTGTCTCCGATATTATAACTATCTTTTTCAGTTTCTATAGTTACTTTACCTTCCTTATCTATTTCAAAATCGCCTGCACTACTGCTATTCCATCCGCCCCAATCATAGCAATAGAATCCTTTGGTAGTATAGTTAGGTTCTCCTACTCCCCTAACTCTAATCTCATAGCTACCTGGCTGGTGTGTTCTGAAAGAATACTTAGTTACTTTATCGTAGCTCGTAATTTCTTTCTCTTCTATCAACTCCTCTTCTTTTTGAGATTTGTATATATAGTTACCGTTATCATTTTTAACTAGAACTGAATTCCATTTGTATCTTATTATTTGTACCAATAGCTTTTTATTCTGAATCTTCTGATTCTTATCTATTGCCACAATTGGTATTACTACATTAGAATTCACATTGTTATAGTAATCAAACTCACCTATACCATAGAAGACTTTCTGTGTTAGAATATCGTACTCTATTGACTTGTTAACCGGTCTCCCATTTTCATCAAATACTGTCAGGTGTGCTCTTGTGGTCAGTATTCCATTATTGTTATAAATCTGTAAGAGCTGTTTGGTGTACTCTAACTCACCGTTTTCATCTGTTTTCCCAGTAATAACTTTATCAAGATTCTCAAAATTAATTTGATTCTCAACCTTTACATTAAAACTGTAATCACTGAATTTATCAAATTGTAGCTGCTTACGGCGAGTTGAAAATGTTAGTTCGTAATTCCTATTCTTTGCAATGGTACCATATAGATTGTTAACTGTTGCAGATATGGATAAAGTATCAGAATTATAATATTCATCTTTTGAGGAGCTTAGATTTATTTTCAGTCTGTCAGGCATAAACTCTTCTACTTTGAAAGGATACCTGCCTAAGTAGATGTCTTCGCTAATATAATAATCTACCCAATATGTTCCAGTCAATGCAGTAGTTGGGAATTTGATTTTGCTGTCGAAACCACTCTCATCATTCAAGTTTATTTTCAATTCCTTATAAAGGTTGCCCATAGGAGTATTTATTTGGGCAGTTATTGGTACATTGTTAATATTCTCCCAGTTTTTATCTCTAACTATACCACTAAAAACTACTGTCTCCCCTGGTCTATATATATTTCTATCTCCATAGAAAAAAGCTTTGTAATCTGATGCACTTGTACCACGTGTGTCGAACTCAAAATCATTAACTTTGAACTTACCATCCAAAGGAAGGTAATTGATATCATCTCCTTTCTTAGCAACAATTATTGCTGGCTCTATGTCAACTACACCGTTATTATTATAGTCTTTGAAAACAGCTATACCGTTGGAATTAGTGATAGCATTTTGTTCTATTTGATTTTTGTTACTTAATATAGATATATTGACATCACTGAATGTCTTATTTTCACTCAAAGAATTAGCAAATACATACAAGTCATTTTTAGATTTCTTTACTATTAATCCTATATCAGATAATGATACTAACTGGCTTTGTTGAATCCAATATTTATCTGGGGAAGATACAGTCATTACGTATAACCCCTGTTTCTCGATTTTGTCATCTATCCTAAAATCGAAGGCCTTTATCACTCCATTTCCACTTAGTTTTCTAGTGCTGTAAACTTCATCTAATACTATATCGCCATATTTTTCAATGTTATATGCATAGAAACTATGCCAATTATCATCGTTGTCATAGGCATATCTATATCTTTTCCCATTATTAAATAGGGCTAGCAGATTATTCTGATAAATTTTAGCAATAGTAATCTTTACACTGTCTAACCCAACTGCAGATATTCCAATATTCCTATGTCTATTCTTTGATAGATAAATCATATTTTTGGAACTAAAGTCAACAGAAGGTTCCACATTAGAAAAATTGATATTTGCTACATATTCGGAATTTAAATTCCTACCATATATACTTGTGATGTTCTCATTTACAGTGACCTCATAAGCTGTTGCTTGCTCAAAATCCCCGCTTATCAGAACTCCAAAATCAGTAACTTCGACATCGAACTTAATCTCTGGGTCAATTTTGATTTGTTCTTTTTTGAATTTATCCTGTTCTAGTGCTTGATTCAGATATAATCTCACATAAGATTTGCCTTTATCAGTACCAATTTTATAGTCTAGCACTTCAAGGTCGTTGATAGATGGTAAATCGTATTCAGCAGTAAGTGACTTAGTAGTAGCCCAATCAGAGTCAGCCAACCTAACTCCACTTTCTATTTTGATATCCAATGTTTTGTCATTATATTCTCTAGCATCAGAAAGAGGAAGTTCGAACACCACATTCTCAGACTTTTCAGTAGTTTTTAGCCGCGAGTCTATTTTCTCACCATCAATACTCAACACTAATTTTTCGGCCACATCAACTGGGTTTACTTTTCTATTGAATAGCAACTGAACATTGATTATATCTTTGTTGACACTATTAGTTTTTATACTCCATTGCCCAATAATACTCTGTAACTCGAAGTCTGCAGTTTTAAGTTCTATTGGGTCTTCACTTACAGACTCCAACCCATCGAACATTTCGAGCAGTGCTTTGTTAAGAGTGATAGAGTATTTAGTCTCGGGTAAGTAATGCTCATTGGGATAAAATTCTAATCTATTTTTGGTTGACCACCTGACTGAACCCTCTAATTCAGGCTCGAAACTAAGAAGAGAATTGTCCATCCAAATACCTAGCAAAGAGTCGTTTTTTAGCTCATGCGAGGATTCGAAAATGATTGTTTGATTTGTCTCAAACTTTGAATCTTCGTTTTCTATTTCAAATTCTAGTTGATATTTGTCAGAGCATGAAGCGAGTAATATTAAAAATAAAAAGATGAGCTTTTTCATTCAGGATTATGATTCAGTTGGCAATTAGACAATATAATACAACCAGCAAGATTTTCCAACAAAGTGTATTACTTTTTAATCATACGGAGTTGAAAGTGCCACCTTAAGCCAATGCCATTGGCTTCACATTTAGTCTAAGACAGTCACCTGTGCGGCTTCGGAGGAGCTGTCTGAACTTGTTCAGACAGGGGGGGGGTATTGTCACTGCGAGGACTGAAAGAACACCAATGTCACTCTGAAGATTCGAAGGAGTCCGAAGAGTCTATCTATTATTAAACATAACTGTTGTGATAATGCATTCAGACTTAGTTTATCTAAACATGGATCCTTCACATTCGTTCAGGATGACAGTAGTGGGTTCACCCACCCCCACCAGAAAATAAATCAACAAAATCTGGATTCTGGTAATTATTTATATATATTTAAAACTGTGTCTGATGAGATTATAAAAAAACTGACAATTAATAAATAGTTTATTTAAAACAAATTTAAAGGTTTACAATGAAGAATATCTCTTTATTAGTACTATCTGCTTTGTTGCTTTTTGCATGTGCTGAAAGCAATAAAGAAAATGTAGAGGACAACTCTGCCCTACAAGATTCCGTTAACACCTACTTAGAAAGCTATAACAATGAGTTACAAAGACTTTACTACGACGCTGCATTGGCTGAGTGGGAGCTGAACACTCACATAGTGGAAGGCGACACAACTGCCGAGTATGAAGTAAAAGTTGCTTCGAAAGCAATGGCTGACTTCACTGGTAGCGAGGAGAACATAGAGACTGCTGACAAATATTTGGATCAGAAAGACAAACTAACTCCACTGCAAGTGAAACAATTGGAAGCTATAAAATACTCTGCCGCTGGTAACCCATCTACTCTCGGCTCGCTAATTGACGATAAGATTGCTGCA
The DNA here is from genome assembly GCA_046290495.1 of Chlorobiota bacterium. Lineage (GTDB taxonomy): Bacteria > Bacteroidota > Ignavibacteria > Kapaibacteriales > UBA2268 > PGYR01. The sequence goes on along the minus strand of JBKAGT010000005.1, from coordinate 19,397 downwards.
GAAGCTGCACAAACTAAAAAGCTTTACGGTTACAAATACACGCTTAATGGCAAGGAAGTTTCTACAAATGAAATTGACAAAGTATTAGCCAGCAAAAAAGGGCTAAACGAAAAACTTGCTGCATGGGAAGCGAGCAAGGAGATTGGCAAGACCCTGAAGACTGGGATTGACACTCTTCGTGGACTAAGAAACGAGACTGTACAGCCATTGGGCTATGACAACTTCCTCCACTACCAAGTTTCTGACTATGGTATGGACGTAACGGAAATGCGTGAGCTATTACACAAATTAATCAATGACATTTGGCCACTATACAGAGAGCTTCACACTTGGACAAGACACGAATTAGCTAATCAATATGGCAAAGAAGTTCCTGAATACCTTCCTGCTCACTGGTTACCGAACAGATGGGGTCAAGAATGGAACTCAATAGTTGACGTAGAAGGTTTCGACCTTGACGGAATATTAGCAGAAAAATCTGCAGAGTGGATTGTGAAAACAGGCGAAGAGTTCTACATGAGCATTGGCTTGCCTGCACTACCAGAGGTATTCTACGAGAAGTCTAGCTTATACCCATTACCAGCAGATGCTGACTATATGAAAAACAACCACGCTTCGGCATGGCACCTAAACTTAGACGACGATGTGCGTTCACTTATGAGCGTAGAGCCAAACACAAAATGGTGGGGTACTACTCTGCATGAACTTGGCCACATATACTACTACATTCTATACTCTAACCCCGATGTACCTTACATCCTGAGAGGTGGAGCAAACAGAGCATTCCACGAAGGCGTTGGCTCAATGCTTGGTTTGGCGGCAATGCAAAAGCCATTCTTACAAGGAAGAGGCCTATTGCCAGAGAACGTAGAGTTAGACGAGATAAAACTATTGCTAAAAGAAGCTCTGGAACAAGTAGTATTAGTGCCTTGGGGTGCTGGTGTGATGACTGAGTTCGAACACTCACTATACGCAGAGAACTTACCAGTTGACCAGTTCAACAGCAAGTGGTGGGAAATCAAGAAGAAGTACCAGGGAATAGTACCTCCGAACGAAAGAGGCGAAGAGTACTGCGACCCATGTACTAAGACTCACATCAACAATGACCCTGCTCAATACTATGACTACGCACTGTCTATCGTAACCTTGTTCCAACTGCACGACCACATTGCTAAGAACATATTGAAGCAAGACCCACACAACACTAACTACTGGGGTAGCAAAGAGACAGGTGACTTCCTTAAAAAGATATTATCACCAGGAGCTACTGCTGACTGGAGAGAGCTAATGAAAGACGAACTGGGCGAAGAGATAAGCGCGAAAGCAATGTTAGAATATTTCGACCCACTATATGATTGGCTAAAAGAGCAAAACAAGGGCAGAGAGCACACACTACCAGAAAGCGTAGAAATGTAATCCCTCCCCCACGTTTGTTAAGTTTACAAGGATTGTTTGGCTTCGGCTCGGCAATCCTTTTTTTATTTCAATCCCCTCACCCCCCTTTATTCACGCTAAAGACGTGACACGCAAGGGGGAGCTAAATTGTGTAAGTCCTCCTTGACAAGGGAGGATTTAGGTGGGTTTGTAAGGTGTCACAGTCAGGAACACCGAGCGTAGTCGATTGAATAAAACTAATAGCCGCAGAGTGGCTATATATCTGTAGAATAGGACATAACAACAATCACAAAGCCGCGTAGCGGTGCAACAACAATTTGTTCTACTCCTATGGAGCAGCTCTTAGGCTTTCTATCAGTTGCTACAGATATTCAACCCCTATGGGGTTGCCAGCGGAGGACAAAGTGTGAGGTCATTGAGTTTGTCGAAATGCCGTCACTCTGAGCAGACCGAATAGCCTACCCCTACCCCAACCTAAACAATATTTGCTCAGTTTGATGGGAATTGGTATATTAATTATTAAGACAGGTGAAACTCGCTAACAATAGAAATTATTACAAGGGGAAATATGAGATTATTATTGTTTATAATACTTTTTGCAGGATTAGGTATTGCTAATGCACAACAGACAGCAGAAGAATATATAATGAAAGGGATAGCTGAACACGACAAGGGTAATTATGAAGAGGCAATCGAATATTATGATAAAGCGATAGAAACGGGTGAAATGCTCGGTATGGCTTACTATGAGAAAGGCTATACTTATTCGACTATGGGTAATCATCAGATGAGTCTAGAAATGGCCAGTCATGCCATAGAACATGCGGAAAGCGACGAGTTATTGGGATTTGGCTATATGCTAAAAGCCAACTCGCTCGACTATCTGGGAGAACCCGAAAAAGCTGTGGAAGTATATCTGGATGGTATAGATGAAACAGAGTTCTTCATGCTGGACTTCAATCTGGGTATCACTTACGGCAGACTTATGAAAGATTCGCTTTCTCTCCTTAGTTTTGCTAATACAGTTAGGAAAAATGTGTTATTCCCAAGTAGTCACTATTATCTTAGTATTAACTTCTACGAAACAAAACAAAAAACAAAATCAATCATATCATCAATCTTTTTCCTAACGCTTCCGAGCAGCAAAGAAGATAGAAAAGTAATGGTGTATGAGAACTTGCTAAGCTCTATAGACGCAGGTGTTAAAAAAATTAGTGACTCGAGCTATACATTAAATGCATTCTTCCCAAAAAACAGCTCGATGAAGTATAATTCTGTCGATTTTTTAATATCATTGAAGGCTTTGAAATTAGATTCTAACGAGAAGGACCTTACTAATAACGAAATGCTAATTTACTATTTGACTATGATTATAGAAATTTTTGCTGAATGGGACGAAGATGATTTTGACCATGAGATAGAAGAATTCCTCTACGAATACTATGTGCAGTATTTGATTGACGCCAAAAAACAGGGATATTTGGATACTATAGTTCATATAGCTTCATCTACTAATGAAATAGAATCTCAGCAATGGGTTATAGACAACATCGAAAAAGTCGAAGAATACTATATGTATTTTGGTGATTACTTTGATTTGGAGTGAGTTGAATTAAAAGAATTTTATAAATAATATCTAATTAAATAGAGACTACTATCATGATAAAAACTAACAAAATATTAGCCTTTCTCTCCGTATCAGTGATAGCTATTTACATAGTTATAGCAGGAGTGTTAACCATAGCAGGTAGCTTTACCCTCAATGAGTTCTTGTACAACTTGTCAGAAGTCTTTGTTGGGGTAGTAGTTGTAGGGCTGTGTTTTTATCGGTCGTTTAATTGACTTTTAATCAACTCTCGTAGAGGTAACCATGAATAAATTAAATTTCATACTTTTATTGTTCCCTATAATTCTATTATCAACTGAGGTAATACAAGAAGATTTGGTGGGCGTATGGCATGGACAGCATGATGGTGAATACGGGTATTTTACTTTTGATTCATCTGGTTATGTGACTTTACAGTACAAAGGGTTAAAAGCTGGTGGAAAAGAATTTGAAGCTGAAGGTGAAAAAGCACAAGTTTCTTACAAATTAATTGCTGATTATGATCCAATGCACCTTGATATTATAGTTACAAAATTGGAAAGTGGAGAAGAAATAGTACTTAAATGTCTAATCAAATTCATAAATGCTGATTCACTATTATTTGCTGCAGGGTTTGACGGAAATAGACCTACGTCTTTCGAAGATGAATCTAAAGTAATGGGATTTTCTCGTGTTAATAAATTCAAGACTCGAGAAAATGTGGTACCAAAGCATTGAGCTCCACCCCCACCCCTACCCAAATCACATTTGCTCAGTTTGTTGGGAATTGGTACAATGAGGATGAAGATTATGATATTTGGTAATGTGTGGAGTGTGATGTTGAATGAAAAAAACTATAATTATATTTTTCTTGTATAGAGAAATATTTTAAAAAATATTATAATTAAGTTTTTAACCCTTCTAAAAGCTCAATTTTATTGAAAATGATATCAAAGGTATGAAAATCATTTATACTATCCATTATTATATTTCTTGAAAGAGCCCTTTTTTTGTCTATATCACCTCTTATTAATGACATATAACTACTTCCATTAAATTTAAGTTCATTCTGAAAGATTTTAAACTTATCATACTCGTTAATGTATATTGAATAATATTTTACTAAAACTGCATCTAACTTAATGATAGCTATTTGAGAAGAATCATCCACATTTGGCCTCATTATTCTAGCAAAATCTTTTCTAAATTCATCAACACTAAGCTCTTTTGACTTAATTTTATTATAAGTTTTAGAATCATATATTTTTAAAAAAACCAAGTATATAAGTGCACCAATGTTAATCAGTTGGTTTTTACCTGTAAGTTTCAAACTAACTTTTATCAGCTTAAATATTTTTTCTTGTTTCCTTAATTCAACTTTAGTGTTTTTAAAAATGCATTCACAAATTTCTTCAAAAGTATTCCTCTCATTTTGAAATTTAATTTCTTTACGTTCAGGAGAGTCAAAAAATTCATCTATTTTATTAATTTGAATTAAATGCTTGAAATATTCTTCTTTATCAGGGCTAGGCAAAGAAAATTCTAAATCTATAAAACGACGCAAATATTCTTCCGAGTTTATCTTACTACTGCCATATACACCTTCAATAGCATATGAAAGTTGCTCCTTATCTATTGACAGTACAAAATGAATATTTTTTACTGAGAAGAAATGTTTTATTTGTTCGAGAATTGAAACTGCATAATTAGGTCGACATCTATCTAACTCATCTACTATAAAAATTAACTTTTTATTGTTAGTTCCCTTATTAATGTATTCTTCTAATGATCTTCTAAAATCATGAATTGTTTTTTTCCTATCTCGATAATCATTAACCTCACTTTCAACAATACTACCAATATTGTCACCTACTTTATCAAACAAATCTTCAAAACTTCCTAAATCAACACCAGATAGTGCTTTAATTAATGGGAAAAGTATATTTGTAAATAATTTTGCTCCGTGAGAAATCATTTTTTCATATTTTTCTTTACTATCTCCATCTTCGAGGATTGACAACTCTCCTAATATTGCAATCAGTGGGTTGTCTTCATAATCGTTTTCCCATGCATTAAAGTATATAGCTTCTAATTTAGTGTCATTTTTTTCAATGTACTCTTCCCACATTCTTACAAAGTGGGTTTTTCCAGTACCCCATTTATTATTTAAAGCAAGTACAATCCCTTCATCACTTTGTTCTAGAATGGATGTAAGTGTTTGAACGTACTTTTCTCTATTTAACTTATCAATTCTCAATTGGGCCAATTGAATTTATATTCTTTTTTGTTTCTAATGATTTTCCTTTAATGTCATATTTTTTAACATTATAAGTTGAAGATAATTAAGTTTTTTATAAAAATCAAAACTTTGCCGATTTTGCAAACTGATTGAACTTTTAGACCAATAGCACTATCAGTCTATTTAATTAAAATAGTTTTAACTATGAGAAGAATTTAGTAGCACATTAAATCAATTATTTTCGTTTTTCTTATTTAAGTCCTACTAAACTAGAGTTAATAAAGAAAAATAATACTAACCAAATTATTGAAAAAAATGCACTGGAGTATAATGCTCCACTAATATCATTCATATCTTTTACAATGGTAAAATAATTTGGATGGTAAGTTTTTATGTATATTTCAATTTCAGACTCTATTAACTTTTTGGATTTTCCATTGTCGAACATCCTCACAACAGTAAAAGTTGTTTCTTCAATTTCTTTTTTTACTTTTTTCAAATCATTGTATGTTCGAAAAGTGACATAAAACTCAGCAAGCTTATGTATAGATAAAGCAATAAAAATTATTGAAAGAATTACTTTAAAAGCATTAATGTCAAGAAAAAATATTGAATTTATTATAATTGAAATCGTGAAAACTAGAGATACTATCGAGCTTAATAATAGACTATTTGACCTTTGTTCTTGAATGAAACTTGGAGTGTTAACTGGGGCATATTGGATTAAATAATTTAAATACCTTGACCAAGAATAAGCAATTATTGTTAAAATTATTAAAATGTTATTTAGTATGAACATATCTCCATTTCAAAACATTTATTGTACTGCACCCAACTACATCAATACACGAACACTCGCATATCCTACTTAAACCACAAATATAAGCAATTTTGGTAAAATATTATAGAGAAATGTTTAAAATCCCCCCCCACTGAACATTTAGACCAAGATAACTATCGGTTTATTTTGTAAGTTTGACTCGCATCGTTCAGCCGATGTAAAATTATGGAATGTATGTTAATTGTTCTCGGTACATCTTTCTTAGCTTATGTTTGATAACGTTATTATTTTAGACTATTGAATTGATAGAGTAATGGATGGTATCCCAAAGCATTGAACAATAAATCTTGTCCTTCATTGACTTTAATTTTGATTTCAAACTTTCCATCTGAGTCAATGGAGAATGTTTCTATCAACTCTATTTCCTCACTTTCTGGATTTATTTCTCCATAATAAATAGCCCCAGAAGGAACAGGCATATTATGGTGTGCGTCTATCAGTTGTCCTTTCAGATGTATAATTTTGGAAAATGCATTGTAATTAGAAACTGTAAGTTTTAGGCTTAGGCTAAGAACTGATGGACAATTTCCAATGCTTATCGTAGAGTCATTAATTACTTCAAAAAATGATTTCTCATATTTGAATTTGCTCAAGTCGAATTGGCAGTAAATTGGACTAATAAATCCAGTAATTAAAAGCAGGGTTAATATCAACTTTAGTCTTTTCATTCAAATACTCACAACTACACCAATACACGAACACTCGCATATCCTATTTATAACACAAATATAAGCAATTTTGGTAAAATATTATAGAGAAATGTTTAAAATCCCCAATCACTGAACATTTAGAACAATTGTACCATCGGTTTATTACTTGGTTGAATCACTGTTTCGAATATGAGTAATAACATCTGCAGGGTGCTATCGGCTTTTACTTATTATTTAATAGTCAAATTATATGGAGTTATAAGTTCGCCAGATGTTTTCTTGTCAAAAAGGTTCTTAATTTCATCAGGTGTATTTGCTGAAATAGTATCATTGTACCTTATAATTTTTATAGCTTCAAATGGAATTTCATCATCAATTTCAGCGATTGCTGATCCAACCCCCATATTTTCATTAGGAGATAATTCATAAACATCAAATCCATCATCTGTTGTCTGAGTTTTATGTTTATCAGTACTAAAGTTGTTTGACTCCTTTACAAGTATTTTAGCTGTTTCAGTAGTTTTATTAGTCACTGTGATTGAATAAAAAGGGTCACAACTTATCATTAGAGCGGACAAGTAAATTAATATTCCTATTTTATACATTTTATTCATCATTATTTGTTTTGACTTTTGTTCTCCAATATATTCCTCCTCCAAATAATCCTATTACGAAACCTATTGGTCCTATAATAAATATACTCATTAATGGTGCGTATGTATTAGATGGCCAAAATATTAGTGGAATAAAGAAACCTAGTACAAACCCAATGCTTCCAACTATAATTCCACCGATTATAATATATTTCGACATCTCATTAAATATTGAACCTGTGTTTTTCCATACTATAAATCCAATAATTAAAGCTATTAATATTGAAATGATTATACGTAAGCCAGCGATATTACTAATGCCAGGAATTATAGGAAATACTGCTTTATTAATAAAAAAGTAAATGGCAATTACAGATAAGAAAGTTAATACTATTTTAATTACTCTATTTTCCATTTAAGAATATATCAAGAATTTGTATAATATCAAATCCCCCCTCACTGAACTTTTAGACCAATAGCTAAACAAGAATAAATAACAACTGAGTAACTGAGTAACTGAAATTTGCGTTTTTTTTAATATACAACCCCCTCTGTATATTTTATTTTTTGTGTTTTTCAGTTACTCAGTTACTCATGTTCATCAAGACTTGACTTGATTAATAAGTTTTACTTTATATCCCTTAACTGAGAACTTGGAATAACTATCTAATTTCGAAATCCTTTTGAACCCAGCTTTTTGCAAAGCTATTCCCAGATTAGTTGCACTATACCTATCATTCGTTAGGTTCAGCCCAGAGCGTTTGTTGAGTGCTACCAGTATCTGGGTGGAGGTCATAAACTCCAGTTTGTCGCCCTCGGTGTAGGTGGCTGGGTTGGCTAAGTTGGTACGCACCAGCTGGTCCCACTCGTTTTCTATCTCGAATTGCTTGTTCAGATTGTCGTTGATGAATTTCAGGTCTTCGGGCGTGAAAAATATGCTGTCCGACCTATCCGCATAGTATTTGCCTACTCGCCACAGCAGGTCTGGGTCGTATTCCCTCAGCTTTTTCATATTCTGATTGTGGGTTGCTTCGTCGTCGTGCTTCACCACCGGTATGCAGAAAAAACGCCTGTTGCCAGTGGAATCCACCAGAAAGGCATCGGAGTTGGTTGCCCCCAGAAACGATGCTCGCCTTATCTTACTCACATTGCGTGTGGCGTAGAGCGGGCGGAACTTGAAGCTGCTGGAGGTGATTCGCTTTTTCAGTCGGTCTAGGTTGTTCCTCTTCAGCCCGTCCAGCTCATCGTCTATGGCGAGGAAACTGTCCGTCAGCGAGAGCGAGCCGTCCTTGCCCTCTTCCAGCGTGTCGGTCACGTAGTTTTTCAGCTGCTCTGGTACCAGTGAGTTGAATAGCGTGGTCTTCCCTGCCCCTTGCTCCCCAGTTAGTATTATCATTATCTCGTTGTACTGCATGCCCTTAGCACAGTTCACAGCCATACCCATCCACTTGCCAAATAGCTCCACAATCTTGCCACGGTGCTGTTCGGCTTCTGGGTTGAAGCGTATGCACTCCAGCGCATCGGCTATTGGGTTGTTGCCCTTTTTCGGGTTTATCGGCTCTAAGCTGTCGAAATAGTCCGCAAATGGGTCTATCGTGTTGTTCGAATCGGGAGAGGTGAGTATGTCTATGGCTCTGTCGTTCAGCATGACCGATTTGCCTTTCTCTTGTTCTACGATTTGCTTTATAAACCTATCTATTGCATTGGCATAGCCCTTGTCCAGCATAACCCATTCTGTACCAAATTTGGCTTCCCATTTTGACTTATCAGGTATGGTGCAGGCGTCCCACTCTGGTTTGTTCAGCCGTATTTTTATGTCCAGTGTAACGCTGTTGTATTGCCATTCGAAGAATGTGGAGACTATTCTGGTCATAATCACCGAGGGCAAACGCGAGGTTATAGCCACATTATCCACTGATAACAGCTGGCTTACGGAATTAAACAAGCTCTGCTTTTTGCTACCAAGCAGTGGGGTTTTGTTCAGCAATATCCCTTGCAATATCTTCTCATTCTCTTCATAGTTCTCGTCGAATGCACCGTGAAGGCACTCGGAAATGTCCTTGCCACCATATTGCTCACCACCTACGGTAAACAGATCTATTCCCCTGTCAGATAGTAACTTGTACCCTTTACCTAACAGCTTCTCTTCTAGCTGTTCTTGGCTTTCGTCTGCATCGCGAAGGAATATTATCTGTTCTGTGTAGTCTGGTATTTCGTCCAGATTGGGAATGGTCTGCAGGTTCTCCCTTTTCAGTATTCCGTAGTGGCGGTCGCACCCAGCGGAGACCAACGCTAGCGCATCGGTGTTACCCTCGGGGCAAAGCAAGATAGGATTGTGTAGGCGGTTGTAAACTCTGGTATTCTTGTCAAAGAGCAGGTAGCGAGTGCCCGGCTCACAGTATGAACTACGCCCCTTTCCCCTGCCAACACCGAAGTGGAAGCAGTCGCTATATGGCTGCACAGATGCGTAGTCATAGCCCTGCCCTGTTTGTTCGTACCACTCCACCAGCACTTCTCGGCTCAGCTGGAGCGGGTTTATCACCTTACGATAGTCATATTCGTGAACGGTCACCCACTTGTGGCTCTGCTTGCTATCCGAACGGAATGGGCTACGAGCGAGGTAGCATTTGGTCGTGTTGATTGGCTTATTTGTCATTGACCCACCCCACTGCTTTCCAGTCCACGCCAACGCTCAGGCAGGCATCGAACAGCCCACTGTATCGGCCACCGAAGTAGTTGCCAATAGCGCCACGGTTGGTGAATGTGATTACGGCTTCCATAGAGCCGCTGGTGTGCCCGAGTGGGTGAAATTTCAGCTTACTGCCGCTGATTTTGTATTGCCCAGCGCGTAGTCGTGATTGCCTAACGAATGCAGCAGGCGAGTGGATGGTTTTCTTCATCTTAGTACCTCTTCTAATTATTGGTTCGAATAATTGTACGAAGCTAAGAAGATGGGTGGGTCTGCCCCTGTGTACGGTTTCTATTTTATTTTAAAATGGTTTTTAGTGGTTTGGGGGTAGAAACTTGTGTGCCCCTTTGGAGGAGCCTGGCACGTCTTTAGCGTGGGCTGTCTGAACTAGTTCAGACTGGGGAGGACTATTATGTCACAGCGAGGACTGTAAGGACGTGGCTGTCTCAATTGAGATTGCTGTTCATGGTGCTTCGGCAGGCTCAGTACAGGCTAACTTGCTCAGGATGATGGCTCTACCCTCATTCCTTACTCACCTCACTTTACTATTTGTAAAATAAAATTTTTATTGACTAACTTATAAAAATGCTTATGTTTGCGCTTATTAAAACAATTCAGAATAATTATTAAGAAATAAAAGAGACAACAAATTGAAATTAGCGTTATTTTTTATTTTAGTATTTATAGCAAATAATACTTTAAGTCAACAATTAGATTCGGTTGATTTGAGATGGAAAATTGGTAAAGATGAAAAACTAGTGTACAATACTGAGATGAGCCTTATCGATACAACATCTTTTGAATTCGATTTTGGTTTATTATCTGAAATAATCAACGATAGTACTAAAGAAAAAACTCAGGAAAGTAAGGAATTATTTAATAGATTAAAGAAAATAGTTGAGAATATAGAATTTGAAACTATTCTCACAAAAAAAGAAAATGGTATAATTGACCTTGTTATGAGTTCGATTGAGAGTGATGAAACTCCAGAAATCAAATCTGACACCTCGTCAAGTAAAAAAGAGGAAGTTATGAAACTAATGCAATCTCTAACCAAAGGTGTATTTCTTAGGGGTTCTCTGTATGAAAGTGGGGATATTCACAGTTTTTGGGTAAAAAGTCAGCAGAAGAATATAATTTCAATTTTCTTTCAACTACCATCTGAACCTGTAAAAATAGGTGACAAATGGGAGCTAGATGTAAACTTAATTAATAACGACCATAATTTCAAATGTGATAGTTCTTACAAGATAAACGAGGTAATGCTTACTGATATTAAGATAATAGATTCAGATACGGTTGCTGTTTTAGAATATAATATACAGGAATTTGTTACAGGTGAATTCGATATGCCTTCCTTTTTTAGTAAAAAGAATAGTTCTAAAGAAACCGTTATGAGTCTTGTACATCAGGGTATTGCAGAATTCTCTATCACTAATGGGCGTTGGGTATCATATACTGGTATTATGAGTTTGAATTCAAAAGGATTCATGAATTCCAATACAAAAACTAAATTCTCCTTGATTGCGAAGTAAGGGCAATCTAATTCAAATTCTCAATCCAATCTTGCATATTCATTATTTTTGTGTATAAAATGTTTCTACTTTTAGTCACATTGAGGAAACACAGTTTGCGAGGAGTCTATCTGTATTTTTGCTAAGTTATTGCGATTGTGCCTGGATTCTTCTACCGCTTCTGCGGCATCAGAATGACCAACGATTATGCCCCTTTGGAGAGTATTTGATATGATGTTTCTAATTGTTTCTAAGGTATTCAATATAATTCAATGCTATTCTAATATATTGTAATACAGGTAGTTATACTCTTTCATGTTTATTCTTTGTGATTCGTTTCATTTCATGTTATTTAACATTTTTGTTTAATTTGTTGTTAAACATATTATAAGAATTTTCGTATCTTATCTAACATTAATATTTGAGATTTGAAAATGCTAAGAGTAAATTACAATATACAATTTAAAAATAGATCTGTATCACCAATCTTGATCTCAATTACCTGGAAGAAAAACAGGATCCAAAAGTCAATTGGGCAATCTGTTGAAACTAGTTATTGGGATTACAGGAAAGGTAGAGTAAAATCATCACATCCAGATGCTGTTAATTTTAATTCTTTTCTCTATAAGATTGATAAAGGAATGCAAGATTATTATAATGAACTAAATACCTACAGCAGAGAACCAAGTAAAAGTAAACTTAAAGTAAGATTAGAAAACATATTAAATAATGGTGTCTCTGAAGAGAAGAAAAACTCTGGTGTTATAGACATATTTGATAAGTTTATAGAAGAATATCGAGTTAATGGAATGAAGCCTAGAGTGATGACTCTTAATGTGTATAGAACATGTAGAAATAAGCTATTTAGGTTTCAAGAGAGCAAAGGTGTGGTATTACAGTTTGATGATATAACATCTGATTTTTATGATGAATTTGTAGAGTATCAGTTTGGGTTAGATAATAACAACAATACTGTTGGTACTAATATCAGAAAACTAAAGACATTTATGAAATGGGCTCGACTGAAAAAGTATCATAATAGTAGTGATTATGAATCCTTTAAAGTACTAAAATCTGAAGCAGTATATAGCATTGTACTAACTAAAGATGAGCTTGATAGAATAATAAATATAAAAACTAACAATCCATCGGTTGAATTTGCAAAGTTATTTATGGTAGTTAATTGTTGGATAGGACTAAGAGCTTCTGATCTTTTAAACTTAATTAAAAACTATGAGATCAACTCAAACAAGGTTAGGTTCTTTCAGCAGAAAACAAAAGCTTTACAGACTATTCAGATTCCAGATAATGTTTTAGAAATGATAAACAGACTGAAGGAGCTATACAAACCAAACTTCAATAGAGATTATATAAACACTCATTTAAGAACTGTAGGTCAGTTGGCTGAAATGAATGATATTGAAACTTCTCAAAGGTTCGTTGGTAATAGAAGTGAGACTGTAAGTGAAGTTAGATGGAAATTATTAACTACTCATGTAGGAAGAAGAACATTTGCTACAAGAGCTATGGAACTAAGAAAACCTATTCACGTAATAATGGAACTTACTGGACATAAGACTTTAGAATCATTTCAGAAGTATATCAACCCATCTAGTTTTGATAATAAAGACTTTTTAAATGGATTTTGGGGTGAGTAGATACATTATCAACTTATGAGAGAGAAAATCATGCAAACAGATTATTCAATAAATATATACATTACAGAAAAACAACTAAAAGATGTACTACAGACTTTAGATATAAACAATAGAATCTATGAGATAAGTAAAGATATCGAAGAATCTAAAGACTTAGATTTACTAGAAGAATTAATTGATACTTCATTTTATATTAATATACCAGATTTAGAGAAAAATGAGAACTTCCTTTATGGAGATGTTGAGCTGAAGAAATTGGTTGTAAAATATACAGACTCTAGTTGGAATGTTTGCACTGATTTTAAGTATTTTGGAGGAGCAAAGAATCTTATAAACAAAGCTAAACAAGCGAAAAAGGATAATTACAATCATTTCATAGAACTTAAAGATGAATTAAAGAAAAGAATGGTTTATGAAAATAAGTCTATAGATTCTTCTTTAGAAAACAAGTATGATTTTCTAATTAAATACTTTGAACTATCTGTAAGCAAAGAAGAATTTGCTGACAAAGAATTAAGAAGCGAAATAGTAATAAAACAGAAAAACCTAGAGCTTTCGAAAAAAGATATGACGATTTCTATGATTGGAGTACTATTTAATTTCATCTGTTCAGACTTAGATTATTTCAAAAGCAGACTTTGCTTCAAGTATACAAGAAAGAAATATACTAATGAAATTTACTATAAAGAAGCTATAAAACAATATAAAAGAGACACTGCAAAGAATAAGGAATTGCCTTACAAAAGATTTGAAGATAATTTAAACAGAGCATTTAGACTTTTTTGTGAACATAGAAATTAAAAAGTTCTAAAATACACCAGAAAAGTTCAAAAATACCCTTTATTTGAATCTACATAACTTACTGATCTTCAACACATTGCATCTAATCAATGAGCAACTCATTGAATTTTTTATATACTAATTAAATAGGTGCATTATGCAAACACAAGCCAAAACCATCCTTACTACAAATGAGCTATCTGAAAAGCTTAATTTGTCACATACAACCATATGGAGGTTGAGAAGATCTGGGAAAATCCCATTCTTTAAAGCAGGTAAAACGGTTCTTTTTGACTATAATGAAGTACTTGAAAGCTTAAAGAATTCAAGCTTTGTAGGAGGTCAAAAATGAAAAATAGATTTTTTAAAGAAAAAGAATTCTGTGAAAACTTATTCAAAATAGTAATAGAATCAAATGGTGAAAAATTCGAAGGTGAAGGTCACTATAATATATCTTGTGTATCAGACAAACCAATTCATATCACAAAAGGTGATAATGGATTATACAATTATAAAATAAGCGGAAAAACATACGATTATAAAAGTCTCTTGAAAGAGTTTATAGGAACAAGCAATCTATATAAAGCAATCTCATTTTTTAGCACTGAACACTATCGTGGTGTAGGACATATAATTAGCTACTTTAAGGCACCAATAAAAAACATATACCAAACAAGGAATTATGAATTATTCGATGTGATTAGGTCAATAAGAGACGATGAAGAAAATAAACCTATAATTCAAGAAATCAGGTCAGGATTAACAGAATTAAAATATAAAAATTTAGATTATTATACATTTTCTGGTGTTTTTAGAACAAGAAGAAAAGAGGATTTAGAATTTTATTCTGGATTGATTTGTTTAGATATAGACAAAATTGATAACCCAGAAAATCTCAAGAAAAAGATAATTGAATTGTCTATCCCACTTATAGCAATATTTACTTCACCGTCTGGGAATGGTTTAAAAGTCTTACTAAGAAGCAGTCTTGAAATAGATAAACACTTAGACTACTTTCATTATTTTGAAAAACTATTTAAAAATGAGTTAGGAGTTAGGATTGATCCCTCTTGTAAAGACATTGCAAGAGCATGCTTTACATCCTATGATCCAAATTTATATTTTATCCATCCTGACTTTATTACTGGAATAGAATTACACAATAGCAAAACTGATATGGTATTGGAGTTTGCTGATAAGTATATTCAAAAATCAAAGGATGGAGAAAAATATACTAGACTAACTAAGATATCCTATTTACTTGGTGGTTATCACGCATCTGGTGTAATAGGAAAATACGATACAATTTCTTCTTTGAAGAAAAGCATTAAAAAAAGAGGTAATCTAGACGATATAGAATTGGCATTCAAAACAATAGAAGATTGCTTTGAAAAAGGGATGGATGAACCTGTTAACAAAGAAGATATAATTAAATATCTTACTAAGAATAATCATGATTTCGAAAGTATTGCAAATGATGTAAAACCGAAACAAAACTCTGAATACAAGTTAAATGATGTTTTTTATAGCGATTCGCTATTTAAAAAACTTCCCAATAATATTCAAAGGCTCGTTAACAAAGTAAAAAATGATCATAATCAATCTTTTCAACTATATACTTTCTTGATACTCAGTTCTGGGATTTTCCCTAAAATAGCATTTAGTTATGGTGCAAACAGGTACTCTCTTAACATATCAAGTCTGACACTAGCAGAATCAGCATCAGGAAAGAGTGCATCAAATTTAGTAAGGGAATTGTTTATGGGTATAGATAATCATTTACGAAAGCAAACAGTTGAGAAAAAACCAAAGAGCTTAATTCTATCAACTAATATTTCAGGTAGTGAGCTAATTCACAGACTTGCATTAAATGATGGATCATTAATTCTTTATGATACTGAAATCACTGCATATTTGGATGTAAACAATAAAGAGTGGGGCGATATTGACACTTTGTTTAGACAAGGTGCATCCAATGATCCAATAGGACAGTATAGAAGAGATTCTAAGGATGTCTATATAGAATTTCCAATGATTAGTATTAGTTTAACAGGAACACCATCACAAATCACGTCATTGTTTAAAGATAAGTTGAATGGATTATACTCACGGTTCATGTATTATACATTTTCTGGAGTAGATACCTGGATTAATAAATTAGCTTTCAAAATGAAGGAAGATCTAACTAAAGAAAAAGAATATTTACTTAATATATATAATCATTACAAGGAGAACGAGATAAAATTATCAATAGATATTGAAGCACAAGAAATAATTGATAAGAAGTTCAGTGAATTATATAAAAAATATACTTCTGACCCAATAATTAAATCAGTAATAGCTAGATATGCTATTTATGCATGGAAACTCAGTATAATTATTAAACTATATGATTGTTACGAAAAAGAAACAACAGACATTTTAATTGATGCTCAAGTTATGGAGTTAGTTTTAGAAATAGTCCTTGAATCATTATCTGTAGCTACTGATTTGTCATTCAACTTGAACCAAGAAAGCTTAACCAATGAGCAAAGACTTGTAAAGATACTTAGTCAAATAGGAGGGCAATTTTCAAGAGGTGAAGCTTTAGAGCTTATAAAAGGTATTGTTAGTCCTAGAACGTTTGACAGAATATTGAAAGAAAGTAAAAAATATAAAAAAATTGGTCATGGGAAATATTTAATTTTATAAAGTATATAGCAGTGGCAAAATGACAATTTGGCAATTTCAACCACTCTCAAATTGTCAAATTGCCAAATTGCCACGACTCCCCAACTAAAAAAATGAGAAATAACTATGAAAATGGAAGAAATAACAAATAATGATCCTGAAGTATTGCTAAATACAATTAAAAATCTTGGTTTTACACTTGTTGAAATTTCAAAGAGAATATACCCTAGAAACCACGAGAACTATTTAAGCGGAAGATTTAGTGAAAGAAGGATAAAACCTAAGGATATGGTACTTATTGTCAATTTTATCACTAGTAGAATAGGCAAAGCTGTCTTTGATATGGAATATCATAAAGAACTAGATAGATATAATGAAATGATGGAGCGAAAGTTGTCTTCGACTTAGAAAAGCCGTTAAATTAACTGGCGGTAGATTGACTTCATCGTTAATTTACCGTCATTTTTCATCTAATCATTCTTTAACATTAGTTTCTAATATCAAAATCACAATCAAAAACTCTTTAATAAAGGGGAAAATTCAATGCTTTCACTCAATACCTTGATAATAATGCCCAATACACCCATTTGACAGTGACTTGACGGTGTTTGGGAAATCGTTTTAAGCTGTTTAACCACTTATTAGAATGTTTTAGTCCGTCATTCTTCATTTTTTATCTTTATTTGTCCTTACTATCGACGATTTTACGAGAAAATGACAAGAAAATCACCAATTTTGATGCAAAAACCGAGGTAAATACATCAATATTTGAACAATTTTAATGTTTTAAAACGATGAATCATCACTAACTGAACTATAAATGACCTTGTCATCACTTTTACTAAACGATGTAAATCAAATTTTCGAAATAAACAGATGGTGCTATTGGTTTAAAAGTTCAGTGAGGGTGTTTTTTTAAAAATTATAAATCTCTCATGCTTTAATTCAATTTTTGTTTTTATATTATTATTAAAGAGAAACAAAAAAAGTTAACTTTAGAATTATGGACAGTATTATTTCTACTATTCTATCTTCATTTACTGATGGAGATAGTAAAAGGGTTTTCAAAACAGCATTTGTAATACTAATTATTGTAATTTTTGCAATACCTTCTTTCAATTACATATTTAAATATGATAGGATAAATCAAAGAACTGAGATATTATCAAAGCTTAGTAAAATTAAGCCTTCAGAACTTGAAGATGAGAGATTAATTAAAACATATTCTATACTAATTTCTGATTTAAACAATGATGATACAGTTATTGATTTTTCTGTGCTTTATGAAGACTTCAGCTTTCCTTCATTCTTATCTTCTTTTTGGTTCTTTTTTACTATATACCTCATTGCAATAATTAATGCGAAATTCAAAAGTAAATCAGAAAGAATTATTGGAACTATTGTATCATTTGTACTAATTATAATATTATCTGCTATTAGTATGTTTATCCCATACTACGGATATATCAGTTTTATAATTAATCCAATATTTTGGCTTTTAGTAATTCTGATTCTTTATGGAATTTTTAATAAAAAAGATCAAAAGAACTAAATATCAGTTAATAACATCAAGTTCTAACAATTTTGAACCTAAATTCGTAAGTGCATACTTTTCAGAGTTATTTTCTATACCACCTTCCCACGTAAGTCCGCCAAAAGATGCTACTTTCAAAAGTCCGAATTGACTTAAACTTTCAGCAATTGTTATATCATATTCTTTGCTTTTATCTTTTTCAAATTCCTTTAAATGAAATAAGTCATTTAAGAATATTTTCTCAATTATATAGCTATATCTTTTGAACTCATCGATCGTGATATTATTATTTACTACTTCAATTAATAGTTTGCCATATAGAGTAGCCTTATATATGCTGTCAAATCTATCTAAACTCATCAATAAAACTGATGTTGCTTCTTGTCCATAACTTTCATTCTCTTCTAGTTTTATTAAGAAGTTTTTCCTTTGATCTTCAGTTGTATTTTTAATACTAAAAATAAATTTTAAAATTTTTTTCGCTGTAAATCTATCTTTTACAGTAAAAGCTATTCTTGATAATTTGATTACAGTTCCAACTATAGGAATATCTTTTGCCAACCCATCTTCCAAGAGAGAATCAATAACTAACTCTTGTGAGTCAGCGAATAAATCTATAATACTGCTTCCCATGATCTCTTTTTCAAAGATGTTTTCAAGATTATTTTTTAAATATTCTTTTTTATCTACTGTCTCATTTTTCAAATTTTTCTTCCTCCAACACAACACTCACCCCTTCCATTACCATATATCATAATCTTCATCATCATCGTACCAATTGTAAAAATGATCTTTAATTTCCTTTGCAAGTTCTGGGTTTGTTTTTTCTACTTCTGCTATTATTTTATTTACTCCATTCATAAACTTACGGACATACTCTATGTCCTCGCATACTCCATCTACTACTTCCTCCAAATCATCCTTGTTGTACATAGTCACTAACTCTGGATTGTTAGTCAATAGTATCTCTTTGGCTTCTTCTCTATCTACCCATTCAAATTTCCTAGCCATCATACTCCTTCTGACTAATACTAGTCTCTGGGTCAACTATAAGCACCTCGTCATAGGTCAGGTCATAAAGCTTATAGACTAAGTGGTCTATCTCGTCTTCTAACTGCAATGTATCTACTTATGGGTCTTGATATCTTGCTCCGTCGATTTGTCAGAGCATGCCACCAATAAGGATAGTGATAATAGCGTAATTATGTACTTAGTTTTTGACAAATTTCGTAGTTCTTATTATTCCTTT
>JBKAGT010000004.1:0-1319 GCA_046290495.1 Chlorobiota bacterium | reverse complement strand
CATGATGAAGACTTATTATATAGAAAGTAAAGAGGTAGAAAGTGTATAGAGTTATAATAATTATTTGCTTTTTACTAACATCAGTACAAGCCCATGCCCAGCTCTCAGGCCAAGCCAAAATAGACTCGCTTCTTGCAGAATTGCCTAAAGCTAAGGGTGATACGAATGAGGTGAAGTTATTGAAGGACTTATCTTATGAATATTATGCTATTAATCCCGATAAGGGAATCAAATATGGAGAAGATTGTCTTGCACTTGCTAAAAAGATTGATTGGAAAAAAGGCGAGGCTGGTTCTTTTAATAGTCTTGGAGTTAATTATTATTCTAAATCAGATTATCCCAACGCCTTAGAATACTATGAAAAAGCATTAAAAATCTATAAAGAGACAGGAAATAAAAATGGTGTTGCAGCAAATCATGGAAATATGGGAATTATTTATCAACTTCAATCAAATTATCCTAAAGCTTTAGAATACTATGAAAAAGCATTAAAGATTAATGAAGAGATTGGTAATAAAAAAGGAATTGCAACAGATTTAGGAAATATAGGTAATATTTATCATTATCAATCAGATTATCCCAAAGCTCTAGAAAACTATGGAAAAGCATTAAAGATTAATGAAGAGCTTAGAAATAATAATAGAATTGCAAGTAATTACGGTAATATGGGCAATGTTTATCAGAATCAATCAGATTATCAAACAGCTTTAGAATATTACAGAAAAGCCATAAAGATTTATAAAGAGCTTGGTAATAAATATGGAGTAGCATC
Organism: Chlorobiota bacterium; assembly: GCA_046290495.1. Taxonomy (GTDB): domain Bacteria; phylum Bacteroidota; class Ignavibacteria; order Kapaibacteriales; family UBA2268; genus PGYR01. The sequence goes on along the minus strand of JBKAGT010000004.1, from coordinate 547 downwards.
TAATCTTGGAAATATAGGCAATGTATATCAGTCTCAAAAAGAATTTTTCAAAGCCTTAGAGCATTATGAAAAAGCCTTAAAGATTAATGAAGAGATTGGCAATAAATATGGAGTTGCAAGAGATCTTGGGAATATGGGAAATGTTTATAGGTATCAATTTGACTACCCAAAAGCATTAGAGTATTATGGCAAAGCCATAAAGATTAATGAAGAGATTGGAAAGAAATATGGAATTGCAATAAATCTCGGTAATATGGGAGAATTATATTTAATTCTATCACAAGATAGTGTGACTATAAATCCCTATGAGCTTAACGAATATGTGAGTTTGAATAAAGAAGTTAACCTGAATAAATCAATTGAGTATAGTCAAGAAGCAATTAACATATATAAAGAAATTGGTGAACTAAATTTTAGGAGCCAAACACTTAAAAGATTAGCAAATGCCTATAGGCAAAAAGGCGACTATAAGAATTCAGATAAGTATATTAGAGAACATCACAAACTTAAAGACTCAGTTTTCAACCAAGAAAATGCTGAAAAAATA
>JBKAGT010000003.1:0-2325 GCA_046290495.1 Chlorobiota bacterium | reverse complement strand
AGCTTTTTTAAAGAAATTTTAATTGCTGACACATATGGCATATCAGAACTTTTAGATACTTACTTAATTGCCAGTTTAATCCCAACTTTTATTCAGAGCGTTTTTCTTAATTCGTACGGTAGTGTTTTTATACCCAATTACGTTCAAGAAAAAGAATCAAAAAAACACATGGGTGCTTTTCAAAGCTCAAGCTTCTTAATCACTATCCTGTTGGCTCTTTTAATGATAGGAATTACTTACATTGGTATTGACATATATCTGGAATCACTTTTTCCTGGCCATAATTCAACCTACTATGAATTGATAAAGACCCAATTATGGGTAATATTGCCCAGTATACTATTTTGGGGAATATCCTCACTAATTACAGGTCTTTTAATGATCGAGGATGAGTTTTTTTATTCCTCTCTAAATAATTTGTTCGTTCCAATAGTCACTATTGTTCTTTTGCTTTTATTTCAACAACAACTACAAGAAATTACCTTGGCACTTGGAATGCTGTCAGGAAGTATTTTAAGTTGTGTTTATTTAGTTATCGTAGGTATTAAGAAAAAAGTGATTTTTTTAAAAAAACCAGACTTTAAAAGCAAGAATATTCGAGTATTGTTAAGCCAAGTTCCCGCAAAAATATCATCTGGTTTAATAAACGGTGTCAACCCTATGGTTGATCAATATTTTTCGGCCCAATTAGCAATAGGTGCAATAGCCGCGCTGAATTACGGATATAAAATACCTATAGTGACAATAAGTCTGATAAGTGCTTCTATTGGGAATACCCTATTGCCATATTTCTCTAAAAAGGTCCTAGAGGGAAAGAAAAAGCTATATGAATACTTGCAAAGCGTATTAGGAAAAATTTTGATATTAATGAGCATAATAGCTTTAGTCTTGATTTTCTTATCTAAATTCATTATCGCTATATTTTTTGAGCGAGGAGCCTTCACCTCCCAAGATACCGAACAGGTGTATGTTATTCAGCAGATGTTTCTATTACAGCTTCCTTTCTATGTAACAGGTATTGTAATGAATAAGTACCTGACGGCTCTCAATAAAAACAATTTTTTAGTGCTGTCATCTCTGGTTAGTTTAGCGTTGAACATAATCTTAAATTATATTTTAATGGAACTTATGGGAACAAAAGGACTTGCTTTGGCAACCTCATTGGTTTCGCTTGGAAATTCAACAGTTATATACTTATACATCAAAAAACTATACAAAAAACAAAATAATGTTTAGTATTATTACTCCCACATATAATCGATGCCATACCCTAGAGCGAGTGTATAATTCTATGCTTAACCAAACAGATCAAGATTTTGATTGGATAATTATGGACGATGCAAGTACCGATGACACAGAAAATCTAGTGAATTCTTGGATAGGCGAAACCAATACATTTTCCATTCAATATCATAAATTATCAGAAAATAAGGGGAAGCCTTACGCTTTAAATGAAGGGTTCAAATATTGCAATCGTCCAATTACGATTATTGCGGATAGTGATGATACTTTTGTACCTCAGACTATAGCTGAATTGAAAATGCTATGGAAAAGTGTTGATTTGAGTAGGGATGCCAAAAAAATTGCAACAATATGGACATTGACCGATGATGAACATGGACGACTGGTTGGAGAACCATTCCCGCATAATTTTTGGCAAGTAAGTTACAAAGAGCGAGTTTTGGAAAGAAAAAAGCAGGTTGCGGGTGAAAAATGGCATAGCTGGAGAACCGAAATCCTTAAGAAATATAAGATGTGTTATAGTAGCCAATCTTTTATTCCAGAAGGGGCTACATGGAAACGAATTAACCAAGATTATGACTTTTTATGCGTGAATATTGTTCATAGAAAATATTTCTCAAGTCCGGATGGATTGATCAATAAGAAAAAAACCAAACTGGAACAACAAAAAATTAAATACTATAATTCTTATTATCAACTTTATGATGTTCCATGTTTTTCTCATATCACACACCCTTTCTATAGAAGATATTCGTATGAATATTTGAAGGCAAGTTTTTACCATAAAGATAAAAAAGTAAGGCTAGGAATTAGAAAAAAACTCTGTTGCCTAATTCCGGCCGTCTTGAACATACCAAAAGGAATAATCGGCTACATAAAAGCCCATTCTCAATAAGTGCAAGTGCTCTAAAAATAACAAGAATCGATAATACTAAAGGCTTTTACTATTTTCCTAAAAAAGAAACAAACACATTTAAATAAAGTGGCTCAAAAAAAAATAAAAATCTTACTATTTATTCCAAGTCTTACGCCTGGCGGAGCTGAAAGGGTCATGCTCTTTATAGCAAAAAATTTGAGTCAAGA
>JBKAGT010000002.1:0-3737 GCA_046290495.1 Chlorobiota bacterium | reverse complement strand
ATCGGTAGATTATAAACATAACAATTGCCATCACAATAATAAACCCGATTGAGAAGTATAGTATAAGTGTTTCTCTCTTCTCTTGTTCTGCTATCTTCAGCTTCTGTTTTTCTATTTCTTTTTGCTTCAGGTCGTCTTCTCTTGCTTTTTCTAGGGCGGCTATTTTATCAGCATTTTTTTGGTTGAATACTGAGTCTTTGAGTTTGTGGTGTTCTTCCAAAGCATCCGCTCTTTTCTCATGTTCACCCTTAAACTTATAAGCTTCAGCTAAGTTTTTCAATGCGTGACTTCTCTTTTCAAACTCTCCAATTTCTTCAAATAAATTAATAGCTTCAATGGATAACTCAATAGATTTATTTAAATTAACATCTTTATTTAAGTTTACATACTTTTTAAGTTCGTCAGATTTTAAATATACGTTGTCTTGTGAAAGAGATAGATATAGTTTACCTATGTTCATAATATAAATTGCAGTGTTATAATTGTTTCCTAGATTTCTATTTATCTTCACTGCTCTTTTAAGAAAAGATAATGCCTTTGAATAATTTTTTTGGGCTGCATATATAAGACCAATATTTCCCAAATTGTTTGCAATGCCTTTCTTATTTCCTCTCTCCTCATTAATTTTTAATGATTTACTATATTCCTTTTTAGCTTTTTCTAATCTAGATTGCTCGAAGTACACAATTCCCATGTTCGTATGATAAATTGCAACTCCATTCAGATCATTTAGACTTTTGTAAGACTCTAGTGCTTTATTAAAATATTCTAACGCTCTTTCATATTTATTTTGACTTAAATAAATATGACCAATTGACCCCAAATTACCCCCTGCTCCTTTTTTATCTCCTGTCTCTTCGTTCAATTTTAATGCCTTTAAGAAATATTCTAAAGCTTTAGGATAGTTCGACAAATAAAGGTAAGCAGTTCCAAGATTTCCAAGGTTAGCAGTAATGCCTTTTGTGTCATAATATTCCTTATGGATCTTTAATGATTTTAAATTAAATTCTATTGCTTTATTGAAATCTGATTTATAAAAGGAATTTGCTCCTAAAGAATTAAAGCATTTAGCTTGACCTTTTTTCCAGCCAATATTGTTTGCAAGTTTTAATCCTTTATATCCGTAGATATACCCTTTATTAATATCAAAAGAACTATAAGTTAAAGATAGATTACTTAGTAAATTCACCTCATTCGTGTCACCTTTTGCTTTGGGTAACTCTGCCAGGAGTGAATCTATTTTGACTTGGCCTGAGAGCTGAGCATGGGTTTGTAATGATGTGAGCAAAAAGCAAACAATTATTATAATTCTATACACTTTCTACCTCCTTACCTTCAATATAATAAGTCTTCATCAAGCCCTTGCCCTTTATATCTAATTCCAAAGGTTCACTAAACTCGAATTCATTAGTTCTCTTCTCCAATTCATTTTTGAAGTTTTCGGTAATATGAATCTTATTAGGCGTACCCGATGATTCCATTCTCGATGCCGTATTAACCGAATCGCCCCAAAGGTCGTAGATGAATTTCATATCGCCAATTACACCAGCTACCAATGGACCACACTCTATCCCTATCCTTGCTGTTATATTCATATTATTCTCTTTATTCGACTCTTCTAATACTCTATGTACATCGAAAGCAAACTTTGTTATCCGTACAGGGTGATCCGCTTGTGCTTCTGGCACTCCAGCAGCAGCCATATATCCATCGCCCATAGTCTTTATCTTCTCAAGACCATGCTTTATTACTAGCTTATCTATCTTTGAAAATATTAGGTTTAGCATCTCTAGTACATCCGAAGCTTCTTTGTCTTTTGAGTAAGCTGTAAATCCTACTAAATCTATAAATGTTACTGATGCATTTTCTATATCATCTGCTATATTGCCCTTTCTTTTCTTTAGTTGTTTCGCAATTTTGACTGGAAGAATATTAAGTAATAATTTTTCTGACTTTTTCCTTTGCCTAAATATTATAAATAGCACAACTGCTAGTAAGGCAAGACCACCGTAAAGAACATAGCTTTCTTGTTTTCTTTGGTCATTTTCTAACTGTGAAATAACTAACTCTTTCTCAGTTACCTCTTTTTCTCTTACTGCTGTTAATGTAGCAATCTCCTTTTCTTTATCTAAGCTAAAAACAGAATCCTGTAGTTTCTTGTATTCTATATGTGCCTCATAGGCTTTTTTGTAACTGCCTTTTTCTTCGTAAGCGCCAGCCAAGAGTTGATAAGTACCCGATTGATCAGCTAGATTGCCTAATTTTTTGTAAATACTAATTGCATCTAAAAGATAGTCAATTGCTTTATTTAGCTTGCCAATGGAAGTAAGATTTTCAATTTTGTTATTATCATTGAAGTTAGTGTTCCTACCATTAATAACCTGTCTTAGATATGCTTCTGCAATTAAACCCTTTGATTGTGCCAAACCCAATAGATTATTAATCTCTTCATTTATCAAAATAGACTCATCAAAGTATTCTAATGCCTTATTAAACTTTTCTTGTTTTATGTAAACTAACCCAATATTATTCAAAATCCGTGCAGTCTGATTTCTGTCACCAATTTCTTTTTTGATACTCAAAGCTTTCTGGTAGTTTACAAGTGATTCGTCATATTTTGATAGCATTTGATAAATATCAGCAATGTTTGTTAATGCATTTGATATACCAGATGTATTATTCAATTCTTCATATATTTTAAGTCCTTTCTGGAAATATTCAAGTGATTTTTTGTAGTCACCTTGAGCATAATATATAGCTCCAATATTTCCAATTGGGCCTACCATTCCAGCTTTGTTATCTAATTCTTCGTACCCTTTTAAAGCTTTTTGCAAGGACTCTAATGCTTTTGGGAAATTTGATTGGTGCCTGTAAACATTTCCTATATTATTAAAACTGCTAGCAACACCTGATTTGTTATCTATTTTTTGATTAATTTCTAATGACTTTTTAAAGTAGTCTAGTACTTTATCAAAATTGCCCAGATTAGCATTGTTAATAGCCAAACCATTATATGCGTCAGCTATCCCTTTTTTCCAATCAAACTTCTCAGAAAGAACCAATGCTTTCTCACCATATTCAATACCTTTATCAGGGTTAATTCCTCTAAAAGCGAAAGATAAACTATTAAGCAGCTTCACCTCATTCGTATCACCCTTTGCTTTGGGTAGCTCTGCTAGGAGTGAATCTATTCGTGCTTGGCCTTGGAGCTGTGCTTGTGCTTGGTATGTTATGCTTATTGATAGCAGTATTAATAGAGAGAAGATAGTTGTTTTCATATTTTGCCTTTGCAAAGTAAGAGTTTAAGATACTGCAATATATGAAATTGTGGGGAATATGTAATTGCAAGGAATGTCTCGTCTATTCAGTGAGTGCGAAGCACTCGAAGAATCCAGGCGCTTGATAGTCATTCCATGCCTAGACTCCACGGATACCAAGGCATCCTCTGAGTGAAAGTGGTTGTCATCCAGAGCGAAGCGAAGGATCCAGGTATAAATATCTTTGTCTATTTAGAGTTTTTAGTTGATCAAGGAATATTGTTTATCGAATCCTCTTTTTATTCCTAGACTCTTTACTCAGCTTCGCTCGGCAAAGGCGCTGACTTAGTTTGCTCTGAGTGACGGCGTGTGATATTTTGCCTAGGTTATTCAGCTACTACTTAGCTTCTGAATGGCTATATTTCTTACTTTCTATATAATAAGTCTTCATCATGCCCTTTCCTTTTATCTCTATCTCAC
>JBKAGT010000001.1:0-244940 GCA_046290495.1 Chlorobiota bacterium | reverse complement strand
AGAACATCACAAACTTAAAGACTCAGTTTTCAACCAAGAAAATGCTGAAAAAATAGCTGCCCTAGAGAAGGCCAGAGAAGATGACCTAAAGCAAAAAGAAATAGAAAAACAAAAGATACAAATAGCTGAGCAGGAGAAACGAGAACAGCTTATACTCTATTTCTCAATCGGGTTTATTATTGTGATGGCAATTGTTATGTTTATAATCTACCGATTACTGGTAGCACATTATAAAGTAACTTATCCGAGCGTTTCAGTAATCGGTAGATTATAAACATAACAATTGCCATCACAATAATAAACCCGATTGAGAAATAGAGTATAAGCTGTTCTCGTTTCTCCTGCTCAGCTATTTGTATCTTTTGTTTTTCTATTTCTTTTTGCTTTAGGTCATCTTCTCTGGCCTTCTCTAGGGCAGCTATTTTTTCAGCATTTTCTTGGTTGAAAACTGAGTCTTTAAGTTTGTGATGTTCTTCTAAAGCTTCATAGGCTTTAGTCATATCACCTTTTGCCTTATAAGCATTAGCTAAATTTTCAAGAATTAGACTTCTAAAATCTAGCTCTCCAATTTCTTCAAATATTCTAATAGACTCAAGGGAATATTCTATCGATTTATTTAGGTTGATTTCATTATTTAAACTAATATAATTGTTGAGTTCATTTGGATTTAAAGAAACAACATCTTGTGAGAGAACTAAATAAACTTTCCCAATATTTCCTAAATTGACTGCTGCCCCATGATTATCTCCCATCTCCTCGTTGAAATTTAAGGCTTTGTTATAATATTCTAAAGCTTTAGGATAGTTGGATTGTTCATTGTAAGTATTTCCAACATTTCCCAAATTGGTTGCAATACCATATTTATCACCTAACTCTTCACTTATTTTTAAAGCTTTACCAAAATATTGCAAGGATTTCTGGTAATTCATTTGTTTGTAGTAAACAATACCAATATTTCCTAAACTGGCTGCAACTCCTCCTTTATTTCCTAATTCTTCATTAATTTTAAGAGATTTATCATAATAATCCATTGCTTTTGAGTAATTCGATTGGTAAAGGTAAATATTCCCCATATTTAAAAAAATTATCGCAATTCCTCTTTCATCTCCCAAAACTTCATTTAACCTTAGAGCTTTATCATAGTATTCCAAGGCTATAGCGTAGTCTGATTGAATTTGATATATATTTCCAATATTTAATGAATTAGTTGCAACTCCTTTTTTATCTCCTAACTCTTCATTAATTTCTAGAGCTTTTGAAAAGTACTCCATTGCTTTTGAGTAATTCGATTGGTATTGATAGTTTGTACCTATTGAATTATATGAACTTGCTACCCCATCTTTCCAATCTAGTTCTATTGACAAAGCAAGCCCCTTCTCACCATATTCAATACCCTTATCTGGGTTACTTCCGCTATAAGTGAAAGATATACTTTTCAACAGATTCACATGATTAGTATCACCCTTTGCCTTAGGTAGCTCGGCGAGGAGGGAATCTATTTTGGCTTGTCCTGAGAGGGGTTTGTCATCTGCTATAGCAAATGAGAATTGAAAAATAAGTTGTGTAAATAATGAAGCTAGTAGAATAGTTTTCATAAATATTTGAAAGATTAATTAATCACAATTAATTCAATATATACAATTTTTGTGTTCTATTTTTTTGGAAGTAAACTTTTTTCACTCATTTCATAGCCGTATCGTCTTTTTCTGTTAATTTTGTAAGCATATTGAATAACATAACTTGATGAAACTAAAATGATTGATATTAATTTACTTCGTGATAATCCCGAGCTAGTAAAAAAATCTACTGCTAACAAAAATACCAATGCAGACATAGATAAAGCACTGGAGCTAGATGAACGCCGCCGCTCGCTGATAGTAGAGGTGGAACAACTGAAGGCACTACGAAACAAAGTGACTAAAGAAATAGCTGATGCAAAGAAAAACAATGAAGACGCTCAACCCAAAATCGACCAAATGCGTAAAGTTTCGGGTGATATAAAGCAAATGGATTCTGATCTGGCTGAGATAGAGGAAGAGTTCAACTCTATCTTGCTTCAGATCCCAAATGTACACGATGAGTCAGTTCCAGTTGGGAAGACTGAAGACGACAACGTAATATTCAAAACAGTGGGCGAACCAGTAAAAACAGATAAACCAGACCACATAGAAATAGCAAAAAAGCTGGGAATGCTCGACTTTGAGCGTGGTGCTAAGGTGTCTGGTAGTGGTTTTGCTTTCTACACTGGTAAGGGTGCAGCCTTGGAACGTGCCTTGATTAACTTCTTCTTAGATGAGAACACAAGCCGCGGATATTACGAGATGATGTCTCCATTTGTGGTAAACGAAGATTCTATGCGTGGAACTGGTCAGTTACCAAAGATGGCAGAGGATATGTACCATGCACAGGAAGACAATATGTACCTAATTCCTACTGCAGAAGTACCGCTAACTAATTATCATAGAGACGAAGTATTAGCAATCACCCAATTAAACAAGCGTATAACGGGCTATTCTCCGTGTTTCAGACGTGAGGCAGGGTCTTATGGGAAAGACGTCAGAGGATTCCTTAGAGTGCACCAATTCAACAAAGTTGAGTTAGTCAAGTTCGTAAAACCAGAAGATAGTTGGAATGAATTAGATATGATGGTAGAGGACGTAGAGAATTTGCTCACTAAACTGGGTTTCACTTATCGTTTGAATCAACTATGTACAGGCGACACAAGTTTTGCTTCAGCAAAGACTATTGACTTAGAAGTGTGGGCAGAGGGCGAGCAGAATTGGCTAGAGGTATCGAGCTGTTCTAACTTCATCGACTTCCAAGCGAGAAGAGCCAACATCAGATTCAAAAGAACAGCAGACAGCAAACCAGAGTTTGTGCATACTCTAAACGGAAGTGCTTTAGCTACTCCTCGTATTATGGTTGCTCTGATTGAAAAATATTACGATGGAGAGAAAATTAATATACCAGAATGCTTACACAAGTATTTGAGTTTTTCTACAATCGATTAGATTGTTATTTATTAGTTTTTTTCTTATTTAATTATATATAATAACTTTAATAAGGACGTGGAAAGTGTGTATTTTTTTTTCTTGCATCGTATTTTAATCTAACAATATTAATGGATTGAATAGGGTAGGAAAACACAAAATCTGATGTAGATAACATGGGAGAAAAAAGTGGAAATGTTAGTTGATTGTGAATAAACACAATGCAAATTTATTTTCCCAAAATTATTCCACACACAATCAAAAATGTGAACATCAGTAATCCACAGAAATAAAGGCCTATGTTGACAAACAGAGGCACTTGTGTTTATAAATCTGTAACTTGAAATTTATCAAATAATTGGAACGAGCAAACAATGAAAATAGCAATATCTGCAGACCACGCTGGCTTTGAACTAAAGAAAATATTAGTTAAGTACATAGAAGAAATGGGTCACGAAGTAACAGATTACGGTACCGACAGCACCGAATCAATTGACTACCCAGACTATGCCTATGCAGCAGCAAAAACGATTGGCGATGGCACCAATGATATGGGTATAATAATCTGCGGTTCGGGAGTAGGGGTGAGCATAACTGCTAATAAGGTGAAATCCGTTCGTGCTGCTAATTGCTTCAACAACGAAATGGCTGCTTTAGCTCGCCAACACAACAACGCAAACATAATCTGTCTTGGTGCTCGCTTCCTAACAGAAGAGCAATCGAAAGAGATGGTAAAGACATTCTTTACTACCGAGTTCGAAGGTGGCCGCCACCAACGCCGAGTTGACAAGATACACAGCACTACTGGGTGTTAGTTCTAGATTCTATAATGTAGAGACGTGCTGTGCACGTCTCCAAAACAATGTCACTCAGAGCGTAGCGAAGAGTCTAGGAAGAAGTATCTTTAATAAGTTACAATTATGCTTTTATCTAATTAGCTTAAAGACCTTATTAGTATTATCATTATAAATATTGATTAGGTATGGTTTGAATCTTTTGAAAACTCTAATGCCTCAATGCTAACACAAAATCTATTTATTTGTTTTTTGGTTTCTTTGTCTAAATCTAATAAAAAAGAGGTAGAATTCATTTCCGAAGTTGCAACTATTCTATTATCATCAACCACTGTTAAATATTTAATAGGAGTAACAGACATATCGAAGACATAGTACTCGAACAAATCAAATGACATTACTGACAAGCTTTTCCAAAGAATATTTTTGTAAGTAACTACCTTATCACCTACAATTTTTAATTTGTATGCTTCTCTATTTTCTACCCTTCGTTTAACCTCATTTAGAGTATTATAAGAAGCAATATAGTCAGTACCATTTTCTTGTAAGCTATAAATGATATAACCATCTTTGTAGGTAAATGCACGGACTCCATTTTCAAATTCATGTGAAAAGCTCCTAGGAAAGCCATCGTCACCTATATAGATTATTTGCCCACCATTGTAATATATACCTTTGTTATTACCTAACATGAAATCATTTTCTTTTTTGAATAGAAAAGTAAATTCGAAAGCAGATTCGGTGTCTTCAACCAGATAATAAGAACTACTAGTCTCGTATATAAAATAATTATCTTTATATAGCACAATACTTCTAAATGCTTCATTATTAGTTACGGTTGATACATCTAAAGTCAGTATTTCTTCCCCTGTATGAAGATCAACTTTCTTTAACTTTTTGTTATCTATATAGTTTAAATTATTATTTGTGACGGCGTAAGTAAGGGGACTTATTCTAAATGATTTGACCAATGTATCATTATCTAAATCATATATTCCTGTGCTAGAATAATGATCTTGAACAAAGTATTTACCATTAGATTGTGAGTTTAAAACTCCATAATTACTACCAGGTATTTGCTTGGAAATAGCAGTTAGTTGAACGAATAGCAATGCAAATAGGATGAGTAGTGTTTTTCTAATCATTGTCTGTTTGAATATATTAAGAATCCGTAAATATAAGAATAATACAAAAATTAGCCAAAGATTTAGCCTCTATGGTGGTTGTCGTATTCTCCCCCAGCGGAGGAGCAATTTAAGAATAACATGTCACAGCGAGGACTGAAAGGACGTGGCTGTCTCATTAAATATTCCCACTGTCGCCATTTGGACTCCCTCGGAATAACATCCGATTGACACTTCTGTTATTTATGCCCCTCTGGAGGGGCTGTCTGAATTTATTCAGACTGGGGAGGACATAAAGCTCAATGAGCCTACTTCAACGGAGCTTCGACAGTCTCAGCATCCGTTGACATTATTATACCTGGATTCTTCTGCCACTTACAGCGTCATCAGAATGACAAATGCTTGTGCTTCTTTGTTGACTCCGAACTGAAATTATCCATAGTGTGATTCCATCAATATCCACCAAATAGCTTCTATATTACCAAAATACCTTAATTTTGTATAAAATTTTGACTCAACCTATCAGTCATTAGTATTATTTTAATTGTAGAAGCGACAAAAGTATGAAAAAAAATGTACTAGTAATTATTATATCTGCTGCTATTATTATCTTAGGAGCAGCTATTGCCTACTATCTTATCTCGAACAAACCACAACCACAACCTCCGAAGAAGTTAGAGACCGTGCGATACGCCACAATGGATGAAGTAAACTATGCCGAATACGATGTTAGTATTAACACTACTGGCTCGGTTAGAGCTAAAAATAAGCTCGATATTTATTCAGAAGTTCAAGGTATATACTCTCCATCTGGCAAAGAGTTCCGCGAAGGAGTGAGGTTTAGCAAAGGCGAACCAATGATAGTAATTGATAAGAGGGAAGCAGAGCTAACGCTAAAGACACAAAAAAGTGAGCTGATGAACGCTATTGCATCACTAATGGCAGACATAAAAGTTGACTTCCCAGAATCATTTGACAAGTGGAATAACTATCTTTCCAAGTTCGATATAGAAAAAAGTGTAGAAGAATTACCTAAACCAAGTTCCGACAAAGAGAAATACTTCCTTACAGTTAGGAATATTTACAAGTTATATTTTAATATCAAAAATCAAGAAGTCCGATTAAGCAAACACATAATCACTGCTCCTTACACGGGCACAGTGGCTATGAGTAGCATAGAGCCAGGTGCTTTGGTTAGACCTGGTGCTAAGTTGGGTGAATTCTCAGGGCTCAACCTATTCGAGGTTAGCTTGGCTATTCGTGCTGAAGATTTGAAGTATATTAAAGTCGGCAGCTCAGTTGATATTATCCACGAGGATAATAAGCTTAGTGGAAAAGTAGTTAGGATTTCAAACAGAATAGACCCCACTACGCAGTCTGTAAACGCCTATGTTTCGGTTAGTAGCATTGAGTTAAAAGATGGAATGTATGTGTCTGGAGAAATTTCGGGCAACAAAGTAACAGACGTTTACAAATTACCTCGTAAAGCCCTTATTGACAACCGCGAGGTGTACACAGTAGTTGATGGCAAGTTAGACAAGGAAGAAATTGAGCTAATTTACTTAGGTAAAAACAATGCTTACATCAGAGGTTTGGCTGCAGGAACTATAGTAATCGCAGAGCCAATGGCAAACGTTAAGTTAGGTACTAAAATCAAGAGAAATGAGAACTAAATGAGAGCATTCATTAGATATTTCATAAAGTACCCTACTTGGTCCAACACTGTATTGATATTGTTCATACTGTTTGGATTGCTGGCATTGATGAATATGAAAAGCTCGTTCTTCCCTGAGCGAGAAAGTAAGAATATTAACATTTCTGTTATCTACCCAGGTGCTTCACCTGAGGAAATAGAAACAGGAATAGTCCAAAAAATAGAAGACAACCTAAAAGGTGTGCAAGGTGTAGAGGAGTACCAGTCCACTTCACAAGAAAATTCTGGATCAATCACTGTAGAAGTTCTCGAAGAATATGACACTGATGAAGTATTAGTTGACGTTAGGAACGCCGTAGACAGGGTGAGCTCATTCCCAGCTGGAATGGAACCACCTGTAGTATCCAAAAGACCAGCTATCGAGTTTACATATAGCTTCGCTCTCTTTGGTGATGTTGACTTACAAACTCTAAAAAAGACAGCTCAGGAAGTAGAAGACGACCTAAGAGAGATACCTGCTATATCACAAGTGGAGATTTCAGGTTTCCCTGCAACTGAAATCAACGTCGCTCTGGATGAAGAGGTAATGCGTCGCTATCAGCTGACATTTCAGCAAGTAGTAAATGCAATAAGTGCTAAAAACAGAGACCTTTCTGCAGGTAAAATAAAGACTGAATCAGAAGAGCTATTAATAAGATATGAGGGCAAAGATTACTACGCCGATCAGCTGCAAGATATAATTGTCAAAACGAATAGTGATGGCTCTGTTGTTCGTCTCAATGATATCGCTGTTGTTGAGGATAGATTTTCAGAGGAGCCACAGAGAACTTTCGTAGATGGTAAACCGGCAGTAGTAGTAACAGTAAATAAAATATATGGCGAGAACACTCTTGAAATAGCCAAAGCTGCTCGCGAATATGAACAGAATTTTAATGGAAAATATGCCAAGATAAATGCCGCAATGATAGACGATGCGACCGAGAGTTTGCGTGGTCGTATTAATTTGCTTTTGGAAAATGGAGCAATTGGAGTAGGGTTAGTTATACTTTCTCTTGCCCTGTTTCTCAACTGGCGACTTGCATTCTGGGTGGCTATGTCGTTGCCATTCTCATTTTTGGGTATGTTCCTTATGGCATACTTCTTTGACATCACACTCAATGTTATCTCACTATTTGGTTGTATTGTTGTAGTTGGTATAGTTGTGGATGATGGAATCGTTGTCGGTGAGCAGATATTCCAGAATTACGAAGATGGAATGAAACCATACCGTGCAGCTATTCGTGGTACACTTCAAGTACTGCCATCAGTTACATTTGCCATACTGACAACAGTAGTTGCTTTTTTACCATTCTTCTTTATCGACACACCGGGCCCAAGAATTTCGGATATGTCATTCGTAGTGATATTTGTCCTGCTGTTCTCCTTACTCGAGGTAGTGGTAATTTTACCAGCTCACTTGGCCCACTCCAAGGCACTTAGACAAGATATAGAAAAGAGTAAAATTCGTGCTAAGTTTGATAAGTTAGTCAACTATCCTAGGAATAAGATCTACAAGAAATTCCTACACTATTCTATGAAGCACAAAGCAATACCAATTGCTTTTTCTGTGTTCTTCTTCCTTATCACTGTTGGTATAATGGGTGGCGGAATACTCAAAACTACATTCTTCCCCAACATAGATAGTGACAATTTTACTATAAAGATAGAGTTGCCTTCTGGTGCCAGAGAACACCAAACAAATACAGTATTACAAAAGATAGAAAATGCGATTGCAGATGTAAACGAAGAGCTAAAAGAAAAAGAGAATACGGAAGAAGATTTGGTTATCAGAGTGGTTAAAAATATAGCCGCTATGCCTTCTGGTTGGGGAGCATCTGAAGCAGGAAACGCTAACGTAGGTAACTTGCAGGTGTTCTTGCAAAGCGAGGAAGTCAGAACTATACCTGCGCTAACTATTGCCGCTATGATAGGAGAACGAGTAGGGCCATTGCCAGAAGTAGATAAAGCTGAGTTTGGTAGCACCTCGTTTTTTGGTAAGCCAATATCTATCCCACTTATGGGACGTGATTTGAATGAACTTCAAGCTGCCAAGAAAGAGCTTAAAGAACAGCTGCAAGGAATAACAGAACTTAGAGATGTTACTGA
The DNA here is from genome assembly GCA_046290495.1 of Chlorobiota bacterium. Taxonomy (GTDB): domain Bacteria; phylum Bacteroidota; class Ignavibacteria; order Kapaibacteriales; family UBA2268; genus PGYR01. The sequence continues at coordinate 236,233 of JBKAGT010000001.1, read as the reverse complement.
CAATGACCCACAAGGTCTAAGAGAAATAGAGATAGAGCTGAAAGACAAGGCATTTATACTTGGGTTCAATCAATTAACTATTGCACAGCAAATTAGACAAGGTTTCTTTGGTGAAGAAGTAATGCGGTTACAAAGGGGTAGCGATGAAGTAAAGGTGTGGGTGCGCTTCACCGAAGATTATCGCTCATCGATTGACAATTTTGAGAATATGAGAATAAGAGATGCTCAAGGGAATTCATACCCACTAATCGAGTTAGTTGATTATAAGATTAACCGTGGGTCAATAAAAATAAACCACCTTGATGGTATGCGAGAGATAACGGTAGAAGCTGACACCAAAGACCCTAAGGCAGAGGTACCAAAGCTAATATCGGAAATCAATGAGAATATACTCAATCCTATTTTGGCAAAATATCCGACCGTAAAAACCACTGCATCGGGACAAGCAAAAAGAATAGAAAAATTATCGAAGGGTTTAATAATACTTCCAGTGGCGTTTATACTTATGTTCTTCTTGGTTAGTTTGTCATTCCGCTCTCCGCTGCAAGCAATTTTAGTATTTGCTCTTATTCCCTTCGGATTGATGGGAGCAATGTGGGGACACGTCATACAAGGTATGAGCTTCAATGTTATGTCATTTTATGGTACTATAGCACTGATAGGTATTATTGTGAACGATTCTATAGTATTTATAAATACATTCAATGACAACTTGAAAGAGGGTCAGAAGCTAAACGATGCTATTTACAATGCTGGAGTAATGAGATTCAGACCAATATTGCTTACTACAGTAACTACAGTAGCTGGTTTACTACCATTACTTTCAGAAACAAGTATTCAAGCGCAATTCCTTATTCCAATGGCAATTTCCGTTGCCTATGGACTATTGATTGCATCTGTGTTTATTTTGTTGCTTTTACCTATATTGCTAATACTATTGAGCAAAACTAGAAAAGGTCTCTACTGGCTGAAAACTAACGAAAGTGCAGAACCAGAGCAGTTGGAGCCAACAATAATTGAAGAAAACATGATTAAAAAATACTTGAATGATGATGATTAGAGCCATTAGTTTTATAGCGATTTGCCTTGTTTCATTTAGTAGTCTTAGCTCTCAAACTAAGCTAACATTACAAGATGCGGTAAAGAGAACACTCGAGAATAACTATAATATACTTATAGTTAAAAAGGATGTAGAAATAGCTGAGAATAGTGTAGACTATGGCAATGCTGGATTTTTACCAAGACTTGATGCATCTGGTAGCTATCGCTATAGTGCTGAAGATGCTGAGACTATAACTAGCCAAGGGACATTTCCAGGAAATAATAATGAGACTACTAATCTCAATGGAGCCATAACACTTGGCTGGACTCTGTTCGATGGGTTTGCTATGTTCGCTCGATATGACAGATTCGAGGAAATAGAAAAGCTCAACAAAATAACGCTTCAGTTAGAAATAGAAACTAGATTGCAAGAGCTATTCAATGTTTACTACCAAATAAAAATGCTGAACAAGAATATTGGATTGCTAGAGGAAACGCTGAAATTCTCAGAAGACAGAGTTGAGTTCCTAACGGCTTCCAATGAATATGGTGCTACTACGGGCACAGAAGTACTAAGAGCAAAGGTAGATTATAACACTGACTTTTCAAACTTGCAAAGACAACAAGTTGCACTCAAAACAGCAAAGTATCAGCTCAAGTATATAATGGGTGAGGTAACAACAGAGGATTATGAGCTCACTTCGGACTTAGCTGTTAATGAAAGTTATGATTATAACGCATTGAAAGGTATGGCATTCGAAAGAAATAGCTCTATCCAACAAGCAATGATAAACAAAGAAATAACCGAACAAGATGAACGAATAATAGAAGCTGCTTACTATCCAAACATTCAATTCAGCACTGGCTATAGCTATAGCGAGCAAACATCTAAGGTTGGATTCATATTAGGAAGTAACAGCGAAGGTGTAAATGCTCAACTATCACTAAACTGGAACTTATTCGATGGATTTAGAACCAGGATAGCAGACCAAAATACAGAGCTATCAATAGAGAAACAGGATATATTCATTCAGAATATCAGGGCTATGATAGAAACAAATCTATTGACTAACTACCAGGCTTATACTGATTTGAAAGATGTGCTGAAATTAGAAGAAGAAAACTTAGTAACAGCAACTGAGAACTTCGAACGCTCCAAAAGTATGTTCAAATACGGGACAATCAACTCACTTGACCTCCGCCAATCACAGATTAACTTACTTGCAACTGAGCAGCGAATAGTGAACCTAAAGCATGAGATTAAGACTTACGAAACCACTTTGCTTATGCTATCTGGTCAACTCAGGGGTGAGTAGTATGCCGCTCCTATGGAGCTTTATATTGGAATAAAATGATTATTATCTATTAACATATCGCACCTACGGTGCTAATTAAAAAATCAAAACTAAGAGACAAAATATTGATAGTAATGAATTACATCAAAGTAACTAGCCACAGAGTGGCAAGACATTAAAAGCATAGAGTTATTACAATCAGAATCAGCCACAGAGTGGCGGTATATTAATAGCATAGATTAGAGCAAAAGCAATCAGCCACAGAGTGGCGATATGTTAATAGTAGATATTTTTTAACAAGAAGAAACAGCTCCGTTGGAGCGACACAAAATAATGGCAAACACATATACGCAATTATATTTTCATGTGGTATTCGCAGTAAAAGGCAGAGACAACGCAATATCAACTAATTGGAAAGAAGATTTATATAAATATATATCAGGCATTATTAGTAATCACGAACAAAAATTGATGATAATAAACGGAATGCCTGACCATGTGCACCTCTTAATAGGAACAAAACCAAATTGTAATTTGTCGGACTTAGTACGCGTTATAAAATCAAATTCATCTAAATGGATTAATGAGAAAAGTTTAGTTAGAGGTAAGTTTGAATGGCAAACGGGGTTTAGTGCATTTACAGTTAGTCAATCAGTTGTGCCTAGTGTTGTTGAATACATCAAAAATCAAGAAAAGCATCACAAGAAGAAAACATTCCGAGAAGAGTATATTGATTTTCTGAAAGCAAATAATATTGATTATAATACAGATTATATTTTTACAGAAGATTGATATGCCGCTCCTATGGAGCTTGTGTTGCGGATTTCAATTCGAGAGTCTATTAACATTTCGCACCGCTGGTGCTAATGAGAACAGCCACAGAGTGGCGGTATATTAATAGTAATAAAGTAAAACCAAAGAAACAGCTCCGTTGGAGCGACACAACTAATCCCTAACCGGCCTTTCCCTCTTAATTACCACCAAAGTCTTATCATCATTATAAATTGAATTCGCAGAAAACTTCTGTACTCTTTCCAATATCATATATGCGATTTCCTTACAGCTCTTCTCATTGTGTTCTTTTATAGTATCACGTATTCTCTGCTCACCAAATAGCTCACCTTGTGCATTCATCGCCTCGCTTATACCGTCTGTATATAGCACAAGCGTATCACCCTGCAACATTCGGCAATTTTCTAATTTGTACTTTTGGTTAGGCATTATACCAAGAAAGCCACCCGTTGGAGGTAAGTCTTGGAATTTATCACGTGATGGTCGATAGTGGACGGGGGGACAATGCCCTGCATTGGCATAAAGTATAAGTCTGTTTGACGATAGCGTTAACTCGCCATAGAACATTGTTACGAATCTTTCTCTGGAAAAAGTCTTGTGGATCAGGTTGTTTAACCGCCCAAACATATTAGTAATTTTCGGAGAAAAACCCATAGCCATACGGACAGCACCAGATACAAATAGTGCTTGAATAGCAGCGGGCATACCCTTGCTGGCACAGTCACATACCAATACGCCTAATGACTCTTCTTCCGTGTCTTTCGACTCGTTGCGTATGTAATCAAAGTAATCTCCACCAACTTCTTGGTCGGGAAGACAGAGCCCAAATATTTTGTAATCGTGAAATTCTGTATAGTGCTCTGGTAGTAAATTTCGCTGTATTTCGCCTGCTTTGTTTAGCTCTTTTCCTTGGTGTTTGTCTTTCTTCTTGATGCCTAAGTTTCTGATTGCAATAGTTGCCAAGCGCGATATTATTCTAAGGTTTTCATACAACTCATCATCAAATACATCTGCATTAAATCCAATCAAATACTCAAAGAACTTACCTGATTCCAAGTGAATTAGTTCACCTACACCCATACCAGCATAGTTACCCAAACCAAACTTTTGTAATTCTTTGTTCTGCTCACGGTTTGTGAGTATCTTGTTAGTTCTAAGTGAGTTTATCTCATTGAAAAAAAGCTCATTGCTTAGTGAGTTAAGAAATCCAATTGGAATCTCACGCATATCACCAGCTGTGTAAAGTAGCTCGTAAGCATATTTATCAGGCCTTAATTTCCAGACTCTACCACCTATCATCTTTCTATCTACGGATTTGATAAGTTGGTTTACCAAATCAGAAAGTATTTCTAATTCGGTGTCATAGTCGTTAGCTGAAATATCGTCTAAAATCTGCTCAATGTCAGATGGATTTAGTTTTCCCAAATTAAAGAAGTCCTACTTTTTGCATTTCATCTTTTAGCAATTCACGAGTTGCGTCTGTTATTTGCATTAGTGGCATACGGAAATTGTCTTCCATCATCCCCATCATCTGCAATGCAGTCTTCGCTGGAACTGGGTTCGGCTCTGCAAAGTTAAGCTGCATCAGGTTCATAAGTTTATAGTGCAATTCTCTTGCTGTTTTGTAATCATCATTCAGTGCTGCATTTATACAATCAGAGAACATCTTGGGTGCATAGTTAGAAAGTACAGAAACCACACCATCTACTCCAGTAGCAATCAAAGGTAGAGTAATAGCATCATCACCAGAAAGGACAGAGAAGTTGTCAGGTGAATGATTCACCATAGTCATTATCTGTTCCATATCGCCTGATGCTTCTTTGGTAGCGACTATATTCTCGAATTCTTCAGCTAATTTTATCTGAATTTCAGGAAGTATATTCACAGTGCTTCTGCCTGGAACATTATAGATAATGTGTGGCATATCAACGGCGTCTGCTATCATTCGGTAGTGGTTATATAGTCCTTCCTGCGATGGCTTATTGTAGTAAGGAGCAACTAACAATGTAGCATCTGCTCCTAGCTCTTTCGCCACTAATGATAAATCAATCGTTGCTTGGGTGTTGTTAGAGCCAGTACCAGCTATAATTGGCACTCGCTTGTCAACATGAGCAATAGCAGTTGTAATTAGAGCTACCTTCTCTTTGGTGTTCAAAGTAGCAGACTCACCAGTAGAGCCACAAACAACTATACCACTTACTCCACTGTCTATCTGATGATCCAAATGCTTCTTGAAAGCATCGAAATCAATTGACATATCTTGCTTGAAAGGAGTAACAATTGCTGTATATGTACCTCTAAACATTTTGTTGCTCATAATATTTACCCTAAGTGATTGAATTTTAAAACACAAAATTAATCAAAAAGAGTAGTAAAATCAATGATAATATAAAATGCACAAAAAAAGCCCAATAACTTGACGCTATTGGGCTAAGAATTAAATTAGTTTAATTTTAATAAACTATAATTCTCCATTATCTTCTCTAGTTACGTAAAATGAACCAGAAATTTCTTTTATATCACTATCATCTTTGAGGTTTACACCTCTAAAAGAAAAAGTCCCTTTGATTTCTGTTTCTGAAATCTCTGTAACTACACATGTACCTTCAGAATCTTGCCATGCATTGTTATCTTCTATATCAAGGCCAGATGACTCTTGGTAAGAGCAGAATACTGTATATGTTTCTTCTTGAATTTCATTATCTGTCATAAAATTTAAACTTATTGCATTTCTATCGCTGCTAAGTGGATTTGTAACATCCACTTCAAAACCAGTAATACCATTAATATTATTATAGAAATAAGCGAAAGTAGCTTTCCATCTATTACCATCTATCTCTGCTACTAATTCCCCTAACGCTAGATCTTCTGGTCCAGTAGGATTATCATCATCACTACATGATGTAATTAATAACATCATACTAATAACTAAGATAAAACTCTTGATAAATCGGCTCATAAACGTCCTCACATATATTGAAAAATAATTAGTACTACAAGTTAATAAAACTCGTAGCAATAAAAAAGCCCAATAGAGCAAAATCTATTGGGCAAAATATCTCAAGTTATACAACTAAGATTAATAAAATCTATCCTTGTCTTTGAACGTAGAATGAGCCAGATACTTTTTTAGTAGTACCATCATCACTGTTTGTTCCTGTAAAAGAGAAAGTACCTTTTACCATATCGCCGTCTATTTCTGTTATTTCGCATGTACCATTATTTGCATTCCAAGATTCAGTAGTGGTAGCACCCGGTGCACTTCCTCTTGTTTCTTGATAAAAGCAAATAGCTGTGTAAGATTTAACTTCTGGCTCACCACCAACTTGTGCTAATTGAACTGAAATCGTATTTACATCATATAAATTAGTTAATCCACCAACTTGTTCGCCACCTGAAACTAGATTAGTGCTATTGAAATACAAAGCATTACCAGCTTTAAAATCATCTCCACCAACAGTAGCAGTCATTTCACCAATTTTCAAATCGCTTGGACCTGTGCTATCATCTTCATCTTTACAAGAAGTTGCAACTAATGCTATACAAAGAATGAACACTAGGTTTGTTAATAATTTTTTCATTAAGAAAATCCTCCATTATTGTATTAAAAAAATTATACCCAAAAATATGAAGAAATTATAATGTACACAATCAAAATTTACTGATATTCTATGTTTTATCGCTCTAATACAATAGTTTCGTAATACTAGAAACTAAAAAAATCTAAAAAATATAATGTTTTCACTTTTTATTGCATTTGTGGTTATGATTAACCCAATAGCACTATTTCTTTATCTATTACCAATCATGGAAGAACTGGAGCACAAGGAATTCGCAAAGGTTATGTTCAAAGCGACATTCACATCATTTATGATTTATTTCCTTTTTTTCTTATTTGGTGATGTACTATTCACACAAGTATTCCAAATCAACTTTGAGTCTTTTAGAATATTTGGTGGTATAGTATTGTTCTCCTTTGCTTACTTTTACATAGTCAAAGGACAGAAAGCTATGCTCAGAATGAAGGAAAACCTAGATGATCTAGCAAATGAGATTGCTCTTCCATTTATGGTTGGTGCTGGTACAATATCGCTCGCTATTCTTATGAAAGAAAAGTTGGACTACGGGTTTGGAATCATAACCCTAGTAGGGGCTACTTTTATTTGTTTTAATATAGTTATGGCTCTAAAATTTGTGCGCGATAGATTGAAAAATGAAAGACTAAGAATAGCATTTGACAAAAATATGGAAATAGCTGTCCGCTTAAATGGTTTCTTCGTTGGTGCTATAGGTATTGATATGATGAATACTGGTATTAGAAACATGTATTTCTAAAACTCAAAATCACCTTTGTTATTCTTTTATTATTCAGTATCTTTGGAATAGTCATAACAATTAGGTGTTCATGGAAGAAAACATTAAGCCCAAGAAGGGGTTACTCCCTACATTAGGTCTATATACTACCTTAGCAATAGTAGTTGGTGCCGTAATCGGTTCTGGTATTTTCAAAAAACCAGCCGTGATGGCTGAAGTAACTGGTTCACCAGAGCTAATGCTTTTCGTATGGGTGCTAGCTGGCGTATTAACTTTGTTTGGTGCATTGTCCAATGCCGAAGTTGCTTCCATGATTCCAGAAACTGGTGGGCAGTATATCTATTTCGAAAAAATGTATGGTAAGTTCATTGCCTATATGTACGGATGGGCTTTACTGGCAGTAATTCAAACTGGTTCTATTGCTTCAATTGCTTATGTTTTCGCCGAATATTCACAAGAATTCTCAGCATTCATTATGCCCCGGTTCTCCACCGCCACAGAGCAGAGTATCACGTTTACTATTCCTTTTATTGGCAAGTTCTATCCGCTAGAGAATATTGGGGTAAAGGCAATTACTATCGGTACTATACTATTCCTAAGCTTCGTAAATTATCTAGGAGTAAGGTTTGGTGGCCGAATATCTCTAGTTTTCACCATTGCAAAAGTATTGGCAATATTGGTTCTTGTTGGTTTTGGTTTTGCTTTCAGTGAGGGTAGCACTGTAAATCTTGTCACAGATGCGCCTTCGTTCAGCTCAAATACCAACTACATATTTGCTGGTATTATAGGTGCGTTGTCAGCTGCTTTCTGGTCCTACGATGGATGGAACAATATTACTTACATAGCTGGTGAAGTAAAGAAACCACAGATAAACATCCCAAAATCTCTGATTACAGGCACATTCATTATTATCGCTGTTTATCTATTAATTAATGTTGCATTCTTATATGTAATACCAGTAGAACAAATGGCTGGTAGCTCAAGAATAGCAGCCGACGTAGCTAATATAGCCATGGGTCCGGTGGGTGCTATGTTCGTAGCAGCAGCAGTTATGGTCTCTACTTTTGGTACTACCAATGGGACTATAATGGTTAGCTCAAGAGTCTACTATGCTATGTCACAAAAGGGGTTATTCTTCAAGAAAATTGGCAAGAGTCACGATAAATTCTTTACTCCTGGCAATGCATTGATACTGCAAGCAGTCTGGTCTTGTGCGCTGGTAATGTCTGGTACATTTGATCAATTGACTGATATGCTGATATTCGTGAGTTGGATTTTCTATGCCGCAGGTGCTTATGGAGTATTTGTACTTAGGAAAAAAATGCCAGATGCCCCAAGACCATATAGAGTATGGGGTTATCCATTTGTGCCAGCAATATTCGTTATTGTTGCTACAATATATGTTGTCTCTACACTTTATACAGATATATACAGTTATGTAAATGGTGAATCAGAAATAATTCGTTCGGTTTTCGGACTATTTTTATTATCTTTAGGTATTCCATTCTACATATACTTCAATAAGAAGAATCATTCTACAACATAATCTTGGAGGACAAATGGCTAAAGAAATATTGAATATTCACTCAGAAACTCCTGAGATGAGAAAAGTTAAGATGGCAGCAGATGCATTGAAAGACGGCGCGGTAATATTATATCCAACTGATAGCGGATTCAGTCTAGGGTGCGACCTTTCCAACAAAAGTGCGATTGACAAAATTAGATTAATAAGACGACTTAGCAAAGACCATCAGCTTACATTCTTATGTCGTGATTTGGCAAATATTTCGGAGTTTGCAAAGGTGGACAATGTGGCTTACAGAACTATCAAAGCACTGATACCTGGACCATATACATTCATTTTACCAGCTTCCAAAAATGTACCTCACTTTGCGTATAATCCAAAGAGAAGCACTGCAGGGATTAGAGTGCCGAACAATGAGTTGGTTCAGCTATTGCTTCAAGAAGTTGGGAACCCAATATTAGCTATCTCAGCTAAGAATGAAGACGACACATTGCAAACGCCAGAAGAAATAATTGACTTCTTTGGAAAACAAGTTGACTTAACTGTTACTTCCGATGCTTATGACTTTGTAGGTGATTCGAGCGTGATAGATATGACCGAACAAGAGTTCAAAGTAATTAGAAAAGCAGCAGGTGGCGAAAAGTTAGACGAAATGCTCTACACTGAAGAAGTGTAAGTTTATATCAATAATTTTATAACAAAAGCTCAGTCAGTTGGCTGGGCTTTTTTGTATATAAAAAAAGAGCCATTGAAAAATGACTCTTATAGTTAATATCTAATATGGCTTTAAAGGTTTATCCGCCAACATTCATATTAGTATAAGCAATTGGTGCATTATCTAATGAAATCTTGACAACCATATTTTGTCCATCATAGTCCACGTTCATAGTTATGTCACCAGAAGTATAGTAAGTACCTAGAGTTCTGTTCTCAAGGCCAATATAATTTAAATTTGTAATGTTAAAATCAACAGAAGTAGCCAAGTAATTGGATTGATCAAGCTCGTTGTTCAAATAAGTACCCGAGATAAACATATTATCACCCGAAGAGAAACTATAACTTCCATTTTCAAAATCGCTTATTCTTGCAGAAAATGAAACCATATAATTTGGTATAGAATTTTCGGTTTCCATAATTTGTATCAAAAACATTCCTGTTAATTCATTGTATGAACCAGTCACTGATGCTGTAGCTGGAACAAAAGAATCATCTATTATTTCGATGGTTTTTGTATGTTCTACATTTCCTTCCACTTCAGTAGTAACCACAACTTTGGTGTTAGGAATATTATCACCGTTGCCATCACCATCGCCTGTATCTACAGCTTTGTCGTCACTACAGCTAATAGCTAACATAGCCATAAAAAGTACTAGAACTGCTTGTTTTATATAATTCATTTAGTATCTCCTATTTAGAATAATTTTATATCTCACAATATTACTAAAAAATAGTAAAACTGTCAAGAATAAGCTACTATATTATTAGAGTTAATCTTTATGTGGTTGTAAATCAAGAGACCATTTCTTTACCATCCCGTCAACGCTAGGGCGTTGCCCCCCTCCACAGGAGGGGAAGTGTTCTCGTCATCTTTTGTAACACCTCTGGAATTCCCCTCCGCTGGAGGGGTGCCCGAAGGGCGGGGTGGTTGTTTATTAATGCTTGGGTAGTTACAACTCATATTACTTCAAATAATGATTATTCCTCAAGTAACTTCTGACAAACCTCCGTCAAATTTGTAATTACACCATCCAAATTGTGCTTTACATCTTTGTCTTGGTACCTTACTACTTTCAAACCTAACCCTTCTAAAAATGCTTGCCTGTGCTCATCATATTCTTGCTTGTCGTCATGGCTAGTGCCATCAATCTCAATAACTAATCCTAAGTTAGCATTAAAAAAATCAACTATGTAATTACCTATTATCTTTTGTCTATCAAAATCTAATCCCAATAATTGTGTTTTTTTTAGCTGTTTCCACATTAGCACTTCGCTTAGCACTCCTGCTTTTCTAAGCTCTTTTGCTCTTTGTTTCAACTTTGGATTGTACGGTAGTTCTGAGTATTTTCTATAATCGCGCATATGTTTTATCATATCTAGTTTCTTTACCACCCCGTCAACGCCAGGCGTTGCCACCCCTCCACAGGAGGGGAATTATTCTCGTCATCTTTTGTAACACCTCTGGGATTCCCCTCCGATGGAGGGGTGACCGAAGGGCGGGCGCGCCAAGCCAAAGGCATGGGTGGTCATTCTCTGGCTACACCCACTCACTCCTTTCTTGTTATCACTCTACCTTAGTTTCATTATTGATAATTATTTGGATTTCTCCAGATTTTGGGACACTCATTGCTTCAGCGTAATGAGAAATATTATATGTTGGGTCTTTAGGTACAATATTTAAAAAATAAATAGTTTTGTCTAAACTGTCATTATAAAAAACTTTTCTTGTGTTGGTTGTACCACCGTTAGAGGTCTTAAAAACTACGATTAATGCTTCACTATTGAAATCTATGTAATAATCGCTAATTTCACTATTGCATTTAGTTATACCAACTATTTCTCCTTTCTCGGCTACTTTTGCGTCATAAATTCTATCTAACTCTTCTTTACTTTCAATACATTTGGCGGAATCTATTTCCGTAATATAACAGGGGTAAGATTCGAACACAGTATAGTTACTAATTTCTGACCAGTTAGGATCGTTTTCCAAACCTTCTAGTGAATATTCTGTTTGTATCAGACTGTTTGTAGGTATCTCTTCTTTGCAACTAATCAATAGAAACGTAGTTGTAAGTATAAAAACTATCTTTTTCATATTGTCACCTATTAAAGTTTATTAATTTTATCATACCCACTCACTCCTTCACAAATTTTCTAGTAATCACTTTGCCAGCTAATTCAAGTCTGACAAAATACACCCCAGCTGGCAACTGCGAAATGTCATAGTCAATAGTATATTGCTCTGTATCAATTATTCCGCTGTCTATTCTGCCAACTTCGTTTCCAGATAAATCAATAAGACTCAAACCATAGCTACTACCTATTTCCGCACCAAAGTTGATGGATATGCGGCTATCAGCAGGGTTGGGGGAGAGGGATAATATGAAAATTAATCCCTTATTTTCTACTGATGACATAACCCAACTCTTCCTTCTAAGTGTTAATGCCTCTCTTCCACCTAATGTAAATATATCAGAATTATAAGATAACTTAACTAGCTCAATCCCATAATTATATTCTTGCAATATTTCATTTTTCTCCAAATCCACGATTTTAAAAAAACCCCCATCTGCAATTGCTAATTTTTCACCATTGTCTAGAAATTCTATATCATTTATTTCTCCTGTAGATTGAGTATATCTGTACTCATCTATAAACCTATTAGTCTCAACATCATAATAACTAATAAATCCTTGCTTTATGTTCATTGCAATTATGTTTCTGTCATCTAAAGTTATAAGTTTCATCAGTCCACCATAATGATTGCGGGAATTCGTAAATAAATAAACTGAATCAACTTGTTTATCAGTATCTAAATTATAAATATGGACGAAGAAATCTTGAAATTGATAAGGTGGGTAAACAGGTTCGATGATGTTATTGTTATCGCTCAGAACTAAATATAAAAACTCGTCATTATCTCCAGCATAATCATAGTCCCATATCTTACGTTTCCAAATATTATTATTTTTTTTAAAAACAGTGGGAATAGTTAGGCTATCAACCTTTTTCATTTCATCTATATTCCAGAAGAAAAAAACATTCGAATCTTGAACAGATTGAGCCATAAATTCATTCTTTGACTTAGCTGTTCTAATTTTACCAATCTTATACTCCTCTTTTTTAAAACCATCTATGGTCTCTCTACTTTGCCAGTCCAATAACTTCGGAGTGCTGTCTTGAGAAAATAATAGGTGGCTATAGTTATAGTTATAATCACCTGCTGACTCTGTTGGTAAAAAGAACTCACGCTCGCTAGAAGTCACCCCCCAAAACTCTAAGTTGTCATTCCAGACTATAATAAATTCATCATCTAAAGTGAAGTCTACATTTTGAATATTACTATCAGTCCATTTGAACCACAAGTATTCGGGTTCTTCTGCAAATGCTAGCATATTAGCTGTTAATATTAGTAGTATTATTAATCTCTTCATTTCGTCTCCTGTTACACCCATCAACAATACAAAAACTGCTTCCACTCTACCTTTGGATTGCCTATCTTTTGGTTTAGGTAGATTACATAGTTTGGTTCTTGCGGTCTGGATAGCAGTGGCATCTTTGCTTCGCTAGGTGTTCGGTTCCCTTTTACATTATTGCAGCTGAAGCAGGCAGTCGTTAAGTTCTCCCAACTCTCCTTTCCACCGCGTGATTTTGGTATTATGTGGTCTATCGTTATCTTTCCTTTTGTTGTACCGCAATACTGGCATCGTCGGCCGTCTCGCCGGAATATATTCTTTTTGCTTAGCTCCACTTGTTTGTAGCTTATTCTGTGGTATTCGAGTAAGCGAATAACGCTTGGAAAGTCGAACGATTGACTGACTGAGCGGATGTATTTCCCGCTCTCTTTTTCTATTAGCTCTGCTTTGCTCATGAACAAGAGCAACATTGCCCGCTTGGGAGTGCATATAGTTAGCGGCTCATAACTTTGGTTTAGTACTAATACTCGGCCGCTTAGTACGTCATTAATAGTATTTCGATAGATACTGAAGGCAAATCACCATTTGTTATTAGTTAATGAATGTATTTATCCTGCTAAAAATTTATCTAAGTTAGTAAATTATCTTAAATTTGCTACAAATATTTACTTAAGAAACAAATAAAGTTTTCAAATGTTACAATCAAAAATAGACAATGGTTCGCTTATAATTGGTGTTTTGGGTGCAGGTCAACTTGCAAAAATGTTAGCAAACGATGCCTATCGCTTAGGTCTTCGCTTTGCTACTATCGAGGACAAACCTGGTAGCCCTGCTACTTTCATGACAAAGTTCGATTTTTCTGGCTCAGGCAACAACCGAGAAAGATTGGACAAATTTGTTGACTCTTGTGATGTCATCACTCTGGAAAATGAATTTATCGACCCAGAGATTTTGGAATACATAGAGGAAAGCAAGCCTGTTTATCCTTCTTCTAAAACTTTGAAGTTGATCCAAGACAAATTCATCCAGAAAAACACTTTCGCTGAAGCTGGATTGAAGCTTCCAAATTATAATAAAATGGATAACATTGAAGACTGCAAAAAGTTTGGTGAGCAGTTCGGATATCCTTTTGTTCTAAAAGCAAGAAAATATGGATATGATGGGTATGGCAATGAGACAGTTCGTAGTGAGGGAGAGATAGAGAAGGCATACAATAACCTGACTAAGAATAACAAATCGGGTCTTTTGGCTGAATCTTTCGTTAACTTCACAAAGGAGCTTGCCGTTATGGTAGCTCGAAGCAAGAATGGCGAGACAGCGATCTACCCTTGCGTAGAGACCATACAGCGTGATCACATTTGTCACCAGATTATAGCACCTGCAGAGGTAGATAACTCGGTTGCTGAAACTGCACAACAAGCTGCACTAGCTTGCGTTAAGGCAATAGACGGTGTGGGAGTATTCGGTATTGAATTATTCCTAACTGAAGATGGGGAAGTATTAGTCAATGAGATTGCTCCTCGTCCTCACAACTCTGGCCACTACACTATAGAAGGTTGCTATACATCGCAATATGAAAATGCAATCAGAGCAATCAACGGATTACCATTAGGTAGCACGGAGCTAATAACTGGCGCTGCTTGTATGATTAACTTATTGGGTGAACGCGATGGTAGTGGAGTTCCTTCTTCACCAGACAAAATGCTACAATCCAAAGCAAAGCTTCATTTATATGATAAAGCGGACTCTAGGGTTGGTAGAAAAATGGGACACATTACTGCTGTTGCTAGTAACACTGATGATGCAATCAAAATAGCTAAAAAAGCTGCTGCTGACTTCAAGTGGTAAACAAGCTCGCAAATATCATTATAATATCTATAACTCTATGTATTGCAATTACATACAGCGCAATTGCACAGCCTAGAATAGGTAATATTTACATAGACAATGTCAATGTATTTGACTCAACCGAGTCTAACGCATTGTATTTAAAAGACATAATGAATTCGCTACATATTGTCACCAAGCCGTATGTGATAGAAGATGAACTACTCTTCAAGCCAGAAGATGAACTTACTGAGCAAATACTTCTGGAAACGGAGAGAAACCTAAGAATGACTGGGCTATTCACAGAAGTAAGAATAGAGCTTGATTCCGTTGGCTTTGACTTCTACGATGTTTACGTAGTTACCAAAGACCGCTGGTCGCTTACTCCATCTATTCTCTACGGAACTGGTGGGGGAATATCCGAGTACGGTGGAAGGTTATCTGAAAAGAATCTGCTCGGTACTGGTAATAAGGTAATATTAGAAGGGCTTTACAGGAACGAAAATGATATAGGTTGGCAGGGGTTAGCACAAATAGAAATGCCAAGAGTTTTTCGATCAGAACTTAGTATGCTTACATATTTACAAGCAAACAGGTTTAGAACTGATCAATATTTGGACCTGATTAATCCTTATAGAAATACTAGAGATGAGTTATCTTACGGAGTTAGACTCAACAACTCATTTGGTAAGGACTTCCTGTATTTCAATGCACAAGATTCCTTTTTGCTAATGCCATTTCATGAAAGGGTAGCACAGGGTTTCTATTCGCAAGCAATAAACAGCGACACGCGCCTTTTCTTCACTGGGTTAGTCGAATACAACAGTACCAACAGGGGACTACCTGTTTTCAGAAGAGCATTTGACAATAGTGGTAAGGTATTAATTCAATTCAGTTCACTAAGCCAAGAATTTCTACCAGTAGATAAGGTAAATAGTTTCAGAATGGAAGATTTGGTAATTGGTGGTTATGGTCGAGTAATATTAGGTAAAATATTCCCTATAGAGGGAGAAGGAGACAATCTACTCTATTTGGGTGGCCAAGGAGAAGAGAGTTATTATGATGGCGACACCTATCTCTTCGGGCAATTAACAGCCGGTACGGGATTCCAAGGAGCAACTGCGTTTTATACATATCAAGAGTTTTTGGGATTAGGGTTCCATAAGCTTTCTAATAAGTTTACATTAGCTGCATCTGTTAGACAACAAACGGCGTGGCGGTGGCAACCTATTAGGCAGCTAATCTTGGACAATGATTTTGGACTTCGTGGTTACGATGCGAATAGATTCGCTGGTGATAATAGATTTCTATCGAATTTAGAGTTGAGATATTTCACAGGGCTTGACTTGTGGTTATTCGATTTTGAACTAGCTGGGTTTTATGATGTAGGTTCTGTTTGGAATCAATCAGTCCCTATTATGGATGCCCAATTTTACAATTCTGTTGGCTTGGGCTTTCGTTTCCATAGCAGAAAGACTACAGGGGAGAATAGCATATTTAGAGTTGATTTGGCTTATAATCTTTACGATGGGAAATTTGGTGGTATTATATTTACAACCAACCAATTATTCTCTCCAATCCGTGATCATATTTACAAGCTACCACAATTGTTTGGTATCGAATTTGACTCGCAATAGAAAAAAATTAAAATGAATGTTTCACGTGAAACATATTAGAATAAAATGGACAATAATTTCGACATATTAGTAATTGGTGCAGGGCATGCAGGTATAGAAGCAGCCATAGCACCAGCAAAGATGGGACTCAAAGTTGGGTTGCTCACTATGAGCTTCCACAATATGGGTAAACCATCTTGTAACCCATCTATTGGTGGCTCTGCAAAGGGTCATTTGGTTAAGGAGCTAGATGCTTTGGGTGGTGAAATGCCATACCTAGCAGACAAAGCAGGGATTTCATTCAAAATGCTTAACACCTCGAAAGGCCCAGCAGTGTGGTCACCACGGTGCCAGATAGACAAAGACCTTTATCCGCTTTATGCTAAGGAAACTCTCTTCAATACTCCTAACTTAACTATGATTAAGGCAAAGGCAACAGAGATACTAATAGAGAATGATACTGTCGTGGGACTTAAAACAGCTGAGGGAGAGACCCTGAAGACTAAGGCAGTAGTGCTTTGCGCAGGTACTTTCCTGAAAGCAGTTATGCATACAGGATTGGAGCAGACTAAGGGTGGTAGAATAGGAGAAGATACTGCTGATAAAATCTCTGACATGCTGAATTACTATGGCTTTGAGCGAGGTAGGTTAAAGACAGGTACACCACCAAGAATAGCAGAGAAGAGCATAGATTATAGCAAGGTCAGAGTAGCTGATATAGACATGATACCACGCCCATTCTCACACAGAACTAGTACAGTAAGAAACGTAATGGTTTGCTATCAAACAGAGACCAATGAGACGACACACAGCATATTGGAAGAAGGGTTTGACGATTCGCCTATGTTCTCTGGCCGACTAACAGGTGCAGGGCCCAGATACTGTCCATCTATAGAAGATAAGATATTTCGTTTTGCGGAAAGAAAGAGCCATAAGATACTGCTAGAGCCAGAGGGTTTGAACATAGACTCTATCTACGTCAATGGGTATTCTACTAGTCTTCCGCTTGATATTCAGAAACGAGCAATTGTAACAATACCAGGGCTGGAGAAGGC
Organism: Chlorobiota bacterium; assembly: GCA_046290495.1. Taxonomy (GTDB): domain Bacteria; phylum Bacteroidota; class Ignavibacteria; order Kapaibacteriales; family UBA2268; genus PGYR01. The sequence goes on along the minus strand of JBKAGT010000001.1, from coordinate 218,635 downwards.
AGAGATAACTGTTCCGGGCTATGCGGTTGAGTATGATTTCTTCTTCCCATACCAATTACGTTTCACATTAGAAACTAAGGCAGTCAATGGATTGTACTTTGCTGGTCAAATCAATGGTACTAGCGGGTACGAGGAAGCCGCAGTGCAAGGGTTTATGGCTGGTGTCAACGCTGGTCTTAAGATTAAGGGTGAAGAGCCGCTTGTCCTTAAACGCTCTGAGGCATATATCGGTGTCCTTATAGACGATTTGGTAAATAAGAGTACGAATGAACCATATAGAATATTCACTTCTCTCGCCGAATACCGCTTACTACTAAGGCAAGACAATGCTGAAAGACGCTTAGCTAAGCATGGGCACAGGGTAGGACTAGTATCAGATGAAAGATTACGTCAGGTAGAGGAGACAGAAAAGACTTTAGATGAAGCGTACAAGGCTACTACTAAGAATAAAGTTACGCCTAATGAAGTTAACGACTACCTGCAAAGTGCTAAGGAGAGTGAGATATCCTATTCAACAGACATATACCAGCTGACAAAGCGTTCTCGCACAAAGCTTAGACCATTGCTAAACAGTATGGAGAAAAGAAGCAAGATATTAGAGAAGGTTAGAAATGACGAAAAACTTGCACATCAGTTAGAAACTGAAATCAAGTACGAAGGATACATAAAAAGGCAGATGAAGGAGATAGAACACTTCCTCAAAAATGAGAATAAAATGATTCCAGAAGATACTGACTATAGCAAGATTAATTCTCTTTCTACCGAAGCAATTGAGAAACTAAGCAAGATAAAGCCAGGTTCGCTAGGTCAAGCGTCACGTATTTCTGGTATATCTGCTACAGATATTTCTATTCTAACAGTCTATTTAAAATCGTAGAATGTTTCACGTGAAACATTAGAGGTCGTCCATTAGTAAAAAAGTAGTAATAACGGGAGCAACAGGAAAAGTAGCAGAAGCTACTTACAAATACCTATGCCGTGAAACAGATTATAATCTTGTTTTGTTTTCTTCCGGTTCGGAATATCTGAACAAAAGGAAGCAAGATGCCGTTTATACTTTTGACATAAGGCACAAAAAGACGTTAAATTTTATATTAGAGGATGAGAATCCAGATATAGTTATCAATACAGCTGCTATGACAGATGTCGATGGTTGCGAAGAGAATAAGAAGTTAGCAATGGAGTTGAATGCTATTTTGGCAGAATCCCTAGCTATATTCTCAAATAAATATGATTTTCATCTGATTACTTTCTCTACGGACTATATTTTTAATGGTAAAGAAGGACCATACACAGAGGATGCTATTCCAGACCCACTAAGCTATTATGGTAAGTCTAAACTTGCTGGTGAAAATGCAGTAAGAATAGAGGGCGGTGAAAATTGGTCAATAGTAAGGACGAATGTGGTTTATGGAAATAGCTCATATAATAAGATGGACTTCATACGCTGGGTGGTAAATTCACTAGAAGCAGGTAAAAAGCTAAATATTATAGACGGACAATGGTGTAATCCTACTTTGACGGATGATATTGCAAAAGGAATACACAGAATAATTGAGAAAGATCAAAGAGGTTTAGTTAATTTTGCAGGTCGTGGATACTATAATAGATATGAAATAGCTATGAAAATAGCAGAAATATTCAATTTTGACAGCAATTTGATTACTAGAATACCATCTGCCAAGCTAAAACAGAAAGCTGTTAGACCAGAAAGAGGAGGGCTAACAAATTTGAAAGCAGAAACAAGTTTGAACATGACATTTTCAGATTTAGAAACAGGATTAATTAATCTGAAGCATCAGTTAAATAAGGACAAGAAATGAATAATATAGAAAAAAGTAGGGTACAAGAAATATTCGATTCATTTTCAGGTAAGAATGTAGCAGTAATAGGTGATATTATGCTAGACCGATACTTCTGGGGTAATGTAACTCGTGTTTCACCCGAAGCACCTGTCCCTGTAATTGACTTGGAGCACGAAACATTTCATCTTGGCGGAGCTGCAAATGTAGCTTCCAATCTATGCTCTTTGGGTGTGAATGCCTTACTTTGCGGTATAATAGGCGATGATAATAGCGGCGAAATGTTCGAATCAATATGTAAGGAAAAAGGGATAGACCCATCTGGTTTGTACAAAGACAAGGGCAGACCAACTACCGTGAAAACAAGAATAATTGGTAATAACCAGCAAATAGTTAGACTGGATAGAGAAGTTAGAAACACTATAGACAGTAGTGGTGAAGATCATATAATAAAATCTTTGGAATCAGCTAGTAACCTGTCTGGTATTATATTCGGTGATTATGATAAAGGAGCAATCTCTGCCAAATTAATCGAAAAAGTATTAGCTTTTGCTGAGAGTAAAAATATACCAACTTACATTGACCCAAAGTTTGATAACTTCCTGAATTACAAAGGGGTTACTGTGTTGAAACCAAACCAAAAAGAAGCTGCTCAAGCTATGGATATGCCTATAAAATCAATTGACGATGTGAATGTAGCGGGTGCCAAACTAAAAAACGTATTGGGTTGTAAGAATGTGCTTCTAACGCTTGGTAATAAAGGGATGATGCTCTTCGAGGAAGATGGTTCAACTCACCACATAGACACAAAAGTGAGACTTGTTTCCGATGTATCTGGTGCAGGCGATACAGTAATAGCCACTTTTGCTGCATGCTGTTCTGCAAATGCAACAATGAAAGAAGCAGCGATAATAGCAAACATTGCCGCTGGATATGTTTGCGAGGAACCAGGAATTGTCTCCGTCAATCAAGAAAATATTTTGAGTTATTTATAATGATAGTAAGCAGAGAAGAAATAAAGAAAATCTCCTATGAGCTAAAATCTGATGGAAAAACTGTTGTTTTCACAAATGGTTGTTTTGACATCTTACATTCGGGTCACGTATTTTACCTACGTGAGGCGAAAAAGCAAGGAGATATACTAATCCTTGGCTTAAATTCAGATGCGTCTGTAGGGCGCTTAAAAGGCGAAAATAGGCCTGTCAACTCCGAAGACGACCGTGCTATAGTGATTTCTGAACTAAAAAGCATAGACTACGTAGTTATATTCGAAGAGGACACTCCACTGAATTTGATTACTGATATTGTCCCAAACAAATTAGTTAAGGGCGGAGATTACAAACCTGAAGAAGTGGTAGGAAAAGATATAGTAGAAGAAAATGGTGGCAAGGTTGTAATTATTCCATTTGTTGATGGAAAATCAACAACCAATATCATAAACAAAATTAATAGTTAAGGATATAGATGAAAAAAGTAGCAATAATATTAGCAGGTGGAACAGGTGGAAGATTATGGCCGGAAAGCACGATTGACCATCCAAAACAATTCAAAACATTTGTTAGTAAGCTACCTTTGGTATTAGAAACTTACACACTAGTTAGTGAACTATTTGATAAAGAAAACATTTATATACTGACATTTAGAAAGTATTTTGATTTGCTTAAAGCTACTATAAAGGACCTCAGCGAAGAAAATATATTAGTTGAACCATTTGGTAAAAACACAGGCCCTGCTATCGCATTGGCAAATAAATTGCTGGAAGATAAATATAGTGATGATGATATTTTCACATATATCCCATCCGATCATCTGATTAAAAATAAGCAGTCATACTTGGAAGCTATTAGCACCGCGATAGAAAGTGCAAATGAGCTGAACGAACTGGTATCAGTTGGTATAGAGCCAAGAAATCCTAATAATCAATTAGGATATATTCAATATGAAGATGATGAGATAATTAACCAGAAGCTATTTGAAAAGGGACTCAGAAAGGCGAAAGTATTTGCTGAAAAACCTGACACAGACACTGCAAAACGCTTTATAGAATCTGGTGATTTTGTGTGGAACTCTGGTGTTTTTTCTGGTAAGTATAATGTGGTAAACAAAGAGCTCAAAAATAATATACCGATGGCTTATGAGCTTTTGAATAGATTAGATGTAGATGATAAAAATACGAATTCGGAGCACAACTTAGACTATATATATAAGCAGGTCAACCCTATATCAATCGATAATGGGGTGTTGGAGAAAACTAAACAGCTAAATATTATAAAATCTGATATCGACTGGTGTGACCTTGGTACTTGGGATGAATATTACAATGTAGCAGAAAAAGACGAGTATAACAACGTAAGTGAAGGTAGCGTAGTCTCGTTGAACACTTTCAACAGCTTAGTAAAATCAAAGAGCAAAATGATTGCTGTTTCTGATGTTGAAGATCTGATTGTAGTGGAATCGGACAATGCAATCTATATTTCGAAAAGAGGGAAGTCTGCTAATATCAAGGAATTGCAGCAAATAATAAAAGCTAAAGAATTGAATAAATTATTATGATAAAAAATATACTATTTTTATTTACAACTGTTATCATACTCAGCTCATGCTCATCGGCAGTTCGTTTTACATCGGAGCAACATCCGACTTATGGCAACTATGATGATGCAGAAATTGTAACAGTAATGTATGGCAAGGCATCATATTACGCAGATAAATTCGAAGGAAGGGCAACATCTTCTGGTGAGACATTTAGAAATAGTGGACTAACAGCAGCACACAAATCATTACCGTTTGGTACATTGGTTAGAGTGACTAACTTAGAAAACAACAAACAAGTAGTTGTAAAAATAAATGATCGTGGTCCTTTTGTAGCAGGGCGAGTAATCGATCTTTCCAAAAAGGCAGCAGAAGAAATAGACATGATTAGACAAGGAGTTGTAGAAGTGAAATTAGAGGTATTAAAATGAAGAAAATAATATTGATAATCGCATTAGTAATATTTAGTTTTAATATTGGATTGGCTCATAAGTTGACTGTAGAAATAGTAGGAGATGAGGATACTGAAGGCACCTACTATGTTGCTATGTGGGACAATGAAGATGAATTTTTAGACAATGACAAGCACAAAATATCAAAATCTGCCCAAACAAAAGGTGGCAAAGTAACAGTAGAAATAGACGATGTGGACAGTGGCTGGTGGGCCATAGCTGTATTACTAGATGAGAACGGAAACAAGGACATGGATTACAACATGTTTGGTGTACCACAAGAAAATTTCGGCTTTTCTAACAATCCAACAGTTGTTCTTTCTGAGCCAGATTTCCGTGAGTGCAAATTCTATATGGATGGCGATAAAACCATAAGCATAGAGGTCGATTAGTCTGAATTGATTGACAATAGGTGGAATCTAATTAATAAATGTAGAGACATACTGAGTGCGTCTCCAAACAATCCGTCACTCAGAGGATGCGATAGCAACCGTGGAGTCTAGGGAGAAAAAGACTATTACATACCTGTATTCTTCTGCCGCTTACAGTGTCATCAGAATGACAAACGCATCTTTTTTATATGGCTGTCTAATTTGAGATTGCCACACTTCGTTCGCAATGACCAGCTTGGCAAGCTCTTCTTTATAAAGAGGGGAATTTCCTAACTCCACCTTTGGATGACATCACTCCACAAACACTTCTACGCGTCTGTTTTTGGCTGGGGTTTTAGGGTCTATTGGTTCGGTGTAGCCCTTGCCTTCGGTTGTTATTTCTACTCCTTTTAGCTTGGTGGCCAAGTGCTTCTTGACTGAATTTGCTCTGCGTAAAGATAGGTCCAAATTATACTCTTCAGTTCCAGACTTATCTGTATGACCTACTATTTTCAGAACCTTTACATTGTTCGATTTTATGAACCTTGTTAATCTGTTCAGTTCTGATATAGACTCTTTTCTCAAATTTGCAGAATCAAAGTCAAAGAAAATATTGTTAGCTACTACACTATTCTTCTGGTTTTTCATTTCTCTTAGCGATGTCAGCTTTATATCAGCTTTTACATTCTGACCGTCTTTCGCTTTGCTCAGATCTACATTATTTGAGCTTGGGTAATACCCACTTTTTTCTACATAGTATCCGTAGTTTTTACCAACTGGTAGTGCTATGAAGTAGTGGCCAGTCATTCTATTGCTTTTAGTAGTTCCTAGTTTCTCACCTGTTTCCAAGTCTTCCCATACTACCTCGGCAGCTACGCTCCTTCCTTGGCTGTTGGTAATCCTACCGCTTACTATAGCAACAGGATTAGGCCGAGCATCATCAGGTAGAGTGATGGAGAACAAATCCCAAAACCCATAGCCATTGGTACGCATATACCCAGCAAATATAGCGCTATCACCTGTTATGCCTATCTTGTAGCCCCAATCGTCTAGTATGGTGTTTACTTCTTTGCCTAAGTTAACTGGCTTTGACCAATTAGTCCAGCTGTCGTCCAGTCGAACAGTCTTGAATACATCCAGCCCACCAAGACCGGCGTGTCCATCAGAACTGAAATAAAGGGTTTTACCATCTGGGTGAAGATATGGAGAACGCTCCGCATAGGGAGTGTTTACTGTTGGCCCCAAATTAACTAATTCGCTCCAACCACTATCTGTGTCAAAGCTGACATATATATCCATATTACCCATGCTATTTCCATGGTTTATAGTGTACAAAGGAACAAACTCGCCAGTTCCACCTGGTCTATCGGAGGTGAATAGCATTGCCTTTCTGTCAGCGGTTAGGTTCCCCCCCTCGTCTGTGTATTCAGTGTTTATTGGATATGGATAGTGGAACAAATCACCCCAGTCATCTCCATCTTTATCAATCGAATAGATATCAAAATTTCCGAATGTACCCATAAAATCGCCAGATAACATAAGTGTATTACCATCAACAGAGATATTATCTATAGTCTCGCTATTCTTTCCATTGACTTTTCTTCCCAAGTTTTTTGGCTTTTGCCAAACGCCATTTTCCAAATGTGATACCCACACATCGTCGCCACCCATTCCACCAGCTCTGTGGTTACCAGAAAAATAAAGCTTCGTCCCATCTGAAGTGGGATTGGGGTCCCATTCGCTGACAGCAGTATTAATGTTTTCACCCAGGTTTGTAACCCTAAGTCCTTCCTCGGGCTGTATCACTATCTCATATAAATCCTGAAAGTGTTGCTTTTTGCTTGGATAAGCAGGAGCAAACTTTTTTAGTTGTTCTACTACTTTTTCCCAATGACCGTGATTGATATCTTCTGAGATATAGCGCATGAATGCAACATATCCATTTTCAGTATCTTTGTTATCTATAGCATATTGACCATAAAGTGGTCGATTGAGTGAGTCGGGATATTGAGTAAGAGCAGCATTTTCTATTTTTTTTAATTGATTTTGTAGTGCTGTCTTACGATTTGGGAATAAATCAACATAGCGATTAAGCCAAAAGTATGCATTCATTGATTTATTCATTCTGTTGAACGCATTAGTTACTCTAAGAGTGGCATTAAGTGCATGCTGAGCAGGGGCATGTTGCCTGATTAGTGAGTCCAAATAGTCTATTTGTTCTTTGACTAATGGGCGATTTAGCTTATAGTCAGGTACGTTTTGCGAGTTTGTAACTGTATAAAAAGTTACAAACAGAACTAATGGAGCAATAATGCGTATAAATCTCATAGGAAAAATGATTTTTTTTACTATATTAAATTTTTAATGAATAAAAAGTAACACAAAGGATACTAATTTATGAAGTCTATAACGGTATTAACAGCGTTTTTGTTTGCAATAATTGGATTAAATGCTCAGATGGGTGAGCAAGTTATGCTGAAAGCTAAGGTAGTAGATGTAACGACAGGTAAGCCAATGAGCATAGAAGTGGAATTCAAACCAGACAACGGACGCAAATTCGTTGTAAAGTCTCAGGAAGAATCGGGAACATTTGACCAATTGCTACAAGGTGGCACTCACTACGAGGTTACTTTTGATGGAGACAATGTATATCGTGAGACTATAGACTACACCTCTGCTGTTGCAAAAGATGGATATAGTGAGATTACCCACACATTCAAAGTGAAAGCTCTGAAGCCAGGAGTGAAGGTAGATGAAATGGAGCTTTTTGGTCCAAGCAACAATGATTTGACTGCAGCTGGAAAAAAAGCATTGAAGAAAATGAAGTTGGCACTCAGGTTCAACCGAAACACAAGTTTTATTCTGAAGGTAAATGCACCGAATAAAGAGCTTGCTACTAAGAGAATGAACACACTCAAAGATTACATAAGCAATTGGAGAAGATTGCTGGAAAGAGTTACTCTGGAAACAGGCACACCTGGAAATAGTGTAGATGTAATTGTGCAAGACGTAGAGAAAGTATTTAAGTAAATATAATATCATAATTTTTTTATTAAAAGATATTGTGTTTATTTGCATTTATGACAGGAGTGACTGCTTTTATAGAAGGATAAAATGAAGAAATCAAGAAATTCGAAGTTCACAGAGGAATATATACTAAATATTGCTAAGTCGTTTAGACAGAGCAAGATATTACTTACGTCTTTGGAGTTAGGAATATTCACTTTGCTGGGTTCGCGTGAACTTACAGCTAAAGATGTAGCTTTTGAGCTAGAAACAGATGAAGACGCTACAGAGAGATTACTAAATTCTCTTACCTCGCTAGAATTTACAACCAAATATAGAAAACACTACAAAAATACCCGCGATAGCCAGAGGTATTTGGACAAGAATAGCCCTGATTATATTGGCTCGTTGCTCCACATGAATCTGAACTGGGAAAGCTGGGGTAAGTTAACCGACGTTGTGAAAACAGGTAAGTCAATATACAACAACATATACATAGATAGATCTGAAGATTTCGTCAAATCGTATATCGACTCTATACACCGATCTTACAGCCACGAAGCTGAGGGAGTATCGAAAGCGATAACTCTAAACAATGTAAATAAAATGATGGATTTTGGTTGTGGTTCGGGTATGTATAGTATAGAGTTTATGAAGAGTAATCCAAATATGGAAGTAGTTCTTCTTGATTATCCTAAAGTAATCCCACACGCTCAAAACTACGTAGAACAAGCAAGATTACAAACCTCAAACTATAGATTTACATCGGCAGTAATAGACAAAGATATGGAGCTGGAAGGCGGCTTCGACCTAATCTATGCCTCGTTCCTATTCGAGGAGTTCACGATATGGGACAACATAGAGCTGATGAAAAAATGCTACAAAGCACTGAATGTAGGTGGGAGATTGATAATACATGAGAATTTCATAAACAATGACCGCACTGGCCCCGCACAAAGCGTAATGTACTCACTAAACTTGAAGCTACACACAGAGAAGGGTAATACATTCTCCGAAAATGACTATTGGATAATGCTCAAGGAAGCCGGATTTCAAACAGTTGACAATCTGGTGACTGACTACGGGACTATTCTCATACGTGGCACTAAGAAGTATTAGTTAAACAGTTAGAATATTTTCAGATGACAAATAGTTAAATCCCCCCATCCCCCTTTAACAAGGGGAAGCTAGAATGTGGAATTCCTCCCTTATGATGTAAGGTTTAGGTGGGTTTTAATTAACATCCCGTCTCAATTCGTGAACTACCCATGTTTTTGGCTAGGCAAGTACCTCTTTTAAGAAAAAAGGGAATTTTCAGCGTCTCTGATCATTCATTTCCATTTTCTCTCCCGTTTCATTAACTTCGGATATGAGAAAAGCAATTCACACTCTATTCGTTTTGGTTATTGTGCTAACTGCGTGCAATAATAAAGATGAACAAAGGAAGAAAGAAATGGGAAACACGAACAGATTAATAGACGAAACTAGCCCTTATTTACTCGAACACGCCCACAACCCGGTGGATTGGTATCCTTGGGGCGACGAGGCGTTAGATAAAGCAAAGTCTGAGAACAAGCCAATCATTGTTAGCATTGGCTATGCTGCTTGCCACTGGTGCCACGTTATGGAGGGTGAGTCTTTTTCTGATTCAGAGGTTGCCAAGCTAATGAATGAAAAGTTCGTCTGCATAAAAGTTGACCGCGAGGAACGACCAGATATAGACAATCTATATATGAATGCTGCACTGATGATAAATGGTCGAGGTGGCTGGCCTCTGAACGCTATTGCTCTGCCCGATGGTCGTCCGTTTTTTGTTGGTACTTACTTCCCCAAAGAAGACTGGATGCGGTTGTTGGAACAGATTAGCAATATGTACGCTAATAATTATGACAAAATTCTAACTAATGCCGTAGCGGTTGAGAATGGGCTGAAAGAACAGGTGGGCGATTTGGTGAGTCAACCGAAGAGAAAGGATTGGGACTATGCCAATCTGTATGACACTGTGGACGGTAAGCTGGACTCGGAGTATGGCGGTATGCGTGGTGCACCGAAGTTCCCAATGCCCTCGGTTTGGGATTTCCTGCAACAATATAGCTATCTGCAGGGCAGCCAACCTGCTTACGACAATGTTGTTCTGACTCTGGAAACTATGGGAACAAGTGGAACTTATGATCAACTTGGCGGTGGGTTCCATCGCTACGCCACAGATATGGCTTGGAAAATACCCCACTTCGAGAAGATGCTGTACGACAATGCACAGTTACTAACCACTTATTCCAACGCTTATAAGGCGGATAAGAATGAATTCTACGAGCAGATTGTGAGCGGTACGGTGGAGTTTGCAGAGCGAGAGCTGATGTCCGATGAGGGTGGCTTTTACTCCTCTCTGAATGCTGATAGCGAGGGAGAAGAAGGAAAATTCTACGTATGGGAATACGATAAGATCTACAAACTGCTAAGCAAAGACGAGTTCGATTTGCTGGAAAGCTACTATGGTCTAACTGAGGAAGGTAATTGGGAAGATGGAAAGAATATTCTGCATTCTAATTGGACGCTGAGTGAGTTCAGTGAGCACAATGATTTGGATTCGGATAAAGTAACTGAAGCAATGCAATCTGCTCACCGAAAGCTAATGGCACACCGTGATACAAGGGTTAGACCAAGTACGGACGATAAGATAATCACTTCGTGGAATGCTATGATGATTAGCGGTTTGGTGACTGCTTACACTGCTTTTGGTGATGAGAAATATATGCAATTAGCACTGCGTAACGCAGAGTTTATCAAGACAAAATTGATACATGATAACGGCAATTTGCACCGCAGCTACAAAAACGGAGAGAGCAAAATCAATGGCTTCCTAGATGACTATGCACTATTGTCTAGAGCATATCTAGACTTATACCAATCGACATTTGACAAAAAATGGCTTGATTTGTCAGAGCAACTAATCGGGCAAATTATGTCAAATTTCCTAGATGAAGAGTCTGGTTTTTACAAATACAAAAGCACGAAAGACACTCCACTAGCAGCCGAGACTATGGAACTACAAGACAATGTCATACCTGCTTCGAACTCAGTTGTGGCACATCTTCTATTCGACTTGGGGCATATACTGTACAATGATGATTACATTCGAAAAGCAGAAAATATGGCAGCAACCATGCTCAGTAGCGTGGAGCGTAGCCCAAGTTTTCATTCCAATTGGGCAAAGTTAATAGGAAAGCTGCAACACGGAATCTATGAAGTAGCAATAATGGGCAGCGATGCAAGGAAGTTAGCACACCAAATGCAATCTCACTACCTGCCGAATGCACTTTTCCTTGGTGGTACTGAGGAAAACTTGCCATTACTAAAAGGTAAGCAGCCAGAGGGCACTATGATATATGTTTGCAAGGACAAGGTGTGTAATATGCCTGTAGAGAGTGTGGAAGAAGCTTTGAAGCAGTTTTGAGTCTACGCTGTCAAAGAAAGGGGGTTGAAAAAAGTAATGTCATAACGAGGAGACAATGCTTGCATTGTTGACGTGGTTATCTCTCTAAATAGATTGCCACGAAATATCAGCTAGCTGGTATTTCTCGCAATGACAGCAGAACGTCACTCAGAGGTTACGTAGTAACCGAAGAGTCTAGGCAATTGAGACAACACTGTTTAACCTGGATTCTTCACTTCGTTCAGAATGACACCACAGCACCCAAACACCAACTAACCAAACAAATTTTGTAATTTGCCAATTGGAATCACTATAATTGTACGAAAAACAATTAGAGCTATAATCAAGTTATTGAACAGAAGGGAATGTGTAGATGAATAAAGCTTACTATTATGTAATTGTCAACCTAATTATAATTGCACAATTAGTTGTGTCTTATAACATAGCAGACGGTTTTGCCTATGCTATAGATGACCCATATATTCACCTTGCAGTGGCAAAAAATCTGTTTTACAATGGCACTTGGGGTTCTGTGTGGAATGAATTTTCTGGTACATCTTCTTCTATTCTATTCACTGTGCTCAACTGGTTGCTCTATGTGTTCTTGCCAGCTGCTATCTCGGAGTACTATCCAATGATTCTGAACGTAATTGCTGCAAACTTACTTGTACATCTTACTTTCAAGCTGAGTGATGAGTGCAACTTCGATAGCAAATTACAACTAGCACTATTTGCTATACTCATTGTGTATTTACCATTGGTAGCCAATGTGATGAATGGTATGGAACACCTGTGGCACATATTTTTTCTTGGGTTTTATATTATAAATCTGAAGCGGATAATAGCAAATGAAAACTACTCACCAGCGGTATTTTATCTTGCAACTATATTTATGTCGGCATCGCGCTACGAAGGACTATTCGTTGTTGCCGCAGGGTTTCTAGTCCTTGCTATCAACAAAAAATATCTTGTATCTGTACTCCAAGTTTTGGCGGCATTCTTACCACTGACAATCTATGGACTTTATTCTATCGGTCAAGGTGGATATTTCCTACCAAACACACTGCTAGCAAAGGGTAAGGCGTTAGAACCGAATGTAGGAGCAATAGTGGTTTTAGTTCAGAGGGTTGGCGAAATACTGATGACTAAGAAGCAAATACTACCATCGGTTTTCATACTATTAGCATCAGGATTCTACTTTGCCAAAACTAAGAGCAATGTAGCTCTTTATCTTACAATTTTCGTTGGACTGGTATTCTTGCAACACATCACTTTCGCGGATTTTGGTTGGTTCTTTCGTTACGAGGCATATCTAATCTTTATGTCTGGGGTAATTTTACTAATAGCTCTAAAGCAACTTCAATCAGAGAATAAGCTCAGTAAATTAGTCATAGTAGCTGCTGTTGTTGTTTCATTACCCTTAGTCTATAGGTTTGTAGTGTCAATAGAAAGGTCGAACACTTCGGGTAAATACTTCAAGGAAGTACACGAAGACTATGCGCTGTTTGTCCGCGATAACTTTGATGACGACGAAATGATAATGGCAGGAGATATAGGGACACTTTGCTTTTTCACCGAAAACCCAATCCTTGATGTAAATGGATTAGCGACTGGCGAAGTCACCGAAGCTATTCGCAATGGCTACCAGACCAGTGAATTTCTAGATAGCTTAGCTGCATCTTGGGACACGGATGTAGCAATAATGTATCGCACTTGGGAGGGTGAGCTTCTCTCAGACAAATGGAAGAATATTGGGTACTGGTATCAGTACAACCCAACTGCTGGAGATAGCACTTACTTTGGACTATACACAACAAATGAATCAAAAATAGAGCATTTGGAACAAATGTTTGAAAAGAATAAATAAAAGGTAAGTATGAAAGTATTAGTCATGGGAGCAAGCGGTGCGACCGGAAAACATTTGGTAGAGCAGCTTTTGGATAGTGGGCAAGAAGTGAAAGCGATAGTCCGTTCACCAGAAAAGTTACCCCAATCTTGGAAAGAATATAAGCTACTCACAATAGTTAAAGCAAGTATATCGGAGATGACAACTGAGGAAATGACAGCACACTTAGCGGATTGTGATGCTGTTGCTTCTTGCTTAGGACATAACATCACATTCAAAGGGCTGTTCGGAAAGCCGCGCAGACTTGTGACCGATGCTGTGAAGTTAGCATGTCAGTCAGCTATCCAGAATTCGGAAAGTAAGCCAATCAAATTTGTACTAATGAACACCACAGGAAACCGCAACCGAGACTTAAATGAACAAGTGTCATTTGCTCATAAAATTGTAGTTGGGTTACTCAGAATTTTACTACCACCACACACTGATAATGAACACGCAGCTGACTACTTACGAACAGAAATAGGGCAAAATAACAACCAAATAGAATGGGTAACTGTTCGCCCTGATGGCTTAATTAATCATGATGAGGTCAGCAAATACGAACTACACCCTTCTCCTATAAGAGATGCTATATTTGACTCTGGTAAAACCAGCCGAATAAATGTGGCAAACTTCATGTCTAATCTAATCACTGACGAAAAGCTATGGGACGAGTGGAAAGGGCAAATGCCTGTAATTTATAATTGCGAAGTGTAATAATAGCCCACCTCCGAATTTTGCTTTCAGCAGAATTCACCTCTGCCAGCAGAAGCCAACGACACTCAGAGGGAGGCACAGCGACCGTGGAGTCCATCTTTACTTAATTTAAACTACATTTGCTCATTCAACTAGGATTGGGTAAATTGGGATGAATAAAAACAATTTAGATGTTCAATGAAAAGAATCCCTATCATTATGTTTTTGCTGCTATCATTACTCTCTTGTGATGATAATAACGATGCGTCAGACAAGAAGATTAATTACTCCAAAGACTCTTTGTTTGTGATTTATAAAGATACTTTTGATTACAAGCACGAAGGTGAATTAGAAAGAGTTGCTTATTTTGAAAATAAGTACTTCTGCGTTATCAATCATAGCGATAAAAAATTAATAATCTTAGACGAAGAAGGTACTTATATCAATGAAGTTAAAGTGCCAAAAGCAATAGAAAATACTAGTTATTATGATCTAGTAATTGAAAATGACAGTCTCTTTCTAAAATTAAAAGGAGGAGAAGAAGAGAATTTCGTATTAGTAAATAACAATACAGAATTTCAACCCATTGAAAAAAGGAATTTCAAAATATTTGAAGATGATGAATATAACATTTACGCCAGTTGCCATGGAGAGTGGGGAGGAGCACTATATTTTCAAAATAAAAAAACAAATGAGAAATATGAAGCTGAATCTACTTGTGCCATCATAGTTAATAAATTAAATAATGAATATTATGTTACTAATGCCTTACGACATGAGGGTGTGTATAGTAATGTATCAAAAATTAGTGATCCTGAGAAACTTGAAAAATCAAGATGGGATTTTGATGAATTAATGCAAGGTACCTCTTGGAATGGAGTTGAAAATTTATTTTTAAAAAAATTTCTATATATATCAACTTCATTTGTTGTAAATAATGAACTGTTCCATTTATGTAAAGATATACCGATTCAAGCAAAGAATGATACTAATTCAATATATATTGCAAAAATAGAGAATGATACATTAAAACCAATATATACTTTTGATTTTCAGTTTCATTTATTATTTAATCAGCAAATTGGTGGCAAAAAACAGCTATTGACTTTCAAAGAGACAAAAGAAAACAAGGAAGGAATACTATTAATCGATAGTAATGTATTTACATTTCATTATTTAAGGTGAGAGAGTTTGTTGACTAAACCTTTGCACGCTTAGATAAGAACTCACGCATTGCCTTGTCGAATGGGTCGGAAGTGACGACTAAGTTGTAGTCCACTTTTTGGCTGTGGCACACATCTCTTATCTGCTTTGTGAACTCTTTCATTTTCTTTTGGTAAGCATCTTTCAACTGGTGGCTGTTGGTTGCCATCTCTTCGCCAGTTTCCAAATCGACAAACTTGGCCGCTCTGCCGAAATCGAAATCTAGCTCTCTTGGGTCTAACAGTTGGAATACAATCACCTCGTTTTCCTTGTGGCGGAAGTGCTTGAGTGCCGAGCTGATGGAGTCAACATCGTCGAAAAAATCGGAGATAATAATTATTAGGCCACGTCTTTTTATTTTGTCAGCTAACTTGTCCAATGCCTTTGCTGTTTCGGTTTCGCCAGTCGGTTTTACGGCTTCCAACTCCTTTAGAATTAGATTCAAGTATGACGGCTTCGACTTGGAGGGCAAGTAGGTTTGCACCTCATTGTCATAAAGTGCTAAGCCAACTGAGTCCCTTTGCTTCATCATTAGGTAGCTGAGCGATGCTGCGAGATAAGACGCATATTCCACCTTGGGTATGTGCCCCTCGGATGCGAATGCCATAGACGCAGAAATATCGACCAACACCGTAGAGCGGAGATTGGTCTCCTCTTCGTATTGCTTTACGTAGTAGCGATTGGAACGTCCATAGACCTTCCAGTCTATATTTTTTACTTCGTCACCTGCACGGTAAGGTCTGTGCTCTGCAAACTCAACACTGAATCCATGATAGGGCGATTTGTGCAGGCCAGTTATGAACCCTTCTACCACCATTTTCGCTTTCAGGTCTATTCCGTTCAGCTGTGCAGCTGCCGTTGGTTCCAAATATTTTCTGTAGTCACTCATAAGCTATAGAGACGATTGATTTTGCTATTAGTTGCAGTTAGTAAAAAACAACATTGTTCGGATTTTTGCCTACTTCGTGGCGGCGGATAATCTGCCCTTGCTCATCGGTTACTATTATCTCTCCGTCAGATTGGTAGTTGCGAGCGTTGCCTATCCAAAGTTCCTGCATTTGCTCATTGTAAGAGAGCGAATACCAAATATCTTTTGTGTTGTTTTCCAATATTAATTGTGGCAAAGCACGGCTGTAAATGTCGGGCATGGTGTAAACGCCTTCTTTCGTAAGGTAATATATCCTACCGTCCTTTTGGCTCAGCTGTACGTCTGTGAAGTCTTGCATTTGCATTTTTTGCTTTACTTCATGAGTTGTCAAATCCACAAAAACAATTCCCCCTGGTTCACCATTGTGAACACCAGTTGGTGTATTCAAGTAGCCACAAGCTATGTAATTGTCTATTGTATCTAGCTCCAGTTTGACTAAGTTGGGGCCAATGTAAACGTAATCGCTTTGCCCTGTTGCTATATCAATTATCTGAAGTGTGCCTGCGTTTTTATCTTCTTGTCTGTAATCACCAAACCCTGAATTTGCAATGAATAACTTCCCATTGTAAGCTATTATATCTTCTGGTGCTGCGCCAGTTTCGAACATTCCTTCTGGTAAACTCAAGGAATCAGAATAGCTGCCGTATCGAACTTCATCTCGGTACAAATCAGTGTAGTAGTACTTCCCATCATTAAGTGTGATAGACCTTGGTGCTGCCCTGTCATAATCAATGTTGATTTTGTGCAGAATTGCAGGTGTTTTGTAGTCAACTAATATCAATTGTCTAGTGCCAGTTGCGGTGAATATCATCTGGTTTTCGGTCATTGCTACATCGGAGACAATGTCCCCCAGATAGCTGCCAGTAGCTGTCAGAAAGTAGCTCTCACTCAGATTATTGGTAGAATAGTCATATAGGTATATATCCGAGTTCGAGTAGTTCCACAGTCCTTCACAAAGCACCATAGCACCAGTTTCAGGGAATGGTATACTTAGTGTGTCTAAGTTAACTGGTCTGTTGTTAGTTGGCTCTGAAGGCGTTTGAACACAGCCCCATGAACCAATGACCAATAAGCTAATAATTAATAATTTTCTCATGGTAAATTCTACCATTGTTTTCTATTGCGATTAAGTAAACACCAAAATTCAAGTTACTAAAATTATACTGACCAATTCCAATCAGCTCACCAATTTGCTCTCCACTAAGTGTGTAAATGCGAATGCTATTTGCATGGCTTTTACTACTGATTGCGCTATTGCTAATAGTATAATGCTCTATTTCGCTATCGTTGACGGAGCTGATTTTCTTTGCTGTATAGTTATGTATAACAACTGCATCTAGATCGAATCCACTCAGAGATACATCATAATATAAATGATTTGGAGTAGCGAATACATCTACAGTAATGTCAGTGATTTTAATGTACCTGATAGAGTCAATACCGATATCAGCTAAGTCAAAAGAGTTCCCACCACTTGTTGATGGATTGCAATAATCTTGTTCACCATAAGTAGGAATAGTACCAGCACACCCCTTTAGCGTTGAAAAAACGTAAGGGAATTGAACATACTCAATGCCATCTTTGCTAACGCTAACTACTCCCGGTTCAGCAAAGATTCTTTGGGTTATTGGGTTGACAAAGGCATTTTCGAATATTGTGAAATCGTTTCCTTCACCATCGATTATCACATTGTCTGTATTTGCAACTATTATTTCGCCACCAAAGCCAAGTGATAGCACCTCTTCTTCGCTTGCTTCCGCCACATCCGAATTTGCTATTTCTGATGGGCGACCAAGAATATTCTGAGGGAAAAACTCATCACCTTGCCCTAAGTTTTGTCCTTCGCCGGGAGTGAATGACGCTACTGTATTGATGGTTATACAATCTTGTGATAGAGAAAATTGGCTCATTGCGAGTATAGTTATTATAAAAATCTTATAATTCATATCTAATGGTTGCCCTTATGTTTCGCCCTGGCATTGGGAAATTCAAAAATAGTTGATACTGCTGGTCAGTTATATTCTCTATGTCCGCTCTCAACTCCAAATCTCCACCAAAGAGTTCTGGTCTGTATGAAACGAAGAAATCAATCAGGAAAAAATTATCTAAAATGAGATTCATATCATTATCAATTGTAGTGAACACATAGCTTTTGTATTGTGTGCTAAGCCCTGTTAGCAGTGATTCGTGTTCATAGGTCAGCATTGCCGAGATAACTTCCTCAGGTGTATATGGCAGAAGAATACTCTCCTCGTCAGTACTCAAAGTCTCATTAGTCGGCAGCTGATAGATATAGTTATACCTAATAGCAAGATTATCCATCAGACGGAAAAGAGCTGTTAGCTCAATCCCTCTGCTCTCCACTTTGTCAATATTCTGTGATTGCCAAGTTATTGGCCCTGTAGGTACGGCAGCTATTTGATCGTTCGTAAAAGTGTAGAACAAATTGACTCCAAATGAGCCAATAGCAGGTGGCGAATACTCAAATCCTAAGTTGTAAGACAGTGCACTCTCTGGCTTCAAATCTTGGTTTCCATAGTTCAAGTAATACATCTCATTGAAAGACGGCAAACGATAACCCCCAGAGATTGAGAATTTAGAGAGGAAATTCGCTTCCATTACATTAGCACTAATACCAACCATGGGTGCGTAGTTAGCGGCGAAATCAGTACTGAAATCAGCCCTCATACTCCCAAAGTAAGAATACTCTATGACTACGCTTTGCTTAGTGTAGCTGAGGTTAGCAGCTAATGAGCCATTTCCCCGAGTAACTATGTTGTCATCGCCAACTTCTTGCAACATGTCACCATTGAGCTGAGCGTAAGTACCATCAGCAACTATGGAGTAATACCATTTGCCAATCCATTTATTGAATTGTGCTCGGAACTGAGTAGAGTTATTGTAATAATCATTGTCTATACCATTAGCTCCGAACTCAATCGCATTCGGATTGCGGAACTGCAAATCACTATAGTTGTAGCTTAGTCCTAACTTAATATTTGTGCTGTCATCGATATAATTAGTTGCAGTGACTAAAGCGAGTAAGTCCGCTTCTTTCAAAAAGGCATTGCTTTCTCTTTGCACTCCACCGATAACTGGCTCGGGAGCGCCACGCTTCGATTGTCGAGCTATCAGTCTTGGCTTAATCACAAATCCACCAGCTGTGAATATGCTTCCTAGATACAAGTCAATATTATTAACTGCACTATTGTTTCGCTCGAACTCTTCACCATTAAATCTAAATCCATAAGTACCCTCGGAATCAGTCTTTCTAAGCTTTAAAGTAAATGGGACTGAATCAATATTTTGAGTCAAATCTAGTTCTGCTATTCTATTTGTAAATGCGTCATAACTAAGCATCATGCCATAGTTATTGTTCATTGTGTTACCAGTATTCAGATTCACAACACCTGCTATAGCATTGCTTCCATAGAGCGATGAGCTAGCACCTTTTGCCACTTCTATTTTATCAACTGAACTGATAAACAGCTTACTAACGTCAGTCAGTCCGGTTTGGGAATTCGTGATGTTCATACCATCAAATAGCACTAATGTTTGATTAGAAGGTAACCCCCTAAGTGATACTGTTTGTACAGAGCTAAGTCCACCGTAATCTCGAATATTGACACCTGATATATATTGCAGAGCGTCGCTAACTTGCACAGGATTTATCTGCTTCAAATATTTCTCACTTAGTGATTGATTCGAGAGATAGTTAAACCCATTATTACTGGGTTCTGATTTCTCTTCTACTACAACCTCTTGTATATCCACTGAGTTAGTGTCTGCTGCACGAGCAAAGTTGAGACCAAT
This sequence comes from Chlorobiota bacterium, assembly GCA_046290495.1. Classification (GTDB taxonomy): domain Bacteria; phylum Bacteroidota; class Ignavibacteria; order Kapaibacteriales; family UBA2268; genus PGYR01. The sequence goes on along the minus strand of JBKAGT010000001.1, from coordinate 198,514 downwards.
CAAAACCACAGTAATATATGATAGAATTTTTATCACTTAATGACTATAAATCTCACTGCTTTGGTTCCATTGATAATCGCAGAGTAGTTACCTGCACCAAGACCAAGCTCATCTGCACTCATTGCTACTTCGCCATCGGCAACAGCAGAGTGTGTGGCTACTATCTTGCCCTGTCCGTCTATGATTGCAATCTCTAACTCGCCCACTAACTCATCTGACACCATATGGAACTCGTTCCCAACTGGGTGCGGGTAAATATCTATATTAGTTTCTTTAATTAGATTGTAATCAATAGTTGTTTTCAATTTGCTGAATGCAACAACTTTATTATTCGGCCTTTGAGTAGATAGGGAATAATGTGCTCTATCCATATAAGTGTTATTCGTTACATAAATGTAATTGTCTGTTACTATAATTGATTCAGTCTGTCCATCTATATCAAAGTAGGCTAATGGTTTTCCATTGTTAGAGTTGAAAGCTGAAATAGTATAACCACCATTTGTCAAATATAGAATGTCGCCTTCAAAAAAACCATCTCTTACCCCGTAATTCCTATTTCCCCTTCCAGAAAAAGTTAATATCAACTCGTCTATCTGTAAGTCAATTATATGCACTTTATCCCAACCACTCATCATGATTGCTGCTTTTGTTCCATCTTGATTAACAGCAATGTTATATGCTCGGCTACCTATAGGAATTTCAATATTACTTTCAAATTTACCATTTCGAATAGTTAATATATTTGCTGCTGATGAAGACTCTTCTGATTCATTTGAAAGTGATATGACTTTTACTTCATCTCCTTTGCTAACATATTTTAAATCAACAGTATTATAAGCAACTTCAATAGTGTCTGAAGTGCCCTGAGAATCAAACAAAACTAGGTAACTTTTTTTGTTAATAGTATCGTTTGTTCCTATCAAAAGGTAGTCATCAACAAACAGTGTTGTTCCAATTATGTATTTAGATGTATATGAACCAAGTAATGCATTAATATCTATATCATAAGTGTATGCTTTATTTCCAGAAGGCAAAAGGATTCTACCATCATCGGATATATTTGTATTTATTGGACTATTCAAATAGAATGGTAAATTGATTTCAACTTTTGTTTCATCATAATCAAAAGGACCATTAGCATCAGTTTTAAAGCTATTAATAGAAGAATATTGATCGCCTGAATCTAGGTTAGCCAAACCGTCTGCATTAAAATCTACACCCAAATTTAACACTAAATATTTGTCTTTATATTCCAATATGGACATGGGTTGATATCCTGTAAAAATATGGCCTTCGTAATTGGGATCCCTCTCTAGCTCTGAGTGCCTGTACACGCTCAGAGTAGAATCTTTACCTAAAAAAACATGGCCACGACTATAAAAACCGAAATCAATTTCTGTATAAGACCTTTTGCATTCCACAATACTATTGTTTTCAAGCACTTTGAAATCGAAGTGATTTCCTGCAATCAATTTGTAGTCATTATATAATGGCATATATATTTCTGAACGGCCAAATTCTTTGGAATTTATGATGTTAATTTCTGTTTCACCATTAACTGGAGCCGAAATTTCTACTAAATTGTGTGAAGATGGAAAAGTTGTCATTATTATACTACCGTCAAAGTAAAGCTTGCCTAAGCTGCCTTTAAATTCCTGGTATTGATTCAAATTTATTGAGGAATAGAGAATTGCTTCTTTATCTTCTCTAACATAATAGAAGTTTATATGACCATTTTCTAAGAAAGTGGCTATCTCATCTTTCTCATCATTTTCTAAATCGAAAAGTAGAGCTTTTTTTATTTTACTATTCGTTTTAACTCTAGTAGTATCATCTGTTCTATCGTTTACTACTTCAATTATTCCCTCACCAATACTTGTATTAATAGCCGAAACAATATAATCTCTATTAATTTGAAATGCTTTAAACTCACCATCAGTTAGGTAAAATTTCTCAGAACTACTGCCACTTAGATTAAACTTTTGCGCATATCCTGCGCTGAAACCAGTCGAAGCAAAGCAAATAATCAATTGGTCTTTTCTGTTAAAGTAGTAATCACTTAATACAGGTATGTAATCATCAACAATAAAACTATCAAATTCTCTTACAAGTCTAAAGCCCAGACCATTTAACGATTTTAACTCCCACCAACTAGCTGGTGTATCTATTCCTTCATCATATATCTTATTATCATTTGCATCGACTCCTGCACAAAAGAAATGAAACTTTTCGGAGGTAGAGTCATAAACAGCTGAAAAAATATTTCTCCCTATTTCTGGGTGGTGAGGATCGTGAAATAATGGCAAACTAGTGCTTGTTTCAATAAAAGCAAGAAGAGCACACATTATCAATATATATCTTTTTATCATCTATTTCTCTTATCACTTAATGACTATAAATCTCACTGCTTTGGTTCCATTGATAATCGCAGTGTAGTTGCCTGCTCCTAGACCAAGTTCATCTGCGCTCATTGCTACTTCGCCATCGGCAACAGCAGAGTGTGTGACTACTATCTTGCCCTGTCCGTCTATGATTGTAATCTCTAACTGGCCCACTAACTCATCGGACACCATGTGGAACTCATTCCCAAAGGGATGCGGGTAGATGCGGATGGGTGGAGTGGTGACCCTATTTACATCACCGTCGACGTTAGTAAATCTTGTATTATATGAATAGATTCTATTACTTGGATCATTGAAAGTATATTGGATATTCTCTGCAATTATAAAATTATGCCCCATTTTATTCAAGCCCTCGGTAAATCCAGTTCCTAACTTGTCATACCTATTATATGGAGCTCCATCAATCATGTCATACATTTGTATTTCATTGCTATAGGTTGTGGTGTAAAGAAACCAATAGAAATCATCAATCTCTATATCTCTTGGACCACCACTGCCTTCAGTATCTGTATTTATTGTACTAGTATGCTTCTGCTCAGATTTGTGGATTATGTGTATTTTATGACTTGCTGTCATAATTGGATATATCCTATCACTTAGTTTCGGAAATGATATTCTTGAACCAACTCCTTCCAATTCTATATTTTTTTCTTTTCTTACTTCGGCGGTATGAAATAGAATAAATTCAAGATTTGATTTTGAATCCTCATAATCGCCTTCGTTTAATGTGACTACTAAATTATATAAATTATATCGCTCAAACTTTGCATCTACTATGTTCTCGCTAGTCTCAATTGATTTGTCATAGTTAGCAGTTTTACTTATTACCCTTGCATAGCTTTTACCCGTTGAATAGTCTCTCAACCCAAAAAGATAATATATATCTCCTAAGTCCTCTATTACATCAATAGAGATTACATACATACCTAAGTCAATTTCATCTACAACCTTTTCTTTCTCTCTGCTGTAGATAATTACTTTATTACCTGAAGGTATTAACAAGTTTCCATCGGGTGATATACTTGTCTTCATTGGTAAATTGATTTTAAAATCTATATCCGTAACTTTTTCAGAAGATGTAAATTTACCGGCGTAATCTAAATAGGATTTCCATAGTGAAGGAGCCACATCACCTAATTCTTCTTCAATCTTTCCGTTGAAATTATAATCAATCCCTTGGCATAATGTATAGATATTTCTATTTGTATCATCACTAATGAAAGTTGCTACTGGTTGGTAGCCAACGTAAGTCCAGTCTTGAGTTGTATAGTTTATTTGGTCATCATTAATATGGTCATATATTGCTATTTTGCCTTTATGCTTTTCATTTTTGTATTTATTGCATACAAATACGTAGTCCAACCGCTTAAAAATATACCCAATTTCAAAGTTGGAACGATGCATTTCAAAATCGCCTTTGACTCCTTTGTCTGGATAAAAGTTCTTTATTACAATATTTCTATCATCTGTTACAAGCACATACTTACCGGTTTCAAAGCCAGTAATATATGTAGGCAGTTCATCATCGTATGGTAAAAGCTTCTCACCCTCTGGCAAATTGTAGTGAAACTTATACTTGACTTGATTTGGATCACTGGATTTTAATATAATCTGGAAATTATTGGTTATACTTGAAATAGTATCAGTTTCAGGATTAAAGTCCATCAGCTTTTCTTCATCTGTTTTTTTTAGAGTAGGAGGTGTCGAATAATCTCCCTCATATTTTTCAACCCAAAGCTCACCATCTTTTACACTTAAAATAGATAAAAATGTTCTAGCCATATAAACACCATAATCAGGATGCTTACTATAACTAAATGCTGATATGAATCTAACAAACTTCCCCTTAAGACTTTCTTTCAATTCTGGGTATGGGGAAGTACTTATGATTGTGTCTGTTTCTCCACCTTCTATTATATAAGCCGAAACATTATGTCTGCTGTAGTAATGAAGCAATTTCTTATCGGCTGACCAACGACTTACCCCCGCATTTTCAGTTCTTAAATCAATTCTGCTTTTATATGTTAGTGTTGCTTTTTCACTTCCTTCTTCATACCCCATAAAATTAGCAACTACTGAATATGCTCCCCAAGCATTATTCAAGGCAAAAGTATAAGGCTTTTTGAAAAAATATTCAAAGTCTGATACCTTATATGCTTTGCTACTCATATCTTCGGTATTATACTTCCACCAACTTGGAGGTTCATCTTCTGGGTCAATAATTCCATTACTATTAACATCGACTCCGGCACAAAATATACTTACTACTGAGTCTGGCTCTTCATCTTCCTCTGGCGGGTCATAACAAAACACACCAACGGGATTACTTCCGACTTCCAATTCTTTGTCAGTTTTTAGCATTATTTGTGCTTCAGAAGTTGTAGCCCAAAGAAATAATGCAACCAGAGTCAATGTTAATTTTTTCATCTTAATTCAATCGTTATGTATGATAATTTACCTAATATATGAAATTATCACTTAATGACTATAAATCTAACGGCTTTAGTTCCATTTATAATGGCAGTGTAGTTACCTGCAACAAGACCAAGTTCATCTGCACTCATCGCTACTTCGCCATCAGCAGATGTAGAGTGAGTAGCTACAATCTTGCCCTGCCCGTCTATAATTGCTATCTCTAACTGGCCCACTAACTCATCAGACACCATATGGAACTCGTTCCCAACTGGGTGTGGGTAGATACGGATTGGAGAGGTATAGTCACTAGCTTCAGAGCGAACACTAGTTATATTTGGATTATTGTCATAGGCTACTACTCTGCTACTTGGTTTGTAGTTCGAATAGTTATTATTCGCTATATAGAAGAAAGCATTAGCTTCTAATATTCCTTCCGAATGACCATCTACAACATATTCAGATAGTTTGTCACCAGTTTCTGAATCAAATACCAAAACCTTGTTGCTATAAGTAGTAACGTATAGATATTTGTCTCCAAATATCGCATCTCTCGGACCACCATAACCAGTTGTACCAGTAGAGAAAGTCATTGCTTTTTCAGCTTTCAGTAAGTCGATAATATGTATCTCGTGACTACCGTTCATTACTACGGCAGCTTTAGTTTGGGTAGAATTAGTAACTACATTGCTACCAGTCATACCTGCATCTATGCTAATGTTTTCAGTGAAGCCAGTGAAGCCAAGTTTCAAGATGTTTATTGTTGCATCTGACTCATTGAAATTACCCTCTGATACAGATATAACACCAAACCCAGAACCGTTTTGATATACTGTTACATCAATTACATTTGGTCCAACCTCTTCGCTTACATCTATCCCAACTTCATCGTTTATTATTCTAACATAGCTCTTTCCTTCCTCATAATCTCTGGTACCGAGTACCAAATAGTCAAGTACTGAGAAAGCAGAAGAAACGTACATACCTGCATCGATTGAGTCAATTATTGTTTCAGTTTCTACATCGAACATATATGCTTTGTTGCCAGAAGGTAGAATTAAAATACCATCGAATGACAGATTCGTATTAATCGGAAAGTTAAGATAGAATGGTAATTCAGCTATTTCACGAGTTTCCCCTTCTACGAAAGCTTGTTGCCCCAGTCCAATGAATTTTGTTATAGAAGAGCTTACATCGCCAGATGCTGCATCTACTACGCCATTGAAATCAAAGTCAACCCCCAAGTTCAACACATAGTATTCGTTCCCATCACTCATTATATCCAAAGGTTGGTAACCAGTAAAAATTTGACTGTCAAATTTGCTATCTCTGTTAAGTTGATCCTCGATTGTGAATGTTTTTACTGTATTACCTGATGCCAGATATAATATATTTCCGGATTTGAATGCATTTTCTACTATAAAGCCAGTTCTATGTTTTTCTGGTAAATTAAACCCACCCAAAATAATTGTTTCAAAGTCAGCATTAGAAATCAAATCCCATTGGGTAGTTAGTGGGAAATAAATAGTTGGGTTCTGGAACCACTCTATTTCTGTTACATCACTCGTAACCGATCCACTATACTCTGCAGTAATTTCAAGCACTGCGTTTGACCCTTCAAAAAGTGTATATACTGACCCATAGTCTGCATACAAATCACCAAAATCACCTGTGAATTGTGGTTCTGTGCTTGCATCATAAGTTGCTACTAAGGTTGCCTCTGCTTCATTAGTTATTTGATAGAAATTGAATACACCTGACTCAGTCAATACAGCCAACTCCTCTGTTCCATCGCTTTCTAAATCAACAAAAATTGCAGAATAAATATTGTCATTTAGGTTAACTAATTTCTCTTCCTTCGATTCATTGTTTATTACAGATACTGTTCCTTGGTTAGCAAGCGTATTGATAGCTGCTACTGAGTAAGTATCAAATTGCTTGAAGATAACTGGCTCACCGTTGTCAGCGTCTATCTTGAAAGCAGGTACAAAGCTTTTCATCTGAAATCCTTGTGAGTACCCATTTTTGACAATGACTTTATTTTCTACAACTGCTGCAAAGTTTAGAACAACAGTAGCATAGCCCTTAGTAATATCAGTAGTGTGAACAAATGGATCTGCAAAATAGTCGTCAAATTCTTTCACCATAGTTGGTTCAGTTGATGAACCGTTTGGATCTATTCTCCACCATGACGGCTTTTCGTCTGTTCCTTCATCATATACACCATTTTCATTTTCGTCTAAACCAGCGCAGAATATATGCAATACGTTGTTAATAGGATTTTCAGTAACTGCAACTACATTACTACCTACCTGATATTGTACGAATGATTCGCTAATAACGGAAGAGTTTACTATACCATAGCTACATAGCAATGCAGCAAAAGCTATTAAATACTTTTTCATAAAGATTGTACCTTGTTTATTATTAAATATTAAATCTATTTCTTTCTGTATTAAGAGGCAAGGCACTTGTGTCAGGGGTAGCCTATCACTACCTTTGGGGGTGCTATTTACCTCAAAGCATCTGTTGTCCGCAGATGTTTCAATTCTCAATTTAAGAATTATTCCAATGAGTATCACATAGTTGGTGTTCTGACTCCGAGTTTCAAACCTTCTGAGCTGCCTTCCCACACTTAGTGCAGTGACTGCAATTACTTGCATAGCTCAGTTGTAACTCGTTACAGCGGCGGAACCGTTCCTGAATCTCACAGGATTCCCAGTAACTATTGATAAATCAGTAATTCAAATCTATACTATTATTTCAAATATTCAAAATTTTGACATCACTTTACTATCTTTGCAATTCATAATGTCCTAATAAACGCATATAAGTAAACTCAAATCATGAAAAGAATACTAATATTATTTCTCTTGACATCAATGGTATCCATTGCTCAAACTCCAAGAGATACTATTAAGACATATAGATTAGGCGAGATTGTCACCGAGTCTGACAAGGGTGTTAGTATAACTCCAACCAAAATAAAAGAAATAAAATATCACGAGATTAAAGAGCAAGATGCAGTCAACTTTGAAGAACTGAATGCAGTAATACCTGCTGGTTTCTTGCAGACTAACTCGCGTGGAGAATCACTTATTTTTCTTCGAGGTGCAGGCGAAAGGTCTATCTCCATTTTCTTTGATGGCATATACTTCAATGTACCATGGGACAATAGATTGGACCTAAGTATGATACCAACAGACATAATCGGAAACATAAAGATAAGCACTGGTGCAAACTCTGTTCTTTATGGTGCCAATGTGATGGGTGGTGCTATCAATATAACTACGTCAGAGAGAGAGAAAGACGGTGTTGGTGGCAATGTATCTTTACAGATTGGAGAAGCAGGCAGAAAGTATAGCGCTGTAAAGGTAGAGGGTAAAGACGGAAAGTTTAATTACCTAGGTAATATCTCTTTCATGACACGCGATGGACTAAATGCACCAAAGGACAATAGCTTCAACCTAAGAACTGGTGAAGAAGAAGATTTGATTCCCAATAGCCAAAGCGAAAGAATAACCGCATACGCACGTGGGGAATATTCATTTAGCGATACGGATAAGTTGGGTGTGTCATTCAACCATGTAAACGGAAACAAAGGCGTAATACCTATTAACAACCCAGAGGGAGTAAACACCAGATTTTGGAAATATCCTGAATGGATGAGAAGCATTATTACTGTAAATGGTAGCTCACAACTTTCGGAAAATCTGTCTTTCAGAGGAGCAATATGGGGAGATCAGTTCAATCAGACTATAGAGGACTACGAATCTATAGAGTTCAAAAACAAAAATGAAACTCAATTCGATGATGATATTACTCTGGGTGCAAGATTTAGTCTGAAAGCAGATATAAGTGATTATGATATCTTGAACTTTACCATCAATGGGTTCAACACAACTCACACAGAGGAAATAGAGGACAGTGAAGGCAACACTATCACTAAGGACTACGGACAAACAACTTCGAGCTTTGGGGCTGAGTACAAAAGATTGCAGGGCGATTGGGTGTTTACAATAGGGTCTTCCTACGATAGATTCGATATAAGTGATGCCGGTGATTTTACAGAGGCCAATGGCAGCTCTTATGATGATATAGCTGCCGTATTCGGGGTGAACTATAATCTCACCAAAGGTGTAAGTCTATTTGGGAATATTGGGAAAAAGAGCCGTTTTCCAACTATGCGTGAATCATTCTCGGCAGCTCTTAACAAGTTCATTATAAACCCAAATTTAAAACCTGAAACAGGAATACTATCCGAAGTTGGTATTGATTACACGGAAGGAGATTTGGAAACAAGTTTGTCTCTGTTTGCTAATAGTTTTTCTGATCTGATTTCACAAGCGCCAGTAGAAGGTGACTCACTCAATAGAAGGCAAAGAGTAAATGTAGATGAAGCTATGATAATGGGTGCTGAGCTGAGGATGAAGTATTACATCACAAATGATATTGATTTGTCAGGACACTTTACATATATGAATGTAGAAGGTACAGTTGATGGCGTGGAACAGAATCTAGAAGCGAAACCTGAAATGATTGCCTTTTTGCAAGCTGATTGGCGAGTGGGTAGTGGGTTTGACGTAATGGCAGAAATTGATTTCATGGGAAGTCAATACGGTATATCTGATATAACTGATGATTGGGAGGAGTTAGAACCATCTACCTTGTTAAATTTGAGATTGAGCTACCTTACTTCATACGACAATAATCTATATACTTTTTTCATTAGGGCTAACAATATATTGGATCAATCAAGATTCACTAGAGTTGGAATTACTGCACCTGGTAGAATGGTGTATGGTGGAGTTAGCATAGCATTCTAAATCAAGGTGTATTAACAGGCTTATCGCTTACTATATAATTATCTTTGGTAATACCTAAGTCTATTCCTGAGTATATTGGTAAACTTCCAGCTAAGTAATTCCCTTGGGTTATATAGTCCAGAACAGGAAGAATGTCATTGTAAGATTTTAAAGCAGCAATTTCATCATTGTACGTATTTTCTACACATTCATAATATGATTTACCACTAACCCAATGCTTGACAAAGTTTGCAGGCGCGAAAATAGTAAGGTAGTTATTCTCTACGGTTCCGTTGCAACCAGCTAACCCCAATCTATCCCAATAGCTAATTATATTTGCACTCTTGCAGTTAGTCTGATACAACACTCTGATTGGTATATCTAATTCTTCTAACTCTTTTGTAAGGTCATCAACAGGTACGCTAGCATCTTCGAAAACTATATTAGTTGTAGAGCCGTGCAAACTAAAGACCATATCAATATTGAAACTCTGTTCTGACAATCTCTTTAGCTCTTCTTTTAGTTTGTTCTTGGTAGCTGTGCTGTCTGTTAGTACTACTATCTCATCATAGTAGCTACCAGCATTTTCCATTATGTTTTCTATCTGCCATGGTTCTCCATATTGGTCTAATATTTTGTTTAGGTCTTTACCATATAGTGAATCGTATGGCACTGCAAATATATCAGATAATATGCTTAATGTTTCAGTAGGGTAAGTTTCGAAAGCTAGGTCTTCTATCTGCTCATTAGCTCTGTCCGAGTTCTCTATTACCATCACTAACGCTGTTTTTCCAGAGTCGAAATAACGATTTTCATTAGGTACGGTAGAGTTTTCTTCTTTGCATGAGAAGAATAATAAAGTGATAAATAGAATAGATAGAATTTTCATAGATAAAAAATACCCCTTTGCAAGGAAATCACAAAGGGGAAAATTTAGTAAAAAACTTTAGAAATAAACCGTCATACCTACTGCAGAGCCACCTAAATTTAGGTTAGTCATTTCGCTACTCATAGTTGAACTAGAGCCGCCAACAGTAGATTCTGTATCAACTGTACCCATATTGTATCCTATACCCATTTGTACGAATACAGCTACTGTGTTATTGGTGTTGATGAATGCTTGTGCACCAAATGCTGCAAGCACTGTCATCATATTACCAGTTATTTCCGATACCCCTGTTTCGATAGTAGGTATTTGAGTGTAACTGATGCCTAAGTTAAGATATGGGCTTACATGCTCAGTAGTAAAGAAATACTTTCCACCAGCCATAATTGATAGAGTGTTAGCAGGGTCAGCATCTCCACCTGGGTCAACGGATAGATATCCAAGACCAACATCCAATTGTAGATTGTTAGTTAGCATAATATTGAAGCTACTTGATGCTGTAGCAGATATGCTTAGTCTCGATGTTGTGTTAGTAGGCAAGCCGATAGATGGAGTAACTCCATTTGGCATCCCCATTGCCGCCGTCATCCCGAAGTTGCCCTCTTCGTGAGCTTCGGTAGGTGTGATTGCTGTTGTAAGAGCAACAACTAATAGTAAGAAAAACAGTTTAGAAGTTTTCATAAGAATCCTCTTTATAAAAGTGAATGAAAATAAACCGGAGTTCTGATATTCTACTATTATCTCCAACTTAGTTAAATATAATAAGATATACAAATGTGGTGAAAAGTATAGCGTATAAATTACATTTAAGGGATTAGATTTGTGTGACTAGAATTAATTGTATAACTTGAACCAACTAGTATTCAACAGGCAATAGTGACATGAAAATCTATATCATAATATCTTTTATATTTTTAACCTTCGGAGCTGAAATAATAGCTGACGATTTCAATGAATTTTATCCAAAGTCTTCTGTAGAAACAGATGATGGAGAATATTTGATACTTTTAGGCTTTACTGATAATGTTCGAGGTCCAGACGACGCTCTTGTCTTTGATTTAAAAGATTATTCTTACAAACTAATAGATTTACATATAAGACACAGAAGAAGTTCTTGGATGACACCAATAACTAATTCAATAGCAAAAATAATAGGTTGCTCAACGGATAGTAACATTGTTATAACAAATTACTTAACAGGAGTAAAAATCCAAGTGTTTGATATACCAAATAGCTACAGAAATATAGAATTTTCAAGTGATGGCAAGGAGTTGTATTATACTGACGTAGAGAATAATATACTTAAAATATATAATATTGAGTCTGGAGAGCTAGTTGATACAAAGCCTCTAGGATTAGTAAGCGGTAAATTGAAAACTGCAAGTATTAACTCTAAGTTAGACAGACTTGCGTTAATTACTGCTGATAGTCTAGTTGTTTATTCAATCAAACAAGACAGTGTAATTTCTAAGAAGAAAGTAGATGAAGATTTTGGTATTTTTCAGTTTTCTAGAGATGGTGACTATTTATTAGCTTATAAGTTGAACAAGGTCTTGCTTGTCAATGCATTAACTCTTGATGTAATGAAAGAATTTGATAACAATAAGAAGTATTCTGTTCAAATTTCTAATGATATGAAATATTTATATTTCCATGATTGGAATGGTAGACTATATTCAATAGTTAATGTCGAATCTTCTGAACAAGTTATTAGTTCATATTATGGCGGTAGAATATTTGAACCGTTGTATATTTCTCCTGATGAAAAAATTGCCATAGGGTATGAAGAAACTTATTATTATTGTGGCAGATATCTTGACATGCCTTATGATATACGTTTAACTTACATTTACGATTGGGAGAACAAAAAAAGATTAAGGCCAGTACCTAACACGTACATTATGCACCCCATAAATGCTATATTTAGTGATGATAATACTAAGGTAGCTGTTGTCGAAGGATATTATGACTCAACTCTCACAGCAATTGTAGATATTAATAGAGAATTGGAGAAATATATATACAAAGATGGAAACCCAGAATTGTTTCTTGAAAACGCGTCCCTTATAGCTTACGAAGAGGAGGGTCAACTGAACTTCTATGACATTGATACTGAGGAGTTGGTGAAGTCTCTAAGTGTTAATCTTACTGGTGATGTAGAATTCCATTATTCGAACACTAATCGTATGATAGTAGCTTTTAACTCAGACAGCATTAAGATATATGATTATGACAATTGGACTTTAGATTCAGAATATAGTATTGATGAAGTTGGACTAGATAGTAATGTAAAGTGGGAGGGGGACTTTGGGCTTACTAGCTATTCTGAGGGAATAATAAGCAAGTTTGATTTGAGTGGTAAAACACTCGAAACAAATACGATGAAAGACATTCCAGAAGGCTTCATATTCTATGATTTTTCACCCAATGGTAGATATGTATTAGGTATGACTGATAAGTTTACAGTTGTACTTCACGATTACCTTTTTGAAATAAATAAAGAAGTTAATTTAGAAGGTAAGAGCTTTAACCAACACTCTGAGATAGAATACTTAAAGTTAGATGGAAATCTCCCCGTTTTATTACTAGCTTTTCAAGACCACCCTATACAGCCGTTTGAGGTATATCGTACTTATGATTTCGATTTTGAAGAGTGGGGAGGTGGTGCATACTTTCCATCAAGAGTTTTTTATAATTCAGATTTTAAATATAAATACGCTGTAATTTGCCCAAGTGGTACTGAACTTACAGAACTCCGTGACCCAGTATCATCGATAAGCACTAAGCAAATACCAGAGAATGCAATTTATCCGAACCCAAGTAGTTCATACATACATTTGGACAAATTAGGAGTTCATAGTTTTTCAAATTTTAGGATATACAATAGCTTTGGCAAGTTAGTTATGAATGTTGGTAATATAATTTCAACAGAAAAAGTTGATATAGAGGATCTACCAACAGGTGTGTATTTCCTCCAGTCTGATGAAGTCCAAGCAAGTTTTGTAAAGGAGTGAGAAAGAGATAATATGAAAATCATAAGCATAATAACTTTTATATTTTTAACCTTCGGAGCTGAAATAATAGCTGACGATTTCACTTCTTTTTATCCAGAATCCTATACTGAGACTGATGATGGTGAGAATGTGATTGTGATAGGAAGTTCTAATATTTCTGAATTAGCACTAGTTTTTAATACCAATGATTTTTCTTATTATTCATTCGAATTAGTTCAAATGTCAAGACCATACCTTGAAGAAAAGCCAATAATAAACTCAAAAAATAAACTCTTAGGTTACAGCACAGAGAATCATATTATAATTTATAATTATGAAACAGGAGACAGTGTACAGATATTTGAATTGGATTATAACCTTTACAATGTTGAATTTTCTAATGATGGAAAACTCCTGTATTATAACGACAAAGAGAAAAATGTTTTAGAATCATATAGTATAGAGACTGGTGAATTAATTGAAAGTATAAATATTAGTCTTGTTGATGATGGGTATCAGCTAAGAGGGATTAATCGTTATTATGAGCAAATTGTCTTAACCAAAGAAGATAGTATTGCATTTTACTCGATAGAAGCAGATAGTATAGTCCTAAAAAATAAATATGTTCCATTTTATAGAATTGAGTTTTTTGACCAAGGTAGAATATTTAGTGTCAATACTTACGATTCTTTGTTGATTTCTAAAACTCAAGATTTGAGTAATGAATACACATATAAAAATTATTTTGGAATGTATAGAGCTAGCATATCTAGTGACATGAATTACTTATACATCAGTAGTGATGAAACAATTTATGAAATTAAAGATTTAAAAGTAGATAGTACTATATACTCATCTAATACGAATAAAGATGATTTTAACCCACATTATATTTCCCCAGATGGAAATATTTCAATTGGCTCTCAAACTTATGGATATTACTGTGGAAGATATTTAGATATGCCTATTCAGAATATAAATCTTTACATTTATGATTGGAAAAATAAAAGGAGGCAAAGACCAATACCGAACACTTTTATAATGAATCCAGCAGGTGCTGTATTTAATGAAGATAATTCCATGATAGCTGTTGGAGGATCTATGACTACGATTATTGACAGGCAAGAGGAATTTGTTCAGTTTGTTTATAATGAAGGTATACCTAAATTATTCTTGGATAACTCATCTCTAATAGCATATGAAGAAGAAGGTAAATTGAATTTTTATGACGTTGACTCTGGGGAATTGGAAAAGACACTTTTTGTTAATCTTTCAGGCGATGCAGAATATCATTATTCTAATGAGAACCGTATGATAGTTGCTTTTAACTCAGACAGTGTTAAGATATATGATTATAATAATTGGACTTTAGATTCAGAATATAGTTTTGATGAAGTTGGATTAGATAGTAATGTGAAGTGGGATGGGGATTTTGGACTTACTAGCTATTCTGAGGGAATAATAAATAAGTTTGATTTGAGTGATAGAACACTTGAAATGAATACAATGAAAGACATTCCAGAAGGATTCATAAACTATGATTTCTCCCCAAATGGTAGATATGTTTTAGGAATGACTGACAAGTTCACAGTTGTGCTATATGATTTTTACTACAATAAATACAAAACTGTAAGTATTGATTTAGATAGATACAATCAGTATTCTAGTATAAGTTATATAAAAATAGTAGGTAATGTTCCTATTATGTTATTTGCTTTTCAAGACTCACCAATACAAACTAGAGAATTAAATTGGATATATGACTTTGATTTAAATACCTCAAAGGTGTCACTATTCTATCCTTACGGAATTTATTACAATTCAGAATACACTTCTCAGTTTACTATGACTTGCCCAAATAGAATTAAACTAACCAAACTCCGTGATCCCGTATCATCTGTAAATACAGAACAAACACCACAGAACGCAATCTATCCAAATCCGACTAGCTCATTCATATACTTGGATAAATTAGGAGTTCAAAGTTTTACAGATCTTAGGATATACAATAGCTTTGGCAAGTTAGTTTTGAATATAGGGAATATAATTTCAACTGAAAAAGTTGATATAGAGGATCTACCAACAGGTGTGTATTTCCTCCAGTCTGATGAAATTCAGGCGAGCTTTGTGAAGGAGTGAGATAGAAACTCTACCTCTTCTCTGATAACAATTCAATTTCCTGCCACCACCTCTGCCACAAAATCAAAAGACCAGTTTAATCTCTGCCAAACAGTCTGCCAGCCATTGTGCCGTTATGTCGCATATCTGTCTTATCGTCTGTGCCGCAGCAATTGGCACACTTTTGCTATTGTACTTTACAGAACAAAAAAAGTGAAATTTTTAATTAACTAACACAAATAATTATGGAGAAAAGAAACATGTTAGTACAAAGAAGAACACCAATGACTGATTTTGAAAGATTTTTCGCACCTGTTGGCAATATCGCTCACGAAGAAAGAGAGGTAACTACAAAACCAAGAGTAAGAGTATCAGAAGTGGAAGATACACTGAACTTTGTAGTGGAATTGCCGGGAGTGGACAAATCGACAATGAAGTTGGTGGTAAACGACGAAAATGTAATGACGCTATCGGCGAGCAGAACAATAGCGGAAAATGAGGACGAAAGACTAATGATAGACGAGCTAAGCTCAGCTGACTATAAGCGTTCATTCATTATTCCGACTAAGTTCGAGACAGAGAAAATAGACGCAAACTTTAAGAATGGTATGCTGATGATTAGCATCCCGAAAAAAGAAACACTTAAACCAAAAACAATTAACATTAAATAAATACATAGGAGGTATTCAAAATGAGTTTAGTAAAATTTGATCCATTCAGAAACTTCAGCTCACTGACTAATAGAATGAATTCTATGTTAGATGAGTTTGACACAGACAGAATGTTTAGCAACGGCGGTGGGTTCAATCCATCAGTCGATGTACACGAAGACGAGAAGACTATTACTTTGGAAGCAGAGATTGCTGGAGTGAAAAAAGACGACATAAAGGTTAGCATTAACGACGGTAATGTTTTAGTACTAAAAGGTAAGAAAAGCCGTGAAAACAAGACGGAAGACGAGAAAGACGGCACTACTTTCCTAAGAGTAGAGCGCAGCTTCGGTGAGTTCACTCGCTCGTTCATGCTACCGGAAAATGTGGACACAGACAGCATCAACGCTGAGTTCAAAGACGGCTTGCTAAAGGTAACTCTGGACAAGAAAGAGCCAGAGAAGCCAAAAGAGCTGGAAGTTAAAATTAGCTAATATCACACCAGATTGGCTTGAATAATACCTGCCCTAGAAATAGGGCGGGTTATTCTAAAATAAAAAACTTGGCACAGTTCTTTTGCCATATACTTTAGCACATAAATGCAATATTTGCAGACATTATGTCCTAAATTTTATGACAATAAGACAAATTAATACTTAAACACGAAAAGAGGTAATTTAAAATGGGTAAAATAATTGGAATTGACTTAGGGACGACAAATTCTTGCGTTTCAGTTATGGAAGGTGGTTCTCCCGAAGTTATAGCTAACTCCGAGGGTTCTAGAACTACTCCTTCTATGGTTGCATTCACTAAAAACGATGACCGTTTGGTTGGTCAAGCTGCAAAAAGACAGGCAGTGACTAACCCTAACAATACTATCTATTCTATCAAGAGATTCATGGGTAGCAGGTTAGAGGAAGTGAATGAAGAAGCAAAATTAGTTCCTTACAAAGTTGTACCATCGGACGATGGCAACTCAATCAGAGTAGATATAGACGGTAAGAAGTATTCTGCACCAGAAATTTCTGCAATGATATTGACAAAAATGAAGCAAACAGCTGAAGAGTATCTTGGCGAGACAGTTGATGAAGCGGTAATTACAGTACCTGCTTACTTCAACGATTCGCAAAGACAAGCTACTAAAGATGCTGGTGAAATTGCTGGACTAAAAGTAAAACGTATAATCAATGAGCCAACTGCAGCTGCATTAGCTTATGGTCTTGACAAGAAAGACAAGAACATGACTGTAGCAGTCTATGACCTTGGTGGTGGTACATTTGACGTATCTATCCTAGAGATTGGCGACGGTGTATTCGAAGTGAAATCTACAAATGGTGATACTCACCTTGGTGGTGACAATTTCGATAGAAAGATGATTGATTTCTTAGCAGAAGAGTTCAAGAAGCAAGAAGGAATTGACCTTCGTGATGATGCTATGGCTCTACAAAGACTAAGAGAAGCAGGCGAAAAAGCTAAGATTGAGCTTTCTGGCTCTATGCAAACTGACGTGAACTTACCGTTCATCACAGCTACTCAAGATGGTCCTAAGCACTTGAACTTGACTATCACTCGCTCTAAGTTTGAGAGCTTATGTGATGACTTGTTCCAAAGAACGCTAAAGCCATGTGAGCAAGCGGTAAAAGACGCTGGTATCTCAAATCATGAAGTTGACGAAATCATCTTAGTTGGTGGTTCTACTCGTATCCCTAAGATACAAGAATTAGTAAAAGAATTCTTTGGCAAAGAGCCATCGAAAGGTGTTAACCCTGATGAAGTTGTAGCAATTGGTGCAGCAATTCAAGGTGGTGTACTTGGCGGCGATGTAACAGACGTATTGCTACTAGACGTAACTCCACTTACATTAGGTATCGAGACATTGGGTGGTGTATTGACTCCAATGATTCCTTCGAACACAACTATACCGACTAAGAAATCGGAAGTGTTCTCGACTGCAGCTGACAATCAACCATCAGTAGAAGTACATGTACTTCAAGGTGAAAGAAAGATGGCAGCAGACAATAGATCACTTGGTAAGTTCCACTTAGACGGAATACCACCAGCACCGAGAGGAGTTCCTCAGGTAGAGGTTACTTTCGATATCGATGCTAACGGTATCCTAAACGTATATGCTAAGGACAAAGGAACTGGCAAAGAGCAGAAAATCAGAATCGAATCATCTTCTGGTCTATCGAAAGAAGAGATAGAAAAAATGAAGAAAGATGCTGAGATGAATGCTGAAGCAGATAAGAAGAAAAAAGAAGCTGTGGAAACACGCAACCAAGCTGATGCTCTAGTAGCTTCGACTAACAAGCAGTTAGAAGAAGTTGGCGAAAAGCTAAGCCAAGAGCAAATCTCGGCTATAGAAAGCGCTAAGAGCAGATTGGAAACAGCTTTGAAAGAGAATGAAGCTGACTTAAAACCAGCTATGGAAGAGCTAAACAAGGCATGGAGTGAAGCATCGCAGAATATGTATGGCGATCCAAATGCACAGGGACAGCCAGGTGCAGCACCAGGCGGCGAGCCAACTGGTGAAGCTAACGCAGATTCTGAAGATGATGTAGAGGAAGCTGACTACACTGTAGTCGACGAAGACGATAATAAGTAAGACCACCCCGTCTCACTTTGTGAGACACCCCTCCACTGGAGGGGAATTAAGTCGCAATATTAAAAATGTAGAGACGTATTGCATACGTCTCACGAAAACAAAAAGACCCATAAGCAATTATGGGTTTTTTTTTGTTTCTCATATTAACTTATTATCAGAATCCTAGAAAACCACATTTAACATTGTAAAATATATTTCGTAACTTTCATAATAGCCAAATATCATTACTCCTTAGAATAAACAAGATGAAAACAAAATTCCTAACCTTGAACAAGCCCTGCGATGAGAAGTGGGAGAATATGACCCCAAATGAAAGGGGGAGTTTTTGTGATTCTTGTTCCAAGAATGTGATAGATTTTACCAAGTTGAGTCAGTTAGAAATATCTGAAATCATGAAGAATTCAGATGGCAATATATGTGCAAGAGTTACTAATAAACAACTCCATACTCCTTTGTTTAACCTGGAACCAGAAAAGAAGAGTTTTAGATTTCCTTATTCGAAAGTAGCTGCTGGTCTTATGCTAGCTTCATCTCTGACAGTTGGTCTTCCTGCTTGTACGGATAGTTCAAAAGTTTACACTGTAGAAGTTGCGACTTCAAATGTTGATTTGAAATCTGAAACTAAAAAGAAGAGGAAAGAATCAAAGAAGGATGAGTCAAATAGATTTGTTTACTTTAGAGGAAAGATAGTAGCTGGCAAAGAAGAAATACCGGTTGAAAATGTAAAAATAACCATTTTTACGATTAATAAAATGCTATCTACTTATACTTCTGGTAATGGTAAATTTGTTTTACAAATACCAAGAGATTTAGTTGGTACTGATAATGTAATTAGAGTTTCTTATGACGAAGCTAAAATTAACTCAGAAAAGGATTATGTTAGATATCTTGATCAAGAAGACTATATTTTAAATGAAGATGAGTTGAGAGAAGAGTTTTTAATTGAAACTTATAGTCTCCCTCCACTTGCGGGTATGATTGAATGCATTGAATCAGACAGTCATCAGAATTTTCCAATAGTTATTTATGATGGCAAGGAAATTACTTATAAGATTTTTTTAGAGACTGTGAGAGGTTTAAAGTCCAGCGGAAACTCAAAAAAGGAGAATTATTACTCTTTTGATTCAGCTGCCGCAATTGCCATATATGGGGAAGAAGCACAACACGGTCTTATCATACTAACCAAAAAACCTGTAGAATAGTTAAATCATTTCAATACAATCTCTTTGAGTCTAGAAAAAAAAATTATTGAGAGTCATAGACAGATTTTGTGTAAATGGCCACCCCGTCTCACTTCAAGAGACGCTCCTCCACTGGAGGGGAATTAAGTGGGTATGTCTTAAAAATCACAAAGACCCATAAGCAATTATGGGTCTTTTTTTTGTTGAATTAATTAGATAAATTGATGAAATTACCTTAATCATATCTTTATATTCAATGAAAAAATTATTTTTCCTGCAGTGTCTTATATTTACTTTTGGTAGTATTTCCGCTTTAGAGCCAGAGCTATACAATGAAAAGAAATTTAGTAATCGTATAATTTTTGAAGAATTTATTAAGCATAATAACAAAGGGTATTTTATTGCTGATGATATAGAAACTGAAGATGCGCTTTGGGCATTTGATGGCGAAGTGAATAGTTTGATAAAACTTCCAAAAGGTAGTACAGTTAAAAACAGCAAAAGCGTTATAGTAAGCTCACAACTCTCGGAATATTTATTATTTTTTTCTACAGATTCAATTAGCAGTGGACTATGGAGAACCAATGGAACCGAAAAAGGCACTAGCCTTTTGATGAGAATACCGGATGCTTATGTTTTATATAAAGATAAAAGTGTAATTGTTGAAAAAACTGTATTTTTTAAAATAAAATATGCGAATGACAATATAGGAATAGGGTTCTCAGACGGAACAATAGAAGGAACTGGAGTACTAAGTGACACAATTGTTTCTAAAAATTTAAGCAGTTTAGATTTTTTTTCTATCGATAATAAATTATTGATAGTTATGAAAGATGAAGACAAAAAGACTCAAATACTTTCATACTATGTAAATGTTAATCGTCTATTTAAACTGATTGATACTAGAAATAGTCTCAAATATACTCAAAAAGGTGAATTTTTATTGTTTACTAAATATTCCGATACAAGTCGCAAATTGAACCTATGGGTAACCGATGGTACAATTGGTGGAACATATCAACTGACCAATGAAACTAATTTCAAATATCTACCTATAGATAACCCTGAATATGCAATGACTTTTAAAGACAAATTCTATTTTTTAGCCACTAATCACAATAATACGCGACAAATTTGGGAAACAAATGGAAGGTTCGATGGGACGAAAAAATTTGAAATAAATGGTAAAAATTACTTTGGAGTATTTTTGCCAAATGACCAAACTGATTATGATAAAATGGTTATAATTACAAAGGAGGAAGGTAAAGATTATAGACTTATGAGGACGGACGGAACAAATAATGGAACCGTTTTTTATAATTTAATGGAACAATATGATGATAATTCATTGTTTAATTTTGCATTAGCTAAAGACAGGCTATTTTATAATAAGATTAGTACATATAGAAGTAATAAAATCTGGATGCAATATTATTACGAAGATACTTGCAGATTAGTAGTCGACTACTCTCAAAATTCTTTAGCAAGACGGACTGTCTCTTTAGGCCAAATTACTTTTAATGAAAAATGTTTATATACTGTAAGATTAGAGGGTTCAAAGTATAGTTTATTTTCTACAGATGGCGTAATTGGAGAACCAAATTTAATTCTAGAAGACTCAGCATATTTAGCAGGCAGGATATACTACTCCAAAATAATAGAAAATATAATTTACCTAATGATAGGTGGTCATAATTATTCTGATTTAAAATTAAGCAGAACTGATATGACCAAAAGTGGAAGTGATGTAATTCAAGTAGATGATTGGACTTCGGATGAACATATTGATGTAAATTCAGGAATTATTGAACTAAATGGATACGTCTATTTTTTTGCTAGTTACTATAAAGGTCATAGAGATTTTCAACTTTATAGAATTAAAAGTCCTGTAATTTCAAATGTTAAACATGATATTTATCATTTAGACACCTCACTAGTGTATCCCAATCCTACTAATGGCATTGTAAATATCAATGTAGATTGTAACTCCAACATTATGTCTTATTCAGTGACGAATTTAGAAGGTGTGGAGATATTAAAAAGACAGAATATTGGTAATAAGAATAATATTAAATTAAATCTTACTGATTACCCATCGGGAATTTACTTAATTACTACTGTTTGTGGTAGTGAGAATAACACATATAAGATTATCAAACAAAACTAACCCCTACCCATACACATTTTGTATAGCGGAGCTGATAGATTCGTTGAAATCCATGTCTTTAGGAATGAATTGGTAGTTGTCGTCATTAGATTTATCAACTTCTAATTGCTCAAAACAACCAGATATTATGATCAGTTTATAGCCGTTTGATTTACTAGTGAGGGTATCTATGGTTTCCTGACCGCGTGAATCAACGACGTTCATGTCAGAAATCACAATATCGCAGCTATTGTTTTCTAAGTAGGAAATTGCTTTTTCGAGACGTTTGAATATCTTCAGCTCGTAGTCATCTTTAAGCAAGACTTTTAATTGCAACCTTACTGAGCTTGACATCACACTGTCATCTTCAATTAGCACTATTTTTATCATAACTTGTTACTTCCTTCAAATACTGTCCGTACTCAGTTTTCAACAAGTTTTGTGCCAACTCTTCCAATTGATGTGAATTTATTAATTTTTTCTTATAAGCTATTTCTTCTAAACAAGCTATATAAAAGCCCTGACGTTTCTGAACGGTGCGAACAAAGTCCGCTGCATTCATTAGATTGTCGCTTGTACCAGTGTCTAGCCATGCGAATCCGCGTCCCAGTAATTCTACTTTCAGACGTCCTTGTCTTAAGTATTCATTGTTCACGGCTGTTATTTCTATTTCGCCACGAGCGGAAGGTTTTACATTTTTGGCTATTTCTATCACACTATTGTCATAGAAATACAAACCAGGAACAGCGTAATTTGATTTCGGGTTTTCTGGTTTTTCTTCAATAGATATGGCTTTGTTATTTTCGTCAAACTCAACAACCCCATAAGCTGTTGGATCTTTTACATAATAACCGAAAATGGTAGCACCCAAATCAAGCTTAGCAGCATTTTGGAGTATGCCTGTGAATCCTTGACCATAGAATATATTGTCGCCCAATATTAGGCACACATCATCATCGCCAATGAATTCCTCACCAACTATAAATGCGTCTGCCAAGCCACGCGGCTCCGTTTGAATGGCATATTCAAACTTCATTCCAAGATGCGAGCCATCACCTAGTAGCGATTTGTATAGGTCAATAAATTCTGGGTTTGAGATAATCAGTATCTCAGTAATGTCGGCCAACATCAGCACAGAAATAGGATAGTATATCATTGGCTTGTCATATATTGGCAGAAGTTGCTTGCTGACTGCCTTGGTCGC
Source organism: Chlorobiota bacterium (assembly GCA_046290495.1). Lineage (GTDB taxonomy): Bacteria > Bacteroidota > Ignavibacteria > Kapaibacteriales > UBA2268 > PGYR01. Next base: position 175,112 of record JBKAGT010000001.1, on the reverse strand, counting down.
TGGGTAAAGGCGAGTGCCGCTACCTCCTGCTAATACTATTCCTTTCATGGCTTTAACCTTTTATTACTTCACAGATTTTGTCTATTTCTTCTTCAGTTAAATATGGGTGCATAGGTAAGCTGAAAATTCTCTCAGAAATACCCTCACACACTGGCATATCGCCTTTGCTATATCCTAAGTAACTATAAGCTGTTTGCAAATGCAATGGAATTGGGTAGTAAACAGCTGTCGGTATTCCGTGTTCTTGTAATTTGTTTCTTAGCTCATCGCGGTGTGCAGCATCATTAGCAAGTACAGAATATTGCGCCCAACAAGAATAGTAGCCACCAGGGATGAATGGAGTAACAACAGAGTTACCTAAGTTAGCCGAATAGCGAGCTGCAACATTATTACGCTTCACTAATTCTCCGTCGAATATGTCCATTTTTGTCAGCAAAATCGCTGCTTGGATAGAATCCATACGAGCATTCAAGCCAATGTTCACATTGTCATATCTCTCAGTGGCGCTCATACCGTGTACACGGATAGACTTCAATTTCTCTATTAACTCATCACTATCTGTGAAGACAGCACCGCCGTCACCATAGCAACCGAGAGGTTTAGCAGGGAAGAATGAAGTAGCTCCTGCATGCCCAAAAGAGCCCGCTTTCTTACCATCTAGTGAGCCGCCAAATCCTTGCGCCGCATCTTCTAAAAGCATTAGGTCGTGCTTCTCGGCAATTGCCTCTATTCTGTGCAGCTCAGCTGGCAGACCAAAAAGGTCAACCGGAATTACTGCCTTTGCGTTCAATTTGCCTTCAGCTTTTACTTTCTCTATAGCTTCTTCTAACTTGACAGGATCAATGTTATATGTCTTTTCGTCTATATCGACAAAGACAGCAGTAGCACCGACTAAGCTGATAACCTCTGATGTTGCTACAAATGAAAATGGAGTAGTAAATACTGCATCGCCAGGGCCTATTCCCCATGCCATTAGCGGCATAAGCAATGCATCCGTTCCGCTAGAGCAAGCCAATGCGTGCTTAGTGCCTACGTATTCGGCAAGTCGTTTTTCTAGCTCTTCAATCTCTGGACCAAATACATATCTACCGTGTTCTAAGACTTGGTCTATACCTTTGTTTACTTGATCTTTTATCTGTGCGTATTGAGTTTTTAAGTCTATAAATTGCATAGTTATTACTTTTTCGTTTTTGATTTTAGGTAAATTAATAAAAATGTAATAAATGGCAGTTGTGAATGAGTAAAATTAGTATCTTTAAAAAGTTAGACACTGAAACGAGAAAAAATGACAAATAACCCATTAGTTAAAGCAGTAATTCTCTCTTTATTGTTTCTTACTTTATTTGATTTATGCCATTCGCAAAAGAAGGGAATAATCAGTGACGTAGATGGATATACAACTCTAAGAGCTGGACCGGGTGCGCAATATGAAGCAATATATGAGATAGAAGAAGGAAATGATTTTGTATACACAAAGTCAGAAGATTCAGATTGGTGGAAAGTAACAATAAACGAACGTGAAGGATATGTACACAAATCACGAATTCAGCCATATTATATAAACGATGAAGAAGCTTGTAACTGTGTAGGGTATATGGTTGCTGGAGAAAAGCCTGTATTTAAACTTGATATAGATGACATTACTCTAGTAGTATGTGGTTATCTTGATCAAAGGTTTGATGAATGTAGTATAAAACTTTCAGAATTCGAAATAGAAGATTGTACGAATAAAAAACATATTGCTTTCTATGGCGCTCTTAATACTTGCATACTAAACAAAATGGATAATAAGCTAGAGGTAGTTGAATTGACTATCTTACCAGTGGGTAAAGGAATGGATTGGAGCCAAGTACCGTACAGCCGAACTATAATTTCGGTTGAAGATGATAGTTTGAAAATAAGTGATAAAGAGATTATTCTCGATTTGTCTGTCGTAACTGATTCGGACATTGAGTCATTTATTCAAGAGCTACCAGAGTTAAAGAAAATCAACGAAAGTTCTAATAGTGAAAATATAGTAGGAAAGCTGTTAGTTTGTTCACTGAAGGGGAATAAGAAGTGTCTAGATATCTTTAATAATCTTAGAGATTATCTTGATTACTCGCTTGGGGCACACCCTGGTCATTTCTATAATGAGTGCAAATTTATGTTACGGGAGTTTAATAAATAACTTAGCTATACACTGCCATTAATTCAAATATTTATATCTTGAGGGATATCAATCAATAAAAATAACGAAATATGAAGCTAGCTTTAGTTTGCGCAATCGCATTTCTACTTTCTTTTTCAAGTGCTTTTTCCCAAAAAAGTCTTTACAACAGTGACAGTACTGTAAATGAATCAGTAATTAGAGAATACAGAACAGAACATTTAGCCAAACTCTATTCTATTGGCAGCGAGGAGTATAATCTAAATTAATCATCGGAGATTAATTTGAACTCCTAATATCAGTATGTTTCAGCAATATATGTCATATTATTACGTTTTACTACCATTGTTAATCAACCTAAAGGACTAAATATGAAAAAGCTTTTAATAGCAATTTTTTTCCTAACAGTTTCTTACAACGCAAAATCTGATTTAGGATTTGGTTTGATGTTTGGCGATCCAACTGCAATAACACTCAAATCACGTTCAGGTGGAGCAAATGATCTGATTTTTAATATTGGACTTAAATCTCACTATGGTTCCTTAAGGTTTGATGGTATTTATACTTTTAACTTCCCAAATGTTATAAATCATAGGAATTTTTCTCTTTATGCAGGAATTGGAGCATCAATTGGTATTGGAGAAGGCGATGGTTTTTTTCATGGTAAAGGGCATCATAAGCACAATCATGATGACGACCATGACCACGATAAGGACTTAAGTTTAGGAGCAAAAGGTGTGTTTGGATTAAACTTTACCCCTAGTAAGCAGTTTGAGATTTTCCTCGAGGTCGGTCCATTAATATCATTAACTCCAGGAATATATACTGACATGGAAGGATCCATTGGGTTTAGATTTTATCCGTAAGCCTAACAAATAAAATTATTATAATAAAACCTCTTCATCAATAGAAATGCTTATTGCGTTATATGTGAAGGGGTTTTTTCATACCTAGACTCTTCGTTCGCTGTACTTCCCTCTGAGTGACGTTGGCGTCCTGCGTAATGAAAGAAAATATATTCCATACACAGTATTGTAAGTCATCTATCTACTTCACAACGCTAATCCTAACCTTCTTTTTCTTGAGTTTAGTATTATTGGTTTTCTCTACGGCTTTCTCTGCTATATTCTCGTGAACACTAACGTAAGAGCAACTCTCTTGTAGTTCAATTACCCCAAGTTGGTCTTTGTCAATCTTACCTTGCTTCATAAATAGACCTGCTATATCACCTTTGGAAATTTTCTCTCGTCTACCTCCGGTTATGTATAGCGTAACCCATCTGACTGGTGCTGGCTCATGTGAGGGCTGCAGATCGCCTACTATTATTTCTTCGGGTGCTATGTCCTGTATATACTCGGGTAGGTCTTCGCCTGTCCAATGAAGTATATATGCCACGCCGTCGCTATTCATTCTTGCAGTACGTCCATTCCTGTGTAGGAATTCGTTGTATCGATGTGGCAAGTGGTAATGGAGAATAAATGTCAGTTCGGGAATGTCGAGCCCTCGTGCTGCCAAATCTGTTGCCAAAAGCAGCTGTGTAGTTCCATTCCTGAATTTGATTAATGATTGCTCTCTATCTAGCTGTTCCATATCCCCGTGAAAGCACTCGTGTGGAATATCAACATCACTCAGATACTCACTAACATCATAGAGTTCATCTTTGAAACTGCAGAAAATAATCCCCGGTTTTGGGCCTATGTGTGCTAGAGTTTTTTCTAATGATTCAAACTTATCTCTGTCGGGTGCAAGTACGGTTTTGATAGTCAGTTGAGGAACACCCTCATCAGCATAGTTGATGAATACGGGCTTTTGCAATCCCACGAACTTCGGTATTTTATTATCACGAGTAGCTGATGTAAGAATCCTCTGCTTTACATTAGGCAGCGATTCTATTATGTCAATCATATCATCTTCGTAGCCCATTTCTAGCGATTTGTCGAACTCATCTAAAACTAGAGTTTTGATATGATCAAGCGAATAAGTATCCTTGAAAAATCTATCGGCTATACGTCCAGGAGTACCAATTAGGATAGCTGGTAGGTGCTGCAAATCGAGCTTGTCTTGCGAGCCAGCACGACCACCATACACTGCATTCACCTTGAAACCTGAGCCCATATCACGTGCTACTTGTAATAGCTGCTGAGCCAACTCACGCGAAGGCACCACGATCAGAATCTGAATCTCAGTAATGTTTGGGTCTAATGTCTCTATCAGTGGTAACAGAAACGCTAGTGTTTTGCCAGTGCCTGTAGGAGATAGCAATACTACATCGGATTTTCGCCTTATGTTTCTTCCTGCCTCCAACTGCATTGGGTTCAGTTCTTCTATCTCAAATTTTTCGAGAATAGATTTAGTAAGTGGGTTGCTTGTGTTTTCGTTGTTTGACATTTTGTGTTCGTGTTGTTTGTTATTTTTCTTATATTAATTAGTAAGACATTCTTACAATTTTTTCTACGTCATCAGGCGTTAGATTCTGATGTTCTCCAAGCCCGTCAATGCCTCGATCTGTAAATCTTCTAGAGATTTCTTCTGCTGTGCCTTCATAATCGTAAGTGTACTTAGAAAGTTTGGTATCTATGCCCATATCGTTGAAGAATGCTACTGTCTTTTTGATAGCAGCTTTTGCTTTTTCTTCCGTAGTTCCATCAGTTATGTTCCAAACACGCTCGGCATATTGAGCAAGCTTTTCTTTTTTCGTATCGAGATTATATTCATAATGGCTAGGTGTTATAATTGCTAGCGTCCTTGCGTGGTCGATACCATAAAGTGCTGTAAGCTCATGACCCATAGCATGTATTGCCCAATCAGTAGGAACTCCTTGCTTGATCAAACCATTCAGAGCCATAGTACAACTCCACATAAAGTTGGAGCCAGCTGTGTAATCTGTTGGGTCTTCCAAAACTTTTGGAGCAACTTCTATTAGGGTTTGCAATATACTTTCCGACAATCTATCTTGGAGACTGGCTCCAATAGGATATGTAACATACTGTTCCAATACGTGAGTAAAAGCATCAGTAATTCCGTTCACCAATTGTCTATGAGGTATTGAGTGTATTACTTGTGGATCGAGCACCGAAAACACTGGGTATAGTCCTGGACCACCCATGACTAGTTTTTCCTTTGTTTCTTCTCTTGTTATCACAGCACCTGAGTTCATTTCAGAACCAGTAGCCGGTAAGGTCAGAACAGTTGAAAAGGGCATCCCCTCATCTATAGGAATTTTGTTGGTTAGTATTTCCCATGGCTCTTCACCTTCGTAAAGGGCAGCAGCAGACAGGAATTTTGTACCGTCTATGACTGAACCTCCCCCTACAGCAAGCAAATAGGTGATATTCTCTTCTTTAATTACTTTTAGTGCTTCCATAAGGACAGAATATTCTGGGTTTGCAGGAATGCCGCCAAATTCTAAGACTTTGTAGTTTTGAAGCGCTGCATTGACTTGCTCATAAATTCCATTCTTTTTGATACTTCCCCCACCAAATAGCATTAATACTTTGGCATCTTTAGGGATTTCGTTTGCTATGTTTTCTATTTGTCCTTTACCAAATAATATTTTGGTTGGATTCTTAAATTCAAAATTGTTCATGTCTATTCTTTTTTTTTTATAATTTTACTAAATACTTCCAGGTTCTTTTGAGCTTTTAGTTTGCAGTGCATTCAAGAAATTACGTAAATATTGATCCATAAATGGACGATAGGATTTGTGTCCTGGTCTTCGGAAGAAAGAGCTCAACTCATGTGGGCTAATCTTCTTATCAGTCAGAGCGAATAATTCTATTATGTCATCAGACTTCAAATCCAATGCTATTTTCAGCTTTCGAAGTATTATATTATTTGTCAGCCGGTCTTCGGGTTCAGGCTGGGGGCCGTCCCTTTTACCACGTTTTTCTATTATCACTCCATTGAGGAAAGTTGCCATTTCTCTATCACTCATCTCAGCTAAATCGGGGTCGTCCTCTTTCCTGAACCAGTCTTGTAAGTCCGCTTCTTCCACGTCTGAACCTGATAGTTTGAATAGCTCGATCATCTTGGAATCACTGTAGTCGAAGAGGTATCGTAATCTTCGTAATATATCGTTGTTTGTCATTAATCAATTATCTTTTTTTCTTATTATAGAATATAGCGAATTATTCTGAAATGATAGTAAAAAAGTCATATTTAGAATGAAGGTGGATGCGTTAGAAGCAAACGTAATTACTGATCAGTCCAACTTAAAAACCTTTGCTGAGTATATCGAAGCGCCAGTCATTATTGACGTGGCTGTCTCATTTGAGATTGCCACGCCTTTTCAGCCCTCGCTGTGACATTCTATTCCTCCTCAGTCAGAAACAAGTTCCTGCCAGTCCACGCAGAAGACGCGGCACGGCCTCCAAAGGGGCAAAAAAGTGGTGGTGAAAAAGAGGTCATTCTTAAGACCTAAAATATTTTTGCCAGACTGTAAAAAATGTAGTCACAAGGATCATTTGTTCTTATCCCAGTAATCCTGATAAAATTTAATCTGTTCATTGAGTTTGAGCTTTTTACCATTTAATCTTCTATGGTAACTTGTAAGGATAATCGCTGACATATCATCTGGATGATCAATTCCAAGATTATTAAAATACTTTGATAATCTAGAACCATACCAAAGTTGCCAGTTATTTCTCATCCACGTTCCTAAACCGAAATGATGAGAACCTGTAAACGTATCCTCGCTCTTAGACTTAAACTCATTTTTAGTACTGTCATTGAAAAATCCATCCATTTGGTTAAAACAATCCTCCAAATCTGTTGGTATGTAATTACCTCTTAATGTATCTGTAGTATATCTTACTTTATCCTCTTCTTCCCACTTCATTTCTTTCAATTGAAAAGGTTTTATGATTTTTTTATGGTTTAGTCTTTCACCATTCAAAACTGTTTTAAATGAGGTAAGAACTATAGTTTCTATATGAAGAGGGTATTTTATCCCAAGGTTTGAGTAATACTTTTCTAATTCAGATTTATTATCAGAATAATAGTCTGTTAACTAATTAGAAACCATTCCAAAATCTCCTCCAAAAACATAAGTAAGTTGCAACAAACTATCATTGGGTGTTGTTCTAATTATTGATTTAAGACTGTCAGTACAATCAGATTGCAATATTTCAATGGCTTCTTCTATAGTTTTGGGGGTTTCAAATTTCTGACTACTTAAGGATGAGACTGATATAATAAAAATATATATAATTGTTAAATGCTTAATTGATTTACTCCATCACTATTTTATAAAATGAATTATTGTTTGCTTGTTATTTTTCTGATCATAATCATCCCAATTTACCCAATCCCTTCTGAATGAACAAATGTAGTTTATATTAAGTAAAGATGGACTCTTCGGTCACTACGTAACCTCTGAGTGACAGTGTCATCCTTGGTCCGAGGCAAAGAATTCCCCTCCTGTGGAGGGGTGGCAACGCCTTTGCGTTGACGGGGTGGTTTGAGTGAAACCCACCTAAATCCTCCTTTATCCATGCCGTTGGCTTGGCAGGCAGGGAAGACTTCTCATAATCTAGCTCCTCCTTGACGAAGAAGGAATTACCTAATTTAGTAAGTGCGTTACGACAAGCTCAACGTACTTACTAATCAAGTCAATTTCAACACTTGTGCTGAGTCTATCGAAGTATAGGTGTCTACGAAATATCACCCACCGTCACTCAGAGCAGACGAAGTCTGCGAAGAGTCTAGGGTTTAAGAGATGTATTGTGTAACTGGATTCTTCGAGTGCTTCGCACTCTCTGAATGGACGAAACATTCCTTGCAAAGACATATTCCCCAATAATTTCATATATTGCAGTATCTTAAACCCTTACTTTGCAAAGGCAAAATATGAAAACAACTATCTTAGCTCTAATAATACTGCTATCAATAAATATAACATACCAAGCACATGCCCAGCTCTCAGCCCAGACTAAGATAGATTCACTCCTAGCAAAATTGCCTAATGCTAAAGGAGATACAAATGAAGTGAAGTTGTTATATTATTTAAGTTACAGTTATCACAATATAAATCCTGATAAAGGGATTGAATACGGAAAACGAAGTCTTTCACTTTCAAACAAACTTGATTGGAAAAAGGGGCTAGCTAATTCTTATAATTCATTATCTGCTAACATGGTCAGAAAATCGGAATTTCCAAATGCATTTGAATATTCTAATAAAGCTTTAAAAATTAATGAAGAGCTAGGAAATAAACGCGGTATTACTGAAAACCTTACAATGATGGCTGTAATTTTCACTTATCAGTCAAAGTACTCAAAAGCTTTAGAATACTACAAAAAAGCCTTAATCATTGATGAAGAGATTGGAAACAAAAATGGAGAAGCTGGGATACTTGCAAATATAGGATCTATTTATTTTTATCAAAATAATTTATCCCAAACATTAGAATACATGATTAAAGCCTCAAGAATATATGAAGAGTTAGGAAATAAAGAAGGAAATGCACTTACTTTAGGAAATATAGGTGCAGTCTTTGAAAAGCAATCAAATTATCCAAAAGCATTGGAGTACTATGGAAAATCTTTAGTTTTTAAAGAAGAGCTTGGAAATAAATATGGTATTGCAACAACACTAGGAAATATGGGAAGTCTATACCTAACTATTTCACATGAAAGTATAACTATAAAACCTGCTGAACTCAACAAATATATAAGCTTAAATAAACTTATAAATCTAAATAAATCAATAGAATATACTCTTGAAGCAATTAAAATATATGAAGAAATAGGTGAATTAAATGGTAGGAGTGAATTTTTAAATAATCTATCTGAAGCTTATTACCTAAAGGAAGATTACAAAAAAGCCTATGATGCCCTTGAAGAACATCACAAGCTTAAAGACTCAGTTTTCAACCAAGAAAACAGCGACAAAATTGCAGCCTTAGAGAAGGCAAGAGAAGATGACCTAAAGCAAAAAGAAATAGAAAAACAGAAACTGAAGATAGCTGAGCAGGAGAAAAGAGAAAAGCTAATTCTATACTTTTCTATCGGGTTTATCATTGTGATGGCTGTGGTTATGTTTATAATCTATAGACTGCTGAAGCGCTCAGACAAGCTGTTGTACAATGTACTGCCAGTCAGCATAGCCAAGCGATTGAAGAAGAGAGAACATCCAATATCAGACTACTTCACACAAGCATCTATTGTGTTTATTGATATAGTAAACTTCACAGAAATGGCAAAAGATGAAGACCCAAGAAGAGTAGTAGAAGCGTTAAATAAAATATTTACCAACTATGACACTATTGCAAACAAATATGGTTTAGAGAAGATAAAGACCATAGGCGACAGCTATATGGCAGCTGCAGGAATCCCCGAAGTTCAGAAAAACAACACCCACCGAGCAGCCCAAATGGCACTAGAAGTAAAACAGCTAATGAATGACTACAGAACAGCAGACGGCACCAAAATTGAAGTAAGAATAGGTCTTGACTGCGGCCCAGTAGTAGCCGGAGTGATAGGCGAGAACAAGTTCATCTATGATATGTGGTCGGACGCTGTGAATACTGCTAGTAGAATGGAGACATCATCAGAAGCAGGTCAGGTACACATAACCGACAGATTTAGAGAGGCAGTAAGCGAATACGAGGAGTTTGAATATGTTGAGCGAGGTGAGATAGAGATAAAAGGTAAAGGCATGATGAAGACTTATTATATTGAGGAGAGGAAGGTGGAGGTAGTCTGATTTAGTAAGTACGTTGAGCTTGTACTTTGACAGGCTCAGTGACCAAGATACTTTTCTAAGGTTCTATTTATCTCAAACCCACCTAAATCCTCCCTTGTCAGGGAGGACTTACAAGGATTAAATTACTGTGAATGTGCTACTGTCTACCCATCCGACTTCGCCATTGTCTAAGCGGATTTTACGCCAATCGCCGACTGAGTCCATGACTTGCATTTTTATCCCTGCGTGGAGTATAAATAGGTCTTGGCTTTGAGTGTCGGGTGAGCTTTTCACGTAAGTGCTTTGCTCTGTGAGAATGGCGAATTTCTTAACATATTCATTCTGGTGTGAGCTGAATGCTAAATACGAGGTCAATATTGATATTAGCAATGTTGCAAATATTACAGCAATAGATAGCTTTTTGATTGATGTGCTTCGGCTGTATATCAGTACTCCAGCGAATACGAATAGTACCCACACGAATGCTACTGTCCACCATGCCCAACTTGATGAGTTTTGCAACCCACGAAGTGAATCGACCCAATCGACTATGAATATTTGCTCTACTCGCTCTACTTTGTCGATAGTTTTCAGTCTAGCTATGGTTAAGTTGTGGTCTATGTCTTCGTTGTCGCTTAGCTTATCTGCTCTCTCGTAATTGAGTATTGCGTAGGCGATGTTGTCAGTTTTGTAATAAGCATTCGCTAAGTTGTAGTACAGCTCTGCAGAGGCATTTCCTTGGTCTAGTATCTGCTCATAAGTATTTATGGCGTCCGAATATTGCTTGTTGCTATATTGTTCGTTACCTTGCTTGAACAAGTCATCTGCCGTATTAGCTGATAATAAAAATGGTATAAATAGTAGTGATAATATTAGATTTCTCATTTTATACCTCTCTCTATGCTTGTTATCACATTAGTCGATTTATCATACAGTTCCTGCATCTTTCCTGTGGTGTCCCCACCAGGAGAATAGCGAGCGAACTCCGATTCTTCTAATGCAGAAATAAATTTGTCGATTGTATCTTCATCTATCGCAATATCGTTCAATTTTTGGCGTACCATATCTTTGTTTAACTCTGATACTGGTATGTTCAGTTTGTCAGAAATATAACCCCATAGTGCTTTGGTAATCTCTTCGTAAAAACTAGAGCTGTCATTTGCTTTTAGAGCATTTCCAGCAGCTGATAATCTTCTCTTTGCTAGTTTACTAGCTCTCTTGTTCTTCACTAGTTCAGTATTCTCGTCATCTTTTCTGCGTTTTGCAAGTATGATAAACAAAATTAAGAACAAAAAGAACGGCAGCATTATTAAGGTATAGAAAGTAGGAGTGCCAAAGAACCCACCTCGATTTTTGTCATGTAGTTCTGTGTCAGATTTTATATATCTGATGTCTTTTCCAATTAGCTGAAGCTCTTCGCGGCTAACTCCTGAGATATTACTAGTGCCGTCATATTCGCCTTTACCAACTGATATTACAAACTCTTCTGATGATAAAGTCTTATAGCTTTTGGAATCTAAGTCGAAGTAAGAGAACGTAACTGGCTCTATTTTGTACTCGCCTGGGGTGCGTGGTATAATTAAATATTCAAATATCTTTTCACCTGACATCCCAGAAAGCGATACACGGGAATTATCAGCTGTTTTTGGGTCGAAAGTCTCCATATCAGGTGGCAGCTTGATATTCGGTGCATCGAATAATTTTATGTTGCCCTTACCATTTATCTTTACTTTCAGAGTAATTGGCTCGTTAGCAACAGTTTTCGTATTGTCAACCCACGCTTCCATTTCGAATTTTCCTACAGCTCCGTTGAAGCCATTTGGAGCTCCATCTGGCAATGGTTTAACATTGACAGCGATAGGGGATGAGCTTAGGTTGTATTCGAAATCCTTATATGAGCCACGATTAAAAAAGTCATCGAAAATACTACGTCTTCTTCTTCGTTGGCCACTTGTTCTCAGTCTAACTACTGTTTTAAATTCATAGGGGTCAACCGTCAGTTTTCCGCTTTGTTGTGGGAACAAAACTACCTGCTTCAGGTTAGCTACTCTAAACCAAACACCATTTACTTGCTCACGTTTCCACTGCATTTCCCCAAGGTCAATCTCTTGACTCCAAAATCCATTGAGTATTGGTGAGCCCTCGAGTTCCAAACCAACTATATTCAAATCAGCATTAGCATATAGCTTGAAGGAGGCGGTTACCTGCTCACCTACGTAAACATCACGCTTAGAAACATTAGTTCTCAAATACAGATTGTCTTTGATAATATCTATCGCTTGACCCTGCATTTTTTTCTCTTGTTCTGCTGCTTGTCTTCTTCTTTCTTTCTCTGCTTCCGATGGCTCTGCTACTCTTAGCTTTATAGAGTTAGAGCGTAATCGTTTGCCATTTACTTGTATAGTAGCAGGATTGATGTTTATTGTGCCTGTTTTATTTGCTTTTAGTACATAGGTAAAGGTCAGGGCTCTACTATATCTTCCATTTATAATCTGAGTGCTGCTCGATTGTGAAGGCCCTTGCAAGACTTCCAAACCACTAAAGCTAGGTGGCCTGAAGTTAGAGGCATCGGTGTCAACACTGAACTGAATTCTAAATGGTTCACCTTCTACCACTGGGTTGCTCGAAACAGCAGCTGTAAAGTTCTGAGCTAAAACAGATGTAGTGGCTGTCATTAATAGTATTAATAACAGATAAGTTTTCGTTAGTCCTCTCATTACCAATTCTTTCCAGTTTTTTTGTCGTCAGATTTTAGTTTTCTCATTTTCTTTTGCAGCTCTTTTTCTTCTTGCATCATAGCTTGGAGTATTCTCTCTGCATCTTGCTTGGAGATTTTATTTTGCTGCATTTGCTGAGCCTTGTCGCCATCTTTTGGCTTCTCTTTGTTTTGCTGATTGCCTTGTCCGTCTTTCTGTTGATTTTGTTTGTCCTGTTGCTCTTGACCATTTTGCTTGTCTTGTTGCTGACCATCTTTGTCTTTATTTTGCTCTTGATTCTGACCGTCTTGGTTTTGTTGGTCTTTGTTTTGTTCACCTTTTTGGTCTTTATTCTGGTCTTGTTTGTCCTTCTGGTTTTGCTGATCCTGGTTCTGGTCTTGATTCTGCTGATTGTCTTTATTTTGCTGTTGTTGTTTCCTCAGCATTTCTCTAGCATAAGCCAGATTGTATTTGGTTTCCTGATCTTTTGGGTTGTTCTTCAAAGATTGAATGTATGCGTCTATACTCTCTTGATACTTCTTTTCCTCTAGCAGGGAGTTACCCATGTTGTGATATATCTTAGCTAGCTCTTGCTTAGAAAAATTAGAATGAGTAAGCTCTTCAAATTTGGTTTTTGCTTCTCCAAAATTCCCTTGTTTATAAAGAGAATTTGCAAGATTATACTTAGCTTTAGTAGAATTCGGGTCTTCATCTAATGATTTTCTGTAGTCTATCTCAGCTTCTTCATACTTATCGTTCTTGTACTTCTCATTACCTTCATATATATACTTTTCTGGCTCTTGCGTATGAGTAGCAGAAATTATAAGTAAAAATGATATTATAATACTAAGTTTATTCATCGTTTTCACCTACTATTTTCTTTAAAGTTAATCGCTTGTTTTTCCTGTTACTAATCATCATCTCAATAATTATGAGAAGTAATGCAAAACCAAAAAGATATTGAAATCTGTCTTCGAAATCGGTAAACACTTTAGCTTCGAATTCTGTTTTTTCCATCTCTGATATATCAGTTAATAAATCAGAAAGATTGACCTCTCCACCAGCAGCACGAACGAACTTTCCATCTGCTACGGATGCTAGTTCTTGTAGCATATTCGCATTCAGCTTTGACACCACTGTGTTGCCACTATTGTCTTTTATAAATCCTTGGGGTCTTCCATTTATGTAACGTGGTATTGGGCCACCCTCGATAGACCCCATACCTATAGTATGAATCACTATACCTTTTTCTTCTGCTTTTTCGGCAGCACCTAGGGCATCGTCCTCGTGGTTTTCACCATCAGTTATTATTATCATTACTTTGTTTACTTCTTCATCTTCGGAGAAAGATTTGATACCCAATTCTATTGCACTTCCAATGGCAGTACCTTGCTTCTCTATCATATCTGTGCTCATAGAAGAGACCATAAGTTTAGCCGCAGAGTAATCGGTTGTCAAAGGAAGCTGTAAGAATGAATCACCCGCAAATAGCACTATACTGATTTTGTCCTGAGCTAACTCACTTATCATTCTTTTTATGGCAGATTTTGCTCTTTCTAATCTGTTTGGTCTAATATCTTCTGCTAACATTGAGTTGGATACATCCACTGCTATCACTACTTCTACGCCTTCTCGTTTAACTTCTTTCATCTTCGTTCCAATAAGAGGGTTAGCTAATCCGACTATCATAGCAGAGAATGCTATAGCTATAAGAATGAACTTGAAACTATTTTTGAAAGTAGAAACATTAGGAGATAGTCGCTTTAGCGCTTCGGAGCTAGCGAATGAGTTGAGTAGTTTCTTTCTTCTTGCTCTATAAACAACATATAGCAATACCAGCACTGGCAGTGCAGCGAGTAGATATAAATATATTTCGTTTTCTAGTTTTAGCAATTTCTAATTAATATTTTATTTGTTTAACAAACTTATCAATTAATGTTTCTTAAGTCAATATTTGCAACATTATGTAACGAATAACAGGTATCATTTGTTATATTATAATATGAAAAATTTGAATACAATTATACTTGCCTTTTTAGCACCAATATTAATGTTGGGGCAAACTGGCTATGAACCAAACTCACTATATGTTAAATTTGATAATAGTGGTAAACAGGCCTCAGTGCTTGGAGCAAGCAATAATGGTTATTTATCACTTCCTTTGATTAATGAAAAACTATTCGAGAATGTAGAGCTGACTCAGCGAGGTGACTCACTTCTCAATGAATTAAGAAATGTTAGGAAAGTTATTTTCCCTGGTAAAGTTGATATAGCTAAAATAGCTAGCAAGCTGAACCAAGATAAATCGATAGTTTATGCAGAGAGAATACCCAAGGCGGAACTGTTGATAGGTGAATCTGATGACCCTCAGTTGGGCAGCCAATATCATCTCTATATCACACAGATAGCAGAATCTTGGGAAAATTTGACTGGCGATACGGTATTGGTTGGAGTAGTGGATACTGGGATTGACTTTGAACATGAAGATTTGAAAAACACTTACTGGGTGAATCCTGGCGAGAGTGGATTTGATGAGAATGGAGATGACAAAAGTACGAATTTGAAAGATGATGACGGCAATGGTTATGTAGATGATTGGAGGGGTTGGGATTTTGGTTCTGAGAGTGGACAAGACAATAACCCTACTTATGCTAATGATCATGGAGTACACGTAGCAGGTATAGTTGCTGCCGAGGTAAACAATGGTGTTGGAGTTGCTGGTGTAGCTCCTAGGGTTAAAGTTTTGAATGTGAAGATTGGCTCTGATAATGGCCTTGATAGGTCAGTTTACAATCAGTTTGAAGGATTGTTATACGCTGGTGCTATGGGCTGCCGAGTTATTAACTGTTCTTGGGGCTCATCAGGTTTTTCAAGAACGGATGCAGATGTTGTCAAATTGGTAAATGAAATGGGCTCACTTATAGTCGCTGCTGCAGGGAATAATGGTTCAGATTTAAAGTTTTTTCCTGCAGGATATGATGGTGCTCTTTCGGTAGCTTCTACTGCAGATGATGATAGAAAATCAGGTTTTTCTAATTATCACGCCTCTGTAGGGGTGTCTGCACCTGGTAGTTTTGTTCTTGCGACTACTCCTAACAACACCTATGATTACAAAAGCGGTACATCTATGGCTTCGCCTGTCGCAGCTGGTGTAGCAGCAGTACTTGTTTCAGAATTTCCAGAGTATAAAGCTGAACAAATAAGACACCTAATAATGGCTAATGCGGATGATATTTCGGAGTTAAATAGTGGATTTGATGATAAGATAGGTAGAGGTAGAGTAAATCTTAGAAAGTCTTTAGATAGAGTAAATCTGAAATCAGTTGCTCTGGATAATTATGTAATAGCTAACCTAAATGGTGAGGAAAGTATACTCCCAAATGATAATATTAGTATTGATTTACAACTAAGGAATGTGTTAGACAATCTAAGTAATGTAGATGTAATTATCGAAGGGGATAAGTTTTTTCCATTGGAACTTGAGAAGTCGTCTTATGATTTTGAATTCATTGAGTCAGGAGCTGAATTTACTATTAACGATGTGAAGGCAAATATTCCTGAAGATGTTCCGAACGACTACGAATACACTATGACTCTGGATGTCTTTAGCGATGCACAGTTAGTTAATAAGCTCTTTGTTACTTTCAACGTTAATCAAACTTACGTTACATTAAAAAATGGTAATATCTCTGTTACTCTGAATAGCAATGGGAATATAGGATTCAATGATTTTCCTAACAACTTACAAGGCGATGGTTTTGCTTTAAATAGTAAAAATATGCTGTTTGAAGGTGGGCTAATGCTAACACAAAAAATAAGCACGAATGACAGTATATATGTAGCCGATGTGATTAGGAACAGCAGTGGACGGAAAGAAAGAGATTGGGTAAGAGAGAAAAGAATTGTAAAAACAGAAAAAGATGGAATAATCTATTCGGAAGCTAAGTATACAGATAACCCTGAAGGTATAAGCACTGCTAGCGTAAATGCATTGGGAGTTAGCGTGGAACAAAGAGCGTATATAGTACCTGAGTATCCAAATTCACTAATCTTAGAATATGAGATAACAAATAACAATGATAATGATTTGGATTCCGTTTATGCGGGACTATTTTTCGATTGGGATATTAGTGATGGTGCTGCGGATGACATAATATATTATCTAGAAGATGAAGCCGTAGGTATAGCTGAAGTTGTAGGTGAAGAAAATAGTCCAAAAGTTGCTGTGAAGCTTCATAGTGGACAAGAACAGAATTTTTATCCATTTAACAATGATGGGGCGGATAATTCTATAACTGTTTATAGTTCATTTGATGATCTTGCTAAACGATCTGCCATGACTAATGGTATTGAACGGAAAACTAGCTTGGTTCGTGACGCCTCTATGTATAGTGGTGCAGGGCCATTTTTTATTCCAAGTAATAAGTCTGTGATATTGCAAATGAGTATCAATGCAGGTATGACTAAAGAAGAAATAATAGAATCTGCTAATGATATTGACAAGAAAATAGAAGATTCTTCAATCTTCACGAGTATCGAATCAAATGATTTGATAAGTATTGATGGTTTATCACCAAATCCTGTATTTCAGAATGAGGAAGTAAGCGTAATAGTAAATTGTAATAAACAAGTTGATGCTAGCTATGCTATATATGATAATAGAGGCAGGATAGTTAGAGAGCTTGGCAATGAGATACTTTATAAAGGATATAAAATGATTAAGTTTGATACAGCAGGTCTTTCATCAGGGATGTATCATTTTGGAATAATCTGCGAAAGTAAACTAGTCAGTATTCCCTTTGTTGTTGCTAATTGATAATGCTTGCTTTGTCAACTTTTGAATCAAAGCCTTCATTTTTTCTTTATTGTCGCTATTGAGTATTCCTTCTGCTACGTTGAGTATTCTAATTTTGCCATTGTTAAGCTCTGCAAGTATTATCTTCATATCTGCCGAGTTCAAATCTCTGTCCAGCTGGCCATATAAGTAATACTGCACATCAAACTGGCTTAGCATTTTTA
Organism: Chlorobiota bacterium; assembly: GCA_046290495.1. GTDB lineage: Bacteria > Bacteroidota > Ignavibacteria > Kapaibacteriales > UBA2268 > PGYR01. The sequence continues at coordinate 157,565 of JBKAGT010000001.1, read as the reverse complement.
GTTCCGATGCAGATGCTGGAGAAGAATTTTCTACCATGTAAATATTGAACATTGCATACATTGAGTCACGTGTAGCTATGTCATAAACAGCATAATTATCAGCATCTATTGCAGCTTCGTATATAGACTCAGAGGCATAGTAAGATGTTACACTTTCATTAGCAAAAAGCTCCCAGTTGAATGGTATATCATTGTCGTTCATAATAAATCCACCTACAACCAAAGAACCAGCTGGCTTCACTTGGAATTCTTTTGGTTGGTGGTCGTAAATCGTTGTATCAGCTATAACATTCATAGCTGCCCTTTGGAATGCTTTCACTAAGGCAATATCATAAACCTGCTTCCCATCTTTTATATGATGTATAGCTGCGTAGCCAAATCCTGTTTTGTCACTTCCGTCTCTATCTGTTAGTGTTATATTTGCTCTTAGCATATTATGAAGTACATCTACACTGGCGTAACAAGTGAACTTAGCACCAACTTTTTTTGCGAGGTCATCATAAGTATTACTAGAATCTGCTTCTGCAATGGTCTTCGTTCTGATTGAATCTGGTGTAGTGTGGTGTTCGGCAGTCATATCCAAGGCAAATTTAAGTGCCGAATATATCCGCTTAGGTGAGATAGAATCTGCTGCCGCGCCTTGTTGCACAGAGCCAATAAAGATTGGTTCAGATGTTAAAGCTAAAGGTAAAAATACGAGTAAAAGTATTACTTGAGTGATTTTCTTCATTTGCTCAATACTGTCATTTTGAATTTGTTGTAACTATATGTGTTGACTATGTCACTGTGTGTGAGCCAACCTTTTCTTGCCATTCGGACACCATATTTTACGTGCTGAAGCCCTCTTAAGTTATGAGCATCGGGATTGATTGCTATTTTTACACCCTTATGTTTAGCATAGCCAAGTAGTCTCCAATCTAAATCCAATCTATGTGGATTGGCATTGATTTCGATTACAGTTTTGTGTTCTGCTGCTGCATCTATTACGGCTTTTTGATCTATCTGATATTCTTTTCTTCTCAGTAATAACCTTCCTGTTGGGTGACCCAGTATAGTAGTATATGGACTCATTACAGCACGAATTACTCTGTCAGTCATATCCTTTTTACTCATAGTAAAGTTAGAGTGAATAGAAGCGACTACCAAGTCGAATTTTTCTAATATCTCTTCGTCATAATCTAAGCTACCATCATTAAGAATATCAGACTCTATGCCTTTCAAAATTCTGATTCCTAGGTCTTTTTGATTGAGTTCGTCTATCTCTCTGTGCTGAGCCAACACGCGCTCAGGAGATAGGCCATTGGCATATACAGCCGTTTGGCTATGGTCAGTAATAGCAAAATAAGAATAGCCCAGAGCTTTTGCTTCCAATGCCATTTCTTCTATCGTATTCAGACCATCACTCCATTTGCTATGGCAATGGAGCATACCTTTCATGTCTGATTCTTCTATTAATTTTGGTAGCTCATTTGTGTTAGCAAATTGTAGTGCTTGTGGCTCTTCGCGAGTTTCTGGCTCTACATATTGCAAGGCCATTTGTTTATATAATTCTTCTTCGTTAGGAATACTTAGTTTTTCATCACCATTGTACAAATAGTTTTCTTTTATTTTGAATGCATTGTCTCGGAGAGATTCGAATGCAGCTAAGTAACTAGGTGAGCAGCTCAAATCATGTGCAATAAGTCCAAAATTATCTTCGTCAGCTATGTGCAACACAACTGGTAGAGCTTTATGGCCATAAGTGAATGATATCTTATCATTTTTAACTTCTGGTTTGAAATCAATACTTAATATTTCAACCAGTTTATCAATGTCATTAAGTACTACAACAAAATCTAATTTTTCTATCACCTCTAACCACCTTCTCAGTTCTCCAGCATAGCTTGCTTTCTTTATGGAATCGCTCTCTTTAAGTAGTTCCATTATGTCTGTTGCAGCATTGTAAGCAGTGTCCAATCTGAATTTGCCTTCGTAGCTTGCGGCTTCTTCTATTGAGTTTAGTATTTGTTGGACTGATTTGGCACCGAATCCTTTTATTTTTTCTAACTCTCCGTTCTCAGCCATTTCCTTTAGTGTAGCTACTGAGTCAACGTTGTGTTGCTCAACTAGTTTTCTTGCTTTTCTTGGTCCAACACCTTTTATTTTACTCAGGGTAACCATTTCGGATGGAATTTCCTTGAGCAAGTTCTGATGGTATTGCATAGTTCCGTTTTCGACAAAATCTGTCAACTTCTCTTGTAGTGCCTTGCCTATGCCGTCTATTTCTCTGAGAGTGCCTTCTTTTACATGTTTTTCAATATCTATTCTTTCTTCTGATATCAAGTTAGCAGCGTTAGTGTAAGCTCTGGTTTTGAAGTGATTTTCTCCCTTCAGCTCAAGTAATTCAGCTACTTCTTTTAAGATTTTTGTTATTTCGTTTCTCATTTCAAATTGTCTGGTTTTTTCAGATTCACTCTACAATTTCTAATATTTTTATAGTGGGTAACGATTAGGACTAATGACCCCAAATGTAGTAAATAGATCATGATTGGGTGATGGTGAAAGAGTACACCTAGTATAAATAGTCCCCAACCAACTGCAAATGCGAGCTTAATTTTTGGATCCTCTGTTTTCCTTGCTGAAAGCACTGCTGCGACTAATGCAATGCCTGCAAAAATATAGTCTACTATTGGCATTTCGTGTTCAACCAAATAGAGCGTATCAGCTGATAGTGTGAAAGCTATAGGTAAAGCGAGGCAGTGAATTAGACAAAGAACTGAAGCCACTATTCCTATTTTATCACTTGATGTTGATTTCAAAATAAGCTACTTTTTATCTGTGTTATCGAAGAGTTACAAGAACGAAATTACAATATTTATGTTTTATTTTTATCACATTCTGTAACAAAATGCACTTTTGTTGGTTCATAGTGTTAACTATGACAGCATGATTAACGAAAATTTATTATTTTTGACATTTCTAAATAGTTGTTTAATAACAAAACAGGACCGCTTACTGAAACATAATCTACTTTATTAAAATTGAATATATATCTTGATTGATGAGGCAATGATTTCAGCATTTACGTGTTGGAATTTATTGTACTATGTATGACATTTCTAACAGGGCAGATTAATGGGCAAAACTAAAGATAAAATATATCAGGCAGCGAAAGAGTTAATTTGGAAAAATGGTATTAATAATACAAATATAGCTGATATATGAAAGGAAGCTGGCGTAAGTAAAATGACTTTCTATAGAAAGTATGAAAACAAGTACGAACTCCTGAAATTAATAATTAATGACAATTACGAAAGATTTAACGTCCAGTATATAGAAATTTTCCAGAAAGATATCCCCTTCAACGAAAAGATAATGGAGCTAATATATGCTCACTCCGAACTATTACAAGGTATAAGCGAAAACTATGTAGAGGATTTGGTTAATCAAGATAATGAGGAACTAAGGAAGTTCTTCGAATCAACTGCAAAAGAGCATAATGACTTAGTTATGCAGCACATAGTTAGGGAGCAGAAAAAAGGAAATATTAGAGAAGACGTAAGCATAGATTTCTTAAACTTTTTTAGAAACCATATCTTTTCTTTGATATTCAACAGAGAGCTACAAAAGATATATCCTGATACAGATGAGCTAATATTACAGTTGACAAAAATGTTCTACTTTGGAGCTGTGAAGCGATAAGTCTTTATTAATTACTTAATTCATTTCTGATTTTTTTTGTCAAAGAGTTGAACACCAATTCGTAAGAATGATCAATTAACTCATTCATTGACTCATTGTCCATTTCTTCTTGATAGATGGTATTCCAATGCTTTTTGTTCATGTGATATCCTGGAATAATAACCTCTGGATATCTTTCCCTTAGCTCAATTGCCCGCTGTGGTTCACATTTCAAATTTACTCTACTTGGAACAGCCTCCATATTTGTAAGTGCAAATATTTTGCCACCTATTCTAAATGCAAGAGTAGTTTCATCGAACGGTGTGTCCTCGGTTACGTGTGGTCTGCTTAAGCAATATTCTCTTAGTTCTTCTATGTTCATATAGCTACATATCCAAATCTGGTTGTTTGTATAGTTTCATTTCATTCAATTCTAAAGCTACCAAATTTCCATGTTTGTGTTTGACCTTAGAATAAACACATCCACCATCAAGAAATATTATATCTTCGTTTAGAGAACGCCTTATTCGCTTATATTTCTTAGGAGTATGTCCAACTATTAATCTTTTTCCGTTTGTTTTAGTTTTGTCTATCTGCTTATTTCTAACCCAAAGCATTGATTTCTTATCTTCAAGAGGATTAGGAATATTGAAATTAAGACCACCATGGACAAGAATAAATTCATCTAACTCGATATAGTGGTCTAACTTTTTGAAGAATTTAATGTATTTTTTCTTTAGCTCATTTGCTCTGTTAGCGCCAAAACTTCGTAGAGTTTCAGATCCACCACTCCATAGCCATTTGTAGTGAAGTTTGTCAGATTTTAAGGAGTTGAGAAGCATTGCCTCATGATTTCCTTTAAGGCATCTTACATTATATCCATCTTTCTTCATTTTTATAATATACTTCACAACATTTTTTGAGTCTGGCCCTTTTCCTGTGTAGTCACCGAGGAAATAAATTTCATCATCTAATGTTGGCTTTATTTGCTCTTCAACGAGAGCAACCAACGACTTGTAGCAGCCGTGTATATCACCAATTATTAACCTTCTGGACATAGAAATATAATAGAAAATTTGATAGCTAATTATGAATACAAAATATACTAAATAAAGCTTAATCACAACTATTCTACAATTTTATAAAACATATCGAGTTATAAGTGTTAATAAATGTGAAAAAAATTACTTATTATTTGTTAGTTTTGTAGAATTTGAAATCTAAAAATTTGCTTATATGAACAAAGAGATTTACGAAAAGTACGAACCCGTAATTGGATTAGAAATTCACGCTCAGTTATTAACTGAATCTAAAGCGTTCTGTTCTAGTTCTAGTCGGTTTGGTTCGTCACCCAATACTAACACTGACCCCGTGACTTTGGCGCATCCAGGTACATTGCCTGTGCTGAATAAAAAAGTAGTTGACTATGCTATTATGATGGGTTTGGCTACAAACAGTAATATAAGGGAATGGAATCTTTTTGCTCGAAAGAATTATTTTTACCAAGATTTGCCAAAGGGCTATCAAATATCTCAGCACGATACTCCTATCTGCTACGATGGGTATTTGAATATAGAGCTAGAAGACGAAACTACAAAGAGAATCGGGATTACTCGTATTCATATGGAGGAAGATTCAGGTAAGTCAATCCACGACTTGGATATTGATACTTTGGTTGATTTCAATAGAGCTGGAGTTGCGTTGATAGAGATAGTAAGCGAACCAGATATAAGAAGTTCAGCTGAAGCATACTCATACCTAACGCAGTTGAAACAAATCTTAGTTTACTTAGGAATTAATACTGGTAATATGGAAGAGGGTGCACTAAGGGTAGATGCTAACGTATCTGTTATGCCCAAAGGTAGCGATGTATTTGGTACAAGGACAGAGATTAAGAACTTGAATAGCTTTAGAAATGTAGAAAAAGCTATAGAATATGAGATTAGTAGGCAAATAGAAGTAATCGAGTCTGGTGGAGAAGTTAGACAGGTTACTATGCAATGGGACGGCAACGAAAACAAGACTAAAGAGATGAGAACTAAGGAAATGTCTCATGATTATCGTTACTTCCCTGAGCCAGATTTGCCCCCACTAATTGTAAAAGAAGATTGGGTAGAAAAGGTTAGAGCTATGATGCCTGAGTTGCCAATGGCAAGGAAAAACAGAATGATTGAGCAGTATGAATTGCCTAATTATGATGCTGGTGTATTGGTAGCCGAGAAGGATATAGCAGACTATTATGAAAGTGCGGTAGATGAGTTAGAGTCCAAAGATGCTAACAGCTATAAGCTAGTAAGCAATTGGGTTATGACTGAAATTATGCGTATATTACAAGATCCTGATTTGAGTGTGTCTGATTTGAAAGTAAAGCCAAACCACATAGCAGAGATAGTAGATTTGATCTCTTCTGGCACTATTTCAAATAAGATAGCTAAGGATATATTCGAAGAAGTGGAGCAAGGAAAATCACCGAAAGAAATAGTTGAAGAAAAAGGACTGAAACAAGTATCTGACACTTCACTTATAGAACAATTAGTTAAAGAAGCAATTGAGAATAACCCCGAGACTGTAGAGCGATTCAAATCGGGTAATGCGAAAGTAAAAGGATTTTTTGTAGGTCAAGTGATGAAGGGAACAAAGGGGAAAGCAAACCCACAATTGGTATCTGATTTGGTTGACAAACATCTGGAAGGTTAATTTATTACTAATAAACCAAGCTGTATTAAATAGAATATAAAACAAAGAAAAAATTAAAAATTTGGAGTTAGTTATGGCAAAATCAGCAACTAAAAGCAAAAAAGCTGCGAGCGCAGAAGAAAAAAAGAAAAGGAAGGCAACTAAGCCGGCTACTAAGAGTAAGGCGAAAGCTAAAGCAACAACCAAGAATGGTAAAGCTACTACCAAGAAGAAGACTACTAAAAAGACTGCTCCTAAATCAAATAGTAAAGCAAAAAAAGCTGTTACCAAAGAAAAGACTAAAGTTGGGAAGACCTCTAAGTCAAAATCTTTGAAAACTCACAAAATGACTTTTGGAGGAAAAGAAGTTGAAGTACAAATGTACTCGAAGTTCGATTTCAAAGGTTATGATAAGCAGCAAGTAATAGATTGGTACAAACTTCAGTTGATGGGTAGAAAGTTAGATGAGAAAGCTGCTTTATATTTGAAAATGGCTAAAGGTTGGTCTTACCACGCTCCATTTGCTGGGCATGATGGTATTCAGCTTGCACTAGGCCAAGTATTTAGAGAAAGCAAAGATTACTTATTCCCATATTACCGTGATTTTATGACTTCACTTTCTGCCGGTCTAACACCAGTTGAAATTATCCTTAATGGGTTATCGAAAGACACAGACGTTGCTGGTGGTGGACGCCACATGTCTAACCACTTTGCAAAACCAGAGATTAATGTACAAAACGTATCTTCATGTACTGGTAACCACTCGTTGCACGCTGCAGGTTTGGGTAGAGCAATTAAGAAGTATGATGGTGATGAGATAGTATTTTATTCTGGTGGTGAGTCTGCATGTGCTGAAGGTTATTTCTATGAAGCAATTGCTGCAGCTGATTTGGACAAAGCTCCAGTAGTATTTGTAATTCAGAACAATAAATTCGGTATTTCAGTTCCATTAGAACAAGTAGCTTCGAATTTGGTAGTATCTGATAACTTCAAAGGTTTCCCAAATACTAAGATAATAGAGTGTGATGGTAGAGATGCTTTTGATTCACATAGAGCTTTGCAAGACGCAATAGATTATATCAATGCAGGTAAAGGTCCAGCTATTGTACACGCAGAATGTGATAGAGTTGGTTCTCACTCAAATTCTGACAAGCAAGATAATTACAGACCTGAAGATGAAATAGAGGGTGCTGTACTTAGAGATCCTCTTATGCAGTTCAGATATAGATTGATTGAGAAAAAGTACCTAACCCAAGAAGAATTAGAAGAAATAGAAGGTGGAATAAAGCAGCAAATATTTGATGCTGCCGATGAAGCTGAAGCTGCACCAGATGCAGATGGTAAGAGCTGGCCAGAATTTATCATCCCACCTGCTTTTGCTGGTCCAGATGCAGATACTGAGTATCCACTGGATAGCAGCGCAGAGAATGTAAACTTAATTGAAGGAATCAACAGAACACTTAAACAAGAGTTCAGATCTAACCCTAATACTTTTATGTGGGGACAAGATATTGGTAAAGGCGGTGTTTTCAATGTTGTAAAAGGTATGCCAGAGGAATTTGGCCGTGAGCGTGTATTTAATGCAGCAATTGCTGAGGATATGATTGTTGGAACTGCCAATGGGTTTAGCCGTTATCGTGATGATATCAGAGTTGTGATAGAAGGTGCAGAATTTGCAGATTATTTTTGGCCTGCAATGGAGCAATTCATTGAGCTAACACATGAGTATTGGAGAACAAGAGGACAAAATAGCCCTAATGTAACTCTAAGATTGGCTTCTGGTGGATATATACAAGGTGGTTTGTATCACTCTCAAAATTTAGAGGCAGTGTTTACATCTATTCCAGGTATGAGAGTAGTTACACCTGCATTTGCTGACGATGCTATGGGACTTCTGAGAAACTGTATCCGTTCTGAAGGACCTACTATGTTCTTAGAGCCAAAGTTCTTATATAACTTCAAAGCTGCTGCTGGTCCAGTTAGTGATGAAGATTGGGTAGTGCCATTTGGTAAAGGAAAGATAAGAAAAGAAGGAACGGATGTAACAATAGCTACTTATGGAACTGGTGTTCACATGAGCTTGTTTGCTGCTGAGAAATTAGAAGAAGAAGGCAAATCAGTTGAAGTGATTGACTTGCGTTCACTAGCTCCTTGGGATAAAGATATTGTATTAGAATCAGTGAAGAAAACAAACAGATTAGTTGTGGTTCACGAAGATACACTAACTGGTGGATTTGGTGGCGAAATAGCATCTACAATTACTGAAGAAGCATTCAATGATTTAGACGCTCCCGTAATGAGATTAGGATCTGAAGATTGCCCAGTAGGATTTGCTAAGAATTATGAAGATGAGATCTTGATAAATGTAGACAAGGTAAAAGCTAAAGTAGAAGAATGTTTAAATTTTTAGTTTGAGGTGTAAATGTTGTTATTGATGTGTGGAATTAATCTGACACTGTAGCAACATAATTACACACAAATAAAATAAAATTAGAAATAAATACTTACCCGAATATTCAATAATTGGATATTCGGGTAAGTTGTTTTATATTTGTATGCTAGGTAGAATGGAAACTGTGCATAACTTTTTATGTTTTACCAAAGTTTGTATAATATTTATAAATGACTGACAAATAAGGAATTAAAGATGTCAAATGCGGAAGAGCAAGAAGAACTACAAGTTGGAAGAAAGTTAACTGAAGATATTGTAGATGATGATACTGCTGAAAAGTTAAAGAAAAATGGTACAATAATCGGTATATTCTTAGTTGTTGTATTGGCAGCAGTGGGCTATTACTACTACTCGTCTAGCCAAGCAGAAAAAGCTGAAAGGGAAGCCGCAGTTGCTTTAAATAAAGCACTTACAGAGTATAACGCTGGTAATATGAGTGTGGCTTTGGATGGTGGAGCTGGACCTAATGGGGCAGAAGTTACTGGTTTGACAAGTATTGCAAATAAATATGATGATGTGGCTGAAGGTAAGCTTGCAGCGCTTTATGCGGGTAACGCTTATGCAGACGGTGGTCAGTATGATGATGCAAAAAGATTTTTTGAAAAGGCGTTGTCAAGTGATGCAAAGCTAGTTAAATCAGGCGCTTACGCTGGACTTGGTTTGGTAGCTGAGAACAAAGGGGATTTTGCAGCAGCGGCAGACAACTATAAAAAAGCAGCTGACAATTTGAATGAATCAACTTTGAAAGCGAAATATTTATTTTATTCTGCTCTGAATAGTGAAGAAGCAGGCAATGAAGAAGAAGCAAAAAAAATATATGAGTCAATTGTAGATATAGCAGAGAGTTCGGAATTCGCTAAGCAATCAAAAGCGAAATTGGCTACTCTTGGCACAAAAATTGATTAGAATACTATTGCTAAAGAATATTTAGTGATAAAAACATAAGAATAATGAAACTAAAAGTTAATTTTTTAATAATAATTTGTTTATTGGAGGTATTATGCAACGATTAATTCGTCTTTGCGTACTCATGGCCTTCGCATTTATCCTGTCATCAAGTTCAGGATTTGCGCAGACCCAAGTAAAAATATCCGGAAGGATAGCTCCAGGTGATGTTAGAGTCTTTGTCAAGGACTCCACATATTTGATCGAAAGAGAATATGTGGTTGGCGGGACGCTAATCATAGAGCCGGGAACAGAAGTCTATTTCCATCCTAACGGAAGGTTGATAGATTCAACAGGTGGTAGAATCATCGCAGATGGTTTTGCTGAAGCAACTTATACTGCAAACCCACATGGTATTGATCCATTAGGTATAGCAGGAACTTCTCAGAATCCTTTTAGCTGGACTGGCTATGCGGATTTTGATTATTTCAATTTTGATGGCGATAACATGCCAACAGATTCTACTATAGTAAGAACATTAGAAGTTTCTACAGATAGAGATAAAACTGTTCACCCTGATAAATACAACTACATATTTAATGTTGTATTGGATAAAGCGAACAGAAGAATTATTGATTTAGATGCAATGGATGCAGCAATCGTTGATGCTGATCCTGACTTAGAGATTGTTTCTTTTGAAGAAGCAATTGTTTACGTTGCAGCTAGATTAAACCAAGATCCTAACAATGATGTAAATCTAAATGTTAGATCATGGAGAAGAATTGGTGGAAATTCTGTTGACGTAGTTCAAGAGAAAATTAGATTTATTGGTCAACCAATAAACAATGTATCAGTAGAGTGGGGACACGTAATAGTACTTCCTGGTGCTAGAGCAGCATTCTTCAGAAACGTATCTTTTGAAAACTTCAAGAAAGATACTACTGTAGATAGCGATCCTCTTTACTTTGAAAATAATAACAATGCTGACTGGGCTGCTGTTAACAACAAATTAAATATGTTGACTAACGGTAGTGGTGGTGCAATTACTACTTTCTCATCTAGAACTTGGTTATTAGATGTTGACTTCATTGGCAACAGATCAAGATTCAAAGGTGGTGCATTACAGATTTTACAAGCTCCTAAAGAAATGCCAAGAGCTATTAGTGTAAATGACCTAGCAAACACAGTTGGTTATTACCCTTCGAACAAGAACCCTAATATTACTGACAGAGATGGTACTCCATCAACTGTTGTAGAGCAAAATCCAATCTTAGCAATCGATAGAATTGACTCTCCTGGTAGCGGAAGCACTGGCGCTGAGCTTTCTGATTATGAAAGAATGGGTCACGACGATGGTCGTCTTGCTGTTTATTTAGGTAGAATGAGAAATTTACATTTTGAAGATAACGTAGTTCAATTAGCAAATTACGGTCAAACTACTGTTGGTACTCCTCCAGTAAGAATCGTATCTGACTTGTTAAATGAGCCAGCTATGTATCCTCAAGTTTATGGTAACCACGCTTATGGTGGTGCTATCTATGTTTCTGGTGAAGAAACAATGGAAAGAAACAAAATGGATATCGGTTTTGGTATCAACAATAGTATTATGGTTGATGGTCAAGAGATATTCTTTGATGAATTAGATTCATTTATAGCTGAAGGTAACGAAGCAAACAACTATCAGTCAAATGGTAGTTCATTTGGTGCTCGTGGTGGTGCTATCTACGCTGGTAGATATACTTCACTACAAGTAGCAGGTCACTTTGAGTCAAATATGACTGGTGCAGAATACTTAACTGACGAAGTTGTTGGTTCTGTTGCAGGTCTTTACTCTATGGGTGGTGCGATTTTCGTTGAGAACTCTTTAAATAGACTATTTGTAAAAGGTGGTCCAGCTAGAGAAGATGTAAGCAACCCAACAAGATTTGAAGGTAACACTTCAGGTGCTGGTGGTGCGATATATGTAGATGGTAATAGTAACCCAATGTTAACTACTATAATTGGTGGTTCTGATGCTTTATTAGAAACTAGAGATTATGGTTTTGATATCCAATTCAACAACAACTCTGCTATTTCTTGGGGTGGTGCAATCTACTCTAAGAGACAAGGTAGCATAACTGGTGCTGGTGGTATCAATAGTGGTGAGCTAATTGGTTATGGTGGTAAATATCCTGTAAGATTCGAAGGTAACTCTGCTGGCTATGCTGGTGGTGCGGTACACTTCCAAATCCCTACAGCTGATAATCCTCCTTACTACCAAAGAGCGGTACAATTATCAAGAGCATTATTCAGAGACAATACAGTAGGTGCTAACGTAGCAGATAAAAACCTAAGCCAATTAAGAGGTGGTGGTGCAATCTACTCTAACGGTGGTGACTTAAACTTAGTTAAAGGTGTTGAATTTGACGGTAACATGGTTTACAATGGTAACGGTGGTGCTGTTTCAATGATCGAACCTTTCAACTTGAATAAGAGATACTTCGTTTCTGATGCTGATAACATTACTTATGACGCGAACGGTGTAGCTACAAACATGAGCTCAAGAGATGATATCTTTACTTATGATGAAAGTGTATCATTCCCTCCTGACGCTAGAATGTTAACTACATTCAAAAATAACGAAGCAATTTATGAAGATAGAGCAGCTGATGAGCAAGGTTCTGGTGCAACTCAATTCGCTGAAGGCGTATTTAGAACTAGAAGTCCTTTATTAGCTAACTACCACACAAGTGCTTCTACTGGTTATGCAGTAGGATTGTTTGGTACTATTGTTAAGTTCACTCAAGGTGGCGAAAAATGGGAATACCCAGAATCTAACACTAACCACAGATTAACTGATGTTGAGTTTGTAAACTCAAGCACTGGTTATATCGTTGGTGCTCAAGGTATTATGAAAAAATCAACTGATGGTGGTAACACTTGGTTTGATTTGAATACTGGAACTAACAATCAATTTAACGATTTCTATTCTATAGGTCAAAACGATCTATATGCTGTAACTAACAACGGTTTGATTTACGAATCACACGATGCTGGTGCAACTTGGACTACTATGCAACCACAGATGCAAGATCTGAATGGTGTTTATTATGGTAGCTTAAATACTGGTTATGTTGTTGGTGACGATAGATTAATCTTAAGAACAAAAGATGGTGGTGCTAACTGGGAAGAAGTTGTACCTCCAATTCCTAACTATGACTTACACAAAATCTTCTTTACTAGTGTTGACAAAGGTTTCATCATTGGTAGCAGAGGTACTATGTTGTCAACTACTGATGGTGGTGACTCATGGTTCACTGTAGATGTAGATACAAGAGCTAACTTAACTGATATAGTATTTATCTCAGCTATGAAAGGTTTCGTAACTACAGTTTACGGTGATATGTTAATGACTGAAGATGGTGGTGACACTTGGACTAAGATGGAAGATTTAACAAGATTCGGTCTTCAAGGCGTTCACTTTGCTTCTAATTCAGTAGGTTTTGCTGTAGGTGACTATGGTACTCTATTGAAAACTGAAGATGGTGGTGCTACTTGGAACGAAGTTAATCCTTCTGACGCTGGTCACTATGATGTTGCTAGAATGCACCCAGGTACTTCTTTACCAGAAAATGGTATTGGTCTTGGTGGTGCTATGTACATCTTAGATAGTGCAAACGTAAGAGTATTAGACAGAATCGATACAGTATCTTTCAACAGAGTAAGAATGTTAAATAACACTGCTTACACTGGTGCTGCTATCTACTCTGATAACTATGATTTGAAATTAATATTCCAAAAATCATTAATATCTGCTAACACTGCGTTAACTGATATTGGTGTAGAACAAAATGCTATTCATGGTCCATTGGTTCAAGATGGTAACGGTGGTATTGCTGAGAACGAAGCTTCTTCTGATTTAGCAAGTGCTGTTATTTATGGTGAATTACAAGGTCCATTGCCAGTAGGTGTTGGTCCAGAATCTGGTAACTCTGTGTATGGAAACAATGCAAGATTTATCGTAAGATTACCTGATGCACCAAACACTAAAGGTGTTTTAGCTGGTAGCATTGGTCTTGGATTGGGTGGAACTAACCCAATGAATGGAAACTACTGGGGGCAAACGGAAGCTAATGTAACAGTTGAAGTTATTAATGACTTAGGTTACCCATTAGCTGATAACGAGACATTCTTTATAGAAGGTGACGGAACATCTCCATTACCATTCGTAAGAGGTTCTTCTAATCCATTAGAGCAAGGCCCATTCGAATCAATATTTGACGAATACACTTATACTCCGATATTATTAGAAAATGCTGCTGGTGATGAAAATACACCTGCTGCAAACAGCTTGAATGAGCAACTATTAATGTCTGGTAAAGTTTATGACTTATATGACAAAGGAACTGATATCAAAACTGCTGATTACTCTAAGAGAATCATGAGCCCTATCGAGGACTTTGCAGTTGGTATCCCTTACACAACTAGAAGATTTGATGATGAAGGTCAACCTTCATTTGGTAAGTATGTTAAGAGAACTACAAGAGATCCATATTGTGTAGGTCTATTAGACGACAATGGTGACTTGAAATTCCCTTACATTACTGCATTACAATCTGAGTTTAAAGCTAACCCAGAAGGTGAATTCTATCACCCAATTGGTTACCCATTATACTTAGAAGCTCATGTAGATTATGATGGTCTTGCTGAAAGAAGCAACCACATACCTGAAACTAAGAACCAAACAGTATTCTTCATTATAAATGAGACTACAACTGACTTTATTAGAGTTAACTTAGAGCAAGTTTCTGAAGTTGCTCCTTATAGAGAAGTATTCAGATCAAGAGTTGAGTTAGTACCTGATTCAACTAACAGAACTCCTAACACATTGTTAAGAAGAACTAACGAAGGTCTATTTAACTTTGGTGTTGGATACAGTTTATTATCTGAATTAGAAGACAATGGTTACAATGAAGTAGGTGCTACTTTACCTGGTAGAAAGTATGAAGCTGACTACCGTCAATTAGGTGGTGTTAATGATTTATTCAGCAACAGACCTTCTATTGACCAAAATACTAACATTGATAATGGTAGTGGTATTGTAACATTCTTCGCTGGTGAAAGATATGACGCACTTCCAGTAGATACTGGTGATGTTATTAGAGTTATCTCTAGACAAGTACTATGGAAAGAAGGTGTTGTTGAAGCTTACGAAGATGGTATTTCTTTCAAAATTGAAAGAAGCACTTATCCTCCAGTATTCACTGGTGACATTGTTGAATTACAAAATGACACATTGATGAAATTAGTTCCTTCATTAGATCCTATTAAGAGAGCTAATGATATTATGGATACTTTATACTATGATGATTTCGCTAACACTATTTTCTTAAGAGAAGATAGAGAGTACCCTGGTAACTATAACCAAGGTAGAGACAGCATACTTTCAATTACTGCAGTTGATTCAAACAACTTCTACGATCCGAGAGCACTTGCTGATGGCGATAATTACACTTACTTAACTTATGAGTGGGAAGTAGAAAACAATTCTGGTTTAGCTAATTGGTTACAAGCAGATACGTTATATGCTAACGACAACAACTCTGTGAAAGACGGTGCTACTGGCCACGTTGTTCTTAAAGGTTGTCCTGTTAACCCTTACGTAGTGCCTGGTGGTGAGACAGTAGAAGTAACTGCTGCTAACTATCCTCCACACTACAGAACGTTAGATTCATTAGTAAACTCTGGTTTATTTACTGACGAGCAATTAGACAAGTTCGTAGAGACTTTCGGTCCTTACTACAATGCTGGTTCTTATGATGTAGATAGAGCAAGATACTTACAACAAGATACTATTGACTTTGGTGGTATGAACGGATGGAGAGCTGATTACGAATTCAAGATATTCGTAGTAGATGAAATCCCTGAGTACATTGAGCCAGGTACTGGTGTTGTTGAGAAGTTACGTTATGAGTCTGATGGTGTAACTGTATTAGATACAGTAGCTGTTTACCAACCAACTATGTTGACTTGTGGTGAAACTAATGAAGATGAGCCAAGATTAATAGCTAACGTAACTGATAAATTAAGATTCCAAATTGACATTAATACTGATGACGAAATTGAAGATTTCTATGCTGAGCAAGAGCACGGTTGGGACTTCAGATATGGTAGAACTGCATATGGATTTATCAACAAAACTATCTCAGCTGGTGATACAGTTGTAATTGATGATGTCATCATAGATGGTGAAGATGGTAATGAAGATACTATAATTGATCAAGAGAGACCAATATGGATGGCTGACCAGTATCTATACAGATATGATGGTGAGACTACTCAAGATCAATTAGGTGCAGACTTTACTACATTCGGTAAATTGAACATACGTATCGACAGAGCAGAAGCAATTGATATATTGACTCCGCTTAACAGACACAATGATGAATATAACACAGACACTTCTTTCGTATTTGTTGTAAATGATGGTCATGGTGGTAGAATGGAGAAAAGATTAGAAGTTCTAATCAACTTTGCTCCTGAAATCTTAACGACTACATTACCAAATGCTGTAGAAGGTACTGACTATAACAATCAATTACTTGACTCTTCAAGAGCAATTAAAGTATTTGACCCTAACTTCTTCCAAGAGCATGAATTTGAATTAATCTATGCTGGTAGAGGTGATATTCCTAGAGACCCTTGTTACACTGAAGCAGGTGTTTGGGAAGAAGGTGTTGATTACGGAACTAATGGTCAATTCACTCCAGAGTGGTTGAAAATCAATCCTGAAAGTGGTTTACTATATGGTACTCCAAGTGTAGAAGATGCACTTAAAGATGAGAAAGTAATTGTACTAGTAACTGATGAAGATGGCTTACCAGCATTAATGGAATTCGACTTAAGAGTTGAAGCTAATAATCAAGGTCCAGACATCGCAGTTGCTCCAAACGTTGACTGTATTGATCCAAATAGTAACTTAGATAATGACTACTTTATCTATGTAATAGACAAAGATTTCTTAAGAGATGCTGATGTAACTCCTCAAGAATTAGTTACTCTAGAAGTTACTCAACCTGCACAAGGTGTAGAATTAGGTCAATATGAACTTAAAGGTGAAGACATTGATAATGATTCTGTTAAAGTTGACGTTATCGTTACTCAAGCAATTGAAAATGTAACTCCTGATGCAGATGGTAGAATTACTGTTGAAATCAGAGCTACTGATGCTGAAGGTGAGGTAACAATCTACAGATTTAGATTCAAACGTTCAGATCCAACTTACTTTGCTGCTCCTATAACAGTATCTAACTCAATTGGTGCATTCCAAGTATTAGAATTCGGTACTGCTGAAACTAACGTTTCAACTGGTGACGGTAGAGATGGTGATGAAGAAGGTAAATTAGACCCTAACTATTGTGAGTATGAATTACCTCCTTATCCACAACAAGATATATTTGACGCAAGATGGACTATACCAACTATTAACGGTGTATTGAGAAACATTTATCCTGAAGCTTCTGCTACTGGAGACCAAATATATGTAGCTCAAATACAAGCTGGTGGTGAGAACGGTCAGACTGCAATTAATTATCCACTAACTATTGAGTGGAATGCAAATGACGTTCCTGCAATTGATGATGCAACTGCGAACCCTTCTAAATCAAGCTGGTACTTAAGAGACCCTGCTTCAGATGGTTCAATCTTCCACATCAACATGCACGACCCTAACGTTAGATATTTATCAGGTAATAGCTTCGAATATGATGATGCAACTGGTGAAGCTAAGTTGACAATCACTAATAGTGAGATAAGCGCATTCATTATCTACAGAGATATTCAATCTAATGTAGAAGAAAGTGAAATCGCTGCTATATCTAGCATTACTAGCGTGTCTCCTAACCCAGTTCAAACTGTAAGTACAGTTGAGTTCAATCTTAACAAAGCTGCTTACGTAACATTCGAACTAATTGATAATGTAGGTAGAGTAATCGGCGTACTTAACGAAGGTAACTACACAGTTGGTCCTCACACGTTTGACTTTGATATCAAAGACAGATTTGCGAATGACTTAAGCAATGGTTCTTATACTCTAAGAATGAATGCTGGCGGTGTTACTGACTTCATGAAAGTACAGATAGTTAAATAAGACGACGAAACTTGGGGTACCTTACTTAGGTAGGGTACTCCCATTTATAACAATGACAATAATTAATAATATATAAGAGGTTTTATAATGAGACTTACTAAAAGCATAATAGCTGGAATGACGGTAGCACTTATCGCTCTATCTAGCTTAACGCTAAAGTCGAATGTACCTGGTGAATTTATGTCAATGGAACTTGTTGATAAGGACTATACTCCTATTGTTGGTGGAACTCCTTTACAAGATGTTGACTTTATTCTGCCTCCAAATATTCAAGACGCAGATGATGGATATCATAGAATTGATATCGGATTCCCTTTTGAGTATAATGGAGAGGTATATACAGAGCTATGGATCTGTGTGAATGGATTTGTTACATTCGATAGACCAAACTTTTTACCACAAACAAACCCAAATGGTTTGTTTAGAGACTTACCGTCAACTTACCAACAAAATGTATTGGCTCCTTTTTGGGGTGATCACATTTTCAGAAATAAAGTTGATGAGTTAAACAACTACGTAGAGACTACTATCTCTTACAAAGGTGATGCAGACAAAATGGTAATTGAATGGAAAGACTTGAACATTATGGACAAGACTAAGCCATCAAGTATCGCAGATTTCCAAGTTATACTTTATAGATCTGACGATCCTGCAACTCCACAAGGTGATATTGAATTCGCTTATGGTCAAGTTGGTGGTAACCCACTTACTACTGAGACTACTGTAGTTACTAGAGGTGCTTCAGTTGGTATTAAAGGTGAATTTGACGACTTTATGAATGGTTTATTCCCTATCAGTGATGAGCCAGATGGCACTTCTGGTGTTACTGCTGCTGCTACTGATAGTACTACTTTATCTAATGCATGGCAACCATCTGGTGCTTCTAACTACAGAATCTTGTTCTCTGCTAAGAAGACTCTTAACATTGAAGAATTCTGGGGTGACGGAGATGTTGACTTCTCTAAGACTCCTGGTGAGAGACACTTTGGTTTACCACAAAATAGATATGTAACTTTCAATGACGTAAGATTAATTCTTCGTTCTTTAGCTACTGGTATTCCTTTGGATCCAGTGAGAAGAAGAGCTGCTTACCACGGTGATGTAAATCACAATGGTAGATACTACTTCAGAGATAACAATGGTGTTCAAGAAAAAGTAGAAATCAGAAGTCAAGATGAAAATTATTTTGATAACATTCCTAATGAAGTAACTTCATTGAAGAAAGTATTCTACCAAGTTAATGAGCACGATGCTGCTATTATCTTGCAATATCTTTCAGCTTCTACTACTCAACTACCATGGTTAATACCTGACGAAGTTGTATTTGATCCTAAACAATCAGATGTAGCTGATAACATTGTTATCGGTGATAAGGAAGTTCTAAATAGTAATACTGTTGTTCCTGTATATATTAACAACAATCACTATGGACCACTTTCAGTATCTTTTGATGTTAACGCATCTGTTAAAGGTGTTAGAACTGAATTGAACAATGAGTTCCAAATGACAGATCACGGTACTAATTCAGTATTCTTTGCTGCTTCTGCTGAAAGATTTAATTCTGACGAAGCTGTATTTTATGTAGAGTTATCTGACATTAGTGGTGATTTGACTTTAGAAAACATTAGAGTAAATGATAAGCCAGTAGGTACTATTACTGAAGCTAGCGATGCTGCTTCTGCTAATTTAGTAGTTACTCCTAATCCGTTTATGAATGGTGTTTCTACTTACTCTGTAAACGTACCACAAGAAGGAAACTATACACTATCTGTATATGATGCAGTTGGTAACAAAGTTTCTGACATTTACAGTGGTAACATTAGCTCTAGTGCAACAAACGTGCTAGAATTAAATGATGCTTATGGAAACGAACTTAATTCAGGTGTTTACTTTATCAAATTGGAAGGTAAAGGCGTGAATGAAGTAGAGAAAATTATTATTAGTAAATAATGATTTACTCTCGGTTTGTAAATACGATTTTTGCTTTGGGGTTGCTCATTATTATGAGCAGCTCCCTAGCTAAATCAAAAGATTACAAGCTAGAAATTTTGGATCTAAATCCAGTTGATCTTTGCGGTAAAGAATTTGAAAGAGAAATCATAATTGCTCCTACTATCGGATCAGTTTTAAAATCAGACTCTCTTATTGGCTTTGAACTTTCAATAAACTATGACCCAGAAGTAGTTAAAATCAATAGGGTTTTAACAATCAATACTTTTGCAGATAGATTTAAGTACAAAAAATCGAATGCAGATGGTGAAAATGGTGAAATAGTCTTTGAAGGTGCTGTTGATTTGAAGGGGTTCCCTAATCCTTTGTCTGGTGACATGCCATTAGTTGGTTTTGCTGGTGATTTTATAGGCAGTTGTAATGATACTGCTGTTATTGGAGTTAATTACTTTTTTCCTTTCGATGATTTCAAAGGTTCTGTTGATGCAGATACTACTTTAGAAATTGCTGGTAGAATAGTTGATAAACCAAGTAGAAGTATTGGTTTTGAAATAGATGACTCAGAAATAATTCTTAAACAAGATAGTTCAGCAAAAATAAATGTGAATTTGGATTTAGGCGAACTTAGTTCTTTAGAGTTTTGGCAAGTCAAATTTAGTTTTGACACAGATAGCATAACAATAGTTGAAATAGAAGGAAATAACTCGATTAATATTGAGAATGTAACTCCTGATGTTGATAACGGTTATTTAGTAGATATGAAAGTGTTGAATAATGATGACACTGATATTATTCTAGATATTAAGTCACATAAGTATGATACAGCTGATGTTAATTTGAAAATCGAGACAGTTACTACGACTGAATGTGTATGTGCTACTAGGTTTCCAAATACAGAATATTCATTTACGAATATGCAGTCTGAGGACTCTGTAAGTACAAGTGTTAACTATTTTGCTGAGTATGATAATGTAAATGGAATAATAATTCCAAAATCTGATGGAATTAATGTTCAGGTTTACAATGTTCTTGGAAATAAAATTGACGAAATGTATTGTGATGTTAATAGCGTATATGACACGAATAGATTAAAAGAAGGCATATACTTTATTAAGGTTACAACACGTAACAATACAAAAATATACAAGAAAATAAATAATTAATTTTTTATAAATAATTTTTAAGGTGTCCTAATGTATAATAAAAATACTAAGGTAAAGGGCGTAAACAGACTTACCAGTATGGCAGTAGCAGCATTGCTATTCCTAATTGGTTTCGGGTCTGTAGAAGCTCAATATCCAAGAATTCCAGTTCTAACTTTAACTGGACAAGAAGGTGGATATAATGACCAGTGGTTCGAAAATGGTAGAATCTTACTACCTAGAAACACTAACTACGATAGGGAATTTTTAGTTCCTGTATTTATAGACAATAGATGGGCAGATAACCCAGATGGTTATTCTGTTGATTTACCAGTTGCACCAATCACTAGTTTCAATTTCAAATTGTTCTACGATTCTGCTACTGTTAGACCTATTGGTGTAGAGACTGTACATCCTAAGTACATACCTCGTTCTGTTAAGTTAAGAGGCGAACAGCCACTAGCAGCTGGTTTCCAAATAGACTGGCATGATGATGTAAATAAAGATTACTTTACTCATATTGATTCGTCTCAATTGGCTACAATCAACAGAGGTAGAGCAGTTACAATATCAGCGGCTAGTAACAAGCCATTGCCTAACACGGATTTAAATTTCCAACAGTTCAGAGTATTACTGTACGTAAGATTCAAAGCTGTATTGAATGAAGGTGAATTACTACAAAACAGTTTTTCTTATTTCCATATCGGAAGAGATTCAATCACTTATAATGATTTGAACGTGTTACAAGAAGCTCCATTTGTAGAATACAGAGACTATGATACTCGTATCAGCGAAGATTTCCCTGATCCACAAAGACCGATATATGAGTCACCACTTGGTGTTGTATTTTCAGGTTTAGCTGGAATGGATAATAGAACTGTAAATCAACCAGAAAATAAAATTATTCCTGGTGGATTGTGGTTCCAATATATGACTGATCAACCATCATTTGCTTTCGAAATTAATAGACAATTAGGTCAACAACCTCCAATTGTAGAAATAGAGGAAGGTTTATACGAGATAGTAGATCCTTTTACAGTTGATTTAAATGCAAATAGAAATCAAAATCCTTATCCTAATGTAGCTACTAGAATTATGGAAGTTCTTAATGGTACAGAGTTAACTCTACTTAAGAATATTCATATTGTTTCTGATAAGCCATGGTTACAGTTTGACGGCCGTAATATAAATGGTCCTACTACTGAAGGTTTTGTACCTTACTTAGATAATGGATTATTGGGTGAAGACAGTCAAAGAGATGAATTAAATGAAGTACCTGATGATGAAGGTCCTTTAAGTTTAACTATTACTTGTGATCCTGCTGCTATTCAAGCTGGTGATGATCTAAATGATGATCCTGAAATTGAGAAGACAGGTATTTATACTGGTTATATTACTTTCTCATCTGATTTTGCAGAAGTTTCTCCAGTAAGAATTAAAGTTACATTTATTTACTTCAGACCACCATTAGAAGGTCAAGATCCTGCTGGTTCTAGATTGAATGGTATACCATTAACTCTAACTAATGTAGATGGCGAGTCTTCTAGAGTTGTATTTGGTACTGGTGATAGAGCTACTTTAGGAGTTGATTCACTTTATGGTGAGCATGCTAAAGAAACTGAACTTTCTTCAACAGAAATGGAAGCAAGATTCTATCCTGTAGATGAATTCGGTGAAGAAGTAGACAATATTGCACCGTTTGGTTTTGGCGATTTTGCAACAAGTGACGAACAATTAAAATCTAATTCAAGAGATATTAGAAGTTCAGATGATACAACTCGTTCATTGATTTACAAGGTTAAATTTAATCCTGGTGCTGATAACAAGAACCAAAGATATCCAGTTATCATCAAATGGAACAAAAATGACTTTATTGATGGTTCTGCAGCGTTCATTAGAGATACAAAAAATGGTCAATTATTTGCACCCGTAAACATGATTACTGAAGGTACTCCATGTGATGGTCCAAATGAATTCTGTTTTAAAATAGATGATCCTAATATCAGAGAGTTTATCATTGAGTATACTCCTGCTAAATTGATTGAATACACTGATTTTGAAGGTAACCCTTTAATTAATCCAGGATGGAATTTATTATCTTTACCAGTTAAGCCTTTAGGTAATGCAAATCCTTGGATTAATGCAATTAATGAAAGACCTTACTATTTCTTCTTGAACTCTTATCAACAAGAAGATGGTACTACTGTGAGACCTGGTGTTGGTTACTTTGTTAAGTATGGTCCAAACCCAGCTAATATACCAACTACTTTCAGAGGTACTAGCATATTTGAAGTTAGTCCTTTAGTAAACCCAGTTAGAGTATATGTTGCTGAAGAAGGTAGAGGTGGATGGAACACTGTTGGTGCTCCTACTACTCCAATTAATGTTGAGGCATTAGACTTCAGAGCATTTGGTCAAGGTAACAGACCTGACAAGAACTATATGCTACAACATGGTGTTTGGAAATACATGACTAAAGAAGGTTATAAAGAAGTATCTGAATTACAACCTGGTCTTGGTTACTGGTTGAAAGTAGATGCTGATGGTTACTATTACTTCAATACTGCAAATGCAAAAGAAACTAATGGCGTACCTGCTATGTTTGATGCAAGAAACAGTGTTAAGAACAATGCAACTCAAATTGTTGTTTCTGACAACAACCAAAGTTCAAAAGCGTTATATGTAACTAACAATACTGAATTAAACAGCATAGAATTACCACCATTACCACCATCATTCGATGTAAGGTTTGACGGTAATACTGAAATGACTAACAGCAACGAATCAATTATCAAATTGACTAACGTTGAGTACCCAGTTTCTATATCTGCTAAAGGTATGAACGGTACTTTTGAATTAAGAGATGCTGCTACTAATGAGTACTTCGGTACTATCAGTTCTGATGATTTCTCTTCTGTAGAGATTGAATCATCTTCTAACTCTATCAAATTGAATAGAGTAGAAACTGAAGAATTAAGCGAAGTAAACAATGTTTACCCTAACCCAGTTGTATCTGAAGCTACTATTAGCTTCAACGCTCCTGTAGAAGGTAATTACAGT
The DNA here is from genome assembly GCA_046290495.1 of Chlorobiota bacterium. Taxonomy (GTDB): domain Bacteria; phylum Bacteroidota; class Ignavibacteria; order Kapaibacteriales; family UBA2268; genus PGYR01. The sequence continues at coordinate 133,612 of JBKAGT010000001.1, read as the reverse complement.
GTTTCTTTAATCAACTCAGTTGGTAACACAGTAGCTAATCTTTACAATGGTAATGTTAACGAAAGCGTTAAGACTATTAACTTCAATGCTAATGGTTTTGCTTCTGGTAACTACTTTGTAAAAGTTCAAGCTGGTTCTTACAACAAGATTATGAGATTACAAATCGTTAAGTAATCTGTAGTTGTAAACTATAATTTTAGGGATAGCTAGACGTAAGTTGCGCTATCCCTTTTTTTATTAATTAATAATGGAGAGAACAGACTATGAGATTAGTTGTTTTACTATTTATAATTACAACATATATGGCGTCAAGCTTAGAAAAAGTTTCATTTAAACTCAATGTAAGTTATGATGGCGTAAGTTCATTTTTAGAAGCTGGTTATTCTGACTCTACTACTAATGTTTTCGATGAAGGATATGAGAATGATTTGCCGCCTTTTCCTCCACCACAAGGTATTATACCTACATTTAGGATAATCAGGGAGTATGAAGGAAGAGATGACGAATTAATTTTTACAGATATTGACCTTAGAGCTAAACCAATTCAAAACGATACTATCATTGACTATTTATTTCACCCATTGGGTAATAGAGAAGAAGGTAAGAAGTTTATTTTGACAGTTCCGATTGGTGATCTAGATAAAAGAATAAAAGAGATACGTGTAGTAGATAATGTTACGTTTGGTACGTTATTAGATACTAATATTATAAATGGTGTACCTGTTGAGATTGATAATGAGTTTATAGAAAGATTTACTATTAGTGTAAGGTATATCCAAACAGAAACTTCTGTAGCTAATTTCGACGAAGACGGCAGTTTTTACTATTCCAATGGTATTATATATAGTGAGACACAAAATGCCAACAGAGTGGTTGTATATGGCTTAGACGGCAATAAACATATAGCTATCGAAAAGGAAAGCAACAGCTTTGATATAAGCGCATTAGGTAACGGTGTATATTTTGCTTATATTTACTATAATGATAATGTGGTTGGTAAGCTAAAGATTGTTAAATTGTAGTTTATGCTGTAATTAATATTAAAATTAATTGTTTATAAGATAAGCAGTAAGAAACAGATATCAAATGCCTGATAAAGATAATAAACAAAAAGAGAATTTTGAGAACTCAAAGCCAAATAAGCCCAAGGGTAACAAAGGCAATAAGTCCCAAAATTACGCTAAAAGAGATAGCAGGATACAACCTGTAAAGAAAGCCGAAAAACAAGGTGGTAATACACAAGGCAAAGAGAACAAACAAGGAAATAATAGAAGAAAAAAGTTTTCCAAAAGTTCTAATAGACCTTTAATTTCAGTTGTTATACCTACTTACAATGAACAAGATTCATTGCATGAGCTTGCGGATAGATTAGAACATGTGCTTAAGTCTGAAGCGAAAGGCAATTATGAAGTAATCTTTATTGATGACGGTTCTGATGACAATACTTATTCAGTAATCAAAGAAATCAATAAGAAAAATAACAGATTCAAATCAATTAGATTTAGAAGAAATTATGGTAAATCTGCCGCGTTATCAGTAGGCTTCAAGCGAGCTAAAGGTGCAGTCATAATTACTATGGATGCAGATTTGCAAGATGACCCAGATGAAATACCTAATTTGATGGCTAAGATTAGAGATGGCTATGATTTGGTGTCGGGATGGAAGAAGAAAAGAAATGACCCAATTAATAAAACTCTTCCTTCTAAGTTTTTTAACTTCGTTACTTCTAAAGCAAGTGGTTTGAAATTACATGATTTTAACTGCGGACTCAAAGCATATAGGTCGGAGACTGCAAAATCGCTAGATATATATGGTGAAATGCACAGGTATTTGCCAGTACTTGCTCATTGGAATGGATTTAGAATTACAGAAATACCTGTATTACATCATCCAAGAAAGCATGGTGTAACAAAATTTGGTGCTTCCAGATATGTCAAAGGTTTTTTAGATTTACTAACATTATTGTTTACATCACGTTATCTTAAAAGGCCATTACACTTCTTTGGTACATTAGGTACTTTGTTGGGGTTGTTGGGTTTTGGTATAGATGCTTGGTTGACTATAGAGTGGCTGATGGGAGATACTTTTCTGAGTAATCGCCCTGCCGCATTACTAGGTATAGGACTTATAATAGTTGGAGTTCAGTTAGTCTCATTAGGACTATTGGGTGAAATGATTGTCAAAAATTTTAAAAGAGATGAAGAATATCAGATTAAAGAAACTTTATAATTTTGTATTTGGTTTTATTGCTTTGATAGCTTTGAGCCAGTACAGTGAAGCAAACACAAATGTGTTCAACTATGAATATAGCTTAGGAGTTGGTTTTACCACTACTAAGATATTGGGTAACAACCCTGCTATAAATACTATAAGTCCGATAAATGTTGTTGACCCTCCTGGTGGTAGCTTTAATGGTGCTATGCCTGGTATAGAAGTAAAAGGTCAATACAAGCTTGACGAAATTGGCGATTGGCGTTTGGTTGGCGGTATTAACTACAATTTTTATAGCGCAAGAGAAAGAATCCCAAGAGACATTAGTACTTTTAGATTAATGAATAGTGTAAATATTTTGTCTCCATTGGTTGGAATTAATTACACTTTGATGAGATTTCCAACTGCTATGTCATTTGTTTATGTAGGAGTAGAAGCAAGATACAACTATATTCATGCTATCAGTTTAATTAGACAAGAAGAGATAACGACTACTGGCGAAATAGAAGAATTTGAATTCACCGGGAAAGAAGCCGCTGGTAGAATTGGCGGATTGGTAAAAATAGGCCTGGAAGGTGAGTTATATGAAAATTATATGATCAATGTCAGCTGGGGTATAGATGCTCTTAACTTACTGGGGGCTGATGATAGCCGTGGGCAATTACTTACTCCGTTTGCTCCAGAAAGATTTAACTCTAGCCTAGGAGTAGAACAAGAGGAAGAGCTAACCTACAACTTTTACTTTTCAATAATGATACAGTATAGATACTAATATTTATGTCAGAAAAGATAAAATACAATTTAGATTGTAAATACTTTTTGGGTCATATACCTTGTGGTCCGCACAAGATACACGGAGTTATGTGTGGTGATTGTAATTATTATGAACCAAAGAAAGGTAAGGTGCTAATAATAAAGCTCGGTGCCATAGGTGATGTAATAAGAACTACACCAATATTAAAAAAAGTATGGGAAGAGTATAGTGATTCAGAAATATGGTGGATCACGGATTTCCCTTCTGTTGTACCAACCAAAGTCGATAGAGTATTCAAATTTGATTCGAAGTCTATCCTAACAATGCAGAATACTGAATTTGACTATGTGATTAATTTAGACAAAGATTATGAAGCATGTGGACTTGCAAACTCAATAAAAACTAAAAAGCTTGATGGTTTTACTATGCACAATGGTAAGCCAGTACCTGCTAACGAAAGAGCAGAACACAAGTATCTAACTGGTCTTTTCGATAATGTAAACAAAGCTAACACAAAGTCTTATCCTGAAGAAATATTCGAAATTTGTGGTTGGGAGTTCAACCAAGAGCCTTATATCATTGACTATAAGGAACATGATTGGGATTTGGATAATAAGGGTAGAAAGATAGTAGGACTGAACACTGGCTGCGGAGATAGGTGGACTAGCAGATTAATTCCAGATAATACTTGGATAGATTTGATAAATAAGCTGAAGGATAATGGCTATTATCCATTGCTACTAGGTGGCTCGCAAGAGCATTATAAAAATGAATACTTAGCAGCTACCACTAAGGCAGCTTATTTGGGGCATTTTAGCTTAGATAGATTTATATCTCTGATTAGCGAGTGTGATATGGTGGTTAGTGTAGTTACTATGGGTGCTCACTTAGCGATTGGGCTAAGAAAACCACTGATATTGGTAAACAATATTTTTAACTCTCAGGAGTTTGAACTATATGGGCGAGGTGAAATAGTAGAGCCAACTAAGCCCTGTCACTGCTTTTTTAGTGCCAAATGTACTAATGATGATTATTCTTGTATAGATCACGTGAGTGCTGATATGCTATACGATGCAGTGGTTAGAAATATAGAAGTAAAGGTATAAGCGAAATGGAAGAGAAAAACTTTAACATATTAAAACACTTCATGATAGATGTGGATATAGACGACAATCCACCATCTGATTTTTATTTGCAGATAGCTGCCCAACGCGATATGGTGCTCGACCTTATGGACAAAGGCGTTGTGCTTAGCTATGGGTTATCTGATGATAGCACTAAGCTGTGGTTAGTAGCTGTAGGCAAAGACAAAGAAGAAATAAGAGTACTTACTGAAAGATTCCCATTGTTCAAATATATGACTTTCAATATAGTACCGCTTATGTTCTTTAGCAATTCAACTCATAAGCTACCAGAACTTTCTTTGAACTAATAGCTAATTCACTTTAGAACCTTAAGGACATACCGTATATCATACCAAACTTGTGTGTTGACAGTAAGTTCGAGTTGAAGTTATATATTCCTGTAGTCCACTCTGGACCAGCAAACATTGATATTTTGTTTGATACATCATACACTAATCCTGCAGAAGCTTTTGTAACCCAACCACGGTTAGTTCCACCAATAAGAAGTGAAGTCATAGGCTTCAGATTTTCTGTTATTATATTCAATTCGCTGAATGTATAATTTGCCTTCAGACCACCCCAGAATGTTAGTTGATTCTCTAACATTGTCTCGTCAGTGTCAAAAGTACTTACTCTTACTTTGTTAACAAAAAACTCTTGCCCAAATTCTAATCCAAGCTCGAAGTCTTCATTAACAGAATACATTAGAGCGATACCTATGTTGTTGATAGTTGGTGATTCGACTACAGACATATTCGGTTCAGAAAGTGATGAATTTGAAATTCCTTTAGCTTGCAAATTGAAAAGCAAAGCCCTATCGGAATTATAATCATAACTCAATCTTTTAGAAGAGTTAACTATGAAACCGCTATTACTGCCATTATCATAACTATTGTCAAAATCTCTATTCGAGTAATTTTCTGTGTGATAGTCAGACTTTTCAGAGATTATTGTATAGTTTTCAGTTTCACCGAGGTTATTAATTGGACTCTCACTAATAAATAAACTTCTATTTCTGTTGTTCAAATTACTATTTGCTAACTGATTATCATTACTATCATTAACTAATAAAGCCGAACTGCTATTGCTTCGATTATTCGTAACTGCAGAACTCTTCTCAGCAACTATCTCTTTTTCAGTCATGTTTTTGCTACTAACAAATGGCACTTTCATCTCAACCGGCTCAGCACTTGCTAAGGCAGCGAACTGACTGTTAGCTTCCTTATTTTGGATGTTAGGGTTGTCAGCATTGTCAAAGTCCATAAAGAACAGTGTAGAGAATATCCCAATAGTTGCTGCGGCAATGGCTACTCCAACTTTGGATGCCATGAAAGCAGATGCAGCTGCAAAACCTGTGTTTTGCAAGTAATACCAAAGTCCACTACCACCTAGCCCTATACCAGCTAATACGCCTCGGCGCAATCTATCTGGTGGAGTTTCTAGCTGGCCACTCATCATGCGTCTCATTCGCATAGTGTCCAGAAATTCTTGTTGCAATTCGGGGCTATCTGCCAGAGCACTAAGCACTTCAGTAGTGTCTAGCCCTTCGGTTTCGCCGTCTAGCAACATTGCTAGTTTTTCAGAATCTGTCATATTATAATCTTTCATTTCCATTAACTATAGTCTTTTATTTCATCAAAGTAAGGTGCTAAAAGCTCTTTTATTTTGCCTTTAGCTCTGTATATTCTTATTCTAACTATGGGCATTGTCGTGTCTAGTGCTTCGGCTATTTCTTTGTAAGACATATCCATGTACTCACGTAATACTATGACTTCTCTGTATTTTTTTGGAAGAGCATCGAGTGCAGTTTGGAGCAGTTCGTTCAGCTGCTTATTGCCGTATGATTTGTCATAGTGGGGCAATTCCAAATCTTCTAACGATACCTTGTCATTGTACTTTTTTGCCTTTTCGTTCAGACATAGATTCCTAGCTATCTTGATGAGATAACCAGCGACGTTTGTCATTTTCCTGTCTTTTTTCTTTTTGGCACTAGAGTAGAAGCGCATAAAAGTCTCTTGAAAAACATCTTCAGCCATAGGGTCATTATTCAATACCTTTCTACAATAGGTGTAGATATTGGGTGAATAACGCCTATAGAGCTCTTCAAATGCCGTTTTTGATTCCGATTTGGAACCAGAAAGCATATAGTAAAGCTCTGCGTCAGATATGTTTATCAGATCTTTGCTCATAGCTATTTAAGTTATTAACAGTTATATATGACTTTTGTCACATATTAATGGATTGTTTACTTAATGGATGATTATTTTGTTTATATATTGTACGTTTAGTTTGCCAAACTAGATTTTTTAGTAATGAATATAGTTTTTTTAAGTTGATATAATATATAATCTTAGCTTGTATCGAATTCACCCTACCCCTCCTTTATGGTTTTGTATGTTTTTAGCTCACCATCGCAGAGGAAAGACACAAAATACACCCCTGTGGGATAAGTAGAAAAATCAATGCTCACATCTCTACCTTGCTTAACCTTAATGTCATTTGCTAATAGAGCCCCAACTGAAGAGTAGATACTATATACCAGCTCTGGCTCTGTGCAATCTAAACTGAAGTGAACCACACCTTTTGTTGGATTGGGGGAGGTGGTTGTTTCTATGTTTTGATTATCTTCAATATTAGTTTGGTATAGAAATGTTTTTAAGCAATAAATATGCCCGTGATAATTTGCAAAGAGCTTTGAATCATCTAAAGATGTTGTAAAGACATTTGTAACTAGCTTGTAATCATAAATATTTATTTTATTTTTGAAATCAAATGTACTTAACCCATTATCATGCCCATATATTATGTGGTCACTATTTCTTAAAAAAGTAAACGTCCATAAATATAGATTCAACACTTCCTGAGACTTCCTTTCATTAAATTGATAAATCTCATATAAGTTATCATTATTATTACCATGATAAATAAAATTTTTAGAATTTGGATTTATATTGATTGCTTGTCTACTGTCCCAATACTTGTTCAACACCACATCATAAACCTCAAGAGTATTAGCATCGTAAATGTAGATTGAGTCGGACTCATCTCCATGATAAAAATCGTAATCTAATTGAGACACAATATATTTTCCATCTGGTGAAAATTCAGAGCTTATCCACTCATAATTATCTGGCTTTTGTATGTTTCTATCATACAATATTCTTCTACTTTCATAGAGTATTAGTTCTGATTGAATATCTATTACAATCAGACTTGATTTCTTAACTCCAGCATCGGTTATTGCAACTCCTGTTACTATAGTTCCATCTGGTGAAATTGAAGAACATACCCATTTTTCAGCTTCATATTTTACATTTTCACCAAACTCTTCTTCCTCCCACACAATGGCCGTTAGACGTTTAACTTCTCTTTCTAGAACTAAATCATAAATAATAATATACTTTGGCTCGCCACTTACTGCCATATACCTACCGTCAGCGGATATAGAGATTGCATCCAATCTAGTCGTATTTGGAAAAAGTATCTCATCTATTAATTCGCCTGTTTCTACGCTCCTAACTTGCACTATAGAATCCTTAGTGTTGTAAAAAACTTCTCCAAGTGGAGAAATCTCTACTTCATTTAATCCACCAATTTGCTCCGTCTCCCAAATTACTTCGTGGTTCTCTTCCGCCCAGCAGTGTATTGTGGCGGTGATTAGTGTGATTAGTATGAGTAGTACTTTCATGCTTGGTATTGTTTCCTGTTGAATATGGTAAATTCGTAAACCAATATACATATATAGACACATGAACACCAAAAACGTCTCCGAGTGGGGGGAACTTTATTTGAATGTGGAATAATGTGCCCCTCTGGAGGGGCTGTCTGAATTTATTCAGACTGGGGAGGACGTGGCTGTCTCAACATAGATTGCCGCAGTCACTCCGTTCCTTCGCAATGACAATAGAATTCTTCCTCAGCAAGCGGAGTACAACGTCACTCTGAGCTTAGCGAAGAGTCCAGGTAGTGAGAGGACACTCGACACACCTCGATACTTTAATTTGGGGGACAAAGAGTTGTCTCTGGATAGACGGAACTGTTGAAACTGAATAATACTTGAGTCCGCAAAAACTTTGTTTATGTAAACATTGAAAGCCACAGAGTGGCTAGAGATCTGTAGATAATACATCAATGATAAACATATAGCCGCGTAGCGGTTTCACAATATTTGGTTCTACTCCTACGGAGCAGTATGAACGGCCTCATCATTAGGTACAGAAATTTAACCCCTATGGGGTTAATGAGAATAGAATGTCACAGCGAGGACTGAAAGGACGCGGCTGCTTCAGATGACATTGCCAAGGACACGGTGCTTCGACAAGCTCAGCATCCGTTGTGGTCATTGAGCCTGGATTCTTCTGCCGCTTTCAGCGTCATCAGAATGACATACACTCGTACTTCTCTTTATCGAAGAGAGTAATTTTATTTACGATAAAGTTTTTGGAATAACATAATAAAAAACCCCAGCCAAGTTAATGACTGAGGTTCATTAGGGCAAACTAACATATATTACATTTACTTAACATTTATAGAAGTTACTACTATGTTAGCATCGCCTTTGTCGTTAAAACCAAATACTTCTGGTCCGTCAACACCGGGGAAATTGTATTCGCCAACTGGTGACTCGTCTATGTGTACCATTGGGAATAGTTGTTGACCAGACATTATGTTAACTCCTTCGTCAAGCATAATTGTTACGTTTTGGTTCATACCTTTCTTAATTGCAGTTTTTCCGATGATTCCTGGCAGTTCTATACCATCATCTTTCATATTGTGAATTACTATCCAACCATCTGCTGCAGCATTTACATCCAAAGTAACTGAATTAGTTACTTCTTGGTCGTCTGCCATTATCATTGATGGCATAATCATAATTGGTGTGATTATTACATCGCCAGCCAAGTTTGTCAATGGTGGGTCTAAAGATTGATCATTATCAAACTCATAGTCCATACTTACACCAGTGTCAGTGTGCAGCATTACCCATACTTTTGTGTCTTCTATATCCATAATAGCATCGGAAGTTAGAGGTACCATTACATCTGTCTTAGTACCAGCTTCTACGAATACTGGCTCAGATATAATATCTGGCACTACTGGGCCGCTGTCATCTGCCTTGTTTGCGTGTATGACTATCCAGCCGTCTTCTTCTAACATTACGCTTTCCACCATTACCATATTCTGCGAAACCATTTGGTCGCTTACCATAAGCATACCGGGTTCCATCTCGCTTGGTTGATTAGGGTCGCTGTCCTCTTCGTCGCAAGCTGTTATAAAAGCAAATAAGCCCATTATCATCATTATTCTTAAAAAATTCTTCATTGTAATAACTCCATTGTGTTTGAAAAAATATTTACCCTATTTACGGTATGGAGTCCAAATCAGATTTTTTGAAGGCAAATTAAATAAAAAAACACCCCATCTGCTTAGCAAATGAGGTGTTTATCAATAAATTATACTATTAAGATAATAAACTTATAATACGTCTATTTCCGTAAAAATCACAATAGGATTTCCTTCTTCATCAAATCCGAAGACTTCTGCTGGATCAGCTGATGGGAATTCGTATTTGTCTTTCTCACCATTGTCTATGTGCAACATAGGGAATAGCTTTTGGCCTGGCTCGATAATTACACCTAGATTTAGAGTAACTTCTACGTTTTGGTTCAATCCAGCTGAAACTTTTGTTCTACCAATAATACCTGGAACGACCATGTTTCCATTGCCATCATCATTATGTATAACTAACCAACCATCAACAGCAGCTGTTACTGAAACTATACTTACTTTATTTGTAACTGACTGAGCATCGGAAGTGATAGTTGCAGGTTGTAAAGTGATAGCAGACATAATTACATTACTATCTAAATCTTTTAAAGGACCGTCTGTCCCAGAAACTCCGTCAAATTCGTACTGCCCTTTTACCCCATCATCTGTGTGAAGCATAACCCAAACTTTTGTGTTTCCACTTAGCATATTTGCATCTTCAGAAAGTGGAATAACAACATCTTCATGTGTACCTGCTTCTACTGGTACAGCTACTGATATAATGTCTGGAGTAAGTGGTTGATTGTTGTTGTCTGCGTGAACAACTATCCATCCATCTTCTTTGAATGTTACATTTTCTACTATAATTCTATTTTGAGAAAGAAACTGACTTTTCACAGTCAATTCACCTGCAGCAGTTGGTGTTGGGTCAGTTGGATCATCATCATCGCTACATGCTACGAATAAAGTCATAGCTGAAAGTACAGCCAAAATTTTGAATAAATTTTTCATAAGGTTTATTCCCTGTTTTTGTTAAAAATCATTGCTTAATATACGACAAATATATTAAAATATTGCACTTATTTGTGGTTTGATATATATCAGAAAAACCAAGTGTTTGCAGTAGGGTTGATACTATTTTATTATTATGATTCCTCATCCTTTGAGCTAAGGAAATAATTATGAACTATCTTTGCTTGTTTCTCACCTAAGTGTACTTTTAGCTGTGCTATAGTAGAATTTTTTACACCATCTACTGACCCCAGCTCTTTCAGCAGTTTCTTAGCGGTCTTCTTGCCAATGCCTGGTATGTCGGTAAGCTCTGTTTTAAATGTACGTTTGGAGCGTAGACTCCTATGAAAAGTAATTGCAAAGCGGTGTGCTTCATCCCGTAATTGCTGTATTAATCGGAGTGAACTAGATGTGCGTGGTAGTAAGATTGCTTCCTTCTGCCCAGGGAAGAAGACTTCTTCTAATCGTTTTGCTAAGCCGACTACTGTCACCTTATCGAATATGCCTAAATCTCTGAGTATTTGCTCTGCTGAGGAGAGCTGCCCTTTGCCACCATCTATAATTATCAGGTCGGGAAGCCGTTCGTTTCGCTCTACTAACCCGCGGTAACGTCTTTCTACTACTTCGCGCATAGCCGCAAAGTCATCGTTCTTATTAACCGTTTTATTCTTGTATTTTCGGTATTCTGATTTTTTGGGTTTGCCATCTACGAAGCACACCATCGAGCTAACAAGCTCAGTTCCTTGAAGGTGCGAGTTGTCGAAACACTCTATTATCCTAGGTGGTTTTTTAAGTCTCAAATCACGCTGAAGTGCCTGCACAGAGTGAGGAATTGATTGCTCTCGTTTGCTTATTGCTAGTAGATATTCCTTCAAAATATACTGAGCATTATTTTCTGCTAAGTCTATAAGATGGCGCTTTTCACCTATTTTCGGAATTTTAATATGTACTGTTGCATTTCTCTTTTCAGAAAGTATAGTCGTCAGCGTTTCCAGTTCTTCTATCTCGACTGGCAGGAATATTTCTTTTGGTACAAACTCTTGCTGTGAGTACCAACTGTCAATAGTTCTTTGTACTATTTCTTCATCTGTTAGCTCATCTGCTTTCTTGATGATGAAGTGCTTTCTACCAATTAACTTGCCTTCTCGGACAGTGAATACGATAGAGCAAGCCGTGTTTTCCTCTCTGTAAATACCAAATACATCGCGGTCTATGGCATCAGCGGTAACTACTTTCTGGCGAGAAACGAATTGCCTAATAGCACCTAACTGATCTCTTACATTTGCAGCTTCTTCAAAATTCATCTCTTCAGATAGCTCCTCCATTCTTTGCTGAAGGAATCGTTCCAAATCGCGAGTTTTACCGTTGAGTATGCTTTTGGCAAATGCAACATTTTGGTTGTATTCTTCCTTGTCAATGAGTCCTTCGCAAGGGCCATCGCATTTTTTGATGTGATATTCTAAGCAGACTTTGTGTTTCTTTTCTCTTATAGTTTCTTCATTGATAACTAGCTTACAAGTTCTGAATTTGAATATTTTGTGAAGTAGTTCCAATACGCGACGCATATCGCCAACTTTGGTAAATGGCCCGTAGTATTTCGAACCATCTTTGACTACATTACGAGTCTGGTAGATGCGAGGGTACGGCTCGTTTGTAACTTTTATGAACGGGTAAGACTTATCATCTTTCAGATTCACATTGTAGCGAGGTTTGTGCTTTTTAATGAGCGTGTCTTCCAGAATTAGCGCTTCTGCTTCTGAGTCGGTTACGATTATCTCTACATCGGCTATTTTTTTGACTAATGCCTTTGTCTTTGCATCATGTTGCTTTTGCTTATTGAAATAGGAGCGAACCCTGTTACGAAGCTTTATGGCCTTGCCAACATATATAATATTCCCGTTCTTATTCTTGTATTGATAGATTCCGGGCTTTTGGGGAAGATTTGCTATTTTTGAGCTCAAATCCATTGACTATATATTACCAGATTTTGGTCTTATTACTAATTCTTCTACTGTCAAATTCCCTCTGACAATTGATGGGATGAGGTCTCCTACCGCATCGGCTACTTCGTCAGCTGACATCATTTTATGTTCATGTTCACTTCGCAGATCATCGGGCCACAAATCAGTACTTGTAGCTCCGGGAAATACATTGACAACATCAACTTTGCTGTCACGCATTTCTTCTCGGAGAACATTCATCATAGTTGTGACTGCCGCTTTGCTCGACGAATAGAGCGAATTGCCAGTGAATATATCGCGAGCTGCAACTGATAGAATATTCACTATGCCACCATTTGATTTGATTATATCTGGTAAAAACTTATTCGTAATAGTGAAGACCGAGCGATAGTTGAGATTGTTAACCCTATCAAAGTCTTGTAAACTCATATCTGCAAAGTTTTTTACTATAGTTGTGCCGGCATTGTTGATGAGAACATCAATTTGTATTCCATCATTGTTCAACTCATTTGCTAGCTTTTCTACCTCGCCCTCTTCGGACAAATCAACTGAATACACTTTAGCATTTTTTGGGTATTGATTATTATTGCTAGTATCTCTACCTGTGATGATAGGAGTAGCTCCCATCTCTGCCACTTTGTTTGCAATGGACAATCCGATTCCTTTAGTCGAGCCGGTTATTAGTATGTTTTTACCATTGAGTGATTGTGTTGTCATTGTTTCTGATTCTTTCATATTATTTAATTTATAAAATACGTAAATAGCTCTATAATCTTATGAGATAACATAAAAAAAACCTACCTCAGATTACTCCGAAGTAGGTTGTTCTCATAAATAAATAGTTGGGGTTTTACTTATGATTGAATGAATTTTAAAAACATCAAATCTCTTGTAAACCCTTATATTTCAGTTGTTTATAGTGGTTCCTTTAAAAACGATTTTGCATTTATACTTGCAAACTTTTTAACTTATTGCTGATTAGAACTAATCCAATCTAACAAAATCTAATTAATAAGCAAATATTAGAATTATCATTCTCTATTCTTTTTGATAGCTCTTAATAATGATTGTTCACTTATTCGCATATCTAATGCTACTTTTTTCATTTCATGCTCTTTCCCTTTCATATATTCCTGAAGCTTGTCATGAAATTTGGATACGTTACCAATATAAAGCGAAATAGAAGGCACGTTTTTCTGAATGTACTTACATACTTCTAATCCTTTGCCTGATTCATCTAAAAGTAGCTCTAAACTACCAGGATAAGCGTTAATAAAATCTTCTTCAGTTAAGGAATCAATAAATCTATCTAGGTGGGTCATTTACTGCTATAATTTGTTATTGAAATATCACGTAAATATAATAAATATATACGTTTATAGCAAGTGAATGTTTTAATTTCCTGCAATAAAAAACCCCTGTTAAATTAATAACAGAGGTCTCGAGGTGTTCATATATGGAATTCAAGATATAAACAAAATTAAGGTAATACAAAACCCTCTTTAATTTCAATTTTCATTACATCAGTTCCAACAACTTTACCAACCTGAATATAATAATCTTCAGAGCCTGTTTTAGCTGTTAATTGAGTACGTGAAACATTAACTGTAGAAGATACATCTCTTAAAAAAACTGCATCATTTACAGAGCCTCCTAGAGATGAAATTTCTACATTTCCACTTGTTTGAACACTAACGCCTTCAGTATTTAAAGCATCATTTAGAGCTATACCAATTATTCTATCATAATGAGTATTTGAACAAACGCTTGCCTCTACTGTAGAATCAGTAACTAAGCTTACTAATTGCCCTGCTTTTATAGTTCCTGAAGCTGTATATTTAAAAGCACCTCCGCCCTCACTTGTACTTTCAGTGGATTGAATATTGCTCAACTTCCCTGAATAATCTGAAGTATCGGAACTATTCTCATAATCAAAACGCCCTGCTCTTTCAAGTTTAATGTCAACTTTCCATTTATCGAAATCAATTTTAAATCCTGTAACTAAAAATTCTACTGAATCTAAAATAACCTTCCTACCAATCGTTAGGTTTTTAATGTCAGCACCAGCACCATTTGATGAATCCGAAAAAGCCATTAAATAAGGAACTGTTAAACTTAGTTCACGTCCATAATCAGCAACATCTAAGGCATTAACTGTTTTCCTGTAACTCTCTAATGAAGTGAAATCAAAATCAGTTCCATTCTTTTTAATCTTATACATCCCTGCAGGTGTTACATAATTTGTTGGTGCTTTTTCCTCACCAACTCTTTTAGGAACGTACATATAAACACTAGAACTAAAACTAACAGAGTTCCACGGCACGGCATTTGAATAGTATGTATTAGAACTATCATAATGAACTATATTATAAGGGATACAAAGCCCATTTATAGCATCAATACTAACATCGGGGTCTGTTTGTTGAACAAACCTATTACTATTTAGTGGATATTGATTTTGTTCATTTACACTATTATAAACTTTTGAAGTTGTACGCCACAATGGAGCTGTAATTCCAACTAGTGATTTTAGATTGAATTGCTCTTCACCAAATCTTTTACTTGGTGTGGTGGTGTGGGTTGGTTTCGCTTCATTATCTATAATTTCATTTTCACCTTCTAATGATAAATGCGAAGTTATACCCTTTGGTAGTCTTTCCTCTTCTCTTTTTTCAATTGCAAATCTTTTGCTAGTTGCTTTTTCTGCATTTTTAATATAAAGTTGAGTTGATTCCACTTCAGATTTAGGAATAAACTTTACTACAATATCCGATTGTGTTATAAAATCAAATTCCAATGCTAAACCAAAATCAGTAGCTAATGAGTATAACAGATTGGTGAAACTATCTTCTACTCTGCTGTTATCTTGCCACAAATACCCTGCAGCCGTTTCCCTTAGAACTTCCTCTCTATAATCTTTGTCATCTAATTCAGATACAGGAAATATATTTGTTAATGATACATAAAAAGCTTCCAATGCTGGTACATCTGATCCGCCTATTAGTTTAATTGTACGCCCATCGTCTCCATATACAGTCATGTAATCTTCATAACCATCTCCATCAGCATCAAACAAACCATCATAACCTGAATATGATACAACAAATCCAATTACACTATCTTTTAACGGCTTGTTAAACCTTGTTGGATGGAATTTACCATCTAAAGTACAATCTGAATAAGTAATATTGAAGTTACCAAACCCATTATTTGAAAGAGCTTGTTCATACCCATCTGTAATAGTTTTTAATAGTGTGTCGAATTTTATTAAAAATGGTATTTTAGTTGAAAAATCTCCATCTTCATAACCTGCTGGAAATGAAGTAGTAACTGCTTTTAATTCTACGGCCTTTAAATCTATTGCACTTTGTAAGCTAACTGCATCAAAAAGAGCTTCTTGTATCGGGGTTGCTTTAAATTTATAGCTTTTAAGTGGGTTTCTTACATCGTCGTAATCGTCACCACTCCAAAGTAAATGTTCTTCCTCAAAATTGAATTCAACACCACCAATAAATATTGCATCCTCAAAGTCTGGCAAGTCTGAAGTATTTACAAAAACACCAATATATTTGTAATTCGGTTTTATTGAATTTAAACAATAATCGAGTGCTTCATTATCTATTTCAAGTTGAGTTTTTCCATCTGCAACTATTGTACTATTATCGTTCATTTTAAAAGTCGCTTCATTTATTTCAAACGAAGCTTCATCTGTAGATAGTTGTCCGATTGCATTCTCATTCTGCTTGTCAATATCTTTAAAATCAATAATGTTAATAGAATAATATTCATCAGTAAAGATATTATCGTAAGTGTTAGCAAGTATAATGTCTATGGTAACATCTCCGTAACCATCTTCATATCTTGTCATTGTTTGTCTATATGTAGCCACTTATAAACCTGTGGAATTATCCAATATTCTATTATCAATATTTCTTCTAAGCTCATTTATATCCTTACCATTCTTTATTGATTCATACATAACATATTTATCAATAAGCATTTCAGTTCCTTCAGGATATAGCTTATTATCTTTAATATAGCTTGTTTCTACTGCTAACTTTGTAGCTTCATGATTATAGTTATACATGATACTTGCAAGGTTAAAATCCTTGTTCATGCTTACGGTTCTAATTACTCTATCAAAATCTTCATCTTCTAATTTTAGAGCAATTTGTAAAGATGTAAATATTAAACCTTCGCCACCATTTAATATTTGCTCTGGCTCAAAACTGTTATAACTCATAACAGCATTATTATAATTTTGTTTATCTAACATTGTACTATTTTCCACTTGTTTTTTAAATTCTAACTCTTTTGATTTTAACTTATATTCGTTCGCTTTGATTCGGTCGTCTTGCCGTTTTAGTTCGTATAACATTACAAGATTTTGCTGATACTCTTCTAATCCCAACCCATCTTTTAAACTGATTAAATCTTGAAATAATGGTTTATTAATATCATACTGATACATCAAATTAACATAGCTTTCAAGTTCATCAATAGTTAATCTATTTGGATTATCAATAGGTCTTAAATAGTTCATTTTCCTAATCCAATTAAATTATCAACTGAAGAAAGTACCTCATTTGTATTAACAGCAATTTCATCTATTCCATTGTATATTCTGCTGTAGTGCAAACCATTCTTATTGAAGTTTTCATCTATTCTTTTAATATCGGTTGCTATTTGTGAAACGCTCTGTAATTCAGATTCAAAGTTTAATGCTACTTCCTGAAGCTTTGAATATTGCTTCTCTAACTCTTTCACTTTTTTATCTATCAGTTCACTTTTTGCATTCTCTTTGTACTTATTAAGTTGCTCTGTTAATTCAGATTCCTTTGCTTTTAATGATTCAATTATTTCTTCAGTTATATGAACATCAACGCTATTTAGAATTTTACTCTTATTGCTCTTACATTGTTTGATTGTTTCTTCAAACTCTTTGTTATTCAAAGTGCCGTTGGTGTGCTTACTGATTGCATCTTTAATAGTAGAATCTATTTCAACTAATTGATTGTTTTGATTCTCAATAGATTGCTTATGATTATTAATACTTGTTCTAATTTCTTCTAACTCTTTGTTGATTCTCTTTACATCCTTATTACTCGGATTAAAATCTTTTACTTTCGGTGTAAACCAATTTTCAGAGTTTCTCTCATTAGACTTGTAATACCTTGTATTAAAACGCTTTAACATATTCATTTAATAAATTATTTTGTTTGTGAATTATCATATAAACAATATAACTAATTGCATTATATATAGTTGGGGACAATTTAGGGATTTATTCAATATCTTCTATTATCACCTGCATTTGTTGGCTGGGTTTGTAGTCAGGGTCTTTGTAATCATTCAAACGATTTCGTGTTCGTTGCAATTGTCTTGCTGTTATAGTTCTGTTATTGAATAGGAATAACTTTGATACTTCAGAATCATTAGTGTTTATATATCCATTAGCTGTTAAACTATCTATTAGAGCCGTTAAATCATTAAGAGTACCATTCCATATAAGTGGGGTTGGTGTGTTACTTAGTTGTTGTTGCAATACTTCAATATAGTATCTGTAATCATTTATTACATTTGATAGGTGGCTTATAGTGTCTAACATCTGATGGATACTTCTATTGTTAATCATGGTCTTATTCATTTCGTAGTTTCTTAATTAGTTCAAATATTTTTTTATACTCTTTCGGTTGGTTAATAGTCAGGTTTTCAGAGTTCATAACTTCAGTTAATTCTTGTTGGTTTCTTTGATTATTATCTGAATCATATAGCACCCTTGTTGAAAATATTATATGGTGCTTACCTTTGGCTTGTTTTAGAGCTTCAGAAAGCACTTTAACCATATCAGAGGGGTTTATATAACATTTACCATCTGAACGGCTCTCAAGTGCTATTCTATGCGAAATACTATATTTCTTTGATAGAGTGCCGTTGCTGTTCACTTCAGTTGTATCTTCATCAATAAAGTATAGATGGTTAATTGTTAGCTCACTAAATTTAACAGGATTCTCATTTAACTTTGTACCTGCTATACTTTGCTTAATCTTGTTTAATTCATTTTCAAAATTCATTTGGTTATTCTCCATTATTAGTTAATAAATATTCCTTAGCAATTTCTTCCCTTGTATTGTGTGGCTTTGCTGGTGTTTTTGGTTTGGGTTTTGTAGCAAAGGCGGTTGGTTGGTTGTTATCCGTTTTGTCAACTTTTGACAAAACGGTATCATATTGTTTTAATGTTTGCTTTTGCTTTTCCCTTCCCTTCTTTTCCAGCAGTTTCTTTTTCGTTTGGGCAAGTTCGTATTTCATTACTTGCCTTTGATTTTAGCAATCATTTCTTTTAATTCCTTAATTTCATTTTCAAGTTTAGTATCCTTAACAGCTCCAATAAAATCCCTTAAGCTACTGATGGTAACTTTTGCTGTAGAAGGTTTTATTTTTCCATCTTGTAACTGCATGAACACTCTTTGCATTAATTTCTTTGCACTCGCTACATCTTTAACTCTGATGTTTCTTTTATATCCACTACTTACGGCATCGTATTTAGTGTAGATTTCATCGTTTCTTACATCTTTACTCATCATTTTATACTCCATTATTAGTTATTGAATTATCTTATTATATGGTTAATTGCAATCTATTTGCAAGTAAATCTGTTAGTAATCATTTTGACGTGGTCGTATATACTCCCGAACCCCATTATTTAACTTATTGTATTTATTACACTTAACTTTTTAGCGTGTTAGCTTTGTACACTCATGACATTATGTCGTGTTACTTTATAGTAAACGAACCTAACCTCAAAACCCCAAATTCTGAATTATGAATTTTTATTCATTTTACTATTAATTTTTATTCATTATTCTTTTAAAAACTATTACCTTTCCAATTATCCCACTTCATTCTATTTCCTCTATAGCAACTATAAACAAGTGTAAGTGCTCCATTCCTTTGCTTGCCTATTTCTATTGTGCCTACTGTGTTTATTGGCACTTTCTCACCGTCTACATCCCAATCCTTTTCATAGCTCCATGTTACAGGTCTATCTAATAACAATACTACGTCTGCATCTTCTTCCAACGAACCTGACTCTTTCAAATCTTCTTTAATTGGTCTTCTCTTTGCTTTTACACTTTCCCTTCCAACTTGACTAAGTAGGACCCCCCACGTGTTTGTTTCTTTGGCTGTTGTTTTGAATGCTTTTGAGATACTATCAACTTCATTTCTTCTTTCCTTACCATGTCCTATAATTAGTTGGGCATGGTCTCCAATAAATATTTGGATTCCATCTTTTCTGATTGCTTGTTTTACCCGTGCTTTCAAATTTCTTGCTGATAAATCACTTCTATCATCTATGAATAAATTACCTTTGAGTTTTCGTTCCAGTATCTCTTTTGCTTGTTTAAGTTTATACATATCATTTTCTAATTCTTTAAATGTAAATCCTGAATGAAAACTTAAACGTCTTTTTGTCATTGCCTCGCTTCCCATTTCTGCTGATAGGAATAAAACTTTAAATCCTAATGATGCCCAGTATTCTGCTAAAGTTAGTGCCATTGCGGTTTTACCAACGCTTGACCTTGCACCTATTACCATATACTCTTTTTGGTAAAATGATAGAACTTTATTTAATGAATCTATTGGAAAATCTAACTTTGGTGTAACTCCATTGTAAATATCTTCTATGCCTTTAACTGTTCTATTTACTAATGTTTGTTCGGTTTCAACTTCGTTTTTTTCTAATTTGCTTTCGATTGTTTCGTAAGTATCTTTCAATAATTCAAAAGCTTTTATAAATTCTCCCTTGCCATTATATATCTGATTAATTACTTCACCCGCACCATTAAGAATTTGTCTTGATATTGAAAACTGTTTTACCAATAAACAATACTCTAAAATATTGGAGGAAGTCGCAACATTTCGACTGATTTTCGCAATATCAACTCTTGATAATTGCAAAGACCTTTTTTTTGCAGTTTCACTTATTGTAAGTAAGTCTATCGGTTCATCGTTATTATGTTTCTCTTCTAGTAATTGGAATAGTTGTAAGTGTTTCTGCTCATAAAAATCAGTATCTTGTAACTCATCAATTGCTATATCTCTTGCCTTTGCAGTTAATAGCATAGCACCCAAAACTCCTATTTCTGCTTCATAAGAAAACGGTGGCGATTTTTTCCCTACATCTACCATGTTATATTCACTCCTTTATAATAATCTTTAATTTCATTTTCTTCTATTTCTGTCTCATCTTCCCACCTTGCCTGGTTTAAATATGTAGTGGGGTGCGGAATATATTTCTTGTCTTTTTGCTTGACCTTATATATCCCTTTAATAGCTTCTAGTTGCTCACTTTCTTTTAGCTTATTGAAAATTGATTTTGCTGTTTTCTTAGCTACCTTTTTTGGGTACTTATCCCAAAATTTAACGAAGTGGTCATTATTATTATTAATCTTATTCTTATTATTATTATTGTCGGAACTTTTGTTCCTAGTTAGTGGTAACTTTTGTTCCGAGTTAGTCGGAACTTTTGTTCCGAGTTCAGTTGTCATTTTATTGTTTTTGCAGTAGCTCTTATATTCATTATATCTTGAACCAAATTTATAATATGATGCCCTTTTTTGCTGGTTATTTTTGTTAGGTTCTATTAATCCTGCTTTAGTAAGTTTGTCTATTTTTTTCTTAATACCTTTTGTAGATTTTATATTTAAGATAGGTAACTGCTTTGATATAAAATTGTGTGTAAATTTATAATACAGCTCTCCATTTTCTTCTATTTTGTCACAGTTACCATTTCGAGCGAATAACTTCATAAACTCAAAAATAATAACTTCATCAGTTCCAACTTTCCCCACTAGATCCATTTCAACAATGGGCTTGAAATTTGTACCAATGTAGTAAGGGTAATTCATTACGCCACCCCTTCCGATTTGAATAATTCCAATTGTGCTTTTATTTTCTTCTGCTCATCATCTTGTTCTAAAAATTTGGAAAGCTCTGGCATTCCTTTAACTACTTCTGCTAGAGTCTTTACATTTTCTAGTGAGTAATTATTATCATACTTAATATATTTTTTATATAGATTCATTTTTTTCTTCCTCTTAAATGAACCTTCTAAGCAAGTAAACCGTTCTATAATTATGCAAAATTTTTTAGTATTTTGTACTATTTTAGATTATTCTATGTTTATTTGCATTTTATTATAAAATTTTGTAGTTTACATTAACTTAAAAGGCTGTTTAATAAAATGTCCTTTTAGTTGGAATCACCTCAAGGAACTGTTAATATTGCTTGTTACAACCTTGAAAAATTTAATCCCATTGCCCCTTAAACAATGGGATTTTTTATTTCCTTAACCTTCATCTGCTATTCCATCTACATATTCATATTCAAATGTCCTTTGCAGGTAAATTGCCTTACCTAAAATAACATTGTCTGCCTTTATGTAAATAGAATCGTCTTTAACTTCTCCTGCACTCATATCTAAGTACAAGGTATCATTCTGAAATATTCCACGCTCTGGAAAATCCTCACCTCTATAGATGAACTCACCAATGTAAGCTTCATCTATATTTCTTTCTTTTGATATTGATTCAACAAGGGGTTTATTTTTTGGGAATCCATCAAACTCACCTTGTTGTTGCTCTATGATTAATGCTTGTTCCATTGTATTTACCTCTATAATTGTTTATTAAAATTTGTGCTTATTGCACGTTATTTACAGTACTAGCTTCTATAAATCTTTGAAGCTCTTTTTTTCTAAATGCTACACGCCCACCATATTTGATTTGGTTAAGCTTTCCATCCTTAACTAAGTGCCACAAAGTAGAACTTGAAATATTTAGAAATTTCATTACTTCCTCCCTTGTTTTAAGTTCCTCTCCATCTAAATCGGTTGGTGGTGCTGGGTTTTGTTTCTTCAATAATTCAGATACTCTATTGAATACGCCTTCAATTATAGAATCCTTGTCTTCATTACTAAGGTTAATTGTTATAGTGTTGTTCATGTTATTGCCTCTTTATTTGAATTGATTTCATTTCGTTTTAAAAAAGTATCTAGCACTTGTTTGTCGAAAATCTTCTTTTTGCCTACTAAGTAATACCTCAAACCGTATTCATCAATCAAGTTGTTGATTTGGGCATAACTTACCCTTAAATATTCTGCTGCCTCTTTTCTGGAATAGTGGATTTGTCTTTCCATCTCTAAACCTCCATAATAATGTAACAATAATCACAATAAAAAACATAACTTTTTTTGTTTTGTTTTTGATATAAACCTAACATAATAAATTATATTTTGATATGCAAACAGACTTGCTAACAAATATATTTAAACTGTTTAACCTGCTTATTGCTCTAAATAGCTATATGCCAGCAAAATAGAAGGCATTCTTGATTGTTAGGTTGTTAACATTTTAATTTTATGTTTTATCTTGTAATTTAAAAACCTATGATTTGGGATATATTTCTTAATTTTAAGGCATGACTGAACAACAAAAACTAAATACTATTAAAAAAATACTTAAGCAGAAGTATGGCACTATTACCAAGGCGTCAAAAGAACTTGGTTATTCAAGAGCTTATTTGTCTAATGTTTTTGGGCAACGTGAGAATTTGAGTTCTAAGTTTATTAGTAAATTAATAGATGTAGGTTTTAATAAATTCTGGTTTGAAGGAAAAGATGAGAATCCTCTATACAAACATTCAAATAAATATGTATTTGAAGGTAAAGAGTTTGAAGTAACTCTAGATTCAATAAGCCTGCCAACGGATTTAAATTTTGAACAACTTAAAGATGAGGTTAAATCTTCTAGTTATCAATTGAAAGTAAATTCAATATTTCTGCTCAATAATATGCCTCTTTTTGAATTTTTCGAATTTTGGAGCTTGTCATTAATATTTAATAGTGGAGATATTCCATTTCAAAAGGTATCACAATTTCGTTACTTTACTGAGTATATCGGAAATGTTGCTTGTAATATTAAAGAAAAAAGAAATGCAAATATTGATGAGTTATTAACTGTAACTATTGGAATACCTAGAAAAAGATTTGAAAGTTACATACATTTTTTAAAATTAAGCTCACTTTATAGGTTCAAACATAAAGCTTGCCAAATAAACATCCATAAAGAAAAAGCAGGTGAAAAAGAGGTGCAAGAATTTGGTAAGTTTACAAAGTTACTAATAGAAAATTGTACATTGCCAATTGCTAAACTTATAGAAAAAAAATACTTTGCTGATGATGAGTTAAGAATAGTTGAACAATTGATTGATTTCAAAATAGAAGACTAGTAATATATAAGGGGGCTAATAAAACCCCCTTAGAATTGAATTATGAAGCTTGTTTCTTTCGCAATCCTAACTTTTCTGCAAATAATTCTGATATTTCCAACCGTGCTTTTTTCTGGTCGTTGTTGTCGTATCTACCAACTATACTTTTATGTTTTTGATGGTTCGTTATTAGCATGATTTTTGAATCAGAAACATCCCAATCACGTAAAAAAGTAACAGTACTTCTTCTACCTGCATGAGTAGAAGCAAAAATATAAGCTGGTTCTGTTATTTCGGTTTTAACACCATTAATTTTCTTTGTACGTTTGAATGGTCTGTTAATACCTGCTTCTTCAAAAACTTGTTTAATTGCCTTGTTATGTTGGTAAGCGACTTTTCTTTTTTCTTCAAATAGGTTGTAATTATTGCGTTCCAATATAGAATCTATAGTTTCATCTAGCAATATGCTATTTTCAGCACCAGTTTTAGTATCGTAGAAATTAATCCACTTGTTACCATCTGAATCAACTTCAATTTGATTAGAGCCGTTTATTTGATTCAAATCTGAAAACCTTAATCCTGTTAGAACACTAATTAAAAATCTATCTCTTACTAGTAGTTTGAACTTATAATTGAAAATATCTTCATCTGCAGGAACATAATCCATTAACATTGAAAATTCATTTTCATTAATAGTAAACTCTTTCGATTTATGAGTTTTGATTTTTAACTTTTTGATTCCTTCAGTTATTTGTATTTCTTTATGGATTCTAAGGAAATTGAAAACGGCTTTTAGTTGTGTGAAATAGCTATAAGCAGCATTATCACTTAAACCTCTTTCATTAATAAGGAAGTTTTTTATAATATCATTTACCATTCCATAACTGATATTTTTTACTAGCAGGGTTGTTTTACGTGCTAGTTCGTAATCATGGATTGCTTCTCTTAATGTCCTGTAGTTTTTAAGAGTGGATTCTCTTATTCCATCTTTTCGTTTATGCTTTATACATTCATTTATAGCATTGATTAAGGTCAATCCATTTCTATTAACTCTATTATTATCAGATTTGGAATGTATTGCTGTTATTTGCTTCAAATCATATTTGGTAACATCACCATCAGAAGCTATTTTTTCATATACTGAATTAATTACATTGTTTGCGAAATTTTCAAGTAGCTTATTTTGATGGATTGCAAGGGGGGAACTGCTTTTAATTCTTTGGGTTTTAGGATTCCAATATTTAGTTTCTATTGTTAATCCTGTAGATACTATAACTCTGGTCTTGTTATAATTTACGGTTGTCATTATATTTGTACTAGGTTTATATTTCTGCGATAAATAAAACCTTACTGATATTTTCGGCATATCAAACGCTCCTATGTTTATTGATTTTTACTAACAAAATTACTTGCAATTTTGTTCTAATCTTTAAAACATAGTTAAAAACTAATACAAATATAAGAACCGCATAGTTGGAATAACTTTTTACAAATAAAACACTTATAAAGTGAATTAAAAATATAAAGGTTGTGAATCGCTACTTATGATTGAATGAATTTAGCATCCACATTGTCTTTTCTTGGAATCTTATTAGCTCTGTCATCATATCTACTGTACTTTCGTCTCCAGCGCTATCAGCTACTTCCAAAGCTTCTCTCTCTTTATTAATCAGTATGGATAAATTCTCAACTACTTTATTCACTGAGTCAGCTGATGTAGTTACATTTTTGTGCTCTTTGATGTCTGATTTTGCAACATAATCGCTATATGTATGCAATGGTACAGATTCCAATGTAACAATTCGCTCAGCAATTTCGTCTATTGATTCTTGAGCAGCATTATAAAGTTCTTCAAACTTTACGTGAAGAGTGAAAAAATCATTTCCCTTTAGGTTCCAGTGAAACCCTCTTAAGTTTTGATAGTATAGTTGATAGTTAGCTAATAAGTCATTTAATTTTTCTGTTAATTCTTTTATTTTTTCTGAATCTAATCCTATTGAATTTTTCATTACTTTTTTTATCTGTTTAATTATTAAAAATACCGTCTTGTTACTATTACAAACGATTAGGTAAGTAGATTATTTTTTTCATCTTTATGTGATTATTTTATCTATTCAATGTTTATAAGTAACTTGAAAGTTTTGAAATCGTACAATTAAAATATTTTTTTCAACATCAAATTTACATATGCCTATAGAAAACTGCTACTTAGTTACAATTGACCATTTTTTATTGATTATATCAGTATGGTACGCATTTTGTATATAATTAGAATACCTCATAAATAGTGGCAGAATGTCCAATAGAGTTCGTATATATATCTTAGTAATCATTGCATTTGGGTTGAGTTTTTCAACTTCGAAGTCGCAGGACTATGAGAGTTTGGAAATAAACGAAAGCATTTTCGAAAAAGACTCAACTGAAGATTACTCAAGCCCCTTCTTCGATTACCAAGGGTACTATCGTCAGAAGTATGGGCAAGATGTGTTTGGTGATGCCGACACTTTAGATGGATATAGCTACGAGAGTGAAATTGATTCCACTGGTGAAAGAGTATTAGCGACAGAAAGGGTTGATGATTTTGAGCTGAGCTCAGGCATCGATATGACCTTAGATGAGTATCTGAATTTCAGAAAAAATATGATTTCGTATCAAATCTGGGACTCGTTACTTACTGACTATGATATTAAGAAAGCACTCTCGAGTCGTGATCTGGCTAGACTAATGGCCGACGCAACTGGGATATCTATTCCTATTCCTCCAAACCCACTGATGGGTATATTCGGTAAACCACAAATCAATATCAATGTGAATGGTGAAGTAAACCTGAGATTAGGTTGGCGATGGGATTCGCAAAACTTAGGTACTGTTTCGGCATTTGGTCAAACTCAATCTACACCGATTTTCTCGCAAGATATCAGAGTGAATGTTAGTGGTGGTATAGGTGATAAGTTAAAATTAAGCACTGACTGGAATACTAACAGAACATTTGGTAATGACAACCAGTTCAAAGTTGGGTATGAGGGTTATGAAGATGATATAATAAAATTAGTAGAATTTGGTAACGTTTCATTGCCACTCAATTCGCAGCTAATAACAGGTGGACAGACGCTGTTTGGTGTGCGTTCTGATTACCAGTTCGGGCCTTTGTATTTGAAAACTATCTTTGCTCAAAGAAGAGGGGAACGAAACTTTGTTGATGTAAGAGGTGGTAACAACAAAGAGCCATTCCAAATAAGGCCACCGGACTTTGCACAAAATCACTTCTTCCTAGACAATGATTATAAGGCAGTTTACAAAGATTATTGGAAGTCACCTAAGCCAGTAATTCCTCAGTCAGCTAACTTTACAAGAGTGAAAGACATTGAGGTTTGGGAGTCGACTAATACTGTTACTAGTCCACAGGTATCTGAAGTAATTGCTTATGCTACTTTACCTCCTGAAGATGATCCACTTGATTTTGTAAATAATGCTGCACTTAGCAATCCTAACGTGGCTATACAGGCAGGGAGTGTGGAAAGGGGTAGATTCCAAAAGCTTGATACTAACCAGTATATTGTGGACAGAAACTTAGGTACACTGACTATTAGAAATCTGAGACAAGATAGAAAATATGCAGTGTCTTATATTACAGAAGGACCAACACCTGCAGCAGAAGATGATTTGTACCACGGTACATTCAGTAATTCTGTTGATGTAAAAGATACTTTGATTTTGAAATTGGTATCTGTTCCTAATCTTCAGCCCGGGTTTGATACTCTTTGGTCAAGACAGATGAAGAATATATATTCTCTCGGTAGGTCAAATCTCAATTTGGATGAAACAACTATAAGTATTTGGTATCTGAATCAAGACAATGACTCAGTTGATGTACTTCCTAACTCACCTGATAAGCTAGTAACGATATTTGGAGTCGATAGAACAAATACTTCAGGCGCTGCCCAGTCAGATGGTGAATTTGATAAAACAGCTGGGTCTCCATTCTTTAACCAACAAACTGGTGAGATTATATTCCCATCTATCGAACCATTCAGGGAAGGACTAATAGATTACTTTGCTGCACAAGGTACACCAGCTTTGGCAGACCAGTATATATTCCCGGATATATATGATACAGTTAGGGTGGTTGCAGAGAGAAATACTGCTAGAAACAGATTCATTATCGGTGGTGAGATAACAGGTAGCTCGAATGGAAAAATTTCACTAGGTGCATTCAACCTGTCACCAGGTAGTGTTAGGGTATTTTTAGATGGTAGACAGCTACGTGAGTTCCAAGACTATGTAGTTGATTATTTCTCAGGTACATTGACTTTGAGAAATGCCTCAGCTACAGCACCAGGTGCAAATTTGAAAGTTGAGTATGAACAGCAGGATTTATTACAAATAGCAACAAAAACTTTAGCAGGTGTGCGGGGTGATTATCTACTGATGGATAAACGGCGAGCCACTGCCACTCTTGGGTTCACATTTATGCACTATAATATAGCTGCTATAAATGACAGAGTCCAATTAGGTAATGAGCCAATATCGAATACAATATTTGGTTTAGATGGTAATTTGCAATGGGATACTCCATGGCTAACAAAAGCCTTGGATTTTCTGCCTTTTTATGAAACTAAAGCTGAGTCGAATATCACAGTTGGTGGTGAGATGGCTATAATATTCCCTACACCAAATAAGAAAGAGTCAACTATAGCTTCGGACAATGGTGAAGCTGCAGTAGATATAGATAACTTTGAGGGTGGTGAACGTTCTATTAGTTTGGGACTTAACCCTTCACAATGGCAGTTCTCTTCTCCTCCTTTGGATAGCTCTATAGCTGAGACACCACAGGATAGAAATTTATATCGTGGTAGATTGTCATGGTTCAAATACTTTATTCCTCGTGTACCAGTAAGAGATGTATATCCAGACCAGCAAACTACTGTTGGTAATAGGAATATTGCCCCTATGGAGCTTGCTTACGAGCCTTATTTCAGAGGTATTTATAATAGAAATGCTGAGTATTTGGATTCACTTAACCCTGAGTACGATCCTGGAAATACATTCTTAGATAGAAATGGCAACAGACAAAGAGTTTGGGCTGGTATGCAAAGACTGCTGTCATCTTTCAACACTAACTTCGATACTGAAAATATAGAGTATCTGGAGTTAATGTTGCAGATAGATCAGAAAGGAGACTTTTCTACAGAGATGTATATTGATTTAGGTCAGATCAGTGAAGATATAATAGCTAACAGCACGTTAGATACTGAGGATGGTATAACAGAGGACAACCCACTGCCAAACAATAGGATTGATGAGGGTGAGGATGTTGGTATAGATGCACTGGCAGATGAGGAAGAGCAAGAAGATTACCCATTCCCGTTGAATTTGGAAGATGACCCTGCTAGGGATAACTATTTCTTCAACTTTGGTGAAGATGATGGGCAAAGAACTGCTGATGACTTTTTGAGTTATAACAATTTTGAAGGCAACGCCTCTCAGTCGGAGTTAGGTCAATTCCCAGATAAAGAGATTTTAAACGATAATAACGGTCAGACCATAACACTTGATAATAGTTATTTTAGGTATAAAATAGACATTGCTAATTTGGATCCGAATACTAACCCGCAAATAGTGGGTGGTAATCAGGATGCGGGCTGGTTCCAGTTCCGAATACCTATTAGAAGACCATCGGGAAGAGTGGGTAATCCACTGTTTTCTAATGTTCAGTATATCAGAGTGTCATTCAAAGGTGGACCTGCATATATAAAAGTAGCGGATTGGAAATTAGTTGGTTCTCAATGGCAGCGAATAAGTAATTTCTTGGATGTACCAGAAAATGATTCAGTTATGTCACTTTCGTTCGTGAATAGATTCGAGAACAAAGGTGCTCCTGATTTCTATACTATGCCTCCTGGAGTTAGGCCACCAAGACAACTGAATAGTCCGAATAATGAAGATTTGGAATTGAATGAACAATCAATTGCCCTGACTGTAGATAATCTTGGTTATGGTGAAGAAAGAATGGCAACTCGTGTATTCAGATCTATGGATTTATTCTATTACAAAAAACTGAAATTCTTCTATCACGGCGATGGATCAATGCCTGGTGAAGCTATCCCTGGTGTAACTCCTAAGGGGTATGCATTCATAAGATTTGGTACCGATTCGTCTAACTACTATGAGTATAGAAAGCCAATTACTCGAGGCTGGACAGATGTACAAATCAACCTAGAAGAGCTGACTGCGATAAAGCAAATCAGAGATACATCGCTAAAAAGAGACAGGCAAGAGTTTGCAGTTCCCGGTGACCCTACGGCTATTTTTGCTGTAAAGGGTAGTCCTGTGGTAACAAGGGTTTCCTTCATAGGGCTTGGTATAGCAAACCCAGAGGAGCGTTATCCTAATGATTTGACTACAACGGTATGGTTCAACGAATTGAGATTGACAAAGCCAGAAGCAAGTAGCGACATAGCCGCCATAGCCAGCTCTAGCGTTAAGTTAGCTGATTTGGGTACGATAGATGCCTCCTTCCGAACACAGGAACCAAACTTCCACCGGCTAGAGGAGCGGTTCGGTAATCGTATGCAGACTACTGAGTTTACCGTCAATATGCAAGGACAGTTGAATAAATTTATGCCAGAAAGTTTCAAAGGTGTGAACTTACCAATCAGTTACACCCACACAGAGAAGGTAGAAACCCCTGAGTTCCAGGCGAATAATGATGTAAATCTTGATGTAGCTGCAAACTTGGCGAAAGAAAGAGCACTAGACAATGGTGCTACTGAGGATGAAGCACAAGAAGTAGCAGATGCACTTGTAAAAAGGTCGCAAACCTTGGTGGTGCAAGATAGCTGGGGTATGAATGGTGTGAAACTTGGACTTCCTGTTAATCACTGGACTGTCAATGAAACGTTGAACAAGTTGGTACTTGGATATAACTACACTCAGGAATACCAAAGGACACCCGTGTATGAGCAAAGGTTCAACTGGGAGTGGAGAGCAGATTTACAGTACACAAATAGAATACCTGAGTTGCTATCAGTACAACCATTGACATGGGTTGATAGTGTACCAGTATTAGATACTTATAGCGAAGTGAAATATAACTTCTTGCCGAATGCAATTGGGTTTGGACTGAATGTAAGTAGACAGAGAAGGACAGAGCAATCCAGATTCTTAGATTTTGCGAGCCCTGTTGTAAGGGATTTTGTTGCCAACAGAACTGCTAACTTCTCATGGAAATTTGTGGAGGGAGGATTCTTGAACCCTTTATTAGACTATAACTTTGCAACTCGTTCATCATTAGTGAGATATGAGACAGGTCCAGATGGAAGACAAAGAACAGGAAGTGAACTAGCAAAAACTGTATTACTAAACGATGGAGCGTTGATTAATTTCGGTGATGATATTAATCATACACAGAATGTAACAGTGAACTTCACTCCGCAGCTGCCGAACATAGCGAACATAAACAAATACTTTAAGATAACTGGCCAATATGTGGTTGACTATCAGTGGACAAACCCTCTACATCCGGACCCAACGTTGGTAGATGTAGCTAAGGAAGCTAACTATAACTCTACTACTAGGTTTACTGGTACAATAGGGCTAGAACAACTGGGTAATAGCTGGTTCGGAACTGGTGGTAAAACTTCATTGACAAGGCAAATACCAAAAGATACGAACAAAACATTTTGGGATTACCTGGGAAGTACTTTCAAATTTATTTTCTTAGATTTTAAGACTGTCAGAGTTGGGCTTAATCAAACAAATTCATCGATTAACCCAGGTGTGTATGGAGGAACTGGTCTGACAAACTTCTGGGGATTTGGTAGCAGTTCTAGGGCACAAGGTCCGAGCTTACCTTATCAGCTTGGTTTAGTTAGCAGTCCACACGGTGGATTCAAAACAACCTCTTCATCTGCGTTCCCGTTCATTGGATTCGAAGCGTTCGATGGGCTGAGACCACCAAATGCAATTTTACAAGATAACTTCACGCAAGCAACTACCTTCGATATAGCTACCTCAAGGCCACTATGGAAAGGTGCAGAGTTAGATTTGAAGTGGAACTCTACAGTGTCGTACAACAGAAATGAAACAGTGCTGACAGATAACGATGGAGTACCTACTTACACCAACGTAATAGCGCTGAAATCATTCAACCGTTCGTATATGTCATTCCCAACAATTTTTGGGTTCAACCCATTCGGTAACACGATGGACGCGGTGGTAGAAGAATACAATGCTAGGGCAGCAGCGATAGAGAATAGCGGTATATCTGAATTAGAGCAGAACAGAGCAAAACAGAGAGCATTGTCCGAATCATTCTTCGAAGAGCTAGAGGCGTTCAGTTTTACTAGTGGGGCTGCTCGTAAATTTTTACCAGCACCGAACTATGGTATCACATGGGAAGGGCTAGAAGAGTGGGGTATATGGAGTGACTATGTGAAGAAAGTTAGGTTTGAGCATAGGTATCAGGCAATGTATGACGAAGCTATCAAGATAACTGATAAGGGTGAAGCATACGAAAATCAGATGGTTCAATATGGGTTCCAGCCATTGCTTGGAGTAACTTGGACGTTTGATGAAGAGAAGTTAGACGGTCAGCTTACAGCAAATCTGAGATGGAATTCGACATCTAACTTCAACTTGAACTCATCGAGTAGAAGTATAATAGAAAAAACTAGTACAAACGAAATAAGTGCTCAAGCTAACTATACAAT
Organism: Chlorobiota bacterium; assembly: GCA_046290495.1. Lineage (GTDB taxonomy): Bacteria > Bacteroidota > Ignavibacteria > Kapaibacteriales > UBA2268 > PGYR01. The sequence goes on along the minus strand of JBKAGT010000001.1, from coordinate 101,304 downwards.
GAAGAGCTTGGAGTGGGAATTCCTTGGTCTTAGCTTACAGAACAACATAGAGTATAGTTTCCTATTCTCAATCAAAGATAATGCTCGTGCTACATTCGATGTATCGGACGAGGCGAGTTTGAATGAGAACGAGGGACGTGAGTTACAAGGTGACACTCAAATCACAATAGAGCCAAGAATAAGATACTCACTAAGCAATAGGGTTACCGCGTCATTCTTCTTCCGTTATGATGCTACTATCACTGCTGGTGCAGCTAATCCTGGGTTCAGCACAACTCAAGTTGGTCTGGATCTGCGTATATCACTTGCAGGTGGTAGATAGAGAGGGAAGACTTGAGATCATTTTTTTATTAAAAATGTTTCGAACAAGTTTAGACTGTCATCAGACTTCCTAATATTATACACCTCTAACCTTATTGTATCAGGAGGGCTTATACCTTTGATGCTAACTTTATAACTATCATTTCTCAATGTATATTTAGGAGTTAAATGTTGGTTATTAATTTTAAATTTTGTGTAGAGTAATCTTTCTCCATAGTAACCATTTATCTCTTTTAGTTTTATAATCAAATCCATCAAGTTTCGTTTCAAAGATTTAGGATCAACTTCATTCGTGTAAGATTCTGTGTACCAATCTTTTTCTAACCATATATCCTTAAATTCTATTTTAATAGTGTCAAACATAATATAATTATCTCTAGCTCGATATTCAGCTAAAAATACACCTTTTTCTTTTGACTCATCAATAGATATGGAAGGACCATATAGAACATCGAAAGGAAATCTACAAATTTTATATTTAGAGAATGTACAAAATGAAATTAAAAGTAAAATAAATGATAAAAAACTTATAAATATTCTTTTATAAATAGTCCCAACTGACATCGGCAGCTTATTATTTATTTCATTTTTTGTCATAAATTTAGATTTACCAAATTTTTATTCCAATCGGATTATCAGACTGTTTGAACCAGTCTTGACCAACTTTATTCTTCAACTCTTCTTCTTTTATATTTTTATATTTCATGGTTGGTGTTTTTGTTTTTTTGGGGTGTCGTTTTATTTTAACAACTTCCAAATTAATAATCCAAGAATCAATATTACAAGTACGACTCCCAAGTACATCAGACTATTGCCACTTCGAACATGAGATTTAGAATTCAAATAATTATCCACTACTTTTTTAGTATCAGTAAATGTCATATGAAATTCATATGGCTCAGTAATAAATTCTTCCGTTTGAGGGTCAAAACCTTTTAAGTCATTACTCAATAAAACATTTGTTAATTGCTTAACTTCTTTATTTACTGCATCATTACTGTTCTCATCCCAAAAAGGCAATGAAATGGCTATTTGGCTGTTAAACATTGAAAGTTGATAAGTAGAAAAATTCAATTCAAAATAATCTTCATTTTTCCCTTCAAATATTTCAAAAACTAATCCTTCTGATTTCAGTTGTTTTATTAGGGATTTCATTAAGTCCTTTGAAATGAAAATTTCATTATCAGGTTTTGGCTCAGATGTTTGCATAATGTCATAAACATTATCTAAATTCAAGTCCTTTTTCTTTAAGAAGTATATATCGTAACTCATAATTAGGCTTGTTTTTAAAACTCTTATTTTTGGCTTTCCCCCAATATAACAAAAAAACTAACCCTTGGAAAGAGTTGGTTGTGTTAGTACGAGACTAACTAAGAGCCGAGTACTTAATGAATAATTTACTATCATTTCTCCAAAGAACCCAACCTTTGCCAACTTCTTTCATTGTATGATTCATAAGCTTCACATACATCCAGTTGTCTTGTACTAAAATTGGTTTCATAAATTCGAAATCTGTGTTAGAATTTTCCGAGCTAATATCAGGTTTTCCATATACTTTTCTATCACTTTTGTCAGCAAACTCAACGCTATTGACTGAAAGCAGAAACTGATGCCAAGAGAGGAATGTGCCCTTATTCTTGTCTAAATAAATCTTTTTTTTTGTATTGCTGTTTGCTACTACTTCTATGAAGTCGAACCCCATACTTAGTACTTTGAATGTTATAATGCCATAGTCTAATTTGAAAAATTCAGGTTGTAGCCAATCTGGCTTGTGAGTGGCTGTTGGGTTGCCATATTGGTCAGTACCAAAGACAACACTATCTTTGGGCATATGTTCCATCAGTCCTTTCTCTGGGTTGATATCGCTATAAAGATATAGTGTTTTGTGCTCGTAGAAATTGGGCTTGAAAAAACCTATTCCTATAGTATTCAAGTCAGTGTCAACCTCATTGGCTGAGGAGAAGAAGCTGAATGGTAGAATAGAAGAGCTTTGTATAGCCGGTTTCGTGGGAATCCGTTTTGGTGTTTCTTGTTGTTCTTTCTTCTCTTTTTGTCTTTCCTGGAATCTATATTTCGTGTAGCCAGCCATAAGCAAGATAAGAATAAGCAATACCCAATTAATACGAACTAATGCTTTCTTACTAATGATAGAAGCTATAAAAAATGAAGCAATGAAGCCAATAGCCCCAGCAATAACTCCATACCCCAACACAATGGCTCCACCAGCAAGCCCTTGATTTTTACCAGCGCCAGAAAAGCCAGCAATAAAAAATCCGAGAAGTAAGCAACTAATTAGCATAAGTATGTAAAACCCTATCTTGGAGGGAGTGAGTGCTTTTTTCATATTGATTGGTCTCCTGGTTATCTCAATGGCTATTCACAATTTACGAAACCTGAAGACATAAACAAAAAAACCAACCTTAAGGAAAAAATCTATTTGTGAGACGTTTTAGCGGTTCATGTGTCTTTATATATACAACTGACACAAATGAAAAAAGAATATGAAAAACTTCTACAAAATTTTAATCCCAATTATAATGATATTTTCTTCTAATCTTCTTCATTGTCAATATTCACTTTGGACTTGGGGTAGTAACCTTAATGGACAGTTAGGAAACGAAAGAGCCGAAAATGCACCAACTCCCATTTTGATTAATGATGACGGTGATTGGGAGAGAGTGTATTCTTACTATGCAATCAAGAAAGATGGAACTCTCTGGACCTGGGGGAATGGAAAAGCTGTGCACTTGTTTGATGATTCCAAATGGGAAAAGGTAATTACTGTTACTGACAATCCTTATCGAGCAGTTTACGGTATTAAGCAAGATGGTTCTCTTTGGAGTTGGGGTATGTGGAATTTCGGATGGGTAATAGCGGAAGATTCAACGATTAGTAAACCAAGTGGTAAAATAATAGATGAGCCAATATTAATTGATAGCACACATAAATGGAAGGAGGTAGAAATAGACAATAATTTTCTTCTTGCAATAGATGAACTTGGAGAACTATATACTTGGGGTAGGTATTGGCCTATTATGGGAATAGGTGAACTAGATGAACCAGAAAAAAATATAATTGATAGAATCACTAAAGTTGGTGACAGTAATGATTGGACTGAAGTTAGTGTGTCAAGTTTTGAATATCGAACTTTTGGGGTAAAAGAAGATGGGTCAATTTGGTTTTGGGGTAGTGACCAAAATAAACTTATTGATACAATTAACAAATTATATTTTACACCCACAAAACTTGGTGATTATGACTGTAAAAATATTAGAACCAATACAGTCGGAACACTTTTCACGAATTCAAAAGGTGAGGTATACTCTATAGGTGAGTTTAATTCAGTCACTACTACTAAACCAAATAGACTTACCTATGGAAATGATAATATAGAATTTATAGATACAGATAGAGGATGCTTTGCTTTAAAGCTTATAGATTTCTGCATACTTTTAGGAAATAATGATGGATTGAAATTTGGCCCTGAATATAAAGATAGTTATTATAGCTTTTTTGTTGCCCCGTATTTTGAATCAATGAAAGGTTTTAAAGGCATAGCACAGACTGGAAATGGGTTTATATTCATTGATTCTTCGAACAATTTAAGAGCATGGGGTAGTAATAGTAACGGAGAGCTAGGAAATGGCATTTCTAGTAAATATTCAGAGCCCTTCCAATTATTACCAAGTAGAACATTCAAAGATGCCAGCTGTGGTGAAAACTATAGTATAGCTATAGACGAATATGGAATGATGTGGATATGGGGAACTGGTCCGGATAGAAATATTTACGGAGACAAACCAGTATTAGCAAATTATGATGTCGATTGGGATAGAGTTTTTACCTTCAAAAATAGTAACTTTGCAACTAAGAAAGATGGTACACTATGGGCATGGGGAGAAAATGAATATGGTCAATTGGGAGTAGGGCATAATAATCCTGTATTAACACCTACCAAAGTTGAAGAATATGGCCCTTGGAGACTAATTCATTCTAACTCCTCGTACGAATCTGCACATACTTTAGCCCTAAAAGAAGATGGATCACTTTGGGTTTGGGGTACTGGAGGAAAAACCTTAGGTATAGGAGTTGATACTGTCACTCAGATTTACAAACCAACAAAAGTAAATAGTGACACTGATTGGACTGACATAGGATGTGGAGACGGGTTTTCGGTTGCATTAAAAAAAGATTCAACATACTGGTGTTGGGGTGGGAACAGCAATGGAGTTTTTGGAGATTACGAAGATAGAGAATATAATGTACCTACTAAAGAATCACCAAGATGGTCTGGTAGGATTGTTCAAATAGAGGCTAGTGATGAAGCCGTAATAGCTATAAATACTGTAGGTGAAGTTCATATATTTGCACCTTCAATGTGTGGTTCAACTGATAGTTTCTATGATGATCCATCTTCTATGTTTCTTTATTCGAATTATAGAGGGTTCAATGCGATTATAACTGAGGAGCAAGAATTATTTGTTGGAACATCTTCACATTATAACGGTATAGACTATTTGAAACTAATAAATACAGCTTTACGGAAAGCAACGGACGATAAAGATTGGGTAAAAGCAACTATAGGTGGACAACATATCCTAGCTTTAAAGGGGGAGAAAATCTCGAATGTGAAACAAACGAAAAAACTAGTAAATGCTGATATTTACCCTAATCCATCAATATCAAATATCAACATCGATTTTGATTCATTCTATAATAGTATTACTATATTTATATATGATTTGTCTGGGAAATTAATTCTTGAGAAAAAGTCAAACAATACGGATAGAGTGAATATTAATCACAATCTACCAAGCGGAGCTTATTTACTGCAATGCAGAGACAGCAATAGCATAATTGTAGATCAAGTATTTGTAGTAGAGTAGAAGAATTTTCTAGAGGTGGTTGATTTCAATTCTAATTTGAAAATAGTGCTATAGACAAGAAAACCAACCCTAATCAAAGAGTTGTTTTAGAAAGACTTGAGATTGTTAGTTCTAACTATTTTCTATATAATAACTGAGGTGGATATAAATGAAACATACCAAATGCAATCGTGAACCATCCTGCAAGTAGGAATAAAGTGTTGTAAGCTAATCTTTTATTTTCGCTGAAATTTCAATTCAATATTATTCCACCAGTCGGTTTGGTCAGAATTCAAAATGTGTTTTTTCAACTCAAAGTCCATTTGCTTAATCTGTTCCTTAAACCCTATTAAAAGAACATTATCTGAAATCAGTTTATGATCAATGACTTTTTGAATATTTTGTCGTGTCCACAAATCGTTGTCCAATTCATACTGCCATTCCAAATAATAATATTCGTCAGCGACATTCAATTCCTCAATCAAAATTCTATATTGAGATAGTAAATCTGCTGGACTTAATTTAGTCAGTTTTTCCACTTCATTTATAAATTCAGTGTAATCTTTCCAATATTTTTCGTCTTTTTCGATTTCCATTTTCAGTTTGCCTACAAAAGTCCAATTATATAACAAGATTATTTTTTAAATTGATAATTATCCCTTCCCCCCTTCAATATAACAAAAAAACCAACCCTAAGAAAAGAGTTGGTTTTAAGTAGATCTTCACTTGTAGTTGCTTTATTAGCAGTTTACAAATAAGTTCAAACCATTGTAGAATAGCTCAGAGCCCTTTTCGAATCCTGCTTTATATTCTTCTTGGTTTGCGAATTTTTCTTTTAGCATAGTACCGTAGTTGATGTGCTCTTCTTCTTCCATGTGCTCATCGAAGTATTTTGTATCGCCTTCGTTGAAGCCGTAAAATTCTAGAAGACCAGCTTTCTTAGTTTCAGCTACTTCTGGTTGTTGCATTTCGAATGCTTGTACAGCACCAAGTAACTCACTCGGAGTCATATTGTTCATTCCTTCTATCACTTCAGTCATTCTTGGGTGACCTTCAGTTTCTGGCAATTTGTTTGACCAATTAGCCCAAAGTGGAATATGCGACTTTTCGTCAGCTACAACTTCTTTAGCCAAGTCAGTGTCTTGATTGAATGCCTTGTTGATTTTGTCCCAATACTGAGGCATTAGCTCTATGAACTCTGCGTAAGATTTGTGGTATTTAGACAATTGTTCTTTAGTTACTTCACCAGCTGTCCAAGCTTGGTAGAAAGGATGATCCAGTAGTCTGTATTTCAATTCCATATATATTTCTCCTAATATAAATTTTTTACAACAGTCAATTTAATAAAATTATTGATTTATCAATTAATCACTGCTATTTTTTAATACTTTTAATAGTCGTAAATGTTGCAGTTTTAATCTATACATTACTAAAACTTGAAATTTTTTCTAACTGAATACGTAATGTTTTGAAAAAGGAGAATCTATATGAAAAAAATATTATTACTATTAGTCACTTTTGCTGTTACTTTTAATCTGTCATTGTCAGAAGAAAACTATGATGACCTTGTTGAAGTATCGTTGGCTTCAAATGTAGAGCAAATCCAGATTGGAAGCGATTTCTACGTATTGGTAAAATTAGATGTTAGCGATGAGTGGCATGTATATTGGAAAAATCCAGGTGACTCTGGTTTACCAACATACATTGAATGGGATGTACCCAATGGCGTGAAGAAAGTTGGTGGGCTTATCTGGCAAATACCGAAAAGAATCGAATTTTCGGGGATGATAAACTACGGCCTAGAGGGTGATGTTTACTTGCTTCAGAAATTCACAACAGAAAGGTCAGTAAGGCTAGACAAGATTAAGATAAATGCAGATGTGTCTTGGCTTGTTTGCAAGGAGGTATGTATTCCGCAAGACAAGTCAGTGAGTTTGGAAATAGCTGTTGGTAACCAGTTCAAGAAAAGCAGCTCTGATATGATGGTAAATGAGTTGTTGGCTTCGGCTCCTAAAAATTTTGAGTCGTCAAGCTCTACTTTCGAAATAGAGGATGAGGAGCTGTCAATTGAACTAAAAGACAGACCAATGGATATGGCAGAGGTTACAGATATATATCTGATTACTGAAGGTATAATAGATAATACCAAGCCAGTAGAAATAGAGAACGATAGCGATGAAGTAGAAGCTGAGATGAGTATAAGCCCTTATATAGATGCTACTCCTGCTGAGTTAGAACTATTGGTTCTCTATAAAGATAAGAAAGGAAAAATGAAATCTTATGAAACAATTATTAAAAACAAATAAAGGAAAATGATATGAAGAAACTATCATTATTAGTAGCAGCATTTTTGATGGCTGCATCAGTTATGACTTTTGCGCATGAGCATGCTAAAGTTGGTAAAAAAGCACCGAACTTTACTTTGAAAGATAAAGATGGTGTAGAGCATAGTTTGTCAGATTTTGCTGGGAAATATGTAGTATTGGAGTGGGTGAACTATGACTGCCCATTTGTAAAAAAGCACTATGAGTCAGGCAATATGCAAGAGCTTCAAAAGGAATACACTGAGAAAGGTGTAGTTTGGTTGGCAGTGTGTTCATCTGCTGAAGGTAAGCAAGGTAACTTCACGAAAGAAGAGCTAGATGAAAGACAAGAAGAGTTAGAAACAGCTGAAACTGCTTATTTGATAGATGAAAGTGGCGAAGTGGGCCACATGTACAATGCTAAAACTACTCCTGATATGGTAGTAATCAATCCCGATCAAGAGGTAATTTACCTAGGTGCTATCGATAATATTGCTAGTGCAGACCAAGCTGACATAGAAAAAGCGGATAATTTGGTTGCAGATGCTTTGGATGCTGCTATGAGCGGAAAAGAAGTGAAAGTAAAAACACAGAAACCTTACGGTTGTGGTGTAAAATACGCTAAAAGATAATAGACAAAATACCCCATATATTTGATGCCCTGTTCTCTTAGCTGAGAGCAGGGTTTTTAATTTCCTGAGTTGATAATTTTTCAGAGATTCTGTTAACCTCTTTCTTTATTTTCTGAAGGTCATTGTACGAGAAAAATGAATAAGGGATTGAATAAACATAGTCCTTATTTTTAACATCTATCACAATTTTAGTTACATCTTTGTGAATTGCTTGAATCTGATCATGAGCCAATACTGTTGCTTCTCCACTAAAATATGTCAATTCAATCGAATTATCCTTAAAATCAATAGACACTAGTCCTTCTGCTTTCTCTTCTTTGTTGAATGACCTATATAGAATTTCTATAAAGACGAGAAGACCAAAAAGTTGTAATGAAGACTTCCAGTCATATACTTCTCCTTCTCCAAATAGTAATGGTAGGATGAAACCTACCATTGCAGGTGCAATTATTGCATAAATTAGTCTATTCTTCTTGTTGTAAAACCAAGATTCTTTCTTCTGTCCAGCTACTATGAATTTCATATTGTGCTAATGTATGTTTGATTAACTAGTTCTAATATACAATAAGAGAATTAAGAATTCAAATATATTCTTTCTAGGTCTTCTATATCCGAATTGCTAATGAGTGAGTTGACTAACTTCTCTAAGTTCGATTTATCATCAGAGTCAAATCTATTGTAAATTGGGCTGTCTATGTCGAGAACTCCATACTGTTTACCTTTGTGTTCCAGAGGTATAACAATCTCTGATTTAGATTCGGCGTCGCAAGCTATGTGACCAGGAAATTCATCTACATTTGCTACTACGAGTGTTTCATTGTTTTGGAACGAGGTACCACAAACCCCTTTGCCCAATTGCAGTCTAACACAAGCTGGCTTCCCTTGGAATGGACCGAGCACCAATTCATTTCCGTCAAATAGGTAGAACCCAACCCAATTTACATTATCCATAGAGTTGAACAATAGGGCAGAGAAATTAGCTAAGTTAGTTATAGCATTTTTCTCGCCTTCCAATACATGGGGTAGCTGTTTTAGTAGCAAATCGTACATAAATATCTTACATTTAGATTATGAAAAAATACATTTTCAAAAATAAGAAATTCGATGCAGTTATATGTTTAAATGGTGAAATACCTGAGCCAGAGGTGTTTGACACCTTAGAGGGAATCCCGCTTATCGTTGCCGATGGTGCTTACAACCGATTGTATTCACTTGGTATACACCCCCAAGCAATAGTTGGGGATATGGATTCGGTAACTGAAAAACACGATACTGAACACACCAAATTCATAGAAATACCAGATCAAAACTCCAACGACTTCGAAAAATGTGTTAGATATGCTGAGCAATCAGGATATAAGAATATAATTATAATCGGCTTTACAGGTGGTTTGCTTGAGCATACTGTGAATAACATCAGCATTATAATCAAGTTCGCAGATGAGCTGAATATCACCGTATATCATCAACATAGATACTGTTATTATATTACTAATGATATTGAATTAGATTTAAACAAAGACGAGTTAGTTTCTTTGATACCATTTCCATCAGCTGTACTTACTACTGATGGGCTCAACTGGGAGCTCAAAAATGAAGAACTAGAAATGGGTGTACGAGAAGGAGCTAGAAACTTCGCCACAAAAGAATCTGTCAGCATAGATTTAAATAGTGGCAACTACTTATTGTTTATCGATTCTCGTCTTCCTTTTTGTCCAGATTGAACATAGCCGAATCCTCAGTCGGGCTGCCAATTTCATCGCCCATCATTTTTACTGTAGCTAACTCATTTGTGAATTGGTGATAGAATAGTATTTCTAGCAAAGTGTCATAAGCTTTCTCTATTTCATCACTCCACTCGTGAATTAGCTTACCTTCTCTCGGCTCCATTTCTTCACCTGGTTTATCAGTTACTGTAGTCTTGCCGTGCAAAGAATCAGATTCGAAAAGTTTTAGCATTTTGTCCAGGGCTTCTGGCTCTTCTTGATGGCGTACTACCCAAGTCCCCAAAACAAGGGGGATTCTATAGGAGTCAAACCAATCTTCAGTGATGTCCATAGCTACATCACCAAGGAAATTCTTTTTCCAGATTAAAGCTGCATCTTTTTCTTCCAATATGTCATCTACTTTCGATTTGTCAGTTTTCTCTAAGTCCACGGATATGGAATACCTCTCAGCTAGCAAAATTTTACCGATGTTTATGATGAAATCATCGGGAGTTGGGCTAGCGGCAGACTTTATAGTTTGCAGCCCTTGTTTGAAATAAACCGAAGCATAGCGGCTATAACCCTCTACTGCCAAGCATGTAGTTGGTACTATGCGATAATCAGAGATTCTAGTTCCTCGACCATAGTCCTTAGGTGTCAGGAATGCGACATCTACTTTATTTTCTTCAAATAGTTTGGCTACCTCTCTTTCGTTAGTTTTTATCAATGTAGCTCCAAACTCCTTACAAACGGACTCAGCGTTAAAAAATATTTGTCGGTAGATAGGATTGTCGGGTATTGCAATTTTTAATTTCATGTAAAATATTGTAACTTATTAGTATTCTATGTTGTTAGTTATTTATAGTTCTTCCGAAAAATAATCAAGATATTTGTTTAGTGCCTCGAAAAGCATTATTCCAGTACTGACGCTGACGTTAAGTGAATGTTTTACACCGTACATTGGTATTTCTACTGCATCGTCGCAAAGGGCCAGAACTTCGCTGTCTATACCAGTCAGTTCATTGCCAACTACTATGGTAAGGGGGAATTCTGTTTTTTTAAGGGAAGTGTAACATCTATGTTTATCAGTTAATTCCAAAGCGATAACTGTGTTACCCTCTTTTTTTGCATGTAAAACTGCATCTGTAGTATTTTCAAAGTACTGCCAAGGCACTGTTTTTTCTGCATCAAGTGCAGTTTTTGATATTTCTTCGCGTGGCGGATGTGGGGTCAGACCACATAAGTATAACATACTTACTGCTGCCGAATCAGAAGTTCTAAATATAGAACCGACATTGTATATACTTCTTACATTGTCAACAATGATGCTGATAGGATGACGAGAGGAGGATTTTGCTTCATCAATTGTCTTCCTTTCTTCTAATAGTTCTTCGTAGGTTAGTTTCTTCATATACTATCGTAAATAAGTGTTATACAATGAAAATAATTACAAAACTACTATTTATTATTCAAATTTCTCTATTCTTGGGCTTAAGCAATGCTGATGCTCAAAGCAATACTATAGACAATTATGGGAAAGAATTCTATTTTGCTTTCATGCCTAACTTCCACAATGATGGAATAGACGCAGATCAGCTTATCATTTTCATCACTAGTCAAACTCCAACGAAAGGAGTTCTGAATTATAGAAATAGATTTGGTAATCCTCAAGTAGAGCCCTTCACGATTGATGAATCTAACGGAATAGCAAGAATATTTATAAACGCAGCTACTGGTGAGTTGACTGGTCAAAATAATTCTGGAAGACAAAGATTAGATGGTGGCGATACGGAAATGATAAGCGAAAAGACTTTTAATATTGTTTCTGATGATGATGTTGCAGTAGTTATACATAGTGAGGCAGAATTTTCAAGTGATGCTTGTTTGGTTTATCCAGTTGATGCATTAGGTAAGAATTACTTCGTGTTTTCTTATGAGTCAAATTTTTATAGCAATCAGAACTATTTTGGTACTACACCATCACAGTTTTGTGTTATTGGTACCGAAGACAGCACAACTGTTGAAATTACACCTACTACAAGTACATTTAGAAATGGTACTGATAAGCAAACAATAGTTCTTAATGAAGGTGAAGTATACCTCGTTCAGGCAGATATTATAAAAGGAACTACAAGTTCAGGAAATTCAGATTTAACAGGTACAAGGATATTAACAGATAAACCAGTTGCAGTTTTCGGAGGTCAGCAGAGAGCAAACATCCCTTTTAATAGAGTTGGTTCACGTGATTTTATACTTTCACAAATGATACCGTTGGAAGCTTGGGGAAGGGATGTATTTGTAGTCCCATTCGCAGACCCTGATGTTATACCAAGCAATGAGTCAGACTTAAACCGAATCACTGTTGCTTATGACAATACAACACTTTTCGTTGGTGGTGAAGAGTATGCAACTATGAACCAAGGTGATGTTATAACTCGTGATATAAATGAACCATTTTATGTAGAGGGAGACAAACCGATAAGAGCAAGTTTGTACAAAAGATCTTCAAGAACTAATTCTGGGCAATTCTCTGCTAGTGATAGTGACCCTTTCATGGTATTATTCCCACCAAAACAACAGTTTTTAAGAGAATATAACTTTGTTAATGTTGACTTGGAAAATTACGACAAGCATTTCGTTTCTGTGATAATGCCGACTGAAGATATCAATTCCTTAAGAATAGACAATAATCCTGTAGATGCAGACTTTCAGCCTGTCTATGGTATTGATTATTCATACGCTAATATACTAGTAAGTGCCGGGGGACATAATATAAAAGCTGACACTACATTTGGGATTTGTGTATATGGCTATGGTCAAACCGACTCGTATGGCTATGTTGGTGGTTTAGGTTTAGAGGAAACTGATTGGACTCCACCTAAGTATAATCTACTATCAGATGATTGTGAAATAGCGAGTTTCAGTTTTTCCGAGGAGTTAGATCAAGATACTGGTTTGGACTCTATTGTGTTTGAAGAAAATCAGAATATAAATGTTGAAGAGTTAGAGAATAGTGCTACCAACTACTCAGCGAACTTAAGTTTGATTGATAAATACAATGATGGTTTGTTAGAATTCTATGCTAAGGATGTAGATGGTTCTAAAACGACAGAGTCAATAATAATAGAGGGATTCACATTGACTATATCGCAATCTGATAGCTATGAGTTCACTAGTTTAGAAACTGATACTGTAAAACCATTCAGAAACTATTGTCAAGATATTACTATCACAAACTATGGTATAACTAGCAAATCAATTGCTAATCTGAAGCTTGTTAATGAAGATATTTTCTCTATGAGGCAGATTCCAAATACATTAGCAGCAGGTGCATCCTACACCTTCCAAGTGTGCTACGAATCTGATTTAGAATTTGGTTATTCATCAGATACCTTAAGAATTGGCAATGATTGTTTCAAAGAAGATTTGGGAGTCGTTAGTTTCTTCTTACCTGAAGACAAGAATCCTCCAGAGCTAACACAAACAAAACTGGAGTGTGGTGATGGTGTTTTATTGGCTAGCGAATCACTCGAAACACAATATGGCTTTGGTAAATATGAACAAATAGAATCTGAAAATGTTGTTATTACCGAAATTAGAAATGATTTAGATAATATAGAATTAGGTCTAAAATTGATTGACCCATACAAAGATGGAACATATACCGTAATGTTTGAAGATCTGGTTGGTAATGACACAACTTATAACGGAATACTTCAAGGGTTTACTGCTGATTTTGTGAATAATACCCAAGGTGAAGCTATTATACTGCCGGCTACTTCAATCGGTAACTCAGCTTGCCAATCGGTAATGATTCAAAACACTGGTTTATTGCCTATATCTCTAGACCAAATTGACTTAAGGGATAAATTCAATTTCTTCATTCCGCAGTCCCAATTGCCACTAGTAATTCCACCTGATACGGCTCTGCCTTTAGTTGTTTGCTTCTATGATGATGAGCCAACAGATGTAAATGTAGCTGATTTGATAGGAATGACATTCAATTGTTTGGAAAAGGATATTATGATACAAGGCAGAACAGAGGAAGTTATAACTTATTCTGATTCCAAATGCGATTATGAATATAGAATACGTTTCGATAATGTACCTTTCATCTTTAGTGTCGATGCAGTTTATCCTAACCCAACAGATGAGCAAGTAAACATGGTAGTCACTGTAGACAAAACCAGAAAAGCTACTATAGACTTGATTAACACTCAAGGAGAGAGATTCCGATATCTCAATGAAGTCTTACAAAAAGGAGACTATAATATCAACCTAAATGTATCTGAAATGCCATCAGGAAACTACATAATTGAAATTATTTCTGAAGAAAATCGTGTTACTCAAAAGTTACTCATTAATAAGTGATAAAAGTTGCTTAAATTAGTAATCAAACGTAACTATCAACTGTAAACTCCGTTTTTAGTCTTATATTATCATAAATAAATTATGAAAGGAAATTATACAATAATGAAAAAAACTGTACTCGCTTTAAGTTTAGTTTCAGTAGGTGCATTCTTCGGAATATTACTGAACACGGCCATTTCTGGGGACAATATATATGAGGAACTAAAAAAATTCCAATATGTTTTCAATATGGCTTATAGCAATTATGTAACAGAAAAATCTCCTGAGGAGCTGAGTGAAGCTGCTATAAAGGGTATGTTAGAAGGATTGGATGTCCACTCTGTTTACATTAGCAAAGAAGAAATGGAAAAAGTAACTGAGAATTTCTCAGGCGAATTTGAAGGCATAGGAATAGAGTTTGATATGCTGGAAGATACTATCACAGTAGTATCGCCAATAGCTGGTGGTCCTAGTGAAGAGCTTGGAATAATGGCTGGAGATAAGATTGTAAAAATAGACGGTGATGATGCGGTAGGTATAGAAAGATCAGAAGTGCCAAAGTTACTGAAAGGTCCCAAAGGAACTAAAGTAGCTGTTGATATTGTAAGATATGGTGAGAGTGATTTACTTCACTTTGATATAATCAGAGATAAAATACCAATTGAAACAGTAGATGCAAGCTATATGATAGATGATGAGATTGGCTATGTTAGTATTAACAGATTCGCAGCTAAGACTCACGAAGAAATGATGATGGCTGTTAATAGCTTGAAGCAAGATGGTATGAAGAAGTTAATACTAGACTTGCGTGGTAATCCTGGAGGTTATTTGACACAAGCATTTTACATGGCTGACGAGTTTCTAAAAGCAGGCGACACAATTGTTTACACTCAAGGTAGAAAACCACAATTCAATGAAGTTTATCAATCTTCTGCTAATGGTAGCTTAGAGGATATCCCACTTATTGTTATGATTAACGCAGGTAGTGCTTCAGCTAGTGAAATTGTATCTGGATCAATGCAAGATTTGGACAGAGCATTAGTAGTTGGTGAGACTTCATATGGAAAAGGATTAGTACAAAGACAATATCCAATAGGTGATGGCAGTGCATTCAGATTGACTATTTCATACTATTACACTCCTTCCGGTCGCTCTATACAAAGACCTTTTGAAGATAAAGATGATTATAGAAACTTAGTAGGTAGAATGAATCTTGATGAAGGTGCTAATATGCAGCATAGCTTGGAGAACATGAAGTCTGAGTATGTAGAAATGGATGGTGAGACTTATATCGTCCGTCCTTCTGAAGAATTGGAAGATGACGAAGAAATTACTGACAAGACTGAAATGGATACAATTCCAATTTTTCACACACGAAGTGGAAGACCAGTATTAGGTGGCGGTGGTATTACTCCTGATTATGTTATAAAGAGGGATACTAATAGAATAACTGAGACTGTAGCGTCGATGAGAATGAAGAGAATATTTTATGATTACACTTATGATTTCTTAAGAAGTGATGAGGGTAAGGAATTCAAGAAGAATTATGAGAATAACTTCAATGCATTCTTCAATGATTATGAAATCACAGATGATATGATAGAGAAGCTAATTGATATATCTGAAGCAAAAGATATAGAGATAGTAGAAGAAGACATCGAAAAGGATAAGGATTTGCTAAAAGTATATATGAAATCAACTATAGCAAAGATTGTTTGGGACAGAAACGAACAATTACAAGTTTTAAGCGTATTAGATAGACAGCTTAATAAAGCTAAAAACTTATTCGACGAAGCAATGAAAATATCAAGTTTAAAGTAAAATAGAATAAAAAATATCATAATTTGCGGCTTCTCGATTGGCGAGGAGCCGTTTTTTTATTTAAAAGGAAAATACATGAAAAAGTTTATAATAACAGTTTTTATAACTCTATTTGTAATGAGTAGCAGCTATGCAGGACCTAAAGATATAATGAAGAAGGGAGAGTACTTGAAATATGAGGTATCATTCCTTGGTATTAGCTTAGGTACTATAGAAATGACTATAGAAGATGAATCTGAATACAATGGTGAAAAAGTATATAATGTAAAGGCAGATATAGCTACTTACGACGGTATACCGTTTGTAGACCTTAAAGCTACTTTCAAATCGTGGTTGGATGGATCGATGAATCACTCTCACAAATTTGTTTCCAATATGAAAAAAGGAGATAACAAATGGGAGTATTTGGAGTTGTATATGGACTATGATGAGATGGAAATAAAACAAAAAATGTGGGAAAACAAAGAACTTCAGAAAGAAGAAACGATAGAAATAGAAAAGAAGATTAATGATGGTTCTTCATTATTTTATCTTGCTAGGCAGTACACAGGACTAAAACGTTCTATAAAAGTACCTACTATAATTGATGGGCAGATATTCGATACGAAATTGAATTTCAGAAATGAAGTAGAATCAGTTGAAATAGATGCAGTAGATCACCCAATTAGAACAAAATACTTCGATGGGCAAGCTGATTGGAAAGGATTGTACGGTCTTAGCGGTAGATTCGAAGGTTGGTTTAGTGATGACGATGCTAGTATACCTATAGTTGCTAAAATGAATGTATATGTAGGTAAGGTTCACATAGAGCTAATAGAATGGTCTCGCGATGGTTGGACTCCTCCAAAAGGCGACTAATACAAGCATAATTGGATTGTTTTTCTATTTCTATTCTATGGCATAGTATTTGAGAAGTACTAACATAAATAAATGAATAAATAAAAACGAAAATCAGTCGAGAAATCAATGAAATTTAACAAAGACTTTACTATTATAGGTATAGACGGAGGTGGCACTAGGACAAGAGGTATTTTATTAAGAGAAGGCAAAATAGTTGCTGAATCAAAATCAGGTACTACTCGTGTGGGTGCTGTGGGTGTTGGCGAATCTTGTGAACGTACACTCAATGTTATATTAGACCTTTGTCAACAAGCCGAAATAGAATCTAGTGAAGTAGATGCTGTTGTTGTTGGATTAGCCGGAGTATGGTTAGAAGAAGAAAAACAACGCTCTGCGAGATTGCTCAAAACCTTGGGCAGAGGGCAAGATTTTCATTTCTCTGACTTGATAGTCACTTCTGATGCTGAAATAGCTCTACGTGGCGCTTTCGAAGGAAAAGAAGGTATAATAACTATTATTGGCACTGGGTCAATAGCGTTAGGCAACCCAAATGGTGGCGAACTAGTTCGTTGCGGAGGCTGGGGTATAGAGCTTGATGACGAAGGTAGTGGTGCTTGGATAGGAAGAGAAGGGCTAACAGCAGTTGTAAGAGCAATAGATGGAAGAGGCGAATATACGGCTCTTACAGACATAATAGCTGACGCATATCCTAGCATAAATATAGACCAACCAAGAACTATTGTAAAAGCATATACCGAAGGTGCATTCCAGTACCATTCTCTATCTCCTTTCGTTATGGAATGTGCAGTAGATGGCGACAAAGTTTGCTTAGATATTATAAACCGCTCAGCTAATCATTTGTTAGAATTGCCTATGGCGCTAGTATCTCAATTCAAGAAGAAAAAAGTTGATGTTGCGTTGATGGGTGGTATAGTTGAAAATGACACACTACTAGCTGATAAACTGAAAGAAAAAGTTAGTAAACAGAAGGAACTGAACTTAATCGAAGCTAAATCAACAGCTTTGATTGGGGCATTAACTATGGGGCAAGAGCTTATAGCTGAGATGCAGTAGATACAGCGGTTACTTATTCTGATTAGTTGCTAACCATTGGCGAATACTTTTTGCCATTTTACCTCGGGGCGAAATTTCCAAAAATTTCTCGAAGTCTAATTTTGCTTTTTTATACTTGCTTTGTGATTTGTATATCAACCCTCTGTTGAGAAGGGCGTGTGGTGAATGTGGCTCTATTTCTAGTGCCAATGTGTAGTCTTCCAATGCCTTCTTATTGTATTCCAATTTTTTGTAAACATTACCTCTGCCGATATAAGCAGTTATATTCTTCTGATTGAGTGATATAGCTTTGGTGTAGTCTTTTATTGCTTCTTTCAGAAAACCCTTACCTGCTTTACAATTTGCTCTGCCAGTATATGCGTTAGCTATTGTAGCATCCTTTTCTATTACATGGTTATATGCTTTAAGCCCATTTACATAGTCTTTCATAGCTACATATACATTGCCCATATTGTTATAAAATACTGGGCTTTCGCTATCTAAACTTACTGCTTTTCTAAAATCTTCTAGAGCTTTATCATTTTCTTTGAAGCTGAAATAAATCAGTCCTCTAGTGTTATACGAATCAGCACTTTCTGGTTTATACTGCACTAAGTTATTTGCATCATCCAAAGCTCTTTCTTTTTCGTTGAACCTAGCTAATATGAGTGCCCTAGATTTCAGTGCCTCCGTGTCTTCTTGCTTTTTATTTAGAATAGTCGAATAGTCCTTGATAGCATTCATTGTCTCGCCTGTTGCTATGAAACAATTAGCTCTTTTTCGTAAACATTCTGAGTTGTTAGAATCAATTTTGATTGCTCTAGAATAATCCATCAGGGCTTCTTCGTAATTACCTGCTTTGTAGAATAAATCTCCTCGAATAGCATAAGCTTCTGATATACCATTGTTGTGGTGGAGTGCTTCATTTATCATTTGCAGTGCATCAACGAACTTATTTTCTTCGGCATATATTTTTGCCTTAGCTAGATATGCGTAAGAAAATGTATTGTTTAGTTTTATCGATTCATTGTATAGCTTCAAGGCATTGCCATATTCTCCATTTTTGAAATATAGGTTGCCCTTTTTATAATAAACAAATGAAAATGTGGGGTTTAGCTTTATGGATTTGTTGTAATCCTCCATAGCAGCTTTAAAATTATCTAACTCTGTGAAGCAGTTACCCCTTTTATAGTAATAAAGGGCATTTTTGTCGAATAGAGCAATGGCATTGTTGAAGCAATCCAACGCATTCGCATAATTTTCTGAACGCAGAAAGTTTTCACCTTTCTCCGCCCACTCTTCGGCTTCTATTTTTTCAGATTTAGAGGTCATTTTTTGATATTAGATTTTAAAAGCAGCAAAAAATAGTTAATTTCTTTGTTATAACAATCGACATAATTAATAAAGATATTTAATTTCTGGGATATTTGCAATGGAAAAGAGTGCTTTAGTGCCATTGGCATACGGAAGTGAAGAAATGGAAGCAGTTATTATAATTGACTTGCTGAGAAGAGCTGACATTAATGTTGTAGTTGCCGGTGACAATGCTATTGTTACTTGCTCAAGAGGAGTTAAAATTGTTCCAGATAGACCTTTGACTGATATAGCTGAAGATGAAAACTTTGGAGCTATCGTATTACCAGGTGGTGGAAAAGGTGTAGATGGTTTGATAGAAGATGAAAACCTAATCAGTCTATTGAAACATAACAAATCAGAAGGCAACTTGATTTGTGCTATTTGTGCTGCTCCAAGAATATTAGTAAAACATGGTATAGTTAGTAATGAAACTAAATTGACTTGCTTCCCTGATGTTTACAATGAAATAAATCATGATAATTACTCAGAAGACGATGTAGTAGTTGATGGCAATATTGTTACTTCTCGTGGGGCAGGTACTGCTATTGAATTTGCTCTAAAAATAATAGAACTATTAGTCAGTAAAGAGAAATCAAATGAGATTGCTAAGGAGATAGTCTATAACTGTTGATAGGAAGAATTGCCATATTATTAATATTAGTTTCTTGCAATATAGCATTAGTATCTAAAGAGAAATCAGGAACGGCACTAGTACTAAGTGGTGGCGGCGCTCGTGGTCTATCACAAATAGGCGTGCTTCGTGGTTTGGAAGAGCAAAACATACAGATAGACTATATTGTAGGTACTAGTATAGGTGCTGTTGTTGGAGGGCTTTATGCGGCTGGGTACTCTGTTGATGAAATAGAACAGATGATGGTTTCTGCTGATTGGGATGAGCTGCTTAGTATTTCAAATTTTTTCAATAGAAATAAGATGTTCATTGACCAAAAGAAGTACTATGACAGAAAACTAATAACCCTTCGCTTCGATGACTATAAATTCCAAATCCCTCAAGCTATAAGCAATGGATACAATTTTTCTGAATTTCTGCAAACTAAAATTCTTGAATCTGATTTTGCTTTTGTCAGTGATTATGATAGCCTAAAAGTTCCCTTTAGAGCTGTAGCTATGGATATAGTATCTGGAAAACCACATGTGTTCGATAGTGGTGATTTGCTTACGGCTCTAAGAGCTAGCACTACGGTACCACTTCGGTTTACTCCCATAGCAGTCGACTCGATGATCTTGATAGATGGTGGGCCAGTAGCTAATATTCCCGTCAAACAAGCCATTGATGAGTTCAATCCAGAATATATAATTACTGTTAATGCAACATCAGAAATATATAATTATGATGAGTTAGACAACCCAGTTAATATAGCTGACCAAATTGTTTCAGTTCTTATGGAGTCAAATAAGGAAGAAGCGAGGGAGCTTAGCGATTACTTCATAGAGCCAGAGTTAAATAAATATAGCAACGTTGATTTTTATGATACAGATTCTATCATAATTTGTGGTGTGGAGTGTATGGGGAACTATGATTTTAGCAAGTTGCCAAAGAGGGAAAACAAGTATAAATATACGATGTATGCTGACACTCTATTGCTAAATGAGATTATAATAGAAGGAAATGACAACACAGATGAGATGTTTATATTAGCTGAATCACCAGTTAATATCGGTGAGCCAATAACTACAGAAGATATATTTAGTTTTTGGGAAAGTTTATATTCTACTGAACTGTTCTCACAAGTGAGGATAATCCCAGAAAGGCAAGGCAAGGATAAGTTAAACCTACGGGTAGTAGTAAAAGAAAAAGGAACTCAAGTAGTGCTTTTTGGTGGTAGAGTAGATAATGAAAGAAACACTCAACTTGAGGTCGATTTGCTTCGTGAGAACTTTCTGAATAGTGGTACTAGGGCATTAATTGGAGTAGCAGGTGGAAACAGAAACCAAAGTGTACTAATGTCAATTAGTAATCCCAAGGTGTTCAACTTTCCGGTTAGTTTTAACCTCTCTGCTTACTATAATAATATACTATATAGAATTTATGGTGGTGAGTCAGTGGGTGAGAATAATATCTACAGCCGTGAGCAAACAGGTGACTACACTGTAGAGGATTATGGTTTCAACGTATCTACAGGGAGTAATTTTAGTAAGTCTGGTAAGGTGAATTTTGGGTTTCAGCTCGAGCAACAAAGAGCATATAATATTGAGAGTGATCCGGTTGATTTTAGTACAGTAAGCACTTTCTTTATTAAGGCATTGATAGACAATAAGAACAAGTCTAACTTTACTACTTCTGGTTCGTTGATAGATATAAAGTTTGAATCAAATTTAATATCTTTAGAAAATTCGGTCAATTTTTCTAAATTAGAAGTTGAGTTAGATTCGTATTTTTCTCCAACGAGTGACTTCACTTTCAACCCTTATGTTATGTTTGGGGTTGGTGATAGGACAACTCCACTGGCAGAATTTTGGGGTCTCGGAGGTCAAGACCAGTTCTACGGAATGCGTGAGTTCGAGAGAATAGGTAGGCAAATATTTGTTTCATCTATGGAGCTCAGATACAAGCTCCCATTCGAGATTTTCTTTGACACCTATGCCTCTGTCAGGTATGATGTAGGTGGTGTGTGGGAAGAGCCAGAGCAAATAAGGTTCGCGAATCTTCGTCAAGGATTGGGCACAGAGCTATCGTTCGATACACCAATTGGACCTGCTCGGTTTGCTTTGGGACAGAGTTTTTACTTTCTCAAAGACCCAGAGAAAGTTATAGTAGGGCCACTATTGGGATATTTTGCGGTGGGAATAAATTTATAGATTAATCCGAATATGAATATGAAAAATATAGATTTTAAAGTGATAATAATCATTGTAGCTGTTTCTGCTGCATTGGGTATAGCTTACAATTTTAACGACATAAGTGAGAAGGGGCTATCCTATCTCACGGACAAAGGTCCTGCTGCTACTGATTCTTTACTTGAAGCTGGTATATCAAATACACCAAACGAAGTAAGTGAAACAGGTGGTGAATCGCTAGATGGTGCTACCATAACTTATGAGCAGATGAAAGCTAGATTGGACAACCCTAACTTCGTAATTATTGATGCTCGTAGCCCCGAGGAATATGCAGAAGGTATGATTGGTGATGCTAAGAACATATTCCCTTATGAAGATGAAGGGGAGTACTTCAGGAAGATTTTAACTCTTCCACAAGGTAAGAAGTATTTGATTTACTGTACTGGTGGTAACTGCGATCTAAGCCATAAACTGGCTGAGGATATGAAAAACTCTGGATTTACAAATATTTTCATCTACACTGGTGGTTGGGAAGAATGGGTAACTAAATAGATGCAAACAAGCACTCAACATAGTGATAAATTTTTAGAGAAAAAGTTCGGAATAATCGGCTATGCAGAACCGATGCGTATAGCCAAAAAGCTATTGCTAAAAGCTGCACCTACTGAGCTTTCGGTACTTATAACAGGTGAGACTGGGACTGGCAAGGAAGTATTTGCTAAAGCGCTACATGGGCTGAGTAAACGCAAGGGTAACAAGTTCGTGAGTGTGAACTGTGGAGCAATACCTGAAACTCTACTCGAATCAGAGCTGTTTGGCCACGAGAAAGGTGCCTTCACTAGTGCGAATGAGCAGAGACTGGGATTCTTTGAAACTGCTGATAAAGGTACTATATTCTTAGATGAGATTGGCGAAATGCCAGTCGAGACTCAAGTAAAGCTGCTTAGAGTCCTGGAATCTGGTGAGTTTAGCCGTCTTGGGTCATCTGACATACGCAAAGTAGATGTGCGTGTAGTAGCTGCTACTAACAGAGAACTAGAGGAAAGAGTAGAGCGAGGTCAGTTTAGACAAGATTTGTATTTCCGTTTGCGTTCTGTTCATATTGTCCTACCTGCTTTGCGAGAACACAAATCTGATATAGAGCCGCTGTTCAACTACTTTGCTAATGAAACTGCTGAGAAAATTGGGCTTGACTACAAGGGCATAAGCAGTGAAGCTATGGAAGTGCTGATAAACCAGCGATGGGACGGTAACGTAAGAGAACTGAAGAACCTTACGGAGACTATGCTCACACTGGAAGCGCAGGAGTTCATAGAAGCGGAGAATGTAGCAAAATATATCAGGCAGTCGCTACCACACCAATCTAGCTACACTAACCGAGCCGAGCAAGGAAATACCACGAACGCTATGGTGCCTACGAATATGGCGGGTGATTCAGCTTCGAACATGGAGCTTGGGATAATATTCAGGACTCTACTGGAAATAAAGAATGATATAGAAGAGCTAAAGCACATAGCAAAACACAACACAAACAAGATAGACGAAGTAATTACAAATCAGAATGAGTTCATGATTCAGCATGCTGACGAAGTAGTAGAAAATGATGAATTGCTTGGTAATTTCGACACACTTAATTTAGCTGACATAGAGAAAAGACTGATTGTCTATTCATTGGACAGATTCGATGGCAACCGCAGATTAGCCGCCCAAGAATTGGGTATCAGCGAGCGTACTCTATACCGTAAGCTGAAGCAATATGATTTGGATTAGGGTTTAAGGAGTTTATTTTTAGTTGTCATTGCGAACGAAGTGTGGCAATCTCAATTGAGACAGCCGCGTCCTTTCAGTCCTCGCTGTGACATTAATTCCTCCCTTATCCATGCTTTTTGCTTGGTAAGCTGATAGGCTCCTACAGACTTCTTTCACCTTGAAAAAAAGTATAGGAGGGTTTAAATAGTACTCTCAAGTAATAACAACTGAATTACGTTAATTTTTTTTATATTGACACTACTATGCGAAACATAATAAAAACTATAATTCTACTTGCTATTACTTCATTTTTAATTTCATGCTCAAACCTTAAACATAGGTATTGGTTTGTACCACCTAGCTATTCTGTCAAAGAGATAGAAAATATAACTGAAACTGGTGAATGGAATGTGTTATATTATCCCGAATATGAGATCATCAGGTACGAGTATTGTTACAAAGATGTTAAAATAAGTATAAGAGTTCTAGCATCATATAATTGGATGTTTGTTGGACCACCTTATCTCCCAATAATTAATATTCCCACACTTTCACATAGAATTAGATTTGATGAAAAAATTATAATAGATATACACTCTAATTATTATTTATCTGGTCTTTCTATGACCAAAGCTATAAAATTGAATGATAGTTACGGTTATTACTACAACGATATATCAGAATACGACTGGAGAGTCTATGGCTATCAAAATTATATTGAATTATACTGCTCTTTAGATAATGTTGTTACTCTAGAAGTAGACCTAGGTACTCTAAATTTTGAAGGAGAAGTCGTAAAAATTCCAAGATTGTTATTAGTAAAAGAGGATATAATCGAATATACACCAATAATGAGTTTCTATCACTAAGCCTTTATGCAATTGAATATATATAGCAAAAGTGTGGTTGCTATTTATAAATGATAAGGTGGGTATTGAATTCAAAATCCTCGTCAGTCAGAACAAGTTTTTATAGCCCAGAATTAAAGCTAATAACAATGAAACCTATGATAATTAAATCAAAACTCATAAAACAGTAACCGACTATTGCGATGCACGTATATCTATTTTACCAATTTGAAATGAAGAATAAATGAAAAAAATACTACTACTACTTACATTCCTAATTGCAGTATCTGCATCCTATTCACTTGACACTGAAAAATTAGACAAGCTAATGAACTCTTTGGAAGCCAACGAGAGAGCTATGGGTAGTTTGTCAATTGCAAAAGATGGAAATGAAATATATTCGAAAGCGATTGGCTATGAAAATATAGAGAATGGAACAAAAGCTACTACTAAGACTAAGTATAGAATTGGCTCTATCTCGAAGACGTTTACTGCTGTTATAATAATGCGGTTGATTGAGGAAGGGAAGCTATCACTGGACACTAAGCTCAGTGAGTACTACCCAGATGTTGAAAATGCAGACAAGATAACTATAAAGCATTTGCTAAAGCACAGGAGCGGTATTCATAGCTTTACTAATGATATGGATTACACTTCGTGGATGGAAGACCCAGTTACACGAGAAGAATTAGTAGAAAAAATAAATGGGTATGACAGTGTATTTGAGCCAGACTCGAAGGCGGAATATTCTAACTCCAATTATATCTTACTTTCTTTGATTGCCGAGGATGTATCAGGCAAAGAATATAGTCAATTGCTTAGTGAGTACATTACTTCCAAGTGTGGCTTGGAGAACACGTACTACGGTGGTAAGATAGGTGCTAAACCAAACGAAGCACAGTCGTATTTCCGAGACACCGATTGGCACCAAGCTACAGAAACAGATATGAGTGTTCCTATGGGTGCTGGGGCTATAGTGTCAAACCCATCAGATTTGAATAAGTTTATGGCTTGTCTTTTTGAAGGTAAGCTGGTATCAGAAAAGTCATTAGAGGAGATGAAAAACATAGAGGATGGTTATGGTGCTGGCATGTTCCAGGTGCCATATATGGAGAAGATGGCGTATGGCCATACTGGTGGTATAGATGGATTTCAGTCTAATTCTTTTTACTTCACAGACCTGAAATTGTCGATTTCATATATATCAAATGGCGTGTCTTATCCACTTAATAATATATTGGTAGGAGTGCTTAAAATTTATTTTGGTGAAGAGTATGAGTTGCCAGAATTCACAGAGGCGATAGAAGTTGATGAATCAGTCCTAGAGCAATA
The DNA here is from genome assembly GCA_046290495.1 of Chlorobiota bacterium. GTDB lineage: Bacteria > Bacteroidota > Ignavibacteria > Kapaibacteriales > UBA2268 > PGYR01. The sequence goes on along the minus strand of JBKAGT010000001.1, from coordinate 75,329 downwards.
TGTTGGCACGTATTCGAGCGCACAAATACCGATGAAGATTAAGATATTTATCAAAGAAGGTAAGCTATATGGTCAAGGTACAGGGCAAGCAGAATTCCCTATGGAGGCGTATGACGTCCATAAATTTAGATTCGAACCAGCTGCCTTGACTATCGAGTTCAAACCAGATAAGGATACCTTTATTCTCAATCAAGGTGGCGCAGAACTAATTATGAAAAAGGAGTAAGAGACTGACTCTTTTTCTTCCTTGGTGGAGGTGGTCAACCCCATCGGGGTTAAATATCTGTAGTAGGAATTTAGAATTAGAATATCATTGCTGCTCCGTAGGAGTAGAACAGAAAATTGTCTAACCGCTAAGCGGCTATGTATTTTTGCATCAGTTAATTACTACAGATATTTAGCCACTCTGTGGCTATAATGATATGGAAGCATTAAATTAGAGACGTGTTCTGGTTGCTAAGCTTTTTTCGACTTGGCTCATCACGAGTGTCGAAGCACCGTATATTTCGACAGGCTCAATAAACGGCACTTCATAGCAATAATGCCCTGCCGTCTATTCAGAGGGTGAGACAGCACCCGAAGAATCTAGGAATGATTGAGTTTCACTATCCTGGACTCTTCGGATGCTGTGGCATCCTCAGAGTGACGGGGATTTGCTAAACTTATGAAATTACTCCAACTACCTTACTATCTGTAATTTCTTGATTAGCGTTCTAGTTTTTGTGTTTGCAATTAGTACATAAGAACCAGTTGCTAAGTTGGTGCTAATTACCTGCTCAGCTAGTAGATTGCCTGTATGCTTGTAGACTATATTCCCAGTCATATCACGTATTTCAAGTGTTTCTATATTATTTACATTAGCAGGTAAGTCTATTCTAAAGCTGCCAGATGATGGGTTAGGTGCTACCACGAAATCATTATCCTTTACATAGTTCACAGAAGTAACATAGCTGATAGGTTCGGAAAATGAGCCCATGCCAACAGAGTAATAACTGCTGTTAGGCAATTCAACTAAATTGGTTGCTCTTAGTATATAAGTAAAGCTACCAGTGGGAGCAGTAACGTCAATATATTCTTTACCTGTGATTATCTCATCATTTACTTTTACAATTTCTCCATTATCATTATTCATTCTGTATAGAAAGTGTCCGTCTGAATATGGTGTGTCTTCTTCCCAGCTGATTCTAATCGCACCAGCTTCTTTTGTTACATTGATTTCTGCTGGCTGATGCACAGGGTTGAATGTAAGTGTAGGGTCACCCATAAGAGTTGTGTGAACTTTCCTTTGACTTCCGTTTAGTGATACTGTTATATTACTACCAACATAGTCAGCATTTTGTGTATACAGTAAGCAATCACCTATCGTTCCGCCAACACCAAGTTTATTCAAATACCAATGAGGTATACCACTCCAAAAGCTGCCGAGAGCACCAGATGCAAGAGTAGCTCTGAGTATATTATTTTTGCTATCCCAGTCACCAAAATAGCTGCCAGATAAACCTGTGAAAATGGTTTTTATTTTATTCTCAACAAAATCGTTTGTTTTGCCAATTCCATTACAGCTTGTATAAGAACCGGCCCCCATTCCGAAACTGAAATAGTAATTCGTAAATTCTGTTTCGCTATACTTAATTTCAGTCAAATAGTCTCTATCATCAAAAAGAGAATCAGTACCAATTAGATTGCTTATAGCACGATAAGCACTAGCTGAGATATTTAAACTTTTGAAATTATCGTCTATTAATCCACGATAAATATAACGTGCTCTGCCTTGTCTCCAGCTGCTTGTTCTTTGCAAATAGTTTCTAAGCAATTCTACTTCTTCTTCAAGGAACGCAGCCATGTCATAAAAATCAACTCTGCTTACTATGACATCTATATCACTTGGTGGAGCACTCTGATCAAACTTGCCATCACCTGGAATGTTTTTATTTCTCTCACTCTTGCTGTCTGTGTAGTTTACACTTTGGTCAGTCCAGTTGCCATCCAAATCACCATAGAACATATCTGCAGGCCAAGCACCAGTGTGGTTGCCACTGCCCTCTATGTGACCATCGGGCGGTAATGCAGTACCAGTTAAGCTAAAGTGACCGCTATATGGCACGGGTACGTGTCCAATGATATAGATTGCTTTTAGTTCTTGCAGCATCCCGTCTTTTACTTGCAATATGAGTTGCTTTATTTCTTCAGGTGTGTTTGTTCTTGGCACGTCTAATTTGATTACTTCCCATCCCTCTTGCAACAATTCATTCTGAACCTGAAATATTTCGTTCTCTAGTGAAATAGAGTGAGTTTCGTCGACTAATAATATGATACCACCTTTGAAGAATGGTACTTCTACTTCCTTGCCAATAGAAATTACATTAAAAGCAGTTACTCTATTGCCTTCTTTCTTAGTTACCAATATTTCTTTGGTGGTGCCAATTTCGTAGCTATTGTCAGTCCAGCTATTTCCAGTTACAAAATCTACGTATTCGAAATCTTGGGTGTACTCCGACTTATTCTCAAATATATTATATGTTCCTGTAAAGTTGGGGTCATCGGGCCAGCTAAGAGTGGCGCCACCTACCTCTCCATATTCCACACTAACGAAAATTGTTTGTTCCTTACCCTTCTGAGAGTATAGTGAGTAGGTGAATATAAATTGAATCAGAGCTAAAAAAAGTATAGTTTTTTTCATATTATTTTTTATATTTTATTAAATGCATTCCCATAAATATAATAAATATTAATCAATACAGATGAAAATATCCATTCGCAGAGCAAAAGAAAATGATTTGGACAAGATAGTTAGCTTGTTCGAAAGGACTGTGAGTGTGATAAATTCGAAACATTACTCTCCTACTGAGATTGAGGCTTGGCTGGATGATCCAACTAGAAGCGATAGATTTTTAAGTAAAATAGAGACACAATTGTTTTACGCTTGCGTTGATGAAAATGACGATGTAGTAGGGTTTTCATCCATAACTGAAGAAGGCTATTTGGATTTGATGTATGTCAGTACTAACCATCAACGAGAGGGAATAGGTCAGCTGCTTATGGAACAGATGCTAGTAGCAGCTAAGATTAGAAATTGCAAAACGATAGAAGCTGATGTAAGCATAACTGCCGTTCCTTTTTTTGAAAGAAACGGATTCGAAATAGTAAGAGAACAATATGTAGAGCGCAATGGCGTTAAAATTAAGAATTTTAAGATGATAAAAACACTACCAAACAACAACTAATGAATATAGACCAGATTGAGAAAAAAATTGAAACTCTTCAGCAATCTTCTGTTAGATTAGAGCCAGGCGAAGATAAAAGAAAAAATGATTTTAGTGAATTTCATAACTACTCCGAAGACTTTCTTAATAAAGTAAATGAGTTACCTGCTTTTGTGCCAGATTATGGAGGTAAAGAAAATTTTGATAAATACCCATTTACCGAAAGTGGCACAAGCCCAAAAGAAATCATAGATTTTATGAGTGAGAATGTTGACAGGGCTGGTATCAACCCTGCGTCGGGTGGACACATTGGCTATATCCCAGGTGGTGGGATATATAGTGCAGCAATGGGGGACTATTTGGCTGCAGCTATGAACAGATATTCAGGTGTATTCTATGCTTCGCCGGGTGCTGTGAGGATAGAGAATCAAATCATAGATTGGGTGGCTGGACTTTTGGGCTATACTGAAGGATATGGTGGTAATCTTGCCTCTGGCGGGAGTATGGCAAATCTGATAGCAATAGCTGCGGCAAGGAAAGCAAAGAACATAAAATCTCGTCAAATAGATAGCTCAGTTGTATATATTACTCAGCAAGTTCATCATTGCGTTACCAAAGCATTAAGAGTACTTGGTATGGATGAGATAATCATTCGCAATGTTCCTATGGATGAAAATTATAAGATGAAGGCATCGAGCTTGGATGAGTTAGTTACCAATGATAAAGAGCAAGGACTCAATCCATTCTTAGTAGTTGCCTCAGCTGGATCCACTGATGTGGGTGCTATAGACCCAATAGCTGAGATAGCGGATGTATCGGAGAAACACAATTTGTGGTTTCATGTGGATGGTGCTTATGGTGGATTTTTTCTACTTAGTGATGAGGTCAAAGATAAATTCGAGGGAATTGAGAGGGCAGATTCTGTTATATTAGACCCACACAAGGGGTTGTTTTTACCTTATGGTGTTGGTGTAGTTATGGTGAAAGATATTAATCATCTGCTCGAGGCTAACAGCTACGACGCTAATTATATGCAGGACACGCGTGACCATAGGCAGGAGTATTCTCCAGCTGACTTGTCGCCTGAGCTAAGTAGACACTTTCGTGGATTACGTATGTGGTTACCTCTTAAACTACACGGTATAGAACCGTTTAGAGATTGCTTAGATGAGAAGATTTGGCTTACAAGATACTTCTACGAGAAAGTGCAGGAGCTTGGATTTGAAGTTGGTCCAGAGCCAGAACTATCAGTGGCTGCATTTAGGTTCAATCACCCAGATATTGATAATAATGAAGTGAATAAAAAACTACTGCAGAGAATACATAATGATGGCAGAGTATTTATTTCTTCTACTACATTAGAGGGTCAGTTCTGGATGCGAATAGCAGTGCTTTCTTTCAGAACAAGAAAATGGCATTTGGATGTAATACTAGAGCTACTGGAAGAAGGATTAGCAGAGCTCAATCTAACTCAAAGCTAAACACAATCGACTTTTGTGTGTTTTTTATAGTTGCATACATAGAGTCGTCCAGTCGCTGATATGTTATCCATTGAGGAAAGTCATTTTTGGGGTTGTAGAAACTAACTTTGCGGATAGAGTCAACCACCATCTCGAAAGTAGTCGGTTGTTTCTTGCTTCCTGCCTTTGCTATGTAATAATGTTGTCCGTCAATCTTTATTATTCTTAGTGATTCTGTAGCAAGGGTGTCTCCGTCTTTACCTACAGTAGTGGAATACCCCTCCATAACGTGTTCGCTGATACCGTCCCAATGTTCATGGATAGTCACCTCATCCGTTCGCATATACCAATCGCCACTCATCCAAGAGAAATTAATGAAGTCTTCATACTTAGTTTTCTTCTGTACCAATATACCATAGTATATCCACACGGAGCTAACCACAGCGAGTATCATTAGTATATATTTTCTTTTGAGTTTCATGGGTTTTTGCTTTTAATTTTATGAATTAGAAACCATATACCGAAGATATTAAAAAACAGAAATATAAAAAAGTGTTTAATATAGTATTTGGTTGGTATCGCATTTCCGTATAATAATCTGTTTATTGCTACTGATAAAACTAACGGTGAAATAGTGAATACACTTGGAATAATTAACAACATGCTCAGTTGTATAATAGAATCAGTTTTAAATATTGGAACAAAAAGAATCAAGAGAATTGTGATGACCAATAAAAAATTAATTATCTGAATTTTCTTCGTATTTCTATATTCATTCTTAAAAACTACTTGCAATGTAGAAAGTACTACAGTAAAAGAAATAGTCCAAAATACTACCATTACTATTTTGAAAGCAATTTCTCCAAAAAAGAAACCTGAAATGAAAATAATTATGATTGCAATTGCAAGATGATAATGTTTTATGCCAATGTATTTATGGAATATGAGTTGGCTGATTCTATTTAGAGTTTTCATCACCCCACCACTGCCATGGCTTCTATCTCTACCAAATAATCTGGGCTGATTAGTTTTGAAACTTCTACCATAGATGTTGTCGGTTTTATATCCTTGAAATACTTGCCGTGTACAGTCCCAATAGTTTCCCAATCATCTATATTAGTAACATAGATACGCGTTCTGACAATGTTTTCTATAGAGGAGTCGAAGTATTCCATTATATCTACAAACTTGGATAGAATCACATCTGTTTGCTTTGTGGCATCACCTATTGCGATAGGGTTTCCATTTTCGTCATTGGACACAGTGCCAGATATGAATATCATATTTCCTTTCTTAAGAGCACGGCAATATCCTACTTTGTCCACCCATTCATTTTTGTCTAAATACTTATTCAAGTTCACTCTCATAATGTTTTTATAAAAATAATGCTATTTTAGGGAAAAGCAATACAATCTAAAATAGAAATATGAACAAACAAGAGCTTTCAAATCTAACTGACGAAGAACTATTGAGATATGCCAAAGATAATAAACCATCTCCTATTATGGATGCGTTTTTCATCGGGTTCTTGGTTGGTATTATAATTTTTAGTGTCGTTTCTAGCAGTTGGGGTTTTGTTACAATATTACCCTTGCTTATGATTTATATTTTCTTGAAAAAGCCAAAGAAATATCAAGAGATTAATGATGAATTAAGTTCGAGAAAGTTGAAGTAGTATTTACGTGTTGACCTAGTATTATATATAAAGCAAATAGAACAACTCTATTCATCAAAATTCACATAAATAAGGTCAATCAATTGACTCTATTTGACACTTTTTCTCTAAATAAGAAAATCTTGGGCATTTATGATGCTTATTCTAACATTGATTTGTTGCTAAATGGTTAGTGCCATGTTACTTTTTCATAAAAATAATGTTATTTTAGGGGATATATAAGATTAAATTGAGGAGAAAATATGAAAAGCTTATTACTTGTTTTATTTAGTTGTCTAATTCTAGCTAGCTGTAGCGATGATGATGGTGATGTAAATGACCCAGATCCAGTAGTTTTTGAACCAACAGGTTTTACCCTAACTTATAATGATAGCATTTATACTGAGTATCAGAATGGTGAATATATGTCTGATGCTGATACTATTAGAATGGATTGGTATCAAGGGGAAAAGACATTTGACATAAACTTTATGGACAAGGATGGCAAATTTTATGAGAATGTTGATCCTTTGAAATATGTGACACATGCTGATGTAATAAATAGGAGTAGTATTGAAGACCCTATAGTCCACGGTACAGCATATAATTTTTTGATTAGTTTAACTCCCCACGATGAAGGAGTGACTCACTTTTTTCTGAAAGTGACTGACGACGATAGTGGTGATACTGTTTACGAATCAGATAGTTTATTCATAGAGATATACTAAAAAGGTAATATATACTTCTAGTTGATTCGTGAAAATTATAAATACAACATATCGTATTATCTCTTTATCCATATTGATTGGATTGCTTTCTATTGTCAGCCATGATTTGGTGGCTCACAGTCATAGCGAGCATAGCCATAACTATGGAGTAGAGCAACAATATGAGTCAAATGTGCAAGACGCGCATTGTTTTCTTTGCGATTTTCACAAAACTAACAAATTTTTATCTGTCGATTATTCAAGCGAATTTTCGGCTTTCCAATCAGAAATAAAACAAAATCTGCCTAATGATTGTAGATTGTTTAATGGGCATGAGTGCCAGAATAGTGGGCGTTCGCCTCCTGCTTTAGTATCACTTTAGTTTCTCATTAATCACAATACAATTATTAATTATTTATAAATAAATATATAAGGGCAGAATTATGCTTATAAAAAAACTTAGCCTATTGGCTTTTCTATCATTAACTGTTTTTTTCACTAGTTGCGAAGACGACCCCGTTACTCCTTCCGAAGAGCACTTTGAAGCTGTGGGGTATATAATTCTCAATGAAAATGAGGAAGTTATTTTCCGAGTATTCGAAGGTCAAGTAGATAATTCAATCTCAGAATCATTAATCATTAACTTAGCTGATGGTATGGGAGAATTTGAAGTGCATTTTCTAGACGAGGGTGGTGATGACATCGGAACTCCAGAAGGCGACCATGACCATGATCATGAAGATGGACTTGGTGTTGAAGAAGAGGATGACGATCATGATCACGAAGAAGGAGAATACTCTCTTTCAATTGAGGTTCAAGATGAGGGGATAGCTATTGCAGAATCTCACGAGTGGGAAGTGGAACTTACTCCAATTGCTGTTGGAACAACTCAAATGAGAATTCAGATAATGCATGAAGAGCATGCTGATTTTACATCACCGTTTGTGCCACTGGAAGTAAAATGACAATAGAGGAAGCACAAAAATTAGTGGACGAGTGGATAAAAGAAAATGGTGTCCGCTACTTTGACGAGATGACTAACTTTGCTATACTCACCGAGGAAGTCGGTGAGTTAGCAAGGGTTTTTGCCCGTAAGTATGGTGAGCAATCAAACAAGAAATCTGACGAAGACTACAACGAAGCTGATGAAATGGCTGACATATTGTGGGTACTTTTGTGCTTGGCTAACCAAACTGGTGTAGATTTGACCGATGCACTTAAGAAGAACTTAGAGAAAAAGACTGCACGAGATAAAGATAGACACAAAAATAACCCAAAGCTGAAGAATTGAGACTTCTTGTAATTCTATTTGTAATACCTTTTATTCTATCCGCGAAATCCCTAACCATCAGAATAAGTGATAGCTTTACTAAAGAGCCGGTTAGTGGAGTTGATGTATTGCTTGATAACCGAACATATAAAAGTGATATAAGTGGAGTTGCTAATGTTATAGTAGATAACAGCTTAGATAATATTCATATCGATTTTGTTAAAAATGGATATCAGGAAAAGCATATAGATTTTGCTATAGTTAGTGACACCATAAGTGTAGAGCTTGTTCCGTTAGAGTATGACTTTGATGATGTTACCGTGTATAGTGATAGCACTAAGAACAGAGATAGAGCTAAGATTAGTAAATCAAAACTAGTGAATAATCTTGGACAATCTCTCTCCAAAATTCTTTCAAAGTTTTTGGGAGTTTCGGAAGCACAGATGGGAGAAGCAGTAAACAGACCAGTGATAAATGGTCTATCGGGCAACCGACTTCAGATAATAAACAACAACTTCAAAACTAAAGACCTCTCTGCCAATTCATCGGACCATTCGCAAGCATATAATAATGTTAGTTTGTCAAGTGTTTCGCTAGTTTCTGGTCCTGACTTGGTGCGCTATGGCTCCTCGCTAATAGGGAAGTCTGTTGTACGAAAAAGTAATACCAATATGACGACACCAATTGAAGAGAATAACTCACTAGTGTCAGTTGGTTATTCTACTTTCAATAGTAAATATAATATAGCTACTGAAAACGAACTGAGCTACCCACTGGATGGATTTGCAATTAATGGACAATACGTGGACGCTGGTAATGTTATTACACCAGAGGGAACTTTGGATAATACACAATACAAAGAGCAGAATATCAACTTAGGAACTTACTATGATATTGGTGAGTTTAGTATCAATCCTTATGCAGATATTTTCCAGAAAGAGTATGGTTTGCCAGGTGGGTTTGTTGGAGCACATCCGAATGGTGTGAACATAGAGATGGAGAGGAATGCTTATGGAGTAAATTCTGAATACCATATTCATGGTAGATTTCTTGAAAAGGTCAAATTAAATTGGGAGCGAAATTTCTATGACCACAAAGAATTTGAATCGAGTGGAATAATAGGTGCACAGTTCCGGTTCGTCTCCAATACAATAAGATTAGAATTTGAACAGCACCAAATGGACTTGTTCGAAAATGGATATTTTGGATTGGAATACACTAGAAAGGACAATCAGCTTGGTGGGTTCGTGTTTATTCCAGATAATAGTTATGATGTCCTGTCAGCATATTTGAATGAAAAAATTTCGTTAACTGAGAATCTGAAAGTGAAGTTCGGATCAAGATTTGAAATGACTAATGTAAATCTGGAAAGTGATTACGAATTCGATGACCAGCTATATAGAGATTTTACTTTTGCTTCTATTTCTGCAGCATTGGCTATCAATTACAAAATTGACAATGCAAATAGTATAAGGTTTGAGATTGCAAATTCGAACAGAGCACCTGAGCCAGAAGAACTACTATCCGATGGGCCACATTTAGCTGCCTATTCTTATGAAGTTGGAAACCCAAAATTGAATTTAGAGAAGTCTTTATCTTACTCTCTCGACTATTCGCATGTTGGCGACAGCTGGGAAACAAGAGCGGAAATATTTTTATATGACTACAGCAATTATATAACTCCAGTGGCTATTGGTGATACGAATTTCTCTACTTTGCTGCCAATATTCAGACAAATTAATATACCTGCTCAGCTATATGGATTTAGTATCAATGCTAGCAAGGAGGTGACAAAATATCTGAGTGCCAGTACAAATATTAGTTACACCATAGGTGAGCAAACAGACGAGCAAGGGTACTTACCTTTTATTCCTCCATTCAAAGCAGATATTATCTTTGACTATAGCTATCTTAATTGGCATTTCTCAGTTAGTATGCAATCTGCACTTGCTCAGAATAAACTAGGACAATTCGAAGAAGCAACTGATGGTTATGCTATTTTGAATGCATCGGTGAAGAGAAATATAACATTCGGTGAGCAGCTGATGAGTGTGATATTCAGAGCGAATAATATCACAAATGAGACTTACAGAAATCACTTATCGAGGATAAAGTCGGTTTACCCTCAGCCCGGTTTTGGTGCCGAGCTGATAGTAAATTACTTCTTCTAATCTTTCTTTTCTTTCTTCACTAAGTTGAGCCCTAAGTCAGTCAACTGAATAGGGTCTACAGTCGATGGCGAGCCATCCATAAGCGAAAGTCCGCTAGTTGTTTTAGGGAATGCAATTACGTCACGGATATTGTCAGTTCCTGTCAATATCATAACCAATCTATCCAAACCGAAAGCAACACCACCGTGTGGAGGTGCACCGTATTGCAATGCCTCGATTAGGAAACCGAACTTATCATTTGCCTCCTCTTCGCTAAGTCCAAGAGCATCGAACATTCGTGATTGCATTTCTTGGTCGTGAATTCTTATACTACCGCCACCAACTTCAGCACCGTTTATCACCATATCGTAAGCGATAGAACGTACCTTTTCGGGTGCCTCATCTAGCATATCAATATCATCATAATTCGGTGAAGTGAATGGGTGGTGCATAGCATATACATCGCCTGTTTCGTCATCTTTCTCAAATAGTGGGAAGTCAGTCACCCAACCAAAATGGAAATCAGATTTTATCTCATCATATATTCCTGTTCGCTTCGCTATCTCTTGTCTTAGTGCACCCAATATCGTGTAGCACCTAGTCCAAGTGTCAGAGGATATAAGCACCAAATCACCATTTTCAGCATTAGTAGCAGTTTTAATATTCTCAATTACTTCTTCAGATAGGAATTTTGCAATTGGAGATTTAACTTCATCATTGTCAAATTTCATCCAAGCTAAACCCTTAGCACCATATTTCTTAGCGAAGTCAGTCAGCTCATCTAAGTTTTTACGAGAGTAGTCTGCGCATCCCTTAGCGTTTAGGGCTGCCACTTCACCACCATTGGCAACTATGTCTGTAAATACCTTGAAATCGCTGTTTGCCACTATATCTGATATGCTTTTCAGCTTCAAATCGTAACGCAAATCTGGCTTATCGCTACCATAATTTTCCATTGCTTCTTTGTAAGTTAAGCGAGTGAATTCGCCAACCTCGTAGTCAAGAACGTCTTTCCACAAGCTGCGAATATACCCCTCACCAATGCTGATAACGTCTTCCATATCTACGAATGACATCTCTACATCGACTTGAGTAAATTCTGGTTGTCTGTCGGCACGGAAATCTTCATCACGGAAGCACTTTACTATTTGCATATAGCGATCAAAACCAGCTACCATACTGATTTGCTTGAATATCTGTGGCGATTGAGGAAGAGCATAGAATTTGCCTTTGTTCATTCTACTCGGCACTAAGAAATCACGAGCCCCTTCGGGAGTAGATTTCATAAGTACAGGAGTTTCTATCTCAACGAAATTATTCTCATCAAAATAGCGGTGAGTAGTTTGGTAGACCTTATTTCTCACGATAAATTTATCTTGCAAACCAGCTCTACGCAGATCTAAATATCTGTATTTTAGTCTTAACTCTTCGCTTGCATCTGTCTTTCCCGATACCTCGAATGGAGTCAGTTTCGACTTGCTGATAACACCAAAGTCCGTTACTAATACTTCAATTTCACCAGTTGGTATATTCTTATTCTTGTTCTCTCTTTCTCTTACTTCACCCTTCACCCATAGCACATCTTCCGAGCGTACTTCGCGTGCTTTTGCTTCCAGCTCTGGGTTCACTTCTGGCAATATCACTACTTGGGTTATTCCGTATCTGTCACGCAAATCGAAGAAGATTAAGCTCCCCAAATCACGCCTTACGTTTACCCAACCGTTTAGTACAACTTCGTTACCAATTTGGCTTTCGTTCAGCTCACCGCAATTAACTGTTCTTTTCTGAAAATTCATTTTTAATCCAATATTTCTATTTCGTAATTCTAATATCTACAAAACTCGGAAATTTTTAACAAATAAGGAGGTTAGGTGGGGAAATTTTTAAACCTATAGACTTTACTTGAACTTATATTACTATATTTGAAAAGATATTTATTCCAATTCCTGTTATGCATGTATACAATCAAAACTCTATTCCTACTATTAATTCCATTTGTCCTATATTTAACAAATGCCCAGAGTATAAAGAGCTATGAAGAAGGGCCATTGAAAATAGATGATTTTTTAGGTGAGCCAGAGCGTAGTAGCGATTTAGTAGGACAGACATTGATAAAACTTGAATACTACACCGATGAGATAGTGAGAAATGATACGACCTTTGTGTTTGCAAATACTAAAAACTATTTAGACAAAAGTACATCTTGGATATTAAAAGACGAGAGTAAATTTCAAACTTTGGAGTATTTTCAAGTTCTTTTTGACATTAGGGAGTTTTACAGACGCCAATTGCAGAATGAAATTAATACATTAACAGAACGCCAAGAATTTAATGAATTGATGCAATCTTACTACGACAAAGGTACATTGGAAATCCAACGTTTTCAGATAGAAAGTGAATATGGAGTAAAAGAGGACATAGTTCAGAAATGGTCTCTTATGCTATACCAAAGATTGAGTCAGTCTAATGAATTTGAAATTCCTAGCGTACGTGATAAGCATTGGGGATTTGGTGGAAGTCTTTACTACACTAATAGTTTTAGTAGTGGGAACATGAGTGATAAACTTAACACAGCTTATGCCGGTTTCGGTTTTAGTTTAGATGTTATTTATAAAGACTACTACTTATTTTTAAATGCATTTTTAGCTTGGGGTACTGTAAAGGAAGATTTTATATATGAGGAAAATTGGAAAAAAGGTTTGACGGTAGGCATGGCAAATGCAAATTTATCCATAGGGTATCCAATTATTGATAATAGTACACACAAATTAATACCATATTTAGGTTATGGGCTAAATGAAGTGAGTTACCCGGACACTGAAGGGGTAGAAGATGGACTAACAGTGAACAGTACAGGAGTACATACTGGATTTTGGTATGATTATAATTTATTTAGTGACATAGAGCTAATACCAAATGTTGGGTTCGGTGGAGCAAAATTTTCTAACCAACAATATATTAGATTTGGAGTTAATGTATCAAGAGTTAACAATGATATATACAGTGGTTACTCATTTAATTTTACTCTGGGCTATTCAGTGATGGCAAGAACTGTTGAGACATATTAGCTCTTTCTAAACCCAACTCCATCTCATACTGTTCTACATAGACATTGAGCCCTAAGTTCATTAGGAATCTGATAGTATTTGCATCCTCTTTATCAATATTTAGAATTGTTATTTCGTTTAGATGGCTCGTCTTCGCCAATAGTGAGCGGCCTATATCCATTCTTCTATAGTCTGGTTTAACAGCTAATTGCAGGATAGACTTTTCTTTTGAATTGAATATAATAAATCCAACAAGTTTATTCTCCAAGTAAGCACCGAATGATGTAAGCTCGTTCAGTCTGTTTTGTACGATAGCAGGTGAATTTTGAATGGTAGGAATGGAAGTCCGAAATGATTGCAATAGCTGCCAATCGAAATTCTTTAACTTCTCAAAGGTACAATTAGAATTCGTAATTTTAATTGGTGGAACTCCACGAAAACAGAGTAGGTCTCTTTTGATTGCAAAACCAGACTTCTTATAGGAGTTAATTGCTGGTGTGTTTTGGGTTATTACTTCTAGATGCACACTCTGACAACCTTTTATATGAGGTATAATATACTCATACATTCTAGCGGTTAGGTTTTGGCCTCTTGCTTCAGGGGTTACTCCAGTTCCAAGATTATAAGCGACGTAGCGGTCAGAATAAGGCACTTTGCCATGCAGAATAAACCCTACTAACTCATCTCCATCGAATGCACCGACTGAAATAGATAAATCTATATTGTGAGTCTTTAGCTTAGTTGTGAATTGGGATTGGGTAACTTTGACAGGAATAAAATAATCACTAAAGGAATGGTTAAATGCCTTCAGAATTACATCATAACCAATTCCTTCTAGTGATCTTATTTTCATATAGTATTGCTACTGATTAATTTTGAAATCAACAACCTTTTCAGTCCAGCCATAACTAGGATATTCTTCATCAATTTCTGATTCGAATTGAGAAATAGAATAAATACCTATTCCATCTGCTAGTTTTATATAGCTAGTATCTTTTTCTGATGTTGATTGTGAAACCCCATTATAAGTTTCAGTTGCTTCGACTGACTGAATTGTCATAAATTCATAGATGTCGGTTTCATTACCGTTAATGATTTGAGAAGATTTACCAATCTTCTTTCCAAACATAGCTATTGTTCCTTCCGCTTTGAAATCACCATCTTCTACTTCCAAATATTTACTATACATAGTCCACTCATCATTAGCAAAGTCGTATAATGTCATCCAATCATTCGGGTAGTAGTTTTTTGCATCACTAGATAGGTTCTCGTAATCAGGGTGCCCATATATACCGTCCTCATCAACACTAAAATATTTATAGATTAACCTGTTTTCCTTATCTAACTCATAAGACTCTTTACCTTTGTAGTCAAGTTTTCTAATTACGGTTGATATATATTTATAAAATGGTGTATCAAAATCATCATAGTTTTCATCTTTTTCGAAAATACCATATGTCCATTCGTTTCCTACTGCAAGTGGGAATGCAAATGATTCTTTCTCAGATGGTGATGTACCATTATCTTCTTTTTTACATGCTGCTAATGCTAAAATCATTAGCAAAATACATACCCTTCTCATTATTTCTCCTTTATTGTTGTTTTATTTATCCTTGTGCGAATACTATGCTTGTTTTGTCAGATTTTACAATCTTTTTGATGTCTTCTTTGAACAGCTGGTATTCCTCATCATCTATTACATCTTTGTTTATCTTGAAATATCTAACGCACTCTATTTTGTCGCCTTTGGCTTCAAATTTCAAGTTGTAGTCGAAGAATTTGTTTGATATAACAACATTGTCAGGCATCTCTTTTAGCTTATTGCCAGCAGGAGCAGCTATAGTCATTATTTCATATTCTTCCTTATTACTGAAATAGTTGTAGAGTTCAATTGGATAGACCCTACTTGAATTCGCTACAAAGTCAGTGCTATAGAACTTATCAGTCCACTCTAGTTCGAATATTTTCATATCGCCTACTTCGATGAATTTCTGTGGTTGAGTGTATTTATAAGCGTAAACTACACTGTCAGAAACATCGTCTAAGCCAGATACGAAATCCAATTTCAATAGTTCCAAACTTGGGTCCTCATCTACTATTGCTTTCTCCATATTTTCCTTTTTCTCTTTCTCAGATAAATATAGATAAGAGCTTCTCATTTTTGCGGCACTGCCACCATGCTTAACAGATTTTTTCTCTGTTATTAGTTCATTCCCTTCGAAATAAATTTTAGTAAACCTTTTGACTATATTCGTTGAGTTTTTGCTTGGTGCTAAGTTTTCTATTCCTTTTGTTTCATCTCTTATTGGTAATATTAACTGATCTTCCATCCAAAAAGGAACAGCAGCGAAAGGGATAAATTCACTTGTTGTTTCTACATAGTATGGCTCATTATCTAAGTTGATTTGCGCTATACAGTGGTCAAAGTTAACGGAAGGCAAAGGCATGCTCTTCAGCCCGTTATCTCTTGTATTTACAAGAACTAAGTTCGCATCCATACCTGCTTCCTTGCATAGGTTTACGAATAAGGTTGATATATCCTTGCAATCACCAAGTTTGTCGTCTAACAATACATTTGATTTTTGTGGTATATAACCAGATTGTCTGAATGGTACATAAGAGTATCTAATTTCTTTCACAATGTAGCTGTATATCTTGTAGGCTTTGTCATAGTCCGAATCATTTTCGTCAATCAAATCATCTAAAATAGTTTGATAATATTCGTGCGATTCTATTCTGTTCATAGTCATATCCTTGTACCAATCTACTACATAGTCCCAGTCGGGTATGCTCGATACATACACAGTAGTAGCAACATCAGGAGTATTAGGCATGTTAATCTCATAATTTATCTTTTCCAGATTGTTCAGCTCCCAACTATAAACATCGAATTGACCAATTTTTTTAATACCCGGTTCCAAATCATTGTTTGAAACATGGTATTTGAACTCTTTTCCTTCTTCTACAGCTAAAACAAATTTAGAAGTAATAACTGGGAAGTAAAGGTCCATCTGGAAATCATCCCAGAAATGGTTAGTTAGTGAGTAGCCAGTATAAGTCTGAACTCTGTAAATTACTTTTATTGCATCACCAACTTCTATATTTGGGAATACAAGCATTTGACCGCTTTCTTCTGCTTTTAGTCTAGAGTTATTACCTTTCAGCAAATAAGCCTCGTCTATTTTGTAAGTCTCATTATTATATACAGGTATTTGATATTCTTTGATTAAGTCGATACCATTAGAGTTGTTAGCTTTTATCAGCATATAGTATTTTTTCTCATATCCACCATTTTTATAAGTTACTGCCTGTACTTCGTTATGTAATATAGTGAGGTCATTCTCGGCATCTATATCCGAATTGCTAGAATAAACTGAGTCTAAGTTTGGAACATCAAACTCGTTAAATATATTTATCTCTCCATCCAAATTGGCAAGACTTCTACGGCTGTCATAATCAAGAGGATTGTACTCAATAGCTTTTTTATAGCTTTCTGCTGCCTTTGCTATCTCACCTTTTTGTTGCAGTATTCTAGCTTTGAATGAATGGAAGTTTGAATAGAATGGCGCTATTTCTAAACCTTTATTTATGTACTCTAACGCAGTTTCGTTATCCTCAGCGCTAAAGTATATATTAGCTAATTCTTTGTAAGCAAGTATAGCGTGAGGAAATTCCTCTAAGTATTCTTCTATTATACTTATTCCCTTGTCCTTTCTTCCTGTTTGCAGATAGATCTCAGAGAGCATTAGAGTCATCTGATAGCTATGGTTGTTCTCCAGATATTCTTCTATTACATCTATTGCTTTCGAATATTCCTTTGTTCCGCTATAGTAGTATAGTATAAGTATGTTTGCGAAGAAATAATTGTTAGGAAAATCTCTATTACCTTCTATGCACTTTTTCATCATACTTTGGTAGTTATTCTTTTTTGCATCTAGGTTCACTTCTTTTTCAAGAATAGTGCTTTCGCTAAAATACTTGGGATGTTGTCTCATCTTATTTAGCAATGATTCCAATTCAGGAATATTATTATTGCTCATTTCCTGTTCCCATAAGTTCGATAGGGTAATGGGGTATTTCTCTTTATATGCTTTTACTGATTCAAGAGCTTTGTTGAACAAAGTAGAATTTCTTGCTATTAGGTGGTATTCCATATCTAGTAAACTGCTCAAAAGAGAGTTAGGAAGCAGCTCGTGAATTTCTTTTCTTATTTTATTTGTTTCGGTGAAATTGTTGTTGAACTTATATTCTTGATATAAAAGTAGTTTGTATATCAATTCGTCGGGTTCAGTTGACGCCATTTTTTTAATAGATTCTACGTGTTTTTTGTCAACTATCTGTATATTTTCACCAGATAATTTGGGGTATTGTTGATAGCTTGAGCTTACTTCTTGGTGTTCGTAAGTATTCCCGTTTTTGTTTCTAAGTTTGAAGAAAAAATTAGCATTCTGGTTTTCACTAGATCCAATTTGGACTAATATTCTATTCCATCCTTTCTTCAATCCAATTTCAAAAAGGTATGAATCTTGGCCATTGTTTACTTCTTCCTTCTCTTTGTACACTATTTGGTCATTAGCCCAGACTTTCACAGAGCCAGAAACGCCTATACTACCAATAACAGTCTCGTCTTTTTCAGCTTTTATGAATGTTTGTGCATACATAATGGCATCAGTAATATCGAAAAAATACTCAAATCGTTGCCATTCACCTTGATCAAACACGTTCGACTCAAACCAATTTACTTTAGCATTGAATTGGTCGTAAAATACACTGTTCGACTTCGGATTTTCTATAGGACCATAATTTTTATCAAAACCAGACCCAGAAGTATTTTCGAATGCTCCAGCAATCTGCCAGTTGTAATAGTGCTTAATTTTAGATAAATATTCTGTACTTGCATCATAGTCAGCTACTCTTTTGTAGTGTTGCCCTATAGCCTCATACATATAGTCACGAAGCTGAGTATACTGAACGGTCTCTAGCTCTTCCTCTAAATATTCGAAGAATTCTTGATGATTGTGAGCACCCATTTTGTTGTAAAATACTTCCCACAAAGTAGTGATTATCATTTCATGATTATCGAAATTTTCTTTGATTAACTCATAAGTTTCTTGTGGGTCTGCTTGTTGGTATTCTTTTAATACTGCAATATATAGTATCGATTTTTTTACATTGTCTCCACTCGAAATTGCTGATTCAAAATTTTCAATGGCGGCATCAATATTATTGTCTTTAAGCTCTGTAATTGCTTGATTGTAGTCAGCTGACAAGGATTGCAACGAAAAGATTAGTATGGTCAAAGATAGGAGTAGCTTCAAAATGGCTCCGTTTTTAAATTGTTTATTAATATTCTCATTTATGACAATATACTCTTATTATATGAAATTAACAAAGTTATTAAGTAGCTCTTTGTAATATGTACTTGTCACATATATGCCGAATTCAATTTTTTTTTTAAAAATAGTAACTTGACAATATTATATGTGTTTATCATTCACTATCTTAATTACAATTACTAACAAAACCTACAAAACAAATGATGTATAGATTACTAGTTAGCTTATTTCTAATAAGCACAATAGGACTGATGGCCTCGACCCAAGACATAATAGATGGGAAAATCAACAAAAAATTAATAGCAAATAGCTCAAACCAAATAGAACGACCTACAGATTTGGACTTCAACCCACAGGATATGAATCAACTATGGATTCTTAATCACGGTGGTGAAGATGGTGGTACTACGGTTATGATTACAGATGCTGGAACTGATAATGTCGCTTATGATTATAGAAAAGATGGCAACGCTTGGCATTTTATGGTGTATGCCGATGCGTTGGCATTTGGTGATACTGTATGGGCTACTACACACAACTATTTCAATGCAAACAGACAGAATTTTGGTGCATGGTGTGGACCATCAATGTGGCCTTCAGATTTGGATATTTATGCAAGAGTTGGAAATCCACCTTCAGGTGGAGTTAATGGTAGCCACTATGACATGGTTCACCAAAGTCCTTATAGTAGTGGTATTGCCTATGAGTCGGAAAACACATTCTGGGTTAACGAAGGTGTTACTGGCTCTATAGCTAGATATAAATTTGAAGAAGCACACCCTCCAGGTGGTGCCTACCATGGCGATGCTCAGGTCTTCAGATATAAGGATGTTCCTTACGATATGAACCCTGGGGTACCTGCTCATATGGAGCTGATGGATAATAAATTATATTACATCAATCCTGGTACAAGTTCAGTAAACAGATTAGATATACTCACAGGAAGTATTGGTAATAGCTTGACTAATACTGCAAATGGCGGTGAGCCACTTGCGATATTCAATGAGATGAATGGTGGCGACTGGGATGTTGTAGTTGGAGAAGGATTGATTAACCCTTGTGGGATAGATATCAATGAAAATTATCTGATTGTGAGTGATAATGCTACTGGCGAAATAATAATATATGATTCAAAATCATTCGATGAGTTATCAAGAATCCAAACAGGTGCTAAAAGTATAATGGGTGTTAAATTAGACCCTAATGGCGATATCTATTACGTAGATAATATGGCAAACGAAGTAGTTAAGTTAGAGGGGGGAGCTGGTGTACACTATGCAGTTGACACTCCTTTCTTAAACTTAGATGAAATTAATGAAGGCACTAGTATGTTTACTATCACTAACAACTCAGAGTCTGTGATAACAGTAAATAATGTGACTGCTCAGTTTAGCACTGTATATGCTAGCAAATCAGAAGGACTATCTGGTACAGCTACTACTCCAGAGACTATAGTGCCAGTGGAAATACAACCTGGTGAAATGACAGAAATACCTGTAAGCATTTCGAATGTTTCGGGTAATGGTATATATGAAGTAGAAGTAACTGCTAGTCTGAGTGGTGAAACGGATATGATGATTAGCAATGGTTTTTTGGGTGCTACAAACATTATCCCATTAGTTTATGTTTATGATGGCTCACCTCAAAATATTAATAATGCTGATTTGACTTCATTATTGAATACCACAAATTACGAAGATCACTTAAATGTAGAGAGTATAGAGTTTAGAAAATACTTCCTCAAGGCTGAAGGGCTTCAGACATTGATTTGGAATTCAGCAGCTTTCGGAAATTTGAATGCTCATGAATACACTAAGTTCGAACAGTTAAGGGAAAATGGTACTAATCTATTCTTGTTAGGAGATGGCTCACTTTTCTTGGCTGCTATAGAACCTACTTTTGATTTGGATGCTTATGGAGCAACTAATAATGGTGCAATGTTAGAAGGATTTGCCACATCTGGAGCATTGACTATCAATGGTGTTGCTACAGATGAAATAGGAAGTATGTACCCTACAGTAGCTGGTACTCTTACACTGTATAATACTCAGCAAGGACAGAGTGCATTTCCTACTTCTAGATTAGTTCCTCAAGATGAAAATTCGAAAGTTGTATTCCATCATGCAAGTTCAGCTGATAGCTCGATAGCTGTTAGAAATGATGATGGTAATAGCCGTTCTTTCGTTATGAGTTTGAATATGTTCAACTTCACTGACCAAACACAAAGAGCAGATATATTCAAAAGCGTAATGGATTGGTTAACTGAACAAAATGCAACTGGAATATTCGAAATTTCTGGATATGAAGAGATTAATGTTTATCCTAACCCAACTGTTGACTATATAACAATAGAAGGGATAGAAGATATACCAAATAAGAAAATTAGCTTGTTAGATTTGGCTGGTAATAGTATCAAGGTATTAAATCAAACTGATAGTCGAATTGACGTTGCAGACTTAACTACTGGAACTTACTTTATAATGATAGAAAGTGATACTGGTGTCAAATATGCTAAGTTTATCAAGCGATAAACTATAGAACTAGATAAGAATAATTTATGAAGCTCAGCCATCTTGGTTGAGCTTTTTTTTTAATCTTCTTTCTCATACATATAGAGAGCAAACCGAGCAATGAAAGTAAGAACTATAGCAATTGCTACCTCTACCCAAACAGATTCAAATGAAAGCAATAGCGCTATGTTTACGAATACTAGGTAAAACACCACAACTAACGACACTTCTCTTATAGCATAGCTGAAATTATTTTGTTTCATAAGTCACAACCGATTTGTTATATTTATAACTTAATAAAATTGTTTGAAATAAAATAATTATTCTTGAGGGGGCTTATGAGTAAAGGACTATATTGGACATTGATAATAATAGGTGATTTGGCTATACTTGCATCGGTGTACATCTTTTTCAATGGCGGAGAATTTGGTGACTATTTCTGGGGTGCATTATGTGGTGTTTGCCTAATAGGTGTAGCGACAATAGAATCAAAAAAGAAGAGAATAAATGAGTAATATAGATTTAAGTACATACCAATCGAAAGAAGTAACAGAAAGAATAGCTGACCTGATTACATTTCCTATCTACGTAATCGGCATTCTTATATGGCCATTATTGGTTTCTGTGGTGCTATTTGTTTCCGGGTATTTTGTCTTAAGATTAGATGGACTTGATCATCTGTTCTATCCTTTGCTAGGGCTGCCATTGCTGGTATTAGGTGGTTTTTTTATTGGTCTAGTCTGGCTGATTAGCCGCCTGAAAGATGACTTAGTTTCGATTATGGATTATTCCTTAGTTGTATTCAAGCAAGCTGCCTCGAATATGCAAAAAGACGGAGGAGGTAGCCGTGATTATGGTGCTGTATTCAGTGGAGTGATGAACTCCGTGATTCTGCCTTCAGTTCGTAAAGTTTTAGAAAACAAGGTGATATTGATAGGTGGGTTTGTATATTCTATAGTTAATAAGATTGTGACTAGAGTGACACAAAAATATATAAACAATAAGCCAAAAGACAACAGAGGCGAGAGCACTAATCGTGGTTTAGAGTACTATGAAAAAGCCATAAACAATATAAAATCACCGATAGAAGCTGTGGTTGGTACATTCAGAAACTTCTTTATATTTTTAGCTGTTTCTTGTATATTTTTGCTTTCTATAGTTGTTTATCTGGTTAATTGAATTATGAATAAAGCAGAAAAATATAATATTATTTTTATGATGACATTTATGACAATAGGTATTACCGTATTATATTTAAACTCAGATAATGAAAGATATAATTATCGATTTATAGAATTTTATGATTTTCTAGATACTACTACACTTGTTTTTGAGAATGGTGGGAAGCAGAATATAGCTTTAAGTGAGAGTCTTAAAGTATTTAATAGTTCTTATCTTATTGAAAATAAATCAAATTATAATGAATGGTATGATTACAAACCAATTATATCTTTTATGAAAGAACCTTACCGATATAAAATAAGAGATGTTCGATTCCCATACAAAGTGTATAAGAGAAAAAACTCAGATACGATTGAAGTTTTCAAAGATACTTTCAAATTGAAATTTAAAATTCGGAAACTGAAAAAAAATTAAACATGAAAAGACATATTTTAACATTTCTAATATTTACTATTCTATTTGGATTATTCACAGCCTTATTGTTTTCATTAAGAGGTGATGTCAACTATCCTTTAGTAATGGCTACTAGCGTTTTAGTTGGTTTATTAATGACTATCTACTTGAATAGAGTCCGAGAAAAAAGAATAAAATAAATCCTCCCGACCTCCTTTGTTAAGGAGGAGCTAATATGCTAGTTGCCATTTTCAGAACTTATAGATATATTACATAATAACGGTTTAGTAAACTCGGCTAAACTCTTAGACACGAAATATAAATAGGAACTATATGAAATCAATTATACTATTATTCTTCATTCTTCTGACTTTAAGTGCCACAGCTGAAGAGCTGAAAGTAAATACTTATGGCGATAGCAACGATAAAGCTATTATCTTTCTCCATGGTGGTCCTGGCTACAATGCCGCTAATTTTGACATTACAACTGCCGAGCGGCTCTCTGAAGATGGGTTTTATGTAATTGTATATGACAGACGTGGTGAAGGAAGAAATGAAGCACTCGAGGCGAAATTCACTTTCGAAGAAACGTTTGCTGATATTAACTGGATAATGGAGAAGTACGAAGTAGAAAAAGCAAGCTTCATTGGTCATAGCTTTGGGGGCATAGTTGCAACAAAATATGCTGAGAAATTCCCCGATAAAGTCGAAACCGTTTACCTTGTAGGTGCTCCTGTTTCTTTGCAAGAGACATTCAAAACTATTATCAGCACGGTTAAAAAAATATATGAAGACAAGGGTGATGCTACAAATCTGAACTATGTAAAGATGTTAGAAAATATGGACACTACTAGCATACAGTACAGCTCCTACTGCTTTATGCATGCTATGCAAAACGGATTTTATACTACGAAAAATCCCACAGATGAAGCAAAACAACAGTACAAAAAAATGCAAGCCGATAAAGAGATGATGGTACTTAGCCAACAGATGAACTTCAAAGCTCCCAAGGGGTTTGCAGACAACGAAAGCTATACTACTATCGACCTTACTGAAGGCATAGACAATATCATGGAGAAAGGAGTTGAAGTTTATGGAATATACGGTAAGGAAGATGGACTCTACTCACCAGAGCAAGTTGCAAGTTTGGCAGATCAAATTGGATTAAGTAATATGCTTTACTTAGATAATTGCTCACACAATGTTTTTGTAGATAGACAAACAGAATTTATCAATGCTGTGGTTGAGTGGAGCAACTAATGAAGCTGAAGTCTGACTCAAGAGTAGATGAAGTCTTCGATAATTACCCTGATCATATCAGGCCAAAAATGGATGCACTCCGAAAATTGATATTAGATGCAGCCACTGATATAGCTGGTATTGACAGTGTAGAGGAGACTCTAAAATGGGGAGAACCAAGCTACTTAACAAAACACGGTAGTACAATCAGGATAGATTGGAAGTCAAAAACACCAGATCAGTATGCTATTTATTTCAAATGCACGAGTAAGTTAGTTCCTACATTCAAAGAAATTTATGGTGATTTTTTTAAGTATGAAAATACAAGAGCAATACTTTTTGATTTAGAAGAGGTTCCACCTGCTAATGAGTTAAAACAGTGCATAGCAGCAGCTCTGATGTATCATAAGGTGAAAACGAAAGAGAATCTGGGGATAGGGAAGTAGAATTTTTTATTAATTTTAATACCATTTGTCCTATTCTATAATTTCTAATCGTTAGTTATTTGAAGTCAAAATTTATTAATAATTAATTAAGAGGTATTATTATGAAACAGTTCATGATGATTTTTAGAAATGAATTTGTAGGTGGACCTGAAGTTTCTCCAGAAGAAATGCAAGCAATTATGCAACAATGGAACGATTGGCTTGGTGGGATTGCTGCACAGGACAAGTTAATCGGTTCAGAGGCACTGGGAAAACAAGGAAAGCTGCTTAAAGATAGAGAAGTAGTTTCCGATGGGCCTTATGCAGAGGTAAAGGAATACATTGGTGGATATGCAATAGTAAAAGCTAACGATTTTGAAGAAGCAGTTGAAATATCTAAAGGGTGTCCTATCTTTGAAGGAGGTGGAACTTTAGAAGTCCGTGATGTTATGATTTTTGATCAATAAGATTATTTGGCCTCCTATTCTTTAGGGGGCTTTTTTTATGAGTTATACTGAATTAATACCAAATTTATTTAGAACGGAGTATAGTAAATTAGTCGCTGTACTTTGCTATAGATTTGGCTTTGATTTTGTTGAACAAGCCGAAGACATAGTAAGTGATACATTTTTGAAAGCCACTGAAGTATGGGGCATAAAAGGTATACCTGACAACCCAACAGGTTGGCTTTATACGGTTGCAAAAAATAATGCTACAGACTACTTCAGAAGAAAAAACAACTATGACTCTAAAATCCTTCCAGAATTAAAAGATTCCGTTAATCAATATGAGATTGATACTTCACAAGAAAATATTAGCGATAGTCAGCTAAGAATGATATTTGCTGTTTGTGACCCTATTAATTCTGAAGAATCACAAATAGTATTAGCACTAAGAATTCTTTGTGGGTTCGGAATTAGCGAAATATCCAACTCGCTATTGATTAATATTTCCAATGTTAATAAGAAACTATATAGGGCAAAACAAAATCTGAAGTCAATGAACGTTGTTGATTTTGATCTGACGCCTACTTTGATAAGTAATAGATTAGATAGTGTTTTGAAAGTTCTTTATTTGCTTTTTAATGAGGGGTATTATTCTTCGAGTGAGGATTATGATATTAGAAAGGATCTGTGTTATGAGGCAATGCGTTTGCTCTATGTTCTAATATCTAATCCTATTACCAATAAGCCAAAAGTAAATAATCTGATGGCGTTGTTTTGTTTTCATGTTTCAAGATTTGATGCAAGAATAAGCTCGGAAGGTGAGCTGATACTATATGAAGAGCAAGACAAAGATAAATGGGATGATGAGCTAATCGCAAAAGGTTTTGAGTTCTTGAAAAGGGCTGGCACTAATGATAATTCAAGTTATAGTTATGAGGCTCGTATAGCATATTGGCATTGCCAAAAAGAAACTGATGACAATAAGAAATGGTCAAGTATTCTTCAGTTATATAATAGTTTGCTTAGAAATAAATATTCCCCTATAGCTGCTTTGAATAGAACCTTTGTACTAAGTAAGGTAAAAGGTAAAGAGGTAGCACTGAAAGAAGCAAAGAAGTTGAATTTAGATGATAATTTTTATTACAATTGCTTAATGTTAGAGTTATCAGAATCAGAAAATGATAAAAAATCATACTTTAGTAGAGCATTAAAGCTTACTAAAAACAAGGCGAGTATTAATGTTTTAACAAAAAAATATAGTCAATTTGTAAAATAATTTATGATAAACAACAGGTGGAATTATGAGTCTAGAATTGGGTTATTTGCTATTAGATATTTTTGTTCTGTTGTCATTCGTATTAACCGCTAAGAAAGCAACTAGTAGCAACAGGAAAGCTGGGATTGTAGCATTATCATTGATTTTGTGGCATATATTCATATTTGCTATTAGTCAGACAGAGCTACTAATGACTTACTCGTTGCCGCCAAGATTAGTTATGTTTTTTATCCTTCCTTCTTTTATATTTACAGGTGTTTTTTTCTATAAGAATAGGAATCGAGAGTGGGTAAGTAACGTGCCAGAATATTGGATCATACTTTTTCAATCATACAGGATATTGATTGAAACATTGTTCTACTACTCAGTTTTGGAAGGAATATTGAATGAGGAAGTAACAATACATGGCTACAATTATGACATGATATATGGTGCCACGGCATTAGTAGTTGGGTTTTACTTAATGAAAAACAGAAGCAAAGGAAGAAAATTAGCTCTTTATTGGAATTATCTTGGATTGGCAGTTATTGCCAGTATAATAGCATTATTTTTTATATCGCTGTATAATCCATCTGTATTTGGGAGTAATGAACCATTGATTCCTCTGGTTGCAATGGAATTCCCATACGTATTGGTTGCTTCATTTCTGATGCCTGCTGCGGTTTTTCTACATATTTGGTCATTAGTGCAGTTGAAAAGAAACTAGTCATCTTTTCTAATCTTGATTGGCTTCACTTTTTTTATCATATCATCTATGTGCTTGTCATCAATAAAGATAAGTAACACAGCAATGATGAATAGGGGGATAAGGAAAGTCAAATCCACATGGAGAGTGATAGCTAACACCCCACTAAGTGAGCTAGCTATTAACAAATAAATGCCTATATGTCGTAATTTTGGTATCATTGTACTTATATATACGGACAAAACAGGCAAATAGTTTACTAATACGTCCGTATAGAGAATTTGAGAAACAAAATATAAAAGGAGATTTAGATGGGTGCAGAGAAAATAACACTATTAATTTTACATTTACTT
Organism: Chlorobiota bacterium; assembly: GCA_046290495.1. Lineage (GTDB taxonomy): Bacteria > Bacteroidota > Ignavibacteria > Kapaibacteriales > UBA2268 > PGYR01. Next base: position 47,993 of record JBKAGT010000001.1, on the reverse strand, counting down.
GGTGCTTCGGTTTGGCTTGGTGGACTTATGATATTCGCTATTGGAGTAGTGCCAAAAGCGAGAAAAGAAGGTAGCATTGCTAGAACTCGTAGCTTCGAAAGTTCTTTTCATATACTTGGCATGATCGCAATAACAATTCAGTTCTTAACTGGATTCAGATTGGCTATGATCTACGTAGGTGGTATGAAAGGTCTCTTTGACTTTTCTAATCACGGAGCTGTGCTTTTCTTGTGGAAGCTGATATTGATATTGGTTAGTATGGCTGTGTTCGTAATTTTCAAAAAGAAACTAAAAGCAGCTGCCGATGATAATCCATGTTCGGTATCACCATTTGTATGGCTAATGCTAGTGCTCGCAATCGCGCTGATGGTATTAGGTCTGGGATTCAGTCGCGGTATAGTATAAAGTGATATTAAAATAAGAAAAGGCATCTTGTATAAGATGCCTTTCTGATTTATGCTGCTTTATTAATCTTAGTTAGATTGAAAGCTATTAATTTTATTTACGATCTGTTCCTTAGTTTCTCCAACTTTTTGCTGGATCTTACCAAGTAATTCATCTTCTTTTCCTTCAGCATATTGTAAATCATCGTCAGTTAATTCAGCATATTCTTGCTTCAGATTACCTTTCAATTCGTTCCAATTTCCTTTTATTTCTAACTTATCCATGATATAACTCCTATCTTGTGATTAAACAAATACTTTTAAACTATAATTCATCGTCCTCTACAAACTATAACGAGTAAAGGGGACCATTATTTTAAAAAGTGCCGATTTATCACTGGGTATGGGGTGTTAGCTTACTTGTTTCCCTTTCAAAGAGAATACATAAGCAAGCAATTGAGCAACGGCTTTGTATAGATTTTCAGGGATTTCCATATCTACTTCTACATTGTAAAATAGTGTTCGTGCAAGTGGTGGGTCTTCTACTATTTCTACATTGTGCTTGCGTGCTTCTTCTCTTATCCTTGCAGCCAAGAAGTCCGCACCTTTGGCTACTACTCTTGGTGCACCCATATTATTGTTCGAATATTTGAGTGCAACTGCAAAGTGGGTTGGGTTAGTTACAACTACGTCTGCTTCGCCAACATTTTGAACCATCATTTTTCTGAATCGGGATCTAATTAGACCTTTGAGTTTACCTTTTACGTGAGGATCACCATCAGTTTGTTTGGTCTCATCTTTTACTTCTTGCTTTGTCATTTTCATATCCTCTTTGTGTTTCCATTTTTGGAAAATCATATCACTTATAGCTATAAGGATATAGACTAGACCTACTGCTAAGACAATTTTGAAGCTCATCTCACCCATAAGAATTAGTACAGCTGTGTAGTTTTGTAGAGGTACCGAGACTATGGCTTCTAGGTCGTTGTTGACTATCCAGATAATTACCGCACCTAAAAGCAACACTTTTGCAATAGATTTTGCTAACTCAAAGAATGATTGAGAGCTTGCAAATATTTTTTTCAAACCCGAGCCGATTTTGAATATTTTCTTATATGTTTCTGGGTCGGTCCATTTCTTTGTTGCTATTGTTAATCCTACCTGGCTTATTTCAGCTGCTAAAATTAGGAAAGTGAATAGCAACATTAGGGGTAGTATTAGAGAAGCTATGAATCCTATCAAATCTGGGTAGAGTTTGAGTATATTTTGCTCGTTGACTTCTATAGACCAAGAATTACGAAAAGAATAGTCAAAAAACTTCATCAGTCTTCCATAGATACTATTGCCAAATATAAATACAGACATACCACCAATCAGCAAAATAACTGCTGTTGTAACGTCCATACTTTTGGCTACCTGACCCTTTTCTTTTGCTTCCCTTAGCCGCTTGGGGGTTGCGGCTTCGGTTTTCTCTTGTCCTTCTTTATTCTCAGCCATACTATAACACCCTTGTTGGATTTAGCGACATTAGCATTTCCAAAAACTCTCCTTGCATATTGGCAAGTGCATCCTTGCTAATCATAACAAACGCAGGCAATGAAACTGTTAGCATAATCAGACCAATCATTACTTTCATTTGGAAACTAAGTATGAATACATTTGTTTGCGGTGCTACCCTCGCTAAGAGTGCTAAGCCCAAATTTGTCAAAAAGAGAGCAATCAACAAAGGTGATGCAAACTTGACAGCTAAAATAAAAATTGACATTGCTATATCTCCGAGCATTTCAAAGGTCTTTCCTGTGAATATCATTGAGTCGAGAGGTAAGACTTTCATACTATAGTATAACCCTTCTACTAGGTAGTGGTGTCCATTAATAATTAAAAAGAGCATTAACACAATCAATTCGTTGAACTCACCTATTAGAGTTGGAGTTGATGCCTCACGGTCGAAAAGTGCACCTGTTTGATATCCCATTTCCATATCGATTATACCACCTGCAAATCTTGCTGCCACAAAAGGGATATTAGCAGTGAACCCTAGTATTAATCCAACCATGAATTCTTTAATAACCAGCATTGCTAAGCTCATCACATCGAGACTAATATCAGGTTGCTCCTTCCAGAATGCAGCAGTAATCATAACAGCAACGAAAAGGGAGAGGAAGATTTTAACTTGTGGTATGATAGCAGATGTTTTGAAGAAAGGACCTGACGCAAATAGACCACTCACACGAACTAGTATTAATAGTCCAATGACAAATTTGCCTTCTAGATAGAATAATGTAAGTGAGTCAAGCATTTCATTGATTCCTTAAACTATGGACTCATCTGTTGTATAAGCGAAAACATTTCTAGAGTGAAAGTCTTCATACTTCCTATCATAAAAGGGAATAGCAATATAGTTACCAAGAACACAGTAACCACTTTCGGAACGAAAGTAAGCGTTTGCTCCGATATAGATGTAGCTGCTTGGAATATAGATATAGAAAGTCCCACTATCAGTGATACCAATAGGATAGGTCCACAGACTATCATAATATAATAGAATGCTTGTCCTGCGATTTCTGTTACCATTTGGTCAGTCATTTTTCTAATCTTTTTTAATTATAAATATCTATTGTAATATACTTTTCATAAGTGAATCAATAATCAAATACCAACCGTCAACCAATATAAATAACAGTATTTTAATCGGTAGTGATATCAACTGCGGTGGCAATAGGAACATACCCAATGACATTAAGATACTAGCTATAATCATATCGAGTACCAAAAATGGCACAAAGAGTAAGAATCCGATTTGGAATGCCGTTTTTAGTTCGCTGATAGCAAATGCTGGTACAACAGTCCAAGTAGAAACTTCAGTTATGTCATTCGGTTTGTCTTCGCCACTAAGCTTTATAAACAGTCCCAAATCTTCTTCTCTTGTATGCTTTAGCATAAACTCACGGAATGGTAATATAACAGCGTCTAAAGCTTCTTCTTGAGTAATTTCATCATTCAGATAGGGCTGTATCCCTTGTTCATTTGCTTGGTCGAGGACTGGCTGCATGACAAAGAATGTCAAAAATAAAGCAAGTCCAGTGAGCAACTGATTCGGTGGCTGTGAGTGGGTACCCAAAGCTTGCTTAAGGAAGCTGAACACGACTATTATCCTAGTGAAGCTAGTCATCATTATCAAAATAGATGGAGCTAGTGCCAATACGGTAATAACACCAAGTATCTGAAGAGTAAGGACTATGTCATCCTTCTCATTAGTGTCATCTACACTTACAGATAGTTTTGGTAGTGATATACCCTGAGGTGATTGTTGTGCTTGTGCTTTTTCCGTCACCAATGTGATGACAAATAGAATAGCTATGGCAGCAAGTATATTACGAAAAAAATAGTTCATCCTGAATATTAGATTCCTTTATTGAACTACTATAGTTACAACACTTGTGCCAAAATAAGAAAAGCCCCACTAAATGGGGCTTTTACGGTATTGTCCTTTAACCAAACATATAAGGTTGGTTTTTATTGAACAATAATAATCAATTTGTTATGTGAATGGTCTTTATTGATACATTGAAAAAAGGTTGAAGTTGGCTAAAAACTAACCTTCCTTTACAACATTGTAAGTATATGTTTTATTGCCACACCCTACCTTCAAGAAGTAAGTTCCAATAGGTAAGCCCAATAAACTAATTGATATGTTCCCATTTGAAATCGGCATCAAATCTTGTTTTATTACTGACCCATTTATGTCAATTATTTCTAATTTGACTTCAGAGTTATTGCATATTGTTTCAATAGTAACATTGTCAGTAGTAGGGTTGGGGTAAACATTATTATCATTTTGGTCTTGATTTTCTATATTAGTCTCAGTCAAATATCTCATAGACCTAATTCCTTTCTCAACCGCTCCTCGTCCTGAACCACCGATAAAAAACTTATACTTTAGTGAGTAAATTGCATAACTGGAAATACTATTTTCATTGTTAGGTTGGCTAAAATATTCCCGATTTTTATTTGGAAAGTCGAAAAAGAGATACGTGAATCCACTATTCAAAAAAAGTAATTTCTCATTTTCAGCAAATATTAATCTTCCAACGTAAGTATTACTTGGTAATAAGTTTATATGATCACCTCTTTCAATTGAATATTCAAAAACTCCATTTTCAAACTCGTATGGGTTTCCAATTTTCGAAAATCTCCCAGAAAAGTAAATAATATCGCTTTTTAGTTCTGAAAATCTTAAATCACTCACAATGGTTTTCCACGCTTTGTCAGGATTATTACGAAAAAGTCTATAGCTTTTTATAGGACTAAAAGTCTCTAAATCCCATATATTTATTTGAGCTTCCCTTTCATTCAGACTTGCTAAGTATTTACCGTTATGAGAAATATCTATAAACTTCAAATCGTCATTTTTATAAGAATCTAATTCCCTTATCTCTTCTCCAGTCTCATAATTATAAACTTTGATCGTATAGTACTCTTTTTCTTCGTCTACAGACTGTACTGGAAGAGCTTTTTTGAGTATGAAGTAAACGTATGGTCTAATTGGGTCTATCTCAATATCAACAAATCTGTTTACGTACTTATTCCAGTACTCAGTTATAGTATCTCCTTCAAGTGGGATTTCGAATGTCTTTATTGATGTATATTTTTCTAAATCTATTAATTCAAAGCTAGTTTGATAATCAGAACGACCACCATAAGCAATTAGTACTCTCAAACTATCAGGAGTTAATTGAGCATAATGAATATCAATACCTTCAACAGGCATTTCATAAGTCCCTTTGAGAGTTCCATCAGCAATACTCCTTATTTCAAATCTTCCTTCATATACTGTGAGAAGCATATCATCGCCTCCTTGTAAAATATTAAAGGCAGAAACATGGGAACCAAATTTATGTTCCCATTCAAGTACCATTTCACCAGCTAATACGTGTGAATTTGAAGAGATAATAGTGATTAGAAATATTAATGTTTTCATAGTGAGTGAAAATTCCTGTTGAATTAAAATAGTTGAAATGCACTACCAATTATATATAAAGACACATGAACTTCAAAAACGTCTCATAGTTTACAAACTTTCAATATAAATCAAAAGTAGTCATTGAAAACCATAGCACTTCCTGGATGGACAGAATGTAAAATACAAATTGAGCGATATAAGAAAAGCCCCACCAAATGGGGCTTTTACGGTATTGTCCTTTAACCAAACATATAAGGTTGGTTTTTATTGAACAATAATAATCAATTTGTTATGTGAATGGTCTTTATTGATACATTGCCTGTATCAACTTTGAGAAAGTAAATTCCAGAGTTCAATTCTTGGTCTAAGGTTATATTCGAAGAGTTGAAGTTTCTTTCTAATAATTTCTTACCATTTATATCAAATAACTCTACAGAGTTAATAATCTGCTCTGAGTTGATATGTATTTCACCATTGCTATAATATAATTCAATTCCGTCATCAATCGAAGTGTTTACATCGGTTGCAATTCCATGAGAGCGGAAGCGATTATCCTTACCAAGACTAATTTGATCGTCTAATAGAAGTAAATCATCAGTTGTACTGTTTTTATCAACTAATAAATATGCTATAACACCTGGCTGAATAATAGCAAACTCTTGGTTGAAGCTACCAATAGTCATTTCTATGGTATTGCCTTTCACTTGTTTTAGGACTTTTGCATTTGCATCATCGAATAAATCACCAGGGATAATATGCGCAATACTTAATCCTTCATTAAGATCTATCTTACCTGTAATAGCTCTGTATTCATCGGTCACATGCGAATAGACTGGAATTTTGTTATATTTTGATTCGTCAATTTCTTCAGCAAGACCTGACTCAGCATCATCATCCAATAGTCCAGTTCCTTCTTCATGCGTTTTACTGTCGTTGTGGAATACCACCATGCCATCGGCTACTGTGATAACTCCATCTCCATCGCAATCTGCGAAAGTAGCGTCTGCATTGTCCCAGACTAAGACTTGTTGCCCAGTCCACATGATTGTTGCATTCGAGCGCTTGAAGCTCTTACCAGTATTTTGAATTGAATTACCTTCGAAGTAAAGTCCTATCTGATTGTAGTCACGAGTATCAACCAATCCGTCATTATTGCTGTCACCCGGCCATACGTTTATGAAGCTATGAATATTTAGCTCTAGCTGTTCTGCTGTTATTTCTACATTGGTTTGACTACTGTCTACAAATGCCGTAGCAAAGAAATTCACAAACGAGAACACCAACTGTTCTCTGTTAGGAATGTCACTTGACACAGCAAATTCCAAATGGAGCAGCTTAGGATTGTCAAATTCGTTCTCACCAACTGTAGTTCCTGAGAAAATACCAACGTTCATATATTTCTCGTCAGTACCATCTATTTTAATCGGATTGGTGATAAAAACTGTACCATTATCGCCAAAATCGCCAATTTGGTAGCCAGAAAAATGTACTTGATTGCCATAGTTCCACTTTAATTGAAACGAGGCACTATTAACATTTTCTAACTCATCAATATAGATGTCTATACCAAATTTGAAATTGGCTGTAACGTGTCCGTAGCGAGTACTATCCACATCGGTGCGCTCTATTCGCATCGTCTGCGAGTTAGCAACTGAGGCGAAAAGTATAGCTACAATTATGCTTGTAAATATAGTTTTCATACCTATTTGCTATCAAGGTTTATGCCAAATTACGAATGAAAGGAATATAAGCAGTGCTGCAATTATCAGAGTTTATCAATCGACTAATAGGAAGCTCTTCTAATGAATAATAGAAAAATTGTCGTAGTCGGCTGTGTCGATTTCCTCTGTGGTAAGGCAACGTACTTCTGCTTCGTCTGTGCCTGTTTTGCACCAATCGATCAATTCTTCTATATCTACTTTTTTACCTTGTACAACGATGGTAACGCTGCCGTCGGGATTGTTCCGAACTGAACCAACTAAACCCAAATCGTCTGCTTTTAGTTTAGTAGATTTTCTATAGAATACTCCTTGTACTTTACCACCGACCATAATTTTAATGCTTTTGTATTCCATCACAACTTACTTTGTTCATTGATTCGAAAGAATTGATTACTTGCCAAATATATACATTAGTAGCTTTATAGCCAAATCGTAAGTGAATAAAATATTTTGACAGTAAATAAAAATTAACTACTTTGCTAAAGTATCATTAATTAACTTTAATAAAAGAATGAAAAAATTAATTAATTTGTTTGTGGTTGCATTACTTGTAAATATTGCAATGAGTTGCTCCGATGATAAATCTACATCTCCTAACGATGAAGATGATGGCACTGGAAGTAATGGGCCAGGTGAAGTGATATTATATACTGTTATAGATTATTCGCTAAATTCATCGGATGACCCAGAAATAATTACTTATGACCAGGAAATACATAGTGAGTCTGAATTTAGTTCTTATGGCTCATACAAAGTGAGCGACGAAAGATTAGTATGGAATATGAGCAGTGAAGTATCAGGTAAGCCAGAATTAGCATTTGACATAGTGTTACCAATTGACGAGATTGCCAAGAAGCAATACCTTTGGGGTAATGGTGATGACACCATACTAGAGGATAGTTACATTTACTTAAGTGGAAGATACAATCAGCCTGTACAGATAGTGAAAAGTGATATAACTATAGATTCACATTTTGAGAAAGAAATAGATTCAAGAGATTATAGTATTATTTCTGGAACTGCAATATTTCACCTTAATGTCTCTTTTAGCGAATCATCACAAGCAATTATGAGGCTTGATTTCAAGCATCTGAAAGTAGAGCTGTTTGAGTAAAAAAAATCTTAGGTCGTAACTTAAAAAAAGTTATATTGAAATATTATTAATGTTTCATTTCTAGGAGAGTTATGCTTATGATGAATGATTTTAAGGCGTTTATTCAGCGTGGAAACGTTGTAGATATGGCCGTAGGTATCATAATTGGTGGTGCCTTTGGTAAGATTGTAAGCTCTTTTGTCAAAGATATTATTATGCCTCCAATAGGTATGCTATTGGGTGGGGTCAAGTTTAGCGACTTGAAAATAATTCTGAAGGACGGAATAGCTGAATCGACAAATGCAGCCGGTGAAGTAGTTGCCGCAGTACCTGAAGTTGCTATTTACTATGGTAGCTTTATTCAGACAATGGTAGACTTCATTATCATTGCGTTTGCAATTTTCATGATGATTAGATTATTCATGAAAATGAAGAAGAAGGAAGAGGAGGCGCCACCAGAGGAAACACCGCCACCAATTTCCAAAGAAGAAGAATTGCTTACTGAGATACGAGATTTGCTGAAGAAGTAATCACACTAAATCCCGTTAACTAAGATTTACACCCTCACTTTCCAATTGGAAGTGAGGGTTTTTTGTTCTTGTTGCGTTTTGTGTATATTGGGGGTGGGAGAATGTTTGTATTTGTAGATATTTAAGAGAATATAGGTAAATGAAGTTGTTCGAATTCAAAAAGAAACCCAAAAAGCAATTTTTAAATGAGAAAAAAATTAAAATCGTAACGCTAAGTCTTTCAATTGGTCTTCTGGCTATTGCATTGACACAAAAATGTTATTGTACAACTGGCTCTTGTGGTGATTCAATTGCTGCTTTCTTATTTGGAGTGTTCGTCGGAGGTGCTGCTCTCTGTTGGTTAGCTAATCCATTGCTAATTTTATCTTGGATTTTTATAAAGAATAATAAACTATCATTGATAATGAGTGTACTATCAACATTGATTGCAATATCCTTTTTACTATTTGACGAAATAATTGCTGATGAAGCTGGACATTACAGAAGAATAATCGGATATGAAATAGGGTATTGGCTATGGGTTAGCAGCAATGGTATAATGCTATTTGGAAATTATTTAATTAAAAAAATCTCAACAGCAAGGTGAATACCCAACAATTACTATCATGGTACTGAACAATTTAAAACGATACAGACATGCCATTTACTGAAAAAACATATAAAAAAGCTCTCGACTTTCTTGATGTAATTTATGTTAATTCAAGAAAGGCTAAGCGATAATGTTTCCTGTCGGTTGAACTGTAAATATCTAACTTATTGTAATTCATACAAAAGTAGAGTGCTAAAACAGTAAGAAGTAAATCTGTTGGAAGCGAAATTACTCTTTAGGAAGAAGTCTTCCACTGACAGGTTCAAGGTCGTACATTGAGAATGATTCGATAATACTTTCCATATCCTCGTTTTCTCCGTGATCTTCTTTACCTTCTTCTGTTTCAAGAAAATTATAAAGAGTCTCTTTATTATCAAAAGTTGACCATACAATTACAGAGTTTCTTTCTTTATCGACACTAACTTGATAAGCCAGCAGTCCGTCAGATTTATTGTCCATCTTCATAGTCGGGGCTTTTGCAATTCTGATTAAATCGTCCAGTTTACCTGGTTTGGCAGTTGATACTGATACAAATGTGTATGTTGGATTATTCATATTAATAGTTATTTGTGATAATAATAATGTTTCTGATGCAATTTAATGAATTTATTTCAAAACCACAATAAACTTTGTGAAATTGTTCAATTTCTAACTAAATTTGCAAATGGACTATACTTTATTGAAAAAAATATTAGAGCTTGTTGAAGAGTATCAGGAAGGACACTCATCCAATAAAATAGGGGACTTTACTATTTGGCTCAATAACAAGCTTTTCTCAACAAATAACATGGAAGGACACTCAGCTCACGATGAACTGTTAATAGCATATAAAGTGATATACTTGAACAAAGAATTGAAAAAACAAACTAAAAATATTTTGACAGAATCAAATGTTTCGTCAATAGACGAATACAGCTTTCTACTGCATTTAGACTATCAAGAAAGTTTTAGAAAAATGGAGATAGTTGAGTTACATAATCTTGAAGCACCAACAGGAATAGAAATAATCAAACGACTATTGAAAAATAAGCTTATAGAAGAGTTTGCAGATAAGGAAGATAGAAGAGCAAAAAGAATTAAGATAACTAAAAAGGGAATCGATGAACTAGGTAAAACAAAGCCTAAAATTGATAAGATTTTTACTAAGTTTACTGAGCCACTAAACCTGAATGAGAAAATTCAAATCAGTGGAGTCTTGGATAAATTAATTAGATGAAGAATTGAATCCGAAGAACAACTTTGTGTAAACGATAACTCACGTCGGATGTCAACAATTTACTTCTACAATAAAATGAACAATGTTTAGAAAAAAATTTCAACTTCAAAAATATCTCACTACCTTAAAAAGGAATTTTTAAAAACTAAACTGTTAAGTTGTAATAAAAACCCTCATTTTCTAAATGGAAGTGAGGTTTTTTTTCTACGCCATAGATTCCTTAGCATCACGTTCAGCAATTAATATCGCACCTTTCTCTTTGGTCTGCTTATATCTATATTTCAACGTTAGATAAGCCAAGATAGCAGTGGAAACTGCACCAATAACCAATGACCAGAATATGCCTGGTAACCCATAGTATTGTGAGCCAAAGTAAGCTAGAGGCACAAAGAACACGAACATATAGCTCGTAGTTAGTGCAGCTGATTCTAGTGGCCTATTTAGTACATTCAGAGCACTGGTAGAAATCATAAGAACGCCACGGAATGCGAGTGAGAATGGAGTAATGCTAAGATATAGTACCATGACTCTAACTACTTCTGGGTCTGATTTTACAAACCACGATATTGGCTCTTTGAATAACTCGAAGAAGCCAATCATTGCTGCTCCCCAGACGAAACAAAAAGTAAGCACTAGTTTGAATGCCTTGTCAATTCTGTCAAATTTCAGCGCGCCCCAGTTTTGCCCAATGAATGGGCTGAGTACAGCTGCAGTAGCCATGAATACAGTCATTACTAAAGACTCTATCCTAGAAGCTGCTCCAAGTGCTGCAACAGCCGCATCGCCATACTCCGATGTGAAATCGATGATGATTCCAAACCCAGCAGGCAATATTATATTACTACCAGCAGTTGGTAATCCGACGTATAAAATTTCTTTCCATGATTTTAAGACATCAGCCATTGGTGGCCTGGTGAATGTGATCATGTCATATTTGTAATACAGTATCCTGAATGCAATTACTAAGGTCGCTAACCTACCAATTAGTGTTGCCATAGCAGCGCCCTGTATTCCAAATGCGGGTATTGGGCCGAACCCAAATATGAATATCGGGTCTAGTACTATATTAATTGCAACGGCTATTAGCATTATATAGCTAGGTGTTTTTATATCACCTGTAGCCCTGATGGCATAATTACCCACCATTGGGACAATTAGGAATATCGTTCCAGGTAGCCATATATACATGTATTCCTTGATGTAGGGGAGCGTAGTCTCGTCTGCTCCCATGGCTGTGAACAGCGGCTCTAGGAATAGGAGTCCTAATGTGATGGTAATTGCAGTAACAATCAGTGCAAGGACAATCGAATCTGTTGCTAATCTCTTAACCCTGTGTTCATCTCCTTCGCCGATTGCTTTTGAAATTACTGCAGTAGCACCCAATCCAAGTCCCATAGCAATACCGATAATCACGAAAACCATTGGGAATGTGAAAGTAATGGCTGCTAATTGCTTAACGCCCAATTTTGCTATAAATACTGTATCAACGAAGTTGAATGTAATGGCAGCACCTATGCCTGCAGTCATGGGTATAGCACCGTAGAGAAGTTGCTTGCCAACATTACCAGTTGTGAATTTTGCTTTGTTTTTTACTTTTGTAGGAGTAGTCAAACTCTCTCCATTTTTCTTTTTTTCTATTTAATCAACCTACTCGTGACGCATATTAACGAAAAGAATTTTATGCCAGATTTACTGTTTATAGGAATAGATTTTTTTCTTTTTCTATAAACTCAATTAGTTTTGTTGGCTCTTTTCCAGTAATTTTCTTTATGTTGTTCGTTATTTCAGGTTCTTTTTGTAACCTTGGTAGGAAGTGTAATAAAGTCATCACGAAAGCAAAACCACTTTTTAAACCTTGACGTGTTTTCAAAATATAGAATCTGAATGGACTTACACTCTTGAACTTAATTTCTCGCCCAATGGTTTTGCTAAGTAATTCTGCAGCTGTGTAGTAATCAAGATTTTCACTACCAGTTATTACTACAGGTCTATTAGAATATTCCTCAAATGATAGTATTAGCTTGGCTATACATAGACCTATGTCATTCACATCAACCCAGTTAAACTTAGCATTTCCCGAGGGTAGAGTTATTGAATTGTTGTTTCTAATTTCACTCAAAAGGGTAGTTGTTAAGTTCTGCATGAAGTAGCTAGGTCTCACAAAGATGTAGTCAAATTCATATTGCTTTATTAGTTTTTCAATTTTATTGTGGGGTATCACTTTACTTTTATCAGCGCCTTGAACAGATAGAAAAATAATATTTTTAAGACCAACTTTCTTTGCTGAATTGAATAATGGTACAAAGTACTTCTCGATATCCGATATTTGAGGTGGCCTTAGCAAAAACATAATATCTATATTAGTCATAGATTTTTCGAATGTGCTAGAGTCACTAAAGTCAAATAATGTGTATTCAAGATTAGAATAGTTATGCAACTCCTTTCGTGCTTGTTCTACATTTCTGTCAGCAATTATAATATCTATGCTTATATCTCTGTCTGTAACAATTTTCGTTAGAGATTTGAATACTTGACTTCCTACATTACCAGTAGCTCCGGTAATCAAAACTCTAAGTTTTTTATTCTTCATTTACTTTTCTCTTATCAGCAATAGTTAATTTGATGCAACGTAATATCTACAAATATATAAATTAATTATGGCTTACGATGGGGCTTTTAGATAAAGAACATAAATACAAAAATTTAGAGCGATTCAGAAAGGTTGGAATTTTAGAGGGGATTAGTTATTTATTGCTTTTTGGTGTTACAATGCCCCTCAAGTATGTCTTTGATATGCCGCTACCTAATTATATAGTTGGTATGGCTCATGGCTTTCTATTTGTTGCCTATGTGTTTGGAGTATTAGTTATTAGAAACCAGTTTGGTACAAGTTTAAGGACAAACCTAATCTTATTATTAGCTTCATTGCTTCCATTTGGTACCTTCTATACGGATAAGAAATACTTGAAAAAATTGGAATTGCAAAGCTAACAAGGACTACTATTTCTTTTGCTATTGTTTTAGAAATGAAATAGGGTTAACTTTCGAGTTTATTTATACATAAAAACGAAAACAGATATGATAAAGGTATCTAGGTTTATAACACTCGATAATTTCATTACTAAGCAAGAAAATTTGCACCCTGACGCATCTGGTGAATTTACATCATTCATGCATGACATAACGTTTGCAGTTAGACTGATAGCAAGGGAAGTAAGACGTGCAGGGATTAATGACATAATTGGTATGACAAATACCACTAATGTACATGGTGAGCAAGTAAAAAAATTAGATGTTTTGGCAAATGAGTTGATCATAAACTCGCTTAACCACACTGGCAAACTTGCTGTGATGGCATCTGAAGAGAATGAGGAACTAATACACATACCAGAAAAGTATGAAAAAGGGAAATACGTAATGGTATTTGACCCTTTGGATGGCTCTTCGAATATAGATGTTAATGTTACTATTGGGACTATATTTGGGCTTTATAAAAGGGTTACTGATGAGTCTGATAAATGCAATGAAAAGGATGTATTGCAACCAGGATACAAGCAAGTAGCATCTGGATACGCCCTTTACGGTAGCAGTACAGTATTCGTATATACAACTGGGAATGGAGTAAATGCCTTTACATATGACCCTACAGTTGGTGAATTTATACTTTCTTATGAGGGAATTACTATACCTGAGCGTGGAAAGTATTACTCTGTGAATGAAGGTAACAGTTATAAGTGGAAGCCTGAGTTCAAAAAATACATTGAGTTTCTGAAAGAGAAGTCTGATGATGGCACTCGTCCATATTCAGCTAGATATATTGGCTCTGGTGTAGCAGATATTCATAGAACTTTACTTTACGGTGGTATATTTGCTTATCCTGAGGATAACTCATCCCCCAATGGTAAGTTGAGATTGGTTTACGAATGCAATCCTTTAGCGATGCTAATTGAGCAAGCAGGTGGAAAGGCAAGCAACGGGAAAGAAAGAATACTAGATTTAGAGCCTACTAATATACATCAACGTAGCCCACTTTACTTGGGTAGCAAGTATGATGTAGAGGAATGTGAAGCATTTTTGAGTCGTGATAGAGGTTAATTGAGCGAGCAGAAGCAAATAGGAACTGAACCCCAATCGGATTCGAGTGACACAGATATGGGTCTGATGGATCACTTAGATGAACTCAGAAAACGTCTGATGTACATCATCATAAGTGTTATAATCGGGTCAGCAATTGCAGGTGTGTTCATAGAACCGCTAATGAATGGTATATTACTGAAGCCAGCAATTGAAGCGAATTTGGACCTGCAAAACCTAAGAGTATTTGGTAAGCCAATGCTCTACTTTAAGGTGATTTTGATTTCGGGAGTGATAATAGCTTTCCCATTTATTCTGTATCAGATTTGGAAATTTGTAGAGCCTGCTCTTTATGAAGCTGAGCGAGGATGGGCACGGAGAATTACATTCTTCACTACATTTTGTTTTTTGGCCGGAATATCATTCTCCTATTTGGTTATGATACCTTCCATGCTAGAGTTTTCAGCGAACTTTGGTACTGATAATATTAGAAACTTAATTGATATCAATGATTACTGGGGATTCCTGATGCTGATGATATTGTCAGCAGGTGTATTTTTTGAGTTGCCAATGGTATCGTTTGTATTGTCCAGATTTGGTTTACTTACACCTCGATTCCTGAAAAAATACAGGAGACATGCTATAGTTATTATTCTGATTATAGCCGCAATATTGACACCAAGTCCAGACCCTTTCAATCAACTGATTGTAGCTTCGCCTATATATATACTCTATGAGATAAGTATAATAATATCGGCGGTATCAATTAAGAAATACTATAAAAAAGAAGAGAATTAGTAAATGAGCTTAAAAGAAATAAGCAGACCAATAAAGGTTGAGTTAGACGAGTTTGACAGCTATTTCAAAGGGCTTATGAAAACTGATGTTGCTCTTCTTGATATAGTGCTTCGCTACCTGACAAAAAAGAAAGGGAAGCGAATAAGACCTACTCTTGTATTTCACACTGCTAAAGCATTAGGCGAAATAAACCAAAGGACATTCATTGGGGCTGCTATGGTAGAGTTGCTCCACACTGCTACCTTAGTTCATGACGATGTAGTTGACAGAGCTGAGACTAGACGTGGATTGTTGTCCATTAACCACAAATGGAATAATAAAATAGCTGTTTTAGTTGGTGACTATCTACTTTCCAAGGGCTTGATAATTGCGACTGAAAACAACGAAACAGACTTTCTAGACTATACTAGTACTGCAGTAAGAAGGATGAGCGAAGGCGAGCTACAGGCAATAGAGGTAATCAAAACTAGAAAGATAACTGAAGAAGTTTATTACAGAATAATATCTGACAAAACAGCTGCACTACTCTCAACATGCACAAAAATTGGTGCTGCGAGTGTAACTAACGACCGAGAGACAATAGCAAAAATGGAAGAATTCGGTGAGAATATTGGTATGGCATTTCAGCTGAAAGATGACTTGTTCGACTATCTATCTACCAGCTCTTTGATTGGGAAACCGGTTGGAAATGACATAGTTGAAAAGAAAATCACCCTTCCACTTATACATTCTTTCGAAAATAGCACCCCAAAGGAAGCAAAGAAAATAAGAAAAATGATTAAAAAGGGAGGCCTAAGTAACAAGCAAATCAGATATATAATAGAATATGCAATAGAGCACAAAGGAATAGATTATACCGAAGCTAAGGCTAATTATTATGTTGCAGAAGCTATTAACTCTCTCGAAAGCATCACAAATATAAATGACACTAAACCGCTCAGGGATTTGGCAGATTTTATAATAAATAGAGAAAATTAGATTTATTTACTATGTAGTGATTTATATAAATAACAGTATTTTTTGATATTTAGCACTTCTAAACTTATTATTCCTTAACTTTGTGATTATTCTAAATTATATAAGTGAATTTTTTTGATAAAATTTGATCAATTAGGTCTTTCAGATAGTCTACTGGAAGCCATCCGCGAACTCGGATTCGAAAATCCTACAGAAATACAAGAAAAAGCAATCCCCCAACTACTAACCGAAAATAGAGATTTTATTGGGTTAGCACAGACTGGTACTGGTAAAACAGCAGCATTCGGATTGCCCCTTCTCGAAAGGTTAGACCCTGCCCAAAAGGCAACTCAAGCTTTAATATTAGCACCTACGCGTGAGCTAGGTCAACAAATAGCTAATCAGCTATTTAAGTATAGCAAATATCAGGAGCGAATCAATGTACTTGCCGTATATGGTGGTGCATCTATACAGAATCAGATGAAAGCTCTGAAGAAAACTCAACACGTTATTATTGCAACTCCCGGTCGTCTTATTGACTTGATTAAAAGAAAGGCGATAAAGTTAGAAAGCATACGTTACTTAGTATTGGACGAAGCTGACGAAATGCTCAACATGGGCTTCAAGGAAGATATAGATAAGATTCTTAGCTATACTCCTGACTACAAGAACACATGGCTCTTCTCGGCTACTATGCCTAATGAAATAAGAAAAATAGTTAAGAAGTATATGGAACACCCTGCAGAAGTGCAGATTAACCCAAAGAACGAAGTAAACACTGATATCGACCACTATTATGCATTGGTTAGGCATTCGGACAAAACTGAAGCCCTAACTAGAATATTGGATATTACTCCCGATATGCGTGGTGTGGTATTCTGCCGTACTAAGAGGGAAACTCAAGATTTGGCAGAGAGATTACTAGAAGATCATTATAAAGCAGATGCATTGCATGGTGATTTGTCGCAAGCTCAGAGAGACAGAGTTATGCGTCGTTTCCGTAAGCATGAGCTTCACGTATTGATTGCAACTGACGTTGCAGCGCGTGGGATTGATGTGGACGATTTGACTCACGTTATTCACCACTCATTGCCCGACGATAACTCTTACTACACTCACAGAAGTGGTAGAACTGGTAGAGCTGGCAAAAGTGGTATATCATTGACTTTTGTTAGTGGTAGAGAAAAGCACAGAGTACACAAGTTAGAGAAACAATTAGGCATTAAGTTCGAAAGAATATTTATTCCAAATGCTGAGGATATTTCTAAAGTTAGAATTGAAGATTGGTGTGTGAAGGTTCACAACACAAGCACTATAGGTAAAGTAACTAAGAAAATGAAATCTGATGCTAATAGAATTTTCGAAGATGTTAGCAAGGAAGAGTTAATAGAAAAACTATTAGTAATAGAATTAGATAAACTAAGAACAGATGGCTCGAAAGACCTGAACGACACCGAACAAAAAGGTGGCGGCGGCGGTGGCCGAGGCGGAAGAAGACGTGGTGGTAACAGAGGCCAAGCAAAGGGCAAAAGCAAGAAGAACCACCAAGGCAATTACTCCAAGCGAAGCAATAAAAACAAATCGCATCGCAAAAGAAAAGGTAAATAATCCGACAGTTTTATAAGTAAAAATCAGTGCTTCATGCACTGATTTTGCTTTTTCACTCGTTACTATGATATTGTTTATCATTAATAGGAGTAACGAGATATGTCGAACGATTTTTCAGACCTGACAGCAATGTACGTAAACTGTACGTTGAAAAAATCCCCCAGAAAGAGCCACACCCAAGGGCTGATGGATATCTCCAAGAATATAATGATAAAAGAAGGCGTAAAAGTCGATAATATTCGATTTGTTGACCACGATGTAGCACCAGGGGTCTATCCTGACATGACCGAATATGGATGGGACACAGATGAGTGGCCTGAGCTATTCGAAAGGATATTTGCTGCCGATATACTTGTAATAGGTACTCCTATTTGGCTTGGGGAAAGGTCATCAGAGGCAACTAAGCTGATTGAAAGACTATATGCTATGAGTGGTAAACTGAACGACAAGGGTCAGTACTTATACTACGGTAAGGCAGGTGGATGTATAATCACTGGTAACGAGGACGGAGTGAAGCACTGCTCCATGAGTATTCTCTATTCGCTACAACATTTGGGCTACACCGTACCACCACAAGCAGACGCTGGATGGATAGGTGAAGTAGGCCCAGGACCAAGCTACCTAGATGAGGAATCTGGCGCCAAGGACAATGACTTCACTAACAGAAACACTACTTTCATGGCTTACAACCTAATGCACCTCGCTAAGATGCTAAAAGATAATAATGGCTATAACAACTACGGCAACTCCCGAAAAGAATGGGACGATGATACTCACTGGAATTTCGAAAACCCAGAGTATAGGTAGGTGCTTTAATTATGCCCTTTTGTAGGATAATATGTCACAGCGAGCGTAGCGTTGCTGTCTCATTTGAGATTGCCGCAGTCACTTCATTCCTTCGCAATGACAAGCTTTTAAATGTCACTCTTAGCGTAGCGAAGAGTCTATCTATAGTTTAACAAAACCGTTTTGAATATCCATTTGC
The DNA here is from genome assembly GCA_046290495.1 of Chlorobiota bacterium. Taxonomy (GTDB): domain Bacteria; phylum Bacteroidota; class Ignavibacteria; order Kapaibacteriales; family UBA2268; genus PGYR01. The sequence continues at coordinate 29,076 of JBKAGT010000001.1, read as the reverse complement.
ATTTAGTTAATTTGAGCATGGATTCTTCTGACGCTTTCCGCGTCATCAGAATGACAGACACATGTAACTATCTTTAGAAAGTGGGGAATGTTGTAAATACCTTAGGTTTAACACGCAGTGAGGAACAACAATCTCTTTTTCAAAAGTATGTTTTTTTTGTTATATTGTGAGGAAAGTGATTTGTTAAATTAGAATTGCTATAAAGATATTTGATATTCTTGCATTTTGATAGCTTCAATATAGGATAGTACATGAATAAAAAAATAATTAAGAATAAACCAGAAGGAAATATTGTTTGGAGAGGACTTGGAGGACATTTTGATTCAATGTCGCAAATTCTGAATGAGTTTCTAGATAATTCGATATCAAATTTTAAAGGGAATAATCCTATAATTAAGAACATTGTTATATGTATCAAAGAGCTTCCTAATAAAGAAGTGTTTTTTTCAATTGAGGATTCAGGAACAGGGTTTAAAAATTTGGATTCGGCTTTTTCATTAGGAGCTCAAGATGCAAAAGATTCACCTATGAATGAGCATGGATTTGGATTTAAACATGCTTTAGCAACTGCCAATCCAAATAATAATAAATGGGAAATATGCACGAGAAGTAAACAACAATCTGAAAAAGGGTTATATACTAAGATTGAAGCTTCATATAAATTTGATAATTTTGAGGCTTATGAATTAGAAATAACTGAAACAGCATGGCCAGGTCAATTAAATGGATCAGGAACTTATATGGCTTTTACATGTAGCGAAAACTTATTTAAAACAGTAACAGAAGGTCACTCAGGAAATTTTGGATTTGAAAAGCGAGTTGAATTTTTAATTGAAGATATAGGATTTACATACTCAAATTTAATAAAAGATGATATAGCTAATATTTCAATAGTTTATACAGATATTCATGGTACACAAAAGAACAAAAATGTGAAATCTGTAGAACCTGACTTTGAAAGATACATCAATCCTTCTAAAGGTTCAACAACAGTGAAATTAGATGATAATGATGTTATTGTCCAGTATGAATTTGGGTCTATGCGTGATTCAGATCATAAAAAATATTATAAAAGAAATATGTCTACGTCAGGAGTTGAAATTCGACTCAATGGGCGAGTTATCGCAAATAACATTTTCAAAGAAATATGGGGGATAGAAAAACATAATAGCTATAATTATTTATTAATTAAACTAAACCTTGTTTCTGATGAAATAAACTCACTTCCTACCACAAGAACTTCTAAAAATGGAATTAGAAAAGGCGACAAAAAGTTAGCTGATTTGTTTAGTTGGATTAGGAGTTATATTCCTGAACCTCCAAAAAGTTCAAAAGATATAGATCATGAAGTTGATTTATTTGAAAAATTAGCAGACTTAAAATTGCGTCAACTCCCTGATCCTAAAACAGTAACTACTGAGCAAAATGTATTTAAAGAAATAAAAGAAAGAATAAGAATAGATTTATATCAAAAAACAAACGATGGATTAGTTATTTATGAGGGGAAAAAAGAATTTACTAGTGTACAAGATCTTTATCAATTAAAAATGTATTGGGATGGTTGTATTATTGATGGATTAAAACCAGATATAGGAATTTTAATAGCAAGTTCACACCCTAATTCAGTTAAAGATTTAGTTAAGTACATTAACCAAATGACAGATTCAAGTGGGAATAACTACAACATTAAATTAAAAACTTGGAAAGATGAAGGTATTGATTACCCATTAATTTAGAAACATAAGAAAAACTAAGAAATTAAAGTGAAAGAAATCCCCAATATATTGGTCGTTTGCGGACGAAATAAAAGAAGAAGTAAAACAGCTGAGGCAATATTTAGACGTGATTATAATTTGAATATTCAATCTGCAGGTTTAAGTCCGAAAAGCCCTAGTCAGATTAGTGATGCTAAAATAAACCGAGCAGATGCTATATTAGTTATGGAAGATAAACATAAGTCAAGAATTACTAGCCAATTTAGACATTTAGATTTACCACCAATATATGTCTTACATATAGATGATGAGTACGAATATATGCAACCTGAATTAGTAGAAATACTAGAAGAAAGAATTCCTAGTATTTTGAAATATAAAATGAATATAGAAGGTTTTAACTAAAAAGAATAACTATCCAAATACTTTAATACCCCAGAGACCTAAGCATATTGGGTTTGTTGCGCCAGTCGTCACGCACTTTTACGAATAGTTCTAAGAATACTTTTGCTTGTAGGTGTGCTTCTATATCTTTTCGGGCATTAGCACCTATACGCTTGAGCATTGTGCCGCCTTTGCCTATCATGATTCCTTTTTGACCTTGTCTCTCTACTAGTATGTCAGCAGAAATGAACCACTTGCCTTTCTCTCGCTCTTTGAATTGAGTTATTGTTACTTCTGTTGAGTATGGAATCTCTTCTTTCAGTTGCTCGAATATCTTCTCTCTGATTAGCTCACTAACGAAGAATCTCTCGTTCAGCGTACTGATTATGTCATCAGGGTAGTAGAATTCGGACTCAGGCAGATACTTTCTGAATATTTCTAACAATGAATCTGTATTAGCAGATTTCAGTGCAGATAGTGGTATTATCTCATCAAATACTTCTAGCTGTGAGAATTTATCTATCGCAGGCAACACATTTTTAATGTCATTTGTAGTGTCGATTTTGTTCAGTATCAATACCTTCTTGCTATCATATTTTTCTAAGAATGGGAATTTTGTATTGAGCAGGTCAGTGTTGTCCTTGTCCTTTTCCCAATCCCATATTACGCAGATTATATCAGCTGCTTCTAGTGATTCGTCTAAGAATCTCATCATAGAGCGTTGCATTTCGTAGCGAGGACGAAGGATGCCAGGTGTATCTAAAAAAATAATCTGCGACTCGTCTTGTGTCAGAATCGCAGATACATTCTTTCTAGTTGTTTGTGGTTTGGGTGTAACTATCGAAAGTTTTTCGCCCATTAGTGAATTCATTAGAGTAGATTTGCCTGAGTTCGGCATACCAACTATAGCAACGAATCCTGCTTTTTGAGTGTTGTTACTCATTCGAATCGCCGTGTGGGAAGTACTTGAATATAGCCATTGGTATGATAACACAATAGCCAATAACAAGTAGCAATGGTGCTATAGTAACAGCCATTGGGTTGTTCCAAGTTCCATCTACTTTAGCATATTCGCCACCTAAGCCAGTTGACATAAGTAAATAGCCAACAATAATAGTTGCTAACCCAATCCCAGCTATGATATAGTTCTTTCTAGTTAGTGGGAATTCCCACTTCACATTGCTTCGTTTTATTTCTCTTTTCTTTGCCATAATCGTAGTCTTTGTTTTGTATTTGATTACAAAGTTAATAAATATAATTCAATTACGTTCCTTTAGCCAGTTTTGTTATTCCTAGTTACTATTTTGTTTCCATTCCACATCATAGTAGCCAGGTCTTTCTTTTACTACTTGTTCTAAGAATTTTTGTTCGTAACCAACACCTTCTGGTGATCGGCCTTCGTTTTTAGTTACATCGTTGATATAACGATCATTATACTTCACGACTATATACTCCCACAGTGATTTCCACTCTTTGTGTACTCTCTCAGCATTTGATATGCTGTAATCCGAAAGGAAGTCAGCAGCAAGTTCTGGATTAGTTTTGTATAACCCCAATGCAGCTTTCTCTAATTCTGGTTGGTAAGATAAAAACTTGTCTTCGTAGCTTTGCTGCACTTCTTTTATATCTTTAGATATATAGCTGTACATAGTGTAAGCTCTGTTTGCTACTAGGTTGAATACCCAGAACATAGATTCCCAAGTGAAGTCTTTTATACTGCCTACAGTATAGGGCTTTGGTGGCGACTGCAATGAGCTATATAGTGGCACATAGCAACTAGTAGCTGCGTCATCTACACCATACCATAAGACCCCACCAATCTCATCTGGCAGCTCGCTTCTCATTTGAGCAACAAATGACCATGCTGTCTGTTGAGTTGATATCGGTCTTTCCCAACCAAATTTCTTAGTCGTGTCGCTTTCTAATTTCCATGATAGATTCTTCCATCTGTAAGGGCAACCATATGGACCAGCTGCCAAACCTTTTGTCATGTCATATTCAGTGCCTTCGAAATGGTCACGCATCCAAGTCTGCAGATCTTTTACAGATATTTTTTTATCCGGTTTGATGAATAGGGGATAGGGTTCAGCACCTTCTACTGCTCTCCAATAATCTTCTGATAGGTTTTGACTCGGTGCAGCCAAATCGTAAAATCTCCATACCCTACCTTCGCAATATAGTGCACCACCAGGATCTAGTGGATTGTAAGTGTCAGCATAGCTGAACTCACCGTTATATTCTTTTGCTATTCCTTCATCTTCAGCAAAGCTAATTACATCATCAGAGTAAAGGCAATTATCAGGGTCATTTTTTATTATTTTTCTTATCCTTGATTGATTAGCATGTGCTGCTATGTAACCATCGGGTATTCTCCTAGCTACCCATACTATTCCTTTGTTTCCTACACCTTTTGGGTGCAAATCCATTATCCATACTTCATTAGGGTCAGCAATAGAGAAAGACTCTCCTGTACTGTAGTAACCATACTCTGATGTTAATTCATCAATCACTTTGATAGCTTCTCTTGCAGTTTTTGCTCTTTGGAGAGTAATACGGATTAGTGAGCCATAGTCAATTATACCAGTTGTATCTCTGTATTTGTCTAAGCCTGTAAATGTTGTCTCACCAATTGATAATTGGTGTTGGTTCATATTACCAACAACTCTGTAAGTGTGTTTAGCTTGCTTTATGTCGCCTAAGTACTTACCAGTGTCCCAATCATATACTTCCAGCATCTCTCCTTCTTCGTGGTCAGCTTCTGGGAGGTAGAACAATCTTTCCATAAACCCACCTGCATCTGCTGCGTAGGTAATTAGAGTCGAACCATCAGCGGTGGCACCTTTGCTTACTAATAGGTTAGTACAGGCATTTGAGCTGCTATACCCAACCATTGCTATTATAATAGCTAATACAATGTTTTTCATATTTTGGTTAATTATATTTTAGTCAAAAAAAAAGCGATCATAATCGGAATTACAATCGCTTTTAATATATCAAAAAAACTTATTATCTACTAATTATTATTTTTCCTACTTGGAACTTATTGCCAACTTGTAAGTTGAATAAGTAAGAACCAGAAGATAGACCTTCTAAGTTCAGAGGAATAGTATTAGTGTTAGTAGTAGTTTCTATGTTATTTAGTTCCATTACTATATTACCATTCTGATCAACAATTGTCAGATTAGCTTTAGCAGGAGTATCTAGATCAAATCTAAGTTCAGCTCTGCTCTCAATAGGGTTAGGAACTACAGTCGCGCCGAAGTCTGTACTCATACCTACAGCCACAGAAGTCTGTGGAGTAGTAGTGAAAGAGAAAGCATCAGACCAAGGGCCAAATCCTGCCTCATTCCATCCACGAACTTTCCAGTAGTATGTAGTGTTGAAATCTAGTAATCTGTCAAAGAATCTAGCTTCATCATAAACTTTTTGGTAGTAAAAAGTAGTGTCGCTGAAATCTTCGCTTGTACTGATTAGTAACTCATATCCAGCTTCGCTTGATAAACCAACATCAGTATTAGGAACGAATGTCCACTCTAATGTAGTTTTCAGATAATCTACTCCAGTTTCGCCGTCTGTAGGGCTAACTGCCATTGCTTTTTCTGAAGGTAATTCAGCTATTGTTCTGAATTTGAAAGCTGAAGAGTAATCAGAAATAGTAGTAGAATTTACCGCAGAAACTCTGAACCAGTACTCTGTAAAATGCTCAAGATCAGTATAGTTATATACTGTATCTTGTATATCTGTTATTTCAATTATTTCACCTAAGAAGTCAATGTCTTTAGCAATTTGTAAAGTGTATGAAGACGCGTTAGGAGATACATTCCAAGTCATTATGCCTTCAGTTGGTTCCATTACTGATCCATTCTCAGGTAATATTAATGTTGGTACATCAGTGTTTCCATCGCCAGTGGTGAAAGATGATACTGGAGACCAAGGGCTAGTACCCCATTGGTCGTTACTTCTTACATACCAGTAGTAAGTAGTGAATGGCTTCAAGTCACGAACTAAGAAGTTAATATTTGTCAGACCGTTTTGCCCTTTGCTTTCAGTCATATCAGGATTTTCAGATATTCTGAAATCATAAGTTTGAGCTGTTGGTACTAACGACCACTCTAAGAAAGCATCAGTTTTGATATTCTCAGCTTGATCAGTAGGGCTAAGCAAATTAGGGAAACCTTGTATTGTTGTGAAGTTAAACACAACTGACCAATCACTCAGACAGCCATTGTTGAACGTTCTTACTCTGTAGTAATATTCTGTATTATACTTTTCTAGTACTAAGTCGATTTTAGTATCATTAAAATTAGACTCATCAATTTCAACTGTATTAAAAGTCGGGTCAGTTGAAACCTGAATTTGGAAGTACAGAGCTGCACCATTTGAAGCCCACTCAAAAGTCAGTCCTCTTGGTATCTCAATGTCACCTATTTCAGGGTATAAAGGAAGTGGAGCTTCACCAGTTGTGATGTAACTGCCAATATTAGACCATACACCTACATTGTTTGTATCGCTAGCTCTTACTCTCCAGTAGATTGTAGAGCTTTCGTTTGAAACATTTGCTATAACAGATGTCCCAGTAACTTCGTCATTTTCATAAAGCAAATTATTGCTAGCAAACCCTGGAGCAGAAGATGCTTGGATATGATATTTGTTTACACCTGACACAGCAGACCAAACAAATTCGGTTTCTATAGAAACACATGGTTCTTCTTCTTCTGGAGCAATTAGAGTAACTGCTTCATAACCAGTTTTGAAAGTAGAAGCTTCGGACCAAGCTGAAGTACAGTTTTGTCCTACAGTTCTTAGTCTCCAAAAATATTCTTGATTTCTGTTAGCTGCATTAAAAGTGTAAGTTTCTTGTTGTAAGTTAGTCTCATCTACTATTAAATTTGAGAAGTTTGCATCGTCTGATACTTGCAACTCATACTCGTTAGCTCCTGGCGTTTGTGGCCACTCTAACAATACTGTTAGATCTAACCCAACAGCTCCATCAGTAGGTGATTGTAGTGCAGGAGGTCCAACTATTGTTTGAAATTGGAAATTCCCTGACCAGTCTGTAATACAACCAGCTTCTTTGGCTTTCACTCTCCAATAGTAATTTTGGAAATATGTATCCATAGTTAAAGTAATAGAAGTATCAGTGATAGATGAATCTATTACAACACTTGAGAAATTAGCAGATTTTGAAATTTGAATTCTGTATTCTGTTCCATTTTCAATTGTATTCCACTTGAACTCTTGCTCAAAAGGCTGGCAAGTAAGCATGTCAGCTGGAGCTATTTGCACAGGAGGGGCAGGTGAAGTTGTAAGTTCAAAACCGTTTGACCATTCATCAGGTTCTCCAATTATTTCAACACCAACTTTCCAATAATACTTTTTGCTGTTATCAGGTAAAGTAAAAGCAACAGTTGTATCTTGATATTCTAAATCTTTAGTGACAGTATCAGAGAAATCTGCACTCTCTGAAATTATATACATATAGTTAGACGCATTTGCAACAGATGTCCATTCGAAAACAGCGTCTGTGTTCACACAATTATCACCGTTAAGTGGCAATAGTTGTGTTGGTGGGTCAGCTAAAAGGCTTGATTGGCCCAATATCAAAAAGCCAACAATTAGCATATACTTACTTAAGAAGTATAATTTATTCATAATTACTCCATTATTATTTTATATATTATTTATTTGTTTATCTAATTAGAACTAACCATTTAATAAGCAAATGGTTACTATTTTAGGCGAGTTTTTGATAACTCTAAATCAAACCGAGTGGTAATTTTTGTGTTTTGAACATCGCCAAATATTAATTTAGGAAAAATATTTGAGTATTCTAATATAGAAGAATCATCGGTTCCTTTGAATTGATTTTTCTTAGCATAATTGTAGCTACTCACAAATATATCCTTATCAAATACTTGAGGAGTTTGTACAGCTGCTAACAATTCCCTGTCTAAGGTTTCTTCTACAAAAGTGTCTGGATTTTCTATATTTATTTTTTTTATTGTGTCAGTAGGGCAAACGTATGGAACAGCAGTCTTGTAAGTATTCGCTGACTCTTTCAATTTATTAATCAGTTCATCTGTAATAAAGGGTCTTACAGCATCATGGACCATGATAAAATCTGAATCATTATCTATATATTCAATAGAATTGTATATGGAAGCAAACCTCGTCTCGCCGTGTGGCGTAAGTTGATATTTATCTTGAAATGATTCAGGAATAGATTTTATAATCTCGTCTTTATACGAATTGTCAGAAGGTATCAAGAGCTGTTCAATCCCTTCAATATTTTCAAATTTGCTTAAAGTCCAATTCAGAATGGATTTACCATTTACTTCTAGGTACTGCTTAGGGAGTTCTGCCCCTAATCTATTTCCAACACCACCAGACGGTATAATTAATGTGTATTTCATCAGTTTCTATATTCGTATTTTTCATTGAACAAATATGGTCTTTCTAATCTGTAATTACCAAAGCCATTTCTATCGGCAAAAAGAAAGGTTCTATTGCCAGGATACACCCAAACCCTATACTGTATGTTATTCCCAAATGAAGATTGTTTTTCTACGGACATGGGAGGCCCCATAACAACAAACACCATTCCCATGTCAGTAAGCCATCCATCCGAATATGATTTGAATTGCTCATTAGCGTACTTTATTCGTTGGTAGTACTCATTCATGGCTTCATTAAATGAAGTATTAGGAGTAGGGTCTAAATCTTTCCAAAACATTCTGAATCTTTCTTCTTTCTCATCTTTGCCTTTTATACTTTCCAATTTGTCAATTGTTTCGTCATTCGCTACATATCTAAGCATTTTAATTGCTTTATCTATGTCATCTGTAGCAAAAGAATACAAATTTTGTTCGTGTTTTATCGATCTTTGAGTTATAGCTATGGTTTCTAGGTCACCATTTACTTCCTTATAAGCAATTATTTGGAGTGTATACTCACCAGAAAGATTTAGTTTAGATAGATTTATATTAAGAAATTGCTGAGTATTACCGATTGGGATACTTACTTCTTTTAGTTCACCTTCCGCTTCTATATCTCCATTTTTGAGCAGTTTGTATTGTAATTTTATATCTCTTTGTTCATTCTTGTTATATACTTCAAAAAAAGCAAAGAAGTTGTCTTCCAAATTCCCAATGTTATCTGAAATATATGGTGTTATTTTATATTTACCATCTAACTCTTCTATTTGAGATACTAACAAGATGCCACTTACCGAGAAATCGAAACTATTAAAGTCAATAACAGTCACTTCTCTGTTTCTAGAGAATTTTTTTCCATTAAGCTCATCTACTAACTTCGCTTCTACATTGTAGCTTCCACTATTTACAGAGAAACGAAAAAAGTATTTATTAAACTCTCCGTTTACCCCTTGTGACTCCTCATAATTGCTACTAGTTATTGTTTTCTTAACTCTTTGACGGTCAACTCTGTCTCCATCGCTTGTAAGTTCGATATGTAAATCAATGTTTGCAATAAAATTATCACTTAACTTTTCGAAGCTAAGTGTTTCATTTGGCACTATAACATATACATCTATTCTACCTTCAGTTGAGTCATTGCTATTGAATACAACTGCGTCAAGATAAAAATTTTCTTTACTCAAACTGCTGTAATATGCAATCAGCATAAGCAAAGTTGTTAAAATAAATAGGTGTGATTTTTTAATCATTTGCAATTGCTTTTTATAAAGTAAACCGAATTATTCGTTTATAAGTTACAAAATATATTTAATTCTAATAGCAACTTCTTATATAATTCTTGATATCCTTCAAGACTTTTTTGTAGTCTGAGTTGATTATAAACTTGTTTCCCAAATCAGGCTCTCTACTTAACCATTTCTTTACAGTCTCTTTCTCAGAAGGGAGAGCATCTTCTTTTGGGTTCCCATTGGAGTATATGTAGTCCAATGCACTATCTATTATATTTGCATTGGCATCTTTACCAAAGTCCATGTGGTCAATTAAAGCACCATCTCTGATAAAGTATATACTGACCGTTTTACCCATTTTATTATCTGGGTCTATATATACTATATTCAAACTTTCTTCTTTTTCGTTGTTTTCAAACAAATCCATTTGTTTTGGTTGTACCTCATAATTGCCATTGTCCTTGTTCAAAAGCAATAAAGCGTGCAGTTCAGTAGGTGTGTCTATGAATTCAAAGTCAACTACCTCGGCCATCTTCTTTTGCATTATGGGTGATGTAAGAAAATTTGGGTCAAATAGTGAGTTTAATTTACGATGTAAATTATTTGCTATATCCTGATGGATTATTTCGCCATTCGCATTATATAATTTATATATGCCCACACACATAGGAACATTACTTATCCTTTCCAATAGTTCGTCCTTTTGAGGATTAGCTATCTTTAATCTACGTCTCGATTTTTTAATGAAGCTATGAAGTTGTGATAAGGTCTTAATGTCATGCTCATTTTCAAGTGTTCTCAGCATAATAACTAGAGCTTTGGCTGTTGCGAAAGCATCACCTAGTGCACGGTGTCTCATGAATATCGGGATGCCATAATATTCAGAAAGTGATGTGAGATTCACTTTTTGAGTTTTTGGAAGTATCTTACGAGCTAGTTTAACTGTACAGATTACATCGTGAAAATCAGTACTTCCGAATAGTCTCTCCACAGAGTGTTTTATAAAGTAGTGGTCGAAGTTTGCATTGTGAGCTACGAATACAGAATTTTCTTTGTCTATAAACTTACGATATTCAGTTAATACATCTCTTTCTTCAGGAGCATTGCTAACAAGTTCATTAGTAATACCAGTCATATTCTGAATGAATTCGGGAATATGTTTATGAGGGTTTACTAATGATTGGTATATATCAATTATCTCACCATCTCTGATTTGTACTGCTGCTATATCTGTAATTCTGTCTTGTTTGCTGTGCGAACCAGTAGTCTCTATATCTACAACAAAAAAATTAACGTCTTTTATTAATGTCATCTAAATTTGATAGTGATTATAATTGTTTGAGCAAAAATATAAAATTTAGTTTTATTAATAAAAAGTAATTGTATGCTTACGTTAGCGTTGTAAGTTTGAACTAACAGTGTGGAATATATCTGACACTTTTTGCTATATTTTTTTTAGTGTGGAAATATAAAAACTGTCCATCTGCGTTTTATGAGTAAAGGTTTGTAGGCCATGTTTAGTCTTTGAAAATCTAGTAGTATCTAAATTCTGTGATTCCAAAACATCGACTGTGCTAAGTATAGTAAAGTCAGTGTGTAACGATAAAAAATTAGCTATAGTTTCATCATTCTCTCTTTCGAATAAACTACAAGTAGAGTAAACAAGCAAACCTCCTGGCTTTAACTTATCTGCTACTTCATCTAAAATTTCTAATTGCAATGAATGATAAAACTCAATAGATTTTGCATCTATTCTTACTCGTATGTCTGGTGCTCTACGAACAGTACCAGAGCCAGTACAAGGTGCATCAATAATTATTTTGTCATACTTCAGATCTGATTTTTTTACTTCTTCTATTTCTCTAACTGATATTGATTTCAAGCCTAGTTTTGCTACTCTTCTTTTAGTTTCATTTAATCTGTTATTGCTAATATCTGTTGCTATTATCCTTGCAGAATCATCAGATAGTTGAGCTAGATGAAGAGATTTTCCACCTCCACCAGAGCAATAATCTAATATGGTTTCACCCTTATTCGGTGACAATGCATACGAAATAAGCTGGCTTCCTTCGTCTTGTATTTCAAAATCACCATTCCTATAAGTAGCAGTACTGTCAAGGTTTACATTCCCCTTGATTTTCAAACAGTCAGGAACGATATTCGTAAAGTATGTGGCACTTAAGCTCATCAGATCTTCTTCTATTGCGGCTCTGTTTCTAATTGCTCTGATATCAGTTGTAGCTTCTTTGTTTAGTGATTCGCACAAATCTTCTAACTCGTCAGAACTAATATTAATGTTGTCAATAAAAGTAGGTGGAAAGAAACTAGTAGAAGATATTGAGTCAAATCGGTCTAATATTGAATTATCTAAATTATATAACTCAGAGATATATTCACTTATATCAATATGCTTAATCAATTTATCAAGAGCTTTACTGACATTTGGGTCAAAATTATAAGACAAAAATAATAGTTCTGGTATTGAGTGAGAAGAAGCGAACCCATAGTGTCTGAAGTAAAAATAAAACACACCAGTTATACACTTTCTGTCTTTACTACCTAAATACTTTCTTTTTAGAAAGAAACCATTACGTATTCTTGCTGCAGTAGAGTCCGAATCATTATATTCTGTTATAATTTCATTTATATGGTCAGTTAGGAAAGTGAGTTTTTTGTTCGCAAAGGAGTTATTCATATTATTGTTGCTCGATAAAGTAAAGATTATAACACATATATATAAGGTATTATAAAATTGATAATTAGTTAATATTTGTATGGCAATTTAAGCAATAAAAGATAATTGCATAGAACTAAGGATGGGTATGTGAAATAAATAAAAGTAAAAGAATGAAAATAGTTTTGAATTTTAGAGTGAAATATTATAATTTTGTTTGATAGACTATTTAAAAAGATAGAATAGTTCTATCATTAGACAGAGGTGTATCTTTGGCACAGATATTGCTTTGTGTTTAAACGGGCTTGTTCCCGAAATAGAAAATTGAATTAAAAAACGAAATAAATAACTTTAATAATTAAATAAGGAGTCTTCATAATGAAGAAAAATATGAAACTACTTTTGCTATCTATCTTTATCTTGCCAGTGGCTATTATAGCTACTCAGGCTCAAGACGTTGAGATGCAAAAGCACGTTATCGGTTCTGGTGGCTCTGTGGAACAAACTATAGAGGGTAGCGCAATTACTCTTAGTGGTACTGTTGCTCAGACGGCTGTAGAAACGCACGAAATTATTGACCAAGCTGGGCCTGGCCTAACTATTCACGAAGGTTTTTGGACGCCAGATGAATTGTCAACGGATGTTGAGCAACCTGATGAAGTAGCTAACAACACGCTTAGCAACTATCCTAATCCTTTGAAAGAGTCAACTACTTTCAGATTTACTTTGGAGCAACCTTCTAGAGTAACACTTAGAGTATATGATATGAATGGTTCTTTGGTTAATACAGTATTGAACAATCAATATGTAAATAGTGAAGACACTGTACCTTTTGAAGCTAAAGATCAATTTGGCGCACCATTAAGCTCAGGTTCATACTTATATGAATTAGCTATTGAGCCAGAAACTGGTGGAAGAAGCTACAGCTTAAGAAATGTGATGGTAATCGTAAAATAATATGAAAGCAAGTTTTTTAAATAAATTATTATTATTAATTAATAGGAGCTATACAATGAAGAAACTCGTTCTTCTTGTAATTTTGGCGTTTAGTTTAGTATTGTCACCTTTGGCAACCACTATGGCTTCAACTCCAAAATTAATCAACTACCAAGGTAAGTTGAAAAATCTACCAGCTCAGTCTGGTCCATTCTTAGTTGTATTCGAAATTTTCGAAGATGCAGCTGGCGGAACTGCTCTATGGATAGAGCAACAAAATGTAACTCCATCTGCAGATGGAACTTTCTCAACATACTTGGGTGAAACTAACCCTATCGATTTAAAATTCGATAAGCAGTATTATGTTCAAGTAACAGTTGGTAACAACCAACCGTTCCCTAGAACTAAATTAACTTCTGCTCCATCTGCATTCCACGCTATTGATGCTGACTCAGCTCTTTATGCGTTCGAATCAGGATTGGCTATGGATGTTGTACCTAACGTTTTGACTTGGGACAATATGACTGCAGATGCTCAAATAGCTATGGGTGACTTGATGGGTACTTACCCTAATCCACAAATCAGACCTGACGCGATTTTGGACAACATTCCAGATGGTTCTATAACTACTGAAATGCTTTCTCCAAATATATCTACTTCTCCATCTGGCCCAGCTGGTGGTGATTTGACAGGTACTTACCCAGATCCATTAATCGCAGTTGGTGCAGTTAAAACTGACCGTATTGCTGATGGTGCTGTAACAAACGAAAAAATTGCTAACTTAACTATTGCTGATGCAAAAATCGTTGATTTAGACGCTGCTAAGTTATTCAACTTAGGTGCACTTTCTGGTACTGTAGCAGTAATGACTGACGCAACTATCGATGGTGACGGTACTAACGCTATGCCTTTAGGTTTAGCTGATGACGCTGTTACTTCTGCAAAGATTGCTGATGGTGAAGTAATGACTGCTGACCTTATGGATGATGCAGTAACTAACGAAAAATTAGCTGACGACGCTGTTATGTCTGCAAACATTATGGACGGCGAAGTAATGAACGCTGACCTTGCTGTAGATGCAGTAATGTCAACTAACATTATGGATGGTCAAGTAATGACTGCTGACCTTATGGATGCTGCGGTAACTAACGCTAAATTAGCTGTTGACGCTGTAAGAATGGAAAACATCGATGTAAACGGTGGTGCTCCAACTGATGGTGAATTCCTTTCTTGGGATAATGTAGACGGTGAAATGAGATGGGTTGAGCCAACTGTTATGACTTCAGCTCCTCTTACTGGTGACGGTACTACTGCTGATCCTGTAACTTTAGACCCAACTTTCGGTAACGAAAATGAATTATTGATTAGAGATGCTGCTGGTTGGACTTCTGGTCTTATCAACACTGCTAACATTGCTGATGATGCCGTTGGTTCTGATCAAATCGCTGACGACGCAATTATGACAAACCACATCATGGATGGTCAAGTAATGACTGCTGACTTAATGGATGGTGCAGTAAACTCTGCTAAAATCTTAGACGAAAGCATTGCTACTATCGACTTGATGGATGCATCTGTAACTAGTGTAAAAATCGCTGACGACGCAATTATGACTAACCACATTATGGATGGTCAAGTAATGACTGCTGACCTTATGGATAATGCAGTAACTACTGGTAAGATTTTAGACGGTGAAGTGATGACTGCTGACCTTATGGACGGTGCTGTTACTACTGCTAAATTAGCTGACAATTCAGTAACTACTGGTAAAATTTTAGACGGTGAAGTTAACACTGCTGATTTAGCAAACGCTGCTGTAACTACAGTAAAAATTGATGATTCAGCTGTAACTAACTCTAAAATAGCTGACTTAGCTGTAACTAACGAAAAAGTAAGCTCTGCTGGTCAACCTCAAGGTAAGATCATGAAAGCTGACGGTTCTGGTGGTGTTTCTTGGGAAGATGACGAAGGTCTAATCCTTCCTTGGACTGGTTCTTATGATGGTCCTGGTGATGCATTCACTTTGACTCACACTGGTATCGCTGGTAACTTTTCTGCTGCAGTATTTAACTCTACTTCAGCTTCTAACACTGACCCAACAGTTGAAATTATCAAAGACGTTGATGACGGTGCTGGTTCTGCTCTTGCAGTAAGAGGTCTTGGTGTTGAAGGTGCTAACTATATCGCTACTTTCACTAACAATAACTTAAATGAAGGTAGAACAGTATTAATTCAGAATGAAGCTCCTGCTACTTCTAATGGTGGTACTTTATTCGATCCAGGTACTCCTGGTGATGCTGCTGACGATTATGTTAATCCAGATCCAGCAGGTACTGATGTACAAGACGCTGCTCTAGTTGTTAACAATACTGATCCTTCAGCTTCTGGACAGAAATTAGCTATTAAAACTTATGGTTCTATCCAAGCTAACTCTGCTATCCAAGGTGTTGACTTAATCTCTCACAATGGTGAAATTATCGTTTATGATGGTGTTAACCCTGGTGCGACTTTATTTATGCAAGAAAATAGCTTCGAAAAAACTGGTGCTGTTGATGAAACATTACAAATGTTCAACACTAACGGTGATTTCGATGTAGATTTAGATGGTGATATTGATGTTAGAAATCAAGCTTTCATCGGTGATGCTACTGGTGATGTAAACCAAACTACTGTTAGAGGTAATATAACTACAGTAACTATAGACTTATCAAACCCTGGTGTACCTAACGTATCTCCAGCTGGTCCTGGTACTGCTACTACTGTAGCTACTGCTAATGCAGATTTATTAGTTGATGGTGATGCTGAGCTATCTGGTTCATTGAACTTAGGTGGTGGTGCTGATACTTATAACTCAGTAAACGATATTTATATCTCTACTGATTTAACTACTTTAAATCCTCCATTACCAGCTCCTCCAACAACTGTAATCTTTGAGTCTAATGATGCACAATTAATCTCTGCTAGAGCAGTTGAAGATGCATTATTAAATCACGACTTACAAGTTGCTTACAACAATGGAAACTCAATTACTTCAACTGATGGACAAGGTGATATCGACTTCAACTTAGAAGAAGCTACTGATTTCACTATTACTGGTGCTAATGTTGGTAACGATGTAATTATCGATGGTGCTGGTTACCTAGACGCTCAAGTTAATATCATTAACAGAGCTCCTGGTACTGCAGTTATCGTTGAAGATGATTTAGAGCCACAAGCTGATAATACTTTTGACTTAGGTTCTGATGTTAACAGATGGCAAGATGCTTATGTAAATGGTGGTTCAGTACACGTTGGTCCTACAGGTGGTCAAGCTGCTGTAACTGAATTAGCTATTGGATACGGTGCTAACTCTGCTACATTAAATGTAGATGGTGGCGATTTAGCTACTTTAGCTGCTGGTGCTGATCAAATATGGTTAAATCCTGACGGTTCTGCTGGTATAGGTACTCAAGAGGTAATTATTGATGCTGCTGCAGATCAAATTTGGTTAGATCCAAATGGTAATGGTACACAAGAAGTAATCGTTAACTCTACAGCTGGTCAAGTATTAGTAAATGCAGATGATGCTGGTTCTAACGAATTAACTATTGATGGAACTGCTGACCAAATCTGGTTAGATCCTGATGGTAATGGAACTAACGAAGTAATCGTTAATTCTACTGCTAACCAAGTTTTAGTAAATGCAGATGATGCTGGTTCTAACGAATTAACTATTGATGGAACTGCTGACCAAATTTGGTTAGATGCTAATGGTGATGGTAACAACGAAGTAACAGTTAATCCTGCTGCTGGTGTTACAATAGATGGTAATTCAAACGGAAACAATAATGTTAACGTAACTGGTACTACTTTTGGCGTAAATGCTGATGGTCTAAATGGAAATGAAATATTTGCAAATGCTTCAGCTGTACATTTGAATGCTAATGGAGATGCAAATATTGATGTTGATGTAAATGGTACTACTGTAGATTTAGATCCTAACTCAAACGGAACTGATAACTTTAGTTTCGCTGAAACAGGTGTTACTATTTCTACTACTCAAGCAACTGGTGATGTAGTATTGTCTGATGCAGGTGTTAATTCAGCTGCAGCTCAAGAATTTGCTTTCACAGCAACTGCTGGTAATATGGATGTAGCTATAGACGGTAAAATCGATGTTCAAGCTGCTGCTTCTACTATTGGTGACAATGCAAATGGTAATCAATTAACAGTAGAAGGTGTTGCAACTGCTGTAGTAGTTGACGGTGCTGGTCTTGTAACAGCTGCTCCTGCTGCTGGTGATCAAGAATTAACTGTAACTGGTGATGTTGTTATCTCTGGTGCTGCTACTTTAGGTGGTAATTCAGTAAATGATATATTCATTTCAACTGACTTAGTTGGTGGTTTATTCCCACTTCCTCCTGCTTCTAGCGATGCTCAATTGGTAACTGCACTAGCTGTACAACAAGCATTATTGAACCATGACTTACAAGTTGCATATAATAATGGTAACCAAATCGTTGCTGTAGATGCAGAAGGTGATATTGATTTTGATATGACTGAAGCTACTGACTTCACTGTAAACTTAGCAACTGCTAATAACAATGTTGTTGTTGATGGTGCTGGTATTATCGATGCACAAGTTGATATTGAAAATACAGCTGGTGATGTAAGAGTAGATGACAATTTAGTTGTAACAGGTACTTCAGATTTACAAGGCGCTATTTCTAATACAGTTGCGGGTGTTAATCCAGTAACAGTTAATGATGTTGATGGTCTATTAATTCAAGGTGGTATCTTAGATGCACAAGCACCTGGTAACTTAATCGGTAATGTTGCAGATGTTCAACAACTACAGGTACAAGGTGTTCCAACAGCTACTACTACTGATGCTGCTGGTGCTGTAACTGCTGCACCTAATGCTGCAAATACAGAACTAGATATACTTGGTGATGTTAATGTTGCTGGATCAGCTATATTAGGTGGTCATTCAGTTGATAACATATTTGTACAAGGTGATTTAGTAGGCGGTTTATTCCCTGCTCCTGTAGCAATTGATGGACAATCTAACGATGGTGAATTAGTAACTGCTTTAGCTGTTCAAACTGCTTTATTAAATCATGACTTACAAGTTGCTTATAACAATGGTAATGCAATTACTGCTGTTGACCTTGAAGGTGATATTGATTTCAATATGACAGAAGCTACTGACTTCACTGTAAACTTAGCTACTGCTAATAACGATGTTGTAATTGATGGTCTTGGTATCATCGATGCACAAGTTGACATCGAAAACTCAGCTACAGGTACTGTAATAGTTGATGATAACTTAGATGTAAGAGATGCATTATTCAATAACTCTATTGATGCTACTCCTCTTGCTATTAATGATGATGTAACTGTAACTATGCAAGATGCAAACGATAACTTTGAAATTAACTCTGCTTCAACTAATGGACCACTTGTTGACATCAACAAAAATGGTGGTGATAATGTTGCTGCAGTAGAAGTTGAAACTAACGAAGTTGGTATTAACGTAACTAACTCAGGTGCTGCAATTAACGCTGTTGCATTCTCTACTTCATTAGCAGGTGGTAATGCAATTGGTGCTAACATCGTAACTACTGGTGCTAATGCAAAAGGTGTTATTGCTAACTCTGGTGCTGGTACTGCATTACAAGGTGATGTAACTTCTGGTACTGCTGTACAAGCTACTGCAACTACTGGTAACGCTGTTACTGCATCTAACAATGTAAGTAATGTTAATAATCCTACTGTTTCAGTTAATAATTCAAATGTTGGTTCTAACTCTTATGGTGTTCAAGTTGAAAACGGACACATGAGTCTATCTTCTGATAATGGAGCTGCAGGAATTGTAACAGGTGGAACAATTTCATTAACTTCAAATACTATAGTAAGACTAACTACTGCTGGTGTTAATGCAAACGCTATTACATTTGCGGCTGGCTCTTTACAAGGTCAAGTTATTATAGTAACTAATGAGGATGCTGGTGATATTAATATTACAGCAGGTACTCTTGGTAGTCAAACAGTTGAAGCTAACTCAGCTGCACAATTCGTATGGAATGGTGCTGCATGGATTATCATGGACTAATATAATCTTTCATAAGATTATAACTTAAAATTAAATCCCGTCAGGTTTATCCGGCGGGATTTTCTTTTTTTATATATGCTCATAATAAACTATTTTTGTAGAGTAATAATAATATATGTTGTGAGTACAATGGCTATAGAGATTAAGAAAGTATCAGATGCGGCTGGTAAGAAGAAGTTTGTCAACTGTCAGTGGAACTTTTATAAGGGTAACCCTAATTGGGTAGCACCTATTAAAATGGACAGGATGAAGCTGTTGAATGAAGAAAAGAATCCTTTTTACCAACACGCAGAGATACAACTATTCCTTGCTTACGAAGGAAAGGAGATAGTTGGAAGAATAGCTGCCATTACCAATGAAAATCACAACAAAATACACAATGACAAGGTTGGTTTCTTTGGTTTCTTTGAATCTACAGACAACCAAGAAGTTGCGAATGCACTTTTCACTGAAGCTGAAAAATGGCTAAAAGAAAGAGGCATGACTGACATACGTGGTCCAGTTAATCCATCGACTAATGATGAAGTTGGATTGCTCATAGACGCATTTGATCAGCCACCTGTTGTGTTAATGACATATAACCCACCTTACTATCAGAAATTGATAGAAAACTACGGTATGAGCAAGGAGAAGGATCTTTTAGCATACATACTACATCATGACTCATATAAGAGCGAAAAGCTCAGCAGGATGCAGCAAATCGTCCGAGAACGTAAGGGTATAACTATTCGCCCTATCAATTTTAAGAATAAAGCACAATTCAAGAAAGATGTGCAGACAGTAAAGGATTTGTATAATGCTGCATGGGAACCGAATTGGGGCTTTGTGAAGATGACCGACGAGGAGTTTGACTTCCTCGCTAATGACTTGAAGCAAATAGCTGAACCACGCTTAACTATTATCGCTGAAATCCACGGTAAACCAGCAGGGTTTGCCTTGTCGCTACCTGATATCAACCAAGCACTAATACATAGCCGTAGCGGAGGTATCCTGAGTGCTGCTTGGAATCTTTTGACAAAGAAAAAGCATATTGATTTGACTAGAATTATCGTTCTTGGTGTACTACCAGAATTCCAAAGCAGTGGTGTAGATGCTGTGCTATACTACGAGATTGGCGAAACTGCCTACGAGCTTGGTATGCCTAAGGGTGAAGCATCATGGATATTAGAAGATAACCAAATGATGAAGCGTGGATTAGAGACCACGATGAAGGGTGAGGTTTATAAGACTTATCGTATTTTCCAGAAACAGATTGATTAATCCTCAATCTCTGGCGGCCTTTCTTCCAAGTTGAAGTTAGCAATTTGTTGTTTGATTGATTGTATCTCGTCATAGCTAAAGCTGGTGAGTGAAGCTTCGTGTTTCTTATTAGCTGTAACCATGAATACACGGTTCGTATCATAAGCTATGTGGTCAATATCTGACACTTTAAGAGTCTCATGTTTGAATCCAGCCATAGGTCTGAATTCTATCTCGTCACTTCTAAATTCAAAGTATTCTGCAGGAATTATGAAGTGGATGAATAATGTATATCCAAGGAAGAAGAGCATATTCCACATTGTAGTTTCCCACTCGGCATTGCCATCAGCGACCTGCATAGCCGTTGTTACCAAATAGAATAGCAGCACCAAACCACCAAAACCATAGGCAATCTTGCGGGTCTTACTCGATTTTGTGGAGGTTACTCTCATTGGTCAGCGAACTCCTTAACAGCTGCTATTACCGCTTCTACCATCTCGTCAGTCAAATCTGGGAACATAGGCAGCGAGATTAACTCATCTGCAGTTGCTTCGGTAATTGGAAAATCACCACGCTTATAGTTCAAATCACTATACGCCTCTTGCAAATGTACTGGTATAGGGTAGTGCAATCCTGCATATATCTCGCGTTCTTTTAGAAATTCAAGCAATGAGTCACGTTTTTCCTTACTCACTAATCTGAGTTCGTATAAGTGGTAAACGTGTTTCGTGTTTTCTCTCTCTTTGGGGGGAGTCAAACCATCAATTTCACTAAAAGCATCTGTGTATCTTTTTGCTACGCTTCGTCTTTGCTCCGTCCAATTGTCTAAATGTTTGAGCTTTATTTTGAGTATTCCGCCCTGTATACCATCCATTCTGTAGTTATAACCAATGTCAATGTGTTTGTACTTCACTGGCTGCGCGTGATTACGTAGCAATCTGCTCTTTTCGTCAATCTCATCGCTATTCGTTACCAGTGCACCACCCTCGCCATAAGCTCCTAGGTTCTTTCCAGGGTAAAAGCTAAAGCAAGCAACATCGCCAAAACTGCCTACTTTCTCAGCATTGTAATCAGCCAAGTGTGCTTGAGCAGCGTCTTCCACCACTTTCAGATTGTGCTTTCTGGCTATTTCCATAATCGGAGTCATATCTGCGGGCTGACCGTATAGGTGGACAGGGATAATAGCTTTAGTTTTGTCAGTAATCAACGCTTCTATCTTGCTCGGATCTATTGTGTAAGTGTCTTCCGTTACGTCGCACAGAACTGGAGTAGCACCAATATAAGACACAGCCCAAGCAGTAGCCACAAATGTATTTGCAGGGAGAATGACCTCATCGCCACAGCCAACACCGAGTGCTAACAATGCAACGTGGAGTGCTGATGTACCAGAATTTACAGCTATACAATGCTTTACATTATGAGCAGCAGCAAAGCTCTTCTCAAACTCCTCGACATAAGGCCCAGAAGCATAGGCAGTGGAATCTAATATCTCCAAAACCTTAGCATCTATTTCAGTTTTAATATTTCTGTATTGCGTTTTTAAATCTAAAAATGGAACTTTCATTCTATATTCTTACTCCAATAGGTTCTAATTATTCCTGTACCGTTGAAGCTTTCCTTAAAATCGAAAAGCCCCCAATTAATTTTTTTGCCACCGTCTTCGGTGCTTATCCCCATGTTCAAATACTCATAGCCCTCGTCTGCTAAGGTCTTCAGCAGCATAAACAGCCCGTAAGTAGTAGGGCGTTCTTTTTGATATTTATAGTCCAGCGAGCCGTAGAATACGTGCCAACCAATATGGTTAATATTGAATATCAGATAGCCAGCTGCCATGTTCCCATCTACAAATACACCGTAGAGCCGAACCCTGTCTGGGTATAATTCGATTAGCTTTTCTATATCTTCAAAAGAGTGGGCAGGTGTGGCTTCGTGTCTTACTAAATTATCAAGCAATATATCATAATACGCTTTATGTTCGCTCTTCTCCAACTGACGGAAAGTGAGCCCACGGCGGACAGCTTTCCTTACATTTTTGCGGACTTTGTTTCTGCCAACATTCTCAAATTGCATTGCCATATCGTCCACACTAACATCCTTATAGCTTGATAATGGATAGCAAGTAGACAGCTCTTCGTCTTCTCGTTCGTAGTTCAATCGTACAAGGGAGAAGTCCAATTGGTCAAATGGTTGAGTGAGAAATATCTTCGGTGCTTGGCGGAACTCTATACGGCTAATTCCAGACTGATTTGCGTAATTTTCAATAGCTTCTAATGTGGTGTAGACATCTTTCAGAGTACTTCCTTTCGCAAATGCACAACCACCATAGGAAGTTCCAGGATGTGATTTCAGTACCTTTTTGTCAGCACGAATTAGCAGTGCAGCAGGGAAGACTGAAAATAGCTCATCTTTCTTATAAACCATAAGTGAGTGGTCATCAAACTTACCTTCTGGATGGTAAGATATAAATTTCTGCTCGTGGAACAAGGTCGCATTTACCCCATGGCTGACAAAGTCTTGCCATTGCTCATAGTCTTCGGGGCTATATTTGCATACCTTGTATTCTGCCATTATATCTTAACTAACTCGCCATTGTTTTTGATTGACTTCTCGGCCGCTTCCAACAACTGTACCACATACAGCCCAGACTCGCCATCGGTCATAGTGCTTTGATTGTTTTCTATGCTTTCGTAGAAGTGATTTACTTCTGTTTGTAGTGCCTCGGCATTACTCACCTTAGGCGAATACATATCGCCTGTTCTGTACTGTATCAGCGTTTCGTATATTTCTTCTCTGTTTTCTATTAGTACACCCGAATCATATATTTTTAGCTTTTCGTCGCTGCTCATATCATTGAAGACCAACATTTTCTTCGTTCCACCAATTATAATCTGGCGGATTTTCACTGGTGACATCCAATTTACATTGAAATGCGCCATAGTTTCATCTTCGAAATGAACAGTGATATAGGCAATGCTCTCTATCTCTTTTTGACCATATTTTTCTAATGCCTTGCCAGTTGCGTTCACTGCTACTGGCTTTTTGCCAATGCAATACTGCAAGATAGAGAAATCGTGAGGGGCCAAATCCCAAACTACATTTATATCATGTTGAAATAACCCTAAGTTCACCCGCGTTGAGTCCATGTATTTAAACTCACCTAACTCACCTGAGTCCATCAGCGATTTTATCTTCTGCACTGCAGGGGTATAGATATAAGTGTGATCAACATGGAGCAGAACGTTGTTTTCTTTAGCAGCAGCAATTAGCTCCTCCGCAGTGCTAGCTGAGTCCGTTAGCGGTTTTTCTACCCAAGCGTGCTTTCCCGATTTGAGTGCTGCAAGTGCAATATCATAGTGGGTGTGAACAGGTGTAGCAATAGCAACTGCATCGATAGATGAGTCTGCCATAATCTCTTCGTAGTTGGCAGTGGCCTTTGCGTTGGGGTACATAGCCGAAACTTTCTCTAATTGATTGGTGTCCGAATCGCAAGCGTAGGCAAGTTCCCAGTTAGGAGATTGGTTGAAATTCCTCAGTAAGTGGCTACCCCAGTAACCGCATCCGATGACTGCTATTTTCATAAGAATCCGATTTGTTATTATCTTAGTTATACAAAGTTAAGTTCTATGAGTGTATAATTAAAATGATAATACTGTTAAAGTTGTATTAAGTTGCAATGCCCTAATAGGAAACGGGGATATGTTTAGTAGAGAGTTAACCCATCTACTTGTATAGTATCGAAGTTGAAAGTGTAATCGTCAGAGACTTTTGGTATAGTGACAAATTCAGCCATGAGAGGTTCAGTCCTGCTGGATAGATTATAATAAAGAATATTAAGATAAATGTACTTTTTAAGCTTGTCGTTTTTAAAAATATATCTTTTTGAATGTCTTTTTACCCAATCTAGATAATGAAAAATAATTGAGCGGTTTTCAAAATCTACTTCTAGTTCATCTGCTATATGACAATACTTACGGCTTATAGAGTCAATTTCACCACTCTCAGTAAAAAGTTGATCAAGTTCATTTCTTGTTCTTAAGAGTACACCACCTTCAACGAACTCACTTTTGAGGCATGGATTACCAATTTCATGAATATCAGTAACTAACTGCCAATCTGGGTCATTTTCTAACTCTTTCAATGTGTATTCTGTTTGTATTTGGTCATCCGATTTATCTGTAGGTGTCTCTTCTTGGCAGCCAAGAAATACGAAAAGGGTAATTAATATTAATATGTGCTTCATGTTCTTATTCTTCATCATTTGGTATAATATAGTTGACACATAACTGACAAATAAGTTACGATAAATCGAAGATAATTAGAAAAAATAGGGTAAAAACTGTAACTAAAAAGACAATTTATGTGTTTGCGAATAATAGACAGAGGGGCAAATTATGACTAATAAATTTCAGGGAGTAGGGGTGTGAGTATTTTGAAGACTTTTCTAACTCTGTTATCTTTTTTATTATTAACTTCATGCTATAGTTCTAGGTATTCATCTGATTTAGTGTTGAACTTTGTAGATTTTGAGAATGTTGATTCAATTTCTATTAGTAACTATGGTTCGAGTATATATAGTGATACAGCTACTACTTATACTACTATGGTTTACACAAGGTTAATAGATACTACAAAATCAATAGAAGTAAATGAATCAGACACTCTGTTGAAAAATAAAATTGTTGATTTTTTCAATTCAATTCCAGACTCTAGACCAAGGGCGTTCTTACCAGACTCCTTATTATCTTTTAAAAAAAGGTATTTAAATAAAATGGGTATTGATACTTTGGATATAGATTCGGTCTATAATATGCCAAGGAAATTAAGAAAACAAAGGAATGTTATTTTTTATAGTTATAGCTTGGAATTTCATTTTAAAGATGAAGCTGAAGAAAGTATATATTTCTATAACTATGATGATAACGTAATTAGCTATAGCTTTTGTTGTATTGATTATCATAGCTGGATGTACAGAAATATTTATAAATATATGAAGAACTATTCTGTATATGGTAGAGAGTATATCCTAGACATAGAGTTCCAAAAAAGATTTGTTCGTTTGTTTAATGATATTCTTACAAAGTATAACGAAATAAATGGAACTGACTACCCACTTTTGGATGTTGATTATGAGGTTTGGTCTGGCATCATTAGCGCGCCGTAAAATTGAGATATGATAAAATGAAAAAGATTATAATAATATTAACTGCACTTTTGATGGTGTCTTGTACAGGGTCTAGATATTCTTCTGATGATGTACTTGAAGAATTAAATTTTGAAGAAATTGACAGCTTACATATTTCCCAATATTTTATAAAATACAATAAATTAGAACCTGATTCTGAATCTTCAAGTAACATTACAAATTACTTTGATGAACCTTTATTTATAGAAAATTTAACTGATAGCTCAAGTTATTTTAAAGAAAGAATATTCAGCCTCCTGAAAGAGATGCCTGTTTCCAGAGCTATGCCTTACAAAGAATACGAATTAATTGAATTTAAGAAAAGGTATATTGATTCTAGTAAGATTGAAGCAATTAATATAGATTCGATTTATCAACTATCAAGGAAAGAAAGATCTAATAGGAATATTAATGCTAACTTTTACAGAATTACCTTATCTATTAATTCAGAAGATTATGAAAGACTCTCGATTAGGTACTTTGGAGATAATATTATTGCATACGGCTTCTGTTGTACAGATTATAAGTCTGATATTTTATATAGGACTTTTAAAGGGTATACTGCATTTACTGCAGAATATGTATTAGATATAGAGTTCCAAAAACGATTTGTGGGCTTATTTAATGATATTCTGACAAAGTATAACGAAACAAATGGAACTGACTACCCACTTTTGGATGTTGATTACGAGGTTTGGTCTGGTATAATTAGTGCGCCGTAACGGAGATAAATGATAAAATGAAAAAGATTATAATAATATTAACTGCACTTTTGATGGTATCGTGTACTGGTTCGAGATATTCTTCAGAATCTACATTGGGCAGTATTGATTTTGAGAATATTGATTCTGTATCGATTTTGAGATACGGGAAAAGTATCAAAAGCGATACAACTACATCATATTCTACCCTTATTTATACTGATATTATAGACACAACTAAGCATTTACAATTAGTTGACAAGGATTCTTTACTAAAAAATAAAATCATGAATTTATTTTATTACATGCCAGATTCAAAGCCTAAATATTTCTTACCAGATTCATTAATGTCGTTTAAGAAGCGCTATTTAAAAGATACAGGGATTGATACATTAGATATTGATTCCATTTACAATATGCCTAGAAGTTTAAGAAAAATTAGAAACATTGTTTCATTTGAATATACTATAAAGATACATTTTAGAAATGAATCTGAAGAAAGCATATACTTTTATAATGAAGGTGATAATGTAATTAGTTATAGTTTTTGTTGTGAAAATAGAGAGAGTTGGATAAATAAAAATTTACTTAAACACATGAAGAACTATTCTAAATATAGCCGAGAGTATATCCTAGACATAGAGTTCCAAAAACGGTTTGTGCATTTGTTCAATGATATTCTTGCAAAGTATAACGAAACAAATGGAACTGACTACCCACTTTTAGATGTGGATTATGAAGTTTGGTCTGGCATCATTAGCGCGCCGTAACAGCTAAGAATAATTACCACACCCAAACAAGAGAATATTTAATTCGTATTGGATATAAGTAAATCATATGGAAGTGATAAATGAAGAAAATAGTTATTAGTATTATCATATTGGCCTTTGTGGCTCTGATAGGGGGAGAAGTGGAAATAGTAGATAGTAATATGACATTTGCTGATGCAACTAAGGGCACAAAAGCACCTCAAGATTTACTTGACTCGCTAACATTGCTAGATGTGACATACTACTCACTAGATGAAAAGCAACACAAAGGTCAAATAATAGTGCACAAGTCAGTAGAGGAGGATGTAAAGTACTTCTTTCAGATGGCAAGGGAGGAAAAGTTTCCTATAAAGCAGGTAATCCCTATAGTCAAATATGGATGGAGTGATGACAAATCTATGGCTGCTAATAACTCTTCTGCATTCAACTATCGCTTTATAGCTGGTACTGAGAGATTGTCGAACCATTCATTTGGAAAGGCAATTGACATAAATCCTTATTTCAACCCCGTGATATACAAGAATCCGACTCGAATATCTCCGAAAGGTGCTAAGTATGTGCCAGGTAACAAGGGGGTATTCACAGCTGATAGCCGAATAGTGAAAGAGATGAAAGCTCGTGGTTGGCGATGGGGTGGAGATTGGAACTCACTCAAAGACTACCACCACTTCGACAAGCCGTAATTGGGTTAATCTACAGATTCGGTTAGTGTACTTAGGAATGCAATAATCGCATCTTTTTCCTTTTGTGTTAGGCTGAAGCCCTTTATTTTTTCGTCTTTGTTTCTGTGGGTGCTGCCACCGTTTGCATAGTGGTCTATTATTTCTTCTATTGTGGCTACGCTCCCATCGTGCATATATGGTGCTGTTTTAGCAATATTCCTGAGTGAAGGTATAACGAATACACCATTGTCACTATCCAGACCGGTAAAGCGTTGTTTTCCCATATCCGAATACTCTTTGTAAAGACCATTGTTAGCAAAGTCTTGTGAGCTGAACAAAATACCCGAATGGCAAGAAGAACAAGCCAAGCTTTCTGAATAAAACAGCTGCATTCCTAACTCTTCGTCAGTTGTTAACTGTGCCTCATCGTTGAGGAATTTGTCAAACTTTGAATTACCGCCGATCAAAGTCCTTTCAAAAGCAGAGATTGCTCTAGTTATAACATAGGGGTCAAATTCACGGCCATAAGCAGATTGCGATAGTCGCGAGTAAGTTGTATCAGTGCTTAGTTTCTCAGCTGCCAGGACAATATTCAAATCAAATTCATTGTGCTCTTGGAATGGTACTAGTGCTTGAATCTCTAATGTTGGTACGCCGCCCTCTCGCATTAGCGAAGTTCGATGTGCGACGTTCATTAGTGAAATACTATTTCTAGTGCCGTCTCTTCCCTCTACACCTTTTGTAGTTGGTTTATTGTCTGCAAATGCAAACTCAGATTTGTGACAAGAAGCGCAGGAAATCTCGTCAGTTCTCGATAAGCGAACATCTTCAAAAAGTAGCTTACCTAACAGAATTCTATCTTCAGTAGGGTTGTTGTCTTCAGGGTAATTAATCTGAGGCAGCTCTGTGGGTAAGTCGGCTAAGAAAGAAAATCTATCCTTATTGCTGGTTTCTGGCTCCGTGGATTTATCAGAGCATGCCACCAATAAGGATAGTGATAGTAGCGTAATTATGTACTTAGTTTTTGACAAATTTCGTAGTTCTTATTATTCCTTT